>JBLZTD010000002.1:0-146499 GCA_048983575.1 Thalassobaculum sp. | reverse complement strand
GGGCCTCGGCATCGCGCTGGCGGTACGCGGTGCCGGCTTCTGGACGTCGGCAGCGGCCGTGGCGGCGGCGCTGGTGTCCCTGCCGATGATCGGCGACAGCGCCTATTTCCTGCTGCCCTTCCTCGTGGTCCTGCTGCATTTCCGCAGACCGGCTGCGCCGAGATGGTACCTGCTGGCGGCCGCGGTCTATTGCGGGCTCGCCGTCCTGATCAAGACGACCTTCGCGGTTCTGGCCCTCAGCCTGCTGCTGGTGGTGGACGTGGACCGGATGCTGAAGCGACGCCCACCGTTCCTCGTCCCGGTCGCCCTGCTCGCCACGCTCGCCTTCTATATCGCAGCCGGCCAGTCGCTCTCCTCGATGCCCGCCTTCGTCGGCCTCAGCCTGGAGGTCGCCGCCGGCTTCAACAAGGCGATGACGGTGTTCGACAGTCTGCGGGCGGTCGAACTCGGCGCCTTTCTGGCCGCGAGCCTCTCCGTGCTCGCGCTCGCGGCGAGCGGCGAGCGCAAGAGCGGGCTGCTGGGCACATGGTCGGGGGCGCTCCTGTTCGTCGCAGCCTCGGCCTACTGGTTCGTCACTTATAAGGCCGGATTCACGCGTCAGGATCTGCACACGCTGATCTCCTGGACCTGCCTGGGGACCGGCGCCGCGCTTTTCGCCGCCACGGCCGGTCCCGCCTTTCCGACCCGCATACGCCAGCTGCTGCTGATCGGCGGCCTGGCGATCGCGCTCCTGGCGCCCGCCCGGATGATCGTACAGCCGGGAGTTGGTGCCCCGGCCCTCGTTCACCAGACCCTGGTCGGAACGCCGCTTCAGACGCTTCGGGAGGCGGCGGCAATCCTCGCGGACCCGTCGGGCTGGATGGCCGAGCAGCGCGGACGGCGGGCCGAGGCCATGGCAGCGATCCGCGCGCGCAACCCGCTGCCGCCCGGTGACGGCACGATCGACACCATCCCGTCGATCCAGGCGGCCGTGATCGCGGCCGGCTCCGATGGCGGCGCCGCCTATCGTCCACGGCCGGTCTTCCAGGAATACTCGACCTATACCGCCGCCCTGGTCGCCGCCAATCTGGCCTTCGTCGACGGACACGACGCGCCCGACACCGTGCTCCTGGCGCCCGGCTCGATCGACAACCGTTACCCCAGCCTGGCCGAAGGCCCGCTCTGGCCGACGCTGCTGCGCCGGTACGCCGCGGCCGAACTGGCCGGACCCGTCCATCACCTGAACGAGGGCATCGACGTGCTGATCCTCCAGCGCCGGGGCGAAGACGCCGTCGTGACCCTCGGTCCGGAGCAGAGCCTGAGCGTCGGCCTGGGGACCCGGCTCCCGGTCCCGGACCTGGACGCGCCGCTGATGGCGAAGGTCGACCTTTCCCTGTCCTGGGCGGGGCGCGTGCTCTCGCTCCTGCATCAGACGCCGGCGGTGGAGATGTCGGTTAGCCTGGCCGACGGCAGCGAGCATGGCCATCGGCTGATCCCGGACATCGCGCGGCAGGGCTTCGTCCTGTCGCCGTATCTACCGCACGCAAGCGCCGCCCGGCGCCTGTTCGACGGCGAGCCCTGGCCGGAAAACCGGGTGGTCGCGCTGCGGATCGACGTTCCGGCCGCCATACGTTGGGCCTTCACCGATCCGGTCGCCATCGGCCTGCGCGCCCTGCGCTAGCCAGGGCGGATTTCGACGTCTGGCAGGGCCGTGTCCGCCGCGATAGGCTCCCAGCAATCCGATCGGGGATCCACCCCATCAAGAAGCGACGGCGCCTTCGACGCCGGGAGGAAAGATCGACATGAAGATGCGTGCCTGCGTTCTGCGCGAGATCGGGGCGGAGATGCCCTATGCCAAGAGCCTTCCCCTCGCCATCGAGGAGGTCGAGCTGGATCCGCCGGGTCCGGGCGAGCTGCTGGTCAGGATCGTCGGCGCCGGGCTCTGCCATTCCGATCTGTCGGTGATCAACGGCTCCCGCCCGCGGCCGCTGCCCGTGGTCCTCGGGCACGAAGGCGCCGGCGAGGTGGTCGAGGTCGGCCCCGGCATTCGCGACATCAAGGCGGGTGATCCGGTCGTGTTCCAGTTCTCGGCAAGCTGCGGGCTCTGCGTGCGCTGCCTCGAGGGACGGCCGCAGATCTGCGAGACGCATGCGATCGCCCGGGCGAAGGGCGATCTCATGGGCGGCGGCAAACGGCTAAAGGATGCCAAGGGCAATCCGGTGAACCATCAGACCGGCGTCTCCTGCTTCGCCGAATACGCCGTGGTCGACCGGGGGTCCGTGGTCAAGATCGATGGCGACATTCCGCTCGAAACGGCGGCGATCTTCGGCTGCGCGGTGATGACCGGTGTGGGGGCAGCCCTGAACGCCGCCCGGGTCGCGCCGGGCGACAAGGTGGCTGTGATCGGTCTCGGCGGCGTGGGTTTTTCGGCCATGCTCGGCGCCATTCTCGGGGGTGCGGCGCAGGTCATCGCCGTCGACATCAATCCGGCCAAGCTCGGCCTCGCGCGCCAGCTCGGCGCTCACCACACCGTCGACGCCCGCGAGGCAGACCATGTGCAGCAGATCAAGGACCTGACCGGCGGGGGCGTGGACGTCTCGCTGGAAGGGGCCGGGGTCATTCCGGCGCTCAAGACAGGCTACGACATCCTGAAAACCGGCGGCCAGCTCGTCACGGTGGGGCTGTCGCCCCAGGGCGAGGACTTTCCGATCCCCGCGGCCGATCTGGTCAGCCGCGAGATCGCCGTGCGCGGCAGCTATATGGGCTCCTGCGTGCCGGTCCGCGACATACCGAGATACCTGGAGGCGTTCCGCCAGGGCCGGCTGCCCGTCGACCAGCTAATCGGCGAGCATATCGGCTTCGACAAGATGAACCAGGGCTTCGACAAGCTGGCTTCCGGCGAAGCCGTCCGTCAGATCCTGACGCCGCACGCCGGTTGAGAGCGGGGTCAGCGCCGGACGCTGGGAACGTTGCCGACGAGGAGACGGTTGACCGTGCCCTCGTCGTCGACGAAGGGCAGAATCAGACGGTCCCACTGGGCGTAGTATTGGTCCAGGCGCGAGCGGTGGAAGGCGTGCAGCGGCTGTCTGCGGATCGACACAGCGCGATATGTGGAGAGGAAGAACGCCGCGACATAGGGAGACGGGACGTCCCAGACGCATTTCCCCGTCATCTCGATCTTCGAATACTCCACGATCCGCGAGCCGTAAACCCGGTAGCGGAAGTCCTCGCCGTCCGCCGTCGGTTCCATCAGCATGATGAAGCCGAGAGCCGGCTTCAGGTCCAGCGCATCGATCATCCTGGACGGCGGCGGTCCGTCTCCCTGCCTGCGCTCCAGCCAGAACCGAAGCAGGAACGCCAGCTCGCCGGCGCCGAGATCCGTGACGTCCGGATCCCACTTCAGGGTCGGCGGTTCGCTTTCGATGATCGCGAAGAGGCGGTCGATCCGCCCCCGGCCTCCCGCCACAAGCTCGTCGGCCGCCAGCACCGCTTCCCGGCGCAGGTCGTCCACCGGTTCCTGCACCCGGAACGCCCCGGGCCAGCTTTCCCGAAGAATTTCAGCGGCGCGCTTGTCTCGCCCAAACAGTTGCATAGCGGTTCGATCCCGATGACACAGCGCGAACCCGTCCCCGTCTGAGCAGTTGGCGTTCGGCCCGACCGCCGATGGCCCTGTCCAGGACCAAAAACATCTCTATGCGACGGTGTGCGATGTTTAACCGTCAGAAATGAAGAATTCGTTAGCCATCCGCACGGCCGAAACCGCCGCCGCCAGGGCAAAAAAAATTGCCGGGAAACTAGGTTTCCCGGCAAGTTGAACAGGGAGGCTTCACGTCTGGGAGACGTAGGATCCCGAGGGACCCTGCTCCGAGCGGGGGGGCTCGGAGGCGATGCTGCAACGCAACATCGCGATGATCATGAAATAGGCATTCGCTGCCTTTCGGACCATACCTATTTGGTCAGTCCGGCCATGCGGTTTTTGCATGGCTTGGTTTGCGATTTGTTCAGAATTGTGAGCGCGCCACTTCCTGGATCAGGAAGTCGCGCAGCACCATGATGCGCTTCGAGTGGCGAAGCTCTTCCGGATAAACGAAATAGGTCGGCACCTGGGGGCCTTCCAGATCCGGGATCACACGGATCAGACTGACATCCTCGCGCGCCATGTAGTCGGGCAGCGCAGCGATGCCGAGCCCGGTTTGCACTGCACGGTAAATTGCAAAATAATTGTTCAACCGCACCACGTTCACGTGGCGTCCGCGATGGCCGGCGGCGGTGTCCAGAAGCCAGTTCACGTTCGGAAAAGGCGGGTGCGCGGTCTCTCCGTAGATCACCAGACGATGGCTGGCGAGATCGGCCGGAGTCTTGGGCAGTCCGTACTTGGTCAGATAATCCGGTGCCGCGTAGAGGTGGAACTTGATGGTCTTCAGGTGGCGCTGGATCAGATCCGGCTGACGCGGCGGCGTAAGTCGGATCGCCACATCCGCCTGGCGCATCGACAGGTCGAGTTCGCTGTCGTTCAGGATGACCGAGAGGCCGATTTCCGGATAGAGATCGAGAAACGCGGCAAGCCTCGGCGCCAGCCAGTTCGAACCCAGCGCAACGGTCGTGGTCAGCCGTAGCGGACCCTTCGGACTGTCCTTGCCCTCCGACAGCAGCGCCTCGGTCGTGGCCAGCTTGGCGAAGACGTCGCGGGCGGTCTGATACAGCACCTCGCCCTGTTCGGTCAGGATCAGGCCGCGCGCATGCCGGTGGAACAGCGGCAGCTTGAGGCTCTCCTCCAGCGCGCTGATCTGGCGGCTGACCGCCGACTGGCTGAGATTGAGGGTCTCGCCGGCATGGGTGAAGCTTCCCGCTTCGGCGACGGCATGAAATACCCTGAGCTTGTCCCAGTCCATCGCCCGACCGCTATCCGACCCATTCCTCGTCCCTGTCTACACGATCCGACGCGAAGAAGGAACGTGGCGGGGTCATTCGGCCGCCGCGACCTGCGCCGCATCCTCCAGTTCCGCCACGTATTTCTCGGCTTCCAACGCCGCCATGCAGCCCATGCCGGCCGCCGTGACCGCCTGACGGTAGACCTTGTCGACGCAGTCGCCGGCGGCGAAGACACCGGAAATCGAGGTGCGCGTCGCCCCCGGCTCGGTGATCAGATAGCCCTCGTCGTCGAGCGGGACCTGACCGCGGAAGGGACCGGTGGCCGGATCGTGACCGATGGCGACGAACAGGCCCTCGGCGGCGATGTCCGTGGTGTCGCCGGTCTTCACGTTCTTCACCCGCACCGCCTCGACGCCGTCCATGGGACCGCTGCCGCCGAGAACCTCGTCGACCACGCTGTCCCATACCACCGACACCTTGGGGTGGCGGAACAGGCGGTCCTGCATGATCTTCTCGGCCCGCAGGCTGTCGCGGCGGTGCACCAGCGTCACAGACCGGCAGATATTGGCGAGATAGAGCGTCTCCTCCACGGCGGTGTTGCCGCCGCCGACCACCACCACGTCCTTCTCGCGGTAGAAGAACCCGTCGCAGGTGGCGCAGGCCGACACGCCGCGGCCGTTGAAATGCTGTTCGCTCGGCAGGCCGAGCCAGCGGGCCTGGGCGCCCGTCGCCAGGATCACGCTGTCGGCCAGGTAGGTGTCGCCCTGGTCGGTCGTGCACCGCAGCGGACGGGTCGAGAAATCGACGGCGGTGACGATGTCGTACACGATCTTGGTGCCGACATGCTCGGCCTGCTTCTGCATCTGCTCCATGAGCCAGGGCCCCTGGATCACGTCGGCGAAGCCCGGATAGTTCTCCACGTCGGAAGTGATGGTCATCTGGCCGCCCGGCTGCAGCCCGGCGAGCAGCACCGGCGAGAGGTTCGCACGCGCGGTGTAGATCCCGGCGGTCAGACCCGCCGCGCCCGCGCCAACGATCAGAACCTTCACCCGATGCTCGGCCATGCCATCCTCCCTGTCTCGATGGATGCAAGATAGGCGGCGGCGCGCCCTGTCTCAACCGCCTCCGCCGCCATTCGCCGGACGCCGGGCGTGTTCAGGTCTTCCGGGCCACCGACGCCGCCGGTCGGGGGGCCTCGTCGACAGGTTTCGATGCACGACTCCGACCGATCTGACGGCCCGGCTTCAGAAACCGAACATGTGGTCGAGGGAAAACGACACCCCGTCGCGGATCAGACCGTGATAGCCGAACAGCCGGCAGGTGGTGTCGCGGATCAGGATGTAGCCGCCGTCGCCGGCTGCCGCGATGTCCTGGGCGTCGAACATCTCGCCGGCCCGCCACAGGCGCGAGCCGCCACAAGGGATCGCGAGCGGCGTGCGGGCGATCTCCGCACCGTCGGCCCCGGTCAGGATCAGCTCGGTCTCGGAACTCTCGTGCCAGGGGGTCGAGGCCGGATAGATCAGATGGCAGAGCGAGTCGACGCCGCGGCCGTGGGCCGAGCCCGGCATGCGGTTGCCCAAGCGCAGGAACAGGCGGGTCGACAGGCCCGGCGGCGGGCCGCCATAGCTCTGCGGCTCACCCCTGAAGGTCAGGAGGCCGTTGAAGACATGCGCCCCGAAGCTGGTATCCGCCGCATGGCCGCTCTCGGTGTCCTCGTAACGGAACAGGCCGTGCAACCAGCCGTCCGGCGCGTCCTCGCCGCCTTCGGAGAAGTCGTAGATCAGTTCCAGATGGCCGTAACCCGACGGCAGCGATGCACCGTTCATCAGCTCGGCCGCTTCAATCGCGACGCTGTCCGCCCGGTCCAGAACGCCGAGGGTCCGGCGGGAAATCTCGGTGCCGTCGGCATCGAGCAGAATGGCGGCGATCGGCAGCTTCTTCTGTCCCGTCGACATCGGCGTCGGCAGAGCGAAGGTCCGGTAGCGGTCCACCGGCAGAACGGGGGCCGGTAGGATGTACCCCTTGCCAAGATTGGTCATCGCCTTGGCGATGGCCGGGTCGCCCTTCAGGTCGGTGCGCTCGACATTCACATGCGCGATGCGGGTGCGCCTGTTGCCGGCGACCACCTCGTAGCGCGGCCGCACCACGTGCTTGCCGGCGCGCAGCTCGAACTGGGCCGGCCAGGCCGCGTCGGGGAACAGGTCCGCCGGATCGATGGAGATCGTGCCGAAACCGGCGACTTCCCGGTCGATCGGACGGATGTCGTCGCTGCCCATCAGGTTGAGCGCCATCGCCCCGGCCGGTGCCGCGTTCGGGTGGGCGTTCTGCAGCCACAGGACGATGCGCTCACCCGGATTGGCGGCGGGCAGGCCGGCATAGAAATCGGCCGGCCAGGCATTGGCGTCATGGGTGCAGGACAGTTCCTCCGGCGCGTCGCCGTAGGTGTCCACCGCGTACTTGACCACGTCGTGACCGCGGGCGCCGAGCGCATGGATGAAAAGGGTGCCGGCGAAATCGCCGAGGCCGAACCGGGCGCGGATCTCGGCACTGTCGATGACGATACCGGCCGGGCCGTTCGGCAGATCCTGCTCCCAGGTGACCAGAACCGTGCCGTCGGCGTCGAACAGGCGCAGCCAAAGCCGCATATCCTTGGCGCCGTAACCGCTCCAGTAGTTCGCGGTGACCAGACGGGTGTGCCGACCGCCGCCGTCGCGCAGGAATCCGTGATTGATCGCGAAATTCAGCGGGTCGAGATACTTGCGGGGGTTCGACAGCATGGCATCGGGCAGACGGGCGTCATCCAGGGTGACGACCTTCATGCCGTCCGGCAGCAGGTGGCGGATATGGTCGACCAGGCGTCCCGTGTCGAAGGCCGGGATCAGCAGCGCCCGGGCGGTGCTGGCGCCGATCTCGGTGATCGGTCGCGCCGGATGGCCGAGCACATCGCTGCCCAGACGTTCGACGGCCTGCACGTAGACGGCGTCGACGGCGAGATCCGACACGTCGTGCAGTTCGGCGAAGGTCTCGAGATGGCCGAGCGGGTCGTAGAGCGCCACCGGTCCGCCGGCCGCCAGATCGGCGAGCAGGACGGCGATCCTCTCCGCGGTCAGCGGATGGCCAACCGCCTTGAAGAAGCTGAATCCGCCTACCTGGTTCGAGAAGGTGTCGATCTTGAGCGCCATGGCTCCACGCCGTCACTGTTTGCAGGATCTCCCGGTAGACGCCCCACATAACCGAACCGCCGTGGATCGGCAATGCGGGCCTCCCTATCGGGGCTATCGGCCGGCGCGATCCCTCGTCCGACCTCCGCCATGCGCCGCCAGCCGATCCGCCAGAAGGGCCCCCACCCGCGCGGTCTCCAACAGCGGGTCGTACTGCCAGGTCTCCAGCCGCCCCTCGAAGGGCCGCGTGTAGCCCAGCTCCCGCAGGCGGCCGTGGAAGGCGGCGAGCCGGCCGCTCTCCGGTTCGACGGTGGCGATGTGCACGGGCTTGCCGGTCGCCAGCGCCTCCGATGCCATGTTGACCGAGTCCGACGTCACGACAAGGGCATCGCAGAGATGCAGGAAAGCGAGATAGGGGTTCTCGCCCTCGCCGGTCCACACGATGCCCGGGACGTCCGCGAGACCCGTGGCCAACGCGGCCCGGGTGGCGTCGTCCGTGCGCCGGGAGCAGGCGACCAGCAGCGATCCGCCGGTGCTTGCGGCAAGACCTTTCAGAGCCTCGACGAAGCGGGAAACCGCGTCCGGAGAGAAGTCATAGCGCTTGTTCGAGCCGCCGACATTCACCGCGATGAGCGGCCGCGGCAGATCGGCGGTTTCGGTCAGCCAGGGCCTTGCCGCTTCCTGGAGTTTTTCGGGCGCCTGCGGGTTCAGGGCACCCAGCGTGGTGACGACGTTCGGACCACGCGCGGGGTCGTGCTCGGGGACGATCAGCAGATCGAAATGCTTCGGGTCGATCCGCGGGTCCTGGATATGGGCAAGGAACGGAACGGTACCGCCGCGCGTTGCAAGCCGGCGGACGGCCAGTGCCGCCCCCGCCGTTCGGCGCCCGCAGGAGATCACGACATCCGGCCAGGGCTCGGCGATGGGGTCGCCGCCGGCCGTCGCCGGCACGCCGGGCCAGGTCCCCGCCTGCGGCAGGGCCCGCAGCAGCAGGCTCGGGTGGATCCGCTTGATCAGGGGCGTCAACCCGGCCGCGTCGGCTAGTCCGAGACACTGGATCCGCATCCCGACGGTTCCGTCCGTCAGCACCCAGCAAAGTGTCTGCGTGTCAGATGGAACGCTCATCTCGTCAGTTATCGAAAGAAAATGTCACAATCACGCAACGATCTTGCTCACAGTGCTGGAATCGGTTATAGGCACGCCAACGTTCCTACGCTGATTGCCAGACATTTCAAACATTCCCCCGGAGCCCACATGCGACGTGTGAAACTTGATCGCATCGACCGCCGAATTCTGCGCGACCTTCAGGACAACGGCCGGATGACAAACGTCGAGTTGGCCAACCGGGCCGGCATTTCAGCCCCACCCTGCCTGCGCCGGGTCCGCGCCCTCGAGGAAGCCGGTTTCATCCGGGGATACCATGCCGAGGTGGCCCCTGAACACCTCGGTTTCACCGTGACCATCTACGCCCATGTCGGACTCACCAGCCAGGCGGAGGGCGATCTCGCCCGGTTCGAGGAGATGGTCGGCCAGTGGCCCGAAGTGCGCGAATGCCACATGCTGATGGGCGAGGCGGATTTCCTGCTGAAGATCGTCGCCAAGGACTGGGATGCGTTCCAGCGCTTCCTGACCTCCAAGCTGACACCAGCGCCGCTGGTCTCCAACGTCAAGACGGCGCTCGTGATCCGGACCAAGAAGCGGCTGCCCGGCGTGCCGATCGAGGACATGCCGGAGGAGGACGACGACGAGGTGGAAGAGAGCTGAACGCTCCGCCGAGCCGCGCCGTCCGCGTTTTCAGGCGCGCGCGACTCCCGGCCGCGCCCTCAGTGGCAGGCCGGGATCGGGAGTGTCAGGAAGTTATCGGGCGCTGTCGTCCTACTGGATCGCGATCGACAGGATCTCGAAGCTCTTCGAGCCTTTCGGCGTGGTCACTTCGACCGAGTCGCCCACCCGCTTGCCGATCAGGGCGCGCGCGATCGGCGAGGAGGTCGATATGAAGCCGCGGGAGATGTCGGCCTCGTACGGACCGACGATCGTGTAGCGGGTTTCCTCGTCGGTCTCCTCGTCCGCGACCTCAACGGTCACGCCGAAGGTGACGGTCTCGCCTTTCAGCTTCTTCGGGTCGATGACCTCGCACCGGCTGATCACATCCTCCAGCTCGGCGACGCGGCCCTCTATGAAGCTCTGGCGCTCGCGCGCGGCGTGGTATTCGGCGTTCTCGGAGAGATCGCCATGCTCACGCGCCTCGGCGATGGCCTTGATCACAGCCGGCCGTTCCACGGACTTCAAAGTCTTCAGTTCTTCCGTCAGACGGGCATGCCCCTCTGCGGTCATCGGCACCTTTTCCATCGGCTCTTCGCCTGCTCAAACCTATCCCATCATCCGTTCCGGACGCCGCTTCGGGCTCAGTCTGGATCGGCAACGACGACCGGTTTCCCGACCGCGCCCCCCGCAATCGTCAGAACGATCCGGTGAGGTAGGTCTGCAGAGGGGCTACTTCAAGGTGTCCGTCACGCATCGCCGCGATCGCCCGGACCGCCGCCCGCGCCCCCTCCACGGTCGTATAGTAGGGAATGTTGTGCGTAAGGGCGGTGTGACGCAAGCTGAAACTGTCCCGGATGGCCTGCGCCCCCTCGGTGGTATTTATCACCAGATCCACATGCCCGGAGAGCATGTTGTCGACGATATGGGGCCGGCCCTCGAGGACTTTCTTGACCCGGTGGCTGTCGATCCCGGCGTCTTTCAGCACGTCGGCCGTGCCGACCGTCGCCATGATCGCGAAGCCGAGATCGCGCAACGCCGCGGAAATCGGAACGATCGCCGCCTTGTCCGCGTCCTTCACCGAAATGAACACCGTCCCGCCCGCGGGCAGGACCGTCCCCGACGCGAGCTGCGACTTGGCGAAGGCCCGGTCGAAGGTCTTGTCGATGCCCATCACCTCGCCGGTGGATTTCATCTCCGGGCCGAGAATGATGTCGGTGCCGGGGAAGCGGGCGAACGGGAACACCGCCTCCTTCACCGCGACGTGCTCCGGATCCTTGTCCGGCAGGGTGAAGGCGGCCAGCTTCTCGCCGGCCATGACGCGGCTGGCGATCTTGGCGATCGGCACGCCGGTCGCCTTGGCGACGAACGGCACGGTGCGGCGAGGCCCGCGGATTGACCTCGAGGATGAAGACCTCGCCGTCCCTGCACGGCGAACTGGATGTTCATCAGCCCGACCACGTTCAGGCCCTTGGCCAGCATCACCGCCTGGCGCTTGACCTCGTCGATCGACCGCCTTGTCGAGCGAGACCGGCGGCAGCGAGCAGGCGCTGTCGCCCGAATGGATGCCCGCCTCCTCGATATGCTCCATGACGCCGGCGATGAACACGCTCTCGCCGTCGGCGACGCGCGTCCACGTCGATCTCCGATGGCGTTGCGCAGGAAGCTGTCGATCAACACCGGGTTCTTGCCCGACACGACGACCGCGTTGCGCATGTAGCGGCGCAGGCCCTCCGTCGTCGTGGACGATCTCCATGGCCCGGCCGCCAAGCACGTAGGACGGCCGGATGACCACCGGATAGCCGATCTCCTCGGCGATCGCCTCGGCCTGCTCGGTCGAGGTCGCGGTGCCGTTGGCCGGCTGCTTGAGCTCCAGGCGCTGCAGCAGCTTCTGGAAGCGTTCGCGGTCCTCCGCCAGGTCGATGGCGTCCGGCGAGGTGCCGAGGATCGGGATGCCTGCGCCTTCTCCAGCGCCGCCGCCAGCTTCAGCGGGCGTCTGGCCGCCGAACTGCACGATGCAGCCCATCACCTGGCCGTTGCTCTGCTCGCCGTTGACCAGCTCGATCACGTCCTCGGCGGTCAGCGGCTCGAAATACAGCCGGTCCGAGGTGTCGTAGTCGGTGGAGACCGTCTCCGGGTTGCAGTTGACCATGATGGTCTCGAACCCGGCCGCCGACAGGGCGTAGGCGGCATGGACGCAGCAATAGTCGAACTCGATGCCCTGGCCGATCCGGTTCGGACCGCCGCCGAGGATGATGATCTTCTTGGCGTCCGTCGGCTCGGCCTCGTTTTCCGGCGCGCCGCCGCCGATGCCGATCTCGTAGGTCGAGTACATGTAGGGGGTCTGCGACGGAATCTCGGCGGCGCAGGTGTCGATCCGCTTGAACACGGGGCGCACCCCGAGACCGCGGCGCCGGGCGGCGACCACCTCCTCCTCGTGGCCGGTGAGCTGGCCGAGGCGGGCGTCGGAAAAGCCCATCGACTTGAGCTTCTGCCAGCCGGCGACGTCGCCCGGCAGGCCGTCGATCTCCAACCGCTTCTCGGCGGCGACGATCTCGGATCATGCGCTCCAGGAACCACGGGTCGATGTGGCAGGCGCGGTGCACCTCCTCCACCGACAGGCCGACGCGCAGCGCCTGGCCGACCTTCAGCAGGCGGTCGGCGGTCGACTGGCTGAGTTCGGCGATGATCGCCTGACGGTCGATATCGCCGTCCTCGGTCTCCTTGAGGTCGATCGGGTCGAGCCCGACCAGACCGGTCTCCAGGCCGCGCAGGGCCTTCTGCAGGCTCTCGTGGAAGGTGCGGCCGATGGCCATGACCTCGCCCACGGACTTCATCGAGGTGGTCAGCCGGGCGTCGGCGCCGGGGAACTTCTCGAAGGTGAAGCGCGGGATCTTGGTGACCACGTAGTCGATGGTCGGCTCGAAACTGGCCGGGGTGACGCCGGTGATGTCGTTGTCCAGCTCGTCCAGCGTGTAGCCGACCGCCAGCTTGGCGGCGATCTTGGCGATCGGGAAGCCGGTCGCCTTCGACGCCAGCGCCGAGGAACGCGAGACGCGCGGGTTCATCTCGATGACGACCATGCCGGCCGGTCGCCGGGTCGATGGCGAACTGCACGTTGGAGCCGCCGGTCTCCACCCCGATCTCGCGCAGCACCGCGATCGAGGCGTTGCGCATGCGCTGGTATTCCTTGTCGGTCAGGGTCAGCGCCGGGGCGACGGTGATGCTGTCGCCGGTATGCACGCCCATCGGATCGACGTTCTCGATGGAGCAGATGATGATGCAGTTGTCCGCCTTGTCGCGGACCACCTCCATCTCGAACTCCTTCCAGCCCAGCACGCATTCCTCGATCAGCACCTCGTTGGACGGGCGAGAGGCGGATGCCGTTGCGGACGATCTGCTCGAATTCCTCGCGGTTGTAGGCGATGCCGCCGCCGCTGGCCGCCGAGCGTGAAGGACGGGCGGATGATCGCCGGCAGTCCCGACATGGTCGAGGGCCTCGCCGGCATCGGCGAAGTCGTTGATCAGGCGCGAGCGCGGGGTGTCCAGGCCGATGGCGGTCCATCGCCTCGCGGAACTGCTGGCGGTCCTCGGCCTTGTCGATCGCCTTCAGCGTCGGCGCCGATCAGCTCGACGCCGTACTTCTCCAGCGTGCCGTCATGGGACAGCGACCGGGCGGTGTTCAGCGCGGTCTGGCCGCCCATGGTCGGCAGCAGGGCGTCGGGACGCTCGCGCTCGATGACCTTGGCGACCATCTCCGGGCGTGATCGGCTCGATATAGGTGGCGTCGGCCGTGCCCGGGTCGGTCATGATCGTGGCCGGGTTCGAGTTCACCAGGATCACCCGGTAGCCCTCGTCCTTCAGCGCCTTGCACGCCTGCGTCCCCGAGTAGTCGAACTCGCAGGCCTGACCGATGACGATCGGCCCGGCGCCGATGATCAGGATGGAGGAGATGTCTGTACGTTTGGGCATTAGATGAAGTCCTGCGAAGAAGGCTGTTGCCCAGGTTAATGCGCCGGTCAACGCCGCTACGGTCGCTGTTGTTGTTGCAACTTCCAATCCCTTCGTGAGGCCGGCTAGGATCGGTTCTCGAACAGCACCGAGCAACGCCCTAGCCCTATCCCGGAGATGTTGGACACCTGATTGGATTGCAGAGATGATTGAGGGCTTTAATTCAGTATCAATATTATTATCGCCTCGAATTGCCTCAATCGCTTTGTCTATTCTCGCTAAGCCGTCTTCGATTTCTTCGTCATACTTAGAAAAATCGATCACCGACCCGCTGTTGTGGCCGATAGCCGGTTCCAGAGCGCCACCCGACGAATCTTTCCTTAAACTTAGGAAATCCTCATACGAATGATGAGGCGGCAAGAGTCTCGAAATATCATTTTTCTCTCGACTTAAAACCGCGTTGTGGATAAATTCATTGTTTCGATAAATATCTAATCCTCTATTATATCCTGCTTTCGTCAATAAAATAACCGTGTCATCGCTGCCACTTCCGATATTCCAAATAACCTCAAATACACCTTTATCAACTAGCTTAAAGAACTGGTCTTCGATCCTATCCTCATAAAATATCTGCGTTTTATCTGGTAAATCACCAACGATGTCTTCAATCACAGTCTCACCACCCTTTAGAAAATCATATAGTCCGCAAAGGACAAAGAACTCCTCTACATCATGTAAATTTAGGATTGGCTCAGGCAATCACCCCTCCATCGCTTCCCGGAACCGGGCGAAGAGGTAATGGCTGTCCATCGGGCCCGGCGAGGCTTCCGGATGGTACTGCACGCTGAAGATCGGCTTGCCCTCGACCTTGAGGCCTTCCACCGAGCCGTCGAACAGCGAGCGGTGGGTGACGGTCACGCCGTCGGGCAGGCTGGCTTCCTGGACGACGAAGCCGTGGTTCTGGCTGGTGATCTCGACCTTCCCGGTCTCCAGGTCCTTGACCGGGTGGTTGGCGCCGCGGTGGCCCATATGCATCTTCTCGGTCTTGGCGCCCGAGCGCCAGGGCCAGCATCTGGTGGCCGAGGCAGATGCCGAAGATCGGCTTGCCGCTGTCGATCAGCTTGCGCAGCTCGGGCACCGCGTAAATGCCGGTGGCCGCCGGGTCGCCGGGGCCGTTGGCGAGGAAGATGCCGTCCGGACCTGTGGCCGAGGATCTCGTCCGCCGTGGTGCCGGCCGGCACTACCGTCACCTTGCAGCCCTGGGCCGCCAGGTTGCGCAGGATGTTGCGCTTGGCGCCGAAATCGACCGCGACCACGTGCTTGGTCGGTGCCGTCATCGTGCCGTAGCCGTCGCTGCGGCCGTCATCGGCGAAGCCCCAGAGCGTGGTCGTCCCAGGTGTAGGTCTGGGTGCAGGACACCTGCTTGGCGAGATCCATGCCTTCCAGACCCGGCCAGTCCGCCGCCAGCTTCTTCAGGGCATCCAGGTCGAATTTGCCATCGGGCGAGACGCAGAGCGCGCCGTGCGGGGCGCCGATGTCGCGGATCCGCCGGGTCAGACGCCGCGTGTCCACGCCGGCGATGCCGGGCAGGCCGTGCGACTTCAGCCAGTCGTCGAGGGTGCGCTCGGAGCGGTAGTTCGACGGGTCCGTGATATCGGCGCGCAGCACGCAGCCCAGCGCCGCCGGGGTGCCGGTCTCGTGGTCGTTGACGTTGGCGCCGACATTTCCCACATGGGGGAACGTGAAGGTGATGATCTGTCCGGCGTAGGACGGGTCGGTGAGGATCTCCTGGTAGCCGGTCATCGAGGTGTTGAACACCACCTCGCCGACCTTGGTGACGGCGGCGCCGAAGCCGCGACCGAAGATCGTCGTCCCGTCCGCCAGAACCAGAACCGCCGTTGCGTCTTGGGGGATGGCGGCAGGATCGGTCATGCGGTGTCTCCGGGTCAGGCGGTTACCGAGGGACGGTCGTCAGCCGTCGCGCCGTGGGACTATACCTCCTCGGGCGGAGGGTCCCAACACGGCGGGCGGACGGGGCGACCAGTCGGTAAATTGGCCGGGTGATACGCGAGGAAGCGATGAAGGTCAAGCCGGAAGACGACTGAAAAACTGTTTAAGTTCAATCGGTTAGAAATCCATCTCGGCATTGCAACATGAAACCGGATCGTATATTGTCGCTGCTTTCGTACCCGACCGGCCGGCGGGACCCGGTAATCGGGGGTGCGGCGAACGGGCGACGACGGCCGGCACGGCCAACGCCAAACTCAGGGCCAATGTGCCGGACTCACTCGGTTTCTGGGGAGAAACTGAATGTTGCGCGAACAGCTTAAGACTGCCTTGAAAGACGCCATGCTCGCGAAGGATCAGCGGGCCGTTGCCACCGTGCGCCTGATCAACGCGGCCCTGAAGGACCGCGACATCGCCGCGCGCGAAAAGGGCAACCTGGACGGCATAGACGAGGAGGAGATCCTGTCGATGCTCGCCACCATGGTGAAGCAGCGTCAGGAATCGATCCGGCTCTACGAGGAGGGCGGGCGCTGCGAGCTCGCCACCCAGGAGCAGGAGGAAATCGACATCATCCGCCGCTTCATGCCCTCGCAGCTCGAGGGCGCAGAGCTGGAGTTGACGATCGACAGCACCATAAAGGAAATCGGTGCGTCCGATCTGAAGGACATGGGCAGGATCATGTCGACCCTGAAGCAGCGCTATCCGGGCCGCATGGACTTCTCCAAGGCCTCCGGGCTGGTCCGTCAGCAGCTGGTGTGATCCTGTCACCGGTGTGACCGGCGGCGGGGCGGCAGTCCCGCCATGTCCGCCGTCGCAAACGCCCCGTCGCGATGGCGGGTGCGCGTCAGGTTTGCTCCAGGACGAACCCGTAGGGCAGCAGTCGGTCGAGGTCGAGGACGTCGCCCAGCGCTCCCCTCCCTCCGCCATCGACGATGACCAGGGTCTCCGGATCCCGCGACCCGAACTCGTGGATCACCTGTCGGCAGATGCCGCAGGGGGACCGGTCGGCCAGCGGCGCGTCCAGCGTCGCCACGCAACTCACCACCAGCAGTTCCAGTTTCCGGAACCCGAGCGAGGCCGCCTGCGTGAGGGCCGTGCGCTCGGCGCAGATCGTGCCGCCGTAGCTGGCGTTCTCGACATTGGCGCCGACGATCACCCGGCGCTCCGGATCGTCGGCCATCACCAGCGCCGCGCCGACCCGGAACCGCGAATAGGGCGCATGCGCCCGTCCCGCCACGTCCCGGGCGGCATCGCGCAACCGGCTGATCTCGTCCGGATCGACCGAGACGGTCTTCTCCGGGATCGCCCGTCCGGGAACCGTCAGCCGGCCGAGCGGAGTTGGGGTCGCCGCGTCGGGCCGGTCCACCGCCGGCAGCACAAGCGCGACGCGCTCCGCCATCAATGCTCGCCGTAGACCGCGTGGGGGTCGTAGGCCTTGTCGCCGGTGACCTGCAGCGTCGCGCCGTCGCCGGACGTCACCACCTTGCGGTAGAAGCAGGTCTCATAGCCCACATGGCAGGCGCCGGGACCGACCTGTTCGACCAGCAGCAGAACGGTGTCCTGGTCGCAGTCGAGCCGGACCTCCTTTACCCGCTGCACATGGCCGCTGCTCTCGCCCTTGCGCCACATGGCCTTGCGGGAACGAGAATAGTAGTGCGCCTCGCCGGTCTCGATCGTGGCGGCCAGCGCCGTGGCGTCCATCCAGGCCATCATCAGGACCTTGCCGCTCTCCGCATCGGCGGCGACGGCGGGGATCAGCCCGTCCGGCCCGAATTTCGGCGCGAGCGCGCTGCCCTCCTCGATCTCCCGCGCGGTGCCGCGTTCGGCGAAACGGACCGTCATGTCAGCCCTTCCAGCAGCCGGACCCACATTTTCGCCCGCGGCACGAGCGAGGAGATATAGACCTGTTCGTTCAGAGTATGCGCGCCCTCGCCGTCGGCGCCCAGACCGTCGAGGGTCGGCACGCCGACCGAGGAGGTGAAGTTGCCGTCGGAGCCGCCGCCGGTGAGCTCGGTGCTCTCCAGCACCAGCCCGGTCTCGGCCACCAGGTCCTTCGCCAGCTCGAACAGTCCCCAATTGGCGTCGTTGAGCTCGTAGGGTGGGCGGTTCATGCCGCCGGTGATCTCGATGGTGACGTCGGGATCGCGCGGCCTGCGGTCGAGAATCTTGGCGCTGAGTTCCTCTCCGTCGGCGGCGGTGACGACCCGCAGGTCGATCTCGGCCTTGGCCACCCGCGGCACCACGTTCACGCCGGTCCCGGCGCTCACCAGGCCGACATTGGTGGTGACCCCGCGGGCGTAATCGGTGAAGCCCTCGATCTCCAGGATGTGGTGCGCCAGCTCCTTGACGGCACTGCGGCCGTCCTCGTGCTTGGCGCCGGAATGGGCCGGGACGCCGGTGATGGTCATCTCGAAACGGCCGACCCCCTTGCGCGCGGTGACCAGCTTGCCGCCGTCGCGGGCCGGCTCTGTGACCAGGACGTATTTCGCCTTCTTCGCCTCGGCCTCGATCACCGCGCGGCTGGTGGGACTGCCGACCTCCTCCTCGGAGACGAACAGGAACGTGACCGGCAGCGCCGTGCCCGCGCCCATCCGGCGGAGGTGGCGATAGGCGTAGTAGGGCAGATAGGCGCCGGCCTTCATGTCGTAGATGCCGGGGCCGTAGAGGCTGTCGCCTTCCCGGCGGATCCTGTTGCTGTCGTCCTTGGTGCCGACCGGATGGACGGTGTCCATATGGCTCAGCACGAGGATGCTGGGACCTTCTTCCGTCCAGTCCGGGGTGCGCACGATGAGATGATCGCCGAAACCCTCGGTGCCCGCGACCCGCTCGACCGCGCAGCCGGTGCCCTCCCACTGGGTCTGGATCTTGTCGGCCAGCTTGTTCAGGCGCACCGCGTCGTAGGTCGGGGTCTCCATCTCGACCCACTCGAGGATGCCATCGACGATCTCTTCCTGGTCGATGGCGGGTTCGTTGTCGCGGGTGACGGCGGTGCTCATGAATGCTCCGGGGCGGATTGGCGGTGACGTATTTGCAGAGGAGCCCAGGTTTGCCGTTCCGCCGCGCCAAAGGCAATGCGCAAATGGCCGGCAACGGCACCAAGTCTATCCCCCGTCCGTCCGATGCCGCTACTCTGAGACCATGAGAAACCGGTGACATCGACAGAGGGCGCGACCGAGATGCCGGACCTGGCCACGGCCGACGAGATCCACAAGGGCTACGCCACTCTGCAGCCGTTGTCAGACTCGCGGATCGACACACTTGTCGCGATGCATGAAGCGCTCCTGGACGAAGCCGCCGCGCACCATCATCTGGGCTGGCGACCGGCGGGGGGCGAGAACAAGAAGTACCAGTTCGCGCTCGACCGGGATCGGCTGCGTCGGTTCGCGGACTTCGCCTATGGCGGCATCGGCTTCGAGATGTCGAACGACTTCCTGAGGACGAAGCCGACGCGCGAGGATCCGGCGCCCGAGATCGAGAAAGACCCCGAGGCTGTCCGGGAAGCGCAGCGATCGATCCTGGACTGGATCAGGACCGAGACGGCGAACGCCCGCTTCCATTTCGAACGCTACGAGACCGCCTGGGCGGCCCTGCTGAACGAGCCCGCCGGGATCGGCGGTGTCTATCTCGACCTGCCGTCCGCCACGCCGCCAATCCGTGTCTCCAGTCAGTCCACCCGGGTCAGTTGGCGGGCGCCCAGGCTCGCGGCGGCGCTGGGCCGCGCGCCGGACTCCATCCTTGAGATCGGCGGAGGGCACGGAAAGTTCATCCGCGACTGCGCGTTGTTCATGCCGGACACGCGGCTGTTCCTGACCGATCTGCCGTTCAACCTGATCGTCCAGGCCCGCTACCTCGAGGAGTATTTCGGCGAGCGGGTGAACCTCTGCCTGCTGAGCGACCAGGACGTGGATCCGCAGGCCCGAATCAATCTCGTCGCGCCCTGGCGTCTGGACCGCATTGCGGGCCCGATCGACGTCGCCGCCAACTTCCTGTCTTTCCAGCACATGGACGCCGGGAATCTCGACTGGTACGGCGACGCCCTGGAAGCCCTCGAGGTCGGTCATGTCTTCCACCTGAACCGCCTGACCAAGCGGGACCCTCACGATTTCGCCGCCGATGATTATCCCTTCCGCGCCCGCTTCCAATCTGTCCTACGCAGCGTCTCCCCCTTGGGCACGCTAAGGGCACCGGACGGGACCTTGTCGGACATCGAGGGAGTTCTGGAACTGCTGAGCCGCCCGGACCAAGGCGAGAAGGAGAACTAGCGATGCGCGCGGATATTGCCGTTCTGGGCGGCGGGATCATCGGCTCCAGCATCGCCTGGCACCTGGCGGAAAGCGGCCGGGCGGGGCGCGTGGTGGTGATCGAACGCGACCCCACCTACGAATTCGCCGCCACGCCGCGGGCCAATGGCGGCATCCGGCTGCTGTTCAGCCTGCCGGAGAACATCGCCATGGCTCGCTACGGCCGCGACTTCTATGCCGGCTTCGCCGAACGCATGGCGGTCGACGGGACCCCGGCCGAAATCGCGTTCCGCCGCCAGGGCTACCTGTTCCTGTCCGACAACGGCGGCGCGAAGCAGATGGAGGAGAACCACGCGTTTCAGGTCGCCCATGGGGTCGAGGCCGACCTGCTCGACCCGGCCGGCGTGCAGGCGCTGTTCCCCTCCGTCGCCGTCGACGACGTGGATCTCGCCGTCTATTCGCCGAACGACGCCTGGATCGATCCGTATTCCGCCTTGATGGGGTTCCGGGCGAAGGCGCGCGCACTGGGCGTCGACTACGTGAAGGGCGAGATCGCCGGTTGGGACGCCACCGGCCGCAAGGCGGGTCCGGTCAGACTGTCCGACGGCGGGACGGTCGAGGCGGAGACATACGTGCTGGCCTGCGGCGCCTGGTCCCGCGACGTGGCGGCGTTCATCGGCCTCGATCTGCCGGTCGAGCCGATGTCGCGGGAAAGCTACGTGTTCAAGGCGGAGGCGGAGATCGAGCCCCTGCCCTTTCTGAAGAGCGAGACCGATCTGGCCATCCGTCCCGAGGGCGATGGCTATGTCGGCGGCATTCCGGACTGGTCGCAACCGGCAGGATGGAACTTCGAACTGGACCCGGACCGGTTCGAAAGCGTGGTCTGGCCGGCGCTGGCCCGCCGGGTGCCGAAGATGGAGCGGCTGAGACTCGTGCGCTCCTGGCGCGGCCACTACGCCCGCAGCATCCTGGACTATTCGCCGATCATCGGACCGTGGTCGGACGGCCTGGCCAACGTGATTTTGGCGACCGGGTTCTCCGGCCATGGAATCATGCATGCCCCGGCAACCGGACGCGCGGTAAGCGAGCTGATCCTCGGCGGGCGCTACGAAAGCCTCGACCTGTCCTGCTTCGCCTGGGACCGGATACCGGCCAATCGGCCGTATCGCGAGAAAGGGATCGTCTGAACGACAAAGGGCGGCCCGAAGGCCGCCCCCGCGTTTGCCGACCGGATTGCCCGGTCAGAGATGGGCCAGCACGTTCTCGGCGCTGGACACGTCGTAGGCGCCCGGCTCCTCGACGAAGAGCTGGGTGACGGTGCCGTCTTCCACCACCATCGCATAGCGCTGGGACCGCACGCCGAGACCGCGCTCGACCAGGTCCAGTTCCAGGCCGATCGCCTTGGCGAACTTCGCCGAGCCGTCGGCCAGCATCATCACCTTGCCGTCCGACGCCTGATCCTTGCCCCAGACGCCCATGACGAACGGGTCGTTCACGGAGACGCAGGCGACCGTGTCCACACCCTTCGCCTTCAGGGCCTCCGCGTTCTTCACGAAGCTCGGCACGTGCTGGGCCGAACAGGTCGGGGTGAAGGCGCCCGGAACGGCGAACAGAACAACCTTCTTTCCGGCGAACAGCGCCGCGTTGTCCAGCGTGTCGATCCCCTCGTCCGTCTTGTGCTGCAACCCGACGTCCGGAAGCTTGTCGCCAACCTTGATGGTCATAACCGTCTCTCCCTGTGAGGAATCGGGCCGGTCGGCGCCGGCCCGTTGCGAACTGATGGGACCCTAAATAGGCCGGTTCTAGCGCGAGTCCAAGCCGGCCGTTTGCTCGGACGCGCCGGCCCGGCCTATCGCGTCCATCACCGCCTCGGACGTCAGCAGTTCCGGCAGGGCGATACCCTCCGGCGCCGACGGGCCATATACGGCGTTGAAGGGAATGCCGTAGCGGCCGAAGGACGCGAGATACGTCGAGATCGCCGGATCGGGATTGGTCCAGTCGGCCTTCATCGCCGTCACGTCGCCGCCCGCCAGAACGGCGGCGACCGGATCCGCCTCCAGGACGAGACGCTTGTTCACCTTGCAGGTGATGCACCAGTCGGCGGTCACGTCGACCAGGATCACAGAGCCGTCCGCCACCATCCGGTCGATCGCCGCCCGGTCGAAGCTCTGCCAAGACACGGCGTCGGCGACCCTGGCCTCGGCCGGTAGCGACGGCACCCCCGGTTGCCCCTGCGGAAAGACGCCGACGACCGCCAGTGACGCCACGAACAGGGTGACCCCGGCGAGCCCCGCGCCCGGCCGCCGCCAACGGTGGAGCAGGGCAAGCACCGCCGCCCCGACCGTGAACAGGGCAGCCAGCGCCAGCGTGGCCGGCAGACCGATCTGCGCCGCCATAACGGTGAGCAGCCACACGCCGGTCGCCAGAAGAGCCAACGCCAGAACCCGCTTGAAGGTGATCATCCAGCGCCCCGGTCGCGGCAGGGCCCTCGCGATCGCGGGCATCGCGGCGACGGCGAGGTACGGCAACGCCAGTCCGACCCCCATCACGGCGAAGACGGCGAAGATCTGTTCCCAGCCGCGCGCCAGCGCGAAGCCGACCGCCGTCCCCAGGAACGGCGCGGAACACGGGGTCGCCAGCAGGGCGGCAAACGCCCCGGTCATGAAATGGCCGGCCAAGCCCTTGCCGCGAGCCTGAAATCCCCCCGCCGAAACGCTCTCCGCGGGCAGGCGGCCACCGAAATCCGCCAGGGCACGCGGCAGGGCGACCTCGAACCAGCCCCAGAGATTCGCGGCGAACAGCAGGACCACCGTCGCCATGGCGGCCAGGAACAACGGCTGCTGGAACTGGATGCCCCAACCAACCGCGACGCCGGCGGACTTGAGCCCGGCAAGGACACCGGCAAGCACCAGGAACGAGACAACGATACCGGCCGCCGTCGCCAGGAAGCCGCGCCGGATCGCCCCACGCTCGGCGCCGCCGTATTCCAGAACCGAGACCAGCTTGATCGACAGCACAGGAAGCACGCAGGGCATCAGATTCAGGATCAGCCCGCCGAGCAGCGCGAAGCCGAGCACGACCAGCAGACCGTCAGCACCGCCGGCCGCTGCCGCACTGCCGGTGACGAGGGAGACCGGGCGCTCGACGAACCGATCGCCGTCGACCAGGGTCAGCCGCAGGTCGGCACCGTCGAGCCGGGCGTCGCCCCGCGTGCCGACCGGCACCCGCACGGTCGCCGCCGTCGCACCGTCCGACAGGGTGATCTCCGGCTTTCCGAAAGAGAGGCCGTCCGGTCCTTCTGGGAAGACATCCAGGTCGCCGAGCGGGGCCGCCGAGGCGACCGTCAGCACCAGGGTCGGATTGGCCGGATCGCCTTCGGCCCGCGCCGTCGCCACGTCCAGGCCGACCCCCGGAAGATCGCGCGGCACCTGTGCCGTCCAACGGCTCAGGAGCTGCGCATAGGCCGTCGGCGTCGCCGGCCCGGCCGGCAGGTCGAGGGCAAGGGACGCTTCCAGCGGCACGCAGATCTCGCTGCAGGCCAGCGCATTGACGGCGGCGTCCACCCTCAGCGCGCCGCCCCTCTCCGCCAGACGCGCGGTGATCGGATAGACCACCTGCTCCTCGTAGCCGAAGGTCTCCAGACCGAAGAGGGAGAACCGGTGCGGCACCGGATACTGGGTCTCCGTTGCTGCCAGATTGTCAGAGCCGGACCAGTCGACCTGGGGCGGATACCCGGCGTCTCCGGCGGAGCGCCAATAGACCTTCCAGCCCTCGGCCAGACGGAATTCGAGCCCGAGCGGCACCGTCTCCCGGCCTTCCGTTCCGGCAACGGCGGCAATGAGCCGCACATCCGCGAACTCGGTGCTCACCCAGTCCGAGGCCGGCTTGGCCAAGGCGGATCCGCCGGCAACGGCGGACATGACGGCCCCGGCGAGAAGAACGAGGGCGGCGTGAAGCGTCATCGCGTCTGCGTCCTGCTCACTTTGCCGTCCCCTGACTTTTGAACTCTCAAGCTCACCCCAATATAATAGGCCTTAGCGGCGGGTAACGTCACAACCGCGGGACCAATCGTCGCGCGGCTTGGAGGAAGAGCATGGACCCGGACGACGTCTCTCGCGATGACAAGCTGCGGACCGGCGCAATGGACGACGGCGCCGAGGGCTATCTCAGCGGACAGTTGCTGATCGCCATGCCGTCGATGCGCGATCCGAGGTTCACGCGCACCGTCATCTATATGTGCGTCCACAACGACGAGGGGGCGATGGGGCTTGTGCTCAACCGGCTGGTCGGATCGATCAAGTTCGCCGACCTGCTGGAGGAACTGGACCTGAAGCGCCCGCCGGTAGACCCGGCCCGGTTTCCGGCAGTCCATTTCGGCGGCCCCGTGGAAACCGGCCGCGGTTTCGTCCTGCACAGCGCCGACTACCTCAGCGACGACAGCATGCCGCTCGACGAGAACCTGGCGCTGACCGCAACGGTCGACATCCTGCGGGACATTGCGCTCGGCGTCGGCCCTGAGAAAGCGATGCTGGCGCTCGGCTACGCCGGATGGGGGCCGGGCCAGCTCGACGGCGAATTGCAGGAGAACGCTTGGCTTTCCGTGGACAGCGATGCCGATCTGGTCTTCGGAGCGTCCATGGATGACAAATGGGAGAAGGCGCTGGCCAAGATCGGCATCAGCGCCTCCCTGCTCTCATCGGACGCCGGTCACGCCTGAATGCACGCGCCGACAGACGCAATCGGCTAGCCGGCATCGATCCGCCACGGCGGACTGCGCCAGATCTCGGCCAGGTAGTCGATGAAGACCCGGATCTTGGCGGAGACATGCCGGCTCTGGTGGTGGACGGCATGGACCGCCAGGTCCGGGGCGCGCCAGTCGGGCAGCAGCCGCACCAGGGTGCCGGCGGCGAAATGCGGGCCGAGGACGAAGTCCGGCTGCTGCACGATCCCGGCTCCGGCCACAGCCGCCTCGGTCAGGATCTCGCCGTTATTGGCCGACATCGGCCCCCGCGGCCGGACCGGGACCACGGTTCCCGACGCGTCGGTCAGTCGCCAAACGAGGCCCTCGCTCGAATAGGCGTAGGCAAGACAGGCATGATCAACCAGATCGGACGGGTGCGCCGGAATGCCTCGTCGCGCCAGATAGCCGGGCGAGGCCGCGAGATGAAGCGCCACCGGCGCCAACCGCCGGGCAACCAGCGAGGAATCGCTGAGCCTGCCGATCCGCACGGCAACGTCGTACCCCTCCTCGAGCAGGTCGACCATCCGGTCGTTCACCGTCAGGTCCACGGAAAGCTCGGGATAGGTGCCGAGAAACGGTGCGACCGCCGCCGCCAGGTGGGTCCGCGAGAACGAAACCGGCCCGTTCACGCGGAGCAGTCCCGCAGGTGCCAGCCGCTCGCCCCGTGCCTCGGTATCCGCGAGTTCCAGGTCCTGCAGCAGACGCCGGGCGCGCTCCAGGTACCGCCGCCCGGCATCCGTCAGCCGCACCCGCCGCGTGGTCCGCTCAAGCAGCTTGACCCCGAGCCGGTCCTCCAGCGCCTGGACGTGCTTGCTGGCCATGGCCCGCGACAGGCCAAGCCGGTCGGCGGCAGCGGAGAAACTCTCCGCATCGGCGACGGCGACGAAGGTCGCGATATGGGCAAACCGATCCATTGTCTACATTTATGAGACAATAATTTTCATTATTCATCAATTATTTCTTCTGATGAAAACCGTATCTCTGGTCAACGAAACGCATCGGCGGCCCGACGGAAATCCGGGGCCCAGACCAGAGATGGAGGACACCATGACCGATCCGACCGGCATCGACACCCGCACCGCCCCCTATGCCGCGCTCATCCTGCGCGTGACCCTCGGCATCGCCTTTCTGGCCCATGCCGGCCTGAAGATCTTCGTGTTCACCATCCCGGGCACGGTCTCGTTCTTCGAGAGCATCGGCTATCCGGGATTCTTCGCCTACCTGGTCATTCTGGCCGAACTCGGCGGCGGACTCGCCCTGATCGCCGGCGTCTACACGCGCCTGATCGCCCTGCTGCTCGTCCCGGTGATGATCGGCGCCCTCGTTCAGCACGCCGGCAACGGGTGGCTGTTCAGCAGTCAGGGCGGCGGCTGGGAGTTCCCGGCCATGTGGACGGCGCTGCTCTTCGTGCAGGCCGGGCTCGGCAACGGCGCCTTTGCCCTGAAGCTTCCGGTCCCCGCCGCCTTGCGGCCCGGCGCGGCCTGACCCGGGCGGCCCAACACGGGCGGCACAACACGGGCGGCCGACAGGCCGGTCACGTGATCCGGGGTCCGACCGCTCGACGGCCGGGCCCCTTTTCGTTAGGAGGTAAAGAACCATGACACCGCTCCCCGCGATCTTCGTCAGCCACGGATCCCCCACCCTCGTCCTGAACGATGTGCCGGCCCGCGACTTCCTGTCAGGCCTCGGCAAGAGTTTGGGCCGCCCCCGCGCCATCATCGTCGTCAGCGCCCATTACGAGACCGGGGGCGTCCGGGTGAACACCGCCGCACGGCCCCGCGTGATTCACGACTTCTACGGCTTCCCCCAGGCGCTGTACGAGATGCGCTACGACGCGCCGGGGGAACCGGATCTCGCCGCCGATGTCGTCGCCCGCCTGCGCAACGCAGGCCTGGAGGCGGAGGGCGACGAGAACTGGGGCTTCGATCACGGGACCTGGGTCCCGCTGATGCTGATGTATCCGGACGCCGACATCCCCGTCGTCGCCATTTCCATCGACCCCGAGGCCGGTCCGGACCACCACCGCCGCCTCGGGGAGGCGCTGGCCCCGCTGCGCGAGGACGACGTGCTGATCCTCGGCTCCGGCGCCTTCACCCATAACCTCGGAGAACTGCGGCGCGGCGAGACCGCCCCGCTCGACGCCCCGGACTGGGTCGCGCGCTTCGTCGACTGGACGGCGGCGGCGATCGAGGAGGGCCGGACCGACGATCTTCTGCACTATCGGAGCCGGGCACCCGAAGCGGTGCGCAATCATCCGACCGAAGAGCACTTCCTGCCGATCTTCGCCGCGCTCGGCGCCGGCGGTGGGGGAAAAGGCAGACGGTTGCACACAAGCACCACCTTCTCCGTGCTCGCCATGGACGCCTATGCTTTCGGCTGACGAAAGGATCCCTTGATGACCGAGACCACCCGCCGGGTCCTGATCACCGGCGCCGCCTCCGGAATCGGCGCGGCCACCGCACGGCGTCTGGCCGCTCCCGGGACCGCGCTGCTGCTGCACACCCGCGGGAACGGCGACAGGCTGGCGGCGGTGGCGGACGAGGTCCGCGCCGCCGGATCGGTGGTCGAGACCATGCTAGGCGATCTGGGCGACCCTTCCCTGCCGGCCGCGCTGGTCCGCACCGCCGCCGAGGCGTTCGGCGGGCTCGACGCCCTGGTCGCCAACGCGGGCTGGGCGCGCAAGGTGCCGCTGCTCGAGTTGTCGATGGAGGAGTTGGAAGCGCCGGTCGACGCCATCGCCCGAGGCTTCGCCCTGATGGCCCAGGCAGCCGCGCCGCATCTGCGGGCCCGCCCCTGCGGGCGGGTGGTCGCCGTGTCCGCCTTCGGGCCGCATGTCTACCGGCCGGGGGTCATGACCTTCCCCGCCACCGCCGCGGCCAAGGCGGCGCTCGAGACCCATGTCCGGTCCCTCGCCTTCGAACTGGCGGCGGACGGGGTGACCGCGAACGCCGTGGTGCCCGGCTTCATCCAGAAGGACGCCGGGACGAATCGCGCCGTCACGCCCGAAGCCGCCGCTCAGGTCGCGGTCCAGATCCCCATGGGTCGGCTCGGGTCTTCGGAAGAGGTGGCGGCGGTGATCGTGTTCCTGCTGTCGCCCGAGGCCGGCTACGTCACCGGCCAGCTCATCCATGTGAACGGCGGCCTGGTCTGACCGCCGGCCGTCACTCCGTGGTGCCGAACAGCCGGTCGCCCGCGTCTCCCAGGCCCGGAACGATATAGGCCTTCTCGTTCAGCCTTTCGTCCAGCGCAGCGACGTAGATCGGCACGTCCGGATGGTCCTGGTGGAACCGGCGCACCCCCTCGGGGGCGGCGACCAGCGCCATGAAGCGGATGCGGCTGTCCGGCACGCCGTGCTTGTTCAGCACGTCCGCCGCATGGCTGGCCGAGTTGCCGGTCGCCAGCATCGGATCGACCAACACAAAGACCCGCTCCTCGGCCGCCGGCAGTTTCACCAGATACTCGACCGGCTCGTGGGTCTTGGGATCGCGGTACAAACCGACATGCCCCTCATAGGCGGTCGGCAGAAGTTCGCGTAGCCCGTCCACCATGCCGAGGCCGGCCCGCAACACGCCGACCATCACCACCCGCGGTTCGGCCAGGGTGGGCGCCGACATAGTGGCGACCGGGGTCTCGATCTCCCGGGTGCTGGTCTCCAGGGTCCGTGTCACCTCGTAGCCGAGGAACAGCGCGATCTCCTTCAAAAGCACGCGGAACTTGGAGGTCGAGGTTTCCTTCTCCCGCATGATGGTCAGCTTGTGCTGAACCAGGGGATGATCGACGACGAACAGGTTCGGAAAAGCGGGATCGGTCTTCATCGGTGCACTCTCGGCTCGGCGGACGGACGGCTCTGCAGTCGGCGACGGCATGGCGGGAAGCATAGCGCCGGCGCCGCGTCGAGGCGACCGCACACGAAAACGCCCGCCTTTTCAGGCGGGCGCGCTAGGCGGCGAATCGCAATGGAATCAGGCGGCGGCCTTCGCCTCGGCGGCCAGAATGCGCTTCTTCAGACGGCGTGCTTCCAGCGACAGTTCGGAGGCCCGGGCCTTCTTGAGGAAGGCGTCGAGGCCGCCCCGATGCTCGACCGTGCGCAGCGCACCGGTCGACAGCTTGAGACGCACCATCTCGCCCAGCGCGTCGGAGAGCAGAGAGGTTTCCTGGATGTTCGGCAGGAACCGGCGACGGGTGCGGTTGTTCGCGTGGCTGACGTTGTTGCCGGTCAGCACACCCTTGCCAGTAAGATCGCAGCGACGGGCCATGACACGTTCCTCGATTTCTTTCCTGGCCCCGCCTCGGAAACGTCCCGGTGGCGATCGGCCGACGTAAAACAGCAGCGTCGCCCCCCTTAAGGCGACGCGAGGCGCGGGATATACGTGAGGCGGCGGGATGCGTCAAGCGCCGTCGCGGTCACGCGGACAGGTTTCAGCCGGTCTGCTCGTACGCCATCGGCGGCAGCATGGGGCCGGTCCGCACGCTGGGTCCGGCCAGCACCATCTTCGACTTCACCGGCGAGGAGAGCACGATCGACGTGGTGGTCTCGCCGTAGGTGCGAAGCTGGGCGATCACATGCTCCAGATGGGTCATCGAGGAGACGATGACCTTGATCATGTAACTGTCCTGCCCGGTGATGTGGTGGCACTCCTGCACCTCCGAGAGGGTGTGGGCCACCGTTGCGATCCGGCCGTGATTCTCGCCAATCGTCTTGAGATGCACGAAAGCGGTGGTCGGATAGCCGAGCTTCGACGGATCGACCATGGCGCGGTAGCCGGTGATGACCCCGGTATCCTCCATGCGCCGGACCCGTTCGGCGATCGCCGGCGACGACAAGCCGACGCGGCGGCCGAGCTCGCTGTAGGACAGGCGCGCATCCTCCTGCAGAACTCGCAGGAGCTGCCATCCCACCTTATCCAGTTGCGCCTCTACGTCACCGGCCATTGGCGTGTCCCACTGTTCTGCCCCGCCTCTTCGCCGTCCGGCCAGTCGGCAAGTTTTCATGAAATTCAACCTGTTGAGAAAATACGCGAGTCCCTCTCAATCGGCAAGCGCGGCGCGGGGACCGCTCGCAGGCGCTGGACGATGGCCGTCAGCATCGGTCCCGGGGAATGCTGCCCGAGAGGCCCCTGGACGCGCCGCCGACAACCCTTATCCCGCGTAATTCAAAATACGGATTGCACCGTTGGTGGCACCATGCAATCGTGTGCGGCTTGCATGCTCCCGTGTGCAGTATTGTATGCATCACCGTGTCGGATGTGGGCAAAGGAGGCCCGGTCGAGGGACGCCATCAGCGTCAGGCATCATTTTCCGTGACCAGAAAGAGACAGAGGACGTGACGAGGGAGTTGAGCCGGAACCGGCAACGCAGAAACGTTACGCTTGGCTCCCGCAGGACCAGCGTCAGCCTGGAAGAACAGGTTTGGGATGGGCTTACCGAAGTCTGCCGCCGCGAGGAAGTCGCCCTCGACGAGTTGTGCACGGCTGTTGAAAAGCGGCGGGTCGACTCGTCCATGTCGTCGGCTCTGCGGGTGTTTCTGCTGACCTACTATCGCCATGCGGCCGAACAGTTGGAGGCGTCCCCCAACGGACAGCCCGGCCTGGCGCAAGGCCCGCAAGCCGCCTTCCCCGGTCTCCTCGACGCCACCCTCGATCGGTTCCACTCCGAACAGAAGAGAGCGGCCGGCAAGGACTGACCGGGTCCCGTCAAGATCGCGGGGTCGGGTGGGCCTAGAGGCGCTCGGCTGGGCCTACCAGGAGAGGCGCGCCGCCACATGGGTCGGCGTCGCCCCCGGTTCCGCCAGGAAAGCCTTCAGCGCCGCGCTGTCGAGGCTGCCGCTACTCAGCAGCCTTTCATGATGTATCCCGTCGGCCAGCAGCAGCGACTCCATGCCCGACGCCTCGGCGCCGGCGATGTCCGTGTCCCGGTTGTCTCCCACCATGATCAACCGATCGCGCGGCAGTCCAAGCAGCTCGGCGGCCCGCAGGAAGACCGGGGCATGGGGCTTGCCGTGGTAGCGCACCCGGCCGCCCAGGGCCTCGTAGCGCGCGGCAAGCGCCCCCGCATGGATCTTGAGGCGGCCCTGGTCGTAGACCGCGAGATCGGGATTGGCGCAGATCATCGGCAGGCCGAGCGCGGCGGCGGCCGCCAACCGGTCCTCGTAGAGGTCCACCTGATCGAAGTCGCCGGCCGGGCCGGCATTCAGGATCCAGTCCGCATCGGACAGATCCTCAACCAGGATGAAGCGCGTCCCGGGGAGGATGTCCCCGAACCGGTCCGGGGCGAAGGTGTGGACCCGGTCGCCGAGCCCGGCGTGGAAGGCGTCGAGACCGTCGACCAGGTGGCGCCGGGTCTCGCCCCCCGACGTGATGACGACCGAGTAGAGATCCGCCGACAGCCCGAGACCGCTCAGACGGTCCTCCACCACCGCCGCCTGACGCGGTGAGTTCGACATGATGGCGACCGGAATCCCCCGCTCCGCCAAGGCTTCGAGCACGGCACGCGCGCCGTCGAAGACCGCGCCGCCGTCATAGATCGTACCCCAGACGTCCAGGATCCAGCCGTCGTAGCGCTCGGCCAACGCGGCCACGCCTTCGTTCAGCACCCCGGTACCGGGTCCGGCCGCATTGTCGGACATGTCGGGTTCTCTCGGTTGTGACGGCTACTGCTTGTCGACCAGCGGGCGCGGCTCGCCGAAGAGATATCCCTGCCCGAAATCGACCTTCAGTTCCAGCAGGTCGAGCAGCATGTCCTCGCTCTCGATCTTCTCGACGATCAGGTCCATGGCATTGCGGTCGAGCGCGCCCTTGAACGAGCGCATGTCGAGCACCGGATCCTCGCCGCGCGCCATCTCGTGCAGGAGATGGGCGTTGACCTTCACGTAACGGAATCCCTGACGCGCCAGGTCCTCCAGATCGAGATCCAGATCGTGCACCTGATCCAGCGAGAACCGGTACCCAACGCCGCGCAGGCGCTGCAGGTTCATCCGGGTGATGTAGTCCTCCGAGGAAACGCTCGAATGGTCGAACTCGAACACCAGCGTCTCCGCGAGTTGCCGGTTCTCCGCCATGAAGGTGATGAAATCCTGGAAGAAATCGACGTCGGTCAGAGACGCGTTGGAGATGTTGCAGAAGAAACCGACATCCAGATGGTCCCGCCGGGCGCGGCGGACGAGCTGGACGCAGCGGACCAGCAAGAGGTTATCGATCGCCGCCACCAGTCCGGCCTGCTCGGCCACGGGGATGTACTGCTCCGGGGTGATGACCGAGCCGTTCGGCAGGACGATGCGGGAGAAGCACTCGTAGAAGCGGCGCTTTCGCTGCGGCAGGCTGACCACCGGCTGCAGATAGAGCTCGACCGTCTCTTCGCGCAGCGCCTCCTCGATCGCCGCCAGCAGTTCCTCTCCATCCATGGTGACCACGGCACCGCCCCGCCGCGCACCCGTCACCTCTGCGGTCTTTCCGGGCGGCGCGATCGCGGCGGTGGCTCCCCCGGCCTGCTCCTTGCGCTCGGCCAGTTGCTTCAGCAGACCCTGCAGGACCTTGAGTTCGCCGGACAGCCGCTCGGCATCGGGCAGGTCGTCCATGCGGGCCCGCAGGGCCTCGACCTCCGAGCGGGCGATGTCCGTCTCCTCCTGCAGCAGCGCGACCCGGCGCACCACCTCGCGGAGGCGGCGTTCGGTCAGCCCGGCCTTCAGGCGGCTGGCGACGGCGACATGCAGGGAGAGTGCGATGCCGGCCAGCAGTACGAAGACCACGGGACCGGAGGCCAGGGCATAGGTCTCGGCCGCCCAGGCGGCCGCGCCGACGGCACCGAGATAGACCAGGGCGATCAGGACGTGACCGATAATGACCCGCTCCCCCGTCTATCCCTGGATCCGCCCATGTATCCGCCCATCTGTCCGCACCGTCCCAGCGGCATTCAACCCTCGGCCAACGCCGCCGCATCGACCCCGACCGCCTCGCCGATGGTCGCGTGTCCATCGGCCCTGAGGCGGGCCGCCAGATCGTCGCGGATCCGGCGGAACAGCCCGGGTCCGTTATACACCAGGGCCGAGTAAAGCTGCACGAGCGAGGCCCCGGCCCGGATCTTCGCATAGGCGGTCTCGCCGCTCTCCACCCCCCCGACACCGACCAGAACCAGCCGGTCGCCGGCCAGAAGACGGGCCTGGGCGAGGATCCGGGTGGAGGGCGCGAACAGCGGTCGCCCGGACAGGCCACCGGTCTCCGACCGGGCCGGCGAGCGCAGCGACTCGGGACGGGTGACGGTGGTGTTGGAGACGATCAGACCGGCCACCCCCGACCGCACTGCCGTCTCGACGATCGCCTCGAGCTGGCCCTCGGCGAGGTCCGGCGCGATCTTCAGCAGGACCGGCGGACCCGCCTCGCCGCAGGCGGTCTCGCGCGCCCGCATGACCGTCTCGAGCAGGCGCCCGAGCGCGCCCTCTCCCTGGAGATCGCGCAGGCCCGGCGTGTTCGGCGAGGAGACGTTCACCGTCATGTAGTCGGCCAGCGGCGCCAGCATCCGCACGCCGTAGTCGTAGTCGTCCACCGGATCGGGCGTATCCTTGTTCGCGCCGACATTGATGCCAAGGATCCCGGTGCGCCGGTCATGCCCAGCCAGCCGGGCCGAGGCGGCGTCCAAGCCGTCATTGTTGAATCCGTTGCGGTTGATCACCGCCGCGTCCTCCGGGAGGCGGAACAGGCGGGGGCGCGGATTGCCGGCCTGCGGACGCGGCGTGATCGTGCCGACCTCGACCGCGCCGACGCCCAGGCGCAGCAGCGCGTGCCAGCATTCGGCACTCTTGTCGAAGCCGGCGGCGAGACAGACCGGATGCGGGAATCTCAGGCCCATGAGGGTCTGGGCCAGTTCGGGCGGCGGCGGCGACCGGTCGACGGGTCCGAATCCGGCAGCGAGCGCCCGCACGGTGGCGCGGTGGGCGGTTTCCGGGTCCAGGCCGCGCAGCAGCGGCATCGCGAGATCGAAGAGGCGCATCAGGTCAGTATGCAAGTTGCGGATGCCGACTATGGGACGAGCCACTGTCCACGCAGGCACGCGCCCGGTCAATGACTCCGCAACAATGGTTCGCTAGTTTGGTTTGGCGTCGGCGGGACCTTGAAGGGCGCCCGCCAAAGCCACCGAACGCAATAGGACTCATGAATGTCCATCCCTTCTGAAGACATCGCCATTTACCCACCGCCCGATGGCCGCGGACTGTCGCTGATCGCCGACCCGGAGTTGCGCAGACTGGCCAAGTACTGGGCGTCCAAACGCAATGGCCGTCCCGTACCGAGCCGAGCCGATATCGACCCCATCGACATTCCCTGGGCCCTGCCGCATTTCTTTCTGATCGACTACGACCGAGACACCGGGACGTACCGTTACCGCATCGCAGGCGGCGACGTGGAAACGATCTTTCAGAGCGCCACCGGATCCCACTCGATGCGAGGGGTCGCCCTGCGCGACATGCTGAAGCCCGACGCGGCGGCCCTCGTCGAAAAGCGCTGGCAGCCGCTCGCTGACAGAGGCGACATCGTCTACATGTCGGGGATGGTCTATCTGCCGGCCGAGCGGATTCCGAAGGGCGAGCGCGTCCTCTTGCCGCTGTCCGACCGCGACGACTTCCAGACCACTGGCCTGATCGGAATGACCAAGTGCACTTGGTTGCCGTTCAGCGGCACGGCACCAGAGGTCAGCCTCAACATTCACTACATCCCCCTCGGCGAAATCCCGTAGCAAGTCGGAGAGGTGCCGGGATCGCGTTGGCAAGCCCGCGGCGGGCGGGCTAAGGTCGGGGCAATCAAGGACATCATCGACGGAGCTTCCGATGGCCACGCCCCCTAAGGCCTTCACCTACGTGGACCAGGATCAAACCTGGCACGAAGGGAACCCCATGGTTATGGGCCCGCTCACCCAGTCGACCTGGCTGGGCAGCCTGATCTTCGACGGCGCCCGCTATTTCGAGGGCACGATGCCCGACGTCGACCGGCACTGCGAGCGCGCCTGCCAGAGCGCCCGGAACATGCTGCTCGGCCCCAAGGTCCGCCCGGAGGAGATCGTCGAACTGGTCAAGGAGGGGGTGTCGAAGTTCTCCGGCGATACCGCGCTCTACATCAAGCCGATGTTCTGGGCCGATGGCGGGTGGATCTACCCGGATCCGGACACCACCCGCTTCATGCTGACGATCTACGAGAGCCCGCTGCCCGAGGACACCGGTTTCAGCGTGAACATCTCGGACAAGATCCGGCCGATGCCGACCGCCGCGCCGGTCGACGCCAAGGCGGCCGCGCTCTACGCCAACGCGGGCCGGGCGCTCAAAGCCGCCCACGAGGCGGGCTACGACAACTGCGTGGTGCTCGACCCGATCGGCAACGTCGCCGAACTGGCCACCGCCAACCTGTTCTACGCCAAGGACGGCGAGGTCCATACGCCGATCCCGAACGGCACCTTTCTGAACGGCATCACCCGCCAGCGCGTGATCAAGTTGCTCACCAAGGCGGGCTATCGCGTCCACGAGCGGGTGATCACCACGCGGGAACTGATGGAGGCGGACGAGATCTTTTCCTGCGGCAACCACGGCAAGGTCATGTCGATCACTCGGATCGTCGACCGGGACCTGCAGCCGGGACCGATCACCGCGAAGGCTCGGGAGCTTTACTGGGCCTTCGCCCATGGCGACGCCTGAGCGCCCGAAGCCGGATCTGACGGAGCGGCCATGACGTTTACCGTAGGCGGGATGTGCCGGCGCACGGGCCAGTTCGGCACCGCGCTGTCCACCTCCTCGATCGGCGCCGGCGGGCGCTGCCCGCATGTCGCCCCCGGCCTCGGCCTGGTCGTGACCCAGGCGCGCACCGACCCGCGCCTCGGTCCGGTCGGCCTCGACCTGCTGCGGGCTGGGCGGGGTGCCGCGGAAACCGTGTCCGGCATCATCGCCTCGACCCCGCACAGCGCCTGGCGCCAGCTCGGCGCCCTGACCGCAGACGGGGACTCGGCCGTGTTCACCGGCGGCAGCTGCGCCCAACCGGCCGACGGTCTGGTGCTGGACGACGGCTTCGTGATCGGCAACTGGGTCAAGAGCGAGGCGGTGATCGCCGCCATCGCCGCCGGGTTCGAGACCGACCCGATGGCCGAGCTGGCCGACCGGCTTCTCCAGGGGATCGAGGACGGCGAAGCCGCCGGAGGCGAACTCGACCCGCTGCAGTCCGCGGCCCTCGTCGTCTGCGACCCCGCCTATACCTTCCCGATCGTCGATCTGCGGATCGACAACTCGCCGACGCCCATCGCCGACCTGCGGCGCGCCTGGGAACGGTGGCGGGAGATTATGGAAGGCTACCTGCTCCGCGCCGTCGACCCTGCCGCCGCTCCCGACACCCGAAGCCTGGAAGGTCACGCATGAGACCCGCCCCCCGCGCTGCCGCGCGCATCTTCGCCCTGGCGCTCACCCTGCCGCTCGCGCTCGCCGCCTGCAGCGGCCTGAACACGGCCCGCCAGATGCCCCAGGAGGAGATCGCGGCGCTGTCCGACGAGGACGTGTGCGGCTACCTCTCGACCTTCGCCTACAAGGGCCGGATGCCCGAGGCCTGGGAGAACGAGGCCGTCCGTCGCGGTCTCACCAACTGTATCGACCAGGGCATCAAGAAGCGGGGCGAGGACACCAAGCTCGAGCGCAGCAGGCCGATCCTCTGCCCGCAGGGCGCCCGCACGCAGGACTCGCGCTGCTGGTGACGGGCCGCCGGTCGGCCTTTGGCCCTTCTCGTCATCCCGGATCGTGCCCGGGCCTGACCCGGGGCGAGACCGGGACCCAGGGCCGGCCGCAGGAACACGGTCCCGGCCCGCTCCCGGATCGGGTCCGGGAGCGTCCGGGATGACGATGGAGAAGGTAGTTTAAATAGAGGCAGGCCTACGCTGCCATGTCCTCGCCCTTGAGCGCCTTGTCGAGCAGGGTCACCGTCTCTTCCACGCCGTACAGCGCGATGAAGGAGCCGAAGCGCGGACCCTGGGACTGGCCCAGCAGGATCTCGTACAGCGCCTTGAACCAGTCTCGCAGATTCTCGAACGGGTGGCGCTTGCCGACCTCGTAAACCTGGGTCTGCAAATCCTCGGCCGAACTGTCGGCGGCCATGCCTTGCAGCACGGCCTTCAGATCCTCGAGCGCCGCCCGCTCCGGCTCCGTCGGCGCGCGGTATTCCTTCGCCGGGCGCACGAAGTCCTGATAGTAGCGCACCGCGTAGCCGATCAGCGTGTCCAGCAGCGGATTGTCCTCCGGCGTCGCCCCCGGCGCGTAGCGGCTGACATAGCCCCAAACCACGCTCTTCTCCTCGGCGTGGCAGACGCTGGCCAGATTCAGCAGCAGCGAGAAGGTCAGGCCCGAGCTTTCCGGCGCCGGCGGCTGGCCGTGGTGGATGTGCCAGACCGGATTCTCGATCCGCTTCTCCGTGTCCTCGTCCGGGAACTTGGACAGGAAGGTAAGGTAGTCGTCGACGGTCTTCGGGATGACGTCGAAATACAGGCGCTTGGCCCGGCGCGGCTGCTGGTACATGAACAGCGACAGGCTCTCCGGCGGGCCGTAGGTGAGCCATTCCTCCACCGACAGGCCGTTGCCCTTGGACTTGGAGATCTTCTGCCCGTCGGCGTCGAGAAACAGCTCGTAGTTGAAGCCCTCCGGCGCCGGGCGGCCGAGAATCCTGGTGATCTGCGAAGACAGCTTGACCGAGTCGATCAGGTCCTTGCCGGCCATCTCATAGTCGACACCGAGCGCATACCAGCGCATCGCCCAGTCGCACTTCCATTGCAGCTTGCAGTGGCCGCCGGTCACCGGGACGGTCATGCGCTCGCCGGTCTCCGGATCGTCATAGGAGACGGTGCCGGCCTCCACGTCCCGGTCGACGATCGGCACCTGGAGCACATGGCCGGTGCGCGGGCAGACCGGCAGGAACGGCGAGTAGGTCGCGCGCCGTTCCGGTCCGAGGGTCGGCAGCACGACGTTGGTGACCTTGTCGTAGGTCCGTAGCACCTGCAGGAGTGCGGCGTCGAACCGGCCCGTGGTGTAGCACTCGGTCGCCGAGTAGAAATCGTACTCGAAGCCGAAGCTGTCCAGGAATCCGCGTAGACGGGCGTTGTTGTGGTGACCGAAGCTCTCATGGGTCCCGAACGGGTCCGGGACGCGGGTCAGCGGCTTGTGCAGGTGCGCGGCCATCGCCTCCTGGTTCGGAATGTTGGTCGGCACCTTGCGCAGCCCGTCCATGTCGTCGGAGAAGGCGACGAGCTTGGTCGGGATGTCGCTCATCATCTCGAAGGCGCGGCGCACCATGGTGGTGCGGGCGACCTCGCCGAAGGTACCGATATGCGGCAGGCCGGACGGGCCGTAGCCGGTCTCGAACAGGACGTAGCCCTTTTCCGGCGGCGCGTCCTTGTACCGCTCGACCAGTTTGCGCGCCTCCTCGAACGGCCAGGCGCGGGCGTTCGTGGCGAGGGCGTTCAACGGGTCGGCGGACATCGGATCGGCTCCTTGTCAGGGATGTGAAAAAGCGCGCGGAAGCTAGTGCTCCCGCGCGCCCGCGTCAATGTGAGGCAATGGGGTCGAGCGCTACGGACAATTGACAGGCGGGGATCCGCCGCTCTCAACAATCAGCAAGCCCGACGCCCCAGCACCGCCGAACCGGGCGCTGGTCGGCCCGAAGCCATTGCCTCCTGCACCGCCGGCGCCATAGCCTACACCGCCCCTTGCCGTTCCCGCGGCATTGGGGAGAGCGGCGGTCGTTTCGCTACCGACCGTAATGCCGCCGCCGCCGCCGCCACCGACAGCATTGCGATCGTCTGTGCTGCCGCCCTCACCCGGTGTCAGATCAACCTTCAGGATCTTGCAGAGATTTTCGGTGAACGATCCCCCCTGGCCGCTCCCGCCCTGGTTATCGCTGCCATGGCCTCCCGCGCCTCCTGCCGAACCTCCGGCACCGCCGTCGACGCTGACAGGGAGGGGATCGCCACCGCCTCCGGAGCCGCCATTTCCACCATCGGCATTTGACGTGCCGCCGCCATCACCGCCCGCAGCGGTCAAATGCGCACCGAAGGACGTCGCCTCCCCGTCGCCACCGTTCTTCTGGTTGCCGGACGACGTGCCGCCGTATCCTCCGGCCCCGACCGTGACCGTGACAGTCTCCCCGTCATTCAGGGTGACTTCCTTGTAGGAGACCCTGCCGGAGCCGCCGCCAGCCCCTTCATCGAATCCTCCCCCGCCACCACCGCCGATGGCAAAGACCCGATAGGTCGTCGTCTCGGCAGCAGTGAAAACCCCGCTGGAAGTAAAAACCGTCTCGACCGGGTTGCCCATCCGTGAGATCGGGCCGAGCGTCCAGTCCTGGGTCTGATCGTTACAGACTTGGATCACAGCAGGTTCGCCCTCCTGGATCGGGATGATGCAAGCATTGGCAACGAGCAGTTGGATCACATTGGTCGGACGGTCAGTCGTCGGAACGTCGGCTCCCCAGTCGAACAGTCCATGCTCATCCGTGACGTCACCGCAAGCCTCCAGGTAGAGTTCCGCCCCGGGACCCGGACGTGCGCCGGGAGACGACAGGCACAGGCCGCTCTCATCGGCGACCCAACCATATCCGATGCGCGTCAGCGGCGACGACGGCGCCCAGGTTTTCACGTGCCAAGGATCGCCGTTGGCGCAATCGCCGCCGATCACCTTCGCCCCCGCAACCGGCGGACCGTTCGTATCAAGACAAACCTTGGTGGAGTCGCTGCGCGTGTGTTGGATCGTTCCTTCGACCGAATGCAGCGTAGGGGCCGGCAAGAACGTCCAGCCGGCGATGCCACCGCACGGGCCGACCTTAAGTTCGCTTCCGGCGAGGTCGGGGATCAGGCATTTGTTGTTGGAGTTCAGAACGATCTGCCCGTCCGGCGTCACGCCGGACCCCTCGACCGACCAGCGCCAGTTGGTGTTGAGCCCGGTACTCGGATGGCACAAGTACAAACCTGCATTCTCGAAGCTGGACGGATGACCCGTATCCACGTCGAGGCAGAGGCTTGAACTGGCGGCACCGGTGTCGCCAAGTGGTCCGTATGCGATCTTGAAGATGCCCGTCGATGACCAGTTGTTCACCGACCAAACCGGCGCGGGTGCATCGCAGGACATCGCCATCAATTCGGCGCCTGCGGCAGGGTTTCCGGACACCCCGAGACACACTGTGTGAGGCGTTCCGTCCTTGGTGAATGTTGTCTGCACCTGACCGAAGATCACCGTGTTCTGCGCCTCGACCGCAGGCGGCAGGGAGGTGAGCGCGGCGATCGTGAACAAGAAACCGAAGACAAGGTGTCTCACGGTCCTCGCTGGACCGTCTTCCGGGTACGTCTTGGTCATCGGTGTTTCTCCCCTCCGATGGTTCGGCAGGCTCAGCGCGAGCCATCCCGCGAGGGAGAGCGTTCTGGACGATCAGCAGAACTCACCTGCAACCGGAGGGCGCCGGAACGTCGTCCGGCAACCGTCCATCCCGGGCGCCGGCGCCATTCGGGCGTCGGAGTACCGGCGGATCATAGCGTGCAAACCGATCCGTCGCAGCCATTCTGCCGCGCCACCACCCTCCCAGCACTTATGGTTTGGTAAAAACGAGAGATGGTCAATCTTTAGATTTTTCTGTCTTGAATTTATGAAATCTTTGCGAGCATCCGCAGAAACGCTCTCCGCTCCTCGGCCGTAAGCGGGGCCAGGGTTTTCGCCGTTACCGACGCGCCCAGCGGCGTCAGATCTTCGGCGATGCGCCGACCCTCCTCGGACAGCCGGAGTTTGGTGCGCCGTTTGTCGTCGGGATCGGGCTCGCGGGTGATGAGGCCGCGCTCCTCCAGACGCCGAATAACCCCCTGGATGGTGGCGGGATCCATCGCCGTCATGCGGCCGAGCGCGTTCTGGCTGGCCGACCCCTCCTGCGCCAGCATGGCGAGCGCCGCCCATTGGGTCGGCGTCAGGCCGGCCTCCTCGAAGGCCTCGAGGAAGATCTGGGTGGCACGCTGGTGGGCCCGGCGCAGCAGGTGGCCGATCTGCTCCTGCAGGACGTAGGGGCGACCGGCCATCGGCAGCCTATCCGTCGACCTTCGGCGCGGCCTTGGGCGGCAGGGCGAGCTTGATGTGCAGGTCGCGGAGCTGTTCCGGACGCACCTCGCTCGGCGCGTTCATCATCAGATCCTCGGCCCGCTGGTTCATCGGGAACAGGATGACCTCGCGCAGGTTCTGTTCGCCGGCCAGAAGCATGACGATGCGGTCGATGCCCGGCGCGATGCCGCCATGCGGCGGAGCCCCGAACTTGAAGGCGTTGATCATGCCGGCGAACTTGTCGTCCACGACCTCCGGGCCGTAGCCGGCGATCTCGAACGCCTTGTACATGATGTCCGGGCGATGGTTCCGGATCGCGCCGGACGAGAGTTCGACGCCGTTGCAGACCACGTCGTACTGGTAGGCGAGGATATCCAGCGGGTCCATCGTCTCCAGCGCCTCGAGGCCGCCCTGGGGCATCGAGAACGGGTTGTGGGAGAAGTCGATCTCGCCGGTCTTCTCGTCCGCCTCGTACATCGGGAAGTCGACGATCCAGCACAGCTTGAACACGTTCTTCTCGACGATGTCGAGATCGGCGCCGAGCTTCAGACGGGCCTGACCGGCCAGCTTGGCGGCCTCGAGCTCCTTGCCGGCGGCGAAGAAGATGGCATCGCCGTCGCCCATGCCGGTGAGTTGCTTCAGCTCCTCGATCTTCTCCGCCGGCAGGCGGTTGGCGATCGGGCCGCGGGCCTCGCCGTCGCCGAGGATCATGTAGCCCATGCCCGGTGCGCCCTGCTCCTGGGCCCAGGAGTTCATCCGGTCGCAGATCGCGCGGCTGCCGCATTTCGGACCCGGCACGGCGCGGACAACGCCGCCCCCGTCCACCAGCTTGGCGAAGATGGCGAAGTCGGAACCGCGGAAAATCTCGCTGACGTCGCTGATCTCGATCGGAATACGCAGGTCGGGCTTGTCGGAGCCGTATTTCAGCATCGCCTCGCGGTACGGAATGCGCGGGAACGGATCCGGCACGGTCCAGTCCGAGAATTCGTTGAACACGCCCGCCAGCACCGGCTCGACGGCGGCGAACACGTCCTCCTGCTCGACGAAGCTCATTTCCAGGTCGAGCTGGTAGAACTCGCCCGGCGACCGGTCGGCGCGGCTGTCCTCGTCGCGGAAGCACGGCGCGATCTGGAAGTACCGGTCGAAGCCGGAGACCATGATCAGCTGTTTGAACTGCTGCGGCGCCTGGGGCAGCGCGTAGAACTTGCCCGGGTGCAGCCGGGACGGCACCAGGAAGTCCCGCGCGCCCTCCGGCGAGGAGGCGGTCAGGATCGGCGTCTGGAACTCGGTGAAGCCCTGCTCGATCATCCGGCGGCGGATCGAGGCGATGATCTTGGAGCGCAGGATGATGTTGTTGTGCACCCGCTCGCGGCGCAGGTCGAGATAGCGGTAGCGCAGGCGGGTCTCCTCGCCGGCATCCTCGTCGGAATTGACCTGCAGCGGCACCTGGTCGGCGGCGGACAGCACCTCGAAATCGTCGATCCGCACCTCGATCTGGCCTGTCGGGAGTTTGCTGTTGATCGTCTCGTCACTGCGCTTCACGACGCGGCCGGTGATGCACACCACGCTCTCGAGCCGGTACTTTTCGACCTGCTGGAAGGCCGGGTCCTCGACATCGGTCACGCACTGGGTGATCCCGTAGTGGTCCCGCAGATCCAGGAACACCAGCTGGCCGTGGTCGCGGCGGCGGTGGATCCAGCCGGAAAGGCGGACGGTCTCGCCGACATGGGTGTCGCGAAGATCGGAACAGGTATGGGTGCGATAGCGGTGCATGATGGCGTCAACGGTGCGTAGCGGGAAACGGCCGCCACGTTGCACGCAGCGCCGGGAAGGTCAAGAGAAACGCCGCCGCCACGCGCCTCGAGAGGCTTGCGTTTGCACCTACGCGGCGACTTCATTTATCAGGCAGGACGTTGTCCACCGATCCGACGCCGCTCGGCCGCGCCCCGCTGGCCGACCCGGAGGATACCGGCACGCCCCATAACCGGAAGTGCCGGGCCCTCGGGCGATTCCTGGCCCCCAAGCCGCTTGTCGTCATTCTCCACATGGATCTGTCCAACAGTGATTCTGACGCCGGCACCGCGCGATTGAGCCACGCCCGCGAGGGATTCCGCTTGACGGCGGTCAGCGACGATCCCAGTGCCGTCGATGCGGCGCCGGAGGGAGGCGCCGGCTGTGTCATCGTCGCGAAACGCTCCGACGCGAACAGTTAGCGCCGACCGCGGAGCGCGGAGACCCGCCGTGCGTCGCTCCGAGATTCGCCAGTGGCCCCGCGAGACCGCGTGCCGGCACCGGCGAGCATCGGATCCGAGCCGGTCAGGTCGATCTCGCAGGTGCAGCGTACGGGTTCGCTCCGTTCGGCCTCCCGCCTCAGCAAAGGACGATCGCAGTTTCGGGCGTGCCGATCCGCCACGGATCCGCCAGCGGCCCTAAACTGCCAGTCGCACCGGGGTCCCGTTCATGATAGAGACGGTCGAAAGAAGAAGTCGCCAGGCCGGGGGACGCGGCTTGCGCGAACGTTGATCGTGTCATGGCGCAGTGCACACACAGGCTTTACCTGAAAGTAGCACTGAGTATGATCGCCCCCCAGAAAGCTTAAGTGGGGCAAACGCTTTCAATCCGATCAACCGTCCCAGTACGACCTTAAGCAGGGAGTAGAAACATGAAACGTCGTGAATTCATCAAGAATGCGGGCATCGCCGCCGTCGGCGGCGCCGCCGCATCGACGACGCTGGCCGCGCCGGCCATCGCCCAGGACCGCATCGAAATGGTCATCGTTTCGAGCTGGCCGCGCGACTTCCCGGGTCTCGGCACCGGCGCGCAGCGCGTCGCGCAGCGCATTCAGAACGTCTCCGACGGCCGGATCCAGGTCCAGTACTTCGCCGCCGGCGAGCGCGTTGGCGCGTTCGACGTGTTCGACGAAGTCGCTTCGGGCAACGCGCAGGCCTACCATTCCGCCGACTACTACTGGAAAGGCAAGCACCCGGGCTGGGCCTACTTCACGTCGGTGCCGTTCGGCCTGACCGAGAACGAGATGGGCGCCTGGATCCATCACATGGGCGGCCAGGAGCTCTGGGACGAACTGGCGGCCGAATTCGGCCTGAAGTGCCTGGCCTCCGGCAACACCGGCGTGCAGATGGGCGGCTGGTTCAACACGGAGATCAACTCGGCTGAGGACTTCAAGGGACTGAAGATCCGCATGCCGGGCCTGGGCGGCGATGTCATGGCCAAGCTGGGCGCCTCGCCGGTGTCCCTGCCGGGCGGCCAGATCTACGAGAACCTGGTTTCCGGTGCCATCGACGCCACCGAGTGGGTCGGTCCGTGGAACGACTACTTCCTGAAGTTCTACGAGGCGGCGAAGTACTACTACTACCCGGGCATGCACGAGCCGGGCGGCTTCAACGCGCTCGGCCTGAACAAGTCCTGGTGGGAAGGCCTTTCGACGGCTGACCAGCTCCTCATCCAGGCCTGCACCGCCGAGGAAGCCCACGTCATGATGGCCGAGTACAACGCCAACAACGGCCGCTTCCTGTCGAGGCTGGTGAACGAGCACGGCGTCGAGCTGAAGGAATTCAACGACGACGTCTATGATGCGTTCGGCAGCGCTTCGGCCGAGGTCTACGAAGAGGCTCGTGCCCATTCCGATCTGGCCAACCGCATCCATGAGAGCTTCGCCGCCGCGCGGGCCGATGTCGGTGCCTGGATGAAGCTGTCGGAAGGCGCCTACTACGCCCAGCGCAACCGCGTGCTCGGCCTCTAAGGCCGGCTTGCCGGGATTGTACCGGGGCAGACGGGGCGCAGGTCCCGTCTGCCCGCCTTTATGAGCCGTCCGGACAGACCGGCGGCGCCATTGACGCGATCCATCCTTCTCAGCGGTCTATCCTTCGCAAGGGTTAATGATGAGCACGGCAACTGACGGCGCCTATACCGACGTCACGGGCGGGGACGTTTACCGGTCAGGAACAGCGACGATCCGCATGTTGGGCTGGATCTCTGTCGGCATGAGTCTCGCCTATATCATCAACAACTATCTCTGCTTCTGGCAGGGCTGGCCCGGCGTCTTCGCACTGCTGCCATCCGCCCCGCCGCTGCAGGGATTGGATCTCACGCTGGCGCTCATTCAGACCGGAATCTACGCAGGCGCAATCGCCCTCGCCGTCATCGGGGTCAGGCGCTCCATGACCCGCAACCTGCGCACCGACGCCATGGCGATGGCGGGGATCACCAATTTCATCATTCGCTTCGCGTTCTGGAGCGTGCTGCTGATCGGTCTGATCGACGCGGTCGTTTCGTTTCTTCGGGTTGAAGACTTTCTGGTGCCGATCTTCGGCGAAAGCATCGCGACCGAACTTGGCCGCTCCCGGTTCCGGGGTCCCTACGTTCATGCGCCGATGCTCGTGGTGGCCCTCGTCATCGCGGCGCGCACGAAGTCCCTCGGCTTCCATTGGCTGGCCCTTCTCGTTGTTCTCGCCGAGCTCGCCATCGTCCTGAGCCGCTTCGTGTTCTCCTACGAGCAGGCCTTCCAGGGCGATCTTGTGCGTTTCTGGTACGGCGCGCTGTTCCTGTTCGCCAGCGCCTATACGCTTTTCGAGGACGGCCATGTCCGGGTCGACGTGCTGTACGCCGGCTTGTCCGAGAAGACCAAGGGCCTGCTCAACGCCATCGGTGGGACCGTTCTCGGTCTGACCCTGTGCTGGACGATCATGATCTTCGGGATGTGGAACCAGTCCAGCATCATCAACAGCGCGTTGCTCGCCTACGAGGTCTCGCAGTCCGGATTCGGCATGTACGTCAAGTACTGGATGGCCGGCTTCCTCGCGGTGTTCGCGGTCACGATGAACATCCAGTTCGCCAGCTTCATTCTGGAGAGCATCGCCAATTACCGCGAAGAACCCGGCGCACGCGAAATCGTGCCGAGCTCCTCCGCCTAAGCCGAGTTTGGCGGCCTGGCGGGCCGCCCGCAAACCGACTGCCCGCGGTCTCGGACCCGGATACCGATAGCCCCGGACTCAGGAAAGCCAACGCGTCATGGAAGTCCTTTTCGTCGTCATTCTGGTGCTGCTCATGGCCGGGGCCCTCGCCTCCGGCTTTCCAGTCGCCTTCGCGCTGCCGGGCTCGGCCATCATCAGCATCCTGCTCGCCGCTGCGGCCGGCACGATTGCGACCGGAAACCCGGACGCCTTCTTCGCCCAGGGCGGGCCGACCAACTGGCTCAGCGCCGGCGTCACCAACTTCCGAGGGATCTACTGGGAGGTTGAACGCGATACGCTGATAGCGATTCCGCTCTTCGTGTTCATGGGCATCATGCTCCAGCGCTCGAAGATCGCGGAGGACCTGCTGGTCTCCATGGCGCAGCTCTTCGGCCCGATCCGCGGCGGCCTCGGCATCTCGGTGGTCTTCGTGGGCGCCCTGCTGGCCGCCACCACCGGCATTCTCGGCGCCACGGTCGTTGCGATGGGACTGATCTCGCTGCCGGCGATGATGCGGAACAACTACGCGAACTGGCTGTCCACCGGCACCATCGCCGCGTCCGGCACGCTCGGCCAGATCATCCCGCCGTCCATCGTGCTCATCATCCTGGCCGACCAGCTTTCCAACGCCGTCGATCAGGCCAGCAGCCTGCGCACGAATCTGTTCAAAGAAGCGACCGGCGAATTCTCCATGCCGAGCGAGTTCGCCGTTTCCTCGACCAGCGCCGGCGACATGTTCATGGGCGCCCTGATCCCGGGCCTGGTCCTGGTCGGCCTCTACATGCTGTTCATCTTCGTCGTGGCGTTCATTCGCCGCGACATCGCCCCGCCGGTGCCGTTCGAGGGATCCTACGACCGGCGCTTCGCGGTCCGCGTCACCCTCGCCCTGGTTCCGCCGCTGACGCTGATCTTCGTCGTGCTGGGATCGATCATCACCGGCGTCGCGACGGTGAACCAGGCCGGCGCCATCGGCGCCATCGGCGCCACCGTGATGGCCGGCTACAGGCTGTATGAAGGAAAGCGCGGCGCCTTCTGGCCGGCTCTTCTGACCGGTGCCGCAATGGTCGCCATCCTGGTGATCACCAATGTCTGGGATATCAACATCCGGGCCATCCACGGCCCGTCCGAGCAGTTCGGCGTCGCCCTGGCGGTGATCGCGACGATCGTGTTCCTCATCGGCGTGATCTGGAGCCTCAAGCGGACCTACCAGACGAACGAGACGCTTCAGGGCGTGATGATGGAAACGGCGAAGACCACGTCGCTGGTGTTCATCATCCTGCTCGGTGCCGCCATGCTGACCTCGGCCTTCCGCGGCTTCGGCGGCGAGGAATTGGTGAAGGAGTTCCTTCTCGGCATGCCCGGCGGCTTCTGGGCGCAGTTCATAATCGTCATGGCGGTGATCTTCGTTCTCGGCTTCTTCCTCGACTTCATCGAGATCGCCGTGGTCGTGGTGCCGATCGTCGCCCCGATCCTGCTGGCCGACCCGTCCGCCAACATCACCGCGGTCTGGCTTGGCGTCATGATCGGCCTGAACATTCAGACGTCGTTCCTCACCCCTCCCTTCGGCTTCGCCCTGTTCTATCTCCGCGGCGTTGCGCCGGCGGCGGTACGAACCCTGCAGATGTACAAGGGAGTGGTACCGTTCATCGCCCTGCAGCTCCTGGCGCTGGTCATCGTCGGCCTCAACCCGCCGCTGGTGAATTACCTGCCAACCCGGATCTCGCTCCTCAGTGAAACCGCGCCGCCGCCGCAGAACCCGCGTCTGCAGGCCTGCATCGAGGACTACATCTTCGAGACCTTCCAGGAAGAAGGCGGCGAGATCCGCGCCGCCATCCAGCGGGCCCAGGGGTGGGACATGACCGGCGTGCCACGGAACATCGCCGGCGAGGTAACCCGGGCGGTCGACAGTGCCGGCAAGTCCTTCCAGGCTCTTGAGGAGGCACGGGCGACCAGCGCGGCGATCGATGAAGCCGCCGGCGCGTACGATCCGATCCGCACGGAGGTGCGCCGGATCGAGGCGGAGCTGCGCCGTCACGAGGAGGAGCTGGAAGCGGCCCGCCGCCGGATCGGCCAGCTCCAGCGACAGTCGCCGGACGATGTCGAGACGATCGAACGTCTGCAGCAGCGGGCTGAAGTGCTCGAGGCCGAGAAGGAGGTGCTCCAGGCCGCCATGCCCACGACCTGGGACGAGGCGCATGCGGAATTCAAGAAGCTCCTCTCCGCCGAAAAGCGCGCCTACCTGAGTTACCGCCGCGTGGTCGACAACGCCTACGAGCCGATCCTCGAATTCATGCGGATCCTGCGCGGCGCCGAAGGTCTCGTCGCGCTCGAGGATGAGCTCAAGGGCCTGGGCGAAGCCATCCGGACCGGCGACTCGGAGGCGGCGATGGTGCAGATCCAGGCGATGGAAAGCCGGGTCGGCGACATTGAGGGCGCCGGAGATATCCGGTCGGCCCTGTCCAAGGCGCGGCGCGCGTTGCGGACCACCAACAACAGCCAGCCGGACGTGGCGGCGGCACTTGCGGAGCACGCCGACGCGGTCGAGGTCCTGGAGTCGGAAATCGCCTGGCGGACCGACGCGGCGGCTGCACTGCTGCCCCAGGTCGAGGCGTATGAGGACGCGATCGACGAGACGATCGGCCTGCGCCAGCAGCCGAGGCTGCCGCGAGAGATCGCCCTCCACGTTGCGTCCTGCAGTTCGGAGCACCGCAACATCTCGCTCAACTTCTAAACGGCCACCGGAACGGGCGGGCCCGTTCCACCTGGTCCGGCCAGTCATCCGGCGCGCATGCCCCGATCTCTCCGGATCGGGGCATGTCGCTGTCTGAGGGCAGCGCTCTCGACGTTCCTCCCCAGGGGGGGCAGGATAGGCGCAACAAAAGCGCGACCCAGGGGAGGAATGATGGCATCGACGTTCGTCGAGGTTGACGGTTGTGTCCTGCATGTCCGGGTGGAAGGACCGCGGGACGGGCCGGCCATCCTGTTCTCGAATTCGCTCGGCACGGATCTGCGGATCTGGGACGCCGTAGCCGAAGCCTTGAACGACCGCTGGCTCTGCATCCGGATGGACAAGCGGGGGCATGGTCTGTCGGCCCTGGGCGACGCGCCGATCACCATCGAGCGTCTCGCCGCCGATGCCCTCGGCGTGCTCGATCACCTCGCAATCCGCCGCGCCGTGATGGTCGGCGTGTCGATCGGCGGTCTGATCACCCAGGCGAGCTACGCCGCCCGCCCCGACGGCTTCGCCGGGCTGATGATGTGCGACACGGCGGCTAAGATCGGCACCGCCGACACCTGGCAGCAGCGGATCGAGATGGTCGCGAGCGACGGCCTCGACGCGATGGCGGACACCGTCCTGCAACGCTGGTTCGCTCCGGCCTTCCACCGCGACCGACCGGTCGATCTCGCCGGCTACCGGCAGATGCTCACCCGCACGCCGGCGGCCGGATACGCCGCCGCCTGCGCCGCCATCCGCGACGCCGATTTCTCCGATCTCGCACCCCGGATCAGCGTACCCTGTACCGTGATCTGCGGCGCCGACGACGGGGCCACGACCCCCGAGGTCGTGTCGGCTTTCGCCGCGTCCATACCGACCGCCCGCTATGTCGAACTGCCCGATGTCGGCCACCTGCCGAGCCTGGAGGCACCGGAGGCGGTCGTCTCCCACCTGAAGACCCTTCTGGAGGAGGTGAACCATGGGTGACGCCAACAGCGTGACGCCGCGGGACTGGACCGCGCATCCCCCGCTGATCCATCCCGAGTACAAGTCGACCGTAAAGCGCGGGCCGACCAAGCCGCTGGTGCCGATCGCGCATTCCCTGTCGGAACTGACCGGTCCGGTCTACGGCCACGACGCCCTCGCACCGCTCGACAACGACCTGACAAAGAACGGCGCGAAGAACGGCGAGGCCCTGGGCGAGAGGATCGTCGTGACCGGCCGGGTCCTCGACGAATTGGGACGACCGCAGCCCAACGCCCTGGTGGAGATCTGGCAGGCCAACGCCGCCGGCCGCTACATCCACGAGAACGACCGGCACGACGCGCCGCTGGATCCGAATTTCTTCGGCGGCGGGCGAACCGTGACGGATGCCGACGGCCGCTACCGGTTCTACACGATCAAGCCCGGAGCCTACCCCTGGCCCAACCACGCCAATGCCTGGCGACCGAACCATATCCACCTGTCGCTGTTCGGGCCGACCTTCGCGAGCCGCCTCGTCACCCAGATGTACTTCCCGGGCGATCCGCTGCTGGCCCTGGACCCGATCTTCCTCGGGACGCCAGAGGGCGCCCGCGACAGGCTGATCAGCGACTTTTCCCTCGACGTCACCGAAGAAGGCTTCGCCCTCGGCTATGTCTTCGACATCGTGCTGCGCGGGCCGAAGGAGACACCGATGGAGGCTGGGCGATGAGCGGCCTGAAGCAGACGCCGTCCCAGACCGTCGGTCCCTACTTCGCCTACGGCCTGACGGCACGGCAGTACAACTACCCCCAGACCTCGATCGCCGAGGGCGCGATGGCGGGCGAGGATGTCGCGGGCGAGCGGATCCGCGTCGAGGGCCGGGTGTTCGACGGCGACGGCGTGCCGATCCCCGACGCCATGATCGAGATCTGGCAGGCCGACGCCCAGGGCCGCTTCGCCCACCCGGCCGACCCGCGCAACTCGAACACCGGTTTCACCGGCTTCGGGCGTTTCGGTACCGGAACCGATCCGAAGAACCGTTTCATCTTCGACACGATCAAGCCGGGTTCCGGAGCCGCGGCTGCAGACGAAGCGCCGCATCTGAACGTGATCGTCTTCATGCGCGGCCTGCTGACCCATGTCTACACCCGGATCTATTTCGCCGACGAAGCCGAGGCCAATGCCGCCGACCCGGTCCTGTCCGCCGTGCCCGAGGACCGGCGCCATACTCTGATCGCGGCGCGGGAGGGCGACACCTACCGCTTCGACATCCACATGCAGGGTGAGAACGAGACCGTGTTCTTCGATGTCTGACACCGTCCCGTCGCCGTCCTGACGCAGCAAAGAAGCCCCGCCGGTTTCCCGGCGGGGCTTCGTCTTTTGAGTGCCTAGGCTTATGAACGCGATCGGGCCCGATCCGTTGGAACCGGCCCGTCGGTCACGCCCGGCCTTCCAGCTCAGGCGGCCGACAGATTGCCGGCGAACACCTTGTTGCGGCGCGGGTCGGACTGAAGCTCGTACTCGATCTTCTGACCTTCGTTCAGGCTGTGCATGCCCGACTGCTCGACAGCGCTGATGTGCACGAACACGTCCGCACCGCCATCGTCCGGCTGAATGAACCCATAACCCTTCGTGGTGTTGAACCACTTCACCGTACCGGTGGCCATAACGTCGCTCCTTTCATTACTGACGTTGATTGGTATTCCGTCCGCTTCTCAGGCACGCACCGGTGCCGGAGAGCGGAAGCTCTTGTCCTTGTTGCTGCCGCGCGGCGTGCCGCGGGCGATCCGGGCGACACCGGCGTCCAGGGCCTCGCCCCGATCGCGGCTCTCGCCGCCGGAGCGCTTGGGCCTTGCGTCGCCGCCTCTCGTATCGGCAGCGTTGCCGCCGCGCGACCGACCCTCGCCATTGGCCGGGCTCTGGCGGTTGCCGCCGTTGGCCGCCTGTTTCGGACGGGTCTCGCCCGTCGCCTGAGGCGCACGGCCTGCACCGCCGCCCCGCCGATTCCGGCGCTTCGCCTTCGGCTTGCCGGTCCCGGCACTCCGAGGCTTCGGGGCGTCCCGGTCAATCGGTTCGCCCGTGGTCAGCGACCGACCGATCAGGCGCTCAATGTCGGTGAGAAGCTCCTGCTCCTCCGGATCGACCAACGAGACGGCCACGCCCTCGGCACCGGCCCGCGCGGTGCGGCCGATACGGTGGACGTAGCTTTCCGGCACGTTTGGCAGCTCGTAGTTCACCACGTGGGTGACGCCGTCCACATCGATGCCGCGCGCGGCGATGTCGGTCGCGACGAGGATGTTGGACCGCCCGCTCTTGAAGGCATCCAGCGCGCGCTCGCGCTGACCCTGGCTCTTGTCGCCGTGGATCGCCTCGCTGGCGAGACCGGCATTGGCCAGGTTTCGGGCCACACGGTCCGCGCCCCGCTTGGTCCGGGTGAAGACGATCGCACGACGGACCGCCGGTTCGGACAGGATCTTGGCAAGGGCGTCGCGTTTTTCGCTGCGGGCGACCGCAACGACGCTCTGCTGGATCCGCTCGATCGGTGTCGAGGCCGGAGCCACGGCGATCTCGACCGGATCGTTCAGGAAGTCTTCGGCGAGCGCCCGGATCTGCGTCGGCATGGTGGCCGAGAACAGCACCGTCTGACGCGTCTTGGGCGTCATCGCCAGGATGCGGCGGACCGCCGGCATGAAGCCGAGATCGAGCATCTGGTCGGCTTCGTCCAGCACCACGGCCGCCGTGTCCGTCAGCTTGATCGCGCCCGAGGCGACGTGGTCGAGCAGGCGACCGGGCGTGGCGACGAGAATGTCCAGCCCCTGGGCACAGGCCCGGATCTGCGGTCCCGGCTTGGCGCCGCCAACGACCACGGTCGACCGCGGCCGCACGTTCTTGCCATAGGTCCGCACAGCGTCATGGATCTGCGCCGCCAACTCGCGGGTCGGTGTCAGAACCAGGATGCGGGTTCCCTTCGGCTTGGCCGTTCCGCCCAATTCGGCGAGGCGGCTCAGAAGCGGAAGGACAAACGCGGCCGTCTTGCCGGTTCCCGTCTGGGCAATTCCGACAACGTCTCGGCCTTCAAGGACCGGAGGGATCGCTTTGGATTGGATGGGAGTGGGAGTGTCGTATCCTTCGGCCGTTACGGCCCGAAGGACGGTCTCGGCAAGGCCGAGGGTCTTGAAGTCTGTCAAATTAAGTCTTTCGTACTCGCCGGTCGGATCAGATCCGAAGGCGTCAATTCCTGTAAGCAAGCATGCGCGGAACAGCCGGCCGATGATGCATCCTCAGACCGAGAATGCGAGGTGATGGCCATTCCGCTTTCGACAAGGGCGTCCATCCGACTGTGCCGCCAATGCGGGTATCCGTCTTGTCCACGCGCGGCACCGTCTCTTGCATTGCAACATGGGGCCTGCCGTCAGGAATGCAAGGAAAATCGTGAAACCCGCACTTTCCAGGCCTCCGGCACCCATAGACGTCACCAATGCCCCTTGAAATTCGGCGCAAATCCAGCCCAGGCTCGCACAAAATGCGGGGGCCGGTGAGATGAGACCGTCTTCCCCACAAGGATGCAACTTCCGCATAGCACTGGAGGGCGACGCATGAACGGGCCCATTCTGATCGCCGATCTCGGCGGCACCAACCTGCGCTTCGCCCTGACCGACGGCACGGCGACACGGGCCGAAACGTCGATCGAGGCGGGTCGCTTCGGCGCCTTGGAAGACGCCCTCGAAACCTACCTCGACCGCGTTCCCGCCGCCGACCGGCCGCAGCGGGCGATCTTCGCCGTCGCCGGACCACCCGATCCGACCACGATCGCCTTCACCAACCGGGCGTGGACCACCTCCGTCGCGGGGCTTCGCGCCCGGTTCAATCTGGACCGGCTTGCCGTCATCAATGACTTTGCGGCGGTCGCCTATGCCCTGCCCCACCTCGCCGCCGCCGACTACCGCTCCGTCGGCGCGGAGCGCACGGCCCGGCCCGGCCCGATGGTGGTGCTGGGGCCAGGCACGGGGCTCGGGGTCGGGCTGGTGGTGCCGGAAGACTCCGGTATCCGCGTCGTTCCCGGCGAAGGCGGCCACGCCACGCTTCCGGCCCAGAACGGCCGGGAGGACGCGGTGATCGCGTACCTGCGCGGACTGCATGGGCATGTCTCGGCCGAGCGCGCCCTGTCGGGCGCCGGGCTCGCCGACCTGCACGACGCCCTACGGGCGATCGAGGGCAAGCCAGCCCTGCGGCGCGAGGCCGCTGCCATTGCCGCCCGGGCGGCGGAGGATGCGGACTGCCGCGAGGCGATCGATCTGTTCACCGACTTCCTCGCCACCGTGGCCGGCGACCTTGCCCTGACCGCCGGCGCGCGCGGCGGCGTCTTCATCGCCGGCGGTATCGTCCCCAAGCTCGGCAGCCTGTTCGACGGCGACCGCTTCCGGCGCCGGTTCACCGCCAAGGGGCGCCTGGCGGGCTACCTCGACCCCATTCCCACGCGGCTGATCACCCATCCGGAGCCGGCGCTGCTCGGTCTCTCCCGCTCCGCCGGGTCGATCCTCGAAATCGATCTGGACACAACTGTCTAGACAGAGATGTCCAGACGCGGATAGCCTTTCCCGGTCCGCCATCGGTCCGGGAGGGTGAGGGATGAAATCGCAGTATCGCGCGGTGATCATCGGCGGCGGCGTGGTCGGCGCCAGTGTCCTCTATCACCTCGCCAAGCTCGGCTGGACCGACATCGCCCTGATCGAGCGTTCGGAACTCACCGCCGGCTCGACCTGGCACGCGGCCGCCGGGTTCCATCCGCTGAACGCCGACCCGAACATCGCCGCACTGCAGGCCTACACGATCAAACTCTACCGGGAGATCGAGGAGGAGAGCGGGCAGAACGTCGGCGTTCACATGACGGGGGGCGTCAGCATCGCCTCCACGCCCGAGCGCTGGGAGTGGCTGAAATCCGCCTGGGCGGTGTTCCAGACCATGGGCGTGGAGGAGGCCCGGCTGCTGACGCCGGAGGAGATCCGCGACCTCAATCCGATCGCCGATCTCTCGGACGTGATCGGCGGCTCTACGACCCGCACGAAGGGCATCTCGATCCTTACGGCACGACCCATGCCTATGCCGGAGCCGCGAAGAAGCGCGGCGCCGACGTCATCCTGCGCAACCGGGTGATCGAGCTGATCCAGCGCCCCGCCGACGGACGCGGGAGCGGCGGCTGGGACGTGGTGACCGAACAGGGCACCATCGTCGCCGAGCACGTGGTCAATGCCGCCGGTCTCTGGGCCAAGCAGGTCGGGCTGATGGCCGGCGTCGATCTGCCGGTCACGCCGATGGAGCATCACTATCTCGTCACCGAGCCCATCGCGGAACTGGAGGGCCGGGAGCGCGAGATGTGCATGCTCACCGACCTGGAGGGCTTCACCTATTCGCGCCAGGAGCGCGGCGGCCTGCTGGTCGGCGTCTACGAATTGACGCCCAAGCACTGGAACATGGAAGGGGCGCCCTGGGACTACGGGATCGAGCTGATCCCCGAGGATATCGACCGCATCGCTCCCGAACTGGCCAAGGGATTCGAGCGTTATCCGGTGCTGAACGATACCGGCATCAAGAAATGGGTGAACGGCGCCTTCACCTTCGCGCCCGACGGCAATCCGCTGGTCGGGCCGGTGCCGGGCGTGCCGAACTACTGGCTGGCCTGCGGGGTCATGGCCGGATTCAGTCAGGGCGGCGGCGTTGGCAAGTCGCTGGCCGAGTGGATGATCCACGGAGAACCCGAGGCCGACGTCTACGGCATGGACATCGCCCGCTTCGGCAGGTGGGCGTCGAACCGCGAGTATCTGCGCCAGACCACCGGGCAGTTCTACTCGCGGCGGTTCGTCATGGCCTACCCGAACGAGCAGCTTCCGGCGGGCCGACCCTTACGGGTCTCGCCGAGCCACGACGCCCACAAGGCTGCGAACGCGCGGTTCGGCGTGAGCTGGGGACTGGAGGTGCCCCTGTTCTTTGCCCCCTCCGCCGATTTTCAGGAGACGCCGACACTCAAGCGCTCGAACGCCTTCGACATCGTCGCCGCCGAGACCCGGGCGACCCGCGAAGGTGCCGGTCTGCTCGATACGTCTGGCTATTCGCGATACGAGATCACCGGATCCGGGGCGGCCGCATGGCTCGACCGGATGCTCGCCTGCCGGCTACCGGCCGTCGGCCGCGCCCGCCTCGCCCCGATGCTCTCGCCGACCGGCCGGCTGATGGGCGACCTCACCGTGTTCAACTGGGACGGAGAGACCTTCTGGCTCATGGGTTCCTACTACCTGCGCCAGTGGCACATGCGCTGGTTCGACAGCCACGCGGCGGACGATGTCAGCGTGCGCGACATCTCCGACAGCTGGGCCGGCTGGCTCGTCTCGGGGCCGAACGCCCGTCGGGTGCTCGAGCGCCTTGTCGTGAACGACAGCATGGCGCCGGACGACTTCCGCTTCATGGCCTGTCGAGAGATGGATATCGGCCTGGTCCGCGCCAAAGTCGGGCGGCTCTCGGTCCTGGGCGAGCTCGGCTACGAGATCAACGTGCCGGCGCCGGAGCATCGCATGCTGCGCACGGCGCTGATGGAGGCCGGCGAGGACCTCGGCCTCGCGCCGGTCGGCGGCTACGCGGCCAACGCCATGCGCCTGGAGAAAAGCTACGGTGTCTGGTCCACCGAGTTCACCCAGGCCTACACGCCGGGCATGACCGGCTTGGACCGGTGGATCGCCTTCGACAAGACGGGGTTCATCGGCCGCGACGCCGCGCTCGCGGAACGGGAGAGCGGCAATGTCCCGCAGAAACTCGTGACGCTGGCCGTCGAGGCCACGGATGCGGATGCGAGCGGCTTCGAGCCAGTGTGGATCGACGGCAGACGGGTCGGTTTCGTGACCTCGGGCGGCTACGGCCACACGGTGGGAAAGAGCCTGGCCATGGCGCTGGTCGATACCGAGGTCGCGATCGAGGAAACGGCGGTGGACGTGCACGTGGTCGGCGCGAAACGGCCGGCCCGGATCATCACCGACAGTCCCTATGACCCGACCGGCGCGCGGCTGCGGGTGTGAGGGGGACGTCATGACCGAACGGGAAAGACGGGGCAGACGGGGACGGCGCGGGGCCTCGGAGGGTGTCGAGGAGACGAAGCGGGCCACCGGGTACCGGCATCTGAAAAACTCTTTCACTCCCCAGCCGGCGTTCAGCGAGGACCGGGTGGCGGCGATGCACGACACCGCCCTGCGCGTGCTGGAGGAGCTCGGCATCAAGGTCCTGAACGAGGACGCGCGGGCACGGTTCAAGGAAGCGGGGGCGACCGTCGACGAAGACTGGATGGTCCGCCTCGACCGGGAACTCGTCGAAGACGCGATCCGGACGGCACCCTCTCACATCACCCTGCGCGGCGCCGGCCCGGAAGACGCGGTCGGACTCGGCGGCCCGGACATCGCCTTCGTCGGGGTCGGCGGCGCGCCGCACATCTCCGACCTCGACGGCGGCAAGCGTCCGGGCACCATGGCCGACGCGGCCAACCTGATCCGGCTGGCCCAGGATTTCGACGTCATCCACATCCTCGCTCCCAACGTCGAACCGCAGGACGTGGAGACCCATATCCGGCACTACGCGATGAGCCGCGCCCAGCTCACCCTGGCGACCAAGCCGCCCTTCGTCTACGCCCGTGGCCGTCCCCAGGCGCTCGACTGCTTCGAGATGATCCGCATCGCCCGCGGCCTGTCGGCGGAGGAGTTCGCCTCGGAGCCCTATTGCTTCACCGTCATCAACTCGAACTCGCCCCGCCAACTCGACATCCCGATGTGCCAGGGCATCATGGATTTCGCCGAGGCCGGTCAGCCGAGCCTGATCACCCCGTTCACCCTCGCCGGCGCCATGGCGCCGGTGACCATGGCCGGTGCCCTGACCCTCGCCCATGCCGAGGCGATGGCCGGGATCACCCTGGCTCAGATCGTGCGGCCCGGCGCGCCGGTGCTCTACGGGTCCTTCACATCGAATGTCGACATGAAGTCCGGCTCTCCCGCCTTCGGTACCCCGGAATTCGTGAAGGCGGCGCTGGGTGCAGGGCAGCTCGCGCGGCATATCGACGTGCCCTGGCGCGGTTCCGTCGGCACCGCCTCCAACGCGCCCGACGAGCAGGCGACCTACGAGACCCTGATGTCCATGTGGGGGAACCTGCTCGGCGGTGCGCACTGGTGGCAGCACGCGGCCGGCTGGATCGAGGGCGGCCTGACCGCGTCGATGGAGAAGTTCATTCTCGACGTCGAGATGCTGCAGATCTTCGCCGAGACCCTGGTGCCGCTGGCGGCGGATGACGACACCATCGGCTTCGACGCCATCGCCGCCGTCACGCCCGGCGGCCATTTCTTCTCCGCCGAGCACACGATGAGCCGCTACCGGAGCGCGTTCTACGAACCGATGCTGTCCGACTGGCGCAATTTCGGCCAATGGACCGAGGCGGGGTCGGAGGTCGCCTCCAAACGCGCCAACCGCATCTGGAAGCAGCGGCTCGCCGACTTCGTCCCGCCGCCGGTGGATCCGGCGATCGTCGAGGCGCTGGACGCCTTCATCGCCCGGCGCCGCGAGGAAGGCGGCGCCCCGCCGGTATCGTGAGCCGGGCCGCGCGGGTCGGCCGCGCTCCGCCCCCGTCCTCCGCCCCGGCCCATACCAAGGCCACCCGCGAGGACTGGATCGGTGCCGCCCTGGAGATCCTGGTGTCGGATGGGATCGGCAGCGTGAAAGTGCTGACCCTGGCCGACCGGCTCGCCGTCTCGCGCTCCAGCTTCTACTGGTACTTCAAGAACCGCGAGGAACTGCTGGACGCCCTGCTCTCCCATTGGCAGGACACCAACACCCGCGGCATCGTGGCCCAGGCCGAGGCCCCCTCGAGGTCGATCGTGCATGGGGTGAGCAACATTTTCCGCTGCTGGATCGACGAGCGGCAGTTCGATCCGCGGCTAGACTTCGCGGTGCGCGACTGGGCCCGCCGTTCGGACCGGGTGCGCGAGGAGCTTCACCGGGCGGACGAGACCCGCGTTTCCGCCATCGCCGGCCTGTTCCGCCGCCACGGCTGGACCGAGGTGGACGCCTTCGTGCGGGCCCGGGTGCTCTACTTCATGCAGATCGGCTACTACGCCCTCGATCTCGGCGAGACCCTGGAGCAACGCAAGGCCCTCGCGGGGCACTATCTGAAAGCGTTCACCGGCGAGGATCCTCTGCCGGAAGAGCTCGACCCGTACCTCGCGTGGATGGACGAAATGGCGAGGCGATAGCCCACCATTCCGTCCTCTCCAGCCGGACGAATGATGGCCGCCACGGATAGGCGCTTATCAGCGGGGCCCGGCTTTGCCATTCTTGCCGGCCGATCGTCGCATAGCAAAATCTCAATCAATGCCGGGGAGGCAGGCCATGGACCTGGGAGTGAAGGGAAAGACCGCGCTGATCACGGGCGCGTCGAAGGGGATAGGCCGGGGCGTCGCCGACAGTCTCGCCGCCGAGGGCTGCAACCTCAGGCTGGCGGCGCGATCCGGCGACATGCTGGACCAGGCGGCCGCCGAGATCCGCGATGCCTACGGGGTCAGCGTCACGGTCCACGCCTGCGACATCACCGCGCCCGGAGTCATCGAGGAGCTCGCGGCTGGCGGGATCCCGGACATCCTGGTCAACAATGCCGGCGCCATCCCGGCCGGCGACATCGAGGCCATGACCGAGGAACGCTGGCGCTTCGCCTGGGAGCTCAAGGTCTTCGGCTACATCAACATGACCCGTCTTTTCTTCTCCGCGATGAAGGAGCGCGGCCATGGGGTAATCTGCAATGTCACCGGTCTCGCCGCCGACAAGACCGATTTCAACTACGTCGCCGGCACCACCGGCAACGCCGGCCTGAACGCCTTCACCAAGGCCATCGGCGGGGTCAGCCTCGAATACGGCGTCCGCGTCTTCGCCGTCAGCCCCGGTCCGGTTCAGACCGAGCGGTTGATCGGCCTCCTGAAGACCCGCGCCGTGCAGGACGGCGGCACCGAGGACAACTGGCAGAGCTACATGTCCGGGATGCCGATGCAGCGGGCCGCCACCGTGCCCGAGGTGGCCGACACCGTCGCCTTCCTTGTGAGCGACCGGGCGACCTATTTCAGCGGCCAGGTGGTGACCGTCGATGGCGGGCAGGGGTCGCGCGGCGGCAGCTTCACCAACAAATAACCAACAAGAGAAACACACCGTCCGGAGGAAACCCGATGCCTTTCGATTTCGCCCCGTTGCTCAACCCCAAACTGCCGCCCGCCGCCGGCAAGTTCGGCGGCTTTCCGAAGTACAACTTCGTCGGCGGCCACAACGACGGCGGCAGCATCCCCGTGCAGACCCTGGCCGACGCGGTCAGCCGCGCCCTGCTGCGCGAGGGCGACACGTTGGCGACCTACGGCCTGCAGAGCGGACCGCAGGGCTACCGTCCGCTGCGCGAGGAGGTGGCGAAGATCCTGGAACGCCGGGCCGGCATGAAGACCGACGCGGACGAGATCCTGATCACCGGCGGCTCGCTGCAGGCCATGGATCTGGTCAACGGCGCCTTTCTGGAACCGGGCGACACGGTGATCATCGAGGAGGCCTGCTACGGCGGCGCCATGACCAAGCTGAAGAAGCTGGGCGTCGACTGGGTCGGCGTGCCGGTCGACGGGGACGGCATGCGGATGGACGCGCTGGCCGAAACCCTCGACACCCTGAAGGCGGCGGGCAAGCGGGTTAAGTTCATCTACACCATTCCGACCGTGCAGAACCCGACCGGCACGGTGCTGTCGCTGGAGCGTCGGCACGAGATGCTGAAGCTCGCGGAGCAGCACGGCATCGCCATCTTCGAGGACGACTGCTACTGCGACCTGATCTTCGACGGCCCCTACGCCGCCAAGCGGCCGCCGGCGATCCGCGCGCTCGACGACAGCGGCCGTGTCGTCTATTGCGGCTCGTTCTCCAAGTCGATCGCTCCGGCTCTGCGGGTCGGCTACGTCGTCGCCGATTGGCCGGTCCTGAGCCGGATCATCCCGCAGAAGTCGGATGGCGGCACCGGCGCGGTCGAGCAGATGCTCCTGGCGGAGTTCGCGAAGGACTTCGACGGGCATGTGGACTCCCTGAACAAGACCCTGAAGGGCAAGGCCGACGCGCTGGTCGAAGCCCTGGAGGCGGAGTTCGGCACGGCGGCGGAGTTCACAAGACCGACCGGTGGTATCTTCCTGTGGGTCACCCTGCCCGCCGAGGTCGACACGACACGTCTTGCCCAGGTCGCCGCGGCCGACGGCGTGGCGGTGAACCCGGGTGCGGAATGGTCCGCCGATCCGGAATCCGGTAAACGGCGTATCCGCATCTGCTTCGCCCATCCCTCGGCGGAGACGATCAAGGAAGGCATGGCCAGGCTTGCCGAGATCTGCCACCGGGAATTCGGTGTCCCGGCGCGTGGCCGTAACGTGGAACGGAGCTGAAATTGTCCCTGTCGACACCGAATCGTGTCACATCCGCCCGGCCGGCCCCCGTTGACCGCGGGGGCCGCTGATGCCGATCAAGATTCCAGACGATCTCCCCGCCCGCACGCAGCTCGAGGCGGAAGGGGTGATGGTGATGGACGAGACCACCGCCATCCGCCAGGACATCCGGCCGATGCGGATCGGACTTCTCAACCTGATGCCCAACAAGATCCGGACGGAGACCCAGTTCGCCCGCCTGCTCGGCGCGAGTCCGCTCCAGGTCGAACTGACGCTGGTCAAGATCACCCACCACGTCGCCCGCAACACGCCGAGCGATCACATAATTTCGTTCTATCAGACCTGGGAGGAGATCCGGGATCAGCGCTTCGACGGCTTCATCATCACCGGCGCGCCGATCGAGAAGCTGGAGTTCGAGGAGGTGACCTATTGGGACGAGATGCGGCGCATTTTCGACTGGACCCAGACCAACGTTCACGGCTGCCTCAACATCTGCTGGGGTGCCCAGGCCGCCGTCCATCACTTCCACGGAATGCCGAAATACGACCTGCCGCGGAAGGCCTTCGGCGTGTTCCGCCACCAGAGTCTGGATTCCACCTCGCGCTACCTGCGCGGCTTTTCGGACAACTTCGTGATCCCGGTCTCCCGCTGGACCGAGTGCCGCAAGGAGGACATCCCGCCCGAGAGCGGGATGGAGGTGCTGGTCGAGTCGAAGGAGACGGGGCTCTGCCTGCTGGACGACCCGAAATGCCGGTCGCTGCACATGTTCAACCACATCGAGTACGATTCCCGATCGCTCGGTGAGGAGTATTTCCGCGACGTGGAAGCGGGGAAACCGATCGACGTGCCGCACGACTACTTCCCGAACGACGATCCCTCGCTGCCGCCGGAGAACCGTTGGCGCAGCCAAGCCTATCTGCTGTTCTGCAACTGGATCAACGAGATCTACCAGACGACGCCCTTCGACCTGAACGAGATCGGCCGGCCCTGACCGGTCCGACCGTCCAGTCCGGACCCCTTGTCCCGATACAGAGGAGAGACCCGTATGGCCGAACTGATCACCATCGCGCTGCTGGACGAAATCCAGGACGGTTTCAACCGCCACGACGTGGAGGGGATCCTCTCCCATTTCGTCGAGGACTGCGTCTGGGTCATGGCGAGCGGTCCGACCCCGCCGGAGGGTCGGGTCTGTCACGGCAAGGCGGAGATCGGTCAGGTGCTCAAAGACCGCTACGCGCAGATCCCGGACATGCGCTGGGAGGACATCCGCCACTGGATCGTCGACGACAGCAAGGCGATCTCCGAATGGGTGGTGAAGGGTACGCCGGAAGGCGGCGAACCGTTCGCGTATCTCGGCTGCGATCTCTGGGAATTTGAGGGCGGCAAGGTGACCAAGAAGGACACCTACTGGAAGATCATCAAGTAGGGACCGGCGCGGCTCACTCCCACCCGTCGGCATACCGCCGCGAGAAGTTGTCGACCAGTTCCAACGCTGTGGTGCCGATGGCGCGGTCGAGCAGATGGTGGGAGACGAGCAGGCGCTCCTGCTCGTAAAGATTCGTCACCGCGACGCCGCGGTCCTCAGCGGTGTCGAGGGCGCTGACCCGAATCTGCAGCACGCCGATGCAGGCGAGGCGGTTCCGGTATCGCCCGGTCGCGGACGGATGACCGACCGCATAGAGCACGAGATTGACGGGTGCCCGCTCTTCGACGGCGATGCCGTAGCGGTCGAGGGTGCGCGCGATATGGTCGACCGCTCCATCGCGGTCCCGCCAGCATCCGCCACGCACATTGTCCTCGACCGCGATGGAAAGCGACAGCTTCTGCTTCGGCGCGCCGAACCATGGGAAATCCGCAAATGCTCCAGACGCGGTGAGCATCGTCGCCAGGAGCGTTGCCGCCCCCATGAGGACCCGCGACAGGATGGGGCACATGCGCATGCCGTCAGGCCGCCTCCCAGTGGATCGTCCCCCCTCATCCCAACCGGAAGTGTAATCGACGCGCCGGCTGTCCTCCAGTCGACGCGTGTCGGCTCAGAATTTGCCGAACTTCAGGTAGGCCTCCTCCGGGTCCATGCCGCCGAGGATCGCCTTGCGCATGTCGCCTTCGGTCGACACCACCTTCTCGGTCTCGGCCACCACCTCCTCGGAGATCTCGCCCGGGATGATCACCACCCCATCCCGGTCGCCGATCAGCCAGTCGCCGGACCGCACCGTCACCGTGCCGATGGTGATCGGCTCGCCCAGCGCGTCGTAGGTCCAGCGCTCGACGATATCGGCAGGGGTGTTCAGCTCGCAGAACACCGGGAAGCCCATGTCGAGGATGAAGTCGGTGTCGCGGCAATGGCCGTCGACCACGTATCCGCGGGTGTCCTTCACCGTCAGCGCCTGGGCGGAGAGCTCGCCCATGAGCGCCACCGCCTTGGTGTTGGGTTGGCAGACCAGCACCTTGCCTCCCGGCACCCGGGACAGCACCCGGGACCAGCGCAGCAGCGTCTCGTGCCGGCTCAGGGTCTGATCGATATGGCCGGAGATCGTGTAGATCTCGCCCGCCACCCGCTTGGTCGGGTCCAGCGCCCGGATCGTCGGCGGCAGCACCTGGTTCCCGTGTCCCATGGCCCGCAGCACGTCATGGACCGCGCTCGCGTAGCAGCCGAGCAGCCGATCGGCCAGATCCGCCATCTGTCTCTCCCTGTCACAGGCGGGTTTCGGTCCGCCGTTCGTTGTCTTTAGAGTAGCGCGTCGAACAACGCGCGAGAGGAGTGTGGCGCATGGAGGCGAGCGAGGTCAAAACCGCCGAGGACGTCCTGGCCCTGGTGGACGAGCGGGCGCTCAGCCACGTGAAGGTCGGCGTGTTCGACGTGGACGGCATCTTCCGCGCGAAGTGGATGGCGCGGGACAAGTTCGCCAGCGCGCTGAAAGGCGGTTTCGGTTTCTGCGACGTGGTCCTGGGCTGGGACAGCAACGACCAGCTCTACGAGGATCCGCCGGTCGAGGTGACCGGCTGGCACACCGGCTATCCGGATGCCGAGGTGCGCCTGCTGCCGGAGACCGCCCGCGACGTGGCCTTCGAGCCGGACATGGTGATGGTGCTGGGCGAATTCGCCGGCAAGTGGGAGGCCGTCTGCCCGCGCGGCACCCTCCGCCGGGTCCTGGACCGGGCGGACTCCATGGGCTTCGCCGTGAAAGCGGCGGCCGAGTACGAGTTCTTCCTGTTCGACGAGACGCCCCATTCGGTGCGCGAGAAGGGCTACCGGAACCTGAAGCCGCTCACCCCCGGCTTCTTCGGCTATTCCGGTATCCGCTCCTCGGTGCATGCGGATCTGCACCTGATGTTCCTCGAAATGTGCGAACTGATGGACATGCCCGTAGAGGGCCTGCACACGGAGACCGGCCCCGGCGTGATGGAAGCGGCCATCACGGTGGACGACGCGCTTGTCGCCGCCGACCGCGCCGCCCTGTTCAAGACCTTCACCAAGGTGTTCTTCCAGCGCCAAGACATCATGGCCAGCTTCATGGCCAAGTGGTCGATGGACTATCCGGGTCAGTCCGGGCACATCCACGCCTCTCTGGTGGGCAAGGACGGAACGCCGGTGTTCCACGACCCGAACGGCACCCACAGCATGTCGGACACCATGCGGTGGTTCGTCGGCGGCCAGCAGGCGCTGATGCCCGAACTGCTGTCAATGACGGCGTCGACGGTGAATTCCTACACCCGCCTGATCCCCGGTTTCTGGGCACCGACCCACGCCAACTGGGCGGCGGACAACCGCACCACCTCGCTGCGGGTGATCGAAGGATCGCCGAAATCGCAGCGGGTCGAATATCGGGTGGCCGCGGCCGACGCTAACCCCTACCTCGCCATGGCGGCGGCGATCGGCTCGGGCCTCTGGGGCATCGAGAACAAGATCGAGCCCGGCGACGGCGTCGTCGGCAACGCCTACGAGAAGAAGTTTCCGGCGAAGTCGGCCCTGCCCGGGTCGCTCGGCGAGGCGGCGGCACGGCTGAAACGGTCCAAGGCGGCGCGGGAGCTGTTCGGCGACGGGTTCGTCGACCACTTCGCCGCCAGCCGGATGTGGGAGGAGCGGGAGTACCGTCGCCACGTCACCGACTGGGAACTGGCCCGGTATTTCGAGATCATCTGACGCCGCCCCGGCGCGGGGACGAGAAGTCTACAGCCAGCGGCGCACCCGCGCCTTGTAGTCCAGATACGCCGCGCCGAACTTGGCCTCCAGGTATCGTTCCTCCGGGCCGATCACGGCGATCCGCATGATGACCAGCGTCGGCAGCAGCAGCCCGAGCATCCAGGCGCTGTTTGCCCACAGACCGATGCCGACGGAGACCGCCGTCAGTGCGACGTAGATCGGGTTCCGCGAGAACCGGTACGGGCCGGCGGACACGATCGCCGTGCTCGGCTTGTACGGCTCGACCGCCGTTCCGGCCCGGTGGAACAGAAGGACGCACCAGAGCGCCAGCGCCAGACCGGCCGCGATCAGCGCGATACCCGGCGCCTGCCCCGCGCCGGGCGCCAGCAGGGGCAGCGGGATCAGCCAGTCGAGACCGGCCCCGACCGCCAGCGCCCCGCCGTAGAGCACCGGCGGCGGCGCGATCACACCCGGCTTGTCGTCTGAGCCCGCCATATGCCTCTCCCTAGCCGATCGCTTTCATCAGGCGCTTGGCGAAACCGTCCAGCGACGGCTTGTCGATCCAGCGCAGGACGCAGACCAGATCGTGCGCCGGGTCGATCCAGATGACGTTCGAGCCCACGCCCATGGCGAAGAAGCTGGTGCGCGGCGCGCTCGGCACGTGGCGGCCGTCGCCGTTGAGCCACCAGAGATAGCCGTAGCTCGGGTTGAGCGCGCAGGGGGTGGTGCAGGCATCGACCCAGTCGGGCGAGAGCAGGCGCCTGTCGCCCCACATCCCCCGGCGCAGCATCAGCAGGCCGACCCGGGCATGATCGCGGGCGGAGATGAACAGGCCGCCGCCCCAATGGGCGCCGCCGGAGACCGACGGCATGGGCTGTCCATCGACCTCGACCCAGGAATTGATGTAGCCGTTCCAGCTCCAGGTGTCGGACGCACCGATCGGGTCCATGATTCGCGTCTTCAGCACCTTCGGCAGCGGTTTGCGGTGGACCCGCAGCAGCGACAGGGACAGGCGGTTCACCCGCACGTCGTTGTACTCCCAGAACCCGCCGGGGGCCGCGAGATCCCGGTGGGTCCCCTTCTTCGACGGGGTGCCCGGCGGCAGGGACAGGTCGCGGTTGCGGTCCACCAGATCCGGTTTGGAGAACAGGGTCCCTTCCCACTCCGAGGTGTTCTGCAGGAAATGGTGCCAGGAGCAGGCCCGGTTCTGCGCCGCGTCGAAACCGCCGTCATCGACCAGATTGCCGACCGGCTGGTGCACGTCTGGGATCAGTCCGTCATCGACCGCGAGCCCCGCCATGATCGAGAGATAGGACTTGGTGACCGAGAAGGTGATGTCGGCCCGGTCGGTCGGGCCCCATTCGGCGAGGATCTTCCCGCCCCGGAGCACGATCCCGGAGGCCGGGCCGCGCGGGGCGGTCGGTCCGATGATGTCGCCGAGCGGCGCCGGCTCGGAGAAATGGCCGCCCTCCAGCGCCTTGGCGATGTCGCGATTCATTGTCGACTCGTGCGCGACGGCGAAGGCCGCCGCGTCGTCGAGCGCGGCCGCATCGGCGCCGGCTTCGGCCGCCTCGATCCGGGCCCAGTCGTCGCCGGATCCCGGCACGTAGTCGGTCATTCTCTCTCTCCCGTATGTTCAGGGAGATGCTAGCGATGTTTCCCGCCGGGCCAAGCCATGGAATTGGGGTGCGGAGATCGCGGGCTCGTCAGGTGAGGACGCCCGGTCCCGGCCCGCCCCCGGATCAGGTCCGGGCCCGTCCGGGATGACGATTTTCACTTCAATCACCCCGACAACCACCCCGACAACACCGTCATCCCGGCGAGATCCGGGCTCGACCCGGAGATCGGCCGGGACCCGGGACGCGGTTCCGGAGGGCCTTCCACCTCTTCCCCACTCCCCGGCCGTGTGCCGGGGTCCACGACCCCCGCGACTACGCCGCTCGAGATGTATGGCGAGCACGGTGCATGCCCTGACGTAGGGCCCGGAACGGGTCCGGGGAGTGAGGTTGTTTGGCTCGGGGGAATTGGCGGGCGAGGCCTACCGGGTCTCCGCCAGATAGGCCACCGCCGCATCGACACCGCCCTCGCCATGGGGGATGCCCTGGCGCTTGAGCTGCATCTCGACGGTGGCGAGACAGCCCAGCATCATCGGCTCGTTCAGGTCGCCCAGATGGCCGATGCGGAACACCTTGCCCGACAGCCGCGCCAGTCCGCCGCCGAGCGCCAGGTTGGTCTCGGAGAGCGCCTTGCCGCGGAATTCGTCGGCGTCGAATCCGTCCGGCATGCGCACCGCCGTCACCGAGTTGGAGAGCGCCGCCTCGTCCCGGCCGAACAGGCTCGGCCCGTTGCCCCGGCCCCAGGCCCTGACCGCCCGACGCGTCGCCTCGCCCAGCCGCGCGTGACGGGCGAAGACGTGATCCAACCCCTCCTCCAGCAGCATCCGCAGCCCCTCGCGCATGGCGAAGAACAGGTGGCTCGGCGCGGTGCCGGCGAAGCGCAGCCGGCCGTTCTCCAACGCCTTGATGCCGTTCCAGTCGAAATACTTGCGGGGCAGCGTGGCGGTCTCGGTCGCCTTCATCGCCTTCTCGCTGACCCCGGAGATGCCGAGCCCGACCGGCAGCATCAGGCCCTTCTGCGAGCCCGCCACGGCGACGTCCACCCCCCACTCGTCCATCCGGAAATCCATGGAGGCGAGGGAGGAGATCGTGTCGACCATCAGCAGGGCCGGATGACCCATCTCCCGGATGATCCGACCGATCGCCTCCACGTCATGGGTCATGCCGGTCGAGGTCTCGTTATGGACGACACAGACCGCCCGGATCTTGCGTTCCTTGTCCTCGCGCAGCGCCTCCTCGACCCGCGCCGGGTCGAACGCCCGGTCCCAGTCGTTGGCGAGCGTCACCACGTTCAGCCCGACCGCCTCCGCCATCTCGGCCCAGGACTCCGAAAACCGTCCGGTCTCGCACATCAGGACCGTGTCGCCCGGCGAGCAGGTATTGGTCATCGCCGCGTCCCAGGACCCGTGGCCCGAGGAGGCGTAGACCATGATCTCGCCCTCGGTCTTGAGGATCTTGGCGAGATTCTCCTTGCATTCGATCTGAACCTCCCAGAACTCCGGCGTCATGAAGTCGAGGGCGGGGCGGTGCATCGCCTGAAGCACCCGGTCCGGGATGTTTGTCGGGCCGGGAATGTTCAGGAACTGACGGCCGGGCTGTCGGGACATGTTGTGCTCCGCTGTTATTCCACGCCTTCGACGAGGATCGCATTGGCCCGGCTGGCGGCGTGGCGTAGCGCCATGGGGCCTTTGTATTCATCGCTGTGATACCAGGCCTTGGCCTGCTCGTAGCTCGGGAACCGGAGGACGACCATGCGGCCGAGCGGTTCCGCCCCTTCCAGCTTCTCGAACTGGCCGCCGCGCACGAGATACTCGCCGCCATACTGCTTGATCGTCGCCGGCACCTGGGCGCGGTACTCCTCGAACTTCGCCGCATCCTGCACGTCGACCTGAACGATCACGTATCCGTAAGCCATGTGTTCTCCTCCCGAAGTCGTTGTCATGGTGGCGCAAACGCGGCGACCGCGCGCGCAAGACAATCTCATAGACCCATGAGCTGGATTTGTCCTTATCGGGCGGGCAAGCTTTGCGGAACGTGACTCATTCCGACATGCGCCTTGATCGCTGAGATGTGGCAGCACAGCAACTTGGAACCGCATAGTGGCCAACAGGCGGACGAAGGTGGATCAACTTGGTGACCGGACAGAGCGCCTGTAGCGCCTTCAACACCGGCTTGTGCACCGCCTAAGGATTTCGCAGGTTCTGGGAGCGGATCACGGCAAAGCAGGGATAAGAACGTCGTCCATGAACAACCTCTCTCCGCCGGCATCGATCACCGACCCCATCCCGCTGGACGCGGTTCTTGATGGCAGTGCCGTTTCTCGGGTCGATCCTGCTCTGGTCCAGCAGCTTGAGCAGGACCGCAAGACGGCCGACACATCCACGCTGAGCCGGATGATTGCGTTGGCACTCATCCTGCCCATAGGCTTCGTCTTCTTGGTGCTCGCCTTCGTCCTCGGCCCGAAGCTCATTCTCAAGCTCGGATCCGCTACGGTGTTCGTCAATCTGGCGAAAACAGTCGGACTAACCGGGCAGTTTCTGGCCAACATTCTGGTAGCGAAGAAAACCGGGAAAGCCATCGTCACAGGACTGATTCTCGTTATCAGTAGCTTCGCAATCGCCCCGGTTATCGGGCACCGCCGACGTTTGCGTCGGCAGATTTTGGAACCTCTGGTTCAGCGGATTGAAGGCCTGTCTTTCGCCGCTCCCAAGGATCTTGAACAAAATCTTGGGTCCAGCATTCAGAGCCTGCTGCGGCAAACGCAGTTTCGGCGGGGCCTGGAAATGACGACGCCGGACTGGTCTCAGGCCGTTTCCTTGAAAATGAACCAGTTGACGGTCTTTTTCGTCCCGATCGAGTTTTCCAAATTTTCGATTTTTCAGAAAAGGCCCAGGGTGACCTTTACTGGCACGGCAATACTGACCCGATTCCCGGACGACGCCGCAAATAAGGCCCTTCATATCGACTGGCGATCCGCGCGACTCGATCGGAAATCCGTCCGGTCACCCAGCTACGTTCCGATGACACAGGCGACTATGGCGTGGCGTCGGGATCTGATTAACAGTCTGATGGAGTCCGTTGGCTTCTGCGATATCGATATGACCAAGTACGGATGGGAACGCCACGGTATGGCATTCCGAGAAGGACGGCTTGTCCTCCTCACGGCTCGCCTTCCGACTCTGGACCACAAAATGTTGGGAGGCACCCGGCCGATTGGTGATGTTCTTAGCCGGTTCTTCGACGGCGTCAGACGCATTGCCGAAGCGAGCGCTGCCCTGGAGCGGTGTGTGACAGTCGACGCGGGACATACTGCTCTCTCGACCGATCAGACTACCGAAATCACAGACAAAAACGCGCCAGCACTATGACCTTGCCCTGAGCAGGTTCGCCATCGCGGCTCAGGGCAAGGTCGGAAATCTGAAGGTGCTTTTACTCCGTCGCTAGATTGGTCGCCAGGAACCCGGTGAAGGCGTTCCAGGACTTGGTGTCGGCCACTTCGCGATAGCGGTCGCTGCCGAACACGGTGAAGGCGTGCGGGGCGCCGGAATAGACCTGGATCTCGTAGGTGACGCCGGCCTTCTCGAGCTCTTCTGACAGGGCCGCAACCTGGCTCATCGGGATCGCGGCGTCGGCGCCGCCATGGGCGACCAGGATCGGCGCGGTATCGGCCGCGTAGCTTTGCCCCTCCGGCGTGGACAGCCCGCCGTGGAACGTGGCGTAGCCGGCGACGTTCTCCGCCTTGCCGGACCGGGCCAGCTCGAGCGTCGCCGCTCCGCCGAAGCAGTAGCCCATGACCACGGTCTCGCCGTCGCTCGCCTTGCGCGCTTCGGCCAGACCGCCGAGGATCAGGGCGCGCATCCGCTCCCGGTCTTGGTAGAGCTTGCCGGTCTCGGCCTTCTTCGCCCCGGTCTCAACCGGCCGGTTGCCCTTGCCGTAGAGATCGACGGCGAAGGCGTCGTAGCCAAGCTCGGCGAGCATATCCGCCCGCTTCTCCTCGTAGCCCGTCAGCCCGTCCCAGTCGTGGATGACCAGCACCAGCCCCTTGGACTCGCCGACCGCTTCGGCACGGTACCCGGTGAAAGTCTCCCCGTTGACGGTGTACTCGACCTGCTCCCCGGCGACGGCGGCGACAGGCAGCAGGACCGCAAGAGCGGCGGTTGCCAGAAATCTCGGTGCCAGAAGTCTCATGGAACGCTCTCCCTGTTAGGACGTTGTTCTTACCGATGCCCACCGAGATGTGGGCCGGATGCGGTTTCTCAAGTCGAAGACGATGGGGCCGCCCGCAGACCGCCGCTTTTTTATTCCATTTACGACGGAAACGGATCGGTATGTCGATTTCAGCACATTCAGGGTTTGGCCGACCGGACGCATCGGTTAAGGTTCTGCTGCGCTGCAGCACGCGCAAATCCCGAACGACGTATCAACTGCGAAAGAGGTCATTCCCGTGAAACCGATCGAATCCGCCGAGGACATCTCCGAGCTCGCCTTCGGGTTCATGGCGTCGAAGGCTCTGTTCGCGGCCCTGCATATGGACGTGTTCGGCGCCCTATCCGACGGCCCGAAGACGCTCGCGGACCTGGCGGCGAAGACCAAGGTTCCGGCACGGCGGATGCAGACGCTGGTGACGGCCCTGGTCTCGGTCGGCCTGCTCACCCGCAACGGCGACAAGATCGCCAATGCGCCGGCGAGCGAAGCCTATCTGGTGCGGGACAATACCAACTATTTTGGTGACTACCTGCGCTTCCAGATCGACCGGCAGATGTATCCGTTCATGGAGAATCTGGACAAGGTCCTGCGCGGCGACATGGACGAGGTCGAGTATCCCGACTACGCCTCCTGGATGGCCGACCGCCACCACGCGGAGCTGTTCAGCCGCTCGCAGCATTCGGGTTCCCTCGGCCCGGGCGCCGTGCTCGCCAAACGTCTGATGAAGGAGGGCGCGGTCGCCGAGGATGCCCGTTCCATGCTCGACGTCGGCGGCGGGTCAGGGGCCTTCTCGATCATGTTCTGCAAGCGCTTCCCCAAGCTGCATGCCACCGTGCTCGACTTCCCGAACGTGATCGAGGTCGGCAAGACCTTCGTTGCCGAGGAGGGTATGACCGACCGCATCGATTTCGTCGCCGGCGACGGGACCAACGCGAACTGGCCGACCGACCAGGACATCGTGCTGATGAGCTACCTGTTCTCCGGCGTGCCGGGCGAGGCGATCGACAAACTGTGCGACGATGCCTTCCGCGTGCTGAAGCCGGGCGGACTGATCGCCATCCACGACTTCATGGTGACCGACGACCGCAAGGGTCCGGCGCTTGCCGCCCTCTGGCAGCTGCAGCACATGGTCTATACGCCCGACGGTGTCGGCATGACCCCGGGCTTCGTCGAGAAACACCTGAAGAAGGCCGGATTCACGATCGAGATCGACGACGACCTGATCCCCGGCATGACCCGGGTGATGACAGGGCGCAAGCCGAGCTGAGACGCACCGAGGGCCTCGCCCCTCCCACACACCTTAGCCTCGGATCTGGTCCCGGATCGGGGCTGGGCCGTTCTCAAATGAATCTCCGTCATCCCGGTCGGCTCCCGGATCAGGTGCGAGCGCCACCGGGATGACGGCGAGGGGTCAGGGGATCCGTTCGACCCGCAGGACGTTGGTCGATCCGGGCTTGCCCATGGGGACGCCGGCGGTGATGACCACCTTGTCGCCGGTCCCGGCGAACCCCTCGCTCTTGGCCACTTCAGTGGCCCGCTGGACGATGGCGGAGAACCGCTCCTCCTGTGCGATGGCGACGGCGTGCACGCCCCAGGCCATGGCCAGACGGCGGGCCGTCTTCATCGACGACGTGATGCAGAGGATCGGCACCGTCGGCCGCTCCCGCGAGGCCCGGATCGTGGTCGAGCCGGAGGTGGTGTAGGTCACGATGCAGCCGGCATCGATCAACTCCGCGACCTCACGGGCGGCCAGCGTGATCGCATCCGACACCGTCCGGTCGGGGGTCGGCTGGTCGGCATGGGCGGCGGACAGGTAGAAATCGTCGCTCTCCACGGTTCGGATGATCTGATTCATCATCGTCACCGATTCCAGCGGGTACTTGCCGGCCGCGGTTTCGGCCGAGAGCATCACCGCGTCGGCGTTGTCGTATACGGCTGTCGCCACATCCGATGCCTCGGCCCGGGTCGGCGACGGGGCGTTGACCATGCTGTCCAGCATCTGGGTGGCGACGATCACCGGCTTCCCGAGGGACCGGCACAGCCTCACGATGCGCTTCTGGATCGGCGGCACCTGTTCCGGCGGCAATTCCACCCCGAGATCGCCCCGCGCCACCATGACGGCGTCGGCGATCTCGACGATCTGCTCAAGTTGGTCGATGGCCGCCGGCTTCTCGAGCTTGACCAGCACCGATGCCCGGCCGGCGATCAGCTTGCGCGCCTCGGCCACGTCCTCCGGCCGCTGCACGAACGACAGCGCGATCCAGTCCGCGCCCATGTCGAGGGCGAACCGCATGTCGTCCTGGTCCTTCGGCGTGAGCGCCGACAGCGGCAGCAGGGCGCCCGGCACGTTCACGCCCTTGCGGTCCGACAGCGGGCCGCCGGTCACCACTTCGGTATCGGCTGACTTGTCGTCGCACTTCAGGACCCGAAGACGGACCTTGCCGTCGTCCAGCAGCAGGTCGGTGCCCGTCTCCAGCGCGGCAAAGATCTCCGGGTGGGGAAGGGTGACCCGCTTCCGGGTTCCGGGTCCTTGCTTGAGCTCGAGCCTGAACCTGTCTCCCGCCTGCAACTCGATCGGCCCGTCGGGGAATGTCCCGATGCGAAGCTTGGGGCCCTGCAGGTCGGCCATGATGGAGATCGGCCGGCCGCTATCCTTCTCGAGCGCCCGGACGATATCGCACCGTTTCTGGTGATCCTCATGGCTGCCGTGAGAGAAGTTGAAGCGGAATACGTCCACCCCCGCCTCGAACAGATTGCGGATCATCTCGGCGTCGGAGCTGGCCGGACCCAGCGTCGCGACGATCTTGGTACTTCGGAAGCGTCTCATGGGCCAAGACATCGCACGGATTGATGACAAACGTAAGCATAACGAAACCCGCGGAGCGCTCCAAAGCACCATTAAAGCGGGCCTTTTATCTTCGTTGCCCGTCTTATAGTCTGCTAGGCAACCAACTCACCCGGAGGAAGTAATGGCCTCGAACGAGGGCGCGCCCAAGGCGGGCGCAACGGAAAGCGGTCCGTCGAGCACGCTGGCCCTGCTGGCCTATCTCGCCGCCTTCGCCGGCGTATGCGGCCACGCCTCCAGCGAATTCGTCGTCAAGCTGACGCAGCTTCAGGGCGCCGAGGTCACCGTCTGGCGCTTCATGCTCGGCGGCGCCGCCCTGGTGCTGGTGTCCCTCGCCCGGGCTCAGACCCGCGATCTGATCACCCCGCTGCGCCAGGACTTCCTGGCGGTGGTCGGCCTGTCGGTGTTCGGCATGGCCTTCGCCCAGTTCCTGTTCCATTGGGCGCTGGACTACGCCAGCGTCGTTCAGGTGGCGACCATGGTCACCACCATGCCGATCTTCGTGGTCTTCGTGCTGCGGGTCGTCGACGGGACCCCCATCACCGGCCCCAAGCTGGTCAGCGGCATCGGCGCCTTTCTCGGCTGTCTGTTCCTGCTGACCGACGGCGTCCTCGACCGACTGGACGGCGGCGAAAGCTCCCTGCCCGGGATCCTTCTGGCCGTCGGCTGCGCGGTCGTCGGCGCCTTCTATCTCGTTCTGGTCCGGCCGCTGATCAAGAAATACGGCGCCATCCGAATGACCACCTACACATTCGCGCTCGGCGCCGTCGCCATGTGGTTCGTCGCCGGTTCCCTCTGGGGTATCTGGGTCGATCCGACGACCCTCTTCGACCGGCCGACGGATCAGGCCGCCGCGCTGATCACGCTCGGCATCTGGAATACCTGCATCGGCTTCATCCTGTGGCTCTGGGGGCTCGGCAACGTTCCCGACCCGGCCCGCGGCAACTACCTGTTCTTCCTGAAGCCGGTGATCGCCGCATTCCTCGCCTTCTTCATCCTCGGCGACACCATCACCCTCCCGCAGCTCCTCGCCATCCTGGCGATCACCGGTTTCGTGCTCGGCGAGATGTTCTACGACGACATCTGCGCCGCCCTGGGCCGTCCGCGGAAGGAGAAGACGCAAGCCTGAGCAATGCCGAACGGGTGCGGACAGAGGGCTCGACGCCGCATCCTTACACCCTGACAGAGCGGCTCCGTCGACCAGATGCGTCCAGGTCCATTGCAGCCCGACCTGGCTGCGGATGACGGTTGGCATACCCCTGCTTAGCCTGGAAACGGCATCCAAGCGCCCCCCGAGGTTCCGCTCCGGCGGCGGTCGCCCGAGCGAGGTAACTAGCCGGTGTATATGTAGCGTGAATAGTACGACTGCCCCCCACAGCGGGAAAAGGCAATACGCGGCAAAAGTTTGCCCGAAAATCTCCCCTTAATATCAATATTTTAATAAGATAATTTTAATTAATCAAATTAGCCCATCCACAACGATCCCCCATCGGCGTTCCAGAAAAATCACGCTCTATCGCGTTGAGTTGATCCACTCCACCGATAACCTATTGAGGCGAACGGACGGAAATAACTGTCCAGGGCAATCGCTAAATCTCCCAGCCCTTCAAGCAATAAAAAATAAAACATGGGGGCTGGCAACTATGGGGGACTGAATTATGGCTTTCGATTTGAACAACTGGTGGGATTCCATTACCGCCTCAAGTACCGTCGGGGGAACCGCAACGTCCTCCGGCCTCTACGATTTCACGAACGACGACGATCTTATTGAAGTCAATGTCGGGTTCTCCGGCACGCTCGAGTTCTATCTCGACGGGATCGGCGCCGATCCGACGATCACGCTGTACGACGCCAACGGTACCTACCTCGCCTATGACGATGACAGCGCTCCCACGCCCGGCGGCAACTACTGGGACTCCCTGCTCAGCTACAACGTCGATCCCGGAACCTACTATCTGAACACCATCCCATTCTCGGGCACAGCGGGGGGAAGCTGGCAGTTGACCGTGACCACGACCGCCGTCAGCACAAGCGGAGGGGGCTCCAGTGCCGTCGGCACGGACGGCGCCAGTTCCGGCACCACCAGCGGCGACTTCATCACCGGTGGTTCGCTCGACTGGACATATCACGGCTCCGGAGGCAGCGATTTCATCGCTGCCGGGAGCGGCAACGATCTGGTCTACGGCAACACCGAGAACGACACCCTGTCCGGCGGTGCGGGGAACGACGTGATCTATCTCGGCCAGAACGACGGTCCGGCGACTACCCATCCGGAGGTCAATATGTCCCGCCAGCGCCAGGGCGTGGAATACGGCTACGGCAACGACGGCGATGACATCATCTACGGCAATTTCGGGGGCGACTACATCCTCGGTGGTGCCGGCAACGACGTCCTGTACGGCGGCCAGGACAATGACACCCTGGTCGGTGGCTCCGGCAACGACACCCTGATGGGCAACCGCGACGCGGACGTCCTGAGCGGCGGGACTGGCGCCGACCAGTTCATCTGGCATCCGTTCACCGGCGGCCAGGACACGATTTCGGATTTCAGCACCAGCGAGGGGGACTTTCTCCTCATCAACGCCGGGTTCTCCTACTCCGTCGGAACCAACAGCTCCGGCAATGTGGTGATCTCGTCGGATATTTCAGACGACTCCATTGAGTTGATCGGCGTCGCGTCGGTCAACACCATCACGGACTACATTTCCACGTTCTGACCGGTGACCGAGCACCTGGCAGAACAATCTGCGGGGCGGTCGCTGCCGGCCGCCCCGCAATTCTCCTTGCAACCCGCTTGAACCTGACCAGCCCTGGGCGTTTGCCCGACTTGTCCTCCGGCGTCCGCCGCGCCACTCTGCGGCAAACTAGGCGCACGGAGGAATCAATGCCCGCACAAGAAATCGTCATCGCCGGCGGCAAACGCACCCCGTTCGGGGATTTCGGCAAGTCGCTGAAGGACATCCCGCTGTCCGCCCTGGCGACCCACGCCGCCGCGGCCTGCGTGAAGGAGGCGGGCCTTGCGCCGGAGAAGATCGATCACGCGGTGTGGGGCAACGTGCTGCCGGTCGATCCGGACGGCTACTATGTCGGACGCGTCGCCGCCCTGAACATCGGCATGCCCGACACGAGCTGCGCCCTGGGCGTGAACCGGGCCTGCGGGTCCGGCACCCAGGCGATCCTGACAGCGGCCCAGCAGATCATGTCCGGCCACTCCACCATCGCCATCGCCGGCGGCGGCGAGAACTTTTCCCGCGGCGCCTACGCCCAGACCGGCATGCGCTGGGGCGTCACCCGTGGGCAGCAGACCCTCGAGGATACGGTGGAGTGGGCCTATTCCGATCCGTTCGGCCACGGACTGATGGGGGCGACCGCCGAGAACCTCGCCGAGGATTTCCAGTACCGGCGCGAGGATATGGATGCCTGGGGCGTGATGTCCCAGCAGCGCGCCGGTGCCGCCATGGAAAGCGGATTCCTGGCGAAGCAGATCGCGCCGATCGAGGTGCCGGAGGGCCGCAAGGGAACGCGGTTGATGGAGGCGGACGAGTTCCCCCGCCCGTCGGTGACCGTGGAAAAGCTCGGCACCCTCAAACCGGTCTTCCGCAAGGGCGGTCAGGTCACGCCCGGCAACGCGTCCGGCGTGACCGACGGTGCTGCCTGGGTCGTGGTCGGCGACCGCGGCGCCCTGGAAGCTGAAGGGGTACGTCCGCGCGCACGGCTGGTCGACTGGACGATCGTCGGCGTGCCGCCGCGGATCATGGGCTGCGGCCCGGTGCCGGCGATCCGCGCGCTCTGGGAGAAGCGCGGTCTGAAAGCATCCGACGTCGACTACTACGAGATCAACGAGGCCTTCGCGGTCGTGAACCTGCATGCCGAGAAGGAACTCGGCGTTCCCCGCGACGTCACCAATCTCTACGGCGGGGGGATCTCCATCGGCCACCCGCCGGGCGCGACCGGCGTCCGCATGGCCCTGGTGGCGATGCAGCACCTGGAGGAGTCGGGTCAGCGCTATGCTATCCTGTCGATGTGCATGGGGGCAGGTCAGGGCATGGCGGTCCTGCTCGAGCGCCTCTGAGGCGCGAACCGCGACCGGTCGGTGAACCGCAAGCAAGACTGGATGGGGAGGTGACAATCGCCGCAGGCCCGCACGCCAACGACTCCGGACGCTCCCGCGTCCCGGACGACGCGCCCGCTCTCATGTCGCCGGAGGATCTGGGTGACGACAGGATCGGGCGCTTCGGTCGGTATTGGCTGTCTCTGGCGCAGGCCGCCGGCGGCACACCGGACCGTCGGCAGTTCGATCCCCTAGCCCTCATCGACCTCCTGGCGAACATCATCGTCGTTGAGCACCTGGGCGGAGACGAGTTCCGCTACCGCCTCCTCGGGACCGGTGTCGACTGGTTCACCCGGCGCCCGTATACGGGACTGCGGACGTCGGAGATCGAGGGGCACGGACCGGGGAATCGAATTCACACGCTGTATCTGGAGACCCTGAAGAGCCGGTCGCTCGTCGGCTGCACCATGCCCTATGTCGGAACGAGCAGTATCTGCCGGTCGGTCCAACAGATCGCGGCGCCGTTCCGCACCGAGCACGGACACGATCAGATCATCTCGCTGATCGAGTTCGAACTCGCCAGCGGCGTTCGGGCCAAGCTGGTGCCGCCCGCCAAACGCTGGGTTCTTTAAATCAGAGAACCAGCACCGCGCGGAAATCGTTCACGTTGGTCAAAGTAGGGCCGGTCACGATCAATCGGTCCAGGGCCGCATAGACGCCGTAGCCGTCGTTGTTCTCCAGATGCGCGGCGATGTCGATCCCCAGTTCCTCGGCCCGCGTCAGGTCTCCCGGCACCAGAAGAGCGCCGGCATTGTCCTCTGTGCCGTCGATCCCGTCGGTGTCGCAAGCCAGCACCGCGATCCGGTCGGCCAGTTCCGGCATGCGGCGCTGCAGAGTGACAGCAAAAGCGCAGAGGAACTCGGCGTTGCGCCCGCCTCGCCCGTCGCCTCGCACCGTCACGGTCGTCTCGCCGCCCGAGAGCAGGACGCAGGGCGCCGGGGCCGGTTGCCCATGGCGCGCCACCTGAGCCGCGATGCCGGCCATGACCGTCGCCACGTCGCGGGACTCGCCCTCGATCGCATCGCCCAGGATCACCGGCGTCACGCCGTCGGCGCGGGCGATCGCGGCCGCCGCCTCCAGCGACGCCTGGGGCCTTGCAGCCATAACCGTCTCAGCCTTGCCGAGCACCGGATCTCCCGGCTTCGGCGTCTCCCGCGCCGGATCGTCCAGCGCCCGGGAAACGCTGGCGGGCGGCGTGATGCCGTATTTCTTAAGCACCGCCCTGGCGTCGGCCAGCGTGCTGGTATCGGCCACGGTCGGGCCCGAGGCGATGACGTCGGGATCGTCTCCCGGCACGTCCGAGATCAGGAAGGCGTGCAGCGATGCCGGCGCGGCGGCGGCCGCCAGCCGCCCGCCCTTGATCGCCGAAAGATGTTTCCGCACGGCGTTCATCTCGTGGATCGTCGCGCCGCTCTTCAGCAGGGCCCGGTTCACCGCCTGCTTGTCTTCCAGGCTCACGCCATCGGCCGGCAGGGTCAGAAGAGCGGAGCCACCGCCGGAGATCAGAGCGATGACCCGATCCTCCGCGCCGAGGCCGGCCACGAGATCGAGGATCCGACGCGCCGCCTCCCGGCCGGCGGCGTCGGGGACCGGATGGGCGGCCTCGACCACCTCGATCCGGCCGGCGGGACAGCCATGGCCGTAGCGCGTGACCACCAACCCTTCGATTACCCGATCCGGGGCCTCGGCGGCGAACAGCCGATCGACCGCCGCGGCCATGGACGCCGCCGCCTTGCCGGCGCCGATCACCACGGTTCGGCCCGAATGCGGCGCGCGGGCCAGCGGGAGCAGATGCGGCGGCAGGCATTGGGCCGGGTCCGCGGCGGCGATCGCCGCATCCATCATCCGGCGCAGAAGGTCCGCGGGATTCGGACTCATCGGTATTCGTCCGGCCGACTGTCGACGGATCCCTTCCAGGCCTCGTACTCGGCCTTGGTCTCGGCATTCGGCGGATAGAGACCGATGGTCGGCCGTCCCTCCTCGACCCGGGCCTGCACCCAGCGCTCGAACCGATCCTGTTCCACCGCGTCATCGGCCACTTCCGCTGCCAGCCTGGCCGGAACCACCACCGCACCGTCGCCGTCGCAGACGATCACATCGCCCGGAAACACCGTCACGTTGCCGCAGGCCACCGGGATCTCCACGTCTCCGCCCGAAAGCTGGGTGATGCTGGCGGGCGGCGCCGCGCCCAGGCACCAGACGTCGAACCCGGTCGCGGACACGCCGGCGCCGTCGCGGACCGCACCGTCGACCACCATGCCGGCGACGCCCCGCTTGGCCAGTCGGGCGGTCAGGATGTCGCCGATGGTGCCGGTCGTGGCGATGCCGCGGGCCTCGACCACCAGGATCGCGCCCTCGGGGCATTCCTCAATGGCGACCCGGGGCCCGTAGCCGGGCGCACCGAGCACGGCGGGATCGGACAGATCCTCGCGCAGCGGAAGAAACCGGAGCGTATAGGCCGGACCGACGACGCAGCCCTGATCCGGGCGCAGCGGTTTCACCCCGTCGATGGAGACATGGCGCAGGCCGCGCTTGAGAAGCTGCATGGAAACGGTGGCCGTGCCGACGGCACGCAGCTTGTCGAGCGTGTCCTGGGAGGGAACGGAAGAGGCGATCATTGAACGGTCCGGGCTGAGGAAACGGAAGTCCAGTCTGCCGCGCCGGAGAACGCGCGGCAATCGGTCAGCCGTCCCCTTCACCCTCGATCCCGCCCGCCGCGATCAGGGCGCGCAGGCGGTCAGCCGGATACGCGGCCTCGATCTCCGAAGCCTTGGCTGCGGCCGTCTCGTCCATGCGGTCATCAGGGACCTCCACCGGCTCGGAGCGCTTCCATTCCTCAAGATACTCGTCCGCACCCTCCGCACCGTCGCGCATGGCGGCGGAGTCGATGGCAGCGATGAAGCGCTTGGACAGCTCGACCTTCGCGCTCTCGCGCCGACGGCCGCGTCCCTTCTCGACGATGACCTGTGCCGGGATGTCGCGCCAGGAGACGATGACGAGATGCGCCATGGCCGGACTATTCCGCCGCGGCCGGGAAGGCGTCCGTCCCGGCCGCCTTGGCGACGAAATCGGCGACCTCTCCGTAACCGACATGCCGGTACTCGAACCGGAGACCCAGCCGTTCCGCCGCCTTCGCCGCCTTGTCCCGCAGTCGGGAGTCCGCGGTCTGGGCCAGATAGACCAGGGTGGTGTAGTGCCCGAAATAATCCGGCAGAAGCTGCGGATACCGGTCGAGCCCGAGGCCCTTGATGATCAACCTGTCGAAATGCCGGACCAGATAGTCGGTCAGGTAGAATTCTCCCGGATCGCGCTCCGTCCTCTCGGCGAACGCCGCGCTGCCCGCGAACATCTGGTAGCAGTGCGGGCCGGGAATCCGCTCCACGCCCTCGGCCGCCAGCATCCGGTCGAGCTCGCCGCCCGTGCCGCAGTCGCCGTAGAGCACGTAGAATTCGATCGTATCTCGTGCCGGCACTCCGGATCTTGCGCAACACGCCCGGAACGATCTTCTGCGGGGTGTTGTGCCAGTGGGCCGGCAGACAGGTGATCGTCAGCTCGGCCCATCCCGTCATCCGCTTGAGATCGACCAGTTCGCGGGCCAAGGCGCCGCAGGCGATGAACAGCGCTCGCGGCCTCTCCTCGATCCGGATAGGCGCCCCATCGCAGACGCCGGTCATGGCCTCGGTGCCTTCATTGTCCATCGCGCTTCCCAACCGGGCCGATCCCTCTATCCGTCGGCGGCTTCCGAGTTCGACCGTCGGCGCTCGGCGATGAGCTGCTTGGCGGTCTCGACCGCGACCGCCGCGTCACGGCAATAGGCGTCGGCGCCGACGCTCTCGGCGAAGGCTTCGTTCAGCGGCGCGCCGCCGACCAGCACGATGTAGTCGTCGCGCAGCCCCTTCTCCTCGAGCGTGTCGATGACGACCTTCATGTAGGGCATGGTGGTGGTCAGCAGGGCCGACATGCCGAGGATGTCCGGCTGGTGTTCCTCCAGGGCCGCGAGATAGTTCTCGACCGGGTTGTTGATGCCGATGTCGATCACCTCGAAGCCGGCGCCCTCCATCATCATCGAGACCAGGTTCTTGCCGATGTCGTGGATGTCGCCCTTCACCGTGCCGATCACCATCTTGCCGACGCGCGGCGCGCCGGTCTCGATGAGCAGCGGGCGCAGGATGAACATGCCGGCCTTCATGGCGTTAGCGGCCATCAGGACTTCCGGCACGAACAGGATTCCGTCGCGGAAGTCGATGCCGACGATGCGCATGCCCTCGACCAGCGCCTTGGTGAGCACGTCGTAGGGGGTCCATCCGCGTTCCAGCAGGATGTTGACGCCTTCCTCGATCTCTTCCTTCATCCCGTCGTAGAGGTCGTCGTGCATCTGCTGCACGAGGTCGTCGTCGTCGAGTTCCGAGAGAACGATGTCTTCGCCGTCGTCTTCGGCCATGGCAAACACCCTCCAACCATGTCACTGCGCAGGCCGATCCGCTCGGCGCCCAGGGTCAAAGGAGATACGCAAACACCGCCCGCCGCTGCCATGACCGCGACCGCCCGTGTCGGATGGACGACAGGGATCCGGCGCTCAGCCGGCGATTCGCACCGGCATGCGCTTTCGGCCCCAGGCCCCGGGCGGACCGTCGAACACGCCGGGGAGTGTCGTGCCGCAGGACCGGCAGGCGCCGGCGGCGTCCAGCGTCCACGCGCCGAGTTCGTACCAGTCGCGCTCGATGACCCGCTCGCCGCAGACATGGCAGTAGGTGGATTGGCGCCCGATATCGTGGACGTTGCCGGTATAGGCGTGGCGCACCCCGTTTTTGCGCGCGATCCGCCGGGCCATGGCGAGGGTGGCGGGCGGCGTGCGGGTCTTGTCCAGCATCCGGTAGTCGGGTTGGAAGGCGGAGAAATGCATCGGCACGTCCGGGCCCAGATGCTCCACCACCCAGGCCGTCATCTCGTCCAGCTCCGCCTCGCCGTCGTTCTCGCCGGGGATGATCAGGTTGGTGATCTCGACCCACACGTCGGTTTCCTTGACCAGGTACTCCAGCGTCTCCAGCACCACCGCCAGCTCGCTCTTGGTGACGTCGCGGTAGAACCGTTCGGTGAAGGCCTTCAGGTCCACGTTGGCGGCGTCCACATGGCGGAAGAAATCCTCCCGTGCCCTGCCCGACACGTAGCCGGCGGTCACCGCCACGTTCATGATCCCGCGCTCGTGGCAGGCCTGGGCCACGTCGTCGGCATATTCGTGGAAGATCACCGGGTCGTTATAGGTGAACGCGACCGACCGGCAGCCGAGCCGCGCGGCGGTCTCGGCCAGCGCTTCCGGCTGCGCCTCGCTCTGCATGGCGTCCATCTCGCGGCTCTTCGAGATGTCGTGGTTCTGGCAGAAATTGCAGGCGAGGTTGCAGCCGGCCGTGCCGAAGGACAGCACCGGCGTCCCCGGCAGGAAGTGGTTCAGCGGCTTCTTCTCGATCGGATCGACGCAGAACCCGCTGGACCGGCCATAGGTGGTGAGCACGATGGCGTCGTCCTGCCGCGCCCGCACGAAACAGAGCCCCCGCGCCCCTTCCTTCAGCTTGCAGAAGCGCGGGCACATCTCGCACTGGACCCGACCGTCCTCGAGCATCCGCCAGTGCTGGGTGGGGACGATCGGCCCCTTGCCGGATAGCGCCGGCGGTCGGGTCTCGGCGAGGGTGGGGTGGATGGGTGTCAAACAACCGCTCCCAGGGGTTCATAGCTACACTGCTGTGCCAACACTATGAAAGGTCAAATCAATCTTCGCACTCGGCCATCTTAATTCGCTGGATAGCTCGGGCAGCCTCCGACAGCCGGTCCACGCCCCACAACCCTCCGCGCAGATACAGATCCGATGGCAACGAGAAGAAGCCACGCCAAACCGAACTGAACCGCAACCGAATCGACCCAAGATCAGAACCGCGATCGATGGTTTCGAAATACCGAACGTCGTCAGCAAAATAGCTCTGTATTCTTTTGCCGACAAAATGAACAACAACAATTACCCGACGATCAGTAATAAAATATCTGGTACGACTGGCGAGAAAACCAAACTGGATCGGCATCGTTAAAAAATAAATACCGCCAATTAGAAACGGTAGGAAAACCACCCACCCAAGAGCTCCTGTTTCAACAGAGAGATGCGCAGCGCCAATCACGGCGAAAAGAAACATCGCCAGTCCAAAAACGGATTCGAAGAGGCCACGCCCCATGCAGGCAAGTTTGCCAGGATGGCCTGTCCACCTGATTTCCTCATCTGAATCCAGCACCGAGGCAGCTACGTAATCACGGAACCCACTTTCAACCGCGATTTCGGCCATCACGTTTTTCCTGCCTTGTGAGCCATGAAACGGTACCAGTCGGATGGTTCAACCGCACCCTGCAATCTGGAGACGTGCGACCTCCTATGCTACGGGTTAGCCGTTATGAAAACGCCAGATAGAAGCTCGATCCGAGCCCCCGAGGTCGCGGGCCTGTTCTATCCGGACGGGCACAACGCGCTCGCGGATACGGTGGAGCGGTGCCTCGCCGCCGCCCGGCCCGATGGCGGGGTGAATCCGAAGGTCCTGGTCGCCCCCCATGCCGGCTACCGGTTTTCCGGAGAGATCGCCGGGACCGCCTATGCCGGATTCCGGGATCGGGCCGACGCCATCCGCCGCGTCGTTCTGCTCGGCCCGGCCCACCGGGTGGCGTTCAAGGGGATCGCCACCACCAGCAGCGATGCCTGGGCGACGCCGCTCGGCACGGTGGAGGTGGACTGGGACGCCCTGCGCTCGGTGCTGCACCTGCCCGGGATCGCCGTCGAGGACGCCGCCTTCGCCCAGGAGCACAGCCTGGAGGTCCACCTCCCGTTCATCCAGCGGGTGTTCGAGGGTGCGCGGATCGTCCCGCTGCTTGTGGGCGACGCGCCCGCCGCCCTCGTCTCAGAGGCCGTCGAGGCGCGCTGGGGCGGGCCGGAGACGCTGATCGTCGTCTCCTCCGACCTGTCCCATTTCCACGACTACGACACCGCGCGGCGGCTCGATGGGGCGACGGCGGCGCATATCGAAACTCTGCGCCCCGACCGGATCGATGGCCAGGGCGCCTGCGGCCATAGGGCGCTCGCCGGGGTGCTCGACCAGGCGCGCAAGCGCGACCTGCGGGCGACGGCGCTGGACGTGCGGAATTCCGGCGACACCGCCTCCGGCAAGGACCGGGTCGTCGGCTATGGCGCCTTCGGCCTGGAATACGCCGAGTCCGCCCGCATCGGCGCCGACGACCGCCGCCGTCTGATCGAGGCGGCACGCTACGGCGTGACCTTCGGGCTGGAGCATGGTCGCGCGCCCAGCGTCGGCATCGGCCCCGGCCTGTCCCCGGCGCTGTCGGCCTACCGCGCCGCCTTCGTCACCCTCACGCTGGACGGCCGGTTGCGGGGTTGCATCGGCTCCCTGGCCGCCCACCGACCGCTGATCGTCGATGTCGCGGAAAACGCCTACAAGGCGGCCTTCGCCGACCGGCGCTTCGCCCGGCTGACGGCCGAGGAGGCGGAGCGGATGGAAGTCTCCGTGTCGGTCCTGTCGACGCCGCGGCCCATGACCTTCGAGAGCGAGGCGGATCTGATCCGTCAGACCCGTCCCGATGTGGACGGGCTGATCATGGCCAACCGGGTCGACGGGCGGGACCATCGCGGCATCTTCCTGCCGAGCGTCTGGTCGGGGATTCCGACCGCCGAGGAGTTCGTGCGCCGCCTGAAGAACAAGTCCGGCCTGCCGCTGGACCACTGGTCGCCCGGCCTGACGGTTCACCGCTACACCACCGAGAGTTTTGGCGGCTCGTTCCGCGCGCTGTCGAGCTGACGGAAAAGCGTGTCGTCATGCCGCGGCGAGAGGATCACCCCACCGCCGAGATCCGGATGCCGGCCCCGTCCGGGTTCGCTCCGGCGCCGGGACTGCGGTGGGCGGCCGGTGTCGACTTGGCCATCCTTAACAGTCGGGCCCTGATCGAGCTCTGGCTGTCGAAGCGGCCGAACGACGAGGCCCTGCCCGCATACGATCGGTTCGATGCCCTGGAACTGCGGCGATGGATCGACAACCTGATCCTGCTCGATGTCGCGCCGGATGCGGCCGACGACCGGCGGTACAGCTACCGCTCGGTCGGCACGGCCGCCGCCGCGGTGGAGGGCGGCGACTTCTCCGCACGGTTCATGCACACGGCCCTGCCGGCGGCCAAGGCGGTTCCCAGGCTCCAGATCTACGATCGGGCGATCCGGAGCCGCGCGCCGGTGGTGGTCGCCGCGCGCACGGAGCTTCCCGAGGCGGGCATCGCCAAGTGGCATGTGTCGGCCCTGCCCCTGTCATCCGACGGGGACACGGCCGACCAGATCATGGCGCTGGTCTATGTGGAGGCGCTGTTGGCGTAGCCGCTCCAGTACGCCACCGCCCTCAGGCCGGTACGGCGGCGTTGAGCGGTCCGAAGATATGCGCCGCGCCCATCGGCCCCTCCGGCGTGACCATGACCCCGCAGGGGATCGCCCAGGAGCCCGGGAAGGCGCTCGGGCTCGCCCGATCGACCGGGGCGACGCTCTCGAGCGCGGCGACGACTTCCGGCCCGACCCGCGCGTCGGCGATGATCTTTTCGATCGGACTGATGTCGATGCGCGGCTGCAGGAACGCCGCCTCCAGATCCATGCCGAAATCGTTGATGAAGGAGGTGAGCTGGAAGATCGCCGGCATGATCTTGCGCCCGCCCGACGCGCCGAGGCCGAACGCCGCCTTGCCGCCGCGGGTCGCCAGCATCGGGCACATGTTCGACAGCGGCTTCTGACCCGGGGCCAGGGAGTTCGGGAGACCGGGTCGGGGATCGAACCAGTTGATGCCGTTGTTCATCAGCACGCCGGTCTTCGGCAGCACCACCCGCGACCCGAAGCGCGACAGCAGCGTCGTGGTCATGACCACCATGTTGCCCTCGGCGTCCAGCACCGACAGGTGCGTGGTGCAGCTCCGGTCGCCCACGTCGCCGGCATGGCCCATGGTCGCCAGGCGCACCTTGTAGGACTCGATCATCGCCTCGGCGTGGGCCTTGTAGGCGGCGGCGTCGATCGCACCGCTGAATTCGGGCAGACGGGACAGCGCGCCGGCGAAGGTCGGCCCGGCGGTATAGCCGGGCGCCAGGTTGATCTCCGTGCCGCCACGGGTCCGGGTCAGCGGCTCCAGAACCTTGGCCTCGTAGCCGGCCAGATCCTCCGCCGTGATCTTCGATCCGCCCGCCTGCAGATCCGCAACCAGCGCTCCCGCCGTCTCGCCGGTGTAGAAGTCTTCCGGCCCGGCGTCGCGCAGACGCTTCAGCGTGTCGGCGAGGGCACCCATGGGAAGCCCCCGATTGGTGTGATCGCTGATCACCGGCACCTCGCCGTCCGGTAGCCAAACCGCGCTCGATCCCTCGTACTTGCGCAGCCAGGCGATTTCGGACGCGACGTTGAGCGTGGTCCACCAGGTCATCCGGTGGCCGCGTTCCGCCAGGGTGACCGCCGGCGAAATCGCGTCCGCCCAGGACCAGGACCCGAATTCGGACAGAAGCTTGGCGTATCCGGCACAGGATCCCGGCACGGCGATCGAATGGAAGCCCTGAAGGTTCCGGTCCTCGACCACCGCCGGCCACCCGAACAGATCTGGCGGCGCCACCCGGTCGGTATCGATCGGATAGTCGGCGGGGTCGAGCTTCGCGCCCGCCTGCATGCCGAAATCGATGCAGCGTGTGGTGCCGGACTTGGCATCGTGCACGATGGCGTAGCCGCCGCCGCCGAGACCGCTCATCCAGGGCTCGGCCACGCTGAGCGCCAGCGCCGTGGCCACCGCGGCATCGGCCGCATTGCCGCCGGCCGCCAGCACCGCGGCGCCGACTTCGGAGGCCTGGACGTTCTGGGAGGCCACGACACCGCGATCTCCGCGCACCGGCGGCTTCGATTGCGTCCATGTCTCGATGGGCGAGGTCTCGGGAAGCGTGATCGCGGGCATGCCGCCCTCCTGATATGTGTGCGGGGTCCGCCGTCGAGGGCGCTTGATCGTCGATGCGACGAGACGCACATGCTAAAGACGGCGGGCGGGACCGAAAGGAGCAGATACGGTATGGCGGTCGGATTCCTGTTGTCCAGCCTTCGACGCGCGTTGCGGCCGATGGGCGCCCTGGCCCTCTCGCTTGCGCTCCTCGCGAGTCCGGCACTGGCCCAGCAGGCCGGCGATCCACCCGATCCCGACAACGTCAAGAATGCGGATTGCGAAAAGCTTCCCGGCGGCAACGCACCGGTACAGCGCATCGCGCGCCTGGAAGGCGGCATGTCCGTCAGGAACCTCGAGATGACCTATTTCGAGAAGCCGCTCCACGCCCTCACAGCCAACGATTTCGCCTATCTGCGGGAACTCTGGCCGCAATGCGGGACGTTCGAGGCCGAAGTGGCGGACCGGATCGCCACCAGGCTCGGGGCCCTGATCAGCGACGCGAAGGGCGCCCGCCAGGATTCGCTCGAGTGGATCGCCCAGGTCGAAAAGGACATCGCCACGCTGCAGCCCGGCGACGAGTCGATCCGCAGGATCCACGACCTCTGGCAGGAGATGCTGAACCGCGAGTTCGAGATGCTGCAAAGCGACCTGCAGTACCTCGCGCGGCAGCTGTCGGCGAAGCGCGACGAACTCTATACCAGCCAGCAGCAACGCCAGAGGACCCTGGTCAACCCGTTCGATCCGGGCGCCCCCGACACGCGGGATCTGAGGCAGTAGCGGACGCGCCCACGGGCCCCGGCACGGAGCGGGGAAGCCCGTTCGCGGCGCGCCGTCAGGCCGCCCGGCGATCCATCCAATCGCGGAACTTGTACCAGGCGCCGATCGTCGGCAGGAACCAGGGCACGCCGGTATAGAACGGGCGGGTCTCGAACGGCAGCCCGTCGAAGGCGCTGGCCCTGTTGGTCTTGCCGAGGATCTTCAGCGCCACCCGATGGCCGAGATGGCTCATCATCACGACCCCGCTGCCGTTGCAGCCCATGGCGTAGTGCACGCCGTTCTCGTCGCCCATATGCGGCACGCGGTCGAAGGTGAAGGCGACATTGCCGTTCCAGGCATGGGTGATCTTCACCCCGGCAAGCTGCGGGAAGATGCCGAGCATGTACCGGTGCAGCACCGGCGCGGTCTCCAGCGCGGTCCGAGAGCGGAAGCTCGCCCGACCGCCGAAGATCACCCGCGTTCCGTCCGGCGACGGTCGGAAGTAGTAGAGCACGCGCTTGCTGTCGGCGATCATCCGGCCCGACGGGAACAGCTCGCTCACGCGCTCCTTGCCGAGCGGCTCCGTGGCGATGATGTAGCTGGCGATGGGTATGACCCGGCGCCGGTGCCACGGCGTCGCCTTGCCGGTATAGCCGTTGGTTCCGAGCACCACTTCCTTCGCCCGGACCGGTCCCCGCGAGGTGCGCACCGTCAGGTCGCCCGCGGTACCGTCGATCCCCTCGACCCTTGTGTGGGCCGAGAGCTTCACGCCGGCGCGCCGGCAGGCCTCCCGCAGCCCCTTGTGGTACAGCGACGGATGGACGCCGCCCGCCCGGTCAACGGTCATGCCGCCATAGTAGTACTCGGTGTTCACATGCTCGGCCTGACGCTCGCGCGGGACGAGGGCGGCGCCCGCATCGGCATGGGCGTTCAGCCCCTCGACCTTCGCCGCCATCGCCTTGAAGGCATCCGGCGTATGGGCGCCGACGAACCGGCCGGTGCGGGCGTAGAAGCAGTCGATGTTCTCCCGGCGGAGGATCTGCTCGAGATAGTCGTAGCTGTCGCGCGCCTCGGCCAGCATGTCGTCGACCCGCGCCCGGCCGTAGAGTTTCTCGATGTCCCCGCCCTTGCCGACATTGACGCCGCCGGAAACCATCCCGCCGCTGCGCGTGCTCGCCCCCTCGCCGAAACGCTGCGCCTCCAGCACGACGACGTCGACGCCGTTGCGCGCGAGTTCAAGGGCGGCCGACATGCCGGTATACCCGCTGCCGATCACCGCCACATCGACCTGTTCCGGCGGCGGGGCATCACCCTCATCGTCCGGCGGCGACGCCTCCCACCAGTAAGGCTCGGTCTTGAACCCGTCTGCGAATATGTCGTTCGGCGTCATCGCCATCTCCAAGAATGACCGGTTGCGTCGAGTCTATGCCGTTCCGGGTACGGGGAGAAGTTGACACATTTCCGACCGGTTGCCATAACGCGCCATCAGTCTGTTGCGAATGCGTCGCAAGTACCCCGCCGATCATCGGGGAATCGACAGACCCGCGTGTCACGGAACCCGAATGCCCTTTCGCGACCGTTTCTTCCTTGCTCCCGCCGTGATCTGCGTGCTCGTGGCGACGCCGATCCTGGCCGTGGCCCTGCACGGCCTGGCGCAGACGGACCTGATCGGCCATCTCGCCAACACGGTTCTGCCGACCTATGTGGCCAACACCGCTCTGCTGGGGCTCGGGGTGACCCTGGGTACCGGAATCATCGGGGTCGGCACCGCCTGGCTGGTCACCATGTGCCGGTTTCCCGGACGCCGGATCCTGGAGTGGGCGCTGGTCCTGCCCCTGGCGGCGCCCGCCTACGTGCTCGCCTATACCTACACGAACTTTCTCGAACACGCGGGACCCGTCCAGGAGCTGCTGCGTCACATCTTCGACCTCGGACCCCGGGAGTATTGGTTCCCTGAGGTAAGGTCGCTCGGCGGCGCGATCGTCATGCTCACAGCCACCCTGTTCCCGTACGTCTACCTGCTGAGCCGGGCCGCCTTTCTGGAACAGTCGGTCTGCGTCATAGAAGTCAGCCGCACCCTCGGCCACGGTCCGGCCAGAGCGTTCCTGCGGGTCGCCCTGCCGCTGGCCCGTCCGGCCATCGCGGCCGGCGTGGCCCTGGCGCTGATGGAAACCCTCGCCGATTACGGGACCGTCTCGTATTTCGGCGTACAGACCTTCACGACGGGGATCTATCGCGCGATTTTCTCCTTCGGCGACCGGGTTGCCGCGGCACAGCTCGCCACCGGCCTGCTCGCTTTCGTCATCCTCGTGCTGGCCCTTGAGCGCGTCTCCCGCGGCCGCAGACGCTTCGACCACACCACGAACACCCACCGCGCCCTTCCCGGATACAGGCTGACCGGCTGGAAGGCGGGCGGCGCGACGCTGGCCTGCGCACTGCCTGTCGTCATCGGTTTCGTGCTGCCCGCCGCCCTGCTGATCCACATGACCGCGACGGGCGGCCACAAGATGTTCGGCGCCCGCTATCTGACCCTGACGATGAACAGCGTCACTCTGGCCGGCATCACGGCTCTGCTTGCCGTCATCGTCTCGCTGATGCTGGCCTATGCCAACCGGCTGTCGAAGAACCGGGGGACCCACCTCCTCACCCGGCTCGCCGCGCTCGGATATGCGGTTCCGGGCTCGGTGATCGCAATCGGTATCCTGATCCCGTTCTCCATCATCGACCGCACGGTGGACGATGCGGCACGAAGCCTCTTCGGCATGTCGACCGGATTGATCGTCACCGGCACGATCATCGCCCTGATCTACGCCTATCTCGTGCGCTTCCTGGCGGTCTCGCTGCAGACGGCGGAAGCAGGGCTGACCAAGATCACGCCGAGCATGGATCAGGCGGCCCGCGTCCTGGGCCACCCGCCGCGTGCGACCCTCAAACGGGTTCACCTGCCGATGTTGAGGGGCAGTCTGCTGACGGCAGGGCTGATCGTCTTCGTCGACGTGATGAAGGAATTGCCGGCGACAATGATCCTGCGGCCGTTCAACTTCGACACGCTCGCGGTCCAGGCCCATAACCTCGCCGCCGACGAGCGCCTGACCCAGGCCTCCACCCCCGCGCTGACGATCGTGGCGGTCGGCCTGCTGCCGGTGATCCTGCTCAGCCGCCAGATCGCCAGGTCCCGGACCGGGCACCGGCGTCCGAAGTAGCGACTGAGGCTTCCGTTCAGACCTCCCGGAGGTCTTCAGCCCGCTTACGCGTCCATCTTGAGGGCGGCGATGAAGGCAGACTGCGGGATTTCGACCTGACCGAACTGCCGCATCTTCTTCTTGCCTTCCTTCTGCTTCTCCAGAAGCTTCTTCTTTCGCGTGATGTCGCCGCCGTAGCACTTCGCCGTCACGTCCTTACGCAGGGCGCTGACCGTCTCGCGGGCGATCACCTTGCCGCCGATCGCCGCCTGGATGGCGATCTTGAAGAGCTGCCGCGGGATCAGATCCTTCAACCTGGCGCACATGGCGCGGCCGCGCGGGTCCGCTTGGGAGCGGTGAACGATCATCGACAGGGCGTCCACCGGTTCGCCGTTCACCATGATCGAGAGCTTGACCAGATCGCTCTCGGAATAGGTGTCCATCTGGTAGTCGAAGCTGGCATAGCCCCGGCTGATCGACTTCAGGCGGTCGTAGAAGTCGAACACCACCTCGTTCAGCGGCAGACGATAGACCACCATGGCCCGGTTGCCGGCATAGGTCAGCTCGATCTGTTCGCCGCGCCTCTCGGTGCACAGGGCGAGGATCGGCCCGAGATAATCATCCGGAACGAAGATCGTCGCCTTGATCCACGGCTCCTCGATATGGTCGATCTTCATCACATCCGGCATGTCGGCCGGGTTGTGCAGCTCGAGCAACGAGCCGTCGGTCTTGTGGATCTTGTAGATGACGCTCGGGGCCGTCGTGATCAGGTCCAGATCGAATTCACGCTCCAGGCGCTCCTGGATGATCTCGAGATGCAGCAGGCCGAGGAAGCCGCACCGGAATCCGAAGCCCAGCGCCGCCGAAGTCTCCGCTTCGAACTGGAAGCTGGCATCGTTCAACCGCAGTTTCTCGAGACTGTCGCGCAGGTCCTCGAAATCGGCGGCATCGACCGGATACATGCCGCAGAACACCACCGGCACGCTCGGCTTGAAGCCGGGCAGCGCCTTGTCCGTCGGCCGTTTCTCTTCGGTGATCGTGTCGCCGACATTGGTATCGGCAACGGTCTTGATCGAGGCGTTGATGAAGCCGACTTCGCCCGGCCCCAGGTCGTCGACCGCAAGACCTTTCGGCGTGAGGACGCCGACCCGCTCGACCAGATGGGTCGCGCCGGTCTGCATCATCTTGACCTTCTGACCCTTCTTCAGCGCGCCGTCATGAACGCGCACGAGACAGGTCACCCCGAGGTAGCTGTCGTACCAGCTGTCGACCAACATGGCCTTGAGCGGCGCCTCGCGGTCGCCCTTCGGCGGCGGCAGGCGCTCAATGATCGCCTCCAGCAGCGCGTCGACGCCGAGTCCGGTCTTCGCCGAGATCATGATGGCGTTCGAGGCGTCCAGTCCGATCACGTCCTCGATCTGCTGCTTGACCCGGTCCGGCTCGGCGGCCGGCAGGTCGACCTTGTTCAGGACCGGGATGATCTCGTGATCGACCTCGATCGCCTGATAGACGTTCGCGAGCGTCTGCGCCTCAACGCCCTGGGCGGCGTCGACCACCAGGATCGAACCCTCGCAAGCGGCGAGCGACCGGCTGACCTCGTAGGCGAAGTCAACATGGCCCGGCGTGTCGATCAGGTTCAACGTATAGCGCCTGCCGTCCTTGGCGTCGTAGATCAGCCGGACGGTCTGCGCCTTGATGGTGATGCCGCGTTCGCGCTCGATATCCATCGAGTCGAGAACCTGCTGCTTCATCTCGCGCTCGGTGAGGCCGCCACACATCTGGATCAGCCGGTCGGCAAGGGTGGATTTGCCGTGGTCGATATGGGCGATGATCGCGAAGTTGCGGATATGTGAGAGATCGGTCGTCATGGCGCCGGGTTATGCCCGAATTCGAAGGGATTGGGTAGGGGAATGGAGAAGGTCCGCACCGGACCGATATGGAGCGCCGCCGCCGCTCGACAAAGGCCGGAGGGCTCTCTAGTGATGAACGACCACGCCGCGCGCCGAAGAGAGAGCAGCATGCCGTCACCGACCCAGCTCGGACAGCCCGGGCCCGAGCTGCTGAAAAGCGTCACGGCCGTTCTCCAGACACCGGGCAATGCCCTCGAACTTCTGCGCCTCTCTGCCCTCCTGAATGCCGGGCGCGGGGCTCAAGCGAATGCCGGCAGAGATCCCCTCGTCCGGGCGCTGAGCTGGTTCTCCGCCGCGGCGTCCTGCGTGGGGGAGGCCGGCAGAGACCTGGTTGCTCGGAACGCAGCACTGATGACCCGGCTGCTGCAAACCGCCGGCACGCAGGCGCATCGGTCGGCCACGGTCGAGCGGATCTGTCGCCTGTTCCCCGAACGTCCCGAGTTCTGGTTGCTGGCGGCGTCAGCACGAGCCGGAGCGGGCGACGCTCCCGGCGAGCGCCTCGCCCTGCGGCACGCACTCGTCATCGATCCGAACCGTCCGGGTGGGCTGATCCGTCTGGCGGTCGGTCAGTTCCGGGACGAGGCCATCGACAACCGTCTCGCCGCCATCCCGGTGCGCCGGGCGATCATTCTCCGGCCGGATCTGTCCGACGCCCACAGGGCTCTCGGCGGAATCCTTCTCGACGGTCTTGAAATCGACGTTCCCGCGCCGCCCGCCCTCCGGAACAGCCTGCGGCGCTGGGCGCTGCTCGAGGGCGATACGGCTTCCGCCCGGCCGGCCCTGGAGGGGGCATTCCGCAAGATCGGCGACATCGAGGGCCTGAAGCGGGTGGGGGAATGGGCCCGCCTCCAGCAGGCGACCGGCCACGGCGCGTTCGACCAGGGCCCCCGCGTCGCCCTCGACACCTTTGCCGCCGAGGTTGCGGGCCTCGCGCCTGTCATCCTCGACACGGACTTCGAGGCCCGGGTGTTCGCCGGTCGGGTCCTGCTGCATCCGAAACTGCCGGATGACGGGACCTGGCGTCTCAACGGCCCCGCCGACCAGAGCGAGCGCGCTGTCCGTGTCCTCCGCCACTACAATCCGCGGGCGACCGTGCTGCTGCCCGACACGCCGCCCGACGCAACGGGGAACGGCGCCCGCACCCTTTCATTGGTGCCGTGCGAGGATCCGGATGCCTGGTACCTGCCCTGCCTGTGGGGCCACCCGCATATCTGGTGGACCGTGCTCCCGGCGATCCTCGATGCGGGCAGCGAACCCGACCTGGAGCGCGCCCTGTCCTTCGCGCTGCGCACCGGCCAGAACATCACCTTCTGGACCGGCGAAGCCAAGGCCCGCGCGCATATCGCCGCAAACACGGAGCGCGGCCGAAGGATCGCGGACCGCATGGGCGACCGGGCCAGCCGGGACGGCTACCTCGAGACCATGGCAGCGGACCGGCCGACCTTCCTGCGCCGGTTCTTCACCGAGGCCGGGCATCGGGCCCAGTATTTCGACTACGCGGTCTACCGGCCCGGCGACGTGATCCTCAGCATGGGCGTGGCCGAAGGGTTCGAGATCCCCGCCTATCTCGCGCTCATCGCGCCCGGGGGCGTCCTGCACAACATCGACCCGGACGGCCATGGCCGCCTCGGCGCTCCGGCACGCGCCTGGATCGACCCTGCCTGGTTGGCAAAGACAGGCTGCGCGGTGCATGTCCACCCGGTCGCCATCAGCGACGTCGATGGCGAGATCCAGATGCAGACCGGCGGACATTGGGAGGACTCTCGCCTCTCTAGACGCCCGGCACATCAGATGACGACCCTGGCGTCGAAACGGCTGGACACCCTGATCGCCGAGCAGGGACTGGCGAAAATCGACCATATCAAGCTGGATATCGAAGGCGGCGAAGGGTTCGTGCTCGACCAGGTCATCGCGGTCATGAACAGCCACCGACCGCAGATCGAAATCTCGATCTACCACACGCCCGAACAGTTCTTCGACATCCCCGAGCGGATGATGAACGAGGCCGACGACTACCGGTTCTACTTCCACCATTACAGCGGCCAGTTCGCGGAGGCGACGCTCTACGCCATCCCCGCGGAGATCGAACCGCTCATGCCGATCAAACCGTGAAGCAGAGCCTGCAGAACCGAAGGTAACGGTCTATTCCGCCTCTTCACCCGGCCGGGCTGCGCGCCTAGCATGGGTGGAAAAGAGGAAACGCCATCATGAACCTGCAATCGACGGGCGCTCACCGGCTCTCGGACGCTGAAGTCGCGCACTACCATCAACATGGCTACGTCATTCCGGACTGGCGCCTGCCGCCATCGGTGCTGGAGCGGATGCGCGCCGATTTCGAAGCCCTGAAAGCGGCCAATCCCGGCGTCGGATCGGACAACATGATCTGTCCCCACATTCCGGCGGGTGGCGTACAGGGTCTCAGGGGCGACGGTGTCTGGCTCGACTACGCCCGCATTCCCGAGATCCTCGACATGGTCGAGCAGCTCATCGGGCCGGACATTGCCCTGTGGGGCACGACCGTGTTCGGCAAGCCGCCCGGCACCGGCAAGCGCGTGCCGTGGCATCAGGACGGCGAGTATTGGCCGATCCGGCCGCTCGCCACCTGCTCCGCCTGGATCGCCCTGGACGACGCCACGCCCGAGAACGGCTGTCTGCGGGTGATCCCGGGCTCTCACAAACAGCAGCGTCTGCGCGCCCACGCACAGGACGACAGCGACGAGCTCGCGCTCGACCAGGTGCTGTCGGCGGAAGAGTACGACGAGTCCGAAGCCGTCGACTTCGTTCTGAAAGCGGGTCAGGTCTCCTTGCACGATGTCTATCTGGTGCACGGATCCGAGCCCAACCGGTCGGACAAGCGCCGCGCCGGCTATGTCTGCCGCTACATGCCGACGACCTCGCATTTCGACCGCGAGATCGGCCGCGCGCTGCAGGCGAAAGGCAACCTGGTCGATTTCACCACCCGGCCGCTCTGGCTTCTCCGCGGCTCGGATGCCTGCGGTCTGAACGATTTCCGGGTCGGGCACAGCTGAGGAGGACTGCAATGAACGATATGAGCCATGCGGATACCGTCCAGCAGCTCCGCGTCGATCTGGCCTGCGCCCTGCGCTGGGCGGCGCGGATGGGCTTGAACGAAGGCGTCGATAACCACTTCTCGGCCGCCGTGCCGGAACCGGACGGCACCATCAAGGGCGATAAGTTCCTGATCAATCCGTTCGGCTGGCACTGGTCGGAGATCACCGCCTCCTCTCTGGTGCTCTGCGACGTCGACGGCACGGTGCTGGAGGGGAGCGAGACGGTGGAGGCCACGGCCTTCTGCATCCACTCGCGGATCCACATCAACCATCCGAACGCCGCCGTCGTCCTGCACACCCATCAGCCCTACGCCACCGCCCTCACCCTGCTGGAAGGCGGCCGCCTGGAGATGGTCGAGCAGAACGCGCTGATGTTCGACGACCGGATCGCCTACGACGACGACTACGAGGGCCTGGCGCTGGCGACCGAGGAAGGCGACAGGATGGCGGCGCAGATGGACGGCAAGCCGATCCTCATGCTCGCCTCCCACGGAGTCATGGTGACCGGACCGACGGTCGCCGACGCCTTCAACGACCTCTATTACCTGGAGCGCGCCTGCATGTTCCAGATCCACGCCAAGTCGACGGGGGGAACCCTGCGACGGATCGGCGACAACGTCCGCGCCCGGGTGATGGGTCAGATGGAAACCGAACGAAAAGCCGTGGCCGACCGTCACTTCACCGCTCTGCGTCGGATGCTGGACAGAGAAGAGCCGGGCTACCGACGGTAGACCCGGCTCACGCCGGCAGCGGCGGCCAGCAAGGTCTCGACCACCTCGATCCGTGACGGCGCCGGTCCGTCCATGGACAAACCGGCGCTACTGGCCTTTAGACGATCGCGGTGAGCGAAGTCGACGAAGCACCTCCCTACAACCAGGTTCCGACCAGGGTAACGGGGACCGCGCCGGTGCCGAGCTTGAAGCGGGAGACGCCGGGCATGGAGGCGTCGATGCCGCCCATATCGAGCCAGCGCACGCCCTCCGCTGCCAGACGGCGCATGCCTTCCCAGAGCAGCAGACGGTTGGCGTTGGCCGCGCGGCCGGCCGCGCTCGAATAGGCGATCTGGTAGGTTGCGGAGAAGCCGTGTCGCAGGAACAGCACGCCGGCGATCGGCTCTGACCCGCGCTCGGCCTGGAGCAGCAGCACGTCGCGCGGCCGCGGGGCGCAGATCGCCAGGGCCGCCGCGAAGGCGCCGGTCGTCGCCCGGAACCGCCGCCGCTTGCGCTCGGCGTCGTAGCGCTCGAGCAGCCAGTTGAGCGCCTGACCGGAATGCGCGTCGCGGATGCGAAGCTTCTCGCCTTCCGCGGCGAGGAGCTGGTTGCGCCATTTCTGGTGCAGCCCGGCCCGCAGACGGTCGGCGCCGACGCCGAGATCGATCCAGGCGGTGGAATAGCCGGTGACGGTGCGTTTCAGCTTCAGACGTTCCATCACCGAGCGCGAGAAGTCGCCCTCCACCATCTCGGGCGTGAAGAAGAACCAGTTGAGCCTCGGCATCGGCCAGCGATCGGCGACGAGCCGGTGCACGGCCACGCACTCGGCCTCGGTCACTTCCTTCAGGAACAGCGGCCCGCGGACCACCTTCGCAAGCTTCATGGTACCGGCCAGCGACCATTCCAGCGCCTGGGCGATGGCGACCGGTTTGCCGGCCCGGGTGACCACGCCGCGCGTCGGACGATAAGGGGAGCCGGCGCCGATCGCCTCGCCGTACATCCAAGACTGCTCGAGCGGCGCCATGGTCACCGCGCTGTGCAGATCCATCCAGCGGCGCATCTCCACGCCGTCCCAGGTCATCTGCAGGCCGTCCCTCTCGCCGCCGGGTATGCCGGTGATCTTGGTCTTGCTCTTGGTGCGGATCGCCATGCCGGTTCCTTGCGGGAGTGGAAGCGGCTAGTCTTCCGGGGATGTTCGCCAAGTTCAAGAAACCCTTAAGCATCCACGGGTACGAAGTGCCGGCCCGCCGGTTCACCGGCTGGGCGCTGATCTATGTGCTGATCTTCATCGGCCTGCCTCTGACGCTGATCATGGCCCTGCTCGACCTCGTGGCCTGGGCGCTCACCGTCCATGTGTTCGGCGCCGACTGCTACGGAGTCGGCTGCCTGTTCGGCGGCTGACCGGCCTCAACCGTCCTTCGGTTCAGGCCGCTTGGCGTCCGGCAAGTCGATGCCCGACAGCTTCTGGAACACCTTGATGACCGCGCTGTCGTCCTCCCGGCCCAGACCGGCGGCGGCGGCGGCGAGGAATTGCTGGTGCGCGGCAGCGGTAAGCGGGAGCGGGAAGGTGTGCCGCTTTCCGGTTTCGAGAACGATCCCGAGATCCTTCACGAAAATGTCCACAGCGCTCTTCGGGGCGTAGTCGCCATCGAGGATATGCGGGACCCGGTTGTTGAACATCCAGGACGCCCCGGCCGAATTTGAGATCACCTCGAACAGGGTGTGGGGGTCCACGCCGGCGCGCACGCCCAGCGCCATCGCCTCGCAGGCTGCGGCGATGTGCACCCCGGCCAGAAGCTGGTTGATCGTCTTCACCGACGACCCGACGCCGTGCGCGATGCCGAGCCGGTAGACTTTCTTGGCGATGGCGTCGAGCACCGGGCCGGCCAGGTCGAAGGCGATGTCCGGACCGGAGGCCATCAGCGACAGCTCGCCGGCATTGGCGCCGACCGCGCCGCCGGACACGGGGCCGTCGATCATGTAGATGCCCCGGCTGGCGAGGTCCTGACCGATGGCGACGGCCTCGGACGCGGGGACGGTGGCGCTGGCGATGACGACCGAATCGGACGCCATGGACTCGGCCGCGCCGGCATCGGCGAACAGGACCTTGCGGGTCTGCTCGGCGTTGACGACAAGGACGATCGCGACGTCGACATTCTTACCGAGCTCCCAGGGACTGGTCGCCCAGTGGCCGCCGATCTCCTCCAGTTCGGCGCGCCGGGTGTCGACGACGTCGCAGCCCCAGGTCTCTATCCCGGCCCGTCGCAGCGACCGGGCCACGCCCATGCCCATGGAGCCGAGGCCGATCACCCCAGCGCTGATGCTCTCGCTCATCCCATCCTCCCGTTCGGCGGTCTGCCCGCGCGTCACACTAGTCGATTGTCTAGCCCGATCAGGCGAAGACTTCGTAAAGCCGCAGGAACATCCGTACCGCCGTGACCCCTAAGAATAGCGCGAAGGCCCGGCGCAGCCAGACCCGGTTCAGCTTATGGGCGATGGCGGCACCATAGGGGGCCATGAGGGAGGAAAGGGGAAAGATCAGCAGGAAGCCGATGATGTTGATGTAGCCGACCGAGAGGGGCGGCCGGTTCTCCACCCCCCAGCCGGCGATGGCGAAACCGATCACGCCCGGGATGGCGATCGGCAGGCCGAGCGCCGCGGCCGTGCCGACGGCGCGGTGGATCGGATAGTTGAAGGCGGACAGGGTCGGCACGGACAGGGTACCGCCGCCAATGCCCATGGTCACCGAGAAGCCGCCGATGAAGAACGACATGATCGCGTTCTTCATCTTCGAGACGGGCAGCGCATCGGCGACCTTCAGACCGTCGCGGGTCGCCATGTTGATCGCCACCAGAGAGGCGACGACGGCGAAGATCGCGGTGAGCACCCAGCCCTTGAACTGCCCGGCGATGGCGGTGCCGATGATCGCCCCGATCAGCGCCCAGACCGCCCAGACCTTGAGCAGGTCGGTATCGACGTTCCCTTTCTTCCAATGAGCCCGCATGGAGAAGATCGAGGTTGGGATGATGGTCGCCAGCGAGGTGCCGATCGCCATGTGCATGGCGGTCTCCTGCGGCAACTGCAGCACCCCGAACATGTTGAACAGCACCGGGACGATGACGATGCCGCCGCCGACGCCGAGCAATCCGGCGAGCAGCCCGGCCACGGCGCCGGTGAACATGAGGACGAGGATGGACGGAAGGTAGCTGGCGAGGTCGCCGGCGAATTCGGGCATTTGGATACTCCGGTCAGGAAGGCCGACGTTCCTACACCGGGGGCAGCGGGGAATAAAGGGTGTGCCGGGAACGAACGTCGTGCCGACACTGACCTATCAGGGCGCCCCTGCGGATCTGTCCGGCTGGGCACCAAAAGTAAGGGCGCCGTCCGTTCGGAGGGCGCCCTATGCGGATCCGAATGGAAGCCGCGATTACTTGTAGCCGACCTCGTCGTACAGCTTCTGCGCCGTCGGCTGGTTCTCGCCGAGCTTGGCCAGGTTCATGGTGTCCTGACGGAACAGGCCCAGCTTGGCCACGGACTCGCTGAGTTCGACACCCGCGACCGCCGGATACTCGTCGTTGCCGGCCGAGAAATAGGCCTGGGCGCTTTCGGAGGCCAGGTATTCCAGGAACTTGATCGCGTTCTCCCTGTTCGGCGCGGTCTTCACCACACCGGCGCCGGAGATGTTCACATGGGCGCCCGTCGTGCTCTGATTCGGGAACACCCAGCCGATCTTCGCGATCTCGTTCTCGTCCAGCCCCTTCACCTCGCTGCGCAGGGCGCGGGCGAAGTAGTAAGTATTGGCGACCGCCACGCCGCACTCGCCGGAGGCGATGCCGCGGAGCTGATCGGTATCGCCGCCCTGCGGGTCGCGGGCGCGGTTCTCGTAGACGCCGGCGGCCCAGTCCTTAGCCCCCTGTTCGCCCTTGTGCTCGATCTGTGCGGCCATCAGCGACAGCATGTAGATGTTCGAGCTCGACCGGGTGCAGACCATGCCCTTCAGCGCCGGATCGGCGAGGTCGTCATAGGTCTGGATCTGGGTCGGCGAGACGCGGTTCTTGTCGTAGAAGATGATGCGCGCGCGCTGGGAGAATCCGTACCAGAGGCCGTCCGGATGCCGAAGATAGGCGGGGATCCGGGCCTCGAGGAACCCGGATGTCACCGGCTGAAAGAGGTCCATCTGCTCGGCCCGCCAGATCCGGCCGGCATCGACGGTCAGCAGCACGTCGGCCGGGCTGTTCTGACCTTCGCTCTTGATCCGCTGGATCAGCTCGTCGGCATTGCCCTCGATGCGGTTGATGGTGATGCCGGTCTTTTCCTCGAACTCGGAATAGAGCCTTTCATCGGTGTCGTAGTGCCGCGAGGAGTACAGATTGAGCTCTCCCTGGGCCACCGCGCTGCCCGAGGCGAAACCGGCCATGCCGGCCGCCAGCACGGCGGCCAGTCCGACCCGCGCGACCAGGGCGGAAATACGGCCCTGTTTCATTCCTCCCGTAAGATCCATTCTTCGCTCTCCATCCAGTGTCCACCCCTCGGGGGGGAGCGCGTTAAGCCGGTCAGGGCGTGCTGCCAGCGTTCGAAGAGACCAATAATGAGAATGACTATCATAGTCAATAGCATCGAACTGGAACGCGTCATCGGCTCACGAAAGCGTGAGGCGCCAGACGATCGCGGTGGAAACGGGCCGGCGGCGCTCAGTCGAGGCCGATCGCCGCACAAAGGGTGATCCAGAGACCGGACAGGCGGTGGGTGTCCGCCACCATCGGCAGGATCGCCAGGGCGGCCGTCACCATCACGGCAAAGGTCAGATAGAACACGACCGTCAGCCGGCGACCGCCGTCCTCGCCGCCCAGCCCGTCATTGTCGTTCCGCGAAAGATCGCCGCGTCGTTCGGTCATTGCCGACCTCCTGGCGACACTATATGGCGTCGGGTCCGAAGACCGCCACCGTCCCGAAGCCGCGCCCGACCGAAAGCCCGCGGATGCCCCTGAACCCAATTTCATTCCGCCTCTCCCTGTTCTATGCCGCTTATTTCTCGGTGGTCGGGATCAGCCTGCCCTATTGGCCGGTCTGGCTCGAGAGCCGGGGTCTGTCGCCGGTGACCATCGGAACCGTGTTGGCCATCGGCTTCTGGGTGAAGCTGTTCGCCCACCCGATGCTGGCGACCGTCGCCGACGCCACCGGTGCGCTGAAACGGACCACGGTGCTGCTGGCGATCGCCTCCCTTGCGGTCTTCTCGCTGTTCTGGGCGGCCGATCCGCTATGGAGCTATTTCGCCCTCGCCTTTCTGCTCGGCTTCACCTTTCAGAGCATCATGCCGCTCGGAGAGGCCCTGGCGCTGAGCGAGATCAAGGCCCGCGGCCTGACCTACGGCCCGATCCGGATCTGGGGCTCGGTCGCCTTCATCCTCGCCGCCTTCGCCGCCGGGGCGGCGGCGGAGCGGTTCGGCGACCCGGTCATCCTGACCCTGATCGTCGGCGTCACTGCGGCGCTGGTGGCGATCTGCCTGTGGCTGCCGTCCCGCCCCACGACCACCCGCAAGCCGTGGTCCTGGAAGGCCGCGGCCCAACTGGTGACAAACCGCCGGTATCTCGTCTTCATCGCCGCCGCCGGCTCGGCCCAGGCCAGCCATGCCGTGTTCTACGGTTTCGGCACCATCGCCTGGCGCGGGATCGGTTTCGGCGAGGGGGCGATCGGCGCGCTCTGGTCGCTCGGCGTCGTGGCGGAGATCGTGGTCTTCGCTCTGGCCGCCCGGCTCGGCCGCTTCGCCTCAGCGCCCGCCCTGCTCGCCTTCGCCGGGTTGGGCGCGCTGTTTCGCTGGCCGCTCACCGCCGTGACCGAGACGTTTGTTGCCGTCGCGGCCCTGCAGCTCCTGCACGGACTGACCTTCGGCGCCGCCCATCTCGGCGCGATGCGCTATCTCCAGGACAACGCGCCCGAGGGCCTGGAGGCGACGGCCCAGGCCTTCTACTACGCCCTGGTATCCGGGGTGATCATGGGGCTGGCGATGCCGGTCGCGGGCCTGCTCTACGAGAGCCACGGCCAGATGGCCTACATCGCCATGGGCGCTCTCGGGGCCAGCGGCCTCGGCTTCGCCCTGGTACTCGCCAGAGACCGATGACCGCGACGGCTCAGGAGGCCTCGCCGCTATCCGTCTGACGCATCATCGGCGCCGCACCGATCGCCGCCAGGACCGACAGGCCGGTCAGGCCGAAGGTCTTGAACGTGACCCATCCGTCGGTCGACAGCGTGCGCCAGGCGACCTCGTTCGCGCCGGCCATGACGCAGAACGCGCAGATCCAGTAGATCGTCAGCCGCCGCCAGGCGGCATCGTCCAGTTCCAGAAGCCCGGTCAGGATGGTCCGCAGGAAATACCGGCGGATCAGCAGGCCGAAGCCGAGCCCGGCCGCGATCAGCAGGGTGGCGATGGTGGGCTTGATCTTGAGGAAGAAGGCGTCGTCGAACACAAGGGCCAGACCGCCGAAGATCGACACCAGGACCGCGCCGATCACCGGCATCCAGGGTATCCGCCGCTCGGCATAGACCGTGTACGCCGTGGCCACCACGGTACTGGCGACGAGCACGCCGGTCGCCGGCATGATCCCCCAAACGAAGTTGCAGACGAAGAACAGGATCAGGGGGCCGTACTCGGTGAGGGCCCGGGTGCGGGTCATGCTGGGTCTCCTTCAGGCGGCGCGTCGGGTACCGCCGGCGGGAACCAAGGCCGCCGCTTCGCGCAGCACGTCACCGGTGGCGTCGTCGGCATACATGGTCCCGGCCAGCCTCCGGCGCCACCCCCGCGCACCCGGAAGCCCTTGGAAAAGGCCGAGCATATGGCGACCGACCGCCTTCAACGGCGTCCCCCTCTCGATCCGCATCCGGTCCGCATACGCCGCCATCGCCTCGACGACGGCGTGCCGGTCCGCCACGGCTCCGCCAGGGTCGCCAAAGATCCGGGCGTCGACCTCCGACAGCATCCACGGGGTCTGGTAGGCGGCGCGGCCGACCATCATGCCGTCGAGCCCGTCGGCTTCGGCGCTGGCCGTGTCCAGATCGGCAAGACCGCCGTTCAGCAGGATCTCCAGTTCCGGTCTCGCCGCCTTCAGCCGCCGCACCCGGCCGTAGTCGAGCGGCGGCACGTCCCGGTTCTCCTTCGGCGACAGCCCCTGGAGCCAGGCCTTGCGGGCGTGGACGATGATCGTCGTGCATCCCGCCTCGGTCACCCGATCGACCAGAGCGTCCAGGGCGGTCTCGGGATCCTGGTCGTCGACGCCGATGCGACATTTCACGGTGACCGGGATCGACACCGCGTCGCGCATCGCCGCGACCACCCGGCCGACCGTCTCCGGCTCCCGCATCAGGCAGGCGCCGAACCGGCCGGACTGCACCCGGTCGGAGGGGCAGCCAACATTGACGTTGACCTCGGCATAGCCCCAATCCTCGGCGATCCGCGCCGCCTCGGCCATGGCGTCGGGCTCCGAGCCGCCGAGCTGAAGGGCCAGCGGATGCTCATCGGCCGAATAGTCGAGCAGCCGGGACCGGTCACCGAAGCGCACGGCATCGGCGGTCACCATCTCGGTATAGAGCACGGCGCGGCGCGTCAGCAGACGGTGGAACATCCGGCAATGCCGGTCGGTCCAATCCATCATCGGCGCGACCGTGAAACGCCGGTCCAGCGGGGCGGGCGAACTCGTCATGGCGCGGGGTTTTACACGAAAGCGATCGGTTACGTCAGCCCCGAGGGTTCGAGACGGGTCGGGAGCGGCGGAACGCCCCCGGCCCTTCGCCGAACCGCGCCTTGAATCGCCTTGTGAAGGACGGCACCGAGCGATAGCCGCAGCGTTCGGCGATATCATCCATCGACAGGGCCGTGTCGGACAGGAGGGCGCGGGCCTTGGCCAGACGCCAGTCGGTCAGGTAGTCGATGGGCGTGGCGCCCACCGTCTCGGCGAAACGTCGGGCGAAACCGGCCCGTGACAGGGCGGCGAGCCGGGCGAGATCCACCACCCGCCAGTCGCGCTCCGGCGCTCCATGGATCGCCGCCAGCGCCCGCGACAGCGCCGGGTCGGTGAGCGCGGCGAGGAACCCGGCAGGCCGCCCGCCCGGCCCACCGACGGAGCGCCGCGCCGCCTGGATCACCACGATCTCGATCAGCCGCGACAGGATCGCGGTGCCGCCCGGCCCGGCGAAGTCCGCCTCCAGGTGCAGCAGCCGTAGCCCGGCCGCGGTCCACGGCTCCGCCCCCAGATCGCCGGGCCGCAGCACGATCAGCGGCGGCAGATCGCGCAGAACCGGATGGTCCAGGCTCTCGTCGAAGGCACAGAAGCCGCAGAGCAGGCCGGCGGAAGCCGCGCCTTCGCCATTGCGCAGCACGCCTTCGGATAACGCCCCCTGCGCCATCAGCTCCGCCAGCGAAACCGGCGCCGGGCTCGGGTCGGAGGACAGGATCTGCCGGGCGCCGTCGGGGATCAGAGCCACATCGCCGGGTGCGAGCGTCACCGGTTCCTGTCCCGGCACGGACACCCGGCAGGTGCCATGACGTACAAGATGGAAGCGGATTCGCCGGGCCTCCGCCGGCACCTCGACCGCGAACCGACCGGAGAGCTCGGCGCGGAAATACAGTGCGCTGGTCAGCCGCAGGGTCGAGAAGACATCGGAAAGCACATCATACTGATCCACAGAGGCATTCTATTTAGACGATTAGATAAGAACAATAGATTTTCTGGCATTCACTCGGACAACGGTATGGCTAGGCTCACGGCGTCACCCATGGAGCAACCCGATGACGCCAGACACCGCCCTCGCCTTGATCGGCTTCGCCTTCGTCATGTCGATATCGCCCGGTCCCGGCAATTTCCTGCTGCTGGCCTCCGGCGCCAATTTCGGCTTCCGGCGCACCTTTCCCACCGTGCTCGGCATCAGCCTGGGTTTCCTGTCTATGGTATTCCTGGTCGGCATCGGGCTGGGCGAAGTGCTCAACCGGTTTTCCGCCGTGACCCTCGCGCTCAAAATCGCCTGCGGCGCCTATGTGCTGTGGCTCGCCCTGAAGATCGGCCGCAGCCGGGCGCTGGGACCGTCGGCGCCGGACCGTATCGAGAAGCCGGTCACCTTCGTCCAGGCCGCCCTGTTCCAACTGGTGAACCCGAAGGCCTGGGCGGTCGCATTGATCCTGACGGTGACCTACACCAGCCCGAGCGACTACCTCGCCAGCCTGGTGGCGATGATCGCGGTGTTCGCGGTGGTCAACATTCCCTCGATCAGTGTCTGGGCGATCTCCGGCAGCGCCCTGCGCGGCGTGCTCTCCAAGGGCAAGCGGATCGCGGTGTTCAACGTGGCCATGGCGGTTCTGCTGGTGGGCTCGATGCTGCCGGTGCTGCTGCGGGGGTGAGGGGTTTCTCTCTTTCCTCTTCTCCCACACCCCGGATTCATTCCGGAACGGGCGCCAGAACCAGGATGGGCGGAGACCGCTCTCGAAGACCGGGTCCACTGACGGGCTCGCCCCGGAACAAATCCGGGGAGAGCGCGAACGGGCGAAGAAATCACCCCTCCCGCAGCGCCCTGATCGCCTCGCGGGCCAGTTCGTCGCAGCGTTCGTTCTCCGGGTGCCCGGCATGGCCCTTCACCCAGTGCCAGTCCACGTCGTGGCGCTGGGTCGCCGCATCGAGCCGTTCCCAGAGATCGCGGTTCTTCACCGGCTTCTTGTCGGCGGTCTTCCAGCCGCGCGCCTTCCAAGCCTTCATCCATTTGGTGATGCCGTCGCGCACATAGGTGCTGTCGGTGGTCAGGTCGACCGGCATGCCGCGGGTCAGCGTCTCGAGCGCCGCGATCGCGGCCATCAGTTCCATGCGGTTGTTCGTGGTCTCCGCCTCGCCGCCCGACAGCTCCTTCTCGTTGCCCCGCCAGCGCAGGATCGCGCCCCAGCCGCCGGGGCCCGGATTGCCGCTGCAGGCGCCGTCGGTGAAGATCTCGACCCTTTCGCCGTCACCCTGACCGCTCATGACAGCCCGTAGGCGGACGGGCCCGACACGCTCTGATGGAAGCGCAGTTTCTGGTGGTATTCCATCGGGTCCTTGGGTTTCACCAGCGCCCCTTCCGGGTGGTTGAGCCAGTCGTAGAGCCGGGTCAGCAGGAAGCGCAGCGCCGAGCCGCGGGCCAGGATCGGCAGGGCCTGCCGCTCGGCGTCACTGAGCGGCCGCACGCTCTCGTACCCCAGCACCAGGTTCCGGGCCTTGGTCACGTTGAAGCTGCCGTCGACCTCGAAGCACCAGGCGTTGAGGCAGATCGCCAGGTCGTAGGCCAGGATGTCGGTGCAGGCGAAGTAGAAGTCGATGAAGCCGGACAGCTTGTCGCCGAGAAAGAAAACATTGTCCGGGAACAGGTCGGCGTGGATCGTGCCGACGGGAAGATCCCCGGGCCAGTGCGCCTCCAGGTGATGCAGCTCCATGTTCAGGGCGTTGTGCATCGCGTGGTAGATCTCCCGCGATGCTAGCGCGCAGCTCTCGAACAGCGGACGCCAGCCGCCCACCGAGAGATTGTTCTCCCGCACCCGCCCGAAATCACGCCCGGCCAGATGCATCTCGGCCATGCCGACGCCCAGTTCCCGGCAGCAGCTCGGCTGGATCCGTCGGCGCCAGACACCCTCTACGAAAGTCACGATCGCGGCCGGCCGGCCGTTGAGTTCCCGAAGGGTGACGCCGTCGCGGCCCGGAACAGGGCTCGGGACGTTGAGCCCTTTCTTCGCCAGATGCCGCATCAGGTCGATGAAGAACGGCAGATCGTCCGGGTTCACCCGCTTCTCGTAGAGGGTCAGGATGAACGTGTCCCGGGTCGTGCGGACCAGAAAGTTCGAGTTCTCGACCCCTTCGGCGATGCCGGAGAAGGAGACAAGCTCGCCGATATCGTACCCGCCGAGAAAGGCTTCCAACTCCTCGTCGGAGATCTGCGTGTAGACCGCCATGTTGCCCGCGCCTTTCCCCTCAGGAAGGCGCGACGGCGCGCGGCAGCTTGAAGCGGACGTCCTCGCGGGCGACCTCCACTTCCTCCACCGTGACCGCGAAATGGGCGCGACAGGCGTCGATCACCTGCTCGACCAGCAGTTCCGGCGCCGAGGCGCCGGCGGTGATTCCGAGCCGGCCCACGCCCGCGAGCCAGGCCATGTCCAGGTCCGCCGCCTTCTGAATCAGCAGCGACTCGGTGCATCCGGCGACCTTGCCGACCTCGACCAGACGCTTGGAGTTCGAGGAGTTCGGCGCGCCGATCACCACCATGGCGTCGACCCGCGGCGCGATCGCCTTGACCGCCTCCTGGCGGTTGGTCGTCGCGTAGCAGATATCCTCCTTCTTCGGCGCTTCGATCCCGGTGAAGCGGCGGCGGAGGATCCCGACGATACGGGCGGTGTCGTCTACGGAGAGGGTGGTCTGAGTGACGAAGGCGAGGCCGCCATGACCGTCCGGCGGCGTGAAGGTCTCGGCCTGGTCCTCGTCCTCGACCAGGCTGATCGCACCGTCCGGCAGCTGCCCCAGGGTGCCGACGACCTCCGGGTGACCGGCATGGCCGATCATGATGATGTGGCGGCCTTGGCGATGGTGGCGCTCCGCCTCGAGATGCACCTTGCTGACCAGCGGGCAGGTCGCGTCGACATAGATCATCTCGCGCCGCTCCGCCTCCGCCGGAACCGATTTCGGCACGCCGTGAGCGCTGAAAACGACCGGCCGGTCGGTCGGGCATTCGTCCAGTTCCTCGACGAAAACCGCTCCCTGCGCCTCCAGGCTCTCGACCACGTGGCGGTTATGCACGATCTCGTGGCGCACGTAGACCGGCGCGCCCCATTTCTCCAGCGCCTGCTCGACGATCTGGATGGCGCGGTCGACACCGGCGCAGAAGCCGCGCGGGGCGGCGAGCACGACGGTCAGGGGTTTCTTTTGCTCTACGGTCATCACCACTCGTTTTCCGACGAATGCGGGGCCGCCGTCAATCGTCGCCGCCGCCGGCCGGTCTGCCGCCGGGCGAATTGCGTGCCGACCGGGGGCGGGCTATCGTCACCCGGCGCGGTATCCGCCCGGTTTTCCGGGCGGAACGGCGACGCCGACATGCAACGCCACTGACAGCGGTTATCGATGCGTTCTCCGATCTTTCTGGCGGCGGCTGCCGCCCTCGCCGTCTCCGCCTGCGCCAGCGAGCCGGACGTGCGGGTCTGTCCCCCGGCCGGTTCGGTCGCCGGTGTCGAACGGATGACCAGTTTCCGTGCCGGCGGCGGCGAGGATCTGACCGACGTGCAGTTCACCGCCCGGGTCGATGCGGTCGAAATCGGTGTGCGAATACGACGACGACGGGGTCGAGGTGGCGATGAATGTCTGGCTCGTCGCCGAGCGCGGCCCCGCCGACACCACCCGCGAGGCCAGCCTGCAGTATTTCGTGGCGATCGAGGACGGACCGGGCAACTTCACCGCCAAGCAGATCTACGACATCACGCTTCCGTTCGAGGGCAACCGGCGACGGGTCGGCGTTCTCGAAGAAGTCGATATCGAGATCCCGACCCCCGCCGACAAGAGCTTCGCCGAAATCCGCATTCTGATCGGCCTGCAGATCACACCGGAGCAAGTCGACTACAATCGTCGGATCAGGGATCGGTAGCGCCTGAGCGCTCGGCACGACGGACAGCTTCCCGAAGGGCGGTTGCAGAATCCATTTCTTCGTCTAATCTCTGGCCCGTCATAACCCACGACCCTCGGGGGAGAGAGCGGCGGATCCGGCCGTATCTTCACTGCCCCCGGATCGCGGCGCCGCCGAAGGAGCAACCGCCCCCGGAAACTCTCAGGCGCCCGTACCCCGAGGTGAGGTGACTCTGGAGAGTGGGCGGGAAACCGCCCCACCGACGAGGAAAGCCGCAGTCGATCGCGGTCAATCTTTCAGGTCTCGGGACAGAGGGGGGTGTGCGCCGGATTCCCGGTCGCGGACACCCTTTGTGCGGAAATTCGATGACCGACGACCAGCTCAAGACCACCCCGCTTCAAGCGCTGCATGTGGAACTTGGCGCCAAGATGGTGCCGTTCGCCGGCTACCACATGCCGGTCCAGTTCCCGCTGGGCGTTCTCGGCGAGCACAAGCACACCCGCGCCAAGGCCGGCCTGTTCGACGTCTCGCATATGGGTCAGGTGCGGATCGACGGTCCCAACGCCGAGATCGCCCACGCCGCGCGGATCATGGAGACGCTGGTGCCGGGCGACATCGCCGGGCTGGCCGCGGGGCGTATGCGCTACACCCAGTTCACCAATGCCGAGGGTGGCATTCTCGACGATCTGATGGTCACCCATGCGGGCGATCACCTGTTCATCGTCGTCAACGCCGCCTGCAAGAACCAGGACATCGGCCTGATGCGCGACGCGTTCGGCGACGCCCTGACGGAGCTGGACGACCGGGCGCTGCTGGCGCTGCAGGGGCCGGCGGCGGCCGGGGTGCTCGCCGTCCTGGCGCCGGGAGCGGACGACCTCACCTTCATGAGCGGCGCCGCGATGGACGTCGCCGGCCTGCCCTGCTTCGTGACCCGTTCGGGCTATACCGGCGAGGACGGCTACGAGATATCGGTTCCGGCCGACGGCGCGGAGGCGCTGGCGCGAGCACTGCTCGACCACGCCGATGTGGAACCGATCGGCCTGGGAGCGCGCGATTCGCTCCGGCTCGAGGCCGGCCTCTGCCTCTACGGCCACGACATCGACACCACGACCTCGCCGGTCGAGGCGGCGCTGACCTGGTCGATCGGCAAGCGTCGACGCGAGGAGGGCGGCTTTCCGGGAGCCGATCGGATCCTGCGGGAGATTGCGGACGGCACCGCCCGCAAGCGGGTCGGCCTGAAGCCGGAAGGCCGCGCACCGGCCCGCGAGGGTACCGAGATCGTCGATGCCGACGGTACGCCCATCGGTCGGGTCACCAGCGGCGGTTTCGGCCCGAGCGTCGAAGGACCCGTCGCCATGGGATACGTGACCAGCGATCACGCGGCCGCCGGCACGGCGGTTTCGCTGATGGTGCGCGGCAAGGCGATGCCCGCCTCCGTGGTCAAACTGCCTTTCGTCACCCCCGGATACAAACGCTGAAACCATCGCTCAGGAGCGAATTCATGGCTGTGAAATACACCGAAGACCACGAATGGGTTTCCATCGACGGCGATGTCGGCACCGTCGGAATCACCGAGCACGCCCAGGAGCAGCTCGGCGACATCGTTTTCGTGGAACTGCCGGATGTGGGCAACACCGTCTCCAAGGGCGACGAGACCGGCGTGGTCGAATCCGTCAAGGCGGCGAGCGAGATCTACGCGCCCGTCTCCGGCGAGATCGTCGAGGTGAACGCCGCCCTGGCCGATGCGCCGGCGACCGCGAACAGCGATCCGACCGGTGCCGGATGGTTCTTCAAGATCAAGCTCAGCGATCCGGGAGAGCTCGATGGCCTGATGGACGAGAGCGCCTACAAGGATCTTGTCGGTTGACCCGAGACGCCATACGGCGATCCACCGCCTAGCGAAGACAGCGCGAGCACGCGCGGAGAGAGACATGACCGAGACCAGAGTCACCGTCGACCAGCTTCACCACCAGGACGCCTTCATCGGCCGACATATCGGTCCCAGCGCCGACGAAACCGCCGCCATGCTGAAGACCCTCGGCTATCCGAGCCTCGACGCCCTGAGCGACGAAGCGCTGCCGAGCGCGATCCAGCTGGACCAGGCGCTTACCCTGGACGCCCCCAAGGGCGAAGCCGAGACCCTCGCCGAACTGACGGAGATCGCCGCGCAGAACAAGGTCGCGACCTCCCTGATCGGCATGGGCTACTACGGCACCGTCACGCCGGCGGTGATCAAGCGGAACGTGCTGGAGAACCCGGCCTGGTACACCGCCTACACGCCGTACCAGGCGGAGATCAGCCAGGGCCGGCTCGAGGCGCTGCTGAACTTCCAGACCATGGTCAGCGACCTGACAGGCATGGACATCGCCAACGCCTCCCTGCTGGACGAGGCGACGGCCGCAGCTGAGGCCATGACTCTCAGCCGCAAGCTGGCGAAGAACAAGGGCTCGGTCTTCTTCGTCTCCGAACGGGTGCACCCGCAGACCATCGACGTGCTGCGCACCCGCGCCGAGCCGATCGGCATCGAGATTCTCGTCGGTGACGAGTTGGCCGGTCTGCCGTCGGACGCTTTCGGCTTCCTGCTGCAGTACCCGGCGAGCCGCGGCTCGGTGCACCACTACAGAGACATTGCCGAGCGGGTCCATGGCAACGACGCGATCGTCGTCGTCGCCGCCGACCTGCTGGCACTCACCCTACTCACCCCGCCCGGCGAATGGGGTGCGGACATCGTCGTCGGCACTACCCAGCGCTTCGGCGTTCCCATGGGCTTCGGCGGACCGCACGCGGCCTACTTCGCCACCCGCGACGCCCATAAGCGGAACATCCCCGGCCGCATCGTCGGCGTCTCGGTGGACGCGGCCGGCCGGCCGGCCTACCGTCTCGCCCTACAGACCCGCGAACAGCATATCCGCCGCGAGAAAGCCACCTCCAACATCTGTACCGCCCAGGTGCTGCTGGCGGTCATCGCCTCGATGTACGCGGTCTATCACGGCCCCGAAGGCCTGACGCGGATCGCGATGCGCGTGAACCGGCTGACCGCCATCCTCGCCGAGGGTCTGCGCCGGCTGGGCTACAAGCTGGATAGCGACACCGTCTTCGACACCGTCACCGTCAACGCGCCGGACTATGCGGCGACGGCCTGGGAAGCGGCCCGGGTCGAGGGCATGAACCTGCGGCTTCTGGACGGCGCGGTCGGCATCAGCCTTGACGAGACCTCGAGCCGCCAGACGGTGGAGCGGATCTGGTCGTGCTTCTGGCAGGGCTCGAAAGCCGAGTTCACCTTCGACGAGGTCGAGGCTGAGACAGGCGACACCCTGCCGGAGGATCTGCGCCGGACATCGGACTTCCTGACCCATCCGGTCTTCCACCAGTACCGTTCCGAGACCGAGATGCTGCGCTATCTGCGCCGGCTGGCGGACAAGGACATCGCGCTCGACCGGTCGATGATCGCCCTCGGGTCCTGCACCATGAAACTGAACGCCACCGCCGAGATGGCGGCCGTCACTTGGCCGGAATTCGCCGACATCCATCCCTTCGCCCCGTCCGACCAGACCCAGGGTTACCTGCGCCTGATCGGCGAGCTGGAGCGGATGCTGGCGGCGGCCACCGGCTACGCGGCGGTCTCCCTGCAGCCAAACTCCGGCGCCCAGGGCGAATACGCCGGGCTGCTGGTGATCCGCGCCTACCATCGGGCGCGCGGCGAAGCCCACCGGGACGTCTGCCTGATCCCGTCCTCGGCTCACGGGACCAACCCCGCCTCGGCGGCGATGGCGGGCATGAAGGTCGTCGTGGTCGCCTGCGACGAGAAGGGCAACGTGGACGTCGACGACCTGCGGGCCAAGGCGGAAACCCATTCCGACAATCTGGCCGCCCTCATGATCACCTACCCGTCCACCCATGGCGTGTTCGAGGTGCAGGTCCGCGAGATCTGCCAGATCGTCCATGACCATGGCGGGCAGGTCTATACCGACGGTGCCAACCTGAACGCCCTGGTCGGTCTGTGCAGCCCGTGCGAGTTCGGTTCGGACGTGAGCCACATGAACCTGCACAAGACGTTCTGCATTCCCCATGGCGGCGGCGGCCCCGGCGTCGGTCCGATCGGCGTGGCCGAGCATCTGGTGCCGTTCCTGCCGGGCCATGGCGAACTGGACAGCGGCGAGAGCGCCATCGGCCCCGTCGCGGCCGCGCCCTATGGCAGCGCCGGAATCCTGGCGATCTCCTGGGCCTATATCCGGATGATGGGCGCCGAGGGCCTGAAGAAGGCGACGCAGATGGCCATTCTGAACGCCAACTACCTGGCCAAGCGCCTTTCCGCCCATTACCCGGTGCTCTATACTGGGCCGGACGGGCTGGTCGCCCACGAATGCATCATCGACCTGCGGCCGATCAAGGACGTCTGCGGCGTGAGCGTCGACGACGTGGCCAAACGGCTCATGGACTACGGCTTCCACGCGCCGACCATGAGCTTCCCGGTGGCCGGCACCCTGATGATCGAGCCGACGGAGAGCGAGAGTCAGGCCGAAATCGACCGGTTCTGCGATGCCATGATCGCGATCCGGAACGAAATCCGGGCGATCGAAACCGGCGACATGGATCTCGAGGCCTCGGCCCTGCGCAACGCCCCGCACACCAGTGAAGACCTTCTGGCCGACATCTGGGAGCGGCCCTATTCGCGCCGTCAGGCCGCCTTCCCGTTGCCGGGGATGGAGGCGTCGAAGTATTGGCCGCCGGTTTCGCGCATCGACAACGTCCATGGCGACCGCCACGTCATCTGCACCTGCCCGCCGATCGAGGCCTATCAGGACGCGGCGGAGTAGTCCGCCGCCCTACTACCCGTCATCCCGGTCGGGACCGGACTTGATCCGGCTCCGGACCGGGACCCAGCAGTTGCGAGTGTTTCCGGGTGGGTGACACGTAGGCGGCTTGATCCTGACTTGCGTCGGGATGACGGCCGATCTCTTACCGAACCTTACCGTCATCCCGGACCTGATCCGGGATCAAGCCGCCGGACCCGGGGCAGTTCCGAACCCTTAAGCCGCCGCCTGGTCAGCCGCGGTGGCCCGCCCGAGGATCATGTCGGCCGCCTTCTCGGCGATCATCATGGTCGGCGCGTTGGTGTTGCCACCGATCAGGCGCGGCATGATCGAGGCGTCGACCACGCGCAACCCCTCGACCCCGTGCACCTTCAGTTCCTGGTCGACGACCGCCTCGCCGTCGCTGCCCATGCGGCAGGTGCCGACCGGGTGGTAGATCGTCTCGGCAATGCGCCGCACATAGGCGTCGATGTCGGCGTCGGAGGTGACGGAGGGGCCCGGGTTCAGTTCCTCGCCGCGCCAGCGGTCGAAGGCCGACTGCGCCACCCAGTCCCGCGCCATGCGCAGCCCGTCCCGGAACACCTGACGGTCGGTCTCGGTCGCGTAGTAGTTGGCGAAGATCCGGATCTTCGCCGCCGGATCGGCCGAGGCGAGTTCCAGATGCCCACGGCTCTCCGGCCGGAGCTGGCACATGCGGATGGTGAACCCGTCCTGGTCCATCCGGTCTTTCCAGAGATGCCAGAGCCAGGGAATGCGCACCCGCTTTGCGCCAAGCCCGATCAGCATGTGCCACTGCATGTCCGGCGCCTCGAGCTCCGCACGGGTCTTCACGAAGGCGCCGCCCTCGGCCGGGAAGGTCGCCGCCGGTCCGGTGCGGAACAGCGCCGCCTGGGCCATGGCCAGGGCCGCGCGGTCCAGGCGGATCAGGCTGTGCAGGGTGACCGGCTCGGGACAGGCGTATTGCAGCGGGATGTCGAGATGGTCCTGCAGGTTGCGGCCGACCCCGGGCAGGTCCACCAGCGCGGCCACGCCATGCTTCTTGAGATGGTCGGCCGGACCGATGCCGGACAGCATCAGCACCTGCGGCGAGTTCAGCGATCCGCCGGCGAGGATGACCTCGCGCCGGACCCGCACCCGTTCCAGCGCCCCGCGCCGGGCGTATTCCACGCCGGTGGCGCGCCCGCCTTCCACGACGACCCGGTGGGTCAGCGCCGAGGTCTCCACCGTCAGGTTCGAGCGGCTCATCGCCGGCCGCAGGTAGCACGCGGCCGCGCTCGCCCGCCGTCCGTTGTGGATGGTGAAGTCGTAGCGGCAGACCCCTTCCTGCTCCGGACCGTTGCAATCGTCGATCCGGTTCATCCCGGCCTGCACGCCGGCGGCGACGAAGGCGTCGTAGAGCGGGTTGTCGCCGCGTCCGCGCTGAACCTTGAGCGGGCCCGAGGTGCCGTGGAGGGAGTCGGCCGGGCGGTCCACATGGCCTTCAGAGCGTTTGAAGTACGGCAGGACGTCGTCCCAGGACCAGCCGCGGTTGCCGAGCTGCGCCCAGGTGTCGTAGTCGCGCGGATGGCCGCGCACGTAGATCATCGAGTTGATCGAGGACGACCCGCCGAGCACCTTGCCGCGCGGCCAATAGAGCTTGCGGTTGTCCAGATGCGGCTCCGGCTCGGTCCAGTAGCCCCAGGAATGCATCGACGAGCGGACCAGCTTGCCGGTGCCGAGCGGAATATGGATCAGCGGGTTCCAGTCCGTGCCGCCGGCCTCCAGCAGGAGCACCGAGACGTCCGGATCCGCACTCAGCCGGTTGGCGAGCACGCAGCCCGCCGATCCGGCACCAACAATGATGTAATCGACCTCGCGCATGGCGGAAGTGTGGCGCGCCGGGCGCCGGCGCTCAATGGGGAAAGAAAGTTCTAAGAGAGGCGCCCCTGTCCCAGCTACGGGACCCGAACCCAGGTCCGGTCATCCGGTCGCCAGCACCGCGTCGATCCGAGATTTCAGCGACTTGAGGGTGGGCGGTTTGACGATGAACGCATCGACCCCGGCCTTCACCGCCTCCCTCACGGTTTCGGACTCGTTGTGGGAGGTGAGGAAAACGACCGGGATCTCGCGAACCTTGAGCATCCGCGTCCGTCGCAGCGCCCGCAGGAAGGCCATCCCGTCCATCGGCGCCATCTCGATATCGCACACGATGACGTCCGGCAGGCTGTCCATACAGGCACGCAACCCGGTCTCCCCGTCCTCGGCGCCGCGAACCGAGCCGAAGCCAAGGACCTTCAACGCCTGGACCGTGATCTTGCGCTGTATCTCGTCGTCCTCGACCACCAATGCGTCGAGGTCCCGATAAAGATCATCCATCGGTCTGCCCTTCCTCCGGTGCAGTGCGGCGGGACCGCAGGACGGCCAGCGACGCGTCCGCGACCCGCTCGAACTCACCGCCCGCCACGCTGTGTCCGTCACGTTCCAGCCGCCCGCAGACATCGGAGAGCGCCATGGCGCCGACGGCGGCCGCAGCCCCTCGCAACGCATGGAGAATGGCGCGCCGTTCCGAAGCTTCCGCTCCCGCAATCCGACGGCGGTCGAACTCGAGCCGCTCGGCGAAATCGAGCAGCAGATGATCGACCATAGTCCGATCCCCGCCGGTCAGCGCCTCAAGATCGGATGTGTCGAGAAGCGGCGTTTCCTCGCCGTCGGCTTCACCGGGTCCGCGCGACACAGACGGATCGGACGCAAGTACAGGGTCCGGCGACGGCATTGATTGCCGGCTTCCACGCTCGGCGGCGGCGAGAGCGACGGCGAGAGCATCCATCTGAACCGGTTTGACCAGGACCTGGGACGCGCCGGCCCGTCTGGCCGTCTCGATCTCCTCCGGCAGACCGGATGCGGTGAGCATGAGGACGGGCGGGTGAGCGCGGTCGCTTCCCGTCAGAACCTGCAGGAGGCCGAGGCCGTCGAGCTCCGGCATATGCCAGTCGGTGACGATGAGGTCCCACGCATCGGGATCCGCATGCCATTCCGCAATCGCGGCGGCGCCATCCCCGACCACATGGACCGAACAGCCCAGGCGCTCGAGCTGTTGGCCGATCACCCAGCGCAGCGTGGCGTCGTCCTCGGCGACGAGAACCCGCAGACCAGGGCTCGGCGCGACCCGCGACGGCAAGACGACCGCCGCCTGCGTCTTCGTTGCCGGCAGCGGCAGCTCCAGCGAGAAGGTGCTCCCCTGTCCGGGCTGGCTCCGGGCGGTCAGCGTACCGCCCATCAGTTCGGCGAGCTGACGCGACACCGTCAGGCCGAGACCGGTTCCCCCGAACCGCCGGGTGGTGCTTGGATCCGCCTGCTCGAACGGATCGAACAGGCGGGCAATCGCGTCCGACGAAATGCCGATCCCCGTGTCGCGAACATCGATGCGCACCCGCTCGCCGCCATCGGTTGCGGCGGCTTGCAGGGCGATGCCGCCGGTTTCGGTGAACTTCAGCGCATTACCGACGAGATTCACCAGGATCTGCTCGATCCTTCCGCTGTCTCCCACCACCGCCTCCGGAATACCGTCGTCGATATGCGCGGTGAGGGTCAGGCCTTTGGCGGCGGCCGCCGAGGAGAACAGCTCGACCACGGCCGTCACAGGGCCTGCGAACAGGAACGGACGGGGATGGATGTCGAGCTTTCCGGCTTCGATCTTTGACTGGTCGAGGAGCTGGTTCAGCAGGCCGAGCAGCGACGTCGCAGACCGACGGACGATACCCGCCATGGTCTTCTGGGACTCGCTCGAGCCCGGATCCCTCGAGCAGTTCGATCGTCGCCAGAATGCCGGTCATCGGTGTGCGGATCTCGTGGCTGACCGTGGCGAGAAATGCCGATTTGGCGCGGTTGGCGGACTCCGCAGTCTGCCGTTCGGCAGCCAGCATCGCCTCCCGCTCCCGGCGATACGCCTGGGTGCGCCGGGCGAAAGCCAGCGCGATGGCGGCAGCGGCGGCGATCAGCGCGATGCCGGCGGCCGACGCGTAGAAGCCGATCCGCTCGTAGCTGCGCGCGCTCTCGGTCACGTCGAGATAGGTTTCGAACGCGCCGATGACGTGACGGCCGGCATCGGACGGGGCGAAGACCGGTACATAGGTTTCCGCAACCACCATGGCGGCCTTCGCCGATCCGCCCGTAGTCTCGCCCGCCGCCTGTCGTTCGATCGTGGCATGGACACCACCCCGCAGCACCTGATTCGTCCAGTAGTCCGAACGGTTCACGGAGCCGATATCCGCCGGGTCGCTGGCGGCGATGGCAACGCCGTCGGCATTGAAGATGATGAACTTCTCAAGGCCGCCGATGCGCGAGGCGAGCGCGATCGTCGCCCTGTCTTTACGTGACAGCTCGCCGCCGCCGAAGACCGTGTCCACCGATTCCAGGGTGCCCAGCAGGGCCGACGACCACGTCCTGCCGCGGGTGACGGCGTCGGATTCGAGCTGGGTGGTCTGGATCCGGTTGATCGCCAGGACAAGCAGGATCGCCGTGATCGCCGGAATCGCAACGGCCATCGCCGATAGAGCCCCCGGATAGCGCGACATCAGCGGCGGGGGAACCCGGACCTTCGAATCCTGTGCTTGCGAGATGTCCATGGATTGCGGCGGCGGGCCTTGCGAAGCGGATACGGGTCCACGCTAGACACCGCCGTCGTCGGCGCCATTGACTTCGATCAAACGTCAGGACTCCGGGTCAGCGGCTGCCGAGCGAACCCGGACCCGGTGCAAACGGCCCGATCCGGCAGTCCTTCAGATAGTCGATCATCCGGCGGGGACCCCGGTCGGCATCTATGGCGGCTGCCTTTCTTCGCTATCGGGCCGGATATGATCGCATCAATGGAAATCCCGGCTAACAACCTTGAGGTCGGGCTTGACGGCGCGGGGATGACGGACCCCTTCCGAACGGGCGGGTCTGGCCGGCGCCGCCGGGCTCGCCGGCTCGAAGATCGGCGCCGGGTCCGGCTGGCTCGCCTCCCGCACCCGCTTCATCGTCCGGCGCCGCTCCGCATCGGCCTCGCGCCGCTGCTTCGCCTCGCTCTGCTCGGCGCGCTGGTCGGTGGTCGGCCGGCGCACCTCGTCCGCATTGGCCGTCGCCCCATCCAGGGCACTGGCGAACCCGGCCAGATCCAGGGTGCCGTCGGTCAGGGCCGCCAGCCGGTCGGTCAGATCCTCCAGATGCTCCACCACCACATGGACCACCCGCCCCTCGCGCTGCACCCGCCCGGTCACGCCGAGCAGCTTGGCACCAAGCACCTCGCGGCGGTAGCGCTCGAAGATGTCGGCCCAGACCACCAGATTGGCGATGCCGGTCTCGTCCTCCAGGGTGATGAAGATCACCCCCTTGGCGGTGCCGGGCCGCTGGCGCACCAGAACCAGCCCGCCGAGCCGAACCCGCCGCCCGGCCCGGCCGGACCCGGCATCGCTCTCCAGCACCGAACACGGAACCCGGCCCTCCTCCTGCAGCCGGCCGCGCAGCAGGGCCAGAGGGTGGGCCTTCAAAGACAGCCGCAGGGAAGCGTAGTCGTCCACCACCTCCTCGCCGATGGGGGCGGCGGGCAACGTCACCTCGGCCTCGGCGGCGGCGAACAGCGGCAGGGTGTCGGCAGCTTTCCCCGCCGCCGGACCGTCAGCCGCAGTTGCCAGCGCCCGGGCGGCCCAGAACGCCTCGCGCCGGGCCACACCCATGGAGCGGAACGCGTCGCCCCGGGCCAGCACCTCGAGCACCGGCGCCTCCAGCCCGGCCCGGCGCCACAGGTCCAGCGGCTCGCCGTATCCCGTGCCCCGCGCCGCGACCAGCGCCCGGCCCTGCGCCTCCTTCAGACCCTTGATCTGGCGCAGGCCGAGACGCAGAGCCATGGCGCCGTCCGGCCGCGCCTCGAGCGTGCAGTCCCAGTCCGACGCGTTCACGTCGGGCGGGCGGATCTCGACTCCGTGCTCCCGGGCGTCGCGCACGATCTGCGCCGGCGCATAGAAGCCCATGGGCTGGGAGTTGAGCAGGGCGGCAGCGAAGACTGCCGGATAGTGGCATTTCAGCCAGGACGAGACATAGACCAGCAGGGCGAAGCTGGCGGCGTGGCTCTCCGGGAAGCCGTAGGTTCCGAACCCCTCGATCTGTTTGAAGCAGCGCTCGGCGAACTCGGCCTCGTAGCCGCGCTCGACCATGCCCCGGACCAGTTTTTCGTGGAATTTGTGAATGTCGCCGCTGCGTTTGAAGGTGGCCATGGCCTTGCGCAGCCGGTCGGCCTCGGATGGGGTGAAGCCGGCGGCGACGATGGCGATCTTCATCGCCTGTTCCTGGAACAGCGGCACGCCGAGGGTCTTGCCCAGCACCGCGCGCAGCGCCGCCGACGGGAAGGTCACCGGTTCCTCGCCGTTGCGGCGGCGGAGATAGGGGTGGACCATGTCGCCCTGGATCGGCCCCGGCCGCACGATCGCCACCTCCACCACCAGATCGTAGAAGCAGCGCGGCCGCAGGCGCGGCAGCATGGCCATCTGCGCCCGGCTCTCCACCTGGAACACCCCGAGACTGTCGCCCCGGCACAGCATGTCGTAGACGGCCGCGTCCTCGCCGGGGATCGAGGCCAGGGTATGGGCGATCCCGTAGTGGCGTTCCAGCAGGCCGAAGGCGCGCCGCACGCAACTCAACATGCCGAGGCCGAGCAGGTCGACCTTGAGGATGCCGAGCGCCTCCAGGTCGTCCTTGTCCCATTCCACGACGGTACGGTCGTCCATCGCCGCGTTCTCGATCGGGACCAGTTCGTCGAGCCGGCCTCGGGTGATGACGAAACCGCCGACATGCTGGGACAGGTGGCGCGGGAAGCCGGAAAGCTGGCGGGCCAGGGCCAGGGCCAGGGCGAGGCGCCGGTCGTCGGGGTCCAGCCCGATCTCGCGCACCCGCTCGTCGCTCACCGGGTCGCCGTGCCAGCCCCAGACCTGACCGGACAGGGCGCCGACGGTGTCCTCGCTCAACCCGAGCGCCTTGCCGACATCGCGCAGGGCCGACCGGGCGCGGTAGCTGATCACCGTGGCCGCCAGCCCGGCCCGCTCCCGGCCGTATTTGGCGTACACGTACTGGATCACCTCCTCGCGCCGCTCGTGTTCGAAATCGACGTCGATATCCGGCGGCTCGCCCCTGGCCTCGCTGACGAACCGCTCGAACAGCAGGTCCGCCTGGGCCGGGTCGACGGCGGTGATGCCGAGGCAATAGCAGACCGCCGAGTTCGCCGCCGAGCCGCGGCCCTGGCAGAGGATACCTTTCGAGCGGGCGAAGCGGACCACGTCCTGCACCGTGAGGAAGTACGGGGCGTAGTCCAGCCGGCCGATCAGGGCGAGTTCGTGGTCGAGCTGGTCGGCGACCTTGGGCGGGACGCCGTCTGCATAGCGTTCCGTCGCGCCCTCGAAGGTCAGGCGCCTCAGCCGGGTCTGCGGGTCCTCGCCGGCGGCGATCTCGTCCGGATACTCGTATTTGAGCTCGTCCAAGGAGAACCGGCAGCGGTCGGCGAGGGCGACGGCTGCCTCGATCAGGGCCGGGTGATCGCGGAACAGCCGGGCCATCTCCTCCGGCGTCTTCAGGTGACGTTCGGCATTGGCGGCGAGGCGGAAGCCGGCGGCATCGATGGTCACCCCCTCGCGGATGCAGGTCAGCACGTCCTGCAGCGGCCGCCGTTCAGGCACATGGATGTGCACGTCGTTGGTGGCGACCGGCACGGCCCCGGTTCGGCGGGCGAGGTCGACCAGGGCGGCGACCCGGGCGTCGTCGTCGCCGCGATAGAGCCGGCTGACCGCGAGATAGACGTCTCCGGGGCGGCGGGAGGCGGCAAGAGCGAGATCGGCGGCGAAGGCGTCGGCCTGTGTCACGTCGTCTGGCGGGATCAGCACCTGCAGGAGACCCTCGTCATGCGCGTCCAGGTCGGCGCGGAACAGGTGGCACTCCCCTTTCGGCGCCCGCCGCCGGCCGAGACTGATCAGCCGCGAGAGCCGGCCGTAGGCGGCCCGGTCGACCGGGAAGGCCAGCCGGTCGGGCGCGTCCATCAGATCGAGGCGGGCGCCGACCAGCAGCGGCAGGCCGACCTCCTTCGCCGCCACATGGGCCCGGACCACCCCGGCCAGCGTATTGCGGTCGGTTACCGCGACGGCGGTGAGGCCGAGGGCGGCGGCCTGCTCCACCAGTTCCTCCCCGTGGCTGCCGCCGCGCAGGAAGGAGAAGTTGGTGGTGACCTGGAGCTCGGCGTAGCGGGGGCTCAGGCGAACAGGCCGTGCACGTACCATCGCGGCGCCTCGCCCCGTTCAGCCAGGCCCTCACGGTAGAGCCAGAAGCGTTGGCCGTCGCGGGCCTCCAGACGGAAATAGTCGCGGGTGCGCCCCCCGCGTGTCCGGCCCGCCGGTAGATCCTCCCACCATTCCGGGGCGATCCGCTCCGGCCCGGCCGCGCGGGCGATGCGGTAGTCGACGCCGCGCCAGCGGAACCGGGCGGGCGGATGGTCGGGCAGCAGCGCCGTCGCCTCCACCGGCTCGGGGCGGCGCAGCAGACGGGCCGGGCGGGGTACCGGCAGCGGCGCCGCGTCCGGCCAGCGCGAGACCGTGGCCGGCGGCGCCGGACGCTCGGCCCGCTCGGGAATGTGGCTCTCAACCGGCTCCAGTCGGTGCACCCGATCCTCGCCGAGCCGGTTGGCCAGCCGGTCGACCAGATCCTGCACCCCCTCCGCGACACCCGTCTCGCCGACCGGCCGACTGGTGACGATCGGACCGGCGGCGATCGGACCGGCGAGATCCCTCTGAATTGTCTCGCGCGTCTCCACCCGCTCGGCTTCCATGACCATGACGTCGATGCCGAAGCCGGGATCGAGCCTGTCCAGATGCTCGGCGATCAGGCGGAACAGGGCGGCTGGATCGCGCATCGGCCGGCCGGTGCCGACCGTGAGGGAGCGCACGTCCCCCTCGGCCCGGAAGAAGTCGACCCGCAGCCGGCGCAGCCCGGCCCGCTCCCGCTCCAGCCGGTCGCACAGCCGCTCCAGCAGGCGGCGGACCCCGTGTTCGATATCCTCGCGCAGGCCGATCGGCTCCGGCAGGCCGAGCCGCACCCGGTGCGGCGCCGGCGGGCAGAGCGGCTCGATCGGCTCGTGCAGACCGCCGGCGGCCTGATCCAGACGGCGGGCGAGCTCCGGGCCGAACCGGGCGGCCAACGGCGCACGCGGCAGCGACGCCACGTCGCCGACCGCACGCAATCCGCTGCGGGCCAGCGCCTCCGCCACCGCCGCCGGGACCCGCAGGGCCACCACCGGCAGGCGGGCGATGGCGGCAAGCCCGGCCCCCGCCGGCACCACCACGTCGGGCCGCGGGGTCGATGCGGCGCGGGTCACCGCCCAGGCGATTCCCGGCGTGTCGGCCATACAGGCGCGCGCGGTGTAGCCGAACCCGGCGAGACGGTTCACCAGATCGGCCACCATCGCCGCCTCGCCGCCGAACAGATGGCTCGCCCCGGTCGCATCGAGCCAGAGTGCCGCATCGCCTCCGGTCCCGCCGGTCAGACAGGACGAGGCCGGGTCGAGGGCGACCAGAGGCGTATAGCGCACGCACCAGGCCGCGAGATCCCGCAGGGCCGCCCGGTCCGCCGCCGGATCCCAGTCGGCCAGCGCCAGGTCGGGTATCAACGCCCGGGCGTCCGCCAGGGCCATACCCGGTGCGGGCCCGGCGATTCCGACAGCAAGTCCGGCGATCACCCGGCGCCCCCGGTCGCTGGTCACCACCGCCTGGAGCGGATCCCCGTCCCGCCGCCGTTCGACCGCAAAATGCGGCAGCCAGAGCGCGATCACCCGACGCCGGGCCGCCGGGGCCGTCTTCGTCCGCTGTAGGGTCATGCCGCAACCTCCTCCTCGTCTCCGGCGCCGCGCCGGGGACGCGCTCTCGCCTCCGGCTCGGCCATAACGCCCGCCTCCTCCAGCACGCCCGTCCGCGCCTCCCAGGCGAGCCGCCATCGCCCGGGCCGGCCGCGCCGCGCCCGCTCCAGGGTCACGTCCCAGACCGGACGGGTGTCGTACGGACCGTAGGGCGACGGCGCGGCGGTCACCCGCCAGCGGGTCTCGACCGCCACCGGGACCCGGTCGCCGGCCCCGCGCTCGGTGGTCAGCCGGGGGCGCAGGATCAGCCCGGTCACCCCACTCTTCTCGGCGGCGAGCTGCAGGCGGCGGCTGGCGGTGGCGTCGCCCCGGCGGGCGGGATCGAACTCCCCGACCACGGCGGCGAGGCCGGGCGCCGACAATCCCTCCTCCATGGCCCAGAACCGGTCCGCCTCCTCCCTGGCATCGACGAAGATCACCCGAGCCGGGTCGAGGCCGAGCGTCGCCAGCCCACGGGCCGAGGGCGCGCCGCCCAGGACATTGGCCGAGCGCGCGCACCACAGGATCGTGCCCTGACCCATCCCCTGACCCATCCCGATCCGGGTCAGCAGGGCGCAGGCGAAACCGAAGACGGCGGCGTCCCGCACCTCCGACCGCGCCTCTCCCACCAGCTCATGCACCCGGCCCAGCGCCAGCCCGCCCTCCGGCAGGTGCTCCGCCAGGGCGTCGCAGCCGAGGGAGAGCGGACGGGCGGGCGGACCGGCCTCGTGGGCGCGCTCCAGCCGGCGGATCTCCGCCATGAGGGCATCGCGGTCTGGTCTCGCAGGTGCGGCATGGATAGGATCGGTCATCGTTCGCTCCGGCTCGGATCGGGGCATGGGAACGAATGTTCTTGTTTTGTTCTAATATGGAATCCGTCATGAGTCAAACCGACACGGCCTCCCCGAGCGACACCGGCGATTCCCTGGAGGATCTGGTCGGCTTCAACGCCCTGCTGGGCTTCCGTCTGGTCGAATGGACAGAGGACTGCGCGGTCATGGAGCTCGACGTGAAGGAGCAGCACCTGAACCGTTCCGGCGTCCTGCATGGCGGGGTGATGGCCACGCTGATCGACGCGGTCTGCGGCTATTGCGGCGTGTGGCGTCCGGCCGGCGAGCCGGTGGCCAAGGCGCTGACCCTGACGCTCACCACCAATTTCATGGGCCAGAGCCGCGAGGGAACCGTCAGGGCCCGCGCCGTGCGCAAGGGCGGCGGCCGCAAGATCTTCTTCGCCTGGGGCGAAGTGACGGATGCCGAAGGCAACGTGCTCGCCATGGGCGAAGGCTCCTACCGCATCCGCAGCAGCGATCCCTACAGCAAGCCCGGCAACAGCTAGCCCCTCAAGGGATGCGCTCGTCGATCTCATCGGTGTTGCCGACCTCGTCGTCATAGCCCTGGCGGCTGGAGTAGAAGACCAGCGCCATCAGGCCGGCGGTCAGGGCGAAGGTGAAGAAGGCCCCGAGGGCGAGCGCAATGTACCCGTGGACGCTCATGGCCGATCCGCCGCCGCCCTCCCAGAACCACATGACCAGAACGGCAACGGCCGCGACCAGAACGCTGACGGCGGCGATGAGGGAAAGAGCGACACGCATGGGAACCTCCACCGTTCAAATAGGTCCCGAGAACCGATGTGCCAGCTTTGCACGCCGTGCCGCTTCGTGCACAAATAGAGATGCCAGTACCTAGAGCTGCCAGTACCGGGGACAGGAGGACGACATGGCGATCGCGCTCACCGACGACCAGATCGAGGCGTTCCACCGCGACGGCTACCTCGTCGTCGAGGATGCGGTCACGCCGGAACAGCTCGCGGCCCTGAAGACCGATCTCGCCGGATGGGTTGAGGAGAGCCGCGCCCATGACGAACCTTTCGGCCCCGAAACCATCGACGGCCGCGCCCGTTTCGACATGGGGGCGGAGCATACGGCCGAGCACCCCGCGCTGCGCCGGGTCAACAACCCATCGGACATCTCCCAGGCCTATCTCGAGGTGATGAGCGACGCCCGTACCGTCGACATGATCGCCGACCTGATCGGGCCGAACGTCAAGTTCCACCACTGCAAGATCAACGTGAAGCTGCCCGGTTCGAAGACCGAGGTCGCCTATCACCAGGATTTCGCCTTCACCCCGCACACCAATGACGACGTGATCACGGCCCTGCTGATGCTGGACGACGTGACCGAGGAGAACGGCTGCCTGATGGTGGTGCCGGGCACCCATCGCGGACCGATGCACACCCTTTTCGAGGACGGAGTCTTCACCGGCAAGATGCGCCCGGAGACCGAAGCGGAGATGAAGGCGCGGCAGATCGCGGTGACCGGTCCGGCCGGCTCCGTCTGCCTGATGCATACCCGCCTGGCCCACGGCTCCGCCGCCAACGCGTCGCAGCGGCCCCGCGGGCTCTACATCTGCGTCTACACCGCCGCCGACGCGGTGCCGATCGCCCGCAACCCCATGGCCAATCCGAACGAAGGCCGGATCGTGCGCGGCGCGGCCAGCCCCGTTGCCCGCATGGTGCCGCTCGAAGTGGAATTGCCGAAACAGCCGAAGACGGCCTCGTTCTTCACGGTGCAGGGCCAGGAGTCGCGCCGCGCCAGCGCCTGACACGGGCGGGCGGTTCCTGTCGTGACGATCGCCACCCGACGACTCGGCCGCACCGGCCGCGTCGTCTCCGAGCTCGGTTTCGGATGCGGCGGCTTCTGGGCCAGCCGGTGGATGGACGATGCGACGGCGATCGGCCTCGTTCACCAGGCGATCCAGCTCGGAAATCACGGTCTTCGACGCCGGTCACAGCTACGGCGGCGGCCGCGCGGAGGAGCGCCTGGGACGCGCGCTCCAGCGGTTCGGCCCGGCCCGCAACCGGCTGATGATCTCCACCAAGGTCGGCACCGTGCGCCTGGGGCGCGGGTACGCCAAGGACTTCTCCCCCGACACGGTCGAGGCGCAGGTGGTGGAGAGCATGGACCGGCTCGGCCTGGAACGGATTCCGCTGCTGTTCCTGCACGGACCGGAACCGGCGCATCTGACCGACGACCTGCTGGACACGCTGGCCGCCATGAAGGGCGAGGGGGCGATCGATCTGATCGGCATCAACGGCGTCGAACATCAGATCTCGGCTGCCCTGGACACCGGCCTCTTCGACGTGATCATGCCGTTCTACAACCCGGTCCATCGCCGCAGCGAGGCGGTGATCGAGCGCGCCGCCGCCGAAGGGCTCGGGGTGATGGCCGCCGGCCCGCTGGCCCGCATGGCGACGGCGCCGGTCTTCGGTTCCTGGTCGTCCCCGTCGGCCTGGTGGTACGCGGCCCGGCATCTGCGCAATCGGATGGTGGCCGGCGAGCAGATCCGACGGGCCCGGCAGTTCGCCTTCCTCAACGCGCTTCCGAACTGGAGCGCCGCTCAGGCCAGCCTGGCCTTCACGCTCACCAATCCCGCCGTCCACTGCGCCGTGTTCGGCACCACCGACGCCGCACATCTGCAGGACAATGCCGCAGCCAGCGGCAAGGCCCTGCCCGATGCCGTCCTGCGGCGCATCCGGACGACCTGAAGCCCATCCGCACGACCCGAAGGCAGAGGAACCGCCCATGACCTGGTCCATCGTCGCCCGCGACCCATCGAACGGAAATCTTGGAATTGCGATCTCGTCGCGCGTGATCGCCGTCGGCGCGCTCTGCCCGATGTTCCGCGACGGCGTCGCCGCCCTGTCTTCGCAATCCTATACCAGCCCGGTAGCCGGGACCCGGATGCTCGACGCCCTGGCCGAGGGCAGACCGGCAGAGGACGCGTTCGGCCACGCGCTCGCCGAAGACGACGGGCACATGTGGCGCCAGATCCACGGCGTCGATGCTGCCGGCCGGCCCTTCGCGCGCACCGGCGGAAGCTGCATCGACTGGTGCGGGCACTGGACCGGCGACGGCGTCTCGATCGCCGGCAACATGCTGGCGGGACCGGACGTGCTGGACGCCACGGTCGCGACCTGGAACGGGGGGACCGGCCGTCCCTTCGCCGATCGGCTGCTCGCGGCGCTGGAAGCGGGTCAGGCGGCCGGCGGCGACAAGCGCGGCCGGCAGTCGGCGGCGCTCACCGTGCGCGGAGGAGAAATCCATGCAGCGGTCGACCTGCGGGTCGATGAGCATCCGGACCCGGTCGCGGAACTCCGCCGCGTCTTCGACCTGTTCTGGGCTGAACGCCGGCCCTACATGGCCACCCTGCCGACCAGGGGGAATCCGAGCGGAATCTACGACCCCGACGAACGGGAGGCGTTCATCGCCCGGTTCCGCGGGTAAGACTCACGTCAGCGGCAGGTCGATCCACGTCTTGAAGCCCTTGGTCGCCCGGCAGTTCTCCATCCAGGCCTCCAGGTTCGGCATGGCGGGTCTGTCCTTCACCAGGGTGAGGAAACGGTAGGCCTGGATGGCGACCGGGATGTCGGCCATGGTCAGGCTGTCGCCCATGATGAACCTGCGGCCTTCGAGACGCCGGTCGAGAATGGCGTAGACCACGTTGCCCTTCTCGATCGCCGCTTCGATCGCCGCCATGTCGCGATCGGCCTCGGCCGTGCGTACCAGACCCCAGAAAATCGGCGTCATGAACGGCAGCACGGTGGTCTGCTGCCAGTCCATCCAGCGGTCAGCGTCCGCGTATTTTTGCGGGTCGGTGGGGCAGAGCGTCCCCCGTCCGTGCTTGGCCGCGAGGTAGCGGGTGCAGGCATTCGACTCCCACAGGACGAAGCCGTCATCGATGATCGTCGGGACAACGCTGTTCGGGTTCAGGTCGGTATAGGCCTTGTCCTTGGTCTTGCCGAACGCGCCGCCATAGTCCTCGCGCTCGAACGGGACGCCCATCTCTTCGCAGGCCCACAGGACCTTCTGGACGTTGGCCGAATTCGCCCGGCCGAGGATCTTCAGCATCTGGTCTCTCCCTTGCGCGATGATGCGGTCATGCGGTGACGGTGCGGTGACGGGCGTCCCAGGCTTCCGGGTCGGCCAGGAACGCCCGGACCTCGGCGAGTTGCTCGGCCGTGTAGCCCCGGCGCTCGGCCACCGCCAGCACGTCCCACCAGGTGCAGAGCCCGTGCAGATCGACTTCCGCCGCCTTCAGGTTGGTCACACTCTGCGGAAACACCCCGTAGTGGAAGACCACGAAACAGTGCGCCACCTGCATTCCGGCCTCGCGGATCGCGTCGATGAACGAAATCTTGCTGCCGCCGTCGGTCGCCAGATCCTCAACCAGGAGCACACGGGCGCCGTCGCGCACCTCGCCCTCGATCCGGGCGTTGCGGCCGAAGCCCTTCGGCTTCTTGCGCACGTAGAGCATCGGCAGGTCGAGCGCGTCGGCCATCCAGGCGGCGAAGGGGATACCGGCTGTTTCGCCGCCGGCCACCATGTCGAACGCCTCGGCGCCCGCCAACGCGGTGAGCTGCTCGACCCCCAAGGCCATCAGCCGGCGCCGGGCACGCGGGAAGGAGATGATCTTGCGGCAGTCCACATAGACCGGCGACAGGCGGCCCGAGGTGAAGGTGAAGGGATCCTCCGGGCGGATATGGATCGCCTGGATCTCCAGCAGGATGTCGGCGGCGGTCTCGGCGGGGGTGCGGCGCCAGTCGGGCGAAAGGGTGCCGGTCATGAAAGCTCTCCTGCGGGCATGGGAGACGATTTCTTACGCGCCGCCGGAACCGGCGTCCAGCATGGCCGAGGCCACGACGGAAGCGTCGATCCGGTCGGCCGGAACATCCAGCACGATCACGCCGCGCCTCAGCACGATCGCCCGGTCGGCGACGGCCAGCGCCCGCGGCACGGCCTGTTCCGCCAGCACCACCGCCGCCCCCGACTCGGCGAGTTGGCGGATCGCGGCGAATACGTCGTCCAGCACGACCGGCGCCAGACCGATGGACGGTTCGTCCAGAAGCACCACCCTGGGCTCGCCGATGACGGCGCGGGCGATCGCCAGCATCTGCTGCTGACCGCCGGAGAGGGTCCAGGCCGTCGCATCGGCCTTGTCGGCCAGGGCGGGGAACAGTTCCATCATGCGGACGGTCGCCCTGTTGCGCTCCGCGGCGGTGCCGCTGGCGGCGACATCAAGGGTCTCGGCCACCGTCAACCCGCCGAACAGACGCCGGCCCTCCGGGCACCAGCCGATGCCCGCGCGCGCCCTCCGCTCAAGACGAAGACCCGTGATATCCACGCCGTCGAGGCGAATGGTCCCGGCGGTCACCGGATCGGCGCCGGCGATAGCCCGGATCAGACTCGACTTGCCGGCGCCGTTCGCCCCCAGTACCGCGACCACCTCCCCGGCGGCACAGGAGAAGGTGGCGCGGTCGACGGCAACGCCCTCGTCATACGCAACGGTCACGGCGTCGAGCTCGAGACGCGCCGTCATGCCGCCGTCTCCCCGAGATAGGACGCGATGACCGCCGGGTCGCCGCGAACCTCCTCCGTCCGTCCGGCGGCCAGCACCCGGCCCGCCTCCAGGCATACAAGCCGATCCGCGATGGGCAGCAGGAAATCCATGCCGTGCTCGACCACGACGACCGCCATACCGGCTTCGGCCAGGTCCCGGAGCAGCCGGGCGAGGTCCGCCCGTTCCGAGGCGCCGAGCCCGGAGGCCGGCTCGTCGAGAAGCAGGACCGAGGGCCCCCCGGCAAGCGCCCGGGCGATATCGAGACGGCGACGGGCGGCCGGACCGAGGGACGTCGCCGTCGCCCGCGCCCGGTCCGCCAGACCGACCCGCTCGAGCGCCGCCATCCCGCATGCCGGACCCGCTGCAACCGACGCGGCGGCGAGTACGTCGATCCCGGCCGGCACCTCCGGATGCTGGAAGCCTCGGGCGAGGCCGAGACCGGCCCGGGCCCCCGGCGCGAGATCCATCAGCGGAATGGCATCGAGACGGACCACCCCCGCGTCGGCCTTCTCGAGTCCGGTGACGATGTTGAGCAGGGTCGTCTTGCCGGATCCGTTGGCGCCGATGATCCCGGTCACCTCTCCGGCCCGGGCGTCGAAACCGGCACCGTCGAGCGCCTGCACTCCGCCGAACCGCTTCGCGACCCGCTCGACCCGGAGGACCGATATCTTCCTCGGCACGGATGCCTTGGGCGCCGGAGTCGGCGCCGGCGCTTCCGGCAGGAACCGCCTGACGACACCGTCGATCCCGGCCGGCAGCGCCACCACAACGGCGAGGAGAACGGCGCCGTAGGCCAGCAGATAGCCCTGCTCCAGACCGCGAAACACTTCCGGAAGCGGGACCAGGAGCGCCGCGGCGATCACGGCGCCCCAGGCACTGCCCCGGCCGCCGACCACGACGATCGCCAGCAACGTGACCATCACGTCGAAACGGGCCACGGCGGGCGAGACCACGCCGAGGCCGAGCGCCTGAAAGCCGCCGGCAAGGCCGGCGAGCGCCCCCGCCACCGCGAAGACGAGGAGCCGCGCCCGGGCCGGATCGAGCCCCAGGGAAAGCGCCGCCAAGGGGGCGTCGCGCAGGGTCGCCAATCGCGCGGCCCGGCCCGAGGCGGTTACCCAGGCGAAACAGCAGAGCGCCAGGCCGACGCCGGCCCAGACCACCGCCAGCATTCGCCACCCATCGGCAACATCGACCCCGAGCACTGTCAACGGCGGAACGCCATAGAGGCCGTTGGCGCCGCCGGTGATCTCGAGATTGGTCGCCGCCAGCAGCACGAGCTGGGCTAGGCCGAGGGTGGCAAGAGCGACGTAATGGGAGTCGAGGCGGGCGACGGGAATCGCGACAAGCGCCCCGGCCAGCGCCGGCACGGCAACGGAAAGCGCGAGCCCGGCGAGCGGCGGCCAGCCCCCCTGCACCGTCGCCATGGCCAGCGCATAGGCGCCGATGGCGAACAGCGCGCCCTGGCTGAGCGCCAGGAGGCCGAGGCGGCCGAACACGAGCTGGAAACCGATGGCCGCGATGGCATAGGTGCCGACGAGCGTCGCCACCCGAAGCGCATAACCGTCGCCGGTCGCGGCAAGCACGCTCCCCGCCACCGCGAGCACCAGCGCATAGGCGAGGCCGCGGCGAGACAGCAGGACGGTCATCGGCGCCCCCCGTCACACCCGCCGCCATGCCGAAAAACCTCATGCCCGGCGGCCCTCGGCCTCGCCGAACAGGCCTTGGGGGCGCAGCATGAGCAGGAGCAGGACGCCAAGATAGAGCAGAACCTCGGCCACCAGATAGGAGACCGCGGCCGCCACCAGGACCTCGAAAACGGCGATGCCGAGCGCGGCCAGGGCCGCCCCCCAGATCCGGCCCCAACCGCCGACCACGGTGGCGATATAGGCCTTCAGCATGAACATCGCGCCGTCGGTGGGCGTGACGAAATACTGGTTGGACAGGAGAAGACCGGCGCCGCCGGCCAGCGCGCCGGCCAGCGCGAAGGTGGCGCCGACGGTGATCCGCAGATCGATGCCGCAGGCGCGCGCCATTTCCGGGTCCTGGGCCGCCGCCCTGAGCTGGCGCCCGAACCGGGTCCGGTTGAGGAGCGTATGCACCGCGACGCAGAGCACGCCCGCGACGGCGATCGTCGCGATCTGCTGATAGGACAGGGCGGCGCCGGCAAAATCGACCAGTCCCTCGCCGACCAGGGAGGGCCCCACCCGCGGCTGAGGCCCGGCGCCGAGCGTGATCGCGTGCTGCAGGATCAGACCGACGGCGATGGTGGAAATGAACACCGAGACCGGCGGAGCGCGGCGCAGGGGCACGTAGGCGACCGCCGCCAGACCGAGGCCGCCGAGCGCCATCGCAGCGAGCACGGCCGGCAGCAGGATCAGGCCCGGGACCGGCAAGCCGTCCGGCACCAGCAGCGACAGGGCAACCGCGACGAATCCGCCGGCCATCACCAGGTCGCCATGGGCGAAGTTGACCGCACCCACAGCGTTGATGATCAGCACAAAACCCAAGGCCGTCAGCGCATAGGCCGAGCCCAGGGCGAGCGCCGTCGCAAGAAGTTGGACCGTCGTTTCAATCATCGCTGCAGTATACCAGCGCGCGGAGCGTCAGCGGATACCGTCAACGTTGTCGTACCGCTTCTTCACCGCGGGGATGCGGCTCGCCCCGTCGTAGCAGAGGATCACGGCGTCGTGCGCCATGTTGCCGGTGCCGTCGGAGACATACTCCATCGCCAATCCCCGATAGCGGTTGCCGGCAAGCCATTCCTTCACCTCGCGCGCCGTCGACGCGCCGTCCGCCAGCGCCGCCAGCACCATGTTCATACCGTCATACTGGGCGAGCGCGAACGCGTCCGGCTCGACGCCGAAGCGCTTGCGGTAGGTCTCGGCGAACGCCGCCATCTCCGGTCCCGTCTCCGAGATCGGCGAGGACGCGCTCTCGGCGCAGACCCCGTTCAGCGCCGCCGGCTCCACCAGGGCCGCGGTGGTCGGCTGGTGCATGGCAGATCCGGCGACAATTCGCCCGTCGAAACCGCGCTCATGGGCCTGCCGCACGGCGAGCGCGGTGGGGCCGGAATGCAGTTGCAGCAGCAGACCATCGGCACCGGCGGCCGAGACGCGCTCCAGCGCCGGCACGAAGTCCTTGATGCCCGGATCGATCGCCTCCTCAAGCACCGGCTCTACGCCCAGTTCGGCGAGAACGCGGACCAGCTCGGCCCGCCCGCTCTGGCCGTAGGCGGTCGTCTGATAGAGGATCGCCGGCCGCTCCATGCCGAGTTCCTCGACGGCGTAGCGCGCCTGGGCGACCTTCACCACGGCGTCGGTCGGGAAGAAACGGAACACGACATCGTGGCCGAGCTCGGTCAGCTTCGCGGTGCCCGACACGGTGATCAGCGGCACGTCGGCTCGATCGGCGATGGGCGCCATGGCCAGCATCTGGGTCCCGAAGATCGGGGCCGCGATCGCCACCGGGTTCCGCCGGTCGAGCGCGCGGCGCAGGGCGGTGACGGCCACTTCGGGCGAGGTGGCGGTATCGGCGACGTCGTAGGTCACGCGCACGCCTTCCGGGGGGGCATCCAACGCCATGACCGCACCGTTGCGCTGCGCCGTGCCCTCCAGCGCGAGGAACCCGGTGATCGGCACGAGGACGGACACCGCCAGAGGGTCGGCGGCCCGCGCGGCGGGTCCGAACCCGGCCGCCAGCAACGCGGTGGCACCGAGGATCGCGCCCACAGGCATCACGGAACCGATGAATAGTCTATGCATCTCGTCTCACTCCTCCGGGTCGGCTGTCGGGGAGGGGCGCGCATCCGGCTGTCTTGAAGATGAGAAGGTCGACAAGCGCCGTGACGTCTCCCTCCGCCGGTGCGACCCGGTTCAGGTTCGATGGGTTTGATCTCAGCCTCCAAAGAGGCACCCCAGCATCACCGCTCCACCATGGAGGCCGTCCGGCCGGCCTGTCAATCGGTGCCGCATGGCCGTCTGATATCCGAGGAGCGAAATCCGGTTCCCTGCCCGGCGCCCTCTGGCATTCTGGCGCCATGTTGCGCGAAGCGATCGACTGGCTCATCACGCCTGCCCTGCCTTTGGCCCGCCGATCGGGTCATCTCGGCGAATTCGTCGCGATCGCCGGGCGGCGCCGGCGACAGGCGATGGCCTGGGCCGCCCATGAGGCGCGCTCCCGGGCGGCCGTCCTGCGGGCGGCGGGGGCTGGCGATCCCACCGGCACCGCCCTCATCCTCGGCGCCGGTCACGTCAACGACGTACCGCTGGCGGAGCTCTCCGCCCGGTTCGGCACAGTCGTGCTCGCCGACCTCGCCTTCTCCTGGCGGACCCGCCGTCTCGCCCGCACGCTCGGCAATGTCGTCTGCCAGACGCACGACGTCACCGAGAAGTCTGGCCGTGCTTCCCGAGATCCGCGAACCGACCGCCTGGCTCGATCGGGACGATCTCGGGTTCGTCGCCTCGGTCAACCTGATCTCGCAGTTGTCCACGGTCGCAACCCGCGATCTCGAGGATGCGGAGGCCGACCCGATCGGCAAGGCGATGGCGGAGGCGCATCTGCGCTGGCTGTCCCGCTTCCGCTGCCCGGCCTGCCTGATCGGCGACCGACTGATCGAGATCGTGGACGAGGCCGGGGCGACGGTCGCGACGATCGACCCGGCGAAGGGCGCGGAGCTGCCGCTCCACGACGAGGAATGGTCATGGGACATCGCCCCCCGGGGCGAGATCGACCGCCGGTATTCCGTCCGCCACGAGGTGGTCGCCATCGATCGCGTAAATCGCTGACCAGCCATGCGAAAACCGCGATTGTTCTGGGCCGGTTGATGATAAATTAGCTGCTCTTCGAAACCGGCCCGCCATGACGACGGGCAACTCAGGGGGCGTTTCCGACGTCTATGACCCATATGCGCGCGGAAGCCCGTTCCGCCCCGGCAATTCGTCCGGCCACGACCGCCGACATTGCCGCGCTGCTGGAGATCGAGACCGCCTGTTTCGACAGCGATCGGATGAATCGGCGCAGCTTCAACCGCATGCTGACCCGCGCCAAGGCCAGCCTCTATGTCGCCGAGGGGAGCGACGGTCAGGTGCTCGGCTACGGACTGCTGTTGTTTCATGCCGGCACGGCGCTCGCCCGCCTCTATTCGCTCGCCGTCCACCCCAAGGCGGCAGGCAAGGGCGTGGGCACGGTCCTGGTCGAGTACGCCGAGACCGTGGCGCGCACCCATGACTGCGTCGCCCTGCGCCTGGAGGTGCGGGCGGACAACGTCACGGCGATCGCGATGTACGAGCGCATGGGCTACCGCCGGCTTCGGGCCCTGCCGCACTACTACGACGACGACGGCGACGGCTGGCGCTACGAGAAGCGGCTCCACTGGCCTCCGGGGTCGAACCGCGCCCCATGTCCCCTACATCCACCAGACGACCGAGTTCACCTGCGGGCCGGCCAGCCTGATGATGGCGATGAAGTCCTTGGTGCCCGGGTCGGTTCCGGACCCGGACGACGAACTTCGGATCTGGCGCGAGGCGACGACCATCTTCATGACCTCCGGGCATGGCGGCTGCGGTCCGCGTGGTCTGGCGCTGGCCGCCCACCGCCGAGGCTTCCGCGCACGGATCGCCATCAGCGCGGACGGTCCGCTTTTCATCGACACCGTCCGCTCCCCGGCCAAGAAGCAGGTGCTCGAGCGGGTCCAGGCCATGATGAAACGGGAGGTCGACGCGGCCGGTATCGAGACCGAGTTGACCCGCACCGCGCCGGCCGATCTGGAACAGGCGCTGGAGGCCGGGTGGATTCCGCTTCTGCTGGTCAGTTCCTACCGGTTCAACGCCGAGAAAGCGCCGCACTGGGTCGTGGTCACCGGGGTCGACGACCGGTTCATCCTCGTGCATGACCCGGATATGGACGAGGACCTGATGAAGTCCGATGTGGACTGCACCCATGTGCCGATACCCCGCTCCGCTTTCACGTCCATGACGCGGTTCGGACGCTCGCGCCTGCAGGCGGTGGTGTATGTCGGAAGAGGAGACGCCGCCGCCGGGGCGAAAGGAGAGACCGCGTGACCCAGCCCGTTATCCTGATCGACCGGCCGAGCGATCTGCCGACCGCCCCGGAAGGGCTGCGGGTCGTCGCCACCTCTGACTACCTCACCGATCCCAAGGCCGCCGGCAAGGGGCCGGTGCGGATCATCAACCTGTCCCGCGACCTGGTGTATCTCGGCCAGGGCTACTATGCCTCGCTGTTGGCGGACGCGCGCGGCCACAAGGTCTTGCCGACGGCGGCGACCATCCTGGCGCTGAAGGACCGGGGTCGTATCTGGACCGGCGTGCGCGCCGTCGAACGCGTCCTGCTCCGCACGCTCAGCCGGATGAAGGAAGCTCCCGAGGCATCCTTCTCCCTGGACGTCTATTTCGGCCGCACCGTCGATCCGCGGTTTTCCCGCGTGGCCCGCGAGGCGTTCGACCGGTTCCGCGCGCCCATCCTGCGGGTGAAGGTGACCCTGGACGCCACCTGGGGCTTCTACGTGCGGGCGGTGAGCCAGCGCACGGTGGACGAGTTGCGGGCCGACGAGCACGAGCCCTTCGCCGCCGCGCTCGACGCCCATACGCGCCGGGAATGGCGCGACCCCTCGGGCAAACGGCCGGTGCGCTACACCCTCGCCGTGCTGTTCGACCCCAAGGAAGCGCTGCCACCCTCGGACCCGAAGGCGCTGGACGCGCTGGAACGGGTCGGTGCGCGCATGGGGGTGTCGGTCGAGCGCATTCGCACCCGCGACTACGCCCGGCTGTCGGAGTTCGACGCCCTGTTCATCCGGATGACCACGGCCCTCGACAACCCGACCTGGCGCTTCGCCCGCAAGGCTGAGGACGAAGGGATGCCGGTGATCGACGATCCGACCTCGATGCTGCGCTGCACCAACAAGGTCTATCTGGCCGAGACCCTTCTGGCCAAAGGCGTGCCGGCGCCGAAGACCCTGATCCTCGACAGCCGCGGCATCGGGCGGGTGGCGGACGAACTGCGGATTCCCGGTCGTGCTGAAGATCCCCGACGGGTCGTTCTCGCGCGGCGTGTTCAAGGCGGAAACCCCGGCGGAGCTCAAGAAGATCGCCAAGAGCCTGTTCGCCGACAGCGATCTGATCCTGGCCCAGGAGTTCATGCCGACGGACTTCGACTGGCGGGTCGGCGTGCTCGACGGTCAGCCGCTGTTCGTGTCCCAGTACCGGATGGCACCGAAGCACTGGCAGATCTACAATCACGGCGCCACCGGACGGGGAAAGTCCGGCGGCTTCGCGACTTTCGCCGTCGAAGACACGCCGGCGGACGTGCTTGATGTCGCGCTCAAGGCGGCCAATCTGATGGGCAACGGGCTTTACGGCGTCGACCTGAAACAGAACGATCGCGGCGTCTTCGTGGTCGAGGTGAACGACAATCCGAACATCGACCAGGGCGTCGAGGACAAGGTTCTCAAGGACAAGCTCTACGAACGGCTGATCGACAGCTTCATCAGCCGGATCCGGGTACGGTAGCTCCCTATCTTATCATTTATGAAAACTCCCCGGCACACGGCTGGGGAGTGCGCCGTCTGTTCGGTCGAAGGGCCTCTTGCCCTCGGTCGCCGCCGCGGCCACCATCGCGACCAACCAAAGCAAGAAACAGACGAGGAAGCGCCCGTGGCCAAGTACACCGTTCTCACCCCCGACGCCCAGCACGACGACGACCACCGGGTCGAGCGCGAGGTCGCGGGCGGCGACGTCGACTTCATTCACCACAACACGGCCGACGCATCCGGCATTCCCGACGAGACCTGGGAGAAGATCGATGCCCTGCTGGTCTGGCACGTGCTGCCGATCGACCAGCGGGTGCTGTCCCGCCTGAGGAACTGCCAGATCATCGTGCGCTGCGGCGTCGGCTTCGATCATATCGACCTCGCCACCGCCGGGGCCGCCGGCATCCCGGTGTCGAACTGCCCGGACTACGGCACCAACGAGGTGGCCGACCACGCCATCGCCATGATGCTGACCTTCAGCCGGGGCCTGACCGCCTACCACCGCACCATGACCGCCGACCCTGTCGGCAATTTCCACTGGAAACACGGCGAGCCCCGCCGCATCCGGCATAAGACCTTCGGCGTCGTCGGCTTCGGGCGGATCGGCACCGCCGCCCTGCTGCGCGCCAAGGCGTTCGGCATGCACATCGTCGGCTACGACAAGTACGCCCCGCGCGGCCAGGAGATCGCGCTGGAGATCGAGCGGCTCGAAAGCCTGGAGGAGGTTCTGGAACGCGCCGACGTGCTCAGCGTCCACACGCCCCTGACCGACGAGACCCGGGGCATGATCGACGCCGCCGCCCTCAAGCGCATGAAGTCGGACGCTATCCTGATCAACACCGCCCGCGGCCCGATCGTCGACACGCGGGCCCTGCTCGAGGCGCTCCGCAACGACGAGATCGCCGCCGCCGAACTCGATGTGCTGCCCGTCGAACCGGCGACCCTGGACGATCCGCTCGTCAGGGCCTTCGCCGAGCAGCCGGATTGGCTCAAGGACCGGCTGATCCTCACCCCGCATGCCGCCTTCAACAGCGAGGCGGGCCGCTACGACGCCCGGGCGAACTCGACACGCACGATGATGCGGTACCTGGAAACCGGCGAGCTGTGGAACTGCGTGGAACGGGGCGTTCCTCAAAACCTGAATTCGCCCTCCGCCTCTCCCGGCGCTCGGAATAGACCAGAATCTGCGTAACGGCCTCGCCGTCCTCCGAGAAGGGCAGCAGGACCGAATCCTCCCGGACCCGCCGGCCCTTCTCATCGAGAAAGGAAACCGGCGCGTAGAGGGGCCGCCCTGAGAGGCGGACCGCCTCGTAGTCGGCGACGGCGCTCTCCAGGGTTTCGGCATAGAATCCCTGCTCGACAAGGCGGCCGGTCGGATTGTGACCTCGGTTGTCGACCTCATGGCCGCCGACGACCCGGTATCGGTAGACGCCCTTTCCGTCCGCCCTGACGCCTTCGACGTCGAGCAAGATGATCCCGGGAAGATGGCGCGGCAGATCCATCGGGTCGAAATCCGCCCGCCGGGGCATGGCCCGGCTATGCCGCTTTTCGGCCCAGTAGACGACGATGGCCCGGACGGTCTCAGACGTGTCGGCCGGGAGGCTATCCGGGCTGTCTATCGTCCGGCGCTCCTCGTCTGGACCGATCATGGCGCAAATCACCTGTAGGACGGTCGCATCTTGGGGCGCGACCGGGGTCGGGTCAACGACGCCGGTCGCACCGACCAGGGTCATGTTGAACGGGATGACGGCGCGATCCGACCGCAGTTAGAATGCCGCCCTCGGAACAACCGCCCGGAGCCTGACATGACCATGCCCGCCGCCGAACGCGCCCTGCGCCAGCAGGTGATCGACACCTGTATCAGGATGAATGCGCTCGGCATCAACCAGGGCGCGTCCGGTAACGCCAGCGTGCGCGTCTCCGACGATCCGGCGGACGGGTTCTTCATCACGCCCTCGGCGATCCCCTACGAGGAGATCGAGCCGGAGGACGTGGTCACCATGAAGCTGGACGGCAGCCACTCTGACAACCGCCGCCCGTCCAGCGAGTGGCGCTTCCATCTCGATATCATGCGCGAGCGGCCGGACTGCGGCGCCATCGTCCACACTCACGGCATGTTCGCGACGACGCTGGCCTGCCTGCGGATGGAGATCCCGGCCTTCCACTACATGATCGCCCAGGCGGGCGGGCCGACCATCCGCTGCTCCGACTACGCCACGTTCGGCACCCAGGAACTGTCCGACACGGCGCTCGAGGCGCTGAAGGACCGGCGCGCCTGCCTGCTGGCCAATCACGGGATGATCGCCATCGGCCCCAACCTCAAGAAGGCACTGGCCCTGGCCGTCGAGGTCGAGACGCTCGCCGGCATGTACTGGCGCACGCTTCAGGTCGGCAAACCGGTGATCCTGCCCGACGACGAGATCCAGCGGGTCGGGGAGAAATTCGGCACCATGGGCTACGGCGCGGTCGACGCGCGGAAAGCGGGGACGGCATGATCGGCACTGGAACCAACACAACCCTGGAGGCGGCCTACCAGGAGGCCGCCGAGCGGTTCGTCGCCGCCAATCCCAAGAGTTGCCGCCATCCAGGAGCAGGCGCTGGCCGCCATGCCCGGCGGGAATACCCGGACGGTCCTGCACTACCATCCCTTCCCGCTGCGTTTCGCCCGCGGCGAGGGTCGCCGGCTCTGGGACGTCGATGGGCACGAGTACGTCGACTTTCTCGGCGAATACACCGCCGGGCTCTACGGCCACAGCGAACCGGTGATCCGCGATGCCATCAAGCAGGCCGCCGATGACGGCTGGGTGCTGGGGGGACCGACCCTGCTGGAAGCGCGGATGGCGGAAGCCGGTGGTCAATCGCTTCCCGGCGCTGGAGCGGGTCCGCTTCACCAATTCCGGCACCGAAGCCAATATGATGGCGCTGGCCACAGCCCGCGCCTTCACCGGGCGCGACCGGGTGATGGTGTTCAAGGGCGCCTATCACGGGGGCGTGCGTATTTCTCCGGCTCGCCGCTGAACGCGCCGTTCGACTACGGTGATGGGCGACTACAACGACGCTGAAGGGAGCGCCGCCCTGATCCGCGCCGAGGGCGACCGGCTGGCCGCCGTTCTGGTCGAACCGATGTGCGGTTCCGGCGGTGCCTGCCGGGCACCGACGCATTCCTCCAAGCGCTCCGCGACGCGACGGCCGAGCACCGGAGCGGTGCTGATCTTCGACGAGGTGATGACCTCGCGCCTGTCGCCGACCCGGCCTGCACGGCCTGCTCGGCATCACGCCGGATCTGATCACGCTGGGTAAATACCTCGGCGGCGGCCTCAGCTTCGGGGCCTTCGGCGGACGGGCCGACATCCTGGCGAAGTTCGACCCGCGAGAGCCGGGCGCTTGGCCGCATGCCGGCACCTTCAACAACAACGTCTTCACCATGTCCGCCGGTCTGGCCGGTCTGACCCATGTCTACACGCCGGACCGCGGCGCATTTCTCTCAACGCGACGGGCGACAGCCTGCGCGCCCGCCTGCAGAAGGCGGTGGACGACCGCGGCCTGCCGCTCACCCTCACGGGACGGGGCTGGATGGATGGCATTGCATTCCGGCCGCGGCGCGCGCCATCTCTCCGCCGGAAGCGGGACGGCGCAACCGGCGGCTGGTGGATCTGATGCATCTGGATCTGATCCACGGCGGCATCTACACCGCCCGCCGTGGTATGATCGTACTGTCGCTGCCGATGGATCGAGAGCGCGTTCGATACCCTGGCCGCCGGCATTCGAGGAATTCCTGGACAGCCGCCGTGCGGTGATCGAGGCGGCCCTGGCAGAGGAGGAAATGGCATGAGCCTGCTCACCCGTCTGGTCGCGGAAGCCGCACGCCGTGCCGCCCAGGACCCACGGCTCCGGGCCAAGGCCGCCGAACTGGCGGGCGAAGCGGCGCGGCGCGCCCGACCGACCGTGGAGAATGCCGGTCGCCACATCGTCGAGACGGCGCGCGAGCATCGAGTGCGGGACGTTTCGCAGACGATCACGCTCGGATACGCCCGACGCTTCCGGGCCAAACTGCTGCCGCCGGACGACGGCCGTACGGGCTAAATCGACCGGCATTAGAATTGCACGCACGAGCGCTTATCCGGTTAACGATCTGAAAGTGTAGAGCGGGATTCTTCCGCTGATTGCGATTCGAACCGCGGCATGGCACAGTTTCCCATCAGAAACGGCTATGTCGCATTGCCATGATCAGCGGGTTGCTCGCCCCGATTCTTCGATTCCCAGTATCGCCAGCCCGGACAAGGTCCGGATCGCCGGAGACGGTAGCGGTGCGCGATCAGGAACCAGCGCAGAAGCCGCTGGTGACCGGCCGCCCGGTGGGCGATGTGGCCGCGCTGAGCGCTGTCGATCGGCAGACCTACATCCGGGAAACCGGTCAAGCGGTGATGCAACGGCAGCTCGGCAAGGTTGTCGATATCCTCGCCTGAGTGCGGCGCCGACCGACATCCGAACGCGATGCCCCAGCCACGTCGGATTCTGCTTGAAATCACCCCGGAAGTATTTATATAAAATTCGATATAAATACTGACCGCTGAACTCATGGGCGCCTCGGACGGCGTCGTTACGGAGAGAGAAGGGGAGCGACGGTCATGGCGATCGGCCCCACGGCACTTCCAGGTTATTCCCCCGCTCGACCGCCAACGCGGTGCCGTCAGCGATCCATCAGATCGCCGGGCGGAAACCCGTGCCACGGGCGGCGGCGCCGATCCGCGGCTGGAGACCGTGTTCGCGGAGCCGATCGACGAGGCAGAGCGCCGTCAGTTCGATCTGGAGCGCACCGCTCGAGCAGGTACGCCAACTCAATCCGAACGCGCCGCGCGGCACGATCCTGAACATCCTGGTGTAGATCCCGAAGCCAGCCCCTATCGACGCTCGGCGGGGTTCTCAACCAACCACTCAATCGCCTCGCTCAGGCTGAGAAAAACCGCCGTGGAGCCGGGACCGACCGGTTGCGGTAGAAAAGCCCAGAGTTCAGCGATGCCCAAGTCCAACTCGCGCCCGACAACGCCGGCCGCCCGCTCGGCCTCTCCCGCAAGATCGCTTTCTCGAATGGCGGCTCCAGCGCCTTGAAATCGTCGGCGGTCAGCTCGCTCAGATCCGCCTCGCGGGCATCGATCAAAATGCGTACAGCGCCCTGCTCGATGCCAAGCGACCGGCGCACCGCGCGAACCTCCTGAAAGACGTCGAGCGTCACACGGCCCCGGTAGCGTACCGGTGAACACCCGCCGCGACTCATCGTACGTCCACGTGGTTTCGGCCATTCCGGCTCCGTCGGGGCGCTCTCCCCAGAACGCCCACGTCTTCCCGTTTATCCCGCAAACCGGCGACCGGGGAAAGGGGCTGAGACGCGCTCAGTCGTCTCCGCCCGCCGCCGGTTTTCCCGTCCAGCCATAAGCCTCACGGGCCGCTTCGGCGCTGACGAAACCGTCGCGCACGTCGATTGTCACACTCGCCGCATCGCGCTTGGCGGGGTCGCCGAGACCGCCGCCCCCGGGCATCTCCAGCACCAGGCCGTCGCCGGCCGGAATGGTCTGGCGCCCCTTGCCCTGAAGGACGGTGCCGGACTTCAGATAGATCTTGCCGGTCGCCCCGTTGGCGCCGCCGTTGCGGCCGCGGGGCGGGTGGATCACCCGGTCGAACATGGACGAGATGGCGAACGGGCTGCCGTCGGCATGCGGCGATTTCCATCACCTGGCCGGTTCCGCCGCGATAGGTGCCGGGACCTCCGGAATCCGCGCGGTATTCCTTCTTCCAGAAGATCAGCGGGGCGATGGTCTCGTTCACCTCGACCGGCGTGTTGCGCACGCCCGACGGGAAGGAGGTCGGCGTCCATACCGTCCTTCCCAGGCCGGGCCCCGGTGCCCCCAGTATGGAACGTGTTCATGGCGAACGGCCGGCTGTCGCCGTAGTCGCCGTCGACGATGCCCCGTCCGCCGAGCAGGACCGGGTTCCACAGGCAGCTCGTGCCTTCCGCCGGCACCCGGTCCGGGATGATCTGGTTGAGGCAGCCGAGCATGACGTCCGGGAGCATCTGGCCGATGACGTGCCGGGCAGCGACGGCGCAGGGCGGCGGGGCGTTGAGGATCGAGCCTTCCGGTGCGGAGACGCGGATCACGCCGAGCGAGCCGGCATTGTTCGGGATCGACCCGCCGATGACGCAGCGCACGCCGAACGAGGCATAGGCCTGGGTATAGGTCAGGGGCACGTTGATGCCGTAGCGCGAGGTGCCCGACGTGCCGGTGAAGTCGACATCGATTCCGTCGTCGGACACGGTCAGGCGCGCCGACCAGATCGACCTCGTTCTCGAAACCGTCGATCCGCATGGCGTGTCCGGTAGGTTCCCTTCGGCGACTTCCGATCTCCGCCAGCATGCCGGCGCGCGAACTTTCGATGATGTGCCGGCCGAGATCGTCGAGATCGGTCATGGCGAACTCGCGCATCATCTCGACGAGCCGGCGCCCGCCGACCTCGTTGCAGGCCATCAGGGAGTAGATGTCGCCCTCGACCTCGATTCGGATTGCGGACGTTCACCTTGATCAGGTGGAGCAGACCGCGGTCGACCACCCTCGCGGGCCAAGGGCAGTCGATCGGGACGTTGATCCCCTCCTCGTAGACCTGGCGGCCGTCCGGGCCGAAGCCGCGTGCCGCCGATATCCACCACATGGGAGGTGCAGGCGAACAGGCCCACCGGCTTGCCGTCGAGGAAGGTCGGCGTGACGACGGTGATGTCGTTTCAGGTGACCGGTCCCCTTCCACGGGTCGTTGGTGATGTAGACGTCGCCGTCCTTCATCGTGTCGATCGGGTAGACCTCGAGGAAGAAGCCGACCGAGGCGGCCATGGCGTTGACGTGACCGGGGTCCCGGTCACCGCCTGGGCCAGCATCCGCCCTTCGACGTCGAAGACTCCGGCGGAGATGTCGCCGGCTTCCCGCGCCGAGGTGGAGAAGGCGGTCCGCACCAGCACCTGAGCCTGCTCCTCGACGACGGAGGCAGGCGGTTCCATCGGATCTGAATGTGGATCTGGTCGAGGGCGCTTCTATTCGAACTCATGGTGCTGCTCCTGCACGCCGCCTGGCTGTGCTCGGCGGTCAGGATCAGGTAACCGCAGGCCGTCCCACCCTGGCATTGAAGGTCGAGGTGACGACGGTGGTGGTCTGGTCCTCGACGATCAGGGCCGGGCCGGCGAACGGTCATGCCGGGCGCCAGGTCGGCGCGGGCGTGGATGGCGTAGTCGGTGTCGCGCTGCAGGTCCGGATCGAACACCACCCGGCTGTCGATCGGCGTGGCCTTCCCGGCGGGGGTCGCTTCGGCCGACGCTTCAGGGGCCGGCGCGATCGGCGCGGCGACGGTCAGGGTCCAGGACAGGATCTCCGGCTCCACGTCGGGGATCGTGCGGCCGTAGAGCTTGGCGTACTCCTCCTCGAAGGAGCGCCGGATCACGTCCTCGTCGGCCGCCGTCAATTCGCCTGCCGGCAGGGGTACGGTGATCTCGTGACCCTGACCGGAGTAGCGCATGTAGGCCACCCGGGTCTCCGTCAGGTCCACCCGGCGGCCGCCGGCGCTGGACGATCGCCCGGGCCTCTTCGGCCATGCCGGAGTAGCAACCGGTCGACCGAGGCCGCGTCGAACTCCGCCAGCAGCAGGTAGCGGCTGCGCACCACTTCACAGGACACCGGCGCGCGCAGAAAGCCGATGGCCGAGCGCCCACGCCGGCGCCGGTCGGCACGACGACGGCGTGGATCGAGTTCTCGGCCAGACGGGCCAGCAATACGTTCC
>JBLZTD010000001.1:2145000-4641744 GCA_048983575.1 Thalassobaculum sp. | reverse complement strand
CTACCAACAACCTCTGCCGGACTTTCCATTTTCCCGGTTTAGGCGCCTGGGATTGCAAGGATTCTATATTTGGCAAAAGATACGTGACAAAGCGGGCATTAATTAGCAAAATCCAGATCTTGACCTGACTATTACTTCACAGTTTATTGTTCCCAAAACAGAGGAGAACAAGGTGCAAGAATACTGTCGATTTATTAGCCAGTTTGAAGACGCCACTTTGCCACGGGAGCAGTTCAACCATATCGGCCATTTGAAGCTAGCCTGGTTATATCTATCTTTCTATGAATACTCTGAAGCTGTTGCAAAGGTAACAACAGGCATTGAGAAATATGCCACTCGTTTAGGTGCCAAGGAGAAATTTAACTGTACCCTCACGGTTGCCATCGTCAACATCATCGCAGATAGATATCGCAAAAATCCCGACAATGACTTCCATTGTTTTTTATCCCAAAATCCGGATTTACAGACTAAAATGCTTGATATTGTTACAAAATATTACAGTGCAGAAAGATTGCATTCAAAGCAAGCAAAAAAGCAGTTTATCTGCCCTGACAAACAACAATTGCCTTATTGCACACCGATGATGACTGATGAACTATAGCGTTAGCGAACTTGGAAAAGCATTTGGACTTTCCCGCAGCACACTCATTTACTATCACAAAATGGGACTGCTCGTGCCTAGTGGCCGATCTGCAAATAATTATCGATGTTATTCCCAGCGCGATTTTTGTAGATTGGAAAAGATCATGTGCTTTCGTAATGCCGGGATGCCGTTAAAAGAAATTGAAAAACTGCTTGCCAGCAAAGACCAGAGTAATCAGGTACTGTTACTTGAGCAACAATTGCAGCAGCTAAATAAAGAAATTAAACACTTACGTCACCAGCAGCAAGCCACAATTCAGCTTCTGCAACAAAAGGGCAAAACATTCCCGAGCCACGCTATAAACAAAAAACAATGGGTTGCATTGCTGTCTTCGATTGGTTTAAGTGATGAAGATATGTGGCGATGGCACCGATCTTTTGAACAAAGTATGCCAGATGCTCATCAGGATTTCCTGGACTCCCTTGGGATAGATGAAGACGAGATTCAACAAATAAGGACAACAAGTCAGAATAAACACCCACAGGAACCGACAAATGAATAGGCACAAACTCGTTAGTCTCTCGCTTTTGATAAGCGTCATGACGCACGCGCAATCGCTCGAGAGCAGCAAAGAAGTTCTTCTGAATAACAATGACGTTGAAGTGGTACGCCTGACCTATCCTGCGGGCACCGAGTCAGGAATGCATACTCATCCATACCCAAATCGGGTGGTCTATTTTGTGAAAGGCGGAAAACTGTTATTACAGCCGGAAAACAGCGAATTGCCAGACAAGATATTGAACGTTGTGGATGGACAGACGCTCTATCTTCCCGCGACAACACATAATCCTGAATTAATCAGTTGATCGCTCCAAATACAAGGTAACGCATGAAAATACACAATATTTCGAATGCGCCGCAGTTCACCCATCAGGTGAGTCTGCTACAACAAGCATAGCGACCCTGGCAACTTGTCCAACTGATTATTTCAGGATAATGTTAGAAATATCGGGACAACGGAAGTGATTATTGTTGAGACGGAAATAAAAAATAGTGTGATGCGCTAAAGCAGCGACGCCATCTCAAGCAGACGTTAAGATGGCAGCGCGTCCGAGAAAGTAGTTAGTTTAGTGCAGAGTTATGCGAGCAAATTTACGTTTACCGACTTGATAAACTGCTGACCCGGTTTCCGTAAGTTGCAACTTGGTATCTGATACTTTTTCACCATCAATCTTCACCGCGCCTTGCTTAATCATACGCATCGCTTCTGATGTGGAAGATACCAGTGAAGCCTCACGAAGTAAGTTAGCAATCGCTAACCCTTCTTCTGACAAAGCAATTTCTACTTCAGGTAAATCATCGGGAATGGCATTCTTCTGAAAGCGAGTAACAAAATCCTGATGCGCCTTTTCGGCTGCCTCGTCATCATGGAAACGTGCGATGATTTCTTTCGCAAGCAATATCTTAATATCCCGAGGATTACTCCCATTAGCTATCTGCTGTTTTAATTCAGCGATCTCTTCCAAAGGACGGAAGCTCAGTAGATCGTAATAACGCCACATCAGGTCATCAGAAATAGACATGATTTTGCCAAACATGTCATTCGGTGCATCCGTGATCCCAATATAGTTGTTCAGGGACTTTGACATTTTTTGTACACCGTCCAATCCTTCCAACAACGGCACCATCAAAACCACCTGCGGCTTCTGCCCTTCTTCTTTTTGCAATTCACGCCCCATCAACAGATTAAAGCGCTGATCTGTGCCACCCAACTCAACATCGGACTCCAAGGCGACAGAATCCCAGCCTTGCGCTAAGGGGTATAAAAATTCATGAATGGCAATAGACTGACCATTGGCAAAGCGCTTCTTAAAATCATCACGCTCCAGCATTCTTGCCACCGTTTGTCGTGCAGCCAATTTAATCATGCCTGCCGCACCCAACGCTTCCATCCACTCGGAATTGAAACGAATAATGGTTTTTTCCGGGTCCAATATCTTAAACACCTGCTCTTTATAAGTTTCAGCATTGGCTAAGATTTGTTCTTTAGTCAACGGTTTACGAGTGGCATTTTTGCCGGTTGGATCACCTATCATGCCAGTGAAATCCCCGATCAAAAAAGTGACTTCGTGTCCCAGTTGTTGGAATGCTCGCAACTTATTGATTAAAACCGTATGCCCAAGATGTAAATCGGGTGCTGTTGGGTCAAAACCAGCTTTAATTTTCATTGGCTTGCCTTCTTTCAGGCGCTCGATCAATTCTTCTTCAACCAGAATTTCGTCGGCACCGCGTTTTATCTCGGCTAGCGCCTGTTGCCAATCAGTCATTTAGCTACTTCTCCCAAAACAGATAGTGTCATTCAAAAACGCTGAATTTTACTTGCCTGGCACTCGAATGGAAAGCGTATTTTTGCTAGAAAAATCAGTAAGATCATTATATGCTCTGGAAATCGGTTACAGAAAAACAAAAAAATAACAAACTGACTGTTGCAAAATCAAACAGAAAAAAGCAACAGACTTTGGCAACCGATGTGGGGAATACTGCTGATTGTCACGCAGTATAATGTGCGCAACACCACCATAGAGTGGCCCAAAACAATAATAAATTTATGCTTCATAAAGAAATGATGCAGACGTTTTTACGTTTGCCCAAACAACATAAACTCATACTGTGTAGTAGCGCGTTTTTGCTGACTATCGCACTGCTTATGCCCAGCGACGATCTGGATGCGGAGTCCGTCGCGTGGCTGCAGCGGATGCTGGCCGAGTATCCGGGCACCGTGGTCACCGTGACCCATGACCGTTACTTCCTGGACAAGGTGGCGGGGTGGATTCTCGAACTCGATCGCGGCCGCGGTATCCCCTACGAGGGCAACTATTCCGCCTGGCTGGAACAGAAGCAGAAGCGACTGGAGCAGGAAGGGCGTCAGGAAGCGCGCGCGGATGCGCACCCTCAGCCAGCGAGCTGGAGTGGATCCAGCCAGGGGCCGAAGGCCCGCCAGGCGAAGTCAAAGGCGCGTGTCGCAGGCCTATGAGGAACTGCTGGCTCAGAGCAAGGAGAACGGCACCCGACACCGCGCAGATCGTCATCCCGGCCGGACCGCGCCTGGGCGACGTGGTGATCGAAGCCGAGGGCCTGGACAAGGCGTTCGGCGACCGGCTGCTGATCGAGGACCTGACCTTCAAGCTGCCGCCGGGCGGCATCGTCGGCGTGATCGGCCCGAACGGTGCCGGCAAGACCACCCTGTTCCGGATGATCACCCAGCAGGAGACGCCGGATGACGGCGTGATCCGTATCGGCGACACGGTGAAGCTCGGCTATGTCGACCAGAGCCGCGACAGCCTAGACCCGAACAAGACGGTCTGGGAGGAGATCTCCGACGGTCTCGACGAGATCGATCTCGGCCGGCGCAAAATTGCAGACGCCGCGCCTATTGTCGGCCAGTTCAACTTCCGCGGCGGCGACCAGCAGAAGAAGGTCGGCCAGCTCTCCGGCGGCGAGCGCAACCGGGTTCACCTGGCCAAGATGCTGAAATCCGGCGCCAACGTGCTGATGCTCGACGAGCCGACCAACGATCTGGACGTCGATACCCTGCGGGCGCTGGAAGAGGGCTTGCTGGAGTTCGCCGGCTGCGCGGTGGTGATCAGCCACGATCGCTGGTTCCTGGACCGTGTCGCCACCCACATTCTCGCCTTCGAGGGCGACAGCCATGTGGAGTGGTTCGAGGGCAACTTCGAGGCCTACGAGGCCGACAAGAAACGCCGCCTTGGCGAGGAGTCGTTGCAGCCACACCGCATCCGCTACAAGCCGGTGGTGCGCGCCTGAACGCGCGCCAACAGGGTCGCCGCCGGCCAGACCGGCGACGACCCATATCATCCGCAGCGTGTTTGCTCTTCGGAGGTAGGCGTTAGGATGCGCGGGATCTGTCCCGCGTTCCGCCTGCGATCGCCCCGTTGGCCTTGGCGTTAGCCCGGACCGCGGAGGCTCAGTCGATCTTGCCCGACGTCGTCATCCGTCGGAGGCTCTGACACCCGCCATCTGCCGGGTCAGCGCGTCGATCAGCGCCTGCACCTTCCCGCCGTTGCTCTGGATCACCGACGCGTATTCCTGCCGCTGGGTGACGCTCATGCTCACGCCCTCGATCACGATATCGACCACCTTGAGCGAGCCGCTTTCATCGATCACCCGCCAGTCCAGCCGGTATTCCTGGTTGCTGTTGGGGTCGACGATGCGGCTCGAGACAATGTCGAATCGCCCGTCTTCGCGGGTCGCGTCGACGACCAGCTTCTGGCCGTCGTATTCGTCGAAGCGGCGCGCGTAGGTGTAGACGATGTTGTCCGTGAAGGCTTTGAGATAGGCGTCCTGTTCTGCGTCGGACGCCGTGCGCCAGTAGCGGCCGAGCAGAAAGCGACCGATCCCCGGCATATCGAAATAGGTCTCGACCAGCTCACCGAACTGCTCCCGCCGCTCTGCGGTGGACAGGCTCTTGTCGGAGACCAGGGAAATCGCCTTCTCGGCGAATTCCGACACGAAGGCGCCGGACTCGGACGCGGACCGCGCCTGTGTCAGCGGCACGGAAACCAGAACAATTAGAACAAATGCCCTGAATAGACTGCCCATGGACCGATCCTCGTCTCTCGCTCGAGTTTCTTCAGGCTGTCAGCTTTGCTGTGATTCCAGGCCGTCGACCGACCGCGGCCATCAATCGGCCGAGCGGCGTCCACTCTGCTCGATCGGAGCATTGGACGGTCGAAACTCGTCGAATTCACCCGACGACGACGCGCCGCCCATCATGGGAGGCGTGTTGTTGCGGATCAGCGCTTCGCGTCGTTGCTGATAGATGGTTCGGACGCGGGCGTAGTAATCCACGGACGTCGCCTTCAGATCGTTGATCTGATCGAAATACTCCGCTCGGAAAGAGACCGCGCCGACCACCCGCCGGGCGATCTGGTACCGGGTCCGCTCGTCCTCGTTGCCGATGTAGTTGAGCGGATCCATGAAATGGTCGGCGACCAGACCGGCCGTATCCCGAACATTGGACGGACCGAGGAGCGGCAGGACGATGTAGGGGCCTTCATCCGCACCCCACACGGCGAGCGTCTGGCCGAAATCCTCCGGCCTCCGCTCCAGCCCGAGGCCGGTCGCGTTGTCCACCAACCCGAACATCGGCGCGTTGGCGACGAAGCGCGAGGCGTTGTGCTCCAGCCCTTCGAGGTCGCCCTGCAGCGCACTGTTGGCGATGTAGACAGGCGAACTCAGCCAGTCGAGGAAGTTGCGCACGACTTCACGGACCGCAGCCGGAACCACTTCCTTGTAAACGTAGGCGGTTGGCTGCAGGACCATGGTGTCGACCGCGTCGTTCACCGCGAACACCAAACGGTTCGCAGGCTCGATCGGGTCGTAGACCGCGCCTTCCTCCAGCTCGCGCTGCGACGCACAGCCGGCGAGGAGGAACAATGCCAAAGTAGATCCGATCGCTACCCGACGCATCGAGGCCATGCCCTTTCAAACGGCGCGACAACGATCCGCGCCCAAAACCACTGCAAGCGAACCTTTATCGTCTCCGTCGATGTCGACGCGACGGCTCCTTGGCAACGAGTAAGTCGAGTATCACAAGGCAGGTTCCTTGACCAGTCTGAGGCAAGGTTGACCAAAGGCTTCATCGGGGGTGTTGCAGAAATGTCGCGCTTGGCGCAAGCATTTGTGGGCTATCTCACACGGCGTGCGAGCCCGTGGGCTTTACGTTGCCACTCGACCGCACCGACCGCTCGATAAAGTCGCCCGGCCTGCACCAGAAGCGCCGCGGCCGTTGCGTTGTCGCGGTTCACGGCCAGGAGACCGATCTGCAGCGCGGCATCGGCCTCTGACAGCCGGTCGCCGACGCTCTGGAACAGAATTCGCGCCTCCGCATAGGCCTGCTGGGCTTGCTCGAGCCGCCCCTGGGCGGATTCCAGGTCGCCGATCGCCCGCACCGCGGTGGCCTCCCCGTGCGGGTCCTGCAGCTTTGCGTACATGCTTCGGACTTGGGCGTAGTTCACCCGTGCCCGGTCGAAATTCTCCATCAGCATGTCCAACTGACCGAGATCCATCAGGGCCTGCGCGGCGTCACGGGCGCCGCCGGCATTCTGATAGTGACCATAGGCTTCCTTCAGCACCTCGCGCGCCGACCGTTTCTGGTCGCGGGCTATATCCACGTGGCCGCGGCCCTTCTGCGCGTCGGCCATGATCAGCAGGTCGCTCGAACTCTTCGACTGGGCGATCACGCGATCGAACAGGCCGCGGGCCTCTTCCAGGTTCCCGGCCATGCGTTCGAGTTCGCCCATACCGATCATGATGCGGCTCTCGTTGTCGCGCTCTCCGGTCTCCACGAACAGGTTCCGCGCCGCGTTGCCGTTGGCGCGGGACCAGTCGAAACGGATGCGCGCCCGACGGATGTCGCCGCGGCCGGCGATCAGTTCGCTGTTGCCGAGGCGGCGGCCCGCCTGTTTGAAACGCATGCAGGCTTCGAGGGCGGTCTCCCGGGCGTCGCCGCCCCGCTGCATGCGCCGATAGCTGTCCGAGAGGCAGAGCCGGACCATGCCCTCCCCGACATAGTCGCCGGTCCGCCGGTAGAGGGTCAGGGCCCGCTCGAACCGGTTCTGGGCTTCCGCTCCGTTGCGTTCCAGGCGGAACAGTTCGCCGCGCGCGTAGAGCGCATGTGCTTCGCCGATCCGGTCGCCGACCTGGCTGAAGAGGAACCGAGCCTGATCGAAATGGCTGCCGCCCTCTTCGATCTTAGACACCTTGATGCAGGCTTCGCCCAGGCCGAGCAGGGCGCCGGCCTCTCCGAACCGGTCAGTATCGGCCGAGAACGCCCGTCGGGCATCGTCGAATTGCTGGCGCGCCGCGTCGTAGCTGCGGCGTCGCAGGTTCATCCCTCCGAGTCCAGCCAACGCGCGGCCTTCGCTCCGAATGTCTTTGGCTTCCTTCGCGCCGCTCTCCGCGTCGGCGTAGTACTTCTCGGCGGCGGCATAGTCGCCGATCTCGGTCGCCAGATCCCCCTGGCTGAGCTTGACCAGGATCTCGCCGGCCGGATCCTTGGCTTCTTTGAACAGGGCCGCCGCCTCGCCGAAATTCTTTCGGGCGTCGTCGGGAAGGCCGCTGATCCGAAAGCCCTCGCCCTGGGCCCAGAGCCGCCCGGCGGTCGCGCCGGGGCCGGTGGACAGCACGCCGCCCGATCGCATGGCCTGCACGCCCCCGGAGCGCTTGATATCCCGACTGACCCACCAGTCGATCGCGATCACGCAGACGCCGATGAGGATCACGGTCACGGCGGCCATGTGCTGGAAGTTGATCTGGCTGTCGGCGGTGAAGACGTAGCTGGCCCCGGCGGCCAGGAGCGTCAGGGCGCTCAGCACCAGGCGGCGGCGGAGAGCACCCAGGTTCCCGCGGCGGCGGGCACTGTCGATTGCTCTCACGGTCTGATTTCCCTGTGGTTACGCGCTGCGTAGCGGGCAGGCGCCTGGGTGTCGGGCGCGATCGGGGTCGTGGCCGCCCCCCGTCTCCGGCGCGCGGACGACCGCCCATTCAGTATCGCCGATTTTGGCCCGGCCTCCAACCGTGACGCGGCCCTTACGCCCCGTACTTCCGGTAGAGCGGCCGCAGCAAGGCGGGAAGCAAATAGATTGGAAACTGCAGGATCGCCAGGTAGAGGAAGGCGTCCGGATGGAAAGCCGCCGGCGCCGCGCCGAGGACGATGGCCATGTTCCGGTTCCCCGCGATCAACGCCACCGTGGTCGCGAAGCGCCGGCCCCACGGCAGGAACAGCGCGAAGCCGATCGCCTGAAGGATCAGGCTCACGGCGAAGACCAGGGCGACCATGCCCGCCACCTTCGCCGGATCGGCCATGGCGGCGGCCGTTACCCCGTCCATGACCGCCACGGCGAAGATCAGCATGATCAGGACGAAGGCTCCGTCGATCGCCTCGGCGTGCCGGCTGATCCGGGCCTCTCCCGCCACCGTCCGGACCGCCGCTGCCACGAGTTCGGCGAGTGCGAGCATTGCGGTCAGCCGAAGCATCAGCTCGCCGACCCCGATCTGCAGGTCCAGGCCGATCAGCCCGAGCACCAGCGGCGGCAGGGTTAGCGGCATGAGCAGCCCCCCGAGCGTCATCGCCATCAGGGCAAGGGCTCCGTCAAGGCCGAGAATCGCGGCCAACGCCGTCACCGAGACGAGCGGGGGCGAGGCCGTCCACACCACCACGGCGACCGCCACGCCGACGCCGAACCACGCCTCGAGGTCGAGCAGCGCGACCCCGGCCTGACCGATCGCCGGTGACAGCAGAAGCACGAAGCCGACCACCGGCAGGACCCGGCCGGGACTGCGTGCCGCGGCGGCGATCGCCGCCGGCTGCAGGCGCAGCAGCGAGAACACCAGCATGACAACGATGGTGGGGACCAGGAGCGGGCGCGCCAGGGTCGCGAGGTCCGGCAGCGCGAGGCCGACAAACACGCCGCCGGCGAGCAGCGCTGTCGCATGTTTGCCCATCCAGGCCAGCGCGTTCATGATCCGGGGCTCGCTTGGAAGAGGATAACGGGACTATTGGAGCAGGGCATGAACGACGCAGGATGGTTCAACTCGGGGACGGCGACGGTGCGCCCGGACTGGATCGACTACAACGGCCACATGAATGTCGGCTACTATCTGGTCGCCTTCGACCTGGCGACCGAGGAAGTCTGCGTCCATCTGGGGGTGGGCGAAAGCTACCGCCGCGCCGCGGATGCGTCGATCTTCGTTCTGGAAGCCCATGTCACCTACGACCGCGAAGTGGTCGAAGGCGCGCCTCTGGCCTTTCGTTCCCGGATCGTGGACCATGACGCCAAGCGGTTTCATCTGATCCACCACATGTACCATGCCGAAGAGGGATTTCTCGCCGCGACCAACGAGTTGATGTGCATGCATATCGATCTGACGACCAAGCGGTCGGCGCCGATGCCGGAACAGGCGTTGGCGAAGGTTCAGGCGCTCTACGCCGAGCATAGAGCCGCCGGGGATCTGGACGGTCTCGGGCGCAGGATCGGGATACGGCGCAAGAGTTGACGCCTGTCGCCCTGGAGCGCGGCGGGCTGTGGAGTGATTGAAGCGGAAGAAGCCGATGGAACCATCCGTCAAACCGCCCGGCCAATCCAACGCGCCCGGCAGGCAATCCGGCGCCAAGGCGCCAGTGTCGTCCGCGATGTCGGCCGCCCAGGATGCGGCCATCGGCGCTCTCGACCTGATGATCCGTCACGAGATCCCCCCGACCCCGGAAAACTACGCGGTCTGGTACGCGTATGCGACCGGGGAGGTGGGCACCCTGCGTCGGACCATGGACGTGCTGCTCACCAGCGGCCACGGCATCGACGAAATGCAGATCGCCGAACTGTTCGAGCGTTACGTCCTTCCGGCATATCGGGCGCGGGCGGTCGACGATGTGGCGGCCGACCTCCACACCGTCACCGACGGACTCTGCCGGAGTTCTGGACCGGGTCGGGAGCGGGGCGACCAGTTTCGGCCGCGTGCTCTCCACCGCCACGACCGCCCTGGCCACGGCCGAAGGCGGGGACGAGATCCGTACCCTCATCGATACACTGCGGCTTGAGACCGAAGCGGCGCACAACAGCAACGAGGCCCTGCGCGCGGAGCTTGCCACCACGACCGGCGAGATCGCCGCACTCCGCCGAAAGCTGGAGGAGACCAGAGCCGAGGCGATGACCGACGGCCTGACGGGGATCGCCAACCGCAAGCGCTTCGACGCCCTGCTGCGGGAGGGGGCGAGCCATGCCATGGAGACCGGGACGCCGCTGACACTGTTGATGCTGGATATCGACCATTTCAAGCAGTTCAACGACACGCATGGCCACGTGGTCGGCGATCAGGTGCTGCGTCTGGTCGGCAGGACCCTGACCGAATGCCTGCGGGATACCGACGTTCCGGCTCGGTTCGGCGGCGAGGAGTTCGCGGTGATCCTGCGCGAGACCGAGTTGGAGAACGCCCGGGAGATCGCCGAGCGGATCCGCAAGCGGCTCAACCAGAAATGGGTCACCCGGCGCGCCAGCGGTGAGGATATCGGCGTTGTGACGATCTCCATCGGGGCGGCCAGCTACGACTACGGCGAACCGATGACCACGCTGGTCGCCCGGGCCGATCAGGCCCTGTACCGGGCCAAGCAGAAAGGCCGCAACCGGGTCGTTATCCAGGGCGAATGAGGCCGGTTGCGACCGGGATTCGGCCGCCGGGGCTCACCGGTTGGCTGACCAGACCTGTCTGTAGAGCTCGACGATCTCTCCGTGTTCCGGCACCCGGGGATTGTTGGCATGGGAGCCGGAGGCGATGCATTGGGACGCCATGGTGTCCAGCACGCCGTTCCACTTCGCCTCGTCGATGCCATAGGCCGGCGGAGTCGGCACCTGGAGCTCCTCGTTGGTCTGGTACAGCCAGTCCAGCAGTTTGTTCGCGGCGGTCTCGTCCCCGTCGCCCGCCCGCGCGGCGCCGATCAGGCGGCCCGCCTCGGCGTAGCGGTCGAGGGCGAACTCGAGCGAGAACCGGGTGACCGTCGGCAGCAGCATGGCGTTGGACAGGCCGTGCGGCACGTGGAAATGGGCGCCGATCGGCCGGCTCATGCCGTGCACCAGGGCGACCGACGCGTTCGAGAACGCCATGCCGGCCTGGGTCGCGCCCAGCATCATCTGTTCGCGGGCCGCGCGATTGTCCGGTTCGAAGCAGGCGGTCTTCAGGTTGGCGCCGATCCGCGTCATCGCGGCGATCGCCATGCTGTCCGAGAACGGGTTGCGCTTCTGGCTGACGAAGGCTTCCAGCGCGTGGGTGAAGCTGTCGATTCCGGTGTCGGCGGTCAGCCGGAACGGTTTCTTCATGGTCAGTTCGTAGTCGACGATCGCCGCATCCGCCTGACCGGCGAGACACATGACCAGCATCTTCTCGTCGGTCGCCACATCGGTGATGACTGTGCCGCGGGTGACTTCCGAGCCCGTGCCGGCCGTTGTCGGAATGCAGAGCAGCGGAACGGCGGCCGTGTCGACGCCGTTCGGCACCTTGTAGTCGCGCATCTGCCCGCCATGCGCGGCCAGGATGTTCATGGCCTTGGCGGTGTCCATCGGCGAGCCGCCGCCGAAGCCGATCAGCCCGTCGAAGCCGCCGGAGCGCAGACGTTGGGTACCGGCATCGACCACGGTGGTGGTCGGGTCGGGCACGGTGTCGGAGAAGACGTCGTAGACGATGCCGGCCTTGGACAGCGGGGCCGTGAGCTGCTCGATCATGCCGGAGCTGACCATGAACGGGTCGGTGACGATCAGCGGCCGGCTCACCTGGAGTTTCTCCAGGACCTCGCCCACCCGTCCGATCGATCCGCCGCCGACCAGCATGATCCTGGGTCCAAAGATCGTGGCGCTCATGACGCATCCCCCGTTTGCGGTCTGATGATTTGGTTCAGTGTGGCGCGCACGATACGCGAGGCACGGAAAACGCCGCAAGCACCGCCGCAGCGTCCTCCGACACCCGCACCGCACAATAACCGTGTTAGAATCGCGGTGTCGCATTGGGGCGGCGGGCAGCACGGGATCGCGGATGGCGGGTATTCAGGACACGGTGGTCTTTCTGACGGCGGCGGTGATCGCCGTGCCCGTGTTCCGCAAGCTCGGCCTCGGCGCGCTGTTGGGATATCTCGGCGCCGGGGTCATCATCGGCCCGTCGGTCTTGGCCCTGATCTCCGATGTCGAGGCGATCCTGCATTTCGCCGAGTTCGGCGTGGTGCTGCTGCTGTTCATCATCGGTCTCGAACTGATGCCGGCCCGTCTTTGGGCCCTGCGCCGGCCGATCTTCGGCCTGGGCACCGCCCAGGTCGCGATCAGCGCGGTGTTGATCGGTCTGGCGTCCTACGCCGTTGGATACAGCGTCCAGACCGCCGTGGTGATCGGGCTCGTGCTGGCCCTGTCCTCGACCGCCTTCGCCGTGCAGACGCTGGCCGACCGGGGTGAGTTGCGCACCCAGCACGGCCGGGCGGCCTTCTCGATCCTGCTGTTCCAGGACCTGGCGGTGATCCCGCTGCTGGCGGTGCTGCCCTGGATCGCCGATGCGCCGAGACTGGCGGAGGACGGGGCGGCCGAGGCGGCGCTGGCGGATACCGACTATCTCTCCATCGGCTTCTCGATCGTCACGATCGTCCTGATCATCGTGGTCGGCCGGAAGCTCCTGCGGCCGCTGCTGCGGGTCGTCTCGACGACCGGCGTGCAGGAGCTGTTCACCGCCGCCGCGTTGCTGGTGGTGCTCGGCATGGCCCTGGCAATGGACCGGATCGGCCTGTCCATGGCGCTGGGTGCGTTCCTGGCCGGCGTGCTGCTGGCCGACAGCGAGTACCGGCACCGTCTCGAAGCGGATATCGAGCCGTTCAAGGGCCTGCTGCTCGGCTTGTTCTTCATCGCCGTCGGCATGTCGATCGATCTCGGCAATTTCTTCGAGGCCCCGCTGACCGTGTTCGGCGCGGCCGTCGGCCTTGTGGCGATCAAGTGCGCCACCCTGTTCGCCCTGGCCCGTGCCATCGGCATGCGCTGGGAGCCGGCCCTCGCCCTCGCGGCCGTGCTGCCCCAGGGCGGCGAATTCGCCTTCGTCCTGTTCGGCGCAGCGATCAATGTCGGCGCGGTCGACCGGGCCACCGCCGACTTCCTGATCCTCGTGGTCGCCATCTCCATGGCGATGACCCCGTTCACCGTGCAGCTTGCCGACGCAATTCGCGGACGCTTCTCGAAGAAGGCCGTCGCCCAGGCGACGGTGGAGGATATGGGCGATCCCGAGACCCAGGTGATCATCGCCGGCTTCGGGCGCTTCGGGCAGATGATCGGCCGCATGCTGAACATGCGCCGGATCAAGTTCGTGGCGCTCGACAGCGACCATGACCGCATCGCCATCGCCCGGCGCTTCGGCAACGAGGCCTATTTCGGCGACGCCTCGCGCCTGCAGATCCTGGAGGCGGCCGGGGCCGGTCGGGCGAAGCTGCTGATCATCGCGGTGGACGATCCGGAGCGGGCCGACAGCGTCGCACGGGTTGCCGGCATGCACTTCCCGAACCTCAAGCTGTTCGCCCGGGCCCATGATCGCTTCCACGTCTATCGGCTGATGGAACTCGGCGTCGACCAGGTGGTGCGCGAGTACTTCAATTCCAGCCTCGACATGGCCGGTCGGGTGTTCCGCGAACTGGGCGTACCGGGCCGCAAGGCGGATCAGATGGTGAAGCGGTTCAAGGAGTACGACGAGCAGCTTCTGCGCGAGCAGTACGCGATCCATCGGGACGAGGCGGAGATGATCCGGTCCTCCAAGGAGGCGGCCGCCCACCTCGCCGGTCTCTTCGAGCACGACCAGGAGGTGGCCGAGCAGGAGGCGGAGGAGGAGGCTGCCAGGGCGGCCGGAGAGCGGCCGCGTCAGTCGGCGGCTGAGTAAGCGGCTAGGCTGCCGTGCGGTAGGCGTCGCGGCCGGCGACCATCGTCGCCAGAACCTTCGCCGGAGCGTCGGCACGCTGGTCGATGACGACGAGATCGGCGCGCTTGCCCGGCTCGATCGCGCCGCGGTTGTCCAGGCCAGCGGCCTTGGCCGGATTGGCGGAGACGAGCGCCCAGGCGGTCGCGAAATCGCAGTCGCCGTCCCGGACCAGACGGAACGGTGCCTGGACAAGGGCCGGGTAGTAATAGTCGGAGACGAGGATCGTGCAGCGCCCCTCGCGCACCTCGGTCGCGGCCCGCACACCGCGGAGCCCAGATGGCTGCCGCCGCGGATGATGTTCGGGGCGCCGCAGATCACCGGATCGCCCAGCGATACGGCGGTCTCCGCCGTTGGCGTGTTCATCGGGAACTCGGCGATGCGGCAGCCGAGGCCGTGGTACCAGGTGCGCAGCTCCGGTGCGTCGTCGTCATGGCTGGCCAGCGCCACGCCGTGGTCCAGCGCCGCCTTCGACAGCCGCTCGATGGAGGCCGGCACGTCGGGCCGGCGGGCGCACACGTCCCGCAGCAGATCCATGAACTGGTCGTGGCTGAGGCCGGTGCGGCCGACATAGGTGGCGGTCGACTTCCCGTTCTGCTCGATCTCCCGCAGGCTCACATGGCTGTGGTCGTTGAACGCCAGCAGGTCCACGGTGCCGTCCGCGAGCCAGTCCAGCACCTCGGCCTCGGCCGCCAGGTTGTGGGTCTCGTGGCGCAGATGGAAGCGGGTGTCGCAACCGAGATGCGGACGGGCCGCCTCGATCGCCGCCTTGACCTTCAGGGTCAACTCGCGGCCCCGGAGCCCCGGCTCCCAGGAGTAGGTCACGCCGTGATAGGCGGTGGAGATGCCGTTCGCCAGCATCTGAGCATCGCTGTCCTGCAGGGCCAGATCCAACGGGAAATGCACGCCCGGCCGCGGCATGATCTGCCGCTCGAAGGCGTCGCCGTGCAGGTCGATCACGCCGGGCAGAACCCAGGCGTCGCCGACGTCCCGGACATCGCCCGAGTGCTCCGCGCCGATGGCGGTGATGACACCGTCCTCGACCGTGACCACCGTGTCGGCTGTAGAGCCGTCGGCGAGCAGCACGCGCCGGCTCGCGATCCCTGTTCTCATCGCCGTCTTCTCCTGTGGGGGCGCGCGTGCCATAACCGGCGCACCGAAAGGCTGGGACGGTTTAAATACCCGTTCCGAGCCGGTTCACGCCATATCTCTGAGCGAATTTCATCGGAGTGTCACATGGTCGACTTCCCGAGCTTTCCCGATGGCGGCGGTGAGCCCGATCCCTCGGCCCCCCGGTATGCGCTCTATGTGGCGCCGGCCCCGGGGTCGGCCCTGGCCGAGTTTGGCGCCGACTGGCTCGGCCGCGACTGCGCAACTGGTGAGATCCGAACGCAGCCGACGGTCGAGGGGGTCTCAGCCGAGCGCCTGGCGGTCTTGACGGAGAGCGCGCGGGGTTATGGCTTTCACGCGACCATCAAGCCCCCTTTCTACCTGCATGCCGGCCGGAGCGAGGCTGATCTGATCGAGGCCTTCGCCGCGTTCGCCGCCACGCGCGAACCGTTCGACGTGCGGCTCGGTCTGCGGTCGCTCGGCGGGTTCCTGGCGTTGATGATGACGCCGCCGGATCACCGCATGAACGCGCTCGCCGCGGATGCGGTGCGCGATCTCGACCCGTTCCGCGCACTGCCGAGCGAGGCGGATCTGGAACGTCGGCGGTCGTCCGGTCTGTCGGCGCAGCAGGAGACGCTGCTGCAGCAATGGGGTTATCCCTACGTGATGGGAGAGTTCCGGTTCCACATGACCCTGTCGGCGCGTCTGCCGGACGGGCCGGAGCGCGATGCGATCGTCGCTGCCCTGGCGCCGCGGGCCGAGGCCGTGACCGCTGAACCGTTCCGTGTCGACGCGGTCGCCCTGTTCAAGCAGCCGCACAAAGGCGCGGATTTCGTCCAGATGCAGCGGTTCGCTTTCGGCGGGTGACGTCAGGTCGGGCGCGCCGCCGCCTTGGCGAGGCCGTTGACCACGGCGCAGAACGGATCCGCCGAGACCAGCGCCGCTCCTGGAACGCAGCCCGAGATCGTCTCGCGTACAGCCGGCAACAAGGTGGTGCCGCCGGTGAGCACGATGTGGTCGATGTCGGCACCGCGGACGCCGGCAAGCTCCAGGGTCCGGCCTGTCGCCTGTCGCAGCGTCTCCAACTCGTGCCGGATGGCGTGGCGCAGGCGGGCCGCGTCGACATCGGGACCGTTCACGTCGGGGATATCGGGTAGTTCCATGTGGACCGCGTCGTCGGAACCGAGACGGATCTTCAGGTCTTCGACACGGGCCGCCAGCCGGTGGCCCAGGCGGTTGTCCATCACGTGCAGCAACCGGGCGATCTTCTCCGGTTCCAGGGCGAGCCGGTGGATGTCGCTGATCTCGGCCCGGTTCCTCCGCGAGTAGAACAGATGGATCTTGTGCCAGCTCGCCAGGTCGCCGAAATACGACGCGGGGACGGGGAGAATCTCCCCCGAGGTCAGGCTCCGGGTCTGCGAGCCGAGGCCGAGCAGTGGCATCACCGTGTCGAGCGAAATGCGCCGGTCCAGGTCGGTGCCGCCGATATGCACCCCGTGATTGGCCAGAATCTCGAACCGGTCGCCCGGCGGCATCGACCGGCCGCCCCGGGCGCGCGCGACCGTGAAATCCGACGTGCCGCCGCCGATATCGGCCACGAGCACGAGGTGCGGATCCTCCATGGCGTCGCTGGCATCGAGCAGGGCGGCGACCGGTTCGTACAGGAAGCGGATATCGGCGAAACCGGCTTCCTGGAGGATATCCCGAAGATAGGTCTCGGCCGCGGCGTCGCGCGCGTCGTCGTCGCTGAACCTCACCGGCCGTCCGGCCACCAGGGTGGACAGGATCACCTCTTCGCGCCGCTCCACGTCGTCCTTCAGGTACGCCACGAAGCGTTTGAGGAGTTGCCGAAACGGCCAGGGCCGTCCGCCGAGGATGGTGCGTTCCTCCGTCAGGCTGGTGCCGAGAATGCTCTTGAGGGCGCGCAGATAGCGGCCCTCGTCCTCGGCCAGGAAGCAGCTCTCCGCCTCGGTGCCGAACAGCAGCCTGCCTTCGTCGTCGCTGTAGAACAGCGCGCTCGGCACAAGGGTGCGGCCGTCCCCGAAACGGTGCAGCGTCGGTCGGCCCTCCCGCACGAAGCCGATGGCCGAGTTCGATGTGCCGAAATCCAGTCCGGCGGCGACCGGTTCCGCCATGATCTTCTCCTCGCGCAGGACCGTGCGACAAAAACGAAAAGGGCCCCTGCGCCGGCAGGGACCTGTGATCGGGTCGGGAAAGGGCGGCGGAGCCTAGTCGATCCCGCGCCGGGATGTCATCGGGAAATGGCTTCCGCGAGTGATCAGGCCTGACCGGCGGCGAGCGGCGTCTGGTCCGTCGTGAGGGAGATCCGCGCGCTGCCGGTGATGCCGCCGATCGCCCGCTCGGCCCGCGGCGTGCGCCCGAAGCATTCGCGGTAGCATTTGGAGAAATGGCTGGCCGAGACGAACCCGCAGGCCAGCGCCACCGACAGGATCGACATCGAGGTCTGTGTCAGGAGCTGGCGGGCCCGTTGCAGGCGCAGCGTCAGGTAGTAGCGCGTGGGCGTGGCGCTCAGATACTTGCGGAACAGCCGCTCAAGCTGGCGGGTGGACAGGCCCGCCCGCTCGGCCAGGTCGGTCTGGGTCAGGGGCTCCTCGAGATTGGCCTCCATCTCGCTGATCACGGAGATCAGCTTCGGGTGGCTGACGCCGATCCGGGCGCGCAGTTCCATGCGCTGGTGGTCGTGCGGTTCGCGGATGCGGTCGTGGATGAACTGCTCCGACACCTGATTGGCCAGGGTCTGGCCGTGCTGGCGGCCGATCAGGTGGAGCATCATGTCGAGCGACGCGGTACCGCCGGAACAGGTGAACCGGTCGCGGTCGATCTCGTACAGGTCGGACGAGACCTCGATCTCGGGGAACTCCTCGGTGAACCCGCCGAGATTCTCCCAGTGGATCGTGCAGCGCCGGTCGTCGAGCAGGCCGGCCTTGGCCAGGACATGGCTCCCGGTGCAGAGCGCGCCGACCGCCCGACCCTGGCGCGAGGCCCGGCGCAGGAAGCCGAGCACCCGCTCGTCCTCGAACTTCTGCACGTCGATGCCGGCGACGACGGCGACGACCTTTTCCCGGTCGAGCTGCGACATCGGTCCGTCCGGCACCACGGCGATGCCGTTGCTGGCCGAGACCGGATTGCCGTCGACGCTGTAGACCTTCCACTCGTACAGGGTCGCGTTCGCCATGCGGTTGGCCGAGCGCAACGGCTCGACGGCCGAGGCGAAGGCCATCATCGAGAAATTGTTGACGAGCAGAAACCCGATGCGAGTCGGTATCTCGTTTGGATCATCAAACATCTCGAGACCGCACTCCCAGCTAGCCTCATTGGACGCTTTGACGGCCCGGGTGCGTGAGCATCAGGTGTCGGGCGGAGACTACTGTGATTCTCCCACCGCACGCATTCACAAAATCGTATCAGGTCGCGCAAAAGGGTTAACACCGTAGACACTTAACCGGAGGTTGGCCGAAGCGGTCCGATAGACCTCGGGCGCGGAGCGTCGGAGCGGGGCCGCGGCGCTGTCGTTTTCTGGCGAGACGGCCGGCCCCGGCTGTGGACTCAGCTTCTAAAGTCCGGTGTCGCCGACCAGCCCGCGCAGCAGGTGGCCGACCGCGTAGGCGAGGCCGGCGGCGGCGAGGCCGATCGCCAGGGTTTCCGCCCCGGAGCGCCACCAGGGGCTGAGCGACCAGCGGGACTTGACCGAGCCGATGGCGAAGAAAACGGCGGCGGTCATCGCCGTCGACAGGGCAAATCCGCCGCCGGCGATGTAGGGGAGCAGCGGCACCAGCCCGCAGACCGCGAAGGCGGAGAAGGTGACCCAGGCGGCCATCCAGGGCGATCGGGTGACCGGGGCCAGGTGGTGCTCCTCCACCAGCATGGTCTGGACCCAGCGGTCCTTGTCGGCGGTGATGGCCTCCACCGCACTTTCCAGAGCCTCGCCGGTGAAGCCCTTGGCGGCGAAGATCTGGCGGATCTCCTCGCGCTCGCCGTCGGGTTCGGCGGCGATGTGGCGGCGCTCCATGGCCAGCACGCGGTCGGCGTCGTCCTTCTCCGCCTTGGTGCCGGAATAGTTGGCCGCCGCCATGGAGAACCCGTCGGCGATCAGGTTGGCGAAGCCGAGGATCAGGATCACCCCGACCGACAGCTCGGCCCCGGCCACCCCGGCGACGATGGCGAAGGTGGTCACCGCCCCGTCGATCCCGCCATAGATCCAGTCGCGCAGATACATCGCCTCCGGCCGCCCGGCGATGCGGGCTCGGATCGAGGCGGGGTCGTGATCGTGTTCGAGGGTCATGAGGGGAGTTTAGCGGCGATCCGGTCAGGGCGCGACGGCGGTGCCGGTGGTGAGGATATGCACGTTTCGCGCGCGGTCCGGGTTGGGGTAGGGTTTCTGGGATCGGCGGGGGGATCATGGACGCACAGGCTCAGAGAAACGAGGCGGCGCGCAAGCTCGGGGCGGGGCTGGCCGATATCCTGAGCGCGGTGACCGTCGGCGTGCCGCTTGGCACCCTCGCCGACAAGAGCGTCGACTACCTTCAGAAGCAGGTCGCGGCGAACAAGGCGGCCATTGAGGGGGATGCCGCGGCCAGACGCGCGGCGCGCGACCTCGCCCAGGCGGCGTTTCGGCAGCCGATCGCAACGGGCCGGTTGCGGCGCGGGTCCGAGGCGACCCTGCTCCGCGCGGAGCGCGGGATCGTCCCCTTCTCCGGCCGCGAGGCCGAGTTGGCCGAGTTCGCGGCGTGGTTCGACGACGACGAACCGATGCGTTGGCGCCTTCTGACCGGGCCGTCGGGTCGGGGCAAGACCCGCTTCATGCAGCATGTGGTCGAGACCTACGGGGCGGCGCGGGGCGACCGCATGCTTGCCGGCTTCATCGATCTCGACGCCATTGCCCGGACGCCGGAGGTGTTGGCCGGGTTCCTGGCGCATAAGGGCGAGGTGCTGCTGGTCGTCGACTATGCGGAGCGCGCCCGCGCGCAGACCACGGCGATCCTTAAACTCGCCCTGATGCTTGAAACAGCGGCGGATGCGGGCGCCGACCTCAAGGTGCGGGTCGTGCTGATCGCGCGCGGCCTGTCGGAAGTGTGGCAGCAGATCGGGGTCGAGCACGAGGATATCGGCGCGGTGATGAACAGCACCGAGGGGCAGTTCGATATCGAGGACCTGCCGCCGTTGGTCGACACGCCCGAAGCCCGCCGCGAGGAGTTCGCCCGCGCCTTCGCCGCGTTCGACAAGGCGCTCAATCCGGACGCGTCGGCCGACGGCCGGCCCCCGGCGGCGGATCGGGTTCCGGCGCTGGCGTCCGTGCCGCCGCGCGACGACTTCCGGGAGGCGGTGACGATCCACCTCGCCGCCCTGGCCGCGGTGCAAGGGGCAATGCGGGCCGACGAGATGACCGACACCCGCCTGCTCGACTGGATCGTCGACCGGGAGCGCCGGGAATGGGCCGCCCGGGCGCGGGACATCTTCGCCCTGCCGGACGGTGTCCTCGGCAAGGCGATGGACGAGGCGGTGGGCGTGGTCACCCTGGCCGCCGCCGCGTCGCAGGAGCCGGATAGTGCACGGGTGACGGAGCTGCTCGCCGCCTGCCCCCGCTTGGCGGAGTGCCCGAGGGGCCGGCGCGAGGCGCTCGCCGGGCTGTTGGACGATCTCTATCCGGGTGAGAACGGCCCGGTCGGGCTCACCCCGGATCTGCTTGGGACGTACTTTCTGGGACTGCTGGACCCGCACCTGTTCACCAGCGTCTTCGCAGTGCTGGACGAGCAGGAAGCGACGAACGGCCTCACCAAGCTGAACTGGTTGGCGCAGGGGTGGCGGGAGCCGGGCGAGCGGGCGAATCCGGTCGGGACGGAACGCATTCTAGCGGCGATCGCCGGCAACATGGCTCTAACGCTGCCGGTCGTGATCGACGTGGCGCAGCAGTCCGGCGATCCGATTGGCGTGATCGCGGCGGGTGTGGTCGAGCGGATCGACGACCCGCAATTGGCGCTGCACCTGGAGGGATCGCGCGGTTTTCCGAAACAAACGGTGGCACTGCGGGAACTGGCCGTCGCGGTCGAGACCGTCCTGTTCGAGCAGGAAACCGACAACGACACCGAAGACGGTCGCAACCGGCGTGCCAGTCGGGCCAACGATCTGTCGAACCGGCTTTCGGACCTCGGGCGCCGGGAGGCGGCGCTGACGGTGATCGAGGAGGCGGTGGCGCTGCGTCGGACCCTGTCGGAGGCGCGCCCGGATGCGTTCACCCCCGTTCTGGCGACGTCGCTCAACAACCTGTCGAACGGGCTTTCGGCTCTCGGGCGCCGGGAGGCGGCGCTGGCGGCGATCGAGGAGGCGGTGGCGCTGTATCGGACCCTGTCGGCGGCGCGCCCGGACGCGTTCACCCCCGATCTGGCGATGTCGCTCAACAACCTGTCGGCCCATCTCGCGGGTCTCGGGCGCCGGGAGGCGGCGCTGACGGCGATCGAGGAGGCGGTGGCGCTGTATCGGACCCTGTCGGAGGCGCGCCCGGACGCGTTCCTGCCCGATCTGGCGATGTCGCTCAACAACCTGTCGGGCCGTCTTGCGGATCTCGGGCGCCGGGAGGAGGCGCTGTCGGCGATCGAGGAGGCGGTGGCGCTGCGTCGGACCCTGGCGGCGGCGCGCCCGGATGCGTTCACCCCCGTTCTGGCGGGGTCGCTCAACAACCTGTCGGCCCATCTCGCGGATCTCGGGCGCCCGGAGGAGGCGCTGACGGCGATCGAGGAGGCGGTGGCGCTGTATCGGCCCCTGGCGGAGGCGCGCCCGGACGCGTTCCTGCCCGATCTGGCGATGTCGCTCAACAACCTGTCGGGCCGTCTTGCGGATCTCGGGCGCCCGGAGGAGGCGCTGTCGGCGATCGAGGAGGCGGTGGCGCTGCGTCGGACCCTGGCGGCGGCGCGCCCGGATGCGTTCACCCCCGTTCTGGCGGGGTCGCTCAACAACCTGTCGGCCCATCTCGCGGATCTCGGGCGCCCGGAGGAGGCGCTGACGGCGATCGAGGAGGCGGTGGCGCTGTATCGGCCCCTGGCGGAGGCGCGCCCGGATGCGTTCACTCCCGATCTGGCGGGGGCGCTGAACAATCTGTCGGTTCGTCTTTCGGCTCTCGGGCGCCCGGAGGAGGCGCTGACGGCGATCGAGGAGGCGGTGGCGCTGCGGCGCTCCCTAGCGGCGGCAAGGCCGGAGGCGTTTACACATGATTTCGCTACGTCCCTAGCCAGGCGGGGTGAAGTGCTTTTGGCCGCGGACCGGTTCGCTGAAGCGGCATCGAGTGTCGGAGAGTTTCTTCTCCTCATCGCGCCGCTGGTTCGGCAGTTTCCTCGGGCATTGGCTCCGCAGTGCATGGGCAACATCCAGCTTTACGGAAAAGCCTGCCAAGCCGCCGGTATCGAGCCCGGCATGGATCTTGTCGGCCCGATCCTGCAAACCCTCGTCGAGCACGGCCTCATCGACCTTCCCGACGACGCTGCCGACGCCGACACTCCCCCCAACTCCACCCCCTGACGCCCGCAAGCCGGTCGGTGTCGCAATTCGGCAACCACAGCCCGGCGCGTTGCCGCTAGTCTCCGCCCATAGCGTCAATCGCCCCATCGACGAGATCGATGGGGATCGCCCGAAGGGAGGGGCCGGCCATGGTGAAGTCCGATATCGAGATCGCCCGCGAGGCCAAGATGCAGCCGATCCTGGAGATCGGCGCCAAGCTCGGGATCGCGCCCGAACACCTCATGCCCTACGGCCACACCAAGGCGAAGATCGATCTCGGCTATATCGACAGCCTGGCCGCCAATCCCGACGGCAAGCTGATCCTGGTCACCGGTATCAACCCGACGGCGGCGGGCGAGGGCAAGACCACCACCACCGTCGGCCTCGGCGACGCGCTGAACCGGATCGGCAAGAAGGCCGCCATGTGCCTGCGCGAGCCGTCGCTCGGCCCCTGCTTCGGGGTCAAGGGCGGGGCGGCCGGCGGCGGCTACGCCCAGGTGGTGCCGATGGAGGACATCAACCTCCACTTCACCGGCGACTTCCACGCCATCGCCGCGGCCAACAACCTGCTCGCCGCGCTGATCGACAACCACGTCTACTGGGGCAACGCGGTCGGGCTCGACCCGCGGCGCATCGGCTGGCGCCGGGCGGTGGACATGAATGACCGGGCGCTGCGGTCCATCGTCAACTCGCTCGGCGGGGTGGCCAACGGCTTCCCGCGCGAGGACGGGTTCGACATCGTCGTCGCCTCGGAGATCATGGCGATCCTGTGCCTCTCGACATCGCTCGACGACCTGAAGCGTCGGCTGGGCCAGATCGTCGTTGGCCAGACCCGCGAGCGGGAGCAGATCTTCGCCCGCCAACTGGAAGCGGATGGGGCGATGACCGTGCTGCTGAAGGACGCCCTGTCGCCGAACCTGGTGCAGACCCTGGAGAACAACCCGGCCTTCATCCACGGCGGGCCGTTCGCCAACATCGCCCATGGCTGCAATTCGGTGATGGCGACCAAGACCGCCCTCAAGCTCGCCGACTACGTGGTGACCGAGGCCGGGTTCGGGGCCGATCTGGGGGCGGAGAAGTTCTTCGACATCAAGTGCCGCAAGGCCGGCCTGTCCCCGGCGGCGGCCGTGGTGGTCGGCACCGTGCGAGCGCTCAAGATGCACGGCGGGGTGGCCAAGGAGGACCTGGGCGCGGAGAACATCGCGGCGGTGCGCGAGGGCGTGTCCAACATCGCCCGCCACGTGGAGAACACCCAGAAGTTCGGCGTGCCGGTGGCCGTCGCCCTCAACCGCTTCATCACCGACACCGACGCCGAGATCGCGGCGGTACGCGAGGAGCTGTCGTCGCTCGGCGTCGACGCGATCGAATGCACCCACTGGGCCGACGGCTCGGCCGGGACCGAGGCGCTGGCCCATCACGTGGTCGGCCTGGTCGAGGGCGGGACGGCGGCGTTCAAGCCGCTCTACGGCGACGACCTCGGCCTCAAGGACAAGATCCGCACCATCGCCAAGGAGATCTACCGCGCCGACGACGTTGTCTTCGAGGGCAAGGCGTCCACCGCCATCGCCGATATCGAGAAGAACGGCGGCGGCTCCTACCCGGTCTGCATCGCCAAGACCCAGTACAGCTTCTCCACCGACCCCAACGCCAAGGGCGCGCCGACCGGCCACACCCTGCCGGTGCGCGAGGTGCGTCTTTCCAACGGGGCGGAGTTCGTGGTCGCGGTCTGCGGCGAGATCATGACCATGCCGGGCCTGCCGCGGGTCCCGGCGGCGAACAAGATCACCTTGAACGACGCCGGCCAGATCGAGGGCCTGTTCTGAGACGGTGGCGGGGCGGGCGTCAGCCGGAGATGACCGGCACGCCCGCGCCGACCAGCCGGTCCTGCAGCCACAGGATCGCCGGGTAGCTCGCCACCCAGATCCAGACGAACCGGTTGAAGCCGAACAGCAGGAAGTTGGCCAGGTGGAACGCCGCCGCCAGCGCGAGCGCGGCGACCAGCGCGTCGCGGTGGAGCAGGGCCAGCGGGAAGGCCAGCTCGAACAGGATCACCGCCCAGGACATCGGCGCCAGCAGGGCGGAATCCCGGAACCGGGCGCGGATCGCGTCGGAGACCGGGTAGGCCGAGAAGTCGAACACGTCGCGCAACGCCTGCCCGCTCCACCAGTCCCGATGGATCGCCTTCGACCAGCCGGACTTGAAGTAGGACAGGATCGGCTGAAGCGCGAGATAGGCCAGCGCGTACTCGCGCCAACGCGGGTCCGGTGCGGCATGGGCGAGGCAGAGGCAGACCAGGATCAGATATCCCAGCAGATCGCTGCCGCCGTTATAGGGGCCCTGGAAGCGGTGCAGGATGAACAGCGCGTTGACCAGCAGCGCGTAGCAGACCAGATCGCTCTCGATCCCGGTCAGCAGCAGCAGGCTGAGCGCCGCCAGCGGCAGGAAGTACAACCGTTCGTCCGGAAGGCCGAAGACATGCTCGACGCTTTTCTGGAGGAAGGCGATCGCCAGCAGGATCTCCGTCAGGCGGATCGCCGCCTCGGCGCTCATGGGCCGGCTCCACCGGCGGTCGGATAGGCGGGCGACGTGAAGACCACGTCGCGCCGGATGCGCCCTTCGTGACGGCTGAGCAGGGCGATGCGGAAGCGGAACCAGGGCGCGGACGGACCGGCGCCCGGCCGGTTCACGTCGGCCCGCAGCCGGTCGCGGATTTCGCGGACCGTGTGGTCGCTCTCGTCGCGGATCACGCCCTCGGCGCAGGTCGTCAGGAACAGAGTCTCGTTCCAGCGCGGGTTGAAGAAGAAGGCCCGCAGGTACCCGGCGATGCCGAGCCGCTCGGCTCTCGGCCGGACCTCTCGCCAGTCGCTCCCGGCATCGTCCGGGCGGCCGAGCAGCGCCACTTCGATCCGAGGCGACGGGCCGATCACGTCGAAGAAGCGCCAGGACGGGAACAGGGCGGGCAGCAGCAGCCTGACGCTGGTCGCGGCGGCGCCGGCAAAGGATCTGATCATGCGCCCTCCTGCTCCGCGCGTCGTCTCTCGTCGCTCGAAGTCTGCCCCGAACCGCGCCGCGTGCCCAACACCGGTCGGTCAGCTCCCCGCCGCCCTTAGCTCTTCGAGGAGCAGCGCGGTTGCCGACGCGACTTCCGGGCGCTCGCGCTCGACCAGGGCAACGCGGCGGCGCACCGGCGGATTGCCGAACGGGACGGTGCGGACGGTCTCCCGGAGCGCGTCGGTGATCGAGCCGGCGGGGGCCACGGCGACGCCGAGGCCGCGCGCGACCATCGCTAGGATCGCTTCGATCGAATCGAGCTCCATCGCTTCCGAGACCACGATCCGGCGCTGGCGCAGAGCGGCGTCGATGACCCGGCCGACACCGGTGCGTCGGTTGAACCGCACGAAGGGCAGGGTGCGGAGCAGGTCGCGGTCGCTGCGGCCCGGCGCGCCGATCGGTGCCGCGACCACCAGCGGCTCCTCGTGAATCGGGTTGAGGACCAGACCGCGTTCCAGCCGCGGGGTCTCGGTCACCACCGCCGCGTCCAGAGCCCCTTGGGCGACGCGTCGTACCAGATCGACCGACAGGCCGGAACTCGACCCGGATGCGCAGGTCCGGCGCGCGCTCCGCCAGCCGCGCGAGCGCCGTCGGCACCAGTCCCGTGGCCGCGGTCGGAATGATGCCGAGCCGCAGCCGCCCCCGCGCGGTGCCGTCGCCGGCCACCGCGCGGATATCCTCCGACAACCGCACCAGTTCCCGGACCCGCGCCAGGAGCCCGTCGGCGGTCTCGTTCAGAACCGGGGGGCGGCGGGTGCGGTCGAACAGCGACGCGCCCAGTTCCTCCTCCAGGGTCTTCATCTGCATGGAGACGGCCGACTGGGTCACGCCGACCCGCTCGGCGGCGGCGGCGAAACTGCCGCTGTCGGCGATGGCCAGGAGCGTCTCCAGGTGGCGGATGTTCATGTCAAATAGTAAGAATATCTGAAGAAGATGATCAATATTATTCGTTTGCCTGAAGTTGATCCCGTCGCCACGATGGCTCACGCTTTCGTGAGGGAGGATTTCCATGAGCTTTGCCCTGACCCCCGCCCAGGAGGAATTGCGCGCCCGGGCCCGCGATCTGGCCGAAACCGTCATCGCGCCGCGCGCCGCCGAGGTGGACCGCAGCGAGCAGTATCCCTGGGACAACGTGAAGGCGCTGACCGAGGCGGGTTTCATGGGCATGACCGTGCCGAAGGAACTGGGCGGCAAGGGGTATAGCTTCCTCGACGTCGTGCTGGTGATCGAGGAGATGGCGGCGCAGTGCGGCGTGACCGGCCGTATCGTGGTCGAGGGCAACATGGGCGGCGATCTCCGCCCTGCTGCAGTACGGCACCGACTGGCAGCGCAAGGCTCGCCGCCGAGCACGTGCTGTCCGGCGACAAGCTGGCGATCTGCATCACGGAGCCGGATGCCGGCTCCGCCGCGACCCAGATGACCACCCGGGCCGACAGGCGGGGCGACACGTACGTCCTCAACGGCAAGAAGCACTGGATCACCGGCGGCGGCGTGTCGAAGCTCCATCTGATCTTCGCCCGCGTGTTCGACGAGGCGGGCGAGGAACTCGGCATCGGCGGCTTCATCGCCTTCCGCGACGAGGACAAGGGGCTGGTGATCGGCACCCGCGAGCCGACCATGGGTCTGCGCGGCATTCCCGAGACCGAGGTGCTGTTCCAGGACCTGGAACTCTCTGCCGAGCGTCTGGTGATGCCGCCGAGCGGCCTGCAAGCGCGGCTTCGCCGACCTGATGAACGCCTATAACGCTCAGCGGGTGGGCGCCGGTACCGTGGCGCATCGGCCTGGCCGAGCCGGAGCCTATCGTGCGCGCGCTCGCCTTCGCCAAGGAGCGCGAGCAGTTCGGTCGTCCGATCGCCGAATTCCAGGGGCTGCAATGGATGCTCGCCGATATGAGCGTGCAGATCGAGGCGGCCCGCGCCCTGATCTGGCGGGCGGCGGCGACCGAGGGCACCAATGGCAGCCCGTTCCCGGACAGTCTGGCGGCGGCGCAGTCGAAGATCTTCGCCTCCGAGATGGCGATCAAGGCGACGACCGATGCCCTCCAGGTGTTCGGCGCGCGCGGCTACTCCCGCAACTATCCGATGGAGCGGATCCAGCGCGATGCCCGGATGTTCACCATCGGCGGCGGGACGGCGCAGATCCTGCGGACCGTGGTCGCCATCGCGGCTGCTGGAGCGCAAGCTGCCGCAGACCCGCGACGGCTATGCGGCGCTCGAAGCGGCGGGCAAACTGCCCCAATCCCAGGCCCGGTCCCAGGCCGCCGAATAAGCGAGGATCCATGACCGAGACCGTTCGCGCCGCCGACCTGCTCGCGCGGCGCCTCTACGAGGCCGGCTGCCGCCATGCGTTCGGCATTCCGGGCGGCGAAGTGCTGACCATCGTCGACGCGCTGGAGAAGGCGGGTATAACGTTCCGTCTCGCCAAGCACGAGAACGCCGCCGGCTTCATGGCCGAGGGCGTGCATCATATGACCGGCGCCCCGGGCATTCTGGTCTGCACCGTCGGTCCGGGGGCGGCGAACGCCGTGAACGTGGCGGCCAATGCCGAGCAGGACCGGGTGCCGTTGATCGTCATCACCGGCTGCGTCGACGAGGACGAGGCGGTGACCTACAACCACCAGATCTTCGACCACCAGCAGGTGTTCCGTCCGATCACCAAGGCGAGTTTCCGGGTCAGCGCCGGGGCCGTCGACGCGCTGGCCGACAAGGCGGTGTCCATCGCGCTGGACCCGCGCCCGGGGCCCGTGCATCTGGATCTGCCGATCGCCGTAGCCGCCGCCGAGGTGCCGGTGCCGGCACGGGCGACCCGCCGGGTTCCTGACATGGCCGCCGTGCCCGCGGCCGGCCCCGATCTGGATCGGGCAAGGCAGTGGCTCGCCGAGGCGGAGAAGCCGATCATGGTCGTCGGGCTCGACGTGTTGACCCAGGATTGCGCCGAGGAGGTGCGGGCCTTCGCCGAGCGGTTCTCGATCCCGACCGTCGCCACCTACAAGGGCAAGGGCGTGGTGCCGGACGACAGTCCGCTCTCGCTCGGCGGCGCCGGTCTGTCCCCGGTCGCCGACAAACAAATTCGTCCGATCCTCAAATCCGCCGACCTGATCCTGCTGGCCGGTTACGATCCGATCGAGATGCGGGTGGGCTGGCGCGACGTCTGGGATCCGGCGACCCAGCGCGTCATCGACATGACCGCCGCCCCGAACACCGCCTACATGCATCAGGCCTCGCTCTCCTTCGTCGGCCATGTGGGCAAGACGCTCTCGGTGATCGGCGAGGGTGTAACCGCCCGCTCAACCCGGTGGCCCGGCGGCGAGCCGGCGGCGGCATGTCAGGCCCTGGCCGGCGCCTACGGCCAGAACGAGGCCTGGGGTCCGGCGGCGATCGTGACCACCGTGCGCAAGGCGTTGCCGCGCGACGGCGTCATCACCATCGACAGCGGCGCCCACCGCATCCTGGCGAGCCAGGTCTGGGAGAGCTTCGTGCCGCACGCGGTGCTGCAGTCCACCGGTCTCTGCACCATGGGCTGCGCCTTGCCGCTGGCCATCGGGGCGAAGATGGCGGCACCGGAACGCGGCGTGGTCGCCTTCACCGGCGATGCAGGTCTGGAGATGATCCTCGGCGAGTTGGTCACCCTGCGCGACGCCAAGATGCCGGTGGTCGTCGTGGTCTTCGTCGACGCGTCCCTGGCGCTGATCGAGCTCAAGCAGCGCTCGATGACCTACGCCAATGCGGGCGTGGATTTCGCCGAGACCGATTTCGCCGCCATCGCCACCGCCCTCGGCGGCCGCGGCGTCGTCTGCGAGGACCGGGAAAGCCTGGAGAAGGCGGTGAGCGAGGGCCTGAGCGCCGATACCTTCACCGTCTGCGCCTGCCGCATCGACCGCAAGAGCTACGACGGTCGGATTTAGCGCGGGATCGGCACGGCAGGTATTGGACCGCTCTCCGGCGAGCGGATGGCCCTAACGGATCGGGCTCGACGTTGGTTAGGTAAGCGCTCCTGGAGTGTCACCAGCGTCCCGGACAAGCAATGCGCGGTCCGGCACCCGAGACGGAGCGTCCGATGGCCGACCCCGCCTGGACCGAAGACACCAGCGCTGCCTTCCGCGACCTCGCCCATTACGCCGTGCCCGAGCGCGAGCTGCAGGTCGAGACCATTCTCTCCCTGATTTCGGAGCCGGCGGGGCCGGCCCTGGCGATGGATATCTGCTGCGGCGCCGGCGGGCTGAGCGTGGCGATGCTGGAGCGGTTCCCGGCGCTGCGTGTGCTGGCGCTTGACGGGTCCGAGAGCATGTTGGAAACGACCCGAGCGGCGGCCGCTGCGCATGCGGAGCGGCTGGAGACGGCGCTCATCGACATTGCGGAGACGGCGTGGCGGGTCCCGCCGGAGCCGCTTCATGCGGTGGTTTCGTCGCTCGCCATCCACCATCTGGACGGAGCGGGCAAGCGGCAGCTCTTCGCCGATGTCTACGCGGCGCTCAAACCCGGCGGCGTCTTCGTCATGGCCGATCTGGTGGAGCCGGTGACGGCGGCGGGCCGCAAGATCGCGGGCGATGCCTGGGACGTCGAGACCCGCCGCCGGGCGCTGGAGACCGACGGAACCCTCGACGGCTACGACCGGTTCATGGCGGAAGGCTGGAACTACTACCGGCTCCCCGGTCCCGATCCGCTGGACAAGCCGTCGAGCGTGATCGATCTGCTGGACTGGCTGCGCGCCGCGGGGTTCGCGGGCGTCGACCTGCATTGGATGAAGGCCGGCCACGTGATCATGAGCGGGGTGCGGGCGTAGGGCTGCCCCTCATTCCGGATCGTCATCCCGGTAGCCTCCGGGCTCGACCCGGAGGTCGGCCGGGACCTCGAGGGCATGAGGCTTGGTCCCGGCCCAAGCCCGGGTCTAGCCCGGTCTTGTCCGGGATGACGGAGGCGGGGGGAAGGCGTGGGCGGGGAAGGCAGAGAGGGGCTATGCCGAAGGCCGCGTCGCGATCAGGTGGTGCATCTCGCAGGTCATCACCACATCGCCATCCTGGTTGGTGGTGGTGTAGGCGAGCCGGACCCGGCCGAAGGGGCGGGAGGAGGACGGGATCAGTTCCATCACCTCCGCCGTCGCCGACAGGGTGTCGCCCGGGCGCACCGGACGGGGCCAGCGCAGGTTGTCCATGCCGGTCCCGCCGACATTGGTCTCCTGATGCGGGCCGGCCTGCCAGATCAGCCGGAAGGTCAGCGCGAGCGTGTGGAAGCCGCTGGCGATCAGGCCGCCGAACATCGTCTCTTCGGCATCCGGCTTCGAGACGTGAAACGGCTGCGGATCCCATTTGAAGGCGAAGTCGACGATCTGGCTCTCGGTCACCGTCGCCCGCTGGCCGGTGAGCACGTCACCGACCCGGAAATCCTCGAAATGCTTCTTCTCGCGCACGGCTGTACTCCGTTGGGCCTCAATCCGTCAGGGCGTCCAGGCTCTTCAGCCCGTTTCCGGTCATCACGACCACCGTGTCGTCGTCTGCCGAGATCGTACCGGCGGACACGAGCTGTTCGTAGCCGGTGGCGGCGAGGGCGCAGGACGGCTCGACGAGCACGCCCTTGGCCGCCAGCATCCGCACCGCCGGAAGGATCGTCTCTTCGGCGACCGCAACCGCGCCGCCGCCCGTGTCCCGCAGGGCGGCGACGCACTCGGCCGTCCGAACCAGCTTGGCGGCGGCGACGCCCTCGGCGATGGTCGGTTTCGGCGTGAAGGGGACGGGCTCGTCGGCGTCGGCCTCGAAGGCCCGCACCAGGGCGCCGACATTCGCCGGTTGGGCGGCGAACAGGCGCGGCACCCGGTCGATCTCGCCGCGGCGCTTCAACTCGTCGAAGCCGATCCGGCAGCCGAGCAGGTTGGAGCCGTAGCCGACCGGGATGACGATGTTGTCCGGCACCCGAAAGCCCGACTGCTCCCAGATCTCGTAGGCCAGGGTCTTGGTGCCTTCGATAAAGAAGGGCTGCCAGTTGTGGGAGGCGTAGAACACACCCTCCTCGGCGAGCCGGAGCGCCTTCGCGGCCACGTCCTGGCGGGTTCCCTCCACCAGATCGACAGTCGCCCCGTAGGCGCGCATCTGCGCCACTTTGGTCGGGGAGGTATTGGCCGGCACCAGTACGGTGCACCTGATGCCGGACGCGCCGGCGTAGCAGGCGAGCGATCCGGCGGCGTTGCCGGAACTGTCGAGCATCACCTCGGTGATGCCATGCGCCTTGAGATAGGCGACCAGGACCGCCATGCCCCGGTCCTTGAAGGAGCCGCTCGGCATCAGGGATTTCGAGCTTCAGACGGACGTTGCCGGCCGCAAGTGCAACCGGGATCAGCGGCGTCCAGCCCTCGCCGAGCTGGACACGGGCCGCCTTGTCCACCCGGATCGCCCGGTCGTAGCGCCAGAGCGACCGCTCCGCCGCGTCGATATCGCCGTGGGCGAGACCGTCGCCGTCCGTCAGGTTCACCGGCGCCCCGGTCTCTGGGCAGCGCCAGATCGGGATGTCGACCGGATAATGGTGCCGGCCGTTGCGGGTGACGTAGTCGGTCACTTCACGGCCGCCGCGATGGCATCGCCCAGGTCCTTGGTCGCAGCCTGGCCGCCGATGTCGGGCGTCTTCGGGCCGGCCTCGGACAGCACGGTCTCGATCGCCGTGACGATATCGTCCGCCGCCGCCTGATGGCCCAGATGCTCCAGCATCATCGGCGCCCGACCAGATCTGGCCGATCGGGTTGGCGATCCCCTTGCCGGCGATGTCCGGTGCCGAGCCGTGAACCGGCTCGAACATGCTCGGATAGTCGCCCTCAGGGTTGATGTTGGCCGACGGCGCGATGCCGATCGAGCCGGCAACCGCCGGACCCAGATCGGACAGGATGTCGCCGAACAGGTTGGAGCCGACCACCACATCGAACCAGTCCGGGTGCAGCACGAACTGCGCCGTCAGGATGTCGATGTGGAACTTGTCGGTATCGAGGTCCGGATACTCCTTGGAGATCGCCTCGAAGCGCTCGTCCCAGAACGGCATGGTGTGGATGATGCCGTTGGATTTGGTGGCCGAGGTCACCTTCTTCTTGCCGACCCGGCGGCAGAGGTCGAAGGCGTAGCGCATGACCCGGTCGCACGCCCATGCGGGTCATGACCGTCTCCTGCATGGCCATCTCGTTCTCGGTGCCCTGGAACAGGCGGCCGCCGATCTCGGAATACTCGCCCTCGTTGTTCTCGCGCACGACCCAGAAGTCGATATCCTGCGGGCCGCGCCCGGCGAGCGGGCACTTCATGCCCTTCATCATTCGGACCGGGCGCAGGTTGATGTACTGGTTCATCGACCGGCGGATCGGGATCAGCAGGGACCACAGCGAGATGTGGTCCGGCACGCCCGGGAAGCCGACGGCGCCGAGGAAGATCGAGTCGTAGGTCTTGAGTTGCTCCAGGCCGTCGTCCGGCATGAACTTGCCGGTCTTGTGGAAGCGCTCACAGCTCCAGTCGAACTCGGTGAAGTCGTACTCTAGGCCGTGCTTGGCGCCGACCGCCTCCAGCACCTTGATGCCCTCCGGCACGACCTCCCAGCCGATACCGTCGCCCGGAATCACCGCGATCTTCAGTTTCTCGGCCATGGCGACCGTCCTCCCGCATCTCTTTTTGGCATTCGATGGTCTCACGCGCGGTTATAGAGGGCGGTGCTTTGAGGCGGAAGTGTCGGACTGCTTCGGCGGCCTCTGCTCAGCATCAGACCGCGATGTTGTCGATCAGGCGGGTGTCGCCCAGCCGGGCGGCGGCGAACAGACGGGCCGGGCGGGCGGGCGGGGCGGGACCGGTCACCGGTGCCAAGGTCTCGGCGTCCCGCAGCTCGATGTAATCCACAGGCCCGAAACCCGAGGCTGCGAGGGCGGCGACCGCATCGGCGCAGGCGGCGGAGACATCGCCGTCGCCTGAGCGCATGCGGTTCGCGGCCTTCTGCATCTCCGCATGCAGGCGAGGCGCCAGGTTGCGTTCGGCGGCGCTGAGATAGGTGTTGCGCGACGACATCGCGAGACCGTCGGCCTCCCGCACGGTCGGGCAGCCGATCACCGCGGTCGGTATGTCGAGATCGGCGGCCATGCGCCGGACGACGAGAAGCTGCTGGAAGTCCTTCTCCCCGAAGAACGCCTTGTCGGCGCCGGCCTGGAGGAAGAGCTTGGCGACCACCGTGGCCACGCCGTCGAAGAATCCGGGGCGGGCGATCCCGTCGAGACAGTCGGTCAGGCCGGCAACGGAGACCGTGGTGGCATGACCGGCCGGGTACATCTCGGAGGGCCGGGGCGCGAACACCGCATGGGCGCCGGCACCGCGGAGCGCGGCCAGGTCCGCGTCCCAGGTCCGCGGGTAGTTTTCCAGGTCCTCGCCCGGCGCGAACTGCTTCGGATTGACGAAGATCGACACGACCGTCCGGTCACAGGCGGCCATCGAGGCCCGGATCAGACTGAGGTGGCCGGCGTGGAGGGCGCCCATCGTGGGCACGAGGCCGACGGAGCGCCCTTCACGGCGCCAGCCGGCGACGGCGGAGCGGAGATCGGCGACGGTGCGGGCGACGACCGGCTCGGTCTGGTGCGAGCGGGAGGTGGCCTCCAGGGGGGGCAAGTTGGTCATGCCGCCCGTCTAGCAAACCGTCCGGGGCTGGACCATAGGCGGTCTGCGCATGGCTGGGTGCGCACGCTTGAATACCGCCCCGAATGACCGCTATGGCCGGCATTCGGGGCGGTGTGCGTGACTCAGCTCTATCTCATTGTTCTAGAGGCAAATTCACCGATCATGTCGCGTCATGAAATAAGTCGCTATGGTCGGATTCGGCTCTAGTGGTTCGGGCGGGCGGTCGGCGGCTTCAGGTAGGCACCGAGGGCGCGTATGCCGGTACCGGGCAGACGGAAGAGGGCGACGACGAGGCGCCGGATTTCCTGCGACCGCATGCGCTCGCCGCGGCGCATGTGCATGCGGATGACGGCGTCGTTAATCGGGGCGACAGAGGGTTCGAGGGGAGGAACGGGTGGTGCGGCTGCGACCATGGGTTCGGACAGCCACGCGTTTTCCTGCGCGGTATAGGGATGCATCGTGGATCACCTTGGCAATGTGAGCGGGCGTCCACCTCCCGGACCTAAGCTTATTATTGCTCCCCAGACCACCGTTTCTCGGCGGTTCGCGCGATTACGTCCAATTCCGAATATAGTCAGGTTGCTGCGTCGCACAATAAAAATTGTGCATTGCACAATTATCTTCGGTGATCCTACGCCGAGTGTCCTTTCCGGCGCGGCGCTGGGACGGGACGGGCGCGGGTATCAACTCTTGCCGCCGGCTGAGGAGCTCAAGGGACGCGCCGATGCGGTCAGCCGCGTTGACAATCCGGCGACGGCGCGACGATAAGTGGAAGCGGAAATCGTGGTGTCGTGCTGCGAAGGGCCCGTAGTTCAGCGGTCAGAACGCGCCGCTCATAACGGTGTTGTCGCAGGTTCGAAATCCTGCCGGGCCCACCACTTTCCCGGGACCCTACGGGTGCAATCGCCTGACCGTCGATCGGGTTTCGGGTCGCTTGCCGGCGGCGCGATCCGGGTATTGCCCGCCGGACCGGCGACCACTAGAGACACTATTCGACCCTTCATCTGATCCCCGCACTCTTTCCGCCGAGCGGGCCGATACCGGAGGAAATCTCATGGCGCTTCCCGACCGCCAGACAGTGGATCTGGACCATGGCCGCGTCTCTTTCCGGCAGGCCGGCAGCGGACCCGACCTGGTTCTGCTGCACGGGCTCGCGGGCAACTCGCGGACCTGGGAGGAGCAGTTCAACGTCTTCACCCGCGGATGGCGTGTGACCGCGTGGGATGCGCCGGGATATGGCGAGTCGGACCCGGTGCTGCCGTCCGTGGACAGTTACGCGGCGTCCCTCGAAGCCCTGGTCGCGGCCCTCGGCCTGGCGCCGTTCGTGCTGCTCGGCCATTCGATGGGGGGTGTGGTGGCCGGCCGGTTTGCCGCGGCCTATCCCGACCGGCTGCGCGCCCTGGTGCTGTCCTGCACGCTTCTCGGCCGGCGCCAGCCCGCGGGATCGCCCCTGGCGGAGAGCTACCGTGCGCGGCTGGCGGATCTCGAGAACTCTTCCCGCCGAGGAATACGGACGGCGGCGGGCGGAGGCGATGGCGGCGCCGGGTTGCGACCCGGAGACCCTTGAGCGCCTCGCCGCGATCGCCGCCGAGACCCGCCGCGACGGGCTGGAGGGCGCCATGCGGGTGATCGCCGAGGCGGACAATTCGACGGCGCTTGCCGGCCTCGCGCTCCCCGTGCTGGTTCTCATCGGCGAACTCGACCGCACGGCGACAGCCGAGCTGACCGGCGCGGTCGTCGACAGCCTGCGCGGCGGTCCGGCTCGGGTCGAGACGGCGGTCCTGCCCGGCGTCGGTCACGCGCCCTACCTGGAAAATCCGGGCTCCTATAACGGCGCGATCGGTGCTTTCCTCGCCGACCTCTGAGGGTCGGGTCTTCAGCTCCCGGTACCAGCCCGACGCTGCTCGATCTGCGCCTGGGTTTCGGAGATCACGCTGGCGATCTCTGTCGACAGGAGGTGGCCGGGCCCCTTTCCCACCCGGCGCTTTGGGAGCGTCCGGAATAGCGGCCGGTGCAGGACCCTGTGTCCGACCTCCCTTTGGGCCGGTACGCTGTTGTTCTCGCACCGCGTTACCAGGAGAACTCCGATGCACTACGCCCCAGCGACCGACCCCAGTCCCTTGCCGTTCTCGCCTTTCAAGAGCTGCACAGTGCCGCGGCCGATCGGCTGGCTGTCGACCGTTTCGCCGGCGGGCGTGGCCAATCTGGCCCCCTACAGCCAGTGGCAGAATCTGACCTTCGATCCGCCCATGGTGATGTTCGCCGCCAACCAGCTTAGCGACGGTCGGCGCAAGGACACGGTGGCCAACGCCGAACAGACCGGCTGGTTCGTCTGGAACATGGCGACCTACGACCTGCGCGAGGCGGTGAACATCACGGCGATGGAACTGCCGTCCGACGAGGACGAGTTCGAACGGGCCGGTGTGACCAAGGCCCCGTGCGTCGATGCGCCGGGACCCCGGGTCGCCGAGAGTCCGGCCCATTTCGAGTGCCGATACCTCTCGACCCACCGGCTCCAGGGAAACTCCAATCATGGATGGGTCGATGTGGTCTACGGCGAAGTGGTCCGGATCCATGTGGATGACCGGATGGTCACGGCCGAGGGCAAACTGGACATTGCGAGGATCCGCCCGCTCGCCCGGCTCGGCTACTACGACTACACCAGCGTCACCGAGGTTTTCGAGATGCGGGTCCCCGGCGCCAGCGGGGCTGCGGCCGACGGGCTCGAGGGTCGGTCGCGCTGATCCTTGCCCTTCGGCGGACCGACGCCGATTGAAGGTCCAGGTCGTGTGGTCTACGAGGGAGGCCTCTCCGGGTTTTTGCAACGAGGTTGGCATGCAGGACACCGACAGCTTCCGGGGCGCGCGCGTGGTCGTCACCGCCGGCGCGTCGGGGATCGGCCTTGCCTTCGCCCACCGCTTTGCGGCGGCCGGAGCGCGGGTGGCGATCTGCGACGTCGATACGGTAGCGCTGGATGCCGCCCGGACCGAACTCGGGGACGCCATCGCCGTGACGGCCGACGTCACCGATGAGGGGCAGATGGCGGCGTTCTTCGGGGAGGTCGAGGGACGGTGGGCCGGGGCGGACGTCGTCATCGCCAATGCCGGAACCGGCGGACCGGCGGGCATGATCGAGGATCAGACGCTGGAGACCTGGCGGGCCTGCCTGTCGGTCAACCTGGACGGTGCCTTTCTGACCTGCCGCTGGGCGGCCCGCGTGCTCAAGAGTGGCGGTGGCGGATCGCTGATCCTGATGGCGTCGTCTGCCGGGCTGCACGGCTATCCACTCCGCAGTCCCTACGCGGTGTCGAAATGGGGCATCATCGGACTCATGAAGACGCTGGCGATGGAACTCGGCCCCCATGGCGTTCGGGTCAATGCGATCTGCCCGGGTTCCGTGGAGGGCGATCGCATGGACCGGGTCTTGGCCAGCGAGGCGAAGGCGACCGGCCTCACCGAGACGGAACTTCGGGCGCGTTACGTCGAGGGCGTGTCCCTGCGGAGCTGGGTCAGCGCGGACGACGTGGCCGAGGCCGCCCTGTTCCTGGCCTCTCCGGCGGGAGCGAAGATTTCCGGCCAGGCCCTCTCGGTCGACGGCCACACCCATTCCTTGGCCTGAAGGGAACACCGCATGCCCGCGACGCCGACGCTCGACCCGTACAAGGCCGATTGCGGGCGCTGTCAGGCCCTGTGCTGCGTCGCGCATGGGCATCGCGAGGGCGCCGGGTTTCCGCGGGCGAAGCCGGCCGACCGGGCCTGCGAGAACCTCGATCTCCGCACCTTTCGGTGCCAGGTCTTCGACCGATTAGAAGGCGAGGGGTTCGCCGTCTGCCGCGGCTACGAGTGTTTCGGGGCCGGCCCGCAGGTCACCCGCTGGCTCGGGTCCGGAGATCAGGAAACCGGCCCGAGCGAGACCACGCCCCGCTTCGACGATTTCCGCCGGCTGTCGCGGCTGCGCTGCCTGGTCGCCTATATGGGGCGTCGTCCGGACCTCGCGGAGCACCCGCTGCATCTGGGACTGGCGGAGATCGTCGTCGAGTATGACCGGAGCGGCAGGCTCGCGTCGGCGCAGGCCATCAATGCGCGACTGACGGCATATCCCGACCTGACGCGCGAGGTGATCCGCGCCGTTGGCTATGGCGGCTCCGCCTGATCGTCAGGGTTGGCGAGCCAACGTCGAGCAATGGTCGACCCGCTTCCACGGTGGATGTAGAGTCGGCCCAGCGCTCGCACGGGGGTGGGGGCGGCACGCCACGAAAAGACGAGAGAAAAATGCTCAGATTGCTCTTCGGGCTGATTCTTGCGCTTGTGCCGATTGCGTCGGTGAGTGCTCAGAACGCGAGCCCGACGATTGGGACCGTCAAGGTGGTCAGCGGCGATGCGGCGGTCGAGCGGGGCGCCGCCGTCCTGACGGCTGTCGAGGGCCTGGATGTGCAGCGCCTGGACCGGCTGCGGACGGGCGCTGATGGTGCGATCGGCGTCACGCTGAACGACGGAACCTTGATTTCTCTCGGTCCGAACTCGCGGTTCGAACTGTCCTCCTTCGAGTTTGCTCCGCAACGCGAGGCCTTCGGGTTCCTCGGGCAAATTCTGCAGGGCACGATGGTTTATCAGTCTGGCCGGATCGGCAAGATCGCGCCGGAGAACATCGAGATCCGGACGCCGGTCTCGGTCGTCGCGGTGCGGGGAACCCGCTTTGCGATCCGCGTTCCGGCCGGAACCGGGGAGTAGGGCAAATGGCGATACCTGTTCTTGAGCTTCGAACCTTGACCGTCTGGTTCCGCGCCACCGCCGCGGGCGCGCTCATCCTCTCCGTCGCCGCCTGCGCGGCCGGTCCGTACGATGCCGATGGCCTGGCGGACCTTCCTCCGCAGGATTCGCCGTTCCTGTCCGAACTCAGCCGCGAGTACGCCGCCCTCGGCGATCTCGAGCGCGCCGAGTACGATTGGCCGGACACGGCGCGTTTCTACGACCGGGCGCTGCGCGCCGCCCAGGGTGACATCATGGCGCCGGAAGCGCTCGACGATCGGGCCCTGACTCCGGAGGCACGCGCCGAGCTCTCGGAGGCGCGTGCCCGTCTCTCGGCGTTGTTCTCGGCCGGTGCGCGTTCCATCGCCGGCTCCGCCAGCGCCCGCGGCCAGGCCGGTTTCGACTGCTGGATGCAGGAGCGGGAAGAGGGGCACCAGCCGGACGATATTGCCGCCTGTCGGGAGCGGTTCCTGGCGGCCGTCGCCGAGATCGAGACGAAAATCGGGGGCGCTCTGGTCGTGCTGCTTCCGGACTCGGACGGTGAGGTCGGGATGATCCGGGTCCGCAATCCGCAGGGCGCAGTCGACCTTGCAGGCGATCGGGCAAGCGCCGTGACCGAAGCGGACGCACCGCCACAGACGACCGGAACGTTCCTGATTGCCGATGTGGAGGCCGTGTTCGGCACCGCTCTCGCCGCCTCCCCGGAGCCACCGGTCGTCTTCCTGCTGTATTTCGAGCAGGGATCGGATGTCCTCACGGCCGAGTCCGCGCGCAAGATCACGGACGTTCTGGAAACCATCAGCCGACGCCGATTGCCTCAGGTCGAGGTCTCCGGCCATACCGATACCAGCGGCTCCGCCGCCTTTAATGACCGGTTGGCTCAGGACCGCGCGGAATTGGTGGCACAGGAAGTGCTAGGGCTCGGCGTGCCGGAGCGCGTCGTCACGGTCATCTCCTATGGCGAGCGTGATCCGGTGGTCCCGACCCCGGACGGCGTTTCCGAAGCGCGCAATCGACGGGTCGAGATCGTCATCCGTTAACGCGGGCCGGACGCAGGCCGGCGATCGTCGAGGACCTTATGAAAGGCAGCACTTCGGACAGCGTCAGGGGGTCGCATGGCGCGGGCGATCTGCAATGGCTCGATGGGCCGGAGGATGGCCGGTTGTCCATGCTGCAGCGGCGCGGCCGGCTGATCGCCGGTGTGCTTCTGGGGCTGCTGCTGGTCCTGCGCGTTGTCGACGTTGTGCCGGTCCAGCTTCCGCGTCTGTGGGGCTTCGATCTGCAGATGCAGTTCCGAACGCCACCGTCCGATCCATCGCCGGTTCTGACGATCGATGTGGACGATGCGAGCCTCGCCGCCTTCGGTCAGTGGCCGTGGCCGCGCCGGCATCTGGTCGACCTGGTCGATCGGCTGGCGGCGGCGGGTGCCCGGGCTGTCACGTTCAACATCCTCTTCGCGGAGGAGGACCGGTTGTCGCCGCGCGTCCTGGCCCGCACCCTCCCTGGGCTGGATGACGATCTGCGGCGGCGCCTCGATGCCCAGGAGGGTTATGACGAGGCGCTGGGAACGGCGATGCGGCAGGTACCCACCGTCACCGCCGTTGCGGCGCTTGGTGGGCCGGAGGAGGAGGGCGCAGCAACCGGTATCCCGAGCCGGATCGCGGTGCGCGGTCAGCCGCACATCGATGCCTTACCGGCGGTCGGCGGCGTGCTGGACAGTGTCGTGCCGGTCGACCGGGCAAGCGCAGGCCGCGGCATCGTGAACCTCCTGCCGGAGCCTGACGGCACGGCCCGACGGGTTCCGACGGTCTTCCGGCTGGACGGCTCGCTGCACCCGTCGATGGCGCTGGACACCGCGCGCGTCGCACTGCGTGTTCCAAACATGCTTGTGGAAGTTCCCTCGCCGCTCGGCATAGCGGGCGTATCGGTCGGGCCGCTCTTCGTGCCGACCGATGACCGCGGCCGCATGTGGGTGAATACGGCCCAGCCGGACCGGGTGCCGACCGTATCGGCGGTCGATGTTCTTCAGGACCGGGTGCCGGCCGCCGCGGTGGCCGGACGGGTGGTCGTGATCGGCACGTCTGCCGCAGGCATAGGCGACCGCCTGCGGATCGGCTCCGGTGACGCGGTGACAGGCCTTCAGTTCCAGGCTCTGGCGGTCGATACGATGGTTACCGGACGGGCGCCGCATCGCGATCGCGTGTACGGTTGGCTCGAAATCGCCGCCACGGCGGTGGTCGGCCTGCTGCTCATCTGGTGGCTACCCCATCTCTCCGTGCCCGCCAAGCCGATCGTGGCGCTTGGCCTGACGGCGGTCGCCGTGGTGATTGCGGCCTGGGCCCAGGCAGCCGCCGGGGCACTGGTGGATCCGACCTTCTTCTCGGCAACCGCGATCCTCATCGCCGGGAGTTTCGCCATCGGCGATTTCCGGGCCGAAGCCCTGTTGCGCCGACGCCACGAAGTCTCCCTGAAGCGCCACGACGCCTATATCAGGGAGGTCGTCGACGCCAGTTTCGATGCCATCGTCACGATCGGCGACGATGGCCGTATCCGCACCGCAAACCGCGCCGCCTGCACCTTGCTCGGAGCCGACGCAGGCACCTTGATCGGGCAGCCGATCGCCCACCGGCTCGCCGGGTCCTGGGCGTTGGCTCTCGGTCGCGATCCGTCGACGGCGCTGCGGGACGCGGCCGCCCGGCCGGACACGATCGAGGCCGAGACCGTCGGGGACGCCGGGGCGGTACCGACGGAAATCACCCTTGCAGAGTCCGTGACCGGTGCGGAGCGGGTCTACGTGCTTGTGCTGCGCGATCTCAGCGCCCGCCGGGCGGCCGAGGACTGGGCCACGCGCTCCACGCAGCGGCTGCGCGATGCCGTCAACTCCCTGTCGGACGGTTTCGCCCTGTTCGCACCGGACGGCAGGCTGGTCCGCTGCAACGATCCCTATCGCGAGATGTTGGACGCCGCGGCGGACGACGCGGACGGCACGCCTTACGCTACGCTCCTGCGGGCCTTCGTCTCGGGCCGCCATTGTCCCGCCGAGGCGCGCGGACGGGAGGAGGAATGGGTCGATGCCCGGTTGTCGATCTTCGCCGCCGGCAGCCAGCGCTACGAGATGGAGACCACGGCTGGTCGATGGTATCGGGTCGAAGAACGCCGCACGGGCGAAGGCGGCATGGTCTGCATCTATTCCGATATCACCCGCATCAAGCAGCGGGAGGAGGAGCTCCGGACGGCGATGGAGCAGGCCGAGAGCGCGAGCCTCGCCAAGTCGCAGTTCCTGGCGAACATGAGCCACGAACTGCGCACGCCGCTCAACGCCATCATCGGCTTCGCCGACATGCTGCGCGGCGAACCCTTCGGTCCCCTGGGAAGCGACCGCTACCGCAGCTATGCCGCCGACATTTCCAACAGCGGGTCCCGGCTCCTGAAGATGATCGAGCAGATCCTGGAATTCGCCCGCCTGGAGCGGCTGGAATCCAGGGTCGACGAGTCCGGGATCGACGTCGCGGCGACCGTGCTGGCGGCGGTCACCGACCTCAGTCCGGCCGCCGGCGCACGCGAAGTGCGGATCACCGCCGCCGTCCAGCCTTCCCTGCCGGCGCTGAGGGCCGATCCGCAGATGCTGTACCAGATCATCCAAAACCTCCTGGCCAACGCCGTGAAGTTCTCCTCACGGGGGATGGAGGTTCAGGTCTCCGCGTCGCTGGACGAGGCGCGTCGGATCGTCCTGCGGGTCGAGGATCACGGTGTTGGCATACCGGCGGACCTGATTCAGCACATCACCCAGCCGTTCTGGCAGCGGCCCAACGCCATGACCAGTTCCCACGAGGAAGTCGGCCTCGGTCTGGCGATCGTCAGCGGTCATGTGGAGGCCCACGACGCCGAACTCCTGGTCGAGAGCGAACCGGATGTCGGGGACGAGGATGACGGTGATCTTCCCGTCCTACCGAACGGTCTGAGCGCGCCGTCTCGCAGCGCGGCCCCATCGACATATCGTGTGAATGCCGTCTCGAAATCTGCTAATCCCGTGCGCTTGGCGGAACAATGTGACGTGATCCATCGGCGATGAAATTCAAACACAAGATCATGGGTGCGTTGCTGGTGGCCGGTATCCTGCCCATGCTCGTCAATTCCGTGTTCGACATCTCCCGCATGTACACCATGGCTGAAGAAGCGGCCCGTGCGGAAATCGCTTCGGTCATCGATCTCAAGGGAGAGATGGTCGAAACCTACTTCGGAACGCTTCTCAGCATCGCCCGCACGCTTGCGATCGATCCGGTGGTCACCGAGGCGACGCTGGATTTCACCGCCGCCGTCGCCGAACTGGACGTCTCCGACAATGTTGCCGTCGATCCGCGCAGCCTCAGGGAGCGCTATGTCTACCAGCAGGAGAACACCGCAGGGGCAACGCCGGAAGACCTGGCCCGGTGGATGGAAATCGACCCGGTGGCGGAGAAGCTCCAACACCTCTACATCTCCGACAATCCTCAGAATATCGGTGAGAAACATTTGCTTATGACGGCTGGGGATGCGAGCCGGTACTCGGACCTCCATGCGACCTATCATCCGTTTTTCAAAGCCTATCTCGAGGAATTCGCGTTCTACGACATCTTCCTGTTCGAACCTGAACGCGGCCGTATCGTCTATTCCGTGTTCAAGGAGCTCGACTACGGCACGTCCTTCGTTGACGGTCCCTACAGCGGGTCAGCCTTCGGACGCGCCGTTCAACGGATTATCCGCGATCAGTCGGACGGCCTGATCTTCGTGGATTTCGAACCCTACGAGCCCTCGTACAATCAGGATGCCTCGTTCCTGCTCGCCCCCCTCAAGGAGCAGGGTCGGTTGATCGGCATTATCGCTTTCCAGATGCCGGTCGATCGTATCAACGCCATCGTGAACAAGGCGATCGCCGGATTCGAGACCGCCGAAACCTTTCTGATCGGCGCGAACGGGCAGCTCCGTTCCGTTCCAGAGAACGCCGGAAGTCTCGCCATCGGCTCATCCCTGTCCAGCGAGGTCGTTGCGAGAGCCCTCGAGAGTGAGGAAGGGTTGATCGCTGCGGAAAACCACAGGGGTATGCCGGTCATTGCCGGGTTCGAGGGTGTCAGTCTTCCGGGCCTCGACTGGAAGATCATCCTGTCTGTCGCCGCTGAAGAGGCGATGGCGGATGCCAATGCCTCGATCCGCGACGCCCTTGTCAGCCTCGGGGTGTTCAGCCTGCTCATCCTGGCGTGCGGCTACGGACTGGGGGTCTATCTGCTGCGTCCCGTTCAGGCGCTCGGCAAAGACTTTCATGAGAGCGTCGTCGGCGCGATGAACGCCCTGCACACGGCGTCGAAGCAATCCAAGGTCGCGGCGGGATCGATGGTCACAACGGCCGAGGCAACAAGCCGCCAAGGTTCCGTCGTCAAGGAGAACTCCGTCGCGGCGGCTGAGAACGTCTCTGCCGTCGCGGCCGCGATGGACCAGATGGCCTCGTCGATCCAGGAGATCGTCAAAGGCGTGACGAAGACCTCGGGCCTCACGACCGATGCGTCCGAGAGGGCCACCGTGGCGACGGCGTCGCTGCAACAGCTCGAGATCGCGACACAACGCATCACCGGTGTGGTCACGCTGATCAAGGACATCGCCAACAAGACGAACCTGCTTGCCCTGAACGCGTCGATCGAGGCGGCCCGGGCGGGGGACGCCGGACGCGGATTCGCCGTCGTCGCCGACGAGGTCCGGAAGCTTGCGGTCCAGACGACCAATTCCACCGAGGAAATCGGCACGGAAGTCGACGGTGTCATGAAGGCCGTGCGGGACAATGTCTCCGCCATCCGCGAGATCACCGAGGCCATCGAACTCGTGCGTGACCAGGCGACGGCCATGTCGACCGCCGCCGAAGAGCAGGGGGCTGTGACGGCGGAGATCACCGGCAGCATGTCGGATACGGCCCAGCGCGTGTCCGCCGTCGATCAGAACATCGGGGGCGTCGAATCCGCATCGGCCGACGCGGCCGTCGCGGCGAGAGACGTGATGCGGCAGATGCAAAGCGTCGACGAAGCCGAGAAGAGGGTTACCCAGGCGGTCGACGATTTTCTGAAGAAATTCGAGAATATCTGACGCTGTAGGTGGTTCTCCGAGCACCTTGACCTGATCTGCGGAGTTTCCTGATGCTGTCGGTAGCGTCCGGCCTTGAGTGGAGGCCGCACGACGATGGTCTTCCTGCCGCTTCCCCCGCCGCCTCAGCCTAAAATGATATCGACGGCCGCGGCGGTCGAGATCCCAATCAGCGTAACGGTGGTATCGCCGGCAGTCAGGATGAGGCCGTTGTCGGTGACGGTGGAGGTGACCTGCGTGCCGGCTGCGAACCGAAGAGCGTCGCCCTCGGCGGCGCTGTAGTCGGCCACCGTGTCGTTCCCGTCCCCGAGGGTGAAAACGAAAGTGTCTGCGCCGAGATTGCCATGCAGCAGGTCATCGCCCTTGTTGCCGTGCAGGACGTCGTCGATTCTGCCCGCCATAGAGCGTGTCGCTGCCCTGCCCACCGAAAAGCGTGTCGTTCCCGACGTTGCCGTAGAGGACATCGTCGGCGAGATTGCCGTAGACAACATCCAGCCCGTCATTGCCGTAGAGGTGGTCGTTGTCGGCGCCGCCGGATACTATATCGTCACCTTTCCCGCCTTAGAGCGTATCGGCCCCGGCCTCCCCGTGGATACGGTCGCCGCCCGGGTTGCCGTAGACAATGTCCGCGTCCGCGCCTCCATACACGGTGTCGTTCCCGTCGGAGGCCCAGAGCGTGTCGTTGCCGGCAAGCCCGGACATCGTGTCGTCGGAGCTGCTTCCCAGGAGCCGATCGTTTCCGTTCGAGCCGATCGTCGCGCTGCTTCCTGCGCTGCTGCCGTCGCTACCGCTTCCGCTTGAGGTGCTCACGTCGGTGAGGACGATGTCATTGCCGTCGCCCGCCGTGTAGCTGATCTGGAAGATGCGTCCGCCGGCGGTAAAGGTCGCGCCCTCGGCGAGTCCGGAGAATGTACCGGTCACCGCGTCGCTGCCGTCGTTGAGGATCAGCGCAAAGCTGTCGCCCCTGGAGGGGGTGAAACCGACGTTGGTGGACAGGTTTGCCCCGGAGACGTCGACGGTGCCGGTGACGTTGATCTGGTCGTACTGGGTGCCCGCGGTGGTCCCGTTGAGCTCGAAGGAGGTGGTCGAGCCGGAGGATAGGGTGATTTCCCGGTCGAGATCTGCCCCGGACTGTTGCCGGGCGTTAATTTACCGCCGGACGCGACTGTCACCGCGCCGGAGATGCTGCCCGAACCGGCAAGCGTGCCGCCCGAGGAGACCGTCACCGTACCGCCGCCGTTTAGGGCGCCGGTCACCGCCAGAGTGCCGGCCGAAACGGTAGTTGTGCCGGTGTAGGTGTTGCTCGCGCTCAAGGTAAGTGTCCCTGAGCCGGTCTTTGTCAGGCCAGCGGCACCGGAGTGGTCAGAGACGATCCCGGAGACTGTGACCGCGGCTGAGGTCTCGATAGTGCCGCTTGTGGCCAGTCTTATGCCGTTGTCGATGGTCGTCGCGCCGGTGACCCTGAGCTTGCCGGTCGCCAGTACGATTGAAGTCGCTCCCGAGCGCCGCATCGTCGGAAATCGACACCGTGCCGCCGCCGTTGACGAAAAGAGAAATTTGAACCCCACCTCCCAACGATCCGCTCATGCTGTTGTTTCCGCCGAGAGTGAGCACGTAGTCTCGGCCACCCCCCTCGTGCTGGATAAAGCCCGTGCCGGTGACGTCCGAGTTGATTGTCAGGGAAAAGTCACCCCCACTTTGGTTGCGGAAACGAAAGCCTGATGTACCAAGGTCGAGGACGAGATCGTTGCCGCTGATGATCAGGTCATGATCTTCCGCTCGGACAGTCAGTACGCGGGAGGTGGTTGAGTTGAAGGTGAGGGGTCCGCTTGTCAGTGTGATCGTCTGGCCCATTGTTGCCGGATCGAACGGGATTTCGCCGGCCCAACTTGAAGCGGCGAGTTCGGCGCGCAGCGACCCAGGGCCGGAATCGTTCGCATTTGTGACGACGAGCAGATGTCCGTAGGCAGACAGCTTCACCGGATCGAAGAGGGAACTGCCGGCGCCGACAGCCGTCAGGGTTTGGCGATCGCTTGAAACCGTCACGTCCAGGTCCCAGGCGCCGCCCTCGGCGGCGCTGCCGACCGGTCGCGACGAGGCCGTGACATCGCAGTGGAGTGCGGCCGCCAGCGTTGCGAGCAGGGCTCCGTCCGGCCCGACCTTCCGCTACCGTGCAGGCATAGAGCAGACACCGGCGCGCCGCGCAGCGATCGGCGGATCCGGGAGAGCGCGACCCGGCCCGACCGCCGGGACGAAGCGTCGGCCGTGATTGGATGCGCGCCGAGCAGCAATGTTCCCGGTGAGCCGTGACAGAAGATCGCGACGCGGCGCCCCGGAAAGCGCTCCGTGGCCTCGCCGATCTTCTCCAGCGCCGCGTCCCTCGGGCTGATTCTTACGATTGCCGCGGAAACCGCGAGAGCCGACAACAGAAACTCACGGTCGGGCACGCGGTCGTCGATCACGACCAGCAGGTCCGCCTGACCGGCATAGGTACGGTTACCGTAGGCGACAGGGGCCGTGTCGCATGCGGTTGAGTGTGCCAGGGACATGCTACCTCATCGCAACGGTGGCCGGTTTTCCCAGGGTGTCTGGTCCGAAGCGGTCCGGCTCGACGCGCGAAAAAAGCAGTCCACCTCTGCATGGGAGCAGACCCTGCCGAGCCGCGATGTCGAGCGGTCGACACCTTGACGCGAGGCTAGTCAATCGGGTCGATAGAGGCTTCTGGAATGCTGGGAAATGCCAAAGAAGACAATTCGTCGACGCAGAAATCGATACGGCGTCGCCATCGGAGGGTTGTAAAAATTATATAATATTTACAAAAGTTTCTGGGGTCGTTCCGCGGATTCGGATGCGAGGCCGCACACTTCCGGCGGCGGCCGGCGCCGGTTTCCATGAGCGCTTGGATAGCTATATGTTCATGGTTATGTGGACGGTTGGAATTTCCAATTTCTCCAATTCCTCACCGACTGGAAACCAGCCTCAATGGAGAGGCATATGACGAGAGGGTTTGCGGAGAAGCTTCGGCTGATCATGCGGGTGACCGGCTGCGTGACGCAGAAGGCGCTTTACGCGAAGCTGAAATCCATAAATGCGGAAACCGGATACGACCCGGTCCGCGCTTACAAATCAATTCAGCACGGTCCAACCCACGCGACCCGGATGTCTATGAGGATCTCGCCCGGCTCTTGCAGATCGGGATCGGTGGGGACGAATTACGCCGTTGCAGCTACGCGGAGTTCCGCCACCGGTTGTCGGCGCATTACGGTGACGTCATGCCGGAGGATGCTGGGTCCTTGGCGCACGGACCGTCGCGGCCGGCTCCGGCTCCACACGCGATGCCGCCGCCGGACTATCTCGCGGGGCGCTATCTCACCTTGTCGCGGGCATGGTCGCCGCGCAATCCCGACAGCCTGATTTGGGGCGTCACGACGCTGACGCGCCATGCGAGCGGCACCATGAGTGCCGATTATGTGGAGTCGCTGCCATGGGGCGATCTGGTCTTAAGCGGGGATCTGCTGCGGCTCGGCCGCAGTCTCTTCGCGCCGCTCGCCAGTGCCGACAAGGAGGTTGTGTTCTCCGTGATATACGCCCTGCCATCGCCCCCCGGGGTGGTGCTTGGCGGCGTGGTGGGCGGCGTAACCGCGTATGACGCTGAAATGCGTCCGGTCGCGGGCCGGATCGTCAGTCTTCGGCTTCCGGAGGAGGTTGTACCGCGAGTGAAGTCGGCGGCCTATTTGCCGGGTGATCCGGACTTGGTCGCTGAGAGGATGACAGCTTTCGGTTTCGGCGCGTCGCAGGCTGCCCGTCTCGCACCCGAGGTGGTGGATTTCATTACGGCGCCCGGTGACGGCGGCTTGGTGGAGACGAGGATCCATTCGCTCAATAGGATGGTCGGCAAGTACCACGAGGCGGCCATGACGCCATAGCGGCGCCTTTGGCAAACCCATGTAAGGAGAAAGGCGGTAGGAACGAAATGGTCGGGGAGGATGTATAGGAGCTCAGGTCATCGGGCACCGCGGTCCGGGCTAGGATCTTCGTTCAAGCGTGCGGTGCAAGCGCGACACTGCAGTTCGGCGTCCCATCCATCCCATCGCAGGAGCCCGCAAATGTCAGATTTCTCCGGATCGCTTCAGACCCTGCTGGCGCGCTGCGGTGTCGCGGTTCCGGTGCCGACGGGAAAGGCGCTGGTGGTGGTCAATACCCATGGCACTCGGGTCATCGACCTCTGGACGCTCAATGTCGGAGACGTCGCCGAGTTCCAGTCGATGGCGCACACACGCTGCTCGGTGCCTGCAGCCCAGAAATCTACGGGTAGTACGGCTGCGCCCCGGATCACCGGAGCTGTGAGCAGGATTTCCACGAGGCTCTACGGGCCATCGGCAAGACACTCGGCTGCACCCCGGCGCCCTTCAATGTCTTCATGAATGTGGCCGTCAGCCCGGACAACGAGGTCATCCGCGCAGCCCCGTCTCAAGGCCGGGCGACTATATCCGCCTGAACGCCGAGATGGATGTGATCGTCGTGATGTCCGCCTGTCCTCAGGATGTGACACCGATCAATGGCACCGACTGTACGCCGCGCGATATCCAATACGCCGTGACGCTCGCGTCAATCAAACTGTGGACCCGAACTTCCGAGTTCACTACCTCATCGTCAGCACCGTCAGGGCGGGGAACGGCATTGCGGCCCGCGGGGGACTATGGCAAGTGACGGGAACGCCCGGAGTTGCCGGGCCCCTAAGAATGACATGCAACGGACAGGACAAGACGATGAACGCTGCAGTCGACACCCAGACTTCGCTGTCCAATGATCAGATAGCGCAATACCGTCATGATGGATACATCGTACTGCGCGGCTGCGTCGACCGCCCGGCGCTGGAGCGGCTCCAGGTGGCCATCCGGCGCCACGCCAACCACGAGTTCGCGGCAATCCTCAACCCCGACCGAGAGGAGTTCCTGCGCGACCAGTCGAGCCCGGAGCAGCAGGCCTATCTGTCGAGACGGCTGCCATAATGCGCGAATACATGCGCTGGCCGAGCTTGGTGGAAGCGCTCAGGATGCTGCAGGGTGAGCCGGTCGTAGGGCTCATGTCGCAGATGCTATTCAAGGAAGCGGGGACACGTTACGCGGAGCAGGCATGGCGTCCACACCAGGATAATTCCTACCCACAGACCCGAATGCCAAATACATCACCACCAATATGTTTCTGCAGCGGGTGGATAGGGAGAACGGCACCCTCTACATCTATCCGGGCAGCCACCGAGAACCTATCCTGCCTTTCGATTCGAACATCAGTTATCGGGAGCAAGACGGCCGACCCGGCAACGAAGTCAAAATCCCGGACGGCTACGAGAAAGTAGACATCATCGCGGATGCCGGTGATGTCCTAGTGATGAACGGTAACGTGATTCACGGTAGCTATGCCAATCGGCATCCGACCCGGTCGCGTCCGATGCTGTCCTGCTCCTACATCTCGGAGGGCGAACCGTTCGTGCCTGGAAACACGGCGAAGCGCCAAGTGATCCCACTGGATTGACACCGGGGCATTGAGCTAGTCCCCGGAAGTTGGATGGTGACGGAAGCTGCAGTGTGAAGTCCGCTGGTCTTCGAGAGAGGAGATCAGAGATGTCGAGGCGCAAGCAGTACAAGTCGGATTTCAAGGCCCGTGTCGCCCTGGAGGCGTTGAAGGGCGAGCAGACGATCGCGGGGCTGGCGAGCCGGTTCGGCGTGCATCCGACGATGATCCTCCAATGCAAGCGTGCCCTTTCGGACGGCGCCTCGGACATCTTCGTCGAGCGGCTCTGGGGCTCCCTCAAATACGAGGGCGTCTACCTGGACGCCTGGAGCGGCGGCAGCGGGGCCCGCCACGGCATCGCCGCATGGATCGACTTCTACAACCGGCGCCGGCCCCACACGGCCCTTGCCGGACGAACACCCGACGCGCCGTCTACTGAAACCATCGAACCCTGGAGAAACCCGAGCAGCGGACCACGGCTGCAGCTTAAATCAGCCCCAAATCCGTCCAACTTCCAGGGAGTAGCTCAATACTTTCTATTGGTACAGAGCCTAGGACGACGGCTTGCCCATCAGTTCTGCGGCGGTGGGGAAAGTCCTAGATCGGTTACTAAGGTAGACCGTCTCGCCATACTGCTGCTTTTCGCTGTTGATATAGATCAGATAGAGAACGAAAGTCTCGACGGTCTCTCGGCAAGGGAACGATCGTGCCGCGTCCCAAAGAAGATATAGCAACCCGCCCGCCCTGGTCGCGACCATTCTCCGTAGCGGCGCCCGGGTGGAATTCCCGGTTCTGAAGTCTTTTTGTGAGCACCTTGAACCACGGCAGGCTGCGCGCGAACTGGACCGCCTCGAGCGCCGCGCGCCGACGGTTGGCTGGGCCCGGTTCAGACGGACGCGTGGCAACTATTTCTAGGTAGTTCAGATCCAGCTGCGTTTCGATTGGATCTTCTGTGTATTCAGGGTTGAGTTCCCACCTCTCGACCTGCCAGTCTGATCCCAGAAGAACCGACGCAGCGTTGCCATCCGGCTTGTACGTGTAGCCAGCCACATTGAGGAAATGGTTCAGCAGATAGATACTTTTGATGTTTGCGGCGCCATTGATCCTGTCGAACCAGCGTTCGATTTCCTTGTTGGGAATTTCTCCGAAAGAGTAGGTGTTCAAGAACAGGTCGATCGAGAGATCCAGGAAGGTTTGCTCGAGGCCGACGGGGACATAGATGAAGTCATGCTGATCAACCGTCTTCGGCGTTACCTCGGCAGCCGTCTCCGATGTGACGAGATGATGGCGTGCATCGGGGAAATTGAGCTTCAGGAATGCGGCCGAGTAGCACAGCGAATTCGGCAGATCGACGATGATATACGTCGCGCTCGGGTGTAAGGTTTTGAAAATACGAGAAAATCCACCATAGCCACCGCCGAGTTCCAGTACCGTTTTCCGACTGTCCTGCAGCGATGAATTCTGACGGATGGTGTCGTACATGGCCAACCTGCGAAGCAGATCGGAACTGAGCCGGAAGCCATTCCATTCTATGACGTGATCTGAATCAAAATATTCACTCTCATCTACCTGCGATAGAAGATTTTCTACATTTATTTTTTTTCTATGAAAATAATCCAAATAGAATTTAATTGTTTTTTCTTTATTCTCTGAACTCAGCTGCAAAAGGGAGAAGTCAACTGATTTCAGTTTTTTTCGGACAATATCAATGGCTCCGGAGCTAGTATTGAAAATTCCTTCGTCCCTCTCCGACATGATGCGCCATTCATTGGTGAGCATCGGCGGATCAATTTGATCTATCACGCTTTCACGCCAGTTCAGAATCTCCTTCCGAATGGACAGATCCGTCTCGGATAATGGTTCGATATTGGCAAGCGACTTCAATTGAAAAGCTCCATGTTCTGAACGCGCGCGCTACGCCCCTGCACCGTATTCGATCGTTTGCGCAGTGGACAAGCGGTTTGACTGGCAGGCAAGCAGCGTCTGCACCAGTCAATCAGGCTGTCTTGATCGCCCAGGATTCTATGATTGACTGAGGCGCGCCGTATTCCTTTTATAGTCCGCTTTCTCATCCGTCAGGCCCAGGGTCCGCGGTACTCTGGAAAGGGCAGCAAATTGATCAGCAATAGGCTATTTTGTCTCCCGGCTTCCGGCACGGGAATCAGGAGCATTCGCTGGAGCTGCCTTCAGAGGAGCGGAACTAACTTCGTTTCCCACACCATTCGTGCTCTCGACAGGCTGTGCCAGGGGCAGACCTTCGCGCTCGACGATTTCGAGTTAGGCCTAATCGATGGCTCTCTCGATGGCTTCGGTCTAGATTGCTCCGTCAGCCATCGGGTGCTCAGTCCGTTCTGCGCCCCCGAGCTTGAACAGCTGGTCGCCGGACAGTCCCGTCGGTTCGGGGCGCTCTTCAACTATCATGAGGCGCCTCTAATGCACGAACGGGCGTTTTCGGCCCGTTTTCCCAAGCGAACCAACCAAATATCGACGCCGTCGAAGAACCCCAACCTTTTTGTTTTTCAAATCCGCAATCCGTACGACCAGATCGTTTCTGCAGCCAGGGCATTGCAGAATTACCGAAGAAACCCGGGGATGACGAGACCGGAGTCACTGATCGATTTCGCCTGGAGGATGCATAAGGCCTGGGTTATCCAGGTCGTAGAGAGCATTGAATTCTTGGACTTCCCGTTTGTGTTCGTGAACTATGACCTACTCGTCGCCAATCCGGAGCAAGGGTTTCCCTGTATCCTGGAAATGGCGGTAAAATCGGACACGGCTGAATTACTCAGGCAGCATGTTTCAGAGGCCCTGACTCTGACATCCCCCGACCGGGTTAGAGAGTTTGAGTTGACCCACGGACGGGCGTTGGCCAACGATCAGCGTGCAAACTCCAAGGGCAGAATTAAGAGCCATGTAGGCAATGTGGGTTCCGGCATGGGGCGGCAGCAGGTGCCTGACGACATCAGTCGGGACATCGAGCTTTTCTATTCTGAACCTCGCTATTCCCGAATTTTCGAAGATCCAGCTGTTGAAATTTTCTAGGTATTGGACTCATAAGTTCGGGTCCACAGTCTGATTGACGCGAGCGTCACGGCGGCGAGAAAGTTCCGGGCGAGCTTGCGGTCGCGTTGGGTGGGGATGTGGGCTACGGCTCCGCGGGCTTGGGCGGCATCAAGGATGTACGTCGCGTCGTAGCCTCGGTCGGCGACCAGGCCCTGCGTCCTGTTGAGGCTGGCGATCAACGCAAGCGCGGCGTCCTTGTCGGAGGCCTGGCCAGGTGTCAGTGCGAGGCGGATGGGCAGGAGAGGCGCGATGATGGGCCACTCCGCGTCACTGAGATCGAAACGAGCCATGGCCACCTCCTATCAGGAGGTTCAATCATCTTCCGTTCGCTTCGGGAATCCCTGTATGGGTACAGAGCCTAGGCGCATCCTTGTGGGGCGCATATGTCTCGTCTAGTTTGTACCCCGCTCTACGACTGATACCAGAGATTGGTGACCGAAGAGAAGAGAGGGGCGGTGGGAAGAGGATATCCATCCACTCTTGGCCCCACGTAATGGTTTACGATCATGTATCCGAAGGTAACGTTTTGCTGAACAATGAAGCCGGACTTCGTTTGTCTCGCCCCGACGTCGAGGAACCCTTCTGGGCGACGCACGCCCGCTCGGCGCTCCACCGTCTGTTCGGGTCCCGGCAGGTGCGCCGCGTGCTCCTGGTGACGCCGCCTGACGTCGATGCGTCGCTGTTCAGTTTCGAAACCTGCCGGCGCGGGCGTTACCCAAACTACACGCCTTATGGCCTGATTGTGCTCGCTACCGGGTTACGGCAGCTCGGCATCGACGTCAGTCTAGTTAACCTTAATATGGCGACGCTACGCGCAGCACAACTTTGCGAAACGCCGGAAGCCTTTGATTTCGACGCCGCTTGGCAGTCCGCGCTCGATGCGGAGATCGAGGCCGGTAGTTACGACCTGATCGGGGTGACATGCATGTTCACCCAGACCCACGTGTCGCTTCGCCAAGTCTGCGACCGGCTGCGGTCGGTGTGCCCCGGCGTGCCAATCTCGATCGGCGGAGTGCACGTGACGAACGCTTTCGCGTCGGCGACGACGCGCAACCGGTTCTTGGAAGAGCTCGGGGCGGTCGATTTGTTCTTTTCCTACGAGTGCGATGTCGCCTTCCCGCGTTTTGTGGAAGTTGTGAACGGGAACCGACCGGTCGTCGATCTCCGCCAGGTCGCCCTACGTGACGGCGATGAGGTGATTGCCGTGTCGGATCGCGTCCCGCCACAGCCAACGGACATGGTCGAGATCCCGGCGCACGACCTCTCGCCACCGTATGAGCTTTCCAAATGGGGCAAAGTCGGCTCCTACAGTTTTCTGAAACCTCGCGAAGCCGTGGTCTCGACGGTTCTGTCGAACCGGGGCTGCAGGGCCCAGTGCACGTTCTGCAGTGTCCGCAATTTCAACGGTGTCGGTGTCCGGCGCAGGCCAGTGGGATCTGTCGTCGATGAACTGGAAGCGCTACGGGATCAGTATGGCGTAAGTCACATCATGTGGCTGGACGATGACTTCCTCTACGACCGCAATCAGTCATTGGCGCTGTTCGACGAGATGGTTCGCCGGAATATCGGCATCACCTGGGACTGCACGAATGGGGTCCTTGCCGCATCGTGTACGGACGAAGTCATCTCAGCTGCTGTCGAGAGCGGTTGCATCGGCCTTAATATCGGGATGGAGTCCGGCAATCCGGAGATCTTGCGTCAGATCAAGAAACCTGCGTCGGTCGACACCCTGCTGCGCGCCGCCGAGGTGCTACGCCGATATCCGAAGATCTTTACGCGGGTCTTCCTGATCATCGGTTTTCCGCATGAAACCTTTCGTCAGATGCTCGACACGTTCGAGGTGTCATCGCAGATGGGATTGGACTGGCATCAAATTCAGGTCCTGCAACCGTTGCCCAACACACCGATCTTCGACCAGATGATCGAAGAAGGCCTGATCGATATCGAGGATTTCCGCAACGTCCGCTATTCGTCTGGAACCTACGGGCGTGGCGCCCAGATGATCCACAAGGGGCGGGATATGCAGGACCGAGATTTCAAGCATGTCTTCGATCTGAGCGATCTCGATGCCGAAGTGCCAAAGGGTCTTTACGAGCACGTTTGGGCGTTCATGAATTTTCACCTGAACTACTACAAGATCCTGAAAGAAGAGCGTCCAGAGAAATTGCGTCAGTTCCGGTTGTATCTGGAGCACATCGTGAACGTCATCGCCCCGAACGACGCGTTGGCGCATTACTTTCTCGGACAGCTCCAGCGACATAGTCTTGGCGGAGCGTCGACCGATGTCACTGCATCACTGAAAAGGCTTGTTAGGGAGTCACCCGTCTGGGAGCAGCGGTTCGCCGATTTCGGTCTGTCGGTAGCCGATATAGACCGGCAGACCACGAGTCCGCCGCATCCCCAGAACACGGCTCGATAGAAGTTGCATAGGCAAATACCGGTGTGCTTACTAGCGGCAGTGTGTCACTTGGAGGCTCCACCGGTGGAGTAGAAGTGTCTATGAAAGACGAGGCGCGCGGCAGCGGGAAACGCCGCCCGGACCTAGGGGCGATCGAAGGCTTGGCCAGCCTGGCGGATCGGGAATGGTCACTCGAGATGTATCGCCGGTACAAAACGGTGCGGACCTTCGAACTCCAGGTGCGGAACGCTCATCGGGACCGTGACATCAGCGCCTTCATGTATCTCTGCGTCGGTCAGGAAGCGATCGCCGTTGCACCGTCGATGTCGCTCAAAGGATCTTACGTTCTCGGTCAGCACCGGGGTCACGGGATCTACCTTGCCTTCGGTGGAAACCCCGTGAGTTTGGTAGATGAACTGCTGGGTATGCCGAGCGGCAGCAACCGAGGAATGGGCGGATCCCCGCCCGTTCAGGATTTCGAGAACCGGATTATCGGGCATAATGGGTTGATCGGTGATCAGGTGCCGGTCGCCTGTGGTGTCGCCATGAGCGTGCAGTCTGGAGAGAAGGTCGTCTGCTATTTCGGTGACGGTGCCGCGGAAGAGGACTACGTGCTCGCGGCTCTGGGACATGCGGGATCGCGCAAGCTCCCGATCCTTTTCATCTGTGACGACAACGATCTGTCGGTTCTCACCCCGACCGCCGACCGACGGACGTGGGAGATCACCGATGTGGCGGAAAGCATGGGAATCCGGTCCGTCGACATCGCGGATGATCCCTGGCTGGTCGATTTCTGGTGCCGCGAACTGGCCGACAGTCTACCCGCGCTGATCAATATCCGCACCTGCCGTGAACTCTGGCATGTCGGTAGTGGCCGGGACGGTCCGCCGGAGTGGGATCGCTGGAACCTGGTGCGCACGCAAATGGAATCCCTCCAACTCGCACGCGAAATGATCGCGATCGATACCGAGATTGAAACCAAGATGGCAGACCTATGGCGCGAACGGTTGCGGATACGATCCGAGAGCTGACCCGGGAACATATCGATGCCAATGACGGCATGGTTCTAGGACAGTGCCTCACGGCGGTTGGCTGGGTTCAGAACACGGTCCCTGAACAGACCAAAGGGATTCACGAGCTCCCCATGACAGATATCGCCGGTGCAGGGATCGCCGTCGGTGCGGCCATCATGGGACGGCGTCCGATTTTCTTGATCCGCTTTCAGAGCTTCCTGTGGCTCAACGCGAGTCCGATTGTGAACTACGCTGCGAAGTCTAAAGAGATGTTCGGATACGGCGCCCCGGTATTCGTCCGGGCGATCGCATCGGAAGGAGGTGGTTCCGGGCCGCTGCACACCAACTGCTTTCATAGTCTGTTCATGCACATGCCAGGGATGACGGTGACGGCGCCGATGACCCCCGGCGAGTACGAGGCGGTCTGGTCCCACTACATGGACCATGACGACCCGATGCTGGTCAGCGAGCATCGCAACAGCTACGGAGAGACCGAAGATCGCTCTGACGTGATTCGAGACGACGCTGAGGTGACGATCTTCGCCGTTTCAGCCGCTCGATTCGAGGCGGAAAAAGCTCTGGCGCTCTTGTCCGAGCAAGGCGTGGCTGCGAATTTGATCCACGTCGTATGGCTTAAACCTTTTTCAGTATCCGATGCGGCACGACGTGCACTCAAGCAATCCGGCCGGGGGCTTGTGTGCGACTCGGCGTTCACCATCTGTGGTGCATCGGAGTCGGTCGCCTATAATCTGATGCTGGAAAGCGGCGTGCCTGTGAAGGCTATTGGAATGGAAGACAGGTCTTCAGGGGTGGCGCCGCATCTTGAGAACCATACGCCGAATGCGGAGCGGATTGCAGATGAGGCAAAGGCGATGATCGGAAAGAATCGACGGGAGTCGGTGCTCGCATAGCGAGCGCAGGCCGGCCGGCGCGGCGCCGAGAGCATGGAAGCGAAATGACGCAATCCCAGATCGCTGAAGATCGCACGGTTGTCGGACTTGTGCAGATCAACAACAGCTTCTCCGGCCAGAACTATCTCCCGTACTCGGTCGGGATGCTGGAGGCTTATGCTCGTCGGAAATTGTCCAATCCCGAGCGGTTCCAATTCAGAGTGCCGATCTACAAGCGCACGGCGATCGGCAAGGCCGTCGAAGGTCTGGTTGGCTGCGACATAGTCGGGTTCAGCGCTTATGTCTGGAATTTCGAGATTTCGCTGGAGATCGCTCGCCGCCTTCGGAGGCTCGACGACCGCGTCCTGATAGTCTTTGGCGGACCGCACGTGCCCGACGACCCGTCGGATTTCCTGACCCAGCATGACTTCATTGACCTCACCGTCCACGGCGAAGGGGAGCAGACCTTCACTGAGGTGTTGGAGGCCACCGGAACGCGGGACTGGTCAGAGATCCGTGGCGTGAGCTATCGAGCGACCGACGGGACCGTCGTTCGCACGCCGAAACGCGTTCGGTTCCGGAACCTTTCGGAGGTGCCCTCCCCGTTTCTTGACGGAACTTTCGTGCCGGTGATGCGTGCCAACCCGGATGAGAAGTGGATCGGACTCTGGGAAACCAACCGCGGGTGCCCGTTCAAATGTGCCTTCTGCGATTGGGGTTCGGCAGTCGCCGATAGGGTGGCTGTATTCGAGGAGGAGCGGCTGAACCGCGAGGTCGAATGGTTCGCCGAACACAAGGTCGAGTTCATTTTCTGCTGCGACGCCAATTTCGGTATCAAGAAGCGAGACCTAACCCTGGCTCGCTATGTCGCCGAGGTGAAGCGCAAGACCGGCTATCCGATGGCGCTGTCCGTCCAGAACACCAAGAACGCTACCGACCGCGCCTATCAGACGCAGAAGATCCTGTCCGATGCCGGCCTGAACAAAGGCGTGGCGCTGTCGATGCAGTCGCTCAATTCGGAGACTCTGGTGAAGATCAAGCGGGACAACATCTCGCTGGATACCTATTTCGACCTGCAGAAGCGGTTCACTCGCGACAACGTGGAGACCTTCTCGGACATCATTCTCGGGATGCCTGGCGAAACCTACGATACGCTGCTGGATGGCGTGGACCAGCTGATTTGCAGCGGCCAGCACAATCGAATTCAGTTCAACAACCTCTCGATCCTCCCGAACGCCGAGATGGGTGACCCGGCCTATCAGGCACAGCACGGGCTTCAAACGGTGCGATCCCGCATCATAAACATCCATGGCGAGAAGGTTGTTCTGGAAGACGACGTGCCGGAATACCAGCAACTCGTCGTCGCAACGGCGACGATGCCGCCAGCTGATTGGCGTCGCTCGCGGGCTGTATGTTGGATGATAGCCCTGTTGCATTTCGATAAGCTCATGCAGATTCCGTTCATCCTCGCCCACGAGACCGCTGGCGTGCCGTACCGTGCGTTGTTCGACGCGTTCATGTCGGTCACCCGCGACCGTCATCCGCTGGTAGCCGGAATCCGGGACTACTTCCTGCAGCAGGCGGAGGTCGTTCAGGGCGGGGGTACTGAGTTCGACTACTCTGCCGACTGGCTCCGCATCCACTGGCCGCAGGATGAGATGTCCTATATCCGCCTCGCCGCCGAGGACCGGATCCCCGATTTCTACAAAGAGGCCGAGGACATAGTTCTCGGTACGGTCCGCGCGACGGCGCCGAACCGGGACCTCGCGCCTGTGCGCGATGCCATACGATTGAACCGGGCGCTGCTGAAGCAACCGGGCCGACTTCAGGACATTGAGGTCGATGTCGGCTTCAACATCATGGAGTTCTATCAAGGGATCCGAACCGGTGAGGCCGTAGCCCTGAAACGCACTGATCAGACGGTTCGGATCGACCGGTCTAGCAAAGCCTACGACGACTTCCAGGCGTGGTGCCGCGAGGTCGTTTGGTGGGGCAACAAGAAGGGTGCCTACCTTTATACGAACCAGGTCGTCGAGAGGCAGCTTGCCGGGCATTTCTGAACGAGACTACCCGGCGATCTTGCGTCGACCGCTGTATCGAGGTGGCCCGGAAGTCGGCGTCGTAGGTTTTGGTACCTGGGGGGTCGGCGGAGCAACACCGGGTAACACATCCTATGGCGCCACGGACGACAGCATTTCCATCTCCGCCCTGCAACGTGCGCACGAGCTGGGAATTAGTTTCTTCGACACCTCGCCCGCATATGGCGACGGCCATAGCGAACGGCTGATCGGCCGGGCCCTCGGCGCCAAGCGGGCCGGCTCCGTGATTTCCAGCAAGGTCGGTATCGCGTCCTGGCGCGACGCGCAGGATTTCTCAGCCGCAGCGATCCGCGCTTCCCTGCGCGGAACGTTGGAGCGGCTTGGCACCGACCACCTCGACGTGCTGTTCCTGCACAGTCCATCCGCAAAGGCTCTCGCTGAATCGGGGCCGACATTCGACACGCTCGACAGCCTCGTCACCGACGGCGTGATCGGGACTTGGGGGATCTCTTGCAAGGCGCCAGCGGACGCGCTCGAGTTCCTGCGACATCGCCGGGTCGACCTTTTTCAGGTCAATCTGAATATGCTCGACCAGCGAGCCGTGCAGACCGGGCTGCTCGATCTGGCGTTTCGGGAGGGGATCGGGATCGTCGCCCGTACGCCGCTGTGTTTTGGATTTCTCACTGGCCTGGTCAACGAGGATACGGACTTCGTCGAAGGGGACCACCGCCGTGGCTGGTCCCGAACCCAGCGGGCGAAATGGGCCGACGGGGCCCGGAAGATGATGGCGGCGGTGGGGGCGGCGCCGGGAGACGAGGCAACGGTCGCCGCTCTCCGGTTCTGCCTGTCTTTTCCGGCCGTGTCCTGCGTGCTTCCCGGCGCGCTGACAGCCAGGGAAGTCGAAGCCCATGCGCTCGCTGGCCGGCTCGGAGCGTTGCCAGAAGAGACGCGCGGCACCATCATGCGGATTTATGCGTGCAACGAATTCTTTGTACGGGGCTGACAGTCGGAGTCCGTTACATGTGCAGTTCCTTCGTCCGACAACCGGTCCTTCTTGTCACCGGCGCTAGCCGCGGCATCGGCCGTGCAATCGCCGAGCATGCGGGACGGCGCGGCTACGCCGTATGCGTCAACTACCTCAGAGCTCAGGATCAAGCTGAAGCGGTGGTGGAAGCCATTCGGTCGAATGGCGGAACGGCGGTCGCGGTCCAGGCGGATATTGGCGATCCGCAATCCGTTGACAGGTTGTTTGCCGAGACTGCGGAGCGACTTGGCCCACTCACCGCGCTGGTCAACAACGCCGGCGAAATCCCGTCACGGCAGGATTTCTCGACCATGGATGACGACGACATCGATCGGCTGGTAAGCGTCAATTTCACGGGCGCTATGCGGTGTATGCGCCGTGCCATCGCCCAGTTTAGGGAGACGGGCGTTGGCGCCATCGTAAACGTCAGCTCAGAGGCTGCACGGTTCGGCGGCAACCGGCTCGCAGTGTATGCTGCGACCAAGGCCGCCCTGTCCATGCTGACGGTGTCTACGGCGCGCGAGTTGGCGCCACTCGGCATTCGCGTCAACGCGGTCAGCCCCGGTACAATCCTGACCGATGCGCTCGCCGCCGAAGGTGAAGAGGTGCTGGAGGGGCTGAAGAGGACTCTCCCTATGGGACGGCTCGGAACGACTGTCGAGGCGGCCGCGACGGTTCTCTGGCTGCTGTCGGACGAAGCGAGCTATGTGAGCGGCGCCGTCGTGCCGATTTCCGGAGGACGATAGGATGAGCGGCGCCGATGCCCACCCCACCGTCGTCGTCTGCGGCGCCACCGGATTTATCGGTCGGAACTGCGTCGAGCGGTTCGCCGCACTGCCGGGCTATTCCGTTCGCGGAGTCTTTCATCGCCGCCCGCCTTACGAACACCCAGGGGTCGACTGGATCCGGGCCGATCTGACGAGAGCCGAGGATGCTGCCAGAGCCATCGAGGGGGCGGACATCGTCATTCAAGCGGCCGCTACCACCTCTGGTGCCGGTGATATATTTGCGCGGCCGCATATTCATATAACCGACACAGCGATTATCCAAAGTCAGGTATTGCGCGCCGCATTTGATCAGGGCGTCCGGCATCTGGTGACCTTCAGCTGCTCGATCATGTACGAGAGCAGGGACGAGCCACACGATGAAGAGAGTTTCGACGCCAACGCGCCGATAACCCAAAGGTATTTTGGGGGCGCCTGGAACAAGATCTATTTTGAGAAGATGGGGGAGTTCTTTGCATCACTCGGCCGCATGCAGGTGTCGGTGATCCGCCACACGAACGTCTACGGTCCTCACGACAAGTTCGACCTGGACCGTAGCCATGTCTTCGGCGCGACCGTCACCAAGGTTCTGACCGCAACCGACCGTGTTATCGTTTGGGGCGACGGGAGCGAAGCGCGCGATCTGATTTACGTCGACGACCTCGTTGACCTTGTCCGCTCGATGATCGAGCGACAAAGCGCTTCCTTCGATCTTGTCTGCGCCGGCTCCGGTGAAGCGGTGCGGATCAGCGATCTCGTTCGACGGATCATCGACGCCGCGGGGCGACCGCTCAAGATTGAATTCGATACGACGAAACCGACGATCCCGACCTCGATCAGCCTTGGGTACGAGAAGGCGGCTACGATGTATTCTTGGTCCCCTAAGATCGAGCTGGACGAGGGCATTCTGCGCACCATCAAGTGGTGGCGGGAAAATCGTCCGGCCGGGTAACGGCGTGACGCGGATCGTTTCTTTTCAGTCGGTCTCGTCGACTACGGAAACAGCTGTATTGATGAACGCAAGAGCCTGCGAGTTCTTTTGAGCAATCTGGAACCAAGCTTCGTTTTCGGTATGTGTGGTGAGGAAATCCCTAGAAACGTTCCGATACAGAAGCTCGTTTCCGCAGGACGCCATTATCAGGGATTTGCAGACTTCGTCCAACGCTTCTCTAGCGGTGTCTTCGTTCCCAGGTCCGAATGTCCGTCGGAGGCTTTCACCCACCTTCTGACGAAACAGTGTATAATCCCCGGACCGATTGGGATCGATGAGTTTGTACAGGAGATCCCGGCCGCGAAACATCTTGTTCTCGGAAGTCCGATTTCCGCCAGCTCGGCGTGCCATGAACAGCGTTTCCGTTTTTTCGCTCCGACCTCGGAGAGCAATTTCTACGGTCAGGGCATGGTCCCAGAGTTGATCGAGATCGGTACGCTTGAGGTACATGATGCTCTCGACGCTCTGCCGGAACGCTTCGGTTCGAAATAGGTTGTTCCAGCACTGCGTCGCCGTGAGCCCGAGGAATATCAACCGTTCAATGATATTCCAGTCTTTGATGCTTGTCGTCGCGTGGCCGGTGACGATGATCTTGTCGCTACCTTCTGTCGTCAGATTCACCGATGGGCCGGTCATGGAGACAATCGACTCGTCATTCCCCATCGTCGAGATCGCTTCTCTCAATGCCAGCGGGTTGTAGAAGTCATCGTCGTCCCATTTCACGAAAAATTCGGTCTTGGTTTCTTCTGCTAGGTAGAGGACCGGTTCGAGGTGTGGCGCGTCCTCGTCGAAGGCCTTGAAACGGAACACAACGTTCCGGCTATTGGCGGAAAGTTTGGCGATCGTGGCTTGGTGAAAGGCCTTGTTTTCGGAGCTGCTTGCGTCGGCAATAATGACGGTGGCGCCGGGAAAATATTCAACAATGTAGTATAAGCATGATTTTAAATAAATTGGCCGATTGAATGCGGTGATACCGATCGTCAGATCGGGGAACTCGAAACCTGGGTCGTCCATTTTCTTCGTGCCCCGTAATTTATGGCGGAGCAACTCAACAGCCTTTCGTTTTCCGACTAAGTTTCGCAATTCGCTTCTATAACGAACCAAGCCAGCATAGCCGAGGTCTGCACTCGAGAGATCAATCCGTTTCATGCTGGAGAAGTCCCTTTATTAATTCAGTACGCGGCGACAATCGTCCAAGATATGACGGCGCGCCATACAGATTTCAAATATTCATGACGCTAAGAGGGAGTATTCTGGAGAGCATCACAATTCTCACAAATTCTTGCGGTGATTTCTCTCTCTCGATTTCCGGGGGCCTGTTCAAGATACCACTCATATGTCCGCTGGAGTCCTTTCCGAAGTCCGGTCTTTGGGCGCCACCCCATGTCGGCGACTTGGCTACCATCGAGGGACTTGCGCATCATCCCGTCTGGCTTCGAAGTATCAAATCTGAACCGCCCTCGGAAGCCCACGACGGTTGCGATCTCTCGCGCGAGGTCAGCTATGCTTATTTCGGAGCCGTAGCCGAGGTTGATAGGCCCTCCGCCCGCGTAGCGTTTAAGCAAGAAGATGAGCCCGTCGACTAAGTCTTCGATGTAGAGAAATTCCCGGGTCGGCGCGCCCGTCCCCCAGATCACCACCTCTTCCTGCCCCTGCTCGACAGCCGCATGCAGCCGAGCCATGAGCGCTCCGCAGACATGGGCGTCGGGCCCACCGACATGCTGGCCTGGTCCGTAGAGATTCGGTGGCACGACCGAGACGCAGTTCATTGCGTACTGCTCGCGGTAGAACCGGCAGAGTTCCACTCCTGCGATTTTGGCAACCGCGTAGCCCTCATTCGTCGGCTCCAACGGGCCGGTCAGCAGCGCCTCCTCGCGGATTGGCTGGTCAGCATCTCTTGGATAGATACAAGAAGCGCCTAGGTAGACCAGCTTGGAGCAGTCGTACTTCCGCGCTGCCTCGATGACATTCGTGGCGATCATCAGGTTGTCATAGAGAAACTCCGCCGGCCTACTCTGGTTCGCGGCGATACCTCCGACGGTGCCGGCCGCGACAATCACTTGGTCCGGTTTGGCATCGCAGACCCAGGCTTCGACGTCCGACTGGCGGCGCAGGTCTAGGTCTTTTCTATCGGCTGTAAGCACTTCATGACCAAGTCTCCGCAATCTGGCCGAGACCGCTCCACCCACCATCCCACTATGGCCACAGACCCAGATCCTGGACCGGTCCATGTCGATTCTCCCGTCCTGAATCTCCACCCACCCGCTGTGGTTCCGATTTGGCGGAACCGGTGGCGCATCAAGTGCCCCCTCTGTATAACAGCCCCGATTCCTGGAGGAAGTCCTGAATGATCATCACGAGGACACCATACCGTGTCTCGCTTTTTGGCGGAGGTACGGATTATCCTGATTGGTATCTGGAGAACGGTGGATCGGTGCTCGGATTTGCATTGAGGCACTACACTTACATAACCGTCCGCTCGCTGCCGCCCTTCTTTTCGCACCGCCATCGAATCGTCTATTCGCAGATCGAACTCGTCAGTCAAGTTGCGGAAATAAAGCATCCTGCTGTCCGCGCCGTCCTGTCCGAAGCCGGCGTTCGAGACGGGTTGGAAGTGCACTATGATGGCGATCTGCCTGCACGAAGCGGCCTGGGATCGAGTTCCGCGTTTACCGTAGGTCTGCTGAACGCAATATGGGCCCTCGGCGGGCGTTATCTGTCCAAGGAGGAACTAGCTCTCGAGGCCATCAGGATTGAGCAGCACGTGATCGGAGAGGTTGTGGGCAGTCAGGACCAGACTTGGGCCGCCCATGGCGGCTTCAACCGCATACGGTTTGATCGGGACGGCACGATTACTATACGGCCGATCACGTTGCCGGAACACCGCTGGCGCGAACTCAAGAACTCTCTGCTTCTATTCTACACTGGGACCAGCAGAACGGCGGAAACCATCGCGCGGGAGCAGATCGCGAACATTAAGAATTGTGAAGCTGGTCTTCGCCAAGTCGGCGCTATGGTCGACGAAGCCGAAAGAGTTCTTCTGACCGACCAGCCGATTAGTGAGATCGGCCGGATGCTACACGAGAGCTGGCTTGTCAAGCGAGGCCTCGCCGACGGCGTTACGACGGAGGCTGTCGACAGCATTTACGAGCAGGCCCGTAGTTCGGGTGCCGTCGGTGGCAAGCTGCTTGGAGCTGGAGGCGGCGGTTTCATGCTCTTCATCGCCCCGCCGCAGTCCCACGGAGCCATTCGGGAGAGCCTCCGGGGGCTGACCGAGGTTCCGGTGGACATCGACATGCTGGGCAGTACAGTGATCTACGCTTCTCCATGAAACTATAGTCGTATGATCCGCTCCCTACATCTCCAGCATGCAATTGCCAACCATGAACCAGACCCTTTTCGAAGCCATCAAGACAGCGGTCAATGCCTATTGCGCCGCAGAGATGGACCACCGCTTCAAGAGCTCTGATCCCGTTGTTCGCCTCCATGAGCCGACCTTCGGCGCGGAGGAGATCAATGCGGCTTTGGAGTGCCTTGTAACCACAAGGGTGACGATGGGACCCAAAGTGCGGCGGTTCGAGCGTGAGTTCGCCGACAAGTTCGACTTCAAGCATGGCGTAATGGTGAACTCGGGGTCGTCGGCGAACCTCCTGGCGCTTGCCACGCTGGCGAATCCTGCATACTCGAAACGTCTCATGCCGGGCGACGAAGTCATCGTCCCAGCCTTGTCCTGGTCGACGACAGTCTGGCCTGTCGTTCAGATGGGCCTCACCCCAGTAATCGTCGACATCGACCCTGATACGCTGAACATTGCGCCGGACCAGATCGAAGCCGCAGTTAGTCCGAAGACGCGTGCGGTAATGATCGTCCCCGTCTATGGCAATCCATGCGACATGGATGCCATTACAGACATTTGTCGCCGGCATGACCTCGCCCTGATCGAGGATTGCTGTGAAGCGCTGGGCGCCAGCTACGACGGAAAGGCTGTCGGACAGTTTGGCTCAGTTGGCACGTTCAGCTTCTACTTCTCGCACCATATCACCACCCTTGAAGGCGGGATATGCGTGACGAACGATACGGAGTTTGCCGAACTCTCACGTATTCTTCGGGCTCACGGGTGGGTCCGCGAAGTCGAGGACCGGAACGCTTGGTTGGAAAGGTATCCGGAGATCGACCCACGTTTCCTCTTCGTCAATGCGGGATACAATCTCAGGGCGACGGAGGTTCAGGCCGCGATGGGCTCAGTGCAGCTTCCCAAGCTTGACGGGTTCGTCGAGACGCGACGGGCGAACGCAGCTTGGTTCCAATCCGAACTTGATCGTTTCTCCACTCGGCTGTCGTTCCAGGTCGAGACACCCAAGGGCTACCATTCCTGGTTCGGGTTTCCTGTCGTACTAAGAGAGGACGCCGGGTTCGGAGTCGTTGACATCTGTAGGCATCTGAATAACGCCGGGATCGAGACCCGACCCATTATCGCCGGTAACATCGCTCGCCAGCCGGCGATGGAGTTGTTTGCCCACCGAACGGTTGGCGATCTGAAGAATGCCGATGCTGTCATGGCGCGCGGCTTCGCATTCGGAAACCACCAGGCCATCGACGAGGGCTCTCGTGCCTATATCCTTGAAACGATCGAAGCCTTCTTGAATGAGAACTGATGCCCGAGGTGCGACGCGATGACCCGCGCACTTATCACCGGGATCACCGGCATGGTGGGCTCCCATTTAGCCGATTTCCTGCTGGCGGAGACCGATTGGGAGATCCACGGTCTGTATCGCTGGCGCAGCCCGCTCAACAATATCGCCGGGATGGTCGATCGAGTTAATCGCCGGGATAGGGTGTTTCTGCATTACGGCGATCTGCGTGACGCCCACTCCATGGAGAACTGTGTCGTCGAAGCCAAGCCCGACATTGTGTTCCATCTCGCGGCTCAGAGTTTTCCGAAGACAAGCTTCGACGCTCCGATCGATACCTATGAGACAAACATCAACGGAACGACGCATCTCCTGGAGGCGCTACGGCGTCATGCGCCCGACGCGGTGACACACGTCTGTTCTTCCTCCGAAGTCTTCGGTCGGGTGAGTAGGGAGCAGCTACCGATCAACGAAGAGTGCGCTTTTCATCCCGCCTCTCCATATGCAATCTCAAAGGTTGGCACCGAGCTGGTTGGTCGTTACTACGCCGAAGCCTACGGCATGACAACGCTGACCACACGCATGTTTACCCACACCGGACCGCGACGCGGAGATGTATTCGCAGAATCAACATTCGCCAAGCAGGTCGCGATGATTGAGGCTGGGTTGATGGATCCCGTGGTGCGGGTCGGCAACCTTAAGTCGCTGCGTACGATCGCCGACGTCCGCGATGCGGTGAGGGCCTATTACATGCTGGTGACCGTGAACCCGATTGCCGGTGCCGTCTTCAATATCGGTGGGACTCACGTTTGCACGATTGCAGATGTCCTGCAGGACATTATCGACATGTCGCCGATGAAAGACAGAATCCAGGTTCAGGTCGACGCAACCCGTCTTCGTCCGATCGATGCCGATCTTCAGGTCCCTGACACTCGAAAGTTCCAGGCGCACACTGGATGGCAACCGGAAATCCCCTACGAGAAGACTATCTCGGACCTCCTAGAGTACTGGAGGGACGTTGTCACGACATACGGCAACATCCACCTGCTCCGATGATCGATCTTGCTAGTAGAACGCAGCAGGCTGTGATTCTCGTCGGAGGGGAAGGTAGACGGCTCGGAAGTCTCACCGCGACTCAGCCGAAGCCGCTGATCAGCGTGGGTGGCGTTCCTTTTCTAGAGCACTTGGTCTGGCGCTGCCGCGCCAATGGAATTTCCCGTATCCTCCTACTCTCTGGCTATCTGTCCGATCAGGTGGTCGCATTCGCGGAAGAGGCAGCACGGCGCTTACCGGAACTGACCTTTGACGTTTCGATCGAGCCCACGCCGCTCGGAACCGCCGGCGCATTGAGGCATGCTCGCCCGTTGCTGGATGCGAATTTTTTTCTCATGAATGGCGACAGCCTCTTCGACATTCCGTGGAGATCTATGGTCGACGACTCGAAGAACGATGCACTGGCGATTATGGCTCTGCGCCAAGTGGCTGATGCCAACAGATACGGTTTGGTGACGGTCGTTGACGGTACGGTCAAAGCTTTCAGCCAACTTCACGAGAAGGCAGGCCCTGCCCTGGTAAATGCCGGATTGTACTGGATGCGGAACTGTATCACAGAGATCATTCCGTCCGGCGTTTCAAGTCTAGAGCACGATATTTTTCCGATCCTTGCGGCCAATTCTTGCCTTTACGCGCATGTAGCAGACGGCCACTTCATCGATATCGGAGTTAGAAATGACCTTAAGCTTGCCGAGCAATTGGTGCCGAAATGGACAGGAGAGTTCGCAAACAAGCGAGCGGGATTCCAGCGCTGAGATCGTCGGTCCCGGCTTGGTCGCTGGAGTGCTAACGAACGTGCCCCCGTCTGAGGCTGGAGTTTCCGGGCCATCATCAGCATCACGGGCTGGCAGCGTGTGCTGATTTCATGAGCGCGAGGTAGTTAGCGTGGTGCTTTTCGTAGTATGGTGACGGCTCTGAAGTGTTTGCGTTTACTGAAGAAGCGCTCAACGAGGTTGCGATATCGATAAAGGAAGCGGCTGAAGGCTGGGACGTTCGTAACCGTCCGGCTAACTCGACCTTGCATGTTGCTGGATCTGTGGCGTGCGTTCGGCTTGGCCGAAGAGCCGACCGTACACTAACTCTGAAACCGGACCAGTCATTGGGGACTGTGAGCAACTCGCCGGAAGTTGGACGGATTTGGGGCTGATTTAAGCTGCAGCCGTGGTCCGCTGCTCGGGTTTCTCCAGGGTTCGATGGTTTCAGTAGACGGCGTCGGGTGTTCGCCCGGCAAGGGCCGTGTGGGGCCGGCGCCGGTTGTAGAAGTCGATCCATGCGGCGATGCCGTGGCGGGCCCCGCTGCCGCCGCTCCAGGCGTCCAGGTAGACGCCCTCGTATTTGAGGGAGCGCCAGAGCCGCTCGACGAAGATGTCCGAGGCGCCGTCCGAAAGGGCACGCTTGCATTGGAGGATCACCGTCGGATGCACGCCGAACCGGCTCGCCAGCCCCGCGATCGTCTGCTCGCCCTTCAACGCCTCCAGGGCGACACGGGCCTTCAAATCCGACTTGTACTGCTTGCGCCTCGACATCTCTGATCTCCTCTCTCGAAGACCAGCAGACTTCACACTGCAGCTTCCGTCACCATCCAACTTCCGGGGAGTAGCTCATACATCATCGGCGGCACAAATGTTGGTGCTGGTATGGTAATACACCCGTCAAAGCCCCTTAGAGAGCTGTTCGTCAAATTCAAATTTATAAGTTATTTCAATGATTTGAGCGTTTATACAGCCAAATCGCTGAAGACCCTGTAAGCCATTGCTTCAAACAGATTTTTGAGTTGTAACTTTGGAACGAACCCAAGTAGTAGGTTTGTAGTCAGTCGCGTGCCGATTTTTCGGGCCGGCACAACGCTCCTGCCCATATACGCTTTTTGTCTAAAATTTATACAAGGCACTGGAATCAATATGAAAAATCCTGCGTTTCGCCAGGAAAAAGCAGCATCTGTCCAGGATTTTGGACGTTGAAAGTTAATGGTCGGGGAGAGAGGATTCGAACCTCCGGCCCCTGCCTCCCGAAGACAGTGCTCTACCAGGCTGAGCTACTCCCCGACCGGACCTGAGGACGGGCCGCAGAACGGCCCGCCGGGAGGCGAGGGCGTGATATAGCGGACCGGCATCGGCGCATCAAGAACGAACTCATCCGATTCCGCACTTAGATCCCGGGCCCTCGGCGCGGAGGGGTATCGGCGGGGCTGCGGGCGCGGAACGCGAGGGGTTCCGCCGGCCGGCCGGCTCTGCTTTGCTGGCGTCCGGTCGGCGCCGCGCCGACCGTCCGATTGCCGGCAACACGGAGGTCCGCCCATGTCCAGCGGCGACAGCACGACCGTCACCCTGACCCTGGATGAGGTGCGCGATCTCACCATCCGCTGTTTCCTCGCCAACGGCTGCGACCGGGCCAATGCGGAGGCGGTTGCGGACGTGATCCATAACGCCGAGCGCGACGGGGCGAAGAGCCACGGCCTGTTCCGGGTGCCCGGCTATATCAAGTCGCTGAAAAGCGGGAAGGCCAACGGCCATGCCAAACCGGCGCTGGAGGATTTGGCCCCGGCGGCGCTCCGGGTCGCCGGCGACGGCGGTTTCGCCCCGCTCGCCCAGCAGCTCGGCCGCGAGCCGTTGATCGAGCGCGCCCGCTCCCAGGGCGTGGCGGCGCTGGCGATCACCAACATCCACCATTTCCAGGCGCTCTGGTACGAGGTCGAGCCGCTGGCCGAGGCCGGGCTCTGCGCCTTCGCTTTCACCGCAGCCTTCCCCTACGTGACCCACCCGGGCGGCCGCACGCCGATCTACGGCACCAATCCCATGTCCTTCGGCTGGCCGCGGCCGGGCAAGGCGCCGATGGTGTTCGACCAGGCCTCCTCGGCGCTGGCCCGCGGCGAGATCATGATCGCCGCCCGCGACGGTCACGACGTGCCGCCGGGCACCGGCATCGACAAGGACGGCAAGGAGACGACCGACCCTAAGGCAATCCTCGACGGCGGCGCGCAGCTTCCCTTCGGCGGCTACAAGGGGGCGTCCATCGCCCTCATGGTGGAGCTTCTGGCGGGTGCCCTGATCGGCGACAAGTTCAGTTTCGAAGCCTTCGAGACCGATCCCAAGGACGGCGGTCCGCCGAATGGCGGCGAGTTCATGCTGGCCATCGACCCCGGTCGGCTTGGGGATCCGGACCGTTGGGCGGCCCATGCGGAGCTGCTGTTCGAGCGGATCCTGGCCGAGGAGGGGACCCGTCTTCCGGCCAGCCGGCGCCACGCGAACCGGGCGAAGACCGCGACCGAGGGCGCGGCGGTCCCGGCGGCGCTGCATGCGGAGATCGTGGCGCTGTGCGGTTAGTGAGCCCGTCATAGTGACGAATGTCGGGAGCGAGCTGTCAGCGCTGGAGACTGGGTCCCGGCCGACCTCCGGATCAAGCCCGGAGGTCACCGGGATGACGGGAGATTTGCCGACTTCTAACTCCACCCGTCATCCCGGCTAAGCGTCATCCCGGCTAAGCGTCATCCCGGCTAAGCGTCATCCCGGACGGCCCCGGACGTGATCCGGGGACGGGCCGGGACCCGGAGCCGACCGCGCGCTCACGGCAGACCGTTGCGTCCGTGCTTCAGGTAGGCGGGGCGCTCGCTCAGGGTCTCGTAGTAGCGGGCGACGTTCGGGTAATCGGGCCGGTCGAACGTCAGGTTGAACCAGCGGTTCACGACCAGCCCGATCGGAATGTCGGCGAGGGTGAAGGCGTCGCCTGTCATGTACGGCCCGGTTTCGGCAAGATGGGCGTCGAGCTGGCCGACCTCTTTGGTGATCTGCGCCCTGCCCTGACCGACGAACCACGGGTTGTTCCAGGGCGGCTCGTCCAATTGGCCGCCGAGGAAGGCGCCGCGCAGCGAGATCGAGGTTTCGTAATTGGCCCAGTCCATCCACTGCTCGACCCCGGCCCGGGCGATCGGATCGGCCGGATAGAGCCCTGTGTCGCCGGCGACGGTGGCGAGGTATCGGATGATCGTGTTGCTCTCGCGCAGGACCGTTCCGTCCTCCAGCACCACCGCCGGGACCAGCCCGATCGGATTGAGTGCCCGGAACGCCGGATCGGTGGTCGGCCGGAAGCCGCGGCCCCAGTCCTCGCGGATGAACGGCACACCCAGCTCGTCGCAGGCCCAGAGCACCTTGCGCACGTTGAAGGAATTGGCCCGGCCGAGGATGCGGAGGGTCATGGGGCGTTCCTCTGGAACGGGGGGACGCTCAATACGCCCGGTCGACGCAGAAATCGATGACCTCTTCCATCGCCCGGCGGTGGGTGGTGGGCGCGAAGAGATCCAGGTCGCGGTGGGCGGCGTCGGCGTAGTCGCGGGCGCGTTCCAGGGACTTGGCCAGGGTGCCGTGCTTCGCCAGCAGGCCCTGGGCGTGCGCCAGGTCGCCGTCATGCTGGTCGAGATCGCCGATGACCCGGGCCCAGAACGCCCGCTCCTCGTCATCGCCGGCGGCGTAGGCCAGGATCACCGGCAGGGTGACCTTGCCCTCGCGGAAATCGTCGCCGACGGTCTTGCCGAGCGCTTCCTGCTCGGCCGAGTAGTCGAGCACGTCGTCGACGAGCTGGAAGGCCACGCCCAGGTTCCGGCCGAAGGACTCGAGCGCGGTCTCCTCGCTCTCCGGACGGTCGGCGACGACCGCGCCGATCTGCGCGGCGGCGGCGAACAGCACGGCCGTCTTGCTCTCGATCACGTCGAGATAGGCGGCCTCGGTGGTTTCGACGTCGTTGGTGGTCACGAGCTGATGCACCTCGCCCTCGGCGATCACCGCCGAGGCGTCGGACAGGATCTTGAGGACCTTGAGCGAGCCGTCGGCGACCATGAGCTGGAAGGCGCGGCTGAACAGGAAGTCGCCGACCAGCACGCTGGCCTGGTTGCCCCAGACGGCGTTGGCGGTGTCCTTGCCGCGGCGCAGGGCGCTCTCATCGACCACGTCGTCGTGCAGCAGGGTGGCGGTGTGGATGAACTCGACACAGGCGGCGAGATTGATGTGCCGCTCGCCCTCGTAGCCGACCAGACCGGCGGCGGCGAGGGTCAGCATCGGCCGCAGCCGTTTGCCGCCCGACGCGACGATGTGACCGGCCAGTTGCGGGATCAGCGCCACCGGGCTGTGCATTTCACGGATGATCGTCTCGTTCACCTTGGCCATGTCGGCGGCGACCAGATCGCGCAGGGCGTCGAAGCTGGGCCGACGATCGGCACTGTCGCTGCCGGTGGGAGAAGCCGATGCGGAAACGGACACGGACACGGTATCGCTCCTGCGGCGTTTCTTGACGCCTCTGTGTGCTGTGCGAGCATAGAAAGGACGGTCGGAGGGCGAAGTCAACCAGTCTTGCCCCGACCCCGAGAGAGGCGGACCACAGCATGCGGGAACTGTTGCGCACCAACGATGTCGTCAGGCTTTCCTATCTCGAGGCGTTGCTGCGGGCCGAGGGGATCGAGAGTGTGGTCATGGACGGCGGCATGAGCGTGCTGGAAGGCAGCGCCGGTGCCATTCCAAGGCGGCTGATGGTGCTGAACGAGGATTACGATGCCGCGACGTCTCTGCTCGCGGAAGCGGGCGAGACACCGGATTCCAAATAGGTGGCGCGTGGCTTCTCCGCTCCACGCTCCCGCTGTCGACGGGGCCGCCGCGTCCATGGACGTCACCGAGGATCTCCTGCTCGACGGCCGGGTCCGGCTGGTGCAGCCGAAGACCGGCTACCGCGCCGCCATCGACCCGGTTCTGCTCGCGGCGTCGGTGCCCGCGCGGGCGGGCGAACGGCTGGTCGATCTGGGCTGCGGGGCGGGCGCCGTGTTCGCCTGCCTGGCGGGACGGGTGCCCGGACTCGAGACGATCGGTGTCGAACGCGACCCGGCCATGGCGGATCTCGCCCGTCGGACGCTGGCGGCGAACGGTTTCACGGGCCGGATCGAAGCGGTGGACCTGACGGAGCTGCCGGCCACCTGGGAGGCTGGGCGCGTCGACCATGTGACCATGAACCCGCCCTATCTGCCGTCGGACCGGGCCGATCCCTCGCCCGATGCCGGCCGGGCGGCGGCAGGGGTGGAGGACGGATCCGACCTCCCCGGCTGGATCGCCGTCGCGCGCCGATGCCTGAGGCATAAGGGGACGCTGACCGTGGTCCACCGGGCCGACCGGCTGGACGACCTCCTCGCCGCCTGCGCGAAAGGCTTCGGTTCCATCATTGTCTATCCGCTTCATCCCAAGGTCGGCAGAGACGCGGGCCGGGTGCTGGTCAGGGCGGTCCGGGGAGGCCGGGCGCCGCTGCGGCTGGCGGCCGGGCTGATCCTCCACCGGGCGGATGGCGGATTCACCGAGGCGGCGGACGCGGTGCTGCGCGGCGCGCCTCTCGATCTTTAGGCCGCCCGACCTTATCTAGACGCCCATGGCATTCTTTGATCCCGTCCTCGACCGGTTCCGCACACCTCCGCCGACCGTGTCCGTCGTTCCCCTGCGCGGTGTGATCGGGGGCTTTGGCCCCGGCCGCCGGGGACTCTCCATCGATACCGTGGCGCCGGTGCTGGAGGCCGCCTTCAAGCCGAAGCACGTCACGGCGGTGGCCCTGGTCATCAACTCGCCGGGAGGATCGCCGGTTCAGTCCGACCTGATCGCCCGGCGCATCCGCGACCTCGCGCAGGAGAACGAGAAGCCGGTCACCGCGTTCGTCGAGGATGTCGCGGCGTCCGGCGGATACTGGATCGCCTGTGCGGCCGACGAGATCCTGGTCCGCCCGGCCTCGATCGTCGGCTCCATCGGCGTGGTCAGCGCCGGCTTCGGCTTCGTCGATGCGATGGACAAGCTCGGGATCGAGCGGCGGGTCCACACGGCGGGCGCGCGCAAGGCGTTGCTCGACCCGTTCCGCCCGGAACGCGAGGAGGATGTCGCCCATCTGAAAGCCATCCAGGTCGAACTGCACCATCAGTTCATCGACTGGGTCCGCGACCGACGCGGCGTTCACCTGAAGCCCGGCGAGGAGCCCGAACTGTTCGAGGGGAAATTCTGGACCGGAATCCGGGGCATCGAATACGGGCTTGCCGACGGGGAGGGGGAGCTGCGGCGCACCATGCGCGAGCGCCACGGCGACAAGACCCGGTTCCGGACGGTCGAACGTCGCCGCTCGCTGTTCGACCGCCTGCGCTTTGGCGCATCGGGCGATGCGGCGGCCTGGGGCGAGGGCGTGATGGCGGCGGTCGGGGAGCGGGCTATGTGGTCCCGGTTCGGCCTGTGACCATGGCGCTGGCCGAACCGGCCGCCATCGAGACGGAACGGCTGATCCTGCAGCCCGTTGCCGAGGTGCATCGCACGGATCTGATCGCCTTCCTCGGCGATCCGGCGGTCATGTCGGTGCGTAAGCTCGGCGTGCTGGAGGCGTCCGCCGCATCGGAGGTCGTCGACCGGATGATCGCCCAGTGGCGGACCCACGGATACGGGATGTACGCCGTGATCGAACGGGAGTCCGGTGCCTTCCTCGGCGAATGCGGCCTGCGGGCGCCCGAGCAGGGGTCAATCCCGGAACTCAGCTACGGCCTGCTCACCGCCGCCAGGCGCAAGGGCTATGCCCGGGAGGCGGCGACGGCGGCGGTGCGTTTTGGCTTCGGTCCGCTCGGCCACAGTCGACTCGTCGCCTTCGCCCGTGGCGACAACCTGGTTTCCCGCCACTTGCTCGAGTCCCCTCGGCTTCGTTCTCGTGGCAGAGCGCCCCAAGAACGGCTACAGCGTTGTCCAATACGAGGCGCGGGCGGTGGCGGAATGCTGACCATCGCTCTTGCGCCATGTGGTTCCGTCGGTCAAATCTAGGGTCATGTTCAGTATCACCAAACTCGTTGCTCTCGCCGCCATCCTCGGGGCCGTCTGGTTCGGCTTCCGGCTGATCGGCCGGTTGGATGCGGCGCGCAAGGCGAAGGTCAACCAGGCGAATGCCGGACCCGGCCAGGACGAGAGCCACCGGGACCGCGCCGGCCGCGAGGGCAGCCGTGGCCGCGACGATGTTGTGGATCTGGTGCGGGACGAGCGGACAGGCGAGTACGTGACCCGTGACCGCCGCGACGATCGGGCCTGACCGACGTGGCCGCACCCGCCGTCCGGCCCTTTGCCGACAGCGAGTATGACGTCCGGGTCGCCGCCGCCCGCCGGGAGATGGCGGCACGGGGGCTCGACGCCCTGATCGTCTTCGCCCAGGAAAGCCTTTACTACCTCTTCGGGTACGACGGCGGCGGCTACGTCTTCTTCCAATGCGCCGTGCTGCACGCCGAGGACCGGCCGACGACGCTGCTGTGCCGCCGACCCGACATCGCCCAGGCGCGGGACACGTCCAGGCTGGACGAGATCAAGGTCTGGCTGAACGCCGAGGAAGCCGACCCGGCGAAGGACCTTCTGGGCATCCTGACGGCAAGCGGATTGGCCGGTCGCCGTGTCGGGATCGAAACCGACAGCTATTCGCTCACGGGCTTCAATTGCCGCGCCGTGTTCGACGCCGCGGAAGGGGTGGTCGACCTGGTCGAGGCCAGCGATATCGTGCGGGGCCTGCGCGTGGTGAAGTCGCCCGCGGAACTGGACCTGATGCGCCGGGCCGCCGGGCTGGCCGACGCGGCGGTGGCCGCGATCGCCGAGACGGCCGGGCCCGGCGTGCTCGACAGCGCCCTTACCGCGGCCGCCATGAAGGCGATGCTGGAGGGGGGCGGCGACATGCCACCGGCCGGTCCCCTGGTCAATTCCGGCGCCCGCGCTGTCTATGGCAGGGGCGTCGGCGGGGCCCGGGGGCTGAGCGACAGCGACCTGATCATGGTCGAACTCGCGGGCACCTATCGTCGCTACAACGCCTGCATCGAACGCTGTGTCACGGTCGGGTCCGTCTCGGACACGCAGCGGGCCATGCATGCCCTTGTGCGCGATACCCTGGAAGAGATGCTGGAGGCGTTCCGCCCGGGCGAACCGCTCGGCCGGGTCGACGAGATCCATCGGGCCCGACTGGATGCCGCCGGCTACGGCGAGGTCCGCTACGCCGCGTGCGGTTATTCCCTGGGGGCGACCTACCGGCCGTCCTGGATGGACGTGCCGCCGATGATCTACGCCGGCAACCGCGCTGGAGCTGAGGCCCGGCATGGTGTTCTTCCCGCATGTGATGCTGGGCGACACGCGCAGCGGGCTCGCCATGGGGCTGGGCGAGACGGTGGTGGTGACCGACGGCGCCCCGGAGATCTTGAGCCGCCTGCCGCGAGATCTGATGCTGGCGTAACGACCGCGGTCGGGCGCCGCCGTCAGAGGATGATGCAGGTCGTCGTCGCGTGGGCGAACACCTTGCCCTTGGCATCGACCAGCTTCGCCTCCGCGGTCGCGGTGCGTCGACCCCGATGGATCACCGCACCCTCGGCCCGCAGCACCCCGCTGTCGGGGCCGACGCCGCGGGTGATATGCACTTTGTATTCCAGCGTGGTGTAGCCGGTGCCCGCCGGCAGGGTGGAATGCACCGCGCAGCCCATGGCGCTGTCCAGGATCGTGCCGTACCAGCCGCCGTGCACCGTGCCGGCGGGGTTGGTCAGGAACGCTTGCCACGCGCCCTCGAACACGGCGCGTCCCTCGGCCACCTCCGCCAGTCGGAACCCCATGGTCGCGGCGATGCTCGGCGCCGGCAGCTCGCCTGCGGCGACCCTCGACAGCAGGGTCAGACCGTCCAGTTCCCTGGTCGCTTCGGCCAGCGGTGCGGGGTCCTGCCAGGAGTAGGTGCGGCTGCGCTCGGTCATCGGGTCTCGTCTCGTCGGTTGCGTCGGGATGGTGACGTCCGGGTGGGAGTCTTCAGCCGGTCGGACCGGCCGACTTCCGTCTGCCCCAGCCGGTGCCGTCGCGCAATCCAATCCTCTCCATCGGCGCTTCACAATCGCGGCTTGTCGCATTTGAGATTGAGGATGACGAGATGCGGCAATCCGGCACGGTCGGAAAGCCTCATATAGGTCGGGTGGCCGGAACCGAGCCGGCACGGAAGAGGGGACGGGGATGGCATCTGTGACCGCGCGTGACGTGACCGCCCTGATGCAGGGTTTCTCCGTCGAGACCACCCCGGCTTCCGCCGCCAAGGCCGCGTCCTTCGCCGATCATCTGGCGCCGGGTACGACGGTCAACGTCACCTTCCTGCCGGGAAGCGACATCGAGGACACCATCGCGGTGGCGACCCGCCTGCGCCGGGAGGGGTTCGAGCCGGTGCCGCATATCGCCGCCCGTTCGCTCACCGACAGCGCCATGCTCGACCGGACCCTCGGACGCCTCGCTGACGCGGCCGGCGTCACCCAGGCGCTCGCCATCGCCGGCGGTCTGGACCGGCCCTTGGGTCCCTTCGCATCGTCGATGGACATGCTGGCGACAGGTCTGTTCGAGGCCCACGGCATTTCCAGGATCGGCGTTGCCGGCCACCCGGAAGGCAGTCCCGACATCGACGAGACGGGGCTGAAGGATGCCCTCCTCTGGAAGAACCGCTTCGCCGCCGAGCGCGGCCTGGACCTCTATATCGAGACCCAGTTCTGTTTCGACGCCGCCGCCATCATCGCCTGGGACAAGCGCATCCGGTCCTGGGGCAACACCCTGCCGATCCATCTCGGCGTTCCCGGCCTGGCGACGCTGAAGACCCTGCTGAAATTCGCCCAGATGTCCGGCATCGGCCCGTCCATCCGCGTCCTGACCCGTCAGGCCCGGAACCTCGCCAAACTCATGCTCGTGCAGGCGCCGGACAAGCTGATCCTGGATCTGGCCGCCTACAAGGCCGGCGATCCCGATTGCGGCATCGAGAAGCTGCACTTCTACCCGTTCGGCGGCTTGGCCAAGACGGCGGAGTGGGCGAATGCGCTCGCGGCCGGCGACATCGTTGTGGATGCGCGCAAGCAGGCGATTCTGCTCGGCGCGTCCGACCAGGCCCGCGCGGCCTCCTGACCCCGACACCCCGCACCCGGAGACGCGCCCCATGGTCGATACCATCGTCAGTTCCGCCACCAAGGAAATCGCCATCGGGTTCGACCGACCGTTCTGCGTGATCGGCGAGCGCATCAATCCGACGGGCCGGAAGCTGCTTGCGGCCGAGATGGCCGCCGGCGATTTCAGTCGGGTCGAATCCGACGCCCGCGCCCAGGTCGAGGCCGGCGCCACCATGCTCGACGTCAACGCCGGTATCCCGATGGCCGACGAGCCGGCGATCCTGGCCCAGTCGATCAAGCTGGTGCAGTCGATCACCGACGTCCCGCTGTCGATCGACAGCTCGATCGTCGAAGCGCTCGAGGCGGGGCTCGCGGTCTACCAGGGCAAGGCGCTGGTCAATTCCGTCACCGGGGAGGAGGAGCGGCTCGAGGTCGTCCTGCCGCTGGTGAAGAAGTACGGCGCCGCCGTGGTCGCGATCTCGAACGACGAGACCGGCATCTCCGAAGATCCGGACGTGCGCTACGAGGTCGCCAAGAAGATCGTCGAGCGGGCCGAGGATTTCGGCATCCCGCGGGCCGACGTGGTGGTCGACCCGCTGGTCATGCCGGTGGGCGCGCTGAACATGGCCGGCCATTCCGCCATGCGGCTGATCCGCCGCCTGCGCGACGAACTCGGCGTGAACACCACCTGCGGCGCCTCCAACATCTCCTTCGGCCTGCCGAACCGCCATGCCCTGAACGCGTCCTTCCTGTCCATGGCCATCGGCGCCGGGATGACCTCCGCGATCATGAACCCGCTGCACGCCGAAGAGATGGCTGGTGTGATGGGGGCCGACGTGATGATGGGCCACGATCCGGAATGCCGCCGTTGGATCAAGCGGTTCCGGGAGCCGGCGGCCGACGGACAGGAAGCGCTCGGCGCGCGGGGCGGACGCGAGCGCCGCCGCCGTCGGGCCTGATCAACATGTTGCGCAACCCAACGGAGAGCCGCCGCGCCGGATATGGATGACGTCAAGACCACCGCCGGGATGACCGGACCTGCATCGAACGATGACGACGCGGGGGAGGCCTTCGTCGTCTTCACGCCTTCGGGTCGCCGCGGGACGTTTCCTGTGGGGACGCCCGTGCTGCAGGCGGCCCGCGCGCTCGGCGTCGACATCGATTCCGTGTGCGGCGGACGCGGTCTCTGCGGGCGCTGCCAGGTCACGTTGAGCGAAGGCAATTTCAGCAAGTTTCAGGTCGACAGCCGAAGCGCCAACCTGAGCGAGCCGGCGCGCAACGAGCTGCGCTACCGCGAGAAGCGCGGCCTGGCTCCCGGCCGTCGGCTCTCCTGCTCGACCCGGCTTCTCGGCAATGCCGTCATCGACGTGCCGGAGACCAGCCAGGTCCACCGCCAGATCGTGCGCAAGCGCGCCGAGGTCCGGGCGATCGAGATCAGCCCGATCCACAAGCTGCACTATGTCGAGGTCCGTGAGCCGGACATGCACGAGCCGTCCGGCGATTTCCGCCGCCTGTGCGAGAGCCTGCGCGCGCAGTGGCCCGACTGGGGCATCGCCGACGACGTGACCTGCGATCTGCCGGTTCTGAGCTACCTGCAGAAGGCGCTGCGGGAGGGTGACTGGAAGGTCACGGTCTGCCTGCGCGAGGGCCGGCGGGTGACCGGCGTATGGCCGGGCTTCAAGGCGAAGATCTACGGTCTGGCCGTCGATATCGGGTCCACAACCATGTCGGCCCATCTCTGCGACCTCGCCACCGGCGAGGTCCTGGCCTCCAGCGGCGTGATGAACCCGCAGATCCGCTTCGGCGAAGATCTGATGAGCCGGGTCTCCTACGTCATGATGAACCCCGGCGGCGAGGTCGAGCTGACCAAGGTCGTGCGGGAAGCGGTGAACCACCTGTCCTCCCAGGTCGCCCAGGAAGCCGGGATCGAGGTCGAGGACATCGTCGATCTGGTCTTCGTCGGCAACCCGATCATGCACCACCTGATGCTCGGCATCGATCCGACCGAGCTCGGCGGCGCGCCCTTCGCCCTGGCCATCGATACAGCCGTCAACGCTGCACGCAAGCGAACTCGGCATCACCCTGCACCCGGACGCCCGCGCCTACGGTCTGCCGTGCATCGCCGGCCATGTCGGCGCCGACACCGCCGCCGTCATCCTGTCCGAGGGGCCGCACCAGCAGGACGAGATGACGCTGATCGTCGACGTGGGCACCAACGCCGAGATCGTGCTCGGCAACCGCCACCGTCTGCTCGCCGCGTCGTCGCCGACCGGTCCCGCCTTCGAGGGCGCGCAGATCGCCTGCGGCCAGCGCGCCGCCCCCGGCGCCATCGAACGGGTCCGGATCGATCCCGACACCCTCGAGCCGAAATTCAAGGTGATCGGCGTCGACCTCTGGTCCGACGAGGAGGGGTTCGACTCCGAGATCTGGCGCACCGGCGTCACCGGCATCTGCGGCTCCGGGATCATCGAGGTGCTGGCCGAGATGGTGCTGACCGGGTTGCTGAAGACGGATGGGACCATCGACGGCGCCATGGCCGCCCGCACCCCGCGCATCGAGAGCGACGGGCGCACTTTCCTGTACCGCCTATCGCCGGAGGTGGTGGTCACCCAGACCGACGTGCGCGCCATCCAACTCGCCAAGGCCGCCCTCTACGCCGGCGCCGCGCTGCTGATGGACAAGTTGGGGGTTGAGACCGTCGACCGGATCATCCTGGCCGGCGCCTTCGGCAGCCATATCGACACCAAATACGCCATGGTACTCGGCATGATTCCGGACTGCCGGCTCGACAAGGTCTGGTCGGTCGGCAACGCGGCCGGTACCGGCGCCCGCATGGCGCTGCTGAACGCCGAGGCGCGACGCGAGATCGAGCGCGTGGTGCGCCGGGTGGAGAAGGTGGAGACGGCGGTCGAACCGCGCTTCCAGGAGCATTTCGTCGACGCCATGGCGCTGCCGCACCGCACGGCGCCGTTCCCGAACCTGTCGGCGGCGGTCACCCTGCCCGAGAGGCCGGATCCGGGCGAGGCGGGCGGCGAGGCAGGCGATGGACGGCGCCGGAGACGGCGCCGGACGGGTTAGCCGCGGTTTCTCGCCGTCGCCCAATTCCGGGATTCTTCTCGGGAGTGCAGGAGGCGGGCTGGCGCCGCTCGTCACAATCCGCTCAGCTTCCGCGCCAGTTTGACCGAGCCGCGGCCGAGGTCTTCGAGTTCGCTCCAGCCCTGGGCGCGATAGAACCGTTCTGCCCGCGTGTCCCGGGCCGTCACCAGCCAGGCGGAGCGGTGACCGAGCCGGACCAGGTCGTCGAGCGCGCGGCGCATCAGCGCCCGGCCGATGGTCTTGCCCTCATGCATCGGGTGGACATAGAGCATCTCCACCGACCCGGCCCGCGCGTCGACGGCGGCGAATCCGACGGGGACGGACCCGATCGACAGGACCCAGCAGAGCCCCGCCTCGACATAGGGCGATACCGCCGCCTCGAAGCCGTGCCGGGTCTCGAACTGGCGGTTTTCCTGGACGGCGGCCACGATCCCGTACAGGTGTGGCACGTCGCCGGGCATGGCGCGTCGTGACCGCGCCGCGACCGCAGGCGCGCCGGTCTTCCGCTTGATCGCTCTCATGGAGGGAGACGATAGCCGCGCGCCGCCGGGTGGCAAACGGCTTGTCGCGTGACATCTTGGGGACATCGCATTCGACGTTGGAGACCGCCATGCCCGACCTGCCCGCCCCGGCCATCGCCCCAGGCCACGTGTTCTTCTTCGGCCTCGGTTACACCGCGCTCCGCCTTGCCCGGCGCATGCGGGATGCCGGCTGGCAGGTTTCGGGCACGGTCCGATCGGCCGAGAAGGCGTCGTCCCTGGCAAAGGCTGAAGGGTTTGCGGTCCAGACCTTCGACGGCACCGCTCCCATCGCCGAGGCCGACCCCTTCGGTGGCGTCACCCATCTGGTCGACACCGTCCCGCCGCGCGACATCCTGGTGCCGGCGCTGGAGCACCATCGCGACGATCTGCGCGCCTGCCGCAGCCTGCGCTGGGTCGGCTACCTCTCGACGCCGGCGGTCTATGGAGACCGGCAGGGCGGGGTGGTGAGCGAAGACGAGCCGCCGACCCCCGGCAGCCGGCGGGGGGAACTCAGGGCGGCGGCGGAGCGGGCGTGGCTCGAGGCCTTTCCCGAAACCGGCGTTGCGGTCCAGATCTTCCGGATCGCCGGCATCTACGGTCCCGGCCAGGGGCGCAACGCCTTGGAGCAGCTCAGGGTCGGGAAGGCGCGGATCGTCGACAAGCCGGGGCAGGTCTTCAACCGGATCCACGTGGACGACATCGGCTCGATCCTTCTGGCGTCGATGGCTCGACCACGCGATGGCGGGATCTACAATGTCGCCGATACCGAAGCCTGCCCGCCGGGCGACCCCATCGTCTTCGCCGCCGGTCTTCTCGGCATCGACCCGCCGGCCCCGGTCCCGTTCGACAGCGCCGAACTCTCCGAGATGGCCCGCAGTTTCTACAGCGAGTGCAAGCGCCTGGACACGACGCGCCTGTCGGAGGAACTCGGTGTGACTTCTGACCTATCCGACCTACCGGGAGGGACTGCGGGCGATTGCCGCCGAAGAACGGTCCGCGTGAGTCGCCGGCGGAACAGTTTTGGTCGACTGACGACACAATCCGGGCTTGCCAAGATAAATACATAAAGATATCCTTATGTCGTTATTGGAGGTGATGACATGGAAGATGTCCTGGCGGGTTTGAGGGCGATCGCGGAGCCGACACGGCTGCGGATCCTCGTTCTGTGCGCCCGCTCGGAACTCTCGGTCACCGAACTGGTCGACATTCTCGGTCAGAGCCAGCCGCGGGTGTCCCGCCATCTCAAGTTGATGGTCGAGGCCGGCGTGCTCGAGCGGAACAGTGAGGGTGCGCGCGCCTACTATCGGCTGGCGGAACGGACGGCGGGCGGCGGCGTCGCCCGGGCGCTGACGCCTCTGGTGCCGGTGGAGGACGCGACCGTCGAGACCGACCTCGCCCGCCTGGAGACGATCCGGGCTCGCCGGTCGGAGCGGGCGAGCGCCTATTTCCAGGAGAACGCGGCCTTCTGGGAGGAACTGCGGGGCCTCCATGTGGACGACGCGCTGGTCGATGCCAGCCTGATGGAGGCGGTCCGCGCCGAACCGGTCGACAGTCTGCTCGATATCGGCACCGGCACCGGCCGCGTCCTGGAGCAACTTGCCGATCACGTGACCAGCGCCGTCGGCATCGACAATGCGAAGCCGATGCTCGAAATCGCCCGGGACAAGCTGGACCGGGCGGGACTGAACAACTGCCAGGTGCGTCTGGCCGACATGTATCATTTGCCGTTTCCGGCCGACCGGTTCGACGCGGTCACCCTGAACATGGTCCTGCACTACGCCGAGGTTCCGGCGGACGTTCTGCGTGAAGCGGCCCGTGTGCTGAAGCCGGGTGGGCGCGCGATCCTGGTCGATTTCGCGCCGCATGACCTCGAGGAACTGCGCGACCAGCACACCCACCGCTGGCTCGGATTCTCCGAGGACGAGATCGCCCGGATGGCGGGAGCCGCCGGGCTCACCCTTGAGCCTGCGGGACGCCTGGCCGGCGACCCGCTGACCGTCTGCCTGTGGAGCGCCCGCAAGGCCGACAGCTCCGACCTGATCACCGACAGTACGGATGCCGCCGTTCTGCGCGCGGCCTCCTGAGGGGATGACCATCATGACCCATACTCCACGCGTCAGCTTCGAGTTCTTTCCGCCCAAGGACGAGGAGGGAGAGGCCAAGCTCTGGCACACGGTTTCCCGGCTCGAGCCGTACCGGCCGTCCTTCGTCTCGGTCACGTATGGGGCGGGAGGCAGCACGCGGGAGCGGACCAGCCGGATCGTCAAGCGCCTGGCTCGGGAAAGCAGCCTGATGCCGGCGGCTCACCTGACCTGTGTCGGTGCGACCCGCGACGAGATCGACGCCATCGTGCGCGACTGGCGGGACGCCGGCATCCGCCACATCGTCGCCCTGCGCGGCGATGCGCCTGCCGGTGCAGAGCGGTACGAGCCGCATCCCGGCGGCTACGCCAACGCGGCGGAACTGACCGCCGGCCTGCGCCGGATCGGCGACTTCGAGATCTCCGTCGGCGCCTATCCCGACGTGCATCCGGACAGCCCGTCCCCGCAAGCCGATCTGGACAACCTGAAGCGCAAGATCGACGCGGGCGCCACCCGGGCGATCACCCAGTATTTCTTCGAGGCCGAGACCTTCCTGCGGTTCCGCGACGTGTGCGACAAGGCTGGGATCACGGTGCCGGTGGTGCCGGGCATCCTGCCGGTGACCAACTTCAAGACGGTGGTCCGTTTCTCCAAGGCCTGCGGCGCGGTCGTGCCTGACTGGATGGCGGAGCTGTTCGACGGACTGGACGAGGATCCGGAGACCCGTCAGCTCGTCGCCGCCACCACGGCGAGCGACCTCTGCATGAAGCTGATGGAGGAGGGGGTCGAGGATTTCCATTTCTACACGCTCAACCGGCCCCAACTGACCGCCGCGATCTGCCGGCGTCTCGGGCTGCGTCCGGAAATGGAGGCCGCGGCATGAGAGTCCCGGTGACGGGCGTGTCGGTTCGGTCCGGACGCGGCCCCGCGCTCGTCTCGGGCGGTTTCGGGGAGCTTTCCGCGCTGGCCGGTTCCTCCTGCCTGGAGGAGCTGAACATCACGGCACCTCGGGCGGTGGTCGACATGCATCGCCGTCACCTGGAGGAGGGTGCGGAGATCCTGCGCACCAACACGGGGGGCGCATCGCCGGAGCGGCTCGACCGCTACCGTATGTATGACGAGGCGTTCATCGTGTCCTACATGGCCGCGGAGCATGCGTCGAAGGCCATCCGCAATGCCGGCGGCGGCGGCCAGCGGGTGATGGGCGTTGCGCGGGTCGAGGCCCTGGCGCCGCTGGTCGGATTCCTGCCGTTGGACCGCGTCGAGGCGGCATCGCGGACCATGGTGTCCGGTCTGGTCGGCGGCGGAGCAGGCCTGCTGCTGCTGGAGACCGCCCAGTGTCCGGCGCGGATCGCGTCGGCGATCGACGGGGCGCGACGCGGTATAGCGGATGCGGGCCGACCGGTGCCCCTGGTTGTGAAGCTGCGCTACGAGACCCGTCTGGGTGCGCTGGCGCGGGCCACGGTAACCGACGATCTGGCCCGGGCGGCGTCCGTCGCCGCCGGCGCCGGCGTCCAGGCTATTGCGGTCGCGCCGGGCAATCTGGACCAGCCGTTCTTGGCGACGCTGAAGCGCGTCGCCGCCGCCTTTGGCGGACCGCTGTTTCTGGACCTGGCCCCGTCCTCGCCCCATTGGGCGTCCGTGTCGGAGCTGGCGGATCTGCACGGCCGTCTCGCCTATGTGGCGGGCCGGCCGTTGAAAGACGGCGCAATGGAAGAGCGGGGGACAGTCCTGTCCGCCGCCAACGACGCGGGCCCGCAGGTGGCGGGCCGGCGACTGTCTGATCTGGCCAACTGACTGGCCCGGTCAACCGACCGATTTGGAGACGTTGATGACTGCAGCGGCCACGACAGAAGCGGCCCGGGAACTCTCACGCCTCGCCGAGCAGCGGGTGGTCATCCTGGATGGGGCCATGGGCACCATGATCCAGGGGCTGGGCCTGTCCGAGGCGGATTTCCGGGGCGATCGTTTCGCCGATCACGCCGACGACCTCAAGGGCGACAACGACATCCTCAACCTCTCCCAGCCGGAGAAGATCGAGGCCATCCATCTGGAGTATTTCGACGCCGGGGCCGATATCGCGCAGACCAACACGTTCAACGCGACGTCGATCAGCCAGGCCGACTACGGCCTGTCCCATCTGGCGAAGGAGATCAACCTCGAGGGCGCCAGGATCGCCCGTCGCGCCGCCGACAAGGTGCGCGAGGAGGAAGGACGTCCGACGTTCGTCGCCGGTGCGCTCGGCCCGACCAACCGCACCGCGTCGATCTCGCCGGACGTCACCGATCCGGGCGCGCGCAACACCAACTTCGACGAGCTTCGCGAAGCCTATCTCGAGTCGACGCTGGGCCTGATCGAAGGCGGGTCCGACATCATTCTGGTCGAGACCATCTTCGACACCCTGAACGCGAAGGCGGCGCTGTTCGCCGTCGAGCAGGCCTTCGACCAGGCGGGAATCCGCCTGCCGATCATGATCAGCGGAACCATCACCGACCGCTCCGGGCGCACCCTGTCCGGCCAGACGCCGGAAGCGTTCTGGAACTCGGTCCGCCACGCCAACCCGTTCAGTGTCGGCTTCAACTGCGCGCTCGGCGCCAAGGAACTGCGGCCGCATGTGGCGGAACTGTCCCGGATCGCCGAATGCCGCGTGTCGGCCTATCCCAATGCCGGGTTGCCGAACGAATTCGGCGGCTACGACGAACGCCCGGAGCAGACTGCCGAACATCTCGGCGGCTGGGCGCAGGACGGTCTGGTCAACGTGGTCGGCGGCTGCTGCGGCACCACGCCCGACCATATCCGGGCGATCGCCCGTCAGGTGAAGGCCTCGGCTCCCCGCGTGGCACCCCAGCTGTCGCGCCGGCTGCGCCTGTCCGGCCTGGAACCCTTCGACCTCAGGAGTGCATTTTGACCGAGCGCCAGGGAACATTCGTCAATATCGGCGAGCGGACCAACGTCACCGGCTCCGCCCAATTCCGCAAACTGATCGCCGAGAACGATTACGAGACCGCACTGGAGGTCGCCCGTCAGCAGGTCGAGAGCGGCGCCCAGATCCTCGACGTCAACATGGACGAGGGGCTGCTCGACAGCGAAGCGGCGATGACGACCTTTCTCAACTTGATCGCCAGCGAGCCGGATATCAGCCGGGTGCCGATCATGGTCGACAGTTCGAAGTGGACGGTGATCGAGGCGGGCCTGAAATGCCTTCAGGGCAAGGGCATCGTGAATTCGATCAGTCTGAAGGAGGGTGAGGAGCCGTTCCTCGAGCAGGCCCGCCTGGTGCGGCGCTACGGTGCCGCCGTCGTGGTCATGGCGTTCGACGAACAGGGTCAGGCGGAGACCGCCGAGCGCAAGTTCGAGATCTGCAAGCGGGCCTACGACCTGCTGCTGGAAAAGGTCGATTTCCCGCCCGAGGACATCATCTTCGACCCGAACATCTTCGCGGTCGCCACCGGCATCGACGAACACAACGACTACGCTCGCGCCTTTTTCGAGGGCACGCGGATGATCAAGGAGCACCTGCCGCACGTCCACGTGTCCGGCGGTGTGTCCAACGTGTCGTTTTCGTTCCGCGGCAACAACGCGGTGCGCGAGGCGATGCACGCCTGCTTCCTGTATCACGCCATCGACGCCGGCCTGGACATGGCCATCGTCAACGCCGGCGCGCTGCCGGTGTATCAGGACATTCCCGAGGACCTGCGCGAGCGGATCGAGGACGTCCTGCTGAACCGGCGGGAGGACGCCACCGACCGGATGCTCGAGATCGCCGAGCAGTACCGGGGCGCCGGTGGTGCCGCCAGGGTGGTCGACGACAAGTGGCGCGAGCAGCCGGTCGAGAAGCGCCTGGAGCACGCTCTGGTGCACGGCATCGGGGATTTCGTCGAGGCCGATGTGGAAGAGGCGCGGCTGAAGGCGGACCGCCCGATCCACGTGATCGAAGGCCCGCTGATGGACGGCATGAACGTGGTCGGCGACCTGTTCGGCGCGGGCAAGATGTTCCTGCCGCAGGTGGTCAAGTCGGCCCGCGTCATGAAGAAGGCCGTGGCCGTCCTGCTGCCGCATATCGAGGCGGAGAAGGACGACACCCAGGGCGCCAAGGGCAAGATCCTCATGGCGACCGTGAAGGGCGACGTCCACGATATCGGGAAGAACATCGTCGGCGTCGTCCTGCAGTGCAACAACTACGAGGTCATCGATCTCGGGGTCATGGTTCCCTGCGCCAAGATCCTCGAGGTCGCCGCCGAGGAGAAGGTGGACGCCATCGGCCTGTCCGGCCTGATCACGCCCAGCCTGGACGAAATGGTCTACGTCGCCTCCGAGATGCAGCGCGAGGGCCTGACCCTGCCACTGCTGATCGGCGGGGCGACCACCTCGAAGATGCACACCGCGGTGAAGATCGATCCCGCCTACGGGAACGGCCCGGTGGTCCACGTGGTGGACGCGAGTCGGGCCGTGGGTGTGGTGCAGGAGTTGCTGTCGCACGGCCGCCGCGCGGCGTTCGCCGAGGGTATCCGGGCCGACTACCGACGCATGGCCGAGGGCCGGCGCAAGGGCCGGGTCGACCGCCAGCGCATCACCATCGCCGATGCCCGCGCCAACAAGGCGAAGATCGACTGGTCCGCCTACACGCCGCCGAAGCCGGCTTTCGAAGGTCTCAGGGCGTTCGAGGACTACCCGTTGGCCGAACTGGTCGAGCGGATCGACTGGCAGCCATTCTTCGCCACCTGGGAACTGCGCGGACGGTTTCCGGACATTCTCGACGATCCCAAGGTCGGTGAGGCCGCCCGTCCGCTGTGGAACGATGCCCAGGAGATGCTGAAGCGCATCGTCGATGAGGGCTGGGCGAAGCCCCGGGGCGTGATCGGCTTCTGGCCGGCCCGGGCGGACGGCGACGACATTCGTCTGACGACGGAAGCGGGAGAAAAGGTGGTCCACACCCTGCGCCAGCAGATGCCCCGCGGAGAGGACCAGGACAGCCGCAAGGCCAATCTGGCGCTGTCCGACTACATCTCGCCGGAGGGTGGCGACTGGCTCGGCGGTTTCGCCGTCACGTCGGGTCCCGAGATCGACCAGAGGGCGAAGGAATTCGAGGAGGCGGGGGACATGTACAACTCGATCCTCGTCAAGGCGCTGGCCGACCGGCTGGCCGAGGCCTTCGCCGAGCGGATGCACGAGCGCGTGCGCCGTGAGTTCTGGGGATACGCGGTCGACGAGACGCTCACCAACGAGCAGATCATTGCCGAGGACTACCGCGGCATCCGACCTGCTCCCGGCTACCCGGCCTGCCCCGACCACACGGAGAAGGGCACGCTCTTCGACCTGCTGGATGCGACGAAAACCGCCCGCATCGAACTCACCGAGTCGTTCGCCATGATGCCGGCGGCCTCGGTGTCGGGCTGGTATTTCTCGCATCCGGAGGCCCGGTATTTCGGGCTGGGCCGGATCGAGCGCGATCAGGTCGAGGATTATGCCCGGCGCAAGGGGATGTCGATCGAGGAGATGGAGCGGTGGCTGGCACCGTCACTCGCCTACGATCCGGAGGAGGAAGCCGCCAAGCGCGAGGCGGCCTGACCGCGCGCGCCACGAGATCTGGGTCCCGGATGCCCGCCAGGGCGCCGACGGGGATGGGGAAAGGCCTCACCTCTCTCCCCCGTCGGACGTGCGAGAGCACGGTCCGGGACCCGGTGCCAGATCCCACGACGCCTGCGATCCGACTTGCCGCCCTACGTCTGGCGTGATTGAAGGACCGGATCACCGAAGGTCCCCATCCGCCCGATGTCCCCTGTTCTCTCGTTCGTCGACCGCTTCGGTATCCCGGCCCTGGTTCTGAGCCGCGGCCGGCTCTTCCTTGGCGCGGTCGTGGCCTACTACCTCGCCGCCTGGCTGATCCGAATGGGTCTGCTGTCCGGGTCTTCCGGCGACGAGGCCCAGCTCATGCTCTACGGGCAGGGGTTCGCGCTAGGCTACGATTTCGGCAATCCACCGATCGCCGGCTGGATGTCGGCGCTGGCGGAGCGGATCGTCGGCCCGAGCCTGGGCGCGACCGTTGCCATCCGCTACGGTCTTCTGGCCGCGTTCTTCGCTTTCATGCTGCTCGCCGCCCGCGAGGCCATCGCCGATCGTCGGCTGGCGGCTGCGGCGGCGTTGTCGCCGGTCGCTTTCTGGTTCCTCGGCTGGGCCTCGCTCACCGTCTACATGGACAGTTTGGCCCTGATCGCGGCTTTGGCGGCGACGGTCTGGCTGCTGCTCCGGCTGGCGCGGATGCCGAGCACGGGCGGCTACCTGGCCCTTCTACCGGTGATGACGGTCGGTCTGCTCGGCAAGTTCAGCTATGCGCCGGCGGTGGCGTTGCTGGTCCTTGCCGCCCTGGCGGTGCCGCCGTTCCGGAGTGTGGTATCCGATCGGCGGTTCTGGCTCGCGGCGGCGGGAGCGGTGGCCCTCTCGGCACCTGCCTATGCCCATATCCTCCTGCAGATGGACACGTGGCTCGCGGTGGCCGAGGCACGGATGCTGGAGGGGGCGGTGGCCGACGTGCCGCCGGGCGGACCCGTCGAGCGCGGATTGCTGGCATTGAAGGCCGCCTTCGACTTCTCGCTGCCGCTGCTGCCCCTGTTCCTGCTGGTCTTCGCGCCCGCCCTCTGGAGATTGCGGCGGCAGCCCATGCCGGGCGGGCAACGACCGGTGGTCCAGTGGCTCTGGCTTTGGCTGGTCCTGGTGCTGATCGCGTTCGCCGTCACCATGGCGGCGGCAGGCCTCGACAAGTTGCGCGAGCATTACCTGTTCGTCCTGGTGCCGCTTCCGATCCTGCTGTTCGCGCTGATCCCCGCCGATGCGGCGAGTCCGCGGGCGATCGGCGCCTATCTGGCGCTGCTCTGCCTCCTCGCGATCGCTGCACTGGGGGCGCTGGCGGCCCAGGCCCTGGTTCAACCGATCAACTGCACGAAATGCCGGCTGGTCATGCCCTGGTCCGACTATGCGGCCGAGTTGAAAGCGGCGGGATTCGACGGTGGGACGATCGTAAGCTTCAACTCGCCCTCCACCGATGCCGGACCGAACCTGCGCCGCCATATGACCGGCGTCCGGGTCTGGTCGAACAAGCGGCCATTCTACAACCCGCCGCCCCTGGATCCGGCCGGCGGCTGCCTGGTGATCTGGAACGACACGCGCTATCCGCAGACGGCGCAGCATATTCGCCAGGCCGACGTGCCGCAGATCAGTAGGCCTGTGCCGGAGAATGCGGTGATGGGACGCTTGGAGGCGCGGCTGCCTCTGACCGGACGACCGGCCCCGGTCCTCGGCTACGCGCTGATCGCCGAAGGAATAGGCGGTTGCCGATAGCGTTGCCGGCGGGCGGTCTGCACGAGTGCCGTGAAAACCGACCGGTGGCGTCCGCTCCAGGGCAGCAGCTCCGGGTGCCACTGCACCCCGAGACGCATCGGTCCCTCTGTTGCTTCCACCGACTGGATGAAGCCGGCTGTCTCCCGGGCGGTAACGATGAGGCCGTCGCCGACCCGATCGACCGCCTGGTGATGCAGGGCGTTCACCTTCAGCGGGTGAGGGCCGGCGATTTTCGACAGAAGCGTCGCGTCGGCGATCTCGACCATCTTGCACGGCAAAATCGACCGCCGGTTCCGGTAGTCCGGTTTGGTGGCGACCACGTCACGCAGGAGGGTGCCGCCGCGATGCACGTTGAGAAGCTGCATCCCCCGGCAGATTCCGAGAATCGGCGCTCCGATGGTGTCGGCCCAGTTGATTCCCGCCAGCTCCAGCGCGTCGCGGTCCGGATCGTAGGGCCATTCGTCGCTGGTATCGACGCCGTAGAGCCGGGCCTCGATATCGACACCGCCGCCGATGATCAGGCCGTCGAGACCGTCGAAACTCTCGCGGATACCCGGGCCGATGGTCACTGGCCATCCGCCGGCGAGCAGCACGTTGAAGGCGTTGGCCAGCCGCATGATCCGGCCTTTGCGCTTGCCGGTCGTGATCCCGATCCGTGGGCGCATCAGATCCGTTCCAGCCAGGGCCTGGCCCGGAGCCGCGCCCAGTCGGCGACACGTTCCTGCAGACGGCGATCGTCGATCGCCAGGGTCTCCACGGTCAACCACCGCTCCCACTCGTGCGAGACCGACCAGTTCGCGTTCTCGAGATCGGCGTTCGGCAGACGCCAATGGAAGGTGGGGCGGGAAGAGATCTTCTCGTCATGAAGACGGCAGCGCACCCTGTCGCCGTCGATATGCGAGAACAGTGGAAGCATATCCAGTTCTCGGTTCCGCGTCGGATTGAAGGTTATGTAGTCGTCGATGAGCGTGTCCATCGAGGGATCGTAGTCCGGGTTGATCACATGCCGCATGTAGTCATCCCCGAAAGCGGCGACGAACGGCAGGATCGAGCGGGTGAAATCCACCTGGATTTCCCGTCGCAGGTCCGTGGACATCAGCAGATAGGCCTGAAGCACCTGCAGCAGACTTCTCGCGTTCAGATCGGCTTCCCAGACCTCGGGGTTGAGATGCAGTCCGAAGCCGTTGAGAAGTCCTGCGCGTGTCCCTTTCGCCCCGTTCTCGGCCAGCCCTCGAACCAGACTGTCGAGTTCGTCCAGCCGGTCGGCCTCCAGCGGTGGCGCGACGATCTCGGTCGGCACCACATCGCGACCGAGATCGGCCAGGATCTCCTTGGTCTGATCGATGATTCCGCCGTCGTCCCCGGCCTTCTGCATCCACGACCAGTCGAGCTCGACGGAAACGTCGCCGATCGCCGTGTCGCGAACGGTCGCGGCGTACGGGGTGGAGCCTTCGATGGTGCCGCCGAGGCGGTTGCTGATGATCCGGGCCGTTTCCATGGCCCCGATGCCACCGAATTCGATCTCTACTCCGACTTTCCGACCGCCGCTCTGACCCAGCGCTGAAGTAGGTGTGACCGACATGAGTCGAAAATGACCCTTTGCCCCGGCATGTCAACCATCGCTGCGGGAAACGAAGCGGCGTTTGACAGGGTACCGGCCCCGCGCTACCGCAACATGGATGGCTGAGATTTCCGCCCCCGCCCGGCCGCCGGAAGCGGCTTCCTCCGCGGCGACGCCGACGGAATTGTCTGCCGCCGCATCCGACCGGACGGCGGAACGTCGGCGCGTGGCCTGGCTCAAGCGGCTCTGCACCGGCCGACCGTCTTCGCTGGCCTGGATGATCGCGGCCGGTTTCCTCTCCGCCGCGGTGGCGGTGGCTCAGGCCTGGGTTGTCGCGGGGCTGGTTGCCGGCGCCATTGCCGGCGCCCGCCTGACGGATCTTCTGCAGCCGGCCGTTCTTGCCCTCGCCCTAATCGTCTTGCGGGGGGCTCTCTCCGTCGTCTCCGAAGCCGTCGGGGCCATGGCGGCACAGAGGATCAAGCGCGATGTCCGCGGACAGGTGCTCTCGGCCCTCGCAATTCTGGGCCCGGCGTGGCTGGACGCCCGGGCGAGCGGGTCGGTGGCCGCCACGGCGGTCGACCAGGTGGAGGCGCTCGACGGTTTCGTGTCCCGGTTCTATCCGGCGCAGATCCTGGCCGGCGCGGTGCCGATGCTGTTGCTTGTCCCGGTGTTCTGGATCGATCCGCCGTCCGGCTGGATGCTGCTGGCCGCCGGGGCGCTGACCCCGGTGATCATGGGGCTGGTCGGTTGGCGTACGGGCGTCCAAGCGCGGGCGCAGATGACGGCGCTCAGGCGGGCGAACGGGTATTTTCTCGACCGGCTCCAGGGCCTCGCGACCCTGAAGCTTTTCGGCGAGATCAGGCGGGAGCGAGACCGGATGCGCGCCGTGTCCGACGAGCTGCGCCGACGAACCATGAGCGTTCTGCGCCTCGCTTTCCTCTCCTCGACGGCGCTGGAGCTGCTGTCCTCCGTCGCCCTCGCCCTGGTCGCCGTCCATCTCGCGACGGGGCTGCTCGGCGCCGGTGATATGGGACTGGCCGAAGGGCTGTTCCTGCTGATCCTGGTCCCGGAGATCTTTCAGCCGCTCCGCCGGCTCGGTGCCCATTATCACGACAAGGCTGCTGCCGTCGGTGCCGCCGAGGGGGTGCTGGAGATCCTGGAAGCCGCCGAGGATGTGCCGCCGGACGGCGTGCTGCCGAGAATGGCCGGGGCGCCGTCGCTGCGGTTCGAGCGCGTGTCGCTGGCCTATCCGGGCGGCCGTCGGGTTGCCCTGGACGGGGTGAACTTCGAGGTCGCACCCGGGGAGACTGTCGCCCTGGTCGGCGAGAGCGGGTCCGGGAAGTCGAGCCTGCTGTCGATCCTGCTCGGCCTGCGGCGGCCGACATCCGGAACGGTCACGGTCAACGGCACCCCCGTTGAGGGTCGGGCCCTCGTCCCGTCCGTTGCCTGGGCGGGACAGCGGGTGCGCATCCTTTCCGGCTCGCTTCGCGACAACCTCATTCTCGGCCGGCCCGACGCCGACGACGCGGCCGTGGCGTCCGCCCTGACGGCCGCCGCGCTCGACCCCCTTCTGGCCCGGCTGCCCGAGGGTCTGGAGACGATGATCGGCGAAGGCGGGCGGGCGCTGTCCGGCGGAGAGGCCCGGCGGGTTGCGCTGGCGCGCGCGCTGTTGCGGGACGCGCCCCTGGTGCTGCTGGACGAACCGACTGCAAATCTGGATCGCGATAGCGAGGCCGCGGTTCTGTCGGCGGTCCGGACCCTGGCGGCGGGCCGAACCGTGATCGTCGCGACCCATTCGCCGGCGGTCATGGCCCTGGCCGATCGGGTCATCCGGTTGGACCGCGGGAGGGTCGTCGAAGCTCCGTCCGGGGAGGCTCAATCGGGTGGCTGACCTCCTGTTTTTCCTGCGCCTGACGGTTGGTCGCGCCGGCTGGATGCTGCTCGGCGCGGTCTGCGCCGTCCTCGTTGTCGTGCTTGGCCTGGCGCTGCTGGGTTTGGCGGGGGCGGTTGCCGTCGGCGTGGCGGGGGGGCTCGCGTGGCTGCTGCGCCCGGTCGCCCTCGGCCGCGCGGCCGCGCGCTATCTCGAGAAGCTGACAACCCACGAGGCGACGTTCCGGGTGCTCTCCGACATCCGTCTCTGGTTCTTCGACCGGGTCGCGCCGCTCGTCCCGGGCCGGATCGGCGGCCGGGAAGCGGGGGGGCGGGGCAAGGACGCCCGGGGAGGCGGCGGATTTCGAGCGGGGGATCTGCTCTCGCGTCTGGTCGGCGATGTCGATGCCCTGGACGGGCTCTACATCCAGCTGCTGACGCCGAGCGTGGTGGCGCTCCTGGCCACCGCGGCGCTGGCGGCGATCCTCTCGACGCTGGCGCCGACGGTCGCCGTGGTGGTGCTGGTCATCCTGCTTGCCGCCGGCCTCGGCGTGCCGGCCCTGGCGGAGCGTGCCGGCCGGTCGGCGGGGCGGCTGCAGGTCGAGCGGTCGGCGCTGCTCCGTCAGCAGGCCATCGATGTGACCCAGGGGCTGACCGATCTCATCGCCAACGAGGCCGTGCCGGCCGCCCTCGTCGAAGCCGACCGCGCCTCGGCGCGCCACGGAGACACCGTCCGGCGCCAGGCGCTGGTGGCGGCGGTCGGCGGTGCTACGACCCAGGTGCTGACCCAGGCGGCGCTGATCGCCGTGCTGCTGGTCGGGGTGTCGGCGACCCGGACGGCTGGGGAGGCGGTCGGCCCGATGCTCGCCATCGCCGCCTTCGTCACCCTGGCCGCCTTCGAGGCGATCGCTCCGCTGCCGCTCGCCTACCAGATGCTCGGCAGGACACGGGCGGCGGGCCGGCGGCTGCGCGAGGTCGCCGAGATGCCGCCGGCCGTCGACGATCCGCTCCGACCGACCCCGGTCCCTGCGGCAACGGATATTCGCGTCGAGGGCGTGCGCTTCACCTATCCCGGCGCCGAGGCCCCTGCGCTTGACGGGCTCGATCTGACGGTGCGGGCGGGAGAAAACGTGGCGATCGTCGGTCCGTCCGGATCCGGCAAATCGACGCTGTTGGCCCTGCTGCTCCGGTTCCACGATCCCGATGCGGGCACGGTGCGGATCGGCGGCGAAGACCTGCGCGACCTCGCTCAGGCCGAGCATCATGCGCGGCTCGCCGTGCTGTCCCAGGGCACCGCGATCCTGGCCGGAACCCTGCGCGACAACCTGACGCTCGGGTCGTCCGACGCGGCGGCGGAGAAGCTCGACCGCGCGCTGAAGATCGCCGGGTTGGAGCGTTTCGTCGAGGAGCTGCCGGACGGGCTCGACACCTGGCTCGGCGAGGCCGGGGTAGCGGTCTCGGGTGGCGAGGGGCGCCGGATCGCACTGGCTCGGGTCATCCTGCGCGACGCCCCGATCCTGCTGCTGGACGAGCCGACGGAGGGTCTGGACGCGGAGACCGAACGGACCGTTCTGGCCGCCCTGGCCGAGACGATGGCGGGCAAGACGGTGGTGATGATCACCCATCGCGCGGCGGTGGCCGACGCGATGGACCGGGTGGTGCGGATCGAGGCCGGCCGGCTGTTCGGCTGAGGGCGGTTACTCCCAGCCCTTGAAGCCGCCGACCAGCCATATCTCCAGGCGTCTGGTCCGGCCATAGCTGGTGACCGAGACCACGCGGACCTGTTCGGTGACGTCGAAGTGATCGAGAATCGGGGCCGGGTTTTCCCAGTCCGTGATCATCAGCGCCCGGTCGGTCCGCTCCGGATCGAACGGGACCGCGAGCTCGTAGTGATGCTCCGGCCGGCGGTTCCAGTCCCAGACATAGACCGGCCGCTTGCCCGGCTGGAGGGTGCCCGGGCCGAGCAGATCGCGCATGTAGTAGAGCATCGAGGCCATGGCGATCCGGTCGGTCATCAGCACCGGCAGGTCCGGATAGACCAGGACGTCGGGCCGGGCCGCCTCCGCAACCTCCTCCCAGCCGCTCATCCGCGAGAAGCCGCGATCGGTCTGCGGAATGCGCAGCGTCGGCCAGACGGCGATGATCACGACGAACGCGAGGCCGGCGATCAGGTGCGGGACCACGGTCGCGTAGCGCATCCAGCGCGGCGCCGAGGCCACCAGCCACAGCGCCACCAGCACCGTTGCGGTCGGATAGGCGGTGGCCGCCCAATTGGCGTTGGCCCGGGACAGGAACGCCTGGATCGTGATCACCGCCAGCGGCGGCACCGCCCAGGCCAGCAGGAACTTCTCGGCCGCACTCGCCCGGCCGCGCATCCAGGCGACGATGCGCCAGACCAGGATCGCGAACGGAACCGGTCCGAACACGCCCGCCTGCTCGCCCAGGAACTGAAGCGCCTTGGAGATGCGGAACTTCTGGGACGGGTCTGCGCCGAGATTGGTGTTGTCGCCGAGATGGGCCACGGTCGCGAAGTGATTGGCCGCGTTCCAGTACAGGTTCGGCGACAGGACCAGAAGCGCCAGGATCACGATCAGGCCGCCGCGCGGGTCGCGCAGGATCCAACGGTCGCGCGGCGCCATGATCAGATGGACGGCGATGCCGAGAAAGGCATAGGCCATGGCGTATTTCGCCAGCAGTCCGACGCCGATCGCCAGCCCGGCGACCGTCGCCCAGGCCCAGGATCGGGTGTCCAGGGTGCGCCGGACCGCCGCCGCCGCCAGCGCCCAGCAGAACAGCAGCGGGACGTCCGTCGAGACAATCAGGCTGGAGAAGGCGATGGAGGGCAGGGTGATCCAGATCAGCGCCGACCACATGGCCACCCGGCTGTCGGCCACCGCCCGTCCGAGGGCGTAGAGCGCCATCGCCGTGCCGGCATGCAGCAGCGGCGAGGACGCGCGCACGCAGGCCTCGCCGTCGCCGCAGACAGCGGTTGTCGTGGCGATGATCCAGGCGATCAGCGGCGGTTTCGTGAAGTAGCCGAGGTCGAGGGTCTTGCCCCACGTCCAGTATTGCGCCTCGTCACCGTAGAGTTCCAGGCCGGTCAGCCCGTTGGCGAACAGCCGGAGCGCGGTCAGGCCGATCACCCAGGCCAGCGCGATGCGCAGATGGGCGAACTCCTGAAGAGGCGGGGCGGAGGGCGTCGCGGGGGCGGTCATGAAGCCTCGGCGTCGAGTCAGATCAGATGTCCCGCGTTGCCCGCAGAACGGCCTGGAAGCCGAACAGCAGCAGGATGATGCCGGACACGATCTGTACCGCCACCACCGCTTGCACCGCATAGGTCAGCGGGATCACGTCTCCATACCCCACCGTGGAGAGCGTGACGATGGAGAAGTAGAGGCTCTCGGCGAAGCCGATGTCGCGGGCGACGCCGGAGAACGCGAAGGTATCGACTCCGTCGAACCTGTCGATCAGCCGGTAGAGGGCGGCGAAGACGACGGTGATCAGTGAATAGAAGGTGAGGAAGGCGAAGGCCGGTTTGATCAGGCGGGCGGCGGTTCCGTAGAAGTCCTCGAACAGCAGGCCGGTATCGACCAGGAACACCGCGACGCTGTGTCCGGCGAGAAAGATCACCACGGCGATGATCGACATGGCGCCGAGCAGCCAAAGACCGCGTTGGGTCACGTCCCAGCTTTCCAACGGAACCATAAAGTTCAGAATTCCGATCGCGGTCACCGGCAGCAGCCAGAGAAACACGCGGTCGAATCGGGTCTCGATCCGCGGGTGCTCGGACAGGATGACCGAGCGGATGCCCTGACGTCTTACGTAGACGGCCAACGCGAAGCCGATGATCGGCAGCAGGAAGGCGACCACTTCGATAAGCCGGCTGGTCGGTTCGAACCGCGCCTCCAGGAAGGAAACGTAGATGCAGGCATAGACGCCGATGGCGTTGGCGAAGGTGATGGAGAAGAAGCGGCTGCCGGGCAGCAGACGGTGAAGAAGGGCGACCACCACGGCGACGGTCGCCAGCACCATCGCGGTGAGCTGCCAGTTGGCGCCGCCGGCGGACGTCGCCACCAGCACCAGAAGTACGACGGTGGCGATGGCCGGGCCGACCCAGGGAGTGCGTCGATCTTCGCTCGGGTTCATGGCGGCCTTTTTGCCACCATCCGGGCGTCGGGTCACGCGTACTGCGGCATGGAGCGCTCGTTTCGAGCCGGTTGCCTGACGGCCGATCTGATCGTATCTCATGAACGACGGTTCATGCTTTGACGGGCACGGGGAGTGCGATGATCGACGCCGAAACCGAGGGGTTGACCCTCGCCGCCGACTTTCCGGCCGCAGACCGCGACGCATGGCGCAAGCTGGCGGAGGCGGCGCTCAAGGGCGCGCCCTTCGACAAGGCTCTGACACGGCGCCTTGCCGAAGGGATCGTCACCGACCCGATCTACGCCGCCGATGACGCTCTCCCCGGCCGACGCCGCGACCCGCAACGCCGGGGCGCTCGCCCGTGCTGCCCTGGGCTGGGACATCCGACAGATTCACGCCCATCCCGACCCGAAAGCGGTCAACAAGGCGACTCTCGCCGACCTGGAACGGGGCGCCACCTCCGTCATCCTGCGGCTGGACCGGGCCGGCAGGCGAGGCGACACGGCAGCGACCGATGCGGACACTGCCGGCGTGGACGGCATCATGTTGCATAGCGTCGACGCGCTGGAGACGGCGCTGGACGGCGTCTATCTCGAGGCGGCGACCGTATCGCTGCAGCCGGGCGGCGCCTTCGCGGCGACCGCCGCCATGATGCGGTCGGTCTGGCAACGGCGCGGGATCGACGCCAATGACGTGCTCGGCCATCTGGGCGCCGATCCGATCGGTGCGCTCGCCTCCGACGGTATGCTGCCGGAGTCCCTTTCGGCCTCGCTCGAGCGTATGGCGAAACTGGCCGCGGAGATCGTGGCCACCTATCCGAAGGTCACGACCGTCTCGGTCGACACCTCCGCCTATCACGGTGCCGGCGCGAACGAGGCGATGGATCTGGCCTATGCGCTCGCCACCGGAGTTGCCTATCTGCGTGCCATGGAAACCGCCGGCCTGCCGGTCGAGGACGCGGCCGGACAGATCGAGTTCTCGTTGCCGGTCGGCGTCGACGTGTTTCTGGGCATCGCCAAGCTTCGGGCGGCCCGCCGGCTTTGGGCCGAGGTCCTGGGCGCCTGCGGCGTTGCCGAGGGGAAGCGGAGCATGCGCCTGCACGTCATGACGGCGGCCAACGCCTGGGCGGGGCGGGACCCATGGGTGAATATGCTGCGGGCGACCGTCGCCGCCTTCGCCGGCGGCGTCGGCGGGGCGGACAGCATCACCGTCCTCCCCTACAGCCACGCCAGGGGACTGCCCGACGGCTTCGCCCGCCGGATCGCCCGCAACACCCAGGTCATCCTGGCCGAGGAGAGCCATCTGGCGAAGGTGGGCGATCCGGCCGGCGGGAGCTGGTACGTCGAGAGCCTGACCGACCAGCTCGCGGCCAACGCCTGGGAGCGCTTCCGTTCCATCGAAGCCGCCGGCGGCATGGCCCGGCACCTGACCTCCGGCGCGGTCGCCAGGGAATGCGCCGAGGCCTGGGCCGAGCGCGAGCGGCGGATCGCCGGCCGGCGCGAGGAGCTGACGGGCGTGAACGCCTTCCCGAAGGTCGACGAGGCGCCGGTGGATGTGGAGACCGTGGAGCGGACGTCCCTGGTGGCCGCGATGGCCGGAACCCTGTCCGGCGGTGCGACGCTCGACTCGCTGCTCGGTGCCGAGGGTCCCCCCGAGACCGTTCAGGCGCCGACGGCCCATCGCCTGGGCGAGGCGTTCGAGGCCCTGCGCGATGCCTCGGACGCGGCGGCGACGCGGCCGACCGCGCTGCTCGTGCTGCTCGGTGGGCCCGCCATGTCGACCGCTCGCGCAACCTTCGCCCGAAACCATCTGGGCACCGGCGGCATCGCCTGCGTGGATGCCGACGGAGAAGCGGGCGACCTGAGAGCGGCCCTGGCGGAGACCGGGACGGATTTGGCCGTGATCTGCTCGAGTGATAGCATCTATGCCGAGCGTGCGGCGGAGGCTGCCAGGGCGCTGAAGACCGCGGGCGCCCGCGAGATCCTGCTGGCGGGACGTCCCGGTGATCATGAAGCCGCCTGGGCCGAGGCCGGGATCGACGGCTACATCTTCGCCGGCGACGACACGCTGGCGACCGTGCGCGGCGTGCTCAGCCGTCTCGGCGTTCTGAACGAGGGAGGCCAGTGATGAGCCGGATACCCGATTTCGCCAAACTCGACCTCGGACGCGGGGACGCAGCGTCCGCTCCCTCCGGCGCCGACCCGTGGATCACCCCGGAAGGGATCGCGGTGAAGCCGTTCTATACGGCGGAGGATCTGGAAGGCCTCGACCATCTGAACACCTGGCCGGGGATTCCGCCGTTCCTGCGCGGGCCGTACCCGACCATGTACGTCACCAAGCCGTGGACGATACGCCAATACGCCGGCTTCTCGACGGCGGAGGAGAGCAACGCCTTCTACCGCCGCAACCTGGCGGCCGGGCAGAAGGGCCTCTCCATCGCCTTCGATCTCGCCACCCATCGCGGCTACGACAGCGACCATCCCCGGGTCGCCGGCGATGTCGGTATGGCCGGCGTGGCGATCGACAGCATCCTGGACATGCAGACCCTGTTCAGCGGCATTCCGCTGGACGAGATGAGCGTGTCGATGACCATGAACGGCGCCGTGCTGCCGGTGATGGCCCTCTACATCCTCGCCGCCGAGGAACAGGGCGTAGCGCCCGAGAAGCTGAGCGGGCACCATCCAGAACGACATTCTCAAGGAGTTCATGGTCCGCAACACCTACATCTACCCGCCGATCCCCTCCATGCGGATCATCTCCGACATCTTCGCCTACACGTCCGAGAAGATGCCGAAGTTCAACTCGATCTCGATCTCCGGCTATCACATGCAGGAAGCCGGGGCGACGGCGGACCTGGAGCTGGCCTACACGCTGGCCGACGGGGTCGAGTATATCCGCGCCGGCATGGATGCCGGGCTCGACGTCGACCGCTTTCGCGCCGCGCCTGTCGTTCTTCTGGGCGATCGGCATGAACTTCTTCATGGAGGTCGCCAAGATGCGGGCCGCGCGCCTGCTCTGGGCCAAGCTGGTGAAGGAGTTCGGCGCGAAGTCAGACAAGTCCCTGTCGCTGCGCACCCATTGCCAGACCTCCGGCTGGTCGCTGACGGCGCAGGACGTGTTCAACAACGTCACCCGCACCTGCGTCGAGGCGCTCGCTGCCACCCACGGCCATACACAGTCGCTGCACACCAACGCGCTGGACGAGGCGCTGGCCCTGCCGACCGATTTCTCGGCCCGCATCGCCCGCAACACCCAGCTCCTGATCGCCGCAGGAGACCGGTACACGACACGGGTGATCGACCCGTGGGGCGGCTCCTACTACGTGGAGCGGCTGACCGCGCGATCTGGCGGAGAAAGCGTGGGCCCATATCCAGGAGGTCGAGAGCTACGGTGCGGCATGGCCAAGGCGATAGAGGCCGGCATCCCGAAGATGCGGATCGAGGAGGCGGCCGCCCGCACCCAGGCGCGGATCGACGCCCGGCGTCAGACCATCGTCGGCGTGAACAAATACCGGACCGACGATCCCGAGAACATCGAGATCCTCAAGGTCGACAACGCCAAGGTCCGCAAGGGTCAGCTCGAACAGCTCGCCCGGCTGCGGGCCGAACGCGATCAGGCGACGGTCGACGCCACCCTGCAGGCGCTGACGAAATCGGCGGAGACCGGGGAGGGCAACCTGCTGGCGCTGGCCGTCGACGCCGCCCGCGCCCGCGCCACCGTCGGCGAGATCTCCATGGCGCTGGAGAAGGTCTGGGGCCGACACGTCGCCGAGGTGAAGGTCGATCTCGGGCGTCTATTCCAAGCGAAGTGGGGGAGAGCCGCGTGGTGGATCAGGTCAGGCAGCTCGTCGCCGAGCCTTCGAGGAGCAGGAGGGCCGCCGTCCGCGCATCCTCATCGCCAAGATGGGCCAGGACGGCCACGACCGCGGCCAGAAGGTGATCGCCACCGCCTTCGCCGATCTCGGCTTCGACGTGGATATCGGCCCGCTGTTCCAGACCCCGGCCGAGGCGGCCCGTCAGGCGGTGGAGAACGACGTCCATGTGGTCGGCGCGTCTTCGCTGGCGGCGGGGCACCTGACCCTGGTGCCGGAGCTGCGTGAGGAGCTCGCGAAGCTGGGCCGTGAGGACATCATGGTCGTGGTCGGCGGCGTCGTGCCGCCCCAGGACTATGACGCCCTTCGCCAGGCCGGTGCGGCGGCGATCTTCCCGCCGGGAACGGTCATCGCCGAAGCGGCCATCGACCTGTTGAAGAAGCTTCTGGACACCTTCGGCGACGAAACCCGCGCCGCCTGAGGGTCTGCTTTTGGGAGAGTTCTTCTCAGCCTTCCCCTCATACGCACTCCCCGGATTCATTCCGGGGCAATCGGTTGGGCCGCTTTACCGTCTGCGGTATCGAGCGCTGACGGGATCACCCCGGAATGAATCCGGGGAGTGGTCGATGAGATGATGAATCGAAGGATCCCATGACAGACGCTCCGGCCCTTCCGCCCCGCCGCCGTAGGCTGTCGATCGACGATTATGTCGCCGGTGTGCGGTCCGGGGACCGGGCGGTGGTCGCCCGGGCCATCACCCTGGTGGAGAGCCGCAAGCCGGCCCATCGGGCGCTGGCGCAGGAGATGCTGGTCCGGCTGCTGCCCCATGCGGGCGCGGCCCATCGGGTCGGGATCACCGGCGTACCCGGCGTCGGCAAGTCGACATTCATCGAGGCACTCGGCACCCATCTGACGGGCAACGGCCACAAGGTCGCCGTGCTCGCCGTCGACCCGACCAGCGGACGCTCCGGCGGCTCGATCCTCGGCGACAAAACCCGGATGACCGATCTGGGGCAGGACCCGAACGCCTTCATCCGCCCGTCCCCCTCGTCCGGCACTCTGGGCGGCGTCGCCCGGGCGACCCGGGAGACGATGGTGGTGGTCGAGGCGGCGGGCTTCGACGTGGTGCTGGTGGAGACCGTCGGCGTCGGCCAGAGCGGAGGTCACCGTCGCCGACATGGTCGACATGTTCATGGTGCTGATGCTGCCGGGCGCGGGCGACGAACTGCAGGGGATCAAGAAGGGCATCCTGGAGATCGCCGACATGCTGGTGATCAACAAGGCGGACGGCGACAACCGGGACCGGGCCAACCGCGCCGCGCGGGAATACAAGGGCGCGCTGCACATCCTGCAGCAGGCCGATCCGGACTGGTCTCCCAAGGTGCTGACCTGCTCGGCGCTGGTGCGGCAGGGCATCGACGAGGTCTGGGGCACGGTGAAGGAGCACCGTCAGGCCCTGGAGGCGGCAGGCTCCTTCGAGCGCAAGCGCGCCGGCCAGCAGGTCCGTTGGATGTGGGCCATGGTTCGCGACCGGCTCATCGGCGCCCTGGAAGGTCACCCGGAGGTGAAGGCCCTGGTCCCCGAGCTGGAGGCGGCCGTGGTCGATGGCGACACGACACCGGCGGTGGCGGCGACCCGGATTCTGGAAGCGTTCGGGCTCGATCACGCCTGATTGGCGGCGACCATGCGCCGATCCGCCGGCCGGTCCGCCCGCATCCGCCGGCTTGACCCCCTGTCGCGCCGCTCTCTAAGGTTTCGCTACCCGGCGCCAAGACCGGGGCTTACCTGGGAGGACATCCGTGACGGCAGATCCGAACGCGCCGGCCGCATCCGGCTCGGGCGCGGGGCGCAACCTCGATCTCGACCGCCTGCTCGCCCATCACAAGCTGATGTGGCGGATCCGCGCTTTCGAGGAAGCGGCCCTGCGCGCCAATACCGAGAAGCTGGTGCTCGGCGCCATCCATCCCTCGATTGGCCAGGAGGGCATCGCCGTCGGCGTCTGTTCGAACCTGCGCCCCGACGACATCCTCGCCTCCACCCATCGCGGCCACGGCCATACCCTCGCCAAGGGCGCCGATGCCACGGCGATGATGCGGGAGCTGCTGGGGCGCGAGGGCGGAACAAGTCACGGCAAGGGCGGGTCGATGCACATCGCCGACTTTTCCGTCGGCATGCTCGGCGCCAACGGGGTGGTCGCCGCCAACATCCACATCACTGCCGGGGCGGCGCAGGCGATCAAGATGCGCGGCGAGGATCGCGTCGCCTGCTCGATCTTCGGCGACGGCGCGATCAATCGGGGTCCGTTCCTGGAAGGGCTCAACTGGGCCAAGGTCTTCGAGCTTCCGGCGCTGTTCGTCTGCGAGGACAACGGCTACGCCTCGACCACACGGACCGCCGACATGACCGCCGGACCCGGTCCCGCCGCCCGGGCGGCGGCGATCGGCCTGCCGGCGGTGGAGGTCGACGGCAACGACGTGGTCGCTCTGGACGAAGCGGTCCGCGACGCGGTGGCGGCGATCCGGGCCGGCGGCGGCCCGCGCTTCATCAACGCCAAGACCTACCGCCTGACCGGTCACACGGCGGCCGATCCCGACGGCTACCGCGCCCGCGACGACGTGGCGGCGGCGTGGAAGCGTTGTCCCATCGCCCGACTGGCGCAGACCCTCGCCGATGCCGGAGTGCGCGGCGACCAACTCGCCGCCCACGAGCGCGACGCGATCGAGGAGATGGACGCGGTCTACGACGACGCGAAGGCCGCCCCGTGGCCGCCGCTCGAACGCGCCTTCGCCGACGTTCAGGATGTCGGCGATCCCCGCATAGACGCGTACTGAGGAGGCTGGCTGATGGTGAAGATGACCTATGGCGAGGCCGCCAAGAACGCTCTGCGCGAGGAGATGCACCGCGACCCCATTGTCTGGGCGCTGGGCGAGGATCTGCGGCGCGGCGGCGTGTTCGGCCAGTACAAGGGCCTGCCGGAGGAGTTCGGCCCCGACCGGATCTCCGATGCCCCGATCTCGGAGGCGGCGATCATGGGCGTGGCGGTCGGCGCGGCGTTGAGCGGCACCCGGCCGGTGGTGGAGATGCGCTTCGCCGATTTCGCGCTCTGCGCCGTCGACGAACTGGTCAACCAGGCGGCCAAGGCCCGCTACATGTTCGGCGGCCAGGCCAAGGTGCCGATCGTGGTGCGCGAGCCCATGGGCATGTGGCGCTCCTCCGCCGCCCAGCACTCCCAGTCGCTGGAGAGCTGGTACACCCACATTCCCGGCCTCGTGGTGGTCTGTCCGTCCAGTCCGGTCGACAATTACGGCCTGCTGAAGTCGGCGATCCGTTGCGACGATCCTGTGGTCTACATGGAGCACAAGAACCTCTGGGCGCTGGAGGGCGAGGTCGACAACAACGATCCGCTGCCGCTCGGTCGTCGTCGCCTTCTGCGGACGGGCGACGACCTGACCCTCCTGTCCTGGTCGGCGACGGTGCATCAGGCGATGGCCGCCGCGGAAACCCTGGAAAGCGAAGGCGCGTCGGTCGAGGTGATCGACCTGCGCACGCTCTGGCCCTGGGACAAGGAGCGGGTGTTCGACAGCGTGAAGAAGACCGGCCGGCTGATCATCGCCCACGAGAGCGTGCAGGCCGGCGGTTTCGGCGCGGAGATCGCGGCGACCGTGTCCGACGTGCTGTTCCGCGACCTGAAGGCGCCGGTGAAGCGTCTCGGCGCGCCGCGCGTGCCCATCGCCTACGCCCCGCCGCTGGAGGACACCGTACGCGTGACCGCCGACATGATCGCCGAGACGGCGCGGGGGCTGATGAAGATGTGAGGCGCCGCCCGGTCCGTCGTCCTGACTTGCGTCAGGATGACGATAACAAAGGAAACCGAGAGGAAACGCATGACCACGAACGAGATGACCGGCGGCGAAGCGCTGGCGCGGATGCTGCAGGCCTTCGAGGTCGGGCCGATGTTCGGCATGGGCGGCTTCCAGCTTCTGCCGTTCTACGACGCCGCCCGCCGTCTCGGCCTCCGGCACTACCTGATCAACGACGAGCGCTGCGGCGCCTTCGCCGCCGACGCCTACGCCAAGGTCACCGGCCGGGTCGGCGTCGTCGACGCCACGCTCGGCCCGGGGGCGACCAATCTGGTGACGGCCCTGGTGGAGAGCCTGAACGCGGGTATTCCCATCGTCGCCATCGTCGGCGACAGCCACCGGCTCCATTCCTGGAAGAACATGACCCAGGAGTCGAAGCAGCTCGACATCCTGGCCCCGGCGGTCAAGGAGGTGCTGCGGGTCGAATACATCGAGCGGATCCCCGAACTGGTCCGCCGCGCCTTTGCCGTCGCCACCTCCGGCCGGCCCGGTCCGGTGGTGCTCGACGTGCCGGAGGACATCTGCCACGGCACCTTCGGCTTCGACGAGGAGGAGTTCGCCGTCGACCCGATCCATCGCGCCGCCCCGGCGCTGCGTACCCGTCCGGACGCCACGGCGCTCGACACCGCCGTCGACATGCTGGCCTCGGCCGAGCGGCCGCTGATGCTGTGCGGCGGCGGCGTGCATATCAGCCGGGCGGCGGACAGCGTCACCGCCTTTGCCGAGGCCACCAACATGCCGGTCGCCCATACCATGTCCGGCAAAGGGGCGATCGCCTGCACGCACCCGCTCTCGGCCGGCCTCTTCGGGCGCTACGACCGGATTGCCAACACGATGATCGAGGAGGCGGATGTCCTGTTCGTGGTCGGCTGCAAGCTCGGCGAGATCGCGACCAAGCGCTACACCGTCCCGCCCAAGGGCAAGACCGTCATCCATCTCGACATCGTCGCCGAGGAGATGGGCCGGACGCTTATGCCGGCGCTCAGCCTGTGGGGCGACGTGAAGGCGACACTGGACGAGCTGCGCGGGGCGCTCGACGGGCGCGGCCTGAAGGACAAGCTGGCGGGCTGGGCGGATGAGGTGCCTAAGCGCATGGCCGCCTGGCGCCAGGACGTGGACGGCCGCCTGAACGACGACGCCTCGCCGATCAACATGGCGCGCCTGCTGAACGAGCTGAACAAGGTCCTGCCGGCCGACGCGACCCTGGTGGCCGATGGCGGGTTCGCCGCCCATTGGGGCGGGTTGGTCTACGACACCAAGCAGGCGGGCCGGGGCTTCGTGCCGGACCGGGGCTTCGCCTCCATCGGCTACGGCGTGCCCGGCGGGATCGGCGCGGCGCTAGGCGCCCAGCATGACGGGCTCGGCCCGGTGGTGGCGCTGACCGGGGACGGCGGCTTCAACATGGTGCTGGGAGAGTTGGAGACGGCACGGCGTCTGGGCCTCGCCTTCACCGTGATCGTCGTGAACAACGCCGCCTCCGGCTACGTCAAGGCGCTGCAGCACCTGATGTACGGCGAGGGGAATTACCAGTCCTCCGACCTGGCGGAGACCAACTACGCCGAGGTGGTGTCGGCCTTCGGCTGCCAGGGGATCCGGGTCGAGACCCCGGACGAGATCGCCCCGGCGCTGCAGAGGGCGCTGGCGGAGACGGGCCGTCCGACCGTGCTCGATGTGGTGGTGACCCGCGACCCGGCGAAGATGCTCCCCGCCGTCGACAACCGCACGGTCCAGGTGAGGAAGGGCGACCGGGTGGCGTAGCTGGGCCGATCCGGCGGAGGGTAGTGCGGGCGGCTTGGTCCTGACGTGCGTCAGGACGACGGGGGCGTTGAACCCGTCCCGCGCCACCTCCCGTCATCCCGATGCAAATCGGGATCAACGTATGGACCCATCCTCAACCGCCCCCGTCATCCCGGTGAGCTCCGGACCCGATCTGGAGATCGGCCGGGACCCAGGGCGGCCGCTGGAGGGTGGGACGGACGCCAGGATGTCCGCCGGGGGGCACGGTCCCGGGCAGCCCCCGGGTCAGGCCCGGGGCCTCCCGGGATGACGGGGGGTGGTGAGATGAAGGCGGAGGGAAGCCCACCCCCGTTCCCCCGCTGTTCAAATCTGTCTCCTCCCTCCGCGCGCTGCCTGCGGTAGGGTGGCGGTGCCAAGAAGAACCGCCGGGAGGAGGCCGCCGTGAAGCTCTACTACACCCCGAATTCGCCCTATGCCCGGATCTGCCGGATCACCGCGATCGAAAGCGGGCTCGGCGACCGGCTGGAGCTCGACTGGGTCGGGCTGCGCACGCCGGACAGTCCGGTCGTCGCGATTTCGCCGCTCGGCCGCGTCCCGCTGCTGGAGGATGGCGACCTCGTTCTCCCGGAGGCGCGCCACATCTGCGCCTATCTCGACGAGAAGTCGGGCAAACAGACCGTGGCCCGCTACGGCGACTGGCCGGCGGTGGCGGCGGAGGCCCAGTCGCTCGCCTTTCTCGACGTGGTCACCGTCTGGTCGCGCGAGACAAGGCGCCAGGAGGAGGACCGCTCGCAGTTCATGCTGGACGTGGCCGACATCCAGGTCCGGCGCGGCCTCGCTCATCTGAACAAGACGCTCGAGGCCCCGTCGGGCGCCCCGCCGATCAGCTTCGACACGCTCTGCATCGTCGCCGGTCTCGGCATGATGCGGTTCTACGACCTGGTCCCGGACTGGCGCGAGGCCTATCCGACCCTCGCCGCCTGGTCCGACGCCTACGACGCGGTGCCGTCCATCGCCGAGAGCGCGCCGAGTCAGGACGCTTTGCGTCCTTTGACCCGCTGAGCGCTCTGTCCCCTCCCTTTCAGACCATCCGATCACGAGGCCCGCAATGTCCGCCCTTCCACTCGATGGCGTGCGCATCTTCGACCTGACCCGCATCCTCGCCGGCCCGACCGCCACCCAGCTTCTCGGGGATCTCGGGGCCGACGTCATCAAGGTCGAGCGGCCCGGCCAGGGCGACGACACCCGCAAGTGGGGCCCGCCCTATGTGAAGGGCCCGGACGGCGAGGACACGACAGAGAGTGCCTATTACCTCTGCGCCAACCGGTCCAAGCGGTCGATCACCATCGATCTCGCAAGCCCGGACGGGATCGCGCTTGCCAAGAAGCTGATCGCGGAGTGCGACGTGCTGGTCGAGAACTTCAAGGTCGGATCGCTGGCCAAGCTGGGCCTGGGCTACGAGCAGCTCAAGGACGAGTTTCCGGGGCTGGTCTACTGCTCGGTGACCGGCTTCGGCCAGACCGGTCCTTATGCCGAGCGCGCGGGCTACGACTTCCTGGCCCAGGGGATGGGCGGGATCATGTCGATCACCGGCACGCCGGGGGTCGAGCCGGTGAAGGTCGGCGTCGGCATCGCCGACGTCATGACCGGCATGTACGCCGCCACGAACATCCTCGCGGCCCTGCGCCACCGGGACCGCACCGGCGAAGGGCAGCACATCGATGTCTGCCTGCTGGACAGCCAGGTCGCCTGGCTGGTCAACGAGGGCACCAACTACCTGGTGTCCGGCGAGGTGCCGCAGCCGATGGGCAATGAGCACCCGAACATCGTGCCCTACAAGGTGTTCCCGACCGCCGACGGGCACGTGATCCTGGCCTGCGGCAACGACAGGCAGTTCCAGGGTTGGTGCGACGTCGCCGGCGCCGAGGAGCTGAAGACCAATCCGGACTACGCGACCAACCCGCTCCGCCTGAAGAACCGGGTCGCGCTCTACGCCGCCATGCCCGCCTATATGATGACGAAGACCACCGACGCGTGGGTGGCGTCCCTGGAGGCGGCGAAGGTGCCCTGCGGGCCGGTCAACACCATCGACCGGGCCTTCGCCGACCCGCAGGTGCAGGCCCGCGGCATGCGCATCGATCTGCCGCACCCGCTGGCCGGGGAAGGAACGGTGCCGCTGATCGCCAACCCGGTGAAGCTGTCCGCCACGCCGGTGCGGTACCGCCACGCCCCGCCGACCCTGGGCCAGCATACCGATGAGGTGCTGGCCGAGATCCTCGGCCTCTCCGAGGACGAGATCGCCGCCGAGAGGGACAAGGGTGCCCTCTGACCCGGCCGCGACCGCGGCGGCCGACCGCCGCCGGCTGACGGTCGCAGCCCTGTTCATGACCGGGGCGGCGTCCCTGGTGGCGGCGACCACGCTGATGGCCAAGGTGCTCGGCCAGAACCTCCTGGGCGACCCGCTGCCGGGCTTCATGGTGAGTGCCGGGCGGTTCTTGTTCGCCTGGCTGACGCTGGTGCCGGTGATCGCGATCATGCGCCCGGGCTTCCAGGGCACGCGGTGGAAACTGCACGCAGCCCGGTCGGTGGCGGGCTGGGCCACGGTCACCTGCATCTTCACCGCCGCCGCGCTGATGCCGCTCGGCGACGCGACGGCGATCTCCTTCCTGAACCCCCTGATCGCCATGGTGCTGGCGATTCCGCTGCTGGGCGAGCGGGTCGGGCCGTGGCGCTGGGGCGCCGCCGGCATGGCGGTGCTGGGCGCTTTGGTGCTGATCCGGCCAGGCATGGCGGCGTTCCAGCCGGCGGCGCTGATCGCGCTGGCGGCGGCCCTGTTCGGCGCCTTCGAGGTGATCTTCATTAAGATGCTGGCCGGCCGGTCGGACACCGGCAAGGGGGGCGGAGGGGAGCCCGCCATCCGCATCCTGTTCGTCAACAACACAATCGGCGCGGCGGTCGCGGGCTGCGTCGCGCTCACCGTCTGGCAATGGCCGACGCCGCAGCAGTGGCTCATGCTCGCCGCGATCGGCTTGGTGATGGTGACGGCGCAGAGCCTGTTCATCCAGGCGATGAAGCGGGCCGACGCGAGCTACGTGATGCCGTTCTTCTACGCCGCCCTGGTCTTCGCCGCCCTGTACGATGCGGCGGTCTTCGAGGTCGTGCCGGTGCCCCTGTCGATCCTGGGCGCGGTGCTGATCGTCACCGGTGCCGTGGTGCTGGTCTGGCGCGAGCGGGTGAACCGGGTGGTTGAGGAGGACGCGTAACCGTCCACCTTCACTCCCCGGATTTATTCCGGAGTCAGTCCCAAAGCTCGCATGAGCGTTTGAAGCGCCCCGCCTGCTGCTCGCTCACCCCGGAATAAATCCGCGGAATGGGAAAAAGGGATGGGGTCAGCGATCACCCCAGCTCCAGCGTCATGAACACGCTGTACGGGTCCTCCCTGTAGTCGCCGAACGGGCCGCAATAGGTGAAGCCGTAGCGTTCGTACAGCGCCCGCGCAGGGGCGAAACCGTCGGGGGAGCCGGTCTCGAGGCTGAGGCGGGTATAGCCGCGCGCCCGCGCGGTGGCGATGACGTGCTCGACGATCCGGCCGGCGATGCCCTTGCCGCGATGGGCGGCGGCGGTGTGCATGGACTTGATCTCGCCATGGTCCGGCGACAGCTCTTTCAGGGCCCCGCAGCCGACCAGCTGGTCACCCTCCCAGACCGACCAGAACGTGACCTCCGCCACCGTCAGCCCGCTGAGATCCAGGGCGTGACGGCTCTCCGCCGGCGAGTGCAGCGCCATAGTGTCGAGATGGGCCTGCAGCAGGGCGTGCACGTCGGGCAGGTCGAGCCCGCCCTCGCGGATCTCCGTGACGGCGGCCATCCGCTACTCTCCGGCCAGGGCGCGGGCCGCCGCGGCGATATCCTCCGGGATCGCGGACGGGCGGCGGGCGTTCATGTCCAGATGCACGCCGAACTGGGAGAGTTCCGCCACCAGATCGCCGGTATCGGCGCGGATCATCCGGTGCACCATGCGCATGGACGACCGGCCGATGGACCCGACCGTGGACTCGGTGTCCAGCGGCACGCCGACCCAGGGCAGGGCGCCGAGCGTCATCTGAAACTCGAAGGTGGAATAGCCGACCCGGTTCTCCCGCATGTGCGTCGACGTCCATCCGATGGCGTTCAGCAGGTGGCCGCCGGCCCCGGTGAAGCGGTGGACGATGGCGTCGAGGGAGAGGCGACCGGCCGCGTCCACGTCCTTCGGAAACACCACGTCGGTCGCCGCCGGCACCCATTGCGCCGTGGAGGGAAGCTCCGGGCGCGCCTCGCGGGGATCGCCGTCCCAGTCGGCATAGCCGTCCAGCGAGACCGGGCTGTCGAGGGCGAAGGTCTGCTCGGTGGTGGCGGCGACGGCGTCCGCCTCGGTGTCGATCAGCTTGTGGCCGATGGTCAGGCCGCCACCCGATCCGCTGCCGGTCGCCCGGATCGGCGCCGACACGATCCGATACGAATCGCCGGCGCGCAGTTCCTTCTTGTAGCGGGTGTAGCAGGCGGTGGTCCGTGCGTCCTTGGCCAGGACGCCGAGGCCGAGCAGCGCCCGGTCGCCGGCGGCCCGGAACTTCTCGTAGTAATACGCCACCGTGAAATGCTCGACGATGTCGCATTCCCAGGGCGGGACGGCGGAACGGAAGGTTTCCTGGAAGTCGGTCACGCGGTCACTCTCTGCGGTGAAACTGGTCTTGGCTTACAGACGATAGAAGCGGGTGGCGGTGTCGTGGAAGACCGCTTCGAGCTCCGAACGGGTCAGGCCGGACAGGATGTCGAACAAGCCCTCCAGCTGGTCGCGGAATCCGATGCGGAGGCTCGCCGGCGGGAAGTTGGAGGCCCACATGCAGCGCTCGGGCCCGAAGATCTCCAGCGCCTCCAGCACCACGGCGCGGTTGCCTTCTACCGTCCACGGCGCGTCCTTCAGGCCCAGTTCCGAGACTTTCAGGTGAACCCAGGGGATCTCCGCGATCCGCTTCATCTCGGCCCGCCACGCGGCCAGGCCCTCCGGCGACCGGTCCCAGGGAAAGCCCAGATGGTTCACCACCACCGGAGTTTCCGGATGATTTTCGATGAGCCCGGCCGCCTCGCCCAGGTGCCAGAACGGCACCCGCAGATCGTAGCTGAGACCGAACCGGCCGAGGGCGGCGTAACCGCGCCGCCAGGCGGGATCGGCGATGCTGCGCGGTCCGTCCGGGCGCGGCGCATCTGCGGTTCCGGAGGTGACCGGCTTGGAGCGGATTCCGCGCATTAGCGGCGACCGGCAGTGCCCCTCCAGTTTGGCCTCGACCTCGGGGTCGTCCAGCCAGACATGGCCGACGATGGCGTGGGGCATCCCGGCCTCGGCGGCCAGCGCGGTCAGCCACTCGGTCTCGGCGACCTGACTGTCCCGGTCCCACTCCGCCTCGCAGTGGACGGTCTTGACGATCTCGAATCCGGCCGCATCTCGCTTGTAGTCTGCGGGAAGGTAGTTGCGTTTCAATGCACTATAGTCGCCCAGGAAGAAGTGCGGTTCCGGCCGGTCGCTGAGCCAGGGGTAGTAGTTCGCGTCCAGGTCCCACAGATGGTGGTGGGCGTCGACGATCTTGAGGTCGGTCATGCGGGGCGATCCGGCTGTCTCCATTTCGGCGGAGCATGGCACGGAGCCTTGTCGCCGGCCAAGCCGCACACCGAGGCCATGAGGCGAGACCATGAGGAAGGAACCGGCATGAGCAAGCGTATCGCGGTACTGACGAGCGGCGGCGACTGCGCCGGCCTGAACGCCGCGATCCGAGCGGTCGTGCTCCACGCGAGCACGATCTACGGCTGGGAGGTGATCGGCATCGAGGACGGCACCCGGGGCGTGATGGAGCGACCGATGCGGGTCCGGCCGCTGGATCCCGCCGGCTTCGACGGGTATCTGCTTCGCCGCGCCGGCACGATGCTGGGCAGCGTGAGTACCGGCGATCCCTTCGCCTTCCCATCGCCGCACGGGCCGGTGGACCGTTCCGAGGAGATCGTCACCGGGCTCAAGGATCTCGGGATCGACGGCCTGATCGGGATCGGCGGCGACGGCAGCATGATGATCATGGACAGGATCATGCAGCGCGCCGACCTGCCGTTCATCGGCATTCCCAAGACGATCGACAACGACGTCTACGGGACCGATACCACGATCGGGTTCGACACGGCGGTCACCGTGGCGGTCGAGGCGCTGGACCGTCTGCATCCGACGGCCCAGAGCCACAACCGGGTGATGATCCTGGAGGTGATGGGCCGGGACGCCGGCCATATCGCCACCCATGCCGCGGTCGCCGGCGGTGCCGATGTCTGCCTGATCCCGGAATTCTCCTACTCCATCGATGGCGTGGTCGACGCGATCCAGTCGGTCGGCCATCACGGCCGCCGCTTCTCGCTGATCGTGGTAGCCGAGGCGACACCGAAATCCGACGGCACCCAGGCCATGCGCCCGCGCCCAGGCGGCGGCGAGCGCTACGGCGGGATCGGCGAATGGCTCGGCGACGAGCTGGAGAAGAAGATCGGCGCCGACGTACGGGTGACGACGCTGGGGCACGTCCAGCGCGGTGCCGAACCGAACGCCGCCGATCGGGTGCTGGCCAGTGCGCTCGGCGTGCATGCGGTCGATCTGATGGCCAAGGGCGCGACCGGGCGCGTCGCCGTGTGGCGCAACCGGGGTGTCGGCGACGTGTCAATCGCCGACGTCGTGTCGAACAAGCGCCCGGTCTCGGCCGACGACATCGTGGTCCGAACCGCGCTGGGGCTCGGGATCTACCTCGGCGACGTGCCGCCGCCGACGGCGTGACCGCTTCAGGCTGAAGTCGGTGGGGTGACGACCGCGGAAGGGGCCGCTACGCTCCGTCCATGCCGCTCGACACCGTTCCCTCCGTCTGCCCGCACGACTGCCCCAGCGCCTGCGCGCTCGAGGTGGAGCGGATCGACCGCACCACAATCGGCCGGATCCGCGGCGCGGCGGCGAACGACTACACGGCCGGGGTGATCTGCGCCAAGGTCGCCCGCTATGCCGAGCGGGTGCACCATCCCGACCGGCTGATGCGCCCGCTGCTGCGCACCGGGCCGAAGGGCTCGAACCAGTTCCGCGAGATCTCCTGGGACGAGGCGCTGGACCGGGTCGCCGGCGCCTTTGCCGAAGCGACCGAGAGATACGGGGCCGAGACCGTCTGGCCGTATTACTTCGCCGGCACCATGGGGCTGGTGAACCGGGACGGGATCAACCGCCTGCGCCATGTCATGGGCTATTCGCGCCAGGACCCGAATATCTGCACCACCGTGGTGAAGGCCGGCTGGATGGCCGGCATGGGCGACATCAAGGGCACCGATCCGCGCGAGATGGCCCAGTCGGATCTGATCATCATGTGGGGCGGCAACCCGGTCTCGACCCAGGTGAACGTGATGACCCACGTCGCTCGGGCGCGGAAGGAGCGCGGCGCCCATTTCGTCGTGGTCGATCCCTATCGCACGCCGAGTGCCGAGGCGGCGGACGAGCACGTCATGGTGCGGCCGGGCACCGACGGGGCGGTCGCGGCGGCGATGATGCATGTGCTGTTCCGCGACGGCTATGCCGACCGCGCCTATCTGGACCGCTTCGCCGAGAACGCGGCGGAGCTCGAGGCGCACCTGAAATCCCGCACCCCGGACTGGGCCGAGGCGATCAGTGGCGTGCCGGCGGCCCAGATCGAGGCGTTGGCGAAACGCTACGGCGAGACCGACCGGGCCTATATCCGGGTCGGCTACGGTTTCGCGCGGTCCCGCAACGGGCCGATGCAGGTGCACGCGGTCGCCTGCCTGCCGACGGTGGGCGGCAAGTGGCAGTACGAGGGCGGCGGCGCGCTCTGGAAGGTCGACGGTTACTACAAGGTCGACAAGTCGCTGATCGAGGCGACCGACCGGCTCGACCCGTCGGTGCGCGTCCTCGACATGTCGCGGATCGGTCCGGTGCTGACCGGCGAGGACGCCGGGCTTGGCGACGGGCCGCCGGTCACCGCCATGCTGATCCAGAACACCAACCCGGTCGCCGTGGCGCCGGATAGCGGCCGTGTGCTGAAGGGGTTCAACAGGGACGACCTGTTTGTCGCCGTGCACGAGCAGTTCCTGACCGAGGCCGCCCGCCACGCCGATGTGGTGCTGCCGGCGACGACCTTCCTGGAGCATGCCGATCTCTATACCGCCGGCGGACACCCGCATCTGGAGGTCCACGATGCGGTGATCGACCCGCCGGGGGAGTGCCGCAGCAATCACCGCCTGCTGAACGATCTGATTTTGAAACTCGGCGGCGATCACCCGTCCTGCCATATGACCGAGGCCGAGTTGCTGGATGCGACGCTGAAGATGTCCGGCTATCCCGGTTTCGCCGAGATGGTCGAGCGGCGCTGGCTCGATGTGGGACCGACCGACGAAGCGGATAAGCGCTTCGCCAATGGCTTCCCAACGCCCTCGGGGCGGTTCCGCCTCCGCGCCGACTGGTCGGCGTTGGGTCCGAGCGGCTCCGGGATCGAGGGGCTGCCCGACCATGTGGACATCGTCGACCGGGCGACGGCGGAGAAGCCGTTCCGCATGGTGACCGCGCCGGCACGCAACTACCTGAACACCTCGTTCACCGAGACCGCGACCAGCCGCAAGCGCGAGGGCCGGCCGACCGTGCTGATCCATCCGGACGCGGCGGCCGAACTCGGTATCACCGAGGGGAGCCGGGTGCGGCTCGGCAACGAGCAAGGGTCGGTGGTGCTGCACGCGCGGCTGTTCGACGGCGTGCAGAAGGGCACGGTGATCGTCGAATCGGTCTGGCCGAACGCCGCCTTCGAGGAGGGGGTCGGCATCAACCTGCTGACCTCGGCCGACAGTCCGCCGCCCATGGGCGGGGCGGTTTTCCACGATACGGCCGTGTGGGTTCGGAGCGCCTGATCCTGGCCGACCCGATCTGTCGACCGGCGGCGTACCCCATGCTTGCGCAGAACCCGTTCCGCCTGTAACGAGTCGTAGTTCCGAAACCGCATGGAATAAATGCGCCGTGGTCGATACCGCCGCAGATACCGCCCCCGCGAACGACGCCCTGCCGGGCGAACCGGCGCACGTGATCGTCGTCGGCTGCGAGAAGGGCGGGTCGGGGAAATCCACCACCTCCATGCACCTGACGGTGGCCCTGTTGCGGCTCGGCTACGCGGTGGGGACCATCGATCTGGACGCGCGGCAGTGGACCCTGACGCGCTATCTCTCCAACCGGGCGACGACCATTCAGCGGGAGAAGCGCAAGCTGCCGATGCCGCGGCACTTCTTCCTCGCGCCGTCGGAGAAGCCTGTGCGCGACGAGGCACGGGCCGAGGACAAGCAGCGCTTCGAGGCGATCCTCGGCAAGTTGCGGGATATCGTCGACTACGTGGTGATCGACTGCGCCGGCACCGACAGCTATCTCGCCCGGGTCGCCCATTCCTATGCGGACACCCTTGTGACGCCGGTAAACGACAGTTTCATCGACCTGGACGTGGTCGCCCATGTGGACGGTCAGACCGGCGAGATGGCGCGGCCCAGCGTCTATGCCGAGATGGTCTGGGACCAGCGCAAGGCCCGGGCTCAGCGCGATGGCGGCTCGATTGACTGGATCGTCATGCGCAACCGTCTCTCGACGCTGGAGGCGAACAACAAGAAGGAGATGGCCGATGTGCTGCAGCGCCTGGCGCGCCGCATCGGCTTCCGGATGGCGCCGGGATTCAGCGAACGCGTGATCTTCCGCGAGCTGTTCCTGCAGGGCCTCACCATGCTCGACATGTTCGACGACCGCGCCCGGCCGAACGCGGCACGGCCCCGCATGTCCCATGTGGCGGCCCGTCAGGAGGTGCGCGCGTTGATCAACGCGCTGCAGCTCCCAGAGCGCAGGCCCCGGGCTCGGCAGGCGGGTTAGTCGCCGGACTCCAGAATGGACGCGAGCGCCGTGTCGGCCAGTTCGTAGTCCGCGGCGGCGTAGCGGCGGGCGCCGACCGACTCGTAGAATGCCAGCGCCTCGGCGTTGCGCGGATGGGCCTGCCAGGTGATCCAGTCGCCGCCGCGCTCCAAGGTTGCGCGGGCCACGGCGGCCAGCAGGGCACGGGCGATCCGTCGGCGTCGGAAGCCCGGTTCGACGAACAGATCCATGAGCAGGGTTCCCGGCCGGCCGCGACCGATGTGGAATCCGTCATGGAACAGCGCGTAGCCGATCGCCGTGCCGTCGATCTCGGCCACGATGGCGGAGAACCGGGCATCCTCGCCGAGACTCCAGCCGATCAGGTCCGCTGCCTGCATCGGCGGCGGCGGGGCGCCTTCATGGGCGGAAAGGGCGGCGATCATCGCCACCACCCGTTCGGCATCGGCCGCGATCATCGGTCGGATATTCGGATACCGGCCGTCTCCCGTCTCCTCCATACGATCTCCTGCCCGGCGTCGCCGATTTCGCGCTTGGTGTTGGCATCCGGCGCCCCAGCACCGATCTTAGGAGGACCGATCTTAACCACGGAAGGCCCGGGCCGCATCCGCACCGGGTCGGGCTGCGTAACAGGCGTATGATGGGCACCAGGAAAGACCAAGACCGCAAACTGCCGACGTCAGCCGACCCCACGGGGGGAGAGGTCTCCACCCGGTCGGAGATCGACGCCTTCCTGTCCACCGTGCGGGCCATGCCGAAGCAGGCCCCGACCGGGAGACGGGGGCGGCTGGTCTTCGCCCTCGACGCGACCGCCAGTCGGGAGCCGACCTGGGACCGGGCCTGCCATATCCAGGGCGAGATGTTCCATCAGACAGCCGCCCTCGGCGGGCTGGACGTCCAGCTCGTGTTCTACCGCGGGTTCGGGGAGTGCAAGACGTCGAAATGGCATTCCGATCCGGCGGCGCTCGGCAAGGTGATGACCGGCGTGCGATGCCTCGGCGGCCAGACACAGATCCGCAAGATTCTGCAGCACGCCGTGAAGGAGACCAAACGCGAGAGAGTCGGCGCGCTGATCTTCGTGGGCGATGCGTTCGAGGAGGATATCGACGCGGTCTGCCACAGCGCCGGCGAACTGGGTGTGCTGGGCGTCCCGGCCTTCGTGTTCCATGAGGGCGGCGATCCGATCGCGGCGCGCTGTTTCCGGCAGATCGCGACGCTGACGAGGGGCGCCTATTGCCCGTTCGATCTCGCCAGCGCCGACCGGCTCAAGGAACTGCTTGCCGCCGTCGCCGTCTACGCCACCGGCGGCCGCCAGGCCCTGCTGGACTACGGCGCCGGCAAGGGCGAGTCGGTCAAGCTGCTGACCAGCCAAGTGAAGGGCTGAGCGATGGCCTACGCGGTTCTCGGCCTTTGCCTCGTCGCCGGACTCGGCCTGATGGGCCGTTGGCTCCTCAATGCGGAACCGCGCGACATCCTTCGGGCGTTGAAGTGGGTCGGGCTCGTTCTGGCGGTCGGCCTGGGGCTGCTGGTGCTGTTCCGCGGCCGCCTGGAATGGCTGGCCTATATGGCGCCTTTCGCCCTGCCGTTTCTGCTGCGGGGAACGCACATTTTCCGACGCCTGCGGAACGCCGCGAAGGCGGCACGCGGCCCGAGCCCGGGGCAGAGCACCGACGTGCGGACCCGCTGGCTCGCCATGACCCTCGACCACGACACCGGTGCGATGGACGGGGAAGTCCTGCAGGGCCCCTACACCGGCCGTCTGCTGTCCGACCTCACGATTGAGGAACTCGCCGCGCTGGGCCGGGACCTGGACGGAGATGCCGAGTCGCGTCAGGTCTTCGATGCCTGGTTGGAGCGAATGGGCCCCGACCTGCAGGGGGAGGCGGCCGGCGAGCCGCCGCCCGGCCCAGGGAGTGGCCCAGGGAGCGGGCCAGGGCGCGGCCCAGGGACCGGTGCGGAAGCCGGCGGCGAGCCGGCGATGACCCCCGCCCGAGCACGGGAAATCCTGGGCGTGGCGGAGGGGGCGACGGATAAGGAGATCCGGGATGCCCATCGTCGGCTGATGCTGGCGAACCATCCGGATCGCGGCGGATCCTCGTGGGTCGCGGCGCAGATCAATATGGCGAAAGACGTGCTGATCGGCGGACGCTGAGCCGCGAGCCGCTTGCGCAAGGGCTTGGCATTGCGCGATAACCCCCCAACTCATAGGCACACCCCGTCAAACCGATATCCCGATTGTGAGGAGACGATGCCTGTACCCGTCCGCAAGGCCATTTTTCCCGTGGGTGGCCTTGGAACCCGCTTCCTGCCGGCGACGAAGTCGATGCCGAAGGAGATGCTTACCGTTGTCGATAAGCCGCTGATCCAATACGCGGTCGAGGAAGCGCGGGAGGCCGGCATCGAGGAACTGATCTTCGTGACCGGGCGGGGCAAGAGCTCGATCGAGGACCATTTCGACGTCGCCTACGAGCTCGAGGACATGTTGACCTCGCGCAAGAAGCACGATGCGCTGAAACTCCTGAGCGCCACGATTCCGGCGCCGGGAAGCCTCGCCTTCACCCGCCAGCAGGAACCGCTCGGTCTCGGTCACGCGGTCTGGTGCGGTCGCAACTTCGTCGGGTCCGAGCCGGTGGCCGTGCTGCTCGCCGACGACCTGATCCTCTCCGAGCCGGGCTGCCTCAAGCAGATGATCGACGCCTATAACGAGGTCGGCGGCAACATGGTCGCGCTGATGGAAGTCGAGCGGGACGCGATCTCCGCCTACGGCGTCGTCACGCCGGGCGAGGTCAACGGCAATCTGGTCGAGGTCCGTGGGCTGGTCGAGAAGCCGAAGCCCGAGGAGGCGCCGTCCAACTACGCGGTGATCGGACGCTATATCCTGCAGCCGAAGGTCTTCGAGGATCTGGGGCGCATGGAGAAGGGAGCCGGCGGCGAAATCCAGCTCACCGACGCCATGGCCCGGCAGCTCGGCCTGCAGCCGTTCAACGGTGTGCTCTTCGAAGGGCGCCGATTCGATTGCGGCAACAAGGTCGGCTTCCTGGAGGCCAACCTCGCCTTCGCACTGGCTCGCGACGATATGCGGGACGACATCAAGGCGTTCCTGAAAGACTACGCCTAGCATCTGCTAAGAACATCTTCGGAAGGTCCGGTGTCGGCGCCGGGCCTTGGGTGACAGGGAGACTTCCATGCGCATCGCGATGATCGGCACGGGCTATGTTGGCCTTGTCACCGGCGCCTGCTTTTCCGAGTTCGGCCACGACGTGGTCTGCGTCGACAAGGACGCCGAGAAGATCCGCCGGCTGAAGGCGGGAGAGATTCCGATCTTCGAACCCGGGCTGGAGGATCTGGTCGCCAACAACGTCAAGGCGCACCGCCTGTCCTTCACCACCGACCTCGCGGACGGCATGAAGGATTGCGACGCGGTCTTCATCGCCGTCGGGACCCCGAGCCGGCGCGGGGACGGCCATGCCGACCTCAGCTACGTCTATGCCGCCGCCGCGGAGATAGCCGACAATATGGACGGCTACACCGTGGTGGTGACCAAATCGACGGTGCCGGTGGGCACCGGCCGCGAGGTCGAGCGGATCATCCGCGAGCGCCGGCCCGACGGCGATTTCGATGTCTGCTCCAATCCCGAGTTCCTGCGGGAAGGGGCTGCGATCAACGATTTCATGCGCCCGGATCGGGTGGTGATCGGCGCCGGCAGCGACCGGGCCCGTGACGTCATGCGTCAGCTCTACCGCCCGCTCTTCCTGATCGAGACCCCGATCGTCTTCACCGAGCTGGAGACGAGCGAGATGATCAAATACGCCGCCAATACGTTTCTCGCGACCAAGATCACCTTCATCAACGAAATCGCCGACCTGTGCGAGCGGGTCGGCGCCGACGTCCATGACGTGGCGAAAGGGATCGGGCTCGACGGGCGGATCGGCCGCAAGTTCCTGCATCCGGGGCCGGGCTACGGCGGATCCTGTTTCCCGAAGGATACGCTCGCCCTCGTGAAGACGGCGCAGGATTTCGGCTCGCCGCTCCGCATCATCGAGACGGTGGTGGACGTGAACGCCAAACGCAAGCGGGCCATGGCGGACCGGATCGTCGCCGCCTGCGGCGGGTCGGTGGCCGGCAAGACCGTGGCCGTGCTCGGCCTGACCTTCAAGCCGAACACGGACGACATGCGCGACAGCCCGTCGATCGACATGGTGCCCGAACTGATCAAGGCCGGCGCGACCGTGCGCGGCTACGACCCGGAAGGCATGAAGGAAGCGGCCAAGCTGCTGCCCGACATCACCTACTGTCAGAGTGCCTACGAGGCGATGGACGGCGCCGACGTGGTGACCATCGTCACCGAGTGGAACGAGTTCCGCGCCCTCGATATCGACCGGATCAAGGCGCTGCTGAAGGCGCCGGTGATGGTGGACCTGCGCAACGTCTACGACCCGGAGGAAATGCGGGCGGCCGGCTTCCGCTACACCTGCATCGGCCGGGGAACGGAGCGCGGCGGAACCGCCGCCAGCGAGGCGGCGCAGTAGCGGGACCGACCGCGCCGTGACCGGAGGCCATCGGTTCGACCCGACCATCCTGCGGGAATACGACGTCCGGGGCGTGATCGGCGACACGCTGCACGCCGCGGACGCCTATGCCTTGGGCCGGGCGTTCGGGACGGTTGTGGTGCAGGGCGGCGGCAAACGCGTCGCCGTCGGCCGCGATGGACGCGTCTCGTCGCCGGGGGTCGCTGCCGCCACCATCGACGGCCTGACCGCCTCGGGAATCGACGCCCTCGACCTTGGCGGCTGCCCCACGCCGGCGCTGTATTTCGCCGTTCATCATCTCGGTGCCGATGGCGGGATCATGATCACCGGGTCGCACAATCCGCCCGACTACAACGGTTTCAAGATGATGCTGGGGACGGCGCCGTTCTTCGGCGCCGATATCCAGCGCCTGGGCGAGATCGCCGCCGCCGGCCGCTTCGCCTCGGGCGCGGGGGCCGCCGGACGGGTGGCAATCCTGGGCCCCTATGTCGCCCGGCTGCTGCAGGACCACCGGCAGGGCCGGGACCTTTCGGTCGTTTGGGACTGTGGCAACGGCGCCACCGGCCCTGTCGTGACGGCGCTGGCGGACGCCCTGCCGGGGACCCACAAGATCCTTTATCCAGAGATAGACGGGACCTTTCCCAACCATCATCCGGACCCGACCGTGCCGGAAACCCTCGACGGGCTCCGGGCGGCGGTGGCGGAGGCGAAGGCCGATCTCGGTATCGCCTTCGACGGGGACGGCGACCGGATCGGGGTGATCGACGAGACCGGCCGGGTGATCTGGGGGATCAGCTCGTCGCCATCTACGCCACCGAAGTGCTGGCGGCGCAGCCGGGTGCGACGGTGATCGCGGACGTGAAGGCCAGTCAGGTGCTGTTCGACCGGATCGCCGACCTGGGCGGAGTGCCGCTGATGTGGCGCACGGGCCACTCGCTCATCAAGACCAAGATGGCGGAAACCGGCGCGCCTCTGGCCGGCGAGATGAGCGGCCACGTCTTCTTCAAGGACCGCTACTACGGGTTCGATGACGCGCTCTACGCGGCGGTCCGGCTCCTCTCGCTGGTGGCGGCCTCGGACCGGCCGGTATCGGCCTGGCGTGACATGCTGCCGGTGGTGCTGAACACGCCCGAGATCCGTTTCCCCTGCGCCGAAGACAGGAAGTTCGCCGCCGTCGAGACGGTCAAGGCCGCACTGGCTCTACGCTCGGACGTCACGGTCAACGATATCGACGGCGTGCGGGTGAGCTCGGAGGACGGCTGGTGGCTGCTCCGCGCCTCCAACACCCAGGACGTCCTCGTGGCCCGCTGCGAGGCGCAGACCCCCGCCGCCTTGGAGCGCCTGAAGGATCAAGTGCGGCGCGCGGTGCGCGGCGCGGGACTGGATGTCCCGGATTTCTAGGCGGGGATGGCCTATCCGCCGGCCGGAACCGGGACGCAGGGCAGGTGACGCCGCTTGAGGTCCAGGCAGACCGATCGGGCCTCCTTTTCCAACAGACCGAAGAGCCTGGCCCGGAAGATCGGAATGTCCCGGTTCGTCAGCGGCTCGACCTTCGCGTCTGCGTCGTTCAGCAGGGACGGAACCAAGCCGCGGGCCATGGCGATCGACCGCTGCGCCCGCAGTTCCGTGGAATAGGCGCCGACCTGCACCCCCCAGGCGCCGGTATCGTCGCGCGACCCGACCTCGTCCTCGCCGGCGGAGCCGAGAGTGGGGCCGAGGGCGAGAACGGGGGCCGTCGACCGGGACTCGCCGGTGGCGGCAGCCATGATCGTCGGCCGAGGGACGGGCAGGGGCGGTCTGAAGGAGGCGATGCGGATCTCCTCCGCCCGCTTGAAGCCCGTGGTGAGGATCTTCTTCATCTCCGCATTGCGGGTGCGGCCCGACCGGCCGCCGAAGACCACGCCGACGAGCCGCGTGCCATTGCGCTGGACCGAGGCGACCAGATTGAAGCCGGACGCGTTGATGTATCCGGTCTTCACGCCGTCGGTCCCGTCGAAGCTGGCGAGCAGCTTGTTGTGGTTGGTGTAGTTCCGGCCGTTGTACGCGAAGCTCTGGGTCGAGAAGACTTTGTAGTAACCGGGGAAGTCACGGCGGATAGCGATCGCCAGCCGCGCCATGTCGCGGGCGGTCGTGATCTGGCGCCGGTCGTGCAGGCCCGACGCGTTCATGAACCGTGTGGAGGTCAGGCCCAGCGTCTTCGCCTTTTCCGTCATGGCGACGGCGAACCGGTACTCGGTCCCGCCGATCGCTTCTCCGACGGCCGTCGCCACATCGTTGGCGGACTTGGTCACGAGCGCGAGGATCGCATCCTTCACCCGGATCGTATCGCCACGGCGCAGGCCGAGGCAGGAGCATTGCTGGCCGGCAGCCCGGGCGGAGACGGGAATTCGCTGGTTCAGGCTCAGCTTGCCGTTCTCGAGCGCGTCGAAGACCATGTAGAGGGTCATGATCTTGGTCAGGGACGCGGGATGCCGGCGGGCGTCGGCATGGCGGGAGAACAAAATCTTGCCGCTTTCGACGTCCATAACCAAAGCTGCGTATTTCGAGGCTGCATTGGCTGGCGCTGCGGTGACGGCGGCCAGGAGGCCGGTGACCAGCAACGGTATTGCCAAAACCAGTACGATCCGCCGCATGCGTGCACTCCGCTGCCGTTTGGGCTGGGGCTCGAACGGAACTGGGGGCCGACGCGTGCGACCTCCGAATCAGTGCTTCTACTCTAGACGGTGGATGAGCTTCTGTCCATAAGCGTTTGATTTGGAGAGCGGACCGTGGACAGGTGGCCAGCCCATCAAAGGCAGGCCTCGTGGTAGCGACGCGAAAAATGGTGCACTGCACAAAAATTTGCTTGACGATCGGAGGACGTCTCCCACATATCCGTCATGTTGCGATGCACAATTCTGGATATCGTATCCGGATCGCGACGCGCCATCGACCGAACGGAGAGACCCATGACCAACGCCAACAAGAAGACCACCGCACGCAGTGCCACGCCGGTCGACGCAGCCGTCGCCGCGGGCAAGGAGACCATCGAGAACATGACCAAGCTGACTGAGGAAACCGGCCAGAAGAATTTCGAGCAGGCTGTTTCCGTCGCCAAGGAGAACATGGAAAAGGCTCAGGCCGCCGCGTTCAAGGGCTACGACCAGTTCGCCACCTATCAGCAGGCCAACTACGACGCCTTCACCAAGTCCTTCGGCATCTTCACAAAGGGCTTCGAGGACGTCACCAAGGCCTGGTTCAGCTACACCCAGAGCTCGGTCGACGCCGGTGTCGACTTCTCGAAGAAGGTCATGGGCGCGAAGAGCGTCAACGAGGTTGTCGACCTGCAGAACGACTTCGCCAAGTCGTCCTTCGACAGCTTCGTCGCCGAGAGCACCAAGCTCTCCGAGATGACCGTCAAGACCGCCAACGAGGCGATCGAGCCGATCAAGGCCCGCGTCGACGAGACCGTCGAGACGACTTCGAAGGTCGCCGCCTGAGGCCGACCCGGAGCGCCACGCGCTTCCGAGATCCAATCTTTCGAGCACGGGAAGCCCGGTCGGCAGTCGGCCGGGCTTTCGTGTTTTCCCGAAAAGCCGTTCGGTTCCGGCCGCGCCGCCGTATCGCCGGGGGCGAATTGATCCGGATCTGCCCGCGCCCCCTTCCCCACGGGCCGTTGAATCTCATATTCTCGATGGAGCGGCGCCGCCTGCGCGGTTCGTTGGCCGCGACGACATCGGCGGCCCTCGACCGCCGGCGGCCGGGGATATCAACAGACGCCCACGGGTTGAGAATGAGTGACGACGATCGCGGAAACGGGAACGGGACGAACACGGGAGTGGTCGTCAAGACCCGCCCTAAAACCAAAAAGCCATCGATGTACAAGGTCATCATGCTGAACGATGACTACACCCCGATGGAGTTCGTCGTTCACGTACTGGAAAGGTTCTTCAACAAAGAATCGCGAGGAGGCGACCCGGATCATGCTGCACGTTCATCAGCGCGGTGTGGGGGTTTGCGGGGTCTTCACCTACGAGGTCGCCGAGACGAAAGTGACTCAGGTCATGGACTTCGCGCGCCAGCACCACCATCCTCTGCAGTGCACCTTGGAGAAAGATTGACGACATGCTGTCGAAGAACCTCGAAGAGAGCCTGCACCGCGCCCTCGGTCTAGCGAACGAGAAGCGCCACGAATACGCCACCCTGGAGCACCTGCTGCTGTCGCTGACGGACGATCAGGATGCGCTGGCCGTCCTCAAGGCCTGCGGTGTCGACGTCGACCAAGCTTCGTGACGACCTGATCACCTACATCGACACGGAGCTGAACGGGCTCGTGGGCAGCGCGCTGGAGGAGGCGAAGCCGACCGCCGGCTTCCAGCGGGTGGTCCAGCGCGCGGTCATTCACGTGCAGTCCTCCGGACGCGAGGAGGTCACCGGCGCCAATGTGCTGGTGCGCCCTGTTGTCGGAGCGCGAGAGCCACGCGGTCTATCTTCCTGCAGGAGCAGGACATGACCCGGTTCGACGCCGTCAGCTACATCAGCGCACGGCATCGCCAAGGTCCACGGTCAGCAGCAGGCGGAGCCGAAGCGCTCGGTCGATCGGTGCCGAGGAGGAGACGCCGAAGGGCGAGCAGGTCAACAAGCAGGGCCAGTGAGGCGCTGGACGCCTACTGCGTCAACCTCAACGAGAAGGCGCGCGTCGGCAAGATCGATCCGCTGATCGGCCGCGAGCACGAGGTCGAGCGCACGATCCAGATTCTCTGCCGCCGCACCAAGAACAATCCGCTCTATGTGGGCGATCCAGGCGTCGGCAAGACCGCCATCGCCGAGGGCCTCGCGCAAGCGCATCGTCGAGGGCGACGTGCCGGAGGTGCTGATCGATGCGCAGATCTTCTCCCTCGACATGGGCGCGTTGCTGGCCGGCACCCGCTATCGCGGCGACTTCGAGGAACGGCTCAAGGCGGTCGTCAACGAACTCGAGAAGAATCCGCACGCGGTCCTGTTCATCGACGAGATCCACACGGTGATCGGTGCCGGCGCCACCAGCGGCGGCGCGATGGATGCCTCCAACCTGCTGAAGCCGGCGCTTGCAGTCGGGCGGCCTGCGCTGCATCGGCTCGACCACCTACAAGGAATACCGCAGCTACTTCGAGAAGGACCGCGCGCTGGTGCGCCGGTTCCAGAAGATCGACGTCGACGAGCCGTCGATCGCCGACGCGATCAAGATCCTCAAGGGCCTCAAGCCCTATTACGAGGAGCACCACAAGGTGCGCTACACCGAACGACGCCTTGCAAGACGGCGGTGGAACTGTCGGCGACGCTACATCAACGACCGCAAGCTGCCGGACAAGGCGATCGACGTGATCGACGAGGTCGGCGCGGCCCAGATGCTCGCTGCCGGTCCAAGCGCCGCAAGACCATCGGCGTGAAGGAGGTCGAGGACGATCGTCGCCAAGATCGCCCGCATCCCGCCGAAAAGCGTGTCGCACCGACGACAAGACCGTGCTCGCCAACCTCGAGCGCGACCTCAAGACGCGTCGTGTTCGGCCAGGACGAGGCGATCACCTCGCTGGCCACCGCGATCAAGCTGGCCCGCGCCGGCCTGCGCGAGGCCGGACAAGCCGATCGGCAACTACCTGTTCTCCGGCCCGACCGGTGTCGGCAAGACCGAGGTGGCGCGCCAGCTGGCGATGATCACTGGGCGTCGAGCTGATCCGCTTCGACATGTCGGAATACATGGAACGGCACTCGGTCAGCCGCCTGATCGGTGCGCCTCCCGGCTATGTCGGCTTCGACCAGGGCGGGCTGCTCACCGACGCAGATCGACCAGCATCCGCACTGCGTGCTGCTGCTCGACGAAATCGAGAAGGCGCATCCGGATCTGTTCAACGTCCTGCTCGCAGGTCATGGACCACGGCAAGCTGACCGACCACAACGGCAAGCATGTCGATTTCCGCAATGTCATCCTGATCATGACCACGAACGCGGGGGCGGCCGACCTTGCCAAGGCGGCCATCGGCTTCGCGCGCTCCAGCGCGAGGGCGACGACGACCGAGGCGATCAACCGGATGTTCACGCCGGAGTTCCGCAACCGTCTCGACGCGATCGTCGGGTTCGAGGCGCTGGGGCCGGAGACCATCGGTCGGGTCGTGGACAAGTTCGTGATCCAGCTCGAGGCCCAGCTTGCGGATCGCGGCGTCACCATCGAGGCCAGCGCCCAGGCGCCGTGCCTGGCTCGGCGAGAAGGGCTACGACCGAGCTCTACGGCGCCCGGCCGCTCGGCGCGGGTGATCCAGGAGCACATCAAGAAGCCGCTGGCCGAGGAGCTGCTGTTCGGCCGCCTGGTCAAGGGCGGCGTGGTGCGCATCGGCCTGGTCGACGGCAAACTCGCCTTCGATTTCGACGACGAGCCGACGCCGAAGAAGCCCGCCAAGCCCACCAAGGGCCGCAAGGGCGGCAACAAAGGCGGCGACAAGGTCGAGGAACTGGTGGAGTAGACCGCCACTTCAGATCGAGCGTTTCGGCCCGGCCCTCTCCGCCTGCGGAGGGGGCCGGAGCTTTTTCATGCGCGAGGCCTCACCGAATCCAACCGGTTGCCAGCGCGCTCGCCCAGACCGGTCGGCCCCGCTCCGCGGCAAGACCGGCCATCGTGCCGCTGTCGTATGGCACTTGGCGAAAACTCACCTGCCACCGTCCGTTCACCTCTTCCAGCAGGGCATAGGATGCGTCCGGTGAGCCGGTCTGCATGATGTGCGGGATCGGCGGGCTGTCGTCGTCATAGCCCGGGCAGCCGACGCTGCCGGGGTTCACCACCATCCGCCCGTCCGTCAGGCGAACGGCGCGCGGGATGTGGGTATGGGCGCAGAGGATCACCGGGCAGTCGATTCCCTCTGCCGCCGCCTCGATATCCTCAAGCGTGTTCATCGAGATGGTCGCGTCGGAGTGGATCCGTTCGAGCCAGTAGGTCGTGTCGCTCGAGGGCGTGCCGTGACAGAGGAAAATCCGGCCGTCGATGGTCCGGGTCGCAGGCAGATCGGCGAGCCAGGCTTTGTGCGCGCCGGTGAGTTGGTCGTGCGCCCAACGGTCCGACGGCCCCATGGTCTCCGGCGCCTGCTCGAGAATCCAACGGTCGTGGTTGCCGCGGATCGACAGCATGTCGGTGGCCAGCAGGATGTCGGCCGTCTTGCCAGCCTCCAGCGGACCGCTCAGATGGTCGCCGAGATTTACGGTGACGTCGACGCCCAGACGGTCGATATCGGCCAGAACCGCCTCCAGGGCCAGGTGGTTGCCATGAATGTCGGCGATGGCCGCGAGCCGCATCGGATTCTCCCTGTCCCGCGCCGCTTGGCGCTGCGAGGGCGCGATGGTGCGGTTTGCGACCTGCGCCGGCAACCCCGGGACCGGCGGATCAGGCCGTCGCCGGGGGCGGCACGTCCGCGCCGGAGCCCCGGTTCCTCGACCCGCCGGCACCTTTCAGGTTGGCCACCTTGCAGAGAAGGTCAAACCAGAACGGTGCACCGAGACTGATCGCCGCGACGGTCAGCAGCCAGCCGAGCAGGGTGGCTGGCCACGCCATCTTCCGCCAGTCGACCGATTGCCAGCCAATCGGAAAGTCCCGCAGATCGGCCAGGTCGGCCTTGCGCACGATGCCGGTGTCTCCGCTTTCGGCGGCCGACCTGGCCTCGGCGGCGATTTCGGCGCGCAGCGAGCCGTTCTGCCACAGGCGTTCCGCGACCTGCACCGTGCTCGCGTTGGTGGCCACGGTCACCAGTATGGCGAGGATCAGGGTGATCGCCTTGGCGTCGCGTCGGTACCAGCCTGAGATCCGCTGCATCCCTTCATCGAACCATCCGGCGAGGTAGTCGCTCAGTTCTCTTGCGGCGTTGTCGCCGGAGGTTACGGCGGTCCGGAGAACCTCGCCGATCGGGTTGCCTGCCGGGATCTTCGCCACCGCAGCCTTCAGTTCGTCAGCACTCTGCACCAGAACAGACTTGCCGTCCTGGTCTCGGGCGACGATGTCCAGCAGGACCGCGCTCAGCGTTTTCGGATCGATATAGGAGGGCAGCCCGGCGTCGGAGATCGCCAGGTTGCGAATCATCGAGTGCCGGTAGACCTGTTGGGCGAGCGGATCGCCGACAAGTCGGGCAATCCCCTTTCGAAGGGTCTTCGCGCGAAGCTTGAGAAGGCTGGCGATCCATTCCTGAACGGAGGACACGATCAGGCTGAGGATCACGTAGAAGAAGATCAGACCCAAAGCCACGTCGATGGTAGAACTGGCAGGCATTCCGCATCCTCCGCATCCGGTGCTGGGGACATATTGAAGCGCGGAATAATATATTATTCAACTGTAGAGTGTATATGCGGGCCGGGGGAGCGCACGATGATGGCCGCTGCCGCTCACCCCCAACGGGCCGCCGCCGCGTCGTCCGCTTCGCGGGCGTCGACCCAGCGGGCACCGTCAGGGGTGTCCTCCCGCTTCCAGAACGGCGCCTTGGTCTTCAGCCAGTCGATCAGGAAGGCGGTCGCGTCGAGGGCCGCCTGCCGGTGGGCCGAGGCGCAGGCCACCAGCACGATGTTGTCGCCCGGTTTCAGATCGCCGACCCGGTGGATGATGAGGCTGGCATCGAGCGGCCAGCGCGCATGGGCCTCGCGCTCGATCTCCTCCAACTGCCGCTCGGTCATTCCCGGATAGTGCTCCAACGACATGGCACGCACCGACTCGCCGCCGGCGATGTCGCGCACCAGCCCGACGAAGACACCGAGGCCGCCGATGGCATGGTTGCCGGCGGTCAGAGCGGCCAGCTCCCGCCCGATGTCGAAATCCGCTTCCTGGACGCGCACGGCCATCCTTCAGCCCCCGGTGACCGGCGGGAAGAACGCGACCTCGTCGCCGGCCGTCACCGGGTGGGTCGCCTCGACATACTCCTGGTTCACCGCATAGCGGATCGCCCGGGTGTCCCGGAACGCCTCGGCATAGCCGGGTCCGCGGGACTTCAGCCAGTCCACCAGATCGGCCACCGTCGCCGCATCCGCCGGCGCGTCCACCGTCTCGCTGGCCGTCCCGATCCGTTGCCGCACCCAGGCGAAATACATCAGTTTCATCGCATCACCTCGCTGAACGGCAGATAGTCAGCCGTCTCGCCCTTCGCCAGTCCATCCGAGTCGGCGGCGATATCCAGCAGTCCGTCCGCCGCCGCCAGGGCGGAGAGAATGCCGGAGCCATCGGGACCCGCCTTGAGCGCCACCGGCGGCATGCCGCCGTCGAGGCGAACCCTCAGGAACTCGCGCCGCCCCCGCTTCTTCGCATGGTCGAACCCCGCCGTCACGGGGTAGCGCGCCGGTGCGATCGCCGTCGCCCCGGCCAACGCCAACAGGATCGGGCGGGCAAGGGTGACGAAGGCGACGACGGCGGCCACCGGATTGCCCGGAAGACCGATGAAGGCGCTGCCGTCGATCACGCCGAGTGCGACCGGCCGGCCCGGCTTCACCGACAGCCGCCAGGCGTCGATTCGGCCGTGGGCGGCGACGGCGGCGCGGACATGGTCCTCCTCGCCGGCGGAGACTCCGCCCGACGTGATCACCACGTCATGGGTGTCGGCGGCGTCGCGGAGCGCACCGGCGATGGCCGCCGCATCGTCCCGGAGGATGCCCAGATCGGTCACCGCGCAGCCGAGACGGGCGAGCAGGCCCTTCACCGCATGGCGGTTGGCGTCGAAGACGGCCCCGGCCCCAAGCGCTTCGCCGGGCTCCGTAACCTCGTCGCCGGTCGAGGCGAGGGCGACGCGCAGTCGGCGCCGCACGGCGAGGGCGGTTCGGCCGATCGAGGCGGCAAGGCCGAGATCCCCTGGACCGAGCCGTCGGCCCGCCGCCAGCGTGACGGTACCCCGGCGCACGTCTTCGCCTCGGCGGCGGACATTGGCCTCGGCGCGCACCTCGGGCGGGAGCTGCACCCGCCCGTCGGCCTCGCGGCAATCCTCCTGCATCACCACCGTATCCAGTCCGGCCGGGATCGGCGCGCCGGTGAAGATCCGCACGGCCGAGCCCGAGGGCAGCGGGGTAGCGATCGGGTGGCCGGCGGCGATCCGATCCCCCACCGGAAGGTCCGTGCCGCCAGGCCGGAGGTCGGCGGAACGGACCGCGTAACCGTCGACGGCCGCGTTGTCGTGAGGCGGCACGTCGATCGGCGAGATCACGTCCTCGGCCAGCACCCGGTCCAGGGCGTCGTCCAGGGCGACCGTCTCGATCCCCGTTACCGGATGAAGCCGGGCGTGGATCCGTCCCAGGGCTTCCTCGACCGAGAGAGGGGACGTGTCCGCCGCGAAACAGTCGTCGGGAAGCCGCGTCATCCGGTCGCCTCCAATGCCGCGGCGCGATCCGCGACGATGTCGGCGAGGGACGGAATGTCGGCGAGATCCCGGACCGTGCGATCGCACTCCGGAAGCACGGTGTCCGTCGCCACGGCGACGATATGGGAATCATTCGGCCAGATCGGCGGCTTGCCGAGGGACGGGCGGTAGACTTCCATTTTTGGGATCGGATCGAACTTGAACCCTTCGACCAGCACGATATCTACTGGTCCAAGGCGTGCGACAAGATCGCGCAGGGTCGGCTCCGGCGCATCGCGAAGTTCGTGCATCAGGGCGAAACGATGGGCGGAACTGATCATGACCTCATGGGCGCCGGCGGCGCGGTGGACGAAGCTGTCCTTGCCCGGCCGGTCTATGTCGAAATCGTGGTGCGCGTGCTTCACGGTCGAAATCGTCAGCCCACGCGCCGCCAGGCTCGGAATCAGGGCCCGCAGCAGGGTGGTCTTTCCGCTGCCGGACCAGCCGGCGATCCCAAAAACGCGTTTCATCGTACCGGATTCACGACTTAAACATAAATGCTTGGATACGGTTGTTTCGAGCGGACCGCAAATATAGGTTCGCCAACATTGATTTCCCCGGAGTGGTGTCTGTGCGGCGGCTGCAACTGAGAATGTTCGGCAAGATCCTGCGCCAGTGGCGCAGAACCAGCATGTCGCCAGGCGTGATCTCCCGATCCATGTGCATGGGAATGGCCGTGGGGTTCTCCCCGACCGTCGGCTTGCAGGCGGTCATCTGCTTCGCAATCGCCCTGTTGTGCAACCGGTTTTGGCGGCCGGCGATGTTCGACTGGGTGATCGCCCTGGTCGGATCGCTGGTGGTCAATCCGCTGACCATGGTGCCGACCTATACCTTCTACTACTGGATCGGCTGTCAGATGATGAGCTGTTCCAGCTTGGTGGAATTCCAGGACGCCGAGCACATCAAGGATTTCATTTTCGCCCTCGGCGACGGGACCGTGGCCGTCCTGCTCGGTTCTGTGCCGTTCATGGTCGCCGGGCTGCCCGCCGGCTACTATCTCGGCCGGTTGATCGAGCGGGTGTTGGAGGCCCGCGCCCAGCGTCGGCGGGTGCGCCTTCTCGAGGTCGCCCGGCGGCGGCGCGAACAGGAACTGCGGGCCACCCAGAGCGCGCAGTAACGAAGTGCCCTATTGTGCGGGGGCCAACCGCGCCTCGCGGATGGGCCAGTGCAAGATCGCCGACAGCACCCCGAGAGCGATGCTGAGCATCCACATCACATCGTAGGACTGGAAGGCATCGAACGCGGTGCCGCCGAGCCAGGCGCCGAGGAACCCGCCGAGCTGGTGACCGATGAACACCAAGCCGAACACCATGGACATGTACCGTGTGCCGAACAGGACGCCGACCAGCCCGCTGGTCAGCGGTACGGTACCGAGCCAGGTCAGGCCCAGTAGCCCGCAGAGGACCAAAACCGACGCGGGGGTGACCGGCAGGAACAGGACGCCGGCGAAGACGGCGGCGCGGATCAGGTAGATCACGGACAGCACATCCTTCTTACGGTACCGGTCGCCGAGGGCGCCGAAGGCATAGCTGCCGATGATGTTGGCGAATCCGATCACCGTCAGCGCCATCGCGCCGAGCCAGGGATCGAACCCGCGATCCGCCAAGAAGGCGGGCAGGTGGATGGCGACGAAGGCGAGGTGGAAGCCGCAGACGAAGAACGCGCTGTTAAGCAGCCAGAAGTCGCGCGAGCCGAGCGCTTCCGAGAACGCCGCCCCCATGCTCTGGGTGCTGATGGTCGCATGGGCGGCCGGCCGGCTGGAAACGCCGATGGCGAGCGGCACGATCAGCAGGGCCGACGCGGCAAGGACCAGCAGGCTGGTCTGCCAACCCGTTCCATTGATCAGAAAATGGACATAGGGCAGGGCCAGGAACTGCCCGAGCGAGCCGCCCATCGATGCCAGTCCCAGAGCGGCGCTCCGCTTTTCGTCCGGCGCGGCCCGACCCACCGCACCGAGCAGGACCGTGAAGCCGCCGCCGCTGAGGCCGACGCCGATCAGCACGCCGCCTGCCAGCAGCTGTTCCTGGCCGCTCTGCATCATCAGCACCAGGCCGGCGGCGTAGAACAGCCCGCCGACCGCCGCGACCCGTCCCGCCCCGAAGCGGTCGGCGACGGCGCCAGCGACCGGGGCGGCGAACCCCCAGAACAGGTTCATCAGCCCCATCGCCAGCGCGAAGGTCTCCCGCCCGCCGCCGAAGATCTCGCTGATATGAGGCAGGTACAGGCCGAGACCCTGACGGAAGCCGACGGCGATACCCATGATGCTGCCGGCACAGAGAACGAGGGTCAGCAGTCTGGCGGACATGGAACGCGCTCCGGACGGTTTTCGATGGCGCGACGCTACCCAGAGCCCTATCATTCCGAAAGTGAATTAAATTGATGAAATCATCATGAATATTGATGTTAAACCGCCGACGTTCAGTGCCTCGCTGCGCAGTCTGGATCTCGATGTCCTGCGGGCTTTCGTCATGGTCGCCGAGACCCGGAGCTTCACCCGGGCGGCCGAACGGTTGAACCGGGGGCAGTCGGCGGTCAGCATGCAGATGAAACGGCTGGAGGAGGTCACCGGCTGCCGAATCCTGGAGCGGACCCGCCGCCGGGTCGACCTGACGGCGGACGGTGCGCATCTGCTGTCCTATGCCCGGCGCATGCTGCGGCTCAACGATGAGGCCCTCGGCGCGCTCGACCGCGGGGCCCGGACCGGGCGGGTCCGGGTCGGCGTGACCGATACGTCGATGGTCTACGCGCCGGACATCCTCAAAGCCTTTGCCGAGCGGTGCCCTCTGGTACAGGTCGAGATGACCTGCGGCCGGTCCTGGGAGGCGCTGAGCGATCTCGAGGCGGACCGAATCGACGTCGCGCTGGTCACCCAGCCCTGCGGCCGCGGAGGGGGACGGCTGTTGCGCCGCGAACCGCTCGTGTGGGCGGCGTCGACGGATGCAGAGGTGGAGATGCAGGATCCGCTCCCGCTGGCCATTTTCGCGCCCGGCTGCATCTACCGCGAGGCGGTCCTGGAACGGTTGGATGCGAGCGACGTCTCCTACCGGCTGGTCTATAGCAGCCCCAATTCGTTGGGGCTGAGCGCGGCGGTGGAGGCCGGTATCGCCATCACTGCCATGCCCCTGAGCGCCCTGGGTTCGCGGATGCGGATTCTGGACGACAGCGTCCGGTTGCCGGCGCTCCCGGATCTCGACCTGCTGCTGTATGCACGCGAAGCGATGGGCTTCGGGCCGAGGATCTTCGTCGAGACGCTGATCGAGATGTTCGACTAGGTATCCGTGTAGCCATTCGGAGACAGTCCCGACGGTGCAGGCGCCAGTGACGCATCCGGTGGATGTTCATTTCCATCGCGTCCGTGCTATGGCGTAATGCGGCTCCTGAAGCCCGACAGAGTGTCCCGCCGGGCCCGGCGGATTGGATTGAGATGCTAGCCCAGTTGCCCAATCTGCTGACGATCTCCCGCATTCTGGCGGTGGTGCCGGTCGTCGTCTGTCTCTGGTTCGGCGGCGAGACCCTGCGCTGGGTGGCGCTCGGCTTCTACACCTTCGCGAGCGTCACCGATTACCTCGATGGCTACCTCGCCCGCGCCTGGGAGGTCCAGTCGGGGTTAGGCCGGCTGCTCGATCCGATCGCCGACAAGCTGCTGGTCGGCGCTTCGTTGCTGATCCTGGTGGCCCTCGACCATATCGCCGGACTGACGGTGCTTGCCGCCCTGGTGATCCTGCTGCGCGAGATCCTGGTCTCGGGCCTCAGGGAGTTCCTGGCCGAGCTGCGCGTCGGCATGCCGGTCAGCCGGCTCGCCAAGTGGAAGACCACCGTGCAGCTTCTTGCGATCGGCTTTCTGATCATCGGCGACGACTCGCCCGACTGGATCGATGCCCGGCTGGTCGGCGAGGTCGGGCTTTGGATCGGTGCCGTTCTGACGCTCTATACCGGCTGGGACTACCTGAATGCCGGCCTGCGGCACGTCTCCGCCGAGGACGACCGGACGCCGGGCGACTAGCCACCGGACGGCCCCGGCCGTCGCGCCTCGCTCTCCGGGGTCACCCGTCCTCGTGGAAGTGGTCGTACACCTTGCGCGCCACCGCCTTGCTGATCCCGTCGACGGCCTCCAAATCGCCGAGCCCGGCACGGGAGACGCCGCGGGCCGAGCCGAAATGATGCATCAGCGCCTTCTTGCGCTTGGCGCCGATGCCGGCGATCTCGTCCAGCGGATTGGCACTGATGGCCTTGGTGCGCTTGGCCCGGTGGGTCTCGATGGCGAAGCGGTGCGCTTCGTCGCGCAAGCGCTGGAGGAAATAGAGGATCGGATCGCGGCGTTCCATAAGGAACGGTTCGCGTCCCGGCATGAAGAACCGTTCGCGTCCCGCGTCCCGGTCAGGACCCTTCGCCACGCCCACCACCGTCACGTCGTCGATGCCGAGCTCCTCGAAGACCTCCTGGGCCACCGTGAGCTGACCCTGACCGCCGTCCACCAGAATCAGGTCCGGCCAGGCGCCTGTCGTGCGCTCGGGGTCCTCCTTCAGGGCGCGGCCGAAGCGGCGGGTCAGCACCTGGCGCATCATGGCGTAGTCGTCGCCGGCCTCGACCTCCGCCAGGCCGTCCCGTGTCGTGCTCTCGCGGCCTGTGACGTTTCGGATGTTGAACTTGCGATAGGCGTTCTTCATCAGCCCGTCCGGCCCGGCGACGATCATCGCGCCCACCGCGTTCGCCCCCTGAATGTGAGAGTTGTCGTAGACCTCGATGCGTTCCGGCGTGCTGTCGAGGCCGAAGGCGGCGGCGACGCCGTCGAGCAGCTTGCGCTGCGACGCGCTCTCGGCCATGCGGCGGCCCAGCGCCTCTCGGGCGTTGGTGACGGCGTGGTCCATCAGCTTGCGCCGCCCGCCGCGTTGGGGCCGGGACAGTTCAACCTTGCGCTCCGCCCGGGTCGAGAGCGCCTCGGCGATCAGCGCCGCCTCCTCGATGTCGTGGCTCACCAGGATCAGACGCGGCGGCACCTTGTCGTCGTAGAACTGGCCGATGAAGGCGGCGAGCACGTCCTCCGGCTCGGTCTGCTTGTCGTGCGCCGGGAAATAGGCGCGATTGCCGAAGTTGCTGCCCGCCCGGAAGAAGAAGACCTGGATGCAGCTCTGGCCGCCTTCCGCATGCAGGGCGATGACGTCCGCCTCCTCCACTCCTTCGACATTGATGTCCTGGTTCGCCTGCACCGCGGTGAGCGCGCGGATCCGATTGCGGTAGATCGCGGCCGTCTCGAACTCGAGCGCCTCGGCCGCCTCCTGCATGCGGGCGGCGAACTCCCGCTGGATCTCGCTGCTGTTGCCGGTGAGGAAACGGGTGGCGTCCGCCACCTGACGGGCGTACTCGGCTCGCTCACATAGCCGACACAGGGCGCCGAGCAGCGCTTGATCTGGTACTGCAGGCAGGGACGCTGGCGGTTGGAGAACATGCTGTCCGTGCAGTTCCGCAGCAGGAACGCCCGCTGCAGGGCGGTGATCGTGCGGTTGACCGCGCCGGCCGAGGCAAAGGGTCCGAAATACTGGCCCTTCCGTTTGCGTGCCCCCCGATGCTTGGTGAGCTGCGGGTAGGGATGGTCGCCGGTCACCAGGATATGCGGGAAGGACTTGTCGTCGCGCAGCAGCACGTTGAAACGCGGCTTCAGGCGCTTGATCAGGTTGCTTTCGAGCAGCAGCGCTTCCACCTCGGTGTGGGTGCGCACGATCTCCATCGACGCGGTTTCGCTGACCATGCGGAAGATGCGATGCGGCAGTTTGGCCGGGTGGGTGTAGTTGACGACCCGCTTCTTCAGATTGCGCGCCTTGCCGACGTAAAGAACGTCCCCATGCTCGTCGAGCATGCGATAGACGCCGGGTGCGTTCGGCAGGGTTCGGACCTGAGCGCGGATCACGCCGACGCCTCGTTCGATATCCGGGACGGTGCGCCGACCGCGCCGGGCCCGCTCCGTGCCGGTCGGTGGATCGCTAAAATCGCTGTCTGCCAATGGCTTGCTCATAGGCGGTTCCGGCAGGTGCCCGCGGGTGTTCCCGTCACGGCAAAAGACGCGCACAGCGTGCGGTTTCTTAATCCACGATTCCTGTGGAGAACTCTGTTGAAAACCCGGTCCGGTCCAGCCGGACCCCGCAGACTCCGTGGCTCCGCTACGGATTGCCTAGAATTTGGGCAAATCATTAAGTTATTGAAATTGTTTAACATTACTTCGATCGGTCTGGGTGCTGTCGTCGCGGTGCCGAACTTCCTTGACATTCAGGTTACAGCCTTCGGGGCCAACAGTCCGTGTGAACAAGTCCCCGCCGGTCTTTGCTGCAACCGTAGCTTCGGCAAGACCTTGGCGATACGATTGCTTGCGGAGTATTTCACGAAATGGATTGCAGGATTACACAAAGCCTCGGCGCTCGGGCCGGCCGACGGATGTCCGAAGCGTCCTCAGTCGCGCGGCGTGTCCGGACCGGGCGGAGCCCACCACAAATGCTGACCGGCGTCGACCGCGATCATCTGGCCGGTCACCGACCGCGCGCCAGAGAGATACAACACTGCTTCGGCGACTTCCTCCGGCGCGGCCCCGTGCTGCAGCGGCATGGCCCGTGCCTGAGCGTCGAACTGGTCCTGCTGCTGATGGATGCTGGGTAGAATCGGACCTGGACCGACACCGTTGATCCGGATCCTGGGCGCGAGATCGAGGGCCAGCGTCCGTGTCAGACCCCAGAGGCCGATCTTGCTCAGGGTATAGGAGAGAAAGTCCTCGGTCAGGTTCCAGACCCGCTGGTCGATGATGTTGACCACCGACCCGTCATTTCCTTCCGGCAGCCGGGCGGCGAATTGCTGGATCAGAACCAGAGGGGCGCGCAGGTTCGGCTCCATGTGCCGGTCCCGACTCTCCCGCGTGGCCGTCGCCAGTTGGTCCCGCTCGAAGGTCGAGGCGTTGTTGACCAGAAGCCCGATCGGCCCGAGTTCCGCTTCGGCACGGGGAATCAGATCCAGGACCGCCGACTCGGTGCCGAGATCGGCGGAGACGGTCGTGGCGCGGACGCCGAGGGACCGGATGTCGTCGGCGGTCTTCTCCGCCGCGTCGCGCGAGGTGCCGTAGTGCACGGCCACGTCCCAGCCGGCGCCCGCCAGCGCCAGTCCGATGGCGCGTCCGACGCGGCGCGCTCCGCCCGTGACCAGGGCGGTCTTCGGAACGGGCTGTGTGACGCGTTGGGACATGGGACCGATCAGTAGGACGCGAAGGTCAGCGTGCTGACGGGGACGAACTGGTTCGCGATGAACGCCACATAGGCGGCGAAGAACACCAGCGCCCAGGGCCGGCTGAACGACGGGAGCTTGATCGCCATGGCCACGAACACCACTGTGACGCCGAGCATGAACCAGAGATCCAGCGACATGACCTCCGGGGGTATCGGGAGCGGCTGGACGAGCGCCACGGTTCCGAGGATGCCGAGGGTGTTGAAGATGTTGGAGCCGATGATGTTGCCGAGCGCGACGTCGCTGTGACGGCGGAGGGCCGCGACCAACGTTGTCGCCAGTTCCGGCAGCGAGGTGCCGACGGCGACGACCGTGATGCCGATCACCGTCTCCGAGATACCGGCCCGGTTGGCCACGTCGACGGCGCCGTCGACCAGCAGGCGGGCGCCGAACAGAACACCGATCAGCCCGCCGATCGTGTACAGCGCGCTACGCCAAGCGCTGGTCGGCAGCGCGTCGAATTCCTCGACCTCCTTGGCGTGTACGCTGTCCGGCCGGCGGCGTTCCTCGTAGTAGCAGTAGAGAAGGTAGCCCACCAGCAGCGCCAGCATCAGGCCGCCATGCCATCGTTCGATGATGCCATGCACACCAACGGCGACGAAGAGGAGCGTCCCGAGGATCAGCGCCAGCCCGTCCCGGCGCAGGGGCGCGCCGCCGCAGATGAAGGGCGAGATGACTCCGACGGTTCCGATCATCAGCAGGATGTTGGCGATGTTCGAGCCGATCACGTTGCCGATGGCGATACCCGGCGATCCCGCCATGGCCGCCTTCAGGCTCACGAACAGCTCCGGCGCGGAGGTTCCGAAGGCGATGACCGTCAGGCCGATGACGTGCGGGCTGATGTCGAGCCGCCGGGCGATGGCAACGGCGCCGCGAATCATGGTTTCCGCGCCGACCAGAAGGAGCACCAGACCGGCGAAGATCATGGCCGCCGAAATCATGCCGTCCTCACGCGATGACCGACGGACCGGCGCGTCAGGCCCGCGAGGCCGGAGCGCGTCTTGGCGATCTGTCGGGGTGGCGGCGAAATCATGTAAATCTGCGGTCTGGTGGCGGGTCTGCGCGGCGCGCGTGACCCATAGGAATGGTGAGCCCGCACGAAATTTCAATGATTGTATACGAGGACTTTTCCTGCGCTGGGTAGCCCGTCCGGCGCCGATTGTCTACGATCCGGGTGCCGACGAACTGGACAGTTCCGCTTCGCAGACCCGAATGGAGAAGAACCGTTGGAAAGCCTGCTGGACGCCTTCGACACGATGCAGTCGAGCGCCCACGGGAGCCCGATCGGCGACGCGCTGATTTTCCTCGCTGCGGCGGTGCTGTTCGCTCCCCTGCTGCGGCGTCTGAAATTCAGCCTCGTGCTGGGCTACCTCGCGGCCGGCGCCATGATCGGGCCGCATGGGCTTGGCATCATCGAGGACGTGACCGAGACCCGCGAGCTGGCGGAGATCGGTGTTGTCTTCCTGCTCTTCACCATCGGACTCGAGCTGTCCTTCGCACGCCTCAAGGTGATGCGCCGCCTCGTCTTCGGTTTTGGCACGGCGCAGGTCGCCGTCACCGGAGTCCTTGTTGCATTGGTGGCCTTGTTCCTCGGCCAGACCTACGGATCGGCGGTGACGATCGGGGCGGCGCTCGCGTTGTCCTCCACGGCGTTCGTCATTCAGCTCATGAACGAGCGCGGCGAGCTGGCGACCCGTCACGGCCGCGCTTCCTTTTCCGCCCTCCTGTTCCAGGACCTGGCCGTCGTGCCCATCGTCGTGGTCGTGCCGCTGCTCGGTCAGGCCCTGGACGGCTGGTCGATCGTCATCGAACTGGTGAAGGTCATCGGTATGGCGACGCTGGCGCTGGCGATCATCGTCGTCGCCGGACGTCAGCTCCTGCGTCCGCTCTATCATGTCATCGCTTCGGCCAGGGCGCCGGAGCTGTTCACCGCGATGACGCTGTTGGTGGTGCTGGGCATCGGCTGGGCGACCCAGCAGGTCGGCCTGTCCATGGCTCTCGGCGCCTTTCTCGCCGGGCTGCTGCTGTCGGAGAGCGAGTTCCGGCATCAGGTGGAGGCGGATATCGAGCCGTTCCGCGGCATCCTGCTCGGCCTTTTCTTCATGACCGTCGGCATGTCGGTCGATATCGGCCTCGCCTTCCGCGAGGTGTTCACGGTCCTGACCTATCTCGGCGGGCTGGTCGCGCTGAAGTTCGTCGTCGTCCTGGGGCTGGCGATGGCGTTTCGCATGCCATTCGCGGTCAGCCTGCGCAGCGCGGCCCTGCTGGCCCAGGGCGGCGAGTTCGCGTTCGTCATCCTGGGCATCGCCGCCGCCTCCGCGGTCGTACCGGACGCCACGGTCGACCTGCTGTTTCTGGTGGTTGCCATTTCTATGGCGGTCACGCCCGTGGTCGTCTGGGCGATCAGCCGGGTCGCGGTGTTCTTCGAGCAGCAGGACAACAAGACTCTCGCGGCCGATACCGAGTCCCACTTCGAGATGCAGGACCATGTGATCATCGCCGGGTTCGGCCGGGTCGGTCACACCGTCGCCCGGCTGCTCGACGCCAAGATGGTGCCCTATATTGCCGTCGATACGGATGCTCAGAACGTGCGCCTCGGCCGGCGGGACGGGCATACCGTGTATTACGGCGACGCCAGCCGGCCCGAGGTTCTTCACAAGCTCGGCGGAGAGCGGGCCCGCGCCGTCGTTCTCACGATGTCGACCGACGGTCACGCGGTGGAGCGGACAGTGCATCACCTGGCCGGCCGCCTGCCGCAGCTGCCGATCTTCGCGCGGGCCCGGGACGCTCTCCACGCGAGGCGGTTGGAGGAACTGGGCGCCGCCGGCACCGTGGTCGAAACCATGGAGGCCAGCCTTCAGCTTGGCGGTGCGGTGCTGCGCCAGACCGGGTCGGACTGGACCGATATCGAGGAACTCATCCGCGGCCTGAGGATGGTCGACGGCATCGGCCAACCGATCGGCGAGCGGCCGGACGGCGACGGTGCGGTCTCGGCACCGCCCGAGGATCCGCTGCTCGTCGCCGCCCAATGGGCGGAAGAGGAGGAGGCGCGGGAACGCGAGGCTTCGGAGCAGAAGGAACTCGTTACGGAGACGACTGTGGGCACTGCGGACACCGTCGAGGAGAATCCCTCCGAGGAGGACGGCGAACGACGGGAGTCGGCCAGCGGCGCCATCGCTCCGCCGAGCCCGGGGCTTTCGGCTGCCGGCCGGGATGATGGGGCCGAGTGGGGCACTGTCGGCCGCCCGTCCGATAGCCCGACGGGTCCGATCCGGCGGGATTGATCTCGGTCAAGGATCGTTCGCCCGACCGCCGTTAGCGTGGCCGTATTCTGACGCGAGAGGGCACGACCATGACCACCGATCTGCATCACGACATCGGCCGCGAATTCCCCGAACTGAAGGACAAGATCCATATCCTGAAGACCGAGAACGCCCACTTCGCGCGATTGTTCGAGGCCTATAACGACGTCGATCGGGAGGTGGCGCGGATCGAGGCGGAGGTGGAGCCGACCTCCGACAGCTATGCGGAAGAGTGCAAGAAGAAGCGGCTGGCATTGAAGGACGAAATCTTCGCCATGCTGCGGGCCAAATAGCGGGAGTCCGACTGCACCGGGCTGGCTCGGGCGCGATCATTCCCGCAAGCGAGCCCGCGCCGGCGGGCAGGGCGTCATCGGTGGACGCGGGGTAGATGGCGAGCGCCGCTACCGGCTCCGCCGCCGGCGTCCCTTGCTCTTGCCGCCCTTTTCCGGCGGCCGACCGCTGGGCGGCTGGATCGCCACCTTCAGTCGCACCACGCCGCCCTTCGGCAGCGGCTTGCCGTCCACCGTCATGCCAAGTTCGGCTGCTTCCAGACGCTTCAGCTCGTCGCGGATGCGGGCGGCCTCCTCGAACTCCAGATCGGCGGCGGCCGCCTTCATCGCCGCCTCCAGTTCCTCGATGATCTGACGGATCGGCTTGTCGACGAGGTCGCCCTCGCCGGTCCCGGTCTCGACCGAGACATGGTCGCCGCGTTCGTATACGCTCTGCAGGATGTCGCCGATGTTCTTCTTCACGCTCTCCGGCGTGATGCCGTGCTTCTCGTTGTATTCCATCTGCCGCTGGCGCCGTCGCTCGGTCTCGCCGAGCGCGTATTCCAGGCTGGCAGTCATGGTGTCGGCGTAGAGCAGCACCTTGCCGTCCACGTTGCGCGCGGCGCGGCCGATGGTCTGCACCAGCGAGGTCTTGGACCGCAGGTAGCCTTCCTTGTCGGCGTCCAGGATGCAGACCAGGGCGCATTCCGGGATATCCAGCCCCTCGCGCAGCAGGTTGATGCCGATCAGCACGTCGAATATGCCCAGGCGCAGGTCGCGGATGATTTCGATACGCTCCAGGGTGTCCACATCGGAGTGGATGTAGCGCACCTTGATGCCGGCCTCGTTCATGTACTCGGTGAGCGCCTCGGCCATCTTCTTGGTGAGCGTCGTGATCAGCACCCGGTGGCCGCGGGCGGCCGCGTCCTGGCATTCCGCGATGCAGTCGTCGACCTGGGACTTGGTCGGCCGGATCTCGCAGACCGGATCGATCAGGCCGGTCGGGCGCACAACCTGCTCGGTGAAGACGCCGCCGGTCCGTTCCAGCTCCCACGGTCCGGGCGTCGCCGACACGAACACCGTCTGCGGCCGCATATCCTCCCATTCCTCGAACTTGAGCGGCCGGTTGTCCATGCAGGAGGGCAGACGGAAACCGTATTCCGACAGGGTCAGCTTGCGGGCGTAGTCGCCCTTGTACATGCCGCCGATCTGCGGAACCGTGACGTGGCTCTCGTCGACGATCAGCATGGCGTTCTCGGGCAGATACTCGAACAGGGTCGGCGGCGGCTCGCCCGGATTGCGGCCGGAGAGATAGCGCGAGTAGTTCTCGATCCCGGCGCAGGAACCGGTCGCCTCGATCATCTCCATGTCGAAGGTCGTACGCTGCTCCAGGCGCTGGGCCTCGAGCAGCTTGCCGGCCCGGTTCAACTCGTCGAGCCGGCCCTTGAGCTCTTCCTTGATCAGACGGACCGCCTGCTGCAGCGTCGGCTTCGGTGTCACGTAGTGCGAGTTGGCGAACACCCGAATCTGATCGAGGGACTGGCTCTTCTCGCCGGTCAGCGGATCGAACTCCTGGATCGCCTCCAGCTCGTCGCCGAACAGGGAGAGCCGCCAGGCGCGATCCTCCAGGTGGGCCGGGAAGATCTCGAGACTGTCGCCGCGCACCCGGAAGGTGCCGCGATGGAAGCTGGCGTCGTTGCGCTTGTACTGCAGTTCAACCAGCCGCCGCATGACGGCATTGCGGTCGATCCGCTCGCCAACCTTCAGCTTCAGGATCATGTTGCCGTAGGTCTCGACCGCGCCGATACCGTAGATGCACGACACCGAGGCGACGATGATGACGTCCTCGCGCTCCAGCAAAGCGCGGGTGGCGGCGTGGCGCATCCGGTCGATCTGTTCGTTCACCGAGGCTTCCTTCTCGACGAAGGTATCGGTGCGCGGCACATAGGCTTCCGGCTGGTAGTAGTCGTAATAGGAAACGAAGTACTCGACCGCGTTGTGCGGGAAGAAGCTCTTCATTTCGCCGTAGAGCTGTGCGGCCAGTGTCTTGTTCGGCGCCAGGATCAGGGCGGGCCGTTTCACCTCCTGGATCACATGCGCCATCGTGAAGGTCTTGCCCGAGCCGGTGACGCCGAGCAGCACCTGATCCAATTCGCCTTGCTGGATCCCGCCCGTCAATTCCTCGATCGCTTTCGGCTGGTCGCCGGCGGGGGCGAATTCGGAAACCACCTGGAACGGTACGCCCTGGTCCTGCGCGGCGACGTCTGCCTTGATCTCGGCGGTGATCGCCCGGTTCGTGGCGGTCACCTCCTCGCGCAGGCCGCGGAGGTGCTCGAGTTGGGATTCGATCAGCTCTGTGCTCATGGGCAGAAGATAGGACGGGGGGTACGAAAAGGGAACGGCAGAGTCGGGCCTGTCGACGCCTCCGGAGCCGCGCAACCGTTTCCGTCGCCGGACGTTCACCAAGGATGTGAGCGGAGGGGGCCGGATTGGACCGGGTCAGACGAGTTGAGGCGTTCAGCCGCGTCGGGTACGCCGCGCACGGCGTCGTGTACTTTCTGGTGGGGTGGTTCGCCGTCCGGGCGTCGCTCGACCTCGGATCCCCGACCGATACCAAGGGCGCGCTTCACAGTCTCGTGGGCGGCCCGTTCGGGTGGGCGGCGCTGGGGGGCATGGCGCTCGGACTGCTTTGCTACGCGGTTTGCAGCTTCGTCGAGGCCCTGTTCGACCTGCACGAGGAGGGCGATCGAGCCCGGGGACTAGCGTCGCGATCCGGCCGGCTGATCAGCGCGGCGATCCATTTCGGTCTGGCGGCCTATGCCGCCGCCCTGGCGGTCGGTCTGACACTCTCGGGCGGAAGCGCGAAGGGATGGACGGCGTGGCTCCTGTCGCAACCCTACGGACCCTGGTTGGTCATGGGCGTCGGGACGGTGGTGCTGGCGATCGCACTCGTTCAGGCGCGGATCGCCTGGACGGCCGGGTTCATGGAGAATCTTGTCATCGCCGGCGAGATGCGGCGTCTTGCCAAGTTCGTCGGCAGCGCCGGCTACTACGCGCGCGCCGCCGTCATGCTGCTGGTCTGCGTCTTCCTGCTCAGCGCGGGCTGGACGGTCGATCCCAGCCAGGCCGGCGGACTTGCGGAAGCGCTTACCCAGCTCCAGCGTCAACCCTACGGTCCGGCTATGCTGGGCATCGTCGCCATCGGTCTGGTGATGTTCGGCGTGTCAAGTTTCGTGCAGGCGGCGTACCGCCGGGTGACCGGCGAAATCTGAGCCCGCGCGGTCGGGGCTCTCAGATCGGCAGGCGGATGGAGGCGCGGAGGCCACCGAGCGGCGAGTCTTCCAGGGTCAACTCGCCCCCGTGGCTGCGCACGATGTCCCGGCTGATGGTCAGCCCGAGCCCGGTGCCGCCGGTCTCCGGATTGCGTGACGGTTCCAGACGCTTGAACGGCTGGAACGCTGCCTCCCGTTTGTCCTCGGGAATCCCGGTGCCGTTGTCGTCGACCAGGATTTCGACCGTGTCGCCGACCCGCATCACGGCGACGTTTACCCGGCTGCCGTAGCGCGCGGCGTTCTGGATCAGATTGGCGACCGCTCGGCGCAGGGCGTCGGGGCGGGCGGGCAGGACCGCAACGCCGTCATCCGGCTGCTCATAGACGATACGGCTGCCGCTTCGGCGCTCGTTGGCGATGAGATCGTTGACCAACGTGCCGACATCGATCTCGACCGGTGCCTCCGCGCCCTCGCCGCGGGCGAAGGCGAGATAGCCTTCCACCATGCGCTCCATCTCGGTCACGTCCGCCTTGAGTTCGGCGGTGTCCTCGTTGTCGCCCAGCATCGCGAGTTCCAGCTTCATGCGGGTCAGCGGCGTGCGCAGGTCGTGGCTCACCCCGGCAAGCATCTCGGTGCGTTGGGTGAGCTGCCGGTTGATCCGGTCCCGCATCTGCAGGAATGCGGCCGACGCCTGGCGAACCTCGGTCGCGCCTTCCGGTTTGAAACCGGTGACGTCACGGCCGAGGCCGAAGGCGCGCGCCGCAATGGCCAGGCGGCGGATCGGCCGGATCTGGTTGCGCATGAAGACGATGGCGATGGCGAACAGCACGAGGGACGAGCCGACCATCCAGAGCAGGAAGACATAGGTGGTCGAGGTGAACAGCCGTTTCTTGTGGGCGATCACCTGCAGTACGCCGGAGGGGAGCTGCACCAGGATCTCGATCCGCCGGTCGATGGTGTCGGTGTTCATGACGTAGGGCCGACGGACCTTGGTGTGCATGGCGTCCTGCATCGCCATCTGGGTCTGGTCGAACACCGAGAAGCCGGGTCGGTTCGGCAGAATGCCCTCCGGGCGCCAATGGAGCTCGATATCGAAATGCCGGATGGAGCGTTCGGACAGGTCCGCCACCGCCCCGTCGGTGATCGGCGGGCGGAGTTCCTCGACAAGGAACGCGATGTCCCCGGCCAGGCTGTGGACCAGGCGCCGGGTCATGATCTCCCAGTGGCGCTCGTAGAACACGTAGGTGGAGATCGCCTGCATCAGCACCAGGGGGGTGACGATGATCAGCAGCGCCCGGCCGAACAGGGTCTTCGGCAGGTAGCGTTTCAGACGCGTCTTGGTCGTGTCTTGCTTGCCGGTCGTGCGGGGTCGGCTCAGCGATGCCTCGTCGGTGCGGGCCCCGTCCTGGCGAGTTCCGTCCTGGCGGGCTTCGGGGCCGATCGGACCGTCACGGGTGATATCAGCCATTCGACAAATGCTCCGGTCCTGGGCGTCGTCCTCCACCCGTAGAATAGCAGGTCTGCGACCGCGCCGCGCCCCCGGCGGGCGCGGAGAATGGGGACCGGAATCGGAAAACCGGAAGCGGCGCGATCAGCCGAAGTTCTGACCGCCGTCGACCGCGACGGTCTGCCCGGTCACCCAGTTGGCCGCCGCCGAGACCAGGAAGGCGGCGACGCGGGCGACCTCGTCGGGCGTGCCCATGCGGCCGAACGGGATCGTGTCACGCGTCGCGAAATACTTGTCCGGATCGTTGTAGCGCCGCCATTCCCAACTGCCGCCCGGAAATTCGATGGATCCGGGCGCGATGCAGTTGACCCGGATCCGTTGCGGCGCGTAGCGCACGGCGTGGGACTGGGTGAGCTGGATCACCGCCGCCTTCACGGCGCCGTAGGGGATCGATCCGCTGGGTCCGATGCCGGAGATCGAAGAGATGTTGAGCACGCTTCCCCCGCTCTTCTCCAGATGGGGGGCGGCCGCCCAGGTGGCGCGCACCACGCCCATCAGGTCGACATCGATACCCTTCTTCCAACCGTCCTCGTCGTCGGTGGCGCCGAAGCCGGAGGGATTGTTCACCAGCGCGAACAGACCCCCGAGCTTGGCGGCCGCATCGTCCACATAGGCGGCCAGCGCCTCGGCATCGCCGACGTCGCAGATCGCACCCTGCGCCCCGTCTCCGAGTTCGCCCAGGGCGGCGTCCAGGGACTCCTGTGTGCGGCCGCAAACCGATACCTTCGCCCCTTCCGCCAGACAGGCCTTGGCGATGGCGAGGCCGATGCCCCTGGTGCCGCCGGTCACGATCACGCCCTTGCCCGAAAGTCCGAGGTCCATATCCGTCTCCTGCGAAGATGAGCGGCGACTGTAGGGGGGAGCTCCCGCGACGCCAAGATGCGGAGTCGGCTGCGGCTCTTTCCGCCCCGTCGCGCATTAGCTGTCTTGCCGAATGATGCGCCCGCTGCTTCGATGGCGATCCAACCGTTGAGCCGAGTTTCCGCCGATGACCGATCGCCAGACTTCCGTCGAAGGGGCGCCCGCCGGGGTGGCCCTGCCCTATCGCCTGCGCCTCCCCGGGCCGACGGCGGTGCCCGAGCGCGTGCTCAAGGCCGCCGCACGGCCGATGCTGGCCCATCGCGGTCCCGAGTTCCTCGCGCGGTTCCGGGCGATCCAGCAGCGTCTGCAGCCGATCCTGGGCCGGACGGGCATTCCGCCCTTCCTGTTCGCGTCCACCGGGATCGGCGCCATGGAGTCGGCGGTCGTGAACCTCGCCGGGCCTGGCCGCCGCGTCCTGATCACCACGAATGGCCAGTGGGGACCGGTGTTCCGGCGTCTTGCCGAGGCGATCGGTGCCGAGGTCGACGAGGTGGTCACGGAGCGCGGCGCTCCGATCGACCTGGACGGCGTGCGCCGGGCCCTGAAGGACACGGCCTATGACGCGGTCTTCACCGTCCACAGCGAGAGTTCCACGGGCGCGCTCACCGATCTGAAGGCGCTCGGAGCGATCGTCGGCGAGACCGACGCCGTGCTCGCCTGCGACAGCGTCAGCGGCCTCGGCGGCGCCGAGATGCGCGCGGACGAGTGGGGCGTGGATGTTGTCGTCTCCGCATCGCAGAAGGCCCTGATGTGCCCGCCGGGCCTGGGCATCGCCAGTATCAGCGAGAAGGCCTGGGCGCTGATCGACCGCGACGATCGCGGGCCGCGCAGCTATTTCGACTATCGCCGCTTTCGCCCGATGGCCGAGAAGGGGGAGCCGACCTACACCGCCCCGGTCGCCATGCTGAACGCGTTGGACGAGGCGTTGACCATGATCGACGAGGAGGGCGCGGCGGCGGCGCTTGCCCGTCACGGACGACTCAACCGAGCCTTGAGCGCGGGACTCCGCACACTCGGATTCTCGGTGTTTCCGACCGGTACGCCGAGCCCGACCCTGGTTGTGGCGAAGACGCCGGAGGGCCTCTCGGCGCCGGCGCTGATCGACCGGCTGTCCGACGGCTATAACGCCGTGATCGCCGGCACGCGCTTCGAGGATCTGAAGGATCGGCTGGTGCGGATCGGCACCATGGGATACGTGACCGACGGCGATATCCTGACCGACATCCATCAGATCGCGTGCGCGATGACCGACCTCGGCCGAAACGCCGACACCGCCGGCGCCCTGGCGGCCGCCTCCTCGGAACTCTCCGCCTGACGGGAGCAGCGGTCCGGCATCCGGACCGTGGTCCGGACTTCCGGTCCGCCGGTTGTGATCTTCCGGCCGCGATCGTGGTATAGCCGGGCAAACGATCAGATCACGGGTCATCGATGGACGATTTCGAGAAGATCCTCGACCGCAATCGGCAATGGGCCGATCGGATCAAGGCGGCCAATCCGGACTATTTCGCGAAGCTGTCGCAGCAGCAGGCGCCCGACATCCTCTGGATCGGCTGCGCTGACAGCCGGGTACCGGCGAACCAGATCCTCGATCTGCCGCCGGGCGAGGTGTTCGTTCACCGCAACATCGCCAACCTGGTCGTGCCGACCGATCTGAATTGCCTCTCGGTTCTGCAGTTCGCCGTCGAGGTCCTTAAGGTCAGTCACATCCTCGTCTGCGGGCACTACGGCTGCGGCGGTGTGAAGGCGGCGATGGCCGACACCGACAACGGCCTGATCGATAACTGGCTCAACCACATCCGTCTGGTGCACCGGCTGCATGCGAAGGACCTGCCGGAGGACATGCTTCAGGAAGAGGCGCTGGACCGGCTCTGCGAACTCAACGTCATCGAGCAGGTGGATAATGTCTGCCGCACCACCATCGTCCGCAACGCCTGGGCGACGGGCAGCGAGCTTCAGGTCCACGGGGTGGTCTACAGCCTCAAGGACGGTGTCCTGAACGAGCTCTGTCTGCGTCAATCGTGAGCGGCCAGTTATTCTGGTAAGACTTCGTTAACCAAAACGGGAATAGGGTTCGGTCTTCGCAAGGCGCGTACCGGCAATCGGGTGGGGGCCCGCCGGTATCGCGAGTCGAGGGGGACGCATGTTCGGGCCGTATTCCCATTCAGCCGTACCGGTATTGCCGGGGGGCTGGATAGAAAAAGATCATGTCCGTTTGGATTTGGACGCCGTCGAGGCGGAAAATCCGGTTCGTCAGTTCTTCCGCTATTACAGATCCCTGGCGGATCCGGGGCTGCCGCGGTGGCGCCAATTCGACATCTGTGCCGTGCCGCCGAACGTCGTGTCCCATATCGCATTGGGCCGGCCGGAGTATCGACGCGGGGAAACGCGCTCGCCGACCCATTTCGTTTACACGTTGCAGGGCGGCGCGATCCGCATGCTGACGGGACTCTCGATGGTCGGAGAGACCATCGGTCGGGTGCCCGGGTTCACCAGGAGCAGCCGCGTGCACGAGGAGATCGCCGATGCCGTTGACGGCCGCGATGCCGTCTGTTCGCGCTTCGACCTCGCCACCCGGTTCTCGCCGGAGCTCAAGATAACCCGCGGACTGTTCCCGTTCGCGGGCGACGACCGGCCGATAGAACGACTGGTCGTGGTCCTCTCCCGGGCGGCGCACGGATCCTAGCAGGGTGTGGGCCGCCAGGTCGGGCCTCTGTCCCTCAGGCGGCGAGGGCCGCCATCCGGGCCAGCACCGCCGCGTTTGACCGGATACCGTTGTGGAAGCAAACCAGTTCGAACTTCTCGTTCGGCGAATGCACCCGGTCGTCGGCGAGTCCGAAGCCGAGCAGGATGGAATCGATCCCGAGATAGCGCCTGATCGAGCCGACCGCCGGGATCGACCCACCGGAGCCGATGAGATAGGCGTCGCGCCGGAACACGTCCTTCAGGCCGGACTGCGCCGCCTGCAGGAACGGCGAGTCCGTCGGCACCCGGATCGCCGGTGCCTCGCCCAATTCGACGAAGGTCGCGGTGTATTCTTCCGGCAGCCGGTCCGTGATGAACTTCTTGAGGTTGTCCAGCACGGCGCGCGGGTTCTGATCGGGCACCAGCCGGCAGGAGATCTTGGCCATCGCTTCCCGGGCGATCACGGTCTTCGCGCCGTCGCCGACATATCCGCCGAGGATGCCGTTCACGTCGCAGGTCGGCCGACCCCATTGGCGCTCCAACGCATTCACGCCCGCCTCGCCGCCGGCCGTCTTCAGGCCGACTTCGCCGAGGAAGGCCGCCTCGTCGAAGCCGAGCGCCTCCCACTGGGCGCGCTCGTTCTCGCCGACCGGAATGACGTCGTCGTAGAAATGCGGGATCTGAATACGGCCTTTCTCGTCGTGCAGGTCACCGACGATGCGGCCGATCAGGTTCAGCGGATTGATCATGGTTCCGCCGAAAAGGCCTGAATGCAGGTCCCGGTCCGGTCCCTTGATCGTCGCTTCGAGATAGGCGAAGTCCGCGCAGGCTGTAGGTGATCGCCGGCTGGGTCACATCCCACATGCCGGTATCGCAGACGATACAGGCATCCGCCTTCAGTTCCTCCGCGTTCGCCTTGATGAAAGCGTCCAGCGACGGGCTGCCGGTCTCCTCCTCGCCCTCGAGCAGGACGGTGACGCGGCACGGCAGGGTGCCATGCACCGCGATCCAGGCGCGGAACGCCTCAATCCAGGTCATCACCTGGCCTTTGTCGTCCACGGCCCCGCGGGCGACGATCCGCTTGCCGTGCTCGGCATCGACCAGCACCGGCTCGAACGGGCCGGACTCCCAGAGTTCCAGAGGATCGGCCGGCTGCACGTCGTAATGGCCGTAGTAGAGAATGTGCGGCGCGTCGCCGCCCGGTCCGTCGTGATGGGCGACCACCATCGGATGGCCCGGCGTGTCGCGCACCGAGGCGTCGAAGCCGAGTTCGCTCAGGGTATCGGCCATCCATTGGGCGCCGCGCCGCACCTCGGCGGCGAAGGCCGGATCCGTCGAGACGCTCGGAATCCGCAGCACGTCGAACAGGCGCTCGACCGAGGCGTCGAGGTTGGCGTCGACGTGGTCCAGGACCTTCGCCGTCGGCAGGGCGGTCATGGCGCGGTCTCCAGATGGGTTTGCTTCGCGGCGGCCAGGAAGGCTCGGATCCGATCGGGATTCTCGACGCCTGGTCTGTCCTCGACCCCTGACGAGGTGTCGACGCCGGGCGCGCCGGTCAGCCGGATCGCCTCGGCCACATTCTCGGCGTTCAGGCCGCCGGACAGCATCCACGGCATGCCAAGGTCGAGCCCGTCGAGCAGGGTCCAGTCGAATGTGAGGCCGTTGCCGCCGGGGAGGGCGCCCTTCATGCCTTTCGGCGCCTTGGCGTCGAACAGCAAATGGTCTGCGACGCCGACATAGTCCTCGGCCCGACTGACGTCCTCCCGGGTGGCGACGCGCAGGGCCTTCATGACCGGAAGCCCCGTGCGCTTCTTCAGCTCGGAGACCCGGTCCGGCCCCTCATCGCCGTGGACCTGGAGCATGTCGATTACACCGGTGGCGGTGATCGTGTCGATCTCGGCATCGGTGGCGTCGACGACGAGCGCGACCCGGATGACGCCGGGCGCCTCTCTGCCGAGCGCCTGCGCGAGATCCGGGGTCACCGCCCGGCGGCTTCGCTCGTAGAATACGAAACCGATCATGTCTGCACCCGCACCCACGGCGGCATCGACGACGGTGAGCGTGTTCAGGCCGCAGATCTTCACCAGTGGCTGGGTCGTATTGCGGGAACGGGTCACAACAGGCTCTCGGCGATCGCTTTGGCGGCGGCGGCGGGGTCGGCGGCCTGGGTGATCGGCCGCCCGATGACAATATAGTCCGCTCCGGCGGCAACCGCATCGGCGGGCGTCATCTTGCGCTTCTGGTCGTCCTCCGGCGCGTCCGCCGGCCGAATGCCGGGCACCACGAGAATGAAATCGTCGCCGCAGGCGGCATGCAGCGCGGCGATCTCGTGCGGCGAGCACACGACGCCGTCGCACCCGGCTTCCTTGGCGAGCAGGGCGAGGCGCTTGACCTGATCGCCGGCGGGCGTCGCCTGACCGACGGCCTGCAGATCGCGGTTGTCGATGCTGGTCAGCACGGTGACGGCGATCATCAGCGGCGGCGCGATCCCGGCCTTCTCCGCCGCGTCCCGGTTCGCGTCCACCGCCGCTCGCATCATCGCCGGCCCGCCCGAGGCGTGGACGTTGAGGATGCGCGGCCGACAGGTGGTGACGGCGGAGCGCACCGCGCCCGCAACGGTGTTCGGGATGTCGTGATATTTCAGATCGAGGAAGAGGGAGGTCTCGCCGGCGATCTCCCGCACGCCCGCGGGACCGTTGGCGTTGTGAAACTCCATGCCGAGCTTGATGCCGCCGACCTCACCGCGCACCCGATCCGCGATATCCCGAGCCTTCGCCATGTCCGGGGTGTCGATGGCGACCAGTATTCTCTCGTGCGGCCGCATCAGCTGGCCCGCTTGTCAACGAGCGCCGGGCGCTTCGGCGCGTTGGGGATCTGGGCGCGGATCTCTTCCTCGCGGATTCGCATGACCGCGAGTTCGCGTTCCAGATCGTCGGCCCGCTTTTCCGCTCGGTTGGCGCGCAACTTGTGGCCGATCTCCCCGGTCCAGGCGATCACCGCGCCGAGAACGAACCCGGCGGCGACGGCCAGCAGAAAGATCAGCGAGAGCGGCGCGTCCAGCGCACCCGGCAGCGGCCACAGTTCCATCGACACCGGCTTCCAGTTCGACACGGCGAACAGCACGACCACGACGGTGATCGGAAGCTTGATGCAGAAGGAGATGAGAGCGGTGGCCCAATTGCGATGGCCCATGGCGGAACCTCGACGGTTTCGGTAGGGCACAATCTAGCGACCGTGTGCCCCTGGGACAACGCCACAGGGAGAGGACGGTTTCGAAACGACCGGCCGCTGCCGGGAGGCTGCGCCGCCGGAGGAGGGATCCGGGCTCGATCGCGGGGCCATGCCGCCCTGTCGGTCCCAGCCTCACCCCTCCATGATGTCCGCCACAGCGGAATCCGCCGCATCGCCCCTTCCGCGCAGACCCTCGGCGGCGCCTGCGATATCCTCCGGCTTCTTGTTCTGGCTCATCTTCGACTTCGCCTCCAGCCGTTCGATCGGCAGTTCGAAGGCGATCACGCCCTTGATCATCCGCTCCATCAGGCCGTCCCGCATCTTGTCGTGGGTCCAGGGCCGCTTCGGCGCCAGGGGAGCCTCGTGTTCGGCCGAAAGATCGGCGAGCAGGGTGGTGGTGTCGGCCGCCGTCGTCACCGCCTTGAGCCGACCGGAGGCGTGCACGGCGACGTAGTTCCAGGTCGGTACCTGATTCTCGCTCGCGTACCAGTCGGGCGAGATATAGGCGTGCGGGCCGCCGAACACGGCGGTCGCCGCCGCTCCGGCCTCGATCAGTGCGACGATGGGGTTCGCTTTCGCCACATGACCGCGGATGACCAGATCGTCCCCCCGCGGCTCGACCATGAGCGGCAGGTGGGTGATCTCCAGGGTATCGCTCCGATGGGCGACCAGCATGGCGAAGGCGTTCTCGCGCATCACCGCGAGGACGGCGTTCCGGTCCTCCAGGCGGAAGGCGGGGGGCGTGTACATGGGGCGGCTCCGGTCCGTTGATCCGGTTGTGTATCGTCTTTTTGGTCGTATGATATACGCCAAAGTGTTCTTAGAGATGGGGCCAAGTGATGGCCGATGCCTTGCCCGTCTGGGGCGTGTTCCAACCCGACCGGGCCGATCCGACGCCGCTGCAGGAGCAGATCGCGGGCTTTTTCCGCCGGTCGATCGCCGAGGGCCGGCTGCCGCCGGGCGCCCGACTGCCGTCGAGCCGCCAGCTCGCGGAACAGCTCGCCGTCGCCCGCAATACGGTCAGCCTGGCCTATGAGCGGCTGACGGCCGAGGGGTACGTGGTGGGGCGGCGCGGCGGCGGAACCCGGGTGGCCGACGACCTGCCGGACCTGAAGCCGCAGCTTCCGGCGCAGCCGACGCCGCCTCTGCCTCAGGCGCCCGTCCGCCTGTCGGCCGCCGCCCATAAGATGATGGCCGAGCGGGTCGGAATCGGCGCGGTCGACGGTCCGCTGCAGCCGGGACGCCCCGGTCTGGACGCCTTTCCGGGTCGGATCTGGGCGCGCCTGGCGGGGCGGTTCTGGCGCGAGACGCCGGCGACCGCCTTCGGCTACGGCGACCCCGCCGGGTTCATCGATCTGCGCCAGGCGATCTCGCGCTATCTCGGTGCGTTCCGCGGCCTGATCGTTCACCCGGACGCGCTGATCGTCACCTCCGGGGCGCAGCAGGCGATCGATCTGATCTCCCGCGCTCTGCTCGATCCGGACGATACCGCGGTGATCGAGGAGCCATGCTATCCGGGGTTGCGGGGACCGATGGTGGCGACGGGCGCGCGGCTGGTGACCGTGCCGGTGGATGCCGACGGGCTCGACGTCGCCCGCGCCCGGACTGCGGCGCCCGATGCCCGGCTGGTGACCGTTACGCCGACCCACCAGTTTCCGCTCGGCGTCACTCTCTCTCTGTCGCGACGCCGTGCCCTGGTCGACTGGGCGATGGGCGATCAGGCGACCGGCGGCGGGCCGTTCGTCCTGGAGGACGATTACGACGGGGAGTTCCGCTATGCCGGCAAGCCGGTGCCGCCGCTGAAGGCGCTCGATGGCGCCGACCGGGTGCTTTATGTCGGCACCGTTTCGAAGGCGTTGGCTCCGTCCCTGCGGATCGGCTTCATTGCGGCGCCCCAACGTCTGGTCGATCCGCTCGTGCGCCTGCGCGGCCATTTCGATCGGCAGCCGGCGCTGGATACCCAGGCGGTGCTCGCCCGCTTCCTGGACGAGGGGCATATGGCCGGCCACCTGCGCCGGATGCGGACCCTGTATCGGGAACGCAGGGATGCGCTGGCCGACGCCCTGGAATCTGTGCTGGACGGCCGCTTCACCGTCGAGCGACCGGAGACCGGGATCAATCTGGTGGTGTCCCTCGAGGGAGGACCGGACGACCGGCTGGTGGTCGAGAAGGCGATGGCGCTGGGTATCCGGCCGGCGCCGATCTCGGCCTATTTCCGGGATCCGACCCGTCGCAACGGGATGCTGGTCGGCTTCGCCTCACTGCCGCGCGCCCGGGCACGCTGGGCGGCCGGCTGCGTGAAGGCGGCGATCGACGCGGCGAGCTGAACCGCCGTCGCGAGGCCTGCCTCACCCGTCCGGAATCAGCCCGAGTTCAGCTTCTCGCGGAGCAGCTTGCCGGTCTTGAAGAACGGGACCGCCTTGCTCTCCACCTTCACCAACTCTCCGGTGCGGGGATTGCGGCCGACACGCGCCTCGCGCTGCTTCACGGAGAAGGCCCCGAAGCCGCGCAGTTCCACCCGATCTCCCCGGGCCAGGGCCTCGGCGACTTCTTCGAAGATCGTCGAGACAATGCGCTCAATGTCGCGTTGGAAGAGATGCGGATTCGCCTCCGCAAGGCGCGCAATCAGTTCGGACTTGGTCATGCTTCCGAGCCTCCGCGAAGTCGAATCGCGAAGCGGCCGGCGCGTTGCTTGTCGGCGCACTTACCCGCCCCAATCAAAATGTGCCAGTGCCACCCGGAGGCGTCAAGTCTAAGTGTCTCTAATAGAACCATTTTCGCCTGCGCCTCTAGTTGGTACCAAAAAGTGAGGCCGCCCGCGGTGCGGACGGCCCCCAATTTGATCCGTTTTCGACGGAAAGGGCGTTTATTCGTCGCCCTTCGTGGCTTCCTCGCGCTGCTTGAGCGCGGCACCCAGGATATCGCCCAGGCTGGCGCCGGCATCCGACGACCCGTATTCCTGCATCGCCTTCTTCTCCTCCTCGACCTCGCGGGCCTTGATGGAGAGGGTGAGCTTGCGGGTCTTGCTTGTCGACGTTGGTCACCTTCGCATCGACCTTCTCGCCCACGGCGAAGCGGTCGGGGCGCTGCTCGGAGCGGTCGCGCGACAGGTCCGACTTGCGGATGAAGCCCGTCAGGCCGCTCGCCCACACCGACCTCGATGCCGCCGTCGGTGACCTGCGGTCACCGTGCAGGTCACGACCGCGCCCTTGCGGACGCCGGCGGAGCCGGCCTGCGAACGGATCGGTGGTCAGCTGCTTGATGCCGAGGGAGATGCGTTCCTTCTCGACGTCGACGTCGAGGACCTTGGCCTTGACCATGTCGCCCTTCTTGAACGTCTGCGATCGCCTCTTCGCCCGGGCGTGTCCCAGTCGATGTCGGAGAGGTGAACCATGCCGTCGATCTCGCCGGGCAGGCCGACGAACAGACCGAACTCGGTGATGTTCTTGACCTCGCCCTCGAGCTCGGTGCCCGCCGGGTACTTCGCCGACGAAGTCCTCCCACGGGTTGCCCGAGGCACTGCTTGAGGCCGAGCGAGATGCGGCGCTTGTTCGGGTCGACGTCCAGGACCATGACCTCGACTTCCTGGCAGGTGGAGACGATCTTGCCCGGATGGACGTTCTTCTTGGTCCAGCTCATCTCGGAGACGTGGACCAGGCCCTCGATGCCCGGCTCCAGCTCCACGAAGGCGCCGTAGTCGGTGATGTTGGTGACGCGGCCGGTGAACTTGGTGCCGACCGGGTATTTGCAGCTCCGACGCCTTCCCACGGATCCGCCTCGAGCTGCTTCATGCCGAGGGAGATACGCTGGGTCTCCGGGTTGAAGCGGATGACCTGCACCTTCACGGTCTGGCCGATCTGCAGGGCCTCGGTCGGGTGGTTGATGCGGCGCCACGCGATGTCGGTGACGTGCAGCAGACCGTCGACGCCGCCGAGATCGACGAACGCGCCGTAGTCGGTGATGTTCTTGACGACGCCCTGGAGGACCATGGCCTTCCTTGAGCGATCTGCGACCAGCTCGCTGCGCGGCTTCGGCACGGCTCTCCTCGAGAACGGCGCGGCGCGACACGACGATGTTGCCGCGGCGGCGATCCATCTTGAGGATCTGGAACGGCTGCGGGGTGCCCATCAGCGGACGTGATGTCGCGGACCGGACGGATATCCACCTGCGCTGCCCGGCAGGAAGGCGACGGCGCCCGACAGGTCGACGGTGAAGCCGCCCTTGACCCGCGCCGAAGATCACGCCGGTGACCCGCTCGTTGTCGTTGAAGGCGCGCTCGAGCTCGGCCCAGGCTTCCTCGCGGCGTGCCTTGTCGCGGCTACAGCATCGCCTCGCCGTTGCGGTCCTCGAGGCGCTCGACATAGACCTCGACCGTCGTCGCCCGGCTTCAGCTCGGCCTTCTGGCCGGGGGCGGCGAATTCCTTAAGCGCGACGCGGCCTTCGGACTTGAGGCCGACATCGATCAGCGCGTGGTCGTTCTCCACCTCGACGACGATGCCTTTGACGACACGTGCCTTCGATCGAGGTGACTTGGCCGAACGACTCCTCCAGCATGGATTCGAATTCGTCGGCGTAAGCGGCTTCAGCCATTAGTTCTCCTCAGAAACACGTATGCGGACCACGTGCCCATGGCGTCGGGCCTCGTGTCCGGTTGACGGCGGCTGGCGATGTCTGGATCGGATCTTCCCGGATTCTCTGAAGAGCTCTGCCGAAGATCGTGTGCCCGATCCTTCGCGGGCGGCCCAACTCTCCTGTGTCGGGCATCGACCGAATTCCGCGGCCGCCGGGTTGGTTGACGATGTGCCGACCGTCCTTCCGGGCGTGTTCGGCGCTCTATTCCGCTCACCGCCGCCTCGATCACGGCGAGCGCCCGCGTGAAAACCTCGGAGGGCGACAGATCGGATGTATCGATCTCGACCGCGTCCTCGGCTTTGCGCATCGGGGCATCCGCCCGACCCGCATCGCGTGCGTCCCGCGCCTCGATATCGGCGAGAACGCGCGCATATATACTGGGCTCGCCCCGGTCTCGCAACTCCTGATGACGGCGGGCCGCCCGAATCGGCGGCCGACGCGGTGACGAACAGCTTCACCTCGGCGTCCGGGCACGACCACGGTGCCGATGTCCCGTCCGTCCAGACAGCCGCGGCCCCGGCGGTCGGTGCGGCGAAGCCCGCGCTGGAAATCGAGCAGGGCGCGCCCGGACGGCGGGGATGGCGGCGACCTGCGAGGAGGCCGCGCCGACCTCGGCCGTGCGCAGTTCCGGGCTGTCGAGGACGCCGGTGTCGAGCGACCTAGCGGCGCGCTCGGCCACCACCGCGATCCTCCGGATCTGCCGCCGGCGCGCAGCACCGTGAGCGCCGTCGCCCGATAGAGCGAGCCGGTGTCGAGATGCGGATAGCCGAGATGATCCGCGAGCGCTTTTGCCAGGCGTTCCCTTGCCGGCGCCCGCCGGCCCGTCGATGGCGATGATCATGCGTCGGCCTCGCCGGTGGCGATGGCGGCACCCGCCTCGTTCATCAGCTCCATGAAGCCTGGAAAGGACGTGGCGATGGCGCGCCTGATCGTCGATCGCGACGGGCGCGTCGGCGCACATGCCGAGCACCAGAAAGGCCATGGCGATGCGGTGGTCCAGATCGACCGGAATGGTGGCATCGCCGGGCACGCCGTTGTCCGCGCCGTGCACGGTCAGGTCGTCACCGGCGATCTCGACCGCGAACCCCGCAGGCGGCGAGGCCGTTCGCGGTCGCGGTCAGCCGGTCGCTCTCCTTGACCCGGAGCTCCTCCAGCCCGCGCATGACGGTCGTCCCCTCGGCGTTGGCGGCGGCGACGGCGAGCATCGGGTACTCGTCGATCATCGAGGGCGCGCGTTCCGCCGGAACCTCGATGCCTTTGAGCCGGGAATGGCGCACCACCAGGTCGGCCACCGGCTCGCCGGCTTCGATGCGCTTGTTGGTGAGGTCGATGTCGGCGCCCATCTCGAGCAGCGTCTGGAACAGGCCGAAGCGCAGCGGGTTCGGTGCCGATGCCCGGCAGGGTCAGTTCCGATCCCTCCACGAGCAGGGCGGCGACGGCCGGAAAGGCGGCGGAGGAGGGGTCGGCGGGGACCGATCACCGGCCGCGCGGTCAGGTCCGGCTGGCCGACCAGGGTTATGCTGCCGGCCGTCCTCGAGATCCTGCACCCGGACCTCGGCGCCGAAATGGCGCAGCATGCGTCTCGGTGTGGTCGCGCGTCCATTTCGGTTCGATCACCGTGGTCTCGCCCGGCGCCGCCAGCCCGGCCAGCAGGATCGCCGACTTCACCTGCGCCGAAGCGACCGGCAGGGTGTAGGAGATCGGCATCAGCGTTTCCGGCCCGATCACCGCCAGCGGCGGCCGCCCGCCCTCGCGCGACACCATCTGCACCCCCATCTGGGCGAGCGGCGCGGCCACCCGGCCCATGGGTCGGCGGCGCAGGGAGCCGTCGCCGGTGAAGAAGGTGGTGATGGGCTGACCCGCCGCCGCTCCCATCAGCAACCGGATCCCGGTGCCGGCATTGCCGCAGTCGATCACGTCGGCCGGCTCGTCCAGGCCGCCGACACCGCGTCCGACGACCCGCCAACTCCCCGGTCCGCGCCGCTCGACCTTTGCGCCGAACGCCCGCATGGCCGCGGCGGTGGCCAGGATGTCCTCACCCTCCAGCAGCCCCTCTATGCCGGTCTCGCCGATCGACAGGCCGCCGAGGATGAGGGAGCGGTGGGAGATCGACTTGTCGCCCGGTACGCGCAGGGTACCGGTCAGCGGTTGGGCGCGCGACGAGATCAGCGGGTGCGGCATGGTACTGTCTCCGAAATCGGATGGCGCTCTATGGGGTCGGGCCGGCGGAGGAGGCGACCGACCGCCTATCGGCGGCGGTCATATCATGCCGCCCCGTCGCCCGCGACCCGCTGCGATGCGGCCCAGGCCTCCAGATCTGCGGCAACCGACCCGGTGACGGGCGCCCAGTCGAAGCGAACGGTCTGCCGATAGAGCCGCAGGGTGGGAAACCAGGGGCATGTTTCGCCCTCGACCCCCCAGCGCCAGTCGGGCCTCAGATGGAGCATGCCCCAGACCGGCCGCCCGAGACCGCAGGCTTGGTGGATCGTCGAATTGGAGATCGAGATCACCAGGTCAACCGCGTCGAGCTGGGCCGCGAACCGATCCATATCGTCGAGCGCGTTGATGTCCGGATCGTGCATGACCTCGACCCCGGACAGCCGCTTCATTGCCGCCAGATCGTCGACGACCTCTCCGTACTGGAGGGAAAGAAACCGGACACCCGGGGCCCGAAGAATCGGGACCCAGTCTTCCAGCGGTATGTTCTTCCCCTTGAAGATCTTATTCGCCGATTTCCAGGCGATGCCGACGACGGGCCGGCCGCCGCTCAAGCGCCGATAGCGCTGGCGCAGGGCTGCGGCTTCCGTGGCATCCGCCTTGAGCCATCGCGCGGGCGTGCGGGCGAAGTCGGCTGCCTCCCTGCGCAGAAGACCCGCCAGATGCCCTTGGGGGAGCTGCGCCTGGAAGCGTCCGGAGACGGTCGGCGGGTCAGTCCGCGGGACGGCGTCGATGGTCGGAAAGGATCGACGGAACATCGGAACCAAGCGCTTGTCGCATTCCACGGTGACATGGCCCACCCGTTCCAGCAGCTCCGGCATGAGTTGAGCGAACTGCATCTCGTCGCCGACATTCTGGTCGGTCCAGAGCAGAAGCCGCAGCGCCCGGTCCGGCGTGCCGTCCCAGAACGGCAGGGCGAACCGGTCCGGGCGCGGCTTGACCCCGGTCATATCGATTCGCCGGTCGTAGAGCGGCCAGCCATCGGCCCAGCGGTGCAGCGACAGATAGAGCATTCCCAGGTCGAACGCCGCCGCCTCGTCGTGCGGATCGACGACAAGGCTCCACCGGCCCGCGCGCTCTGCCGACTGCCACTGGCCGTCCTGCCGCTCGGCCTGGAGAAGGTTCCGGATCGTCGCCTGACTGCCGGGCGAGAGAATAAGGCTGTGGCGCCAAGCGCTCCGGGCGTTGACGGCGTGGAATTCGAAGAAATGAAGGATGCCGATGTATCGCCAGGCTCCGGCGTTGGCCGGGTCCAGAGTCACCGCCTGGCGGAACGCGGACCGCGCGCCCTCGCGATCGTCCTGCTCGAACAGCGACAGCGCTTCGAAGTTCTTGAGCATCGGCTCATCGGGGTGAATAAGCTGGCTCCGGCGCCCGAATTCGAGTGCCGCCGGCCGGTTTCCAGCCGTTCGTTCGGCCATGGCACGGCTGCGCAGCTCGCGCGCTATGGCGTTGATCCGTACCCCGTACGGCAAATTTGCCTTTGACATGGTTTGCCTATCGTGGATATTCCCGCGCCACAGCCTAAAGGTAAGTTCATCTTAGAAGCGACGCGGAGTTGACCGTGGCGAAGCCTGAATGGGGAATCAAGCGGGTCTGTCAGTCCTGCGGCGCTCGGTACTACGACCTGGAACGGTTGCCGATCGTCTGCCCGGCCTGCGACACGCCCTACGATCCCGAAGCCGTCTTGAAGAGCCGCCGGTCGCGTGCCTTGCCGCCGGAGGACAAGCCCAAGAAGCGTCCGGTCGACGACGAGGCCGAGGACCAGGAGACGGATGACGAGGAAGAGATCGAGGAGGAGGACGACGACGAGGAGGAAGATCTTCTCGACGACGAACCTCCCGTTGAGGATGAGGTCGAGGAGGACGACACCACGACAAAGCGTCCGATCACCGATCCGCTCGCGGCCGATGACGATGACGACGACGAACTGCTGGACGACGATGAAGACGACGACGATCTGGCGATCGACGACGACGTCGAGGACGACCAAAAACCCTGAGTTCACGCCGTAATTTTTCTGCCGCAATCCTCTTGATTGTCGATCCATGAGGGGATAGATAAGCGGCCTCCGGCGGCGCCCAGAGCCGTTGGGACAATTTGGGGCCATAGCTCAGCTGGGAGAGCGCTACAATGGCATTGTAGAGGTCAGGAGTTCGATCCTCCTTGGCTCCACCAACCGGGGCTCCTTGGGAAACCAAGGGGCCCCGACCTGTTTCCAAGCCCGGCCTCTTCAGTCCTCGGTGCGGTCCTGCGCATGCGCCACCAGCGCCTCGCGGGCGCCGACATGTTTGGGCTGCAGAGCCAGACACTGGCGCCAGCACACTTCCGCCTCGGCGATGCTGTCCAGTTCCTCGAAGGCGCGGCCGAGGCCGTACCAGCTCTCCGCATTCACCGGGTCGACATAGATCGCGCGGCGCAGGGCGTCGACGCAGTGACTCCACCATCCGGCCTTGGCGCACACCTTGGCCAGGTGAAAGAGATAGGCGTATTCCGCCGGTTCGATGACCAGGGCACGCCCGATGAGTTCCGCCGCCTCGCTCGGCCGGTCGTTGTCGAGAGCCAGAACGGACTTGACGTTGAGCGTGCGGGCGTCGTCGGGCGTATTGGCGGTCACCCGGCTGTAGAGACCCTCCAGCCGGCCGATGCCGTCGCCGCGCCGCCGACCCATCGCGGCCTCCTCAGCCCTTCAGAACGCGTCCGGCGACCGCGTCCAGTCTTGCGACGACGGCGGGATCCCGCGCTTCCGAATGGGTGATCAGCGCGAACTCGAGCGCGTGATCGCCGCCCTGTTCGTCGATCAGGGGGCGCTCGTACAGCTTCGGCGCCACGGTCTTGACCAGGGCGCGGGCGTTGTCCGCATTGGCGGTCAGGACCTTCACAACCGCTTCGACCGTCACATGGTCGTGGTCCGGATGCCAGCAGTCGTAGTCGGTGACCATGGCAACGGTGGCGTAGGGGATCTCGGCCTCGCGGGCGAGCTTGGCTTCCGGCATGTTGGTCATGCCGATCACGTCGGCAGCCCCACTGACCGATACAGGAACGATTCGGCCTGGGTGGAGAACTGCGGGCCCTCCATGGTCGACATAGGTCCCCCCGCGGCTGTAGGGCAGCCCCAGTTCCCTGCAGGAGGCATCCAGAGCGTCGACGAGCCGGTTGGATAGACGGGATGGGCCATGGAGACATGGGCGACGCAGCCGGTGCCGAAGAAGGTCTTTTCCCGGGCGAAGGTGCGGTCGATGAACTGGTCGATCAGCACGAAGTGCCCGGGCGCGTACTCCTCTTTCAGGGACCCGACGGCGGAAACAGAGACGATATCGGTCACGCCGGCCCGTTTCAGGGCGTCGATATTGGCCCGGTAGTTGATCGTCGTCGGGCTGAACCGGTGTCCGCGACCGTGACGTGGCAGAAAGACCAGCGGCTGGCCCGCCAACTCCCCGAAGAGGAGCTGATCCGACGGTTCGCCGAAGGACGAGGTGACGGTCTCCCAGCGCGCGTTCTCAAGGCCGTCGATGTTGTAGACGCCGCTGCCGCCGATGACTGCGACCAGGGCCTTGCGTGTTTGCGTGCTCATCTCGATCCCGTTGCGAATGTCCGTTTCACACGTATACCCCGGCCGGCCGTGAACGCGAAAGGCCGCGGACGAACCGCGGCCTTTGACTGTGTTGAACGGCGGTGACGCCTGACGTGGGGCGTCTAGTGAACGTCCGCCCAGATCTTGCGCTTGGTGGCGTAGAGCAGACCGGTGAACACCAACAGGAACAGCATGGTCATCACACCGGCCCGTTTGCGCTCCTCCATCTCCGGCTCCGAGGCCCAGGCGAGGAAGGTGGTCAGATCCTCGGCCTGCTGCTCGATCGTCGCCGCCGTGCCGTCCTCGTAGGTCACGTCGTCGCCCCACAGCGGCTGGGCCATGGCGATCTGATGGCCGGGGAAATAGGCGTTGTAGTTCATGCCGGGCATCAGGTTGAAATCCGCCGGCGGATCGACATAACCGGTCAGGAGCGCCCTAAGATAGTTCGCCCCGTCCGGACGGGCCTTGACGATCAGCGACAGGTCCGGCGGATAGGCGCCGCCATTGGCCGCCCGGGCCGCCTTCTCGTTCGGGAAGGGCGACACGAAACGGTCGGCCGGAATGCCCGGACGCTCGAACATCTCGCCGTCGTCGTTCGGGCCGTCCATCACGGTCGCCTCGGCGGCGATCGCCTTGATCTCGTCCTCGTTGTAGCCGAGATCCTCGAGGTTGCGGTACGCGACGTAGCTCAGCGCGTGGCAGCCCGAGCAGATGTTCTTGTAGACCTGGAACCCGCGCTGAAGGGCGCCGCGGTCGTAGGTCCCGAACGGCCCAGAGAACGACCAGTCGTGCTGCGGGTACTCGATCGCCGGTCCGGCGGCCTGCGCCGGCCCGGAGAGGGTGAAGGACCAGGCGCCGGCCGCGATCGCAACGGCCGCGATGGTGGTGGTGAGACGCGCGATCATCAGACTTTCTCCCTCGGTGCGGCGGTGGCCCCGGCGAATCCGCCCCCGGCGCCAAGCACCGGTTCGCTGATAGATTTCGGCAGCGGTTTTGGCGTCTCGAAGATGCTCAGAAGCGGCAGGACGACCAGGAAGTGGGCGAAGTAGTAGGTCGTCGCGATGCGGGAGAGCGTCACGTAGATGCCCTCGGCCGGCTTGGCGCCCAGCCATGTCCAGCGCAACCACGTCGATCACCAGGATCCAGAAGAAGATCTTGAAGATCGGACGGAACTGGCCGCTGCGGACCGGAGACCGGTCGAGCCAGGGCAGGACGAACAGCACCGCGATGGCGCCGAACATCAGCAGGACCCCGCCGAGCTTGTCCGGCACGGCGCGCAGGATCGCGTAGAACGGCAGGAAGTACCATTCGGGCACGATATGCGCCGGCGTGACCAGCGGGTTTGCCGGGATGTAGTTGTCCGGATGGCCGAGGAAGTTCGGCGCGAAGAAGATGAAGGCCGAGAAGAAGATCAGGAACACCCCGAGGCCGAACGCATCCTTGATCGTATAGTACGGATGGAACGGGATCTGGTCCTTCGGGCCCTTCACATCGATGCCGAGTCGGGTTGTTCGACCCGAAACGGTGCAGGGCGACAGATGTGCAGCACCACCACGCCGACGATGACGAACGGCAGCAGGAAGTGCAGCGAGAAGAACCGGTTCAGGGTCGCGTTGTCGACCGAGAAGCCACCCCACAGCCAGGTCACGATCGGACTCACCGACCAGCGGGATCGCCGAGAACAGGTTGGTGATGACGGTGGCGCCCCAGAAGCTCATCTGGCCCCACGGCAGCACGTATCCCATGAACGCGGTCGCCATCATCAGCAGCAGGATCACCACGCCCAGCATCCAGAGGATCTCGCGCGGCGCCTTGTACGAACCGAAGTACAGGCCGCGGAAGATGTGGATGTAGACGACGATGAAGAAGAAGCTAGGCGCCGTTCATGTGGATGTAGCGGATCAGCCAGCCGTAGTTCACGTCGCGCATGATGCGCTCGACGCTGGCGAAGGCGTGGTCGACATGCGGCGTGTAGTGCATCGCCAGCGTGATGCCGGTGACGATCATGATCACCAGGGCGATGCCCGCCAGCGATCCGAAGTTCCACCAGTAGCTCAGATTCTTCGGTGTCGGATACTCATGCAGCTCGTGGTGCATGAAAGTGAAGACCGGGAGGCGATGGTCGATCCACCGTACCACCGGATTTGAGAAATTCGCAGCCATGCTCCGGCGCTCCCCTCTTAACCGATACGGATGACGGTGTCGGAAATGTACTGGTATTCCGGCACCGGCAGATTGAGAGGCGCCGGGCCCCGGCGAATGCGGCCCGACGTGTCGTAGTGCGACCCGTGGCACGGGCAGAACCAGCCGCCGAAGTCACCCTTCGGATCGGACACGCTCTGGCCCAGCGGAACGCAGCCGAGATGCGTGCAGACGCCGACCATCACCAGATACTCGGGCTTCTCGGCCCGATCGCTGTCCGGCTGGGGATCGCGCAGCTCGTCGAGGGGCACCTCGCGGGCTTCCTCGATCTCTTCCGGGGTCCGATGGCGCACGAATACCGGCTTTCCGCGCCAGGTCAGCGTCACCGACTGCCCTTCGGCCACGGTCGAGACGTCGAATTCGATGCTGGCAAGGGCCAGGGTGTCGGCGGCCGGGTTCATCTGGTCGATGAACGGCCAGGCGACGCAAGCCGCGCCCACCGCACCGACGGCGGTGGTCGAGATAATCAGGAAGTCGCGGCGGGAGTCGCCTTCGTGGGTTTCGGCCATGATTCTCCACTCGTCCTAAATGGCGCTCGACGTGGTGCCGGCCCGCGTGCCGACCCGCCGAGTAATATCGAGCATTGGCGCAAGAAGGAAACGCGACCCGCTGTCGCAAACACTTCCGCCCCGATGCGGCATGCGTATACCGCAGAGGTTTGCCTTTTGCCAAGCTTCGCAAGGCGGTTAGATGCGGCCATGCGCATCGTCCTGTATCAGCCAGACATTCCACAGAACGCCGGAACCATCCTGCGCCTGGCCGCCTGCCTCGGTGTCGGGGTCGACGTGATCGAGCCCTGCGGCTTCGTCTGGTCGGAGCAGCGGATGCGGCGCGCCGGGATGGATTACCTGGAATTCGCCGCGGTACGCCGCCATTCCTCGTGGGCCGCCTTTCTTGCCGAACGGGAGGCGGGACGGCTGGTGCTGGCGTCGACGAGGGGGGCCGTTTGCCTGCCGGACGCCCGGTTCGATTCCGGGGATCACCTGATCCTGGGTCGGGAGAGCGCCGGTGTTCCGGAGGAGGTTCACGCCGCCGCCGACCTCGCGGTGAAGATCCCGATGGCGCCCGGCGCCCGGTCGCTGAACGTGGCGGTCAGCGCGGGGATCCTGCTGTCGGAAGGCCTGCGCCAGACCGGCGGCTGGCCGGGATAGCGCGATTTCGCATCCTTTTTCGCACTTCCCGGCCGTAGGTCTCCGCATACTTCCCCGGCTACTTCCCCAGTGATTTCCCTGGGAATCCGTCTCCCAGGTCCCAGAACAGGCCGGTCATCATTTCCAGGCCCTCGCGCATCAGATGCGGCAGAACATGCTCGTTCGGGGCGTGCTGGGAGCAGCCGGTATAGCTGTGCGGCACCCAGATGGTCGGCATGCCGATGCCGTTGAGGAAGATGTCGTTGGGCAGGGACCCGCCGGCGTTCGGGATCACCGTGACCGTCTTGCCGGTTGTCTTCTCCATCGATGCCACCGCCCACGGCACCGCCGGATGGTCCGGATCCAGGCGCGAGGCCCGCAGCATCGACACGCGGGCGGGCTCCACCGTGATGTCGCTGTAGCCCTGTTCCGCCAGGTGTTCGCGGATCGCCGGCAGGAAGACATCCGGGTCGGTATCGACCACGAAGCGGATCTGGCAGATCGCCTCCGCGAAGGGCGGCACGGCGTTCTGGGGCTTTTCCGGGTCGCCGGTGATGAAGGACAGAACCTCGAAGGTGTTCCAGCCGAATACCTTCTCCGCCAGGGACAGTCCGGGCTCGCCCCACCAGGGGTCGATCTCGGGGTCGTCCGGGCCGGATTTCACCTCCACATGGGACAGGGCCGCCCGCACCGAGTTCTTGATCTGCGCCGGCTTCAGGGCGGGCAGCAGAATCTTTCCTCGCGGCCGACCAGGGTCGTGAGCGCGTGCATCAGGACGATCGCCGGATTGGCCAGCAGGCCGCCCCAGTTGCCGGAATGGTGGCCGCCCTCGCGATATTCCAGGCGGAACCGGATGTTGAGCCCGCCGCGCGTGCCGAGCTTGATGTCGGGACCGTCGGTGGAGAAGCGCGGTCCGTCCGAGGCGATCAGCAGATCGGCGGCCAGCATGTCGCGGTTGTCGCGGCAGAACTCGGCGAGACCCGGGGAGCCCATCTCCTCTGCCATCTCGATGAGGAACGTCACGTTGTAGCCGAGCCGCCCGCGCGTCTCGATCACATGGCGCAGCGCTTCCATGTTGATCGCGTGCTGCCCCTTGTTGTCGGCGGTGCCGCGGCCGTACCAGCGCTCGCCGGACGGGGTTTCGGCGACCTCCAGTCTCCAGGGCTCTCGGTTGTCGGCCCAGCGGCCCTCCTCGCCGGGAACCGTGTCGCCGTGGCCGTAGCAGAACAGGGTCGGCAGGCTCGGATCCTCGATCCGCTTGGCGACCAGGAACGGCGCGCGGTCGAGCAGGGTGTTCGGGAAGATCTCGACGGTGAAGCCCATGGCCTCGAAGCGCTGACGCATCAGCCGGTCGAGGTAGTCCATCAGATCGGCCCGGTGTTCCTCTTCCCGGCTCGATGTCTGCACGGCCACCCGCTCCGCCAGCTCGGCCCGGAAGCCGCCGGTGTCGAAATAGGCGCGTACGGCGTCGAGCGCCAGATTCCCGCGTGGTCATGAAGTCGCTCCTGTTTGAATCGCTCTCTTCGGGACAGGGAACGGAGCATAGGCACGGATGCGGGTGCACGGAATACGCAGTCGCGCTACATCCTTGTCGTCATGGAATTTGCAGACATCAGTCAGGCGGCGGTCGCGGTCCTGTCCACCGCGGATGCCCGCCAGAAGGCGGAGACCGGTCGCCGTGCGGCGGCGGCGTGGCGCGCCGGTGACCTACCGTTCCTCCACACCGCCGCCCCGCCGGACCGCCCCGGACGCCCGGAGGAGCCGCCGCTGCTTCCGCCCCGCCGGGTCAAGAAGCGCAGGATCACGGCCGAGACGCGGGGGCGCGTCGCCTTGCTCCACGCGCTCGCCCATATCGAGCTGAACGCCGTCGATCTCGCGTGGGACGCGGTTGTCCGGTTTCCCGACAGCGGTTTTCCGCGCGCCTACGCGGACGATTGGGTGAGGGTCGGGGACGAGGAGTCCAAGCATTTTCTGCTGATCGCCGATCGGCTGGAGGATGCTCGGTTCGCGCTACGGCGCGCTGCCGGCTCACGATGGCCTGTGGCAGGCGGCGGTGGAGACGGCGGACGATCCGCTCGCCCGCCAGGCGGTCGTGCCTCTGGTGCTCGAGGCGCGCGGTCTCGACGTCACGCCGCCGATGATCGCCAAACTGCGGGAGGTCGGCGACGATCCTTCCGCCGACATCCTGCAGATCATTCACGACGACGAGATCGGCCATGTCGCCGTCGGAAAGCGTTGGTTCGACTTTCTCTGCGAGGCGCGCGGCCTCGAGCCGGTCTCCACATGGCAGGCCATCGTGCGCGCGCGGTTCCGCGGCGGGGTGAAGCCGCCGTTCAACATTCCCTCGCGGGAGGCCGCGGGATTCGACGCCGCCTTTTACGGCCCGCTCGGCGAGGAGTATCTTGAGAGCCAAAGGCGGGCGGCGGAATGAGCGGATGTCGATGAAGAGCCACACGATGGTGTGGGAATTCGATCACCCGCCGGAGGTGATCTGGCCGCTGCTCGCGGATACGGCCCGGTTCAACGAGGCCGCCGGCCTGCCGAAACACCGGGTCCGGCAGGTCGAGCAACCCGACGGCACCGTGCGGTTCTTCGCCGAGGCCAAGATGGGGGCGGTCCATCTGGCCTGGGAGGAGATCCCGGTCGAGTGGGTGACCGACCGGTGGTTCCGCCACGAACGCCGCTTCTCCCGTGGGCCGATCGCGGTGCTGATCGCCACGGCGGAATTCGAGGCGACGGCGCGGGGATGCCGCTGCATCTACCGGATGGAGGCGGCGCCCGCGAACCTGCTCGGTCGGATCCTCCTGGTCGCAGGGTTCTTCTCCGGGGCCGATAAGAACTTCAGCCGCCTGGTGGAGGACAACCGCCGGTTCGCCGACGGCGCCAGCGACAGGCCGTTTAGGCCGAAACGGCTGTCCCTGGACGCGCCGCGTCGCCAGCGTCTGGACCGGATTGTCGCCGAGATCGACGCCAGCCCGAACGGCCACAAGCTTGCCCGGCGTCTGGCGGATTACGTGCTCGACGCCCAGGAGACGGATCTGGTGCGCATCCGCCCGCGTCGGTTGGCGCGGGAATGGGGCGAGGAAGACCTGGCCGTGACCGAGCTCTGCCTTGAAGCCGTGCGCGACGGGTTGCTGGAATCCCGGTGGGATCTCCTCTGTCCGCGGTGCCGGGGGGCGCAACTCTCGGCGACGTCCCTCGATCAGATGCCGGACAGCGCCCATTGCGACTCCTGCAACATCTCTTACGACCGTGACTTCTCGCGCAATGTGGAACTCAGCTTCCAGCCGGCTCCCGCCCTCCGTCCGGTCCAGGACGGCGAGTTCTGCCTCTTCGGACCGATGTCGCTGCCGCATGTTGTCTTGCAGGTCACTCTCGAACCGGGGGACAGCCGGACGGTGCCCGCGTCCCTCGCGCCTGGCGAGTATCGGTATCGGACCCTGGAGACCGGAGGGCAGTGCGACGTGTCGGTGGACGGACCGGCCCCGTCCCTCATCGTGACCGGGGCCGACGTGCGGACCGGCGATCCGTCCGCCCCCGGCACGGTCACGCTGGAGAACCGGGGGGACACCCGCCGCACCCTGGTGGTCGAATCCCGGGTCTGGGTGGCCGACGCGCTCACGGCGCATGAGGTGACGACCCTGCAGGCCTTCCGCGATCTGTTCTCCAACGCCGTGCTGCATCCGGGCGATCAGGTGTCGATCGCCCAGATCGCGCTGATGTTCACCGATCTGCAGGGGTCCACCGCGCTCTACGAGCGGATCGGCGATGCCAGCGCCTATCACCTGGTGCGCGAACACTTCGCTTTTCTCGGCCGGATCGTGCGCAGCCATCGCGGTGCCATCGTCAAGACCATCGGCGACGCGGTCATGGCCGCCTTCGCCGAGCCGTCCGACGCGGTTCGGGCCGCCCTCGCGGTTCAGCGGGGTACCGAGGCGTTCAACCGGGAGCAGGGCGGCGAGGCGATCTCGATCAAGGTCGGCGTCCATGCGGGGGCGAGCATCGCCGTCACGCTGAACGACCGGCTGGACTATTTCGGCTCGATGGTCAATCTGGCGGCCCGGATCCAGGGCCTCGCCGCCGGCGGAGACGTGGTCGTCAGCGGCCGGCTTGCGGGCGATCCGTCCGTGGCGCCGTTGGTGCGGGACGGCCGTCGCGAGAGGGCGCGTGTCCGGGGTATCGCCGAGCCGGTCGAGGTCGTGAGACTGCCCGGCGCCCCGATTGTCGAGGAGAAGACGCATGGCGGATAAGCCATTGATGGTGCTGTGGACCGACGGGGCGCCGATCTATGTCGACGCGCTCGCCGCCGCCGGGTTGGGCGACCGGCTGCGCTTGGAGGGAGTCGATCGCGCCGATGCGTTGAGCGTCGCGCAGAAGGCGGAGGCCGAGATCATGCTCGCCTGGGGGGCGCCGCCGGGCCTGCTGGACGAGATGCCGAAGCTGCGCTGGGTGCAGACGACCACCGCCGGAGTGGAGGCTTGGCTCGCGCGTCCGGATCTGGCGGACGGCCTGCTGCTGTCGGCGGCGAAGGGCGTGCACCGGGTGCAGATGCCGGAGAACATTCTCGCCGCCCTGTTCCACGCGACCAAGCCGATCGCCGCCGCCGCCATCGACCAGATGTCGTCGATCTGGACCCGTCGGGTGGCCGAGCCGCTGGCCGGCAAGACGCTCGGGATCCTCGGTCTCGGGACCATCGGCAGCGAGCTGGCGCGCAAGGCGCAGGCGCTGGAGCTGCGGGTGGTCGGCGTGCGCCGGTCCGCCGACCCGGTCGAGCACGTCGATGCGGTCTACGGGCCGGAGGACACCGACCGGATGCTGGGCGAGGCGGACTTCGTGCTCAACCTGCTGCCGGTCACGCCGGATACCCGCGACTTCATGAACGCCGACCGTTTCCGGGCGATGCGACCGACCGCCTGGTTCCTGAACTTCGGACGCGGTGCGACGGTGGTCGACGACGATCTGATCGCGGCGGTCACCGGCGGCGAGATCGCCGGTGCGGTGCTCGACGTGTTCCGCCAGGAACCGCTCCCCGCGGATCACCCGTTCTGGACAACCCCCGGCATCAGCGTCTGGCCCCATATCGGCGGCCTGCATCCGAACCGGGACGCTATCGTCGCCGAACTGGTGGTGGAGAACGCCGCCCGCTACCTCGACGGGCGGCCGCTTCTGCACCAGGTCGACCGAGCTCGGGGCTATTGATTTTCGGCCCTAGTCGTCTAGCGGGTATGCGCCGGGACGATGGGCTGCAGGAGAGGGTCTTCATCAGGCTGATCCCAAGGCTGGCCACGGCGATGGCGGACAGGTACTTCCGCAGCACCCCGTACCAGGCGGGAAACCACCCGAGGGCCGTCGCCGAGCGGTCGACCAGGAAGGCGGCGACCAGTCCGCCGACCAGCAGCACGATCCCCAGGTCCGGCTTGGCCAGCGCCGCCACCCAGGCGAGCAGGCTCGGGGTGACGCTCCAGGCGAGCGGCCGCCACAGCGCCTCGCCCTGCAGCGGGCTGGCCAGGGCCCGCCCCCAATGCACGGCGCCGAGGAACGACAGGATCGCGCAGCCGTAATAGACCTGGGCATTCAGCACCACCCAGTCCCAGGGCGTCTCCAGCACCCAAACGCCGACGGCGCCGCCTACGAAGGGGATGAGTCCGGCGAAGCCCAGAACGCGGGCGGGCAGTGGAATGTCGGTCAGGGTCGCCATGGTCGTCTCGGTCTCCGTGTCTTGGCCGTCTGCGTCTCGTACCGCGTCCTGCGATCTGATATCACCGGCGCGAAACGATCACATAGTCCGCGACGGGAGGAAGGCGATGGATCTCAAGGGCAAGGGTGTGCTGGTCGCCGGTGGCGGCAGCGGCCTCGGCGCGGCGACGGCCCGGGCGCTGGCCGCACGCGGCGCACGGGTGGCGCTGCTCGACGTGAACATCGAGGCGGCGAAGGCGTTGGCCGGCGAGATCGGCGGTCTGGCGCTCGCCTGCGACGTCTCCGACGCGGCATCGGCCGAGTCCGCCGTCGCCGAGGCGGGAGAAGCCCATGGCGCGCCCGTCGTGCTGGTGAACTGCGCGGGCATCGCCCCCGCAAAGCGCATCGTCGGCCGGGACGGGCCGATGGCTCTCGCCGACTTCAAGAAGGTGATCGACGTCAATCTGGTCGGCAGCTTCAACCTGATCCGCCTCGCCGCCGCGGCGATGGGCGGTAACGAGCCCGACGGCGACGGGCAGCGCGGGGTCATCGTGTCGACCGCCAGCGTGGCCGCCTTCGAGGGGCAGATCGGCCAGTCCGCCTACGCCGCGTCCAAGGGCGGGGTGCATTCCCTGACCCTGGTCGCCGCCCGCGAGTTTGCCCGCACCGGCATCCGGGTCTGCGCCATCGCGCCGGGGATCTTCGGCACGCCCATGGTGCTCGGCATGCCCCAGGAGGTGCAGGACAGCCTCGCCGCCCAAATTCCGTTCCCCTCGCGCCTCGGCAAGCCTGAGGAGTTCGCCCGGCTGGTGGAGAGCATCGTCGACAACCCGATGCTCAACGGCGAGACGATCCGCCTCGACGGCGCGATCCGCATGGGCGCGAAGTAGCTCGGCCGTCTTCTCCCGTCATCCTGACGCAGGTCAGGATCAAGCCGCCGGCGCCTACGCTTGGTCATGAATCGAGTTCAGGACGACGGTTGGGCTTCGGGATGGAGGTCGGGCCTACGCCCGCCCGGCCGGCGCGTTGGTCTCTTCCTCGTCGGCCAACCGCTCCAGCTCTTCCATCTCGCTGTCGCTGTAGCCGTAGTGGTGTCCGATCTCGTGGATCAGCACGTGGCGCACCACCGTGTAGAGGTCGTCGCCGCTCTCGATCCAGTAATCCAGGATCGAGCGGCGGAACAGGAAGATCCGGTCGAGATCGGCCGGCGTCTCGCCGCTGGAGCGGTGGCCGAGCGGCACCCCCTGATAGAGGCCGAGCAGGTCGAACGGCGTCTCCAGATCCATCGCCTCGCAGATCTCCTCGTCCGGGAAATCCTCGACGAGGATCGCCAGTCCGGAAAGCGGCTTCAGCAGTTCCTGCGGAACGTTCGACAGGGCATCTTCGGCCAACGCCGCCATCTGTTCGATGGTGGGGGCGAGGATTCCGGGGCGGGCTCTCTGTGCACACATGGGCGCGTCTATAGACGGTTCTTTGTCCCAGGGAAAGTTTGCCGCCGCCGCGCGGATCGGCACTAGGCTTGCGCCAGGACGTTTGCGTATCACTTTGTGCAGTGCAACCGGAATCGGCCGCCGACCCGATGCGGCCGTCGAACCAGAGGAAATTCGGACCATGAGCCTCAAGGGCAAATCCGCCGTCATCACCGGATCCACCAGCGGTATCGGTCTCGGCATCGCCAGGGCGCTCGCGGCGGCGGGCGCGGATATCATGCTGAACGGTTTCGGCGACGCCGGAGAGATCGAGGAGATCCGTGTCGGCCTGGAAAGCGAGTTCGGTATCAAGGCCGCTTTCAGCGGGGCCGATCTGACCAAGGGCGACGAGGCGAAGAAGCTGGTCACCGATGCCGAGGCCGCTTTCGGCAAGGTCGACATCCTTGTCAACAATGCCGGGATCCAGACCGTGGCGCCGGTGGACGAGTTCCCCGAGGACCGGTGGGAGCTGATCGTCTCCCTGAACCTGTCATCCAATTTCTACACCACCAAGGCCGCTCTGCCCGGCATGAAGAAGCGGGGCTGGGGCCGGATCATCAACATCGCCTCCGCCCACGGCCTGGTCGCCTCGCCCTACAAGGCGGCCTATGTGGCGGCCAAGCACGGCGTGGTCGGCTTCACCAAGGTCGTGGCGCTCGAGACCGCCGAGAAGGGCATCACCTGCAACGCGATCTGCCCCGGTTTCGTCAAGACGCCGCTGGTCGAGAACCAGATCGGCGAGCAGGCCAAGGCGAACAACATGACGGAGGAAGAGGTCGTGCGCGACGTCGTCCTGGCGAGTCAGCCGACCAAGAAGTTCGTCGAGATCGAGGATCTGGGCGCGCTCGCCGTGTTTCTCGCCGGGGACAATTCCGGATCGATCACCGGAGCGGCGCTGCAGATCGACGGCGGCTGGGTGGCGCGCTGATGGCCTGGCGCCCCCGCCGCACCGAGGTGCAGGTGTCGGACGGGGGCGACGATCCCGTCCGTCGGATCACCGAAGTCCCGTCCCGGATCCGGGACGAGGCTGCGGCCGCGGTCGCCCCCAGGCGCGACAGGGCGGCGCCGGGGCAGGAGACTAAGCGGATCAACCTCGCCCTCCAGGGCGGCGGCTCCCACGGGGCCTTCACCTGGGGGGTGCTGGACGGGCTGCTCGAGGATCCTCGGGTCGAGTTCGATTCGATATCCGGCACCAGCGCGGGCGCGATGAACGCGGTCGTCATGGCCGCCGGCTGGGCCGAGAACGGGCGCCAGGGGGCGCGGGAAAAGCTGGACAAGTTCTGGCACGGCATCGCCGATGTGGGCCGCTTCAGCCCGATTCAGCGCACCGCCATCGACCGGCTGCTCGGCAACTGGCGGATCGACAACTCGCCGGGATTTCTGGCGATGGACTTCATCGGACGCTACCTGTCGCCGTACCAGACCAATCCCCTGAACCTGAACCCGCTGCGCGACGTGCTGTCGGATCTGGTCGATCCCGACACGGCGCGGCAAAGCGGCATCGACCTGTTCATCAGCGCCACCAATGTGCGCACCGGCAAGATCCGGGTGTTCGAAAACGGCGACCTCAGCATCGACGCGGTCATGGCGTCCGCCTGTCTGCCTTTCATGTTCAAGGCGGTCGAGATCGACGGCGAGCACTATTACGACGGCGGCTACATGGGGAACCCGGCCCTCTACCCGCTGATCTACAATTCCGGCTGCCGTGACATCGTCATCGTTCAGATCAACCCGCTGTACCGGGAGAGGGTGCCCACCGATGCGAGGGGGATCCTGGACCGGGTGAACGAGATCTCCTTCAACTCGACCCTGATGCGCGAGATGCGGGCGATCCACTTCGTCAACCGGCTGATCGCCGCCGGTAAGCTGGACCCCGAGGCCTACCGGATCACGCGAATTCACATGATCGCGGCGCCTGACGAAATGGAGGACATGCACGCATCCTCGAAACTCAACGCCGAACCGGCCTTCCTGCATCACCTGCGCGATGTCGGGCGGGCGGCGGCGGCATCCTGGCTGGAGGACAGTTTCGGATGCGTCGGCGAGCAGTCCTCCGTCAACGTGCGCGAGACGTTTCTCTAGGTCTCGATCCCTGTTCCCAGGGTTGTAGCCGCGCGACGCGATCCCATTCTCGGGCGTAGAGGGACCGCCGCCGGTCCCAACCGCAACAACATGGGAAACGATACCGCGATGGCAGAGAAACTCAGTGCCGACGACCGCAAAGCAATCCTCGCCTCGATCGACGGATGGGCCGAGGGTAACGGCGGCAAGACGATCACCAAGGCCTACAAGTTCGACGGGTTCGAGTCCGCCTGGGGCTTCATGACCCGAGTGGCGATCAAGGCCCAGAGCATGGATCACCATCCGGAATGGTCGAACGTCTACAACAAGGTCGAGGTGGCGCTCACCACCCACGATGCGGGCGGCGTCACGGAGCTCGACGTCGAACTGGCGAAATACATGGACGCCGCTGCCGCGGGCACCGGCGCTAAGTAAGGCCGACCCGCCATCCCCTATTCCTGTCGGGATGACGGGTCAGAGCCCGCCGAGCGGGCCCTAGGCGGTCTCGTGATGCTCCACCACCCGGTCGGCCAGCCGGCCGGTCAATTCCTGCAAATGATCGAAACTCCAGGTGAAGGTGGCCAGACCCTGGCTCTGGGCCCGCAGGTCCAGGATCAGATCGTGCATCTCCGCCTCGGGCAGGTAGGCGGTCACCGTGTCCCAACCTGGCCAGTCCTCCTTGGCGTCGAAGCCGAGGATCTGGCCGCGGCGCGAGGACAGAATGCCGTGCACCTTGCTGGTCGCATCCGAGGGAACGGCGATCGTTACCTGATGAACCGGCTCGAGCAGCACCGGTCCCGCCTTGGCCAGAGCATCGTGCAGCCCGGACCGGGCGGCGATCTTGAACGCCATGTCGGAACTGTCGACGGAATGGTGCTGGCCGTCGGTTAGGGTAACCTTCACGTCGACCACCGGAAAACCGAGCGGCCCCCGTCGACACCCTTCGCGGCAGCCTTCCTCCACCGCCGGAATGTAGTTCTTCGGCACCGAGCCGCCGACAACCTTCTCCTCGAAGGCGAAGCCGGTGCCCCGGCCGGTCGGCTCGACGGTGATGCGGATGTCGGCGAACTGGCCGTGGCCGCCGGATTGTTTCTTGTGGCGGGAGTGCTCCTCGACCCGGTCGCGCACGGTCTCGCAATAGGCGACCGATGGCTGCGAGAGAGACATCGAGCTTGAAGCGCGTCTTCAGCCGGTCGGCGGTGACCCGCAGATGGGTGTCCCCCTGTCCCCAGATCGTCAGTTCTCCCAGCTCCTGGTCCTGCCTGACCAGCAGCGACGGGTCCTCCTCCGCCAGTTTCGCGAGCGCGCCGGAAAGCTTCACCTCGTCGTTGCGTTCGGCGACCTTGAGGGCGCGGGCGAACACCGGTTGCGGCACTTCCGGCCAGCCGAGCCCCTTGTCCGGCAGCCCGCCGTCGGGCGTCAGCACATCGCCGGTCTGGATCGGGTCCATCCGGCCGAGCGCGACCACGTCGCCGGGGCCGGCCGAGGGGCGTTTGTCCAGCTTGCCGCCGCTGGCGGCGTAGATGCCGGAGACCTTTGCGCCGTTCAGGCTCTCCCCGTCCTTCACCGCACCGCGCCAGACCCGCACGTGGGAGAGCTTGCCCATATGTGGGGCGTGAACCGTCTTGAAGACCTGGGCCATCGGCTCCGGGCCCGCCGCCAGACCGCGGCGCGCGACCGTGGCCATATGGTCCGGCGTCTCGTGGCGCAGCAGTTTCAGCAGGCGCTGAACCCCGTGGTCGTGCTCGCCGGCGCCGAGCAGGACCGGGACCAGGAGATCGGAGCGCAGCGTCTCGGCGAGCTGGCCGTATACGTCCTGCTTGTCCGGGTCGACCTCCTCCAGAAGCTGTTCGAGCAGTCCGTCGTCGAAATCCGCCAGGGTCTCCAGCAGTTCGGTGCGCGCCTCGGCCTCCCGGTCCGCCACGCTGCCGGGCAGCTCGATCAGCGCGGACGGTTCACCCTCCCGATAGCGGTAGGCGCGCTCGCTGACGAGATCGACATAGCCGGTGACCCGCTCGCCGTCGCGGATCGGCACCTGACGCAGCGCCAGCGGCCGGGTCGAGAATCCTTGCAGGGCGGCCAGGATCTCGCGCACGGGCTCGCCAGATTGGTCCATCTTGTTGATCAGGACGACATGGGGAATGTCGTGATCGTCGAGAAACTTGAGGATCGGACCCGCCGCCGCCGCCTTCGCCGCTTCGGGCTCGACCACGACGACGGCGACATCGGCGATCATGCAGGCGTGGCGGGCGTCCAGGGTGAACTCGATGCCGCCCGGCGTGTCGATGAAGGTCCAGTTGTCGCCAAGATAGGCGCCGTGCCCGATCGAGAGTTCCGTGCTCGCCCCGCGGTCCCGCGCTTCCGGAGCGGCGTCGCCGACGGTGTTCCCGTCCTTGACCGTGCCTTTGCGGTCGACCGTGCCGCAGGCGTGGAGCAGGGCTTCGAAGAGGCTGGTCTTGCCGGACTGATAGGGACCGAGGATCGCGGCGCAGCGGGTCGCGCCGCCGCCTTGTCTGCCGCGTTCTGTCGCTCCGGAGCCGTCGCTGGGATTGGAGGCCATGCTGTCTCTCCCTTCGCTCGCCCGGGTGGGGGCCCCTGGGTGCGCCTTGGGAAAGGCGCTAAGCGGGAGCGTCCCGGGTCGTGATGCCCGTGATCGCCCCGAGGGCCCGATGGCGAGCGCCGGGACGACCGGCGTCTATGTTCGGGTATTCAAGGCTTCCGTTTGCGCGCGTGCAAGCCGATTCGCCAAGCCGGCTGATCTGCCAGGCCGCTAGTCTGCCTGCCACCCGGCGTCAGTCCGTATCCGCCATCCGGCTCGCCGTCGGCATGGCCCGGGACAGGACGAAGCCGAGCGCGGAGAGGCCGCCCAGCACAAGGACGGTGGTGGCGACATCGGTCGTCTCGGCGACGATGCCGAGCCCCATGAAGGCGACCGCAACGATCCCCGCAGCGGTGTTTGAGAAGGCGACGTAGAGGGGTCTTTCGTCCTCCGGCGCGCCATCGGCAAGGTACGTCTTGCGGCCGAGCCGCACACCGGCGACCGCCACGCCGAGGATCAGGAACACGCCGGCGAAAGCCCAGTGACGGAGCTCCTCCGGCACCAGCAGAGGCAGGGCCAGGGCCGCTGCGGCTGCGACGCATCCGAGCAGCGCGCTGACGGTCATGACCTTGCGGGCGGAATCGTCCGAGAACGCGCCCCAGAACGGACTGGACAGAACCGCCGCCAGACCGGTCGCCACCATGTAGAGACCGAGGTCGCCCAGGGTGGCGCCGGCCTGGTCCTGAGCGAACAGAACGAAGATCGGTGTCGCCATCTCGACCGACAGGAGGGCGGACCGGGCGGCGAGAAAGCGTCGGAACCCTTTGACGTCGCGCACGAGGGCCATACCGCTGCGGATCTCCGCCACGGGGTTTCGGCCTTCGCCCGGCTCGCTCGCCTCCTCGGGGATGCCGGCGAAGAGGATCGCGCCGGCCGCCCAAAGCACGGCGGCGGCGCCGACCAGGATCAGCAGCGGGGCCAGCGCCTCCGTGCCCTTCAGGCCGGTCGAGAGCCACACCCCCGTCGCAAGGGCGAACGCGCCGCCGATGGCCGAACGGTTCGACAGCATGCGCCCGCGCGCTCCTGAAGGTACGGTCTTCGGCGTGACGTCCTGGAAGGAGACGGAGCCGCAGCCGCTGGCGACGCTGAAGGCGAGCAGCAGCCCGACGATGCTCCAGCCGGCCAGCGCCGCAGGTAGCCAGAGCGCGGCGGCGATCATCGCCAGCAAACAGACCGCCTGGAAAGCACCGGCGCCGACCCATACCCATTTGCGCCGGGCCCGGGTTCGGATCCAGCCGGAAATCATGAGCTGCGGCAGTAGGGACCCGGCCTGCTTCGCCGGCATCAGCATCGCCGCGATCCCGGACGGAGCGGCGATGGCGCCCAGCAGCCAAGGCAGGACCAGGTCAGGACCCGCGAGCTTTTCCGCGAGCTTCGTACAGGCGCCGTTGGCGACGTTGAGCAGATAGGCGCGGGTCGCCTTCGGTTGCTCGGCCAGATCTGCGGCGGCATCGCCGGCCAGAAGATGGAGGAGCTTCGGGCCGTCGGGGGCGGGCGTGTCGGCTGTCATGGGGTCAAGATTGGGCCCGACCCGCGAAAAGGCAAACGCCCCATGGCCGGATGAAGGCTCTCACCCCGAGTTGATTTGGCGTGTCGTTCCGATCGCGCTACCTCATGGAGACGCAATCGACAAGGGAGTGAGCGACCATGCTGATCAAGCGGCCCCGGGGATGGGAACTGCCGGAACGCCTCGCCACACCCGAGAGCGTGTACTTGAACCGGAGGACGTTGCTGCGCGGCCTCGGCATCGGAACGATGATGGTCGGCGCCGGCGGGCTGGCGGCCTGCGGAGACGAGGCGGCGGCGGACAACGAGCCGGTACAGCTTGCCGAGCTGCCGCCGGATCCCTCCGCCGGGCTCTATCCGGTCAAACGCAACGAGCGGTATACGGTCGACCGACCGATCACCGACGCGGACTTGGCGACGACCTACAACAATTTCTACGAATTCGGCTCGTCGAAGAACATCTGGCGGGCGGCGCAGGATCTGCCGATCCGTCCCTGGACCGTGACCCTCGACGGCATGGTGGAGCAGGAGCGGACGGTGGCCGTCGACGATCTGCTGGCGGCCATGCCGCTGGAGGAGCGGGTCTACCGCCACCGCTGCGTCGAGGCCTGGTCGATGACCGTGCCCTGGTCCGGCTTCGCCCTGAAATCGCTGGTCGAGTATCGCGAAGCCGCTGTCCTCGGCCAAGTACGTCGTGATGCAGACCTTCCAGAACGCCGATGTCGCGCCCGGCCAGCGCCAGTACTGGTACCCCTGGCCCTACGTGGAGGGGCTGACCATCGAGGAGGCGACCAACGAGCTCGCCTTCATCGCGACCGGTCTCTACGGCAAGCCGATCCCGCGCCAGAACGGCGCGCCGCTGCGGCTGGCGGTGCCGTGGAAATACGGCTTCAAGTCGATCAAATCCATCGTCCGCTTCACCTTCACCGACAAGCGGCCCGTTTCCTTCTGGGAGGAACTGCAGGCGAGCGAGTACGGGTTCTGGGCCAATGTGAACCCGGAGGTCTCGCACCCTCGTTGGAGTCAGGCGACCGAGCGGGTGCTCGGCAGCGATGATCGGGTTCCGACCCTTCTGTACAACGGCTACGGGGAGTTCGTCTCCGACCTGTACAAGGGGCTGGAGGGCGAGAGCCTCTATATGTGATCCTGCCCCCGAGTGGGTGCGCCTATGACGGACCGGTACCGATGCTCGGTGCCGGTCCTGTCGTTGGCGGCATCCGGTCCAAGAAACGGGAGGCAGCATCATGGGCAGACTAGACGCAAAGATTGCGGTCATCACCGGCGCCGCGGCCGGCATCGGCAAGGCGTCGGCGGCGCTGTTCGCACGCGAGGGGGCGACGGTCGTGATGGCCGATGTGAAGACGGATCTCGGGGAAGCGGCGGCCGCGTCGATCCGCGAAGCCGGCGGCGCCGCCGAGTTCGTCGCCACCGACGTCTCCCAAGAGGACGCGGTGCGCGCGCTGATCGACGGCACGGTCGAGCGCCATGGCCGGATCGACGTCCTCTACAACAACGCAGGCGGGGCGACGCCGAAGGACGGCAAGGTCACCGACATGCCGCTGGAAGAGTTCTGGCGCACGATCTCGGTGGACCTGTTCGGTCCGTTCCTTGGCTGCCGCTTCGCCATTCCCCACATGGAGCGGGGAGGCGGCGGCTCGATCATCAACACCACGTCCATCCGCGCCCTGACCGGCACCGCCGGAGCGGATGCGTACTCATCGGCCAAGGGCGGCGTGATCGCGCTCACCAAGGCCCTTGCGATGCAGTGGAACACCGCGGGCATCCGCGTCAATGCCATCGGACCGGGCATGGTTCTGACCGAGCGGGTCGCCGCCATGCTGGACCCCGAGACCAATCCCATCGCCATCAAATCCCTGATGGGGCCCATGCAACCGGATGACATCGCCTATCTGGCGCTGTATCTGGCCAGCGACAGAGTCGCGCAGGATCACCGGCGCGATCTTTCCGGCCGAGAGCGGGGCCAGCGCGCACTGATCGGCGCCGACGCACACCAACCGCCCGAAGCCACCGTCGAGGCCAACCCCATGATCCTTCCCGCCATCCCCTTCCCGGTGATCGATCCGGTGGCGGTCGCCATCGGCCCGTTCGCGATCCGTTGGTACGCGCTCGCGTATATCGCCGGGATCCTGATCGGCTGGAAATACGCGGTGTGGCTGGCGCGGCGGCAGCCGGTGTTCTTCGAGCCGAAGCTGATCGACGACTTCGTCTTCTACGCCACGATCGGCATCGTGCTGGGCGGGCGGCTCGGTTACGTCGTCTTCTACAATCCCGGCTACTACATCGCCCACCCGCTCGAGATCCTGATGGTCTGGCAGGGCGGCATGTCGTTCCACGGCGGTTTCCTCGGGGTCGTCCTGGCGACCGTCCTGTTCGCCCGCAGGGTCGGCGCGCCGGTGCTGGCGGTGGGCGATCTGGTGGCGGCGGCGGCGCCGATGGGGGTGTTCTTCGGGCGCGTCGCCAATTTCATCAACGGCGAGCTTTTCGGACGTCCGGCCCCGGACGTGCCATGGGCGATGGCGTTTCCCAACGGCGGCCCGATTCCCCGCCACCCGTCCCAGCTCTACGAGGCGGCGCTGGAGGGGCTCGTCCTGTTCGTCGTCCTGTTGCTTCTGGCCCGTCGCGAGAGCGTCCGACGGCGGCCTGGAATCGTGATCGGCGTGTTCTTTCTCGGGTACGGCATCGCGCGCACGGTCTGCGAGTTCTTCCGCGAGCCCGACGTCCAGCTCGGCTTCATTCTGCCGCATGTGACCATGGGCCAAATCTCTCAGCCTGCCGATGATACTGGTCGGTGTTCTGGTGGTCGTCTGGGCGGCCCGGCGGGATCCCGTCGCCGTCCGGTGAGAGCGGTTCCGTGACCTTGATCGATCATCTGCGGCGGCGTGTCGGCGTCCGAAGGGCCGCTCTCGGTCGCGGATCTCATGGCCGACGCTCTCACCCATCCGCGTTTCGGCTACTACGCCACCCGCGACCCGTTCGGCGCCGGCGGCGATTTCGTCACCGCGCCCGAGATCAGCCAGATGTTCGGCGAACTGGTCGGCCTCTGGATGGCGGTCGTCTGGCAGCAGATCGGCGCGCCATCCCCGGTTCGGCTGGTCGAGCTCGGCCCCGGCCGCGGCACGCTGATGGCCGACGCGCTGCGCGCCACCCGCGCGGTGCCGGGGTTCCACGCCGCCGCCGAGATCCATCTCGTCGAGGCGAGCAGGGGGTTGCGCGAGATCCAGGCCCGAGCGCTGGACGGCCACCGGCCGCGTTGGCACGACGACGTCGCAAGCTTGCCGGACGGTCCGATTCTCGTGATCGCCAATGAGTTCTTCGACGCGCTGCCCATCGTCCAGCTGGTGCGGTCGGAGACCGGCTGGCGAGAGCGGCGGCTGGCCTTCGACCCGCAGAGCGGCACGCCGCTCTGGACCCTCACCCCCGGGACCAGCCCGCTCGCGGTTCTGTTGCATCCACGCATCCTGGCGACCGCCCGTCCGGGCGATCTGGCCGAGGTCTCGCCGGCGTCGCTGTCGGTCGCCGCCACGCTGGCCCGCAGGATCGCGACCCAGGGCGGGGCGGCGCTGGTGATCGACTACGGCCACAGTGAGAGCGGCGTCGGCGACACCGTTCAGGCGGTCCGGGCGCACGAGACGGTGGAGGTCCTCGCCACCTTGGGCGAGGCCGACCTGACGGCGCATGTGGACTTTGCCGCGCTCGGCCAGGCCGTCCGCCAAGCGGGTGCCGTCGCCCATGGTCCGATAACCCAGGGCGCCTTCCTCACGGCGCTGGGCATCGCCCAACGGGCGGATCGGCTTGCCGCGGGCGCCACGCAGGCCCAGGCTCGGGATATCGAAGCGGCGATGGTCCGCTTGATCGACCCCGGCGAAATGGGCACCCTGTTCAAGGTCGCGGCCTGGACCGGCTCGACCGATACCCCGCCACCCGGGTTCGAGGCCTGACGTCTCGCCCCGCACCGAAGATCGGCCGACCGCGAGAGACGGTTCTTGTTCCAGATCGACGCCTTCGATGAAAACGGCATCTCCCATGCTTTCTTCTCGCGCCGCGGCGGTGTCAGCCGGGGGCTCTATACCTCGCTGAATTGCGGGCGCGGCTCGGCCGACGATCCGAGAGCGGTCGAGGCCAACCGGGCCCGGGCCGCCTCGGCCCTCGATATGCCGCCCGGCACGCTCTTCACCAATCACCAGATCCATTCCAACAAGGTCGTGGTCGTCGACGAAACCGCCGAGCCCGATGCGAAGCGCGAGGCCGACGCCCTGGTGACGAACCGTCGGGGCGTCGTCATCGGCGTTTTGGCGGCGGATTGCGCGCCGGTCCTGTTTGCCGCGCCGGACGACCGGGTGATCGGCGCCGCCCATGCCGGATGGCGCGGCGCGCTGGACGGCGTTTGCGATGCGACGGTCGACGCAATGATCGACTTCGGGGTCCGTCCCGACGGCATCAAGGCGGCGATCGGCCCCTGCATCGGCATGGAGTCCTATGAGGTCGGTCCCGAGTTCCCCGACCCCTTCTTGGCTCAGGACCGGGAGAACGGGCGGTTTTTCGACCGGGCGGAGCGCGAGGGGCACTATCTGTTCGATCTCTCCGGCTATCTGGTGCACCGACTCTCGCGCCTGGGGCTGGGCGAGGTGGTGCGCATGGATGCGGACACCTGCCGGGACGAGGCCAATTTCTTCAGCTACCGCCGCTCCTGCCACCGCAAGGAGCCTGACTACGGCCGGCAGCTTGCCGCGATCACGCTCGGCGCCTAGCGCCTTTCACCGGGGGACCCAATGGCTTTGCATTTCACGCGCGCCGAATTCGATGACCGAAAGGCGAAGACTCTGGCGGCGATGGACAAGGCCGGAATTGACGGCCTGCTCATGTTTCGCCAGGAAAGCATGTTCTGGCTGACCGGTTACGACACGTTCGGATTCTGCTTCTTCCAGTGTCTCTATCTCGGCGCCGATGGCCGGCTGGTACTGCTGACCCGGGCACCGGATCTGCGCCAGGCCCAGAACACCTCGATCATCGAGGATATCCGAAATCTGGGTCGACCGCGACGGCGCCACCCCGGCCGACGATCTGCGGGACGTGCTTGCGGATGTGGGGGCGCAAGGCAAACGACTGGGGGTGGAGTACGCCGCCTACGGTCTGAACGCCCGCAACGGCAAACGGCTGGATGCCGCCCTCGACGGTTTCGCCCGACTGGAGGATGCCTCGGAGCTCGTCTCGCTGCTCCGCGTGGTGAAGTCGCCGGCCGAACTCGACTATGTCCGCCGTGCCGGCGTGTTGGCCGACGAGGCGCTGCAGGAGGCGCACCGGCTGACCGGTCCCGGCGTCGACGAGGGCGAGATTCTGGCCGCCATGCAGGGGGCGGTCTTCAAGGGGGGCGGGGACTACGCCGGCAACGAATTCATCATCGGCAGCGGCGGCGACGCCCTGCTGTGCCGCTACTTCACCGGGCGCAAGAGCCTGGCGGCCCAGGACCAACTCACTTTGGAGTTCGCCGGGGCATACCGGCACTACCATGCCTGCCTGATGCGGACGATCCCGGTCGGACCGGTGCCGGATCACCAGGTCCATATGTTCAACGCCTGCGCCGAAGCGCTTCAGGCCTGTAAGGATGCCCTGCGTCCCGGCCGGCCGATCGGCGGCGTGTTCGACGCCCATGCCCGGGTGATGGACGCGAACGGACTGCGGCACGCCAGGCTGAACGCCTGCGGCTATTCGCTGGGGGCGGTCTTCGCGCCGATCTGGATGGATTACCCGATGTTCTATCACGGCAACCCGGTCGAGGCGGCGCCGGGTATGGTGTTCTTCCTGCACATGATCCTGATGGACAGCGAGGCGCAGCTCGCCATGACCCTGGGGGAGACCGTCATCGTCACCGAGGGGGAGCCGGAGCGGCTCTCCGCCATGCCCCTCGAACTCGTGACCAAGTAGCGCTTGGCAAGACCGGGTGCGGCGCGGCATATCAGGGCCATGCCGCACCTCTGGATCTTTCTCGGGTTCCTGTTCCTCGGCCTGATGGCGAGCTGTGTGATCGGATGATCGTCCGCCTGCTGTCCGCCCTCCTGCTGATGGCGGGACTGGCCGGCTGTGGCCAGCTTCCCCAGCCATTCGCCAAGGATCAGGCCAATCTGGCCAATGCGCCCTTTTTGATCGCCCCGGCGACCGAGGGTGTCATCGTCTGGCCGATGGTCGGCGTGCCGGACGACGTGTCCGCGCTGGTGACCGAGATGACCATCGAGGCGCTGCAGAAACGCGGCGTGGTGGCAAGCGCCCATGCGTCGAATCGCGCGAGCCTGCTGCTGACCACCTCGGGACAACGCCTGTCCGACGGTGCGCTGGAGATCACCTGGCGCCTCAATCGGCCCGACGGAACCCTGGTCGGAACACGGGTCGATGCGATCGCCAGCGACGACCGGTTCGCGAAGGCGGTGACCGAAGTGGCGCGCTGGATCGTTCCGAACGCCAAGGTCGTCGACGGGGAGGAGACAGCGTTCACGGTTGCCGTGTTCGACGTCGCCGGCGCGCCGGGCAACGGCAACAATCTGCTCCGTCGGGCCATGGCCTTCGCCCTGATGCGCGCCAAGGTGGAGGTCAGCGATTTTCCCGCTCCGGACGGCTTCGTGGTCCAGGGAAACGTGTCGATCACGCCGAAGGACACCGGTGGTGATCTCGTCAGGGTATCCTGGGCGGTCCTGGACGGCCGCGGCCGTGAGATCGGCGTCATCGATCAGGCCAACACCGTTGCCTCGGGGTCGCTCGACAGCAATTGGGGGCCGGTGGCGGCGCCGATCGCCAAGGCCGCGGTGGGCGGCATCGTCACCCTGATCGAACGCCATCTCGACGTGGCTTCGGGAGGTTAGCCCGGCACAAAGCCGGCACCGACGGTCGACCCTGCAGCTATCGGCCGAAGATCTATTATGCTGCACTGCACAAAATCATTTGACTCCGCGGGCCTCAGGCGCCATGTACGTGTTGTGTTTTGTGCAGTGCAGCAACGACTGCACCGGCTGGCGTCGATCCCTCAACCCCCAGCCGGACGAAGAGGAGAGTGAAATGGCCGAGTTCAAGAATCCCTTCATGGACTTCGACGTGCAGAAGATCATGGGCGAATTCAAGGTTCCGAACGTGGATGTCGACAGCATCGTCGCCGCCCACAAGAAGAATTTCGACGCGATTGCCCAGGCCAACCAGATTGCGGCCGAGGGCATGCAGGCGATCATGAAGCGCCAGAGCGAGATCGCTCAGAGCGCGATCGCCGAGGTCCAGGCGAATTTGCAGGCGATGGCCTCGCAGGGCGCGCCGGAGGAAAAGCTGGCGCAGCAGGCCGTCATCGCCAAGTCGACGCTCGAGCAGGCGCTGTCCAATCTGAAGGAACTTCAGGAGATGGTCGCGAAGTCCAATGCCGAGGCGTCGGGCATCATCAACAAGCGCATCATGGAATCCCTCGACGAGGTGAAGACCGCCATCGAGAAGTCCAAGAACTAGAGCCAAATCCGATCATATTGAATCACTTCATGACTCAATATGATTGGTGAATTTGTCTCTAAAACAATAAGATAGAGCAAAGTCACGCACGCTGACGCGATCACGAAGTGATCCCGTCACCGAGCGATCTGCTCTAGCACCCGGTTTCTCAAGCCCTCTCCCGAGTGGCGCGAGGTTGGGGGGCCGTCCGGGCGACCGGGCGGCCCTTCTTCGTTTGCGGCCCTCGCCGGCAGCGTGCTACCGCGAGATCATCGGAATTGACGGCATCGGAGGCGAGCATGGCGGAAGAACGGGCGGCCGAGATCGGCTATGACGACTTTCTCAAGGTCGATATCAGGGTCGGGACCGTGATCGACGCCCAGCCGTTTCCGGAGGCCCGCAAGCCGGCGATCAAGCTGTGGATCGATTTCGGCGAGGCGATCGGGGTGAAGAAAACCTCGGCCCAGATCACCGTGCACTACACGCCGGAGGACATGGTCGGGCGACAGGTCGCCGCCGTGGTCAATTTTCCGCCTCGGCAGATCGGCCCGTTCATGAGCGAGGTGCTGACCCTCGGTTTCATGGACGAGAACGGGGCGGTGGTCCTGGTCGGCCCGTCGACGCAGGTCCCCAACGGGGGGCGGCTGCACTGAACGGGCCGATTTTGCGCGCCGGTCAGATCTTGGCGAACTTCGACAGTGCTTCGCGGAATGTGAGACCCTTGTCCATTTCCGCCATCGCCTGGGCATCGTCGGCGGCGTAGCGCCGGGTCATGTCCAGGATGTCGGCGGCGCGGTCGATCGGGATGACGCAGATGCCGGAGCCGTCGGCGACGATCAGGTCGCCCGGGCGGATCAGCACGCCCTCGATCGTGATCGGTTCCCCGATCGCCTCGACCTTGAGGCGCGTCTTGCCGGGGGTCGGCACCATGTGGCGGGCGAAGATCGGAAAGCGGAACTCCTGCTGCTCTTCCCAGTCGCGCACGCCGCCCTCGACCAGGAGCCCTTCGATCCCCTGGATCTTCGCGGCGTAGCTCGCCATGCCGCCCCAGGTCGAGACCGGATTGCCGCCGTTGTCCACCACGATCACGTCGCCGGCGCCGGCCGCCTCGATCATGTGACCGACCTTGAAGTCCTCGACCGGGAATGTCCCTTTCGCCCCGGTCTGCTGGCGCACGGTCACGGCCGGACCCACGGCCTTGGTTCCCGGGACCACGGCTTTCAGACCGACGATCACCCCGTTGAGGTCAAGCTCGTCCAGTGCATTGGCGATCGTCGGCGTGGCGATGTCGCGGAAGCCGGCGACCAGCGGGGCAATATCGGTCATTCATCCATTCCAGGTGGTGGGAAAGCGTCGAAGTAGAGCACGCCGATGGTCATGTCGGCGGTGCGACCGTCCGTCGCGAGGGGGCAGTGGACGCTGTCGAAGCTGCGCCAGGACCCGTCGACCGGCCATTGGACCCAGCCCGACCGGAACACCGGCCGCCGCTGGACGACGGGATTGCGGAAGGTGGCGATCATCGATTCCCGGAACTCACCGAAGCTGCATTCCGAAATCCATTTGCCGGTGTAGTCGCGGTCGCGGAAGGCGGTGATCTGCGTGCCGATCAGCCGGTAGCGGAAGTCCTCGCCGCCGGCGCCCACGTCCATGATGAGCACGTGGCCGAACCACGGCTTAAGGTCTTCGATAGGAAAGTCATCGCGTGCCGGAAGGCAGGCGCCTTGGCGCCTGGCCTCCCAGAGCGCGGCGAAGGCGGCGACACCGTCGTGTCGCGGCCTCTCCTGAACCTCCAGGCTGTCATAGGTGACGTCTTGGGCGCGGCGGTCATGATCCGGCGGCACCGCTTCGTCGCCGCCGTCCCAGGGCGCGATCCAGGCCCTGTACAGAGAAGGCAGGCCCACGAGCCGGTTGCTCGTCGCCGGGCCGTTCGAAACAGGGGGCTCGTCCTCGGAACTCGACACTCCGTCACCGCGACTAGTGAAGAGACGCCGATATCAATCTGTGAGGACGAGCCCGTCAAGTGGTTGAGTGAACTTTCGGCTCAACTTGCACGAATTCGTTGAATGAAGCCGACCGCCTCGTCCTCGAGCGCCTTCATCTCGGCTTCGAGCTGATTGCAGGTGCTGAGCACTTCGCCGGCGCTGCGACCGGTCTCGCGGGACGTCTCGCTGACCTCGGCGATCTCGCTGGTGACCTTCGACGTTCCGGACGCGGCCTCTTGGCTGTTGGTTGCGATGCTCGCGGTCGTCATCGACTGTTCCTCCACGGCGGCAGCGATGGCGGCGTTCATCTCGTCCAGTCCGGAAACGGCCTGAGCGATGGTGTCGATCGCACCGACGGCCTCCTCGCTGGCGCCCTGCATCTGCCCGATCTGGCGGCGAATGTCCTCCGTCGCCTTGGCGGTCTGGGTGGCGAGGCTCTTTACCTCCGAGGCGACGACGGCGAAGCCCTTGCCGGCGTCTCCGGCACGCGCGGCTTCGATGGTGGCGTTCAGCGCCAGCAGGTTGGTCTGTTCGGCGATGTCCTGGATCAGAGAGATGACGTCGCCGATCTTCTGGGCGGCCGAAGCCAACGCGGCAATGCGCTCGTTGCCGATCCCGGCCTGGGTGCTGGCGCCGCGCGCCATCTCCGCTGCCCGAGCCACCTGGCTGCCGATCTCGTCGGACGCCGCGGCGAGCTGTTCGGCCGCCTCGGAGACCGCTATGACGTTGGCGTTCGACTGTTCCGAAGACACCGCGACGGCATCGGCCCGGGTCAGCGACGTGTTCGACGACGCTGCCATGGCCTCGGCACGGGTGCGGACCTCGGCCACCTGAGCGGTCAGTCCGGCGACCAGCTTGCCCACGGACTCCTCGAAACTGGATGCCAGGTTCTCCATCGCTTGCCGCTTCTCGGCTTCGGCGCGGGTGGAAAGCTCCTGCTGTTCGCGCTCGAGGCGCTGCACACGCAGGGCGTTCTCCTTGAACACCTGCACGCAGCGGGCGATATCGGCGATCTCGTCCTTGCGCTGCACCCCGGGAATGTCGGTATCGAGATCGTTCTCGGCCAGCCGTTCCATGGCCCCGGTGATGGCCCGCAGGGGGCGGGAGATTCCGCGGCTAAGAATGACGGCCAGAATGACCGCGAGCAGGGCGGCGGCGGCGGTTCCCGCCAGGATCAGCAGGATCGCCAGCCTGCGGTCGGCGCTACGGGAGGCTTCCGAAGCGGCGACGCTCGCTCGCACCTGTTCGGAGACGGCAGTCGCGGCGGCGGCCATCTCTTCGGCGGCCTGCGTCCGGGTTCCGAGTGCGGCCAACAGATCGCCAAACAGTCCTCTCTGTTCGGCCAGTTTGGCCGCGAACACCTTGACGGACTCGGCGTCGAGCTGGTCGCGGAGGCTGCCGACGATGTTCTCCAGCGCCCCGAAGGCAAAGCTCTGCGCTTGAACGGATGCACCCTGACCGTTCTCGGCCACGACCTGCTTGGTGTTGCCTTCCAGCTTCTTGACCGCGGTCACCAGGTCGGCTGCGGTCGTGGCGATGGCGGCTGCGGTATCCGCCTCGGCGGCGGCGGCCTGCGCTGCCGCGCGCGCTTGCGCGTAAGCCTTGCTTTCCTTGCGGGCGATGGCGCCGGCGAAGGCGTTGATCTTATTGGATACGGCGCCGAGCTTTTCGACGGCCTCGGTCGCGGCCCAGCCGTTGGCGACGACCACCGCCATCGATTCGAATGTCTTTCGGTATTCACTTACCGCTTCAGCGAGCGTGGCAACCGCTTTTTCCTCAGCTGTTCCCTCGGTCTGCTTCTTCAGTTTCAAGGCGGTGAGGTACATGTCCTTGATCGCCTCACGCGCGCCGTTCGCTTCGGCTTCGTCCTTGGTGCGCAGATACATCGCCTCGTCGCGCCGCGCGCGCAGGGTGGCCAAGATCAGCTCTCGCGTGAGTTCTTCGATCTCGATCTTTGCTTGCTGTTCTGCGACGGCAGCGTCCCGTTCGGCGTTGAGCGCCTTGCGCCGGGTGTCCTGCTCACTGCGGATGGCGTTGGCGATCCGCTCCAGTTCCACATTGCTGGTCTGGATCTCGTCGATCAGCTTGCCTGCATTGGCGCGCGCCGCCGTCAGCGTCCCGAACTGTGTCTGATATTCGGCGATCGACGCGGCGGCTTCGTCTTCGCCCAGATCGAGGGCAAGTTGGTTGGCCTGATTGAGGCGGTCGAAGGTCATGTCCCTGGCTTCGGTCGACCCGGACATCTGATAGGTGCCGGCGGCAATCTGCGCCGCCCGAACGTGCCGTTCGATCCCCGCGACCCGGTCGGCGTGGTCGACCTGGCCGGAGTACCGGTCGAGAGCCAGCCAACCGGTGGCACCGAGAACGAGAGTGAGGGTCACAACCCCGGCAAACCCGGCTCCGATCCGAACTCCAATCCGCATGACTTCGCTCCTGTTGATCGCCGTTACTTGCGTCAACTTTAGATTTGGAGTCTTAACAACAAGTTTACTCAATTCTGTGCGGTGATTCTGGCGTTTATCACCAATAATTTTAGATAAATCGCAATTTAATTTTTCAAGAAATCCATTCTTGGTAACGATTGCTTAATCGACCTCCACCAAAATCCCATCGATCGGATCGATCTGAAGTAGCGGCGCAAGAGTGCAAAATAACAGGAGAGTGAAAATGACGATGCGTGTGTGTTTTATTCGAGGTCTGCTGGTGTCTTCACTTGTCGGTTTCGGCGCCATGACGGCTTCGGCGAACGACTTCGCCGACCAGATCAACGCGGTCCTGAATGGCCAGGTCAAGAGCTGGATCAGTGATCCGGTCGTGGTCGAGGCGGTCAAGGCGCAGAATGTGGAGACGGGCGGTCTCTCGGAGGCGGATATCGACACCCTGGACAAGCAGTGGCGCGCCGAGGCGGAGGCCGGTAGCGGCCCGCTGATCGACAAGGTTCTGGCCAACAAGCTCTCGGCCTTCCTCAAGGAAAAGAAAGAGGCCTCCGGCGGCCTGTTCTCCGAGATCTTCGTCATGGATGCCAAGGGCCTGAATGTCGGCCAGAGCGATGTGACCTCGGACTACATGCAGGGCGACGAGGACAAGTGGCAGAAGACCTATCCGGTCGGTCCGGACGCGGTCTTCATCGACGAGGTCGAGTTCGACGATTCCAGCGGACAGTTCCAGAGCCAGGCCAACGTCACCGTCACCGACCCGGCGACCGGCCAGGCGATCGGCGCCATCACCCTCGGCATCAATGTCGAGAAGCTGAACTGATCGCATAGATGCACGCCCTGACGGGGAGGGACCCTCCCCGTTTCCTCCCGGGTGCTCCCTCGGGCCGGTTTCCCCAGCCGGCCCATTTTTTTGTCCGGGCAATGCCGGCCCGCCTTGCTTTGACAAGTCCTCGGGCGTAGCGTGCGGACATTCCGCGAACCGCAGTTTCCTGCACCTTCCTGGGGGTTTTTGAAATGGGCATCCTTGCCGAGCGGCTGAGCCGCGTGAAGCCGTCTCCGACCATCGCCGTCAGCACCAAGGCCATGGAACTGAAAGCCGCGGGCCATGACGTCATCGGCCTCGGCGCCGGCGAGCCCGACTTCGACACCCCCGAGCACATCAAGGACGCGGCGAAGGCGGCGATCGACAGCGGCCAGACCAAGTATACCGCCGTCGGCGGAACGCCGGAGCTGCCAAGGACGCCATAGCGCTCAAGTTCAAGCGTGATAACGGGCTGGAATACGCCCGCAACCAGATCGTGGTCGGCACCGGCGGCAAGCAGGTGCTCTACAACGCCTTCATGGCGACGCTCGATCCGGGCGACGAGGTGATCATCCCCGCACCCTACTGGGTCAGCTATCCGGACATGGCGATCCTGGCCGAGGGCAAGCCGGTCTTCATCGACTGCCCGCAGGAGCAGGGCTTCAAGCTGCAGCCGGAGGATCTGGAGAACGGCGATCACGCCGAAGACCAAGTGGGTGGTCCTGAACTCCCCGTCGAACCCGACCGGCGCCGGCTACACCTGGGCCGACATGAAGAAGATCACCGACGTGCTGATGAAGCATCCGCATGTCTGGGTGATGACCGACGACATGTACGAGCATCTGGTCTACGACGATTTCGAGTTCTGCACCCCGGCCCAGGTCGAACCCGGCCTCTACGAGCGCACCCTGACCGTCAACGGCGTCTCGAAGGCCTACTGCATGACCGGCTGGCGTATCGGTTTCGCCGGCGGCCCGGCCAACCTGATCAAGGCGATGACCGACATCCAGTCGCAGTCGACCTCGAACCCGTGCTCGGTCAGCCAGGCGGCATCCGTTGTGGCCCTGACCGGCGACCACGGCTTCATCGCCGAGAACAACAAGGTGTTCAAAGAGCGCCGGGACCTGGTGGTCTCCATGCTGAACCAGGCCTCCGGCATCGACTGCCCGACGCCGGAAGGCGCGTTCTACGTCTATCCCTCGATGCAAGGGTTGCATCGGCAAGAAGACGCCGGACGGCAAGGTGATCGAGAGCGACGAGCGACTTCGTCACCGCGCTGCTGGAGAGCGAGGGCGTGGCCGCCGTGCAGGGCGAGGCGTTCGGCCTGAGCCCGCATTTCCGCATCTCCTACGCGACCTCGACCAAGGTTCTGGAAGAGGCCTGCGAGCGCATCCAGCGGTTCTGCGGCTCGCTGAGCTGAATCGAGCGAAGCATCGGCACGGACCCGTCCCTGCCGATGCTGCGTTTCCTAGTCGAGGACCGTGTAAGCGGTCATATGCATATCGGCGGCGTCGTCGCGCAGCATCTTGAGCGGCTGATACGCATCGGAATCGTACCAGGATTTCAAGAGCTTCCAGCGTTGGGAACCGGGCGATCACGACGATCTGATGATCGTCTGAGCCGTTCAGGGTGCGAGATGCACGGGCGCGATGAACCATCTCGGCACCGAAGTTGGCGGCAATCTCCTTGGTCTTCGCCAGGTAGTCCTGAAGCTTCCCCGGATCCTTGGGTGTGATCCGGGCGATCATGATGGCGGTCATCGGTCTTTCCTCAAGTCAAGCGGCGGGGATCATCGGGTCGGCGATCGTCTGAGGTCGGTCGTCGGACGGATCCGCGTGCCGTGTCGCCATTCGCTGCCACAGGGGGTTCGCCTGCGCGAATTCCGGGCTCCGCAGGATCGCGTGGTTCAGACGGTGCTCGGCGGCGTCGTAATCAATGGCCGGCGTCAGGACCATCCGGCCGACCCTGGCCAGAGCTGCCAGTCGGCTGGTGATGGATCGTCGGGCCTCCGTTCGCGCGGCTACGTACCGCTGGGCAATCGCTTCAAATGCCTCTGCTTGGCGACCGAGAAGGTTGGGAATGACGTCGGTGGGCCCGCCGATCGCGAATGTGCCTCGGCGATACTCCTCCAGGTAATGGCGCAATTGACTCTGGAGAGCGATGGGCCACCCGTCGGCTGTCAATGCCTTGGACAGCATTGCCTCGGACGCAGGTCGATAGGAGATCGGCCGGCCGAGAACCCGCGACAAGGTGTCGACTATCTGCCCCGGGCTGATGAGACTTGGGCCGGTCGGCCGGTATACCTTTCCGCCGTGGGTGTCAGGGTCGATGAGCGTCTCGACGTTGACGGCGGCAATGTCCTCGTTGGAGGGTGGAGCGTCCTTTGCCGTATCCGGGTCGCCGAGCGGCATCGGGTAGAACCCCAGTTGCGCCGCGTCGCGCAACACCATGAAGTAATTGTCCGCGAACCAGCCAACATTGATCACCGTCAGGGATATCCCCTCCAGCCGACGGAACATCTGCTCCATCGCCCAGATTTCTCGGGTGAAGAGGGACGCGTGCCGCTCACTGGACAGCCATTGGGTCAACAGAACAACGTGCTCGACTTTCGCCTCGCTCGCGGCAATCGCGGCAAGGGCGCCAAAATGCAGGCCATTGGGAGCGGTCGGCGCGCATATATAGGCGCGCTGTATGTCCGAGAAAGCGGCTCGCAGATCGGCGATATCGAATTGATCGCCGACGAAAACGTCGGCGCCCGCGGCTCGAAGTCGCTCGGCCCGGTGATCTGCTCGGCGCAATAGGGTCCGCACGGGATACCCCCGCGCCAGAAGTCCGAGCGCGGTGGGCAATCCCGTTTTTCCTGCCGCGCTGGTGACGAGTATCCTTGGCTTCCGTGTCATGGGTCGCTCCCTGCTCATCATGGATGCATTATCGCTCGACGCGATATCGCTTGAGATCAGGTGTTAACTTGCAAAAAACAAGTAGTAAGTTGAAAATAACAATTTCGCAAGTTTCGACGATCGGCAGACCCGGTGTCTAAGTCGCGGCGCTATCGGCTGGCCTGCCCGGTTGCACGCGCCCTGGACCGTGTCGGCGATCGGTGGGCACTGCTGATTCTTCGTGATCTTCATGCCGGTCCGGCACGGTTCTCTGATCTGCTGAGCGGCCTTGGCGGGATTGCGACCAATATGCTGGCCGATCGGCTGCAGCAGTTGATGGATGACGGCTTGGTCGAGCGTCGGCTGGAGGCGCACGGCGTCACCGTCTACGACCTGACAGAACTTGGAGGGCGGACGGAACAGCTGATTTTCGAGATGGCGATGTTCGGCGCGCTGCTGCCCGTGGACGATGAGGTCCGCAGCCCCGGCAATCTGCGAACGATCGTCATTCCCATGCGCGTCGCGTTGCGCCGGGTCGTGCCCAAGGACCTGAAGGCAACTGTTGCGTTGAGGGTTGATGGCGAGCCGTTCACCATTCGGATTCGGGACGGAGACGTGTCGATGAAGGCCGGGGCTGCCGGTACGGCCGCCGATCTCGACGTCGACACCAGCTACGAGCCGCTGCTCGCCGCGAGCGAGGGCGAGATGACGCCGGAGACTTTCCTAAAGGACCATGTCCAGGTCCGGTCTCGGCAGCCGGATTTGGAGAAAGGCGTCGCCAGCCTGTTTGCGGAAGCACTGCGACAGATGCAAGCGCCGCCGCCCGCGGCACCTTGACCGGTCGCGCTTCCCCGGCGCACCCTTCTGCCCGTCCGGCGCAAAAGAATGCCATCAACAAGCGCCGTTGCAGTCGCTCGACCGGAGGAAATACGCGATGACCGACCGTCCCGATCCCATGAAGGGCAAACGCCGCTCGTCCCAGTGGTTCGGCAAAGTAGACAAGGACGGGTACGCCCACCGGTCCTGGATGAAGAACCAGGGTTTTCCGGCCGAAGTCTTCGACGGACGCCCGGTGGTCGGCATCGCGAATACCTTCAGCGAATTCAATCCCTGCCACGCCCATTTCCGCAAGATCTGCGAGCATGTGAAGCGCGGTATCTGGGAGGCGGGCGGGTTCCCGCTCGAGTTCCCGGTGTTCTCCAATTCGGAGAGCCAGCTTCGTCCGACCTCGATGCTCTACCGTAACCTGGCGTCCATGGATGTGGAGGAGGCGATCCGCGGCCTGCCGATGGACGGCGTGGTGCTGCTGGTGGGTTGCGACAAGACCACGCCGGCCCTGCTGATGGGCGCGTCGAGCTGCAACCTGCCGACGATCTGCGTCAGCGGCGGGCCGATGCTGAACGGCTACTACAAGGGCGAGAAGATCGGCTCCGGAACCCATGTCTGGAAGTTCTCCGAAGCCGTCCGCGCCGGCGAGATGTCAATCGAGGCGTTTATGAGCGCCGAGCAGGACAACCACCGCTCCGCCGGTCACTGCATGACCATGGGAACCGCCTCGACCATGGCGTCGATGGTGGAGAGCCTCGGCGTTTCCCTGCCGGCCAACGCCGCGATCCCGGCGGTGGACAGCCGGCGCTACGTGCTGGCGCACATGTCCGGCAAGCGCATCGTCGACATGGTGATCGAGGATCTGCGCCTGTCGAAGATCCTGACCAAGGACGCGTTCGAGAACGCCATGGTCACCAACGGCGCCATCGGCGGCTCGACCAACGCGGTGATCCACCTGCAGGCCATCGCCGGGCGTCTCGGGGTCGAGATCGGGCTCGACGATTGGGACCGGCTCGGCAAGGACATGCCGTGTCTGGTGAACCTCATGCCGTCGGGCGAGCATCTAATGGAGGACTTTTACTACGCCGGCGGCCTGCCCGCCGTGTTGAAGGAGATCGGCGACTTCCTCCACAAGGACGCGGTGACGGCGAACGGCAAGACCATCTGGGAGAACGTCCAGGATGCGGAATGCTACAACCGCGACGTCATCTTCGCGTTGGACAAGCCGTTCAAGCCGAATGGCGGCATTGCCGTCCTGCGCGGTAACATGACCCCCGATGGCGCCATCATCAAGCCGTCGGCGGCGACGCCCGAACTGATGGTGCATACCGGCCGGGCGGTCGTGTTCGAGGATATCGACGACTACAAGGCGCGGATCGACGACGAGGATCTCGACATCGACGAGACCTGCATCATGGTGCTGAAGAATTGCGGCCCGATCGGTTATCCGGGCATGGCGGAGGTCGGCAATATGGGCCTGCCGCCGAAGGTGCTGCGCAAGGGCATCACCGACATGATCCGGATCTCCGACGCCCGCATGTCCGGGACCGCCTACGGCACGGTGATCCTGCACGGCGCGCCCGAGGCGGCGGCCGGCGGGCCCCTGTCGCTGGTGGAGAGCGGCGACATGATCGAGGTCGACGTGCCGAATCGCCGGCTGCATCTGGACGTGTCCGAGGCCGAGTTGGAGAAGCGCCGGGCGGCCAGACAACCCTTCGTCCCGCCCTACGACCGGGGCTACACCAAGCTCTACGTCGAGACCGTGAATCAGGCGGACAAGGGTGCCGATCTGGAGTTCCTCGTCGGCAACTCCGGCACCCCGGTCATGCGCGAGAGCCATTGAGGCTTAAGCCGCTGGGGCGAGGGGCATCGCCCCTCCGCCGCTCTCCCGGCCGTCGTCCTGACGCAAGTCAGGATGACGGGCAGAGGGCAGGGCGCCCGCGTCGGTCCGCCTGCGGCTTTGGCCGCACGTTTCAGTTCAACCCCGGGGTATCCGGCGCGCCCTGCCCCGGATATCTCGCTCCACCCGTCATCCTGACGCAAGTCAGGATCCGGCCGTCCGCATTCAGTCCTCACTCTTACGGACACTATGAGCTCCGACCAGCCAGCCGCTCCGCGCCCGACCTCTGACCCCGGCCGCACCCTGCTCGGGATCGGCTGGTTCCTGTGCGCGGTGTTCTTCTTCTACGCCTTCGTGCAGCGGGTCGCGCCGTCGGTGATGGTCGAGGAGCTGATGCGCGACTTTGCCGTCGGCGGAGCGCTGGTCGGTAACCTGTCGGCCTTCTACTACTACGCCTATGCCGGCTCGCAGATTCCGGTCGGCGTGATGCTGGACCGCTTCGGGCCGCGCCGGCTGATCACCGTCGCCGTCGCCCTGGTCGCGGTCGGTAGTTTCGTCTTCGCCGCGGCCGAGACGCTTTGGATGGCCTATCTCGGCCGCATGCTGATCGGCTTCGGCTGCGCTTTCAGTTTCGCCGGCGCCCTGAACTACGCCGCGATCTGGATGCCGGCCCACCGCTTCGCCACCTTGAGCGGCGGGGCGCAGCTTCTCGGCGTGCTCGGGGGCATCACCGGACAGGCGCCGCTCGGGGCGGCGGTGGAGGCGTTCGGCTGGCGACCGATGATGCTGGTGGTCGCCGTCTTCGGCGCCGCGCTGGCGATCGGCTGCGGCCTGATCCTGCGCGACCGTCCCCGTGGCGACGGCGCGACGGCCCGCCCGCGTCTGCTGGCGGAACTCAAGCGGGCCGCCGGCAGCGCTCAGGTCTGGCTCGCCGCCATGTTCGGCCTCGCCATGACCAGCGCCATGCTGGCCTTCGGCGGACTCTGGGGCGTGCCCTACGTGATGCAGGCCTACGGCTATCCGAAGGCCGAGGCGGCCCTTCTGGTCAGCACGCTGTTCGTGGGCTGGGGCATCGGCGCACCGCTGTTCGGCTGGCTGGCCGACCGGTACCGCCGGCGCAAACCCTTCATGATCCTGGGCGCGATCCTGTCGACGGTCGGCATCGTCCTGGCCGTCTACCTCCCCCATGCGGGCGCCGTTACGCTGGCAGTCGCGCTGATGGTCCAGGGCCTTGGCGCTTCGTCGATGGTGCTCTCCTTTTCCGTCGGCCGGGAGAACACACCGCTCTGGGCGGCCGGGGCCACGGTCGGGATCATCAACGGCTGCGTCGTCGGGTCCGGGGCGGTGCTGCAGCCGCTGCTCGGCTGGGTGCTGGACCTGGCCTGGGACGGCACGATGGTGGAGGGCGCGCGGGTCTACACCGCCGCCGCCTACGAGAGCGCTTTCCTTGTGCTGCCGGCGATCGGACTGTTCGGCTTGGCCATAGCCCTGGTGGTGCGCGAGACCTACGGCAAAGGCGTCGATGTCTAGAGCAGATCGTTCGCTGACGGGATCACTTCGTGATCGCGTCAGCGTGCGTGAATCTGGTCTATCTTATTGTTTTAGAGACAAATTCGCCGACCATATTGAATCATGAACTGATCCGATATGGTCGGATTCGCCTCTAGATCAGTCCTTTCGAGCGGAAGCTCACATGGCCGTTGCGGGCGACGATCAGGTGGTCGTGCAGGACGATGCCGAGCGTCGCGGCCGCGTCGCGGAGCTGGTTGGTGGTGGAGATGTCGGCCTGGGACGGGGTAGGGTCGCCGGTCGGATGGTTGTGCACGATGATCAGCGCCGACGCCCCGAGCTCGAGCGCCCGTTTCACCACCTCGCGCGGATAGAGCGGCGTATGGTCGACCGTGCCGCGCCCCTGCAGCTCGTCCTGGATCAGCCGGTTCTTCTTGTCGAGATAGAGCACGCGCACGACCTCCACCGGTTCGTGCGCCATGGCGGCGTGACAGTAGTCCAGGAGCTGCTTCCAGCCCGACAGCACCGGGCGCTTGAGCAGCGGCGCGCCGAGCAGCCGGTCGGCCGCCGCCTTGGCGGTCTTCAGGGCGGCGACCGAGGCTTCGCCCATGCCCTCGATCTTGGCCAGTTCCGAGGGTTCCGCGCTGATGGTTTCGGCGAACGACCCGAAGCGCGCGAGCAGACGCTTGGCCAGCGGCTTCACATCGCCGCGCGGCTTGGCCAGGAACAGCAGCATCTCGATGAGTTCGTAGTCCGCCAGCGCGTCCGCACCGGCGGCGAGAAAGCGGCGGCGCAGTCGCCGTCGATGCCCCTCCGGTCCGGTGTCCTGCGCTTCGCCCAACCCGTCATACACGCGCCGTTCCCCCGGTTGCGATGATGCGGGGGCTATGGAAAGTTCAGAGGCGGAATGTGGCGTCCAACGTCGTCCTGACGTAAGTCAGGACCGAGCCACCGGCGTCCGACGCATGATCCCTGATCAAGTCCGGGATGACGGTTTCAGCACCCACTCGTCAGATGTACGGCGGTTTGGTGTAGCCCTTGGGAGACAGGGTGAAGATCTCGAATCCGGTCTCGGTCACGCCGATCGAGTGTTCGAACTGGGCCGAGAGCGAGCGGTCGCGGGTCACCGCGGTCCAGCCGTCTTCCAGGATCTTCACCGCGAACTTGCCGGCGTTGATCATCGGTTCCACGGTGAAGAACATCCCGGGCTCAAGCATCGGGCCGTCATCCGGGTGACCGTAATGCAGCACGCTCGGCGGAGCGTGGAAGGTCCGACCCAAGCCGTGGCCGCAGAAGTCCCGCACGACGGAGAAGCGCTGCGCCTCGGCGAAGGTCTGGATGCGGTGGCCGATGGCGCCGAGATGCACGCCGGGGCGGATCACCTCGATGCCCAGCATCATGGCGTCATAGGTCACCTCGACCAGCCGCTTTGCCTTCACCGGGATCTTGTCGCCGACCAGATACATGCGGCTCGAATCCCCATGCCAGCCGTCGAGAATGACGGTGACGTCGATGTTGACGATCTCCCCCTCGACCAGTTTGCGGTCGCCGGGGATGCCGTGACAGACCACGTGGTTGATCGAGGTGCAGATCGATTTCGGAAAGCCTTTGTAGCCGAGCGGCGCCGGAGTCGCGCCATTGGCCAACGTCATCTCATGGCAGAGCCGGTCGAGCTCGTCGGTGGTCACGCCGGGGGCGACGTGGTCGGTGATCATGTCGAGGATCTCCGCCGCAAGCCGGCCGGCCTTGCGCATTCCCTCGAAATCCTCCGGCCCGTGGCGCACGATCTGGCGCGCTTCTGCGAGCTGCTGCATCGGGATCTTCCTTGCTCCGTAACGTGGCTGCAATCTGCGACCGCGGGGCCGGAAGGTCAAGGTTTCGGGCTATCCCGCCACCGGCACCGCCCGGTCGAGCGTGATCCGCTCCAGCGTCACCGCGCATTCCCAGGCCAGCGCCTCGACACCGGCGGCCATCGCCCGGTCGAAGGCGGCGCCGTATTTCGGGTCGATGTCGCGGGCCAGCGCCAGGCGGTCGCCGTCCATGCGTTGGATGCAGAACAGCATCACCGCCCGGTGCCCCTCGGCGACCATGGCGGCGAGTTCGTCCAGATGCTTGGCGCCCCGCGCGGTCACGCTGTCCGGGAACTCGTGCGCGCCGGGATTGGGACCGTCCGGGCGCACCAGATGGACGTTCTTGACCTCGACATAGCAGGCCGTGCGATCCGGGCCCTCGAGCAGCATGTCGATCCGGCTGTTCACCCCGTATTTCACCTCGCGGCGCAGGGTCTCGTAGCCGTCCAGTTCCGGGATCCTTCCGGCGGCGATGGCCTCGGCGACGATGGCGTTGGGCCGGCCGGTGTGGATGCCGACCAGACCGCCGGGCGTTTCCACCAGTTCGAGCGTGTAGGGCAGCTTGCGCCTGGGATCGGGCGACCGCGACAGCCACACCCGCAGCCCCGGCTCCTTCAGGCCGGTCATGGCGCCGGGATTCGGGCAGTGGGCGGTCACCACCTCGCCGCCGAGTTCGACATCGGCGAGGAAACGTTTGTACCGCTTGATCAGGCGGCCTTCGTGCAGCGGGGCGGGCAGGTCCATCGGCGGACGCTAGCCGGGGCGGCGGGCGATGTCATCCCTTCCACCCGCCCGCGGTTCGTGGTTAGACGATGGAATGAGCGACCATCCCGTCATCCTGCAAAAATCCGTCGAGTTCCGCGATCCGCACGACTGCACCGACAGCGGCGATGCCCTGGCGCTCCTCGATGCGGTCTTCGACGCGCCGGTGCGCCGCCGCCCCGACGGCGGATACGCGCCAGCCCTGGCCGAGCGCTGGGCCGTCTCGCCCGATGCCCGGACCTGGACCCTGACCCTGCGCTCGGGACTGACCTTCCATGACGGCCGATCCCTCGATGCCTCTGTCATGGCGGCGTCGATCGCCCGGATGCAGCGCCCGGATGTCGGCGCCACCCTGGGTGCGCCGGCTGTGTGGGGCCAGTATCTCGGTGGCGCGAAGATCGCCGCGCCGGACGCCCGAACGGTGACCGTCACCACCGCGGAGCCGCTCGCCGATCTGCTGGACATCCTGGTCTCCGCCTATGCGGTGCCGCCGGAGGTGGACGATCCCGACTTCCTGACCCGCCCGGTCGGCAGCGGCGCCTATCGGGTCGAAACCCTGCATCCGGGGGAGGAGATCCGCCTTGCCGCGAGCCCGCGCTGGTGGGGCGGGACGGTCGCCAATGGCGGCCTCGTCGTCCGAGCCGCGCCGGAGGCCGACCGCCGCGCCGAGGCCGTGGCAGCGGGAGAGGCGGCGCTGGCGACCCGTCTGCTGCCGTCGCGACACGCGCCGATCATCAAGCGGGCGGGCCGGTTCTGGACCGGATACACCGACCCGACGGCGATTATCTTCCTGCTGAATGCCGCGACCGGCGCCTGTTCGGATCCTCGGGTTCGACGGGCGCTCACCCTCGCGGTGGACCGGGCGCGGCTGATCGAAACGGTGCTGGCCGGCGACGGCGAGATCCTCGGCGGCTTCGTCAGCACGGCCCATTTCGGCGCCGCTCCGCAGGCCGGCGATCTCTACGATCCCGATACGGCGCGCGCGCTGCTGACGGAAGCGGGCCACGCGGATGGGCTCGCCCTGACGGTGGAGACGCCCACCCGTCTGCCGGACGAGGCCCAGGCCCTGACCCGGGCGCTCTCGGACCAGCTCGCGGCGGTCGGCGTCAGCCTCATCCCCCGGGTGACCGAGGACCGTGTCGCCTATGCCGAGCGGGTCCGCGACAAGCGGATCGGCGACCTCGCGGTGTTCGATTCCAGCCCCATGAGCACCTTCCGCGTGCTCTACGAGAAGATCGACAGCCGGATCGCGGGCTCGTGGTGGCAGGGGTATGCGAACCCGACCGTGGAGCGCCTGGTCGACGCCGCCCGGCGGGCGGTGGCGGACGGCGACCGGGCCGCGCTCTACGGCGAGTCCTATCGGGCTCTGTTGGCGGATCCGGCCTGGATGCCGCTGTATCACCACAGGCTCGGCGTGGCGTCGATCGCCGCACCGGTGCACGGGGCGGTCCGGTACGATGGCGTGCTCGACGTGGCGTTGCTGCCGGATCTGACAGAGGGAAAGGGAGAGCGGACATGACGGCGAAGGTTGCGATCGTCACCGGTGCGGCGCGGGGAATCGGGCTTGCGGTGGCCAGACGGTTCCTGGCCGAGTCCTGGCGGGTCGCGATGGTCGATATCGACGCCGAGTCGTTGTTTGCCGCCCACGCGGCTCTGGCGACCGACGATGCGATTGCCCAGGCCTGCGACGTCTCCGATCCGGTACAGGTCAGGAAAGCCGTGACGGCCACGGTCGAGGCGTTCGGGCGCATCGACGCTGTCGTGAACAACGCCGGCATCGCCGTGTTCAAACCGCTCCTCGACACCAGTTTCGAGGATTGGTCGCGGGTTCTGGCGGTGAACCTGAACGGCCCTTTCCTTATGGTGCAGGAGACGGCGCGGCTGATGGCCGAGACCGGCGGCGGCGCTGTGGTCAATATCGGGTCCATTTCCGGCCTGCGGGCGAGCACGCTGCGGGTGGCCTACGGCACCTCGAAGGCGGCGCTGGCCCATCTGACCAAGCAGCAGGCGACGGAACTGGGGGAGATCGGGGTCCGGGTGAATCTGGTCGCGCCGGGTCCCGTGGACACCGCCATGGCCAAGGACGTGCACACCGCCGAGATCCGTGCCGACTACCACGATGCGATTCCGCTCAACCGGTACGGCCTCGAGGAGGAGATCGCCAACGGCGTCTTCTTCCTGTGCAGCGATCAGGCACGATACATCACCGGCCAGACCCTGGCCGTCGACGGCGGCTTCGACGCGGCCGGCATTGGCCTGCCGACCCTGCGCCGGGACGGCTGACCGGGGGGCTTGCTCCCGACTTGCCGTCCAGAGGAGGGTGCACCATCCTCTCTCGCCTGCCCAACCGCCCGGAGCCCGGAATGACCGACGCGTCGCCCAGTACCACCCCCGCAACCGTCACCGCCGCGATGCTGATCATCGGCAACGAGATCCTGTCCGGTCGCACGAAGGACAAGAATGTCGGCTACATCGCGGAGGAACTGACGGCGATGGGCATTCGGCTCTCCGAGGTCCGGGTGGTGCGGGACGACGAGGAGGCGATCATCGAGGCGGTGACGGTGTTGTCGGATCGCTACACCTACGTCTTCACCTCTGGCGGCATCGGCCCGACCCATGACGACATCACGACCGCCTGCATCGCCAAGGCTTTCGGTGTCGAGGTCGAGCGCAATACCGAGGCGATGCGTCGCCTGACCGCCCACTACGCGAACAGCGGCGTCGAGTTCAACGCCGCGCGCCAGAAGATGGCCGAGATCCCGGTCGGCGCCGATCTGATCGATAACCCGGTCTCGGCGGCACCCGGTTTCATCCTGAAGAACGTTCACGTCATGGCGGGCGTGCCGCGGATTCTGCAGGCGATGTTCGAAGGCCTGAAACCCACGTTGACCGGCGGCGCCCAGATGCTGTCGCGGACCGTGGCGTGCACGGTCGGCGAGGGCACCGTGGCAGGGGGTCTCGGCCGGATCCAGGACGCGTTTCCGGAAATCGAGATCGGCAGCTATCCCTATTTCCGCGCCGGCGCCTTCGGAACCAGTCTGGTGCTCAGGGGCACGGACGCGGCGCGGCTCGACGCGGCCGCCGAAGAGGTGCGCGCGCTGGTCCGGTCCCTCGGTGGCGAGCCGATCGACATCGACGACGGCGTGGAAACTTCCGGAACGGAGGCGACCTCGTGACCTCCGTCAGAGTCGAACGGTACGCGCATACGGCGCGGGTGATCCTGGACAGGTCGGCCAAGCGCAACGCGATCAGCGGCGATGTCGCGGCCGAGCTTGCGGCGGCGTTCCTGTCGCTCTCGGACGAGGCGGATCTTCGGGTTGTGGTGCTGTCCGGCGACGGGCCGAGCTTTTGCGCCGGCGCCGACGTCAAGGAACTGGCGGCGCTGACCCCGGAGACGGCGGAATCCTTCATTCGCGGTCTGCACGCCGCGATTTCCGCCGCCATGCTCTGCCCGGTGCCGATCATCGCGGCGATCCGCGGGGCCTGCATCGGCGCCGGTCTGGAACTCGTGGCCGGCTGCGACATGCGGATCGCCAGCCATGATGCGCGTTTCTCCATGCCCGAGGTGAAGATCGGCGTTCCGTCGGTGATCGAAGCGGCGCTGCTGCCGAGGCTGATGGGCCGGGGCAGGGCGGCGCGGCTCGTCCTCAGCGGCGAGGCCATCGACGCCGAGACGGCGTTCAAGTGGGGACTGATCGAAGAACTGGTGCCCGGCGACGACCTGATGTTCCGGGCCGGGGCTCTGGCCGCGGAGATCGCCGAGGCGGATCCGATGGCGGTGCGCGCTCAGAAGCGGTTGATCCGGGCCTGGGACGACATGACGATAGAGCAGGCGGTGGAGGCGAGCGTCAGGGAGTTCGCCGACAGCTACCGGACCGACGCGCCCCGCGCGCGCATCGCCGCCGCGCTGGCCGGGAAGGCATGAAGGCCGCCGCCGTGATGGCGCCCCTCTTGGCCGCGGCCCTGCTCGCGATGCCTGCGGCGGCGGCGTCGGTCGACGGAATGTGGGGCGTGGCGGCGGATGGCACGCCCGATTGCAGCGGCCTCGTTCTTGTGCTGCGCGCCGGGACCTACACCAAGGTTCTTCTCGATCTCGGCACGACCCGGGGCAAACGGGACAGCATCGCGGGAACCTCGACCTATACTGTCGCGGGGAGCCGGGTCGAGGTCGCGCCCTCGTTCTCCCTGGCTCGGCCGGAACCGCGTCAGGTCTTCGTCTGGGATACGGTGTCGGATGTTCTGGTCCGCGAGGAACCGGCGCCCAGGCTCACCTATGCGCGTTGTCCGGACCGGCCACTGAACCCGATGACGCGGTAGCCGTCGCTTCCGGGAAGCGCCAGAGGATTCGCGCGTTGTCGATGAGGATTCGGTCGCGCAGTCCCTCGTCGTCGCACCATTCATCGAGCAGCCGCAGCAGGTGGGCGCCCTGGGGCCGCGCGCGTCTGTTCGCCGGATCGATCGCGGCGGGGTGGGGCCAGTTGCTGCCCCAGACCAGACGCTCGGGTGCGAAGCGGATCAGCATGCGGGCCAGCCGCTCGGCATGGGGATAGCGGGGATGCTGCGGGTCGCTCTCCTCCGGACCCGAGAGTTTGACCCAGACCTTGTCGGCGTCGATCAGCCGAAGAAGGGCGCGGAAACCTGGATCCCGGTCGCTGACCGGCCCCATGAAGCAGCCGATATGGTCCAGGATGACCCGTCCTGGCCAGCTGTGGATCCGATCCTCGACTTCCATCAGGAACCGGCCGTCCATCTGCAGGTCCACGTCCCAGTCGACGAGGTCGTGGACGCGCGACGCGATCCGCCCGGTATCGTTCCAGTCGATCCGCCGCTGCGGTTCGCGCATCTGGAAGCGTGCTGCGACGCAGCCGGCGGCGTCGAGATCGCGTACCTCCGCCTCGCTCACCTCCGGTCCGACGGCGGCGACGCCCCGTGCGCGCTCCGGTCCGAGCCGGTCGAGCGCGTCGAGCAGCGCTGCCGAGTCGAACCCATGGATGTCGGACTGCACGATGACCGCGCGATCGAGGCGAAGGCTGTTCCGCAGACGGATGTAGTCCTCTACCGGATGGACCGCCGCGATTTCGCTGGCGCCGGCGGCGGGCGGGAACCGCTCGGGATCGGGGCGCAGTTCGACATGGCTGTCGCAGCTTCCGGCGATCGACGGCGGCACGTCCTCGTCGGCGGCGATTTCTTCGCCTTCGTCGCCGTCCGCAAGGGCCGCCAACCGGTCTTCCAGGCTGGGCTCCGGCTCGCTGCCGGGCGGCGGCGGGAGCTCGTAGAAGGACGGGTCCGACGGCAGAATGAGCGGTGATCTGGACATAGCGTCAACTATACAGCGTGCCACCCGCCGCGCGGAGTTGATTTATGGCACGCGCTTTGCTTGTATCCCTGCATGCCCCTTTCGATCCTCACGAACCCGGAAGCTCTTGCCGCGCTTAGGAACCTGTCCGCGGCCACCGGGCGCGTGGCGGAGGTGGGACGCGAGGTCTCCACCGGTCTCAAGGTGCAGGGGGCGAAGGACGACGCGTCGAACTTCGCCATCGCCCAGGGTCTGCGCTCGGACATACGAGCGATCGGCGCCGTGGTCCAGGGGCTGAACAATGCGAAGGGCATCGCCAAGGTGGCCATCGCCGGCGCGACCGCGGTTTCCGACCTGATGACCTCGATCCGGCAGAAGATCACCGAAGCGTCGAACGAGGGCAATACGACCCAGCAGCAGCAAATCCTGCAGAACGACTACGCCGAGATGATCGGCCAGATGCGGCAGATCCTGGAGAACAGCGAGTTCAACGGGGTCAACATCCTCATCGAGACGGCGATTCCGTTCAATCTCGCGCTCGGGACCGTGCGGGACGTCGACGTGCTCGCCAATCTGAACGGCGACACCCTGCGGCTGAACGGCCAGAGGCTCGATGTGAGCTACGCCCGCCTGAACAATGAGGACGTGTCGACCCCGGCCAACGCGCTCGCTGCGCTCGCGGTCTTCCGGACGGAAGAACAGAGCATCGCGACAGCCCTCGGCAGTCTCGGTGCCGATCTTCGGGCCCTCGACCTTCAGGTCGGACAGATCCAGGGAATCCTCGATGCCACCGAGGAGGGGCTCGGCAACATCGTCGATGCCGACATGGCGCGGGCATCGGCCGAGCTGACCGCCGCCCAGGTGCGCCAACAACTCTCGGTGCAGACCCTTGGGATCGCCAACAACGCGCCGCAGATCGCGCTTGGACTCTTCCAGTAGGCAAGGGTCAGGGATCGAATGCCTCGAATGCGGCCTTGTAGGCCGGATCCCAGCGAGAGAGCGGCGGACGGTTCTCGGTGAGGTCGCCGGCGGCCCAGAGGATGCGCTTGCGGTCCGTCGCCGGGGGAGTCTCGTCATCCGGACAGAGAATGTAGAAGTCTCCGACCTCCAGGCCGGTCATCATGTGGTCGACCACCTGGTCGGGCAGCCAGGCGCCGGGCTTATGCTCGCGGTCTCCGGTGGTCGTCCAGCCGGGGATCAGCAGATGGGCGCTGACCCGGCAGCCGGGGGTGGTCCGCAGATCGTGCTGCAGCGCCTCGGTATAGGTCTTCACCGCCGCCTTGGTGACGTTGTAGGCGGTGTTGCCCGGCGGATTGGTGATTCCCTGCTTGGAGCCGACATTGACGATGAAGGCCCGGGCGCCGGCCGAGATCATCGCCGGGGCGAAGGCGCGCACACCGTTGATCACGCCCCAGAGGTTGACGTTCAGTGCCCTCTGCCATTCCTCGGACGGGTTCCAGAGGCCACCACCGACCCGGGTGACCGCGTTGTTCATCAGGAGGGACGGTGCGGTCGCGACCGATGCGACCTGTGCGGCGGCCCGGCGCATTGCCGCCTCGTCCGCCACGTCGCAGGGGATTGCTGTCACGTAATCCGGTTCGGCTGCGGCCGTGGCGACGTCGGCTGCCGCGGCATCGAGAGCCGCACCGGGCAGATCGATCAGATAGACCCGCATCCCGGCCGCCGCGAACCGCCTGGCCGCCGACCGGCCAATTCCGCTGGCGGCGCCGGTGACCACGGCGGCCTTGTCCCTGGCGAAGGCGGAATGGGGCATGGACGGGTCCTTTCGGTGGACGTGCATAGCCGACCAGTATGCCACACCTGCGGGAGCGGGTGATGGCACCAGGAACGAGAACGGGCCCCGGTCGAGAAACCGGGGCCCGTTCGCGTGTGCCTTGGTGATGGCGGTTTAGGCCGCCGCCGCCTTGTGGATTGCGCCGGCCGCGTTGTCGAGGGCCGTGCCCATCTTGTCGAAGAGCTCGTTGATCTGGCTCTCGGTGATGATGAGTGGCGGGGTGAAGGCGATGGTGTCGCCGATGGCCCGCACGATCAGCCCGGCCTCGGTGGCGGCGGCGTTGGTCTTCGCGCCGGCGCCGACCTTCGGGTCGTAGGACTCCCGGGTCTCCTTGTCGGCGACGATCTCCAGTGCGCCCATCAGGCCCTTGCCCCGGCTCTCGCCGACCAGCTCGTGCTCGCCCAGCGCGTGGAGCCGCTCCAGGAACAGCGGGGCGACCAACTTCACGTGGTCGACGATGCCGTCCTCTTCGTAGATCTTGAGGGTTTCCAGCGCGACGGCGGCGCAGACCGGGTGGGCCGTGTAGGTGTAGCCGTGGCCGAGAACGCCGAGATCCTGGCTCTGATCGGCGATCGGCTGGTAGACGTCCTCGCTGATCATCACCGCCGAGATCGGCAGGTAGCTCGACGACAGCGCCTTGGCGCAGGTCAGGATGTCCGGCTTGATGCCGATCGACTGGCAGCCCCAGAACTCGCCGGTCCGGCCGAAGCCGCAGATCACCTCGTCGGCGATCATCAGCACGTCGTACTTTTTCAGGACCGCCTGGATCTTCTCGAAATAGGTCTTCGGCGGCACGATCACGCCGCCGGCGCCCATGATCGGCTCGGCGATGAAGGCGGCGACCGTCTCCGGGCCTTCCTCCAGGATCATCGTCTCCAGATCGTTGGCCATCCGGGTGGCGAAGTCCTCCTCGCTCTCGCCGGTCTGGCCGAAGCGGTAGAAGTGCGGGTTGTTGGTGTGCTTGACGCCGGCGATCGGCAGGTCGAAGCCCGGATGGTTCACCGGGGTCCCGGTCAGCGAGGCGGAGGCGATGGTGACGCCGTGGTACCCCTTGACCCGGCTGATGATCTTCTTCTTTGCGTGACGGCCGCGGGCGTTGTTGTAGTACCAGACCAGCTTCATCGCCGTGTCGTTGGCTTCGGAGCCGGAGCCCGCGAAGAACACCTTGGACATCGGCACCGGCGCCAGGTTGATCAGCTTCTCGGCCAGATCGATCCCGGGCAGGTGCGCCTTGTGGGCGAAGGTGTGGTAGTAGGGCAGGGTCTCGAGCTGCTTGGTCGCCGCCTTGACCAGCCGGCTCTCGTTGAAGCCGAGGGACGCGCACCACAGGCCGGCCATCGCTTCCAGATACTGCTTGCCCCCATCGTCGTACACGTAGACGCCGTCACCCTTGGTGATGATCATCGGGCCGTTCTCTTCATGGGCCCGGGCGTTGGTGTAGGGATGCAGGAAGTAGGCAACGTCTCGCGCTGCCGGCGAGTTCGGCTGGAAGCTCATGGCGTCCTCCACAAGGGAACTGGGAACCGTCGGAACTGACTAAGGACGAGCATATCACGCCAATCTGATGGCGAAAGGGGGCGAATCCCGACGCTGCCGGTCCCAGGGGGGCGACTCTGAACGGCCGTGCCCTAGAGCCAGGGGGGCGACTCTGAACGGCCGTGCCCTAGAGGTGGATCGTATCCTCGTCGTCGTCGGACATGATGTCCTCGGCGAGTTCTTTGGCGGCGGTGTCCTCGTCTAGGATCCGGTTGAGCGCGTCGCGCAGTGTCCGCAGCAGGTCCTCGGCGGCACGGTCGTCGATGTCGCGGAAGATCGCCTCGTAGTCCAGCAGCTCGCGGTCCAGCATGGCCGCCCGGTCGGTGCGGTTGGCGGCGATGAGCTGGTCGAGCTGGCGCCGTGCCTCGTCGACCAGTTCGACCGCCTCGTCCCGCCGCAGCACGCCCTTCGACACCAGCGCGCGCATGGTGTTCACCTGGAGAATGAACGAGGCCATGGCGAAGGCCTCGGTCTTGATGTCGCGGTTGATCAACGGTCCGCCCCTTCCGGTTCGTCGCGACGTTCCACACCCTTTGCTATGGCGTACCACAGAAGGCTCAGAACCTGCAGGACGAGCATGCCGCCGAACACTGTCTGGTAGGCTTCCGCCCGATAGCCCCCATCGGCCAGCGGCTCCCACAGATCGATCGCCGCTCCCATCAGATATTGGCCCGCGAAGGCACCGAAAAAGGCCAGGGTGTTGAGCCCGGTCGAGGCGCGCCCCGAGAGCGCCAGCGGGAAATGCCCGTTCAGCAGGGGATAGACCAGGGCCGCTCCGTTCGCCAGCAGGCCGAAGGCGATCCAGGGCAGCGCGCTGGTGGGGGCCAGCTCGAACACGATCAGCGCCTGGCTCGCCATGAAAAGGGCGGTGAGCACGACGATCACCGTCGCGAGCGGAATGCCGCGCCGCGTCGTCCAGTCGGCGATCATGCCGGTTAGCACGAACCCGACCGTCATGGCGGCCGCGAGCCAGAGCAGCGTGTCCGCCGCCGCCTCGGGTCCCATGCCGCCGACGTCGCGCAGCCATGGGCCTGCCCACAGCCCCTGGATCGCCAGATTGGCGGCCATCGTGGTGACTGTCAGCGGGGCGACCCGCCAGAACAGCAGGTCCGCGAACACCCGCTTCAGACCGGCGAGCTGTTGGCTCAGCGTGTCGCCAGCCCCTTGGATCGGGCGCTCCGGCACGGCGACCCGGATCGTCAGGGCAACGGCCACGGTGATGACGGCGAGGCCGAGGAAGACGCCGCGCCAGTCGGTGACGTGCAGTGCCATCTCGAGCGGCCGCGTGGCGGCGACGGCACCGAGACCGCCGATCGCCATGAAGCAGCCGTTGATCAGCGGCCAGCGCGCCTTCGGGAACCAGAGCGTAATCGCCTTGAACGAGGCCATCAGCCCGCCGGCCACGCCGAGCCCGATGAAGCCGCGGGCGAGGGCGAGGGTGATCAGCGAGTCGCCGATGGCGAACAGGCCGGCGCCAAGGGCCGCCGACAGCAGAAGCACGGACTGCACCCGGCGCGGCCCGAACCGGTCGAGCAGCAGGCCGAGCGGAAGCTGGAAGCCCGCGAAGGCGAGGAAGTACGTGCTGGTCAGCAGGCCCAGGTCGCCGGCGTCCAGGCCGATTTCGGCGATGAGCTGCGGCGCGATGACCGCATTGGTCGAGCGGAAAAGGTAGGACAGGAAGTAGCCGCCGGCGAACGGCATGAAGACCACGAGCAACAGGCGCGCAAGGGTCGGGTTCGGGGATGCGGCGGTCGGGGTCATCGGGGCCTCGCGGTGGGCCGCCCTTAGACCACGGACGGCCGCGGGGTGTCGAGGCAGAGTCTCCGGTCCAGCCCGTTACGCGACGAACCGGACCCGGACGCCGTTCAGGAAGCTCCCGTCGACCACCAGGCTGTCGCCGTCCGGCTCGGCGCCGGGCAGATGCGGCTCGGCGGCGGCGAGGTCGTCGACGCGCACGGTGATCTCCGGGAACGCCGGCGGACCTTCTTCGAGCGTGAGGCTGTCCTGGTCGAGCGCAATGTAGGTCGTCCGGGTGCCGCCGGAAAACTTCTGCAGAAAACCGTCGGCCGCCTCCGGGTCCGGCGCCGAGACCGTCACCGAAGCGATGCGCCGGGCGCCGTTCGCATGGGTCTGGTAGTCGGGCTTCCAGAAAACGCTCGGGGTGTGCTGCTGGCAGGTGAAGAACGCCAGGCCGTCGAGCGACGGATCGGTCGCGAAGGCGAGTGAGAACGCGACGCGCTGGCTCGACCCGTCGGGCTGCCTTGCCTGACGCTCGAAATCGAACGGGTCGTAGGTCCGCAGTCCCTGCGACCGCCAGTCGGCCAGGTCGCCGTCCCGGTTGTTGCTGGCGAGCACCAGCATCGACATGCCCTCGCCGCGGGTGCTCAAGAAGTCGAGATTATGGGCGGCGAAGGAAAATCGGTCTCCCTCTCCGCGGTGGATCCGGGTCTCGTCGTCGATCTCCAGCAACTCGACGAAATTGCCCTGAAGCTGGATCAGCGAGTTCGCCGTGCCGAAGGGATGGACGGCGCGCGGTGTGCAGGTGAAGCCGCAGGCGCTCCAGGCGGCCTGGGCTGCCGCGAGGTCTCGGGTCATGACGACGACGTGGTCGATATCGCGGGGTTCGGACATTGCGGGCTCCAATGCTTCGGACTTGGTCGGGTGCGACCAGAACCTGGGGTCGACGCTCTCCGATTGGCAACGTAGAAATTCCGCACGGGGTCGCGAGGATGACTGTGGCGCCGGCGGGGCTATCGCAGCGGGGACAAACATGGCGCAGTTTCATTCCGGCATCGAACTCATCGTCATATTCGCGATCGCCTGGGCGCTCAGCGAGGATCGGCGCGGCGTCGGTCTGCGGATCCCGCTGGTGGGTATCGTCCTGCAGATCGGCCTTGCCCTCACCATGCTGCACGTGGCGATCCTGCGGGACGGGGTGGCGGCGCTCAACGACGTCTTCCTGGCTCTGCAGAACGCGACCCGGGCCGGGACGTCGCTCGTCTTCGGCTATCTCGGCGGCGGCGATCTGCCGTTCCAGGAAAGCTACCCCGGGGCGTCGTTTGTGCTCGCGTTCCAGGCCCTCCCGCTGGTGATCGTCGTGAGCGCCCTGACCGCAGCCCTCATCCATCTGCGGATCCTGCCCTGGATCGTGCGCGGCTTCGCGGTCTTGCTGGAGCGCGCCTTCGGGATCGGCGGCCCTGTCGGTCTCTCCTGCGCGGCCAACGTGTTCTTCGGCATGATCGAGGCGCCGGTGCTGGCGCGCGACTATCTTCATCGGCTCGACCGCGGCGAGATGTTCATGGTGATGACCACCGGCATGGCGACGATCGCCGGCACGGTGCTCGCGCTCTATGCGGGCTTCGTGGCGCCCGTCATCGAGAATGCGGTCGGCCATCTGATCACCGCGTCCATCATCAGCGTGCCGGCGGCGATCGCCCTGGCCGCGATCATGGTTCCGCGCCGCGGTCCGCCGACACCCGGCGACCTGGATATCGTCTCGCCGGCCGCCAATCTGATGGATGCGGTGACCCAGGGAACGGAGCGGGGACTGAAGCTGTTCCTGTCGATCCTCGCCATGCTCCTGGTGATGGTGGCCCTGGTCAGCCTGGTGGACTCGGTGCTGGGTCTGCTGCCGGCGGTCGGGGGACGGGAGATGTCGCTCGGTACCCTGTTCGGATGGGCTTTCCGGCCGATCGTCTGGCTGATCGGCATCCCCTGGGCGGAGGCGGGCGAAGCCGGCCGACTGATGGGCATCAAGACCGCCCTAAACGAACTGATCGCCTATCTCGAACTCTCCAGGCTCCCGGAGGAGGCGCTCAGCGAGCGGTCCCGGCTGATCATGATCTACGCGCTCTGCGGTTTCGCCAATTTCGGTTCCCTCGGCATCATGATCGGCGGGCTCGCCACGCTGTTGCCTGAGCGGCGAGGCGAGATCGCCGGCCTGGCGCCGAAAGCCCTCGTGTCCGGCACGCTCTCGACTCTGTCGACAGGGGCCGTCGTCGGAATGGTGTGATTCTGCCCCGTTTCCACGAACGGCTTAAGAAAGCTCCCGCACACGCGCATTGACGTGTCCGATGACACTCGCTTAAGTGCCGTCACGTGTCGGGCGGGGGCCCGACGCCAACGATGCGAGCGTCGGGCTCGCCCTTTCCGATTCCGGGCTATCGGGATCGCATGGCGTAGAACCGGCGACCATTGGCACACACGTGGGAGCTAATGTGATGCGTAAGACACTGCTGGCCGCCGCCACGGCCGCCGCGTTCCTCGGCGCTTTCGGCGCCACGACAGCGGACGCGAAGACGTTCAAATGGGCATTCCAGGGCGACGCTCAGTCGCTCGATCCGTATTCCCTGAACGAGACCTTCACCCTCGGCTTTGTCGGGAACATCTACGAAGGCCTGATCCGGCGCGGTCCGGAACTGGATATCCAGCCGGCCCTGGCCGAGCGTTGGGAGATCGTCGAGCCGACCCGCTGGCGCTTCTATCTGCGCGAAGGCGTGAAGTTCCACAACGGCAACGACTTCAACGCCGACGACGTCCTGTTCTCCGCCGAGCGCGTGGTCATGGACGGGTCCGACCTGAAGACCCGCCTCGCCGGCGTCAAGGACATCGTCAAGGTCGACGACTATACGGTCGATTTCGTCACCGAGACGCCGAACCCGATCCTCCACTACGAGTGGGCGACCTGGTACATCATGGACAAGGAGTGGTCCGAGGCGAACGGCGCCACCGCGCCGACCGACGTGACCGGCGGGACGGAGAACTTCGCCACCCGCAACGCCAACGGCACCGGCCCGTTCATGATCCAGTCCCGCGAGACGGACGTGAAGACGGTCCTGGTCCCGTTTGACGGCTGGTGGGACGCCGCGAACAAGCAGCACAATCTGACCGAGGTGATCTTCACCCCGATCGGGTCCGACGCGACCCGTGTCGCCGCCCTTCTGTCGGGCGAGATCGACATGATGTACCCGGTGCCCGTGCAGGACATGAACCGCATCGACGGCGATTCCAACACCGAGGTGCTGGCCGGCCCGGAACTGCGGACGATCTTCCTCGGCATGGACCAGGAGCGCGACGAGCTCCTGTACTCCAATATCAAGGGCAAGAACCCGTTCAAGGACATCCGTGTCCGTGAGGCCTTCTACCGGGCGATCGACGTCGACCTGATCAAGGCCAAGGTGATGCGCGGCCTCGCGACCCCGTCGGCAATCATGATCTCGCCGTTCCTGTTCGAGTATTCGGGCGAATTCACCCGCCTGAAGACCGATGTCGATCAGGCGAAGGCGCTCATGGCCGAGGCGGGTTATGCCGACGGCTTCGAGGTCACGATGGACTGCCCGAACAACCGCTACGTCAACGACGAGGCGATCTGTCAGGCGGTCGTGGCGATGCTGGCCCGGATCAACGTCAAGGTGAACCTGCTGGCTCAGCCGAAGGCGCAGTACTTCGCCAAGGTGCTGGCGCCGAAGCGCGACACCAGCTTCTACCTGCTGGGCTGGACCCCGGGGTCCTTCGACAGCTGGAACGTGATGTACAACATCATCGGCACCCCGGAGGCGGATAGCGGCCGCGGCAAGTTCAACCTCGGCGGCTACTCGAACAAGGAGTTCGACGCGCTGACCGACAAGGTCCTGTCGGAGACCGACGCCGAGAAGCGCAACGCGATGATCCGCGACGCCTTCACCATCCTGCATAACGAGCGGGGCTACATCCCGCTGCACCAGCAGGGTCTGGCCTGGGGCAAGCGCGCCAACGTCTCGCTCGAGCAGCGTGCCGACAACCAGTTCATGCTGTACTACGTCACCGTGAACTGACGGCCCGTCACGACATCAGGCCCCGGTCCGCCTGACGGCGGGCCGGGGTCGACCATTTCGAGTTTTCCGGTTTTCAGGTTGCGCGCCCTATGGTCGCTTTCATCATCCGGCGGTTGATCCAGTCGCTGTTCGTCATGTTCTTCGTGGCGCTGGTATCCTTCTGCATGTTCCGGTTCGTCGGCGATCCGGTGCATCAGATGGTCGGCATCGAAACCAGCCTCGAGGAGCGCGAAGCGCTGCGTGAGCGGCTGGGTCTGAAGGATCCGGTCATCGTCCAGTTCGGCAACTACATCGCCAAGGCCGCGACCGGCGAGTTCGGGGTTTCCTATCAGCACAAGCGCCCGGTCGCGCAGATGCTGGTGGAACGCATGCCGGCGACCCTGGAACTTGCCTTGGTGTCGGCGATCTTCTCGCTGGTGATCGGCGTTCCCATGGGCGTCTATACCGGCCTGAACCGCGACGGCTTCTTCTCCAAGCTGTTCCTGTCGATCTCGCTGGTCGGCATCAGCCTTCCCACCTTCCTCATCGGCATCCTGCTGATCTTCGTCTTCTCGGTGCAGCTCAACTGGCTGCCGTCCTTCGGACGCGGCGGGGTGGTTGATCTCGGTTGGTGGACCACCGGTTTCCTGACCCTCGACGGCTGGAAGTCGCTGATCATGCCGTCGATCACCCTGGGCCTGTTCCAGCTCACGCTGATCATGCGCCTGGTGCGCTCCGAGATGCTGGAAGTGCTGCGGACCGACTACATCAAGTTTGCCCGGGCCCGTGGGCTGAGCAATCGGGCGGTCCATTTCGGTCACGCGCTGAAAAACACGCTGGTGCCGGTGATCACCATCACCGGCCTGCAGCTCGGCTCGATCATCGCCTTCGCGATCATCACCGAGACGGTGTTCCAGTGGCCGGGCATGGGCCAGATGTTCCTGCAGGCGGTGACCACCGTCGATATCCCGATCATGGCGGCCTATCTGATGCTGATCGCGTTCTTTTTCGTGGTGATCAACCTGATCGTCGACATGCTGTACTATGTGGTCGATCCGCGTCTGCGCGTGGATACCGGAAAGGCGACGGGCCATGGCTGAGATCCGCATGACTCCCGGCCGCGGCTGGTCCGATTCGATCCGCCGGTTCTTCGACGGCGACATCTGGCACAGCTTCACCCGGTCGCCGGTGACCATGGTCGCCGCCGCGATCACGTTCCTGTTCTTCTTCATGGCCGCTTTCGGCCCCTGGATCGCGCCGCATGATCCGTTCGATCTGGCGTCGATCACCCTGCTGGACGCCTCGCTGCCGCCGGCGTGGATGGAATACGGCGATGCCCGCTTTTGGCTGGGAACCGATATCCAGGGCCGCGACGTGCTCTCGGCGATCATCTACGGCAGCCGGGTCTCCCTGCTGATCGGGTTCGCCAGCGTGATCCTGTCCCTGATCCTCGGGGTCGGCCTCGGCCTGATCTCGGGTTTCGTCGGCGGCGCGGTCGACGCGTTCATCATGCGCGTCGCCGAGATCCAGCTCTCCTTCCCCTCGATCCTGATCGCCCTGCTGATCAACGGCGTCCTGCGCGGCGCGATGGACATTCAGGACCAGGCCGACCTGGCCTACACGGTTCTGATTCTGTCGATCGGCCTGTCGAACTGGGTGCAGTACGCCCGCACCGTGCGGGGCTCGACCATGGTCGAGCGGAACAAGGAATACGTCCAGGCGGCCCATGTCATCGGCATCCGGCCGACCCTGATCATGTGGCGCCACATCCTGCCGAACGTGCTCGGGCCGGTGCTGGTCATCGCCACGATCCAGCTCGCGCTGGCCATCATCGCCGAAGCGACCCTCTCGTTTCTCGGCGTCGGCTTGCCGCCGACCGAGCCGTCGCTCGGCACCTTGATCCGCGTCGGTAACGACTATCTGTTCTCCGGCGAATGGTGGATCACGATCTTCCCCGGAGCCGCACTGGCCGTGCTGGTGCTTGCCGTCAACCTCCTGGGCGACTGGCTGCGTGACGCCCTGAACCCGAAGCTGCGCTGATGCCCCTGCTCGAAGTCGAAAATCTCGTCGTCGAATTCCCCACCCGCCGGGGCACCCTGACCGCGGTGGACGATATCTCGTTGCATATCGACGAGGGCGAGGTGCTGGGCGTGGTCGGTGAGTCCGGCGCCGGCAAGTCCATGACCGGGGCCGCCATCATCGGCCTGCTGGAACCGCCCGGCCGCGTCGCCGGGGGCAAGATCCTGCTCGAGGGCGAGCGGATCGACAATCTGCCCTACGAGAAGATGCGGCGAATCCGCGGGAAGAAGATCGGGGCGATCTTCCAGGACCCGCTGACCAGCCTGAATCCGCTCTATTCGATCGGCCGGCAACTCGTCGAGACGATTCAGACCCATACGGACATGACGCCAACTCAGGCGCGGGAGCGGGCGATCGACCTGCTGCGCGAGGTCGGCATTCCGGCGCCGGAGCGGCGGATCGACCAGTACCCGCACCAGTTCTCCGGCGGCATGCGCCAGCGCGTGGTCATCGCCCTCGCTCTCTGCGTCAATCCGCGCCTGATCATCGCCGACGAGCCGACCACGGCCCTCGACGTGTCGATCCAGGCGCAGATCATCGCCCTGCTCAAACGGCTCTGCCGCGAGCATGGCACGGCGGTGATGCTGGTCACCCACGACATGGGCGTGATCGCCGAGACCGCCGACCGGGTGGCGGTGATGTATGCCGGACGGATCGCCGAGATCGGACCGGTCCGCGAGGTGATCAAGAACGCGAAGCACCCCTATACCCATGGGCTGATGGGCTCGATCCCGTCGATCGGCCACGACAACGAGCGTCTGGAACAGATTCCGGGCGCCATGCCGCGGCTGACCGACATTCCGCAGGGCTGCGCCTTCAATCCGCGCTGCCCGCACGCTTTCGAGAAGTGCCGCACGGTGCGCCCCGACCTGTTGCCGGTCGAGGATAGCTGGACGGCCTGCTGGCTGTATGACGGCGAGGAAGGCCGGACGATTGAGACGTCCAAGAAGCTGGTGGCCGAGACCAAGGCCGACGCGCTGCTGGAGAGGAACGATGGCTGAGGTTGTCGCCAAGAAGCGCGAGGCGCGCGAGAAGATCCGGGACGCGGGCGGCCACGAGGTCGCCATGCTCAAGGTTCAGGGGCTCAAGCGCTATTTCGACGTCTCCGCCCCGTGGCTGAACCGGATGATCGAGCGCCAGCCGAGGCAGGTCCTGAGGGCGGTCGACGGCATCGATTTCGAGATCGGCCAGGGCGAGACCTTCGGCCTGGTCGGCGAGTTCGGCTGCGGCAAGTCCACGGTCGCCCGCCTGATCGTCGGCCTGTACGGACCGACCGAAGGGTCGATCGAACTCGAGGGCCGCGACATCGCCGGTCTCTCGCGCCAGCAGATGGCGCCGATGCGTCGCCGGCTGCAGATGATCTTCCAGGATCCCTATGCCAGCCTGAACCCGCGCTGGCGGGTCCGCGATATCATCGCCGAACCGATCCGCGCCTTCGGTCTCGCCGACGGACAGGCGGCCATCGACGCCCGGGTCGCCGAACTGCTCGAGACGGTGAAGCTCACGGCGCGGGACGGCGAGAAGTACCCGCACGAGTTCTCCGGCGGCCAGCGTCAGCGGATTTCCATCGCCCGCGCGCTCGCCTCCGAGCCGGAGTTCCTGGTCTGTGACGAACCGACCTCGGCGCTGGACGTCTCGGTGCAGGCGCAGATCCTGAACCTGATGAAGGATCTGCAGCGCGAGTTCGGGCTGACCTATCTGTTCATCAGCCACAATCTGGCCGTGGTCTATCACATCAGCGACCGGGTCGGCGTGATGTATCTCGGCAAGCTGGTCGAGGTGGCGCCCGCCAAGACGCTGTTCACCACGCCGCGCCATCCGTACACGCGGCTGCTGCTCGACACGATTCCGGATCTCGACATGAGCGGGCGCGAGCGGACGCCGGTGGCGGGCGAGGTGCCGAACCCGATCACTCCGCCGCCGGGCTGCACCTTTCATCCGCGGTGCCCGTTCGCCAACGAGCGCTGCCGCACCGAGGTCCCGAAGGCCCGTCCGTTGGACGATGGCGCCGTCGTCGCCTGCCACGGGATCGAGGAGGGGCGTATTCCGGACGGCCCAATGCTGACCGCCCCGGCCAAGCCGGAAGGGCTGGCATAGGGCCAGGCCGTCGAGCGGCGGTGGCGGATCGGAGACCCGCAACGGCGCCGGGCGACCTTCCCTCTGGTTTCCCGGCGGGCGCGATCCTAGATTAGGCGTCAACCATGCCGCCCCCGGCATGAGACTGCGTGAAGAAGAAACGCTGAACAGGGGAATCCCGATATGAAAAACCTTGCTTACGCACTTGGTCTCGGTGTCGCGCTCGCGACCGCCGTGTCCGGTGCCGCCGATGCCGAGACTTTCCGCTGGGCGAGCCAGGGCGATGCCCTGACCCTTGACCCGCATGCCCAGAACGAAGGGCCGACCAGCACCATGAACGCGCAGATCTACGACGCGCTCATTCTGCGGGACAAGGACCTGAAGAAGGTCCCGGGGCTCGCCGTCTCCTGGTCGCCGGTCGAGCCGACCGTCTGGGAATTCAAGCTGCGCGAGGGCGTGACCTTCCATGGCGGGCAGCCGTTCAACGCCGACGACGTGGTGTTCTCCTTCGAGCGCGCGTTGAGCGAGACCTCGGATTTCAAGAACTACATCAACTCGGTCGCCGAGCTGCGCAAGGTCGACGACTACACGGTCCAGATCGTGACCGACGGTCCGAACCCGATCCTGCCGGACCAGATCACCTCGATCCGCATCATGGATCAGGAGTGGTCCAAGGAGCACGGGGTCGAGAAGCCGCAGGACTACGCCGGCGAGCAGGAAACCTACGCCGTGCGCAACACCAACGGCACGGGCCCGTTCATCCTGGAGAAGCGCGATCCGGGCATCGAGACGGTGCTCAAGGTCAATGACGGCTGGTGGGGTTGGGGCGTCACCGATCCGAAGACCAACGTCACCGAGGTGGTGTACAAGCCGATCTCCAATCCGGCGACCCGCGTCGCGGCCCTGCTGTCGGGCGAGGTCGACTACGTGCTCGATCCGCCGCTGCAGGACCTGAAGCGGATCGAATCGACGCCGAACCTGAAGGTTCAGCAGATCAACCAGATCCGCACCATCTTCTTCGGCCTGGATATCGGCCGGGACGAGCTCCGCAACTCGGACGTCAAGGGCAAGAACCCGTTCCAGGACCCCAAGGTCCGCGAGGCGATGTACCGGGCGATCGATATCGACACGATCCAGCAGAAGACCATGCGCGGCCTGTCCTTCCCGGCCGGCATCATCACGTCGCCGGGCGTGCACGGCTTCACCGAAGAGCTGGACGCGCGGCTCGCCTTCGATCCGGATCAGGCCAAGGCGTTGCTGGCCGAGGCCGGTTATCCGGAGGGCTTCGGGATCCAGCTCGATTGCCCGAACGACCGCTACAACAACGACGAGGCGATCTGTCAGGCGACCGTCGGCATGCTGGCCAAGATCGGCATCAAGGTGAACCTGAACGCCACGCCGAAGAGCATCCACTTCAAGTCGCTGCAGAACAAGGAAAGCGACTTCTACATGCTCGGCTGGGGCGTGCCGACCCTGGACAGCCACTATGTCTTCTCCTACCTGGCCGCGACCGAGGGGAGCTGGAACTTCACCGGCTTCTCGAACGCCCGGCTGGACGAGCTGACCAAGGCCATGGAAGTCGAAACCGACGCGGCCAAGCGCGACGCGATGATCGCCGAGGCGTGGGATATCCTGAAGGCGTCGAACGCCTACCTGCCGCTGCACCACCAGGTGATCGCCTGGGGCATGGCGGAGGGCCTGGATCTGCCGATCGTGCCGAACGACAGCCCGTCGTTCCGCATGGCGCAGATGAAGTGATCGGGCGCGCCTGATACACAATCGGCGGTCCGGCATCGCTGCCGGACCGTCTGCTCTTGAGCATATCCGCGGTCGACCCCCGGCGGGGTTGGCCGCATCTTCGGGATGGGTGCGTCACAGTGGTCTCTTTCCTGATCCGCCGGATCGTCCAGGCGATCCTCGTGATGCTGGCCGTCGCCTTCCTGTCGTTCTCCATGTTCAACTACGCCGGCGATCCGGTGAACAACATGGTGGGACAGGAGGCGAGCCGCGAAGACCGGGCCGAGCTGCGCGAGCGCCTCGGGCTCAACGACCCGTTTCCGGTGCAGTTCGCCCGCTTCGTCGGCAACGCGGTCCAGGGTAATTTCGGGATCTCCTACCAGCTTCAGCGGCCGGTCGCGGATCTGATCTCCGAACGGATGCCCGCCACGCTCGAACTCGTCCTGGTCTCCGCCATCCTCGCCCTGTCCACCGGGATCCCGCTCGGTGTGTATTGCGGCATCGCCCGAAATTCATGGCTTTCCCGGTTCTTCCTGACGATCAGTCTGGTCGGGGTCTCGCTGCCGACCTTCGTCATCGGCATTTTCCTGATCTACATCTTCGCCGTCGACTCTCGGCATGCTGCCGTCCTTCGGGCGTGGCGGGGTGGTCGAACTGGGGTGGTGGAAGACCAGCTTTCTGACCGCCGATGGCTGGCGCTCCCTGATCATGCCGGCGATCACGCTGAGCCTGTTCCAGACCACGCTGATCATGCGGCTGGTCAGGGCCGAGATGCTCGAGGTCATGCGCACGGACTATATCAAATTCGCCCGCGCCCGCGGCCTGTCGAACCGGGCGATCAATTTCGGCCATGCCCTCAAGAACACGCTCGTGCCGGTCATCACCATCGCCGGACTGAACATCGGCGCCTTGATCGCCTTCTCGATCATCACCGAGACCGTGTTCCAGTGGCCGGGCATGGGCCTGCTGTTCATCCAGGCTGTGTCTTTCGCCGATGTGCCGATCATGTCCGCCTATCTGGTGCTGGTGGCACTGGTGTTCGTCACCATCAACCTGATCGTCGACCTGCTCTACTACGCGGTGGACCCCCGCCTGAAAGTCGATCGCGGCACGTCCGCCGGGAGGATCTCATGAGCGCCGACAGCGAGGGCGGAGCCAAGGGCATGCTGGGCCGCGCTCTGGACAGCGACCTCTGGTACAGTTTCACCCGCTCGCCGGTCGTGATGATCGCCGCCGCCGTGACGGCCCTGTACTTCCTGGCAGCGATCTTCGCGCCGCTGGTGGCGCCTCAGAATCCATTCGATCCGGCCAGCCTGTCGCTCGGCGACAGCTTCACCGCGCCGGCCTGGACCGATTACGGGATGCCGCAATACCTGCTCGGGACCGACGATCAGGGCCGGGATATCCTGTCCACCCTGATCTACGGCGCGCGGATCTCGCTGCTGGTCGGGTTCGCGGCGGTGATCCTGTCCGCCGTCATCGGTATCAGCCTCGGCGTGACGGCCGGGTATGTCGGCGGCGGCTTCGAGAGCGTGGTGATGCGTGTCGCCGACGTTCAGCTCACCGTACCGGGCATCCTCGTCGCCCTGATGATCGACGGGGTCGCCCGGACCGCCATGCCGCGCGAGCTGCACGATCAGATCGCCATCTATGTCGTGATCTTCGCCATCGGCGTGTCCGATTGGCCGCAATACGCCCGCGTCACCCGCGGCGCGACCATGGTGGAGAAGAGCCGGGAATATGTTCAGGCCGCCAAGGTGATCGGAATCCACCCGCTGCTGATCATGCTGCGCCATATCCTGCCCAATGTGATGGGCCCGGTGCTGGTGCTGGCGACGATCGGTCTCGCGCTCGCGATCATCGCCGAGGCGACGCTCTCCTTCCTCGGCGTGGGCGTCCCGCCGACGACACCGAGCCTCGGGACGCTGATCCGCATCGGCAACAACTTCCTGTTCTCCGGCGAGTGGTGGATCACCTTCTTTCCCTGTCTCGCCCTGATCGGACTGGTGTTGAGCGTGAACCTGCTGGGCGACTGGCTGCGCGATGCTCTGAACCCACGGCTGCGGTAGGGCGCAGGCTACCTTTCCGACCGGCCCAGTCCTGGGGGTTGCATGATCACCGTCTTCGGTTCCCTCAACCTCGACCTCCTGTTCAACCTGGACCGGCTCCCAACCCGCGGCGAGACGGTGCTGACCTCCGAGATCGTCCAACTTCCGGGTGGCAAGGGCGCGAATCAGGCGGCTGCGGCGGCGATGGCGGGAGCCGTCACCCGGTTCGTCGGCTGCGTCGGCGCGGACGGTCTGGGCGAGCCGGTGTTGGCGGCGCTGCGGAACGCCGGATGCGATGTCTCCGGCGTCGCCACCGTGCCCGGCGCCACCGGCACGGCGGTCGTGATGGTGGAGCGCTCCGGCGAGAACCAGATCGTTGTCGGCAGCGGCGCCAACATGGCGGTCACGGCCGACCTGCTCGATGCGGCGGCGCCCGCAGGCGGCGACACGCTGGTCTGCCAGATGGAGATCCCGGCAGAGGCGACGGTGGCGGCCCTCCAGGCGGCCAGGGCGGCGGGTGCACGCACCGTGCTGAACCTGGCGCCGGCGCAGTCGCTCGGCCCGGATGCCCTGGCGGCGGTCGACATTCTGATCGTCAACGAGGGCGAAGCGGCGCTGCTTGCAGGGGAGAGGGCGCTTCCGGCCGTCACTGCCCGTGCCCTGGCGTCTGCCCATGAGCTGATCTGCATCGTCACCCTGGGAGGCGACGGCGCGATCGCCGTGACACCGCAGGGACGGGGTTGGAGGATCGGCAGTCTGGCGGTTGAAGCGGTGGATACGGTGGGGGCTGGCGACGCCTTCGTCGGCGTCCTGGCGGCGTCGCTCGATCTCGGGCTGGACCTGCCGGACGCCTTGCATCGCGCGTCGGTGGCCGCCGGCCTCGCCTGCACGCGTCCGGGCGCGATGGCTGCTCTGCCCGGGCGCTCGGAGATCGAAGACCGGCTTTCAGCCTTGGCCCGGCCGGCGGATCTCGGTGACGGTTAGCGAGAACGGGCCGGACCAGAAACCCTGCTGCACCCAGCCCGCGTTGACGCGGATGGCCGTCACGGGCGCGCCCGCCGCCTCGCTTTCGAACAGCGCCCTGATCTCACCTGCGTTCGTCAGGATTGGAGAGATTGGAAACCCGGCACCAAGCTGACCTGGAACGAGTTGGTGCGTCTCCTCCCGGCCGTCCGCCCGTCGCAGGGTGAGGGTGATCTGCGGCGGCTTGAACGCCAGACTCATCGCGCGACCGATAACGGTCGGCGGGAGATCTCCCTGGATCTGAACGATGGTACCCGGCTGACGGGAAGGCAGATCGACCCAGTCGTTGAAGGCCACCTTGCCGTCAAAGGCGGTTCGAGTCTCCAGGTTGAGCGGCGTTTGCCGACGTTCGATCACGAGGCCGAGCGGCACCATGGCGACCGGATCATAGTGCGACAGGAACGCCGGCCATAGGTGTCCGCCGTCGGCGAGGATCGGTCGCGTGTCGACGCTGAAGGGATGCAGGACATAGGCCGCCGCCCCGTTCTCGCGCACCTGCGCCACGTCGCGCGCGGCGAGCTCCGGCAGATACGCCTGGTAGGATTGGATGACCGGACGCGGATGGTATGGCAATCCGGCGATGATTGCGGCGCCGGCATTGGCGGAGAAGACATCCACCGACTGGGCCTGGACGATCCGCGGGTGGGGGCCGCCCAGAAGCCGTCTGGCCTCCTGCGCGGTCGCAGCGTAGTCCGCCACGCGCCGTTGCTCCGACAGGACGTCGTTCAAGGCCTCCAGGTAATGGGCGGGCGCCAGGCGAATGGGTTCGGCCAGCTTGGCCATGAGATCGCGCTGGCCGTTGAACAGTCGGGTGTTGGCCTCGACCAGCCAGCCCGCGGCCAGCACGAGGCACAGGGTTTGCGCCGCCAGCCGCCTAGGCCGCTCGGCAATCCGGGGAAGCAGTCGTGCCACGAGCAGAACGCCCGCGATGAGAGCCATGCCGAACGGGAACAGCGCGTGGCCGTCGTGCCGGACGAACCCGGCTTTGGCCACGAAGGCGAACATCGCGATCCAGCCGAGAAGGACGGCTGCCTTGACCGGCCAGGGTGTTTCGCGCCGGAACCCGCCCCACACCCCGAAGAGCAGAACGAGGACGAGGACACCGTAGACCGCCAGATCTTCCCGGCTACTGGACAGAGACATGGCGGCGGCGTAGCCGCTGGCGACCAGGAAGGACACGCGTACCCATTCGACGAAACCGTCCATCTCCTGACCGGCAAGCCACCACAGGCCGGCGACGACGGCGGCGTAGAGCGGCGGCGCCAGCAGGGCCATCGGGTCACGCCGGTAGGCGGCGGCGATGGTCCAGGCGACCAAGGCGGTCACCCCCATGACGAGGAACGAGAACTTGGCCAGGGTGGCGAACGCGATCGCCAGGACCAGCAGCGCCAGAAGTCCCGGTGGCGTGGGCCCGTCGTCCAGGGCGAGGGCGATCATCAGGAACGACGGCAGGATCCAGAGCGGGTCGATGCCCGAGACGGTGGCGCCGGCCGCGACCAGGGCGAGAAGCGTCGCCGGCAGGCGCGCCGCCGCCGGGCCGCGGGCCAAGACCCGCAGGGTCCACACCAGCGTGATGGCGAGCACGAGGGCGTGCGGCAGGCGTATCAGATACCACAGACCGATCAGGTCCGGATGGAAGGTCGAGGCGTAGAACGCGCCATAAGGGCCGTGCGGGAAGATGATGTCGCGCCCGAACTGCAGGTTATGCAGCCAGGCGAACTGCACCGCCGCCTGCCAGGCGTCGTCGAGCTGCTCCGGGCCGGGCACGTGAAGATTGCCGATCTTGGTGAAGAACAGGAAGCAGACCGCCGTCACCGCCGCCGCGATCAGCCAGTCGATGAGGCGTGCGGTGCTGCCAATGACCGTTGGTGTGTCTTTTGTCACAGTTCATCTCCGCCCACCGATGCAGGTTCGATCGGCGGACCGGTCGCCAACCCACGGTGGATAGACGCTAGACGATATCCGGGACCAAGGCCAAGCGCCGGTCTGTGCGACAGGTGAGTGAGCGACGGGGCCTGTTCCTCGGCGGTCGGATCGGATAAGCGGGGGCGCTTGAACGTTTTGCAGGAGAGTCCTGAATGGCCACATTGTATTCCGGCGGACGCGTGATCGATGGCGCCGGCATTGTTCTCGAGGATCACGGCGTGCTGGTCGAGGGCGCGAGCATCAAGAGAATCGCGCCGCTCGGCGAGTTCGCCGGCTTCGAGGGCGACCGCGTCGATACGTCCGGCGGTACGCTGCTTCCCGGCCTGATCGATTGTCACGTTCACCTCTGTTATGGCGCCGAGGGTAATCCCTGGGCGTCGATGATCGCGCTTCGTGAGAGCCAGATTACCATGAAGGCGCTCGACAATGCGCAGATGACGTTGCGCGGCGGCGTCACGGCGATCCGCGACTGCGGCGGCAAGGACTATCTTGAGTTCGCGGTGCGCGATGCCTGCAACGACGGCCGCCAGCTCGGTCCGACCATCCGCGCCTCCGGCAAGGTGATCTGCATGACCGGCGGGCACGGCAACCGCAACGGCCGGATCGCCGACGGGCCGGACGAGGTGGTCAAGGCGGTGCGCGAACAGATCCACGCCGGATCCGACCTGATCAAGCTGATGGCCACGGGCGGCGTGATGACCCCCGGCGTGAACCCCGAGGATGCGCACTACACCTTCGAGGAGATCTCGGCCGGCATCGCCGAGGGGCATCGGTTCCACCGCACTTGCGCCAGCCACGCCCAGGGGTCGGAGGGTATCCTCAATGCGGTGCGCGGCGGCATCGACTTGATCGAGCACGGCATCTTCATGACCGAGGAGTGCGTCGAGGAGATGACGGCGCGCGGCACCTATCTGGTGCCGACCCTGGCGGCGGTGAAGAACATCATCGCCAACAAGGACAACGGCGTGCCGGCCTATGCGGTGGAGAAATGCGAGCGGGTGACCGTCGAGCACGTCAAATCCATCCGCATGTTCTATGAGGCCGGCGGCAAGATCGCCATGGGGACCGACGCCGGCACGCCGTACAACAAGCACGGCGAGAATGCGCTCGAGCTCGAATACATGGTCGAGGAGACGGGGATCAGCCCGATGGACGCGATCACCATCTCGACCCGCAACGGCGCCGACCTGATGCGCCTCGCCGACCGCGGCACCGTCGCCGAGGGCAAGGCGGCGGACCTGCTGATTGTCGACGGCGACCCGCTGGCCGACATCACCCGGGTTTCGCGCCGGGAGAACCACCGCATGGTGGTGAAGAACGGCATCCCGGTGACGGGCGGCAAGGTTGAGCGCAGGGCCCTTGGCCCGACCATGACGCCGTAGACGTCGACAGCAGCCTGGATGACCGTTCGGTCCGTGCTCCCGCTTCAGCACTTTGTTGCCCCGCAGCGTGGATGACACCGCCTTCGGACGCGCCTAATCTGGCCGGATCGAAACGGGAGTTTTCTGCCATGCCCATCATCAACCGCATCGCCGATTTCCATGCCGACATGACCGAGTGGCGCCGGTACCTGCACGAGATTCCGGAGCTCTGCTTCGAGGAGGTTATGACCTCCGACTTCGTCGCCAAAAAGCTCGAGGAATTCGGCATCGAGGTGCATCGCGGCCTCGCGAAGACCGGCGTGGTCGGCAGGCTGGTGGGACGGACCGACAACGGGCGGGCGATCGCCCTGCGTGCCGATATGGACGCCCTGCCGGTCTACGAGGCGAACGATGTGCCCTATAAGTCCAAGATCGAGGGCAAGATGCACGCCTGCGGTCATGACGGGCATACGACGATGCTGCTCGCGCGCGGCGAAATATCATGGCCGAGACCCGCAATTTCGACGGCACCGTGTATTTCGTCTTCCAGCCGGCCGAGGAGGGCGGCGGCGGCGGCCGGGTGATGATCGAGGAGGGGCTGTTCGAACGATTTCCCGGTGGAAAGCGTCTGGGGCATGCACAACTGGCCCGGCCTCGAGGTCGGCAAGCTCGCGGTGATGCCCGGGCCGATGATGGCGGGCACCGCCGTCTTCGATGCCGTCATTCACGGCAAGGGCGGCCACGCCGCCATGCCGCACCAGACTGTCGATCCGATCGTCATCGCCAGCCAAGTGGTGGGCGCTTTGCAGGCGATCGCCAGCCGCAACACCCACCCGGTGGACAGCCTTGTCGTCTCGGTCACCCAGATCCACGCCGGCGACGCCTATAACGTGATCCCTCCCTCGGTCGTGCTTCGGGGCACCGTTCGGACCTATTCCGAGGAGGTCATGAAGGTCGCCGAGGAGCGGATGCGGGCCATCATCGAGGGCATCCCGGCGGCCAATGGCGGCAGCGGCGAACTGGACTTCCGCTACGGCTATCCGGCGACGGTCAACAGCGAGGCCGAGACGGTGGTCGCCGCCGACGTCGCCGCCGGCCTGATGGGTGCCGAGAACGTGATCGGCGACCTGCAGCCGAGCATGGGCGGCGAGGATTTCGCCTACATGCTGCAGAAGAAGCCGGGCGCGTATGTTTGGATCGGCAACGGTCCCGCCGGTCCGGGCGAGGGCCTGCACAACCCGGGCTACGACTTCAACGACGAGGTCCTGACCTGGGGGGCGAGCTACTGGACCCAGCTGGTCGAGACCGTGCTGGGGGAGAAGGCGGCCTGAGAGCCGCCCTTAACGGCAGGTCGCTGAATAGGTGAAGCCGTCGCCGTTCGGCCGGGCGAAGATCTCGATCGCCTCGTTGACCGTCGTGTAGCAACTGAAGATCGGCATGGTGACGAAATTCGTCACCACCAGGGTCACCGTGTAGTTGCCGAACGTGGTCCCGCTGAGACACAGCCGGGTCGATTTGTTGCGGGCCAGACGGAAGGTGGCGCGCTGGCCATCCTTGAGCTCGATGCGGCCGGTGACGGTGAAGGGCGCCCGGTTGCGGACCACCGCGCACAGGTCGCCGGTGTACTCCGGCCCCTTCGGCGGCAGGCCCGCCCGCTGGTTCTGCGGCTGGGTCGCCGTCGGTTCCTCCTCGCAGCCGGCGAGACCGAGCGGGAGCGCGAGCAGGAGCATGAGGGCGAGGGGGCGAATCATTCCAGAAGAGTGGTGAGCCGACCGGCCCGCGTCAACGCGCGCGATTGCCGTCGCGGCCCGCGTACGCGGGGCTACCGCCGCGCCGTCCTCGGGTCCAGGGCGTCGCGCAGGGCGTCGCCGAGCAGATTGACGCTGACGACCGTCGCGAAGATCAGTACGCCGGGCCAGATCGCCAGCCGCGGCGACTCCCAGATCAGTTCCTGCGCGCCGGTCAGCATGTTGCCCCAACTGGGCGTCGGCGGGCGGATGCCGAGGCCGAGGAAAGACAGCACGCTCTCGAAAAGCACCACGTTGCCGACCGACAGGGTGGCGGCGACCAGTATCGGTGCCATCGCGTTGGGGAGCACGTGGCGCAGGGCGATCCGCCAGGGCGTGTAGCCGAGCGCCCGGGCTGCCTCGACGAATTCTCGCTTGCGCAGGCTGAGGGTGGAGGCGCGCACAAGCCGCGCGGTCACCGGGCCAGCCGACGAGGGAGACCAGCACCACCAGACGCACCAGCGATGTGGTTTCCGACTGGGCGACGTCCGGGGGCAGGCCGAGCTTGGAGAGGTCCACGGCGGCGAGCACGATCAGCAGCGGCAGCAGCGGCAGCGCGATCACCCCGTCGGCGACGCGCATGAGCACGGCGTCGGTCCGACCCCCGACATAGCCGGCCGCGAGACCGATCAGCGTGCCGATGGCCGAGGCCACCAGCGCCGCCGACAGGCCGACGGCGAGGGACACCCGTCCACCCTCGAGCAGACGCAGCAACAGATCGCGGCCCAGTTCGTCGGTTCCGAGCGGATGCTCGGGCGAGGGCGGAGACAGACGGTTGAACAGGTCCACCGAGTCCGCGTCCATGCCCAGGGCCGCCTCGACCAGCGGCGCGCAGACAGCCGCCAGCGCCAGGAGCACCAGGACGAGCAGCGCCGCCAGGGCGACCGGATCGCGCAGCAGGCGTCTCACGATCCGGGCTCCGCCCGGTAGACGATGCGGGGGTCGAGTTGGGCATAGGCGATGTCTGCGGCCAGATTGCCGATCAGGGTCGCCGCGGCGGCGGTCAGCAGGCCGACCAGGGCGAGGTTGTAGTCGTTGCCCATCACCGCGTCGTAGATCGTCTTGCCCATGCCGAGCTGCGAGAACATCGTTTCGGTGATCAGCGCGCCGGAGACCAGAGAGCCGAGGTCGAGTCCGACCAGGGTGACCACGGGCAGCAGCGCGTTGCGGAGCGCGTGGCGGGTCATCACCCGATGCTCGGACACGCCCTTGGCCCGGGCGGTGCGGATGAAGTCCTCGCCCAGGACCTCGATCAGGGCCGAGCGGAGATGGCGGGTATAGGCTGCCACGGTTGCGGCCGACAGGGTCAGGACCGGGAGGATCAGGTGGCGGGCGCGGTCGAGAACGCCGCCGTCGCCCGACGAGGAGGACATGCCGCCGGCCGGCAGCCAGCCGAGGACCACGGCGAACAGGATGATGAGCAGCAGGGCCAGCCAGAACGGCGGCACCGAGATCCCGGCGAAGCAGAGCAGGTTGATCGTCCGGTCCACCAGCCCACCGGGGTTGCGGGCCGCGACGATCGCCGCCGGGAAGGCGACGGCGAGTGCGACGGCCAGGGACAGGCCGATCAGCAGGATCGTGGTCGGCAGCCGGTCGGCGACGATGTCCAGGACCGGCTGGGCGTAGAGCCGGGAATAGCCGAAATCGCCCTGCAGGGCGGCGGAGAGCCAGGTGAGGTAGCGCTCCCAGATCGGTCGGTCGAGCCCGTACAGCGCCTTGAGCCGGGCGATGTCGGCCGGGGTGATGTCGGGGTCGGCGCCGGCCATCAGGTCGATCGGGTCGCCGGGCATCAGGCCGAGCAGACCGTAGGTCGCCGCCGACAGCAGGAGCAGGACGACGAGGGTCTGGGTCAGACGGCCGACGAGGTAACGGCTCATCGCGCGGCGTCGGCCCCCATGTCGTCGCCTGCGTCGCCGAGAAGGGCCGCGAACGCCGCCGCGCTCTCCGGGCCCGGCCGGTTGAAGCTCATGGCCTGCTGGCGGTCCCGCAGGTCGAGCCGGTGGGCGTACTCCTCCGGCATCAGCCGGTTGGCGCCGGGGACGCCGAGCGCCTTGGCCGCATGGGCCGCCCAGTCGGCGTTCCAGATGAACTCGCGGGCGAGGGCGATGATGTCGGCCCGCCCGCTCTGGAGGATGTCCTCGGCGTGGCGCGGATCGGTGATCATGCCGACGGCGACGACCGGCAGGCCGGTGGCGGCGCGGAGGCGCTCGGCGAAGGGGACGTGGTAGCCGGGGGTGCGCGGCAGGGCGGGCATGTCGGTCTCGCCGCCGATGCCGCCCGACGAAATGTCGAGCACGTCGACATCCCGCTCCTTCAGCGCCCGGGCGAGGGCCAGGCTGTCCTCCAGGCCCCAGACCCCACCCTTGCCGTCGACCACGGAGAACCGCACGAAGACCGGCCGGTCCTGGGGCCAGACGGCGCGGACCCGCTCGGTCACCTCCAGCAGGAGCCGCATCCGCCCCGCGCGGTCGCCGCCATAGCCGTCGGTGCGCCTGTTGGTGATCGGCGAGAGGAACTGGTGCAGCAGGTAGCCGTGGGCGCCGTGCACATCGATGATGTCGTAGCCTGCATCGACCGCGCGGCGGGCGGCATCGCCGAAGGCGTCGATCACGTCACGGATGTCGTCCGCGTCCATCTCCTTCGGCGCCATGAAACCCGGACCGTAGGGGATCGGGCTCGGCGCCAGCCCCTGCCAGGGCGGCCGGCCCTCGGCGGCGTCGGCCTCGGTCAGCGGCGCCCAGTCCTTCACCGCGCCGTGGCAGCCGGCCTTGCGGCCACAGTGGCCGATCTGGATCGCCGGCACCGCGCCCTGCTGGCGGATGAAGTCGGTCAGGCGCGCGTAGTGCGGGATCTGAGCGTCGTTCCAAAGCCCGGCGCATTCATGGGTCTTGCGGCCGCGCGCCTCGACGGCGGTCTCCTCGCCGAACAGAATCCCGGCACCGCCGACGGCGAGCCGTCCCAGATGCATCATGTGCCAGTCGGTCGGCGAGCCGTTCACCGAATGGTACTGGCACATGGGCGAGACCATGACCCGATTGCGCGCGGTCACGCCGCGCAGGGTGATCGGCGTGAACAGTTTCGGCAGCGCGCCTTCGGCGCCGGACTGCGGGACGGGACGGTCGGTCATCGGGAACCCTCCGGTTGGGCGTCCACGCTATCCCTTTGCCGGCGTCTGCGGCAACCGGCCACGGTCTCGGCGGCAGCGCTCGGAACAGTAGCGGACCTGCTCCCAGTCGCGCGCCCATTTCCGCCGCCACGCGAAGGGGCGGCCGCAGGCGGCGCAGGTCTTGGTCGGCAATGACGTCTTGCGGTGGGCCATCGGCGACGCGCTCAGATGTCCAGGCTTGCCTGACGCCGGTCGCTCGGTGGTTTCCGGCGCCGCGACGCGGTGGGCGGCAGCCCGCTCTTCCGGCTGCCGTGGCGGTCCTGAATCGCGTCGGCTGCAGCCCGGTAGGCGTCGCCGCGCCGAACCGACCAAATCCGTTCCCGTGCTGCGCGGGCGGCGGCCACCGGATCGACCACGGGCTCCGGGTAGGACAGGGCGAGATCCTTGCGTTCCAGCGGCGAGAGCTTCCAGGGCTCGTGTATGACAGGCGCGGGGACCGCGGCCAGTTCCGGCACCCAGCGCCGCACGAACGTTCCGTCCGGATCGTGGTCGCGGCCTTGCTTTATCGGATTGTAGATGCGGGCCGTGTTGATGCCGGTGCTGCCCGACTGCATCTGGACCTGGCTCCAGTGGATGCCGGGCTCGAAGTCGGTGAAAAGCCTGGCCAGATGTAGACCCGGCTCGCGCCAGTGGTTCCAGAGCTGATAGCTGGAGACGCTGACCAGCATCGCCCGCATGCGGAAATTCAGCCAGCCGGTCGCTGACAGCGCGCGCATGCAGGCGTCCACGAACGGCAGGCCGGTGCGCCCCTCGGCCCAGGCGGCGTGACGATCCGGATCGACGTCCCGCAACCCCGCATAGGCCGGATGCAGGTCGCGGTACTCGATCGCCGGCTCGCTCTCCAGCTTCTGGATGAAGTGGCAGTGCCAGTGCAGCCGCCCGACGAACGACCTCAAGGCGCCGGGCCAGAGTCCGGTCTCCTCGCGCGGCAGCCCCCGCAGACTTGCCATGCGGCCCCACGCGGCCTGCGTCGCCTCCCGCATGGAAAGCGTGCCCCAGGCGAGATGCGGGCTGAGTTGCGAGCACGCATTCTCCGCCGTCAGCGGGCTGGACATGGCACGCTGGTAGGTCTCGCCGCGGTGGCGCAGAAACCCGTCGAGCAGGTCTGAAGCGGCGCGGCTGCCGCCGGGTTGCCGGTACGCGCATCCATCGTCGGCCAGCTTGAGATCGTCGGCAGTCGGGATCGCGCCGGGATCGAAGTCGGGAACCTGGACGAGCCGGCTCGGGGGCGGCGTCACCGGCTCCTCCATGAACCGGTCCCAACGCCGTGCCCATCCGTCGCGATCCCGCAGCGGGCGGATCACCCCGTGCTGGGGACGCTCGGTCCAGCGGATGCCGTTCCGCCGCGCCCAGGCCGCGACCGCCCGGTCGCGGGCGTAGGTCCAGGCCCCGCCGGTCTCCTCGTGGCTCCAGAGGCCCGACACCGGACAGCGCGCGTTGATGTCGCCCAGCACCTCCGTCGCCGGTCCGGTCCGGACGACCAGCGGAGCGCCTCGTTCCGCAAGCTCCCGTCTCAGCTCGTCGAGGGACTCGGCGATGAACGCCCAGTGACGACGGGACATGTCGGGTTCGGCCCACAGGCCGGGCTCGACGATGTAGAGCGGCAGGACCGGACGTCCCGTTGCCGCGGCGGCCGCCAGCGGACGGTGGTCCCTCACCCGCAGATCCCGTTTGAACCAGACGATCTCGATCATGGCCCTGACATAGGGCGCCCGTCGGCCTCAGCCAGAGGGCGCCTAGTCGGCGACGGCGAGACAGTCCTTATAGGCCTTCACCACCCGGTCCAGGCCCATCCAAAGGGCTTCGCCGATCAGGTGATGGCCGATGGAGACCTCGTCGATCCAGGGTACCGCCCGCGCCAGGGTGGGCAGGTTCTCCAGGGTCAGATCATGGCCGGCATTGACGCCGAGGCCGAGGTCACGGGCGGCGGCGGCGGTGTCGGTCACGGCCTTCAGGACGGCCTCGTTCTCCGGCGTGCCGAAGGTCTCGAAATAGGGGCCGGTATAGATCTCGATCCGGTCGGCTCCGGTCTTCGCCATGGCTTCCGCGACCGCGGGTTCCGCGTCGGCGAAGAGGGAGACCCGACAGCCGAGATCCTTCAGGCCGGCAACGATCGGCGCCAGGAAATTGTGCTGCGCCGGCAGGTCCCAGCCGTGATCCGACGTGGCCTGGTCCGGCGCGTCGGGCACCAGCGTCACCTGATCCGGCCTCACCCGGCGAATCAGCTCCAGGAACCGATCGTCCGGATAGCCCTCGATGTTGAATTCGCGTCCGGCATAGGCCGGTTCCTTAACGACCTCGGCGAGGTCCAGGACATCCTGCTCGCGGATGTGCCGGGCGTCGGGGCGCGGATGGACCGTGATTCCTGCAGCCCCGGCATCGAGCACCGTCCGGGCCGCCCGGACCACGCTCGGATCGTCATGCGGCCGGGTGTTGCGAAGGGTCGCGACCTTGTTGAGGTTGACGCTGAGCGCGATCATCGGGAACTCCGGGTTTTGGCTTGCTCATTCTAACAAGATCGTGGCGAATGGTGGAGCCAACCGTCGAGGGCGGATCTTGGTCCAAGGCGGATCAGCGGTTTTCCGGGATCGCGCGCAGCGCGTTACCCATCGCGCCGAGGATGCCGAGGCCGACCGCCGGCAGCAAGGCGAGATAGGTCCATCGGGCCGCCGCCTCGATCACCTCGGTCTCCGGCGTACCGGACAGGCCGACCCGGTCGCCGACCACGCCGACCGCCGCCGCGCCGAACGCCATCCCGAGGGACTGCATGGTGGGCATGGTGGAGCCGACCCGGTCCCGATCCGCCTCTCCGGCGGCGTCGAAGACGCGCTTGGCGACGTGGCCCCAGGCCGTCCCGATGCCGAAACCGAGCACCGCGATCGACAGCACGGCCAGCGGCAGCGGCCCCTGGGGCAGGAACAGCACGGTGCCGAGGCAACCGGTCGCGGTGATGATCGGGCCGGCGACGATGGCGATCCGGGCGCGGACCCCGGCAAGGCCGGACAGCACGATCGCCGCCGTGGTCCAGCTGAGGGACTGGATGGTGACGGTGTACCCGGCGGCCAGCGGTGGGACGCCGTGCAGGAGCTGCAGGAAGTACGGCCCATAGACGCCGGTCGCCACCGTGCCCATGGAGACGAAGAAGAAGAAACAGGCGCCGGCGCCCAGCGGCGTCGAGGGCCGGAACATGTCGCGCGGGAAGATCGGGCTGGCGGACTGGCGCTCCCAGATCACGGCGGCGACGAGGGCGAGCAGGGCGGCGGCGGTCAGCGCCACTTCCTCGTGGGCATGGGCGCCCTTGCCCGTCGCGCCGACGAGCAGGGCGGCGAGGCCGATCAGGGCGAGCCGGAACACCGGGGTCAGGCCGCCCTTGTCCTCGTGCTCCCGGTCGGTGACGGATCGCAGCACGAGCACCAGGAACACGCCGGAGACCGGAACCATGGCGAAGAACCCCCAGCGCCAGTCCTCGAGCTCGGCGAAGATTCCGCCGATCAGCGGGCCGGACAGGGCGGCGATCCCCCAGGTGCCCGACACCGCGGCGAACAGCCTGGCCCAGCTCTTGGCAGGATAGATGTCGCGGATCAGCCCATGGGAATTGGCGACCAGCAGTCCCGATCCCAGCCCCTGCAGGACCCGGGCGGCCAGCAGCCAGGGCATGGTCGGGGCGAGGCCGATGGCCGCAGATCCGGCGGCGAAGCCGATGATGGAGATGGTGAGGGCCCGGCGCGCTCCGATGCGCGAGCGGACCAGGCCGCCGGCAGCGGAGGAGACGATAGAGCTGACGACGTAGAGTGTCGTCGCCCAGGGCAGAAGCTCCAGCCCGCCGATGTCGCGCACCACGCTCGGTGCGAGAGCCGAGAAAACGAAGAAGTTGATCGCGTTCAGCAGAATGCCGAGACCGATCATGATCGTCGGGATGCGGTAACCGGGGCCCAGCAGATCACCCCATCGCAGCAGTCGGTCCTCGTCCCGATCGGTCATGGCGTCGGCGTTCCCTATTTTAGCAAATTTTTTCTTGTTATATTTAAGTGGTTCCGGCTGCGAAAGCCTTTCGTAGCTGTTCCGCCGGCGGTCGGTCCACCCGCGACACAGATCACCCTGTGGAAATCCGACCGCGAAACCTCTATTTACAAGGGGTAACTTGGCTAAACGGGTGTCCGACATGTCCGACACGACGGTGGACCGCATTCTGTTCCGCCTGAAGACGCGCGGGCCGGAGAGCATCGCCGGGTTGAGCGGCGCGTTCGGCGTGACCAGCGAGGCGGTACGGCAGCTTCTGGTCAAGCTGGAAGGCGATGGGCTGGTCGCGTTCGAGGATCAGCGCGCGGGCCGTGGCCGCCCGAAGCGGCTGTGGCGCCTGACCGAAGCCGGGCATGCGCGGTTCCCCGATCGGCACTCCGACCTCACGGTAGGCCTTTTGGACGCGGTGCGGGCGGAGTTCGGCGATGACGGCCTCGACCGGCTGATTGCGCGCCGGGAGAGCGAGCAGCGACTGGCCTATGTCGCGGCGACCTCCGACGCGTCAACGCTCGAGCAGCGGGTGGCGCGGCTCGCCGACCTGCGCGAGCGCGAAGGCTATATGGCCGAATGGCGGCAGGAGGAGGACGGCTCGTTGCTGCTGATCGAAAACCACTGTCCGATCTGTGCCGCCGCCGCCAAATGCCAGGCCCTGTGCCGGTCGGAACTGGCCGTGTTCCGCGAGGCGCTCGGCCGGGATGCGGTGGTGGAGCGCATCGACCATGTTCTCGCCGGTGGGCGCCGTTGCGCCTATCGGGTCACCGCGGCCTGAGGCACACTCGCTCGCGCAACCGTCAGACCGCCCACCGTCACATGAACACTAGCGGGGAGAAAACCATGCGCGCCGTGCTGTGCAAGGCCTATGGCTCGATCGACGATCTCGTGGTCGAAGAGGTGGCGTCGAAGCCGCTGGAGCCGGGGCAGGTCCGCCTGAAAGTCGCCGCCTGCGGGGTCAACTTTCCCGACGTGCTGATTACCCAGGGCAAATACCAGTTCAAGCCGGAGCCGCCGTTCTCGCCGGGCGGCGAGGTCGCCGGTACGGTGTCCGAGGTTGCTCCGGATGTGACCGGGTTCGCGGTCGGCGACCCGGTGATCGCGACGACGATCTGGGGCGGATACGCCGAAGAGATCGTCACCACCCCGGATCGGCTGATGCGCCGTCCTGAGAGCATGGACGAGGTGACGGCCGCTGGCTTCGCCATCACCTACGGCACCTCCTACCATGCCCTGGTCCAGCGGGCGGCGATCCAGCCGGGTGAGACGCTGCTCGTGCTGGGGGCGTCCGGCGGCGTCGGGGTCGCGGCGATCCAGATCGCCAAGGCGCTCGGCGCCAAGGTCATCGCGGCGGCGAGCACGGCGGAAAAGCTCGCCGTGGCGAAGGAACAGGGCGCCGACGAGCTTGTGAACTACACCGAGGAGGGATTCCGCGACCGCCTGAAGGAGATCACCGGAGGCCGGGGCGTTGACGTCGTTTACGATCCGGTCGGCGGCGACCTGCTGCAGCCGAGCCTTCGGTCGATGGCCTGGAACGGCCGCTACCTGGTCGTCGGCTTCGCCAGCGGCGAGATCCCGCAGGTGCCGGCGAACCTGACGCTGCTCAAGGGCTGCTCGGTCGTCGGCGTGTTCTGGGGCCAGTTCCGCCGCAACGTACCGGATGTGGATGCCGCCAATTTCGCGGCCCTGTTCGACCTGCACGCCGCCGGCAAGATCACCCCGCTGGTCAGCGAGACCTATCCGCTGGAGAAGGCGCGGGACGCGCTGGCGGCGTTGTCGGCGCGGGCGGTGACGGGCAAGCTGGTGCTGACCGTATAGAGAAGGCACTCGCCCACCGATCCGTTCCGCAGACGCTCCTAACTGGGAACGTCTGCGGAAATCACTACTCAGGTTGGCCCGGGCGCCCCTTCCGGACGGAACATCTCGAAGACCTCGGTCACCGTCGCGTAATCGTAGTAGCCGAGCCGTGAGACCGGCTGCCACTTCGTGACGTCGGCCTTGCCGTCGACGATCACGTCTTCGGCGACGTGGATGCCGATCACCTTGCCGATCAGCATGAAGTTCTTGTGCGAGGAGTCCCAGGATTCCATCTCGATGGTCTGCTTGTAGACGCACTCAAAGGCGATCGGCGCTTTGGCGACCCGCAGCGGCTTGATCAGGCGCGAGGCGGCACCCTCGATCCCAGCGGACTCGAACTCGCTCTCGCCGTGCGGCAGGGCGGCCGAGCTCTTGTTCATGTCGTCCTTCAGCGCGTGGGCGACGATGCTGAGGGTGAACTCGCCGGTCTGCTCGATGTTGAGCTGGCTGTCCTTCTTGCTGCCGTCAGGCCGGCTGCCGGTGCCGAACACGATCTGCGGCGGATTGGACGCCATGGCATTGAAGAAGCTGTAGGGCGCGAGGTTGGTGCGCCCCTGGTCGTCGATCGAACCGATCCAGCCGATGGGGCGCGGGCTGCAGAAGGCCTTGAACGGATCGTGGCTGAACCCGTGCTCTTTGTGCTGTCCCGGCTCGTAGAAAATCATGCGCCTCTCCTGCTGCGGTCGGATTGCTGGAGCACTGGTGACGCAGGCCGCGCCGTTTGGCAAGTACCCGGCTGGAACGGGTGTTGGCGCCCGGGGCCGGGTGCCCTAGCCCTCGCTGCACTGCAGCGAACCGCGTGACGCCGACGCGGCCTTCCGATATGCAGGGGCTTTCCCGTCGGAGAGCCTCCTTGCTGATCCTGCTCGATCTTCTCGCGCTCGTCTCGCCCGTCTTCGCCTGCGCGGCGATCGGGTGGGTCTGGCGACGCATGGACCGCCCGTTCGACAGCGAGACGGTCACCGGGCTCACCGTCAATATCGGCACGCCCTGCATCGTGTTCGACACGCTGACCCGGCTGGACGTGTCGCTCGCCGATTTCGGCCTTATGGCGGCGGCGTCGCTGACGGCCATTGCCGGCTTCGCCGTGGTCGGGCTGCTGTGGTTGATGATCGCCGGATTTTCGAAAGCGGCGTTCCTGCCGGCGCTGATGTTCCCGAACTGCGGCAATATCGGCCTGCCGGTCTGTCTGTTCGCCTTCGGCGAGGCCGGGCTCGGCTTCGCGGTGTCGTTCTTCGCGGTGATGATCGTGCTGCAGTTCACGGTCGGCGTGGCCATCGCCGCCGGCAAGGCGTCGTTCCGCCTGCTGCTGACCTCGCCGGTGGCCTATGCGCTGATCCTGGCCCTGATCGTGATGAGCCTCGAGGTGTCCGTTCCCGAACCGATCGCCAAGACGACCCAGCTCCTGGCCGGAGTGACGATCCCGGTGATGCTGATCGCACTCGGCGTTTCGATCGCCCAGCTCCGGATCTCGTCTCTTGGAGAGAGCCTGGCGGTGGCGGTGACGCGCATGGTGCTCGGCTTCGGCATCGGCACGGCGACCGCCTGGGCCTTCGCCCTGCCGCCGGTGATGGCGGGCGTGCTGATCATCCAGTCGTCCCTGCCGGTGGCGGTGTTCACCTACCTGTTCGCCCTGCGCTACGGTCGCTCGCCCGAGACCCTGGCGGGCGCGGTGGTGCTGTCGACCCTGTTCAGTTTCGTCTCGCTGCCGGTCGTGCTCTACCTGGTGATGCCGGGAACCTGAGGGAGAAGACCATGATCCGCGCGCTGTCTGTCGCTCTGGCCCTGAGCCTCGGCCTGGGGGCATTCGCAGCCCACGCCTCCGATCGTGGGGTCGCCCACAACAAGGTCTTCCTGGAGGCTTTCCTGACCCGCTGCATGCCGGCGGCGCACGGGGAGTTGCCCATCCCGGAGGACGGCATGACACGGCTTTCCGAGCGGGTGGCGGCGCCGTGGCTTCAGGGTAAGCCCGGCACCGTTTGGAGCTACGACGGCGAACACGACGTGCTGGTCGTGTCGCTCAGGCCGTCCCACTGCTTCGTCGTCTCGAAATACGGCGACGTTGCGGATCTGACGGAGAAGGTGGCGTTCTGGTTCGAAGAGGACGTCTCGGGCTTCTCGGAGGACGAGTTCCGGACCAATCCGGCCGGCGAGTTCACCGCCTCCTACATGCGCAAGGCGGGCGACGGTTGGGGGTACCGCGTCCTGATCCAGGCCCGGCCGGTCCCGGAGAGCGGCGGGCTGGCCATCATGGGCACGGCGGGTCTGGTGGTCGCGAACTGACGCGGTCGCGTCAGGCGAATTCCAGCGCCAGGTAGGAATTGAAAATCCGGGTCATCTGGTCCTGCTCCATGTCGCGGGCGATGATCACCAGCTTGGAGCGGCGGTCGTCGTCGGGCCAGGCCTCGAGCTTGGCCGGCGGGTGAAACAGGTGCTGGACGGCGTGGACCACGACCGGCTGGTCGATCTCCACCACGTTCAGGATTCCCTTCATCCGCAGCAGGTTGGCGCCGTGGGTCTGCACCAGCATGTCCAGGGCCGGCGCGATCTTGTTCCAGGGAAACGGCTCGTCGAAGGTCAGGCAGAACGCCCGGATGTGATCGTCGTGCCGGTTCACGTCGTGGTGGTGATGGCCGTGATCGTGCCCATGATCGTGGTCATGACCGTGCCCGTGATGGTGGCGGTGCCCGTCCTCGCCGTCGCGGTGATAGACGTGTCCCTCGGTGTCCCGGTACGCCTCCTCCTTCAGCCAGCGCTGCACGTCGGAGGACTTGGTCATCGGATTGTAGAGCCCGGCGTTGAACAGGTCGGCCGGGTCGACGTCACCGTTGACCACGCGGAGCACCGGCGCGGCCGGATTGATCGCCTTGAGACGCTCCTCGGTCTGCGCCGCCGCCGCATCGGAAACCAGGTCGGTCTTGGTCAGCACGATGCGGTCGGCCACGGCGGCCTGCTTCACGCTCTCGAACTGCCGGTCGAACTGACTCATCGCGTTGACCGCGTCGACCACGGTGACCACCCCGTCCAGGGTGAAACGGGTCACCAGGAAACCGTCGGACATCATGGTATGGAGGATCGGTGCCGGATCGGCTAGGCCGGTCGTCTCGATCACCACCCGGTCGAAATCCGCAACCTCGCCCTTGGCCCGGCGCTTGTAGAGCGACTTCATCGTATCCAACAGGTCGCCGCGCACCGTGCAGCAGAGGCAGCCAGAGTTCAGCAGGATCGCGTCCTCGTCGACGCTCTCGATCAGAGAGTGGTCGAGGCCGATCTCGCCGAACTCGTTGATGATGACCGCGACCCGGTTCATGCCCGGATGGGCCAGCAACGCCTTCAGCAAGGTGGTCTTGCCGCTGCCGAGAAAGCCGGTGAGGATGGAGACCGGCATCCGCTCCAGCGGGGAGGGAGGGGCTGTGTCGTCGGACATATGAAGGCTCCAGGGAGACGCTATGCTGTGTCGGTCAGGCCTCGGCCGGCTCGCGGCAGTCGGCGCAGAGCCCGGCCACTTCGATGGTGATGCGCCGCACCTGGAAATCCAGGTTTTCGGCGTAGCTGCGCAGTTCTCGGTCGAGCGCGCCGCCGGCAAGCTCGTGGGCGGCGCCGCAGCCCTCGCAGATCAGAAAATACCCGCGATGCGGCCGTTCCGGTTCGGCGCAGCCGACAAAGGCGTTCAGGCTCTCGATCCGGTGCACGAGGCCCTGCTCGATCAGGAAATCGAGCGCCCTGTAGACCGTCGGCGGCGCCACCCGCGACTCCTCGCCCTCATCGGCGCGCGCGCGGCTCAGCTTGTCGATCAGGTCGTAGGCGCCGATCGGCGAATGGCTGTCCCAGATCAGTTCCAGCACCCGTCGGCGCAGATCCGTCAGCCGCGCGCCTCTCTGCATGCACACGATCTCGGCGGACGACAGGGCGTCGGCGACGCAGCGGTCGTGGTCGTGATTGGTGTCGGGAAAGCTGTTCACGGGCCTCGCATCCACTCTTTCACCTTGCCCGCACTATATAGCGCAGCATAGACGCCCTCACCACCCGGGCCCCTCAACTTGGGTGATCCACTCCTATATGAAGGGCGTAAACATGGACGACCACGGGGGCCCACAGTGGAAACGAGCTCATCGATGACCGGTATCACCTCCCGCACACTCTCCCGGCGCGCCGTCCTCGGCGGCATGGCCGCCGTCGGGGCGACGGCGATGGCGCGTGGTTCTGACGCCTGGGCGGCGCCGACGCTGGCATCCGCCTATCCGGACATCCTGAAGTTTCGGGTCGAGCGCGACGGCAGTTTCATCGGTGATGTGATGCAGCGGTATCGGCCGCTGGGAGATGATCTGCAGGTCGACGTCTTCATCGGCTTCGCGGTCTCGCTCGCCTTCATTCCCGTCTACCGGTACGAGCATCGCGCGCGAGAGATCTGGCGCGACGGACGGCTGGTCCGTCTCGACACCGTGACCAATGACAACGGAGACGCCCAGCAGGTCCGGGGAAGGGCGGGCCGCGATGGCTTCGCGGTCGAAGGGCCGCAAGGTGCGTTCATGGCGCCCGCCGACATTCTGCCGTCGAGTTACTGGCACCCCCGTTTCACCGTGGCGTCCCGGATGCTGGACAGCCAGAAGGGACGCATTCTCGAGTTCGACATCGCCAAGGTCGGCACCGAGCGGATCGCGGCGATGGGCCAACCGATCCAGGCCGACCGTTTCGCCATGCGCGGCGATATCGACCTTGACTTCTGGTACGACGCGGACCGGGTCTGGCAGAAGATGGCCTTCACCATCAAGGGCGGATACATGGAATACAGCCGCGTTCCCCCGAGCCAGGAGGATAGCGGCCAGTTCCTGTCGCCGCTCTCGACCGGCCTCGCGCTGCCGCCGGCGGGCACTGCATGAGGGCGCGTGCCGCGTGACGGTTCTTCGCTTCGTCCTGGGCGATCAGCTCGACCGGACGATCTCCTGCCTCAGCGACCTCGACCCGAACGTCGATGTCGTGTTCATGGCGGAGGTGGCGGACGAGGCGACCTATGTCCCGCACCATCCCAAGAAGATCGCGCTGATCCTCTCCGCCATGCGCCATTTCGCGGCCGATCTGGAGAGCGACAGGATTCAGGTGGATTATGTCCGGCCTGGATGCTGACGCCAACACCGGCAGTTTCACGGGAGAGTTGGAGCGCGCGGTCGGACGGCACCGGCCTGACCGCATCGTCGTGACCGAGCCCGGCGAGTGGCGTGTCGAGCAGACCATGAAGGCCTGGGAGAAGGCGTTCGGCGTGCCGGTGGAAATCCGTGCCGACAACCGCTTTCTGTGTTCGCGCGACGATTTCGCGTCCTGGGCCGACGGTCGCAAGCAGCTCCGCATGGAGCATTTCTACCGCGAGATGCGCAAGCGGACCGGGATCCTGATGGATGACGGCCGGCCGGCCGGCGGGGAGTGGAACTACGACGAGGAGAACCGGAAGCGCCTGCCCAAAGGGCTCAAGGCGCCGGACTTCGCCGGAGCCGAGCCGGACGCCATCACGACCGAGGTGCTCGACCTCGTCGCCGACCGCTTCGCCGATAACTTCGGCGATCTCGACGGCTTTCGCTTTCCGGTGACCCGCGACGCCGCCCTGGATCTTCTCGACGGTTTCATCGAGCGGGGCTTGGAGAAGTTCGGCGACTACCAGGACGCCATGGCGCTGGGCGAGCCGTTCCTGTTCCACTCGCTGATTTCGCCGGCATTGAACATCGGCCTGCTGCGGCCGCGCGAGGTGCTGGAGCGTGTCGAGGCGGCCTATCGCGACAAGGGCGCGCCGTTGAATGCGGTGGAGGGCTACATCCGGCAGATCCTCGGCTGGCGCGAGTACGTGCGCGGAATCTACTGGCTCAAGATGCCGGATTACGCCGAAACCAACGCGCTTGAAGCGGATCGCCCGCTGCCCGGGTTCTTCTGGACTGCCGAGACCGACATGCGCTGCCTCGCCGAGGTGATCGGCCAGACCCGGCGCGAAGCCTACGCCCACCACATCCAGCGGCTGATGGTCACCGGCTGCTTTGCGCTGCTGATCGGCGCGGACCCGGCCGAGGTGAACGAGTGGTACCTGGCGGTCTACGCCGACGCGTTCGAATGGGTTCAGCTTCCCAACACCCACGGGATGGTGCTGCATGCCGATGGCGGATATCTGGGCTCCAAGCCCTATGCGGCCTCCGGCAAATACATTGACCGGATGTCCGACTACTGCCGGGACTGCAAATACGATGTCAAGGTCACGGAAGGCGAGAACGGTTGTCCGTTCAATGCGTTGTACTGGCACTTCCTCGACCGGCACGAGGCGCGCCTGCGCGGCAACCGGCGCATGTCCATGATCTACAGGACGTGGGACCGGTTCGATGGCGACCGCCGCAAGGCGATCCTGGCGCGGGCGGAAGACGTCCTCGAAACCCTGAGCTGAAAGGCTGACGCGATGAGCGAACGCATAGTCTGGATCACCGGCGCCAGTTCCGGCATCGGCCGGGCGGTGGCCCTGGAGATGGCCCGGGACGGCTGGCGGGTCGTCGCCTCGGCCCGACGGCAGGACGAACTGGACAGTCTTTCCGAGGAGGGCCCGGAAGGCCGGATCACCGGTGTCGCGGTCGACGTGACGGATCAGGAGGCGACCGGGGCGGCCGTGGAAAGGATCGAGGCAGAGATCGGACCGATCGACTGCGCGGTCCTGGCCGCCGGAACCCACATCCCGACCTCTGCCGACGACTTCAAGCCGGAGGATTTCCGCAAGCTGGTGGAGGTCAACATCATGGGGGTTGTCCACTCGACCGCCGCGGTGCTTCCCGGCTTCAAGCGCCGGCGGTCCGGCCATCTGGTGGTTGTCGCCAGTATCGCCGGCTATCGCGGTCTGCCGACTGCCGCCGGCTACGGAGCGACCAAGGCGGCCCTGATCAATTACACCGAGGCGCTGAAATTCGACCTGGACGGCTGGGGGGTGAAGACGCAGCTCGTCTGTCCCGGCTTCGTCAAGACGCCGTTGACCGACAAGAACCCGTTTCCCATGCCCTTCCTCATGGAGGTCGAGGATGCGGCGCGGGCCATGGTGCAGGGGATGCGTGGCAACGGCTTCGAAATCACCTTCCCGAAGCGCTTTACGATGCTGGTGCGGTTGGTGTCCCGGCTCCCCTACGCCCTCTACTTTCCTCTGGTGCGCCGGGGAACCAAAGACGGGGAGAACAAGGGATGACGCAGATGCGGGCGGCGTTGGACGCCTATCTCGCCGCGTTCGAGGCGATGGGCCCGGAGCGGCTCGACGTGTTCGACGCGGTCTGCGATCCGAACGTCCGCTTCGTCGATCCGTTCAACGACGTCCGCGGGCTGGATCGCTTCAAGGAGGTGTTCCGGCACATGTACGCGACCCTGGAGGAGCCGCGGTTCACGGTGCGGGACAGTGCCGTCGGCGGCGACGCGGGGTATATCCGCTGGCACTTCGACTTCATCCTGCGCGGCCGGGTGATGACCATCGAGGGCATGTCCGAGGTCGCGTTCGGTCCGGACGGCCGGGTCACGGCGCATGTGGACCACTGGGATGCGGGCGCCCAGGTTTACGCCCGGATCCCGGTGCTCGGTGGCCTGATCCGTTGGGTGCGGAGCCGGCTGTCCGCCTGATCGCTAGGCGGCTTCGCGGTTCCCATCGCCGCTGCTGGCGCTGTCGGCCGCCGGCTTCTGGAAGAACAGCGTCACCGTTCCGAGCTCGATGCCGAACTTGGTCACTCTGGCCCGGTTGACCACCACGCCGCCTGGCTGCAGGAACATCCAGTCGTCGAACCGGACGCGAACGTCGCGGCCCTGGATCGGAAGATCGATCTCGTAGGTCCAAGTGAAGGCCTTGCCCGCGATCTGTCCCTGGGCGGAGCCGATCACGTCGTCCGCCCGGCCGACATAGCGGCCGTCTTCCGCCTTCTCGATCGTCCAGATCCGGCGGTCCTTTTCGCCGTCGGCATAGTCGAAACGCTCGTCCAGGGTCAGGGTGGTGCCGTCCCAGGTGCCGTCGATATCGACGACGAACTCACGCCGGAGGTTGCCGAAGCGGTCCTCGAATATCCCCCAGGCCTTCGTCTTGCCCTCGAAATACTGCTCAAGGACAAATTTCGGTTCGGTATCCTTGAAGTCTTCGATTTGCATGGACTGACAACCCCCCAGTAACAGGAGAACCATCAACGTGTACGTGATGCGTGCGATCATGGATCAGGCTCCTGCGTGATTTCATGTCTCTTTACGGCGAATCTCCGCGCTTAGATCTGCATGCGCCGCCCGATCGAGCGGAAACCGCAGCATCAACGCAATCGCCACGGCCTTCAGCAGAACCGGCAGACCGCCATAGAGCAGGGCGAGCGAGAGCAGGGCGTCCGGTTCGTTGGACGCGCTCGCGTCGAAGCCGGCGACGTCCAGCAGCCCGAAGCCGATCCCCACAGCCAGCGCCAGGGCAAGCTTCGTGGCCATGCCCCAGAACGCGAAGTAGAGCCCGGTGCGGCGTCCGCCGCCCTTGGCCGTGTCCACATCGACGACGTCCGCCTGTATGGCGCTCGGAAGCGTCAGATCGGCGCCGAGGCAGAGGCCGGTGGCCACGCAGATCGCAAGAAAGAGGTTCGCGTCGCCGGCGCCGAGCAGCGGAACGGCGGCGAATATCGCGGCGTTGATCGTCATCGCGGTGCACCATGTCCGGTGCTTGCCGAGCCGACGGGCGACCCAGAGCCAGAACGGGACGCCGAGGATGCCGCAAAGGAAGTAGACGAACAGAAGCTCCCCCTGACGCTCCGGAGCCACCAGCACGTGCTCCACGAACAGCAGGAACAGGGTCGCCGGGAGACCGTTGGCAAGGCCGTTGATCAGATAGGCGACGATGAAGTCGGAGGAACGGCTTGTTCTCGAGCAGGAGACGACGGGACTGCGACCAGGGAACGGGCTCGCGTGCGGCGGTGCGGTGGTCCGGGACGGCGACGGCCGCGGCGGCAATGGTGACGGGCAGGACGACCATCAGCGCGACCGCGAGAGCGGCCAGGGCGGCGCCGGGTCTCACGTCGCCCTCGATACCGATCATGACCGGGGTTCCGGCAGCCAGCAGGGTGCCGATGACCACGAAGCCCTCGCGCGATCCGGCGATCCGGCTGCGTTCGTCGTAGTCGTCGGAGAGCTCCGCCCCCCAGGCGCCGTGCGGAAGCTGGATCATGGTCCAGCCGAGATAAAGGAACAGGCTCCAGATCAGCAGGTGCATCACCCCCGCATCGGCGGGCGGGCGGAAGATCATCCAAACCGACAGCATCAGCAGCGGCACGGCGGCGACCATCCAGGGGCGCCTGCGGCCGAAGCGGCTCCGGGTCAGCGGTCCGACAGCGCGCCGATGACCGGATCCGTGACCATGTCCCACAGCCGCGCCGCCGAGCAGCGACGCCGCCCACCGCGGCGAGACTCAGACCCATTTCCTGCGAATAGAAGGTCGGCAGGAAGATCGAGACAGCGGGACGCCGAGCGCCCCGACGGGCAGGCCCGGCAGCCCGTAGGCGAGCAGTCCGAGAACCGACAGGCTCCGACTGGACGAGGCGGGTCCGGCGTCAGCCAGCGCTGGAAGGCGAACTGCCGCCACGTCGATGTTGCCGGAGCGGAAACCGCCCTCGCAATAGGCCAGGTAGTAGAGCCACATGCGCTTGAACCGGTCGTCGAATCCGAGCTGCGCGATCTCCGGCCAGGAGGCGAGGAACCGTTCCCGCCACTCCGCCAGGGTCCGTGCATAGTCGAGGCCGAATCCGAACTCGTCCTTCTGCATCAGGCCGGCTCCGGCGGCGTGATCGAGGACGCTGTTCGCGGGTCGGCAGCATGCCGCCGGGGAAAATGTAGCGCTGGATGAAGTCCGCGATTCCGGCGGTAGTCGTCGAAGGATTCTCGGATCGATGGTGATGATCTGCAGCGCCGCCCGGCCGCCGGATTTGAGCCTGTCGGCGACGGTCGAAAAGAACGCCGGCCAGTACTTCTCGCCGACCGCTTCGAACATCTCGATCGAGGCGATGCGCGTCGATAGCTGCCGACCACGTCCCGGTAGTCCTGCAGCTCGAACGTCGCCCGATCGGCGAGACCGGCATTCGCCGCGCGCTCCTGGGCATAGGCGAGTTGTTCGCGGGACAGGGTGATGCCGATGGACATGGGCAGCCGTAGTCGCGGGCCGCCACCTCGGCGAACCCGCCCCAGCCGCAGCCGATCTCCAGCACCCGGTGGCCGGGTTCAAGCGACCAGTTCGCGGGCGAGACGGCGGTATTTCGCGTGCTGCGCCGCCTCCAGATCCTGTTGGGTGCCGTCGAACAGCGCCGACGAGTAGGTCATGCTCGGATCGAGCCAGCGCTCGTAGAACGCATTGCCGAGATCGTAGTGCGTAGCTGATGTTGCGTCGCGATCCGCTCTTGGAGTTCCGGTTGAGCAGATGGAAGATCCGCCTGGCCAGTTTTGCGATGGGATGGGCCCGGGTGTGGTGCTGGATCGCCGCCTTGTTGCGGCAGAACAGCTCGACCAGGGCCGTCAGGTCCGGGCTCTCAGCCTCGTCCGTCGATGAACGCCTCGGCGAAACCGAGATCACCGCCGGTCATGAACCGTTTCACCACGCCCGTGGTCTTCAGCCGGACCGTGGCGGCCGGGCCGGGCTCACGCCCTTCGAAGGTGATCTGCCGACCGTCCGGGCAGTTGCACGGTCAACTGGCCGATGGCCAGACGGGTCAGCAGTTTGATGCCGCGCCGGGTCCAGGCGTCGAGCCCGCGCAGATCGAAGCCGGCGAGCGGCGAGGAGTAGGTGGTGTCTGACATGGGGGCGTGTCTCCCTCGTGTCTGGCAGCCGGTGGACGGGCAGCCGTTATGGCGTCAGGCGGCTTGTATGGGGCGATGCGGCGGGGGCGTCTCGGAATGGCCGCGGGTGACGGGTTCTTCCGGCGGCGCGGGTCGGCGATGAAAGCGGGCCTTCTTGATCCACAGCCTCAAAGCCTCCCAATGGATACCGGCGATCACTTTAAGCGTGTTCGCCGGGTGGGTGAACAGGGTTGCCACCAGGCTCCCGTCGCTGAGCGGATGTCGCTCGGCGGCATGGGTTGCGATCATCCTGTCGGCGCCGTCCGGGCCGACAAGGCGGATCAGCAGACGCAGCGTGTCGCCCGGCTCGTCGGTGCGGAAGCGGTAGCCGCCCGCCAGGTCGAAGAAGGGCGAGACGTGAAACACCTTCGTCCGCCGCCTGAACCAGCGGTTCGCCGGCGACATGGTCGGGAGCCGGCGGGGCGAAATAGCAGTGCTGGTCGCCGAAGGTGTTCTTGACTTCGTACAGGACGCCGGCGAGCGATGCCGTCGCTGCGATAGCCCCAGTAGACCGTCAGCGGGTTGAAGGCGTAGCCGAGGGTGCGCGGCATGCACAGGCAGCAGGACGCGTCCCCCGGCGATCTCACTCCCCTGCTCGGCGAAGCACGGCTTCGACCCAGGGTTTGAGCGGCGCGCCGTCACGGGCGCCGTGGTCGCGCTGGTGGAACGAGAACAGGTTGCCGCGATCGACCGAGAAGAAACGCAGATCCCGGTCGAGCGCCTCCAGCTCGTCGAGATCGACGCAGCATCGAGACCATCCGGTAGCGGAAGCGATGCCGCTTCGGCGCGAAGCGGCAATGCATCACGTGCCCGAGATAGAGTGCGGAACGGCGGTCGGTCATCGCATTGCCTCAGTCGGCCGCCTCGAGCGGTCGGGACGATGAAGGACTGTGATCCCTGCCATTGGCCGGCGCCACGTCGTTGGTCCAGGGCGGTGCGCTGCCGAGCGCCGTGGCGACGGCGATTCCCGCCTTCAGGCCGTCCTCGTGGAAGCCGTAGCCGCAATAGCTGCCGCAGAACCAGGTCCGGTGCCGCCCCTGGATTTCCGGCAGTCGGGCCTGTGCCTCGACGGCGGCGGTGTCGAACACCGGATGGTCGTACTCGAAACGGGCGAACACCTTGGCCGGGTCGGGCTCGGCGAGGGGGTTGAGGCTGACGAAGAGCGGAGTGCGGCGATCGATGTTCTGCAGCCGGTTCATCCAGTAGGTGACCGCGACGTCGCGATCGCCCGTGCGTCCTTCCGTCAGGTAGTTCCAGGATGCCCAGAGCCGCTTGCGCCGGGGCATGAGCTTCGGGTCGCGGTGCAGGATGGCGGTGTTCTTCTGATAGGAGAAACAGCCGAGGATCGACCGCTCCTGGTCGTCCGGCGAGTTGAGGAGGCCGAGGGCCGTGTCGCCGTGGGTGGCCAGCACCACCTCGTCGAACCGCTCCGTCCCGCCGTCGGTCACGACATCCACGCCGAAGCTGTCGCGGACGATGCGCTGGACGGGCGTCGACAGCCGGACGCGCTCGGCGAAGGGCGCGGAGATTCGGCTCACATATTCACGCGATCCGCCGGTGACCGTGTGCCACTGCGGCCGAGCGGCGAAGTCCAGCAGGCCGTGATTGCAGAAGAACCGCACGAAGGATCGGGCCGGGAAGGTCAGCATGGTCTCGACCGGGCAGGACCAGATCGCCGCCGCCATGGGCAGCAGGTGGTCCTCGATGAAACCGGGTCCGTAGCCCTCGCGCGCCAGATAGTCGCCCAGCGTGGGGGAGCGGTCGTTGGCGGGGGCATCCAGCAGGCCGGGGGCGGTCCGGTAGAAGCGGACAAGATCGCGGAGCATCCGCCAATAGCGCGCGCTCACCAGATTGCTCGCCTGGGCGGTGAAGCCGGCGATCGATCCCTCGTATTCCAACCGACCGCGATCGACCGAGACCGCGAAGGACATGTCGCTTTTCTCGGTGGCCACTCCGAGTTCGGCGAACAGCGCGATCAGGTTGGGGTAGGTCCGCTCGTTGTAGACGATGAAGCCGGTATCCACCGGGATGCGCATGCCATCGTAGTCGACGTCGACAGTGTTGCTGTGCCCACCGAGACGGTCTTCCGCCTCAAAGACGGTGACCTCGTTGTCCCGATCGAGAAGCCAAGCGGTGGACAGGCCCGAAATGCCGGAGCCGATGACGGCGATGCGCATTGGCGATCTCTCTCCCTGGATGTCCTCATCATACGAGGTGTGAGGGTTTACGGATCATGTTTGCGCCGCTTACCCCTTTATGACGTAGTCTACCCGGTATCGCCCGGTTTACCCCTTTTTGATTGTCTCGAGCGCTTCCAGCGCCCGTTTGCGCGCGCCGGCATGATCGACGATGGGGCGGGGATAGGTCTTTCCCAGAACCACGCCGGCCTTTGCGAGGGTGTCGGCCTTGGCTTCCCAGGGCTTGTGGATCACGGAGTCCGGCAGGTCGGCGATCTCCGGTATCCATCGCCTAACGTAGCCGGCGTCGCCGTCGAACTTCTCGCCCTGCAGGACCGGGTTGAAGATCCGGAAATAGGGCGCGGCATCGGCGCCGCAACCGGCGACCCACTGCCAACTCGCCGCGTTGTTGGCGAGGTCGGCGTCCACCAGCGTGTCCCAGAACCAGGCCTCGCCTTCGCGCCAGTGGACCAGCAGATCCTTGATCAGGAAGGACGCGACGATCATCCGCACCCGGTTGTGCATCCAGCCAGTGTGCCAGAGCTCCCGCATGCCCGCATCGACGATGGGGTAGCCCGTCCGTCCGCGCCGCCAGGCCTCGAGCCCCTCGGGATCCGTGCGCCAGGGAAAGTCCTCGAACTCCGCGCGCAGGGACATCTCCGGAAGGGAGGGATTGTTGAACAGCAGGTTGTAGGAGAATTCGCGCCATGCGATTTCGGACAGGAAGGTGGCGGTGCCCCGGTCCATGGATTCGTTGCTGCGCGCCTCGCTGGCGGCACGGGCGGCGTGCCAGATCCGGCGCGGCGAAATCTCGCCGAATTGCAGATGCGGCGACAGACCCGAAGTGCCCGGCCGCCCGGGCAGGTTGCGGTGGTTCCTGTAGTCGGCGACGGCCTCGTCGAGGAAGCGGTCCAGACGTTCGGTCGCGCCCTTCTCGCCCGGTGCCCAGGTCTCGCGCAGCCCGTCGGCCCAATCCGGTTTGGACGGTAACAGCGACCAGTCGGTCAATGCGTCGCTCTTGGGCGCGTCCTTCGGCGCTGTGAGCTTGTCTGGCGCGGGCAGGGGCTCCGCCGGGTCGCCCTTCGACTGCACTTCGCGCCAGAATGGCGAGAACACCTTGAACGGAGTGTCCTGCTTGGTGGTGATTTCCCACGGCTCGTAGAGCAGGCTGCCGTTGAAGCTCTGCACGTCGAGGCCGCGGTTCTTCAGGCTCCGCTTGATGCCGCTGTCCCGCTCACTGGCCCAGGGCTCGTAGCGCCGGTTCCAGTAGACCGCCTCGGCACCGGTCTCCTCGATCACCGCGTCGACAGAGGCGGCCGCCGGCCCGCGGCGCAGGATCAGCGGCGTGCCGATTTTCGCGAGGGCGTCGCCCAGAGCTTCCAGGGACTTGTGGAGCCACCAGCGCGAGGCGCCGCCGGGCTTCCAGTTTCCGGCATCCTCGTCGTCCAGGACGTACAGCGCCACCACCGACGCTCCGCGTCTCGCGGCCGCGGAGAGAGCGGGGTTGTCGAACAAGCGGAGGTCCCGTCGGAACCAGACGAGGGTCGGCGCAGGGCTGGCGGGCATGGAATGCTTCGAACGGGTTTCGGGGTATGTCGTTTGGTACGTCCGCGACCCAACGCCGGATCAGCCGCCGAATTTCTTGCTGAACCAGCCGGACGCGGTTTCCGGTGTCGCGGATTCCTTGCGCTCGGGAAGCTCCTTGCCCGTCATCGCGTCGACCTCTGCTTCGTGCAGGGTCTCCAGCCGTTCATCGACGCCCCATCCTTGGAGATTGGTGACGCCCAGGGCCAGGGCCGCGTCCACGGCGGCGGCATCCGGGCAGTGATAAAGGACGACCCGCTCCCGCCCGACCTTTTCGAGGCACTCGGTAAATCCGGTCCGATCGGTACCGTTGAGCCCGGCCAGGGCCTCGGACCACTCCACTTTCAAAAGACGGATATCCGCCGGCGCTTCGGTCATGTGGGTCAGCGAGGTCCAGGGAATGCCGTCGATGGCGATGGCGGCCCCCATGTCCTCGAGACGGGCGAGGGCGGCGGCGTAGCGCTTGGGCTCGTCGATCATTTCCATGTGCGGCAGCTCGAAGATCAGGCTGCGCCGCCAGTCGAATCGCTGGTCGAGGACGAAGCTCTCGAAAGCGTCGGACAGAACCGTCGACAGGTGAAGATTGATCGAGAGACGTCTGCCGGAGCGGCCGCGGTCGCGCGCCAGGTGGAACAGCATCCGGCGGTCCAGAATCTCCGTCACCCGGTCGAAGAGCCAGGGGTTTCGTTGCAGGGACAGGCCGTAGAGGTCCTGGACGGCGCGGATCGACGTGAACACCTCGATGGCGAGCATCGAGGGATGTCGAGGATCGGAGAAATCGACGATCGGCTGTTCGCGCAACAGGTTCGAGATGTCGGCGCTCGCAAGGTTCCGTTCGATCGTCAGGAAGGCCGACAGGGCCTTGCCGTCATCGTCTTCGGCCCGGAAATCCGGCCGGTTCTCAACCGCCTTCGCAAGATCGCGGCACAGGGCGAGGAACTGGTCGGGACGGCTGCGCAGGGGAAACCGCCGCTCTTCGATCGCGATCCTTCCATGGGAGACCAGCAGCTTGGAAAGCGACGCCACCGCCCGGTCCAGGCTGGCCGCCGCCGCTGATCCGACGACGAAGCAGATCTTGTGGTCCGCCAGATCGAAGCGATGGGCGTCGAGCTGTCGGGCCCGCTCCTGCAGGCGGCCGACCAGCACCCGGAAGAAGGCCGGGTCATCGATATGCGGAACCTGCGAGAGATCGATCAGCAAGGCTGTCTCGTCGGGGCGCTCCGCCGCCGCCCGTTCGGCATAGGCGAGCAGTTCCGGCTCGCGGGTCCTCATCGGGCCATCGCCTGGCGAGACGCCGGCACGGCAAGCTGCGCCGGCGGCGGCGGCATCAGCTCCGCGGCCGGGATGCGCCAGATCCGACGATCGCGAAGCAGGCCGACTTCAGCGCGCCGCGCAAACAACCGCCGCAGATCCGGTGCCCGCACATCGAGGCCGCCGGTATAGGCGCCGAAGGCGGGAAGGATCAGGCGTCGTCCGTCATGCACGAAGCACCGGCCGGACACGGTCCGCCCCTTCACGCGAAGCCGGGCGACCGGATGATAGTGGCCGGAGATCTCGCCGGAGGCGCCGGTGTCCTGCGCTTCGTGGCGGAAGATCAGGGGGCCGTCGGCCACGGCGTCGGCCACCGTTCCGCCGAGCCCGTCGGGCGGCAGGGGATCGTGGTTCCCGGTGATCCAGACCCACTGCACTCGATGGATGAGAGCGGCGAGGTCGGCGCGATCCTCTCCCGTCAACCGTCGGGCTCCCGTCGCGTCATGGAAGCTGTCGCCCACGCAGATGACCCGTTCGGGGCTATAGGTCTCGATGGCGCCGCGCAGCCGTTCGATCGTCGCTCGGGTGTCGTATGGCGGCAGCAGCGTGCCCGTGCGCGCCAAGCTGGAGCCTTTCTCCAGATGCAGATCCGCTACCGCCAGCGTCCGGCGCGCCGGCCAGAAGAGCACGCCGCTGGAATCGGCCAGCAGCTCCGCTCCATTTACGACAAACGTGATCGAGGTCGACATGTAGCGACGGTAGCGGGCGGACCGGAGGGGTCAAGCGGTGAGTGACGGGCCTCGCGGTCCGGTCGCCTCGACCGGCTTACGGCCAGCGTACCTCGGGGGGCAGGCTCATCAGAATCGCCTCGACGTTGCCGCCGGTCTTCAGGCCGAAGATCGTGCCGCGGTCGTACAGCAGGTTGAACTCGACATAGCGTCCCCGACGGACGAGCTGATGCTCGCGCTCGGCCTCGGTCCAATCCTCGTCCATGCGCCGGGCGGCGATCTTCGGATACGTCTCCAGGAAGGCGAGACCGACATCTTTGGTGAAGGCGAAAGCGCTGTCGAAATCCTCGTCCAGGTAATCGTAGAAGATGCCGCCGATACCGCGCGGCTCGTCACGGTGCTTGAGGAAGAAATACTCGTCACACCACTCCTTGAACTTCGGATAGTAGGCGGCGTCGTGCTTGTCGCAGGCGGCCTTGAGACCGGCGTGGAAGGCGTCCGTGTCGACCTGTTCGGGCACCATCGGCGTAAGGTCGGCACCGCCGCCGAACCAGCTCTTCGTGGTCGCGATGTGCCGGGTGTTCATGTGGACGGCGGGCACCTTCGGCGACTGCATGTGGGCGACCAGGGAGATTCCGGTGGCGAAGAAGCGCGGATCCTGGTCGGCGCCGGGGATCTGTTTTCGGAACTCTTCCGAGAACTCGCCATGTACGGTGGAGATGTTGACGCCGACCTTCTCGAAGACCCGGCCCTTCATGACGGACATGACGCCACCGCCGCCGCCGTCGCGCTCCCAGGCCTTGCGCTCGAACCGGCCGGGATCGCGGTCTCTGAGCGGGCCGTCGTAGCTGTCCTCCAGGGCTTCAAAGGCGGCGCAGATCCGGTCGCGGAGCTCCTCGAACCAGCTGCTGGCTTCGGCGCGTTGGTCTTCGCTTGAAAGGTACATAGGGCCGCTCCCGGACAGGCTTTCGCAATCCCGTTGAGAGAAGCACCACGGCACGAACAGGGCAAGCGGGCTGCTGCTTCGGCCAATACCCGTCCGGGCCTCACGCTGCGCTGACCGACACGTGACACCGTGTGACCGCGCGAATCCCTACAGTCGTCGTGACCGGCGGAACCACTGCCGGCGAAACTGCAATGGGATAGGGAGAAATCCGATGAGGCATATCTGGCGCGGCTTCGCAGTGTCGGCGGTCATCGCCTTGGGCGCTCACGTGTCGTTCTCGAACACCGCCCACGCGGCCTGCGAGGCCGGCAAGCCGGGCAACGCGCTGACGGGGGGCGAGGCTCAGGCCGTCTACGACTGCCTTGAGGAAGATCTGGCCGCAGGGTACGCCAAGGGCGACAAGCGCTGGATTCCGGCCGAGTATGTCCGGGACTACCGGTCCTGGACGTCGGCAAGCACCTTTCCGGCCGCGCCCGGCTTCCACGGCGAGCGGTTCCTGCTGACCTTCGTCAATCCGGTCGGCGCCGAGCAGTATCTGAAATACGAGGACGAAGGGGTGACGATGCCGGCGGGCACCGTGATCGCCAAGGAGTCCTTCTCGGTCAACGACCAGGGCAAGGCGTCGCCCGGACCGCTGTTCCTCATGGAGAAGGCGCCCGCCGGCGCATCGCCGCAGACCAATGACTGGTATTACATGATGGTCGCGCCGAGCGGGCAACCTCAGGCGGTCCCGGTGGCGCAGGCCTGTCACGCCTGCCATGCCGGCTTCGAGGGCAGCGACGGGCTCGGCTATCCGGTGGAAGAAGCGCGGGTCAAGTAGCGCCGGGGCGCGGCTTGCCTAGTGCGCCTTGTGTTTCGGACGGGTGGCATACAGGGCGGAGAACGCAAGCCGCTCCTCGAACAGGCCGGACGGTTCCAGCTCCAGCAGCCGTGACCGGGCGTCGATCTCGAAGCTGTCGACCCGCGAGCCGAGGCGCTCGGGGTTGAAATAGGAGGTGGAGAACATGTGGCCGACTGCGTCGTCCACGCTCCATCGGCGCGTGACCGGGTAGAGCACCCGTTCGACGTCGGAGAAGGCGGAGGCGTGCAGGTGCTCCTCGTGGTGCCCTCGGCTGTCGGCGCCCGGAATCCCGTCCGGGCACCAGTCCCGCTTCAATGCCTCGACGACTTGGCCGATCTTGGTCTGGGAGCGGGTCCGGGTGTCCTCGTGAACGACCACGACGCCGCCGCCGGGCTCGATCACGGCGTTCAGCCGCTGCAGCACCAGCGACCGGTCGGTCCAGTGGAAAGATCGGCCGAACAGGGCGATACGGGCCGGCCCGTCATCCGGCGTAACGGCCTCGGCGGCCTTGTGCAGCAATGGAATCCGCAAGCCCCGCTCGTTGGCAGCCGTTCGGGCGGCGGCCAGCATGGCGCTGTTCGGCTCGATCCCGGTCACCGCAATGCCGAGGTCGTGGAGCGCGAAGGTGAGCGTTCCCGGGCCGCAGCCGATATCCAGCACCCGACCAATGCCATCGGCGAGATCGAACCGCTTGGCAATGTCGGCGATCATCTCCGCCGGATAAGGCAGCCGGAAGCGGACGTAATGGCCGACGGCACTGTCGAACAGTCTGGTTGTGTCGGTCATGGCATTGCGTCGTTCATGAGAGGGGCGGGTCGTTTGCGCGGCGCCGTCCATTCCGCGCCGCGAGTCCTGATCATAGCCCATCCCGGTTGCCGCACGAGAGGAACTGTTTGCCGCTCGGGAGCGATGTCTATCGGCCTTTGGCCCTTGGGACCGACCGGTCGCCCCTGTACTCTGACCGGAACCGGTCCATCTGATCGGAACGACAGTTAATCGACACGGGAGGATCCCATGACCACCGCCTATGCCGAGATCACCGACCTGATGCAGCGTTACTTCGACGGCTTCTACAACGGCGACGTGGACCTGCTGAAGACCGTGTTCCACCCCAGCTGCCATCTGTTGTCCGCCCGCGACGGCAGTCTGACCGACGACGATATGGACGCCGTCTACAAGCGGGTCGCCGGGCGCACGGCGCCTGCGGCGAACGGCGAAGTCAACCGCGACCGGATCCTGTCGATCGATCTCGCCAACCCGGAGCTGGCGCTCGCGAAGGTTCAGATCGCCATCGGTCAGAAGCTGTTCACCGACTACCTGAACTGCATCAGGATCGACGGCGAGTGGAAGATCATCTCCAAGGTCTTCACCTACGATCTCATGGAGCAGGGCGCCGTCAGCGCACAGGCCGCGGAATAACCTCACGTCCGTAATACCTCCGGCGGCAGCCGCCCGCTTCCCGGATCGCTACGGATCACGGGTGGCGGGCGGTACCGTACCTGCCCGTCCGACAGGATGCTGCTGGATGGCGGTTGCTTCAGCCCTCCTCCAGCTCATGCCGTCGGCGCTTGGCCTGTCGGCGGCGCGGAAGAGGTTGGTCTTCAGAAACGCCATTATTTCAATATTCTAGGCTATTTCATTGCGCCGCAGATTAAGGCGCTCCCCGAGACGCTGGTCGTTTCTATCGATACATTTCGTTGTTCTGTATCCAAGAACGGCGTTGACTGGTTGCGGGTGCCGTGTCTCTGACGGCCTCCGGCAGCATAGCGTTCAGGGATGTGTGGCTGTTCGGATACGAAAAAGGCCCGCGCGGGGCGGGCCTGTCCGTCGGCGTCGCGCCGAAATCTGTTCCCTCGGTCAGGCCGGGCTGGCGTCGGGCGACGAGTCGTCCGGGCGGTTGCGGCGGTTCGCCATGAACTGGTCGAACTCGGCCTTGTCCTTGGCTCGGCGAAGCTGCTCCAGGAAGTCCTGGAACTCCTGCTGCTCCTCTTCGAGACGCCGCAGCGTTTCCGCCTTGTAGTCGTCGAACGCGGCGTTGCCGCTGGACCGAGACTCAGCCTTCCACCACTGCCCGCGGCTCCGCTTGAAACAACCCATCCGTCCACTCCACATCATGTAACCCAGTATCGCGAGGCCGATCGGCCAGAATACGACGAAGCCGGCAATCATCAGCCCGATCCACGCAGGCTTCCCGTATTCGTCGAGCTTGTGTACCAGCTCCATGGAACCTCCAATGTGAATGTTTATAACATTTACATAAGGGGTCCGATCCGGTGGATCAAGAAGGGGGTCCGGAAATTTTAGACGATCATCGCGCCGCGTTGTCCGACGGCTTCCCGGGGTGGTCGTCAGGCCCGGTTGACCGGCAATCCGAGGCCCTGCAGATAGACGAGGACGCCGGCTTCCAGCAGTTCCTCCGGGGTCATCGGCATCGCCCGCGATCCGGCCTCGTTGCGGGTGAAGAGCGAAGCGACGCCGTGGGCGAGGCTCCAGATATGGAGTGCGACCATCAAGGCCGGTGGACGGCTGCCGGCCGGCGCCAGGGCACATAAGGTGTCCGCCGCCTGGCGCAAGACCGCGAAGGCCTGGTCCGACGCGCGGCGCAGCTCCGGCGTGGCGTTCCGGTCGATGCCGGCCTCGAACATGGCGGAGTAGTGCGACGGTTCCTCGCGCGCGAAGGCGAGATAGGCCTGCCCCGTGCGTTCGAACGCGCTGAACGGGTCCGGACGCCCATCGTCCCAGGCGGCCGACAGTCTTTCGGTGAAAAGGGTGAAGCCGCGCTCGGCAACGTCCGCGAGCAGCGCGTCCCGGTCGCGGAAATGCCTGTAGGGAGCTGCCGGACTGACCCCGGCAGACCGGGCGGCGTCGGCGAAGCTGAAGCCGCCGGTTCCCTTCTCGGCGATCAAGTTGAGCGCGGCCTGGATCAGCGCCTCGCGCAGGTTTCCGTGATGGTAACCGCGGCGCCGGCCGCCTGATTCGTCTTTCGACCAACTCATGCAGCCTAATTAGGCCATCGGCGTCCGGATTGCAGCCGCAATCTGGGGGTCGGCACGGGGGACCGACGCTGCGAAGGGCGGCGCTATTCGGCCTTGGACTTCCGCGATTTCCGCCCGCCGGTCAGATAGGACATGGCGAGCCAGACGGCCCCGTAGGCAAACACGACGAGTCCGACGGCGATCAGGAGTTCGACTTCAATGACATGAAGCAGGGTCTGCATGGCGGTGTTCCGGAGTGGTTGGGGCGGCAAGGTGCATCCGCTGCGGGTCCGGCCGAAAGAGGCACGTCGTCGCGCCGTCCCAGGCGAGACGGTTGACGCGGCGACGGCTCGATAGCATTGCTGTGCGATCACAGGATCCGCTGGTGAGGGCGCGATGGCGACCATCCTCAACTGTTTTCCGCTGACCGTGTTCAAGGACCGGCTGGGCCTGGACCCGTCGTACCGCCGACAGATCGGCGATGCGATCATCGACGCATACCGGACGGGCCCGAAGGCCGGCGTGACCAGAACCAGCGCCTGGACCGGCGACCGCAACGGCCGCGAGTTCCTGCATCTTGAGCCTGCCATGGCCCCGATGTTCAAGGCGGTGCACACGCGCATGGTCGAGTATCTGCGCGCCCTGAAGATCGATCCGAAGAAACTCGATCTGCATTTCACCCGGTCCTGGGGCACGGTGAGCGAGCCGGGGCAGTCGATCCGCCGCCATCGCCACAACCAGAGCCACATCTCCGTGGTCTACTATCCGGTCAAGGATCCGGGCACGGGCAACCTGGTGTTCCACCTGCCCGATCCGTTGAACGAGTTCTCGCCCGGGCTGTTCGAGCAACACTCCCGCACCATGGGCCTGATCACCGAGAGCAACATCCTGAACTCCGAGATGGTCGATCTGCCGGTCGAGGAGGACGAGGTGGTGATTTTCCCCTCGAAGACCTATCACGGTACCGAACCGAACAACACGTCGGGCACGCGCATCTCCATCGCCATAGACGTTGTGATCACGCTGAAGGATAGCGGGGGTGTCGAATACCTGATGCCGCCGGTCGAGAAGTGGCGGAAGTCCGACGGCGTCTAGAGCCAAATCCGATCATATTGAATCACTTCATGACTCAATATGATTGGTGAATTTGTCTCTAAAACAATAAGATAGAGCAGAGTCACGCACGCTGACGCGATCACGAAGTGATCCCGTCACCGAGCGATCTGCTCTAGGCTCGGCCCTGGCCGTTACTGCGCTTCAAGGGTCACCGGGTGGAGAACTCCGAGGTGAACGTCTCGGTCGGGGAGACGGTCAGGTCGAAGCAGAGTTTGATGCTCACCGCCAGCACCATGAGCGCCAGCAGTCCGCGCAACTGCTCGCCGCGCAGGTTTGCCCCGAGCCTCGTGCCGATCTGGGCGCCGATGACGCCGCCGATCAGCAGGAGGATCGCCAGCACCACATCGACGGTCTGGGTGTTGACCGCCTGCAGGAAGGTCACGTTGGCGGTGACGAAGATGATCTGAAACAGCGAGGTGCCGACCACCGACGCTGGTCGGCATCCCGAGCAGGTAGATCATCGCCGGCACCAGCACGAAGCCGCCGCCGACGCCCATCATCGCGGTCAGCGCGCCGATCGCCACGCCGACGCCGAGCGGCAGGAGCACGCTGATGTAGAGCTTGCGACTTCCGGAACCGCATCTTCAGCGGCAGGCCGTGCATCCAGGTGTGCTGATGGATCTTGCCGCGCCGCGGGTGGCTGAGCGGCTGCGGCGCGATGGCCCGCACGCTCTCATACAGCATCAGCCCGCCAATGCTGCCGAGCAGGACCACATAGCTCAAGCGGATGACCAGATCGATCTGACCGAGGGACGCGGAGCAGGTTGAACAGCACCGACGCCGATCGTCGAGCCGATCAGGCCGCCGACCAGCAGGACGAAACCCATCTTCAGGTCGACGTTACCGCGCCGCCAGTGGGCCAGCACGCCGGAAACCGAAGCGCCGACGATCTGGTTGGCGCTGGTCGCCACGGCCACCGCCGGCGGAATGCCGATAAAGATCAGCAGCGGGGTCATCAGGAACCCGCCACCGACGCCGAACAGACCGGAAAGGATGCCGATCCCGCCACCGAGCCCAAGGATCACCAGCAGGTTCACGGAAACCTCGGCGATCGGAAGATAGACGTGCATGGCGGTGCTGTCCGGTTCGCGGGACGGTGACTGCTCTTATGAGCCCGTCCCGCAAGGGCCTGTCAATCTCCAGCGGCCCCGAACGCACGAACGCGACGGGGAGGCCCGTCGCGTTCGCAAGCTCGTTCGTGGTGCCGGCGGCGCTTGTCCCGCATCCCGGGCGCGGGCGGATGCGCCGGTCGGCGCCTACCCCCGGTTCATTCGGTTCTCGACAAGGTCGTCGACGACGGCCGGATCGGCCAGGGTCGACGTGTCGCCGAGTTGATCGTGCTCGTTGGCGGCGATCTTACGGAGGATCCGCCGCATGATCTTGCCCGACCGGGTCTTCGGCAATCCCGGCGCCCACTGGATCAGGTCAGGCGAGGCGATCGGCCCGATCTCCTTCCGCACCCACTGAACCAGTTCCTTGCGCAGATCTTCGCTCGGCTCCTCGCCGGCGTTGAGGGTCACATAGGCGTAGATGCCCTGGCCCTTGAGATCATGCGGGTAGCCGACCACCGCCGACTCCGCGACCTTGGCATGGGCGACCAGCGCGCTCTCGACCTCGGCCGTTCCCATGCGGTGGCCGGAGACGTTGATGACGTCGTCGACGCGACCGGTGATCCAGTAGTACCCGTCCGCGTCCCGCCGGCATCCGTCTCCGGAGAAGTAGCGGCCGGGGAAGGTCGTGAAGTAGGTCTGGATGAACCGCTCGTGGTCGCCGTAGACGGTGCGCATCTGACCCGGCCAGCTGTCCTGCGATGCAGAGGTTGCCCTCGGTTGCGCCCTCAAGCAGATGGTTCTCGTTGTCGACCACGACCGGCTGTCACCCCGAAGAACGGTAGCGTCGCCGATCCGGGCTTCAGTTTCGTGGCCCCGGGCAGCGGGGTGATCAGGATGCCGCCGGTTTCCGTCTGCCACCAGGTGTCGACGATCGGACAGCGCTCGTCCCCGACGACGCGGTGGTACCAAAGCCAGGCTTCCGGATTGATCGGCTCGCCGACCGAGCCGAGCAGTCGAAGCGACGACGCGGTCGGTCTTCTTCACCGGATCCTCGCCTTCGCGCATCAGGGCGCGGATCGCGGTCGGCGCGGTGTAGAAGGTGTTGACCTTGTGCTTGTCCACCACCTGCCAGAACCGGCTGGTGCTCGGGATAGTTCGGCACGCCCTCGAACATCAGGGTCGTCGCCCCGTTCGCCAGCGGGCCGTAGACGATGTAGCTGTGACCGGTGACCCACCCGACATCGGCGGTGCACCAGTACACCTCGCCCGGTCTTGTAGTCGAAAACGTGCTCGTGAGTCATCGAGGTGTAGACGAGGTAGCCGCCCGAAGTGTGCAGCACCCCCTTGGGCTTACCGGTCGAGCCGGACGTGTAGAGGATGAACAGCGGATCCTCCGCGCCCATCTCCTCCGGCGGGCAGTCCGGCGACGCGGCCTCGGTGATCTCGTGGTACCAGTGGTCGCGGCCGGCGACCATGGTCACGTCGTCGCCGGTGTGCTGGACGACGATCACGGTCTTGCAGTTCGGACAATGCTCCAGTGCTTCGTCCGAGTTCTTCTTCAGCGGGATGTGTCGCCCGCCGCGCAGGCCCGCATCGGCGGTGATGACGAAGCGTGCTGTCGCAGTCCTCGATCCGGCCGTGCAGGCTTTCCGGCGAGAAGCCGCCGAACACCACCGAATGGACGGCGCCGACCCGGGCGCAGGCGAGCATGGCGTAGGCCGCCTCGGGGATCATCGGCAGGTAGATCGTGACCCGGTCGCCCTTCTTGACGCCCAGATCCTTCATGGCGTTGGCCAGACGGCAGACTTTGTCGTGCAGCTCGCGATAGGTGATGATCTTGCTGACGTCGGGCTCGTCGCCCTCCCAGATGATCGCCGGCTGGTCGCCGCGCTTGTCGGCAAGGTGGCGGTCTATGCAGTTCGCCGAGACGTTCAGCGTACCGTCCTCGAACCAGCGGATGTGCAGGTCCTTGGTGTCGTACGAGACGTCCTTCACCTTGGTATACGGCTTGATCCAGTCGATGCGCTTGCCGTGCTCACCCCAGAAGCCTTCCGGGTCCTCGATCGAGCGCTTGTACATCTCCTGATACTTGGCGGCGTCCACCAGGGCGTTGCTGGCAAACTCCGCTGGTACGTCAAGGATGTCTTTGGACATGCGATCGCTCCCTCTGCCCTTCGTGTTTTTCCCCCCGATGCCAGGGGCTGTTGTCACCGCGCAGTATCGACATCGCGCGGGTGGTTAACAAGATGCGGGGCCGTAGATTCACCGGCTGCCCCGCGATTCTGTCAATCGCCGCCGTCTCTTGGAGCCTGGTCAGTCAAGAAATTGACAGGCGGATTTACAGTTCTGCCCCGCGCATCGCCCCGTCCAGCGCATCGCCGTCCTCAAGGTCGAGCACGCGGCGTGCGACGTCCAGGGAAAACCCGGCCCGGGCGAGGGCGGCCATGTCCCGGTCGCGGCGGTCCGCGCGCTCCGCCGGGTCGCGCAGGGGGCCGAGCCGGCGCCGCCGGGCGAAGCGGCAGGCGGCAGCGAACTCGGCGGCCTCGCGGTCCGGACCGTCTTCTTCCTCCAGCACGGCCCCGATGAGTTCGCCGTCGACGCCCTTCTCCCGGAGCTTAAGGGCGATGCGGCGAGCGGATTCGCCGCGCCGGCGCAGACTGGCGGCACGCCCCTCCGCGAAGGATCGGTCGTCGACCAGACCGGAAGCGGCGAAGCGGGCGACGATCTCCTCGACCCAGGGCGCCGCCTCCGCCGGGTCGCCGCGCTCTTCCCGCGCCGCCTTGTCGACCCGGCGCAGGAGCACCCGTCGCAATCCCTCGACCGAGCTCGCGTAGCGCTCGAGATAGTGGAGGGCGGCGCGCTCGAGATAGGCTTTGGTGAGCGGGCCGCGCTGCTTTCCGCGCGAAGGTCTATTCATGACGCGAGCCTATCACGCTCCGCCGGCCCTTCTACACGTCCCGCGGCCGCTCCGGGTCGACGTGAAGAACGACGCGGAAGATCGCGCGGTTCACGTTGACAACCGCGGAGCGCATACTGAGTATCGCCGTTTTCGCCGGCCGGGGGGCGATTCGCGTAAACCCGGCGGCAACAACCGAGGAGTATGTGTCGTGGTGACTAGCGTGATGCCGACCTATGGCCGGATCGACATCGCCTTCGAGCGGGGCGAGGGACCCTACTTGTATAGCACCGACGGCCGACGATTCCTCGACTTCGCTACCGGGATCGCCACCAATTCCCTTGGCCATGCACACCCTAAGCTGGCGAAGGCGATCGCCGATCAGGCGGCGAAGCTGATGCACGTCTCCAACCTGTACCGGATACCGGAGCAGGAGGCGATGGCCGACAAGCTGGTGGCGACCTCGTTCGCCGACACGGTGTTCTTCTGCAACTCCGGCGCCGAGGCGCTCGAGGGATCGATCAAGGTGGCGCGCCGCTATCAGTTCCATGTCGGACAGCCGCATCGGACCAAGGTGATCTGCTGCAACCATGCCTTCCACGGGCGCACGTTGGGCACCCTGTCGGCGACCGACAAGGAAGCGTATCGCGAGGGATTCGGTCCCCGCGTCCAGGGCTTCACCCATGTGGCTTTCGACAATCTGAACGAGATGCGCGACGCCGCCGCGGCCGACGATGCCGCGGCGATCCTGGTCGAGCCGGTGCAGGGCGAAGGCGGAATCTTCGTCGCGCCGCCCGAATACCTGCAGGCCCTGCGGGAGATTGCCGACGAGTTCGGCCTGATGCTGGTGTTCGACGAAGTCCAGTGCGGCATGGGCCGGACCGGAAGGCTCTGGGCGCATGAGTGGTCTGGGATCGTTCCGGACATCATGGCGTCCGCCAAGGGGCTCGGCGGCGGCTTTCCCGTCGGTGCCGTGATGGCGAGCGAGAAGGCCGCGTCCGGCATGAAGCCGGGACTGCACGGCTCGACCTACGGCGGCAACCCGCTGGCCATGGTCGCGGCGAAGACCGTGCTCGACGTCATCAGCGAACCGGGCTTCCTGGAGCATGTTGAGCAGACCGCTTCATCGCTCCGGGACAAGCTTGAGAAGATTGCCGCCAAGCATTCCGGCGTGATCGAGGAGGTCCGCGGTTCAGGCCTGCTGATGGGCTCAAGTGCCGGGTGCCGGCAGGCGACCTGCAGACCGCTCTGCGCGAGGAGCAGGGCATGCTGACGGTCGGGGCCGGGGAGAACGTGCTCCGCGTCCTGCCGCCGCTGACGATCGAGGAGAGCCATGTGTCCGAGGCGGTCGAGATGATCGATGCGGCATGCGCCGGTCTGGCCCGTCATGCCGCTTGATCGGAGAGGCGAGCCGATGCCCGGCGACGTGAGGCATTTCCTCGACCTGGACAGGATCGATCCCGACACCCTGCGATCGATGGTCGAGCAGGCGAAGGCGTTCAAGCGGGGCGACGGGCTGGCGGAGAAGCCGCTGGACGGCAAAGTGCTGGCCCTGATCTTCGAGAAGCCGTCGACCCGCACGCGTGTGTCCTTCGAGTCCGGCATGAAGCGGCTCGGCGGCGAGGTGATCGTGCTGAACGGTGCGGATCTGCAACTGGGGCGGGGCGAGACGGTGGCCGATACGGCACGCGTGCTGTCGCGCTATGTCGACTGCATCATGATCCGCACCTTCGCCCACGACACGCTGCAGGAACTGGCGGACAACGCAACGGTTCCGGTCATCAACGGCCTCACCGATGTCAGCCATCCCTGCCAGCTCATGGCCGACGTCATGGCATTCGAGGAGCATCGCGGGCCGATCAAGGACCGGGTCATCGCCTGGTCCGGCGACGGCAACAACATGGCGGTGTCCTGGATCCAGGCGGCGGTGCAGTTCGACTTCGTGCTCCGCATTGCCTGCCCGCCGGAGCTGATGCCGCCGCAGGCGGTGCTCGACTGGGCAAAGGCGCAGGGCGGGAGAGTGGAGATCACCCACGATCCCGCGGCGGCGGTCGAGGCGGCGGACGCGGTGGTGACCGATACCTGGGTGTCGATGGGGGACGAGGATTCCAACCGTCACAATCTCCTGGCACCGTACCGCGTCGACACCGCGTTGATGGATCGGGCCGATCCCGAAGCGGTGTTCATGCACTGCCTCCCGGCGCACCGCGGCGAGGAGGTGACGGCCGAGGTGATCGACGGGCCGCGTTCGATCGTGTTCGACGAGGCTGAGAACCGGATGCACAGTCAGATGGCCATCCTGAACTGGTGCCTGGCGGAGACGAGATGAGAGAACGCGAGACGCTGTTTGAGAACACCGGCCGCGACGACATCATCCTGCCCTTCCAGATCGATCCGTACGGCCTTCGCGGCCGCTTGGTGCGGTTGGGCTCCGTTGTCGACGGTATTCTCGGTCGCCACGCCTATCCGGAGGCGGTTTCGGCGATGCTGGGAGAGACGGTGGCGCTGGCCGCCTGTCTCGCCGGTTCGCTCAAGTATGACGGAGTGTTCACTCTGCAAACGAAGGGCGACGGGCCGATCGGCGTGCTGATGGCCGACGTCACCACCGCCGGGGCGGTTCGGGCCTACGCGACCTTCGATGCCGACCGGGTTGCGCTCCTGGACCCTGCCGACGTGGCGGCGCGTGACGTTCCGCGCCTGCTCGGAGGCGGCTACATCGCCTTCACCGTCGACCAGGGAACGAACACCGACCGCTATCAGGGAATCGTAGAACTCTCCGGCCGGTCCCTGTCGGAATGTACCCACGCCTATTTCCAGCAGTCGGAGCAGCTCGATGCCGGAGTGATGATCGCGGCCGGCCGACGGGAGGAAGGCTGGCGCGCCGGCGGAATCACTGGTGCAGCGTCTGCCGTATGCCCGCGACCTGCCCGGCCGGCCGAGCGAGGAGGAATACGACGACCTCTGGCGCACGGCGGTGACGCTGATGAGCAGCACGCGGGCGCGGGAACTCATCGCCGGCGACCTCCCGCCGGATCAGCTCCTCTATCGCCTGTTTCACGAGGCCGGTGTGCGCGCCTACGAGGCGCAGCCGGTGACCGATACCTGTCGATGCTCCAGGGAGCGGGTCGAGCGTGTGCTGCTCTCGCTGAACGGCGAGGACCTGGACGACATGAAGGTCGACGGGGCCGTGATCGTGAACTGTGAGTTCTGTAAGCGGGAATGGCGTTATGATGACGCCGCGCTGGACGCGTTGCGCAGCAGCGATGGGCGCCCCACCTTCTGAGTTCCCACCGACCGAGGAGAGGATCCGCTCCATGCGCCTCGACCGCCGTACCCTGATGCTGTCGGCCCTTGCTGCCGCCGGCGCCATCCCGCTCTCCGCCTGCACGACCCCGGACCCGACGCCGGTTTACCCCGACCTGACCTTCGTCAACCGGCAGCCGATCCGGTTGGACGTGGCCGACATCCGGATCATCGACGAAGTGGTGCCGCCGTTGACGGCGCCGAATGTCGAGCATCTTGCGCCGGTGACGCCGGCCGCGGCGATGGAGCGATGGGCCCGAGACGTGCTGCAGGCCTCCGGCGCGTCCGGCCGGGCCGTGATGGCGATCCGCCAGGGCAACATCGTCGAGGAGCGGCTGAAGACCACCGGCGGCATCAAGGGTGCCTTCACCACGGACCAGTCCGAGCGCTACATCGTATCCATGGCGGGCCAGCTCGACCTGTTCGACGGCGTCGGCCAGCGTTCGGGGCAGGCTCTGGCGGAAGCGCAACGCTCGCGCACGATCGCCGAGAACGCCTCGCTGAACGATCGGGAGCGCCTCTGGTACGACCTGGTGGAAGCCACCGCCCGGGACTTCGCCTCCTCCATGGAAGGAGCGATCCGCCGCGAACTCGCCGCCTACGTCCTTTGACGGAGCTTTCCCGGATTGCCGATACGCAAAGGCCGGCTCCCGCGGGAGCCGGCCTCGTCATGTCGGCCATTGGCGTTTCAAGAGGCGTCAGGCCGCCTTGGTGCCCTCCAGCCGCTTGGTCGCGGTTGCGGTCGCGATCTCGATCTTGCGCGGCTTCTTCTCTTCCGGGACCTCGTGGACGAGATCCACATGCAAGAGGCCGTTCTCCACGCTCGCGCCGACAACCTTGATGGTCTCGGCGAGCTGGAACCGGCGCTCGAAGGCGCGGGTGGCGATACCGCGATGCAGGAAGCTGCGCTCCGCCTCCTCGTCGCTCTTCTCGACCTTTCCGGAGATCACGAGCGTGGTGTCCTCGACGGTGATGTCGAGATCGCCCTCACCGAAGCCGGCGACCGCCATGGTGATGCGGTAATCGTCCTCGCCGAGCTTTTCGATGTTGTAGGGCGGGTAGGCCGGAACGTTGCCGGCGTCTCCGGCGCGCATCATGTCATCCATGAGACGCGCCATCCGATCGAAACCGACGGTGGACCGGAAAACAGGGGTGAAATCGATGGTACGCATGCCACATCCTCCTTGGAAGCGAAGTGGTGAAGTCTCCATTGCCCGCCATATTCGGCCGGGCGGCTGATCCCGGGACCCGATCATCGGCGTCCCGGTAATCTCGAAATGGGAACGGCAGAAATTGCGTTCAAGGGGTCATAGCGGCTTGGCGCCTCCGGACTCCTGCGGCGTACTTGTTTTGATGGCGAAACAAATTAACCATATGACCGATGATAAGACGGTCATGGTCCTGGACGGCCCGTATCGGGAGGTTATGGACCTTCTGGAACAAGCCCGCAGCCACGCGGAAAGGACGCGCAGACGCAGCGTCCATACCCGACGGGTTGCATCCCGCAGCCGTGCCCGGGCGAGTTGCGAGGCCCTGAGGGTGACGACGCGGCTGTCGCATTGCCTGGCTTGGCTGATGGTGCAGAAGGCGATCCACGCCGGCGAGCTACCGCCGGAAGCGGCACTCGATCCGGACAAACGTCTGGACGGTCACGACGTATGCACCGTCACCGACGCCGAGGACGATCCGGACATATCGCCGGAACTGCGCAGCCTGCTGACGCGCAGCCGTCGGCTCTTCGAGCGGGTCTCGCGGCTGGATGACCGGATCGGCGGCGTCTGAAGTTACCGATCAATTCCAAGGCGGGTGTGGAAAACGAAAACGGCGGCCCGAAGGCCGCCGTCGACATTCCCGTCTAAGGCAGTGTTCGCCCGGATCAGATGCCGAGACCGGCAAACCGCTTGTTGAAGCGCGCGACCTGACCGCCGCTGTCGACGATGCGGTGCTGACCGGTCCAGGCCGGATGCGACTTCGAGTCGATCTCGAGCTTGAGCACGTCGCCCGGCTTCCCGTAGGTCGACCGCGTCGTGTACTCGGTGCCGTCGGTCATGACGACCTTGATCTCGTGGTAGTCCGGATGGATGTCGGCCTTCATCGGGTCTCTCCCGTCGCGTCTTCGAGGCGCCCCAACGGTCGCCGGTGATTTCAGAACGCGGGTAAGTACCCGACTGTCACCCGCAACGCAAGGGGGATCGGATGAAAATCCGCTAGCGCTGCGTCAGCTTGAGTTCGATCCGGCGGTTGCGGTTCAGGTTCTCGCTGTCGATCGGCTGGAACTCGCCGTATCCGGTGGCCGACAGGCGGCTCGCCGGAATGCCCTCGGCGATCAGGAATTCGACCACCGAGATCGCCCGAGCGGCCGACAGTTCCCAGTTGTTGGCGAAGTCCTCGTTGTAGATCGGCACCGTATCGGTGTGCCCCTCGATCTGCAGGATCCAGTTGATGTCGTCCGGAATCCGTCCGGCGATCTCCTGCAGGGTGGCGGCGAGCTGCGCCAGCGAACTCTCTTCCGTCCTCGCCGATGTCCGCGGACCCCGACTCGAACAGGACTTCGGACTGGAACACGAACCGGTCACCGACCACGCGGATATCCTGTCGGCCGGACAGAACCTCCCGCAATCGGCCGAAGAACTCGCTGCGGAACCGGGCCAGTTCCTGAACCTTGGTCGCCAGCGCCGCGTTCAGGCGTTTTCCGAGATCGACGATGCGGGCATTCTTCGCCTCGTTCTCTCGCTCTGAGATCTCCAGCGCCTCCTCGATCCGGGCGAGCTGCTGGCGGAGGGCTGCGATCTGAGCGTTCAGCAGTTCGACCTGCTGTCGCGCCTCGGCCGCGGCCTTTTCCTCCTCCGTCAGCGCCTCACGGGCCTGAACGAGGGTTTCCTGGGTTGAGTTCAACTCGCTGAACAGTTCCTCGAGGCGGATGTCGCGGGCCTCGATCTCCTTCTGGGCGAGCTGGGTGCGCTCGGTCTGATCGGCGAGCCTCGCCTCGAGCGCCTTGGTCCTGTCACGCTCGGCGCCGAGGGTCTGGGAGAGACCGGCTGACTGCTGCCGGCTTGCCGTCAGTTCCGCGTCCAGACTGCTGAATCCGGGCGGCTGCTGCCGCCAGTTCCTCGCGCAGGGCCTTACGGGCCGCTTCAACCGCGTCGCGCTCGGCCCGCAAGTCGTCCGCCGTCTTCTCTTCGGCCTGCAGATCGGTCTTCAGAGACGCGATCTCGGCGCCTGCGCCGGCCAGGTCCGCTTCCAGGCGTTCGCGCAGGGCCGCGAGGCTCGCGACCTGGTTCTCCAGATCGGCCCGCGTCTGGCGGAGGGCCGATAAATCCCGCCGGAGACGTTCGAGGTCCTTCAGCTGGGCCTCGATGGTGTCGCGGTTTGCCTGAACCACCTCAAGGGCGCGCTCCAGGTCGGTGGCGATGGCGTCGCGCTCGGATGTGGCGATGCGCTCCTTGCGTTCGATTTCCGCCAGCTTGCCGAGCAGCGCGTCGCGCTCCCGCAGGACCTCCAGCAGCCTGGAGTCGACGCCGCTGCGGCTGGCCTCGAGACTGTCGATCCGACCCTGCAGCACCGCCCGTTCGCGGGTAAGATCGGCCAGCCTCGTCTCGAGCGTGGACTGGGCCGCGGTCAGCCGATCGACCCGGGCGCTGAGCCGGTCGCGGGTGGAGAGAGATGTCTGCAGCTCGGAGGAGAGCTGGGCCACCGTCACCCGCAGCTCCGCGTTCGCCTCGCGCTCCAGGGACAGGAGATCCGTCAGTTCGGCGATCTGCTGGTTCAGCCGCGCCAGCGTCTGATCCTTGCCGGAGAGAATCTGGGTCAGATAGAACTGCGCGACGATGAAGATCATCAGAACGAAGATGATCACCATCAGCAGGGACGCGAGCGCGTCCACGAAGCCCGGCCAGGTGTTGGTGTCGCGGTTGCGGCGGCGGGCGAGCGCGGACATGGATCAGTCCCGCCGTTCCTCTTCGGCCAGCGCCGCGATCGTCCGCGCCACAAGCCGGATCTCTCCCCGCAGTTCTTCGGTCATCTGGGCCCGGCCGTTTCCGGTGTCTTCCAGCAGGCGAGCCATATAGGCCTCGATGTTGCGCAGATGGCTGCGCACGATCTCGTCGCGTCCGCCGCCGCTGGAGTCGGCCAGGCGGGAGAGGATGGGCCGCAGTTCGTCCTGCCCGGCGACCATCCGGTGCAGCATGTCGCGGTCGTTGTCGAGCTTGTCCGTGAGTTCCCGAAGCTGCTCGACCAGGGCCACCATGATGGCGTTGTTGGACCGACGGTCGTCCTCGCCGCGCGACATGATGCGCTGCAGCTTGTCGAGGGACTCGGCCGTCTGCTCCATCAGCGCCTGCTGGTAGGCGGTGGCGGAATGTTCGCCGTCGCCGATGATCGAGGAGCCGCCGAGACGGGTGAAGCTCGACAGCCACTCCTCCAGTTCGTTGTAGAACCGGTTCTGGGCCTTACCGAGTTGCAGATCGAGGAAACCCAGGACCAGGGATCCGGCGAGGCCGAACAGGGAGGAGGCGAAGGCGGTGCCCATGCCGGCCAGCGGCGACTGCAGTCCGGCCTTCATGTCGCCGAACACCGTCCCGAGATCGCCGCTCTCGATGCTCAGACCGTTGATCACCTCGCTGACCGCCCCGACCGTGCGCAGCAGGCCCCAGAACGTGCCGAGCAGACCGAGGAAGATCAGCAGGCCGATCAGGTAGCGCGAGATGTCTCGGGACTCCTCGAGACGGACGCTGATGCTGTCGAGGAGGGACCGCAGGGAGAGCGCCGAGAGCGTGCTCTGCCGGCCGCTCGACTGGCGTTCGTTCAGCAGCGTCGCCACCGGCGCCAGCAGCACCGGGTCGCGCTGCATCGACATGTTGTTGCGGAAGGAGTTCGATCCAGGCGGCTTCCGGCGCGAGCCGGAACACCTGCTGGAAGACGAAGAGGATGCCGATAACCGCCACCCCGAGGATCACCCCGTTGAGCGCCGCATTGGCCATGAAGGCATCGGCCAGCGGAACGAACAGGACGCCGGCGACCACCAGCACCGCGACGAGGAAGATGATCATGCGGACCAGATAGCGTCGCGGATCGGTCACGAGGCGATACGTCCCTTTCTCCGGCGGCCCTCGGGGAGAGGGCCGGTGGCCTGCGGTGCGGGCCTTATCGGTTGATCACGACCAGATCGACCCTGTCCGCCGGGCCGTCATCGGCTCGGTTGCCCAGCGCGCGGACATCCATCCGCGTGCTGGCGATCTCGTTGTCGATCAGGTAGGCGCGGACCGCCAGGGCGCGGGAAAGCGACAGGCGGCGGGCCTTGTTGGCCCCGTCCTGATCGCCGTCCGCATAGGCCATGAGCTGGACCCGCAGTCGGTCGTCCTGCTTCAGCCGCGCGATGACCGGGTCGAGCTTGGCGGCGGCGTCGTCCGGAAGCTGCGACTGGCCGCCGGGGAAGGCGATGCGGGTCGTATCGCCGCCGGCGCTCTGCGACGATGGAGCCGGCGCGGGCGTCGACGCGGAGCCGGACGTGGCCGCCACGGCGGGAGCTGCCGGGGCTGAGGTCGGCTGCGCCGTTTCGGTCCTGGGAACTGCCGGCGGCGGCGGCGGCGGCGCTACCGACGCGGTCCGGCTCGGTTCGGGCACGCTCGGCGGCGGCGGAACGGCAGGTGCCGCGCCGGCGGCGGATCGCGATGGGGAGGTCGACGGGGGCGGCGGCGCGGCCGCCGTCGTCCGCGCGGGTGCCGCCGGCTCTACCTGCGTCGGCGCTGGAGCGCTCGACTGGCTGCTCGGTTGCTGCGCGCTGGCCCGAGGAGGCGCCGGTTTGGGCGCGGGCGGCGCGGCGGCCATGGCGGGCGAGGGCGCGCTTCCGCTGCGTCCCTGTATCAGGGCCTGCACTTCGGGCGGCGGCGCCGCGTAGCGGGGCGCATCCGGTCGGACCAGGAAGCCGGGCACACCGGTACCGACGCCGGTGGCACCACCGGGAGCGGTATAGGCGGGAGTGGGATAGGCAGGCGCGGCGTAGGGTCCCGGCGCCGGTGCCGACCCGCCAATCCCGTCAAGCACGCTCAGGTCGACCGTGACATTCGGGTTGGGCTCTATATAGGGGCTCGTCACCGACTGCGCCCATGCGGGAGCGGATCCCGCCGAGGCAGCGATGGCGGCGGCGATAAGCGTCAATGCGACGTGCGCGCGATGTCCCCGCATCGTTCCTCCCGAACCAGCGAATCCCTGCCGGTTATACCAGAGGTGGGGAGTCCGACAACAGCGCCGCCGCATTTCGCGTGGTGCTAAATGTCGTCAAAGCCCGACGGATCGCGGGTGACTTAGGGCTTCGCGCCGCGCAGCAGCTTCAGGAACGGCGTGTGCAGGGCATCGTTCGCGGCAACGACGTCGCCCAATTCGAGAACATCGGCCCGACCGGCGAAGTCGCTGACATAGCCGCCGGCCTCCTTGACCAGGAGGATCCCCGCCGCGATGTCCCACGGGTTCAGCTTGTGCTCCCAGAAACCGTCGAAGCGGCCCGAGGCGACCCAGGCGAGGTCCAGCGCGGCGGCGCCGAAGCGGCGCACGCCGGCAGTCGCGCCCATGACGGCCCGCTGCTGGGCGATGAAGGTGGCGTGATCGCCGCCGAGCCCGGTGACCGGAATGCCGGTTCCGAACACCGCTTCCTGCATGTTACGCCGGCCGGACACGCGCAGGCGCCTGTCATTCAGGTAGGCGCCGGCCCCCTTTTCGGCCCAGTAGAACTCGTCGGTCACCGGCTGATAGATGCCCCCGGCGATGATCTCGCCCTTCTCCTCCAGCGCCACCGAGATGGCGAAATGGGGGATGCCGTGCAGGAAATTGAGGGTGCCGTCCAGCGGGTCGATGATCCAGCGCTGCTTGTTCGGGTCGGTTCCCTCGACCGTGCCGACTCCTCCATCAGGAACCCGTATTTCGGGCGGGCGTGACGGAGTTCCTCGTACAACACCTTCTCGGCCTGCTTGTCGGCGGTGGAGACGAAGTCCGCCGGCCCCTTCTTCGAGACCTGAAGGTTTTCGACCTCGCCGAAGTCGCGGCGCAGGCTGCGTGCCGCCTTCTGGCAGGCCTTGAAGACGACATTGTACAGGGCCGATCGGACGGCCATGGGCGGTTCCTCGGTTGGTTGCCGGCCGGGTGCGGCCGCAGGCGTCGGCGGCGGCTCAGTCCTTGGCGCGCTCGACGTAGGTGCTGTCTTCCGGTTTCACGACGATCCGGGTGCCGGCCTCGATATGCGGCGGTACCAGGACCTTCACGCCGTTTTCCAGGACCGCCGGCTTGTAGGAGGAGGAGGCGGTCTGGCCCTTCACGACGGCGTCGGCCTCGACGATCGTCATCACGACGGTGTCCGGGAGGGTCACTGACAGCGGCTCCTCCTCGTGAGGATTCGATCGTCACGGTCATACCGTCCTGCAGGAACGCCTTCTGGTCGCCGACCATCTCGGTCTTGACCATGACCTGCTCGAAGGTCTCGCCGTCCATGAAGTGCAGGTTGTCATCATCGGCATAGAGGAACGTCGCCTCGCGCTGCTCCAGGCGGACGCGCTCGACCTGTTCGTCGGCGCGAAAGCGCTCGTTCAGCTTCGTTCCGCTGCGAATGTCCTTCATCTCGACCTGGTTGAAGGCGCCGCCCTTGCCGGGCTTCACCGCCTGCGTCTTGGTGACGACCCAGAGTCGGTTCTGGTGCTCGATCACGTTGCCGATCCGCACCGCGTTGCCGTTGATTTTCATCGAAGTCCCGTCCGCAGAAAGAAATGCCGGAAATCGCGGCGGCTTTTATCAGGCGCGGCGCGCGGTGTCCACGATTGGCCTGTCCGCCGATGTCTCTTCCGGTTTCGGAAGATCCGGGACTTGGGCGGAGCTCGCCGTTCGCAGGCAATGTGTGGACCCGATGATGTTCTGCGGGCTGTTGCGGTCACGTTATGTTTTAGGGTGCTAGAGTACTGGAAATCCCGATACTTGATGACCATTTCACCTGTTTCGGATACACTTGATCAGCGGTGTAGATCATCGATTCGGAGGCCGACGCAGATGGCACGGCAGCGGCAAAAGCCGGAGACTATGGATAAGAGCACGCGGCGCAGCTTGACCTTGCTCGCCGACGCGACGGCGGAGGTTGTCGGCCGGGGCGATGTCTATGACGCCATCGTCAAGGTGGCCGAGGACGGCACCGAGACGGACTACGAGACGGCGCGCGACAAGTTCGACCACATGGAAGTGGGCGATCGGGTCAGGATCCGCGCCCAGGCGATCGAGAATCTGGAAGAGGGCGAGGTCGCCCCGGATGGGTTGCGCCAGCATGGCCAAGACCGGAAGTCCCGGGAAGAGCCCGAGCAGCTCGACTGGGCCAAGCAGATGATGACGAGTTTCCCGAAGCTCTCCGAAGGGCTGGACGGCGACAAATAGGGCTCAGCCCCTCAGCGCGCCCACGAATGCCTTCACTCCGGCGGCGGGGCCGTCCGGATGTCCCCAGACCGCACCGATGACGGCGAGGAAGTCCGCGCCGGCCTCGACCAGCGGGCGGCAGTTCTCCGCGGTGATTCCGCCGATGGCGACCGACGGAACCGTCATCATCTCGCTCCACCATTGCAGCACCTCGATCGGCGCGGGCGTGGTGTTGGCCTTGCTGCCGCTCGGGAAGAAGGCGCCGAAGGCCACGTAGTCGGCGCCGGCCTCGCCCGCCTCCATCGCCAGGTGTCGGCTCGCCTTGCAGGTCACGCCGATCTGCGCCCCCGGGCCCATGATCCGGCGCGCCTGGGCGTAGGGCGTGTCGTCCTGTCCCACATGGCAGCCGTCGCAGCCTGACTTCACCCCGAGGTCCGGGCGGTCGTTCATCAGAAGTGGAACGCCGCGGGCATGGCAGACCGGTAGGATGGCGTCGGCCGCGCGCAGGATCTCGTCGTCGTCGATGTCCTTGAGGCGAAGCTGCAGGCAGGCGACCGGGCCGGCATCCAGCGCCGCGCCCAGCTCCTCGCAAAACGCCGCCACGTCCGGGAGACGCGGCGGCGTGATCAGGTAGAGTTCACTGGCCATGTGGCCCGGTCACTTCCCTTTGTAGATGTCGATGATCTGGTCGAGCATCTTCAGCGCCTCGTCGCGCGGGCGCTGGAAGGTGTTGCGGCCGATGATCGACCCGTTGGCGCCGCCCTGGTACAGGCCGCGGATCTCCTCCATCAGGCCGTCCAGGCCCTTGGCGTCGCCGCCGGAGAACACGACGATGCGGCGGCCGTTGAAGCTCGACTGCATCACGTGACGCACTCGCTCGGCGAGCGTATCGGTCGGGATGTTGTTGCTCTCATAGGCCTTGCGGGCCGCCTCCAGGCCGATGCCGGCCTTCGGCGGCTTCACCTTAATGATGTGCGCCCCCATCAGGGCGGCCATGTGGGCGGCGTAGGCGGAGATATCGACGGTGGTTTCCGCTTCCTTCGACAGGTCGCCGCCGCGCGGGTAGGACCACATGACGACGGCGAGGCCGAACGCCTTGGCCTCCTCGGCCATCTCGCGGATCTGGCCCGATCATCTCGAACTGCGAGTCGCGAGCCCGGATAGATCGTGAAGCCGATGGCGGAGCAGCCGAGCCGCAGGGCGTCGCCGACCGAGCCGGTGATGGCCTGGGACGGGCCTTCCTTGTCGCGGGCGAGGCTGTTGGACGCAGTTGACCTTCAGGATGGTCGGGATCGCACCGGCGAAGCTGTCGGCGCCGGCCTCCAGCATGCCCAGCGGCGCGGCATAGGCGTTCAGCCCCGCGTCGATCGCCAGCTTATAGTGGTAGTGCGGGTCGTAGCCCTCGGGGTTCGGCGCGAAGCTGCGGGCCGGGCCGTGCTCGAAGCCCTGGTCGACCGGCAGGATCACGAGCTTGCCGGTGCCGCCGAGCTTGCCCTGCATCAGGATGCGGGCGAGGTTGGCCTTGGTCCCCGGATTGTCGCTCTCGTAGCAATCCAGGATCTTCTTGACCTTCTGGGTGATCTTCATGGGTTCTCTCCTCGAATCGCTCGGGTCTTAGAGGGTCTTCGCCAGGGCGGCGGTGGTGTCCAGCATGCGGTTGGAGAAGCCCCACTCGTTGTCGTACCAGGACAGCACGCGGACCAGCTTGCCGTCGATCACCTGGGTCTGACTCAGATCGAAGGTCGAGGAGTGGCTGGTCGTGGTTGAAGTCGATCGAGACCAGCGGCTCGTCATTGATGCCGAGGATGCCCTTCAGCGGACCGTTGGCGGCGTCGGCAGATCGCCTTGTTGACCTCCTCGACGCTGGTCGTCGCGCTTCGGCACGAACTTGAAGTCGATCAGGCGAGACATTGGCCGTCGGCACGCGCATCGAGGTGCCGTCCAGCTTGCCGGCCAGTTCCGGCAGCACCAGACCGACGGCCTTGGCGGCACCGGTGGAGGTCGGGATCATCGACTGGGCCGCGGCACGGGCGCGGTGCAGATCGCTTGTGCAGCGTGTCCAGGGTCGGCTGGTCGCCGGTATAGGCGTGGATCGTCGTCATGTAGCCACGCTCGATGCCGATGGCCTTGTTCAGCACGAAGGCGACCGGGGCCAGGCAGTTGGTCGTGCAGGACGCGTTGGAGATGACCGTCGTGCTCGGCGGTCAGCTGATCGTGGTTGACGCCGTAGACGACGGTCAGGTCGGCGCCTGTGGCCGGCGCCGAGATGACGCACCTTCTTCGCGCCGGCCTCGATGTGCTTGGCGGCCTGTTCGCGTTTGGTGAAGATGCCGGTGCATTCGAGCGCGATGTCCACGCCCAGCTCGCTCCAGCGGCAGGTTCGCCGGATCGCGCTCGGCGGTCACCTTGATCTTGCCGAGGCCGATATCCATCCAGTCCTCGCCGGTGGTCACCTTGCCGGGGAAGCGGCCGTGCACCGTGTCGTAGCGCAACAGGTGTGCGTTGCTTTCGACCGGGCCGAGGTCGTTGACCAGCAACGACCTCGATGTCGTTGCGGCTTCGCTTCGTAGAGCGCGCGCAGGACGAGGCGGCCGATCCGGCCGAACCCGTTGATCGCAACCTTCGATGGCCATCTTATCTCTCCTCAGCGTGTCGTCACAGAATGATCGGTCAGTTGGGGATATGGGTCAGGACGGCGCCATTGAAACTACTGAAGGCGTGCCTTGACCGCGCCGGCGGCGTCGTCGGCGGTGATCCGGAAATGCTTGTAGAGCTCCTCGATACGGGCCCGACGCGCCGAACCCGGACATCCCGATGAAGACACCGTCGTCGCCGAGAAGGCGGTCCCAGCCACTGCCGGACCCCGGCCTCGATCACCACGCGCAGGGCGTCGCCCAGCACGCTGCTTGCGGTAGGACGGCGTCCTGGGCGGCGAACAGCTCCAGGCACGGCATGGAGATCGACCGCGGTCGGAACGCCGTCGGCCTCCAGTTGCGCCTTGCGCGGCGAGCGCGATCTCGACCTCGCGAGCCGGTGGCGATCAGGGTCGCCTTGCGCGGCACCGTCGGCCTCGGCCAGGACGTAACCGCCGCGGGCCGCAGAGGTTGTCGGCCTCGTGAACCGTGCGCACGGTCGGCAGGTCCTGTCGGGTCAGCGCCAGAACGCTCGGACCGTGACGTCCGCTGCAGCGCGAGCTGCCAGGCATTCGGCGGTCTCGACCGCGTCGGCCGGCGCGGAACACCGCCAGATTTGGGATCGCCCGCAGCGCCGCCAGATGCTCGACCGGCTGGTGGGTCGGTCCGTCCTCGCCGAGGCCGATGCAGTCGTGGGTCATGACGATAGACGCACGCGGATGCCCATGAGGGCGGCACAGGCGGATCGACGGGCGGCAGTAGTCGGTGAAGACCAGGAAGGTGCCGCCATAGGGGATGACGCCGCCATGCAGCGCCATGCCGTTCATCGCGGCCGCCATGCCGTGCTCGCGCACGCCGTAATGGATGTAGCGACCGCCGAAGTCGTCCTGCGACAGGACCGACGCTGGCAGAAGCCTTGGTGTTGTTCGAGCCGGTCAGGTCGGCGGAGCCGCCGAGCAGTTCCGGCAGCACCGGCGTCGATCGACCTCGAGCGCCTTCTGCGACGCCACGCGGGTGGCGAGCTTGGGCTGCTCGTCGCTGACAGCTCTTCTTGTACGTCGGCGACCGCTTCGGCGAGCTCCGCCGGCAGGGCGCCGGACAGCGCGCGCTCGAAGTCGTCTGTGCTTGCCGGCAGGTCGGCGAGCCGTTTTGTCCAGGCGTCGTAGGCTTCCGCCCCGCGGTCGCCCAGCGGACGCGACCGATCGTCCGCCACGGCCTGCCGGGATCACGAAGGGCGGGTGCGGCCAGCCCAGCGCGTCGCGGGCGCCGGCGATCTCCTCCGCGCCCAGCGGTGCGCCGTGGGACGGACGACTTGCCCGCCTTCGTCGGCGCGCCGAACCCGATGGTGGTCTTGCAGGCGATCAGAGACGGCCGTCGGAGTCCGCCGCCGCCTCGGCCATGGCCGAGGCCAGCGCCTCGGTGTCGTGCCCGTCGCAGGCCACCACGTGCCAGCCATAGGCGGCGAAGCGGGCCTGGACATCGTCAGACACGGTACAGGTCGGTCGGCCCGTCGATCGAAATGCTGTTGTCGTCCCACAGGACGATCATGCGGCCGAGACTTCGAGATGGCCCGGCCAGCGAGGCGGCCTCGTGGCTGATGCCCTCCATCAGGCATCCGTCGCCGGCGATGACCCAGGTCCGGTGGTCGACCAGATCGTCGCCGAAACGCGCGTTCAGATGGCGCTCGGCGACCGCCATGCCCACGGCGTTGGCGAACCCCTGGCCGAGCGGTCCGGTCGTCGTCTCGATCCCGCCGGCGTGCGCCGTACTCGGGATGTCCCGCCGTCTTCGAGCCGAGCTGCCGGAAGTTCTTCAGCTCCTCGATCGTCATGTCGCCGTAGCCGGTCAGGTGCAGCAGCGAATAGAGCAGCATCGAGCCATGGCCGGCCGAGAGGATGAAACGGTCGCGGTCGGCCCAGTCCGGATGGCTCGGGTCGAAGCTGCAGAAAGCGCGAGAACAGAACCGTCGCGGCGTCGGCCATGCCCATCGGCATGCCCGGATGGCCCGATTTGGCCTGTTCGACGGCGTCCATGGAAAGCGCGCGGATGGCGCTGGCGAGGCTGGCGTGGTCGGCGGCCGACAGGGGGGCGCCGGAAATCGGAGCTGAAGCGGTCATGGTGCGGTTCGCGGGCTTTTGGCGGGCGTCCAGCGACCGCCGGCGCCTCGGTGGCGCGGAACATGCCGAGACGGCGCGCCGGCGTCAAGCGCAGCAAGGGCTCGGCCCGGCGTTTGCGCGCCGGTTTCGCGCCGGTGCGAAACCCCACTTGCCGGTTTGATTGACGGTCCGCGTGGGCGCCGCATATCATGCAGCGCCTCAAGGACGGGGCTTAACCCCTTTGTTTCGGGGGCCACATCGCAAACGACGCGGGACGAATCGGTGGCGATGATCGGGAGCGACGAACCAGGACGGCGGGTATGTCTCGGCTGAATGCGGCACGTGAACGGCTGGACAGGGCGGTGAGCCGTCTTGAGAAGGCGCTGGAGGGCCTGGACGGATCGGCGGGGGGCGACTCCGCTGCGCTGAAGGGCGAACTCTCGGCGGTGCGCCGGGATTATGCGAAGCTTTCCAAGGCGGCGGACCTGGTCGAGCAGCGGCTCGACAAGGCGATCGGCCAGCTCACTCTCGTGTTGGAGCCCTGACCGGTGGCCCAGGTCGATATCAGCATCAACGGAAAGTCCTATCGCATCGCCTGCGAGGACGGCCAGGAGAAGCGGCTGACCGAACTGGCGCAGATGGTCGATGCCCATGTCGCCGATATGGTGGATCAGGTCGGCCAGGTCGGTGACACGCGGCTGCTGGTCATGGCCAGTCTTCTGGTCGCCGACGAACTGATGGATTTGCGCGACGCGGCGAACGAGGTCGACGAGGGCGACGAGGAGTTTTCGCCGAACGAGATCGAGGATATTTCCTTCGCCATCGAGGGGCTGGCAGAACGGATCGAGAAGATCGCCGGCCGGCTAGAGGGCGCGTGACGCCGGTCTGGGGCGCCGCGTGGCCGGATACTGGTTTCCAAATCGCTGAAATACCGGACCGTTTTTCAGACCGGTAGCCGCCCACATCTCCGCTTGAATTTACCGGGTCCGGGGTTACGTTGAGTTGGCGACGGGGCTGCGCGGTTCGTCAGGCCGCAATTACCCCTGGGGCTATAATCTCTCTGAGGGAGCTGCCTCTTCCGGGATCGTGGTCCCGGAATTGCGGCGCCCACCTGCTATGCAGGCCACAGAGGGTATGCATATGCCAACGGCCGAGGTGGCTCCGTCGCACCGACACCTCAGAGACGGGCGCCGTCCGGAGCCTGTCCGCGCAATCGCCGGGCCTGCACCCAATCCTGTAGCTCGACCGTCCATCCCGACGACCGTCCCGTCAGCCAGACCATCACGCAGCAGAGCGGCAATGACCGATCCCATATTCGACCCGGAGGAACTGAGTTCGCGCCAAAGCCGAGCTTCGGACCCGGATGAGCCGCGACCGCCACGTCATGGCCGGCGAGGCCGCGGATGCGGCGCACCGGTTGTCCATGAACCTGGCCGCCGCACTCGCGCCGTCGGCCGGAACGGTGGTTTCCGGCTACTGGCCGATGCGCGACGAGATCGATCCTCGGCCCTGCCTCCACACGCTCTGGACCGGCGGCTGTCGGATCGCCCTGCCGGTGGTGCCGGACGACAAGCAGGCGCTGGTCTTTCGCGAATGGGAGCCGGACGAGGAGCTGATCCCCGGTCCCTACGGCACATCCGAGCCCGGACCGGAGGCCGAGATCGTCTATCCGACGCTCCTGCTGGTGCCGTTGCTCGCCTTCGACCGCAAGGGGCGCCGCCTCGGCTATGGCGGTGGCTACTACGACCGGACGCTGGTTGCCCTGCGGGAATGGCAGACGGTACAGGCGATCGGTGTCGCCTATGCCGCCCAGGAGATCGACGCGGTGCCCGCCGGCCCCCATGATGCGTTGCTGAACGGCATCGTCACCGAGGCCGGCTTCATCGAGATTGCGGAGTAGCGCGTGCGTCTGTTGTTTCTCGGCGACATCGTCGGACGGTCCGGCCGCGAGGCGGTCATCCATCATCTCCCCGCCCTGATGCGCGACCTGAAGACCGACTTCGTCGTGGTCAACGGCGAGAACTCGGCCCACGGTTTCGGCATCACCGCCAAGATCTGCGCCGAGCTCTACGATGCCGGCGTCGACGTCATCACCACCGGCAACCATGTCTGGGACCAGCGCGAGATCCTCGACGCCATCGCCGATGACGACCGCCTCGTGCGGCCGATCAACTTTCCGCCGGGCACGCCGGGCAAGGGTGCGGTGGTGCACGAGACCCGCGACGGACGCCGGGTGCTGGTGATCAACGCCATGTGCCGGCTGTTCATGGACCCGCTCGACGACCCCTTCGCCGCGGTGGAGAAGGCGATCGACGGCATCGCGCTCGGCGGCGACGTGGATTTCATCCTGCTCGACATCCACGGCGAGGCGACCAGCGAGAAGATGGCCTTCGGCCACGCCTTCGACGGCCGCGTCTCGCTCGTGGTCGGCACCCACACCCATGTGCCGACGGCTGATGTCATGGTCCTGGCCAACGGCACCGCCTACCAGAGCGACGCCGGCATGTGCGGCGACTACGACAGCGTGATCGGCATGAAGAAGGAGTATCCGGTCAAGCGCTTCACCACCAAGCTGCCGAACTCCGCGCCTGGAAGCCGCCGACGGCGAGGCGACGGTCTGCGGGATTTTCGTGGTGACCGACGACCGCACCGGCCTGGCGATCAGCGCCGAACCGGTCCGCGTCGGCGGCCTGTTGGCGGAGACGATGCCGGTGGGATGAGGGGCATCACATGCTGAGCCATTCGATTTCAGCGTTCATTTGCTTAGGTATGCTGTGCATCGGGGGAGGGCAGGTTGGAGGTAATTCGAGACAGAGCAACATTACTCGATTGGCTGGCTGGCAAGTCCCCCCAGTTGGCGGTGGCGCTTGCTACGCGGACAGCGCTCCGATTCCTGCCACTTGTTGCTACTGACAAAAGTGATTTGGCTTCAGCGAATGTCGTTCTTCCGACTTTCCGCGCAGTGGCTGCTGCCTGGTTGGCGGGGATGACAGGAGTTTTAGCTGAGGACCTAGGAGATGCTGCTTCCTGCGCTGACGCGGCTGCCGCCGCCACGAGTGAGCCGAAGGCGGCTTTTGCTGCGGATTCTGCCGCCGCTGCCGCGCGAGTGGCTCTGGCCAGTTCAGCATCTGATGGCGCCGGTGCCGCCAAGGCGGCGTTTAACGCCAGGGTGGCGTTTGATCTAGGCGCCGCCGCTGGGGCTACATCTGCGGTGGGACCCAAAGAGATGATTTGGGCGCCAATAGATCATGACGTCGATTTGATAGAGAACGGTTATTCTCCACGAAAGCTTCTTCAGGCCCCGCTTTGGAGTGGTGAGCCTTATGACGAAATTTTGATAGAGTGGCGGAAATTAAATAAAAATTTGAGAGATCTTCAGGAGAATTGGGAAGTATGGCTCGACTGGTACAGTGATCGACTGTCTATTCCATTTCAACGTCCATTAATAGAGCCACTGGAAGTCGATCGTGTTGTCAAATTAAATGAGAAAGACTGGCAAGAGGGTCCATCTCATATTAACTCTATTATTCTTGAATTGGAATTTCTTCATAGAAAGCCGGACGATTCACCTGAAATAATAGAGGGAAGTATCCGGTTGACGTACCAAACCCCGACATGGCATCAAGATGACCGACAGGCCAGCGCATACTGAGGATGAGATTGAAGTCACGCCCGAGATGGTCGAGGCGGGAATTGACGCCATGTGGGAGTATGACTTAGCGGACTTCAATCGGAAGGAATGGGCCGCTGCCATGAAGGCGGGTTTTCGCGCAATGGCTCGAAAAACTCATGAAGGCGCTCCCGGATTTTCTGAAACTCCATGATTTTGTCAGATATCTGGGCGCTTACGGCATTCAGTTCGTCGAATGAAACCGGGCGGATGTAGGAGACAAAGCCGTCTTTCTCTCGGCTAAGGTTCCATTGGCCTAGAGCGTGTCCGTCTTCCGTAACTACCCAGGGGTCGTGCACGGCTCGATTGCGCTTCTCGGCAATGGAGTAAAGTCGCTGGCTGAAACTGCTCAGGTCTTTGATTACCTTTTTGTCGATGCCCCACACGCGGCAGAGCGAGAGTAAGGCGCGAATTTTGGTGTGAATTGAGGTGAGTTCGTTCGTAACGCACGCAGCAAGCGGTGCTTGCTTCATGCCGGACAATTGCCAGATCTCTGTGTCGACAGAGAGTTCTAAAGAAGCCCAACCGGCGCAGATCTGGCCGACCATCTCGGTTTCGAGATCCTTTCGGCTCTAGCATGATATGGTGCTCCTATGGCTGATCCGAAAAAGACAGACAGCGACTACCCGCAGGAAGAAGCCGAGAAGCGCCGTGACGACCTTCTCGGGAACCTGCTGCGTATGCCTCCCAAGCAGCGCCCGAAGCGGGTGCGCGACGCTTCGGCGAAGAAGTGCGACAAGGAAAAATGACGCCCGACCGTGTGTTGTGGCTGGCAAGGCAAGCGCGATCTGGTTTTGACACGCTAGACCTGCCAGAAGCGGTCGAGGGGGCTAAGGCCGATCTAGACGACATTATCGCCTGCCTATTGAACACGGCAGATGAAGCCGCGGGCGTATCGCTTGTCCAAGGGGTTGAACCGCGGATGCCTGCTAAACGTTTTGCCGGTGATCGTCACTGACCTGATCTTCGACAGATCGAAGTTGCGCGGTTCAAGCCGCTCCCACGGCTCGGCTGGATTGTCGATCTGGACGCCGGCGACGAGCGTTTTGCCAGTGCTTGATTGGTAAACGGCGTGTGGAGCAAACGTCCTGTCGCTCCAGTCGTCATCGTATTTGAGCCTGACGATGTTCAAGCCGGCGATGGCTTGACATAGCGTCTGCTGGTACGGCATTTGCCTCCTCCCGGTCGGGGAGAAGCTTGCTGGTTTTGCCCGTCTGAGTCGAGTCGGTGGGCCAACGCAAATCCGGTTGGATTGATTCTTCCTCTATGTGCATCGCATGATGGATGCACGGGTTGGAGGGAGAATCATGAAGATCCATGCCTACGAAGTCACCCAAGCAGATGGGCACGATCTGGCAGCCGTGCTCGATCATATTGCGGGCCGGGAATATGATGCCCGATTCGTAGATGATACGAGTTCGGCGATGCGGCTAGAGGCTCTTGAGCATCGCGACGGGTTGGTCATCGCTGACTTCATCAAACGCCGGACCCATGGGCCTGGGCATTTTCAGCGTGACAGGGCATTGGGCGGCTTTGATATCGACGTCCGCGCTGGTGAAGGCTTCGCCGAAGAAACGGCGTTGGTGTTCGACCCGGAAACTCGCTTCGCCGTGATTCAGTATAATCACCATGGCCCTCGGGCGTATGGAATAGCGGACTACATCGACGCCGCCGATCAGCGCTGGCTAAATCAGCATCGAATCGTCAATCCGGCGTTTGAACTGGGGGTGCGGCTCCGGCCGGACGGTTATGAGCGCTTGAGGCAGATGGATATTTTCAGATCTGTCGAGGCCAAGATCAGCATACCGGCTGTTGATCAAGCGGACCGGGAGTTGGGCCGGAGTCTCAGTAGCGTCCTCCGCAACCCTCTCGGCGGGGTCGAGACGGTGACGATCAACTATGCGACTGGCTTGGCTCGGGACAGCTCACTTCGTGCGTCGGACGTTATCGGCATGATGAATGAGGTGATGGCTCTGGGTGGCGCTGCACGCCGGCTCGTCGTGAAGGCGAAACAGACGCAGGCAGGGGCCGTCGAGGAGATCAACCTGTTCGATGACCGACTAGAAGATGACGTCAGCATCGAAGTGGGTGAAGATGGGCGGTACCCGAGAGAAATTCGCTGGACGTTGTTGATGGCCACTTATCGGCGTTGGCGGCGCGAGGGGGCACTTTGACTGGACTAACGGTCGAACGGCTCATCCCATATGCGCTGTCTGTGGTGGTGGTGATCATCTGGGCGTGGCCGCTCGCGCGGCCATTCCCTGCTGATTTTACCGCTCTGATGGGAGTTTCTGGTACGGCGGCAGCCGTGTTGTTGGGCTTCCTCGGGGCAGCCAAGGCCATCGTCTTGGGGTTGACTGGCACACCCGTATTCCAGCGGCTCAAAGCCGCCGGGTATCATGATGATCTGCTAGGTTACATGCGCGTGGCGGTTTACGGATCGGTGGTGCTTTTGATTGTTTCGTTGGCCGGCTTGTTTGTGGAGCCGGGGCAAAATCCTGCCGTTACCGACCTCGTGCGGTATGGTTTCGAGTATGTCTGGGTTCTGTCGACAGCGTTCGCGATCCTCTCTTTTATGAGGATCACGAACAATCTGTTCAGGCTTATACGAAACACTTAACGGGACCACCTGAAAGCGCGCTTCTGCCATCGCAGGAAGTGCTTCGCCTTCTGTTTAGGCGTGACCGGCTTCACGAGGCTGTTGGAACAGCAGGCGCTTGCCACGCATCGCACGGATCAGTGCTTCGGTCCGCTCGGTGTCGCTCACCTTGCGATAGCGGTACCGGAAATCGAACTCGGCCAGATAGCGATGCAGGTGGGCCTCGCTGATGCTGTGGAATGTGCCGTACACGCCGCGCTTGAGCAGGGCGAAGAAGCTCTCGGCGGTGTTGGTGTAGGCAAAGCCGCCCTTGCGGACATACTCGTTGGCGGAGTGATTGACGGCAGTGTGACCGGCGAACTCACGGCCAATCTTCGGATAGACGGCGCTTTCGTCGGTCATCAGATGACTTTTGCGGCTGGCGGTCTTAACGACCAGCGGGCGCAGGGCCTTGGACGTGACGTTAGCGACATGGAAGGAACGCGCTTCACCGTCGCGCTCAACCAGCGTGAACACGGCCATCTTCTTCGGCGGCGGGCCATAGGCTTTGTTGCGAGCCTTGCCGCCAATGTACGTCTCGTCCGCCTCGACCACCTTGTTCTCGCCGCCAAGCGGGCCGGGGTTGGTCGGCGCGCAGGCTTCGTTGAGCCGGTGGGTCAGGAACCAAGCTGACTCGTAGGTGATGTTTAGCATCCGCTCCAACTGCTTGGCGCTGATGCCCTTCTTGCTGGCAGCCTTCAGTTGGGTTGCCAGTAGCCACTTGGTCAAAGGGATCTTGGACCGCTCCATGACGGTGCCGACAGTGACGGTGAACGGCTTGCGGCAGTCCTTGCACTTGTGAACACCGGGGCGAGTGCTCTTGCCCTGCAACTTCGTGACCCGATCACCCGAGACGCCACACCGGGGGCACACGGGACCGTTGGGCCACATGATGCTTTCCAGGTGCTCGCGCGCCATGTCTTCGTTGGAATAGATCGGGTTGGTGAGATCGAGCTTGAACATGAGAACCGCCCCCTTGCTGCGGTATCTCTTATGTACGAAATCAAGCGTGGTACGTCAACCGGATAATTCCCATAATAGAGGGTAATAATAGCGTACCAGTTCAGCGCCCTGCAGTAATTGAAGTCGAATTAACAGATGACGGGTTATTGCATAGAAAGCCGGCAGTCGCGCCGGAAGTTCGAGATGAAGAGCAGCGCGAGCGCCTGGAGGCGGCTTGGCGTGCTCATGTAGCAACACTTGAGAGACTCCTAGCTCTGCAGCCTCAGGGACGCGGTCTCGAAGGAGTACTATCTGCCTATAAGGACGCATTAGGAAACGGCTTCGATTCATTGCGCGTTATTGATCTAGGTATCTATGGGATCAGTCTACAGGAGATGGCTGTACGCGCGGACGATGTCTTGCTGGGCAGCGGAGCCGCTTTGTTGCAGGCATTGGCGACGTCTCACGGCATGTTCATTCGCCAACTTCCAGCTTGGCGCGCTTATCTTGATGATGCCAACCCAGAGCCGTCGAGAGAGGCTGCCGAGCAGGCGGTGTCGGTCCTTCGCATGATGGGGCAATTTACTGAAGTAATGGGAAGTGATGTTGTAGAAGCAGCAAATAAGATGGCTGACGCCACTCTGCCCTTAACAGCAGATTCTGAATATAAAGTGTCCGGGCCATTGAGCGCTGAGGCGGTGAGTAGCGTTGAAAATTTACTTTCAGGCTTACTCGAGCCCGTTTATCGAGCGGTGAGGACGATTGGTAGTGTCACGGGAGAGGAAGCTCTTAAAGGCTACGGTATCGCGGTGCGGACGATTGTTGCTGCAATAACGATTGGGAGCACGTCAGAGGTACTCGGTCTCGTGACGCTTCTGCCGGAGAGCTTTGGTTGGGTAAATGGCGTAATAGCGACGATCAAATCAGGATTGAAATTGCCTTAAGCCGAAGTGCGGATGTCATGAGAGTGCCGCAAGGATTGAGGTCCCGAAACGAGTTCGGGATGACGGCTGAGAGCGACACACAGTTCCCGCTTCGCCCCCGCCTGTGCTAAACCCCCGCGCGGCGCCGGAGAGGTGCCGCGGCGTCGCGGGTCAAACCGTGCGTCGAACCCCTACATCTGGTATAGAGAGACAATTCGCGCCACGAACGGTCGCGAGCGGGAGCGTTTGGAAATGGCCGGTCATTCCCAGTTCAAGAACATCATGTACCGCAAGGGCGCGCAGGATAAGAAGCGCGCCAAGATCTTCACCCGCCTGACGCGCGAGATCCAGGTCGCGGCGAAGACCGGCGGCGAGGATCCGGCATCGAACCCGGCGCTGCGCACCGCCATCGCGGCCGCGCGCAAGGAGAACATGCCGAAGGACAACATCGAGCGCGCGATCAAGAAGGGCTCCGGCGGCGGCGACGACAACAATTTCGAGGAAGTGCGCTACGAAGGCTACGGCCCCGGCGGCGTGGCGATGATCGTCGACGCGCTGACCGACAACCGCAACCGCACCGCCTCGGAAGTCCGCGCCGCGTTCTCCAAGTTCGGCGGCAACCTGGGCGAGACCAACTCGGTTTCCTTCATGTTCAACCGGGTCGGCCAGATCATCTATCCGGCCGAGGTCGGCTCGCCCGACGACGTGCTGGAGGCGGCGATCGAGGCCGGCGCCGAGAACGCGGAGTCGAGCGAGACCGAACACGAGATCACCTGCCCGGTGGAGGACTTCAATACCGTGCGCGAGGCGCTGGAAGCCGCATTGGGCGAGCCGCAGTCGGCGGGTCTGACCTGGAAGCCGCTGAACACCGTCGCGGTGGACGAGGACCAGGCCGGCACGCTGATCAAGCTGTTCGATACCCTGGACGACAACGACGACGTGCAGCAGGTCTCGGCGAACTTCGACATCGCCGACGACGTCATGGCGAAACTGTCCGGCTGATCCCGGACTCGGGTTGAGGACCCTGGATCAGGTCCAGGGCAGGGGCGGCATCACGGAGAGGCGCATGCGGCTGATCGGGCTCGACCCCGGCCTCAGGAACACCGGGTGGGGGGTGATCGAGACCGACGGCGTGCGCCTGCGCCATGTCGCGGACGGCACCGTGCATTCCGACGGCAAGGCCGACATCGCTCTGCGCCTGGTTCAGCTCTACGACGCCATCCTGGACCTGATCGACCGCTACCGGCCGGACGAGGCGGCGGTCGAGGAGACCTTCGTGAACCGCAACCCGGAGAGCACGCTGAAGCTCGGCCTCGCGCGCGGCGTGGTGCTGCTCGCGCCGGCCAAGGCCGGGCTGCGGGTCGCGGAATACGCGCCGAAGCGGGTGAAGAAGGCCGTTGTCGGCACCGGCAGCGCCGAGAAGGAGCAGGTCCAGGCGATGATCGCGACGTTGCTGCCCGGCGCCAGGATCAAGAGCCCGGACGCCGCCGACGCCCTCGCCGTCGCGGTCTGCCACGCCCACTACGTTCAATCCCGGACCGCCTTCGGCCAGTCGGCCGGCGTCGCCGCGCGCAAGACCGGGGCGGTGACCGACATGGCGCCCGGCCTCGAACGGGCGATCGCCGCCGCGCTGGCTAAGGAAGCGGCCAAGGAACCCGTCGGAGGCGGCTCATGATCGCGCGGCTCAAGGGCATTCTCGACGCGCTCGGCGACGGCCAGGCGGTGATCGACGTCAACGGCGTCGGCTATCTGATCTTCTGCTCCGGCCGGACGCTCACGGCGCTCGGCGCGGTCGGCGATCCGGTGAAGGTCGAAGTGGAGACCCATGTCCGCGAGGATCACATCCACCTCTACGGCTTCACCGCCGGCTCGGAGAAGGCGGCGTTCAAGATGCTGCAGACGGTGCAGGGCGTGGGCGCGAAGCATGCGCTGTCGATCCTGACCGTGCTGTCGCCGGACGAGCTGTTCACCGCCATCGCCGCCCAGGACCGGACCATGCTGACCCGCGCCGACGGAGTCGGCCCGAAGCTGGCAGCCCGGATCGTGAACGAGCTCAAGGACAAGACCGTGAACGTGGCGCTCGGCATCGCCGCCGACGCGCCGGCCGCCGCGCGTAGCGCCGCTGTCAAGGCCGCCGGCAGAGACACCCTGGCCGACGCCGTCTCCGCCCTGGTCAATCTCGGCTACGGCCGGGCCGAGGCCTATGGCGCGGTCCAGTCGGCCCAGGCCGCGCTCGGCGGTGACGCCGCCCTCGACCGACTGATCACCGGCGGCCTGAAGGAGCTGGCCGGGTGAGCGGCGATTGGGACGAGCAGGCGGAGGATGCGGACCGGCTGATCGACGGCGAACGCCGCCCGGAGGATATGGGCGAGACGACGCTGCGACCGCAGCACGCTCGACGATTTCACCGGCCAGAAGAAGGTCCGCGAGAACCTCAAGGTCTTCATCGATGCCGCCCGCGGCCGGGGCGAGGCGCTGGACCACGTCCTGCTGTTCGGTCCGCCCGGTCTCGGCAAGACCACGCTGGCGCAGATCGTGGCGCGCGAGCTCGGGGTGAACTTCCGCGCGACCTCGGGACCGGTGATCGCCAAGGCGGGCGACCTCGCCGCCCTGCTGACCAATCTTCGAGCCGCGCGACGTCCTGTTTATCGATGAGATCCATCGCCTTAATCCTGCCGTAGAGGAAGTGCTGTATCCCGCCATGGAGGATTTTCAGCTCGATCTCATCATCGGCGAGGGCCCCGCGGCGCGGTCGATCCGGATCGACCTGGCGCCGTTCACGCTTGTCGCGGCGACGACCCGGTCCGGACTGATCACGACGCCGCTGCGCGAGCGCTTCGGCATTCCTTTGCGCCTCCAGTTCTACGAACCGGACGAACTGACCCGTATCGTCAAGCGCGGCGCCGATCTGCTCGAGTTCGGCCTGACCGAAGACGGCGCCGGGGAAATCGCCCGTCGCGCTCGCGGTACCCCGCGCGTGGCCGGTCGACTGCTGCGCCGGGTCCGGGACTTCGCCGCCGTCGCGGGCAAGATGGTGGTGGACGCCGTGCTTGCGGACGCGGCGCTCACCCGCCTCGACATCGACGAGCGCGGCCTCGATGCGATGGACCGGCGCTACATGGGCTGCATCGCCGAAAACTACGGCGGCGGGCCGGTCGGCGCCGAGACTCTGGGCGCCGCACTGGGCGAGCAGCGCGATGTCATCGAGGAGGTGATCGAGCCATACCTCATGCAGCAGGGGCTGATCCAGCGCACGCCGCGCGGCCGGATGCTGTCGGCGGCGGGGTGGCGGTACCTCGGCCTGACCCCACCGAAAGCCATCGACACCCAACTCGACCTGCTGGGCCGGGGGGAGGACGATGCCTGACGCTTTCCGCTTTCCCGTGCGGGTCTACTACGAGGACACCGACGCGGGCGGCGTGGTGTACCACGCGAACTATCTGCGTTTCGCCGAACGGGCGCGGACGGAATTTCTGCGCGCTGCCGGGATCGAACAGCGGGAGATGCGGGACGCCGACGGTTTCGCGTTCGTGGTCCGGCGCTGCAGCATCGACTTCCGCGCGCCGGCCTATCTCGACGACGCATTGGAAGTGGTGACGCGGATTACCGGCGTCCGAGGCGCGGCGCTGGAAGCGGTTCAGGAAGTCGTGCGAGCGGGCGAGGCGGATCCGCTGGTGGTGCTGGAGCTGGTCATCGCCGGCGTGAACGGACGCGGGCGCCCGGCGCGGCTGCCGCAGAATGTGAGAGACCTGGCCGGCGGTTTCGTTCCGGCCTGACTGTGAAGACCTGGAGGCCGGCGGCAACTCGAAGAGACGGCGGCAGCGGAGAAGAGGAAGTCGATGGAGCAAGTTGCACAAGCGGTGGTCGATACGGCTCAGAGCGCGGCCCAAGGTGTGGCGCAGGGTGCCGCGGCGTCGGGCCTGAGTTCTCCGGGATTCGCTGCGCCGGCGGCGGCGATGTCGAGCGAGCTCAGCGTCTGGGCCCTCGTCATGATGGCCGACCCGGTGGTCAAGACCGTGATGCTGCTGCTGGTCCTGGCCTCGATCTGGAGCTGGGCGATCATCATCGAGAAGATCTTAAAGATGCGCCGGCTGCGCCGCCGGGCGAACGAGTTCGAGGACGCGTTCTGGTCCGGCGGGTCGCTCGAGGATCTGTACGACCGCATGGGCGGTCATCCGGCCGACCCGATGTCCTCGATCTTCTCCTCGGCGATGCGCGAATGGCGCCGCTCCGCCGCCAAGGGGTTCAACCAGCGTTCGGTCGATCTGCGCGCCAGCCTGCGCGATCGGCTCGATCAGATCATGCACCTGACCATCAACCGCGAGATGGAAGCCCTGGAGAAGCGCATGACCTTCCTGGCCTCGGTCGGATCGACGGCGCCGTTCGTCGGCCTGTTCGGCACCGTTTGGGGAATCATGAACAGCTTCCAGGCGATCGCCGCCTCCAAGAACACCAGCCTTGCCGTGGTTGCGCCGGGTATCGCCGAGGCGCTTTTCGCGACGGCGCTCGGCCTCGTCGCGGCCATCCCGGCTGTCGTCGCCTACAACAAGCTGTCCAGCGACCTCGACCGCTATTCCAGCCGACTTGAGGGATTCGCCACCGAGTTCGGCTCGATCCTGTCGCGGCAGATGGACGAGGGGCGGTAGGACGTGGCCGGCGGACTTATCAAACGCGGCACCAACGGCCGCGGCGGCCGTCGCCGCCGGGCGCCGATGAGCGAGATCAACGTCACGCCCTTCGTCGACGTGATGCTCGTGCTGCTGATCGTGTTCATGGTCACGGCGCCGCTGCTGACCGTGGGTGTGCCCGTGGACCTGCCGAAGACCAAGGCGGCCCAACTCACCGATGAAGTGGAACCGCTGGTCATCACGGTGCGCGCGGACGGCGGGATCTTCCTGCAGGAGACGTCGATCTCCCGCGAGGAGCTGGTGCCGAAGCTGATGGCGGTGTCGGGCGCCAATCCCGATCTCAGGATTTTCGTCCGGGGCGACAAGTCGATCGCCTACGGAACGGTGATGGAGGTCATGGGTCAGGTCAGTTCCGCCGGGTTCACCCGGGTGGCGCTTCTGGCCGAGCTTCCGGAGGAATCCGCCGGCACCCGGTGAGGTATGCGGGCGAGGCGGGCCGATAGCGGTCCAACGAGGAGCGTGACGAGCGAGCGATGAACGTGGCTCTGGTCATTTCGATCCTGCTGCATGCAAGCGTGCTGGCGCTGGCCGTATTCGGCTTGCCGCAGCTTGCCCGCCAGGAGCCGATCGAGAACCGTCTCGTGGTCGTCGACGTGGTGACGGTGGCGGAGGTCACCAACGCGCCGCCGCCGGCCGAGGCCGCCAAGCCGGACAAGACGCCGCCGCCGCCGCCCGAGGCCGCCGCCAAGCCGGCGCCGACCCCACCGCCACCGCCGCCCACGGCCGCCGCTCCGGCACCGGCTCCGCCGCCGCCGCAGGCCGCCGCCGCGAGACCGGCCCCGCCCCCTGCGCCGGCGCCGGCCCCGCCGACGGAAGCCGCCCCGCGACCGGAGCCGGCCCCGCCCGCCGACGCCGAACCGGTGCCCGTGCCCGCAGAAAGGCCTGAGCCGCCGAAACCGGAACCGGTGACGCCGACGCCCGTTCCCGTCGAGAAGCCGGCGCCGCAGAAGCCCGAGCCGGCCCCGCAGATCGCCGACGCCCCGAAACCCGAGCAGGCCGAGCCGGAGAAGCCGGAGTCCGCCAAGGTCGAGCGTGTCGAGGACCAGCCCCCCGTGCCGGTCCCGGTCTCCCGACCGACTCCACCGGAGCGTCCCAAGCAGGTCGCGCGGCAGGAGACGTCGGACACCCCCGAGAAGAAAGAGCCGGAGAAGAAGGACACCTTTCTCAACGTGCTGAAGACGGTTCAGGACCTGAAGAGGGACGCGCCGGCGCCGCAGGCGGAGGCACGGCAGACGCCGGCGCCCGAGGCGGACACCACGGCCCGCCGGTCGAGCTTCGATCCGAATCAGAGGCTGTCGGTGTCGGAGATGGACGCGATCCGGCAGCAGATCAGCGGTTGCTGGCTGGTGCCGGCGGGCGCCAAGAACGCCGCCAATCTGGCGGTGGAGATCGACGTGACGATGAACCCGGACCGCACGGTGCGGTCCGCCCAGGTGGTGGACAGGGGCCGGATGCAGAACGACCCGTTCTTCCGGTCCGCCGCTGAGAGCGCCCTCAGGGCCCTGAAATCGCCGAACTGTTCCCCGCTGCAACTTCCGCCGGAGAAGTACGACACATGGAAAAACTTCACGATCACCTTCGATCCGAAGGACATGCTGTCATGAGCGACATGTCCCCTGACATTTCCTCTGCCGGCATGCCCGTGACCGCGCCGCGCCCGCCGAGACCGTCCGTGGATATCGAGATGTCGCGCCGCGACCTCGCGCGGCTGTCCCTCGCCGGTCTGCTCGGCGCCAGCGGCGTCGCCGGGTTCGCCGCACCCGCGCGCAGCGAACTCAGGATCGACATCACCCAGGGCCGGGTGGACCCGCTCCCGATCGCCATCGCCGAATTCAAGGGGGAGGGTATCGAGGCGACGCGGGTCGGCCGGACCATGACCGAGATCATCTCCGCCAACCTGGAGCGCTCCGGCCTCTTCAAGCCGATCGACAGCAAGGCGTTCATCCAGTCCGATCTCGACTTCGACACCCCGCCGCGCTTCGGCGACTGGCGCCAGATCGCCGCCCAGGCGCTGGTCCATGGCCGCGTCACGATCCCGTCTCCCGGCCAGTACCGGATCGAGTACCGGCTGTGGGACGTGTTCGCCGAGCAGTACATGACCGGCACCTCGCTCACCGCGATCGAGGAATCCCTGCGCCGGGCCGCGCACATCGTCTCGGACATGATCTACAAGCGGATCACCGGCGAGGACGGCTATTTCGACACCCGTTTCGTCTACATCGCCGAGAGCGGTCCGCAGAACCGCCGCAAGAAGCAGCTCGCCATCATGGATCAGGACGGGGCGAACCATAAGTTCCTGACCGATGGCAACACCCTGGTGCTGACCCCGCGGTTCTCGCCGACGGTGCAGGAGATCACCTACCTCGCCTACTATCAGAACCGGCCGAGGGTCTATCTGTTCAACCTCGGATTCCGGACAGCAGGAGGTGCTCGGCGACTTCCCGGGCATGACCTTCGCGCCGCGGTTCTCTCCCGACGGCAACCGGGTGATCATGAGCCTCGCCAAGAACGGCGTGACCGACATCCACACCATGGACCTGCGGACGCGCAAAGTCGCGCAGCTCACGGATAACCGGGCGATCGACACCTCGCCGACCTACTCGCCGGATGGCAGCCAGGTGGTCTTCAACTCCGACCGCGGCGGCTCGCAGCAGCTTTACACGATGGCGGCGAGCGGAGCGGACGTGAAGCGGATCAGCTTCGGTCAGGGACGCTACGCCACGCCGGTCTGGTCGCCGCGTGGCGACCTCGTCGCGTTCACCAAGATCACCGGCGGCACTTTCCATATCGGCGTCATGCGGCCCGACGGGTCGGGCGAGCGTCTGCTCAGCCAGGGCTTCCTGGTGGAAGCGCCGAGTTGGTCGCCGAACGGACGGGTCCTCGTCTACTTCAAGCAGGAACCGACCGACCGGAACGGACGGGGCGGGAGCTCGAAGTTGTATACGATCGACCTGACCGGCTATAACGAACGTGAAGTCATTACACCGCTGGATGCGTCCGATCCCGCGTGGAGCCCCTTGCTTCGCTAATCGATTAGAAGCTATAAGGAAAAACGCTCGTGGTCGGCTGCCGGGGAACTGTGCAGTCCGGCAGGACGAGTCCCGGGCCCGGCAGGCCGGGTCATCAGGACCACGAGGGGGGCGGGGCGCCCGGCACCACAGAATTTCCAGAGGGACACACCTACCATGCGCATCAAGTTTCTGAGTGTGTTCGCGGCCGTCGCGCTGCTCGCTGCTTGCGAGACGGCTCCGACTGAAACCGCGGACACCAATACGGGCGGCAACACCCAGACGACCTCGTCGACCACGGCGGCGGCTCCGGCCGGTCCGGCTCCGGGCAGCGCCGAGGACTTCGTCGTCAATGTTGGCGACCGCGTCTTCTTCGAATTCGACAGCTCCGCGCTCGATGCGGATGCCCGCACCACGCTTGAGCGTCAGGCGTTCTTCCTGCGCAAGTACCCGAGCGTGTCGGTCACCGTCGAGGGTCACTGCGACGAGCGGGGCACCCGCGAGTACAACCTGGCCCTCGGCGAGCGCCGGGCGGCTGCCACGCGGGACTACCTGGTCTCCCTCGGCATCGACGCGAGCCGTATCAGCACCATTTCCTACGGCAAGGAGCGTCCGGTGAACCCGGCGTCGACCGAGCAGGCTTGGGCGGAAAACCGCCGCGGCGTCACCGTCATCAACTGACGGTCCGATATCGAATAACGGACGGCGGTGCCCGGCGACGGGACACCGCCGTTCGCGTTTAAGCGCATGTTTTAACTTTAGACTTGGACGCGTGGAGGCAGGAGCCCGGTGGATCGGTTGCGGCGGTTCTGACCGTTCGCGCCATAATTCCGCCGCGAGCGTCCTGGAGAGTGGAGCCATGATGCGATTGGTTGTTTTCATTCTCTGTCTTCTGGCGGCGGCGCTTCCGACGGCGGCATCCGCGCAGCAGGACGTTTCGGCACTCCTGAACCGGATGGCGCGGCTGGAGCGCGAGCTGGCGGATCTGCAGCGCACGGTGTATGCGGGCGGTCAGCCTCCCGCGTCGGTCACGTCCAGCCAGGCGGCCCAGATCGCCCAGCCGGACGGCTCCGGCGGATCGCCGCTGGCCCGTATCGAGATCCGACTGCAGGAGATCGAGGCGGATATCCGCCGCATGACCGGCCGCGTCGAGGAACTGGGATACCGGGTGCAGAACGTCTCGGATCGGATGGACCGGCTGCAGACGGATACGGATATCCGCTTCCGCGAACTGTCCGGGGATGCCGCCGCCGCGGGGGCGACGACCGCCGGCCAGGATGCAGGGCGCGCCGGGTCCGGCGTCGCGTCCACGCCGCCGGCCGACGCCACGGCCCCGACGCGCGGGGCGCCACCCTCCACGCTCGGATCGCTCTCCGGGAGCGACGTATCGGCCCTGAAATCGACCGCGCCACCGCCGCAGGCCGCTCTGTTGCCGGCCGACGGATCGGTCGAAGACCAGTACAAGGCGGCGTTCGATCATCTGGTGAAGCACGATCTGCCGACCGCCGAAGCGGCCTTCAAGGCGTTCCTGGCCGAGCACTCGGGCGACCCGCTTGCCGGCAACGCCCAATACTGGCTGGGCGAGACCTACTACGCCCGCGAACGATACGAGGAGGCCGCCGTCGCTTTCCTCGAAGGCTACCAGAGCTATCCCGACAGCCCGAAAGCGGCCGACAACCTGTTGAAGCTCGGGATGTCTCTGGCGCGGATCGACCGCAAGGAGGAGGCGTGCACGACCTTCGCCAAGCTGAACGAGGATTTCCCGAACGCGCCGACGAACATCAAGCGACGACTGATCAACGAAACGAAGGCCCTGAACTGCGCGGCCGGCTAACGCGAGCCCTGGCCGAGGGCGTCCCGTCAGAGCCGATCGCGGATCACGAGGGTGCGGCCCTTCTCGATGCCGTTCTCGGCGAAGACGCGCTGGTGGCCGTGGCGGTTTCGGGCGGGCCCGACAGTACCGCTCTGCTGCATCTGACCGACCGATGGGCACGGTCCAGGAACCGACGGCTGCTGGTGCTGACGGTCGATCACGGGCTGCGGGCCGAAGCCGCCGAGGAAGCCTCATCGGTTGCGGCACTGACCCGCGCGCTGGGGCATGCTCACCGGATCATTCCCTGGCAGGGAGCCAAGCCGGCCACCGGCCTGCAGGCGGCCGCGCGGGACGCCCGTTTAACCTTGCTGACGTCGGCCTGTCACGCGGCGGGGGCGGGAGTTCTGCTACTCGCCCATCACCGCGAGGACCAGGCCGAGACCGTTCTGCACCGCATCGACCGCGACACGGGTCCGGAGGGCCTCGCCGGCATGGCGCCGGAGAGCTGGCGTGACGGCGTGCGGCTGATCCGCCCCTTCCTCGCTGTTTCGAAGGATCGTCTCGTGGCGACCTGCCGGGCGGCCGGCCTCGGCTATGCCGACGACCCGTCCAATGCGGATCCGCGGTTCAGCCGCGTGCAACTCCGCCGGATGCGCGCCGATCTGGACGCGGTCGGGCTTACCGTCGACCGGCTGACGCGTCTGGCCGCCGCCCTGGGAACCGCCCGGCAATGGATGGAGGTGGAGGTTCGGGCCTGGCTTTCGGCGCATGGGGTGGTGCATGGCTGCGGCACCATGCGGTTCGACCGTGCCGCGTTTGTCGAAACGCCAGAGACATTCGCCGCCGCCGTGCTTCGAGGCGCTCTGAGGATCGCCGGCGGAGGTGGGTACCCGCCGCGCACGGCGGCCCTCTCGGAACTGATCGGATGGGCATCCTCGTCGCCGGCGGGGAGCCGCCGGACGCTTGGTGGCTGCCTGGTCGAGATCGACGGGGACAGTGTGGTGGTCCTGCGGGAACTGGCGGCTTGCGCGCCGGACCGAACGATCGAGGCGGGAACGGCGTGCTGGGATGGCCGGTTCCTGATTGCAACGGCACCGCCCATGTCGTCCGGATCGGCGCCTGCGGGCCGGAGGGTTGGCGTAGGATCAAGCGGTTAGGTGCGGCCGCGTCGCTTCCGCCGGAATTGGCCGCTCTGCCGCACCCGGCACGGTTGGCGTGGCCGATTGTCACTGACCTTGACGGGGTGGTCGCGCTCCCCCACCTTGTTCCAGGCGAGCGAACGGCGCCCGATCGGCGTGATTTTGGGGTGTTTGTGCACCCGTTGGCGACGCGTGAGCGACGGATCGATGGCTCGATGGCCAATGGAAGGCTGACGACGTGAATAATTTCGGTAAGAATCTCGCTCTCTGGATCATCATCGGCGTCCTCCTCGTGGCGCTGTTCAATCTGTTCCAGGGATCCAACACACGCACCGCGCAGCGCAGTCTCGCCTATTCCGACTTCCTCTCCGAAGTGGAGAGCGGTCGGGTGAATCAGGTGACGATTTAGGGTCAGCAGATCTCGGGACGGTTCTCGGACGGGAGCACGTTCCAGACCTATGCGCCGCAGGATGCCGAGCTTGTTGCCCGCCTGAACAACTCCGGCGTGAGGATTTCCGCCGCCCCGCCGGAAGAGGGCAGCTCGGGGCTGTTCCAGATCCTGATCAGCTGGTTCCCGATGCTGCTGTTCATCGCGGTCTGGATCTTCTTCATGCGCCAGATGCAGGGCGGCGGTGGCAAGGCCATGGGCTTCGGCAAGTCGCCGGGCGCGAGCTGCTGACCGAGAAGACCGGCCGTGTGACCTTCGACGACGTCGCCGGGATCGACGAGGCCAAGTCAGGAACTCGAGGAGATCGTCGAGTTCCTGCAAGGATCCGCAGAAGTTCCAGCGGCTTGGCGGCAAGATTCCGAAGGGCTGCCTGCTGGTCGGCCCTCCGGGTACCGGTAAGACTCTGCTCGCGCGCGCCATCGCCGGCGAAGCGAACGTGCCGTTCTTCACCATCTCCGGTTCGGACTTCGTCGAGATGTTCGTCGGCGTCGGCGCCTAGCCGCGTGCGCGACATGTTCGAGCAGGGCAAGAAGAACGCCCCCTGCATCATCTTCATCGACGAAATCGATGCGGTCGGCCGCCATCGCGGTGCCGGCCTCGGCGGCGGCAACGACGAGCGAGAGCAGACCCTCAACCAGCTGCTGGTCGAGATGGACGGGTTCGAGGCGAACGAGGGCGTGATCCTGATCGCCGCGACCAACCGTCCGGATGTGCTCGACCCGGCCCTTCTGCGCCCCGGCCGCTTCGACCGTCAGGTCGTCGTGCCGAACCCGGATATTCTCGGCCGTGAGAAGATCCTCAAGGTCCACATGCGCAAGGTGCCGCTGGCCCCGATGTCGACGCGCGGATCATCGCCCGCGGCACTCCCGGTTTCTCCGGCGCCGACCTGGCGAACCTCGTGAACGAAGCCGCCCTGCTCGCCGCCCGCAAGGGCAAGCGCGTGGTCGCGCATGACCGAGTTCGAGGAGGCCAAGGACAAGGTCATGATGGGCTCGGAGCGCCGCTCCATGGTCATGACCGACGAGGAGAAGAAGCTCACCGCCTATCACGAGGCCGGGCACGCCATCGTCGCCCTGCACTGCCCGGACAGCGATCCGATCCACAAGGCGACGATCATCCCGCGGGGCCGTGCGCTCGGCATGGTGATGCGCCTGCCCGAGGGCGACCGCATCTCGCTGTCGAAGGCGAAGCTCGAAGCCGATCTGCGGGTCGCCTGCGGCGGCCGTGTCGCCGAGGACCTGATCTTCGGCGCGGAGCGAGATCACCACCGGCGCCTCGTCCGACATCACGCATGGTGTCCGACATCGTCGCGCCGGATGATCACCGAATGGGGCATGAGCGACAAGCTCGGCTCCCTGCGCTATTCGGCGGAACCAGCAGGAGGTGTTCCTCGGCCACTCGGTGACCCAGCAGAAGAACGTCTCCGACGCGACGGCGCAACGTGATCGACGAGGAGATCCGCCGGATCACCGACGAGGCGTATGACGACGCCCGCCGGATCCTCGAAGAGAACATGGACGATCTGCACACCCTGGCGAAGGGCCTGCTCGAATACGAAAGCCTGTCGGGCGACGAGATCCAGGAACTGCTGGAGCACGGCACGATCAACCGCGGCGGTCGCGACGAGCCGACGAAACCCAGCGGTCCCGGCCGACGCGCCTCGGTGCCGACCGGCGGCACCGCTCCGGGCGGCGGCAGCGGCCCCGGCGGCATGGAGCCTGATCCGCAGCCGGGCGACTGAGTCCTCACTCCAAGGGTCGGTCCGTGGCTTTCCCATCTTCCGCGAGCCCGCGCCAACGCGCGGGCTTTCCGCATCCGGTTCCTGGAGAACCGACTACGGCCGGCCGGTCGGGCTGCTCTACGGTGAGACGGCCCGTGCGGCGGTCGCCGCCGGCGATGCGCTGCCGCTTGCCGGCGGGCCGATCGCCTTCGGCGCCCTGGACCTGATCCGGCGCGATGCCAAGGCGGTCACCCTCCGGACAATTCGGGTCGCGGATCTCGATCCGGCCGCCCTCCCCGACGGCCTGCTCGACCGCCTGACCCTTCCCAGGGGGCCTGTCTGGGCCGATGTCGGATCCGTGACCGCCGGGCCGGCGATCATGGGCATCGTCAACGTCACCCCCGACAGCTTCTCGGATGGTGGCCGCTTCGCCTCGCGCGATGCCGCCATAGCCCAGGGACGCCGGTTGGCCGACGAGGGGGCGGATATCCTCGACATCGGCGGCGAGTTCGACGCGTCCGGGGGCCGCGGAGGTGACCGTCGCCGAGGAGATCGATCGGGTGATCCCGGTGATCGAGGTCCTTGCCGGGGAGGGACATCGGGTGTCCGTCGATACCCGCAAGGCTCCGGTGATGCGGGCGGCGCTGGCGGCCGGGTCGACGATCGTAAACGATGTCTCGGCCCTCACATTCGATCCGGATGCTCCCGCCTTGCTGTCCGACCGTGACTGTCCGGTGGTCCTGATGCATATGCGTGGAGAGCCCGGCACGATGCAGACCGATCCACGCTACGGCTGCGCGCCCCTGGAGGTCTTCGACGAGCTCGTGGGCAGGCTCGACGCGGCGGAGGCCGGTGGCGTGGCCCGCGACCGACTCGTGGTCGACCCCGGCTTCGGCTTCGCCAAGACCGCAGCCCACAACATAGAGGTGACGGCCTGGCTGTCGGCTGCTGCACGGCACCGGCCGCCCCGTGCTGTTCGGTGGCTCCCGCAAGAGCTCGATCGGCGTGCTGTCCCTCGGTGAGCCGGCGGATGCGCGGCTGCCGGGCTCCCTCGCGCTCGCGCTGTCGGCGCTGGAGCAGGGGGCGCAGACGGTTCGGGTACACGACGTGGCGGAAACGGCACAGGCGTTTGCTCTGCGGCGGGCGATCCTGGAGAATTCCTGACGCTGGCGCATTAATCTCCTTTAAAGATGCAATGCGGTATAAATGTCGAAACTTTCGAGAGATCGTGAATCAACAGATGGCCCGCACTCTATTCGGAACCGACGGTATCCGCGGTCGCGCCAACGCCGAGCCGATGACGCCGGCGACGGCGATGGCCGTTGCCATGGCGGCGGGCGCGCGCTTCCGTGGCGATCGACGGGCGCCGCAATTTCGTGCTGATCGGCAAGGATACGCGTCTTTCGGGTTACATGATCGAGCCGGCGATGGTGGCCGGCTTCACCTCGATCGGCATGGACGTGGTCCTGGTGGGCCCGATGCCCACCCCGGCCGTGGCCATGCTCGTGCAGTCGATGCGGGCCGACCTGGGCGTGATGATCTCCGCCTCTCACAATCCCTATTCCGGACAACGGAATCAAGCTGTTCGGCCCGGATGGATACAAGCTGTCCGACACGGTCGAGGCCGAGATCGAGGAGATGGTCGGCCGCTGGAACAGTCTGCCGCTCGCGGCGTCGGATGCGCTCGGACGCGCGCGGCGGCTGGAGGACGAGCAGGGTCGGTACATCGAGGTGGTGCAAGTCCACCTTCCCGCGCGATCTGAGCCTGGACGGGGTCAAGGTCGTCGTGGATTGCGCCAATGGGGCTGCCTATAAGGCCGCGCCACGGCGTGCTGTTCGAACTCGGGGCCGAGGTGATCCCGATGGGAGTCTCGCCCGACGGTTTCAATATCAACGACGGCTGCGGCGCGACCGCCCCCGAAGCCATGATGGAGCGGGTCCGGGCCGAGCGGGCGGACGTGGGGATTGCCCTCGACGGTGACGCCGATCGGCTGATCCTGGCGGACGAAACCGGGCACAAGCTGGATGGAGACCAGATTCTCGGGCTGATCGGCGGCTCCTGGCTGGTCGATGGCAGGCTGAGCGGCGGCGGCGTGGTCGCGACCGTCATGTCCAACCTCGGTCTGGAGCGGTATCTGAACGGCATCGGGCTGGACCTGGTGCGGGCCAGGGTGGGGGACCGCTACGTCCTCGAGGCGATGCGCGCCGGCGGCTACAACGTCGGCGGCGAGCAGTCCGGCCACATGATCCTGTCGGATCACGGCACCACGGGCGACGGTCTGGCGGCGGCGCTGCAGGTGCTGGCGGCGATGAAGCGGGCGGACAAGCCCCTCTCGCAGGTGGCCCGCGTCTTCGAACCCATGCCCCAGATCCTTAGGAACATCAGGTTTTCCGGCGGTGACCCGCTGTCGACCGATGCGGTCAAGACGGCGATCGCGGAGAGCGAGCGGAGCCTCGGGAGCGACGGTCGACTCGTGATCCGCAAATCGGGAACCGAGCCGCTTATTCGCGTCATGGCTCAGGGAACGGACGAGACCCTGGTCGCCGACGCGGTCGACAGGGTCGTGGATGCGATCGAATTATTGGCTACGAAAGCGGCGGAGTGACGAGGGTATGCCGAGATCGATGAAAGGGCGTGTCCTGATCGCCGCCGGATCGGATTCCGGGGGCGGGGCGGGGATCCAGGCCGATATCAAGACGGTGACCGCGCTCGGGGGGTACGCGATGACCGCGATCACCGCCCTGACGGCGCAGAACACCAAGGGTGTGTTCGGCATTCACGAAGTGCCGATTCCGTTTCTGCGCCAGCAGCTCGATCTGCTGATGGACGATATCGGCGCCGATGCGATCAAGACGGGCATGCTCCATTCGGGGCCGGTCATCGACACGATCGTCGACGTGATCGAAGAGAAGGCGATGGATGTCCCGCTGGTCGTCGATCCGGTGATGGTCGCCAAGGGCGGCCATCCTCTGCTCGATCCGGATGCCATGCAGGTTCTGAAGGCCCGGCTGATCCTGCGGGCCGATCTCCTGACCCCGAACCTTCCGGAAGCGGAGATCCTGACCGGCATGACCATCAAGGACGTGGACGACATGCACCACGCCGCTGAGATGCTGCTGTCCCTGGGCCCGCCGGCGGTGCTCCTCAAGGGCGGGCACCTGTCCTCCGAGGAGGTGGTCGATCTGCTGGTGACGGAAGAGGGCACACGCGAATTCCGCAGCCCGCGCATCCACAGCACCAGCACCCACGGCACCGGCTGCACGCTCTCTTCCGCCATCGCCTGCGGCCTGGCCCAGGGACTGGATGTGGAGAGTTCGGTGGAACGGGCACGGGCATACGTGACGACGGCCATCGCCACGGCTCCCGGCTATGGCGGTGGGCATGGTCCGTTGAACCACGCGCACACGGTCGATCCGACGGCCTAGACTCTCGAACCGACGAACTGATCGAGGGGCGAGCCGGCGGCCGCCTATTCGGCCGCGGCGGGCTTCTTGTGGCTGACCGGGCGTCCGGCCCGGCTCTCGGAGAGTTCTTCGAACCGTTCCATCGTATGCTGCGACCACTGGACGATGTCGTAGTGGCGCACGTTGCGGCGCATCATCTGCATGCGGGCGCGCTGCTCTTCCGGCTTCATGTCGAGGGCCTGGTCGATCGCCGCGTCCATGAACCGCTCCGAATAGGGGTTGGTCATGACCGCATAGGGGAGCTGCACGGCGGCGCCCATGAACTCGGAAATGACGACACAGCCCTGTTCGTCGATCCGGGCGGCGCAGTACTCCTTGCAGACCAGATTCAGACCGTCGCGCAGCGGTGTCAGCCAGCAGACGTCGGCGGCCCGGAAATAGGCGATCAGATGCTCCAGGGGCACGGCGCTGGTGAACAGCATGATCGGCGTCCACTCGAACGTGCCGAACCGGCCGTTGATGCGCCCGACCAGTCCTTCGATTTCCTCCTGGACGCGCCGGTAGACCGCCATGTTCTGGTTCGCCAGGACAGAGACGCACATCAGCCGCACCTTACCGTGCAGATCCTTGCGCCGGGTCAGGAGCCGCTCGAACGACTCAAGCATCTCCTTCGTACCTTTGGTGTAGTCGGTGCGGGCCACCGAGACGATCAGCCGCTTGTCGCCGAGCTCCTCGCGGATCTCTTTCAGCTTCTCCTCGGTCGCATCCGATCGGGCGACTTCCTCGATGTAGTTGATGTTCGTCCCGACCGGGAACGCGTCGATGTTGACGATCTGCTCGCGGTACTTCAGCCGTGTGATGATCGTCGGTTCGGACAGGGCCATCCCGCGCGGCGACATGCCTTCCTCGACATCGATCTCCTCCTCGACGCTCACGTCGAACAGGGTGCGGGCGGTGTTGGCGAAGTTCTGCGCGTAGCGGGGGATGTGGAAGCCGACCTGATCGCAGTGGAGCAGGCTCTCCATGATCTCGTTGCGCCAGGGCAGGATGTTGAACACGTCCGGCGCCGGGAACGGCGTGTGATGGAAGAAGGAGATGCGGGCGTTCGGCTTCATCTGCCGCAGGTAGATCGGGACAAGCCACAGATTGTAGTCGTGAATCCAGATGATGGCGTCGTCGGCGGCCTGTTCGGCGGCGGCCTGGGCGAACAGGAAGTTCACCTCCTGGAACATCGGCCAGTCGACCGGCCCGTAATCGTAGGCATCGACGAAGGAGTGCAGGATCGGCCACAGCGCCTCTTTCGAGGTCACGGCGTAGAAACTGTTGACCTGCTCCTCGGTCAGGGCGAGGCGGGAGACCGTGTAGTCGCCGAAATCGTCGCTGATGGTGACCACGCGCTCCCAATCCGGCATCTCGCCGTACTCGCGCAGCTTCCAGGCGATCCAGGCGCCGTGGGAGACCTCACCGAAGAAGCTCTTCAGCGTCGGGACGATGCCGTTGGGGCTCTTGTTCGGCCGAAGCTCGATCTTCCCGTCGACCTCGACCTCCTCATACGGTTGGCGATGGTAGACGATGACCAGATCGGATTTCATGCCGCTGCCCCCCGCAGGCTTGTCAGAGTTTCGATCACCTCGTGAATGCCCGCGGCCCCTTCGCCGCGGCTGATCGTGGTGTTCTCCAGGTCTTTAACGCGCGAAACCAGGTCCGGTTCGCTGTTGGCGACGGCCACGCCGCGCAGCCCCGTCTCGAACAGGGAAAGGTCGTTCATGGTGTCGCCGGCAACGAGGACACGGCCGGGATCGATCCGCAGATGGTCGACCAGCCGCAGCAGGGTCGGCCCTTTGCTGACACCCTTCGGCAGGACGTCCAGATAGGTGCCGGCGGAGACCAGACAGTCGAAACCGGCCTCCTCGATCCTGCGGGCCACGGCCGGATCGTAACGGTCCGGATCGTAGTAGTAGCTAACCCGGTACCGGAACGGGGTCGGCTGCAGTTCCAGCCAGTCGACGTCGGCCAGCATGTCGCGCACCCGATCGCCGGCATCGCCCCAGCGCCGGGCGATCTCGGCTTCGAGTTCGGGCACGGTCTCGAAATCCTCACCCTGGACGATGGTCGTGCCCACATCGCCGATGACGAAATCGGGTTTCGGGACCCAGCCGTCGGACGTGAGCTCTCGGATGAACGGTATGTCGCGGCCGGTGACGAAGACGAGGGCCACGCGGTCGCGGTTGGAGTCGATCGTCGAGTAGAGTCTCGACCGTTCGTCATCCGAACCACCCAGGAAGGTGCCGTCCAGATCGGTCGCGAGAACCACATCGGCGCGGCTCGGGTGGGGGCGGTTGGCGGTGGCGGCGTTCATGGCATGATCTCCGATACGTACTCTTCGACCTCGTCTTCGTTGCCGTGGGGGATACTGAAGTCGAGCGCTGCAGGCTCGCCCCTCAGCGGGCGTTCCATCAGGGAGCCGATGGCGTCCGAGATTTCCACGCCGTCCGCGACGATGGATCGCACCGCCTCGCAGATCGGAATTTCGATGCCCAGCTTCCGGGCCAGATCGGTCACGGAGACGGCGTTCACGACGCCTTCGACCACGGTCCGCCGGTTGCTGAGCAGATCCTCCTGGCGCTGGCGCTGGCCGAGGGCCTTGCCGAACGACATGTTGCGGGACTGTTCGCTGGAGCAGGTCAGCGCCAGGTCGCCCATGCCGGACAATCCGGTGACGGTCTCCCTTCGGCCACCCAACGCTTGGGCCAGCGTCTTCATTTCGTCCAGGCCACGGGTGATCAGTGCCGCCCAGGTATTCGAGCCGAAGCCGAGGCCGCTGGCGATGCCGCAGGCGATGGCAATGACATTCTTGACCGCACCGCCGACTTCGACGCCGATCAGATCGTCGGAGATGTAGGGCCGGAACGAGGGGGTTGCGAGCGCCAGAGACAGCCTGGTCGCGAGCGATCCGTGCGGGTCCTGCGCCGCGTCGGCCGAGGCGATGGTGACCGCGGTCGGGTGCCCGTCGGCAACCTCGGCCGCAAAGCTCGGGCCGGACAGGACCGCGATCGGCCGTCCGGGCATCGCCTCTGCGACGACCGTCGTCATCAGCTTGCCGGTATCGCGTTCCACGCCCTTGCTGGCGAGAACGACGGGGACATGCGGGGTGGCCACGGCATGGACCCGTTCGCCGATATCGCGGATTGCCTGGGACGGGACGACGAGAAGGATCGCGTCCACGTCTCTGACGGCTTCGGCCATGTCGGATGTCGCGATGACCTCGTCCGGGATGACGCGTCCGGGCAGCAGTTGTTCGTTCGTCCGGTCGCGGTTGATCGCTGCGGACAGGTCGGGGTCGCGGGCCCAGAGCGAGACGTTTGACCCGGCCCGCGCCGCGGTGATCGCAAGGGCCGTACCCCAGGCGCCAGCGCCGATGATGGCAAATTTGTTGATCGGACGGGCGTCGGTCATGGTGGATGGCAACGCTGCTGTGTCGGCGATGGGACAGGCTCCGGGAAATTTAAATGACCCTCTAAACATGCATCCCATTGCCGTTGGATCAAGAGGCGGTGGTGGTTCCGATACGAAATATGCTGCGCTGCAACAGCAACCGGGTTGATCCGGCCGCGTTGTGGCGGGTAGCACTATGCGGGTCCCGCGGGGCATCCTTGCCACTTGAAAGAGGAAGGAATCGCGATGACGACCGCGGTCTCCCAGAACGACGGCCGAACCCAGGAACTGGTTGCCTGGTGCCGCCATGCCCTCGACACGGCAGCCTCGAATTTCGATGCGGGCGTGCAGATTGCGCGGGGTCTCGGTGCCCATAAGCGCAACGGGCTGTGCGAGGTCGGGTTCTGGGCACCGGAGCTGCTGGAGCGACGGATACCTGACGGTGACATCTTTCTGGAGGTACTGGAGCCGGAGGAGCCTGTCGACCTGACCGTGTCCCGCCAGACCCTGAAAATGCGGCGCCAGCTTGTGCCCGTTGGCCGCTGCGACGCATTCTGCTTCGCGGCCGTCGAGGGCATGCGGGCCGGCGGCAGGGATGAGATCGGCTCGTTCTATGCGCTGGCCTGGCGCGACGACGAGGGTTGGCATCGCATTCTGGATCCGCTTGCCGCCTCGCTGCCGTTCGGCGCCTTCGCGCCGGCCGAATACTACGATGTCGAGGCCATGCAGGCGGCGCGCGGCGACCGGGACTATTTCGCCGGGTTGCCCGAGGGCGACCCCGTCAAACTAGGGCCGCCGGTCAATATCCTGCAGATCCATGTGGCAACGGCGACCGCCGGCGGCACGCTGGCCAGCCTCACGCGCCGGTTCGAGCATCTGGCCGAGCGCGTCCGGATGAAGCTTCCGGTCGAACCAGCCGACAGGATCTTCCTCGGCTACGACGCCGTCCAACTTCTGCCTGTCGAACCGACGACGGTGTTCGAAAAGGGTCCCGACTTCTGGGATGAATTCGAGGACGAGGATGCGGACGACGAGAGCGTCACCGTCGAGCTGCATCGACCCAACACCACGAATTGGGGATACGATATCGTCATCGCCGGGATGGGGGCCGTGAACCCGGCGATCTTGGAAACCGGGCGTCCGGACGAGCTCGTGGATCTCGCCGCCGTCCTGCACAATTTCCCGAGCGGGCCGAAGAAGCTGGTGTTCGACGTGGTCTTCGGTCACAGCGACAACCAGGGCCTCAAGGCCCTGAATTACCATTACTTCGCCGGCCCGAACATGTACGGGCAGAATCTCAATTACCTCAACGGCATCGTCCGCGCGATCCTGCTGGAGATGCAGCGGCGCAAGGGCAATTTCGGAGCCGACGGCATCCGCGTCGACGGCGCCCAGGATTTCACCTACTGGGACCCGAACACGGAACGGGTCGAGCACGACGACGACTATCTGCAGTCCATGTCCGATGTGGTTCAGGAAGTGGCCGGACGGCGCTACCGGCCGTGGTTCGTGTTCGAGGACGGCCGGCCTTGGCCGCAGGAGGACTGGGAGCTGTCGTCGACCTATCGCGCGGTGATCGACGCCCAGCGCGATGACGACGTGTTCCAGTGGGGGCCGCTGACCTTCGCCCATAACACCCCGTTCCTCTACACATTCTGGCTGTCCAAATGGTGGCGCATCCGGGAGATCATGGAGCGTGGTTCGCACTGGATCTCAGGCTGCGCGAACCACGACACCCTGCGCCGCGGTACCCAGATCAATCCGAAGCTGAACGTCAACACCCGTCTGGGCGATACCCGGATGGAGATCCTGGACAGGGCCTACGACAATCCGGCCGTCTCGATGATCACCTATGCCGTCTTTCCCGGCGTTCCGATGGACTTCCTGAACGCCTCGGCGCGGGCAAGTTGGGGCTTCATCCGCAACCAGGATGACCAGTACGGGGTGAAGGTGGTGGCCGAGGAGGCGATCTCGCTGAAATGGCAGGTCGACAACTACTCCTACTCGATCCCGATGGCATTCCGTCGGCTCAAGGCGATGGGGTTCGAGGACCGGGCCAGCCTGGTCCGCTTCATGGAGTTCCTGCCGGCCCTGGTCGAGGTGACCGACTACGACCTGGACGTGATCGCCAAGCTGCTGAACGAGGTCGACCCGCCGCTTGCCGGCCCGGCGCCGTTCACCGTGCCGATCCTCAAGGAGATCGCGCGCGCCTGGATGGACGACATGCACGACTACTGCAACGTTTCCGGCTACGAGGCCGCCCTGAGCGAGAGCCAGACCGCCTTCAATCTGGGCCTGCGCGAGTTTCGGCATGCCCGACCTTGGCTACGGGAGAATCTCGGGCCGGAGGACGTCTACGAATACCGCGAGCCGGTCGACGGTCGGGTGCTCTTCGCCACGCTGCGGCACGGGCCGGACGGCGAGCAGGTCTTCGCGGTCGCCCATCTGGAGGGCGGGGCGATGGAGAACTTCGATCCGCTGTCCATGCCGATCAGGGGACTGGCAGGCGACGGCTGGAACGTGGCGCTGCGCACGCCGCCGATCGGCGGCGACTATATCGGCGGCCCGCTGACCCTCTCCGACAGCATGGGGGTTCTCTACACCCGCAGCGCCGACCGCCGCTGAGACGGGAGGGCGCGGCTCAGTCCGCCGCGGCCGTGTTCTCGTCGTCCGGCCCGGTCCTGTCGCCTTCGCTCCGAAGCTCCCACGGCTTGGTAACCCGCGGCGGAACGGCGAGGGTCGGGGTCTCCTGATCCAGGCTCAGGTTCGGGTTGAAATAGGGGTCGGCGTCCAGCGCCTTGCCCCATTTCCCGCGCATCCAAAGCATTTCGCTGCGGAAGCGGGCTCGCTTTTCCGCCGTGTCCTCCAGGCCCCGTGACACGGACTCATGGTGGTAGAGCTCGGCATAGGGGGTCAGCACGATCCGATGCCCGGCGGCGCGGATCTTCAGGCAGAAATCGACGTCGTTGAACGCCACTTTCAGCTCGTTCTCGTTCATGCCGCCGATCTGGCGATAGATCTTCTTGGTGGTCAGCAGGCAGGCCGCCGTCGTCGCCGAGACGTTGTGCACCAGTTGGGCGCGGCTGAAATAGCCCGGAGCCTCGCGCGGCAGATGCTTGTCGAAATGGCCGGCGACCCCGCCGATTCCGGTGGTCACGCCGACATGCTGCACCGTGTCGTTCGGGTAGTAGAGCTTGGCGCCCACCGCGCCCACGCCCGGCCGCCGGATCTGCCGGACCATCTCCTCGAGCCAGCCGTCGTCGATCGGCTCGATATCGTTGTTCAACAGCAGGATGAGCGGGCCCTTGGCCTTGCCCACGGCGAGATTGTTGAGGCGGGAGAAGTTGAACGGCGCGTCGTCGCGCAGGACAGAGATCCGCTTGTCTTTCTGAATTTCGGCAAAGTACTCCAGCGTCTCGGCTTTCTCGCTGCCGTTATCGACGATGATCAGGTCCCAATTGGGGTAGGCGGTGGTCTCCAGGAGACCGGTGACCACCATCCGCATCATGTCCAGCCGGTCGCGGGTCGGCACGATGATGGTCACATGCGGTGCGCGTGCCGGCAGGGTGGGCCGGACCCGGTGGCTGTATCCGTCGCGGCCGGCGACCACCTCGGCCGCTACGCCGGACCGTTCCAGATGCTCGGCGATGGCCGTGCGGGCGCGTTCATAGGGATAGGTCTTCTCGCCCGTGGCCAGGGCAACGCTGCCGGCCACCGTGCGCCAGTGGTAGAGCACGGCCGGTACGTGGCGCACGCGCTCCGGCGTGGTCTGCTCCAGCACGCGCAGGGCCAGGTCGTAGTCCTGGCTGCCCTCGAAGCCCTCGCGGAACCGGCCGGCCTTCTCGATCAGCGCCCGGCGGTAGACGCCCAGATGGTTGATCATGTTCTGCGACAGGAACAGCTCGGGAGACCAGTCCGGCTTGAAATACGGGTCGGAGAGCCGGCCCTCCTCGTCGATCTTGTCTTCGTCCGAGTAAAGGATATCGGCCTCGGGGTCGGCCTCGAGACTCGCCGCCATCCAGTAGAGTGCGTCCTCGGTCAGCTCGTCGTCATGGTCGAGCAGGGCGACCCACTCGCCGGTCGCCAGTTCCAGCGCCGAGTTGGTTGCGGCGGAGATATGCCCGTTGGTCTCGCGGAACACGACCTTGATGCGCGGATCCTCGGCGGCGTAGCGCTCGAGCATGGCCCGGGTGTCAGCGCTCTTCGACCCGTCATCGGCGATACACAGCTCCCAGTCGCCGTAGATCTGCCCCTTCACGCTCTCGATCGCCTTCTCCAGCAGCGCGGGCGGCGTCTCATAGGTCGGCATGACCACGGAGAACAGCGGCCGGGACTCCATGCGATCGATATGGGCCCTGATGGCGGCGCGGTCGCTATCGGTGAGCGTATAGAAAAGGTCGCGCCAGTCTTCGTACGTCTCGATCGGCGTCGGCAGCTTCTTGATCAGGTATTCCTTAAGACCCTGAACCCCGCCACGGCGAAGGTTGCCAATCATCGGCCGGAGGCCTTCGTCGGCATAGGCGTTCGACGCGAGCTCGCGCAGCAGCTCGAGGCGGGTGATCTCGCGGGCCGTGATGGGCCCCATTTCGAACCGGCCCTCCCAACTGATCGGATCCAGGCGCAGGCCCTTCACCTCGTCTGGAAGCCGCACAAAGCAGGTCACGGTCTCGCCATTGGTAACCGGCAGCCGCTTCCGGTCGATTTCCGTCGTCCCGGTTCCCAGATCGGGGAACAGAGAGGGTGCGGCAATCTTGTCGGCCTTGATGCTGTAGGTCAGCTTGACCCATCCGGTCGGCATCCGGATCCGGTTCGACTGCAGCACCATGACCGGGAACGTATCCGTTGATTCCCAGATGTCGCCCTCGACATGCCTGGCTCTAAACAGCTCTCCGGGCGTGAGAATGTGGGTGACCCGGCGCAGGCGACGCACCCAGTTGCCGACCTTGCGGACGGGAGCCGTCAGGCGCCAGGAGGTCGAGGCTTCCATGGCCTGGATGTGCTTCTGCAGATCGGACCGGGCTCCGGCGAGCGCGTGGATATGGCCGTCCCGCGTCTCGATTTCCGTCTTCAGGTCCTCTGCGTCCTCTCGCAGGCCGTCGATGACCGCGTTCAGCCCCTCGATGCTGCCTTTAAGCCCCTCGATGGTGCCGTTCAGGGCGTCGATCGTTCCGTCCCGATCAACGATCTGGCGGTCGCGCTCGGCGATTCGCGAGTCGCGCTCGGCGACCCAGGCGTCGCGTTCCAGCACGCTCTGGTCCAGGGTGCGGATACGGTTGTCCCGGAGCTCGATCTCGCCGCGCAGGCGCAGTTCGGACCCGGCCCAGTCGGCGAAGGTGTCGTCGAAGTAATAGGCGGAGCGGTCCATCTCCTGTTCGACGTCGCGAATCACGTCGAGGGCGCCCTCGCGCTCGCCGCCGTCGGCGAGACGGACCGCGTCGTAGACCCGTCCGACCCAGGCGGCCAGCGCTGGGTCATTCTTCAGGATATCGTCGTCGAGCGCATGGTGGCGCAGGCCGGTATCGATAAATCCCTCGATCTCGGCAGCGGCGGCGTCCATCCGTCCGGCGAAACCGAGATGCAGATCGCCATCGACCCGCGTCATCTCGTTCCGCCATTCCGCCATCAGACGGTCAAAGCTGGCCCACGATTGGGGCAGGCCGTCGCTGAATTCCAGCGCTTCGATCTGGTGTCGCAGCCAGAGCAGCAGAGCCCGTCCCCGGGGCATCGCATCCCGCCGCTCCAGCGACCGGGCGATCTCCATCGGATGACGCAGCATATGCAGCGTCATAACCCGCACGCCTCGGGCCTCCAGCATCTCGCGCCACAAGGGCAGCAGACGACACATGCGGGGATCTTTCACGCCCCAGAGCGTGGCGGAGGCGAACTCGGCATCGAGGATCGCTTCCAGATCCCGTCGAGCCGCCCGGGTCGCCGGGTGTTGCAGCCAGTGCGGCGGCATCGCGCGCGGGTCATCCCAACGCATCCCGAGATCGGCGAGCAGCCGGTCGTGCCGATCGACGACACCCTGGTGCTCCCAGAATCCACGCTCGTTGTTGCCCTCGGCCGCTTCCATCAGGTCGGTACCCAGCTCGACGCCGAGCAGGTTGACGAACTCGGGTCAGCGCTGAGGTGCCGCTGCGATGCATGCCGAGCACCAGAAGTGCGGTGGGGTTCCCGGAGCCTGAGGCGCTCGCGGTCCCGATATTCTCCTGGGGGGATTCGGCGTCGGGCATGGTTGGCATCGGCTGTCCCGGCAATTGACTGTCGGTGCGATACATGGGGCGGGAGGTTTCGGTCAACCGACAAGCCCGTCTCATGCGTCGGGAGACTGAGGATTTGCAACGATTGTCGTTTCGTAACACACTCCGGCGCGGCGGAGGGAATGACGATTCCCGTTTGATGAACTTGATGGTTTGGCTATAAGCCGATGCAACCAACGTGGTTCACACCACCGGTGCGGGCACAACAGCGACAGCGGACGGCACGATGGGTAAGTATCTCGACGATCTTTGGAACGACCTTGAGAAGACCTGGGATCTCGCAATGGAGATCAATGACCTTCCCGAGGCGGATCGAAGCGACGTCTCCGCTGCTTGGGAGAAATTCAAGGCGTCCGACTTGGTCGATACCGCTCGGACCGAGACCGAGGCGGCCGGAACACTCCCGCCGCAGAAGGTCTTCTGCACTAATATTTACGGCATTCAGTACAATCCCGAGACCAAGTATTCGGATTCCGTTCCGCCACGGGGACATCGACCTCGCCAAGTTCACCGAGGATTGATGCCATCGAGACCCCTACTGTCCGGGGTTGGTCGGCGGTATTCTGTCGGGCGGTGACACCCTCGGGTCAACAAGGCCGGACTGGTCAGTGCCGCAATGCAGAAGCAAGAGCCCGTATCCGTCCATAATCTTCTGAAGGCCTGCTATACGGCCTTCTTCGCATGCGGCGTGTTCAGTTTCTTCGTCAACCTGCTGATGTTGACGATGCCGCTGTTCATGTTCCAGGTCTTCGACCGTGTCTTGGCGAGTCGCAGCGAAACGACGCTGTTTCTGCTGCTGCTGATCGCCGCAAGTGCGCTGGTCGTGCAGGCTGCGCTGGACAGCGTCCGCTCCTTCGCGTTCGTGCGCATTTCCCGCTGGATCGACCGGCGGGTCGCGCCGTTGCTGCTGTCTGCGGCCGTCGCTGAGGCGCTCGACCGCTCGAAAACCGCGAACAGCAATGCCCTGCGGCAGCTCTCCGTGCTTCGGAATTTCCTGACCGGCCCGGCGATGTTGACAATTCTCGATATCCCGTGGGTTCCCATCTTCCTCCTTCTGATCCTCTACCTTAACGCGCCCATGGGCTTCGCGGCGCTCGGGGGCGCGATGGTCATGCTGGCGCTCGGCCTGGCCAACGATCACCTCACCCGTCCGGCCCTGAACGATGCCCAGGCCTATTCAAATCGGGCTTATGCCGCCGCCGACGCTGCGGTGCGGAATGCGTCCGTGGTCGAGAGCATGGGGATGCGTCAGGCGGTGACCCGCCGCTTTCTGACCGAAAACGAGGCGGTTCTGGCCCTGCAGAGCCGGGCGAGCGACCGGGCGGCCCTGTTCCTGGCGACGTCGAAATCCACCCGCATGTTGATCCAGATGCTGATCATGACGGTGGCGGCTGTTCAGATCATCGATCCGCACACGCCGATGACCGGCGGCATGATGATCGCCAGCGTGCTGATCCTCGGCCGGGCGCTGCAGCCGATCGAGCAGGGTGTGGCGCAGGCCCGGGGCATGGTCGAGGCGCTCGGCGCCTTTCGCCAGATCGAGGAGACCCTGCGCAACGCCCAGGCACAGCCCGAGCGCATGCGCCTGCCGGATCCCGAAGGTCATCTCAGCGCCGAGAATCTCTTCTATCAGCCGCAGGGCCTCGCCAAGCCGATTCTGCAGCGAATCCAATTCGAAGTGGAAGCCGGCGAGACGCTTGGGATCGTCGGTCCGTCGGCGGCCGGCAAATCGACCCTGGCGCGCCTCCTGGTCGGCGTCGAGCAGCCGACGCTCGGTACCGTGCAACTCGATGGCGCCGACATTTATTCCTGGGATAACGAGGCTCTGGGCCAGCATGTCGGCTACATGCCCCAGGACGTCGAGCTGTTCTCCGGTACCGTCGCCCAGAACATCGGTCGGCTGCAGGACAACCCGGATCCGGACGAGGTCGTCAGGGCGGCGAAGCTTGCCGGGCTGCACGATCTGATTCTGAGGCTGCCCGACGGCTACGACACCGAGATCGGATGGGGCGGCCAGCTTCTGTCCGGCGGCCAGCGCCAGCGCGTGGCCCTGGCCCGAGCGCTGTTCGGCCGTCCTCGGGTTGTGGTTCTCGACGAGCCGAACGCCAACCTGGACAGCCAGGGCGACGACGCCCTGGTGCAGGCGATCAAGGCACTGAAGGCCGCCAAGGTGACGGTGATCCTGATCACCCATCGGCCGTCGACCCTGGCGCTGATGGACAAGATCATGGTGCTGAACGGCGGCACGGTGCAGCGCTTCGGTCCGCGTGACGAGACCCTGTCCTTCCTGCAGCAGGGCCGTCGTCCGGGCGTCGAGGGCCCCCAGCAGGGTGGCGCGCAGATCGCGGATCAGCGCGACTTCAGGTCGCGCGGCGGCACGATCGAACGGCCGGAAGAGCGGGGGCCGGAACGGCCCTCGGACCGGCCAGCCTCCGGTGGCATCATCGATGCCGATGCGACCTCGGTGGACGAGGAAACGGGCGGCGGTCGAGCCACCGAGACGCCCCGGGCCGCGTCCCAGCAGGCGGCCGGCACCCCGGATATCCCCGAGCCGCCGACCCCGGAAGATGCCGAGCCCGATGCGCCGAAAGGGCCGCGCGGGCGCGGTGCGGTGGTCCGACCTCCGGGACCCTTCAAGGCACGGGCCACATCTCTTCAAGTGCAGAGCGTGCGGGCCATTTCGGCCGAGCCGGACAAGGACTGAGCGAGGACCGACGTCATGGCGATCGTACCAAGCGACGCGTCGAGGGACCTGACCCGCTGGGAGGATCCGCTGTCCCACGAACCGGATCGCAATCCGATGGCGTGGCGGCCTGTGCTCTGGATCGGCTTCTTCATCCTGTTCCTGTTCTTCGGCGTCTTCGGTGTATGGGCGGCCTTCGCGCCGCTCGGATCCGGTGCGATTGCCGTCGGCAAGGTTTGGCCGGCAGCCAGAAGGTCGTGCAGCACCTGGAGGGCGGCATCATCAAGGAGATCCGCGTCCGGGAGGGCGATATCGTCCGGGAGGGCGACATCCTGATGACCCTCGAAGGGACCCAGGCGACGGTCAACCAGGGACGGCTCACCCAGCGCACCCTGGCGCTGAGGGGCGAGGAGGCCCGCCTGATCGCCGAACGCGACGGCAGCGAGACCATCAGTTTTCCAATGTCCCTGACGTCTCTGGCCGACGATCCCTATGTCCAGTCGATCATGGATGGTGAACGGCGCCTGTTCGAGGGGCGCCGCGCGGCGATCCGCAGCCAGGAAGGTCTTCTGGACCGCCGCGTCGACAAGAGCCGCGAGGAAATCACCGCGCTGAAGGCGCAGCAGCGCTCCGACCGTCGCCAGCTTGCCATTATCGACGAGGAGATTTCCGGCGTCCGCGAGCTGTTCAACAAGGAACTCGAGCGCAAGCCGCGCCTGTTGGCGCTGGAGCGCGAACAGGCGGCCCTTCAGGGCTCGATCGACAACCGCGAGGCGCTGATGGCCCGGGCCGAGCAGACCATCGCGGAGACCGAATACCAGCGCCTTACGCTGCTGGACCAGAACCGCGCGGATATCGAGACCCAGCTCCGCGAGACCCAGACCCAGCTGCGCGACCTGCGCGAGCAGCTCATCTCCGCCGACGACACGATCTCGCGCAATACGGTCCGGGCGCCGCGCAGCGGCAAGGTCTACGGCCTTCGGTTCCACACCGTCGGCGGCGTCATCGGACCGGCCGAGCCGATCATGAACATCGTGCCCGAGGACGAGGAGCTGATCGTCAATGCCCGTCTTCAGCCGACCGACATCGACGTGGTCGAGATCGGTGCGCCCACGACCGTCCGCCTGACCGCCTATAGCCAGCGTACGGCGAAGCCGATCGACGGCCGGGTCGTCCATGTCTCGCCCGACGTCGTCACGCCGCCCGAGGGCGGTCAGCCCTACTACGAAGCGCGTATCCGGCTCAGCAAAGAGATGATCGAGAATTACGAAGTGACGCTGGTCCCGGGGATGCCGGCCATGGCGATCATCTCCACGGGCGACCAGAACTCTGCTCGAGTACCTGATCTCGCCGCTGACCCGGTCGCTCGATACCGCGCTGCGCGAGCAATGAGCCCTTTCACGTGAGCGTACCGCCACCGTTTCTGCCCTATGGGCGCCAATGCATCGACGATGCGGATATCGCGGCCGTGGCGGAGGTCCTGCGCGGCGACTTCCTGACGACCGGCCCAACGGTGGACGCCTTCGAGGCGGCCTTCGGCGCCGCCGTCGGAGCGCCCCACGCCGTCGCCTGTTCCAGCGGCACCGCCGGGCTCCATCTGGCGATGATGGCGCTGGGCGTCGGTCCTGGAGATGCCGTGGTGGTGCCGACCGTCACCTTTCTCGCCAGCGCCAACTGCGCCGTGTATGTCGGCGCCGAACCAGTCTTCGCCGATGTGGATCCGGAGACCGGCCTGACCACGCCGGCGCTGGTCGCCGAGGCGGTAACGCGGGCCGGGCGCGAGCGGGTCAAGGCGATCGTCGCGGTCCACCTGAACGGCCATTGCGTCGACGTTGCGGCCCTCGCCACGGCCTTTCCGGACATCCCCATCGTCGAGGACGCCTGCCATGCGCTGGGCGCGACCGCCGGGGACGCGGCGGTCGGCGCCTGCCCCCATTCCGCCATCGCCATGTTCTCGACCCATCCGGTCAAGACGGTCGCCAGCGGCGAGGGCGGCGTGCTCAGCACCCGCGATCCGGTGTTGGACGAGCGTCTGCGCCGCTACCGCAACCACGGTATGGTCCGCGAGCCCGAGCGGTTCGAGGATCGGGAGGCCGGCTTTGACGCGTCCGGCGCGCCGAATCCCTGGTACTACGAGATGCCGGAGCCTGGATACAATTACCGCCTCTCGGATATCCACGCCGCGCTCGGCCTGTCACAGATCGGTCGCCTCGGCGCGTTCGTCGCCCGCCGCCGCGCGCTTCGGCATCGCTACGAGGACGCCCTGTCGCGCTGCGGACCGCATGTGCGGGCGCTGGCGACGGCGCCCGGCTGCGATCCCTCCTGGCACCTGTCGGTCGCCCTGATCGACTTCGCCGCGCTGGAGATCGAACGCGGTACGGTGATGCGCCGGCTCCGCGACGCCGGGATCGGCACCCAGGTCCACTACTTTCCGGTCCACCGCCAACCCTATTACCGGCGGACCGTCGATACTCCCGTACTCGCCGGATCGGATCTCTACTACGACCGTTGCCTCTCCCTGCCGCTGTTCCCGGCGATGGCCGACGCGGACGTCGACAGGGTCGTCGCCGAGCTGATGCGCGCCATCGGCAATGGGGGCGGCGGGACCGGTTGACGCCAACCTTGCCGCCGGCGCCGCACGGCGGGACAATGCGGGGTGATTCGCGCGCCCTGGACAGGGTTTAGGCGGGAGGGCCGCATGCGGCAATTCGACCAGAATTTCATCGATCTCAACGGCAAGACGGTGCTCGTCACCGGCGGCACCGGGTCTTTCGGCAAGCAGTTCATCCGCACCGTGCTGGCCAACTTCAAGACCCGGCGCTGCATCGTCTTCTCCCGCGACGAGCAGAAGCAGTACGAGATGGGGCTCGAGATCCCCGTCGAGAAGCATCCGGAGATGCGCTACTTCCTGGGTGACGTCCGCGACGTCGACCGGCTGGAGATGGCGATGCGCGGGGTCGATTACGTGATCCACGCGGCGGCGATCAAGCATGTGCCGACCGCCGAATACAACCCGTTCGAATGCGTGATGACCAACATCCACGGCGCCGAAAACATCGTGAAGGCGGCGATCCGTAGTGGTGTGAAGCGGGTGATCGCCCTCTCCACCGACAAGGCGGCCAACCCGATCAACCTTTACGGCGCCACCAAACTCGCCTCGGACAAGATCTTCATCGCCGCCAACAACCTGTCCGGCGCCGGCGGCTGCACCTTCTCGGTCGTGCGCTACGGCAACGTCATCGGCTCGCGCGGCAGCGTGATCCCGTTCTTCAAGCAGCTCATCGCCGACCGGAAGGACCACCTGCCGATCACCGACGAGCGGATGACCCGGTTCTGGATCACCCTGCAGCAGGGCGTGAACTTCGTGCTGAGCAGCCTGGAGATGATGAAGGGCGGCGAGATCTTCGTGCCGAAGATCGCGTCGATGAAGATCACCGACGTCGCCGCCTGCCTCGGCCCCGGCCTGCCCCACAAGGTGGTCGGCATCCGGCCGGGCGAGAAGCTGCACGAGGTCATGGTGCCGGAGGACGATGCCCGGACCACCGTCGAGATCGACGACCGCTACATCATCCTGCCGGCCTTCACCGACGGCCCGCGCGCGCTGTGGAGCAAGGCCGGAGCGAAGCCGGTCGATCCCGAATTCCGCTACGCCAGCGACAGCAATGACGAATGGCTGACGGCGACGGATCTGGAAGGCATGGTCGAGGCGCTGTAGGGCGTCCGCTCCTCAGACCCCGTTCCCGCCCAACTCTGGCCCCTTTCGGGGATAGCGGCTCGGACGATCGGCTGAAGCGCCGTCAGGTCTCTTCGGATCCCGGGTCGCGCCGGGCCCAACCGATGACCGACACGGCCGGCCAGATCCAGACCACGCCGGCGACCAGGAAGTACAGGCTCTCCGCCAGAACATGGTCCGGTACGAAATCGGCCAGCGTGACCGCCGCGATCACGTAGACGGCGAGCCCGGCGATGATCGCAAGGCCGGCAAGGGGGGATCTCCAACGCATGGACGCGAGATAGCGCGCCGCCTGCCCGAGGGCAAGGCCGGTGCGGATGTCTGGTCTCGTCGGCGCCAAAGCAGCGACCGACGCAAACCCTCTCATTTCCGCCGCTTTCGTCGCTTCTGGGAGAGTGGCTGTCATGGACGCGTGGTACCCGCCCTGGCACAGTCGTTCGCGGCTCCTGTCGCCCTTCGGCCGTGCCGACCGACGCCAGCCCCGACCCTGCAGGCCAGAACGGCCCAACCGGAAAGGCCCGCCCCATGCCCGCCCTGTCTCCCGCCGTTGTGGCGCTTCTTCTCAGCGTCGTGCTGCTGCAGGTGGCCAACGGCATGTTCGCCTCCCTGCTGGGCGTGCGGCTCGGCTTGGAACCGGACATCAACTCGCAGGTCGCCGGTCTCGTCATGTCCGGATACTTCGTCGGCATGGTGCTCGGCTGTCTCGTCGTGCCGCGGATCATCGAGCAGGTCGGACATGTGCGCGCCTTCGCCGCGCTGGTGTCGATCATGTCGGCGGCTTCGATCTCCCACGCCTTCCTGGTCGACCCCTGGTACTGGTTCGTTCTGCGGGTGATTTATGGGGTCTGCGTCGCCGGCGCCTACATGGTCGCGGAGTCCTGGCTCAACGGCGCGACCAGCAACGACCAGCGCGGATCGCTCCTGTCGATCTACATGGTCGCTCAATACGTGGCGATGACCAGCGCCCAGTACCTGCTGAACCTGGCGCCGCCCACCAGCTTCGTGCTGTACGCCCTGGTCTCTATCCTGTTCAGCCTAGCGCTGGTGCCGTTGACCCTGTCGCGCTCGGCCGGATCCAGTTCGGTCGCCCGCTCGGCGCTCAGCTTCAAGCAGCTTTACCGGATTTCCCCGCTGGGCATGGTCGCCAGTTTCGGCAGCGGCATCCTTAACGGCGCGTTGTTCGGCGCCGCGTCGGTCTTCGCCACCGCGATCGGTTTCACCGTCTCCGAGGTTGCCATCTTCGTGTCGGCCATTCTGATCGGCGGGCTGGTGGTGCAGTGGCCGGTCGGTAAGGCCTCAGATCTGTTCGACCGGCGCACGGTGATCGCCGGTTCGCTCGGGTTGACCACGATCCTCGGCCTGCTGCTGGCGTTCCTGCCGTTTCCCGGGTTCTGGGCCTATGTGGTCATGGCCGGGCTCTACGGCGGGCTCTGCATGTCGATCTATTCCCTGGCCGTCGCCCATACCAACGATTACGTGGAGTCCACCGACCTGGTGGCCGCCAGCGCCGGCCTGTTGCTGGCGTTCGGGATCGGCGCCGTGGTCGGCCCGATCGCCACCACCTCGGCGATGCAGTGGGTCGGCAACTGGGGATACTACGGCATCGGCGCCGGAGTGTCGGCGGCGGTCGGCCTGTTCACCGTCTGGCGCATGAAGCAGCGCGAAGCCCTGCCGGTGGACGAGCAGGGACCGTGGGTCTCGGTCTCGCGCACCACGCCGGTGGCCGCGGAACTCGACCCGCGCTGGGACCCCGAGGAAGAGGAAAGCGCAGACGGAACGGCACCGACCCCGGCGCCGGGCTGAGGCTGCCGCCTAAGCCGCTTCGGCCCCGTAGTAGGTGGTGACCACGTGCGTCGCCTGGGCGAAGAACAGCCAGCGCTCGACCGCGACGCCGAGCCCGCCGCTGAGCGCGGCCAACAGGGCCGGGATCCAGCCTCCTCCGGTCCCCATCGCGCCGGCCACCATGAGCAGGGCGAAGGGGATGACGATGCCCGCCACCGCCGCGATGGTCCTGAGCTTCGGGACATGTTTGCGGGCGACGCGGTAGCCCATCTCGCGCATGACGAAGTTCTTCGAGGTGGACGGGCCTTCCAGCATCCGCACCCGCCCGAGATGGGACAGGCCGGTGGCGGTCCCGGAGGTGGTGACCGGGACGTCGGTGTCGATCCGAGACCAGTAGACCCACTTCACCGCGGCGGACGCCGATCCGGCGATCACCGTCGCCCAGATCAGCACGAAGGTGTTGCCGCCGAAGGCGCAGACCAGCACCGCCATCCAGAGCCCGCCGGTGTACAGCGCCAGCAGCAGATAGCCCGGCAGGACCAGCGGGTGGTGCCATTGGCGGATCGTCCGCAGCGAGGCGTAGATCATGCCGGTGCAGATCACGGTGACGGCGGCCCCGGCGCTCGCCAGGATGCCGAACACGCCCCAGAAACCGCGCGCGTCGCCTGCCAGGATCCAGCCCAGCGCGAAGATGCCGGCGGGCAGATAGGTCACGATCGCGGCCAGTCCCTCGCGGGACAGCCAGGACGAGCGCCACTGCGACATCGCCCGCCAGGCCCGTTCCGGATGGCCGAGATGGAAGGTGGAGGCGAGCAGGCCCGCCGTGATCAGGCCGAAGGCCAGGGCGAAGCCGACCAGGCCGGACCAGAGGCCGGCCGGCATCAGGCCGGCGGCCCCGGCGAGCCCATCAGGAACAGCAGGCCGTAGCCGGCGCCGGATGCGGTGGTGAAGAAAATGACGGAGGAAGCGGGATGCATGGCTCTCTCCTCCCTCAGCGCGACAGCATGGCGTCGACCCAGGCGAGGAAGCCGCTACCGCCCGCGTTGGACGGCACCGCGTCCGCCGCTTCGGCCGCAAGCGCCTCGAGCCTGGTCGGAGCGCCGGTATCGCCGGCCCCGTTCCGGCGCGGGCGCGGCGGCAGGTACTTGTTCGTTGGCTTGTAGTTTATCTCCGGCATGAGGTCGTAGCCGCCGCGCTCGGAGACGAGCTTGGAAACGGCGCTGTCGGCATCGCCGAGATCGCCGAAATGGCGGGCTCCCACCGGGCAGGTCGACACGCAGGCCGGCACCCGGTCCACCTCTTCCAGGTTCTCGTTGTAGATCTTGTCGATGCACAGCGTGCACTTCTTCATCACGCCGTCTTCGTAATCGTACTCGCGCGCGCCATAGGGACAGGCCCAGGAGCACAGCTTGCAGCCGATGCAGGTCTCCGGGTTGACGAGGACGATCCCGTCCTCCTCCCGCTTATAGCTCGCGCCGGTCGGGCAGACGGTGACGCAGGCCGGCTCCTCGCAATGCAGGCAGGAGCGCGGGAAGTGGACGGTGCGGCTTTCGGCGCCCTCGCCGGCCTCGTAGGTATGGACGCGGTTGAACCACACGCCCCACGCGCCGGCATCGTCGCCATCCGTGCTCTCGGCGCCGGAATAGGCGTTCCAGTCGGTCATCGGCGCCGAATGGCCGCCCGAATTCCATTCCTTGCAGTTCACCGCGCAGGCATGGCAGCCGACGCAGATGTCGAGGTCGATGACGAGGCCGAGCTTCTTCGCCGGCGCTTTGGTCGGAAGGGAGGTCATTCGGCGGCCTCCCCCGGGACCTTCGCCCCGTAGCGCAGCATGCCCGGCCCGGCCTTTCCGCCCGGCGGCTTCGGCAGCGGAGCGAAGCGCGGCTCGGCTTCGGTCCCCGGCGCGTCCGCCTCGGCGCGTTCGATGCGGACGCGAAGATCGTACCAGGCGGCCTGACCGGTCACCGGATCGGCGTTGGCGTAGCGGTAGCCGCCGCCCTTGGGCGGCAGCAGCTCCGAGATCAGGTGGTTCAGCAGGAAACCCTTGGTCGCTTCCGGTGCCTTCGGATCCAGCCCCCAGGTGCCCTTGCGCTTGCCGATGGCGTTCCAGGTCCAGACCGTGTCGGGATTCACGCCCTCCATCAGCTTGACCTGGGCCTTGATGCGGCCGTGATGGGAGGTGACGTGGACCCAGTCGTCCTCGGCGATGCCGAGTTCCCCGGCGCGCTCCCGGCTCATGAAGAGCCTGTTCAGGCCGTGGATCTGCCGCAGCCAGGCGTTCATCGAGCCCCAGGAATGGTACATGGCGGCCGGACGCTGGGTGATGGCGTGCATCGGGAACTTGTCGAGTTCGTCGCCCAGCATCTCGCCCTCGAACGGCGCATACCAGAAGGGCAGCGGGTCGAAATAAGTCTTCACCCGCTCCCGGTGATGTTCCGGCGGCACCACGTCGCCGTGACCCTCGGCCGCGAGGCGGAAGGTCTGCAGCGGCTCTGAATAGATCTGATGGATGATCGGGTTGGCCGCGCCGATCAGGCCGAGCGACACCGCCTTCTCCAGATACTCCTTGTTGGCGTGCTTGAAGTAGCGCTCCGACGGCGCGAACTCGTGGCGCCAGAAGCACTGGTTGTCGATGTAGCGCTGGAGCTGGTCCGGATTCGGCTCGCCCTTGCCTTCCTTGGTACCGTCAGCCCCCCGGTAGCCCGCCAGCGGGCCGACACCGGGCGCGCGCTCGTGATTGGCGAGATAGTCCGGGTAGCCCCCCGGATACTTCGCCGACCCGTCCTCATGGGTAAGACCCGGCAGCCCGAGCCGGACGCCGATCTCGATCAGCGCGTCCTGGAACGGCCGCACGTCGCGGTCGGGCTGCACCACCGGCTGGCGGATCGAGTCGGCCGCCCCGTCGGCGTCGCAGATCGGCCGGTCCAACAGCGAGATGCAGTCCCAGCGCTCCAGATAGGTGGTGTCCGGCAGGATCAGGTCGGCATAGGCGACCATCTCCGAGGCGTAGGCGTCGGAATAGATGATCTTCGGGATCTTGTACTCGCCGGTCTCGGGGTCCTTATCCGTTAGCATCTTCATGGTGCCCGACGAGTTCATCGTCGAGTTCCAGCTCATGTTCGCCATGTACATGAACAGGACGTCGATCGGATAGGGATCACCGGCCCAGGCGTTCTGGATCACCATGTGCATCAGGCCGTGGGCGGCCACCGGCGCGTCCCAGGAATAGGCCTTGTCGATGCGCCGGGGGGTGCCGTCTGCGTCGACCAGCAGGTCCGCGGGCGACGTCGGGAAGCCGAGAGGCGGTCCGCCCATGGGTTTGCCGGCTTCGATCTGGTCGGCCTTGCCCGCGGGCTTCAGCGGCGGCGGCACCGGGCGTGGAAAGGGCGGCTTGTACCGGAAGCCGCCAGGCGCGTCGATCGAGCCCAGCAGAAGCTGGAGCAGATGCAGCGCCCGGCAGGTGTGGAAACCGTTGGAATGGGCCGAAATGCCGCGCATGGCGTGCATGGCGACTGGTCGGCCGATCATCTTCTCGTGCCGCCGCCCGGCCCAGTCTGTCCAGGGCTGATCGATCACCACCTCCTTTTCGAAGGCGGCATGGGCGAGTTCGGCGGCGATCCGTCGGATGCGGTCGGCGTCGAGACCGCAGCGCTCGGCCACCGCGTCGGGGGCGTATTCGTCCGCGGTATAGCGGTCGTAGAGAAGCTGGAACGCCGGCACCGCCTTGCGGCCGTCTGACAGCGTGTGTTCGCCGACCAGGGCAGGAGCGACCTCGGCGGTCATGGCGTTGGCCAGCGCCCCCGCCTTCTTATCGAAACACAGGGGCGCGCCCTCGGCGTCGCGGGCGAACAACCCGTGATCGGCGGCCCCCGGGTCCTGGATCACCAGCCAGGGCGCGTTGGTGTAGCGCACGAGGTAGTCGAGATCGACCCGGCGCGCCTTCAGCAACTCGTGCATCAGCGCCATGACGAACAAGCCGTCGGTACCGGGGCGGATGCCGATCCACTCGTCGGCGATGGCCGAATAGCCGGTCTTCACCGGGTTGACCGAAACGAACTTGGCCCCCCGGGTCTTGATCTTGCCGAGGCCGGTCTTGATCGGGTTGCTGTCGTGATCCTCGGCGACGCCGAACATCATGAAGTATTCGGTATGCTCCCAGTCCGGCTCACCGAATTCCCAGAACGACCCGCCGATCGTGTATAGGCCGGCGGCGGCCATGTTCACCGAACAGAACCCCCCATGGGCGGCGTGGTTCGGGGTACCGAACTGGCTGGCCCACCAGCCGGTCAGCGACTGAGACTGGTCGCGCCCGGTGAAGAAGGCCAACTTGCGGGGGTCAGTGTTGCGGACGTCGCCGAGCCATTCTGCGGCCGTCGCAAGCGCTTCCTCCCATTCGATTTCCTTGAATTCCCCGGCGCCGCGCGGGCCGACCCGCTTGAGCGGCTTGGACAGCCGCGCCGGCGAGTAGTGCTGCATGATCCCGGCGGACCCCTTCGCGCACAGCACCCCCTTGTTGACCGGATGGTTCCTGTTCCCCTCAATGTAGCGGATCTTGCCGTCCTTGAGGTGAACCTTGATCCCGCAACGGCAGGCGCACATGTAGCAGGTCGTGTAGCTGACCGAGTCGGAGACGGTCGGCGACGTATCTACGACCTCGCGCACGGTCTCCAAGGGATTTGAAATCATTGCCTCGTCCGGGCTGGGTAAGCATGGCGGTCGAGCATCGCAGTCGGCGGTATGGACGGTCAAGCGACGCTCCGGCGCTGAGGGGCGCAATCCGTGCGCGATCAGTCGACCGGAAAGCCGATACGGTCGTCTGACGGGGGGCAAATCAGGTCAGCGCATCGATCTCGGCGTCGGAGAGGGATCCGGGAACGATGGTGATCGGGATGCGCAGACGCGCGGCCGCCTTGGTCATCAGGTGGCTGACCAGCGGGCCCGGATTGTCGGATTTCGGAGCCGCGGCGAGGACGAGGATGGAGATCGACGGTTCTTCCTCGATCAGCTTCAGCAACTCGTCCCGGGCGGTTCCCTCGCGGATGTAGAGCACGGGAATCGAGCCGGAAAGGTCCATCACCTGCTGGCTCACCCGGTCGAGTAGCTGTTCCGCCTCCTGACGCGCCTCCTCGCGCATCAGTTCCCCCACGCCCATCCAATGCTGGAACTCGATCGGCTCGACGCTGCGGAACAGCGCCACCCTGCCGCCGGTATGCTTCGCCCGCTGGCAGGCGAACCGCAGCGCCACCTTCAGTTCCTCGCTGTCGTCCACGACGACCAGGAATACGCGGTGACTGTCGTCCGACGTCTCGCTCATATCCGCTCGACCCTGATCCCGCGAGCCAATCGCTCAACCGACCTTACGACCGATCCACGCCGCAAGCCAACCCGCGGCCACGGCAATGATGATCGCGAGCACACCATAGGCGGCGGAGTTGGTGTGCGCGAACAGGAAAATGTCGGCGCCGATGCCGGTCTTCGACACCACCAGCGGCGTGGTCTGCGCGTGCACGGCCGATCCGTCGCGCAGGTAATACACGGCGACGGTATAGGTGCCGATCGCCACGTTGGCGGGCAGGTGGATGCGGGTGCGGAACAACCTGTTGGACAGCACCGTGATCGGCAGGACGTCGTTCGAGTAGAGGCCGGCGGACCGCTTGTTGCGGATCAGTCCCGCCCGGAAGAGCGCCGCCGTTGCCGCATCGACCTGCGCGTCGTCCGGAACCATGGAGATGTTCTCGATTCCGATCTGCTGGCGCTGGCGGATGTCGGTGGTGGCGACGCTCTCCAGCGGTTCCGTCGCCGCCACCGCGTAGAAGGCCGGCACGTTGGCGAAGGTCACGGATTCGACATTGGCCCAGACGCCCGCTACCCGCTCCTTGCGGCGCACGGTGACGTCGCCCCGCGGTCCCGTCACGGTCACCACGATCTCGCCCTCGCCTTCGACCGCTCCGAAAAGCAGAACGTCGGCGCCGGTGAAACCGGTGGTGATGGCCACCAGGTGATCGCTCAAATCGGCGACCAGGTCCTGTTGCGCGCGCGCCGGCATATCGCCGAATAGCCCGGCGGCCATGGTGAGGAAGAGGAGCAGACGGCCGGCCATGGTCAATGCTCGTCGTCGAGGGTGATCGAGAAGAGGTCGGACGGGGTCGCCACCAGATCGTACCCGAGCTTGGTGCAGACGCCGAGCACCATCACCGCCAGCAGCCCGCGCAGCTCCTCTCCTCTCAACGAACCGGCGAACCGGCTGCCCACCTGGGCGCCGACCACCGCACCGGCCAGCAGCATGAGGGCGAGAACCACGTCGACCGTCTGGGTGTTCACGGCCTGCAGGAAGGTCACGTTGGCGGTGACGAAGATGATCTGGAACAGCGACGTGCCGACCACCACGCCCGTCGGCATGCCGAGCAGATAGATCATCGCCGGGACCATGATGAAGCCGCCGCCCACACCCATCAGGGCGGCCAGGATGCCGACGAAGAAGCCGATCCCGAGCGGCAGCAGGGCGCTGATATAGAGCTTCGACCGGCGGAACCGCATCTTCATCGGCAGGCCGTGGAACCAGGTGTGCTGGTGCAGCTTGGTGCGACGTGGCGTGCTGGAGCGCGCCTTGACGATGGCCCGCGCGCTCTCGTTCAGCATCAGCGCGCCGATGATGCCGAGGAAAATAACGTAGCAGAGCTTGATCGTCAGATCGATCTGGCCGACCTCTCGGAGGGCGGCGAACGCCCAGACGCCGACGGTGGAGCCGACGAATCCGCCGACCATCAGCACCGCGCCCATCTTGAAGTCGACATTGCCCCGGCGCCAATGGGCGATCACACCGGAGACCGACGAGGCGACGATCTGATTGGCTTCGGTGCCGACCGCGACGGCGGGCGGCACGCCGATGAAGATGAGCAGCGGCGTCATCAGGAAGCCCCCGCCCACGCCGAACAGCCCCGACAGGAACCCCACCATGCCGCCCATCCCCAGAATGAGGAAGATATTCACCGAGATCTCGGCGATGGGCAGGTAGATGTGCATCAGGCGCCCGATCCGTAGGGGGTCAGAAGGCGGGAGTGTTCGTGGTCCGTGTCTGCAGCGGGGTAACCGTCGCCGTAAACGGGAGCGCGCCCCGCCGCGAAAGCGGGGGGCGACGAAATATCCCTACACCTTAACGTTCGATCTTGAAAGGTTTATTTATTTGAGGGTCTTAGCTGCGCAATTGACGATCACTGCCCCGGCTCCACCGGGTGGCCCGACCGATGCCAGCCGATGATGCCGTCCCGCAGGCGGTAGAGCTGACGGTCCTCGCCAAAGTCGATCATCCGATCCGCCGCATGGCCGCAGCGCACACCGCTCTTGCAGTGGAAGACCACCTTCCGGTCGGCCGGCAGATCGACGGCGGCTGGGTCGAAGCTCGAGAGCGGGATCAACCGGGATCCGGGTATCCGGGCCTGGGCGAATTCCGGTTCCTCGCGCACGTCGATCAGGTCGACTGACCCGTCCTCCAACCATTCGGCAAGGGTTTCGGCGTCGATGAATTCGGGGCTGGGCATGGGGTTTTCCTCGTCGCGGAATGTCTCGGCCAACAAAAGTGGCGCGGACACGATCGCATCACAAGTCTTGGCAGGGCGAAGCGCAGCGGCCTAGGCTGCGCCGCCAATCGCAGGTGGGGGCTTGCCGGGATGTGGGATGCGCTCTGGATCGACGTGGACATCGCAACATGCGCGATGCCGGGCAGCTACGGCTCGATCGAGAACGGCGCGATCGGGGTCAAGGACGGCCGAATCGTCTGGATCGGCCCGCGGGAGGAGTTGCCGGGTCCGGTCGAGGAGCTGGCCGCCGTCCTGCACCAGGGCGAGCAGAACTGGATCACGCCCGCCCTGATCGACTGCCATACCCATCTGGTCCACGGCGGTCAGCGCGCGGGCGAGTTCGAGCAGCGCCTGTCGGGCGCGACGTACGCGGATATCGCGCGCGCCGGCGGCGGCATTCTCTCCACCGTTGCCGCGACCCGGGCGGCCAGCGAACCGGACCTGCTCGCCGCGGCTCTGCGCCGCCTGTCGCCGCTGGTCGCAGAAGGGGTCACCGTCGTCGAGATCAAATCCGGATACGGTCTCGATCTCGATACGGAATTGAAGATGCTTCAGGTCGCCCGGGCGGTGGAACGCGAGGCGCCGGTCGACGTGATCACCACCTTCCTCGGCGCCCATGCGGTGGCGCCGGAGTTCGCGGGCGATCCCGACGGCTATATCGATTTCATGTGCGACGAGGTCCTGCCGGCCGCGGTGGAGCAGGGGTTGGTCGATCAGGTCGATGCGTTCTGCGAGACCATCGCTTTCTCCCCGGCCCAGGTGGAGCGGGTGTTCGAGGCGGCGAAGCTGTTCGGCCTGCCCGTCAAGCTGCATGCCGAGCAGCTGAGCGACTTCGGCGGGGCCGAACTGGCGGCCCGATACGGCGCGCTTTCGGCCGACCATCTGGAGTACCTGTCGCCGGATGGGGTGCGGGCGATGGCATCGGCCGGAACGGTGGCCGTTCTGCTGCCCGGCGCCTTCTACACCCTGGGCGAGACCCGCCGCCCGCCGGTCGATCGGCTGCGGGAGGCGGGGGTGCCGATCGCCCTGGCGACGGACAGCAATCCCGGCTCCTCGCCGATGACGTCGCTGCTTCTGGCCATGAACATGGGCTGTGTGCTGTTCGGGCTCACGCCGGTCGAGGCTCTGGCGGGCGTGACGCGGAACGCCGCCCGGGCGCTGGGTCTGGCGGACAGCCGCGGCACGCTGGAGGTCGGCAAGACCGCGGATTTCGTGGTCTGGGACATCGAGGAACCGGCCGAACTCGCCTACCGGATCGGCTTCAACCCGTGTGTCGAAGTCATCCGGGCTGGAGCGCCAACTCTCGTTCGCTGAGCGGGTGCCGGCTTGACGCCAGCGCCGTCTCGATCGCTGCCCGGTCTTCCATGAACCCGGCGGACAGCCGCAAAGCATCGTCACGCGGATGGGGGAAGGGGACCGCAATCTCGGCCACCACCCGTCCCGGCCTCGGCGAGAGCACCACGACCCGGTCGGCCAGGAACAATGCCTCCTCCACGTCGTGGGTCACCAGGATCACCGTGGCCGATGTGCGCTGGCGGACCCGCTCCAGCAGGGCCTGCATGTCCCGGCGGGTCAGACTGTCGAGGGCGCCGAACGGCTCGTCCATCAGCAGCAGGTCGGGTTCCGGCGCCAGGGCGCGGGCCAGGGCCGCCCGCTGAGCCATGCCGCCGGACAAGGTCGCCGGCAGGGCCCGGGCGAAATCGGCGATGCCGACGGCGTCCAGCCAGTCCCTGGCGCGGCGATCGCCCTCGGCGCGCGGCACGCGCTGTTCGTCCAGGCCGAACCGTACATTGGCGGCGACGTCGAGCCAGGGAAACAGGGCGGGCTGCTGGAACACCATGCCGCGGCGCGGGTCCGGGCCGGCGACGGCGGCGCCACCGGCATAAACGGTGCCGGCGGCGGCGGGTAGCAGTCCGGCGACCAGCCGCAGCAGGGTGGATTTGCCGCAGCCGGACGGGCCGACCAGGGCCAGGAACTCGCCGTCGGCGACGGTCAGGTCGAGCGGACCGAGAACCTCGAGGGTGCCGAAGCGGTGCGCGACCGCAGAGAGTGTGACTGCGGAATGTGCGACCGCAGGTTCGGAGAGGGGGGTCATACCGGGTCCAGGCCCAGCGCGATCTCGCACCGGCCGATCCAGGCGGTGACCGCCGGTCGAGCGGCGAGGTCGAAGCCGCCTTGTCCGGCAAGCCGGGTGTAGGCCAGGAGGCCGATATCGGCGATGGTCAGGCCTGTCCCGACGAGATAGGCCCTGTCGGTTAGGGCCTGGTCCATCGCGTCGAGGGCGGCGTCGCCGCGTTCGACCCGCCAGTTCTCTCGCGTCTCCTTCGGTTGTCCCCGATAGACCATGTGGAAGCGGCACACACCGATATAGGGCTCGTGACTGTACTGCTCCCAGAACAGCCATTCCGCCACCTTGGCCCGGTCATAGGCGTCGCCGGGAAGCAGGTCGGTGCCTTCGGCGAGATACTGGAGGATGGCGTTGGACTGCGCGAGTGCCCGGCCGTCGTCGAGAATGACCGCCGGTACCTGTCCCATGGGGTTCACGGCCAGGAATTCCGGCGTCCTGCTCTCCCCTTTCAGGATGTCGACATCGGTCCACTCGTAGGCGAGGCCGAGCCGGTCGGCCGCATACTTGACCTTCAGGCAATTGCCCGAGGCGAGGTCGCCGAGGATGCGCATGGGAAAACTCCCGGAACAGATGGGGTCAGACGTCGTCGATCGACGGGGCCGTGCGCTGAATATGGCGGATCTTGTCGAGCCCCGGAACCATCTCCGCGAGCAGCCAGTCCGCGCGCTTGTTCGGGCTGCCGCTCTCGCCCGGGAAATCCTCCTGCCAGCGGATCATCTTGACCGCCAGACCGCAGAGGATACCGCCGATCGTATGGTGATTGCTCGACACCAGCCGGCGCAGATGGGCGTATCGGTATTTCGACAGGTCTTTCCAGAATTCCCGGCTTGCCTCGTCGAAGGCCTTGAAACGTTGCATGGTGAAGGCGATCGCCTCGTCGACCTGCGCGTCGACCATATCGCAGTGGCGCATGGCCTCCTTGTTGTGCCGAAGGTGGGAGTTGCGGATCCCCTCGTCGGTCCAGGCCTTGAACTTCTCGAAGGTCGGGCGGATCTCTTCGAGATAGCGCTTGAAATAGGAGAGCGACAGGAAGATGTCGCCGTAGTCTTCAAGGAACCCTGGAATCTCCTCGACCTCGATGCCCAGGGCATCGGAGATCGCCTTGATCCGTTTGAATGCCACGTCGCGGTCGACGCCCCGGAACATGTCGAAGATCTCCGTGGCCGACGACACGTCCTTTGTGTCGTCTCCGAACACCTTCTGCACGAGCGGCCGGGTGAAGACCCGCATGTATTCCGTCAGCTTCGCCTGCATCTGCGGCGACAGGCGCAGGTGCTCGGCCTCGTCGATCTTGATGTTATGGGAGCGCAGGGTCAGCCGGAGCGAGTAGACGTCGAAGCTGGGCGCTTGGGCCAGGGCCTCGATGATGGTTCGGTCTTCCTCGAAGGTCGGCGCCTTGGAGTCGAAGAACGTGGCAAGAGCGCCGATGTCGATCTGACCGGATCCCGACCGGTTGTCCTTGAACAACTCGACGACGGTTTCGAGGCGCGCGTTCTTGACCAGCCGGGTCCGCCGCATGCCGGGCGTCTGCAGGGGGATGATCGCCAAGGGAAGGATGTGGAGCGCATCCTTCTCTTCCGCTGTGTAACCCTCCGTGTCGATGGCCTCCGCCGACATCGGTCCCCCTAAAATGCCGGTAAATTGCTATATTTCCGGCGCAAGCTCTGCACACTTAACAGACCGACCGGGGCGCGAACAACTGTGACGCATCGCACAAACCCTCGACCGGACGTCGCACAATAGGACATCTGAGGTTACCATGTGATGCTGGAGGACCAGATGTCGATTGTCACATGGATACGTGAGCGGCTTTTCGGATCGACGCCCAATTCGGCGGAACGCCGTCGAAATGAGCGCTACGCGGTCGCTTCGGAACTCGAAATCATCGTAGGCGACAGATCCTACGCATGCGCGATCGACAACGTCTCGGCGGGCGGCGTGCGGGTGACGCCCGCCCTCGACGTGCCGATCGGGACCGAGGTGAGCGTGTGCGATCCGGCGACCGCCATGCGCCTGGACGGGGCGGTGCTCGGTCACGAAGGGGGCGGCACGCGGCTTCGGTTCGCGTCTGAGGACGCGGGCATCATCGTGTCGACCTGGCTGCGGATGGCCCAGGAGAGCGGCGATGGCAGGGATCGCCCGGACGGTCGCGATGCGGGACAGTCGGCGACCCGGTAATCGGTCCATGGGCGATGGCGGATGCAAAAAGGGCGGGACGATTGTGCCGTCCCGCCCTTGTCACTGGTCGGTCCTGTCGATCTTGCAGACGCCGATCAGGGGACGTCGACCAGAACGATTTCGGCCTCGTCCACGGCGGTAATCGTGACCGATCGCTCATCGGCGATGGCAACGCCGTCGCGGGCGGCGGCCTTCACGCCGTTGACCTCGATCTCGCCGGTCGCGGCGACCAGATAGGCCTTGCGGCCCGCTTCCAGCATGTGGGTGACCAACTCCCCGGCCCTGATCGTCGCGCCCAGGACGGCCGCGTCCTGATTGATGGCGAGCGCGCCGTTGGCGGTATCCGCCGGCCGTCCCGAGGCCAACGCGACGAGGCTTCCCGACCGGTCGCCCTTGGGGAACTGACGCGCGTCCCAGCGCGGCTCGTACCCGGGGCCGGCCGGCTCGATCCAAATCTGGAAGATCTGGGTTTCGTCGGGCTCCTGGTTGTATTCGGCATGGACGATACCGGTTCCCGCCGACATCACCTGAACGTCACCGGCCTCGGTCCGTCCCTTGTTCCCGAGGCGATCCATGTGCGTGATCGCCCCTTTTCGGACATAGGTGATGATCTCCATGTCGCGGTGCGGGTGCGGGTCGAAGCCGGTGCCCGGCTGGATCGTGTCATCGTTCCAGACGCGCAGGGCGCCGAACCCCATGCGCTTCGGATCGACATAGTGGCCGAAGCTGAAATGGTGGCTGGCATTCAGCCAGTCGATACGGAACTTTCCCAGTGAGTCGAAGGGTCGAACCTCGATCATCTTATCCTCCTTGCATCGCGTCGCCTGCGACAGGTCGACGTGACCCTATGACGATTGCGACAGAGCGGCGCTGACGCCGGCCGCGATCTTCGCGACATGGGCGCCCTGATATTCGGCCATGGCCAGTTCCTTCTCCGACGGCTGGCGGCTGCCGTCCGGCCCCGCGATTGTACCGGCACCGTAGGGCGAGCCGCCTCGGAATTCGCTGATGTCCAGCAGCTCCTGAACGGCATAGGGCAGACCGACGATCACCATGCCATGGTGCAGCAGCGTGGTGTGGAACGAGGTGATGGTCGTCTCGTTGCCGCCGCCGGTTGCGGTCGAAACGAACACGCTGCCGACCTTGCCGACCAGTTCACCCTTGGCCCAGAGGCCGCCGGTCTGGTCGAGGAAGTTGCGCATCTGCGAGGCCATGTTGCCGAAACGGGTCGGTGTTCCGAAAATCACGGCGTCGTAGTCCTTCAACTCCTCCGGCTTGGCGATCGGCGCGTCCTGGTCGAGTTTCATGCCGGCGTTCTTGGCGACCTCCTCCGGAACCAGTTCCGGCACGCGCTTCACCGTGACCTCGGCGCCCGGGACGCTGGCGGCGCCCTTGGCAATGGCACCTGCCATCGTCTCGATATGGCCGTAGCTCGAATAATACAGCACCAGAACCTTGGTCATTGCTCATCTCCTGCCGCACCTGCGGGCGGCTCGTTGTTGGATCGGCGGCCTGTCCGCGTTACGGCATCATCTAGTGTTCGCCGTTCGCATATAAAATGGGCTAAATAGGAACGTATTGTTTCCACATGAGGACAATGTGACATCATGATCGACCACCTCTCGGCGATGGCGGTTTTCGCGCGTGTCGTCGATGCCGGCGGGTTCTCGCGTGCGGCGGAGAGCCTGGGAATATCCAAATCGGCGGTGTCTAAGCATGTCTCGCGTCTGGAGGATCGCTTCGGCACGCGGCTGCTCAATCGCACGACCCGACGCCTTAGCCTGACCGAAGCCGGAGAGCGGGTACTGGAACACAGCCGGCGTGCGGTTGCGGAGTTCGAGGCGGCTGAGGCCGAGGTCGGGGCCCATCGCGATACGCCCTCGGGCCTGCTCCGGGTCAGCGCAGGCGTTTCCTTCGGCCAGAGCGAGCTGGCGCCGCGGCTGGCCGGGTTCCTGGCGGGTTGTCCAGACCTGTCGATCGACCTGGTGCTCAACGACCGCCGCGTCGATCTGGTGGAGGAGGGGTACGACGTGGCCCTCCGGATCGGCGTGCTTCAGGATTCGAGCATGATGGCGCGTCGCATCGCCTCGGTCCGGAGCCTGACGGCGGCGGCGCCCGACTACCTCGCGGCGCGGGGGCGTCCGTCGGTTCCCGCCGATCTCGCAGTCCACGATTGTCTCGGCTACAGCTATCTCAACGGCGGCGGTCTCTGGACGTTCGACGGTCCGTCGGGCCAGACCCGTCACCGTTTCACGCCGAGGCTGATGTCGAACAACGGTACGGCACTTGCCGCGGCGGCCGAGCGCGGGCTCGGGGTCATCCAAATGCCGAGCTTCATCATCGGGGCGGCCGTGCGCGCCGGACGCCTGCGGGAGGTCCTGGCCGACCATCGCAAGCCGGATGTCGGACTCTACGCCGTCTATCCGGCCGGGCGCCCGCTCGCCGCGAAGGTCCGCGCGTTCATCGACTTCGCGGTGGCGGTGTTCGGGGGAGACGGTGCTGGCGATATTGGAGGTGACGGCACCGATCGGGTCGGCGTCAATCGGTGAGGCCGATCGCCTCGAAGACGCCGGTCGCGAAGGCGCCGCCGCTTTCGTAGGAATGCTGCTGCCAGTGCTCGCCGGTCCAGACATCGAGGGTGATCGGCCGGCGCACCGCCGACAGTGTGCGGATCAGACCGTCCACGGTTCCCGGATCGACATGCCCGGCGGACAGGCGCACGCGGACACCGCGCTCATCCCAGGCGACGGCGGCATATCCCAAGTCCTGCAGGGCATGCCAAGCCGCATCTTCCCCAGTCTTGTTACGTATTAGGTTACTCAGAGACAAGGTTCTGCCGGACTTATCGATCCAGTTTTCAAAGATACCGTCCATCGGCCGAGCCCTCCCGCGCATAGAAGGGCACTATGACAATGTCGTTATATGACCGTCACGGTAAATTTATGATGGAAAACGTTAAAGTCATTAACTCTGATTGATTTCATATTTGAATATGTAATCTGTCATTCAAGGCTGTCGCGCGGTCACTCGCCCTCGCGACGCCAGGCGAGGATCAGGGTCCCCATGACGAGGGCGAGCGCCAGCCCGGCTGGCAGGGCCGGCAACAGCGACACGCCGGCAACCACGTAGTCACCGTTTTCCCGAAGTCCGATCCATCCGCGGCCGGCCGTCGATCGCCCCGCCGCAACCCGGCGCAGGGAGGGGACGTCGGACTCGCCGATCCAACTCACCGATCCGCCGGTCGCTTCCGCGATCGGTCCCAACCTTGCCTGGGTCGCCGCCACGTCGGTGAGTTCGACGGGGTTCAGGGCCCCCACGGCAACGAGGGTATCCTGCTCGCCATCGCTCAGCCGATAGAGTCCGGGCCGATCGACCTCGAGTTCACCGCGCGCCCGCCCGGGCTCGAAGGGCGTAAGCTCGACCGTGGTCTGAGACCCGTCCGGCGCCGTCACCTGCACCGGGGGGAAACTGTCGCCAAGGGTCCTGCGCTCGAACTCGATGACCCGACCGCGGGAGATCGCGCGCAGATCGTCTTCCTCCAGGTCCGGCTCCTCCATGAGCCAGTGGGCGGTGCGGCGCAGGACTTCGGCCTGGGGGCCGCCGCCCTCGAAGCCGCGACTCCACAGCCAGATATGATCGGAGAGAAGATGGGCGACCCGGCCTTCGCCGACCCGGTCGAGCACCAGCAGCGGCCGCCCGCCGACGCCGCTCATCACCGCATTGCCCCGGGTTCCCTGGCCGTCGATCTGGCGGAACCAGCGCCCCCAGACGGGGTCCGTCAGGTTGTCTGCATTCGCCCCGGCCAGGGCGCTGGTCACCGGATGGCGTTGGCCGATATCGGTCACGCGCGGCCGGAAGCCCTGCTCGATCACCCCGCCGGTCGGATCGATGGGCAGGACCTCCCCGAGCGGCGTGCGCGCCAGACTGAGGCGGCCGGCGAAAGTCGGGACCCGACGCTTCCAGCAGGGCGCCGCCGTCGCGGATGTAGTCGGCGATGTTGCGCAGGTACAGCCGCGGCAGCACGCCCCGCCGCCGATAGCGGTCGAAGATGATGAGGTCGAATTCCGCCAGTTTCAGTTCGAACAGTTCGCGGAACGGAAAGGCGATGAGCGACAGTTCGCGGATCGGGGTTCCGTCCTGCTTCTCCGGCGGCCGCAGGATCGTGAAATGCACGAGGTCGACCGAGGGGTCGGACTTCAGGATGTCGCGCCAGGTCCGCTCGCCGGCATGCGGCGCGCCGGAGACCAGAAGCACCCGCAGCCGGTCGCGCACGCCGCTGACGCCGACCACCGCGCGGTTGTTCTCCAGGGTCAGTTCCGCCGGGCCGCTCTCGACCGCCAGCTCGACGATGGTCTGGCCGGCATGGTCGACCGGGATCTCGATCTCGTGCTCGGTATTGGCCGGCACGCCGACATCCGGCCCCGGCTCGCCGTCGATCGACAGGTTGACCGCCACCGGCTCTCCGCGCGGGGTGGCCGGATCGACGACCTCTACGGTCAGGGTCACCGTCTTGCCGACCATCCCGAAGCTGGGCGCCCGGGCGACCCGCAGGCGGCGGTCCCGCTCGCCCTGTTCGCCGGTCAGCAGCACGTGCAGAGGCGCGTCTGTCAGGCCGTTCAACCGGTCGGCATCGTGCACCTGGCCGTCGGTCACGGCGATGACGCCCGCGACCCGGCCCTGGGGGACGTCGCTGAGCGCGTCTCGGACGGCGGTCCCGAGACGGGTCCCTTCCGTGGACTCGCCGATCCCGCCGTCACGCACGGTCACGCGTTTCACGCTGAGGCCGTCCAACCGGGCGAGCCGCTCCTCGAGCGCGGCAACGGCGGCCTCCGTCTGCGCCTCGCGGCCGCCGATCGACTGGCTGGTGGTGCGGTCGACCGCGACCACCACCACATCCGCCCGGGGTTCGCGCTGCTCGGCGATCAGGGTCGGATTGGCCAGCGCCAGGGTCAGGGCGCCGAGCGCCAATGTGCGCCACAGAATGCCGTTGGCGCGCCGGATCCAGCCGAGGGCGAGGACCAGCAGAGCCAGGGCACCAAGGGCGATCACCAGCGCCCAGGGCACGAGCGGCGCGAAATCGACGGCCACGGAATCCGCGATCATGTCACCCTCGGCCTCGCTGTCCCGCGGATCATTGCCCCAACCTCTCGAGGATGGAGGGCACATGCACCTGATCGGCCTTGTAGTTGCCGGTCAGCGCGTACATCACGAGATTGATGCCGAAGCGGGTCGCCATCTCGCGCTGGATCTCGCCGCCGGGAACGACGGGGAAGCGCGGCAGACCGGCGCTGTCCCGCGCCCAGGCGCCGGCCCAATCGTGGCTGCCGACCATGACCGGGGAGACCTCGGTATCGGAGGAGCGCACCCGTTCGTCCTCGAGCCAGACGGTGCCGCCGGTGTAACGGCCGGGGAAATCGTCCAGCAGATAGAAGGCTCTGGTCAGCACGTGGTTCGGCGAGGCCGGCGCGAGCGGCGGTATGTCGAGATTCTCGCTGAGCTGCACCAGACGGCGCAGCCCGGAACCGCCGGCCGCCCCCGGGATTGTGACCTCGTACCGGTCGCGGGTGTCGAAGATGATGATCCCGCCGTTGCGCATGTAGTCGTTCACCCGGGCGACGGCCTCGCCGGACAGGGACGGCTGCTCGCGGGTGATCGGCCAGTACAGCAACGGAAAGAAGGCGAGTTCGTCGCGCTCGATGTCGACGCCGAAGGGGGCGGCCGGCTCGACCGCCGTGCGCCGGGTCAGTTCCTCGCCGAGGCCGGCGAGGCCATCATGGCTGATGCCGTCGATCCAGCTGTCGCCGGTCAGGACGTAGGCCAGCCGCATATCCGAGGCCGCCGCCAGCGCGAACGCTTCCGGATCCGTCGGTTGGCTCCCGGTCGACGGTCCCTGGACCTGCTGCGCCATGCCGGTACCGGGGGCGAGCAGACAGGCGGCGAGCAGCAATGCCGCGACCTTGCCGCCGGCTCGCGCCCCGGCCATCCGGCCGGTCAGCAGGCCTCGGAGCGCCAGCCCGACCAGCGTGTCGACGATCGCCAGGAGCAGGGCGATCGCGAAGAACCAGCCTTGCAGCTCGAAATCCCGTCCGGCCTCCAAGGGCTGGCTGACGGCGCCGTCCGGAACGCCGGACGCCACGACCGCGCCGACCAACGACGGGCCGAGATTGCGGGCCTCGCGGGCGTTCTCGTCGCCGTAGAAGCCCGGAGGGTGACGGGGACCGATCGGCGGCATCCCGCTTTCGGCACGGGCGGCTGTCGAGGGGAGCGGTTCCGTTCCCGCGACGGCGCCGCCCAGGGTGCCGAAGCCGTCCAGCAGCAGGTAGGGCGGCATCGCCCGCTCTACGGTTCCGCCGACCCCCTGGCTCAGTGCGACGATCCGGCGGAGCATCTGAACGAAGAGCCCGGAGAGCGGCAGGTTCGACCAGTCGGCATTGGCGGTCGTGTGAACCAGCACGAGCCAGCCGTCGCCGCGGCGCTCGGCGGTGACCAGCGGCGTGCCGTCGACCAGCCGCGCCCATGTCTTCTCGCCGAGATCGATGGAGGGCTCGGCGAGAACCTGGCGGGACACGGTGACGTCCTCCGGCACCTCGATACCGGCGAAGGGGCTTGCCCCGTCGAACGGCGCCAGGGGTTCCGGCCGCGACCAGGAGAGGGCGCCGCCAAGCGTGCGGTCGCCGCGCCGAACCCGCACCGGCAGCAGGGTGTCGCCGCCGGCATCGGCACCGGAGGCGGCCAGCCTCTCCCCGGCGAAGCGCAGGACCACGCCGCCGGCCTCCAGGAACGCCTCAAGCTGTTCGCGTTGCTCGAAGGTGATCCCGCCGGCGTCGGCGAGCACGACGACCGCGAGATCCCGTTGCAGCAGGCTGCCGACATCGCCGCGGCGGATCTCCGTGAAGGGGGCGAGCGCCCGGTCGAGATAGTAGAGGTCGTCCAGCAGCGGTTGCGCGCCTTCGAAGTCGCGGGCCGACACCAGGCCAACGGGCCGGCGCTTGTAGCTCTCATCCACCAGGAACACGGAGGCGGCGGTATTCTCGTTCTCCAGCTCCAGGCGGGCGACGTCGTTCCGCAGTTCGGTCGGCAGATCGATCTCGACGGTCAGCCGGTCGCTGTCCGCGTCGAAAGCCGCGGTCTGTCGGGTCAGGACCCGCCCGTCCTCGGCGATGGCGCGCACGCCCACCGGACGGTCGCCGGTTGTGGTGCCGCGTCGCAGTTCGGCGGTCAGGGCGAGGGCCGCCGGGTCCGGATTGTCGATCCACACCGGGCCGCCATCCGCGCCGTCGACCACCACCAGGTCGCCGATCGTGGACAGACGATCGCCGAAGGCTTCGGCGCCGTCCCCGGCAATGGCCTCGCGCAACCACACCACGGTGGTCCCCGTTTCCAGACCGGCGGCCTCTATCAGCTCGGCGACCGTCTCCAGGTTCCGGCCCCAGGGTTTCGGCTGCAGGGCGCCGATGGCCGACCGGAGTGCCGCCGGCGGGGACAGGTCGACCTCGCGCCGCTGACCCGGCAGCGGATCGGCGGTCGTCACCAGGGCGACGGGCCGGTTCTCCCGTTCCGCCTGATCCAGGATCCGCAGCGTCCGGTCGCGTCGGGCTTCGAAGTCCCGGGCCGACGACCAGCCGTCGTCGAACACCATCAGGATCGGTCCGCCCGCCGGGATCGTCGTACCGGAGGAAATCAGCGGCCGGGCGATCGCCAGGATCACCAGGGTTGCGATCAGCAGCCGGAGCAGCAGCAGCCACCACGGGGTGGAGTGGGGCGTGTCTTCCTCGGGGCGCAGGCCTTCGAGCAGCCGGATCGCGGGAAAGCTGATGCGCTTCGGCGCCGGCGGGATCACCCGCAGCAGCCACCACAGGATCGGCAGGGCGGCGAGGGCGGCAAGGGCCCAGGGTACGGCGAAGGCGAGGGGGCCGAGGGTCAGCATCTCCGCGTCCTCCTCAATCCGGTCGCTGGCCGATCACGGCGTAGAGCGCAAGCAGCGCCGCTTCCGCCGGTCGGTCGGTGGTGTGATGGGCGAAGGTCCAGCCGGACCGGCGGGCGACCTCGGCCAGTCCGGCGCGGTGGGCGGCGAAGCGGCCGGCGTAATCGTCGGCCACCCGCTCAGCCCGGCCGAGGAGCTGCGGTAGTTCCTGTTCGAGACCTTCGAACCGCACCCGGCCACGGAAGGGGAAGCTCTCCTCCGCCGGATCGGTGACCTGCAGCATGTGGCCGCGAATACCCTCCGCCGACCAGCGCCGCACCAGAGCGTCGATGTCGGTCAGGGGGTCGAAGAGGTCGCCGATCAGCACCGCCGTGGCGTGGCGCGGGAGCGGTTCGTAAACCGGCAGGGAACCGGCGGAATCCTTGGTCGCCGACAGCAGGGACGCCATCGGTTCCAGGGCCGGCCGGCCGGTCCGCGGCGGAAGCTGTTCGCCCAGCAGACCGACCCGCTCCCCGGCCTCGATCAACAGAACGCCGAGCGCCATGGTCAACAGAACGGCGCGCTCGCGCTTCTCGGGCAGGTGTCGGTCCGACCGCCAGCGCATGGAGGGCGAGGAATCGCGCCAGAGGTGCACGGTCTGCGCCGTGGACTGCTCGCGCTCGCGCACGAACGTGGTCTGCCCCATCGCCGACCGCCGCCAGTCGATGCTGCGCACGGCGTCGAACGACTGGTATGGCCTGAACTGCCAGAAATCGTCGCCGAGTCCGGCCCGCCTCCGGCCATGGGCACCCGGAGCCACGGTATGGGCGACACGCTGCGCCGCCACCAGAAGCGGCGGCAAGGTTGCGGCGAGATCCTGGGCCTGCTGGCGCATCAGGGCTCCATCGTCGGCGCGAAGAGGATGGGCGCCCTCATCAGCGGTAGGGCGCGCAGAGGCGATCGATCACGGAATCCAGGGAGACCCCCTCCGCCCGGGCGGCGAAGTTCAGCGCCATGCGATGACGCAGAACCGGCAGGGCAAGCTCGAGCACATCGTCGATCGACGGCGCCAACCGGCCATCCAGAACGGCGCGGGCGCGCACCGCGAGCATCAGCGCCTGGCTGGCGCGCGGGCCGGGACCCCAGGAGACGTGCCGGCGAACCTCGTCGACCTCGCTCGTGTCCGGTCGCCCCGAGCGCACGATCCCGAGGATCGCCTCGACCAGGGTTTCGCCGACCGGCAGGTGGCGCAGGAGCTGCTGCGCTTTCAGGAGCGCATCGGCCGACAGGATCTGGCGGGGCTTCTCGTCCGCCGCGCCGGTTGTGGCGATCAGCATCGCCCGCTCCGACTCAAGATCCGGATAGCCGACGCTGACCTGCAGGAGGAACCGGTCGAGCTGCGCCTCGGGCAGCGGGTAAGTGCCCTCCTGCTCCAACGGGTTCTGGGTCGCCAGGACGTGGAACGGCCTCGGCAGGGCGTGGGTGTGTCCGGCGACGGAGATGCTGTGTTCCTGCATCGCCTGAAGCAGCGCCGATTGGGTGCGCGGGCTCGCGCGGTTGATCTCGTCCGCCATCAGGAGTTGGGCGAAGACTGGGCCTTCGACGAACCGGAAGCTGCGCCGGCCGTCGGCATCCTCGTCGAGGATTTCGGAGCCCAGGATGTCGGACGGCATCAGGTCCGGAGTGCATTGGATCCGCTTGTCGTCGAGGCCGAGGACGATGCCGAGCGTCTCGACGAGACGGGTCTTCGCCAGGCCCGGCACGCCGATCAACAGGGCATGCCCGCCGGCCAGCACGGTGACCAGCGTCTGGTCGACCACCTCCTGCTGGCCGAAGATCACCTTGGCGACGCCTTCGCGGACCTCGGTCAGCGAATCCGCGAGTGCTTCGACCTCCTTTATGAAGGCGGCGCCGTCTTTGGGGATACCGGTCGTGCGGGGGTCAAGGGTGGTGGTATCGCTCATCGCAGCTATATTTCCTCAATAGGGGCGCGGCGTTCGACCGCGTCCGGCCCGATCGGGGCGACACGGTCTCGAACGATCAAAGACGAACGCGGCCGGGTCGATACACGCCAGAAGCGGATACCAGAGACATGGGGCAAGACAGCGTTCGGTCCATCCATGACATTGAGCGTAGCGTGAAGCAGGCCGCGTACAAGGGCCCTTCGGGTTTGCACAACGATTCGTGTACGTCGGACGCCATCACCGATGGCGCGAAAGACGCGCCGCGCGAGTTCGGCCTGCGGATCGGCCGGGACGGGACCTGGTACTATCTCGGCTCGCCGATCCAACGCATGCCTCTCGTGAAGTTGTTCTCGACCGTCCTGCGCCGGGACGAGGACGGCCGCTTCTGGCTCGTGACGCCGGCGGAGCGCGGCATCATCCATGTGGACGACGCCCCGTTCGTCGCCGTCGACGTGGACCTCGATCCTCCGGACGGAAGTGCCGGCCCCGGCTCGACGCTGAGTTTCCGGACCAATCTTGGCGAAACCGTGGTGGCCGGGCCCGATCATCCGATTCGCCTGGATTCTGATCCGGAGACCGGCGAGCCGGCCCCGTATGTCCTGGTCCGCGACGGTCTTGAGGCGCTGATCAATCGGGCGACGTATTATCGCCTCGCCGAGATGGTTGTTGAACGCGGGGACGGGTCGGCGGAACTCGGCGTCTGGAGCGGCGGCGATTTCTTCCCGCTGGGTGAGGCCGAATGATGGATTGGATCGAGTGAGCGACAGGGCAAAACTGGACATACCGGACAGTCACGCGGCATTCCGGCGCCGGTTCCTGGACGCGGCGGACGGGATGGTGACCGGTGGACTGCCCCATGCGGTGTCGCCGGTTGTGCATTATCGCGGCGACCATGACCTCAATCCCGGCATGGACGTCCCGAAAGATCCGCGCCAGGCGGCGGTGCTGGTTCCGATCGTGGAGCGCGACGGGCAGCTCACCGTCATCCTGACGCGCCGCTCGGACGACCTGCCGGTTCACAAGGGGCAGATCAGTTTTCCCGGCGGACGGGTCGAGGACGACAACTCCAACCATATCGAAACCGCGTTGCGCGAGAGCGAGGAAGAGATCGGCCTGCACCGGGGCGAGGTGGAGGTGGTCGGCCGGCTCGACACCTACGTCACCCGCACCGGGTTCTCCGTCACGCCGGTCATCGGTTTCGTCCGTCCGCCGCTCGACCTGACCCCGTGCCCGATCGAGGTGGCGGAAATCTTCGAGGTGCCCCTGGGCTTCGTGCTCGACCGCGCCAATCAGGAGCGGCACAGCCGGGAATGGCAGGGCAAGACCCGGCATTTCTTCGTCCTGCCCTACAAGCATTATTACATCTGGGGCGCGACCGCCGGGATGCTGGTCAACCTCTCCGACGTCATGCACGCGGTCTCCCACTCGACCGTCTCTCCGTCCGCCGCCTCCCAGTCATCCTTCCCCCCGTCATCCTCTCCCAGGGGCTGAGCGCCGCCGATGCTACCGGCAGAGACGATCCCCGTTGCCCCGTGGATGCGCCATCCGTCGGCCGCTGCCGTGCTCGAGATCCTTGCCGGTGGTGGACATATCGGGCGGTTCGTCGGCGGTGCCGTGCGCAATGAGGTGCTCGGGCTGCCCGTCACCGATTTCGACATCGCGACCGACGCCCCGCCGGAGCGCACCCTCTCCCTGTGCCGCGACGCCGGGCTGAAGGCCATCCCGACCGGGATCGAGCACGGTACCGTCACGATCGTCGTCGACCGCGAACCGGTCGAGGTCACGACCCTGCGCCGCGACGTGGAGACCGACGGCCGCCGCGCCGTGGTCGCCTTCACCGACGACTGGGAAGAGGATGCCGCGCGGCGCGACTTCACCCTGAACGCTCTCTATCTCGACGCCGACGGGACGCTCTACGATCCGACCGGCTGCGGGATCGCCGATGCCCGCGCCCGCCGGATCCGCTTCGTCGGCGATCCGGAGACCCGGATCCGCGAGGACGTGCTGCGCATTCTCCGTTTCTTCCGCTTCCACGCCAGCTACGGACGCGGCCGATCGGACTCGGCGGACTCGCGGCCTGTGCCCGGCTGGCGCCCTCGATGGCCCGGCTGTCGGGGGAACGCATCTGGAAGGAACTCTCGCGTCTGCTGGTCGCCGCCGGCGCGCGCGACGTGTTGCTCACCATGGCCGAGGCCGGCGTCGCCAGCCATCTCTGGGACGGACCCGTGGATGCCGGACGGGCCGCGGCGCTGATCTCCCTGGAGGAAGCGCACGGCCTGGCGCCGGATCCGGTGCGCCGTCTGGCAGCGCTGATCGCCGAACCGGACGGGGCCGGGGCGGTCGCAGACCGTCTGCGATTGTCCAACGCGGAGGCCAGACGTGTGATCACGGCGATCGCGACGCCCGCCGATGCCCCGTCGGACGACCGCGCGCGCCGCGCCGCCGTCTACCGGCACGGCGCCGAGGCGTTCGCCGACGCGCGTCTCCTGCGGGCCGCCCGGACGGGGGAGGATGTCGCGGCGGATCTGGCGGTCGCCGCCGGATGGACGCCTCCTGCCTTCCCGCTCGGCGGCGTCGACGTCACGGGCCTCGGCATTCCGCCGGGGCCGCGCGTCGGAGAATTGCTGCGCCGGGTCGAGGAGTGGTGGATCATGGGGGACTTCGCCGCCGATGCGGAGTCCTGCCGGGCGGCGCTCGCGCGCCTGGCGTCAGAGGGAGGAGACAGAGAATGACCAGCCCGTTCGCCGCGGCGATGATCGAGGCCCGCAGCACCGGAACCCGCATCGCCCTGCCCGGGGCCGTGCCCGCCAGCCGCGAGGCGGCCTTCGCCGCGCAGGTCGAGACCCTGACCGGCATGGGCCTCGCCGTCGGCGGCTTCAAGATCGGCGCCCAGGGCCGCACGGGCGAGCCGACCGCGGCCCCCCTGGCGGCGACCACCGTGCACCGCGACCACGCCCGCATCGTGTCGACCCGCGCGATGCCGCTGTGGCTGGAGGCGGAGGTCGCGATGGTCGTCGGCCGCGACATTCCCTGCGATCACGGCACGTCCCAGGAGGAGGTGCTGGCGGCGATGGAGGGGCTGGCCGCCGCCATCGAGGTGGTCGAGCCCCGCATCGCGGACTGGCCGAACATCCCGCCGCTGGCGGCGATGGCGGATTTCCAGGCCAACGGCGCCACGGTGGTCTCCGCCGTCGGCCGCCCGGCGACGGGGATCGCCGTCGAGGACCTCACGGTCGTGTTCGAGATGGGCACGGTGCATGTGGAGGTTCAGGGCAAGAACTATCCCGGACAGGACATGAACCGGCTGCCGACCTGGCTGGTGAACCACATGAGCGGCTGGGGCCCCGAAATGGCGGCGCGCGGCCTGAAGAAGGGGGACGTGCTCATCACCGGCTCCTGGGTCGGCGTGATCCCCGCCGAGCCGGGCGAGACCGCCACGGTCACGGTACCCGGCATCGGCTCGGTCAGCGTCGAGATCGCCGCCGAGTAGGGGGCGGCGCTTGGGAACTATCCGGTTTCAACGGTTCGGCCCACATCGTCACCGACGAACACCTTGGTTATCAGGGTATCGGCAAGCACTTCGCCAGGCATCGCACGGTCGATCATAGCCAGACCTATGTCCGAGCTTTGATCTTCCACACCAACTTCGCGGAGTCCTATCACTCGCTGTTGAAGCGCGGCATCGTCGGGACGTTCCACCACGTCTCCAAAAAGCACCTGAGCCGCTACCTGCGGGAGTTTGAGTTCCGCTGGAACACCCGGAAAGACGATGACGGGGACCGTACGTTCAAGGCGATCAAGCAGGCTCGCGGGAAGCGTCTTATGTACCGTCAGCCAGCCTGATCCGCATCAGGTCGCGGGAACCAGTCGTGGACATGATAGATCTTGTAAACGGCTGGCCTTCCTCCAGAGAAACTGACTTGACCATCAACAACAAAAACCAATCCGAATGGGCTAACCGGCCGTTCAGTGACTGCTCGTTTAGCGGTCTCAGTCATGAAGTGAATGGCTACTGGTCGATCAGAAAAAGCTTCAATGACACCCCGATCTCCTGCTGTCGTCTTGGCGTCATCACGAAGCTGATAAATTGTCAGAGCCTCGCCTTGAAAGTGAGCGTGAGATGGGAGAGGCGGGCCAAGGAACCGCCTGACATTGTTCTGCAGGGCGCTCGCGCCCTCTGAATCTAAATGGACGTGCATGTCGCCAGCGACGTTCAAGAACAACTGCGATCCACCATCTTTAGCTGTCGGCTCGACAATCTTTTGCAGATTCTCAGCCTCTGCGCGCGATGGCGCATCATCATCCGACCAACGAGATCGTCGAAAAAAATCTATGATGTCGTTGATGTGAGTCGCAAAGGCTGCAACGGATTCAACATGATCGGCAAAGAAGGCCGCCTGTTCAGCTAACGGCTGCAGCACGCATACGATGCTGCCGCGCTCCAGCCGATCCACGTACAGCCGAACGTCACTTCCAGTACGATCAAAACCCGCACCGACAACAAAGTCCCGATAACTCTCGCCAAGGGCCGCTAAGCTGGACGTCAGATCGAGTAGATCAACCGGTCGCTGATTCTCATACCGTACTTCAAGTTTGCCGAGGCCATCCGCATACTTGGTCTGGGTCACCGCTTCCGACCCGTCGCAAGCAAACCTTTCAGCGCGTCCTCGAATCCGAGCGGCGCCAAAGACACCGGCTTTTCCGCCGATTCGCGCGCCTTCGCCACGAGATCGCCACCGGATTCAGTTAAAGTTTTACGCGAACTTTCGGCAACATCCGCCTGCCGCGTCGGACTCTTCGGTTTCCCGGCTTTCTTGGACACTGCGAAACACCCATCCGCCGGTTACGTTGATTGTGCTGCGGCGCGCTGTTTCGCGTGCCGCGCTGGCTGGGGCAGGAGGGTCTGCCAATGCGCTCCAACGCGGCAGACCCTCCCTCTCAGCGGTGGCCCCGTGGCGAAACTGGAAGACGCACCCGCTTTGGAAGCGGGCTCCTGCCGGGGATTGCGGGTTCAAGTCCCGCCGAGGCCACCATTTCTATACAAACTGCGCCTACGCAACTTAACAGATTCGCTCACCTCGTCGATATGCGTTTGTGCATTTTGCGCACATTCTCCATCTGGTTTTGCGAACTATATAATCGCCGTCGGATGGCCTAAAGGACGAGGCGATAAATGACAGTTCATACCTAACAATTCTCTCCCGGCACGGAGTTGGCTGAGGCACCATCCGCCGCTTGATGTCCCCGGCCGACGCGGTGTATCCGGCCGGGCGAGGCCACGTCCTCCCCCGCCAAGGGTAGAAGTCCGGGACGGCCCGGCGCGCCACCGAGGAGGTCGCCATGCCGTGGGTCGTTCTTGTCGTCGCCGGTCTGTTCGAGGTCGTCTGGGCGGTCGCGATGAAGCAGTCGGCGGGGTTCACCCGCCTCGGCCCGTCCCTGGTCACGCTGGCGGCCATGCTGGTCAGCTTCGGGTTGCTGGCCTGGGCCATGCGGTCGCTGCCGCTCGGGACGGCCTACATGGTCTGGACCGGCATCGGCGCGGTCGGCGCCTTCGTCGTCGGGGTGATCTTTCTCGGCGAGGCGGTCAACGCGCTGCGCCTCGCCGCCGCCCTGCTGATCGTGGCCGGCCTCGTGCTCATGAAACTGTCGACGCCCGGCTGACGGCTGACGGCTTACGGCACCTCGAGCACGATCTTGCCGACATAGCCCTTGTCGGCGAACGCCTCTTGGGCGGCGGCGATGGCGCGCAGCGGGAAGGTCTCGGCGACCAGCGGGCGGATCTCCCGGCGCTCGATCCGGCCGACCAGGTTGGCGAACACCTCCGGTTCCAGCACCGTGCAGCCGAAGAAGCTGAGGTCCTTCAGGTAGAGGGTGCGGACGTCGAGCTCGACGATCGGGCCCGCCACCGCGCCGGAGACGGCGTAGCGGCCGCCGGGCCTAAGCACGTCCAGCAGGCGGGGCCAGTTCGGGCCGGCCACGAGGTCGACCGCCACGTCGACGCTGTCGGCGCCGAGGCCGGCGACCAGGTCGTCGTCGCGGCCGAGGGTCCGCTCGGCGCCGAGCTCGGCGAGGAGGGGCGCCTTGGCCGGGCTGGTGACCGCGATTACCCGGGCGCCCCGTGCCCGTGCGAGCTGGACGGCGGCCGAGCCGACGCCGCCCGAGGCGCCGGTGACCAGCACGGTCTCGCCGGCGCCGAGGCCGGCGCGCGTCAGCATGTTCTCCGCCGTCGAGTAGGAGCAGGGGAAGGACGCCAGCTCGATATCCGTCAGGTCGCTGTCGACCGCATGGGCGTGGCGGGCGGCGATCCGGGTGTACTGGGCGAAGCCGCCGTCGCAGTCGGAGCCGAGAAACGACGGTGTCTCGAGCGCCCGGCCCCCGGCTTCCCGCAGGCACGGCTCGACCAGGACCCGCTCGCCGATCCGGGCCGGGTCGACCCCGTCGCCCACGGCGGCGATCCGGCCGCAGACGTCGATGCCCTGGATCAGCGGCAGGGCGACCGGGGTGCCGCCCCAGGAGGCGTCCTCGGCGTCGCCGTCGCCCTTGGAGTACCAGCCGACCCGCAGGTTGATGTCGGTGTTGTTCACGCCGGCGGCGGCGACGCGCACGACGACCTCTCCCCGTCCGGGCACGGGCACGGGAAGGTCGTCGCGCCATTGCAGGGTCTCCAGGCCGCCATGCCCGGTCAGCACCACGCCGCTCATCCGATCGGGAAGGGTCATGGCTCGCTCCCGTGGTCGATTGGATCGGCGGCGCGCCGCACTTCCATCCGGCTGAAGAACGGCCGGCAGCCGACGGATTCCCAGAACGCCCGGCCGGTCGGATTGCTTTCCAGCACGTCGAGGGTGACCCGTCCGCCCGGCGCCACCCGGTGTTCCACGAACAGCTCGAACCCGTCGCGGCCGAGGCTGTTGCGGCGGTAGCGCCGGTCGATGCAGAACTGGCGGATGAACCGTTCGGGCACCCCCGGGTCGAGGGGGTGGGGGTTCGGCGCGTGGAGGATATAGCCGACCGCGTGCCCGTCGATGTCGAGGATGTCCTGGGTCCACTCGCCGGTGGCGAGCCACTCCCGGTGCCGCACCATGAGCTCGCCCAGGCTGGCCTTGCCGGGATGGCCCTCGTCTTCCAGGAGCTGGCGGTTCAGGGTCGCGAGGGTCTCGATATCGTCCTCCCGCGCCGGCCGGAGCCTCATTACGGACACGCGCTTCCCCCCCCAAATGCTACCCGTCAGATCTGCAGGCTGGCCTGCATCGGACCGCCGATCGCCTCCTGAACGAGGGTCTCGGCGAAATCGTCCATCAGCGCCTCGACCGCGCCGCCGGCCACCTGTTCCTTGCCGACCTCCAGCAGGACGGGCACCGCCAGGGGCGACACCCGGTCGAGCCGGCGGTGGACGATCCGGCCCTGAACGCCCACCAGCAGGTCGGACAGTCGGCGGATGTCGGTCAGACCGCGCGCCGCGTCCTCCCGGGTCGCCTGGAGCAGGATGTGGTCCGGCTGGTGACGGCGCAGGACATCGTAGATCAGATCGGCATTGAAGGTCACTTGCCGGCCGGTCTTCTCGTGCCCCGGCAGCTTGCGCTCGATCAGTCCGGCAATGACGGCGACGTTGCGGAAGGTGCGCTTGAGCAGGCTGGACTCTCGCCATCCACTCCTCGAGATCGTCCCCCAGCATGTCCTGATCGAACAGCGCGTCCATGTCGTCGCAGGGTTTCACCGACCACACCGCGATCACGTAGTCGGTGGCGACGAATCCGAGCGGGCCGAGGCCCATGCGCTCCATCCGCCGGGTCAGCAGCATGCCGAGAGTCTGGTGGGCGTTGCGGCCGGCGAAGGTGTAGGCGACCAGGTACTCCCGGTCGGCCCGGGGAAAGCTCTCGACCAGAAGGCTGTCGGCCTTGGGCAGCACCGAGCGCCAGCGCTGCAGCTCGCAGCCATTCCTCCACCGGGCCGGGCAGGGTCGGCCAGGCCGCGTCGTCCTCCAGCAGCTTCCGCACCCGGGTCGCGAGCTGGGTCGTCAGCGGCAGCTTGCCGCCAATATAGGCCGGCACCGCCGGTTCGCCCTCGCCGCCGGGGGAGCATTCGACGAAAGTCTCCCGCAACCCCTGGAAGGTCAGCAGGCGGCCGGCGAACAGGAAGGTGTCGCCCGGCCGGAGCCACTGGACGAAATACTCCTCGATCTCGCCGAGAATCCGCCCCCTGCCCATCCGCACCTTCAGCGTCGTCGCCTCGACGATGGTGCCGACATTCATGCGATAGGACTGGGCGACGCGCCTGTCCGCCACCTCCAGCCGGCCGTCTTCGGTTTCGCGAACGCGCTGGAACCGCTCATAGGCCTGGAGCGCGTAGCCGCCGGTCCGCACGAACTCGACCACCGCGTCGAAGGTCTCGCGCGGTCAGATCGGCATAGGGGGCGGCGGCGATCACCTCGGCGTAGAGCGCGTCAGGATCGAACGGCGCGGCGCAGGCGGTGCCGAGCACGTGCTGGGCCAGCACGTCGAGGCCGCCGGGCCGGGGCGGGTCGCCGTCCAACTCGCCCGCCCGCATGGCGTCGAGCGCCGCCTTGCATTCCAGCACCTCGAACCGGTTGGCCGGCACCAGCAGGGCCCGGCTCGGCTCGTCCAGGCGGTGATTCGCCCGGCCGATCCGCTGCAGCAGGCGGGACGTACCCTTGGGCGCGCCCACCTGCAGGACCAGATCGACGGCGGCCCAGTCGATGCCGAGATCGAGCGAGGAGGTGGCGACCACCGCCCGCAACCCGCCCTTCGCCATCAGCGCCTCGACCTTGCGGCGCTGCTCCGCCGCCAGCGATCCGTGATGCAGGGCGATCGGCAGGTGGTCCTCGTTGGCATGCCACAGCGCCTGGAAGATCAGCTCGGCCTGGGCGCGGGTGTTGACGAAGACCAGCGTGGTCCTGTGCGCCCGGATCGCGGCGTAGATCCGGTCGATGGCGTAGAGCGCCCATATGCCCGGACCAGGGCAGGCGGTCCTCGTCTTTGTCCCCGCCCGGCAGCAGGATCTTCACCTCGGCCTGCGCCGCCTCGCCGCCGCGCACCACGGTCACGTCCGGCGCCGGCGCCCGGCCGGTCTTCGACAGATACGCCTCCAGCGCCGCCGGGTGGGCGACGGTGGCCGACAGCCCGACCCGCCGCGCCTCGGGCGCCAGGGACGGCGAGCCGCGCCAGAGCCAGGGCCAGCAGCTCGCCCCGCTTGGTCCCGGCCAGCGCGTGCAGCTCGTCCACCACGACGCAGCGCAGGCCGGCGAAGATCTCGCCCGCATCCGGATAGGACAGCAGCAGGGCGAGGCTCTCCGGCGTTGTCAGCAGGATGTGCGGCGGCTTGCGCCGCTGGCGCTGGCGCTTGGAGGCGGGGGTGTCGCCGGTGCGGGTCTCGGCGGTGACCGGCGAGCCCGATCTCCTCGATGGGGGCGGTCAGGTTGCGATGGATGTCGACCGCCAGCGCCTTCAGCGGCGAGATATAGAGCGTGTGCAGCCCGGCGCGGGGATCCTCGGCCAGTTCGACCAGCGACGCCAGGAACCCGGCCAGCGTCTTGCCGCCCCCGGTCGGCGCGATCAGCAGCGCCGACCGCCCGGCCCGCGCGGCGGCGAGCATCTCCAACTGATGCGGATGCGCGGCCCAGCCCTTGGCCGCGAACCACGCCTCGAAGGCGGGCGGCAGGGCTGAAGCGCGGGGCGCGGGGAGCGGTGGGGCGTGGTTCATCGCAGGAGTATGTGGGGCGGAGCGGCGGCCGGGCAAATGAGGAGACGGCGCGACGAGGGCTGGTGGGTCATTCCGCGAGTGACGTCGTGTCTTCACGTCGTCTAAGTTGTGGTCGATCGAACAGGGGCCGAGCATGGCGGACTTCCAAGATCGCGAGAGCCTGGAGGCGTGGTTGGAGGGCCAGCCGCGCGAGGTCGCGGTGATCGTCGCCGCCCGTGCGGCCCTGCGCGTGCTGCCCCTGGTGATATCCGAAGGGGAGGGTGACCGCGGAGACAAGAGCCCCGCCCTCCTGCTGCCTGCTGGCCGTGCTACAGCCGCTGCCTGGGTTGGGGGCACGTGGCCAACCCGGGCAGCGGGGGTGAAGTACGCCGCCAACGCCGCCGGCTCCGACGCCGCCGCCGCCGGCAGTGTCGAGGACGCCAACGCCGCCTACGCCGCCGCCGCCGCCGGCAGGTCCGCCATCGCCGCCAGTGTCGAAGCCTCCGCCGGCGTCGCCGTCGCCGCCATTGTCGCCGCCGCCGCTGCCGTCGCTGCCACCTACCGTGAAATCAGCCATGACGCGGAGTTTCTCGAGGGTGGTCGTGGCGTTCTCGAGTTGGGGCTAGCGCCACTCTGGCGAGGCGATATCCCCGACGCCATTCGGCGACGCTGGGACATGTTCCGCGAGGCGCGGCCGAAAAATGTCGACGAACACTGGACCGTCTGGATCGACTGGTACGAGGATCGTCTGAAAGGCGCCGCCGGATCGCGTCCGATCATCGAGGACTTGGAGGTCGCCCGCGTCCTGATCCCCGACGAGGAGTGGGAGCAAGGCGCGGCGCACGTCAACGCGTTGATCAAACTCCTCGAGGACGAGCATCGGCGGGTCGATCCTGACGATGTCGGCAGTCAGGAACCGATTGGAACGCTGTTCAGCGACGATGGCCCGGAAGTCGACCGCAGTTCCGATGAACGACGGCAACGGCCGACGTCGGGGGAGGTCGCCGAAGACTTTCATGCACAGCTTCGAGAGGCGCTGGACGCCCTGATCGCCGCGACGGAAGAGCCCGGGCAGGCCAGCAACCGGTTTACCGACGTTACGTCACTTGCCCGTCGCCTGTTGGGAGCGCTCGGGGCGGGACCGGCAGACGTTCGTCCGGCGCAGACCGTTGCCCATGCCGGAAAGCTTGACCGCGCGGTCCAGGCCGACGACCGGAGGCGTCGAGATCCTGATCTGGAAGGGCCGGCTCTTTCGGCCGATGAGCGCGAAGCGCTCGATAACGCCGTCGATGCGGCCAAGACGTACATCAACACCGATCCGGTTCTCGGGCCGATGGAACAGGCACGGCTGGGCAAGTCGCAAATCCCGATCGATGACGCGCTGGCGCGAGGCGTCGTTGATGCCGCCGCCGAGGAAGGTGCCGCGACCGAAGACGCGCGGGAGGCTGTTGAAGACGCTGCCGAAGCCGGGCCGGACGGAACGAACTCCCGGTTCTACGGCGCGACCCTCCTGAATTTCATGCGCGCGGCTCTGCGGATCGGCGCGAACTACAGCCTGAAAATGAAGGCCGGCATCAAGGTCGCCCGTTGGCTCGTGAAGCATGAAGACAAGATCTTGGCGCTGCTTGAACCGATGCCGGACCTCCGCGATTTCGCGGCCCGCCTGATCTCCGTGCTCAAGAAATTGCCGCTGGACTGATGTCACGGCCGGGAAGCCGGTTCGTCGGCCGGAAGATGCAGTTCTCACGCTCTCACTTGACGACCAGATCGCGGCCAACTCACCCCCCGCGCCGATAGCTCGCCGGGCGGTGCTGGTGCAGCCAGGTCTCGGTCAGGGGGGTGCCGTCGCGGTGCAGGTAGGCGCGGAGTTCGACCGGCTCCACCCCCTCCGGCGCGATGTCGGTGACCAGGCGCCAGCGGTCGGTGCCGGGAACGCGCTCGCCGCGGGCGCGGAGCACGGTGCCGCCCCCGGCCTCGACCGTCGCCGCCACCGCCTCCGGATCGAGATCGCCGCGCAGGTCGCCGCCGGCGAAATCGACCACGTAGCGGGTCGCGCCGTCGGGCCGGGGCTGTCCCGGCTCGCCGCCGCGCCCGGCGCGGGTGGCGGTGGCGCGGGCGATGTCGGCGGCGGGGTAGGGATCCCGGTCGACCCAGTGCAGGCGGTAGGCGAAGGCGAACTCCGCCCCCTCGGTTGCGGGCGCGTCGGGCACCCATTGGGCGACGATGTTGTCGTGGATCTCATCGTCGGTCGGGATCTCGATGAGCTGCACCGCGCCCTTGCCCCAATCGCCCCGAGGCTCGACCCAGAGGCTCGGCCGCAGATGGTAGTTCACGCCGTCCAGGTAGTTCTCGAAATTCCGGTCGCGCTGCAGCAGGCCGAACCCCTTCGGGTCGGAATCGACGAAGCTGGAGGTGACCACGGTCTCCGGGTTGTTGAGCGGGCGCCAGATCCGCTCGCCCGCACCGGTCCACAGCGCCAGCCCGTCTGAAATCGTGGATCTCCGGGCGCCAGTCGCGGGCCGGGTCGGTCTTGCGCTCGGAATACCAGTACATGGAGGTCAGCGGCGCGAAGCCGAGCCGCTCCACGTCCCGCCGCAGGAAGACGCGGGCGGAGATGTCCATCACCACCCCGGTGTCGCGCAGCAGGTCGAAGGTGTAGGCGCCGGTCACGCTGGGACCGTCGAGCAGGGCGTGGATGCGGATGCCGTCCGGTCCGCCCGCATCCGGCTCCAGGTGATACTCGACGAAGTCCGGGAATTCCTCCGGCCCGCCGGTGGCGGCGTTGACGCAGAGGCCGCGGGCCGAGATGCCGTACTGGCCGAGCGCGCCGATCGCCCGGAAATAGGAGGCGCCGAGGAAGGCGGCCCAATCCTGGGTCCGCCAGTCGTCGCGGTCCCGGTCCTCGTGGATGCGGAACCCGGCGAACCCGGCATCCTCGGGCAGCTCGCCGACGATGTTGCCGGCCGGGATGTCGAACAGCTCGGGCGCGTAGCGGACCGGCGCGGAGGCGCCGCCGCTGACCGCGAACATCTTGACCGGCCGGGGGAAATACTGGCCGAGCGGGAAGAAGGTGATCGGGTAGGAGCCGCCGGCATCGGCGAACAGCGCCTCGTCCCGCCGGTACTGCACGCCGCCATGGGCGCTGTAGTCGATCCGGGCGGTGATCGCCGGGGCCGGGCTCGGGCGCATCTCGAACGGCCGCTTCGCCATCTCGGCGGCGCGCGCCGTCAGGATGTCGGCGGAGAACGGGGTCGAGGTTCCGAGGGCCGGGCCGCGCATCGCCGCGCCCGCCAGCGAGGGCAGGGACGTCACGGCCAGCGTCGAGGCCGCCGCCGTGGACTGCAGAAACCGACGTCTGCCGAACGACCGGGAAATCATGCGTCACCCCTTGCTGTCTGGGACCGAACCACATCAATCGCGCTGAACGACCACGACGGCGGAGCCGCGATGGCCGGAGACGCTACTCGGTGTTCGACCGCGCGGGGAGAGGGATATTCCCGAGAGTCGTCCGGCGCGAAAAGATTCCGGCGCGAAAGGAAGCGGTCGGCCAGGGTAATCGCCGTGTGCCGATTGACAGGCCCCTGGTACCGGCCGACATCTGTGCCGACGCAACCAGCAGGAGACCCGATCCATGAGCCTCGATGTCGGCGACAAGGCCCCGGACTTCACCATGCCCACCGATGGCGGCGGCGAGGTGTCGCTGGCCAAGCTGAAGGGCAAGCCGGTGGTGCTGTATTTCTACCCGCGCGACGACACGCCGGGCTGCACCAAGGAGGCCTGCGGCTTCCGCGACGCGCTCCCCGACTTCTCCGGCGCGGGCGGGGTCGAGATCATCGGCGTGAGCCGGGACACCGTCGCCAAACACGACAAGTTCAAGGCCAAGTACGACCTGCCCTTCACCCTCGGCTCGGACGAGAGCGGCGCGGTGACCGAGGCCTATGGGGTCTGGGTTGAGAAGAGCATGTACGGCAAGAAGTCCATGGGCATCGAGCGCTCCACCTTCCTGATCGACGGCGAGGGCGTGATCCGCGGCGTCTGGCGCAAGGTCAAGGTGCCGGGCCACGTGGAAGAAGTGCTGGAGGCGGCGAAGGGCCTGTAGCGGTCGTTTTCCCGCTCCCGCTCCCGCTCGCCGTCATCCCGGGCAGCGCCGGACCCGATCCGGCGGTGGCCCGGGACCCAGCATCGCACCGTCTCTCGGTCCCGGCCCGTCCCCGGATCAAGTCCGGGCGCGGCCGGGATGACGGTTGGGGGTGAGATCAAGTCCGAGACCGGCCGGGATTGCGATCGGAGGTTTCGAAACGAGACAGTTACACCGATCCGGCCCGAGCGTTACGCATACTTCACGAGGATCTCGGTCAGCTCGTCCGGGGCATCGACCATGACGTCGTGGCCGCAATCGACCGCGTAGGTGTCGAAGTCCCGCTCGCGGAAGGTTTCCAGCATCTTGTCGAACTGCGGCGCCGGGTAGCCGGCGGCAGCTCATTGCTGCCCCTGATCCAGGAATAGTCGCACAACTTTCTATAGTGAGGGTTGGCGGGGTTGTGCAGACTGGCGAGGCCTTGATGCGGCCGGTGCCGGTGGGGGCGCGTTGGAGGCATCGGTGACGGTGCCGAACCCGGATGTGGGGGGCGTTGTCGTGGGCCAGCCGGCGGTGGTGAAGATCGATGCGTTCAATTACCTGCGCTACGGCACCCTAGATGGCCGGGTGGTGAAGCTGTCGGCCGACGCGGTCGACGCCCAGGCGGCCGCGCGCGGCTCGGCCGAGGGCGGTGCGGCCACGGCCGCCGCCGGCGCGGCCCAAGGCAATCCCCAGGCCCCGCCCTCCTACACGGCGACGATCGCCCTCGACGCTGAGACGATGACGGTCGACGGCCGCCCCGTGCGCCCGACGCCGGGGATGACGGTGACGGTGGATATCCGAACGGGCGAGCGCCGGGTGGCGGAGTTCCTGCTGCAGCCGGTGCTGCGGTACGCGGCGGAGGGGTTGAGGGAGCGATGAAATATCGTGACTGTTGCGTATTTATCTTGAAAATGCTTCGAAGAGGCGCCGTCTTTTTTGCGAGAGAACTGCCTCTTATATTTGTAATAGTCTTTTTTCATAAGTTTGTATTGTGGCTGTTTGATACCGAATTTGTGCTGGTTAGTGAGGTTTTCTGGATCGCCGATTTGGTTGTGTATTGGTTATTTTACAGACTCATGATGGTTCCTTTGTTTAATATTTGCGCTAAAACTAATAAAAAGGAGATGACATGGAAAAAATATAGAGGGTTTTTGTCGTTTCTAGTGGTTGTTGCGGGGTTGAATATTTACTATTGGCCTTTGATTGAGTCGCTGTATGTCGCAGAAAAAATAGAAAAATATGGTCCAAATATTAAAAATTACTTCAAACACGAAGAAGATAATATAAAAATTGATAAAAAAAGCGATTATTATTTTGGTTTATCTTATTGTTGTTTTGGATTTTCACAAACAAGCTTTTACGTATCATTGCGGCTGAGTCGCGGTGATCAAAAGGAAAGTATCGTGGTTAGGATTCTGTCGAATTTTGTTTTTCAAGGTTTTGTTGCGGAATTTTTTCATGTGGACGCGTTTGTCTTAGAGTGGATTGATAAAAATGCGTTGCCTAAGGAGTGGCGTGATTGGGCCTATGGTATAGCCAGCGCCAAATGAGTGTTTCTCAAAATTCAAGACTGCATCAAATGCTACAAGGCATTGATTTAACCACTTCGGATGTTTTGAGCGATATCAATGCAGGGGCGCCAAAGAGGTTTGTTCATGAGCGTCAGGCTAAGCCCACCTGGAAGGATCAGACGATCGCCGGTATGCTCAACGGCGTTGAGCGCAGGTCCAAGGCAGGAGCTCATCGAGACGGGTGATCTTGTGCTCGGCGATCCCCCCGGATCGACCATTTACATAGCAGCTCTTCTTCCGCTCCCCACTTGTCCGTCATCCCGGGCAGCGCCGGACCCGATCCGGCGATGGCCCGGGACCCAGCCTCTCACCGTCTCACGGTCCCGGCCCGTCCCCGGATCACGTCCGGGCCCGGCCGGGATGACGGGGGGGGGGAGGTCAACGCCGGGATCGGCTGGGATGACGATGGGGGGGGGGTGGAGACGAAAGCGTCCCGCCGAACCGCTCCCGGCGCTCACGCGTACTTGAGGAGGATCTCGGTCAGTTCGTCCGGCGCGTCGACCATGACGTCGTGGCCGCAATCGACCGCGTAGGTGTCGAAGTCCCGCTCGCGGAAGGTCTCCAGCATTTCGTCGAACTGCGGCGCCGGGTAGCCGGCGGCGCGGATGTAGACGCGGGTCCTGATCGCGTCGAGCGCGCCGGTGAGGAACAGCGGCTCGGTGAAGCAGGCCAGCGGCAGGTCGGTGCATTTGGAGTCGACCCAGTCCCGGTCCGCCTCGTTCACCATGAAGCTCGCGGCGGTGGTCGGCGGGATGCGCCAGCCCGCCCCCTTGGCGCGGGCCGCGGCGAAGGTGGCCTCGACCTGCTCCGGACGGCGCAGATCCATGGCCGACTGGCCGTGGCCGGGCACCAGGGCGTCCAGGAAGATCAGCGATTTCACCCGGTCCGCCGCCCGGTCGGCGGCACCCGAGATCACCACCCCGCCATAGGAATGGCCGACCAGCACCACGTCGGTCAGGCTCTCCCATTTCAGCAGGCCGACCACGTCCTTGATATGGGTGGTCAGGCTGATCGTCGGGCTCATCAGATGCGACCGGTCGGCGAGGCCGGTCAGGGTCGGGGTGAAGACCGTGTGGCCGGCGGCGCGCAGCTTTTCGGCGACGCGCACCCAGCACCAGCCGCCGTGCCATGCGCCGTGAACGAGAACGAAGGTGGTCATTGTCCGAGCCTCCCGAGATCGCGGGACCAGTGATTGAGAATGGCCATGCCCGCGGGATGCGGGACCTGGGCCGGGCCGCGGTCGTGGACCTCGTCGATGCCGATGCGCCACGCGGCCAGCCGCTTTCCGTAGCACAGCAGATGGTCGACCGTATGCATCAGGAAATGCAGCAGCGGCAGAATCTGGCGGAACGCCTGGTCGGCGTCGTCGGCCTTGCCGGCCCGGTGCAACTCGTAGATCCGGCTCTCCACGTCGCAGGCCTCGACACCCGGGATCAGCCCCGCGCAGCCCTGGCGCAGGCTGTCCAGCAGCTCGATCCCGTTGCGGCCGTTGAACAGGGCGAAGGCGCCGCCTGACGCCTCCGCCAAGATGCCGATCTCCAGCCCGGTGCCCTCGGCCTTCAGGATCGAGACGTTGGGATGGCGCCGATGGAGCTCGATCAGCCCGGCGTTCGACAGGCCGATGCCGATATACTGGGGCGCGTTCTGAATGCCGATCGGGATCGGCGAAACGTCGGCCACGGCGCCGAAGAAGCGGATCAGCGCCTCTTCGCTGGCGGATTTCACCGGCGGGGGCTGCAGCACCGCCCAGGCGGCCCCGGCATCCGCGGCGCGATGCACGCTGTCGATCTGCCCGCCGACCGTGTTGTCGGAGACGGTGACGCTGACCGGCACCCGGCCCGCCGCCGCCTCCAGGGTCCACAGGGCATGTGCCCGCCGTTCCTCGACCGTCAGCTTGTTGCATTCGCTGGCCAGGCCGCCGACGGCGAGGCCGTGCACGCCGCCGGCGATGCAGGCCTCGACCTGCGCGGCGTTGGCCCCTTCGTCCAGCGACCCGTCGGCGGCGAACAGGGCGTAGAGCATCGGATAGATGCCGTGGAGACCGTCCCGTGTCTGGGAGTCGGTCATCGGTTGGGGATCGGTCATCGGGGTTCCTCCCGGCGTCTGGCGGCCGACGGCGCTCTTCCGGCGTCCGTTTCGCCCGCGCCTTTACCGGAATCATGCGCAGCGACCGGGGGCGCTGGCAACGGGCCTCTTGGCCGGGTCTTGCCGGAGGGCGGTTGGCGGACGACGTTAGTATCGTCAGAAAAGGAGGCTGCCATGCCCGATGCGGGAACCAACCCGGCGCCCGGCTTCGCGCGGAAACCGGACCATGAGGTCGTTCTCACGCCGGCCGACCGGCGGATCCTGGTGATCCTCGGCGGCGAGACGCTCGCCGACAGCACCGATGCGCTGCTGTGCGAGGAGACCGGCCACGGACCGGTCTACTACCTGCCAATGTGGGACACCCGGGCCGATGCGTTCAGCCCGACCTGGCGCTCGACCTACTGCCCGTACAAGGGGACGGCGAGCTACTGGACGGTCCGTGCCGGCGGCGAGACGGCGGACAACGCGGCCTGGTCCTACGACCTGCCCTATGACGAATGCGCGGCGCTGGCCAAGCACGTGGCGTTCTATGGCGACAAGGTCGAGATCCGGGCGGTGTAGGGCGGGCATTTCGCCCCGCACTCCCCTGGTGTAGGCCCCCGGCACAAGGCCGGGGTGCGGGTGCATGGTTTGAGGCGGGCAAGAGCGGTGGCGGAGGGGCGCCTACGCCGTCGCCTGACCCACGCCGCCGCGCAAAGCGCCTGGCTCCGTCGAGCCCCACAGGACCTCGAAGCCGTCCGGCAGCGCCCGGCTGTTGGCGACGCTGAGCCACAGCCGGAGCAGGCACCGCATCCGACCCGAACTGCGGTCGTCCGCATAGGCGGTGCGGCCGTGATAGACCACGTGGTTGTTGAGGAGCTGGATGTCGCCCGGCGCGAAGGCGGAGTGCAGGCAACTTTCCTCCGCCACCTCCGCCAGCATGTCGAGCGCCTCTTTCTGGGCGTCGGTCAGGCGCGGGACGGTCGGCGTCTCCTGCGCCTGTTCGACATAGGTGCGGGAGTACTGGCTGGTGATCTTGCCGTCGCGCACGCCGAAGACCGGCAGCGCGAAGACCGTGTCCGACGTCTCGCCGTCCTCGTCGGCCGGCCGCGACCGCCAGTAGTCCTGCATCAGCAGCGCATGCAGGTCGGGCCGGCGCGCCAGGATCGTGTTGTGGATGTGGGGAATGCTGGCGAGCTTGCTTACGCCGCCGTCGATGCCGTTGGCGACGCAGAACAGGGCGATGACGTCGCAGCGGTCGGTGTGGAAGCGCAGCGGGCCGGTCGATCGGGCGCGGGCCCGCGAGGCAAGCACCTTGTCGGAGCCGGAACGGTGCTCGGCGAGTTGCTGGGTGACGCGCCCGTCCTCGTGGGATTCGTCGCGCACCTCACCCAGGATCTCCCCGAAGGCCGTCTGGTTCACCGGCGTGCCCAGGTGTTGACCGATGCCCCAGAAGATCGTCCGGAGGTCCTCCGTCGCATAGTGCTCCACCGGAAAGCCGGTAATGCGCACGGCGCCCCGCCCGTTCTCCAGTTCCTCGAGCACGTCGGCGAAGAAATCCTGCAGTCCCGGCAGCGGAAAGTCTGCGGTTGTCAGGTCGGTGAGCCCCTTGCCGCCGGCCTTGGCCCGGGCCAGCGCGGCATCGATCGCGGGGATGGCGTTCCGGGGCCAGCGTCTCAGCCAGTCCCCGGCGGCGTCGAGTTCGGTGCCTGTCCACACGCACCGACCCTGGATCGGTTCAGCCTGCATGATGTCCTCCTCGCTTGATCCGGGAACTCTAGGGCGATCTCTTCGGACGGTCATCCGACCTTGTTCGCGACGCCGTCGTTCGGCCTGAACGATTTGTTAACCGGCCATGACCGAAGATCGTCCGGTATTTTGTTAAAAGTGGACCAATGGCCATCCTCGATGGGCAGGCCGACGTCCCCTGCCTGGAGAAGAGATGACTGATCTACAGACGACGATGGCCATCGTCTTCGCCGGCATGGCGGTCGTTGCCGCCGTGCTGGTGGCCTGGGGTGTGTCCGGTATGTTCGACAAGTCGCGCGGGAGATCAAAGGGCGACGGGGCGGAGCCGGAAGACGCGGTCGCCGCGCTGCAGCGCAAGAATCTCGCCGCCAAGAACGAACACAACAGCCAGCACCGCTGACCGCCGCGATCCGCGCTAGCGTGCGGACGCCACGTAGCGGTCGTAGGTCCGCATCACCACGGCGCTCATCTTCTCGATCACCCGTTCCAGGGTGTTGAAGTCGATCGCCCTGCTGGTTCTTGCGAGACGGTCCTTCAATGCCTGAGGCGCGGTATCGGGGTCGAATTCGGTACCGACGGTCAGGCGCAGCAGTCCCTGGATGTTGCGCCAGATATGCACGGAATTCGACAGGAACACCGCCTCGTCCTCGGGCAGCACACCGGCGGCGCCGAGCTTGAGGAAGGCGTTGGCCGTGTTGCCGTCCAGTACGCTGGGATGCTCGTGGGCGTGGCGCAGCTGCAGGTACTGGGCGATGAATTCCAGGTCCAGCAGCCCGCCGCGCCAGTGCTTCACCGTCCAGGGGCTATCGGCCTTGTGCTCCTTGGCGGTCCGCTCGCGCATGTCGGCGACCTCCTGGGCCAGCACCTCCCGATCCCGCTCCTGGGTCAGGATGTGGCGTATGCCGTCCTCGACGCGGTGGCGGAACGCCGGCGGCGCGGCGACCACACGGGCGCGCGTGAGCGCCATCCGCTCCCACGTCCAGGCATCCTCGTCATGGTACTTCTGGAAGGCTTCCATGGAGATCGCCACCGGACCCTTGTTGCCGGTCGGGCGCAGCCGCATGTCGACCTCGTAGAGCGCGCCTTCCGCCGTCTTGGCGCTGAGCGCCGAGATCAGCCGCTGGCCCAGGCGGATCATGTAGGCCGAGGTATAGAGCGGTTTGTCACCGTCGGATTCGAGATCGAGCGGTGCGTCGTACAGGAAGACCAGATCGAGGTCGGAGCCGTAGCTGAGTTCGCGCCCGCCATACTTGCCGAGCGCGATGACGGCCAGCGCCGGGGTCTCGACATCGGGAAGCCGGCCGTGCCGCCGCGCGAAGTCGCGCTCGACCCAGGGCAATAGGGCACTGATCGTCGCGTCGGCGACATCGGAATAGGTCGTGCCGGCCCGATCGGCGTCCAGATGCGACCGGATGATCTGCACGCCGATCTGGAATTGGCGGTCGCCCGTCCATCGTCGGGTGACGTCGAGCGCCATCTCATAGTCGTCCGTCGCCGCGAGGTGGCGCTCCAATTCGCCGGTCAGGGTCGCGGCGTCCGGCAGCGGCTGCAGCACATCGTGGGTCAGAATGCCCTCGAACAGTGCCGGCTCGCGCCCGAGCTGCCCGGCCAGCGAGGGGGCCATGCCGAGGATCTCGGCGACGACCTGGATCAGGCTCGGATTGGCGTGAAACAGGCTGAAGATCTGGACGCCGGCGGGGAGGGCATCCAGAAACCGATCGAGGCGGCGGAAGGCCTGATCCGGCTGCGGCATCCTGCCGATCGCCTCCAGCAGCGCCGGGGTGATTTCGGTGAGGATCTGGCGGGCCCGCTCGCTGCGGGTGGCGCGGGCATGTCCGCGATGCCAGTTGCGGATGGTCTCCGCCACGGCGCCCGGATCGGTGAAGCCGAGCTGTTCCAGTGTCTTCAGGGTGTCGGGGTCGTCCTCGCTTCCGGTGAAGACGAGGCTTCCCGCCTCGCGGGTCGGCACGGACAAGGCCGGAGCCTCCTCGAACAGGCGGCCGTAGTGGTAGGCCACGGTGTGAAGATGATGGGCCAGGTCGCCGCGGAAATGCTTCGGGTCCTCGTAGCCGAGGAAGGCGGCGAACCGGTCGAGGGCGGCAGGATCCTGGGGCAGTTCCTGGGTCTGCTTGTCCTCGATCATCTGCAGGCGGTGTTCGACCTTGCGCAGGAAGCGGTAGGAGAGCTTGAGATCGCTCGCAACCTCTTCGCGGACCCGGCCGGCCTGCACGAGCGCCCGCAGCGCGTCCTCGGTGCCGCGGACCCGCAGCCGGGCGTCCCGCCCGCCCCAGATAAGCTGCTGGGTCTGGGCGAAGAACTCGATCTCCCGGATGCCGCCGCGTCCGAGCTTCACGTTCTGACCCTCGGCTTTCACCACCGCGGCCTTGCGATGGACGGCGATCTGCCGCTTGATCGAATGGACGTCCTGGATCGCCGCGAAATCCAGATGGCGCCGCCACACGAACGGCGTCATCGAGGCCTGGAACGCGGCCGCGGAGGTTGGGTCCGAGGCCACGGCGCGGGCCTTGATCATCGCCGCCCGCTCCCAGTTCTGACCCATGCTCTCGTAATAGGTCTCGGCCGCGGTCAGCGAGATCGCGGGGGGTGTCGAGGAGGGGTCCGGGCGCAGACGCAGATCGGTGCGGAAGACGTAGCCGTCGGCGGTCCGTTCCTCCATCAGCTTGACCATCGTCTGGGTGGCCTGGACGAAGGCGTGGCGGAGTTCCAGGTGCTCGGCGTAGACCGGCAGGGTGTCGTCGAACAGGACGATGAGGTCGATGTCGCTCGAGTAGTTGAGCTCCCTGGCCCCGAGTTTGCCCATGGCGAGGCAGACCAGGCCGGACCCCTCGATCGGATCGCCTTCCGACGACAGCGGCAGCTTCCGGCGCCGAATCGCCTCGCCCAGGGCGTGGCGCCAGGAGACCGCCAGGGTGCGCTCCGCCACGTCCGAGATCGCCGCCGTCACCTCGATCAGGTTCCAGAGGCCCGCGATGTCGGCCAGGGCGATGGTGATCGCCGCCCGACGCTTCGCCGTGCGCAGTCCGCGCATCACCGACGCCGTATCGCTTTGCGGATCGACGGCCTTGAGGTCGGCCCAGATTCGCTGCATGGCGGCATCCACGCCATCGACGAATACGCCGCCGGCGAAACCGATCTCGCGCACGATCTCCCGGATCAGATAGGGCGAATGAACGGCGATGCCTTCGATCAGCGATCGGCTGGCGGCGTCGTCGAGCACGGCGGCGGCGCGATCCGCCTCGATGCTGTCCTTGAGGTCGCCCAGCCGTTCCCGACAGCGGTCCAGGCCGATAAGCGCCGCGTCCGGATCGACGGCGATCGGGACGATCCGGGGAACGAGGGAAAACTGCACAACTGACTCTGGTCACTGTCACGATTCATCAGGAGAGTGCTGAACACTCTTGCCTGCGGTCAAGTCATGCGGTCGTACAGCCCCCTTGATCATGCTAGGAAGACAACTGGTTCATGCGATCCGGACGAACCGCTGGTGATCAGACGAACGACTGTCCTTTTTCTCGAAGTCCTTCTGGCCGTTGTGGTGCTCGCGGTTGTCGCCGTCGGCGCTTTCGCCTGGCGTCTGTCCGACGGACCGATCGAGATCGACTGGGCCCGCGCGCATCTCTCCGAGGCGCTGAGCGATCCGGATGCGGGCATAAGAACCGAGATCGGCCGTGCCACCCTGGAGATGAGCACCTGGGACCGCGCCTTCGACGTGGTGGCCCAGGATGTCCGGGTGCTGGACCAGCAGGGGGCTGTGCGCGCGCGGATTGGAGCGATCTCCGTGGCGCTCAGCCCGGAGGCGCTGCTTGCAGGCCGCCTGGCACCGAAACGGATCGACGTCCTCAACCCGGTGGTCACCGTGGTCAAGGGGGCCGACGGCAACTGGACGCTGACGCCCAACGATCCGCAGACCGGCAAGGCCCAGGACCCGGTGGACCTTGCGGAGATGCTGGGCCCGATGGTGGAGGGGCGTCCGACCAGTGGCGCACTCAGCTATCTGCGCGCGGCGGAGTTGCGGGGCGCGACGGTGCGGCTGGTCGACGACGCCAGGGCCCGTACCCAGTTGCTCACCGGTGTTTCCGGCGGCATCGAACTGGTCGCCGATGGCATGAGTTTCCGCATGAGCGGCCGTGCGCGATGGGCGGACGCCGATCCGACTCCGGTCAGTCTGGTGGGCGACTATCGGCCCGAGACCGACCGGGTGACGGCCGAACTCCGGTTCGACGCCCTGCCGCCGTCTTCGCTGCCGGCGCTCGACCGGCGCCTGGCGCGGTTCTCCGATCTGGACGTGCCGCTCTCCGGCATGGTGGAAATCACGTCCAGATCCGACGGAGAAGGCTTGGGTGGCAGGGTCCGCCTCACCCTGGGGGCCGGCCGGGTCACCATTCCCGAGGTCAATCCGGATCCGCTTTCTCTCGCCGGAGGGAATATCAGCCTGGACATCGCTCCGGGAGGCGAATGGGTGTCCCTGAACGGATCGCTGGAGATCGAGGGGGCTCTGCTGGCCGTGAAATCGCGGGCGAGCCGGGAACGGACCGGCTACGAAGTGATCGTCGACGCGGTGGTGACCGATTTTCCCGTCAATACGATCCAGCGCTTCTGGCCTGCCGAGGTGTCGGACGGCGCGCGCGAATGGGTGACGGAGAATCTGCGGGAAGGCACTGTCTCCAGCGCCACGTTGCGGGCGGAAGGCTGGGTCGACGCCAATAACCCGTCGGTTCACGAGCTTGACAGCCTGACGGGCCAGATCGACTTCGAGGGCGTGGAAACCCACTATTTCCGGCCGCTGCCGCCGGTCCTCGAAGCCCACGGGACCGCCACGTTCGATGCCACCCGGATGGACATCACCGTCCGTGGCGGGCATCTCGGCGCGCTCGTGGTTGAGTCGGCGGATATCGACCTGGTGAATCTCGACCAGGATACCGGCGAGCGGGCCGATGTGGAGGTGGCGGTACGTGGGCCGGCGCGTGAGGCCATGGAGCTGATAGACCGCGAGCCGCTCGGCTATCCGAGCGAGATCGGCCTTGTCGCCGGGCAGACCGACGGTACCTTCGGGGCGCGGTTGAGCCTCGAGATCCCGCTGCTGAAGACCGTGAAGATGGAGGATGTCGGCATCGCGGTCGCCGCCAATCTGAAGGATGCGGTGATCCCCGATGTGCTGCAGGGCAAACCGCTGACCGACGGCGAGCTCACCCTGGAGTTGACCGCCGCCGGGATGGCGCTTTCCGGCGATGGCCGCCTCGGTGGTGTGCCGATCACCCTGACCCACGAGGAACGGTTCCAACTCACCGGCCCTTTTCGATCGCGCTCCAAGGTTCAGGCCAATGCCGATGTTTCGCGTTTCGCCGAATTCGGGCTCGACTTGAGTGAATACGCGGCCGGGCCGGTGGCGATTGGAGCCACGGTGATCACGGACGTCGCCGGCAACCTGACGGCGACGATCGAGGGCGACCTGCAGGCGACGTCGATCACCATTCGGGATTTGAGCTGGTCGAAGCCGACGGACACCGCGGGGATCCTGCGCTTGGATGTGACGCGGAGCGCGCAGGACGTGCTGGCGATTCCAGGATTCGAGCTCAGGGCCGGCTCGCTCTACGCGGCCGGCGCTATCGACTTTCCCGAAGGGGGCGGGTCGCTGACATCCCTCTCCACCTTCCGTCTCGGTCGCACTGAGGCCGCGGGACGCGTGGAGAGTCTGCCCGACGGCAGCCTGCGGATCGCCATGGAAGGTCCGGTGATCGATCTTATGCCCATCGTCGGGGAAGATGCAGACGGCGGTTCCGGCGCCGCCTCTGGCTCCGTGACCGCACGGGGCGAGGGTCCGCAGCCGGTCGAGGCCCGGTTCGTCGCCGACACGTTGCACGTGCTGGACGGGATCAGTCTGAGCGGCGGGACGCTCTCCGTGCGAAAGACCGGCGCGCGCATCGAGACCCTGAGCCTCATCGGCGATCTGAGCGGCGAGCCGATGCGATTGGTCGTGCAGCCGGCCCAGGGACGCCGCCTTGTGACCGTGGCGACCAACAACGCGGGCAGCTTCCTGCGCGCCTTCGGCGTTGTCGAGACGGTGCGTGGCGGCCGGCTCCGGGTCGACGGGGAGCTGATCGGCGACGGCCTCGGCGACGCCATGGACCTGGCTGTGCGGATCGACGACTTCAGCATCGTCGAGGCGCCGGTCTTCGCCCAGCTCCTGTCCGTGGCCTCTTTCACCGGCCTGGTCGATACCCTGTCCGGCGACGGAATCCGCTTTGCCCGGGCGGCGGCGCATATCGAATTCGCGTCCGACTCGATCCGGATCGACAACGGCGTCGCCTACGGCCCGGGGCTCGGCCTGAAGATCGATGGCACGCTCGGCCGCGATGCCGAGACCGTCGATGTCGAGGGGCTGATCGCGCCGGCCTATTCCCTGTCGCGCCTGATCGACGTGGTTCCAGTGATCGGCGAGCTGCTGACCGGCGGCGAAGGGGAGGGCCTGCTGGCGACATCCTTCGCGATCGTCGGAACGCTCGACAATCCGAAGATCACGGTGAACCCGCTCACGGCCCTGGCGCCGGCGTTCGTGCGCGACATTCTGGAAGCGGCGAGCCGGCCGTCGGACGGCCCGGCGACCTGGACGCCGCCCTTGGCGCCCGGTCTCCCCAGCCCCGGACTGGACGAGAGTCAGGGGCGCTAGCGGATGGTCACACCGCCCGCAGCAGCAGCGTGACGCTTCTTGCCGGCGGAGAGCTTGACCACCCCGTCGCCGTCCAGCGCGTCGCCGCCGATCATCGCCGCCTCGTCCGACACCGGCGCGTCGTTCACCCGCGCGCCGCCGCCGCGGATCAGCCGCCGGGCCTCGCCCTTGGACGTGGCCAGGCCCGCCTGAACCAGGGCGTCGACCATGGCGATCCCGGCGTCGAGTATCGCCGCGGGCGACGTCGATCGTCGGCAGGCCCTCGCTGGCGGCCCCCGCCTCGAAGGTCTGGCGCGCCGTTTCCGCCGCCGCTTCAGCAGCTTCGGCGCCGTGGCACAGCGTCGTCACCTCGGTCGCCAGGATCTTCTTGGCCTCGTTGATCTCGGCGCCGCCGAGCGCCTCCAGGCGGGCGATCTCGTCCAGCGGCATTTCGGTGAACAGCTTCAGGAAGCGCCCGACATCGCCGTCCTCGGTGTTCCGCCAATACTGCCAGAAGTCATAGATGCTGAGCCGGTCCGCGTTGAGCCACATCGCTCCCTGGGCGGTCTTGCCCATCTTGGCGCCCGACGCGGTGGTGATGAGCGGCGAGGTCAGCCCATAGATCGTCTGCTGGTCGACCCGACGGGTGAGCTCGACGCCGTTGACGATGTTGCCCCACTGATCCGAGCCGCCCATCTGCAGAGTGCAGCCGTAGCGCCGGCGCAGCTCCAGGAAGTCGTAAGCCTGCAGGATCATGTAGTTGAACTCGAGGAAGCTCAGCGACTGCTCGCGGTCGAGCCGGAGCTTCACGCTGTCGAAGCTCAGCATCCGGTTCACGGAGAAATGGCGCGCCGTAGTCGCGCAGGAACTTGATGTATTCCAGCTTGTCGAGCCAGTCCGCGTTGTCGACCATCACCGCGTCGCTCGGCCCGTCCCCGAAGCTGAGGTACTTGTCGAAGACCGTCTGGATGCCCGCCTTGTTGTGCGGCGATGTCCTCCTCGCTGAGCAGCTTGCGCGCCTCGTCCTTGAAGGAAGGATCGCCGACCTTCGAGGTGCCGCCGCCCATGAGGACGATCGGCTTGTTGCCGGTCTTCTGCAGCCAGCGCAGCATCATGATCTGCAGCAGCGAGCCGACATGCAGGCTGTCGGCCGTGCAGTCGAAGCCGATATAGGCCGTGACCATGCCCTCGATCAGATCGCGGTCCAGCGCCTCCAGGTCGGTGCACTGGTGGAAGAAGCCGCGTTCCATGATCGCGGTCAGGAAGTCCGATTTCGGCGTGGACATGGCTCTGCTCGGCGGTTGCAGGTGTTGCGGGCGAGGCGATGTAGCACAGCCGGGGGGCAGGATGAAGGGCGCGCGGGTGATGACAAGCCGGCCCGACTTACCCGAAACTGCCGCCATGGAACGCAAAGACAGCTTCACCGCCATCGGTCTGATGAGCGGAACATCGATGGACGGCGTGGACGCTGCTCTGGTCGTCACCGACGGACGCGACCGGGTCGAGACGGGCGCGGCGCTCACGATCCCCTATGACGATGGATTCCGCGCCCGCCTGCGCGCCGCAATCGCCGGCACCGGCGATATGGGCGCGGTCGAGATAGAGATCACCGACCTGCATCGCGATGCCGTCCGCGCCCTCATGGCACGGGCCAAGCTTGAGCCGGCGGCGGTGGATATCGTCGGCTTCCACGGCCACACCGTCCTGCACGAACCTGAGATCGGGCGCACCCGCCAGATCGGGTTGAGCCAGCGCCTGGCCGACCATCTCGGCATCGACGTTGTCGGCGACCTGCGCCTGGCCGACATGGCCGCCGGCGGACAGGGCGCTCCGGTTGCGCCCGTCTTCCATCGCGCGCTTGCCGGACCTGAGACGCGGCCGGTCGTTGTGCTGAACATGGGCGGGGTCGCCAACGTCACCTGGCTCGGCCACGGCGACGCCGACCTGCTCGGATTCGATACCGGTCCCGGCAACGCGCCGATCGACGACTGGTGCTGGCGCACGATCGGCCAATTGTACGATTCCGATGGCGCGCTGGCCCGGGCCGGGCGGGTGGACCGGGCGCGGTTGGAGCGCATGCTGGCGGATCCGTACTTCGATCGCGCTCCGCCCAAGTCTCTCGACCGCGACGCGTTCCATGCCCGGGTCGCCGAGGCGGTGGAGGGACTGTCGCCCGAGGACGGGGCGGCGACCCTGGTGGCGTTCAGCGCCGAGACCATCGCCGGATCGGCCCGCTGGTTCCCGGAGCCGCCGACCCGCTGGATCGCCACCGGCGGCGGGCGGCACAATCCCGCATTGATGGCGGCGATCGCCGCCGCCGTCGACGGCGAGATCGTCGATGCCGATGCGTTGGGGTGGGACGGCGACGCGCTGGAGGCCCAGGCCTTTGCCTATCTGGCCGTGCGCTCCGTCCTGGGTCTGGACATCACCTTCCCGGGGACGACCGGGGTGGCCGCCCCCCTCACCGGCGGCAGACGCTACTTCTCTTCGGCGGCTTCGGCCGCGGGCACGTTGGCATCGAGATAGTTGCCGACGATCCCGCTCAGGTCGTCGATCTGCGGGCCGAAGAAGTGATTGGCGCCCTTGATCACGTTATGGGTGATCGTGATGCCTTTCTGGGTCGACAGCTTGTCCACGAGCTTCTTGACGGAGTCCGGCGGAACGATGTCGTCCTTGTCGCCGTTGATGACCAGCCCGGAGGCCGGGCAGGGAGCCAGGAAGGTGAAGTCGAAGAGGTTGGCCGGCGGCGCGACCGAGATGAAGCCGCTTATCTCCGGACGGCGCATCAGCAGCTGCATGCCGATCCAGGCGCCGAACGAGAAGCCGGCGATCCAGCAGAACCGGGCGTTGGGATTATAGGTCTGCACCCAGTCGAGCGCGGAGGCGGCGTCTGACAGCTCGCCCTCGCCGCCGGAATAGACACCCTGCGAGCGTCCGACGCCGCGGAAATTGAATCGCAGAGTGGAGAAGCCGCGGGCGACGAAGGTCTGGTACAGCGAATACACCACCTTGTTGTTCATGGTGCCGCCATGCTGCGGATGCGGGTGCAGCATCAAGGCGATCGGCGCGCCGGGCTCTTGGGCGTGCAGATAGCGCGCTTCGATGCGGCCTTCGGGGCCGTTGATCATGACCTCGGGCATACTGGCGGAATTCCTCCGGATCGCGTGGAACCAGACCAAATAGCGCGGCCCGCGCGACTTGTCTAATCCGTCGATGTTTCAAACACCTCGGTCAGATCGGCACGCGAGGGGTGAAGATCAAGGTGCGGCAAGGTTGGCATGCGGTGCCGAGGCGGAGCGCCCAGCCGAGAAATGCATATGCGACACAATTGCGATTTGCCGTAAAACAATTGAGCAATCGTACAAAAATATTTTGAATTCGTCTTGAATAACCGTATTGATCAAATTAGCTTCGAATGCGGCTCGATCAGGCGATGGGAACGGGACCTCCTCTCGCCGGTTTGTGCTTGGCGAACAGCGAGGGGGATCTCTGCGGTTGCCAAGTGGAGGGGTCTGATCGTGAAACTCAGCACGAAGAGCCGGTATGCGGTCATGGCGATCTGCGATCTGGCGGCCAGGGCCCAGGGGCGGCCCGTCTCGCTCGCGGAAATCGCACAGCGACAGGATATCTCGCTCTCCTACCTGGAACAGCTTTTCGCGCGGCTTCGGCGGGCCGGTCTGGTGAAGAGCGTGCGCGGTCCGGGCGGCGGCTACCTGCCTGGGAAGGCACTTTCGGAGATCAGGATCGCGGCGATCGTCCAGGCGGTGGACAACGGGACCTCGCGTGGATCCTGCTGCCCGGATGCTCCGCAGACCTGCGGCGGGACGGAGACCGTCTGCCAAACCCATGAGCTCTGGGAGCAGTTGGGGAAGCAGATGTTCTGGTATCTCAACCGCGTCACCGTCGAGGATGTGCTCACCGGGAATGTGCCGGGCGCGGCGACCGCGACGGACCCTAAGGCCCAGGCGGCGGCCGACTGAGTCAGCCGTCTGTCTCAGACGTCGACGGGACGTCACCCGCCGTTGACCGCCCGCGCCGGGGCGCCTAAGCCTCACGCGGGAGGCGCAACGACGAAGGCGCGATGACGGTCTATCTGGATTACAACGCCACCGCTCCGGTCCGCCCTGCGGTGATCGAGGCGATGACCGAGGCGGCGCGCCAGCACGGCAACCCGTCCTCCGTGCATGCGGCGGGGCGGGCAGCCCGTCACCGTATCGAGGCCGCGCGCCGGGCAATCGCGGCCCTGGTCGAACGCGACGATGCCGATGTCATTTTCACGGGAAGCGGCACCGAGGCCGATGCGCTGGCGGTGCGCGGGCTGGGCCGGAGCACGGTCGCGGTCTCGTCGATCGAGCACGACGCCGTTCTCGCCGCCGCTCCGGACGCGGCGCGGATACCGGTCACGTCCGACGGGATCGTCGATCTTGCCACCCTCGAGGGGATGCTGTCCGCCGACACGCCGGGACTGATCTGCGTGATGTGGGCCAACAACGAGACCGGCGCCGTCCAGCCGGTGGCCGAGATCGCCAGGCTGGCGCATGCCGCCGGCTGGCTGCTCCATGTGGATGCCGTTCAGGGTGCGGGCCGGCTCGATCCCGCCGCCCTTGCCGGGGCCGATTCAATCGCCCTGTCGGCGCATAAGCTTGGCGGTCCGCCCGGCATGGGCGCGCTGCTGGTCCGAGAGGGCCTCGCGGTGACCGCGCTGATCGGTGGGGGCGGACAGGAACGCGGCCGCCGATCGGGCACCGAGAACGATATCGGGATCGCCGGGTTCGCCGTCGCCGCCAGAATCGCCGCCGGGGAACGCGCGGCCGAGGGCGTGCGGCTCGCGGCGTTGCGGGACCGCATCGAGACAGGGCTGCGGGCGCGGGCGCGGGACCTCCGCATTCCCGGCGCCGAGGCGGAGCGCCTGTGCAACACCCTGTCCGTCGCGCTGCCCGGGGTGGCGGCCGAGACCCAGGTCATGTCCCTTGACCTGGCCGGTGTCGCGGTCAGTGCCGGGTCGGCCTGTTCGTCGGGCAAGGTCAAACGCTCCCACGTGCTGGATGCCATGTTTCCGGGCGACCCGATCGCCGGCGAGGCCATCCGCGTCAGCCTCGGCTGGGCCAGCACGGAAGAGGACTGCGATCGCTTCTTGCAGGCCTGGGGAGCGATGCGCGACCGTCTGTCTCCCGCAGCCCGCTTTCCCAATGACGAGAGTGCCTCCGAATGACCGAGATCGTGCCCGCTACCTCCTTCCTTGGCCGTCTCATCGACGCTTGCCCCGATGCTTGGCGCCGCTATACCGATCACCCCTTCGTGCGCGGCATGGCCGACGGCTCGCTGCCGGAGGCGGCGTTCCGGCACTATCTCGCCCAGGACTATCTGTTCCTGATCCATTTTGCGCGGGCCTACGCGCTGGCGGTTTACAAGGCCGACGACCTGGCGGACATGCGGGCGGCGGCGGCGACCGTGACCGCGCTGCTCGACACCGAGATGAGCCTGCATGTTCAGTACTGTGCCGGCTGGGGGTTGAGCGAAGCCGAGATGGCGGCCGTGCCCGAGGATCCGGCCTGCGTCGCCTATACGCGCTACGTGCTGGATCGGGGGATGGCCGGGGACCTTCTGGACCTGCAGGCAGCCCTCGCGCCCTGCGTGGTCGGGTACGGCGTCATCGGCGCGCGCCTGGCGGCAGATCCGGCGACCAAGCGCGGGGAGGGCAACCCGTACGATGCCTGGATCGCCATGTACTCGGGCGAGGAGTATCTCGATGTGGTCCGCGCCTCGGTCGCCCAGGTCGACCGGCTCGCGGCGAAGCGCGGGGGTGAAGCCCGGTTCGACGGCCTGGCGAAGACCTTCGCGGCGGCGACGGAGCTCGAGGTCGATTTCTGGCAGATGGGGCTGAACGCCGTCTGAGCCCCGGCGGACCGCCGGGCTTGCGATCCGGCGGCGTCGCCGTCATATCTCTGCGCCATGAGCGATGCCTTTCCAGATCTGGATCTCGGGCTGCCGGAGCCCCGCGGTGCCCGGCGCGTGGTCGTCGCCATGTCCGGCGGCGTCGACAGCTCCGTGACCGCCGCCCTGCTGAAGGAAGCCGGATATGACGTCGTCGGGATCACGCTGCAGCTCTACGACCATGGCGGGGCTCTCGGCCGCAAGGGCGCGTGCTGCGCCGGCCAGGACATCTACGACGCCAGTATGGTGGCCCAGCGCATCGGTATCCCGCATTACGTCCTCGACTACGAGAGCCGGTTCCGAGAAAGCGTCATCGACGATTTCGCCGACAGCTACCTGCGCGGCGAGACGCCGATCCCCTGCGTGCGCTGCAATCAGACCGTCAAGTTCCGGGACCTGCTGGCGACCGCCCGCGATCTGGGCGCCGAGGCGCTCGCGACCGGTCATTATGTCCGCCGGATCGTCGGTCCCGGGGGCGCGGAGCTTCACCGGGCGGTCGATCCGGGGAAGGACCAGAGCTATTTCCTGTTCGCCACCACACCGGAGCAGCTCGACTTTCTGCGCTTCCCCCTCGGCGGTCTGACCAAGGAGCAGACCCGCGACCATGCGCGGCGTTTCGGTCTCGAGGTTCAGGACAAGCCGGACAGCCAGGACATCTGCTTCGTGCCCAACGGCAACTACGCCGAAATCGTCAAGAAGCTGCGTCCGGGCGCCGCCGATCCGGGGGAGATCGTCCATCTCGACGGTACGGTGATGGGCCGGCACGAGGGCATCGTGCACTACACGATCGGCCAGCGCCGCGGTCTCGGCATCGGCGGCCGCAAGGGCGAGGACGGGACGCCGGACACCGATCCGCTCTATGTCGTCCGCTTGGAGCCGGAAAGCCGCCGCGTGGTGGTCGGCCCGCGCGCCGCGCTCGGTGCCACGACGGTGCGTATCGGCGAGATGAACTGGTTGGGCGGAGGCGCCCTCCCGTCCGGCGACGAGGGGGTGCGGGTGGCGGCGAAGCTCCGCTCCACCCAGGGCCCGGCGGCGGGCACGCTTCATCGCGACGGGAGGGGAGCGCGACTGGAGCTTGACGATCCTCAGTTCGGCATTTCGGCCGGGCAGGCGGCGGTGTTCTACGACGCCGGATCCGGCGCGCGGGTGCTGGGCGGTGGCTGGATCATCGGGACCGATGCGGGCGATACCGGCGCGCCGGCTGAAACGGCGTCCGCGCGCTTGACACCGTCGAAGTCGCCCCGTATATCGCCGGTCTCCGTGGCGGAGTAGCTCAGCTGGTTAGAGCAGCGGAATCATAATCCGCGTGTCGGGGGTTCAAGTCCCTCCTCCGCTACCATTCTTCTCAACTACTTAGCGCCCCCTCGTGGTTTCGGTTTTGCACTTTGTCCGCTGGCACGGCGGGAAGGTTTTGCAGAATCGTTCCCGGCGCGTTCCAGAATTCGGATCACGTTGCCCACGGCATCCCGGTTTTCGATCTGCACGTAGGACTTCGTGGAGGCAAGATTCGTCTGGCCGAGAAGGTTGCGCGCGGCCTCTCGAGTGCCGGTCGCTTCGACCGCCTCGGTGCCGGCCGTCGAGCGCAGCCCGTGGAAGGTCAGCCCCGGCTCGACCTTGCCCGCCTTCGTCAGTGTCCGGATCAGCTTGAAGAAGTTCGCCCGGAATCCGTCCTCGCTGGCATAGGGCCGGCCGCGCTTGCCGACGACGATCGTGGTCGCCGCGGCCACCCTGCCGGGTTTCCGCTTGCGTCGGTCGGACCGCTCGTCGATCGCGGCCTGGGCCCAGTCCAGGATCTCGGTCAGCACCGCGCGCTCCGGCACGGCATGCTCCTCGCCCGTCTTACCCTGGCGCCATGTCAGCCAGCCGCCCTGCCGGGCCGAGCGGGCCAGCACGATCACGTCGCCCTCGCGTAGCGCGGCATAGCGCGCGAGGCCGAGCGCGGCGACCATGCCTGGGTCGCCGTCGGCCTTGGCGGCCGCCAGCACCGCCTCGAACTCGTAGGGCTTCCAGACCCGATTCACAACGCGGGCGTCGCGCGGCCGTCGGACTCGCTTCACACCCGCGGCCGGGTTGGTCTGCGCCAGCCCCTGGTCGATGCCAAAGGTGAAGAGCACGCTGCAGATCGTGAGCACGTAGTTGGCGAAGCGCCGGCCGTGCTTGGTGACCGCCTTCTCGCGGATCTGCGCGATGAACGGACCGTCGATCTCGCCGACGCTGAGGTGGCCGACGATGTCGAGGTACTCCAGGATCCGTCCGTAGTCGCGCCTGGTGCGCGGCGCTTTGTCTTGGAACTCGGTGGATGCGCGGTAGGCGCGGATGAGGTGACCGAAACTCCCGGGCGGCCGGTCCGCTACATGCGCCGGTCGTGCCTGCGCGCCGATTTCCCCGGCGGCGATGCGGTCCAGCTGCTCCTTGCGCGCCAGGAAGGCCGCCGTTCCGTACTCGGCGGTGACCTTCTCGCCGGTCGCCTGGTCGATCCAGGCGTCCACGCGCTGCCCGGTCTTTCGGTGATACCAGTAGCGGATGTCTGGGTTGTGTCGAGAGCGGGTCGCGAAGACGCCCTTGATCTTGATGGTGACCATCAGTCGAACCTCGCCAACGCTTCCCGTTTGGCCGCTTCCTGGGCGGCCAGGTCATCGTCGGCCAGCCCTGCGCCGGCGTCGATTTTCCGCTCGACGGCGCGCGTGCTGTATCGGACGGAGCGGCCGATGCGGACCTGACAGTCCTCGAAGTGCTTCCGGAAGTGGCCGCGGCTGATGCCGACCAGCGCAGCCCCCTCGAGGTCGGTGATCGACACCTTTGCGCGCACCGCGGCGAGGTCGATGGTCTGTGCGCTGGCTGATGATGTCGAGGTCATCTGATCTACCTTCAAGCTTGGCTCAGCCGTTCGCCCTTCCAACCACCAAGGCGGAGTGGTCGGAGAGCGGGTAGATGCGCGGCTCTGGCGACACAGCAGCGTCCTGGAACCGCTCGCCACCTGCCGCCAGCGCCCGCGCGAACTTTTGGTCCGGCGTCTCTCGTGCAGCCGCCTGTCGAGCCTCGCGCCGGCCGCGCTTCATTTCGTTCGACACCTGCCGATCAACGCGATCCGGAGATCGCCAGCTAATGCGCTGCGGTGTGGTCTCTGCGTTCTTCATCGCCGTCACCCCTCCGACGGCGCCTGAGTTAGCGCGAGCAACCCGGCCTCGTCCATTGATCGGCGGAACGCCGTGACGAAGGCATCGCGGGCCTCTCCGCTGTAGTTGCCGAGCCGCTCCATCTGCTGGTTCAGCACCCAGGCCATGTGCGCCCGCTCCCGGCTGATGCGGTTGGGCTGGCGCTGAATGAAAGCGTGGAGGTCGCGCTCGGCGGTCTCGGAATCGTCGGCCAGGGCGAACAGAAAGCCCTCGTCGACTTTCAGCTGCTCGACATCACCTTTCGAAAACTCGTTGCGTCCGTTGAAGCCGTCGATTGCCCGAATGGAAAGAGACACCCCTCGCCCGGAAATGTACTCGGTGATGTTGTGGTGATCGTAGCCGTGGCGCTCGATGGTCGCCTTCACCCGATCGACCATGGCGATTAGGTCGGCAACCGACATCTCTCCGATGGTCGTCGTGCCGCCGGTCATTGCGCGGACTCCTTCTTCGCGTCGGCGCGGATACCGGCGATGATCGTGCGCTCGGTCTCAGGCACGTCCTTGGCGAAGGCCAGGCGCTCGAGGGCCGGGTTCGCGCGGAGGAACTCTGCCCGGCCGGCAGCGTCCTTGCCGCCGGTCGAGAAAACCGCGCACAGGGCCATCGCATAGGCGCCGTAGTCGGCGGCACCGGTAGCCTCGTCGACGGGGATCTTGACGTGCATCGGGCTGTCCTGGGGGCTGTCCTGCGGGCTCGGCTGTTGCGCGGCCGCCGCGGGCTTGTCGGGCTTGGCCGCCGCCTTCTGCGTCGCGGGTTTGTCGGTCGGCTGGTCGCCGGGGAAGAGACCGTCGTCCTCACCCGCGGCCGCAGGCGCATCGGGCGCGGACTGTTCCGGCTGCGCAGCAGCGGAGGGCTCGACTGACTGCTCGGCTGGCGCCTTCGGCTGCTGAGGGGCCTGCGCCAGGGCGGCTGCAGTCGTCTGACCAGCAGAACCGCCGTCAACCGTCGGGAACTCGTCGGCCACCGCGACCTCGCCGCGCTTGATCGAGCTGAACACCACCGCAAGCTGGCCCAGCATGAAGGCGCCCAGGTTGCCGGCCGATTGGCCGGTCTTGCGCTCGATCTGTTCGCGGCTCACGCCAATCGAGTGGAAGGCCTCGAGCATCTTCTCCCGGCGTTCCGGCAGCGCCAGGCCTTCAGCTCCCTTCTCGAGCCGGTTAGCGCAGATCTCTGCCGCCTCATCGACATAGGATCGGGGCAGCACCCGGAAGATGCATTCGCGGACCCGCCGGGCGCCCATGTTCGCGTTGTTCTCGTAGATGTCGCGCATGTCCGTGAGCATCTTTGCTCCGCCCTGCGTGTCGCGCTTGTGCGGAACTATGAAGGTCATTTGGGAGCGCGCATTCGTCTCCAGATCCCAGGCGTAGGCCATCATCTCGGACTCATGGGCGACATCGTCGCGCCGCAGTTCGGAGATGCCGTAGTCGATGTTGCCCCAGCACCGGGCGAGCTCGACGGCGAGGTGGATGCTCTCGCCGCTGACCTGCTGGCCGCCGCGCTTGAAGCGGAAGAACGCGCGTTCGGCGAGACGGTAGTTGTCGCACGCCTCCTGCATGCGGGACAGCGCAAGAATGGTGTCGCGCGGGCGCTGCTGGGCGACAACAAGCGCGCCCTGAACCTGAGCGATCGCGCGGGACTGCTCGATCTGTGTGGCCTGGCTGGCGATGTGGCCGCCGGCCTGCGCGGGGCGCATGGCGAGCTGCTGGGATGTCGTCTGCGGCTGGTTCACGGTGCGGGCTCCTATCGATCGAGGGGCGCCTGGTGGCGGATCGCCTCCCGGCGCAGGAAGTCGGTGGAGAAGGCGGCGGCCTCGTGCTCGGCCTCGCGCCGGCGCCGGGCCCAGAAGGGCAGGCCGGCCCGGGAGACCTCGTCCTGGCCGGCGGCCGGCCACTGTCCGTCGCGCCGCCATTTCTTGAACGCGCCCGACGGCGGCCACACGCCGGTCGTCTGGCACTGCGCGAACACCGCCCGGGCCCAGCCCATCTCGATCCGGCCCCAGATCAGGTCGTCGGGGTCGATCTCGACCACCTCGACCTCGAAGGGCGGCTCCTTCTCCTGGAACACGATCAGGTATCGCGGATCCGGGTGCAGGCCGCAGGCGCGGATGCCGTCGAGGTAGTGGGCGGCTCGGACGTGATAGCGATATCGCTCGATCGCCCGGTCGATGTCCTCGGCGCGCAGCGAGAGCGTGGTCTTGTAGTCGGCGAAGAACTGGTATCCCTCGGGCGGCCGCCAATCCAGGCGGGCCCGGCAGCGGACGCCGGTCGCCTCGTCGTCCCAGACCAGGGTGACCTCGGGCTCGCCGCCGTGGCTGAACGGCGCCATGGCGAAGGGGTGCGCCTGCAGCGCCTCCTTCATCCGGGCGACCTGGGCCAGCTTCCCGGTCAGCATCAGCGGCTCGCCGGTGTTCCAGAACAGCTTGTTCGAGTTCGGCGAGCGCGGCTCGTGATAGAGAACCTCGACCTTGCGCGGCTTCCGCACCTCGTGCTCGACCGCCTTGCCCTCGATGATGATCCGGTGGGCCAGCCGGCCGAACTCCAGCGCCGCCGTGCGCTTGCCGCCCTTGTTCCGCCGGGCGATGAACTTCGCCGGCGACATGCCCGACAGCAGGTCGATGGTCTCCGATGCGGAAAGGGCGGGATCCTTGAAGTAGTAGGACTCGCTCAGGTTCGCGTGAACGCCAGGGATCAGCGGCATGGATCAGATCTCCCCGCGCAGCGCGCGGACGATGATGAAGGCGAAGACGGACAGCAGGGACAGCCAGGAGAAGCAGTAGGCCCAGAGCGGCAAGCCGGTGTGGTTGACCCCGGCGGCCAGCAGCGCGCCGGCCGCGCCGGAGAGGACGGCGGTGAGGGCGATGGCGGAGGCGGCGAGAACGGTTCTCATGCCGCCCCTCCGGGCGCCGGAGCGCCGTCGGGGCCGATCAGCACCGGTACCGAGAACCACAGCCGCCGACCCGGCCGGCGGCGCGGGAAGCGAAAGTCGCGCCGGACGCGCTGAGCCGCCCGGCTCACCACCGGATCGCTGTGGCACGCCAGCGCCCAGAGCACGCTACCGCAGACCTGGGTGCGCCAGGGTTCCGGCATCTCGACGGCGATCTGGCCACCCAGAATGGCGCGGATCTCGAGCAGCGTCGCCAGGGCGACGTCACGGCGCAGTTCCGGTCCACTGGTCGGATTCCCGGCGATCATGGCAACACCTGCCGATGCAGTGGGCTTGTGATATGCTCGGATAAGTGGGGCGGACGGTCTTGGCTCTCGTCCGCCCCTCGGCCCACCCGTTGAGCACCGCTTGAAGCGACAACAGGAGAACCGATCTTGTCCTTTGAAGGAGCAGCCGCATGGCAACCGCTAAGCCCGCCAAGACCAGTTCCGGCGCAGCCGCCTCTACCGGTTCCCGGCGATCGCGGCCAACCGCCACGAGACGTGGACCCACCGACCAGGTGAAGGAGAGCGCGCTTGACCTGTGGGCCGACGCGGAGCGCTGCGCCCGGTACCATGGCGCGCGGGCAGCCTACTTCGAGGCGATCCACCGCTGGTCGATGTTTCTGGTGTTCGTCACCGGCAGCGCCGCGACCGTGAACCTGGCCGCCGACCTGCTGCCGGGCACTGCCCTGGCGATCATGGTCACAGCCGTTCCGGCGGTCCTGGCCGCCGCGGAGACAGCCTTCAACTTCAGCGGCGCCGCACGGGAGCATCTGGCGCTTCGCGGCCGGTTCGTCGATCTCGCCGCCCGCATCGATGTCGCCTCCGAAGACCCGGAGGACCTGGCCGAATGGCAGCGCGCGATCTACGACATCTACAAGGACGAGCCGGCGCGGACATACTTCGCCCTGAACGCACTCTGTCACAACGCCGTCGCCCAGGTGATCAGAGCCCCGGCCGGCAGCTATCAGGAAGTGCACTGGCTGCGCGCCGCCCTCCGGCACGTGTGGGCATCCAGCCCGTCCCGGCACCCCCGGCGCGACAGTGTCGCGTAGCGCGCTCATGACGCCAGCACCAGGATCGCGATCGCCCACAGGGCCGCGCAGGTGATCGTCACGCCGACCACATGGCTCAAGGGAGGCATCGGCCGGATCACGCCACCATCTCCTCGGTGAACGGAGCCGTGTCGAGCACGATCCGAAACCCGTGGATCCGCACGCCCACCAAAGCCTGGCCGACCGTGAACCGCGACCCGGCCATCCAGAGCGGGGTGTCGGGGCCGGCAACGAAAGACGTCCCGTCGGTCCGGGTGAACGGCACGCCCAGGGCGCGGCTCAGTTCGCCGTGAACATTGCGGGCAAGGTTCTGCGCCGGCGAGCTGCGGAACATCAGGTCACCGCCCAGCACATCGAACGCCACCAGACCGCGCGGAAAACCGCCGCAGTCGAAGACCACCGGCCAGCTCTGCCGGCCGGAGTCCTCCAGCGCAGACATCAGCTTCTGTATGGTCAGCATCCTGCGCGCCCGCACCGCCCGGGTGGGCTCGGAAATCGGCACCATGCGGGCGGTGCGCTCGTCACTATTCGCTGCGTGCATCTGCATCCTCCAGGAGGCACCGGAAGTGGGCGGGGCGTTCGAAGCCCCGCCCGCGTCATTCCGTGTGTTCGTCCTCTAGAAAGGGCCGCAATCCCAGCGGCGGGGACCACCGTTCATATCGATGCGGTGATGCTTGAATGTACGAAAACATCGTACGAATGACAAGCGATAAAATCGTACATTTCTCGCACCAACAAACAATCGGGACCGCCGAAGCTCCGTCCGTTGCCCATGCTGCTTGGTGTTTCGGTAAGTACTGCAGGCCTCAAGTCGGCCGTCGCACCTGGATATTCTCCGGCGCGTAGGAGGTGATTAAAGCGTTCGGCCGGGCATCATGCGGCCATTTTCCGAACGGACGCGTCAAACTTGCGGGCGCTGGCTGTGCGGACAGACGTGTCCAGCCGATACAGAACCGCACGATCGACCAGGCGCACACCATCCTGGTCAACATTCCTGAGCACTGTTCGGATCGGCAAGGTGCCGTTCACTTCAACCTTAATGGTTAGATCCGAGAAATATGGGCGCGAAGAGTTCGCGACGTGCACGTGAAGTGGTGAAATCTTCTCCGGGTCCGATATCGACGAAACCGCCGTGAGCAACCGCTCATACACCCAACGAGGACCTTTCTCAGCGATCAGGGGCGTGATGAATAAAAGCTTCCAGTCCGTGGAGTCCGGCTCGATAAACCATCCGGCCGTTGTTGCCCCGAATCCCATTGCATCAAGCTGCTGAAGCAACTCTTCGCCAGCATCGTAGGTCTTGTTGTCGATCAGGTCGCTTCCATTATCCATCGCAGCAATCCACGGTCGCCAGCACGCTGGATCGCCCACAAGATATCCCGCGCATCCCTGGGTTTCAATCCGGTCGCGTACCGAGAGTTATAGGACCAGTCTTTCGCGATCGCCCATGCAACTCCGATTTCTGTTGGGGGCACCGACTGTTCGACCATTCGTGCATCCAGCCCTGCCAGCTTGAGTAACTCCGGCAGTCGGTGTGTATATAGCTCTCTGCGGTCTTGGCGTGCCGGCCACCGGTTCATCCGCTCTCGACGCATGATGAGGCCTTTCAACGCGCATTCGATGGCCGTTCCAGCCAAAGTGTATGCTGGAGCGATCAGCCGTTGATCGAATAGCGCCTCAGCGGCTTTGCAGTGCTGACGCGACATCTCGAACCATTGTTCGGGGCTGTCGCACAAGTCCATCGATATGCCTACACCTTCCTCGCGACGATACAGACCACACGGCCGACCACAGTTAGGTCGTCTGGAGGCAGGTCTTGCACTGGATACTTCGGATTGTCCGAGACTATTCGGATTAGCCGCTCGCGGACATTGAGGGTGAGCCGCTTTACCCAGGTCGTATCGTCGATCTGGAGAGCGTAAATCCCCTCCTCTGCAGCTTTGGTTTGTGTCCGGTCCAGAAGGACCCAGTCACCGTTTGACAGCGTGTCTTCCATGCTGTCTCCCGAGACCCGAATAACCGCCAAGTGCTGCGGCGCCGCCCGTGTGACCGCGTTGAGCCACTGGGCTTCGATGAGGTGATGGCCGATCGGCTCAGCATGTGGGTCGATGATGCTTCCAGGTCCGGCGGACAGTGAAGCGTCGTACCGTGGGATGGACGCGAATTCCGTTCCATCAACGTCGACAAGACCAGGGCTGTGGAATGCCGGAACCGGACCTTCGGCTAAGTCGCCTGTTGGCGCTGAGCCCTGTTCTACACCGGCAAGGGCAAATAGCTCCTGGCGAGGTATCCCTCTGGCGGCAAAGTGCGGTGCGAGCGCCTTCACAAGCGTGATGGGCAGATATGGCTTCTTGTATTTGTCCTCATACGACGCGTACGTCGACTTCTGTCTTCCGATGAGGCTGGCTGTCGCAGCGACGGTTAAGCCAGTGCGTTCTCTAAGTTTTTTCAGCTTGCGCGCGGCGACACCATTCATAGCGTCATCTTGTGCGAGTTCTCCGTACGCTGTCAGTGCGAATTTATCGTTTGATAAACGTGCGACAGTGTCGTACAAATCTGCCCATGAACGTTGCAAAGGCCATCGTCGATAAGTTCGGCGGCACGCGGAAGATGGCAGAGCACACAGGTCTGCCGCCTTCCACCATCCAGAGTTGGAAGTCCTCTGGCCTGATCCCGGCGCACAAGCAATCGGAGGTGCTTCGGCTTGCCGTGAAGCTCGGCATCGACGTCAGCCCTGCAGACTTCTTCGATCTTCCTGCTGGTTATGGGGGCGACAGCCCAGTGTGTCGCAGTGCGCGTGATGTTGAGCCTAGCGCTTCGGATGAAGCCACCGAGGCCGCGTAATGCCGTCGCGGCGGGTCTCCATGCGATATGAGGAGCGTCGAGATGACCTGGCTCACCGAGTTTTACTACAGCGACTACTACTGGCTGGCGGTCGCCTGCGCGATGGTGGTCGTGAATGGTGCCAGCTTGGCCCTTGGCATCGCCGAATGCCACATGAGGGGAATGTTCGACGCGCCGATCTTGTGGTTCCAGGTTCGACGGGATCGGTGTCGCGCCTTCTGCCGCCGCGCGTTCTGCCGCCGCGGCTAGTCCGGCTCGGGCAGGCCGACATGGGGGATGCGGACCTTCCGCACCTTCATGCTGCCAGCCTTCCGCCACAAAACGACAAACGTGTAGCGCGCCGGCTGCTCGGTCTCGAAGGCGGTTGTGAAGCGAAGCCGTCCGACGGACTCCGGCGCCACGCGGAGATCGAAGGCAAACGTCGCCTCGGGCTGCTGCGGGCGCACCGGCCCTCCCAGGCCACCGCCGCCGTCCGGCTCGCGGTTGGGCCAGATCTCCGCGCCCTTCTCGCGGATCTCGACCGTGGATACCACGATGGCTTTCGGAAGCCGGTTGCGGGCCGAAAGCCTGGTTTCCACCAGCATGCCGAGCGGCGTTTCGGTTTGGATCTCGAAGACCGGAGCTGTCGCAGCGGCGGCCATGCGCCAGTCCCACCAGAAGCGCCAGCCGTGAAGGGCCAGCCCGCCGGCGCCGATTGCGACGCCGAGCCAACCGATCATTCGGGCGAAGTCGTCGACGACCTGTTCCGGCATCGCTCTCTCCTTCCCGGAGGGGGACGCCATGGATAGGGCGGGCTTCCTCCGGAACATAAACCATCGTGGGTTTCCAACTTCCCTCGATGGTAGCGACGGCGGCGGGCGTGTGCCAGTACGCCCCGCCGCCGTCGCTTCTCCCTCCTGTCGCCGCGTATTCCATGCATTGAGTGTGGGAATGATCGAGGGTCGCCACCATGAGTAATGATCTCGGAATCACCCAGGATGTTGCGATCAAGCGCATGAGGGGCGCCATCCGACTCGCCATCCCCGACGCCGCCCGCCGCCGTCACGTCAGCGAAGTCACCGGCATCCCCGTGCGGACGCTCGAGAGCTACGGCAACGGCGAAGCGGCCCCGACGCTGGTCAACTTCCTGCTGCTGGCTCGGGTCCTGGGTGCCGCGTTCGTCACCGACGTCCTGTCGCCGGCCGGGCTGCAGGTCTCGCGCCTGGAGCCGGGAAGCATCGATCCGCACGAGCTGCTGACGGCGAGCCTGACCAACGCCGCCGCGCTCAGCGCCGCGCTGGACGACGGCAGGCTGGATCACCGGGAGCGGCTCGCCCTGGCCCCCAACGCCCGCGAGCTCGGCTGCAACCTCATCGCCTTCGCGCAATCCATGAAGCCGGAGCCGTAACGAGGCCCCTCGGGCGCGGGCCCCTCCCGCGCCCGGACCCGCCGGCGGCGGCTTGCGTCCCCCACGTCCCGGGTCGCCGCCGGCACCCCAGCCCCCTTACCCGACCGGGTGGGGGTCTTGGCGACAACAAACCTTTTTTGGAGACGGGCGATGAAAGTCCGGATCTGCCCAGACTGTGGCGGAGAGAAGCGAAAGTGGGGCCGCATACGCGTTCAGTGGCGATGTGCTGCTTGCCAAGCGAGTCGACTGAGGAGCTTGCGGAAACGTGATCCACGGGCAAACCGAAAGAAGAATGCTCGTTGGAATAAAAAAAACCGCGAGAAATATTTAGCGCACAAGAAAGTAGAATATGCGGTCCTCTCTGGGAAACTGGAAAAATCTTCCTGCGAAGTGTGCGCGCGTAGCGATCATGTGCACGCGCACCACGATGATTATTCGCGGCCGTTAGAAATTCGCTGGCTGTGTCCTGACTGCCATCGGGCGCACCACGCGAACGAGCGGCAGAACGCCGCGTGAATCCTCCCTTGAACTGCCGCGGGTCGGATGGGCCACCAACCTTCCCGCGGCTCCTTTTCCCGGTGGCAAGGAGACGGCACATGGCCCGACCCAGGAGTGGCGAGGAGGTTCCCTTCATCGCCGTGAAAAAGGATCGGACGGCAGCAATCCAGGCGTGGGTCGAAAAGCGCTATCGGCTTACGGGCGAGATGGAGGCGCTCCGTGAGGAGCATATCAAACCGCTCCAGCAGGAGATCAGCGCCGATAAGGGACGCCTTTCCCAGCAACTCGGTATTCCGCGTAAATATCTCGACGACGCGTACAAGACCTATGCATTGAAGCGCGACGCCGAGGCGTTCGAAGATGACGAGGAGAAGGACGAGACCCTCGGTTACATCCGCGAGCTGTACAGCACCCTCCAGAACAATGGGATGGTCGACCTCGTCGAGGCGATTCAGACCGTCTCGCAGAAGGCAGCCTCGAAAAAGGCCGGCGGCAAGAAGGCCGGCGGCGGGAACGTCGTCAACCTCTCCGTCGGCGGGGCCGATCAGGACGCCGACCGTCCGCAGGACGATCTGGTCGACGATCGCGACGACCGGGATCCCGAGACCGACGTCGCCTTCATCACCGCCCGCGCCGCCGGCGAGAACGCCGCACGCTCCGGCGAGAACTTCAACGACAACCCGTACGAAAAGGGCAGTTCCGAGGCCACCGCCTTCGAGATTGGCTTCCTGAAGGCCAGGGGCGCGCTTGCCCATGACGCCGGCCAGGGACTGAACGACAACCCCAGTACCGAAGGCACCATGGGCTGGGTCCTCTGGCGCAAGGGCTGGCAGGCCGCGGCCGATGGCAGCTTCGCGTCTGCCGGTGCGGTCAGCGCCGGCGAAGCCTCGGACGAGATCGCGTCGGAGGAATTCGACGACGAGCTCGACCAGGGCGACGGCGCTACCGAAGCGGCGGAGTAATCGATGATCCTGGCCCTGGATCTCGGGACCAAGACCGGCTGGGCGGCGGCGGAGCGGGAAGCGCCGTTCCTGCCGCCCATCTCGGACGACGAGACCGCCGCGCGCCGGGCGGTGCGGCACTACGTGCACGGCGTGTTCAAGGGGCCTCCCGGCGACCACGCGAAGCTGGCGCAGCGGTTCGAGGGCTTTCTGAACCGCCGGATCCAGACGCTCGACGTGTCGTTCGTGGTGATCGAGGCGCAGACCGAGTTTCCCCAGAAATCCCGCAACGCCGCGCAGATCCTACTGGGCCTGAAGATGGTGGCCGAGAAGGTGGCGAGACAGAACGGGATTCCCTGCGTGCTGGTCGAGACCAGCGAGATGCAGGTTCACGCGGTCGGCACGAAGCGGGACGCGAAGAAGAAGAAGCGCGGTGAGCGCCTGGCCGCCTTGGGGCTCACCGGCATCGACGACAACGAGGGCGACGCCATTTTCGTGCTGTCGACATGGCTGGCCAAGGTCGCCGCCCGCAACCGGGAGGCCGCCGAATGAGAGGGCTCTGGTTCAGCGCGGACCTTACGATGGCCGCATGCAGCGCGGCGGCGCATCAGGCGCCGATCGATGCCGCCTTCGTCACCATGACGCCGGACGGCAAGTTCCATGCCTGCGTGGTCACCGACGAGTACGGCACCGGGGAGAGCGCTTTCGTGCGCTGCCTCTACGTGCCTCTGCCGGGGGTCTAGGCCATGCAGATCGAACTCAGAGCCGCCGTTCGCGTTTACCTCGATGATCTGGCAGCCACCGGGGCGTTCGGCGATACAGCCGAGACGGTGGCCCTCACTCTCATCGAGCGCGGCGTGCAGGACGCCCTCACAGCGCAAATCATCAGCGCTCGGCAGCCTGCCGCGGATAAGACGGCGGCGAGCGCCGAACCGATCCCGGCAGCGGCCGACGATGAGGCCCGCGAAGATCAACAGACGATCGAGGCCGCACCGCACAGCGATGGCCGGACCGAGGCGCAGCGAGCGCGCGACGAGAAGAGCCGCAAACGGCTGAACGCGCTGAACAGCGAACAGGCGACGGCCAACAACCTGGCCGTTCTCGATGCGATATGGAAGACGGGCCCGCAGACGTCCACGGCCGAGATCGCGGCGCGAACCGGCCTGGCGGCGGAGACGGCACGGCGGGTGGTCAAGCGGCTGGTGGCGTCCGGCGCATTGCGCGCCGAGGGATGGGCTCGGGGGCGACGCTACTACATCGTCGGCGCTCACGCTGCGGAGGTCACCGATCCGGAAGCAGAGAACCCGGGCAAGCCGAAGGGCAGACCTGGCCGCCCCCGCGCCGATAAGCCGCGGCGCCGGTTCGATGGACGCAAGGATCTGGAGCCTGAAAAGGTTCACGGATTGCCGGGCGATCATGCGGCGCTGACCGAAGGGCGGTCGCTTTTCCCCACCACGGTGATCCGGGCTACCGAGACGCCTCGGGTGTTCGTCTCAGGACAGAACCAGCGCAAGCTCGGCGACCGAGTTTCCAAGGGGCCCTGGAAGGGTATGCCGATCTACGCGCTGACCCTTGAAGAACGCGCGACCTGCCCGACGACATGTCACCACTGGAACACCTGTTTCGGTAACGGAATGCCGTTGGCCCGCCGCCATGCGCACGGGTTTGAACTGGAGAGCCGTATAGAGCTTGAGGTCGACGACCTTGCACGATCGCACAGCCAAGGGTTTGTGATCCGGCTGCACGTGCTCGGCGACTTCTACAGCGCTGACTACGTCGAGCTGTGGGGCCGGCTGCTGCAGTACCATCCCGCCCTTCACGTCTTCGGCTACACCGCCTGGACGCCGGATACCGAAATCGGCGCAGCCATTGCCCGACTGCGCAGATCTGAGCCAGATCGCTTTGCCATCCGCAATAGTCTCCCTGACGTCTCCGCCCCGCAGGAGCGGCACATGGCAGCGACGACGATCTGGCGGGTCGCCCAAGGCCGACAGGCTGAAGGCATCGTGTGCCCAGCGCAGACACACCCTAGCGTTTGCTGCGGCTCCTGTGGTCTGTGCTGGCATCCGGATATGAGAGGCACTCCAATCGCTTTCATCGCTCACGGGCGGAAGTCGGAAGCCCCCACGACCCAAGACGGAATCGTCTCATCTGTTGCGCCGGCGCCCGTCCCCGCGACGACCCCCACACCGAAACAGGATCCGATGAAGGGGCGTCCGCCGGAAGAGAGCCTACGTCGCCCGCCCCACGTCGCGACAAGAGATGTCCGGAAGCCGGCGGCGGCGAAACGCGAGGCGGAACAGAGCCAGATCGACGCGTGGTTGGAGAAGAACGGCGGATCGGGTCGTCGGTTCCAGGCGGGCACGCTGTTGAGCCAGCTGCAGGGCGCCTTCGAGAGTGCCGGCCTGCGGATCGAGTACAGCCCCAGCCAGAAGTTCCTGAAGACGCCGTACATCGTCGAGACAAAGTCCGGCAGCAAGACCCGAATGAGTACGGCAGACGCGATCAAGCGGGCCGACACCATCCGCGCGGAGCACGGCCTTGAGCCGATCGAGCCGCCGAGCGAAGGAGTGGCAGCGTGACGACGGCCGCCATAGATCTTCCGCCTCTGCGGTACCGGACGATCCTTGCGGATCCACCCTGGCTCTTTGAGACCTGGTCGGAAAGAGGCGAGGGCAAAGCCGCCCAGGCCCACTACGACTGCATGCCCACTGACGACCTGAAGCGGTTGCCTGTTGGCCAGCTCGCGGCACCCGACTGCCTGCTGTTCATGTGGGCGACGTTCCCGATGCTGCCGCAGGCCTTGGAGGTCATGGCGGCATGGGGATTCCGCTATGTCGCCGGCGGGGCCTGGGCGAAGCAATCCTCGACGGGCGGCAAGTGGGCGTTCGGGCCGGGCTACCGTCTTCGGATCGCTTGTGAGCCGTTCCTGTTAGGCGTGATCGGGCGGCCGCCCATCCTGTCCAGGTCTGAGCGCAACCTGATCGTGGCGCCGACACGGGAACACAGCCGAAAGCCAGAAGACCAGTATCGAAAGATCGAAGCGATGGGGCAGCCGCCCTACGCCGAACTGTTCGCGCGCTGCAGGCGCCCTGGTTGGGATTGCTGGGGCAATGATGTCGACCGATTCAAAGCAGCGGAGGCGGCAGAATGAAGCCCTATGTGCTGCAGCGCTGGTGTCCGAGCGGAGAGTTCCTCGGCTGCTGGGCCGCGGATTCCGACGAGATGTTGGCGTCGATGATCTACGAGTGGATGCGACGCATGGAAGCGCGCGGCTACGACGTGCGGCCGTTCCCGGGCGGGGTCGTCGCGTGCCGCCGGGATCGTGTCGAAGGAAAGCTTCAGCCGGTCCGCATGATCATCGTTGAGCCGCAGCAGTGCGCCCTGGAGGCGGTGCCGCTGCCCGCCTGGATGGCCGCGCGGGTACCTGATGGCGGATCTGCAGAAGGACGGGCGAGATGAGTTCATGGGACGTGTTCTCTGTCTGGCGACACCTCTCGCCGTTGATGCGCGGGCCCACAGATGCGCCGCTGCAGGTCCAGTGCGCGGCAAATCCGCTGATTGCCTCGTGGCGCCGGGCTCGGGTCAGCGTTGACCGAGAGAGACAGACATGGACACCGGCCGGCGACCAGCCGGTTCTGGTGGTTCCAATCGCTTGGGCGGAACTGGGCGCCATGGTCGACTTGGTCGCGATCGATCCGACCGAGAATGAGGCCTATTGCCTGACGGGCCGCGCGCTCGCTCTTGGTCAGCACGCACTGGAGGATCACTCCACCAGCAGATTGGCCTACCACGAGACCGCCATGGACTGGGTCCGAGACCACGGCCGCGGCGTATGCCCTCTGGATGAGGCATTTTTCTCCTATGTCGTTGGGATCGGCGATCTGACGTTGGTGGCGCAGAGCCTCGACGCGGGCGAGCGCCTTGAGGCGTGGATCCGCCGCGCCACTCCCAAGGTGCCTGTCGTGGCAGTGCGGCGGCCAAAGAAATCCACTGAAGCGGCATGAGCGTCATGGTCGACAGCGAAGACGACGTCGTGCCATTGCGCGAGTTGAAGCGCAAAGGGGGTCGTAAGCCGGCGGATTTTCGCACCCACCCGAACAACGTCGGGATTGGGCAGCCGAAGCCTTTAAGAGGCGTGGCAGCGGCCGAACTGGTAGGGCGGGATATCCGGCCTCCGAAATGGTGGCTGGAGGGCTTCATATACGCCGGCGCTGTCGGCTGCATGTACGCGCCCGGCGGTACGGGAAAAAGCTACATCATCCTGCAGATGGCGGTTGCCAGCGCGCTGGGTCACAGCTTCTGCGGTGTTCCGACAACCCCGGGCCGCACTGTTATTTTCTCGTGCGAGGACGACCTGGACGTTGTGCACGCCCGCCTGGACCGCATCGTACGGTCGGTTGGGCACAAGATGTCAGATCTGGAAGACCGGATCATCATCTACGACCGCACGGAGCTTGAGAACACGATGCTCTACGTCGGTCGAGACTTCGAACTGACTGAGTCGAAGCTGTGGCGCGACATCATCGCGACCTGTGAACGCGACGAGCCCAACTTGGTTGTCATCGACGGCCTCTGGAACGTGTACGACGGCCCCGAAAACAACCGGTCGATGGCATACAAGGCGGTCACAAAGTTCAAAGAGCTTCCACATCACATGCGCGATGCCTGCGACATGGACACCGCGTTGATGTTCACCGCGCACCCGTCCCTGTCTGGCCAGCAAAGCGGGTCCGGCACATCTGGCTCTACGGCGTGGAATGGCGCTTTCCGCTTCCGCCTTCTGCTGGAGCGCCCGGACGCACATGGCGGAGAGCGAAATCTGAGGACCATGAAGCAAAACTACGGGTCGGATGATGGCGCCATCGCTTTGATCTGGGATGACGACGCTAAGGTGTATCTGCCTGACAATCCGGAGATCGGCACCGTGGCCCGCCTGCGCCGCGAAGGTGATCGCAAGCGCTTGATCGACACCATCTGGAAACTGCTGAGAGAAGGGCGCCGGCTCGTCGACACAGCGAAGCACAGCCCGAACTATTACACCAAAATCATCAAGTCCGACCCCTTCTTCAAGACTTGGTCGGAAAAGCGACTCCAGGCCCTCGTGGAAGAAGCGCTCGAGCATAAAGAGCTACGGATCGGGACCGTCAAAGACGCGTCTCGAAGGCTCCAGTCTTCGATCGTTCCTCACAACTGGGACGATAGCGAGGCGTCTTCATGATCTATCGTTGTTGCTGCTCCGCAGCTGCTCCAGAGCGCTCCAGAGCTACCCTTAAGTGTTTGAAATTATTGTGCTCAATAGCTGCTCCAGAGCGTGCTCCAGAGCGCTCCAGAGGTATTGATAAGTATCTGATTTTGTTAATGCTCCAGAGCGCTCCAGAGCGCTGCATAGCTGCCACCCCCTTACGGGGGTGTGTAGGGACTGCCATCCCACACGCCCTCCACCGACAAGGGGGCTTAGGGGCGCAACCGCCGAAGCCTGAACTCAAAGAAGCCGGGACGCGGACATGACCCAGGAGGACCAGATGGTCGAGGATCAGACTGAGGCAGTCAGCCCGGCTCGGAAGGCGCCGAAGCTGGTCGAGAATCCGAGCTCAGCCGCCGGCCTTGCCTGGTACGCCCTGTCCGTCACCGCCCAGCACGAGAAGGCGATCTTCTGGGAGATCCAGGACATGGGCTACGAGGCGTTCTGCCCGGTCCGGACCAAGTTCGTCAGGGTCAGCCCGAGCCCGAAGGTGAAGCGCCGCGAGGAGCGGCAGTTCCCGCTGCTCCCTCGCTACCTGTTCGCCGGGTTCGAGGAAGCGGCCGCGCTGTTCGATGTCTGCGCGATCGACCACGTGAAGGGCGTCCTGGGCGTCGACCGGCCGATGGTCATCCCCGAGGCGCAGATGCAGCGCCTGATGGACCGGCAGGCAAAAGGGCTGGATCGCGATCCGCTTTGGCGCAAGCACCTGCTCGGCGAAGAGCGGCGCTATCGGGCCGGAGACCGTGTCAGGGTCGATCTGCCGGGCCAGGAGGGCGAATTCGTGATCGAGAGCCTGGACCGCCGCCGCGCTGTGCTGCGTGGACTGGGGCTGCTCGGCGTGCCGGTCCTGGTCGACGTGCAGAGGCTGAGAGACATCGGCGATGACGGGATGAACTGCTGATCGAAGCAGCAGAACGTTTGCGTCCGATCTCGTTTGAGCAGCCGCACTTACGTAAGTCTGTTACCACGAGCGCGTTACGTTCCTGCCGGTTAGTGTTTCAAACTGACACATCATCGATATTCGCTCGCGCTCCACTAGTTCGTCGATGTGCGACAATCTGTAGGGAGTAATTTCTCGACAAATCCCCATCTGACATACAATGCACCACAGATTTCGGGCGACAAGAACCCGAACACACGAGGAACCGGACGAAGGGAAACGACATGACCGAGGTGAAGACGCCACGTCAGGTGCTTGACGCGCTCACCCGTGCGTCGAAGCACACGATGACCGCCGAGGAGATCGGCCGCCAACGGGTCTCCTTCATCATGGGCTCGCTCGAGCCTGAGAGCAACGTGACCCGAGAGGGCGTTGAGAAGATCCTGGCCAAGCACGAAGGTCGGGTGGCCGTCTAAGTGCATCTGTTCGAGATCACTGGCAACGAAGCTGACCCCGCCTACCAAGAGCTTCAGATTTCGAATAGCGATCGGCACTACGATTTCTTGAGATCAATTGTGGTCGCCTCGTTGTCGACGGGGCGGCCATTTTTGTCTCAAGCGGTGATCAAGGCGCTGAATTTCCACGCTATCGCCTGCCTGCATATCAATGCCGGCGAGTATAGGCCGTGCGAGGTCGAAGTCGGCATACACAAGCCGCCCGCGGTCTATCGTGTCCAGTCGCTTATGGATGACATGGTGAACACGGTGAACCGAGCCTGGGTCGACGCTGATCCGGTCTTTCTGGCGTCCTACGTGCTTTGGCGCATCAATCACATCCATCCGTTCATAAACGGTAATGGCCGCACCGCCCGAGCGTCTTGTTACTTCGTGCTCTGTCTAAAGTCCAAAGCATTGCTGCCAGGCGCACCGATCCTGCCGGAGCTGCTTAGGCGCGATCGTGCCGACTACGTCAAAGCCCTCCAGGAGGTCGACGCCTCTGTTGCTGCAGGAAAACTAGACATCACCCCGCTGCATGCCCTCGTGACCAAGTTGCTCGAGGAGCAGTTAGCGACGGCGGGTTTCCCGGCCACCTGACGCATGTGCCTTCACGGGCGCTTCGGGCACTATCCGCTGGCACCAATCTTCGACAGATAGGCCGATCGGCTCAAGCCGCGCATCGCCGCATTGCGGTCGATCGCGGTCAGGGCCGAGCGTCGGACGGTCAGGTTGATCCGGACCGTCTCGTCCTGCACATCCGGCGCCAGCACCAGGACCGGCATCCCATCCGCAAAGTCAGGGTCCGCCATCACCGTGTCGATCGACGACGGCGAAGGAATCTCGGCGCCGTCCTCTGCCAGGATCCCGATATGGGCGGCAAGCGCCGCCTCGGCGTTGGCCTTGAGCTCCTCAACGGTGCTGCCCGCCGAGACGCAGCCGGGAAAGTCGGGAAAGGAGATGCCGTAGTCCGTCCCCTCGTCCCGGTGGATGATGCCCACGTAGTAGACCATCGTCGTCACCTCAGTTTCACGCCGGACTGTTTCTCGATGCTCCTGAGCGTGCCAGCCGGCAGATCACGCTTCGGATGCGGGACGGTCACAAGCCCCGTCTTCGTCGGGTGCTTGAAGTGGTGATGGCTGCCGCTGACGCGGACCTGCCGCCATCCGTCTGCCTCAATGCTCTTGATCACGTCCGCGCTTTTCATGTGTATGAATATACACACTGCGCCTTCGCGGGTCAACGGAAAATGTGTATCAAGTGTGTATAATTCCCGGTCCCGGCCCCGGCATTGGGGAAACGGTCCGCTATCTGGTGTGCGCGCGCTTGACACGCACAAGATCTTCACGCATCTTCTGCATCGGATGACCGTGGATCTGAGTGCCAGCCACCTTCGGGTGAGCCGAGGCCCGGACGGCCCGGCCGGACAGAGCTTCCGGCAATGTGCGGAGCGGTGTCCAAACGAGATCAGCGATACGGATAGGCAGATTGGTCAAGAACCGCCGGACTGTCCTCACGATTGAAGAAGCGCTCGATCGGCTCGACGCTCACAAGACATCTCGAATTCGCTTCCTGGACATCGCGCGCGACCTCGGCATCAAGCCGGTGAAGCAAGGTGGAATAACCGGCTTTCGCGAAACGGATGTTCGACGCATCGACCAGTACATCGTCGATGGCGGATTGCTGAGGCACCACGCCTCGTAAGCACACGTTCCGCACCAGAATCCCGTCCCCCTCCCTGGGGCTGCCGGGGCCAGCCCAGCGAACCAAGCACCGATGACCGGCCGGCGGACGGGAGCGCTCACAGGCGCATGGAACTCAGGCCAATCGGTGCGAGCCCTGCGGAGGACGACATGCCCCGCAAGAACAAGCCCCGCAAGAACGCCGCCGCCGGCACAAGCCGTCAGCGCGAGTACCGGCGCAAGGCGATGAAGCGGAAGCGCGCCGCCGCCCGGCGCGAGATCGCGGACACGCTGGTCGATGGGCGCATGGTCGACAGCACCGGGGCTGAACTGACGTTCGAGGGGTGAAGGCAATGGCGTCCAGGCCACCCCGGCACAAGGCGCCGGGGGCGAGAACTGATCAACAGCGCAAGCGCGAGCACGACAACCGCCGCCGACTGACCAAACCGTGGCGCGCCTGGTACAAGCTCCCCCTCTGGCGCCGCCGCCGCGAAGGTCAGTTGACCGCACAGCCGCTTTGCCAGCGTTGCCTTGAGAAGGAGCTGATCGCGGAGGCGACCGTGGCGAACCACAAGAAGCCGCATCGCGGAGACTGGGAACTCTTCGCGTATGGCGAACTCGAGAGCGTCTGCAAGCCCTGCCATGACCGTGAGATCCAGCGAGAGGAGCGCGCGGCCTGATGGGAAACACCATCGGGCTTCGGTTTGGGCGCTCTTGCACAAACTGCGGAGCGACACCGATCACTGGTTATCGCTTCTGCTCTTCCGGGTGCAGAGAAGAGTTCGCGGCGGCGAACGAAGGGGATGCGCCCTCAGGCTGAGGTAAACGCCCAAAGGAAAGCGTCTCGAGTGCGGCGGCTTACGCGAATCTGCGAGCAGTGTGGTGTGACGTTCCTCATGTCGGAGCCTGGAAGCAAGGCGCGAGCCCGCGAGGCCAGGGCGGGCCGCTATTGTTCTCGCCGGTGCTGGGCAGTGGGTTTTGCCGAGGAAGCCGGCCGCCGCGCCGCCGAGAGCGCAGCGCGGCGGCGCATCATTCATATGCTAGATCGACGGGCCGAGTGCCCGATCTGCCTTGCTGTCTTCTCAAAGGTTGGCTCGGCCAAGTACTGCTCTGATGCGTGCAGAGCGGAAAATGCACGCCGCCGCCAAGTTTTGGCATGTGACAGTGACCGGACACCCCGGCCGTGCTCAGAGTGTGGTGTTGTGTTCGCTCCGGCGCATGGGAATAAGCGTCGGAAGTACTGCTCTATCGAATGCAGCAGACGACACTGGAAGAGGATTGACAGGAGAGCGGAGCGTGCGCGTCTACGTGCGGCAATCATAGAGCGTGTTGATCCGACAGCGGTATTCAAGAGAGACGGTTGGCGTTGTCACATCTGTGGCGGCAAGACCCTGAAGTCGAAGCGCGGTTCGACGCACCCGCGAGCACCAGAGTTAGATCACATCACGCCGCTCGCCGCTGGCGGTGAGCACAGCTACCAGAACACAGCTTGCGCTTGTCGCGAGTGCAATCACCGGAAATCGGACGGACCAGGCGGTCAACTGTTGATGTTCGGCTTGCCGGCCTGAGGGTAGGGGCACCTCAGTTTCCTTAGATAAACGTGTGTGTAGGACCGGCGCGGTAGTCAAATTTCTGCGTGTGCGAAATAAAGTTTCGCCAGAGAATTAGAAAATTACCGAATAGCACAACGGAGCGGGATAGATGGCACAGCGAGGCCGCAAGCCGACGCCGCCGGCCGTTCATGATGCCCGCGGAACCAGACAGCCAAGCCGCGACAACTACGAGGTGCTTGAGGCGCCGAGCGGCGCGATCGTGCGGCCGGACGGCCTGCCGCTCGAAGCGCAGGTCATCTGGGACGACTTCGCCGACATAGCCGTGGCCATGGGAACGCTGAAGCCGGCGGACGCGGTAGTGTTCGGGCAGTGGTGCGTGATGACCGCCAACATCAAGGCGACGTGGGCCGGCGGGGCACCGGCGCCGGCGAGCTACGTGCAGCAGTGGCGCACCCTTGGAGAGCTGTTCGGCCTAGCCGGGGAGAAGTCCAGGATCGTGCTGAAGATCACGGACGGCGGCCGCTCGCCCACGGCGGAGTCGAAAAACCCGTTTGCGCGGAATGGCCGCCGAAGCTGAGGCGCTGACGCACGCGCGAGACTATGCCGGCATCGCCCTGGCCTATGCGCGCGAGGCGGCCGCCGATCGGGCTGGTAAGCGCCACTGCCGCTGGGTGCGCCTGGCTGCGAAAAGACATCTGGAGGACCTGAAGCGAGCCCGGAAGAAGGGGTGCGGCTACTACTTCGACGCTTGGCACGGCGACGACGTCTGCGACTTCATCGAGAAGCTGCCGCACGTCGAGGGAGAGTGGGAGACCGACACGATCTGGCTCGAGCCGGTCCAGATCTTCATCCTGGTGGTGGTGTTCGGATGGCGGCGCCGGGTGGACGGCCGCCGACGGTTCACCTCGGTGTACATCGAGATGGCGCGGAAAGGGGCGAAGTCGACCCTGACCGCCGGAGTCACGCTGTACTGCCTGACCTGCGAAGGCGAAGCGGGCCCGCAGATCATCGTCGGTGCGACGACTGGCGACCAGGCGAAGAAGGTTTTCGAGCCGGCCCGCAAGATGGTGCAGAGGACGCCAAGCCTTCGGGACGCATTCGGGGTCAAGGCCTGGGCCAGATCGATAACCTGCGACGACAACCAGGGCTACATCCAGACGATCAACGCCAAGTCCTCAACGCAGGACGGATGGAACCCCTACGTCGGCGTGCTTGACGAGCTCCACGCTCACAGGGATCGCGGGCTGTACGACGTCATCCGGTCCGCTTTCGGCTCCCGCAAGAGCCCGTTGCTATGGATCATCACGACGGCCGGATACAACATCGCCGGCGTCTGTTACGAGCAGCGCCTGTTTGTCACCAAGGTCCTGCTGGGCATCGTCCAGGCCGACCACTACTTCGGCATCATTTTCACGCTCGACACGGTCGACGACTACGAGGGCCGGAGGAAAACCGGCGACGACCCCTTCGACGAGAAGGTGTGGATCAAGGCGAACCCGATGCTCGGGGTGACGCCGACGATCGAGGGGATGCGGAGCTACGCGGCCGAGGCGCAGGCCAGCCCGGCGTCCGCCGGCGAGTTCCAGACAAAGCGGCTGAACGTCTGGCTGAACGCGGCATCGACCTGGCTCAACATGGAACGCTGGAAAGCGGCCGCCGATCCGACGCTGGACTGGTCCGACTTCGAGGGGTTGGAGTGTTGGATCGGCCTGGATCTCGCAGACAAGGACGACATCACCGCAGCCGTGCTCGCGGCGTTCGACGAAGACGATCGCCTGCTGTTCAAACCGGTGTTCTGGCTGCCGGAAGCGGTGCTCGAGGATCCGCAGCACGCTGAAGGCGGCCAGGGAGCGCCGTATCGAACTTGGAACAAGGAGGGTCACCTTCGGCTGACCCCGGGCGACTGGATCGACCATGATCTGATTGAGCGGCAGATCCGGGAGTGGATCGAGCGGTTCTCGGTCCGCGGGGTTCGAGGTGACCAGTTCGCAGCTTTCCAGTCCATGGCCGCTAGGTTGAATGAGGATTTCGTGATGGACCCGCCGCTGGCCGCGGTCCTGCATAAAAGCGCGCCGAACATCACTGACCCTGCGAAGGATCTCGAGGCTAGGGTCAAGTCGGGCGCGAAGAGACTGCGCCACGACGGCAATCCGATCATGACCTGGATGGCTTCAAACACCGTCGTCAGCCGGCGCGTCGACGGATCGATCCTGCCGAAGAAGGAAACATCGATGTCGCCGAACAAGATCGACGGCATCGACGCCGCCATCAACGCCATAGCGCCGGCCGTGCACGGGATGGCGCAGGAACCTCAGTCGTCGGTCTACGAGGAGCGCGGACTTCTCGCCCTCTAGGAGATCCGTATGTCCCTGATCGCACGCCTCGCGGCGCGCTTCGTCGCGTCGGCCATCGAGAAAGGCAGTCTCGGCGACACTCAGAATCCCAGCCCTGAGCTGGTCTCCCTCATGGGGGGCATCACCACCGGTGCCGGGGTCCAGGTAAACGACGCCTCTGCTATGCGGGTGTCGACGGTCTACGCCTGCGTTCGGGTAATCTCGGAAGACATCGCGAAGCTTCCGGTGACGATCTGGAGGGAGCGCGCGGACGGTGGCCGGGAGGAGGCCACGGACCATCCTCTGCACGCGATTCTGCGTCAGCCCAATCGGCTGATGACGATCAAGAGTTTCATGCTCGCCATGGCCGCGGCCTATGGCTTCAGGGGCAACGGTATCGCCGTCATCCTGCGGGACGCGAGGGGATTGCCGAACGGACTGTGGCCGGTCCACCCGGGGTCGGTGACGATCTACGAGTTTGAGGAAGGAAGTCTGTTCTACGCGATCAGTCGCCGGACCACGGTGGAAAACGCGGTTCTCCGATCAGTCCCGATCATGGTGCCGGACTACGATGTGTTTCACGTCCGCGGTCTGACCTTCGATGGCCTGATCGGGCTGTCTCCGCTGGCGCAGATGCGAGAGACCATCGGCATCGCCCTGGCTGGCGAGAACATGTCGGCTGGAATGCTGGCCAACGGCGCTCAGCCAGCGGGAGTGCTCAAGCACCCCGGCAAGGTCACCGAAGAAGCAGCCAACAGGCTACGGAGTTCCTGGCATAGCCGCTACGGCGGATCGGCCAATGCGGGCAAGACGATTGTCTTGGAAGAGGGGATGGAGTGGCAGGCGCTCGGAATGACGAGCGTCGACGCGCAGTTCCTGGAGCAGCGGAAGTTCACGATCGAGGAAATCGCCAGGGCTTTCCGGGTGCCGCTCCACATGATCGGCATGCTCGACCGGATGACGAACAACAACGTCGAGGCGCTGACCCGGGCCTACTACGACCAGGCGCTGATGCCGGCGCTGGAGTTTATGGAGGCCGAGTTTACTCGTGCGTTCAACCTGTCGCCCGATCTCTACGTCGAGTTCGATGTCAACGGCCTTCTGCGCGCCGACTTCAAGGCTCGGCAGGAAGGTCGCCGGATCATGTGGCAGGCCGGGGCCCTGAAGTCGAACGAGTGGCGGACCGCCGAAGGCTTCAATCCGTCTCCGGCTGGCGAGGTCTTCGCCCGGCCCCTCAACACCGCATACGTCGATGACAGCGGAGCCGTCGTGTCTGTCACGCCGCCTGGAGGCGCTGGCACAAACTCAGAACCGGCCGATGAAGCGCCGACTTCAGAAGGAGAGCAGGATGAGCAGTAAAGTCCTCGCCTTTGCCGGCGGCGTTACCAAGGCTGTCGGTGAGCGACAGGTTCGGGTGATCGTCTCCACCGCGACACCGGACCGCTACGGCGACATCGTCGAGATCAAGGGCATCGAACTGGAGAATTACCGGCGTAACCCGGTTGTTCTCTTCATGCACGACCACGAAGAGCCCATCGCCCGGTGCCCGGAGATCGGGGTCAAGAACGGCCGCCTGGAAGCGGTTGTTCAGTTTCCCGAGGAAGGCGTGTCGAAAAAGGCGGATGAAGTCTATGGCCTGATCAAGGCCGGGGTACTCAACGCTGTTTCAATCGGGTTCATGCCGCTGGAGTGGTCAAACCTCGACGACAAGCAGCCCTGGGCGGGACGGAAGTTCATCAAGGCCGACATGATGGAGTTCTCCATCGTCTCGGTTCCGGCGAACGCGGAGGCCCTCATCGTCGAGCGTGGCGCCCTGAGCGCGGAGCAGCAGATCGCCCTTGCCCGCGCGAACCTTGCCGCCGCTGAGCAACAGCAGCCGAACGGGGACGGTCCGACGCTCGACATCGTGGTGACCGCCATCGGGGACATGATCGAACAGCGCTTCAAGGAGCGCGTTCAGCCAGAGCACATCGCCACGGCTGAAGTCGAAGATGCGGCGCCGTTCGAAGACCCGGACGAAGATGCACGCGCCGCCGAAATCCGCGCGCTCGAAATCTCGATCCTGACAGCCGGCTGACCGGCTTACGAGGTGCCGCCAGCCTGGCGGGCACAGACCGGACCGCGACCGCGGCCGGCGCTTAACTTCCAGCAATGGAGCAGTGGAATGAAAACCATTCCCGAAATCCGCCAGGCGCTTGCCTCGGCGGTGGACGAGGTCAAGGCCGCGTCCGGTGAGATCACCGAGGCCAAGGCCAAGGTGAAGACGGCCGAGTCCTCGCTGACCAAGGCCGACGATAAGGGCAAGGAGGCCGCGCAGAAAGCAGTCGACGAAGCGAAGGCGGCGGCGGGTGCCGCGGTCGAATCCTACGACGCCAAGAAGGCGGCGGTGACCGAACTCAAGGCGGACCTGGAGCGCGCTCAGGAGGTCGAAGAGATGGCGGCGGTTTCGGCTACCGTCCGCGAGGCCCCGGCGGGCACTCTGGCACCAGCCCAGGTTCGTTCGGAGAGCGACCAGCAGCACGCCAAGATGGCGCCGGTCTACCGGATGCTGGCGGACATGATCGAGTCGCACACCCGGGGGGCGGTGACCGCGGAGAAATGGCTGACCATGGCGTATGGCGAGCATGTCGCCGGCATCGTCAAGGCCACCCACCAGCTCACCGACTACGGCACCGGCGGTGCGCTGTCTCTTCCGGACTTCGCGGCCACGATCATCGAAGGCCTGGAGAACATGACGGTCGTGCGGCGCATGCAGCCGCAGGTCCTGACCGTTCCGGGTGCCTTGGTCCTGCCGCGCGAAGTGTCGGCGCCGGACGGTTCGTGGATGTCGGAGAACAACTCCCCGACGCCTGGTACCTTCGCGTTCGGCGACATCCGTCTGGACCCGAAGCGCCTCGCCGTCGAGGTCGTGATCTCCCGTCGGCTGCTCGACGTGGCGGCTCGCGGCGGCGCGGCGGTGCGCAACCTCGAATCGTATGTTGTGCGTCGCCTGCGCGAGCGGCTGGCGGTCAACGAAGATGCCGGTTTCCTGCGCGGCGCCGGGACCGAGCACGTTCCGCTGGGCATTCGCAACCAGATCGCCGCCGGCAACGCGAAAGCCATCGCGGGCTCCAGTGCGGCCAACATCGAAACCGATCTCCGCAGCCGTGTGACCAAGCTGCAGGAGGCCAACATCATGATCACGGCGGGATACTGGACGATGCCGCCGCGCACGCGTGCCTACCTGGCCGATCTCCGCGATGCCAACGGCAACAAGATCTATCCGTCGATCGACAACAACAACACGTTGCTCGGTTACCCGATCCTCATGACCAACCAGGTTCCGACGAACCTGGGCGGCGGCAGCGAGACGGAGATCATGTTCGGCAACGGCCCGTCCATCCTGGTCGCGAACGGCTCGGACGCCGAGGTCCGGGTGTCGATCGAGGGCTCCTACCAGAGCGGCAGCACTCACTACTCGCTGATCCAGCGGAACGAGATGCTGATCCACATGGAGCTCTATGCCGACGTGAAGCTGGAGCGCGATACCGCGTTCTCGGTCCTCACCGGTGTGACCTACTAACCCGCGAGCGCAAGGAGAAAGACCAATGCACGCTTCCATGAACGATGCGGGCGCGCTTCTTGCCGCCCGTTATGCCGTGGCCGGGGTCGATGTGACCGCCGGTGGATCCGGCGACAACACCGAAGTCGACGGCGCCTGGATCGATCGTCGTGGCTTCAACAGCCTCAAGGTGGTGGTGGCCTACACCGCCACCCTGGCGGCCGATGAGACCATCGCAATCGCGGCCAATCTGCAGGACGCCAGCGATGCGTCCGGCACGGGCGTCGCCGACTATGGAACCGCGATGGCGTCGGCCGTTCAGGCGACCGGCGAAAGCGGCAGCCCGGGCGGCTCGACCGAGACGGGAGTGGTGGAACTGGACATCGACCTGAGCGGCGCCGACCGCTACGTCCGCATCCAGTTCACGCCGAACCTGTCCGCCTCGGGCACCGACACCGCCGAGCTCGCCGCGGTCTACGTGCTGGCCGGCTCGAACGAGAACCCGGTCACCGCGTCGACGGTCTGACCATAGACAGGGAGCGGCGGGGCTTGATGCCCCGCCGATCTGCTGATGCTTGTCAAATTCACTCGCTCCGTCACGCCGTACATGGCCGGCGAGACTGCCGACTTCACGCCGAAAGAAGCCGACATGCTCATCGCTTCTGGACGGGCCGTGAAGTGGCCGCCTGAGGGACGGCTGGAGCAGCAGCCGGCGCCGCCGGCCCCCAAGGTCCACGAGGCCGTCGTCACCGAGACGCGGGAAGACCCCAGGCCGGCCGTGACGAAGCCGGTTCGAGGCCGGCGCGGCAAACGGCGGTGAACTGTCCGGACTGGTCCGGTCAGACAGTCGTTTGTCTGGCTCCGGGCCCATCCTTGTCGATGGACGCAGTCGAAGCTGTCCGAGCATACGGCGCGCCGAGCATAGCCGTCGGTGATGCACATCGACTTGCTCCGTGGGCAGACATCGTCCTGCATTGGGATGCAGAGTGGTGGGAGCTCCACGATGCGGCGACAAGGAAGTTCGAGTGTAAGATCTCGGTGAAGACTTAGAGATCGTTGCAATTCCCGGATGGCGTATTTCTGCTGAAGAAAGCAGCAGCCAGCGGATACGCGCCAGACTGGCCGCAGGTTTGCACAGGGCGGAACTCAGGCTATGGCGCTGTCCATGTAGCGCTTCAGGCGCGGCCCGCTCGCATCGTCTTGGTCGGATACGACCTTCAGGGGACACATTTCTTCGGGCGTCATCCGGAGCCGCTTCGCAACACCGATGAAGAAGGGTTCAAGACGTTCCGGGCCGAGTACCCGAATCTCTTGGCGCCAGCGCAGTCTCAGGGCACCGAGATCATCAACTGCACACCCGGCTCGGCCCTGACGTGCTTTTCGCACCAAGCACTCGACGCTGTTCTGCCGTGATCGCCTGCTACGATCTAGCCGGGTCGCCACCGACATTCGACTTCGTGACCTTCCTCGTGACGGCGGAGATAGAGCGGCTGGAGCGCGGCGCGGATCATCTCGATATCGTGTTCGCGCCCGGGCCTCGGTCGGGCCATCGGGCGACATCCTCGTGGCCGGAAAGCACAGAGGATCGGGAACGGCTGATGGATGCGGTGGTGCTGCCGACGGCGCGCCTGCTTCCTTCCGTTCGTTCGGTTCGGCGCCTGACCGATCGGGAAGATGCACGAGGCGCGTTCGGGTTCGAGCGCAAGGTCTACGGTCTACCGATTCAGTTGTCGGCGTGGGCGGATCCGAGATCCAGGTGTCTCAAGGCATCGGGCGTCACGGATCCGGAGATGGTCGTCATCACGCTGCGCGAGGCCCAGCACTGGCCGGAACGGAACAGCGACGTCGCAGAGTGGGTGAAGGCTGGTCTCGAACTGCGTCGGCGGGGTTACCGCGTCGTGGTGGTCCGCGACACGCGGCGCGCGGGCGAGGACATCGATGGGCTTGAGTGCGATCACACGGCGGCCGTTCATGTCGCCGACCGGGCCAATCTCTATCAGCGCGCCGGGCTGTGCCTCTTCGTCAACAACGGTCCGATGGTGCTCGCGACTTTCATGAACCGGCCGCTAATCAACTGGCGACCGATCTGCGAGACGCACCGGGCGAGCTCGAGCAGCTACATAAGGCGCTGCGGATGGGCACCCGGCACGCCGCCACCGGGTGCGCCCGCACACCAGCGCTGGATCTGGGGACCGGACACAGCGGCATCGATCATTGAAGAGGTCTGCCGGTGATCACTGTCGTCTACCACGCCGGCATGAACCACCAGGGAGAATGGGCGGCGCGGATGCGTGACGGACTGAATCGTCATGGCGTGCGCCACATGATGAAGCGCACCGGCGAACCGGTCGACACGCCGGCCGCGATCTGCTGGGGCTGGCGAATTGGCCAGAAACTCCGCGAAAAGGGGAGGGAAGTTCTGGTGGCCGAGCGTGGCTATCTGGGCGATCGCTTCCACTGGACGTCGCTCGGCTGGAACGGGCTGAACGGCCGGGCCGATTTCCGCAACGCCGGCATGGACGGGGAGCGGTGGCGCCTGAACTTCGCAGGTCTCATGCGGGACTGGACGGGCCGGGACGGCCCTACGGTCATCATGGGCCAGGTGCCGACCGACACCGCGCTGGCCGGCATCGACTATCAGGCCTGGTTGAACGACACCGCGGCGGCGCTGCCGGACGCGCTGTTCCGGCCCCATCCGGGCGCGCTGAACGTGCGGTGCGGCCTGCCGCTCGCCGAGGGCGATCTGGACGCGGTGCTCACCGTCGCCGGCCGGGTGGTGGTCTACAATTCGAACAGCGCGACGGACGCGGTCCTTGCGGGTGTGCCGGCCATCACCATCGACCGTGGGGCGGTGACTTGGTCGGTGACCGGTCACGAGTTGCACCAGACCTTCACCCCCGACCGCACTCAGTGGGCGCACGACATCGCCTGGGCACAATGGTCTCCGGACGAAATCAGCCGAGGCGACGCCTGGGAGCACATCGGCAAAGGAGCCCTGGAATGCTGACCCTACCCATCACCGAGATCACGAAGCTGAACGTCGAACCCGGCGACGTGGTCGTCGTGAAGACGGCAAAGGTGCTTGCGCCGGCGCATCGCGACAATCTGCACCGCAAGCTTTCCGGTCTTCTGCCTGGCGCTGAGGTCGTGATCCTCGAGGACGGCATGTCGCTTGACGTCGTCAAGCCGGAAGGTGCCGGCAAGGTCGCGGCGACTCCGCCTGCGAAGAAGCCGGGGGCCAAGCGCGCTGCCGCCAAGAAGACGACGAAGCCGTGACACTCATCGGCCTCGATTGGCGTCTGGACGTGGCTACGCCGCCGGCGACAACTCCTGTCGCGCTTGATGCCACGCTGTACCGGCACCTGCGGCTGGACGCTTCGGGCTCGCCGCTCAGCCATGTCGACGACGACCTGATCGAGGCGGAGCTCGCCGCGGCGCGCGACCAGTGCGAGCAGGTTGAGACCGGCCGCACCCTGATCACGACGACATACGACCTGTGGCTGTCCGATTGGCCATGCGGTCGGACGATCGACATTCCCCGGCCGCCGCTCCAGTCGGTGACGTCAATCACCTATCTCGACGGCACAAGCGAACAGACACTCAGCACCGATGCCTATCGGGTGCATACCCCTTCCGGGCCCACGGCAATGCCAGGGCAAATCGAACTCAAGCCCGCCAACGACTGGCCCACGCTCGGCGACGATCGCTGGCCTGTCGTGATTCGGTTCATCGCCGGATATGGCGCCACGCCCGCGGACGTACCGTTCGGCATCCGATCCTGGATCATGCTTCTGGTGGGGACGATGTACGCGAACCGCGACAGCGAGATCGTCGGCACGATCCGATCCGATATGAAGTTCGCGGATCGTCTCCTTGATCCGTTCCGCCTTTACTCGGTGTTCTGATGGTCGCGGCGCGGGCGGGAGACCTGACGGAGCGGGTGACGTTCCAGAGGCAGGTCAGAGTCGATGACGGCGGCGGCGGTACCGAGGTGACATGGCAGAACGTTGTCACCGTTGACGCTCAGGTCCGGCCTTTGAGCGGACGGGAAAGACTTCAGGCGGATCAGCTGCAGGCCTCCGCCAACTACCGGATGACGATCCGTCGGCGGACCGATCTGGACGAGAGCATGCGCGTCGTGTGGACCGGACAGGCCGATCCAATGCAGATCCGGTTCATCGGCCGCGAAGGACCGCGGGAGCCGTTCATGCTGGTCGACTGCGAAGCTGGGGTGGTGACATGAAGGGTGATCTGATGCGGCTACCTCGCTCCGAGTGGCGGGTCCAGCATTATCGCGAACAACAAGCCATCGGGCTCTCGTCTCACCTTGTCGAGATGTCGGACGGTTCATTTGCCTTTACCTGGGACAAGGTTCTTCTCTCTGATCTGCCCAACGCCGAAATCCCTGAGGAAGGCTTCGCTCGGTTTGGCCTCGAATGGGTCGAGCGCTTGAGCGGCGACAAGGATGTCGTCTTCACCGGCTTCCGACCCTACCTAGACGAGGGAAAGCCCACCTAATGGCCACCGCCCGTCAACGTGCCGGCCTGCTGGGCATCGGCAAGCTCCGCCGCACTCTTCGTCGGATCGACGGCGAGGCGCAGCGGGAGCTACGGGAGGCTGTCGATGAAGGCGCGGAGGCGATCCTGCGGGACATGCAGTTGCTGGTGCCCAAGCGCACGGGCGCGCTGGCCCGACTCCTGGCCAAGCGGGTCGCGCGGGACGGCCTGACCGCCCGGGTCGGGCTGGTCACCAAGAAGGCCCAGCGCGACGGCTTCTACTTCCGATTCCTCGACGCCGGCACGAAGGGCGCCCCCGGCCGCAACATCAAGCCGCAGCGAGCGCTGCACATCCGGGCCAAGGCGTTCGACCTGAATCGAGACTGGATCAAGAGCCGGACGCAACGCGGCATTGCCCTCGCTCTCAAGCGGGCGTCTTCCGGCGGAGGTGCGGGTGTCTGATCCTGGATGGGAACTCCAGAAGGCGATTTATGCAGCCCTCACCGGCAATCTGACGGCGGTAGGCGGCGGCAGCGTGCCGATCTATGACGACGTCCCTGCCGGCGCCGCATACCCCTACGTGGCGATCGACGACCAGTCGGTCATTCCCCGTGACGGCCTAGTTCAGCGATGGGAGGCCAGGCCGGTCAACGGGTCGATCTGGTCGACCTATCGAGGAAAGCGCGAGGTGATGGAGATCCTGGGCCAGATCTATGGCCTGTTGGATCGACAGCGCCTGGCGCTCGGTGGCGGCCACCGAACCGTGATCGTGCGCATCACCCGACAGAACGCCGCCCGCGACGCCGACGGCGTCACGTACATGGGCCAGTTCACGGCCGAAGCCATCGTGGAGCGAGCATGAGCGAAGACCTGAACAAGGTGGCGATGACGTTGCCGATCGGCCCTGGTGTCCCACGTGTCGAGATCGATGGTGTCGAGATCAAAGGTGTCGTGGCCGTGCAGGTTGATCACGATCCGCAGTCCGGAACCGTACTGCATATCGCCATGCTCGCAGACATCACATCCGAAACCGCCCAAGCGGTGGCCGAAGAGGCGCCGGCGGAAGACGGAGAGTGGGAAGACGTTGGCAGGCCGATCGCCGGCCTCGTCTACCAGAAGAACACCAAGACCGGAGAGCAGCGGCGCGTGTCCGCCGCCGGCTGAGTAACACCCCAATCTGAAGATCCCCGCAATCCCGCGGGTATACCGGCCGTCCGGATTCGGGCGGCTCTCAATCGTGCCTGAAGGAGGGCAATGCTATGGCCATTGATGGCGCCCAGACAGCGGCCGGGACCAAGCTGTATATCGGCGGAACCGGTGTACTGGCTTCCGAATCCGCATGGGTCGAGGTCGGAGAGATCGTCGATATCCAGGGCGATATCGGCAAGGTATTCAACGAGATCACGCACAACCCGCTTGGTTCTCGGGCGACCGAGATTTTCAAGGGTGCGTTCCGGGTGAACGTCGGCCCGATCTCGCTCGCCCAGAACATGAGCAACGCCGGCCAGACCGCCGTTGCCGCGGCGCTGGAGCTCGACAGCGACTACAACTTCAAGATCGAGCAGAACGACGCCGACACCACCACGTCGCCGGACGGCGCGCCGACGACGCACGCCTTTAAGGCGAAGGTCATGTCGTTCCCGACCCAGATCGGCCAGGTCGACACGATCGTCGGCCGGACCCTGACCCTGGGCGTGAAGTCTGACAGCTACACGCTGACGGCCGCCGACTGATCCTGATCATCCGCGCGGATGCGGTGGGGGCGGTTTCCAGGGGCCGCCTCCACCAAACTCCCTGGCCCTGGCTCCCTGAAAGGACTCCACTATGTCGAAGATTGATGAGGGCGAAGTCGCTCTGCAGCTGCTTAACCGAGACGGCCACCTGGAGACTGTCTATCTGAAGCCGACCATCGGGGCGACCCGGAAGATCTCGCGCCACTTCGGTGACATCCAGTCCGCGTTTCAGAAGGTGCTTGCGCGGAACTTCGACGCCATCTGCTTCATAGTCTTCGAGGGGCTCCAGGTCAGCGATGACAAGAAAGCTGCGGGCCGGATCGAGGAGCGGATTTTCCGAACCGGTATTGTCGATGTCTCTCCGAAGGTGATCGAGTACATCGGAGTTCTGCAGAATGGCGGCCGGCCGCTGAAGGCGGACGACCAGGAGGACGAAGAGGAAGGCCAGGAGGGCGCCTCGGGAAACGGGTCCTGACGCTCGACGAGTTCTGCGACGAACTCTTCGAGCAGGCGACCGGCTGGCTACCCTGGTGCACGCCGGAGATCGCGCTCACAACGCCGATTTCTCAGCTCGCCATGGCGCTCGCAGGCCGGACCGACTTCGTCGTCAAGACGACCCCCGGCGCGTCGTCCGGCAAGTCCGGTCCCCCTATGACGCCGGCCGGCGAACTGGACCGCAAAGCGGTGAACGATAAGGTCGGGAACGCGATGAAGGCGCTTTCCGACATCGCGGCAAGGGAGAAAGCCGCCAGAAAAGGCTAGGCCCGGGGTTCGCTCCGGGTCGGCACCGCCGGCTGCGACGCAGTGGCCAACTCGGGTTCGGGGCGGTTTGTGTCGGTGAAGATGACCTTCAGTGCGGCAATCGCGATGATCCCGAGCGTCCAGGCGATGAAGCACTGGATCATGTTTTCGGAAAGAACGGCGATCGACGTTGGCGTTTGATAAATCCCAAGCTGCACCATGCGAACGCTCGGCGCGAGAAACATGAAGATCCAAAGAATAGTCCAGCTGATAGCTGCAAATTTCGCCATAAGCGCCTCCATAGCGAGCGGCAGACTTTAGCACTTATGGGCTGAGCCCTCCACTTCAAGCGCCTTTTCATCCAGCACCACGACGACAGGAGGGACGCCCATGGCGTCAGCCGTCGAGAATTTGCTCGTCCGTATCGACGCGACGACGGAACAGCTCCGTCGTGAGATGAAGCGCGCCGACGACACGGTCCAGAGCAGTCAGCGCAAAATCGACCGCAGCCTGAACAAGATCGACACCGGATTCGACCGTGTCGGCAGGGGCATCAGCGGGGCGACCAAGCTGCTTGGCCTTTTCGGCGTGGCGCTGTCGGCCGGTGCGCTCGTCGGCTTTACGCGGCAGACGGTCCAGGCGGCCGATGCGTTGGCGAAAACCGCCGATAAGCTCGGCGTAACCATCGAGGCCCTTCAAGAGTTCCGGTTCGCCGCCGAGCGGTCGGGTGTCGAAGCGAACACGCTGGACATGGCGATGCAGCGGTTCGTGCGTCGGTTGGGTGAAGCGCAGGCAGGGACCGGCGAACTCCTGCCGGTGATCAAGCAGTACGGCATCGCCCTGCGCGACGCGAACGGTCAGGCGCGCAGCGCCGAGGAAGTCCTCACGGACTATGCGAACGCAGTGGCGGGCGCGGGCTCTCAGCAGGAGAAACTCCGCCTCGCCTTCAAAGCCTTCGACAGCGAAGGCGCGGCGCTGGTCAACCTGCTGCGTCGCGGAGCCACCGGCATCGAGGAGCTTCGCGAACAGGCGCGCGAGGCCGGCGTGGTTCTGGGCGGGGAACTGGCGCGTCAGGCCGAGATCCTGAACGACCGCATGGCTGTTCTCGACAAACGGATGGAGGTGGCCGCCACCCGGGTTCTGCTGAGTCTCGAGCCGGCGCTGTCGTCGGGGGTCGGTCTCTTCGACCGGTTCTCCCTTGGCCTTGCGAGACTGATCGACCAGTTCGCCGAGGTAAACGAGCTCGGCCTTGGTCCGCTCGAGGCTCAGGCGGAAGGGTTGCGGACGAAGATCCAACTGCTCGAGCAGACCAATGCCAGCGACTGGTTCGGCGGTCTGTCCGGAGCGCGGGCGGATCTTGCCGAGGTGGAAGCGCGCATCGAGGCGATCCGCACCGGCGCCGTGGCGCTGAACAGCGGCGGCAGCTCCGTTGTCGACGGGCTAATTCCTTCCGCCTCGCTGAATGCGGTCAACGACAATCTGGACGACCTTCAAGCCAAAGTCTTCGCGGCCGCCGGTGCGCTTGAGCAAATCGGCATGGCAGGGCGAGATGCCCTCAAGGCTTTCGAGCAGCAGACCGAACTGCTGCAGCGCGCGGATCGCCTGGCGGACTCGTTCAACAAGACCAACGTCAAGGCGATCGACAGCGGCGAGACTTCTTGCTCGGACGGGCGCCGACTATCTGCCGATACTGGAGGAGTTGACGGCGCTGGATGAGCGCCGCGCCGAGGCGCTGCGTCTGGACGACTACGTGGCCACCCTCGCCGAAGAGCAGCGGTTCGCGCGAGACCGTCTGAAGTTTGGCGAGGAAGAGGCCGAGATCCAGCGCGAGATCAACCGGCTTAGGGCCGAGGGTGTGGTCGTCAGCGACGCCCTCGAGGAGCAGATCCGCGGCACCACAGCCGAGACGCGGCGGCTGAACAAGGCATGGGACGACCAGCAGCAGGCCATCAAAGACTTCAGCCAAAGCCGCTGAGCAGGCGGCGAAGGAGATCGAGGCCGCCTATAGCAAGGTGTTCGACAACATCCGGGACTTCTCCGAGCAGGCCCTTGGCGACAGCTTCTACGACATCCTGCGCGGCGAGACGACGGACTTCGCGGAGTTCCTCGAGACCACGCTGCTCCGCGCGATCGCGAACGTGGCGGCAGCGGCTGCGACGCAGACGTTCGTCATGCCGTTCGCGGCGCAGGTGGTGGGCGGTGTTCCCGGGCTGTTCGGGCTGCCATCCAGTGCGGTTGGCGCGAACGACAACGGCGGTGTTGTCGGTTCGATCTTCGGCGGCCAGGGCGGGTTCAACCCGCTGTCGTCCATCACCAATCTGGTGCGCGACGGCATCACCCAGGGCGTCGGCGGAGTGGTGGCCACACTGGCGCCGGCACAGTCGGCCGCTGCAGGCGGCGCAATCTTCGGTGCGGAGGCAGGTATCGCCTCTCAAGGGGCGTTGCAGGCGGCCGGCGGCGCGCAGCTGGCCAGCAGTTTCCTTGGCCCGGCGGCGCTGGCAGCGGCGGCGTTCGGCCTAGCCTACCAGATGGGCTTGATCGGCCCCGGCCCGACGTCCGGCCCTGTGGGTATTGCTGATTTTGCTCCCGGTCTCGGCCGCGACTTCCAGTTCGGGGTCAACGACCGCAACCCGATGGAGTTCCTGACGGCCGACAACGGCGGCAACGCCGAGGGTATGCGGCCGATCGCAGAGGCCATTGCGGATCTGATCGCGGACAGCGCGGATCGCTTCGCGGCCACCATCGACCAGTCGCTGCGGTTCCGGGTCGCGAACTATGCGAGCCCGGAGGCGGGTAACAGCGGTGGCCGGGTGCAGGGCTTCGAGGTCAACGCCTTCATCCGCCAGGAAGCCGAGAACCGGATTGCCGAGGGCCTGGACGAGACGCAGGCCATTTTCGAGGCGTTCAACTTCGCGGTCCGCGAGGCGTTCACCTTCGAGAGCGATACGCTTCAGGAGATCGTGCGGAACACGACGGCGGAGACGACCGAGGACCTGCTGGCGGACCTCGAGTTCGGCCGCCACTTCGACATGCTCAGCAACGAGATCGACCGGCTGGGCGGCGTGGTCACGCGGAACACGCTGGCGCAGGCCGAGAACACGATCGCCATCCAAGAGCAGGCGGAGCAGACGGCGGAAGCGGCTGTGCAGCCGATCGTCGACGCGCTGCGCCAGGCCATCGAACTGTTCCCGGCGATCGGGGGCACCGGTACCGCTTCCGGCGCGTCCGCCATGTCTGCCGCATCCGTGTCGCGCCTGCCGGACTGGATGGCGGCCATCGAGTTCGACCGCGGGGCGGCCCGCGGCGAGCCCGGCTACACCTTCACCCGAAACGCGAACGACAACGGGGACAATCTCGGGACGCTCGGCACGCCGGGCGGTGATCTGACCGTCAGCCAGATCGGATCCGACGAGTATGGCGGCAACTTCGCCGTCATGGACTCGGCCGGCGACGTCATTGAGACGTTCCGGACCCTGAGCGAATTGCTCGCATCCGCCGATGACATCGCGGCCGACTATGCCGAGACGGTCGCGGCGCAGAACGAAGCGCTCGGCCGGACCGCCGAAGAGCAGGCCCGCTACGACGCGAACATGCAGCGGGTCGGCTTCCAGATCGACGTGGCCCGGCAGCAGGTCTCGACGCTCGTCGACACGATCACCGGCGACTTCGAGGGGCTGAGCCAGGGGCCGTTCGCGACCGCGCTGGCGACGGGGCAGGCCGAACTCGACGCGCTGCGTGATCACCTGGAGTTGGTGAACGACGAGATCCGCAACGCCAATACCGAATTCCCCGGGCTGAACGCGGCCCTGATCGACGTCACGAGTACGATCACGGACGCTCAGGCCGCACTGCTCGCCAACCTGCAGAGCGACTTCCAGGACTCGATCCAGGCGCAGATCAACAGCGCGCAGGGCAACGACTTCCTGAACACTGTGCAGGGCCTGCTCGACACCCGGGCGACGACGGCGGACGAGGCCGCGGCGCTGGGCCTGAACGTGAACGACACGGCCGGCGCCCTGTTCAGCGCTCAGATCTCGAACCTGCTGGGTGGCCTGACCGCCGACCAGCTTCAACTGATCCGCAACAGCTTTGACGACGCGGCGCTGATCGGGGCCATCGACCAGGCCGTGTCTGCGCTTGGCGGGTTCGCCGATGCGACCACTCTATCGGCCCAGGATCTGGCCGCCGGCGTCGAGGCGTTCACCAGTGCCTTGCAGGCCGAGCTCGGGACGCTCGAGTCCGCGACGGCGCAGGTCTCGTCCTCGATCCGGGGGCTGTACCGGGCAATCGACAGCAATCTCGTCGATCGGAACCTGTCGCCGCTGTCACCGCTTCAGCGCCTAACCGAGTCCGAGCGCCAATTGATGGAAGCGTTCGCCCTCGCGAACGACAACACTCCGGACGACATCGAGAGCCGCGAGGCGCGCGATCGGCTGGCTGATCTGGTCCAGACCGACAACGAACTGGCCCGCGATTACTACGCCTCCTCGACCGCCTACAGCGAACGGTTCCAGCGCAACCAGGATCTGCTTCGCCAGACTGCTGTCGCGCAGGAGTTGCTGGAACAGTCGATGCTGTCGCGCCTGACGGAGATCCGCGATCTGTTGGCCGCGAACGACAATGGCCCGGGGTTCGGGTCGACATATTCTCGCCTGTCGAACGGACAGTACGTCTCCGACACCGGCTTCGATCTCGGCGGCAACGCCGAGATCAACCTGTCGATCCTTCGGGCCCTGGAGGCGGCGGGGCTCGCGACGCCGTCCGGGTTTGGAGAGGGCCAGCTGAACGCCCTGCGGTCGAGCGACAGCCGCGTGGACGGTCTGCTGCGCCAAGTGCTCGGCTATGCGGACGGTGGCGCTTTCATCAACGGCATGCCGGTCAACTATTTCGCCAACGGCGCCGTGATGAACACGCCGACGCTATTCGGGATGCAGGGTGGCTTGGGGATGATGGCGGAGGCCGGCCCCGAGGCGATCATGCCGCTGGAGCGCATCAACGGTGTCCTGGGCGTCCGGGCAATCCTCCCGTCGAATGACTATGGCGGCGGCATGTCTCGGGACATCATCAACGCGATGCGCGCCGACAACGCGGCGCTGAGAGCCGAGGTCGCGCTGCTGCGCGAAGTCGTGGCCGACGGCGCAAACGTGAATGCCGAAGCAACCCGGGGTGTGTCGCGCACGATCGACAGGACGAGCCGTGACGCCCGTCTGCGCCCGCGGCGCGGAGCGGCCGCATGACGATCACGATTGTCGACGTGGAGACCCGGAGCGGCTGGCGGTACTTCACCGATACGGCCGAGGTCAGGGTGAGCCGGATTCCGTACCTGCCGCTGCTGATGTCGACCGGGGGTTTCCGGCGCCATCTGTTCTCTCCCGGATCGACGCTTGGCGCCGGCCAATCCGAGGCCGAGCCGATCCTGCTGGCAAATGCCGATCGGGCTCTGGACGATCTGCATCGGTCCGTGGACGGGCGGCGCATCATCGTCCGCCAAGGGGAGCCGGATAGCGAGGGCAGGCCACCGCGCGACCTGTCTTCCTACACGGTCGTCTTTCAGGGCCGGATGGATCCGGCGGACTTCACCGGCGATGTCGTCCGGCTGCAGCCCCTGAACCGTCAGACCGTGATTTCAGAAGGCCTGGTCACGGAGACCCGTTTCGATGGCACGGCGACATCCGGCGGCGCCGGGTTGGGCGGTTCCGTCGATCTGGCCGGCAAGCCTCACCCGCTGCTCGTCGGCTACGCCTACAACGTCGAGCCGGCAGCGGCCAACCCGTTCGACCAGATCTACATGGTCAGCCAAGGCTGGCCGGGTCATTCGGCGGTGCTGCATTTCGTCAAGGACCGAGGCGTGTCGATCACGCCGGACACTCAGCATGCGACTCTGGCTGACCTGCGCGCCGTAGCGGAAGCCGCATCGATCACGACCAGCAGATACGACTGGTACAGCGGTGACGACGGAACATGGTTCGCCCTCGGTTCCCTGCCGGCGGGGATCGTGACCGTAGAAGCGACGGAAGGCGGAGGGCGAACGACCGCCGAAACCGCGGAGTTCCTGCTGGAGCGGTCGAGCGAGGTCACTGCGGGTCTCGTGCAGGGCGTTGCGGCGATGAACTCCTTCGCGCCGGGTGAGTCCGGAATTTTCGTCGGAACGGAAGACCGCACAATCGGCTCTGCCCTGGAGCAGGTTCTGGAATTGGTCGGGTACTGGCACGACGCGTTGGATGGCAGCGGTGTGGTCGTCGGCGCCTGGCGTGAGCCGGAAGGCAGCGACCAGACGATCAGCGAGAACGAGACGCTGGACGATATCGACCTGCTGTCGACCAACGACGTCGGTGGTGGCGCCCCTGTCAAAGAGGTCCTTGTCGGCTATCGCCGCAACTACACCCCGCTGACCAAGAGCGATCTCGATGCGACGGCGGCGGTGTCGGATGCGCTCGCTCTTTCTCAGGAATTCCTGGTGACGACGCCGGCGACCGTCGCTGACGCCGTGGCCAGAAACCCACTTGCGCAGACCATGCGCCTCAACACGTCGTTCCGGTATGCGGCCGATGCCGAGCGCATCCGCGACCGGCAGCGCGACATGCGGGCCAGCGGCATCGACCTGTTCAAGGTTCCGGTCGCCACCACGACCGCGACGGCGGGCGTCGGCCGCGGGGTCACCGTCACGAACCGGCGGCACGGTCTGACCCGCGCCCTGTGTGGCGTCCTTGGGCGCGAGAGCGCCGGCCGGACCGTCGACAACATTGCTGTCACAGACCTGATCATCTGGAGGCCATCACCATGATCTCTCTCGGCCAGTATTCGCCGACAACGGAAGTTTCTCAGGAGGTGCTCGGCACCTCCGTATCTCTGGTCGGGAAGACAGCCCTGACGGTCATGGCGATTGCAAACGGCCTGGCCAGCGGCACGAAGTCCGTCGTCTACTTTCAGGGAGCGGCAGGCAATGTCTGGTATGACCTGGGCAGCCTGTCTTTCACGACCGGCTCGGGGACCAAGGATCTAACGATCGCCGCCCAGGCGGTGAGCAGCCCGAACAGTCGTGTCAGCGCCGCTGTCAGCGATGACATTGCTGTCCAGGGCTGGGTGCCGGATCAGGTCCGCGCCATCATCACGACCACCGGCACTTACACTGCGGGCTCGGTAACCGCCTACTACAAGGCCTATTGATGGCGAAGGGCATTCTCCTGTGGCCCAACGCCGTCGATGACCAGATCACCCCGCCGACTTTCAGCGGCGGGCGCTGGAGAGCGGACGCGCCCATCGAATGGGTCCGAGACGACGGCGTTCAGACCGGGTACCTGGCGTTTGCCGCCGAGTTCGACACGACCGAGCCGACCGACACCACGTTCACGATAGACCATGGCCAGCAGGTTCCGGCCAAAGCGGCCGTTCTGCTCGGAAACTTCGGTGTCGATGCCGAGATCACGCTCGAGCGTTCCAGCGTCGCGGACTTCTCGACGCTGGTCGCGAGCGTGACGAAGCCGGTCTATCCGGTGATCTACCCACTGGGCACCCAGCCGGCCTACTCGCCAAACTTCATCAGCGGAAAGCCGATCAGGCGGATCCCGAAGATGCCGTGGGCCGGCGTGTTCGACACGGTGCATTTGGCCCGCTACTCCCGGTTCTCCATCACCGACCCGACGAATCCCGACGGCTTCGTCAGCGTGTCCCGGGCTTTCATCGCCGGCGGATACGAGCCGTTCTTCAACATGAACTACGGCGCGGCACTGAAGCCCGTGAACCGGACTCGTCTGGTCGAGACGATCGCCGGAGCGCGTGTTGCCGACGTCCGAACCATGATGCGCCAGTGGGAACTAACCTATGAGTTCATCCCTCAGGCCGAGCTCTGGGCGAACCTCTGGGAGTTGCAGGCCCAGCTTGGCGTCTCGATGCAGGCGTTCTTCCTCTTTGACCCCGACGACACCGCGAACATTCATCGCCACTCGTATCTCTGCACGCTCGCCGAGCCGAGTGGCGTGGTTCTGTCCAACCCTGGCCGCGGCGGCGGCCGGCTCATGCTCCCGGAGGTGATCGCCTGATGACCGAATATGTCACCGACTACGGCACCTGGGATTTGCCGGCCGCCTGGGACGGCGAGAACGGGTTCGGTTGGCGTGAGATCGACACGGTAGATGGCACGTCGATCGCTCGCCTTCTGGCGCCGGCCTACGCGACCCTGCTCATGACGCGGGATGTGCGGGCTTCTACCGGCTCGTCCCTGTCTGCCACGTCGACCACATCGGCCACGATCGGCACCGGGGCGCAGACGCTGACGATCGAGACCGGCAAGGGGTTTGCCGCCGGCAACGTCATCCTCGCCAGCGAGGACGGGACGCCCGCAAACTTCATGCTGGGGACGGTGACGTCCTACAACACCGACACCGGCGCGCTCGCCTTCACGGTGGCTTCCGGCGACACCGGCGGCAGCGGGACGATTGCCGACTGGAACGTCACGATCAGCGGTCCGCGCGGGGCGGCTGGTGTCGATGGCGATGTGACGGGCCCGGTTTCTTCGACGGACAATGCCTGGGTGCGGTTTAACGGAACAGGCGGCGGCACGATTCAGAACGGTCTCTGGACCGAGGCGGACAGCGGCGCGGTGACGGCCGGCGGCGATCTGTTCATGAACGACAAGGCGTTCACGCGCGCGACGGTGAACCACATTCAGGCGGTTTCGTCTCAGGTATCGGCAAGCGTGACGTCCGAAGTCGAGATCAGCGGCGGTTATGGGCAGGCGCTCCGCTACACCCTGGACGCAGACGGGGCGGTCGATTTCCAGCCCCCGGCGACAGACCGGGTCTACTCCGTGCGGATATTGCTGATCCAGGACGGCACCGGCAGCCGCACCTTCACCCTGAAGTTCAACAACGCGACCACGGCGATGTTCGAAGACAACGGTTCAACCGTGGCCGCCGTTTCCACCGACTTCTCCGCCGATGGCGCCAACGTCGTCCGAGAGATCGGCGTGGATGTCTATTCCGACCGGGCGATTGCCAAGGTCGGATCTCCCTACACGCCATAAGGGGTCGCGATATGCTTATGGGATTTGCGAAGATCGGCGGGGGCGGGGCAAGCGCTGCGACCAGTCAAGCCGCCTGGGATAGCACGGTCACCACGAACAAGACGTTCACGAACTCGGACTTCACGGCGGAGACGACATCAAACGTCGGTAATAGCTTCGTCGGCCTTGGGGCCGTGAGTTCTGGCGTGCATCTGTATGAGATCCGGATCGACGCGGCGTCCGGCACCACGAATGACTTCTTCATCGGCCTCTCCTCGTCATCGACGCCGCTGAGCACATATGTCGGCCTTGCCACGAACAGCTTTGGATGGCGCACGACGCTTGGAGAGCTTGCTCGCGATGGTCTTGGCGGGACGCTCGACGCTTCCGTCCTCCCGGACGACTTCACCGTGACGGCCGGCACCTACTACCAAATCATCGTGGACTTCGATAACAACCGGGTATTCTGCGGGCGAAACGGCGATTTCGGCGGTCAAGACCCCGTCGCGGGGACGAACCCCGCATGGTCGGGCTTTTCTGGCCTCACTCTCTATCGACATGTCAGCCCGTATTACTCGGGTCTTCAGGTGACCATCACGAACCCGCTGGAGGGGGCGAGCCTGCTCGGTTTCGCGTCGTCCAGCGCGATCAACTCTTGGGGGAACTGACGATGACCGTCACCGTAGTTGTTCGCGCCACCGAGGAAGTTGTGGTCGCCCGGACCAACCTGCCGAGATGGGAGCGGCGATCCTGGTCGTCGGCGCAGAAGGCAAATCCCGACAACATGGGCGCCCCGGATCTGGTCGGCCGCGCGATCCTGCGGGACGTGATCACCCCGCCATCACCGGGCGCCGGTCAGCGGCGGGGGCCGCTCAACGAGACGCCAACAATCGACTTCGAGGCGGGCACCGCCACCTGGACGTACACACTGATCGACAAGAGCTTGTCTGAACGCAAGGCGGACAAGGTCGCGGCCATCAAACGCAAGGCCGCCGCTCTGGTCGCTGCCGGGTTCACCTATGCCATTCCGGGCGAAAGTCCGCTCGATCCGCATACCTACGCCATTCTGGACGCTGACCAGGCGAACATGCTCGCGGTGCAGGTGCGGTTCTCAAAGGGCGGGACGAACCACCACGGCGGGTTCTGGCGATGCACATCGAACCACAACGTCACGATGAGCGACGCTGAGGTGCAGGCGTTCTTCGATGCGGCCTACGCCTACAAGATGGGGATCATCCGCAATGCGAGCGTGTTGGTCGATGCCGTGCGGACGGCGGCGAACGTCGCCGCGCTGAACCTGATCGATGTCGATGCCGGAACGAACGACAGCGCCGGCGGATGGCCCACGAACGGCGGCTTGTAACAAGCACGCCTCAGACCTGGGCGGGGACGATTGCGGAGGCTCTCGTCGGCACGGCCGGCCGGTCGATCATCGTGGGGCGGGAGTGGTTCCGGTTCAAGCGGGGCCGGGGCCTGGTGGCTTCCGACGCGGCCGTTGCCGAGACGCGGGACGAGCTCTGCATTGTCCGGGCCGGTGAGGTGTCCCAAGCGGAGATCGCCGCCCTGCACCGCATGACCGGGCGGCGGTGGTCACCGCTGTTCAACTGCCTTACCGCCTTTGCCCCATTCTGGGAGGGCCGCATGTCGATCGTCACCCCGGGCGACCGGGATTCCATCGCCAGAAGGGTCGTCGTCTCCCTGGTCATTCTGGTGGCCGTCGCGGTCGTGCTGCTCTTCGCGGCCAAGTGGTACAGGGACTCTATCGTTGCCGAGATCAGGTCCGAAATAGAGACCGTACGGTCTGAGATGGATGATATCCGGAGCGAACAGAAGTCCTACCATCGCTCAATCGTCACCCACCTGGGCCAGATCAAAGCCCGGTTGCCCGATCAGTAACCGCCGCTGGGGAGCGGCTTCGACCCTATGGGGGACGCATGAACGACAGAGACAAGGCTGAGATTGGCGAGCGTATCCGGGCGCTGGAAGTCTCCACGCAGATCAACGCAGAGAATGTCGCCAAGCGCCTCGAAGACGGCACGCGCGGCTTCGAAAAGATCCGCGAGTCTCTGGATAATCTGTCCCAAGTGGTGGCGACATCGCACGCGGGCTGCGCCAAACATGAAGACCTGCATGCCCACGACCAACGCATAGAGAAGTTGGAAAAATTCAGGGCCCGCACACAGAGGTACGGCGGCATAGTGGGCGCGCTCGGCGCCATTATTGTTGGAGCGATAACGCTTTTCGGCCCGGCCCGTGTTGCTGAGGCATGGATCACTTTCTGGAAGAGCTGACGGCCGGCCGCCGCATCATGTCCGTCACCGACTGATTCCCCACCCCGAGGAGACGCCCATGTCCGCATCGATCGGTGCGCGCATCGCTGACGCTATCATCAAGCGTGAAGGCGGATATGTGGACCATCCGTCCGACCGTGGCGGCCCGACGAAGTACGGCGTCACCGAGGCGGTTGCCCGGGCGAATGGATATCGGGGGGCGATGGAGGACCTGCCGCGAGACTTCGCGCACGGCCTGTTCGTTGATCGATACTTCCGCAAGCCTGGGTTCGACCGTGTCGCCAAGGTCTCAGAGAAGATCGCAGCGGAGTTGACCGACACGGCCGTTAATTGCGGTCCCGGCCTGCCCCCGATCTGGCTGCAAGAATGGCTGAACGGCTTCAACCGGCAGGGTAAGGACTACCCGGACCTGACCGTCGACGGAGCCATCGGTCCGATAACAATTGATGCGCTTCAAGCCTTTCTCTCCAAGCGCGGTTCTCAGGGCGAGACTGTCATGCTCGCCGCCCTGAACTGCTCGCAGGGAGCGCGGTATCTCGACCTGACTCAGCGGCGAGAGAAGAACGAGGACTTTCTGTACGGCTGGCTGCGCGACCGGGTCGTGAAACCAGCATGACCTGCGGCTTCGTTGGTGGGGCTAAGCAGGTGAATGGCCGAGCGGATCGGTATCGGTCGTCGGGGTGATCCTATGGGCGCGCGCAGCCAATAAGGCGTCGCCCAAGTTCGATGAAAGCACGACAGCGGAATTTGACAGACGGACGCTCCAGCCGAGGCCATCTTTTTCCAGAGAGATGACGCCGGCAGGAAGCATCGCCTCAAACGCGGCTACCGTCGCCCGTTCATCATCACTCAGGTTTTGCATCCACCCTCTCCAGGATCTGTATCGGTGCGGGGCCGGACGCTACCTCCGGCTGCTTCAAGGGGGCCTGCCCCAGGATTGGTGAACGCTCACCGCAGCGTGTCTGCGACTTTCCACGCCGCCCGCACCGATTTCTCACCATACCACGACCACCAATTCTCAACCATAGGAGAACACCATGAAGAAGGTGCTTCTGGTCGCCGTCCTGGCGGCCGGCCTGACCGGCTGCATTCCCGCGTTCGCCGTTCCGCTTATCCAGGGCGCCGGCGTGGTCGCGGTCGACACGTACTGCCGCGAGGAGCATGCCGACTTCCGGGCGAAGACCCGCGAGACGTTCTGGGGAACGAAGGATTTCACCATCGTGACCCGGGACGGCTGCTGATGGGCGCGATCTTGGCCCGCGCGAAAGCGTGGATGCGGGCAAACCCGGGCAAGGCGACTGCCGGCGCTCTGGCGCTGGTCGCCGCTGCTGGCGGCGCCGTCTCGCCCGAAGTGCGCGATCTGCTGATGTCGGTCGCGCCGATCCTCAACCAGGTCGTTCTCGGCGGCTGACCCCGTGGAACGGTTCCCCGACGAGCTCATCCTGCGGAAGCTGAACGGGCCGGAATGGGAGGTGCTGGAACCCTTCCGCTACTGGTCACGCGCGATGCAGGGGTGGATCAGGGTGCCTGCCGGCTTCACCACCGACCTCGCCAGCATCCCGTGGTTCGGCCGCTGGTACGTCTCGGTCGACGGCGACCACACCAAGGCCGCCGTCGTCCACGACTTTCTCTACACGCTCGCCAGTGCGCGGGACTTCCCCGATCTGCCGCGGCGCGATGCAGATCGGGTTTTCCGCGAGGCTCTCCGGCTGCGCGGCGTCGGCCCCATCAAGACGTGGATCATGTACGCCGCCGTCAGAATTGGCGGGGGAAGGACCTATCGTGACCAGTAGGCTGTACAGCCAGGCGGCTGGGCCGGATCCCCGAGGCATCGAAGCGCGCTATCTCGAGCACATCGAGACGACCGGCCGCCGCGAGTTCGGAATCACCCCGGCGCTGACCAACGACCGGGAGCGGCTGAAAGATCTCCACGGCGGCCCGCCCGGTTTCCCAGGCTGGTTGCCGAGAGACGAAGGCGGCGCCTACGGCTTCTGGGTCGACTGGCGAGATGATAGCGGCCGGACCAGGGCCACCGGTGGCGCTCTGGCCTATACCACGGGGCCAGCCACCTTCACCGAGTTCGTGAACGATGCCCATGGTCTCGACGCGGCTGGCCACACGATCCGCCTCGAGGGGCAGGCCGCCACCACGGCCTGCACGATCCGTGGGCTGGTGATCTTCTCCGGCAACCTGATCGTTTTCGACCAGGCGGACCGCAAAACGGATCTCTCGAAATGGCTGACCGAGATCACGCCGCTCATGAACAAGGCGCTGGCGAACGCCCGATACGGCGAGCCGGCCGCCTATGTGACGATCCTTCGGGATGCTCAGGTCAACCACCTGCAGCCGCGGTATCGGCTCCCGGTCCTGGTCCCCGGGGTCAGATGGCAACTGCCCGGGCAGACGGAGCCAGTCTCAGCACATCTCGGCGTCCAGTCTCCTGCGGAACTGCGCGAGGCGCTACGGGCTTACCTACGCTGACCACCCTGTCGCCCACGGGCAGCATCAGGGCGGTGTAGTTGACCGCAGGGCGCTTCCCCGTCAGCCGGCCGGCGCAGGCAGCGAAAGCCGGTGTGCCGGACATCCATACCGCCTTGGCCCGGCGGAAGACGAAATGGCCGTATTCCGGCGTCGGCGCCTGCAGGACAGGCGTTCCCACCATGCCCGGATTGATGACGGAGAGATCGCTGCCGACATGGCAGTACGAAGCCCGCTCCCGTCCGAAGTCGATGACCGCATAGCGCCGGTCCTCGCAAATCTCCCCAAGCCTATCGATCACGTCCACTCCGTCCTCCCAGGCCGCGAGCGCCGCCCGCTGGGACGCAGACGCATACCGGTCGAACAGCGGCATCAGGTTGCTCTCGACAAACGGCTCGACCACCGGCTCTGCGGCTACGATCTCCTTCGCCGTGTCGAAGAGGACTTCCTTCGCGACCTCCGACGCCACCCATGCGGTGACGCCCAGGCCGATCGCCACGAAGTTCCGGCGGTCCGGCCGCCACCCGGCGACACGGGCTCTCATCCGATCGATCTCGGTCATTGCTTCGGTCCCTTCTCTCTCCCGGTTCGGCAGTAAGGGGGCAATTCGATTGGCTGAGCGCCGGGCCGCTCGGCTACCGCGTATCTTCCGCCGCTCAGCTTCGGGCAGTCCCGTGCGCCGCCAGATTCGACCATCAGATAGCCGATATCGCCGTCGAGGGTCCGACAGACTCCTATCTGGCGGTCGTGATTGGTTCGACCGGTCAGGGTGCAGCGCACTTGCTCACCATCAAGTATCTGACGCATGGCCTCCGTCGATAGATCTCCGCCGGGCTTGTACCGCTCCGGCGCAGCGATGCCCTGAACCCTCACCCTGACCCGCACCTCTATGGTGTCGCCGTCGATCGCCACGGCCTTGCCCTCAATCACGTCGCCCTTCTCGAACGTCTGCGCCGGACGGACAAACAGCAGCACGGCCAGCACCGGGACCAAGATGAGCCCCGCGCCAAGATAGAGACCGCGGGTGATGGGGTGCTCGGCCATGCCCGGCTCCTACATCGACAGTTCGGTGCGACGGATTTCACGGGCCTGCCGAAAGGCAGCGACCTGATCCGCCGGTGGGAGAGGCGACAGGTCGGGATGACACGCCATCATCGCCGCGGCGAACTTCATCCGCTCCGAGTTACGACGGGCGATCTCCGCGCCGTATCCGTCGATTTCGTGCTGTTCCATGCTCAGGCCTCCTATGCCAGTCGGTTACGGAAGCCGCTTCTTCGCGACATCGCAGTAGGACATCCAGATCGGGGCCTCACGCTCGACGCCGTCACCGGTGGGCGGGCCGTAGCTCACGACTTCATCGGGGTCGTGCCCATCAGCGATGGCCGCTTCGCGGGCCGCATTCCGTCGCGCGATCTCCGCGCCGAAGCTGTCGATTTCGTGCTGTTCCATGGTTCGCTCCTCAGTCGGTGGTTTCGTCGTCTGGGCGGTTGTCGCGAGCCCATGCCTGGACAAAGGCGGCTTCCTGCCAATCCGGGTCGCAGACCCCATCGTCTGCTTCCCATTCGAAGGTGGAAGCCTGCTCGATGCTCCATCCGTCGCGCTCAAAGTCGTAGCTGATCCGGATGCCGTCAGCGGCGCGGACATCCATGAGGCCAACAGTCAGGAACTTTGGCTGGCCTTCGACGCGCGGGTAGTAGATGTCGACATGGGCTGTGTCTCCGCTGACAGACACGTCGGTGATGTCGCTGCACTGGCTGAACGGTACGGCTGGCATCCCTGCCTCCTCTAGCAGTAGACGGCGCTTGTCCGCCGTCGAGTGTTGCGATATCGTATATACGGAATGTAGGGCGTGTCAACGAAAAGCGTATATACGAAATGATCGGACGAAAGCCCAAGGACCACGTCCTGAAATCCGTGAAGGTAGCCCGCGAACTGGTGGCCGAGGCCGATTCCGTGCGGGAGACCGGGGAGACCTTCACCGACCAGGTGGAGGATGGCCTGCGCCGGCACATCGCGGCGAAGCGCAGAGGGCGAAAGTCTCCGTCCGAGGGCTCCGTCTAGAGGTTCGCCCCCTTTGTAGAAACTCCGAATCCACGGAAAACGAGAAGATGGTATCGTCTTGGCATGAGCTCGGATGTGCAGTGGAACCTCATCGGATACGCGCGCGTCTCGACCGATGACCAGAATCTCGACACGCAACGCGCCGCCCTGATCCGGGCAGGCGTTCACCACGGCAAGATCTACGAGGAGAAGGTCTCCGGCGCGTCGAACAAGCGGCCGGAGCTGCTGGAGTGCCTCAAGGTGCTGGGGCCGGGCGATGTGCTGGTCATCTGGAAGCTGGACCGGCTGGGCCGCGACCTCGCCAACCTGATCAGACTGGCGAACCAGATCGCTGAGCAGGGCGCGCAGCTCCGCTCGCTCACCGAGGCGATCGACACCACCACGGCTTACGGCACGCTGTTCTTCAACATCATCGGCGCCTTCTCGCAGTTCGAGCGAGACCTGATCTCCGAGCGCACTCGAGCGCGCATGCAGCACCTCAAGTCCGAGGGGCGCGTCCTGGGCCGCCGGCCGGCCATATCGCCGGAACAATGGCAATACCTGGGCGAGATGCTGATCGAAGATCCGGATATCTCCCTGCCGCAGATCCGCCGGCACAGGGGATTCCTGTCGCGAGGCTGGGATGGGACGAAGACCCCGCCGCCGGGCCAGACCTCGGTCAGCACCGCGCGCGCCCGCATCCTGGCCGGTGAGCCGTACCCGCCAGAGTGGCAGCAGTATGTCGACCGCGAGCGAATCGGGAAGGGCCGGAAGCAGTGACCGACGCGGAAGCCCTTGAACGGTTCGCGACACCCTACTGGTGCTCAGCGATAACGCCCGAGGAAATCGAGGCGTGTGCCCGGCTCGCGGCGGCCGGGCGGCTTGAGGCCAAGCGTCAGCCGCGGCGGGGGTTCCCGACGATGTACCGCGCGCCTCAGCCACCGGAGTCTTCCGTCTGACGTCCGGGGGCGTGGACCATGCAGAGGCCCAGCCCGGATTTGAGAAGCGCCGCGACGCACCGTTCACCCATGCCGATCAAGACCACTCCGGTCCAAGGCGCACCTAGCTGCTTGCCGCCCGGTGCGAAGAAGCGGGTCTTGCCTCGCGGGAACAGGAGCGCGTCGGCCCTATACAGGTGATCGTGAAACCAGTCGGCCGATGTGAGCGCATTGACCAGGCCGATGCCGTCGCCGTGGTCGAGAAACTTCCTCAGCCATGGCACATGACCGTGCCGTTCGGCGGACGGCGGGTTCATGAACACCGTCCCAGCCCACGGCTGCGCCAGCCCGTCGTCCTCGATCGTGTAGACGTTGCGGGCCGGCACCCAATGGCCGGGGCCAGGTGAGCAGGGGTCGAGATCAAACATCATGCCGAGCGCGTCGAAGATATCCGGCGGGGTGTATCTCTCGTCCGACGGGTTAGCGCTCACAGGGTGCCGCTTCATCCGTTGGCGCCTTCCACCTGTGGTCCGGCGGGATACCGGCCCTTGCGCCACGCCAGCAGCAGGAGGCGACGACGCACCTCGGACGGCCCGGTCCAATAGAAGAGACCGGAGAGCGAGCGCAGGGTGTCCGTGTGCTGGCTGCAGTAGACCGGGCAGACATGCGAGTGCTTCGTGGCGATCCGGGTCGCGCCGCGCGGGGTGATATGTCGCAGTCCCATGAGCAGCTTCTTAACGGCGGGGCACCCACCCTTGTCGCGGGCAATGGCGTCTGCCGCCTCGTACCCGAACTGCATGCGGTAGCCGTCATAGTTGATCAGGGCGGCCTGGAGGCCTTGGGGGAGATCATCAATCGGGAAATCTGCCCGCATGGTGGCTAGCATCGTCACTCTCCTCGTCTGCGGTTCATCTGGGGTCCAAGGGCCGGCTGGTAGAGCACCATCGGGTCGCTCGCCTTGATGAACGACTTGCCCCGGGCCAGCGGGTGCTTCGGAGCACCGCTATTGGTAGTGCCAAAGCAGTAGACCGGGTGCTTGCCGTCGAGCGATAGCGCGGCCAGGAATGACGGCAGGCGCTCGGCCGGCACGAGGTTCCCGCAGGCGATGATCCGAATGGCTGCCTTGGCGGATAACTCGCGGATCAGGTCCAGGTTGGTGCGGTCGATCCGATCCAGTGCAACCGGGTGGTCTCGCAGCATTCGACGGCGCCATGCGGTGAGATCATCCGGGTTGGTCGCGATGTAGGTGTCGCAGTTCACATAGGTCATGCCGGCCGCGCGCTCGCGCGTAAGGGCCATGCCCCGGTGAACGGTCGGGTCGTTCACATCACCACCGGCCTTGCTCGGGTTGGCCAGCCCGATCAGAGCGCGGGGGCCGTCCGCCCACCAGCGATCGAGGCGGAGACGGTGCTCGCCACACGGGCTGAACTCTGCGCTGCCCTGGATGGTCGGCGCTGCCGGCTGCTCGAACAGGTCCATTATTCTTCTCCGCTGTGAAGGTTTGTCTGGGGTCCGGTGGGTTCGCCGGTCGGCCATGCGATCTTCAAGTGCCCGACCACTGGTCGGTCAGGAGTGATGCGCAGCCCGAAGTCACGCTCTACGGCCGGTCCTCCGACGAGCGCTTTCAGCACCACGAAGGGGCTGGCAGGGAACCGGGAAGCCGTCAGGTCGAGCGAGCGGATGTGCGGACAGAGCTTCGACGCAAGGTCGGCGCACGCTCGGTGAACTGGGGCCTCCGTTGTCATGAAGTAGCCCTCTTGCTTGACGCCAAGCCCGAACCACCATCGATCCGCCGGCGTGGTCTTCTCGCCGCAGACGGTGCAGCGCATTTCGATGATGGATCGCCGCTGACGGACCATGTGCGGTTTGGCGAAGACCGGCTTCCCTTCGCCAGGCTTGTGCGGCGACCAGACCGCGAGCTTTCCTCCAGCCCAGCGACAGGGGCGGACCTCGTAGCTGTCCTCAGCTGTCCACGAAGCGTTCCATGGCGCCTTCACAATTGAGCCTCCGGCCGGCGTCCAGCGCTCATGCCGCCACCTCGGCGGCGATGGCGGCCGGTCGCATGTTGGCGCTGACGATGGCGGCGGCGACCGGCGGGCAGACGCTGTTGCCGCACATCCGGATCTGGGCCGTCTTGGTCAGCCACTTGCCGGCCAGGCCGGCGTCGATCACGTAGCTGTCGGGAAAGCCCTGGGCGCGGTAGAGCTCGCGCGGCGTGAACATCCGCATGCCGATATCGACCAGGGCATAGGTGTCGCCCGCGATGGTCACCGTGACCGGCGCCAGGCAGTCGGCCGCGGTCACGGTCGGGAACGGGTCGGCCATGTCGGAGTGCTGGCCGCCGGTGCCGTGGTACTTCTGCATGAAGGCTGCCACGACGGCGTGGTGTCGGCCACCGGCGGTGTGGGTCGACAGCGGTGCCGTCGTCGAGCCGCCGGAAGCGGTCTTGTTCGACCCGTAGAGCCGCGCGACGTGGGTGGCGACCACGGCGGTCTTGCCGCGCTCGGTCACGGTCGGTACCGGATCCGCGGCGCCGGCACCCGCCGTGCGGCCGAATGCGCGATCAACGTGGGCGGTGACCAGCGCCTGCTGCGAGCCCGTCGCCGTGATCGTCGACACCGGCGCATCGCAGGATCGCCCAGGTTGACCTGGCCGCGGCCCGTCATTGTGCTGAGCCAGGAAAGCGGCCACGAGCTGCGCGCCGTTCTGCGTCGGCACCACCGCCGGCATGGGGCGGGTGACGTCGCGGGACCTGGGCGCCTGACCCTCGCGCTCGCCATATCGAGGCACAAGCAAGGGAGCGACGATCGACACCCGGTTGCTGGTGTCGACTGTGGGGACGGGATCGGTCGGGACCGAGCCCCGTGCCTCTCCCGCGTGCCGCTCCCCGTGGAACTTCTGAAGGATCGGCGCCACGATCTGCTGCTGCGTGCCCCGGGTCGTGACGGTCGCCGCCGGTCCCTGGATGTCGCCGATCGTGCCGCCATCGCTGCCGTAGTGGCGGGCAAGGTGCGGCATCACCAGAGCCAGCTCACCCCGATTGGCGGTGGTGACGGTGCGGACCGGCTCGCGCGTGTCATGGGTGCGGCGGTCGCCGGTGTGGGTGATCGGAACGATGAACGGCCGCGGGTTCCTGAGCACGTAGCGGTCGGTGCCCCGGGCGATCCGGGCCATGGTCTTGTCGGCAAGCGGTCGGTTGACCCCGGCCTTGCGGCCCTCTTCGCGGGTGAGGAAGATCGACGGGCAGGGGATGCTCCAGTCGATGATGGAGGCGGCGGATCGCCAAGGCTTCATCCCGCGCCGGGCGGACGGCTCGAGCCGCGTGTCGGCGTGGGTCTGAGCCGGCCAGACGATCGGTTCGCCGTCGCAGCGGGCGATGACGTACAGCCGCTTGCGGGTCGTCGGCGCGCCGTAATCGGCCGCGATCAGCTCGCGCCACTCGACCGCGTAGCCGAGACGCTCCAGATGGCGGATCCAGGCGCGGAAGGTCCGTCCGCGGCCACGCCTGCACGGCACCATGACCGGGCGGCCCTTGTCGTCAAGCACCAGGCGGTTGCGGTGGGTGCGCTTCGGGCGCAGAGGCCCCCAGGTGGTGAACTCCTCCACATTCTCCATGAATATCCGGCGCGGACGGACCGTCCCGGCCCACCGGCAGACAACCCAGGCCAGGGAGCGGACACGCGGACTGGCCGGCGCACCCCCTCTGGCCTTGGAGAAGTGCTTGCAATCGGGCGATGCCCAGAGCAGATCGATCTCCCGGCCGGCGGCGACTTCCGCCGGATCGACCTCGAAGACGTCCTGGACGAAGTGGCGGGTGAACGGGTGGTTGCGCTGGTGAAGGGCGACCGCTTCCGGATCGTGGTTCACCGCGACGTCGACATAGCGGCCCGTGGCCATCTCGATTCCCAGCGACGCGCCGCCGCCGCCCGCGAACAGATCAACGATCATTCATCCCTCCGATTTAAAGTTGAGGTTCGTCTGGGGGCCCAAGCCTCAGGCCTTTCACGGCCGGCGCTTGTGAGGCGGTCAAGCATCGCTGACCTCCCGCAGCGCCCGATCCCTCGCCGCGTTCAACTCGGCCATCATCTCGTCGGATCCGCCGCGGTCTGGGTGTCGCTCCTGGGCCAGGCGCCGATGGGCGGCCCGGACCATTTCGACGGTGATTCCCGCTGTGTCGCGCATCTCGAGGACGTCCCGCCAGTCGCGCGCCTGATCGGGCGCCGGCAAAGCCTCGAACGCGCGCAGCATCTCCTCGGCGGTCGCGACGCCGTGGCGCTCGATCGCGCGGGTGGCTTCGATGTGGGCGGCTACAGCGGCCAGGTTGTCCGGCACACGGTCGAACGTGTCGCAGGCGAGCACATAGGGCTTGCCGTCCCGGTGGAAGTAGACGGCGACGCCGGGATCGTCCGGCTCTCGCCGGCTGCTGTAAGGAAGGCCGTCGCGCCGCAGTTCAACGTTGGTGCTGATCACCGGCCACCGAGCGTCGTAGCGCTCAAGCTCCCATTGCAGACGTTGAAGGGCCTCGGCCACGGAGAGTGGGGCGCCGTGCTTGCTGAACTTCCCGCGGCGCCGGCGTCCGGGGTGCTTGCGTGGCCGGCCGGTTGGCCAAGTCAGCGGGAAAGCGGTGGGATCAGACATCGGCAGATCGCGCGTAGACCACGGCCTTAAGGTTTTGCAGAACCCTGTGGATAACCGTGATTTTCTGAGATATCTGGCCGGAGGTTTTGCAGGCTAAGTGCTGGTATCTAAACGAATACCATCTGCATCATAATCCGCGTGTCGGGGGTTCAAGTCCCTCCTCCGCTACCACTTCCCTTAAAAGTCGTTGATCTTCCATCAAGTCGTTGGCTTGAAACCGGTTTCAGGCGCCCTCTGGTACACTTTTGTGGTACAGTTCGGGGCATGGATGACTTGGGAGCTATCCCCTATCTCACGAAGGACAGCGCGGGCCGGAAGTTGCGCCGGAACGTGCCGAGGGACCTGCGCACACTCGCTGGCAAGACGGCGTGGATAGAACGCGTTGACGCTCTGCCCGCCAGCAAGATCAAGGAGCGCGCACACCTGTTCGGCGTGAAGACGGATGCCGAGATCAACGCGCTCCGGCGGAGGCTCGCGGAGGAGCGGCAGGTCACGGCGAAGACGCCGGCTGACACCACCGTTCCGCAGTTGACGCGAACCGATGTTGAACAGATCGCACTGCGCTACTTCATCGAAGCCGATGAGGCCAACCGGCAGAACCGGTCATACCTCGTTGATCCGGATGATCCGGATTATGCCGAACTGCTCGACATCGCCGCCACAGACGTGGAGCTTGCTCGCGAACAAGCCGCCGGTCGCGAAGTGCGATCACCCAGAACCGCGCTTGAACTTCTCGTGAGCCATGGGCTTGCCCCGGCGGACTTCTTGAACCAGTCCCGGCGGAAGTTCCGCGTTCCTGACGCTATCGTCAAACAGGTCGAGTTCCAGCGGCTTTGCCGGTTGATTGAACGGGCTCAGTTGGAGCTTGCCAACCGCCGTGTTGCCGCGTTGGAGACCGGAAGGGTTCCCGCCGTCGAGGACACGTTTTTCCAGTCGGTGAACGTGGCGTACAACTCCCCTTCGTTGTCGGCATCCAGGTCCGGTAAGACGCTACGGGACTTGGTCGAGGCCTTCTTGAAGCGGAAGCGGGTCGAAGTCGGTTCCTCCAGGCTTTCGCAGTTCAATGTCCCGACGCGAGCGTTGCTGGAGAAGCTGGGGTCGGAGACGCCGGTCGAGCGTTTGAAACGAGAGGATTGTAAGGACTTGGTGGCCTTGTTCGTGCGGACGCCGGCGTATGTGGGCCAGCACTTCAAAGGGCTCACGCTGGAGGAGGCGTCGGTGGCCTATGAGCGCGAGAATGGGCACCCTGCCAACCGGCACGGTGAAGCGGTGAAGCATCTAGCGGTTCTGCGGAACATCCTTGATCTGGCGGTGCGCGAGGAATGGCGATCAGACAACCCGGCTGAAAAGGTCGATGTGCCAAAGCCTGCCAGAAGGGCGAAGAAGCATGAGGCCAAGGGGCAGAAGTACCAGCCGTTCGATGCGGACGACCTCACCCGGCTCTTCCACGCCCCGATGTACGCCGACCCTACGAACCACCCGTTGTTGCCACGCCGCAACCGAAAGGCCCCGCCACCGCACGTCTTCTGGGCTCCACTCATAGCACTGCTCTCGGGAGCACGGGCCAACGAGATACTTCAACTCGAACGCGGCGACGTTCGGAAGGAAGGCAAGATCGCGTACCTTGCCATTACCGACGAGGACGAGGTCGAGTACGATCCCGTCACCTTCGTGAAGAGATTGAAAACAGAGCATGCCGTCCGCGACATTCCGATCCATCCGACACTGATACGGATCGGTTTCCTGGCATGGGCGGAAGCGCGTGAAAGCGGACGGCTGTTCCCGGAGGCGAAACAGCGCCCTGGCGGCAAACCGTCCGACAAGTACTCTCAGACGTTCCAGCGGTTCTCAGCGCGATGCGGCGTGTGGGTCCATCGCCGGAAGGTGTTCCACTCATTCCGGAACTCCTTCAACGACGCGTTACGAGACGGTGGTGTGTCTGAAGAGTTGCGCAAGGCCATCAACGGGTGGAGCGACCAGCACAACATGGACGGCCGTTACGGTCGGGGCCACAAGCTTGAGATGCTGAACAAGGCGATCCGCAAAGTCGCCTATCCCGGCCTGGACCTCTCGCACCTGTATCAGAAGGGATCATAAGGGCCGCCAGGGGCCTTGCAGACGGCCTCTGAAGGTGTTTGAGCGCCTTGCTGCGCACCACTTCGCTGCCGCCCTTAGGTGGCCTTGCGTGCGCCTTCCTTCGCAGCCAATCGGTCCGCCATAAGCTGAACGACATCGGCAGCCATGTCGGCGTCGCTATCGCTCATTCGGTTGAGCGCGGCGAGCGCCCTGGTCTCGATGGCTGATCTGCGGGCGGATGGTCTCTTGGTACTCGCGTCCCGAGGAGCCAGTAGTTCATGCACCGCTACGCCTAACTCCTGGGCAAGCAGCTCCAGCGTTGCGAGGGTCGGCAGCGTCCGTGCACGTTCGATGTTGGAGATGGTCTCCACAACCCGTTCGATCCTCGAAGCGAGTTCTTCCTGGCTCAGCCCCGCCTTGGCGCGGGCAAGCTTCACACGTGCGGCGATGGTGGCCTTCAAATTGGAACTCATACCCGATCTTGAAATCCGGGAAACGGCTTGACCACGCAATGCGTTACGGTAGGTTCAGAGATGCCGAAATCAAATTTCGGGTCTGGTTGAAACCCGTTTCAAGGTAGGAGGCTCCCTCAATGGAAGCGACCAGCGGTTGTTTAGAGGTCGGACGGCGAGGTTTCGTAGTGGGTTTCATGGCCAGCATAGGGATTGCCTATGGCGGTCGAGGCGCATCGGCGTCCGACCAAGAGCTGTCGCGGGTGCCAGGCACCGATATGGAACCGGCGAGCAGGGATGTGGCTGAGGCTCTCAAGTACACCGGCCAGGATGGCTCGTTGGGCGTGTCGGCGGACGAGGTGTTTACCAACGCCGTGGCCACCTACTTCGACATCGGTCCTCGGGAGATACTGGAAAACGGTGATCCCAGGATCGTCTTCATCGCCAAGACACAGCGTGTGGTCGTTGAGACCTTCGGCCCCCGTGGGGACCTGAAGAAGGTTCACATCGGGTTCTCGATGGCGGGGCCGGACGATCAACGGTCGAGCGCGGCCCTCTTGGCACAAGCCATCCTGCGGAACGTGTACGGTGGCAGCGAGGCGCCGAACACGTGGCTCCAAGGGGTCTATCCGAAGGTCGTGGGCGGACCGAACGGCGAGGTGGTTACCGGCAGCCTGAATGGGATCAAGACCTCCGTGTTCTTCTCCAGCACAGACCGGTCATGGATGGTGTTTGCGATCGCTCCAGCCTGAAGACCCAGGGGATACATGCTATATCCCAACCGGAGTATCGGAACCCATGGCCGTTCAACTTTCGCTACCTTTGCACCAACCAGACCCTCCAACCCTGAACCAGTCTAAACCCCTTGTAGATGTTCGGGGCTGGTACAACGGCTGGAACTGGAACCAACGACGGGCGGTCACACCGATCCAGAACGCGGCGGTGCGGTCAGGCGAACTAATCCGTCCAACCGTGTGCTCGATCTGCGGCTTCCGCGATCCGGCCAACCTCGACGGTCGCGGCTACATATTCATGCACCTTGAGGACTACAGCGATCCCATCGGTGGCGTGCTGCCCGCCTGCAAGCGGTGCCACTACGCCCTACACGCCCGTTTCTGGAAGCCGGGGCCTTGGCTAGGTCTTGTTCGGAGGCACGAACATCCCGGGGCTTGGTTCTCGTCATTGACACTCACGCCGAGAGACATGCTTCGCCCCTTCCGAGAGACATATCCGCACGGTATTCCAAGCGTTCCCTAAAGAAAGGACACTCAGAGACCGTAGCGACGGCACTTTCGACACCTCGGATCGAGGTTGAACACTAGCCGCTACCGTTTTTGACTGCCGATGGTTGCAACGGCTCAGGCGAACATCGAAGATCACCGACAGCAGTTGGGGGGGATTCGGCTTGCTGTCTCAGAACTTCGAACACCTTCGTGATCGTTATCCGGAACTTGCCAGTCTCGGCGGTTTCGCTGAGCGGTACGCCTACAGCGATCCGGCCAGTTCGCTTGTGAAGCTTCGCACCTTTGGCGAGCAGTTCACGGGCGCCTTATACCTGCGCCTCAAGCTGGACCGCCCCTACTCTCGTGCCTTTGCTGATCTTCTGACTCACTCCAGTTTCGAGCAAGCAATCCCGCAAGGGGTGCGGAACAAGCTCCACGCGTTGCGCAAGCACGGAAACGCCGGAGCCCATGGCGGCAATGCTGACACCCAGACAGCTCTATGGCTCGTGAAGGAAGCGGCGCTCTTGTCCGCCTGGATGGCGATGGCCGTCCTCGGGAGGAAGAAGGAAGATCTGACGGCGTACGTGGCCCCGACGGAGCCAGACGATCCGAAGGCCCTCGCCGATGAACTTGAAGCTCGCAATGCGGAACTCGAGAAGGTCGTCTCAGAGCACGATCAGCTGAAAGCCGAATACGAAGAAGCCAAGCTCAAGGTTGCCGAGCTACAAGCCATCCAGCAGAAGGGTCAGCTTACAGCCGATCTCTTATCTTTCACCGAAGCCGATACGCGTGCGCGGTTGATCGACAAGGCGCTTGTGGACGCAGGCTGGGATGTTGGCGTTGACGGAGCGAATACGGGCGATGTTACGCAAGAACAAGAGCTGACCGGCCAACCGACCAAGACAGGTGTTGGCTACGCTGACTATGTCCTCTGGGGTGACAATGGCAGGCCGCTTGCCGTTGTCGAGGCGAAGAAGACTGCCGTTGATCCAGACACGGGGCGTCACCAAGCGAAGCTCTACGCCGATGCGCTGGAGAAATCCCATCTCCAGCGCCCTGTGATCTTCTACACCAACGGCTACGACATCTGGATGTGGGACGATGCGGGTGGATATCCGCCGCGCAAGTTGTTCGGTTTTTACGCGAAGGACAGCCTTGAATACCTTGTCGGCTTCCAGCGGGAGCACAAAGAAGACCTCGCGCTGTTGTCACCTGACCCGGCAATCGCTGGACGGCTGTACCAGATCGAGACGATCAAGCGTGTCTCGGAAACATTCTCCAAGAAGAACCGTAGAGGGTTGATCGTACAGGCGACGGGTACAGGGAAAACGCGCGTTGCTGTTGCCTTGGCTGAACTGCTGATCCGCGCGAAGTGGGTCCGCCGCGTCCTGTTTCTCTGTGATCGCCGAGAGCTTCGCAAGCAGGCGAAGAATGCGTTCGCCGAGTATCTCGACGAGCCGATCACCATGGTTGAAGGACAGCGGTCGAGAAACGACACGGCACGCATCCACATCGCAACCTATCCAGCAATGATGCGAGTATTCAGAGGGTTCGACGTCGGGTATTTCGATCTGATCATCGCCGACGAGAGCCACCGCAGCGTCTACAACGTCTATGGTGACCTGTTCCGCTACTTTGACGCCGGTCAGATCGGTCTGACCGCCACACCGGTCGAGTTCGTATCCCGCAACACATACGGTCTGTTCGGCTGCAAGGACCAGGACCCGACCGCCCACTACCCGTTGGAGCGCGCAGTCGAGGAAGGGTTCCTCGTTCCCTATGAGGTCTACGATTACACGACCAAGTTCCTCCGCCAGGGCGTGAAGTACGATCAACTCACCGATAAGCAGAAGAAGGCACTTGAGGAAGACGGAGAGGACGCACAGAGCCTCGATTATGAGGCGCAGCAGGTCGATGCCCAGGTCTTCAACAAGGACACCAACCGCATGGTGATCCGGAACCTGATGGAGCACGGCATCCAGGATGAGACCGGCCAGCAAGTGGGAAAGTCGATCATTTTCGCGCGCAGCCACCAGCACGCGATCCTGCTTCAAGGACTGTTCGACGAGATGTACCCGCAGTACGGCGGCAAGTTCTGTCAGGTAATCGACAACTACGACCCGCGCGCCGAGCAGCTAATCGACGACTTCAAGGGCGAGGGCAATAACCCGAACCTCACCATCGCGATCTCCGTGGATATGCTGGACACCGGTATCGACGTGCCGGAGATCGTCAATCTCGTCTTCGCCAAGCCGGTGAAGTCGAAGGTCAAGTTCTGGCAGATGATTGGGCGTGGCACGCGGCTCTGCTCGGACCTGTTCGGTCCCGGCAAGCACAAGACCGTCTTCCGCATCTTCGATCACTGGCAGAACTTCGAGTTCTTCGAGCAGAACAAGCAGGAGGCGGAACCGAGCCAAGGACGCCCCTTGCTCCAGCAGGTCTTCGAGGCGCGCCTGGACCTCGCGGACGCCGCACTGAAGGCGGCACAACCGAAGACCTTCGATTGGATCGCTGCGCTGATCCGGGCTGACATCGTCGCGCTGCCGGATGACAGCATCCCGGTTCAGGAGAAGTGGAAGGCTCGGCAAACCGCCCTGAAACCGGGTTCAATCGAGGGTTTTGCCCCAGTGCTGGTTGCTTCGATCCGGAACGACATCGCTCCCTTGATGAAGTGGGTCAACATCCGAGGGCTCGCCGATGCATACCGCTTCGACCTGCTGATTTGCGGCTTGCAGACCGCACATCTTACTGGAGCAGCGACGTTTCAGGACCTCAAGGACGAATTGCTGAACCAAGTCAACGGGCTCCAGTTCAACCTCAACCAGGTCAAGGAGAAGGCGGAGACGATCCGCGCTGTCCGCAAACCTGACTTCTGGAGCGGCGTCACGGCGGAGGCACTGGAGGACGTCCGGTTGGAACTGCGAGGCATCATGCAGTTCCGAGACAAGAGCACGGGCGGAGGGCCCGTCCCGCCGCGCGTGATCGATGTTGAAGACACGGACGTTGCCCGCCAGCAACGCCTCACGCGGATCAAGTCCATCGACATGGCGGCATACCGGCAAAGGGTCGAACACGCACTAGCGGAGCTGTTCGAGACCAACCCGACGCTTAAGAAGATCAGAGCAGGTCAGCCGGTCACGGAACAGGACCTGACGACGCTGACTTCGCTCGTTCTTACGCAGCATCCCGACGTGGACCTCTCCGTCCTCGCGGAGTTCTACGCCGAGTTGGCGCTGCCACTCGACCACATCCTACGAACCATCATCGGGATGGACCAGGAAGCGGTGCGCGCCCGCTTCACGGACTTCGCACAGCGGTATCCCGCGCTGACCGCCAAGCAGACCCGGTTTCTCGGGATGCTCCAAAACCACATCGCGAAGTATGGCGATGTCGAGATCGACAAGCTGTACGATCAACCCTTCACTCGCGTCGATCCGGCGGGCCCGGATGGCGTGTTCACCGATGACAGTCAGATCGACGACTTGCTGGAGATCGTGAGATCGTTCCAGCCAACAACAGGCCCGCAACCGGCGGGCGACCAAGGGGCCTAGAACATGATCACCGGCAAACTGCGGAGCCAAGTCGACAAGCTGTGGGAAGAGTTCTGGACGGGCGGGATCACCAACCCGCTGACAGTCATCGAGCAGATCACCTTCCTGATGTTCGCCCGGATGCTGGACCTGCGGGAGCAGAAGCTGGAGCGGATCAACATGCGCACCGGCAAGGCGCAGGACTTCCTGTTCGCGGACGATCAGCAGCATCTGCGGTGGTCGAAGTTCAAGGACCTGCGTTCGACCCAGATGCTCCCGCTGATCCGTGACGAGGTGTTTCCGCACTTCCGCAACGTGGCGATCGATGGCGCCGTCTATGCCGAGTACATGAAGGATGCCCAGCTGCTTATCCAGAAGGAGAGCCTGCTGGTCTCCGCCGTCGGCATGGTGGACGCGCTCCCGCTGGAGGATGACGACAGCAAGGGCGATCTGTACGAGTACCTGCTGAGCAAGCTCACCACCGCCGGCATCAACGGCCAGTTCCGTACACCGCGCCACATCATCCGATTTATGGTGGACATGCTGGAGCCGAAACCGACCGAAACCGTCGGCGACCCGGCCTGCGGCACGGGCGGCTTCCTCGTGGGTGTGGCCCAGTATCTCTGGGAAACCTACACCTCGCCCGATCAGGTCCATGTGGACCCGGCGACGGGTGCGAAATCCTACTCCGGCGATCTGCTGGAACCGCACATGGACCATGTGCGCCGTCACATGTTCCACGGCTTCGACTTCGACAGCACCATGCTGCGGATCGCGGCCATGAACATGCTGCTACACGGCATCGACGCGCCGGACATCCACTATCAGGACACGCTTGCAACCGGTTTCACCGAGCGATTTCCCAAGCGCGCCCGCGACGCCTTCGACATCATCCTCGCCAATCCGCCGTTTAAGGGCTCTCTGGACGAGGAGGATGTGCACCGCTCCCTCACCGCGACGGTGAAGACCAAGAAGACCGAGCTGCTGTTCATTACCCTGATCCTGCGGATGTTGAAGCTGGGTGGGCGGTCGGCAACGGTCGTGCCGGATGGGGTCCTGTTCGGCTCCTCCAAAGCCCATCAGGGGCTCCGCCAAAAGCTGGTGGATGAGAACCAACTTGAAGGCGTGATCTCGCTTCCCTCGGGTGTGTTCCGCCCCTACGCGGGCGTTTCCACGGCCATCCTGGTCTTCACCAAGGGCGGGCGGACCGAACAGGGTCTGGTTCTACGAGGTCGAAGCCGACGGACTGTCCCTCGACGACCGGCGCAACCCCGTCGCCGCCAACGACCTGCCCGATGCGCTCGCCCGCTGGCGGAAGCGGAACGCAGCGAACGTCGATCATGCGGACCGGACCAAGAAGGGCTTCTGGGTTCCGGTCGAGGAAATTCGCGAGAACAAGTTCGACCTCTCCGTCAGCCGCTACAAGAAAGTGGTCTACGAGGCGGAGGCGTACGACCCGCCGATGCAGATACTCGCCGAGATGAAGGTGCTGGAAGCCGAGATCGCGGCGGACATCGACGAGCTAGAGGCCATGCTCAAGGACGCCGGGTTAGACCGGATCGAGCTGACAGCGCAGACCGAGGCGGCGGAATGATCGCTGTATCTGAAACACGCGAGTTGGTTGGTCGCGAATGGCCACGAATTCCCTTGGGCGACATCGTCCGGGTTGTCGGCGGCGGCACGCCTGATCGAAAGACTGACCGCTTCTGGGGTGGTCCGATCCCTTGGGCGACTGTGAAGGACTTTGACACCATAAGGCTGCGGAATACCCAAGAGAGCATCACACAACAGGGGGTTGAAGCTTCAGCGACGAATGTTATCCCAGCCGGGAATGTGATCGTTCCAACAAGAATGGCCGTTGGCAAGGCTGCTATCAATGAGGTCACCCTCGCAATCAACCAAGACCTCAAAGCCTTGTTCCCATCGGCCAACTTGGACAGTGGTTTCCTTCTTCATGTCCTGCTCTCTCGCGCCCCAATACTTCTATCAGCAGCGAAGGGAGCGACGGTCAAAGGCATTACCCTCGACGTGCTTCGGGAACTCGAAATCCCGCTACCGCCGCTGGAGGAGCAGAGGCGCATCGCCGCCATCCTCGACAAGGCCGACGCCATCCGCCGCAAACGCGCCCAAGCCCTCGCCCACGCCGACACCTTCCTCCGCTCCGTCTTCTTGGAGATGTTCGGCGACCCAATCGCCAACCCGAAACGCATGCGAACGATTGCGTTGGAAGACGCCGTAGATCCTTCTAGGCAGATCACGTATGGCATCGTCCAAGCCGGGCCTCACGTTGAGGGAGGGGTGCCATACGTCAAGTCCGGCGACATCAAAGAGTGGTCCATAGCCGCCCAGAACTTGGCCCGAACATCTCCAGAGATCGCAGCCTCATACCGTCGAAGCGCCATCAGGAGCGGCGACATCGTATTCAGCATTCGCGCGAGTGTTGGCGCGGCCGCAATCGCCGGACCAGAGTTAGATGGTGCCAATCTCACGCAAGGGACTGCCCGGATAGCATGCAATGCAGATGTTGTAGGCACTTTGTTCATGTTCGAGCAGATACGCACTGCGGGTTTCCAGGCGAGAGTTGATGCGAAGCTGAAAGGGGCGACATTCCGGGAAATCACGCTTGGCGCTCTCCGTTCTGTCGAAGTGATAGTGCCGCCCATAGACCTACAACTCGCTTTTGAGGAACTGTGCCGTAAGGTGAACCGCGAGCGGGAGCTTGCGAAGACAGCACTTTCATGTGCGGCTGAATTGACGAGCGCACTTCCCCAGGAACTGCTGCAGTGACCACTCTCTACAAGATCGATGGTGGCAGTCTCGTTCGGGTCAAGCGGTCCTCGCTGGCCAACGAGGCGATGTTGCAAGGCTGGGTCGCGAAGGACCCCAGCATCGTCGGCCTGGACGTCTTGGTAATCGGCCGCGAGGTAACGATCGAGAATGGCGGGCGGATCGACATCCTCGCCATCGACCGAGAGGGGGACCTTTCGATCATCGAGTTGAAGCGCGACCGTACGCCTCGCGAGGTGATCGCGCAGGTGCTCGACTACGCGAGTTGGGTCGCTGGACTGACGACCAAGGACGTGCATGAGATCGCGAACAAGAAGCTCAATGGGTCTCTGACCGATGCATTCAAGGAAAGGTTCGAGACCTCCCTACCGGAGACCCTGAACGGCAACCACAACATGATAATCGTCGCCAGCGAGTTCGATGCGTCTTCGGAGCGGATCGTGAAGTATCTTGCCAACGTACACGGCGTGGCTATCAACACAGCCTTCTTCACGATGTTCGAGGAGAACGGCCAGCAGATGCTCGCCACGGACTGGCTCATGGACCAGCAACAGGTCATCGAACGGTCCGAGAGCAAGAAGAAGGCGCCATGGACTGGCTACTACTACGTCAACGCTGGCGATGACGTGGACGTCCGTAGTTGGGAGGACATGCGCAAGTATGGCTTCATCGCCGCAGGAGGTGGGCGCTTTTACTCCCAGCGCCTACAACAGCTGAACCCCGGCGATCCCATCTATGTCTACCAGAAAGCGCGAGGCTATGTCGGGTTCGGGATCGTTCAGGGCCAATCGATCATGGCCAAGAACTTCGTGACCGAAGACGGGCAGCCTCTTACCGACGTTGATCTCGCCGAGCCACAGCTGTTCCGCAACAAAGATGATCCAGAAACAGCCGACTACGTTGTCGCGGTCGACTGGAAGAAAACCGTTCCGATCAGCGAGGCCAAGCGTACAGAAGGACTGTTCGCCAACCAGAACGTCGTCTGCAAGCTGACCCACCCAGCGACACTCGACTTTCTCGCGGCGGAGTTCGGAACGGTTGGGGCGGGCGTATGAAGAAACCCGCCAACATCAAGGCGTTGGAAGACCTTGGACGGGTTCGCCTTTCGGAGAACTTCTTTATGCGGGATTTCCTGCACTCGGAGATCGCCGACTTCTTCGGTATCCCGAACATCCCGCACCACCCAGATGTCGCAATCGAGGCGGGAACGCGGCTATGCGAGGAGTTGCTGGAGCCCCTGCAAGCCACGTTCGGGCGTATCCACGTACGTTCTGCCTACCGGTCGCCCGAGGTGAACGACTACGGCAACAAGAACGGCCTGAATTGCTCGTCGAACGAAGCGAACTACGGCCACCATATCTGGGACTATCGTGATGCGGATGGCTGCCTGGGAGCGACAGCCTGCATCGCGATCCCATGGGTCTGGGATCGGTATCGGGAGCAAGGTGACTGGCGGCGGCTGGCTTGGTGGATACACGATCACCTGCCCTATGGGTCGCTCTACTTCTTCCCGAAACTATGGGCCGTGAACATCCAGTGGCATGAACGGCCTTCTCGGACCATTAAGACCTACGCAAAGCCAAGGGGTACGCTCACACAGCCAGGCGATCCCGATCACGAAGGCAGCCATGCCGCTTGGTATGAAGGGTTTCCTGGGAAAGCTCTTTAACCAACTGATTTCCTTGTTAAAAATCCGAACGTGGGTTAGGGTTTTATACAGTTCCCTCGTTCGGTGGCGTTCTTGGCTGAAACTCGTTTCATCGCATACTTCCGCGTCTCAACGGACCGCCAGGGACGCAGCGGGCTCGGGCTGGATGCTCAACGCCGTTCCGTGGACGAGTACCTTCGCGGCCTCGGAACAGAGCCGGTCGCGGAGTACGTCGAGGTTGAGAGCGGCAAGCGGAACGACCGGCCTGAACTCGCGCGGGCGTTGGCGGCGTGCCGGAAACAGAACGCACGCTTGATCATAGCGAAGCTCGACCGGCTCGCTCGGAACGTCGCGTTCGTGTCTGGGCTGATGGAGAGCGGCGTCGACTTCGTGGCCTGCGATATGCCAACCGCAAACCGCCTCACCATCCACATACTTGCCGCCGTGGCTGAGCATGAACGGGAGATGATCTCAGAGCGAACCAGGGCGGCACTCGCCTCCGCAAAGGCACGGGGCACGCCACTCGGTTTCGCGAACCCGATGCTTGCCGACGTGCAGCGGCAGGCGTCTCTCGCTGGATCGGAGCGTCTAGTCGCGGAGGCTGACCAGTTCGCTGCGAACATAGTGCCGTTGATCGAGGGTATCCGACGCTCTGGCGTCACGTCGCTTCAGGGTATCGCTCGGACGCTGACCGCCAGAGGTGTCGCGACGAGGCGTGGGGGAGCATGGACGGCTACCGGCGTGCGAAACCTGTTGCTACGTGCTTCGATCAGCAATGCTTGCTCTGGATGATCCCCCTCTACAGAGGAAGTATAGAGGGTGAAACCCTAGTGTAGAGGGACAAGGTAACATGGCACTCCCCGCCAGAAGACGGGAACGGTACCGGCTCGACAGGTTCGATCCGGAAAGAGATGTGTCGGCAAGTGATGCCTTCATTGATCGGCTTCACATCAGGGTCAACAGCTACTCATTTTCATTCCCCAGCACTTCCGATATCGGGTCGTTCCTGAACGCATTCGGCAGGTCTTCGGTCTTCCGCCGCAGCGGACCGATCGCCGCTGGTTCACGAAACCGGTTTCAAGTGCCAACTGGCGTTAGTTCCCCATGGCTGTTCAGCGGAGAAATCAGCTTCAACGGACGCGGCCCTCGCATGAACGCCTCGATACGCCTCTGGCTCAATCCAATCAGGTTCGCGGCTCATCGAGGTCTTGGTCTCGACCAGGTCCGTGACATGCCGGCGGCGGAAGCACTATCGGCCGATCCTCGGCGTGAGACTGCGATCCGCAACTGGTCGCTGGATCGGTCCGACAACATGGTGCCCGCTCAGATGGCTGCCCATCCCAGCGACTGGATCGAGTATGCGGGGGTGTACTTCGGGAAGGTTCGGGACCTGATCGATGCTGAGATCGGAGCGGCGCTGGCATCCGCCGACATGACGAGACAGTTGGCCGAAGGGCGGTGGGGCGATGTCGTGGTGCCCGAGGCGGAAGTAGCGTGGGAGTTCCGTCAACCTCAAGCCCTCTCGGCTGTCCATGCGTTCATACCGAGACTGCGGGCGGTCGCCCAGGCGTTGGAGGTCACGGTTTACGAGACAGGTCGCTCATCTCACTCCTCACAGGCCACCGGTATCCGGCATCGGACACGTCACAATGCGGTCCAAGCCGCCGTATCGGTTCTTGGGGAGGACAAGAGCGCAATCGAAGTGGCCTTCTATGCCAAGGAACATGACCGACTACGTCTGGAGGTTCGGTATCAAAGGAACCTGCGGCAGATGCTCCGAAGTCGCCTTGTCGGCATACCTCGGGACTTCGCAAGCCTACCCGATTACCTCGCCGCCGTTCGTGAAGATGGAGCGGACAGGCTGAACAGGGTTCTCGGGGCGGCCGACCTTGTCCCAGAGCGTGCAGACGATGATGTTGCGTCCTACTTCGATCTCGCGGGGAAGGTCGCGGAAGCCTGTGAAGGGCGATCCGATCTAGTGGCCCAGGTACTTGAACTTCTGACCGTGCACGGCGGCTTGTCCGCTATCAATGAGGAGTTGTCGGTCATCTCACATCGGCTTGCGCGGCTGGGTGTGCTGCGTCAGTCGTCAACACGGTTGCGTTCGCGTGAGCGTCGATATGCGCTTGTCCGGGAGTTCGCATTGTCAGTGGAAGGATTTGCAAGGCATGGTGTCAACGACTAGTAGGAAAAACACGCAAAGACGATAGGTGATGGACGACATGGAGATTGCTCGAACCCCCTTTCCTATTGAGAACCGCCAGATGCTTGAAACGATGTCGGACCAAGACGTCGTCGATGCAGTGGTGAACTGGTGGCGGGAGAATTTCGAAGACCCAGCTGAGAGTTTGCCCTATGAAAGCGCAGAAGGCGGCTATCAGTGGATATGGGGCGGGCCCTTCGAGCCTATGGACGTATTGTCGGGCGAGTACCATGACGTTCTTCCCGATTACCTCATCGACCGTATCGTCAATGAGATAACCCGGGACGGATTGGTCGAGTGGACCCCTCATCAAGCTCGCTTGGCTGAGACACCTGGTGCGATTGCTAACGTTGATGAAGAGATTACGAGCGCGCGCGAACCAGAAGAGCTTCCGGATGGGAGGTATCTCTCTGATGAGGAGGGCAATCTCCTCACGACCGAAGATGGTCAGGCTATCGAACTTGAAGTGGCCGACGAGCCGACTTGGCCAAGGGGCAGGGCTAGGCAGTTCCATGAAGGGGCCTTGCCACGTCCAGGCCCCAACTTCCGCATTCGATCAACGTTTTGGAACGAGATCCGCTCGCGTGGCAAAGCACAAGTTACGGTCCGGGTAGTTTCTATACCGCGTTGGCGACAAACCGACGAGCCAGTCGATCATGAACTTCTTCTGGAGTTCCTTGGCTGGGCCGACGCAGAGGTGGTAGACGATCCGGTTGCTGCCGGAGCCGAGTATCGCGATCTGTTTGAACGACAGCTTGAAGAGGTTTGCTCGATTTTGAGTGAACCCGGTGACACCCGAGCATTCCGAGATCGGATCCTCGCCGACGGGTGGATTACGGTTCACAGAAACCCACACGTGGTGGTCGAACTCCTACAGCTGTTTGTCGATACCAAGTGTGTCATCAAGAGCGCGGCAAAACTCGGCTTAGCCGTACTGATCGTCGGTGGGGCTATCGTGGTTGTCGACATTGGGATCCATGCTGCCGAGCCTATCGGACAGGCACTCGGACACCTCGGGGCGCACTGGCTGCATGGTCCAGCGAGGGTTGAGGAGACTGTTTCTTGTATAGAAGCGTTTCAGGAAGCTGAATGGGCAATAGCTGAAGCAGAGGAACCGCATCCGTAGCGCGACGGCGGAATGGGTGCTAACGTCTGGTACACTTTTGTACCAAGTGGTGCTCAAGGAACTTCATGAAATCAATGGCTTAGCGGGGCGTGGAACGCTTCCCTCCTCCGCTACCACTTCCCTGTTATCCCCATCGCTGATGCCTCCATCGCCGGGCGTGGTTGAAGTCACGCGGCCCGGCTTGCGGTTTCGTCGTGTCGGTTCGGAGTTCGGGCCATGTCAGACGTCGGGCCAGGGGCGGCGGCGGACCAGCGAGGGAATGGCGGGTTCGTTGCCGACCAGGAGGCGGTCTATCCGGCCGGAACCGTCCTCGCACGGCAGGATGAGGCGGCACCAGCAGGTTATGCCGAAGCCCGCCGGCGGTCGGTGAGAGCACAGGAGCGGACGGCCCGACCGGATGGTCGCAGCGTAGGTCGCCCGAAAGAACGCCCGCATTTCGGCCGAGGGAATCGCCGCCGTCGTTCTGCCGGTGAGTTCCAGCTTGCTCGCCAACGCGATTTCGCTGCCATAGAGGCGGTAGCGGTACTCGAACGGCTCCTCCAGAGGTTCCAGCAGCATCACGATCCCCAGCGCCGGCCCGATCTTCAGGCCATCAATTGCCGCGGTCAGCGGCAGGCGGTCGCCGCGGGGAAGGGTCTCCCAGTATTGGAAGAGCGAGCGGAGGCGGGCGCTCGCAATCGCCGCCTCGGGCGGATCGCGGAGGATGACCGGCGGGTCGGCGCCGACGGCCCGCAGAAGGCTGTTCAGATATGTCGAACTCATCGTCGAGAATGCCCGATGTCAAAGTTTCCAGATCGATCGCTGACACAATTCATCCTTCGCCAAGGCCTGCTTCCGGTCTTCGAGCACGCCTAAGGAAAACCAGGTGGGCGGTTGGGATCTCGGCAAGCGCAGTCCGGTCCCAGTGTGTCATGTCACTGTATGGTTGTTCGATACCAATTGTTAATCTATCTAAGAATAATCCCCGGATGTGCTCTTTTTCAGGAGTTCGAACCCCGGCGACGCGGGCCAGTCAGTCGGCGTGGCAAGCGTCCATTGCCGAACGGGCGCGTCCGCACTAGGTCTAGGGGCGTTCCAAACGAACACCCAGGCTTAATGTCGCGTTTCCGCATCTGGTCGAACACGGCCGAGTACCTGTCGCTCTCCGCCATCCACCGCCCGGAGATGGCCGGCCTGTACGAGTATTGGCGCGAGGCCGATCAGGATGGCGGGCCGCCCAGGCAGAAGGATCTGGCGGTCCACGACATGCCGGACTGTCTCGACAATATTGCTCTCCTTGACGTCGCGCCGGCGGCGGCGCGGGATCCCGACCTGCCCGCCGGATTTCCGATCCGTGCCCGCTATCTGATGGTCGGCGAGGCGCTCAAGAATCTGCTGGGCGAGGACCCCACCGGCCATCTCATCAACGAGGTCTACAGTGAGGACGTCGCCGGCGAGGTCGGTCGGGCGCTGCTCAAGAGCGTGGAGACGCGCAGCGCGCTCTACTATCGCCGCGAGTTCCAGATCCTGACCAAGTCGTTCGGATATGACCGGCTCGTTCTGCCGATGCGTCTGCAGAGCGACGAGATCCGGCGAATTCTGCTGTGCATCTATCCGCTCGACGCCAGGCTGACTTCAGCCAGGCAATGGCGCAATGAGCTCGAACGGGTCGAGACGATGGAGCGGATGGACGGCCGCATGGCGAGCGCCTGGGCGGAAAGCCTGGGGTACTCGGTGTCGCGCGAGGGCGACCACGGCGCAACGACCCGGAACGAGCCGGACGGGGCGGCCAACTACTTCGATGTCAGCGGCCGCGGGGCTTCCAGAGACTGAAGAACCCGGGTTTGGCGATCCGTGGATCCGTCGGTCCGGGACTGTCGTCGTGGAGGGTCGGGTCGAGGTTCGGAAATGGCGCCCGCGCCCGCGCCGTGGTCGCTTCCGACATCCACTTCTGCTTGAGTTCCTGATGTCTCGCCCGCAGGCCGGGATCCGCTTCCAGGGCGGCGGCGAATCCGCCGGCGCCGAATGCGCCGGTATATCCGGCTTCGCGCGCGAGTTGTTGGTCGATCTCGCGGGTGAATTGCGGGGCGGACGGCGGTTCGCTGGCGCGTAACACGAGCGCAAACTCGATGTCGTTCGCCTCCGTCGGATAGACGTGCGTCACCTCGAAGGGAAACAGGTCGAGCCGATCGATTTCCTCGAACAGCGCCAGCAGACTGACCGGCGTGAAGACGCTGCAATGGGCGTCGATGTAGACGCCGGTTTCGGCGGTTCGGCGGGCCTGTTCCATGGACATCCCCGGGTCATAGATCCGGGGGAACCCACCTGCCGGCTCCGGTTTCCAACCGTATCCCGGCGGTACATTGACCACTTCGGCATGGTAGTCGTAGATCTGTCCGGTGCTCGGCCGGGACAGCTTCTCCAGGTACCATTCGACCCAGTCGCCGACCCGCGTCTTGGTCCGGTTTTTGTCGAAGGTGAAGCGCTTGTCCGGCACCACCATGTAGATCTGGCCGCCGGGCACCAGAACCTGGCGCGCATCGAGCAGCCACTGGATCGGGTTCGGCAGGTGCTCGAACACATGGCTGGACACGATGGCGTCGAAGGCCCCGGTCTTGCCGATCGCCTCCGCGAACGTGCCGCCGTTCCACACGTAGGTCACGTCCACGAGCTTGTCGATGTCGACCCCCGGATGCCCGCGATAGGCGGTCCGCAGACCCTCGGTATCCAGGTGGTCGACGTACTCCACGGCCGCTTCGTCCGGTGCCACCAGGGGAACGGCGAGGGCGCCGATCTCCAGTACCCTCGCGGTCGTCAGGTCGATATGGGTGCGCAGCAGGCCTCTACGATCCATGCAATCCCGTCCCCCGGCTGCGCCCGGTCAGGCGCGTTGGTTGAACCGCCTTCCCACCAGGGCGCTGGCGATGTTGATCTTCTGAATGTCGATGGCGCCGCCGGCGATGCCCCATCCCCAGCCGTCGCGCATGCGCTGCTCCATACCATATTCCTTGGCGTATCCGTAGCCGCCCATGACCTGCAGGGCGGCACCGGTCACCTCGCGAACCATCTCGTTGGAGAAGCACTTGGCGAGCGAGCTGTCCAGAATGCTCGGCAGGCCGTCCTCGGCGTTCTGGGCGGCGCGCCAGATCAGCAGGCGGGACGCCTCGACCTTCAGGGCCATCTCGGCGAGCTTCATCTGGACCGCCTGGAACTCCACCAGCTCCTTGCCGAACGCCTTGCGCTCCTGCACGTAGTCGAGCGCCTGGTCCAGCGCGGCCTGGGCGATGCCGAGGCACATGGTGGAATTGCCGCAGCGTTCCAGGTCGAAGGCTTCCATCAGCTTGCGGAACCCCCCGGCGGGCACGATCAGGTTCTCCTTCGGGACGCGCACCTCCTCGAAGAAGATGTCGGCCGACGGGATGCCGCGGAAGCCCATCAGCCGTTCGCGCGGGCCGAACGAGACGCCGTCGCGGTCCTTCTCCACATAGAGCGCGCCGATGCCTTTTGCGCCGGGCTCGTCGGAGAGTTTGGTGTAGACCACGTAGCTGTCGGAATGGCCGCCGCCGGAGCACCAGCGCTTCTGACCGTTCAGGATGTAGTGGTCGCCGTCGAGCACGGCGCGGGTCTTCAGGTCGGTCAGCGCGGTGCCGGCATCGGGCTCGGACATGGCGACGGCGCAGACGATCTCACCGGCGCACACCTTGGGGACCACCGACTTGGCCAGCTCGGAACCGGCGAAGTGTTCGACCGCACGGATCGGGCCGACCGAGCTCTCGAAGATCGGAAAGGCGACGGCGGGGGAGACCTTGGCGAATTCCTCCAGCACGATCAGGGCTTCCAGGTTGCCGAGGCCGAGACCGCCCAGTTCCGGCGAGACGTTGATTCCGAGGAAGCCCATCTCCGCATAGCGCTTGAGCCACTCCTTGGAGATCGCCTCGTCCTTCTCCTCGAGTTCCTTCGCCACCGCCGGCATCTCGGTCTGGGCGAATTGGCGCGCGGTGTCGCGCAGGGCCTGCTGTTCCTCGGTCAGTCTGAAGTCCACCGGTGAGTCCTCCGCTTGTTCTTCGGGTGCCTGTGAAGTCGGTTGGCACTCTGGTGCGAGGCTGCTAGGGTGTAAATGAAATAGAATTTCATCTGTTGAAAATAGTCACGCAACCGCCTGGGAGGTGAGGGTGGCGTCATACCGCCCGGTGATCGCGGTGCTGCGCTGCCTGGACGTGCTGGCGGCGGTCAATCGCCTGTCGGGCCGGGCCAGCCTGGCGGAGATCCACCGCATGGTCGATCTCGACAAGGCGACCATCCTGCGGATGCTGGAGACGCTGGTGCATGCGGGATACGTGGTGCGGGACGCCGATACGCGCCTGTACCACGCCGCCGGAAAGACCCTTCAGCTCAGCGCCGGATACCGGGCCCACAATGCCGTCGGCGCGGCGGTGTCGCCGCGGCTCGGTGCCTTCCGGCGCAGGATCGGCTGGCCGTCGGACGTGGCGATCCGCGACGGCGACGCCATGATCGTGGTCGAGACCTCGCGCGAGGCGGGGCCGATCTTCGTCAACCGGGGGCCCGGCTACCGGGCGCCGATGCTGGCGACCAGCCTCGGTCTCGCCTACACGGCGTTCTGCGGGGCCGCCGAGCGGGCGGAGATCCTCGAGGATGCGGCGGGCGATCCGGCGCCCTGGAACGATGTCGCCCGGGACCGCCGCAAGGCCGAAGGGGCGTTCGCTGCGATCCGCGCGGCCGGCTACGCCGCCATGAACCCCGCCTACATGGCCCGGGAGTACGAGAACAGGATCTCCAGCATCGGCGTGCCGATCCGCGACGGCGAGACGATCTTCGCCTGCATCAACGTGCTCTACCTGCGTTCGGCTCTGAGCACGGAGGATGCGGCGGCGGCGCTGGTGGCCCCGCTGCAGGAGATCGCCGGCGCGCTGGCCGCAGACCTGGCGCGGCAGAGTGCTGCGTAATTCTCAAATACACCGTCATCCCGGGCGCTTCCGGGCTTGATCCGGGGGCTGCCCGGGACCTCGCTCGAACGGTTCCATCGGGTCCCGGCCGATCCCCGGATCAGGTCCGGGGTTCGCCGGGATGACGGGAAAGGGGAGGCAGGCGGTAGGGCGCCCGCCCCCTACTTCCGCCCCTCGGCGATCGCGCAGAGCATCTCGAACATGAGATTGGCCGCCGTCACGCAGGTGATGCCCGTCGGGTCGAAGCAGGGGGCGATCTCGCTGATATCGGCGCCGATGATCGGCCTGCCGGCGAGGCTGCGGATGATGACCTGCAGGTCGCGCGGGATCAGGCCGCCGATCTCCGGCACCGCCGTTCCCGGGCAAAAGGCCGGGTCGACGCCATCGATGTCGAGGGTGAGATAGAACGGATCGTCGCCGAGCGCCGCGTGGATTCGCCGGATGGTCTCCGCCCGTCCGAGCTCCTCGTAATCGTCGATGGTGATGACCGTGAAGCCCTGATCGAGGCCGTATTGAATGTCATCGCCGAACCGGCTGCCGCGAAGGCCGAGCTGGACCACGCGTTTGGCATCGATCCAGCCCTCGTCGAGCCCGAGCCGCATGAAGGTGGCGTGGTTCAAGGTATCGCCGCAGAGATCCGGCAGGGTGTCCGGATGGCTGTCGATCTGCAGGATGCCGACCGGTCCGTCCTTGACCAGCCCGCGCAGGATCGGCGTCGGGATCGTGTGGTCGCCGCCGATGGAGATCGGCACGATGGCGTTCTCCCGCAGTTCCTCGAAGAACCGCTGTATCAGGTCGATGGACTTGACCTTGTCCAGCGGGTTGACCGGGGCGTCGCCCAGATCCGCGACGTTGCAGGTCTCGAACGGTCGCGTGCCGAGGGTCGGGTGCACCTTGCGGATCAGGCGGGACGCCTCGCGCACGCCGGCCGGGCCCTGACGGGCGCCCGTGCGATAGTTCACGCCGAGATCGAAGGGCACGCCGACCAGGCCGATATCGACGTCGGGATGCACCTCGTGCCGCTTGGTGCGCATGAAGGTGGCGACATCGGCGAAACGCGGCACCACCGCCGCGTCCACCGGCTGAAACCTCGGGTCACCCGCCATGGTCTGCTCCCGTGTGTGACGAATTGATGCGGAGAACAGCACCACGACCCGGTAATGCCGGGCAATCCGTTAACTGTGCCGCCCGTGCCAGAGCCGCGTTCCGACCGGCCTCTCCGTAGACAGCATTGACTTCGGCGCGAAAAGGACTATCTAATCGATCACGTGATACATTCGTTAGGTGCTGCCCGGATAAACCGGAACACCGTTTAGCCTCGCTATCCCCCAACAATGTCATCGCTAAAGAGCTCGCGCCGGCAGTTGCCGTATGGCGCGAAAACGCAACGCATGTTTGAGGATATGCTCATGGTTAATGGTACCGTTAAGTGGTTCGACACGACGAAGGGCTTTGGCTTCATCCAGCCGGAAAACGGCGGAAATGACGCTTTCGTCCACATCTCGGCCGTCGAGCGCGCCGGTCTGCACACGCTGAATGAAGGCCAGAAGGTCTCCTTCGAACTGCAGACGGGCCGCAATGGCAAGCCCGCTGCCGAGAACCTGTCGGTCATCGACTGACAGTCGCATTCCGCGCGCACCGTTGCGGCACGACCGCGGACGGTGCGCGCGCCCTCCTGCGCCGGCACCCCTCCTCTTCGAGTTGGTGTGCCGGTCAGGGGCTTGCCCGGCGAGGCCGACCCAAAGGTCCGGCCCCCGCGCGATGATGAACCGCCCCAACCGTTGCCAGCGCAGCGAACAGCCGCAAGGATGATCAGCCGATGGCAATGAAGACCAACTATGCTTTCGAACGCCGGGAGCGTGACCGCCTGAAGGCCGAGAAGAAAGCCAAGCGCGCCGCCGAGAAGAAGGCCGCGACCGAGAGTTCTTCCGAGACCGAGACTTCTTCCGAGACCGAGACACCTTCCGAGGGCGTCGAGTCGTCGGACGACCAGGACGGCCAAGCCTCCAACTGAGACGACGCGACCTGAGTGGCGCCACGTCTTCGCCGGTATCCGGCGACGGGCGCCCCGGGGCAGTCATCCTCCATACCCCCGGATCGGTCCGCCGATCCAATCACGCTCAGCGAACGACGCGCTCGGTCCAGCCTGGAAGCGCAGTCGATGACGCTGGCCAAACGCAAGGAACAAACATGATGAACGAAGACACCTTCCTGATTAACTACGGCCTGCATTCGTACGTGACCCACAGCCGCATCGGCGGCCAGAGCGTGTTCACCATCCGCTCCCCCGCCGGGCAGAAGATGGTGCGGCACGCGAAGGGTCTCATCTTCGACGGCTTCGGCCGGAACGCGGCGATCCGCGTCACCTGATCCGAGGCGACCGCACAGACAGCCGGCAACACGGAAAGACAGCCCCATGGCACGCAACAAGTCGAAGACCAAGCCGGCCACGTTCACGATGTTCAACGTCACCTATGAGGACGGATCGATCACGTCGAACCGTCGCGTCGAAAACGACCGGCTCGATCAGTCCTTCGGCGAAGATCTGCTCGATCTCGCCCGTACGGCGATCCAGGACCAGGACAATGAAATCGCCCAGCGCTCCAACCGGCGCCGCGCCAAGATCAAGTCCATCGCCGTCGCCTGACCGAAACCGCCGGGCGGCCTAGAGGTTGGCCCGGGCGACCACGGCCTCGGCCAGCACCTGGATGCCGGGCAGCTGATCCTCCAGTGACGTGTTCTCGGCCTCGTTGTGGCTGATACCCTCGTCGCAGGGGGTGAACAGCAGGACCGTCGGGGCGATCCGGGCGATGTTGTAGGCGTCGTGCCCGGCCTGGCTCTTCAACTCCATCAGGTCCAGCCCCTGGTCGGCCGCTGTCTGCCGGACCAGATCCTGCAGGTCCGGATCGAAGACAGGGGTGCCGAAGGTCCAGGCGTCGCCGACCGCGATATCCGTGCGCGAGCGCCGGGCGCAGTCGGACAGGGCGCCGCGGATCTCCGCTTCCATCGCGTCCGTCACCTTCGGATCCGGCGCGCGGAAATCGACGAAGAGCGTCGCGCGATCGGAGATGATCCCCGGCTTGTTCGGCCAGGCTTCGAGCCGGGCGACCGTCGACTTGGCGTCTTTCTCGGCGTATTTCAGGCCGATCCGGTCGACCTCGACCGCCACCGTGGCCGCGCCGACGAGCGCATTCCGCCGCCGGTCCATGGGGGTCGGTCCGCTATGGGCGTTGACGCCCTCGACCTCGATCCGCATGCCGCGGGCGAGATAGGTGCCGGTGACCAGTCCGACCTTCAGCCCGGCCGCGTCCAGCGCCGGACCCTGCTCGATATGGATCTCGAAATAGCTGTCGATCTCCCGCCCGCCGACGGGGGCATCGCCGGCATAGCCGATGGCCGTCAGGGCTTCGGCGACCGTGACGCCGTCCTCGTCGGTCCGGCTCAGGGCCCAGTCCAGGTCGTGGATGCCGGCGAACACGCCGGAGCACAGCATCGGCGGCGGAAAGCGCCCACCTTCCTCATTCGTCCAGTTCACCAGCTCGATCGGCCGTTTGGTCTCGATCCCCTGATCGTCCAGCGCCCGCAGGATCTCCAGACCCGAGAGCACGCCGGTGATGCCGTCGAACCGGCCGCCGGCGGCCTGGGTGTCCAGATGGCTGCCGATCATCACAGGGGGGAGCGTGTCATGGGTGCCGCGGCGTCGGGCGAACATGTTGCCCAGCCTGTCCACCGTCAGGGCGTAGCCGGCATCGGTGCACCAGGTCGCGAACAGGTCGCGCACCTCGCCGTCGGCCGGGCTGAGCGTGAGGCGGGCGAGACCGCCGCGCGGTCCCTTGCCGATTTCAGCCGATGCCTCGATTGTCGACCAGAACCGGGCGCCGTTGATCGGGATCGCGTTGCGGGCCATCGAAACCTCCCCAGTGAGACGGAACGGCAATGCTAACCGGTCACAACCGGACGCACGAGGGGTACAGACGGCCCTGTCTGCCCATCGGTTCTGCGATACGATGTCGTCATGGACCCGGCGACGCTCATCGACCAGACCGCCCTCATCGGCTTCGCGGTGGCGATCGCCATCGGCATCATCATCGGCATCGAGCGCGGCTGGAGCCAGCGTGAACTCGACGCCGGGGCGCGGAGCATGGGGCTGCGCACCTTCACCCTGATCGGTGTGGCCGGCGGTGTCGTGGGTCTGACGGGGAGCGAGCTCCTGGTTGGCGTCGGGTTGCTCGCGCTGACCGCGCTCCTGGTCGTGTCCTATCTGCGCGCGGACGGACGGGATCTCGGCCTGACCACCGAGGTGGCGGCCCTGACGACCTATCTGCTCGCGGTCTTCGCGACCTGGGGACATCCGGCCTACGCGGCGGCCGGTGGCGCTTTGGTGGCGGCCATCCTGGAGGCGAAGGCGCCACTCCATCGCTTCCTGCGCGGGTTGGCGGAGCGGGAACTCGAAGCGGCGATCAAGCTGCTGCTGCTGGCGTTGGTCGTGCTGCCGGTGCTGCCGGACAGCGATCTCGGCCCGGACGGTCTGGTCAATCCCCGGCAGATCGGCGTGATCGCCGTGGCCCTGGCCGGAATATCATTCCTCGGCTACTGGCTGGTGAAACTGCTGGGGCCGCGGGCCGGACCCCTGCTGTTCGGCCTGGCGGGCGGTCTGGTGTCGTCGACGGCGGTGACGCTGGCGTCGGCCCGGCTGAGCCACGGCCGACCGGCGCTGGCATCGGCCCTCACCGGCTCGGTCGCCGCCGCCAATGGGGTGATGGTCGTCCGCGTCGCGGTGGTTGCCGGCCTGATCGCGCCGCCGCTGCTGGCGGACCTCGCCATCGTTCTGGCGCCGGTCGGGCTGCTCTCGCTCGCCTGGATGGGGTGGGCCCTGCGCCGTCAGGTCGAACCGGGCGGAGACCTGGCCTCGATGATCGAGGCGCCGGTGCCGATCGGCGAGAGCGTGCTGATGGCGCTGCTTGTCGGGCTCGTCTCCATGGCCGTCAGCGTGGGTCGGACCCTCTTCGCCGGAGCCGGTCTGCTGGCGGTCGCGGCGGTCGCCGGGCTGGCCGATGTGGACGCGCTGACCATAACCCTGGCCCGACTGGCGCAGACCGGGGGAGCGGGGACGCCGGACAGCGCGGCCCTCGCCAACCTGATCTGCGTCGCGGTGATCGCCAACATGGTGTCGAAGACGGCGTTGAGCGCTGCGTTCGGCGACCGCCGCTTCGCCTGGCGGATCGCCGGTCTCTTCGGGATCTCGGCGGCGGTCGCGGTCGGCGTCATCCTGGCGCGCGGTCTCGTGGCATGAGAACCGCGACCGGCCCCGGATCAGTCGAAACTGTCGTCGATCCGGCGCACCAGGTCGGGGTCCAGCGGCCCCCGCGCCTCGGCGGCCAGCGCCATCTGAAGCTCCCGGCGGTTCTTCACGCCGAGCACGACGGTATCGACGCCGTCCATGGTCAGCGCGTATCGGTGGGCGAGGTCGGCCGGGTCTTCGCCGATCTCTGCCGCCAGGGCGCGCCACCGGGCGGCGCGTCTGTAATCCACCATCTCCGGGTGATCCTCGGGCAGCGGCCGGTCGATCTCGGCCGACAGCGCACCTGCCTGGACCGCCTTGATCCCGAGCACGCCGACGCCGTTGGCCTTCGCGGCGGCGATCACCTCGCGCTGCTTCGTCGGGCCGTCGTAGAACTTGAGCGCGCCGGGACTGTCGATCGGATTGGAGATCGCCTGCACGGCAGCGGGGGCCGGGCTTTCGCCGAGAAGCTTGATGATCGCGTCGGGCTGGCCGATCCCGGTCAGTCCCCAGGCCCCGATGAGACCTTCCGCGACGAATTTCTCGAAGGCGGGTCGCACGGTCTCGCAGAAGACCGAGTAGGGGGTGACCCGGATCGGCGCGTCCGGATGGCCGCGCATGGGGTGGTCGTCGGGCGCGACGTTGGAATGCAGGAAGAACAGATCGACGCGCTCCAGCCGCATCAGGTCGAGGCTGCGGGCGATGGACTGCCGCAGCCGGGTCTCGATCTCCGCAGGGGGGGTGCCGCCGAGCAGGCATTTGGTGGTCACCCGCACACCGTCGGGCAGCCTGCCGCCGAACGCCTCGCCGACGACCGACTCCGCTTCGCCGTCGCCGTAGCGCGGCGCCAGGTCGAGCAGGGTGATGCCCCCGTCCACCGCCGCCTTGACCGTGGCGAGGCATTCCTCCCGCGTGGTCTTGCCCCACAGGTGACCGATCCCGCCGCCGCCGAGGGTCAGGGCGCTGACCGGGCCGAGCGGTCCGAGGGTGCGCTGCTGCATGCGTCTCTCCCGAGTTCCTATGATGTGGCCAAAGCTAGCAGCCCGCGGCCGGTCGGGTGTAGCCTTGTAAAAAACAGGGAATAAGGGAGGTTCGCATGAGTGATGCAGCTTTGTCATCGGACGGGACCATGGAAGCGCGGCCCCTGACCCCCGTGGTCGGGGCCGAGATCGTCGGAATCGACCTCGGAGATGTGAGCGAGGCGCAGTTCGCTTTCATCCGGGACGCCTTCGATCGCTACGCGGGTCTGCTGTTCCGCGGGCAGGACCTGTCGCCGGACCAACTCGTCGCCTTCAGCCGCCGGTTCGGCGATCTGGACCACGCGCCGGTGATGGAGAACGGCCGCACCGCCGTACCGGGACTGCCGGAGGTCTATCTCGTCTCGAACATCAAGGACGCCGACGGCAAGGAGATCGGCAGTCTGGGCGCGGGTGAGGCGGTCTGGCACACGGACATGTCCTACCTCGCCGCCCCGCCCGACATCTCCATGCTGCACGCGATCGAGGTGCCGCCCGCCGGGGGCGATACCTGGCTGGGCGGGATGAACGCCGCCTACGAGGCCCTGCCGGAAGACCTGAAGCGCCGGATCGCGGGCCTGCGGATCAAGCACGACGGCACCTACAATTCCGGCGGCTACGTGCGTCAGGGCGTCACGCCGACCGACGATCCGCGGGAGAGCCCGGGCACCTATCATCCGGTGGTCATCGCCCATCCGAACACCGGGCAGCCGCTGCTCTATCTCGGGCGCCGACGCATGGCCCACATCGAAGGCCTGGACCTAGCCGAGTTGGAGGCGCTGCTTGACGAGCTCTGGTCCTTCGCGACCCGCGAGGAGAACGCCTATCGGCACAGCTGGCGGGTGGGCGACGTGCTCATGTGGGACAACCGGGCGACCATGCATCGCCGCGACCCGTTCGATGCCGCCTCCCGTCGTCTGATGCGCCGAACCCAGGTGAAGGGAGCGACCCAGCCGGCGGCATATCGGGGCTGAGGGGGATTTTCTCCCACGGTGTCTGCCGGTCCGGCGGTCCTCGGTGGCGCGGAGAGCGAATACAACTGGATGGCTTTTTATCGAAAGTCGGTAGACTGCCGGTCTGTCAAACAGATCGGGCCGCCGATCGCCCGCGCCCCAATGGAACCGGCATGCTCTTCCGCTTTTCACGGTTGTTCGTCATCGTCAGTCTGCTTGGCGTGATCCTCTCCGCCCTTGGCCCGCGCGCCCAGGCTGCGGGGGCTGCGGAGGGAGCCGGGGAGGGCGCGACGGACGCGATCGCGATTTCGTCCATCGAGGAACAAGCGAGCCTGATCGGGCGCGCGGAGTTCCTGACGGAGCCGGGGGGAGAGGCATCTCTCGAAGCGGTCCGCCGCTCGACCGATTGGCAGCCGGTGACCGAAGCGGAACGCAAGAGGGGGCTGACGGCGGCCAAGGTCTGGATGCGGTTCGTCGTTGAAAACGACTCCGCGCTGCCGCAGGAGATCGTCCTCACCCACGACATCACGCGGCTGACCACCTTTTCGGCACTGGCGGTCTCGCCGGGCGGACGGGTCGAGCGAAGCGACTACGATCCCTTGATTCCCTATGCCGACCGGGTCCTCGCCTATGCCGGTCCCGCGGCGGCGCTGGTCGTTCCCGCCGGCGAGCGCCGCGAGGTCCTGGTGCGCTTCGGCAACGACCACCCGATACCGATCCATCTCAATCTGAGGCTTTGGAGCGAACGGGGCTTCGAGCGCCATTCCGTCTCGAACACCGCGTTTTTCGCGTTCTGGATCGGCTGCCTCGTGACCGCCGCGTCGTTCTGGCTGCTCTACGGGATCTTCATGCGCCAGGCGCGGATGGTCGTCTACGCGGTCTATATGGGCGCCGTCGCCATCACCTATGCGATCTTCTCCGGTGTCGGATTGCAGTTCCTCTCCCCCGATACCGACTGGTTTCAGCGCCTCGGCTTCAATTGGAGCGTGTTCCTGCTCACCGCCGCGGCCTTCGAGTTCGCCCGGCGGCATCTGGACATCCGGCGGCTGCGCCCCCGACACAACATGGTCCTGAGGGCGGCCGTTGCGGCCTATGCGGTCGCGACGGTCCTGGCGTTCCCGAGCCGGTATCCGGAGGCCGAGACGGCCCTGACCTATTTCTCCCTGCTCACGACGCCGGCCTACATCACCTGGCTGAGCTGGACCGCATGGCGACGGGACGGGCTGAGCTACGCGTCCTGGATGGTGGTCGGGTGGGGGCTCGTGTCGGTCACGTCGCTCCTGATCGTCGGTGTTTCGGCGGTCTTTGTGCCGGGCCAAGCGGTCTCCCATATCGCGCTGGTGCGGGTGACCTTCGTCAGCATGGTGATCGAGAGCCTGCTGCTGAGCGCGTCGCTTGCCCAGTGGCTGCGCGGGCAGGAGGTGCGGCGGATCGCGGCCGAGCACGCCGCCAGCTACGACGTGCTGACCGGATTGCTGAACCGGCGCGGCTTCGAGGAACGGATCGCCGCGATGCGGGCCCACGGCGTCTGGCCCGGACAGTTCTGGCTGGTGCTGATCGACCTGGATCGGTTCAAGCAGATCAACGACACCCACAGCCATGCGGCGGGCGACACGGTGCTCGCCCATTTCGCCTCGCTGCTGCGCCGGGAGTCCCGGGCCAATGACGTGAGCGCCCGGTTCGGCGGCGAAGAGTTCATCCTGATGTTCGAGGCCGCCTCCCTGTCGGCGGCGCGTTCGGTGGCCGAACGGGTCAGGCATCGGTTCGCCGAGACCCCGACCCGCTACGACGGCCAGACGATCTCCCATACCCTCAGCGCCGGTCTGGTCCGGGTGGCCGGCGATCCGGCCGATGACGACGCGACCCTGATCGCCATGGCCGACCAGGCGCTCTACGCCGCCAAGCGGGACGGCCGGAACTGCGTGCGGGCCTATTCGGATGTCGCCGCCGGGGATGCCGCTCCCGGCACGGCCCTCGGCACGGTGGTCGACCTGAAGCCGATGGCGGAGACGGCTAGCGGGCGTAGCTGAGCGGCAGGCGGGTGGAGAACTTGATTTCCTCCATGGCGAAGTTCGAACTGACGTCCATCAGCGGCACCGCGGTGATCAGCCGCTTGTAGATGGCGTCATAGGTGGCGATGTCGGGCACCACCACCTTGAGGACGTAATCGATGTCGCCGCTCATCCGGTAGACCTCGACGATCTCGTCGATGTCCTCCACCGTGCGGGCGAACTGCTCCAGCCAGGCCATATCGTGGCGGTTGGTGCGCACGCGCACGATCACCGTCACGCCCAGGCCGATCTTGTCCCGGTCCAGCAGGGCGACGCGGCGGCGGATCACGCCGTCCTTCTCCATCCGCTGAATGCGCCGCCAGCACGGCGTGGTCGACAGCCCGACCGCATCGGCGATATCGGCCAGAGCGATGCCGGCGTCCCGCTGAATGAGGTCCAGGATCTTGCGATCTACGTGATCCATGGAAAATTATTCTACACAAAAAGTATAACGCTGCAATCAAAGCAAATTTTTTCGCCGTGATTCGCGGCAGGATTGGCGCGTCCAGTGGAGACATAAGTGAAGGAGGAGATCCCATGCGCCTGTTCACCGAACACCCGGCCAGCGTCGGCGAGAGCTATGTCGAGCATTTCGGCATGGCGAGCGGTTTCGGATTCCGGATGATCCTCGGCGGGCTCGCCTGCCTGGTGCACGGCATCCTGCCCTTCCTGTTCACCAAGACCGGCAGCCGGATCATCACCGACCTGCACGGTCGCATGGTCACCCACCGCAGCCGCGTCGCGCCGGAACCGCGCCGGAGCGGCCAGACCGCCTGACCAGGACCGCCAGTTCAGTCGAAGATCGACAGGTTCAGCGGATAGGACTTGCCGATGAACACGGTGTGGTCGCGGTGGTCGGCAAGGCCGTCGCCGGTGTTCGGGTGAACGAAGACGTCGAGCCCCTCCCGGTTCAGGGTGAGCCACGGCAGCACGGTCGCCAGCAGGTCGGTCGGGAAGGCGATCTGAAAGCTCCACATCGGATGCGGGCCGACCGGCTTCTCGTGGAACCGACCGATCTCGGCGCCGGGGAAGGCGGCGGACACCCCGTCATACACCGCCCGTGCGGTCTGCGCGGTGGCCCCGTCGAAATACACATGGGCGTGCCAGCTCTCGATGCTGTCGGTCCCGGCATCCGATCTCTCGTTCATTCCATCCTCCGCTCGTTCGATGACAATCCAGCATAGCCGGACCGTGCCGTGCGCGCCGCACCGGGTTCGCGTCTCCGTTCCGTATGGTGGTGCCTAATCCCCTGATCCGAGTCGGGGTACGCGCAGTGACTTCAGCGGCCATGACATGCAAGCGCTTCCCGCGAGTCGCGGTCGCACCGTCGCCGGTGCGCGATTGTCGCCATAGAGTTGAGCCTCGCGCAGCGGCGCCAGAGTGGGGACAGCACCATGACCGAGAAACCGTTTCTTGCCGGAATCGGCCCAATTCATGCGGAAAGCGAGTTGAGACGGAGCGAGATCCAGGAATCTCTGATCCGCATCGACCGGGATTTCCATCAGCGGAAACTCGACCTGAAAGCCTGCGACGACATCGATACTTTCAAAGAACGGTTGCGGGAAGTCGGCAAATATGTGCCGAGCGCCTTCGACAGCCAGTTCAAGCCGGCGCGGGTGGGGGACTGCATCGGTCTGACGGTGCGCGACGACGCCGGGATCGCGGCGACCATCGGCGTCCGACTGTACAGGTTCACGGTGACCTCGCTCGCCGACCAGCTTGAGACCCTGAGCCTGTTCTACAGCAACCCGGCCGAGCAGATGGTCCCGGGGGAACGGCTCAGCATCCGCGGCGATGCGGATGCGTACGCCTCCAAGATCAACGAGAAGGTCTATTGGACCGGCGGCCTTTGGGTGCGTCCGGACCTGCGCGGCCGCCAGACCAACTTTCCGAAGCTGCTCGGGATCGCCGCCGGCTCGATGGCGCACGCCCGCTGGGGCCGGGTGGGTATGGTCAGCGTGACGGAAAAGGTGATGGTCGACCGCGGCCTCGTGTCGAAGAGCTACGACATGCAGCACATCCTCGACAGCATCGTCTGGACCCATCCGGCCCGGCCCGAGAAGAAGGAATGGGTGCTGATCGCGAAGGACGCGGACTACATCGCCCGGCAGACGCTGATTTACAGCGCCGGCGACGTCCCGCTGGTCTATCGCGACGAGGAGCGGCGCAACATCGCGTGACGGCCGGAGACGGTGTTGCTCGCGGGACGGTGCTGGTCAGGCGGCGGTCCGGATCAGGCGGCGCGATTGCCTTGCGGCACCGGGGAGAGCAGGGCGATCACGCCCCGGCCGGCCGCATCCTGCCCGTGGCCCGGAAGGTCGACCGGCACGGAGATACGGTACCATTCCAACTCCTTGAGGCCGTCACTGGCGAGAACCATGCCCTCGCAAAGCTCGATCAGCGGCTCGCGGGCGGCCAACGCGCTCCGGGTCGACGCCTTCACAGATTCGATCATGCCGCGATCGGGGACGACCTGATCGAGGGTCGCGCCCTCGAAGCCGCGCCATGTCGCCGGATCCCAAGGCGCGTTCGGGGAGCCCTTGTAGCTCAGCAGGCGGAAGGTGTCGTCATGGGGCACCATCACCTTGATGCTGCGGCGAATCCCCTGGTCCGAGAGCAACTCGGAGACCGGCGCGCGCAGGACACCGCCGGCGTCCCGCCAGGCGTGGATCAGGTTTGTCGCCAGATCATCCCGCAGCGACGTGAGCGCCGACATCTCCATGCGGGCGCGCCGGATCGCGTCCTGCGGGGTGCGCGGATCGGCGATTTCCATGCACTTGCGCACAAGGCTGACAAGCCGGCTCGGACGATCGTCCGAGATCTTGGTCGTGCCGAAGCCGGTGGTCACCTCGATGCAGCGGAGGCGCGGGGTCTCCGTTCCGCCGGACGGTGCCGCGGTCAGTCGGCGCAACAGGGCATTCAGGGAGCCCAGATGCACGGAGCGGGTGTCGAAAGAATACTCCTCGAACGCGCCAATGGAGGTGCAGCGGATCCATCCCATCGTGTGGATCGCGAACTCGCTGACGTCCTCGCCGAGCCTGCCGAGCTTAACCGCCAGATCGGCAATCTCTCCACCCTCGTCGATCCACTGGGTGGTAATTCCAATCAGTCCGGGCGCGCGGCCACTGATTAACATTCTCTTAACCCTGTATTTTGCTCTCTATATCATCGCGCGTATGCAGTTTTGGTCAAGTCTGATCTGAAAAACACTTAGGGAACCTGCCGATTCGAGCCTCTCTTTCCACCAAGGCTTGCAGTCGAATGTGAAACGGTTGAAACTTGCCGGTGAATTTCCGCACGTCTCGTCGCTCCGTCGCCCCTTGGGATCCCTCGATGCGCAATGTTCTTCTGGTTGCCGGTCCGGTCACCGATCCCCATCGGTTCATGGCGGAATTGGGAACGCACCCCGATATCGCCGCGGTACCGCCGGTCACCCTCGGCAATGCGTTGCACGCCGTGGCCCGCCGGGCGGTCGACGCCGCGACGGACGGACGGCGGAGCGGGGAGGCTCTCCTGACCCACGCCCGGGAGGAGGGTGGCGCGGCGCTGGCGTCCTATTTCGCGAGGCTCAGAAGTGCCACGGGACGGTCGGTGATCGTGCTTCACGATCCGAGCGGACCGATGTTCCCCTTTCTCAACCCTCCGGGCGTCGATCTTCTGGTGCTGACGCGGGACGCGGCGGCGGCGGCGCAGGCCGTCGGCGGCGGCGGGATCTCGAGGGTCGTCGAGGCCGCCCGGAGAGCCCTCGACGCGTTTGAGCGGCGTGTCGCCGGCTTCGGCTTGAGTGATGACCGGATCATGACGGTCGACGAGGACCGGCTGCGCCGTGAGCCTGAGACGGTCTGGCCGGAGATCTGCCGGATGCTCGGCGTCGATGCCGGTGCCGACGCGGTGGCGTCGATGGTGCGCGCGGACCTGACCCCCTGGAGCCTGAGGGGCGCCCGCATCTGACGGTTCGTGCCGGCAGGGACGGTCTCGCACCGTTGCAACTGCAAATCCATGACTTCCGAGGCGACATCACCGAACGCCACCGATTGCGGTGCGACCTTGCTCCGTCGCATCATTGTCGGCAATTCCGCAACGCTGACTGACGGGGATCCGCATGACCCACCACCATCTCAAGGCCTCGCCGGAGACATGCCACTGGGGCTGGTTCGATGCCGGCATGGCGCCCGTTCTCACCATCGCCAGCGGCGATCGCGTCACGGTCGAGACCGTGTCCGGCGCGCCGGAGGATCTGCCCGGCGACGGCTACCACGTTCCGCCGGAATTGCTCGACATCCATGCCCGCTCCGAGCGGCGGATGCCGGGCCACCTGCTGACCGGCCCGATCGCGGTGGACGGCGCCGAGCCGGGCGACGTTCTGGAGATCCGGCTGCACGACATCAAGCTGCGCCAGGACTGGGGCTATACCAAGGTAAGGCCTCTGGCGGGCGCCCTGCCGGAGGATTTCGACGAGCCCGACCGAATGACGGTTGCCCTCGATGCCGAGCGCAATGTGGGTCGCCTGCCCTGGGGGACGGAACTGCCCTTGCGGCCGTTCTTCGGCGTGATCGGCGTGGCGCCGCCGGCCGGCTGGGGTGCGATCTCGACAATCCAGCCGCGCAAGAACGGCGGCAACCTGGACAACAAGGAACTGATCGCCGGCACCACCCTGTACCTGCCGGTCTGGACCGAGGGGGGGAAACTGTCGTTCGGTGACGGCCACGGCGTCCAGGGTGACGGCGAGGTCTGCGTGACCGCCATCGAAACGGCGCTGGAAGGCGAGATCGAGGTGCACTTGCGCAAGGACCTGACATGGGACTATCCCCATGCGGAGACGCCGGACGCACGGATCACCATGGGGATGAGTTCGGATCTGGACGACGCGGCGAGCCATGCGCTCAGGCAAATGATCGACTGGATCGTCGACACCACCAACCTGTCGCGCAGCCAGGCCTTCATGCTGATGAGCCTTGCCGCCGACGTGCGGGTCACCCAACTGGTGAACCAGGAAAAGGGAATTCACGTGGTGCTGCCCAAATCCGCTCTGGGCGACGCCGCCTGAAGCGGCTTGGTACAGCCCACAAGGGAACGGCATGAAATCTTCTGAGGCGACGATCCTGATCCTTCCCGGACTCGGCGGGGGAACGGAGGGGCATTGGTACGCCCGATGGCAGTCGGGACTGCGCACGGCGGGGTCGGTAGACCTCGACGACTGGTCGCACCCGGCCCGGGAACCCTATACCGACGCAATCCTATCCGCCGTTGCCGCGGCCGAGCGGCCGGTGGTGCTGGTCGGGCACGGCTACGGCGCCCTGGCCGCCGTGCACGCGGCCGGCGGGCTGTCCGGGGGCAAGGTGCGCGGGGCTTTCCTCGCCGCGGTTCCCGACGTCGACGCACCGGGCCTGCACGCCGTTGGTGAAACCTATCGGCCGCTGCCGCGAGATCCGCTGCCGTTCCCTTCGCTGGTCCTGGCGAGCCGCAACGATCCGCATTGCGCCTTCGACGTGGCGGTCGATCTTGCCGGCGCCTGGGGGTCGCGCCTTGTCGATCTGCGCGAGAGCGGGACTGTCGACCCGGAAAGTGGCCACGGTCCGTGGCCCGAAGGGCTGATGACCTTCGGCAAGTTCCTGGCCCAGCTGGGCCCGGCGTGAACTGCCGCTAGGGTTCGTACTCAATAGGGATTCCGTCTGAGAGGGATCCGTGATTCAAGCTTCCCAACGTTAGGAGGCTTGTATGAAGGGTCTGTACTGGCTGAGCGATGCGGAGTGGGGCCGGATCGAGCCGTTGTTGCCGCGAGGTCGGCGAGGTGCGCGTCGTGTTGACGACCGGCGGATCATCAGCGGCATCGTTCACATGCTGCGCTCGGGAGCCCGCTGGCGCGATTGCCCGCCTGCCTACGGCCCCTACACGACGGTCTACAACCGCTTCAACCGATGGAGCCGTCAGGGCGTGTGGCATGGCCTGTTCGAGGCTCTGACGGGGCACAGCGGGATATATGGATCGGTCGCGATCGACAGCACCCACATCAAGGCGCACCGCTCGGCGGCCGGCGGAAAAGGGGGGCTTTCCGACAGGCTATCGGGCGCTCGCGCGGCGGCTGGACCTGCAAGCTCCACGGACTGACCGATGAGCTCGGGCGGCCGAGGGTGCTCCTGCTCTCCGCCGGCAACACCAACGACATCCAGATGGCCCACGCCCTGGTCCAGGCTGCCGGGCCGTTCCGGCGCCTCATCGCCGACCGCGGCTACGACGCCAACCACCTGCGCCAACTGATCGCCGAGCACGGTGCCGAAGCGGTCATCCCGTCGACCACCTCCCGCAAGGCGCCGATCCCCTACAACACCCAAGCCTATCGTGCTCGCAACCTCGTCGAGCGCCTGTGGTGCCGGCTCAAGGACTGGCGACGCATCGCCACCAGATACGACAAGCTCGCTCGAAACTTCCTCAGCTCCGCACTCATCGCCGCTATCGTCACCTATTGGATCAATTGAGTCCGGACCCTAGCCCACCAGACGGTTCAGGGCGTGCCGGCCCGCGTCCAGCACGTGGTCCAGGTCGTTCGGGTGGACGTGGGGGTAGTGCTTGACCAGCCATTCCGGCGCTTCGAACGGCGTATCCCGGTTTCGCTCGTGGTCGATCGTGGCGTCCAGCAGGCCGACGAGAATCGCCAGCTTGTCCAGCCGGCTGACCGCCTGATACCGCGGCTCGGTCCCGTCGCCGTCTTCGCGCTCCTCGCCAAAGATGTCGAACGCCATGGCATCCTCCCGTGTGCCGGCCCGCCGGATGCGGTCCACCCCCCACGGTACGCGCCGTTGGCGCTCCGTCAAGCGCGGGGGCTTGTGCGGCGTCCGTCGGTCAACCGTACCGCTCCAGCGACGGGCCGTGCCAGTGTGGCAGGCGCGACCAGCCGCTGGAGACGGCCAGCCCGCCGCGTTCTCGGCTGACGATCAACAGGGTCTCGTCCTCGGCGCCGGTCACGAAGGCGCGGTCGCCGGCCGGATCGATCTCCCAGCCGGCGGCGCCGGGGACCCGCTTGACCAGCCGGTCGAGGGCGGAACGCACCTCGGCCGACCAGACCGGGCTCCGCAAGCCGGCGCGACGGAATGCGATGACCTCACCCATGGCGACCTCCTCGCGACGGTTGTCGCCATAAGCTAGGAGGTCGCGGCCCGAGTTCGAAACGACCTCGCGCCGCTTTCAGGCGAACGTGATCCGCGGTGAGGCGATCCCCGAACGGCTGCGGCGCGCTACACCGGCGCGCTCATCACCAGGCCGCCATCGACCACGATCTCCGTCGCGGTCACGTATTTCGCCTCGTCACTGGCGAGATAGAGTGCGGCATAGGCGATGTCCCAGGCGTCACCCATATGGCCCATCGGGACCTGGGCATGGCGCCTGGCGATCAGCGCCTCGGCGTCGTTGTTGCCGCGCTGGCTGGCCAGACGCGCCTCGACCAGCGGGGTGTGCATCAATCCGGGCACCACCGTGTTGCAGCGGATCTTCTCCTTGGCGTAGCTCACGCCGATCGCCCGCGAGAGTTGGACGACGCCGGCCTTGGCGGCCGCATAGGCGTGGATCGGCGCCCCGATATGGCGGTAGCCGGCAACCGAGGCGACGTTGATGATCGCGCCGCCGCCGCCCTTGCGCATATGCGGGATCGCGTGGTGGCAGCCCAGATAGACGGTCTTCAGATTATGGTCCATCTGCCGGTCCCAGGTCGCCAGGTCCATCTCCTCGACGGTGCCGGGATGGGAGCTGCCGACATTGTTGTGCATGACGTCGAGCCGGCCGAACCGCTCGACGCAGTCGGCGAGCAGGCGTTCGACCGTGTCGTCGTTGGTCAGGTCGCCCGCCGCGGCGTGGACGGTCGCGCCCTCCTCCGCTACCAGACGCGCCGTCTCCTCCACCGCCGCCTTGTCCCGGTCGATCAGGTAGAGCGTGGCGCCTTCGCGGGCGTAAAGTACGGCGCAGGCCTTGCCGTTGCCCCAGCCGGGCGCGACCGACCCCGCACCCGCAACCACCACGACCTTGTCCTTCATCCGATCGACCATGCCCGTTTCCTCGCATCCGTTCTGTTTTCGTGAGTTCGGGATTTCATAACGAATGAACGACCCCGAGGGCGAGGCGCTATCGACGGCGTTGCTCCGAGACCGCGTCCGCGGATCGGCGTCAGGGGCCGGGGGCCGAGCGGCCGCGTAGGCAGGCGAGGGCGACGAGCAGCCATCCCAGGATTTGCAGCGTGCCGCCGGTCGGCGCCAGCATCGGCACGGGGGCGCTGCCCTGGATCGCATGCAGGTAGACCGAGCCGCAGAAGGCGAGGGTGCCGACCGCGATCCCCAACGCGCCCGCGAACCGGAGGCGCGGCGCGAGAACCGGCCACAGCGCCGCCAGGGACAGCAGGCCGATGCTGTTTGCCGTATGCCAGAACGAGGCGGTCCGCCAGAGGTCCCGCGCCTCCGGGTCGCTGCCGATCGCATGGGCGCCGACGGCGCCGAGCACGACTGCCAAGCTCAGGGAAACGGCTGCGACTGCGGCGAGGACTTGGTTCATACCATGGTTTCCTTACGGTCGGATGCGCCCTTTCCTATAGCGTGGGACCGGCCCCGGACCCAAGTATCGGCGGCTCGGGTATTTCCATTCCGACGCGAACTGCTTAAGAGAGCCGGAGAGCTTTGGACGGTGCCTGCGTGATTTATCTACGCTCAATCCTCTTCCATGTGATCTGGATGGTCTGGTCCGCCCTGATGGTCGTGACCATCCCGGTCGATGCGCTGTTCCGCAGCGGCGACGACGGCCGTTTCGTGCGCGCGGTCAGCCGGGTCTGGTCCCGGGGCACGATGGCGTTGCTGGCGGCGATCTGCGGATTGCGCTACCGCGTGGAAGGCCGGGAGCACCTGCCGGATCGCCCCGTCATCCTGGCCTGCAAACACCAGTCCGCCTTCGAGACATTCGTCATGAATATCGTCGTGCCGGATGTCTGCATCGTCTACAAACGCGAGCTCGACTCGATCCCGCTTTTCGGATGGTTTCTGCGACAGTCGCGGATGATATCCGTGGTGCGCGGCGGCGGCGCCAAGGCGTTGCGCAGCATGCTGGGGCGGTCGAACGAGGAGACGGCGAAGGGCCGGCATCTTCTGATCTTCCCGGAAGGCACCCGCGTCGCCGTCGGCCAGCGCGGTGTCGCCCATGCCGGCCTGATCGCCCTGGTGCGCAACCTCAAGCTGCCGATCGTCCCGGTGACCCTGAACTCCGGCCTCTACTGGCCCCGCAAGTCGTGGCTCTGTCATCCGGGCGAGATCACCATCCGCTTCATGCCGGCGATCCACGAGGTCGAGCGGTTCGGGCGCGGGGAAATGGAGGGGCTGGTCGAGACGATCAGCGCCGAGGCCGACCGGCTGTGCGGCCTCGAACGACCTGGAGATGCGTGAGTGCCATGCCCAAGGCCCGTCAGATCTACATTGTCGAAAGCATCGAATCCGAGCCTCGCGCCGGCGGAAAAGCGGAGCGTGAGGTCGGGCGCCGCGTTCTGACCGACTGTCTGGCGCGGCGCGCGAAGGCTGCCGTGGCCGCCCGGATCGATACCCTGCGCGAGCGTCTCGCGGCGCGGGGCGCGTTGCCGGCTGACGCCCCTGCAGCGGCGGCGATCCTGGACGCCTTCGAGGCGAGCTACGCCCGCCGGCCGCTTCGGGACAATGCCGGGGGTACCATGCGGAACTCGTCGACCTGGCTGTTCGCCGTCGCCGCATTGCTGCGGCCGGCCGCGATCGTGGAATGCGGGACCTTCAAGGGTCACTCCTCCTGGCTGATGGCCGAAGCGTCCCCCGACTCCCGCATCGTGACCTTCGACGTGATGCGCGAGGAGGGTCGGCTGCGGGATCCAAGGGTCGAGTATCGTCTGGGCGATTGGAGCGATGCACGCGACCTCGACACCCTGCCCGAGGGAACTTTGTGCGTTTTCGACGACCACATCTCCCACCGCCTGCGCCTGGAACAGGCTAAGGCCCGGGGAGCGGCGCTGGCCCTGGTGGACGACGACTACGACGCCCTGACCCTGTATGCGACGGGCTCACCGCCTGTCCCGACCGTGGCGATGCTGACGGATCCCGACCTCGTCGCCGGCACGCGTTGTGCCTGGGAACGGCCGGGCAAGCGCTACGCCTACACGGTGACCGAGGACGACCTGAAGGCCGGACGGGGGCTGATCGCCTGGACCGAACCGATGCCCGACTTGACCCCGGTCAACCGCTATGTGGCCCAGGCGCCGATGACGCTGGTCGGCCTGCGGTAGCGGCATCGGCCGCCGGCCTGGGCATTGCGGGAGCCATGCGGTTTTCGCGGGCCGCGCCATGCGGTATCTGCGCTAATCCTCCGGCCGGTTCCGCGCGATATGTTCAGCCGTCGGCTTGCTCGTGCTCGGCGGTCGGCCTTTGTCCAGAGCCCTGGCGTGTCGTCCCATGACCTCCTCGCTCATTACCCCTTTCCTCGGCGTCGGCCTGTCGCTGATCGCCCTGGTCTCCACGCCGCTCGCGGCCCGCTTCACCCATCGCCAGCCTGATCCCGACGCCGGATACTTCACCACCACGATCATCGCCCTGCTGATCACCGCCGCCTATGGAAGCGGCGCGATCAGCATGATCATGTGGATCTCCGACTTCGGAAAGGTCGCGACCTGGATCCTGATCCCGTCCTATCTCGTTGCGATGGCGGTTGCCGGTCGCATGATCTGGAAGGTTCTCGGCCCGCATGCCGAGCCGACAGCGCCGAAGGCGGGCATCCGTCCGCTCGGAGCATAGGCATGGCTTCGGTTCCAGTCGCAGCGGCGACGGCGGCCCTCATCGGGCTGCTGTTCGCCGGCACGATCGGCTTGGACGGTGTTGTTACCGTCTGGGCGGCTCTGTCGCTCGCAGACCTGCCGGCTGAGGTCGTTTGGGGGAGCGTTGCCCTCACCGGAGTTCGGTTTCTCGGTGCTGACGGTCCGGATCGCACTGGCCGCCTGGCGGGTCGAACGGACGATCGAGGCTACGGCCGCGGAAACGTGACCGCCTCGACCTTGTTGCCGTCGGGATCCCGGATGAAAGCGCCGTAGTAGACGGAGACCTCGGCGCGGCGCTCACCTGGCGCCCCGTCGCTGCGTCCTCCCTGCTCCAGGGCGGCGGTGTGAAAGGCATCGACCGCCGCCCGGTCGGGCGCGCGCAGACAAACATGGTAGCCGGTGTTGTCCGAGGCCGGTGCCAGGTCGTCTCGCTGGTTCAGCCAGAACTCGGGATAGCGCTTGCCGAAACCGACCGTGCGTTCCCGCTCGACGAAGCATGTCAGACCGAGCGGCGCCAGAACCCGCTCCCAGAACACGGCGGCCCGCGCCAGATCGCTGACCGGGATCGATACATGGTCGATCATCGGCGGTCCTCCTCGCCTTCCGTCAACACCCGCGCGGTGCGATGCGGACCAGTTTAGCGGCCAATCGCCTGCGCATCGACCGCGCACTCGCTAAGGCGAACCGTAGAGGTGCCAGAAAGACCGTAAGTATATGAAATACAATATATTGATCCAGATCAAAATCCCGGATGTTCATAGTCTGTTTACCCCGCCACGGATAGTTTGACCTCCTTGTTCAACACCGAATGGGAGAGGTAACTGCCATGGCGAAAGTGATGGTGACGCCAAGCGGACGCGAGGCGCCCTTTCACGAGGGCGAGTTGATCGTGTCAAAGACCGACCTGAAGGGTCGTCTCACATACTGCAATGACGTGTTCATAAGGGTCGCCGGTTTCGAGGAACGGGAGCTGATCGGCGCCCCGCACAGCATCATCCGCCATCCGGACATGCCACGCGCGATCTTCAAACTGCTTTGGGAGACGATCGAGGCCGGCGGCGAGATCTTCGCCTATGTGCTCAACATGGCCCGGAACGGCGATCACTACTGGGTTCTCGCTCACGTGACGCCCAGTCGGGACAAGACCGGGAAAATTGTCAGCTATCACTCCAACCGTCGCAAACCCCGGGCGGAAGCCGTCGCCACCATCAGCCGTCTCTACCGGGAACTGAAGGCGATCGAAGACGCACCGTCGAACCGCAAGGACGGCATGCAGGCGGCCTATGCGGAACTCAACAGCATCCTCGCCAGGAAGGAGATCGGCTATGACCGGTTCGTGCTCTCTCTCTAGAATGCGCGCGCTCCTCGCCGTCGTTGTGATCGCGTCGGCGGCGAGTGTGTCCCTTCCGTTCTTGACGGTACCCTACGCGGCTGCGGCCGGTGCCACCTCCGGAGCCGTCGCAGCCGTCGCGGCCCTTGTCGGTTTCTTTGTGCTGGCCCGCATCCGACACTGGGTGAAACAGGCGACCGACGTCGTCGACGCGATCGCCCAAGGCGATTTCGAGCGGCGTCTCATACATATCGACGAGAGTGGCGCCATCGGCCGGATGCTCTGGGCGATCGACCGGATGGTGGATGTCTCGGATGCCTTCGTGCGCGAGGCCGGTGCCGCGATGGAAGCGGTCGAGCAGGGCAAGTTCTTCCGGTTGATCCGGCCCGAAGGGCTGAACGGCATGTTCCTGCACAGCGCCAAACGGATCAACGAGGCCACGGGTAGCATGGGCGCCCGGCTCGACGCCTTCACGGAGCTGACCGATCGGTTCGAGTTGAAGGTCATCTCGGTGGTAGATGGCGTTTCGGCGGCCGCCTCGCAGCTTCAGTCGACGTCCGGCGCGCTCAAGACCCAGGCCGGCGAGACGACCCGCCAGGTCGCCGGCGTCGCCGCGGCCACCGAGGAGGCGTCGTCCAACGTCGAGACGGTGGCCTCGGCGGCGGAGGAACTCTCCGCGTCGATCCAGGAGATCACCCGCCAGGTTCAGGAAGGCAGCCGTGTGGCCAGTGCCGCCAGCCGGGAGGCCGAGAGCGCCGACAAGCTGGTCCATGCCCTGTCTCAGGCGGCGGAGGAGATCGGAACGGTCGGCACGCTGATCACCGATATCGCCGAGCAGACGAACCTGCTGGCGCTGAACGCGACGATCGAGGCGGCCCGGGCCGGCGATGCCGGAAAGGGTTTCGCCGTCGTCGCCAGCGAGGTGAAGTCGCTGGCGAATGAAACGACCGGCGCGACCCAGCGTATCCAGCAGCAGGTCGGCGCGATCCGAGAGGCAACGACGAACGTGGTGAGCGCGATTCAGACCATCGTGTCGTCGATAGCCGAGGTGTCCTCGGTTACCGGATCCATCGCCGCTGCGGTGGAGCAGCAATCCGCGGCGACGGACGAGATTTCCCGCAACGTGCAGGAAGCCTCCGCCGGCACCCGCGAGGTCGCGCGCAGCACCGATACCGTGGCGCAGTCGGCGCGCGATACGGACGGGGCGGCCAGTCAGTTGAGCGAGGCCTCGACCGGGCTCGCCGACCAGGCCCGTATGCTGCGGGCTGAGGTGCAGGATTTCCTGACCGTGGCCCGGCGATCCGCGTGATCGTCGCCGCCGCCGGGCCGATGACGGCCCGGCGGCGGTCTTCAATCCCGGCTGGTTTCAATCGAGGAAGGCAGGATTGGTCTCCAGTGTGACCCTGGCGGCAGATCCGTAGGGATGTGCATAGCCGTAGAAGTCCAGGTTCTCATCGACCATTCGGGCATCGGCGTGGAGGGCGTCCTCGTAGTGTCGCCCAAGCGCCAGGAACCGCTCCCGTGCAGCGCCGGCTAGGCCGCCGGCTTCTCCTGTCATCATGGCCAGGAACTCCGAGGTCGCCGCGTCGATTTCCTCCGCGTCGTTCTCCTCCAGCTCGATCCCGAGCGCCTCGAACTCGGCGTCGCGGAACACCGCGGGAAGCCGACGGTCGAGAATTCTCGGCGTAGGCGAGGCGGCGGCCACCGTCGCTGTAGTGCTTGAACAGGGAAAGATCGCGGTTATAGGGCAGGTTCAGATGCTCGAACGGCGTGTTGGTGCGCAGCGTCGGGGTGCCGAACGCGGCGGCGACCCAGATCGGGCCGGAGTTCTGCGCCGTGCCGAAGTCGGCATCGGCCAGCACCGCGAGATCGACCGCCCTGTCTTCGGGCGCAAGGTTCGGCAACGCGTCCGGCAGACTGACGTAGCCATCGCCCATCCAGTCCTCCGGCTCCAGCCCGGCTTCGCCGACGCGTACGACCTGATAGCCGGCGTCCAGTATCCGGCGGATCGACGGGGCGTAGCGTTCGATGCTGGCGGTGCGGTGGCCGTGGTGATCGAGCCCCTCGCGATACTTCATCGTTCGCATGTGGAAGAAGGCGAACGGGGCATCCGGGTCGATTCCGATGGAGCGCAGTTGCTCATGCCCCCGCGCGCGCTCCCGGTCCGGCAGCTCGATGCGGGCGGGCCGAACACCGCCGATCACCTTGCGCCAGAAATCGACGATGAGCAGGCGGGGCGACTGCAGCAGCATGTGCAGCAGCTTGAAGTCGGCGAGCCCACCATCGATGAAGCCCATGGCGTGGAGAACCGGATCGTCTGTCTCCACCCAGACGAACGGATCGCCGAAGCACGCTTTCACCGCCGCATTGGTGCCGGGTCGATCCAGTGGCGGCGTGACCACGACGATGCGCCGGTATCGATCACCGTAGAGCGATTTCAGGATCTGCGGCTCGATGGTGAAATGACCGATGCGGTCGGACTGCGTGAGAATGTAGACCAGAGGAGGCGCGCCTCCGTCCATATGCGGCCGGACGAGTTCGAACAGCTTGGCGAGGTTTTCCTTCTTCAGGAATTCCTGGCGCATCCGGGCCTCGAAGACCTTGGCGTCCTCGCCGGGCTGCCTCACTGGCCCGCCCTCCGGTATGTCTCGACCACCGACGGCCAATCGTCCTGTGCCACCCAACCGAGATCGCGCTCGGCTGCCCGGGTGTCGAAGGGCTCGCGTCCGGGCGTTCGAACCATCCTTCGTCCTGCACGGCCGGATGCATGCCGTTGGCGCGGGCAAGGAAGTCCAGGGTGTCGACGCTTCCCATGGTGTCCCGTGCGGCGACCAGATAGACGGCGTAGGGGGCGGAGTTGGCGATCAGCGCCGCTCGGAAGGCGGCCGCCGCGTCGCGCGAGGTCACGTAGTTGCGCATCAGCGGCAGCCCGCCATAGAGCGGTCCGTCGACGGGGATGCCCGGATTGCCGTCCTCCGGCGGCAGCGTCCCCAGATCTGCCAGCATCTCCGGTGTCTTTACCGGTCGCGCGACGAGTGTCGGGCGCAGGCAGACGATGGAGTTGATGCCGCCACGCCGGGCGAAGCTCTCGGCCGTCCGTTCCATCAGTTGCTTGGTGAGATCGTAGGTCCGCCGCGGGCGTTGGGGATGGGCCTCGTCGACCGGCAGATAGTCGGGTGGTGCGTCCTTCGCGAATCCGTAGGACGCAGCGGAGGAGGCGAGCACCACCTTCTTGACGCCCTCCTCCTCCGCTGCCCGCAGGAGGTTCCAGGTCCCCTGAACGTTGACCTCGAAATAGGTGTGGTCCGGCACGTCCGTACCATCGTCGATGCCGGCGAGGTGGATGATCCGGTCGTGGCCGCGCACGGCGCTGCGGACGGCTGCGATGTCCCGCATGTCGACCTCGCGGTAGAGCACGTCCTGCGATGGCGCGCTGACGTCCAGCACTTCGACCCGATGATCGGGCAGCATGGCTTCGACCACGAAATGCCCGAGGCGACCGCTGCCGCCGGTGATCAATACTGCATTGCTCGTCACGTCGGATGCCCCTGCGGTTGCTCCGGAAATCCTAGACTAATCCTGATTCTCGAAAGATCGGCAATCACGGCCGTAACGGCGGTCTGAAATGTATGAAATGCATGTTAGATTGCACCAAAGCCCGATTACCCAGCACGGATAGAGCATGGCCGAGGACGCGCCCCAGCCCGAACATCCCCGTCAGGAGCATATGGGCTTCGATCTCAACCACATCCTCTCGGCCGTGGTCGGGGTGAGGTGCTACATCCCCGAGGACGCCTTTACCGCCTCCGTGCTCGGCACCGAGCGGTCGGGCAACGGTGTGGTGATCCGGAGCGACGGTCTGGTGCTGACCATCGGCTACCTGATCACCGAAGCGGAGACCATCTGGATCACCGACCACCAGGGACGGGCGATCCCCGGCACGGTTCTCGCCTACGACCAGGAGACCGGGTTCGGGTTGGTACAGGCTCTGGCCCGCACCAGTCTTCCGGCTGTGGAGTTGGGGGTATCGTCCAACGTGGTTGAGGGGACTCCGTGATCCTGGTCGGTCACGGAGGGCGCCGCGCCGCGATCAACACCCGGGTCATCGCGGTCCGTGAGTTCGCGGGGTACTGGGAATACCTGCTGGATGAGGCGATCTTCACCTCGCCTGCCCATCAGAACTGGGGCGGTACCGGATTGTTCGATCAGGATGGCCGGCTGATCGGCATCGGCTCGCTGTTCATCCAGCAGAGTCAGGGCGACGAAACGCCGATCGACGGCAATATGATTGTGCCGATCGACCTCCTCAAACCGATCTACGAATCTATGGTGACCAGCGGCACGGCCGGGCGGGTCCCGCGGCCCTGGCTCGGCATGTACTGCACGGAGGTCGAGGACCGGCTCGTCGTGGCCGGGCTGGCCGATGACGGACCGGCCGAACTGGCCGACGTGCAGGTGGGCGACATCGTCGAAAAGGTGGACGGTGAGAGGGTATCGACCCTGGCGGAGATGTTCCGTGCGGTGTGGGCCGTCGGTCCGGCCGGCGCCGATATCCCGATCACGGTGATCCGCGAGGGCGAGCGCCTGGATCTCTCCATCGCGTCGATCTCGCGGGGACAGCTCCTCAAGGGACCGCAGCTTCACTGACCGCACGACTCACGGAGGGCGCCGGATGCGGATCGCGTTTCTTGGCCTCGGCCTGATGGGCGAGGGTTTCACCCGGCGCCTGATCGATCTCGGACACGGTGTGACCGGATACGATCCTAGAGGCGCACGGCGTCTGGCGGCGGCGGAATGGGGCGTTACGCCCGCCGACTCGCCGGCCGCCGCCGCCGCTGACGCCGACCTCGTCATGACCTGCGTGACCACGACCGACGACCTGGAGGCGGCGCTGTTCGGCGACGACGGGGCGGCCTCGGCGATGTCCGCGGAGGCGATCCTGGTCGACTTCTCGACCACCGTCGTCGCCCGAACCAGGACCATGGCGACCCGCCTCAAGGCGGAACGGGGGGGCGGTTGGATCGATGCGCCGGTTTCCGGCGGTCCACCGGCGGCTCGCGATGGGAGGTTGGCGATCATGGCCGGGGGCGACGAGGCGGATTTCGCCCGCGCCTCGCCCGTGCTGGAGGGCCTTGCCGCCAGTCTGGTTCATCTGGGGCCGGTCGGGGCCGGCCAGGTGACCAAGATGGTCAATCAGGTCTGCGTGTTGACGAATTTCGTCGTGCTGGCCGAGGCGCTGAACCTGGCGGAGCGCGGCGGCGTCGACACCTCCAAGCTGCAGGCGGCGCTGGAGACCGGTTATGCCGGCTCCAACCTGATGGCGGCGATGTGGCCGCGCATGATGGCGCGGGACTACGCGCCGGCGGGCTATCTGCGTCAGGTGCTGAAGGATCTCGACATGGTTCACGACCTTGCCCACGATCTACAGGCGGCGATCCCGATGTCGACCCAGGCGGCTGAACTGTTCCGCCTGATGGCCGCCCGGGGCCACGCGGAGGAGGACGGCATCGCCGTGCTCAAGCTGTTCACCGGCGAGGAGGTCTAGACGGTCTTGCGACCGACCTCAGCCCATCGAATATTGTATACAAATTGAGGCGGATTTTGTATTGAACGGGCGCGCTCAATGGTCGGATGAGCGTTAAGGCTGGGTCGCCGATCGGGCAGGCCAATGAGAAGCGCCGCGTCACGGTGCACATGAATGTCGCGAACAAGCCGGTCAACCGGCGACACAGTGACCTATCAGTGGAGGAAGTCATGAAGTTCAGAACGGTTATGCGGGCCTCGGTACTGGCCGGGGCCATGGCGCTCGGCCTTGGCACGGCACAGGCGGCCGAAGTCGAAGGCCCGAAAGTCTCCTGGAACCTGTCGACCTGGGGTAAGGCACGTGCCTTCACCGTCGGGCCGGAGTACATCGCCGAACAGCTCGCGGCGAAGACCGGCGGCAATTTCACCCTGAAGATCCATTACGGCGAGGCGCTGTCGAAGGCGCGCGAGAACCTCGACGGGATCAAGCTCGGCGCCTTCCAGGCGGCCCAGTTCTGCAACTTCTATCACCCTGGCAAGAACCCGGCCTGGATGGTTCTGACCATGCCGTTCCTGCCGCTGGGCGACCTCGAAGTCTCGATGCATGTGCGCGAGGCGATGATGGCCAGCGAGCCGTTCGTGGCCGACATGGCGAACTGGAACGCCATGCCGTACTTCTCGGCCCTCCTGCCGCAGTACGAATTCCTCGGCAAGGGTCCGGCGCCGAAGACGCTGGACGGCTGGAAGGGCTTGCGCGTGCGGGCCGGCGGCGGTGTCGGAACGGCGATGGAACAGCTCGGCGCGACGCTGACCACGGTCCCGGCGACCGAGGTCTACACCGGCATGGAGCGTGGCACGATGGACGCCGCCTCCTTCCCCTACACGTACTCGCACGCTGCCTACCAGATCCAGGAAGTCAGCGAGTGGTTCACCTCGAACTTGTCCCCGGGCACGTCCGAGTGCGCGACCGTCCTGAACAAGGATGCCTACGCCAAGCTGCCGCCGCAGTACCAGAAGCTGCTGATGGATCTGAAGCCCGAGGCGTACAAGGTTCAGATCAAGGCCTACCACGACATCGACAAGAAGAACCTGCCGATGTTCGAGTCCAAGCTCGAGAAGATCGTCTACACGGACGAGCAGCTCGAGGAGTTCCGAAAGATCGCCGGCAAGCCGGTCTGGGACATGTGGGTGGCCGAGAACAAGGACAAGTTCGACGCCCAGGGTCTGATCGATATGATCATGTCCGAAGCCAAGAAGGCGTCCGCCGCCAAGTAGCGGACACCGCCTTTCTCCGAACCTGGAGAGGGCCGCGCCGCACGCGCGGCCCTCGACGCATGGGCCCTGAGCCGCCAGCCGGATCTTCAGGCCCGTGAGCATCCTTCCCTTCGTAACTGCGGGGTACCAGGACATGACCGAACCCCTGACTCTGACGCCCGGCCAGGAAGCGTCGGGCGGGCGCGCGATCCACCGCGTCGACCGGATTCTGCATTCCGTTGAACGGGTGACCGCGATCGCCTCCGGCCTGTTCATCTTCGGTTTGATGCTGGTCGGCGTCGTGCAGATCGTGGGCCGGACCGTCTTCAACATGCCGATCTTCGGCTATATCGACGCCATCGAGATGTCGATCGCCGTCTTCGCGTTCCTCGCCATCGCCTATTGCGAACGGATGAACGGCCATGTCCGCATGGAACTGTTCGTCGGCAAGCTTCGGGGGCGGACGCTGTGGATCGCCGAAGCGGCGGGTCAGGTCGTGGGCCTGTTCGTCATCGCCATCCTGATCTGGTACGGCTGGGATCACGCGATGCGCGCCTACGAGTACGGCGACTCGACGATCGATGCCCAGATCCCTTGGTGGCCGTCGAAACTGCTGATCCCCTTCGCCTTCGCCCTGCTGTTCGTCCGCTTGCTGGTGAACCTGATCGGTTATCTCCGTCTCGCCGCAGACGGCAGCGCCGATCCGGTGGCGGTACCGCTGATCTCCGACGTGCGCAAGCTCGCCAAGGGGGAGGCGTCGGAGGCCGGCGCCCTGGATCCTGCGTCCGCCGAGGCGTCTCGGTTCCCCGATAACCGGAGGATCGGCGAATGACCGAACTCAGCAACGACACGATCGGTTTCATCGGCGTCGCCGCCCTGCTTGTCCTGGTGCTGATCGGCGTGCGGGTCTACATCGCCGCCTCGGTGGTGGGCCTTGTCGGCCTCGTCGCGATGATCGGTTGGGACGCCGGTGCCGGCATGATCGGCACCATCCCGCATTCAAAGTCGGTGACCTACACCCTCTCCGTGCTGCCGATGTTCATCCTCATCGGCTATCTGGCGTTCCACGCCGGCATCACCCAGTCGCTGTTCGACGCCTCGCGTAAATGGCTGGGCTGGATGCCGGGCGGTTTGGCGGTGGCGTCGGTGATGGCGACGGCGGGGTTCGCGGCGGTGTCCGGTGCCTCGACCGCGACGGCGGCCGTGTTCGCCCGCGTCGCGATCCCGGAGATGCTGGCGGCCGGATACTCCAAGCGCATCGCGGCCGGGGTGGTTGCCGCCGGCGGAACGTTGGCGACCCTGATCCCGCCGAGCGCCATCCTGGTGATCTACGCGATCATCGTCGAGGAATCGGTCGGCCAGCTGCTGCTCGCGGGTTTCATCCCGGGTATCGTCTCGGCGCTGATCTATGTCGGAATCATCCTGATCTGGGCCAAGATCGATCCCACGGTCGGCCCGGCCATCCGCGGCTACACGTGGAGCGACCGGATCAAGGCGGTTCCAGGCACCTTCCCGGTGATCGCGGTCGTCGTGATCATCTTCAGCGCCATGTATCTCGGCTGGGCCACCCCGACCGAGGCGGGCGCGCTCGGTGCCTTCGTGGTGTTCCTGATGGCGCTGGCCAAGGGCATGCGCTGGCCGGCGCTCAGGGAGTCGCTGCTCGATACAGCCAAGCTCACCGTCATGATCTTCAGTCTGATCTGGGGCGTGCTGATCTTCGTCCGGTTCCTCGGCTTCGCCGGTTTGCCGGAGCATTTCACCAACTTCATCGTCTCGCTGCCGTACGAGCCCTGGGTGGTGATGGTCTGCATCCTGCTGGCCTATGCCGTCCTGGGCATGTTCATGGACGCCATCGGCATGCTGCTGCTCACGCTGCCGGTGGTCTATCCGGCGGTCATGGCTCTGGGCTACGACTCGATCTGGTTCGGCATCATCGTCGTGAAGATGGCGGAGGTCTGCCTGGTGACGCCGCCGATCGGCCTGAACTGCTTCGTGGTCTCGGCGGTCCGGCCTGACATCCCGATCTCCAGCGTCTTCCGGGGCGTGGGGCCGTTCGTGGTGGCGGACTTCCTCACCGTTGCCGTGTTCATGATCTGGCCGGAGATCATCACCTGGCTGCCGCAGACCATCCTGAACTGAAGGCGCCGCCGCCCGGATGACGGGCGGCGGTCTCAGACCGGACGGTAGATCCGCAACGCGGTGTCGTGGAAGAACGCCCGTCGGTCCGCTTCGGCCATCTCCGCCGTAAGTGTCTTCATCCCGGAGAAGATCTCGTCGTAGCTGGCGCAGAGCGAGTTCGACCGGGAAGTTGCTCGCGGCCATGCAGCGGCCGGCACCGAAGATTTGGAGCGTCTCCAGGACGACCGTGCGCTGTAGCTCGGGGGTCCAGCGCCGGCCCGGCACGCCGATCCCGGAAATCTTCACGGCGGTGTTCGGTTCGGCGGCGAAGCGCTCCATGCCAGCGCGCCAGCCGGCGATGCCATCGGGCGAACGGTCGGACGGCAGGCCGGTATGGTTCAGGATGATCAGCGTGTCCGGAAAGTCCCGGGCCAGATCCGCGGCCTCGCCGAGATGCCACCAGGGTGTCTGCAGGTCGTAGTGCAGACCGTATTTGGCGAGCCGCGCGTATCCCCTGCGGAACGCGGGGGCGGCCATGGAGCCGGGAGCACCGGGCACGAACGCTTCAGGAGACGGTGCCGCCGCCGGTTTCTGGCGCACCGAGCGCACCAGCGGAAAAGCGGCGTGGCCGGCCAGGACCGCGGCGATGTCGTCCCGGGCGAACCAGGCCTGGCCGACCACCGCGTGCGGCCAGCCGGTGCTGTCGTGCAGCGCGTGGAGCCACCGGGTCTCGCCAACCGGGTCGGCCGGGTCCCATTCCGCTTCCATGTGCACCGACTTCACCACGTTGTGTCGGCCGTGGTCGCGGCGGAAGTCCTCCACCAGATAGTCGCGCTTGATCGCACCGTAGTCGCCGTAGCGGAACGGGATGTCGTGATCGCCCTCGAGCCAGGGGTGGTGACCGCTGCCGAGCTGCCAGAAGTGGTGGTGGGCGTCGATAATGGGCAGGGTGTCGATGGAGGATTGGGTGTCGTCGATAGGCGGGGCGGTGTCGGTCATGGGTCTGCCTTCGGGGAGAGCGGTCTTGCCAGCGCGGCGTCGATGGTCGGGGCGGTTGAGACGGCCGGTGGTACGATACCATGGGCGGCGAGCGCCCGGAGGATCTCCTCCGAGGCGCCGGTGAGGACGATCTCGACGCCGTGGCGCCCGGCCCGATGGACCAGGCTCTCGATTGTGTTGGCGGCGGTGCTGTCGATGAACGGCACGGCGGCAAGGTCCAGGATCAGGCGCCTGTGGCTGTCGGCTATGCGATCGAGGACGGAGCCGATGGAGGCGGCGGCGCCGAAGAAGAAGGCGCCGGAGATCCGGTAGACGACGGTGTCGGGGTCGCTGGCGGCGGCCTCGTCGTAGATCCGCTCGATCATCGCGCTCGTCCTCGCTGACGAAGGGGACCGCGCTCTCCACCGCCGTGACCTTCGACATCCGGTAGATGAACAGCACGGAGCCGAGAGCGAAACCGACGACGATGGCCTCGGTCAGGTCGCGGAACACGGTCAGGCCGAAGGTCGCCAGCAGGACCGCCGCGTCGCCGCGCGAGGCGCGCAGCAGAGTGGCGAAGGCGTGCTTCTCCACCATGTTCCAGGCGACGAAGGCGAGCACTCCGGCCAGGGCCGCCAGTGGAATGTAGGCGGCGAGCGGCGCCGCGATCAGGATGAAGGCGAGCAGGAAGGCCGCGTGCAGCATTCCCGAGACCGGTCCGTGGGCGCCGGCCCGGACGTTTGTCGCCGTTCGGGCGATGGTACCGGTGACGCAGATCCCGCCGAACAGGGCCGACCCCACATTGGCCGCGCCTTGGGCCACGAGCTCGCAGTTGGAGCGGTGACGCCGGCCCGTCATGCCGTCCGCAACCACGGCGGAGAGCAGGGACTCGATCGAGCCCAGCAGGGCGAACGACACAGCGGCGGGCAATACGGCGAAGGCCTTGTCGAGGCTGATATCGGGGAGGTGCGGCATCGGAAAGCTCGTGGGGAATGCCACCGAACGCGCTGCCGATCGTCTCGACCTCGAGGCCGAGCAGAGCCGGTCGCAGCGCCGGCGCCGACGACGGCGATCAGCATACCGGGCCAGTCCGGGCGCAGTCTCTTCAGGGCGACGATGAGGGTGATCGTTCGCCAGGGACAGGGCGATCGCGGCGCCGCTGGCAGTGCCTCAGGGCGGCGGCGAGGACGGGAAACTTCTCGACGAGAGGGCCCGGTTCGCTGCCGTCGATCGCCAGACCGAGCAACGGGCGAATCTGGCTGGCGAAGATGATGACGGCGATCCCGGCGGTGAAGCCGACGGTGACCGGATAGGGAATGAACTTGATGAAGGTGCCGAGCCGTAGGGCGCCGATGGCGGCGAGCATCATCCCCGACATCAGGGTTGCCAGGATCATGCCGTCGATCCCATGCGCCTGCACGGTGGCCGACACCAGCACGATGAAGGCGCCCGCCGGGCCGCCGATCTGGAACCGGCTGCCGCCCAGGGCGGAGACCAGGAAGCCGCCGACGATCGCGGTGTAGAGTCCCTGGGCAGGGCTGGCCCCGGAGGCGATGGCGATGGCCATGGAAAGCGGTAGGGCGACGATGGCGACGGTCAGGCCGGCGATCGCGTCGCGCCTCAACTGGGCAGGCGCCGTACCCCTCGCGGAACACGGTGACGAGTTTCGGGGTGAACAGGTCGACCGCGCTCGGCGCCGGCGCGGTCTGCTTGTCATGGATGCCAGCGGTCATCGGATCGGCCGATCCAGAGGGGCAGGGAGATCCTCAGTCTGACCCTGCGATCCGGCCGCGGCAATGGGGCGCGACGGACCGGGACTTTCGGTCGCGGTCGGCGCAACCGTCTGCGGTGGATGCGTCTCAGCTATCCGGCCTGAGGACATAGCCTCGGCCGCGGACGGTCTGCAGGAAGCGCGGGAATTTCGGATCGGGCTCGATCTTCCGGCGCAGCCGCGTGATCTGAACATCGATCGTACGGGCATTGCCGCCGGCGGCCTGTGGGTCGCCTTCGCCCTCGGCCAGATCCTCCCGGCTGAAGACGGTTCCCGGAGACGCGGCGAACACCGCCAGCAGCGCCCCTTCCAACTCCGTGAGCCGGACCGGCTCGTCGCCACGCCACAGCATGTTGCGGACGGGGTCGAAGCGGAAGTCGCCGAACATGATCTCGCCGCCGGCGACCGCAGGGTCGGCGGCGGCTTCCGCCGGTATTGCAACCCGGCGCAGGATGGTGCGGATCCGAAGCACCAGCTCCCGCGGCTCGAACGGCTTGGTGAGATAGTCGTCGGCGCCGCTCTCCAGGCCCGCGATCCGGTCCGCGCTCTCGCCCATCGCGGTCAGCAGGAGGATCGGGACCGTGGAAGTCCTCCCGAAGCGCGCGGGTGAGATCCATGCCGTTCTCGCCGGGCATCATGACGTCGAGGACGATCAGGTCGAACACCAGGCTTTGGAGGTGGACACGGGCGGCGGCGGCATCGGCGGCCACGGAGACCCGAAATCCGTTCTCCATCAGGAAGCGGCGCAGGAGGTTGCGCAGGCGCGCGTCGTCATCGACGACCAGGATATGCGGGGCGTCCTCGCTCACCCTGCCTACCGCTTACCGCCGGCGACCTTGCCGCCTGTGCGAACGGCCGGAAGGTGCGTCGATGAGCCGGAAACGTCGAAACGCTCCCGGTCCGGTGCGTCGATGATGCCGTGCAGGACCAGCTTGAACCCCTGCACGGCATCGGCTCCGGCCTTGCGGAAGGCGTCGGCGATGCGTTCGCGCTGATCGGCGGTGAGGCGGCGTTCGAGATCGACGCCCTTGGCCGTCAGGGTCAGAAGCCGCTGGCGGCGGTCGCGCTCGCCCGGGGTCTGGGTGATGTATTCCTCGTCAACCAGATGGCTGAGGACCCGGCTCAGGCTTTGCTTGGTGATGCGCAGGATCTTGAGCAGTTCGGACACGGTGATGCCCGGATTGCGGCCCACGAAATAGATCACCCGGTGGTGCGCCCGACCGAGCCCGATCTCGGCCAGCATTTCGTCAGGTCCCCCGGTGAAATCCCGATAGGCGAAGAACAGCATCTCGATCGCCTGGCGCAGCTCCTCCTCGCGCAGGAAGAGCGGATTCGCGACGCTTTTTACGTCAACCATGTTGACTTACTTTCTTCCGAATGTTAGTCGTTCGGGGTGATAAGGGTAACAAAAGTACACAACCGTTGGGTTTCACGATGGTTTATGATGGCGTGAGCCCTTCGATCTGAGGTAGGAAACGACACCATGTCCTTGATTCCATTCGATGATCGTGACGGATCGATCTGGGTTGACGGCCAGCTTGTCCCGTGGCGCGAGGCCTCCGTGCATGTGCTCACTCACGGCCTGCATTATGCCAGTTCCGTGTTCGAGGGCGAACGCGTTTATGCCGGCAACATCTTCAAGTCCGAGCGAGCATACCGCGCGGCTGATCAAGTCGGCGGAGACCCTGGATTTCGAGATCCCGTTCTCGGCCGCGGAGATCAATGCGGCCAAGCGCGAAGTCCTCGAACTCGATGGGCATCGTCGACGGCTACATTCGACCGGTCGCCTGGCGCGGCAGCGAGATGATGGGTGTCTCTGCCCAGCAGAACACCATTCATCTGGCGGTCGCGGCCTGGGAATGGCCGTCGTATTTCGATCCGCGAAGCCAAGATGAAGGGCATCCGCCTGGCGATGTCCAAGTGGCGTCGTCCGGCGCCGGACACGGCACCGGTTCATGCCAAGGCGGCCGGCCTCTACATGATCTGCACCCTGTCCAAGCACCGGGCGGAGAAGGACGGCTTCCACGACGCGCATGATGCTGGACTACCGGGGCTATGTCGCCGAGGCGACCGGCGCCAACGTGTTCTTCGTGATGAAGGATGGCCGGGTTCATACGCCGACCCCGGATTGCTTCCTGAACGGGATCACCCGCCGGACCGTCATCGACCTGCTGAAGGCGCGCGGCGTCGAAGTGGTCGAACGCGCATATCAAGCCGGAAGAGATGGCCGAGCGCGGAGGAATGCTTCCTGACCGGCACCGCCGCCGAAGTGACCCCGGTGGGCACGGTCGGGGAGTACACCTTCACTCCCGGCGAGCTGACGCGCCACATGGTCGAGGACTACGATGCCCTTGTCCGCCAACCGGCTCCGGAAGCCGTGGCGGCGGAATAGCTCCGGACCTATTGCCGGAACCGGGACGGCCGCCTTCGGGCGGCCGTTTTGCTGACGGCCGGGACATGGCCAACGGGCGAGGAGAGAACGCAGAGATGACCGACCAGGGAAGAACACTCGACGTCGAAGGCCGCAGGATCGCCTACGAGGTGATCGATATCGCCGCGCCGTGGCACGGCTCCGACCGCGAAACGGTCATCTTCCACCACGGGGTCGCCATGGATCGGGTGATGTGGCGGGACTGGTTCCCGGCCCTGATCGACCGTTATCGCATCGCCGTGTTCGACATGTACGGCTGCGGAGATTCGGTCGCCGACGGCCCGACCAGGGACTGGAGCCCGCAGGCCCGGGTACGGGACATCCTGGCGCTTGCGGATGCCGTGGGCGCCGATCGGTTCCACCTGGTCGGTGAATCCTATGGCGGTACGGTGGCGCTGCTGACGGCACTGACCGCGCCCGACCGCCTGCTGACTCTGGCGGCGGTGACCACCGCCCATGTCGGGACGTCGATCGCCAGCGTCGACTGGTGGGAAAAGCTGATCCATGAGGAGGGCATGGACGGCTGGGCGCGGCGGATGATGGCGAACCGGTTCCGGGACGGTGGGGTCAGCGAGCCTATGGCCGATTGGTATCTGAACCGGCAGGCGACGACGACCGGCGAGTCTCGTCATCTGTATTCTGCGTGAATTGCAGAATCTCGATCTGGCGGATCGGGTTGGCGATATCGGTCTGCCGGTGCTTCTGCTCCACGGGGATTTCAGCCCGTTCGTCTCAGCCTCGCTGGTCGCGGACCTTCACGGTCGGTTGCCGGACTCCCGCCTCAAGATCTTCCCGAATGCGCGTCACGGCCTTCCGTTCTCGCATGGCCGGGAATGCGCGGGCGCTCTGCGCGCTTTTCTCGATGAAGTCCGGAGCTAAGGCAGATCGTGCGGAGACGGCGTCGGGTCTAGACCGTGTCACACTTTTGGATATTCAGGACGTTCCGGGTGACGGAAACGCGCCTTCAAGCCTTGAAGAGCGGAAAACTGACACCCAGGGCCCAGGCCAGCACCAGTCCCAGTGCGAGACCTGAGGAAAGCGGCCCGGCCCGCATCGAGGCGTCGCGCCCCATCGTCCCGAACACCATATAGAACAGGACCAGGATAGGGGCGATCATGATCAGAAAGAACAGGTTGTCGAAATCGAGTGCGACGGCGATCCCGAGAGACGTCAGGAAGCTCACCCGGGTGCAGAGCCGTTTGAAAAAGCTTTGCCCCGCCGTCAGGACGGCGTCCGCCACCATATAGGGAACGGCTCCGATCATCATGGCGGCGATGATCTGAAGCCGCCCGACCGTGGGGACGAAATTGGCCGCGTAGCGGTCAAGGGCAAGACCGAATACGGCGCAGGCAAGCAGCAGCAAAGCCAGAGAGGACCACGACAGCGGCCCGGCGGGGACACGCCAGAACCGCAACAACGCCAGTTGAATGGCGCCGAACACAAACAAGTGCAGAACAAGATAGTCGGCGACGAGGACCGGCAGGAAATCGGATTTGAGCGCGACGGCGCAAACCGGGGCAAGCGCCGCCGGCAGCAGCAGGATTGTGGCGGTTTGCCGAAGACTCAAGGGCTGACAGGCAATCTCGCGCTTCGGCAGCAGCAGACGGCAGAGGGGGCGAAAGATCATCACCAACCCTGCCAAGAGACCAAGAATGGCCCAGCCAGTTGGCAGAACGGCGATGTCGGAGCCGCGTCCATAGGCCCGGTCCAGCCAGGCCAGTGTCTCCCGCCGACCGGCGCTGCTGTGCAGCACGGAAACATGCTCGGTGAAGGGCGCGATGATGGCGCGCCGCGACACCGATCCGTTCACCGCCGTGTCGCCTTCGGCCGCCCCCGGGTCGACCATCTGCAGCGCCTCCAGGGCAAAGCGGCGTAAACCCGCTTCCCATTGGCCGGTCACAAGCAATAGGTTTTCCGGCGTCCGGTCATCGATCTCCTGCGAGAAGGCCGAGATCAGGACGACCGGACCCACATCGGCCCGATCCGCCGCCACGCGCACCAGTATATCGGTGGCCATCGAGTGCCCTACGAGAGCGACGGGCCCATCGCCCTGACGAACCGCACCGATGACGTCAGCCGTCTGTTCGACCAACAGCCGCGTGGTGCCGTCGACCGAAGAGACGTCGCCCGACATCGGCAGGGGATGACGCCCGTGGCCGAGGAATTCGAAGACGAACACCCGGTAGCCCGCCCGGGCGAGGGGCAGGGCATAACCCTGCATCATCTGCTGCGAGCCTGCGAAACCATGCGCGACGACGGCCACCGGGCCGTCCGCGCCCGAGCGGGCATACTGCGTGACCGGCGTCTGTCCAACCTGGAACGGGGTGATTTCGAGGCCGTGGCGCGCGATTTCCAAGACAGCAAGCGACACCACGATCATCGCGGCGGCGAGATAGAAGTCTCAGGGCTTAGCCTCCTGTCTGGTCGCAAACAACTCCGGGTCCCCGCACGACAGGCCGCGGCCGGAGCGTCGGGACAGGTCAGGCCGTGGCCGGAAGCATTTCCTCGGAACGGGCGTCGTCATAGTCGACGATCGCATAGGCGCTCGGGTCGGCGAACAGTGCGCGCAGGGCGGCGTTGTTGATATGGTGGCCGGCCTTCACCGCGTCCACGTGGCCGATCAGCGGTGCGCCGGCCAGATACAGGTCGCCAAGACAATCCAGCACCTTGTGGCGGACGAACTCGTCAGGGAATCGCAGGCCTTCCTCGTTCAGGATGCGGTCGCCGTCCACCACCACGGCGTTCTCCAGGCTGCCGCCACGGGCGAGGCCGGCAGCCTGAAGGTGCTCGACCTCGTGGAGGAAGCCGAAGGTCCGCGCCTGGGCGAGTTCGTGCCGGAACGTCCCGTTGATCATCTCCACGCCGATCGAGGCATGGCCGATCGCCTTGCTGTCGAAGTCGATCTCGAAATCGATGAGGTATCCGTCGGCTGGGCTCAGGGTCACCCGCTTGCCGTCCAGATCGACCGTCACCTGTTTGCGGATCTCGATGGCGCGGCGCGGGGCGTCCTGCTCCGCCACGCCGGCGCAGTCGATGAGGAACACGAAGGGCTCGGACGAGCCGTCCATGATCGCCACTTCGGGGCCATCGATCTCCACGAGCGCATTGTCGATCTCGCAGCCGGCGAAGGCGGCCATCAGGTGCTCGATCGTGCCGACGCGGACATCGTCTTCATTGGCGATCACGGTGCACAGCCGGGTGTCGACCACGTTGTCGAACCGCGCGGCGATCCGGGGGTTGAGGCCCTCGACATCGGTGCGGTGGAACACGATCCCGTGCCCGACGGGCGCGGGGCACAGCCGCATGGTGATGGGCTGTCCGGAATGGAGGCCGATGCCGCGACACGGGATGGCCCGCTTGAGCGTCTTCTGACGGGACGCTCCAGCATGTCCGGCAAATCGTGTCGTCATGGTCACCGTCGCGCCTCAATCAATCCAAGTTCGGTGTCTACTCAATACCCGGTTCGGATAAAAAGCGACCCCGGTAGATGTATCAATCCTACCGGGGTCGCGAAATTCACTCTTTGTTACAGACTGTTACCAAAAAACATGTGCCGTAACAGAGAGTTATGGGGCGATGTTCAGTTCGCCTGCCGGCGCAGGAAGGCCGGAATGTCGAGCATCTCGTCTTCGGTCTGGCTGGCCCGGACCCGATCGCCTGGGTTGAGTGCGCCGAGCCGCGGCTGGGCCGAGGCGGCCGGGGCGGGGGCTGCCTGAGCCGAGGTCTGAGCGGGGGCCGGAGCGGCCGGCTTGTCGGCCGGGCGCTCGCCCTTCAGGCCGAGCCCGGTGATCTGCCGGAACAGACCGGCACTGCGCGACTTCGGCGCTTCCGCCGGTTCCGGCCGCGAGGCGTTGACCATGTCGCTGCCGCGGAACGGATCGGCGGCCTTCGGGGTGGCCTCCGGACGACGCGGCGGAACGGTCGCGGCGCCGGGACGGAACGCGTCCGGCGCCACCTTGGCGACGGCCGGTGCCGCAGCATCGACGATCTCGGCCTCTTCGACGGTACCTGTAACGTCGGCTTCCTCGATCGCCGCTTCGAGCGGGGTCACGTCCGCCTCGTCTTCCTGGTCCGGGAAGGTGAGTTCCCCGATGCCGCTTTCGGCCTGGCGGGTGATGTCCATCGTGGACATGGACGCCACCGGCTTCGCTGCGGCGGTGGCCTCGGCGCGGATCGCGGTCTCCGGAACCGCCTCGGGCTCCGGCGCCTTGACCGGGCGCGGGGTCACGACCGAGAGCTGCGGACGCGGCTTGGCGGCCTGGCCCTCGGCGGCGATGCCGGTGGCGACCACGGATACCCGCATCATGCCTTCCAGTCTTCTCATCGAAGGTCGAGCCGAAGATGATGTTGGCATCCGGATCGACCTCCTCGCGGATCCGGTTGGCCGCCTCGTCGACCTCGAACAGGGTCATGTCGGAGCCGCCGGTGATGTTGATCAGCACGCCCTGCGCACCCTTCATGGAGGTGTCTTCCAGCAGCGGGTTGTCGATCGCGGCCTCGGCGGCGTCGATGGCCCGGCTTCTCGCCGCTCGGCCTCGCCGGTGCCCATCATCGCCTTGCCCATCTCGCTCATGACGGTGCGGATGTCGGCGAAGTCGAGGTTGATCAGGCCCGGCATGACCATCAGGTCGGTCACGCCGCGCACGCCCGAATGCAGCACGTCGTCCGCCATGTTGAAGGCGTCCGCGAAGGTCGTCTTCTCGTTGGCGATGCGGAACAGGTTCTGGTTCGGGATGATGATCAGCGTATCGACATAGCTTGTCAGCTCCTCGATGCCGCCCTCCGCCAGGCGCATCCGGTGGTGGCCTTCGAAGTGGAACGGCTTGGTGACCACGCCGACGGTCAGGATGCCGCTGCTCGCGCGCCGCCCGGGCGATGACCGGGGCCGCGCCGGTGCCGGTGCCGCCGCCCATGCCGGCGGTGATGAAGCACCATGTTGGCGTCGCCCAGGTGCCGTCGAGGATCTCCTCGATGCGACTCCTCGGCGGCGGCCCGGCCGACATCCGGGCGCGACGCCGGCGCCCAGGCCCTGGGTCACGTTCGGCGCCGAGCTGAATCCGGCGCTCGGCCTTCGACTGCTTGAGCGCCTGGGCGTCGGTGTTGGCGGCGACGAAGTTCGACGCCGCCCAGGTTGGCGCTGATCATGTTGTTGACCGCGTTGCCAGCCTGCGCCGCCGACGCCGACCACGGTGATGTTCGGAGCCAGATCGTTGTCTTCGTTGGGAACGGTGATGTTAATGGTCATGATGCCTCCGGGGGTGACGTCAGTTTTTGTCTTGATGGGGGAAGCGGCCGTCGCCGCACGGTTCTGTGCCGGTATCAATGCTTGTCTCGGTTTCGGGGCCGGCGCCGGTCGAGACGGCAGCGGCGCCAAGGGGGGTGTTGCCATGGGTCCTGGTGCCCGCGACCACGCTCATCGCCTGACGGCGCCAGCAGGCGCCGTTCGCAGCGACCGAGGGCTGGACGGTGATGGGGCGGTCGGTTGCGGGTCTGGGCGAGGATCGAGCGCGCATCAGAAGTGCTCCTTCAGCCACGAGCCCATGCGGCCGAACAGACCTGCGGACTCGGTTTGCGGGGCCGGTGCCAATCGCGGGGCGTCGAGATGCGGATTGGCGGCGTAGACCAGCAGCCCGGCGCAGGTCGAAAAGGCGGGTCCGCCCGCGGCCTCGGCGAGGCCCTGGACGCGGATCGGCCGGCCCATGCGGACCTGCTTGTCGAGAACGAGCTGGGCGAGCTCGCGCGCGCCCGGCAGCTGGCTGGCACCGCCGGTCAGCACGACGCGCCGGCCGGCGATCTTGTCGAACCCGCTGGCCTCCAGGCGGGATCGGACAAGTTCGAACGTCTCCTCGAGGCGCGGCCGGATGATGCCGACCAGCAGCGACTTGGAGACGTGATTGGGTTGGACGTGGTCCTCCTCGCCGATCGGCGGAACGTCGATCGCCTCCTGGTCGTCGAGCGGCGAGGGCAGGGCGCTGCCGTACAGGGTCTTGATCCGCTCGGCGGCGAGGATCGGGGTGGAGAGCCCGCGGGCGATGTCGTTGGTGACGTGGTCGTCCGCCGACCGGGATGCAGTCGGTGTAGATCACGTTGCCGTCGAAGAACACGGCGAAGCTCGTCGTGCCGCCGCCCATGTCGATGACGGTGACCCCGAGATCCATCTCGTCATCGACCAGGCTGGCGAGGCCGGCGGCGTAGGGCGACACCACCAGGGCGCTCCATGTCCAGATGGCAGCGTTCGAGGACCGTCGATAGGGTCCGCACGGCGCCGCCGTTGGCGGTCACAACGTGCATGTGCGCGCCCAGGGTCTCGCCGAACATGCCGCGCGGATCGCGGATGCCGTTGGTGCCGTCGATGGTGATAGCCGACCGGGATCGAGTGGATCAGGTCCTGGCCTTCCAGGCCCTCCAGATGGCGCCACTGGTCGAGCACGCGGCGCAGGTCGCTGTCGCCGACCTCGTGTCCCGCGCACCGAGACCTCGACGCCGACGGTCTGCGAGGCGGGCCAGCCGCCGGAGATGTTGACCATGACGCTGCGCAGTTCCGCGCCGGCCATCTTCTCGGCCGCGTGGACGGCGTTCAGAATAGACGCCTCGAGCTGATCGACATCGGTGATGCGGCCCGCCTTCACGCCCCGGCTGACCTGATGGCCGATGCCGGCCACGCGGATCGAACCGGCGGGCAGCCCCGCGCCCGCCAGAAGCGGGTTGGACGGCGGATCGCCGATCTTGGCAACGAAACAGCAGACCTTGCTCGACCCGATGTCGAGGGCGGCTACCAATCCGCTTCGTGCTTTGCCGAGGGCTTTCTCACCGAAATGTCCTTCTTCTGGTCTCAGGTATTCTTGCCGGGCGCGTTGGCGCGCTCGCGCGCCAACGGTGTGACCCGCATGATCAGCTGGTCCGGGATTCGCAGGTCGATGGTCGACCACGTCGCGCTCCAGCACCCCGTGTTCGCGCGCCAACGTTGGCCAAGTGGGTCCACGCCCCGGCCGGATCGACCTCGGGCAGCTGCACGTCCATCCCGTTCGTCGAGCCGGATGGTCCAGCGCCGGCCGCTGACCCAGGCTGAGCGCGCGCACGCGGGGACCCAGCTCCGGCTCGCCGGACAGCATGGCCAGCGCGGCGGCGGCCCGCTCGGGCGCCTCCTCGCCGATCACGATCGGCAGGTTGTGGAATTGGCGGACGTCCTGGTTGTCGATGGTGACCCCGTCCTGATCGACCAGGGTGAAGTCGCGACCGCGCTGCCACAGGGCCAGCGGCCGGCGCTCGACCAGCGTGACGTGAAGGGTGTCCGGCAGGCGGCGTTCGATGCGCGCCTCCTTGACCCAGGGCAGGGAGACCACACGGTCCCGCATGTCCGCCAGGTCGATGCCCAGGATCGCCATGCCGCGCTCGACGCCGACTTTCTCCAGGAGCGCGCCCGGGTCGGTCTGCTCGCGGCCGACCACCAGCACGTCGTCGACCCGCAGGCCGGCATCGGCGGTGAGCTGCAGTGCGCCCGCGGTCACGGCTTCCCCAGGTGCGGGCGAGATACCCGGACTGGACGGTCCAGCCGATGGCCCCTCCGGCGGCGGCGAGCACGACCGCCGCCGCGCCGACCCAGCAGCAGCGTGCCGCGCCAGGGCGAGGCTGGACGGTGGCGACGCACGGCGGCCTTGCCGCGTCCCGGCTTCTTCTTCTGCGCGGATGAGAAGGGTTTCAGTACGTCGCATTGCGCGCCCTCCACCATGCGGGCGACGAGGTCGGGGAACGAGATGCCGCGATAGGCGGCCTGTTCCGGCACCAGGGATGTCGGCGTCATGCCCGGTTGGGTGTTGATCTCCAGCAGGTACAGCGTGCCCGGATCCGATGTCGTGTCGTCGTAGCGAAAGTCCGCAACGGCGTGACCCCGCGGCAACCCAGCGCCTCGTGGGCGCGACGGGCGACGTCCATCGCTTCCCGGCGGATCGAGTTCGGCACCGGGGCGGGAATCAGATGGATGGAACCGCCCTCGGCGTACTTGGCCTCGTAGTCGTAGAAACCCCGGTCCGAGGTGATCTCGGTGACCTCCAGCGCGCTCGCCGTCGAGCACGGCGACGGTCAGCTCGCGGCCGTCGATGAACGGCTCCACCAGCACCCGGTCGCCGAAGGTCCAGTCCTCGCCACCCGGCCGGTAGTTGTCGCCGTCGCGCACGATATGCACGCCGACGCTGGAGCCCTGGTCGATCGGCTTGATGACGTAGGGCGGCGTCGATCGGGTGGCCGCGTTCGAAATCCTCGACGCGGACCACCATGCCGCCCGGGCAGCGCAGGCCGTGGCGGGTGAAGACGTCTTTGGCGGTGGGCTTGTCCATCGCCACCGACGAGGCGCGGCACGCCGGAATGGGTATAGGGAATGCCGAGCACGTTCAGCATGCCCTGGATCGTTCCGTCCTCGCCGACCGGGCCGTGCAGCGCGTTGAAGCACACGTCCGGATGCATCGCCTCCAGCGTTCCGGCTATCGAGCGGTCGATGTCGATCTCGCTGACCCGGTAGCCGGCCTGGCGCAGCGCCTTGGCGCATTCCTGGCCGGTGGAGAGGGAAACCTCGCGCTCCGGCGACCAGCCGCCCTTGAGGACGGCGACATGGATCTCCGCCCGGTTCATGCCCCGCCTCCCGCAATCTGCCGCCCGGCAGGCTTGCCGATGCGCCGGATCTCCCAGCGCAGCTCGACGCCGCTCGTCTCCTTCACCCGCCGACGAACCTCCTCGCCCAGGGTCTCGATGTCCTCAGCCGTGGCGTCGCCCAGGTTCAGCAGGAAGTTGCAGTGCAGCTCGGATACCTGGGCGTCGCCGATCCTGAGGCCGCGGCAGCCGGCGGCGTCGATCAGCTTCCAGGCCTTGCCGCCCTCCGGATTGGCGAAGGTGGACCCGCCGGTGCGGACCCGGCGCGGCTGCGTCTCCTCGCGGGCGTCGCGGATATCGCGCATGGCCCGGGCGATCGCCTGCGGATCGGCCGGGGCGCGCTTGAAAGACGGCGCTCGTGACGATCCAGTCGCCGGGCAGGTCGCTGTGGCGATAGGACAGGCCGAGGTCGTCGGCGCTGAGCCGTGTGGGCATGGCCGAGCGGGTCGACCGCCCGCGCCGAGACCAGGACGTCCCGGACCTCGCTGCCATAGGCGCCGGCGTTCATCCGGACCGCGCCGCCGATCGAGCCGGGAATGCCGGACAGGAACTCGAGCCCTGCTGAGGCCGGCCTTCTGCGCGCTGGCGGCAACCGTTGACGTCGAGCGCGGCGGCACCGGCGGTCACGCGATCGCCCTCGACCCGGATGCCCGCGAACGGCTTGCCCAGGCGCACCACGACGCCATCGACGCCGCCGGACCGCACCAGCAGGTTCGAGCCGACGCCGATCATCGTGACCGGCACGTCGCCCGGTCGCCCGGCAAGGAAGTCCGTCAGGTCCTCCTCGTCGGCCGGGCGGTACAGGACCTCCGCCGGGCCGCCGACCTTGAACCAGGTCAGCGGCGCCAGCGGCGCGTTCTCGCGGTACTCGCCGCGCACCTGCGGCAGTCGGTCGATCAGTTTGGTCATGGCCTGTCGCCGCGATGGTTTCTTCAGGGTGATCACGCCGCACCTCCCTCGCCGGAGGGCCGGCGCAGCGGGAAGGGCACCGTGACGTCGGCCGCGGGTTCGGTCGTCGGAAGGTCGGGCTCGGTGCCCAGGATGTGCGCGATCTGGCCCGGCAGCGCCTGGGCCCAGTTGGTGATGCTGCCTGCCCCCAGGCAGACGACCATGTCGCCCTTGCCGCAGAGATCGACCGCCATGGCGGCGAGCTCGACCGGGTCGGCGAGGGCCAGTACCCGGCGGTGACCGCGTGACCGCAGACCGGACGACCAGCGCGTCGCGATCGACACCCTCTATCGGCGCCTCGCCGGCGGCGTAGACATCGGCGACGATCACCGCGTCGGCGTCGTTGAAGCAGGAGCAGAAATCCTCGAACAGGTCGCGCAGCCGCGTGTAGCGGTGCGGCTGCACCACGGCGACGACGCTGCGACGTGCCCGCGGCCGCGCGGGCGGCCGACAGCACGGCGGAGATCTCGACCGGGTGGTGGCCGTAGTCGTCGATGACGGTGATGCCGCCGGCCTCGCCGGTCTTGGTGAACCGCCGCTTGACGCCGGCGAACCCTTCGAGGGCGGCTTGCGGACCTGCTCGTCGGGACATGCCCATCTCGGCGGCGATCGCGACGGCGGCCAGCGCGTTCTGGACGTTGTGCCGCCCGTACATCGGCAGCAGCAGGTTCGTCGATCCGCCGCTCCTCGCCATGGGCGCGGTCGGTGATGATCGCACGTCGAAGCGCGAGCCCTCGCCGGTGACATCCACGTCGACGCCGCGCACATCGGCCTGCGGGTCGAAGCCGTAGGTGATGATCCGCCGGTCCGACACCCGCGGGATCAGCGCCTGCACCGTCGGGATGGTCCAGGCACATGGCGGCGAAGCCGTAGAACGGGATGTTCTGCGACGAAGCTGCTCGAAGGCCGCGCTGGAGGTTTTCGAAGGTCGCCGTAGAAGTCCAGATGCTCCGGGTCGATGTTGGTGACCACGGCGATCGGTCGCCGGCAGCTTGACGAAGCGTGCCGTCGCTCTCATCCGCTTCCACCACCATCCAGTCGCCCTCGCCGAGCCGGGCGTTGGTGCCGTAGGCGTTGATGATGCCGCCGTTGATCACGGTCGGGTCCAGGCCGCCGCCGTCGAGCACGGCCGCGACCAGGGAGGTCGTCGTCGTCTTGCCGTGGGTTCCGCCGACCGCGATCGACCATTTCAGCCGCATCAGCTCGCCCAGCATCTCGGCGCGGCGGACCACCGGCATCAGCGCTGCGCGGGCCGCGACCAGTTCGGGGTTGTCCGGCTTGATCGCGGTGGAGATCACCGACGACGGCCGCCTCGCCGACGTTCTCCGCCTTCGTGCCCGATAAAGACCGGGATACCGAGCTGCTGCAGGCGCTTGACGTTCGGCGCTCTCCGCGATGTCGCTGCCCTGAACCTGATAGCCGAGATTGTGCAGGATCTCGGCGATGCCGCTCATGCCGATGCCGCCGATACCGACGAAATGCAGGGTCCCGATGGTGAGGGGAATCGTTCTCATGCGACGGCACTCCGGGTCGCGGCGGTTTGACGGCGGCGGCGCCGGTCGCCGCATCGGATGTATCGGCATCCGTCAGGCCGGCGGTCGACAGCACCAGAGCAGCCAGATCCTCCGCCGCGTCCGGTCGACCGGAGGCGCGGGCCGCCTCGGTCATCGCCGTCAGGCGGGCGGTGTCGTCCAGCAGCTCGGCGAGCAGGTCCGACAGGCTCTGCGGCGTCAAGGCGTGCTGCGGCAGGACCACGCGCCGCCCGCGTCCTCGATCGCGCGGGCGTTGGCGGTCTGATGGTCGTCGATCGCGCTGCGGATAGGGCATCAGCAGGGCCGGCCGGCCGGCGGCGGTAGTTCTCGGCCACGGTGGACGCGCCGGCGCGGCAGATCAGCAGATGGGCGGCACGCCAGCCGGGCCGGCATGTCGTCGAAGAACCGGCGCACGTCGGCGTCGACGCCCATGTCCTCATAGGCGGCGATGACGGCATCGACCTCGTTCGGGCCGGCCTGCTGAGCGATACGCAACCGGGCGCGCAGCGCTGTCGGGCAGCAGGGCGACGGCGGCGGGCATCGAGCTCGGCGAAGACGCTCGCTCCCTGGCTGCCGCCGGTCACCAGCAGGATCTCGCGGGAGCCGTCTTCCGACAGCGGTGCCGGTCCGGACTCGCGCACGCCCTTGATCGCCTCGCGCACCGGATTGCCGGTCAAGCGCGACCTTGCGACGGTCTGCGGCGGGATCTTCTCGACCACCTCGGAAGCAGGTCGGCGATGGCGGTGGCCTGACGGGCCAGCATGCCGGTTTGCCCGGCCGAGCACCGCGTTCTGCTCGTGCAGAACCACGGGGACGCCGCGGCCGCTGGCCGCGAGCAACGGTGGGCACGCTGGCGTAGCCGCCGAAACCGACCACGACGCGACGGGGTTCAGCCGCGACAGCAGGCGCCGGGCGTCGCGCCAGCCGAGCAGGAGTTTGACCGCGCTCTTGAGCTTGGCCGCGATGCCCCGGCCGGCGATGCCGCCGGCCCGGATCGTGTGGACCTCGATGCCGCCGCCGTCCGACTTCGCCGCGTCGTCGAACGCGCTGCCGCGGGTGTCGGTCACGAGGGCGACGCGGTGGCCGCGCGCGGCCAGCAGCTCCGGCCAGCGCCCCGGCGGGGAAGACGTGACCGCCGGTGCCGCCGGCGGCGAGAACGATCGGGACGGGAGAGCTGCGTCATCATCAGCACCTCCCGGTCCGTCCCGCGACGCCGGGTCAGCGCCGAGCGCCATGCCCATGGCGAAGGCGAGCGCGAGCAGCGACGAACCGCCGTAGCTGATGAACGGCAGGGTCATGCCCTTGGCCGGCATCAGGCTGACGGCGAGACGCCATGTTGATCAGCGCCTGCAGGGCGACCTGGGTCAGCAGTCCGGCCGCCGCCAGCAGGACGAACAGGCTCGGTTCCCGACAGCAACTTGGCGAAGCCGCGCAGCACGACGAAGGCGAACAGCGCGACGATCAGCAGACAGGCGATGACCGCCGAATTCCTCGCCGGCGACCGCGAAGACGAAGTCCGCATGGGCGTCCGGCAGATACGGCCTTCACCGTACCCTCGCCCGGGCCGGTGCCGAGCAGGCCGCCGTTGACGAAGGCCTCCAGGGCGCGGTCGACCTGATAGGTGTCGCCCGATGCCGGATCCAGGAACCGGTCGCACGCGGCTGGCGACATGCGGGAACACGAGATAGGCCCCGACCGCGCCGAGCGCGCCCAGCCCGGCCAGGCCGCCGACGAAGATCATCGGCAGGCCGGCGAGGAAGAACTGGCCGAACCAGATCACGCTGACCATCACCGTCATGCCGAAATCCGGCTGCGGACAGCAGCAGGGCAACCAGCAGGCCGTACAGATCCGACCGCTATCCAATGGCCGGGGAACGCCGGATCGCCGACGCCATTCGGCGAACATCCAGGCGGCGACCACCGCCATGGACGGCTTGACGAACTCGCGACGGCTGCAGGGAGAAGCCGGCGATGCTGATCCAGCGCGCGGCGCCCTTGATCTCCGTGCCGACCATCGGGACAAGGCGCCAGCAACAGCGATGCGACCCGCCGAGCTCCGAAGGTCGCCAGCCGTCGGATCTGCAGAGGCGACGAGCATGCGAGACGCGCGATCATCACCGCGACCGCGACGGGCAGGATCAGGAACTGCCGACGTCACGAAATAGAAGCTGTCGAGCGCCGATGCGCTCGGCAACGGCGGGGCTCGCCGCCAGAGTCAGGAGCGAGCCGATGAGCGACAACGAACAGCAGCGGCGCCGAGGGTCCAGCGGTCGACGGTCCACCACCAGCGGCCGAGGATCGAGCGTGTCGGTGCGGGCGATGGCGCTCATGACGCCCTCCGCTCTTCGCTGATCCCGCCGCCGTCGTCGCCGGTCAGATCGCGCGACGCAGGTGCGGAAGCTGTTCGCCGCGGTCCTCGAAATTCGGGAACTGGTCGAAACTGGCCGCACGCCGGGCGACAGCAGAACTGTCGCGCCCCGCAGCCCGTCCTTCTGCGGCATCCGCATGGGCCTGGCGCACGGCGCTGTCCAGCGTGCGGCAGAGCACGGTCGGGCAGCCGTCGCCGATCGTGGCGCACGAATCGTACCGGCGCTCTCGCCGATCAGGTAGGCGCGTTGCGACCGCGACCGAACAAAGGCGCGAGCGCCTCGACACCACCCTCTTTCGCCCGACCGCCGGCGATCCAGTAGATCGGCGTCGTAGCAGGCCAGCGCCCGGGCGGCCGCTTCGGCGTTGGTCGCCTTGCTGTCGTTCACATAGGTCACGCGTGCCGGTCGACCGCGACCCGCTCCTGGCGGTGGGCGAGGCCGGGGAAGTTCAGCATCGCGGCGGCGATGGTGTCGCTGCTCAGGCCGAGCGCCAGCGCAGGCTGCGGCGGCGGCCGCGGCGTTCTGCGCGTTGTGGATACCGGGCAGGGCGGGCGCGCGTTCGAGTTCGACGATCCGCTTCGGCTGACCCGTGCGGGCGTCGATCAGCGCGCCGTGATCGGCGTAGACACCGCCTGCGACCTGTTCTTGGCCGGAAATCTGCGATCAGGCGCCGGCCGTCGCGGCGCAGCGTCTCGGCGACCTCGTGCGAGGGCTCGTCGTCGATCCCGACGACGGCGACGGAGCCTGGCGACTGATGGGCGAAGATCCGGCGCTTGGCGGCGATGTAGCCGTCGCATGTCGCCGTGCCGGTCGATGATGGTCCGGCGTAACGTTGAGCAGGACCGCGACGGTCGAGCGCCAGCGACGGCGTGATCTCAAGCTGGTAGGAGACTGAGTTCGAGCACGCAGAACGCCGTCGCGGCCCGGGTCCTCGAATTCCAGCGCCGGGCGACCGAGATTGCCGCCGACCTGCAACCGGCAGCCGGGCCTGTTCGAGTATGTGGCCGATCAGCGCCGTGGTGGTCGATTTGCCGTTGGTGCCGGTGATGGCGACGACCGCGGCGGTCGGGCAGGGCGCGCAGCAGCAGCTCGACATCGCCGATGATCGACAGATCGCGGGCCTTGGCGTCCGCGGCCACCGGATGCGGCTCGGGATGGGTGTGAGGGATGCCCGGCGCCAGTACCAGCGCGTCGACGCTCGCCGAGCTCGCGGGCGGCGAGATCGACCAGATCGATCCCGGCATGCCGGCGCCTGGTCGCGGCTCGTCTCGGTGTCGTCCCAGGCGCAGGACTCTCGCGCCCGCCTGCGCCAGCGCGCGGGCGGCGACGGCCCCGATGTTGCCGAGGCCCGATCACGGCGTAGGTTCTGCCTTTCGCGAAGTCGAGGGATCAGCATCGCGCTCACCTCAGCTTCAGGGTGGACAGGCCGACCAGCGCCAGGATGATGGCGATGATCCAGAAGCGGATGACGATGGTCGGTTCGCGCCCACCCCTTCTTCTCGAAGTGGTGGTGCAGCGGCGCCATGCGGAAGACGCGCTTGCCGGTGAGCTTGAAGGAGGCGACCTGGACGATCACCGAGACCGTCTCCAGCACGAACAGGCCGCCGATGATGGCGAGGACCAGTTCGTGCTTGGTGATGACGCTGATGGTGCCGAGCGCGCCGCCCAGGGACAGCGATCCGGTATCGCCCATGAACACCATGGCCGGCGGCGCGTTGAACCAGAGAAAGCCGAGGCCGGCGCCGATCAGCGCGCCGCAGAACACCGCCAGTTCGCCGGTGCCCGGGACGTAGTGGATCTGCAGATAGTCGGCGAAGACCGCGTTGCCGACGAGATAGGCGATCAGGCCGAAGCACGCCGCCGGCGATCATCACCGGCACGATGGCCAGCCCGTCCAGACCGTCGGTCAGGTTCACCGCGTTCGACGCGCCGACCATCACGAAGACCGCGAACGGGATGAAGAACCAGCCGAGGTTGAGCAGCACGTCCTTGAAGAAGGGAACGGCCAGGCTGAAGGTCAGCGGCTCCTCGACAGGTCGAGGTGATCGCCAGCGCCGCCGCCGTCGCGATGGCGATCTGGAACGGCCAGCTTGAGCTTGCCCGGCAGGCCCTTGGTGTTCTGCTTGGTCAGCTTCAGATCAGTCGTCGGAGAAGCCGATGGCGCCGAAGCCGAGGGTCACGAGCAGCATCGCCCAGACATAGGGGTTGGTCAGGTTCGCCCAGAGCAGGGTCGATACCGACCAGCGCGATCAGGATCAGCAGGCCGCCCATGGTCGGCGTGCCCTTCTTGGTCAGCAGGTGGCTTTCCGGCCCGTCCTCGCGGATCGGCTGGCCCTCGGCCTGACGGCTCTTCAGCCAGCGGATGAGGCTGCGGGCCGAGCACGAAGGCTGATCAGCAGCGCGGTCATCATCGCGCCGCCGGTGCGGAACGTCAGGTAGCGGAACAGGTTGAAGACGCTGGAACTCGTCGGCGAAGCGGGGCGAGAAGATTGTACAGCATGTAGTCAGCGCCCTCCGGCGCGAACGGCGCAGACCGACCGTGCCGGCGGCTTCGAGCGCCGATACGATGGCGCTTCATGCCGATGCCGAGCGATCCCTTGACGAGCACCACATCGCCATGCCGCACGGTCTCCGACAACCGGACCGGCAAGCGCGTCGGCAGTCTCGGCTCATCGGGTGATCCGACTCGCTCCGAGCGCAGTGCCCGCAGCATGGCCGCATGGCGGACCCGCAGAGGTAGATCTCGGTCGAGTTCCGCCGCGCTCGACCGCGTCCTTGAGGCCGGCATGCGGCGGCGGGCGCGGTTTCGCCGAGCTCCAGCATGTCGCCCAGCACCGCGATCGCGCCGCTCCGCCGGCGTGGCCGCCGACCAGCACGTCGACAGCGCGGCGCGCACCGCAGGCGGGCTGGCGTTGTAGCTCTCGTCGATCAGCAGGGCGGAACCGCCGTCGGCCGTGGTGATGGTCGTCTGCGCCGCCGCGCCCGCGCATGGCCGAGACACCCGCCAGCGCGGCCCAGGCACGGCGCAGTGTCCACGTCCAGGGCGTGGAGCACGCGCCAGACGCCGAGACTGTTCAATCGCCCAGTGCGCGCCCGGTCGCGCCGACGGTCCACGCATGCTCCGCGCCCGCGACCGTCGCAGTGACCGTGGTCCCATCGGTGCCCGGCGTGATGGCGAGGCAACGGACGTCGCAGGTCGCGGCATGGCCGAAGGTCACGACCCGGTCGATACCGAGCTCCCGGGCGCGGCCGCGCGATCCGACCGTAGTGCGGATTGTCGTGGTTCAGGACCGCCACGCCGCGCGGCTTCGAGACCGTCGAAGATCTCGGCCTTGGCGTCGGCGATGCCCTCGATGCCGTCGAAGAATTCGATATGCACCGGTTCGACATTGGTGATGATCGCCGACGTGCGGCGCGCACGAGGCGGGTCAGCGGCCGGATCTCGCCGGCATGGTTCATGCCGAGTTCGAACACCGCGAAATCGCAGTCCTGGCGGCAGGCGCGCCAGGGAAAGCGGCGCGCCCGATGTGGTTGTTCAGATTGCCGGCCGTCGCCATGGTCTTGCCGTGGGCGGAGAGACAGGCCGCCAGCATTTCCTTGGTGCCGGTCTTGCCGACGCTGCCGGTCACGGCGACGATCCGAGCGGTCGATGCGGGCGCGGGCGGCCCGGGCCAGATCCTCCAGCCCTTCCATGACGTCGTCGACCGACGAGCAGCGGTGCGCCGTCGAGACCGTCCGGCACGCGCGAGACCAGGGCCGCGGCGGCGCCGGCCGCGATGGCCGCGGCGACGAAGTCGTGGCCGTCGACGCGCTCGCCCGGACAGGGCGACGAAAAGGTCGCCGGTGTCGACCTTGCGGCTGTCGATGGTCACGCCGGTCGCGGCCCAGTCCGGCCCGAGGGCCCGGCCATGGGTCGCTTCGAGCGGCGGCCTCGCGAGGTCCAGAGAGCGGCTCATGCCGAGCCTCCCAGCGCCCGGACCGCCTCGCGCGCGACCGTCGCGTCGTCGAAGGGATGCTTGACGCCCTCGATCTCCTGGCCCTGCTCGTGGCCCTTTCCGGCGATCACCAGGACGTCGCCGGGCCCCAGCAGGGCGACGGTTTCGTGGATCGCGGCACGCCGGTCGCCGATCTCCACCCCGCCCTGGCAGGCGGCCAGGGTGGCGGCGCGGATCAGCGGCCGGATCTTCCGACGCGGGGGTTGTCGTCCGTGACGATCGGACGGTCGGCGTGTTTGGCCACGGCGCAGCCCATCATCGGCCGTTTGCCGGGGTCGCGGTCGCCGCCGCAGCCGAAGACGCACCAGAGCGCGCCGTCGGTATGCGGGCGCACGGCTTTCAGGACGGTCTCCAGAGCGTCGGAGGTGTGGGCGTAGTCGACATAGATGGCGGCGCCGTTGTCCAGGACGGCGACCCGCTCCATGCGGCCGCGCACGCCAGTCAGGTGCGGCAGGGCGGCGAGCGCGAGCGGCATCGGCGTGCCGCTGCCGACGGCGCAGGCCGAGGGCGGCCAGCGCGTTCCAGGCCTGGAAGTCGCCGATCAGCGCGAGCTCGACCGGGTGGGAACGGCCGTCGGCGGCGATCTCCATCTCCTGGCCGGTCGGCCGGGCGCGGCGCCGCACGATGCGCAGTTCGGCGCCGGGGCGGATGCCGTAGGACAGAACGCGATGACGGCGGCGTTCGGCCGCCTCGCGGAACGTGTCGAATTCCGGCGAATCCGATGTTCAGTACGGCTGTGCCGCCCGGCGCCATCACCCGGTCGAACAGGCCGAGTTTGGCGGTGCGGTAGGCGTCCATGTCGCCGTGATAGTCGAGATGGTCGCGGGTCAGGTTGGTGAAGGCCGCGGCCTTGATCTCGACGCCGTCCAGGCGCGCCTGGTCCAGGCCGTGGCTGGACGCTTCCAGCGCGGCATGATCGACGCTGACATGCCACCAGTTCGTGCAGCAGCGCGTGCAGGTGAACCGGATCCGGCGTGGTCAGGCTCGGACCGGTGGTTTCGCCGTCCACCGTCAGGCCGAGGGTGCCGATCGAGGCGGCCGAATAGCCGGCCCGGTTCCAGATCTGGCGCGTGAACTCCGCGACGGATGTCTTGCCGTTGGTGCCGGTCACCGCGACCACGGTTTCAGGCTGCGGGCCGTAGAAGCGCGCGGCCATGCGGGCGAGACGCCGGCGCGGATTGGCGTCGCGGACCAGGCCGACGGCGCACTCGGCCACGTCCGGCGTGGTCAGAACCGCCGCCGCTCCCTTGGCGACGGCATCGGCGATGTAGGCGCGCCCGTCCTGCTTCGAGCCGGGCAGGGCGGCGAACAGGAAGCCCGGACGCACCTCACGGCTGTCGGCGGTGAGGCCGATAATCTCCGGGTCACCCTGAGACAGGATCGTCGGGGCCGCGCTGTGCGGGTCGATGAGATCAGAAAGATGCAAGTCGTTTACCTCCGGTGTCGGGTAAATCGACCAGCAGATCGCGGCGAATCTCGGGCGCGTTCATGTTGACGGGTGCCACACCAAGGAGCGGCGCCGCGCGTTCGACGATGCGCTTGACGGCGGGGGCCGCGACCCAGCCGCCGGTGGCGTAGCCGTGGGAGAACTTCTGACCCTTCGGCTCGTCGACCATGACCAGCACGACATATTTCGGGTCGTGGACCGGGAAGGCCGCGACGAAGGAGGAGAGCAGGGACTTCCGGGCGTAGCCGCGGCCGCCGCCGGCCTTTTCCGCCGTCCCGGTCTTGCCGCCGACCATGTAGCCCACCGCGTCGGCGTTGCGGCCGGTGCCATCCAACACGACCAGGCGCATCAGCTTGCGCATGGCGAGCGAGGTGGCGGGCTTCAGCACCTCCTCCCCGACAACGCGGCCGGTGGTCTTGAGCAGCGTCGCCGGCCGCTTGATGCCCCCGTTGATCACCGTCGCCACGCCCGAAGCCAGATGCATGGGGCTGACCGACATGCCGTGGCCGAACGAGATGGTCATGGTGTTGATCGGCCGCCACGGCGACGGGACGAGCGGATAGCCGCGCTCCGGCAGTTCGAGCGACATGGGCTGCAGCATGCCCAGACGGCCCATGAACGCCTTCTGGCCTTCGGTGCCGACGTCCATCGCCATCTTCACCGAACCGATATTGGACGAGTACTTGAAGATCTCCGGCACCGACAGCCAGCGATGCTCGCCGTGGAAGTCGTTGATCGTGAACCGCGAGACGCGGATCGGCTTGGTCGCGTCGTACCCGTCGTTGAGGGTGACGGTGCCGGCGTCGAGCGCCATGGCCGTGTTAAAGATCTTGAAGGTGGACCCCATCTCGTAGACGCCGAGCGTCGCCCGGTTGAAGCGCTGGTCGTCGCTCATGTCGCCGGCGAGATTCGGATCGAAGTCTGGTAGCGAGACCATGGCGACGGTCTCGCCGGTGTTGACGTCGAGCACGATCGCGGTCCCGCCGATGGCTTCGAACAGGCCGATCTGCCGAGCCAGTTCCTGGCGGACGATGTGCTGGATGCGCAGGTCGATCGAGAGCGTCAGCGGCTCGCGGCCGTCGCGCAGGACGTCGTCGAAGGCCCTCTCGACCCCGGCGATCCCGCGGTCGTCGATATCGGTATAGCCGACCACATGGGCGACCAGGGAGCTCTGCGGATAGATGCGCTTCCACTCGTCCATGAAGTGGAGACCGGGAATGCCCAGGGCATTGACGCGGTACTGCTCGTGCGGGGTGAGGCTGCGCTTCAGCCAGACGAACCGTCGATTGGCGCGCAGCTTCGCCTCGACCTCGGGTACGGCCAGGTCGGTCAACACCGTGGTCAGGCGGCGGGCGGCGCGGCCGGCGTCGAGCACCTCGCTCGGATCGGCATAGAGCGACGGCGTCCGCAGCGACGTGGCCACCAGCAGACCGTTGCGGTCGACGATATCGGCGCGGCCGGTCTGCAGGGCGGCATCGGCCGCTGCGGTGGGCACCGTCGGTTCGTTGTGATCGCGCAGGGCCGACAGCTCGACCACCCGCCCGGCCACGGCGGCGAAGGCGAGGGTGATCAGGCAGCCGGCGAGGATCAGCCGGTTGCGGCCGACCTCCAGAGCCTGTTTCGCCACACCATCGAGACGAACCGACTTGCCGGAACGGAGCTGGGCGGCCCTGATCTGGTGGATGTCGGTCATCGGCGCACCTTCAGGGAGATGGTGAGCGGGCGCGGCAACGGGGTCGGCGGCGCAAAGGCGGGAACGGCCGCTTCGCCGATACCCGCGAGTTCCGTGTTGCCTGCTCCGCCCTCGGGCAGGACCGGCAGGCGCATCGGAAGCTGTTCGATCTGACCGAGCCGGGTGGTGTCCAGGGGCACCAGATGCAGATGGCGCCGGACCATCGCTTCCAGGTTGCTCGGCCGGTTCAGGTAGGACCACTCGGCTTCCAGCACGTGCACCGCTTCCTGGTTGGCAAGGATCTCGCGGTGCAGGGCGGCAAGCCGGTCCTCGCGGTCCTGCACCTCGTACTTGACCATGAACAGGGCGACGCCGAGGCAGGCGGCGATCAGGAACCAGAGGATCGTTACACGGCGCATCACGCGGCCTCCTGTTCGGTCCAGGCCGGGGCGTCGGTGCGGTGACCGACGCGCAGGCGGGCGGAGCGCGCGCGGGGGTTGCGGGCGATCTCCTCCTCCGAAGGGCCGATGGCACGGGCGCTCGGCAGGGAGAAGGTCGGCAGCGGCGCCTCGCGCTTTCCGGAGATGGCATCGGGCGCGTGGCGCGATGGGTTGGCGGTGCGGCCGGAGCGGCGCCGCAGGAAGGTCTTCACCCGGCGGTCCTCCAGCGAGTGGAAGGACACCACGGCCAGACGACCGCCCGGGGCGAGCAGCCGTTCCGCGGCATCGAGACCGTTGTCCAGCTCCTCCAACTCCCGGTTCACGTGGATCCGAAGGGCCTGGAAGGTGCGCGTGGCGGGATCGATCGAGCGGTCGGGAGCGGACGGCACCACCCGGCGGACGATTTCGGCGAGTTCGCCGGTCCGCCGGATGGCCGTCGTCGTCCGTGCCGAGACGATCGCTTTGGCGACGCGGCGCGCATACCGCTCCTCGCCGAGATGGAAGATGATGTCGGCGAGTTCCGTCTCGCTCGCCTCGTTGACCACGTCGGCGGCGGTCGGGCCGCTGCGGTCCATCCGCATGTCGAGAGGGCCGTCGAAGCGGAAGGAGAAGCCGCGCTCGGCCTCGTCGAGCTGCGGCGACGAGACTCCGAGATCGAGGGTGACCCCGTCGACGAACTCGTAGCCGGCGGCGCGGGCGAGCCGGTCCATTTCACCGAAGCGGCCATGCAGCGGGATCAGCCGGTTGCCGCTTTCGTCGCCGAACTCGCTCGCCATGGCGCGGGCGCGGGCGATTGCGTCGGGGTCGCGGTCGACGGCGAGTACGGTGCACTCGGCGCTGTCCAGGATGGCCCGGGTGTAGCCGCCGACGCCGAAGGTCCCGTCGAGATGTCGCTCGCCGGCCTTGGGAGCGAGGGCGGCAAGCACTTCGGCGAGAAGCACGGGGATGTGGAGGGACCCGGTCATCGCCCGCCCCCGTCTGTCGGCTTGACGATGCGCAGGGTTGCGCCGTTGTCGCGGGCCCGCTGGCGGGCGGCGTTGCGGTGGGCGTCGAATGCGGTGGGCTCCCAGACCTGAAAGCTCTTGCCGAGCCCGACGAACATGGCGGTCTCGCCGATCCCGGCGAACTCGGCCATGTCCTTGGGCAGCATGATGCGGCCGTCGCCGTCGATGGTGAGGCGCACACTGTCGGCCAGGATCGTCTGCAGGTTCTCGGCCTCCTCGGAGAAGGCGTCCAGGGCGTCGATCGACTCGGCGATCTGCTCGATCCGGTCGTCGCCGCAGCCCTCGAGGCAGGGATGCTTGAAGGACGGATACAGGATCACGCCGCCGGACTGCTCCTGATCGAGGGCGGCGCGGAACGTCGCAGGCACGGATACCCGCCCCTTCTTGTCGATCCTGTTCGCGAATGTGGACAGAAAAACCGCCACCCGTGCCCTCGCGTGCCGGACGTACCGGCGTTGACCCCGTTCGACCTCTCGGCCTCGACCTCCTTGCACCCGTGTCCGGTTCCGAGCGTGTCCCCCGATACGGTTCGGGCCGGTGAACTCGGGCAGGCGTGGGCCGCCCACCGTTGTTCATGGGATATGATGGGATATCATGGGACTATATGGGGGTCAATGGGAATGGGCCGCATGTTCTTGGACTTTCCGGATGAATTCCGGGTCGCCTCTAGCGTTTGTCCTGGGGTGCGAAGAAAAACCTCTGAGCGAGAAAGCAGAACGCGCCCGCCCGCCAATATGACTGGCGGCGAATACTGTTCATGATATGTTCACGGTGAACGGGCGGATGAAAGGTTCAGACGGTCTGTAAGCCGGGTTCTGTCCCCGGACCGGAGCCCGGAGTGACGGCCATTCATCTGGGACGGCCGTTGCCGACCGCCTCGCGCGACCTACCCGGACGACGACGCGGGAACGCGTCCGCTGCCATCCGAAGACGCAGCCGGTCATCCCTATTCGGTCTTGCTCCCGGTGGGGTTTACCCTGCCGATCCCGTTGCCGGTCTCGCGGTGCGCTCTTACCGCACCCTTTCACCCTTACCCACGGGCCGAGGCGCGCGGGCGGTTTGCTTTCTGTGGCACTGTCCCTGGGGTCGCCCCCGCCGGGTGTTACCCGGCACCGTGTTCCCGTGGAGCCCGGACTTTCCTCCCGTGCCCTCGCGGACACCGGCGGCCGCCCGACCGTCTGAACGGCGCGAGACGTAAGCCGCCGCCGCCGACCCGTCAAGCATGGGGAGGCGGCAACGGAAACGCCCGCCGGTGGGGCGGGCGTTTCGCAAGGCTCGGTCGATGCGTCGCGCGGTCAGACGCAGACGGTTTCCAGTGGCGGGAAGCCGTTGAACCCGACCGACGAATAGGTCGAGGTATAGGCGCCGGTCGCCAGGATCAGAACCTCGTCGCCGGCGCGCAGGGCGGTCGGCATGGTGTAGCCGGTCTTCTCGTAGAGGATGTCGGCGCTGTCGCAGCTCGGACCGGCCAGGATCACCGGGCCGGCGGCGCCACCGAGGTCGGCCCCGTCACGGGTCGCGGTCAGGCGGTACTTGATCGCCTCATCCATGGTTTCGGCCAGGCCGGAGAACTTGCCGATGTCGAGGTAGACCCAGCGCTCGGTCTCGCTGTCGTCCTTCTTGGACACCAGCACCACCTCGGAGCGGATGACGCCCGCATCGCCGACGAGGCCGCGGCCCGGCTCGGCGATGGTGGTGATGTCGAGTCCGCTGAAGTGCTTCTCCAGCGCCGCCATGATCGCGTTGCCATAGGCCTCGGCCTCGGCCACGTCGTCGCGGTAGCGGGCCGGGAAGCCGCCGCCCATGTTCACGAGGTCGAGTTCGATGCCGTCTTTCGCCAGCTCGGCGAAGAGCGCGGCCGTCTCGGCAAGCGCGCCGTCCCATTGGGCCAGGTCGCCCTGCTGCGAGCCCACATGGAACGACACGCCCCGCGGCGTCAGGCCGAGTTCGGCGGCTCGGCGCAGCAAGGTCGACGCCATCGCCGGGGTGCAGCCGAACTTGCGCGAGAGCGGCCAGTCGGCACCTTCGCCCGAGGTCAGGATGCGGCAGAACACTTCCGCACCCGGCGCGCTGCGGGCGAGCTTCTCGAGTTCCTCCTCGGCGTCGAAGGCGAACAGCGGTACACCGACCGAATGGGCGAAGGCGATGTCCCGCTCTTTCTTGATGGTGTTGCCGAAGGACAGGCGCGAGGCGTCGATGCCGCGTGCCAGGCACAGTTCGATCTCGCCGCGGCTTGCCACGTCGAAGCGGCAGCCGAGGGCGGCAAGCCGGTCGACCACGCCATGGGCCGGGTTCGCCTTGACCGCGTAGTAGATCGCGGTTTCCGGGAGAGCCCTGGCGAGCGCGCGATAGTTCCATTCGACGACCGATAGGTCGACGGCGAGGACCGGATGCTCATGGGAATGGGCCGCGAAGTAGTCGCGGATCGCGTCCGTCACCTCGCCGCGCGGCGGAGTCGCGGCCGGCACGAGGCTCAGCAGCGGCTTGGAGGCCGGAATCGGACGACGGGTATCGGTTGAGCTACGGAGACGGGCGCGCACGCCCGCTTCGGGTTGCAGCATCGTGGGGTTCCCCCTTCGCAACCGCCCACCTAAGGGACGGGGTTGTGAAAAGAGACGCCTCTCGTCGTTGCTTAACCGCTGTGGGGCCAGGGGCACGTGCGTTTGCGTCGGTGACGGGAACCTATGAACGGTCGGCGCGGGATGCAAATGATTTTTGGGCCGCGCCGCACATTTTCGCCACCTGTTGCAGCATGGCCGCTCCGCGCGGATCGAATGGCTGGCCCAACGCGAGCGGCTCCCAGTGCCGCCGGAAGGCGTTCAGCGCCATGCGGGAGACCGGGTCGGCGAAGCTGGCGGCGCCGGTGCGGTAGCCGATCCGGGCCAGGGCGGCGATGGCGTCCGCCTCGCTCAGCGTCGCCGGGTTCAGGCTCTCCGGGAACAGGCCGATACCGGCACGGGCCAGGGTCCGCCAGTCGAACAGGTGCCCCGGATCGATCTTCCGGCCGGGGGCGACGTCGCTGTGGCCCAGGACCCGGTGCGGCGGAATTGCGTGCCGGGCGAGGATATCGCGGCAGAGTGCCATCACCGCCAGCATCTGCGCCTCCGGGAAAGGTCGGTAGCCGTGGCTGTGGCCCGGGTTGCAGATCTCGACACCGATCGACCGCGAATTGATGTCGCTCTCCCCGTGCCACCAGGCGACGCCGGCGTGCCAGGCGCGCCGGTCCTCCTCGACCAGGCGCCAGACCCGGCCGTCCTCGCCCACCACGTAGTGGGCGCTGACCTGGGTCGCGGGGTCGCGGAGCAGGGCGACGGCGTCTTCCGCCCGCACCATGTCGGTGTAGTGGAGCAGCAGCATGTCCAGCGGCCCCCGGCGCTCGCCGTGATTCAGGGAGGGCAGCTCGGTGCAGGAAACGCCGGTCATGCTTCCGACCGCTCCGACCCGGTCTCCGGTTTCGCCCGCTCGGGCGGCGTGAGGATCACGATCGCCACGCCAAGCAGGGTGAGGCCGCCACCGATGAACTTCTCCAGCGTGGCCGGTTCGCCGAGAATGAAGATGCCGGCGGCCACGCCGAAGGTTGGAGCCAGAAGCGAGAGCGGCATAACGGTCGTCACAGGGTAGCGCTGGAGCAGACGATACCACAGGCCGTAGCCGAACACCGTGACCGCGACCGCCATGTACACCACCGAACCCCAGCCCCACCAGCCGGCCTCCGCAGCCTCGCCCCAGCGGTCTCCCTCCAGCAGCGCCGAGCCGAGCAGAAGCTGGGGCGTCGCCAGCAGCGCGATCCAGGCGTTCAGCGTCAGGGTGTCGATCGCGCCAAGCCGCTTCACCTGGATGGCGGAGACCGCCCAACACAGGGCGGCGAGAATGGTCAGGGACAGGTAGAACGGGTCTGGCGCCTCGTGGGGCGCGCCGGCGATCAGGACGATGCCGCCGATGGCGAGTGCGCCGCCGGCCGCCTTGCGCCAGCCGATCCGGTCGCGGAAGAACAGGAAGGCGAGCAGGGCGGAGAAGGGCACCTGGATCTGCACCGCGATCGCCGCAACCGAAGCGTCGATGCCGCTGAGCCCGGTGAACATCAGGGCGAAGTGCAGGAAACCCAGGGTGAAGGAGATCGCCGCCACCTGAAGGAACTGGCCGCGTGGCCATTTCAGCCAGGGGCTGAGCAGCAGGGCGGTCAGCGCGTATCGCAGTGCGACGAGCAGCATCGGCGGCATCTCACCGAGCCCGAGCTTGGTGACCGCGAAGTTCAGGCCCCAGGCGAGGTTGACCGCGACGGCCAGGAGGATGTCGACCGGCCTCACGGTGTTTGCGCTGCAGCAATGAAGAGGAACATGGCCGGTGTGATAGGCGCAACGTCCCGTGCCGTCCAGCGCCGTGATGGAAGCGGATCAGTGCCCTGCGGGCGTGCTCGCCCGGGCTGAGGGCGGGTGTTTCCGGCACACGGTCGGGGGAGGACGCTCGGGCAAAGGCGTTTCGGCAAGACCTGCTGATGTGCTTGACCTTCCCGTTGCTGGAACAGGCAGCGTGCCGCTGAGACGGGAACAGGAGCTTCGGACAATGCTGGGAACACTGTCGCACCGACCGGTTGTGTTGGCGATCGGATTGGCGGCTGTGATGGGCGCCGTCGCCATCCTGCTGCTGACGGGGTGGGGGCAGGAGCAGCCCGCATCCGACGGCATCCGGCTCGATCCGTCGGATGCGGTGCTGGTCGCGGAGGGCCGACGCATCTATGCCGATGCCTGCGCAAGTTGCCATGGCCGAGCGCTGGAAGGGCAGGCGAACTGGCAGCAGCGCAATGCCGACGGTCGGTTGCCCGCGCCGCCGCACGACCCGTCAGGCCATACCTGGCATCACCCCGACGAGGTGCTCTTCCTGCTGACCAAATACGGGCCCGCCGCGATGATGAACGATTCCGCCTACCAGTCCGACATGCCGGCCTATGAGGATTCCCTCAGCGACGGCGAGATTGTCGCGGTGCTGTCCTATATCAAGAGCACCTGGCCGCCGGAAATCCGGGCACGCCACGATGCGATCAATCTCCGTGCCGCCGGCGGTTGAGCGGCGGCCGCCCGTCAACCAGCCAGATCTTCCCGCATCGCCTCCAGTTCCAGCCAGCGGTCCTCGGCGGCGGCCAGTTCCTCCTGGGCGGCGACCAGCCGGGCGCTCTTCGTCTCGAACGATTTCGGGTCGCGGTTGAACAGGGTCGCGTCGGCCAGATCGTCGCCGAGTGTCGCGATTTCCGCATCCAGCTTGGCGATCCGGTCCGGGAGCAGCTCCAGCTCCCGGCCGTCCTTGTAGGACATCTTGGCGGTCCGGTTGCGCGGCTTCTCGGGGCCGCTCTTCGGCTTGTCGGCCCGCGTGGCCGACGCGTCCGCCGGCGTGTCGGTGCGCCGACGTTCGGCCAGATAATCCTGATAGCCGCCCACATATTCGCGGATGCGGCCTTCGCCCTCGACCGCGATGATCGAGGTGACCGTACGGTCGAGGAAGTCCCGGTCGTGGCTGACCAACAGAACGGTTCCGTCGTAGTCCGACACCTCCTCCTGCAGCAGATCCAGGGTCTCCACATCCAGGTCGTTGGTCGGTTCGTCCAGGATCATCAGGTTGTGAGACTGGGCGAACAGCTTCGCCAGCAGCAGCCGGTTGCGCTCGCCCCCCGAAAGCGTCGCGACCTTGGCCGTCGCCTGCCGGTCGGAGAACAGAAAATCCCGCAGGTAGGAGACGACGTGCTTCTTCTTGCCGTGGATCTCGACGCTGTCGCCGCCGCCGGGGCACAGGGTGGACCAAGCGTATCGGCCGGATTGAGCTGCTCCCGCTTCTGGTCGAAATAGATCGCCTCGACGCCGAAGCCGGTCTTCACCCGGCCGGAATCCGGCTCCTCCTGTCCCAGAAGCATCCGCAGAAGCGTGGTCTTGCCGGCGCCGTTCGGGCCGATGAGGCCGATCCGATCCTTGCGGCGCACGGTGAAGGAGATGTCGTCGGCGACCGTCTTCTCGACGCCGCGTTCGTCGGTGAAGCGCTTGGAAAGGTTGATCGCCTCCAGCACCAGGCTGCCGCTGCGGCTGGCCTCGCCGGCGTCGATCTTCATGCCTTCCGGGCGCTTGATCCGTTCGGCCCGCTCGCGCCGCAGGTCCATGAGACCGCGGACCCGTCCCATGTTGCGCTTGCGCCGGGCGGTCAGCCCTTCGCGCAGCCAGCGGGTCTCCTCGGCGATCTGCCGGTTCAGCTTGTGCGCCTGGACCTCCTCGTCGGCGATCAGCTTCTCGGCCCAGTCCGGGAACGCGTCGATGCCATCGTTCAGGCGATGCAGCTTGCCGCGCTCGAGCCAGAGCGTTCGCGTGGCGAGGCGACGCAGAAAGGCCCGGTCGTGGCTGATGATCAGCAGTCCGGCATCCAGGCCTTCGAGCATGTCCTCAAGCCACTCGATCGTGGGCAGGTCGAGATGGTTGGTCGGCTCGTCCAGCAGCAGCACGTCTGGCTCGGAGACGAGCGCCCGGGCGAGGGCGCCGCGCCGCGCTTCCCCGCCGGACAATCCTCCCATCGTCCGCCCGCCGTCCAGCGACAGTCCGGCGATGGCGGCCTCGACCAGGTGGTCGCGCGGCGCCCCGTCGGTCGTCGGCGGCAGGCCGGCCGCGACGTAGTCGAACACGGTCATGTCCTTCGGCGGGCGCGGATCCTGCGGCAGATAGACGACGCGCGCGCCCGGTTTGACGAAGCGGTCCCCGGTGTCGACATCGATTTCGGCCGCCAGCGCCTTCATGAGCGTCGACTTGCCGGAGCCGTTGCGGCCGACAAGACAGATGCGGTCGCCCTTCGCCACCGGAAGGTCGATGTCGGCGAACAGCGGGTTCCCGCCGAAGCCGAGGCCGGCGCCGCGCAGGGCTACGACCGGAGGGGGCGCACGGTCGGTTGCAGTTGCCATGGGTCAGGCTTTCTTCTGGTCAGGAGCGACCCGTCAAGAGATGTCGCGGGCCTTCTTGATCCGGTCCCAGGCGGCGTTCACCGCCGCCATACGCTCGGTTGCGGCCGAGATCAACTCGTCCGGCAGACCCTGGGCGGTCAGTCGGTCCGGGTGATGCTCGCGGATCAGCCTGAGGTAGGCCTTGCGGACCTCTTCGTTCGTGGCCGTATGGTCCACGCCCAGCACCGAATATGGGTCGTCGCCCTTCTCGCCGAGATAGGTGGCGCGCAGACGGGCGAACGCAAGATCGTCGAATCCGAATATCTCGGCGACCCGGCGCAGATAGGCGAGCTCGTTTTCGTGTACCACACCATCGGCGTTGGCGATGTAGAACAGGCTGCCGAGAAGCTCTTCCAGGACCGGAGAACCGGGATTGAACAGTCGGGCAATCTGCTGGGCGTAGGCTTCGAAGCCGTCGCTCGTCCGCCGCGCCATGTCCCAGATCCGCCCGACATTCTTGGCTTCCTCGGGCGGCACGCGGAAGACGTCGCGGAAGGCTGAAATCTCGTCCCGGGTGACCACGCCATCGGCCTTCGCCATCTTGGCCCCGAGCGCGATCACGCCGATCGTGAAGGCGATCTTCTTGGTCGCCGCTTCCTCGTCAATCGGTTGTTCCTCGGCATAGCGGTCGATCGCATGGCCGCCGACCACCCCGAGCAGCGCGCCGATCGGTCCGCCGAGGGCGAAGCCGGCAGCGCCGCCGATGATTTTTCCCCAGATGCTCACGCCGTCCCCGAGCTCCACTGATCGCATGCGGTCGAGCGGGCGGAGTTTGGCGTCGGCGTCGACGTCGGTCAATGAGGGTGGTCGCCGCAGAGGTCAGGGGTGGGGGCGAAGGCCGTGCGGCGGTAACGAAGCCGGGTCTAGGAGCGTTACTTGCGGGTGCCGGTCTTGCGCGCGAAGTACTCGAGAATCTGCTGCCGCTTGTGCTTGTCGATACGATAGAACTGAGCCGCCAGCTTGTCGCCTGCGGTGCGCACGACCACGGCCTCCGCCTGGAAGACGATCAGCTTGCTGTCCTCCTGCACCTCGACCGACATCTTGAACTTCTGGCCCTTGATCAGCCGGCCGTCATGGCCCGAGATCAGGATGCCCGACGTGCTCCAGTTCTCCAGAGCGAATGTGGAGCTGTCGATCACGACCTTCCCGACTGCCGGAACGCGCGGGGCCACGCGCCGATCGTTCTCACTGGAGAAGGCTGATTTGATGGCTGACCACATAGTCACTTTCCCGGTTCGCTGGGGATCGGGCGATACCCCAAGGTTGTAGAAGGTTAATATTAAGAAATTAAAGATTTGGTTAATCGCTGCCGTCAGGTCGCTGGTCCCGGTCAGGCAGCGCGTGGTATGCAGCAGGCAATCCCTTTGAACGCAGCCCGAAATGTCAGAACACTCCGCCACGAGCCCGCATGCTGAAGCCGCCGCAGCCTTCAATCATGCCGTGGCCCTGGCCGCCGGGGAAGATCTTCCGGCCGCGCTCGCCGCGTTCAGCGCGTTCGTTGCCCGATGGCCGCGGGTGGCGCTGGCTTGGGCCAATCTGGGTGTCCTGCAAAACCGGGCGCGTTTGCCGGCCGACGCGATCCTGTCCTTCGAAGAGGCCGTGCGACTGGCGCCCGCGGACACCACTCGTTACGCGGCGCTGGCATCGGCTGCCTATGATGCCGGGGATATGCGCCGGGCGGCCACGGCGTTGCGGCGACAGATCCTGCTCGACCCGCAGGCGTCGGATCCCGCCTACAATCTTGCGCTGATCCTTCCCCTCGTCGGCCCCAGGGGCGACGGTCTGCGCTGGATGCACCGCACCACCAGGATCGATCCGACGGGGGCGGGTGCCTGGGACCGGCTCTTTCGTATCGCGGCGGCCTACGGTGCGGCCGAACAGGCCGCGGCCGCACTCCGGCGGGCGGCGGTTCTGGCGCCGGCGTCGCTCGATGTGCTGTCCGACCTCGCCCGCGGCGAATCAACCGGCGGCGAAACAACAGGAAGGGCGCTTGCCCGCCTGCATGTGGCTGATCCGGACAATGCCACGGTCCGGATCGATCTTGCCGAGGTGCGCGCGGGGGCGGGCGATCGGGTGGGCGCGCGTGTGCTGTTGCTGCCGCTCGCCGATCGGGAAACCGTGCCGGATCGGGCGGTGCGGCTGGCCCGGCGGATCGGTCTCGAACCCCTGGCCCGCAAGCGCACACGCTACGAGAGCTGGGTCGAGACCTATGATCAGCCGCTCGATGCCGCCGAGGTGCCGGAACCCGGGCCGACCGTCAGCATCGTCATGCCGGTGCACAACCCGCCGCCCCAAATCCTGCGCGCGGCCATCGCGTCGGTGGAGGCGCAGAGCTATCCGGGGTGGCAGCTCTGCATCTGCGACGACGCGTCCAGCGATCCGGAAGTGGTCGCGGCGCTGGCCGATGCCGCCGCGCGCGACCGGAGGATCCGGGTCGTCACCCGGGCGGTCAGCGGGCATATCTCGCGCGCGAGCAACGATGCCCTCGACTTGGCTACCGGCGAGTTCGTGACCTTTCTCGATCACGACGACGAACTGGCGCCGGACGCCCTCGCCCATATCGTGCGCGCCCTGTCCGAGGGCGACGCCGATATCCTGTACACGGATGAAGACAAGATCGACGCCGACGGCCAGCGCTTCGACGCGTTCTTCAAGCCGGACTGGGATCCGGACCGGATGATGTATCAGAACGTCGTCACCCATCTCGCGGTCTATCGCCGCGAGCTGGTGGAACGGCTTGGCCGGCTGCGGGTGGGGGTCGAGGGGAGCCAGGACCACGACCTCGTCCTGCGCGCGGCCGAGATCTGCGGACCGGGGCGCATCCGGCATGTTCCGCGCGTCCTCTATCGCTGGCGGACCGTTCCCGGCTCGACCAGCGTGTCGATCGCAGCGAAGCCCTATGCGGTCGAGGCCACCCACCGCGTGATCGCCGACCATCTCGCGCGCTGTGGCCATCGCGCGCGGCTCCATCCCCATGTGTACGGCCACCGGGTGGTCTGGGATCTGCCAACGCCGCCGTCGGTCGGCATTGTCGTCGCCACCCGCGATCAGCCGGATCTGCTGCGCCGCTGCATGGCCGGTCTGCTGAAGCGCACCGAGTACCCGGGACTGTCCGTCACGATCCTGGACAACGGCAGTGTCTCGCCGGCAGCCCGCGCGCTGCTGTCGGACCTGGAGGCGGACCAAAGGGTGACCGTCATCGAGGCACCGGGCCCGTTCAACTTCTCCGCCCTGATGAACAGGGGTGCCGCCGCCGTCGCGGGCGACGTGCTGCTGTTTCTCAACGACGATATCGAGGTGACCCACGGCGACTGGCTGAGGGAAATGGTCTCCCATGCGCTCCGGCCGGATATCGGCCCCGTCGGCGCCAAGCTGCTCTATCCCGACATGCGCGTGCAGCATGGCGGCGTCATTCTGGCGGGAGAGCATGGCAGCCGTCACCTCGATGTCGGGCTGTCCGACCGCAGCCCGAGCTACCTGTCGCGGGCCCGGGTGGTGCAGACTGTCTCCGCGGTGACCGGCGCCTGCCTCGCGGTGCGACGCGACGTTTTCGACACTCTGGGCGGGTTCGACGCCGAGACGTTCGCCATCGATTTCGCGGATACCGATTTCTGCCTGCGCGCGGCAACCCGCGGACTGCGGACCCTTTGGACGCCCTATGCCCGGCTGGTCCATCACGAGTCGGCGTCCCGCGGCGCGCATCTCTCGGCCGACAAGCGCCGCCGTTTCGAGGCCGAACGCGATGCCTTCGTCGCGCGCTGGCGGGATGTCGTCGGCCGCGACCCCTATTACAACGTCAACCTGGCGGTCGCGCCCGGCACCAAGCCGTTCGAGCTGGCCTTTCCGCCGCGGCACGCCGGTCCGGCGGGATCGTGACGCGCCCGCGCCTTGTTCCGGACGGGCTCTGGGATTAGCGTCGAGCTTCCGTGCGCCGGGCCGAGTGCCCCGAGAAGGAGAACAGGACCATGCAGGTCGATGCCCAGCCGTCCAACGCCACCGTCCGCGACGCCGCCATGGCCGAACTGGCCGCCAAGTTCGGCGCCGAGCGGATCGTGACCGGCAAGGACATCCGCAACCGCCACGGCACCGACGAGAGCTACCACCCGACCGTCGCGCCGGACGCCGTGTTCTTCGCCCGCAGCACCGAGGAGGTGTCGCAGGCGGTGACGATCTGCGCCAAGCACAAATGGCCGGTGATTCCGTTCGGCGTGGGCACCTCGCTCGAGGGCGGCGTGGCGGCCCTGCGCGGCGGTCTGTCGGTCGACGTTTCCGAAATGAACAAGATCCTCGCCGTGAACGCGGAAGACCTGGACGTCCGGGTTCAGGCCGGCGTCACGCGCAAGCAGCTCAACGAGTACCTGCGCGACACCGGTCTGATGTTCCCGATCGATCCGGGGGCCGACGCTTCGATCGGGGGGATGTGCGCGACCCGCGCCTCGGGCACCAACGCCGTGCGCTACGGCACCATGCGCGACAACGTGCTGAGCCTGACGGTCGTCATGGCCGACGGGCGGGTCGTCAAGACCGCCCGTCGGGCCAAGAAGTCGGCCGCCGGCTACGACCTCACCCGCCTGTTCGTCGGTTCCGAGGGCACGCTCGGCGTCATCACCGAGATCCAGCTCCGGGTCTACGGCATACCCGAGGCGATCTCCTCGGCCGTGGTGCAGTTCGACGACCTGGACAGCGCGGTGAACACCTGCGTCCTGACCATCCAGTCCGGCGTGCCGGTCGCCCGCATGGAACTGCTGGACGATGTCCAGATGGGCGCGTGCGTCGAGTATTCGAAGCTGGAGGGATACGACTCCCGGCCGACCCTGTTCTTCGAGTTCCACGGCTCCGAGACCGGCGTGGTCGAGCAGGCGGAGACCGTCCAGGGCATCGCCGCCGAGTTCGGCGGGACCGACTTCAAATGGGCGACCAAGGCGGAGGACCGCAACAAGCTCTGGGAGGCGCGGCACAACGCGTTCTACGCCGCCCTGGCGCTGCGCCCGGGCGCGAAGGGCTGGCCGACCGATGTCTGCGTCCCGATCTCGCGGCTGGCAGAATGCATCGCCGAGACCAAGAAGGATCTGGCCGAAACCGGTCTGCTGGCGCCTCTGGTCGGCCATGTGGGCGACGGCAATTTCCATCTCGTCTACATCATCGACCCGGAGAGCGAGGACGAACTGCGCCTGGCCAAGGAGCACAGCGACCGAATGGTCCTGCGGGCGCTCTCGATGGACGGGACCTGCACCGGCGAGCACGGGGTCGGCTACGGCAAGATGGAATTCCTGGCCGCCGAACTGCCCGAGGCCATCCCGGTGATGCGCGCCGTCAAGCAGGCCCTCGACCCCGACAACATCATGAACCCGGGCAAGCTGTTCCGGATGAACTGAGGGGCGCCCATATGCCAATCCTCACCTCCGACCTCTCCCTGGACGAGGCGCGGGCCATCATCGCCGGGGCCTTCGCCAAGGCCGCCGAGCTGGGGCTCAACCCGCTGGCGGTTGCCGTCCTCGATGCCGGGGGCCATATCCGTGCGATCGAACGGCAGGATGGGGCCAGCATGCACCGTCCGGAAATCGCCATCGGCAAGGCCTACGGCGCGCTGGCCATGGGGTTCGGCAGCCGGGAACTGGCCAATCGGGTGAAGGAGCGTGGAGCGGTGTTTCTCGATGCGGTGAACGCGATGATCGGCGGGAAGCTGATTCCGGCCCCGGGCGGCGTGCTGGTGAAGGATGGGAACGGCAACATCATCGCCGCCGTCGGCATTTCCGGCGATGCCTCCGACCGGGACGAGGCCTGTGCGGTGGCCGGTATCGCCGCCGCCGGGCTCACCGCGGAGACCGGATGAGCGCCGCCGCGAAGCTTGCCCTCTCTCTGGCTGCGCTGGCGATGGTCGGGCCGCTGCTGTTCAAGGGGGTGAGCCATTCCTGGGCCGGCACGGCCTGGCACCGCACGGACCGGAGCGCCACCGGACTGGCCCCGGATGCGCGCACGACGCCGGACGCGGTGATTCAGGTCTATGCGGCGCCGACCTACGGCTGGCGCGGCATCTTCGCCGTTCATGCCTGGATCGCGGTGAAGGACGCCGAAGCCGCGCGCTACGACCGATGGGACGTCATGGGCTGGGGCCGCGGACGGGTGGTGCGGCACAACTATGATGGTGCCGACCATCGCTGGTTCGGCCAGGAGCCGCGTCTGCTGCTGGATATCCGTGGGGACCGGGCGTCGGCGCTCATCCCGAAGATCCGCGCGGCGGTCGCAGCCTATCCCTGGCCGGAGACCTATCGCAGCTTTCCGGGCCCGAACAGCAACACCTTCGTCGCCTTCGTCGCCCGGCAGGTGCCGGAGCTGGGCCTCGATCTTCCGCCGACGGCGATTGGCAAGGACTACCGCTCGATTGCCGATCCGATCGGTCGGGCGCCGAGCGGCGGCGGCCTTCAGATCAGTCTGCTCGGACTGGCGGGTCTGATCGTCGCCCCGGCGGAAGGGGTCGAACTCAATGTCCTGGGTCTGGGGCTCGGCATCGATATCGCCGATCCGGCTCTACGGCTCCCCGGGATCGGCCGCGTCGGTGTCCCGCAGGTCGAACGGATCGAAGAAACCGGCGCAGAAAAACGATGAGCCGCGGCCATCGTCCGGCCGCGACCCTTCAATGCCGCGTCTGGGGGCGGGCGTAAGGCCCGCCCGATCGCTCAGGAGATCGCCGACGCCGACAGGAACATCGTGCCCAGCAGAATGCCGTACACGAAGACCAATGCCGGCCAGGAGGCGGCATTTCGATTGTAAGCCCGGATCATCTCGTCCTTCGTCATGGTCGCCTCCTTTGGGGTAACGGAACCCCCCTCTGGGGTTCCTACCGGTGAACATCTCAGAGCATGGATCGCTCTGTCCGTCACAATCCGCCATGTAACGTACGCAATCAGAACATCAAGCAGGAATTTGCGTTAACCGGGCCTGCTCCGCGCAAGGCAGGCAAGCGCCCGCCGCATAGCTCGATCGCGTCGTTCCAGAACGGCATCGCTGGCTGCCCCGCTAGTCGCTTGTGGCGGCCGCGGGCCGGCGCTACCGTCCCGGAAATCTGAATGCTTCAAATCATTGAGGGACGGAGGGGCCACCATGGCTGATTTCCCGAGCGGCGTGTGGCGCTATCCGACCGAAATCCGTTTCGGTGTGGGCGAGATCGAGAAGCTGGGCGACGCCTGCCGCGATGCCGGAATCCGGCGGCCGCTGATCGTCACCGATGCCGGTCTGGTCCGGAATTCGATGATCACCGGCGCGCGGGACGACCTGCAGGACGCCGGCATGGCGGCGGAAGTTTTCTCCCGGGTCCGCGGCAATCCGATCGGCGCCAATGTGACCGAGGGTTGCGAGATGTTCCGCGACGGCGATTTCGACGGCGTCATCGGCTTCGGCGGCGGCTCGGCCCTCGATGTCGCCAAGGCGATCGCCATGGCCGCCCATCAGGACCGCCCGCTGTTCGATCTGCACGTGAAGGCCGGCGGTCCGGCGGCGATCGACGGCGGCAAGGTGGCGCCGATCATCGCGGTGCCGACGACGGCGGGGACGGGCTCGGAGACCGGTCGCGCCTCCATCGTCACCGAGGAGGCGGTGCATGAGAAGCGCATCTTCCTGCATCCGAAGATGATGCCGACCATCGTCATCGAGGACCCACAGCTCACGGTCGGTCTGCCCGCCAACCTGACCGCGTGGACCGGGATCGACGCCCTGGCCCATTGCTTCGAGGGGTTCTGCTCCCCGGAACTCCATCCGTTTTCCGACGGCGTGGCCGTCGAGGGCATGCGGCTGATCAAGGAGTATCTGCCGCGGGCGGTCGAGGACGGTCGGGATCTGGAGGCGCGCGGCATGATGCTGGCGGCGGCTTCCATGGGCTCGACGGCGTTTCAGAAGGGGCTCGGCGCGATCCATTCGCTGAGCCACCCGGTCGGCGCCCGGTTCGACACCCATCACGGCCTTACCAACGCCGTCTTCTTCCCCTATGTGATCGCCTACAACCGCGACGTCATCGCCGACAAGTGCGACCGGCTGTCGGCCTATCTCGGATTGAAGACACCGGGGATAGACGGGGTGATGGAGTGGATTCTGGACCTGCGCAAGGCGTTCGATATCCCCCATACTGCTCGGGAACTGGGCGTCGATCCGGACCGGGTCGATGAGATCGCAGCCGCCGCCGAGAAAGACCCGTCCACGGGCAGCAATCCGAAGCCGATGACGGCCGCGGACATGGCGACGGTCCTGCGCAACGCCCTGGAGGGAACACTCGGCTGAAGGGATTTTCCGTGCGTCACAAGGCCTTACTGATCGACCCGCTCTATCACCCGGGCGGGGAGGAGCATCTTCGCGCCCATGTCGACGTCGACCTGCTGATCCGCCCGGAGCGGTCGGCGGTGCTGGAAGCCGCGAAAGGCGCCCACGGGATCTGCGGCCGCTATCCGAACAAGGTCGATGCCGAGGTGATCGCCACGGCGGAGGATCTGCTGGTGATCTGCTCTTCGGGGCGCGGCACCGATGCGATCGACATCGACGCGGCGACCGAGGCCGGCGTGATCGTCGTGAACAACCCGGGCTTCGGCAAGGTTCCGGTCTCCGAACACGCGCTGTTCATGATGATGAGCCTGTCGCGCCACGGCTTCGAGCACGATGCCATGGTGCGCTCGGGCAAGGGTTGGTCGGACCGGCTGAGCGAAACCAACACGATCAAGGATCTCGACCGATCGGTGCTGGGCATCGTCGGCCTCGGCCAGATCGGCACCGAGATGGCGCGTAAATGCATGGGCGCGTTCGACATGGACGTGATCGCCTACGACCCCTATGTCGACCCGGGCGCGGCCAACGATCTCGGGATCGAGATGACCTCGGACCTGAGCGACCTGCTGGCCCGGTCCGACTACGTGTCGGTCCATGCCGAGCTGAACGACGAGACCCATCACATGTTCGACGACAAGGCGTTCGAGGCGATGCAGCCCCATGCCTGCCTGATCAACACGGCGCGCGGCAAGATCGTCAGCCAGGACGCCCTGCACCGGGCGCTGAGCAGCCGAAAGATCCGGGCGGCGGCGTTGGACGTCTTCGAGGTCGAGCCGGTGGGAGCCGACAACCCGCTCTGTCAGCTCGACAACATCATCCTCTCTCCGCATGTGGGCGGTCTGACCCGAGGGTTCATGAAGGAGAGCGCGATGACGGTGGCGCGCACGATGCTGACCGTGTTCAACGCCGAGCAGCCGGCCAATATCCGCAATCCCGACGCTTGGGAGCGGGCCAAGCAGCGAGCGACCCGGCTGCTCGCCGCCGGTTAGGGGGACGTTTCAGGAAGGGGCGATCCGCACGCCCACATCGGCCGACGCGTCGACCAGCCAGTCCCAGAGATAGGCGGCGAAGGACGGCCGGACGAACAGGCGGTAGGCATCCTCGTCCGTCTGCTCCAGGACGATCTGGGCATGCGCCAGCATTCCCTGAGAGCACTGGCCGGCAGCGAATGCCGAGGGATGCAGGTCCTGCGGCCAACCCTTCGCCAATACCCAGCGCGCCGCGTGGCCCGAGGCTTCGATCACCGCGTAGTTGTCGGACAGGTCGACCACGGCATGGTGCACCCGCGACATCGCCTCCTCCAGCCGACCGCACAGGGCAGCGCTGTCGCCGTCCTCGGCCACCGCCAGCCACTCGTCCGGGCCGAGCCAGATCAGTGACACGCCCTCGGTCCGTGCCGTGGTGTTCGGCGCGGTCGGCAGGGCGACGCCTAAGACCGTCTCCACATGGCTGGCAAACGCCTTGTCGGCATCGCCGCGCAGATTGATCAGGCTGAGGCCCGTGGCCTCGCGCAGCACCATGCCCGCATGGTACGGGCCGCCGATGGGACCGATATGGCCCGAGAGCGGGCTGAGCCCCAGGGGTGTGGAATCAGCCATCGCGGCGGCTCCCTTCCGGGTCGAAGAAGATGGGATCGGTCACGGTCGCCCGGATCGTCCGGCCGGCGAGCGGGATGGACAGGGTCTCGCCCTTGCGGCCGTGACCGCCCTTGACCAGGGCCATGGCGATCGAGCGACCGCAGTTCGCCGAGTAGTAGGACGAGGTGACGTGGCCGAGCATGACCATCGGCGGCTGCGGCTTCACCCGCTCGACGACCTGCGCGCCTTCCGGAAGAACCTCGTGCGGGTCCTCGGTGAGCAGGCCGACGAGCTGCTTGCGGTCGGACAGCATCAGGTCGGGGCGGAACAGCCCGCGCTTGCCGATGAAGTCGACCTTGGTCTTCGAGACGATCCAGTCCATGCCGAGATCGGCCGGCGTGACCGACCCGTCGGTCTCCTGGCCGACGATGATGAAGCCGCGCTCGGCGCGCAGCACGTGCATCGCCTCTGTGCCGTAGGGGGTGATGCCGTGCTTCTCGCCCGCCGCCATGAGGGCTTCCCAGAGTGCCAGGCCGTAGCGCCGGGGCACGTTGATCTCGAAGGACAGCTCGCCGGTGAAGGAGATCCGGAACACCCGCGCCGGGATGCCGGCGACCGTGCCCTCCTTCATGCTCATGAACGGGAAGGCGTCGGTCGACAGGTCGATGTCGTCGCAGAGTTCGGCCAGCAGCTCCCGGCACTTCGGCCCGCAGATCGACGCGACCGCCCACTGTTCCGTCACCGAGGTGAGATAAACTTCCAGGTCCGGCCACTCCGTCTGCAGGTGCTCTTCCAGATGGCAGAGCACGCCGGCGGCCCCGCCGGTGGTCGTGGTCATGTGGAAATGGTCCTCGGCGAGTCGGGTCGTGACGCCGTCATCCATCACGAAACCGCTGTCCTTCAGCATCAGGCCGTAGCGGCACTTCCCGATGCCGAGCTTGAGCCAGGCGTTGGTGTAGACCCGGTTCAGGAATTCTGCGGCGTCCTTGCCGCGCACATCGATCTTGCCAAGGGTGGAGGCGTCCAGGATTCCCACGGCGTTGCGGGCCGCCAGGCATTCCCGGTCGACAGCCTGACGCATGGTCTCACCCGCCTTCGGGTAGTACCAGGGCCGCATCCACTGTCCGACATGCTCGAACTTCGCGCCGTTGGCCCTGTGCCAGACATCCATCGCCGTGGTCCGGACCGGATCGAACAGCGTGCCGATGTTGCGACCGCCATAGGCGCCGATCGTGGTCGGCGTGTAGGGCGGCCGGAAGGTGGTGGTGCCGACCGCCGGGATGTCCGTGCCGAGCGTCGCCGCGACGATGGCGAGAGCGTTGACGTTGGAGGTCTTGCCCTGGTCGGTGCCCATGCCGGTGGTGGTGTAGCGCTTGACGTGTTCGATCGAACGGTAGCCCTCGCGCGCCGCCAGGTTGAGGTCGGCGGCGGTGACGTCGTTCTGGAAGTCGACGAAATGCTTGCCCTGGTGGCCGACCGGCTTGTCCGACGGCAGGACCCAGACCGTACGGTGATCGCCGCTGCCGGGTTCGTCGACCTTCGGCGCGGCGGGCTGACGCGCCGTGCTGCCGGTGGCGCGGGCCGCCTCGAGCCCGGCTTTGATGCCGTCCTTCACCGCTTCGGTGACCGTCATCGTTCCCGCGGCGCCGCCGACGGAGGCCTGAGGGGCGCCGACCGGATCGTGCACCCGGTCGGGCACGAAGGCGTCGAGACCGTCGTCCCAGCGGAGCTTGCCCCGGCTCTGGCTGAACAGATGGACCGTCGGGTTGAAACCGCCGCACATGGCGACGAGGTCGCAGCCGATCCGGCGCGTCACCTTGGCGAGCGCGGACCCGTCGGGCGTCATCTCGGAAACGTCCACCCCTTCGACCCGGTGACCGCCATAGGCCCCGGCGATCGAGTGACCGGCCAGGATCTCGATCCCCCTTTCGCGGGCGGCATCGACCAGCGGGCCTGTCGGCTCCGGGCGCAGATCGACGATCGCGACCACCTGGGCGCCTCGGGCCGCATAGGCCAGCGCCGTGCGATAGCCGTCGTCGTGGCCGGTGACGATCAGCGGCTTGCGGCCGGCGGCGACGCCGTAGCGCACCGCGTAACCGCGGGCGGCGGTGGAGAGCATGATCCCCGGCCGGTCGTTGTCGCGGAACACCAGGGGCCGCTCCAGCGTGCCGGTGGCCAGCACCACCTGCCTGGCGCGGATCTTCCAGAGGCGCTGGCGGGGGGTATTGGGCACCACGGCGCCGATGTGGTCGGTCACCCGTTCGGCCGCCAGCAGGTAGTTGTGGTCGTAGTAGCCGTGCACGCAGGTGCGCTGCAGCAGCGTGACCTCAGGCATGGCGGCGAGCTCGGCGACGACTTCGGCCACCCAGTCGGCGGCCGGTTTGCCGTCGATCGCGACGTCGTCCTCGGACAGCAGCGAGCCGCCGAATTCCGCCTGCTCGTCGGCCAGGATGACCCGCGCGCCGGTGCGCCCGGCCGCCAGTGCGGCGGCAAGCCCCGCCGGACCGGCGCCGACGATCAGCACGTCGGGATGGGCGTGCATATGCTCGTACCGGTCGGGATCAGGCCCCTCCGGCGCCTTGCCGAGGCCGGCGGCGTTGCGGATGACTTCCTCGTAGGTCAGCCACATGCGAGGCCGGCCACATGAAGGTCTTGTAGTAGAAGCCGGCCGGAAACAGCCGGTGCAGCGCCGAATTGACGGCGCCGACATCGTACTTCAGCGACGGCCAGCGGTTCTGGCTGGCGGCGTCGAGCCCGTCGAACAGCTCGATCTGAGTGGCCCGCAGATTCGGCTCGCTGCGGTTGCCGCGGGCGAGCTGGATCAGGGCGTTCGGCTCCTCGGCTCCCAGGCCGAGGATGCCGCGCGGTCGGTGATACTTGAAGCTGCGGCCGACCAGGTGGACGTCGTTGGCGAGCAGCGCCGAGGCGAGCGTGTCGCCGGCAAAGCCGGTATAGCTCCTGCCGTCGAAGCGAAAGCTGACCGGTGTGGCCCGGTCGATGCGGCCGCCGCCGAGTGTCGGATGGGGCGCGAAACGGTTGGGCTGCCGGCTCACGTCAGGCGTCCTTCTGCATGCGGCCGGTCTCGCCGATAGCCGGCTTCGGCTCGCCCGGCTTGTAGCTGGCCAGAACCTCGTGGGTATAGGTGTCGCGGATCACGTTGAACCAGCGCCGGCAGCCGTTGGTGTGCACCCACCGCTCGGCAAACGGTCCCTTGGTGTTGCGGCGCAGGTAGAGATACGCCTCCCACTCGGCGTCGCTGCAATCGGCGGGCGCGGATGGCCGGGCGACATGGGCCTCGGCGCCGTAGTGGAACTCGGCATCGTCGCGGGGGCCGCACCAGGGGCAGGGGATCAGCTGCATTGTCGGGTCCTCCCGCTCAGTGGGCCACGCCGGCGGCGCCGTGCTCGTCGACCAGATAGCCCGTGCGGAACCGGTCGAGGGAGAACGGCGCGGCGAGCGCGTTCGGGCGGTCATGGGCGATCAGATCGGCGAAGACGTGGCCGGAGCCCGGCGTCGCCTTGAACCCGCCGGTTCCCCAGCCGCAGTTGAAGTACAGGCCGGGGATCGGCGTCTTGGAGATGATCGGCGAGGCGTCCGGGCAGGTGTCGACGATCCCGCCCCACTGGCGCAGCATCCGCAGCCGCGAGGTGATCGGATACAGCTCCACCGTCGCCGCCATCAGATGCTCGGGATGGTTCGGAGACCCGCGCTGGGCGTAGGAGTTGTAGGCGTCGGTTCCGGCACCCAGCACCAACTCGCCCTTGTCCGACTGGCTGATGTACATGTGCACGGCGTTCGACATCACGACCTTGTCGATGCACGGCTTGATCGGTTCCGACACCAGCGCCTGGAGCGGCCGGGCCTGGATCGGCAGCATGAAACCCGCCATCTCGGCCAGCACCCCGGAATGGCCGGCGGGAACGCAGCCGACCTTGTTCGCGGCGATGAAGCCCCGATTGGTTTGGACCCCGACGATGTGGCCGGCCGGCGCGCGCTCGAAGCCGGTGACCTCGCAGTTCTGGATGATGTCGACGCCGAGCGCGTCGGCGGCGCGGGCGTAGCCCCAGGCGACCGCATCGTGGCGCGCCGTGCCGCCGCGCTTCTGCAGGATTCCGCCTTTCACCGGATAGCGGATGTTGGGGTCGATGTTGATGATCGGAACCAGCCGTTTGATCTCGTCCGGCAGCACCAGCTCGATATCGACGCCGTTCAGGCGGATCGCCTCGTATCGCCGCCGCATCTCGCGCCACTCGTGCTCGCTGTGGGCGAGGTTGATGACGCCGCGCTGGCTGAACATGACGTTGAAGTTGATCTCCTGGCTCATGCCCTCCCAGAGCTTGAGCGCATGCTCGTAGAGCTTGATCGACTCGTCCCAGAGATAACCCGAGCGGATGATGGTGGTATTGCGGCCCGTGTTGCCGCCGCCGATCCAGCTCTTCTCCAGCACCGCGATGTTGCGGACGCCATGCAGCTTGGCGAGATAGTAGGCGGTCGTGAGCCCGTGACCGCCGCCGCCGACGATGACCACGTCATAGGCTTTCTTCGGTTCGGGCGAGCGCCAAGCCTGCTGCCAGCCCTCGTGGTAGCTCAGCGCGTTCCGCGCCAGCGCGAAGAGGGAATAGCGTTGCTTGGTGGTCGGCCCTTGGCGACCGGCGCTCGCGGCCATGCGTCATCTCCCGGACGAAAAGGCAATCATGCACGCCGTTAGAACCAGCGTCAGCGCGCACAATATCGCTGCCAGGCGTCCAGGTTTTCCCCGGTGCGACGGGTGACGTCGGTTTCGGGGGGATGGGTTGCGGATCAGATAGCTTGGGTGCCGTATCGCGTTGAGCCCCGAGAGGCGGGAAGCTCCCGTCAGAAGTTTGCCCAGTCCGGCTTGTGCGGGATCACCGTCGCCTCGCCGGCGGTCAGCGGATCGCCGGAGCGCAGGGCCTCGTCCAGACGGTTCAGACGGATCATCGCCAGGCCCATGCCCCCGCCTTCGGCGCCGCCGCCGCCATTGGCGACCACGCTGCGCACCTCTCCGGCCTCGCGGCCGTCCAGGGTGATCTCGGTGCCCGGAGCGGGCAGCGGCCCATTGATGATGACCGGCATCAGTCGCCGCTTCACCAGCCCGCGATACTTCGTCCGGGCAGTCAGCTCCTGACCCATGTAGCAGCCCTTGGCGAAATCGACGCCGCCCAGTTCCTCGAAGCCGGCCTCGAGCAGCACGGTCTTCTCCACCGCCATGTCGTGCGCCCCGTCCGGCAGGCCGAGGGACACACGGCGCCGGTCATAGGCCTCCCGGTCCGTCGAGGTCAGCCCTGCCGCCTGAAGAGCGGCCGAGCCGGTGATCTCCGGCAGCAGAAGGCGGGCGCCGGCGTCGGCGTGGCGTGGGTCGACGAAGGCGATGCCTTCGGCGAAGGCACTGGCCGCGCCGCGCTCGGCCGGCAGCTTGAGCGCGTCGAGCGCACCGGATCCGAAGACCGCGGCGACGATCCAGCCGTCGGAATCGATCGACAGCTCGATCTTCGAGCGGAGTTTGTACATGCGCAGTTTGCGGAAGAACTCCTCGAGTCGGTCGGCGGCGGTCTCGATCAGGAGCGCCTCGCCCGTCTCGATCAGGAAGAAATCGTGGAGGAACTTGCCCTGGGCGGTCAGGAACGCGCCGTAGCCCGCCCTGTCCGGTGTCACCTTGAGCACGTCGTTGGACACCAGCCCCTGTAGGAAGCTCGCCCTGTCTTCGCCGCTCACGCGGATGACGCCGCGATCGTCGAACACATGGTAATACGCGTTGGCCATTCGATCCTCCCGTCGGCCCCTACAGGTAGGCCGCGCGGTCGACCGCCGCAAGAGCGCGAGCGGCTGCCGACGCGGCTCCATTGCCATGGCGCAGGTCCCTGGCCACACTCCTCCCGTTCTCTCAGGGAGGCAGACATGGCCGAGACGACCGATCCGATGGTGCGCCCGCGCTACACGGGCATTCCGACCTTCATGCGCGCGCCGTTCGCCGACGACTGGAGCGGCCTCGACATCGCCATGATCGGTGTCCCCTACGACGGCGGCGTGACCAACCGGCCGGGATCGCGGCACGGCCCGCGCGAGGTCCGCAACTCCTCCAGCATGATGCGCCGGATCAACCAGGCGACGGGCGTGTGCCCGTACGATCTCGCCCGGATCGCCGATATCGGCGACTGCATCGTCGAGCGGCCGTTCCAGCTCGAAGGCGCGCACGGGGAGATCGACCAATTCTACGAGAAGGTGGTCGAGGCCGGTTTGGTTCCGCTCTCGGTCGGCGGCGATCACTCGATCTCGCTGCCGATCCTGCGCCAGCTGGGCCGCGACCGCCCGGTCGGGATGATCCATATCGACGCCCATGCGGATACCGGTGACGACTATCTCGGCTCGCGATTCCACCATGGCGCCCCGTTCCGCCGGGCGGCGGAGGAGGGGGTGCTCGATCCCAAACGCACCATCCAGATCGGTATCCGCGGCGGAATCAACGACCGGGCGCAGTGGTCGTTCAGCCACGAGAGCGGCATGCGGGTGATCTACATGCACGAGATCCCCGCCATGGGCCTGGACGCGGTGATCGCCGAAGCGCTCAGGATCGCAGGCGACGGTCCGACCTATCTCAGTTTCGACATCGACGCCTGCGACCCGGCCTACGCGCCCGGCACGGGGACGCCGGAGTTCGGCGGTTTCACCGCGGCGGAGGCCTTGCAGCTGCTGCGCGGCCTGTCCGGCGTGGATTTCATCGGCTCCGACATGGTCGAGGTGGCGCCGCCCTTCGATCCAAGCGGCAACACCGCCCTGCTGGGGGCGACGATCATGTTCGAGGAGCTCTGCCTGCTGGCCGAGACCGTGTCCCGCCGGGCCAAGTGACGGCCCGGTTCTCGGGCGCCGGGATCAGTTCGAGGCGATCTGCATCCGCGTTCGTTCGTATTCCTCACGGCTGATCTCGCCCCGGAGGAATCTACCCATCAGTTCCTGCATGTCACTGCGCTGTCCTGGCAGCACTGTCTGCTGCGGGTCTGCAGAGCGCTTGGCTGGATCCACGGCGTCGGAGGTCTGCGCATCCTTTCCGGCTTTGGGGCCCTCGCTGGACTCCTCGTCCCGGCTTCGGCCGATCTCCTCCTCGGCCATCGCGACCGTGTACGGCGTGGGCACCTCGCAGCCTCCCTGCCGCGCCAGTTCGGCCAGCTGCTCGTTCCGTGCCTCGTAGGACCGGTTCTCGGTCGCTGCCGCATCCTTCGCGTCGATTGCCAGCAACATGGGAGCGAAGAGCAGGACACCGGCCGCTCCTACCATGACGTTGCGATCGGTCGTGTCGGCGGACTCCCGCGCCAGCGTCAGCATCTTCTGGTTGTTGGCTCGAATCTCGGCGGTAAGATCCGTGCAGCTCAGTTTGGCGTCGCTCGGCTTGTAGGCCGATACCGGTACTGGATCGCGCCCGGCGCATGCCGTCAGCAACGTCGTCGTCGCCGTAGCAATCACTACCAACCGTCTCATACCCCACCCCTCATTGAAAAAATCCGTGCGGATTTTGGCCGGCCCGTTCGGACGGTCAAGGTCAAAAATATCAAATGGTTGAAGAAGATTTCGTAAAAGCGCTCTCCGCGTGCCATGGCTGGCGAGATTCGCTAGAGTTCGTATAAACTGAATGATTGCAAATATCGAGGCGGTTCCGAATGACGCGCTTCGCCGGCCTTGCCGTCGCCTTCCTGATGGCCGTTTTGCCGCTAGCGCCCGGTGTCGCGCTGGACGCGGGCAAGCTCGGCCTGTCGGATCACAGCTCCGAAACCACTGTCACCGAAGGTTCGGCGGCTTTGCCGGACAAGAGACCGGACCTGACGGAAAACCTGAACGCGATCGCCGTCATCATCGGCAACGGGACCTATGGCCACGGCCTGCCGGAGGTCCGCTATGCCGGGAACGACGCTGAGGCGGTGCGCCGGATGGTGATCGATCTGCTGGGCTATCGCGACGGCAACGTCATCGATCTGCGCAACGCGTCCCAGGCCGAGATGCTGTCGGTCTTCGGCAACGCTCAGGATCATCGCGGCAAGCTGTGGTCGTGGATCAGGCCCGGGGTTTCCGATCTGTTCGTCTACTACTCCGGACATGGCGTACCCGGATTGCGGGACCGCCGCGGCTACCTGCTGCCGGTCGATGCCGACCCGGCGACGCCGGAGATAAACGGGTACTCCCTGGACCTGCTGCTGTCGAACCTGGCCAGGCTGGAAGCCCGATCGACCATCGTGATGATCGATGCCTGCTTTTCCGGGAGTTCCGCCGCCGGCTGGCTGATTCCGTCGGCCTCGCCGGTCTACGTGCGGGTCGCGGCCCCGCCGGACCCCGGCGGCATGGTGGTCGTGACCGCGGCCGGGGACGATCAGGTGGCGAGTTGGGACGACACCGCGCGCCTCGGCCTGTTCACCCGCCACATGCTGGACGCGCTGGCCGGCGGTGCAGCCGATCGCGGGCGGGGCGGAAATCGGGACGGTGCGGTCACCCTGTCGGAGCTGGAGGCCTACCTGGACGATGAGATGACCTATGCCGCTCGGCGCCTGTTCCGCCGGGTGCAGCGGGCCAGCGTCCTCGGCGATCCGGCAACGGTTCTTGTTCCCCGCCTGCCGTCGGAGGCGGTGCCCCGGACCCGTGGGAGCCGGGAGGCAAGCGTCGTCTGGGAGCACCCCACCGGCCCTGCGGTCCCGTCGGGCAGAGCGACGTCGGCGCCCGGGCTCTCGACCCTCGCCGAGGCCGAAGCGTTCCTGTCGGCCAACTGGGAACAGGTGCGGGCGGCGATCTACGCGTATTACGCGCGCGAGGGCTCGGTCTGGGATCTGCGCGGCAATCCTCCCCATGTCGAGTTCGCCGAGCGCATGCGGTCCATCGACGGGCACGAGGTCGTTCGGGTTACCGAAAACCGGGTCGATCTGGCCATCCGCTACCGCTGGGCCGGCGGCAATATCGAGGCCAGCGCAGCCGCGACGGTCCGTCTCTTGGTAACGGTCGACGACCTGACGGTGGAGAGGATGTGGCGATGAGGGTGCGGCCGCTCGCGGTGTATCGGGTAGCGCTGCTGACGGCGGTTCTGCTCTGGTGCTCGGCGTTCTCGGCGGCCGCGTCGGAGGGGTGGACGCGCGCCCTGATGGGGCCGGCGGACCGGCTTTGGGCGGCTTTGCCGGCCGGCAGCCGCATCGCCGTCGCGCCGCTTGATCCGGATACGAGCGGTCTGCCCGAGACGCTGCTGCGAGAACTGGAGCGGGCCGTTGCCGCTGCCCTGCTTGCCACCGCGCCGCCGGGGAGCGAGGTGTCGAGCCGTCGCGCGCTGCCGATGGCGTGGGAGGAGGCCGAGAGCTTCGGACGGAGTGCGGGGGGACGGCTGCTCGCACAGGCGGCGGTCGATGCGCTGGCCGTTGCGTCGGTGACCGAGCAGTCGGACGGCGTCACCCTCTCCGGGATGTTGCTGGCCGTGCGGGAGGGCAGCGTCGGCGACGTGCTCGCAACCCTGGCGCCGGTCACATTGCCGATCGACGCTGGAGCTTTCGCATTGGGAAGCGCCGAGGCGGGGGCCCGGCGGTTGGGCGTGGCGCTTGCCGAAGGGCTGCGCGCGGCCGTCGATCCGGCCGCCGCCTTCACCGTCCGCGTGCGACCGGCGGAAGAGGCGGGAGCGGTGACGGATTGGCTGGCCGGACTCGTCGCGGAACATCTCACCCGCCGCCTGGCACGTGCGCCGCGCTACGTGTCGCGACCGCTGCGCCGTCTGGGGGACGCCCCTGGACCGCGTGCGGTCCGGTTGGATCTGACGGTTTGGGATCAGGGGGACCGGGCGGAACTTCAGGCCCGCGCGATCATGGACGGTGCCGTAAGCCGGGCGTCGGTCCGGATCGCGGTCGCGTCGATCCCGCGCACGTTCCTGCCGCTGACCCGTGACGGGGGACGGGTGGGCCGCGGCTTCCTGCAGGCCGCCGGCCACTATGAGCCACGGTTGCCGACCGATCGCCGCGAGGTTCTGTTCGCCGCCCGGGTCCTGGCCCGTGCCGCCCTGGTCGAGAGGGCGCTCGGATCCGGCACCGGAGAGCGGCGGGGCCGGGAAGGCGGGGACATGGCGCGCGCGATGATCCGTCTCTCCGACGCCGTGCCGCACGAGGAGATCTGGCGGGACGGTCCCGCGTCCCCGGCCGGCGCGGTTCAGACCCTCCGGGCCCGGCTGGCTGCGGTCGGCGGTGGTCGCGCCCCGGTCCTGCAGGCGGCGCTGGAACGGGCGATCTACCGTGCCGGAGAAAGGTTGAGCGTTCGGGTGCTGGTCCGCGGCGGCCGCGCCCATGTGGCGGCTTTTGCCTGGCAGGCCGACGACACCGTGGTGCGGATCGCGCCGCTGGAGCGCGATGCCCGCAGGATCGAGGCGGAGACCCGGATCGATTTGCCGGGGCCTGGCGACCCGGAGATCGCTCCCGCGCCTCTGCCCGGATCGCAGGAGACCCTGGAAGCCGTCATCGTGGTGGCGAGTGCCCTGCCGTTCGCCGCGGACGCCTTGGCGCCCTCCGCCGGTGCAACGGCTGTGCGCAGCCTCGCCGATGCAGTCGAGATGAGCGCCTTTCTCGACTCGCTCGTCGATCTCGATCTGGCGCGCACCAGCCTCGCCATCCTGCCCTACCGGGTCCGGGCGGCGGACTGACGTCGCGGCAACCACTATTGCGGGTGGAACGGCGCGACGGCACACTGTCTCCGGTGGCCGGCATGCCGGAATAACCGCCCGCGCCTTCCATGGTCCGGTCGAGACCCGGGAGGCGTCCGCCGGACGCGGCCCGCAGCGGACGGGAGGGTGCGGATGGCGAGGGTTTTGGCACATATGGTCGGACGGATGACACTGCTGATGATCGCGGGCGGCATGCTGATCTCCTGCGCCTCGGCGGCGACCCGATCATGGGCGGAGGAGGCGGGAGGAAGACCGTCGGGCCAGGGTCTGGAGACCGGGCCGCTCTCCGTCATCGTGCTGGGTGAGGATGATCACCCGAACCTCCTGCCGCGCGACGATCCCGCCTTCCGAAGGGTCGTTTCGGAATTGCAGGAAACCATGGACCGTCTGGGATTCCGTGTCATCGACGCGGCGGCGATCGCCGCCGATCTCGGTTGGAGGACCGGTGCGGCTGGCGGCAGGACGGAGGTTCTGGAGGCGGCGAAGCTGGCCAATGCGAGCGGCCGGGCTGCGAACCGTGTGCAGGCGGCGGTCCTGTTCCGGATCGAGAGCACCTACCGCGACCTGCGCTACACCACGCGGATCGACCTGCACCTGTCCGGCGAGATCTACGATGTCCAGAGCAATCGTTTTCTCGGTGCCTTCGCCCTGCCCACCGAAACGGTGAGTACGGTCGGGACCTGCGTCACGGCGGCCTGCGCCTCCGACGCGGTGGGCGGCAGGGCCCGGGACCTGGCCAGCGACCTCGGGACCGTGCTGGCGGGCCGCCTCGCTGCGCTCGCCCCCCCGGCGACGGCCGTCGCCGCAGAAGACCGTGTCCGGGAGTCCGTCTACACCGTGACGTTCCGGCACCTCTCGACCGAGGATGCCCTGTCGATCATCGGCGTGATGACCGATGGTTTTCCCGGCTATCGCAGCCACGATCTCATGCGCAGCGGTCAGGCGGTGCGCCGGTACGCATACGTCACAACGGCGAGCGCGGCCGAGATCGAGCGTTGGCTGACCCTGCTGCTGCTCGACATGAAGCTCGACCCGGGCCGTGAGATTTTTCTGGGCTTGCGCGATGGTGACATCCGGATCGAACGGCTGGCGCCGGCTGCGGCGCGGTCGGCCGAATGATCCGGTCGGCCCACGGTCACATCGCCGCTGACGTTTTCTCGCCAAGATTTTGACGCTGAGTCCCGGCTGAACAGCGTTCGGCCGGTCGTCGCGGTCGGCTTCGGAATGACGGGCGAGAAACCGGCCCGTCCTTTCCATGACGGATATGAGATTGACCGATGGAGGTCCCGATGGACGACCCTGCCGCCGGCGGCGCCCTGACAGAGATCGCGCTCGCCCTGGCCATGGCCTTCTTCTGCATTCTGGTGCTGACCCTGGTCTCCGTCGGGAACCCGGCGGATGGCGGGTCCCTGTCGACGGCGCCGCGTCTAGAGACCGGTGGTCCTGGGGCGGCCAGCCGGCCGGTCGCCGGGGATGAAACCCTGGTCGTGTTTTATGGCGGGCGGTTTCTTGATCGCGATGGTGCCGCCGTCGATCCGGCCGGTATTTCCCGCGGCCCCGTCGTGCTCGCTGTCGACCCCGCCCTGCCCATCGACCACGTTCTCGCGGCCCGGGCCGCAATCGGTCGACCGGCTGTGACCGTCACCACGCTGGACCCGACTCGGCTGGGACGGCTTGCCGTCGGCCGGTCCGACTCCGGAGGTGCCCGATGACCCGTCTTGTCCTCGCCCTTATCGCCGCGGCGGTGGCGCTCGTCGATCCGCTCCCCGCCGGAGCCCGCCCGTCGCCTGCCGACCTTCCCTCGCGCGAGGAGGTCCGGCGCATGGTGGTCCAGGAGGCGATGCGCAGCGAGCGCGTGCCCCCGTCCCTGGCCCTGGCCGTCGCCGAGGCCGAATCCGATTTCGTCGCCGACGCACTCAGCCCGGTGGGCGCGCGCGGCGTGATGCAGATCATGCCGGCTACGGCCCGGGGCGAGTTCGGCGTGGCTGCGGACGAGTTGTGGAACCCGCGCCTGAACATCCAATTGGGTGTCGCCTTCCTCGATCAACTGATCCGGCGCTACGCGGGGCGCTGGGATCTGGCTCTGTCCCACTACAATGGCGGCTCGCGGGTGGGCAGCGGCAAGGACGCCCGGGTCATTCCGGCGACCCGTCCCTATGTGGACAAGGTCCTCTCGGCGGAGCGGCGCTACGCCCGGGACGAGACGGTGAGACGACTGGCCGAGCGGGCCGAGGACGCCAATACCGCTCTCGCGCGCCACGCGCAGCACAACGCGGTTCCGGACAGGACCGGGCGCAGCACGGCCGACCGCTCGGCCCGCCGCGCCCGGTATCTGGCGCTGGCGGATAGCGCTCTCGACGCGGCGCGCGCCCGGTATCAGGCAAGGCTCCGCGACCCGGACCAGCCGGCGGTGCCGTCCCGCCTTCTCGAACGGATCGCCGAGCGCAAGGCCCGCTTCCGCAGGATTCTGGCCGGCGGCTGATCGGCCCTGGCCTCGCGCGCCGCCGCATGCAACCTTGTATTGAATTGATCGTGTGTGTTTTGATGGGAGGCCGGAGCGGGGACCTGTCATGGACGGCATTTCGACGGAACGCGCGCTGCTCGCCGGGGCGATCAGCCCCGAACTGCAGACGGCCATCCGGACGGTCGCGGAGGCCGATCTCGGCGGCGGCCCGAAATACGCCGCTACGGTCATGCGCGCGTTGTCCAGGACGGTCGCCGCCCGCGCCTACGGCAAGCCGATGCTCGAGCTCTGCCATCTGCTGCGGATCGCCGACGGGGTGGGAGGGCGCCACGGCTGGCCGGCCCTCGTCTTTGGCGTGCCGGTCGCGCGCGCGGCGGCTTTCCGGGCCCAGATTCAGGAGGGTGCCCGGCGCCGTCCCGCCTTCGCCGGCGACTTCAGGCTCGAAGCCGACGGCGTGACCGTCACCTATCCCGACGGCCCGTTCACCGTGGCCTACAGCCGCATGGGCTTTCTCGCCGCACTGCTGGAACTGATGGTCACGGCGCTCGGCTACCGTGCCGTGGATGCGGCGATCCGCAGCTGGCTCGACGCGCCATTCGAATTGGCGCGGGCGGCCTCCCATGCGAACGTCCTGTCCCGGCTGTTCTATGATCACCTCAAGGACCACCTTTCCACCGCTCAGAGCCTGCGGGTCTTCGCCCGAATGGTTGCCTTTCTGGAGCGCGACCGCGGCAGCGGGTTCACCGTCGATGATCTGGACGACCGGGCCGTGCTGGATTACTGGCACGGGTCTGTGACCGCCGAGGACGAGGATGCTGCCGAACTGCGCGGTTTCCGGGCGGTGACGGAACGGGTCGGGCTGCTCCGCACCGCCCTGCAGGCGGGGTTCGAACGCCATGCCGTCGACAGCGCCATGCCGGTCGGTCCGGACCGGGGGGGCGGCGAGATCGATCCGGACACCTTGCTCGCCATTCTCGACGTGCAGGAGGGCGAGGCCGACGAACTCCTGGCGCTGGAGGCGCCCCCGGCGTGCAATGTGAAATTCCTGACCGGGCGGGAGGTCGCCGAACTCGACCTGATCGCTCGGCTGGGGTCCCATGCGGGCGCGCTCGCGCTCTCGGTGTTGCGCAGCGTTACGTTCGGCGCGGTTCAAGGCCGTCTGAGCCAGGCCCTGCGCCGTCGGGCGTCCGCCGGCGAGATCGCCGAACTGATCGATCTTGCCGGCTGTGAGACCTATGATCAGCGCCTCGACCAGTGGCGCATGCTGGAAAGCCGGCTGGAGCGCATGGCGCTGGCGGCGCTGGCCGTGCTGGTCGAGGCCGATCGGGCCGAAGCGGCGCTGGAGGTGCTCGCGCGGCTGCCGGCCGCCGACCTCAGCGGCTTGCGCGAACGCCTGCCGAGCGCGGCGGATGGGGACAACGTGGTGGCCCTGCGTCCCGGTGGAACCCAGGGCATGGTGGCTGCCCTGGCCGAGGCCAAGGTGGTCGGCCCGGAGGTGTCGGCTTTGATCGCCGCGGCGCGACGGGCGCTGCGGGGACTCGCCCGGTCGGGCTTCGGCCCTGAAGACCGGCGGCGGGCCGAGGTGATCGACGGCATGGCCAGCGGCGCGCCGCTGGTCCGCCGGCTTCTCGTGCGACTTGACCATGTCCGCGCCACCACGCAATCCCGGCTCGATGCCGACAGTTTCGAGCGCGATTCCGCTCGCTTCCGAGATGGGTTTCGGGCGCTTTACGGAGGGGCGGCATGACGGGTCGCTGGCAGAATCTCGACCCACCGGGGCGGCGGGTCGCCGGTGCGGTCTTTGCCGCGCTCGACGGTGCGCGGCTCCTGGCCGATGCCCATGGCTCCGGCGATCTCGACGGCCGAGACGCTGCCCGACCCTCGATCTCGGCCGTTTGGGCGGCGCTGGTCGGCGGACATCCGCTGCCGCCCGGATTGGTTCCGGATGCGGATTTCGAGGCGCTCCTCGCGCAGGCGGCGGCCCTGGTGGTCCCGCGGACAGCCGCCGCCGCGACACGGCCCGACCGGACCGATGACGGGGTCGACCGGCAGGCCGAAGGAGGGCAGGTGCGGGTGGTCCCGTCCCGCGGCGGACCGGGGCAAAGCTATATGACCGTCACGTTCCTGGACCCCGACCTCGCCACCACCCGACTGTTCGCGGTGACGGATGACAGCGCGCCGGTGCAGGTCGACCTGCCGGCACCCGTCGCCGGTTCTATCCAGTTGCTGCTGGACAATTCCGATCCGATCCTCGTCGCCTTGACGGATCCGAATTCCCGCCTTTACTTCGTGTGAAGGTTGAACGGCGCGGGGTTTGCCGATGGATCGGGTCGCATGAGTGGGCGGCTGCGCGTGGTCGTTGCGACCACCGACGGTCCGAGCATCGTCCAGCGAATCACGGCGGAGGATCCGGGTCTCCGGTCGGTCGTCTGCCTTGCCGGCACATCGATGGATCTGCCGATCTCCGCCGCCTACGACGCCTTCGTCCGCCGGCCGACGGGCGTGGTCGAACGGGATGTGGGACACCGGGTCTTCCGGGTCGATGTCGACCGACCGATCGCTGCCGGCGCGAGCTGGCAACTCGGGCTCTACCTCGCCCACCGGCTGAAGGCCGTCGGTCGTCTGGCCGAGGATTCCGAGCCGGCCGAAGGCATCGTGTGGGCAACCGGCACGGTGGATGTCGACCTCAATGTGGGGCCGGTGGACCGGGTGGCTGAGAAGGCACGGCGTTCCGCGTCGGTGTTCGGGGCGGAGGTGCCGGTCCTGGTGATCTGCGCCCGGGGCAATGCGTCGGAACTGCCGGACCGCGGAGACCGGTTGGCGGTCGACCGGGTGGAGGAGGCGCTCGATGCGCTCGGTCTTGCCGGACCGCCGGCGGTGAGCGCGGGCGGCCGCTGGCTTCCGACGGCCGCCTTTGCCGTTGGCGCCGTCTCGCTCGCCCTGCTTGGGACCGGCATTTGGGACCGGTGGAGCCGGCCGGACGGCCGTGCCGCAGAACAGTCCATCGATGCGGCGGCTGCCAGGCCTCCGCCGCCCCGACCCGTCCCTGTCGGAAGCACGGTGCCGTTCGATCCGGCCTCCGTGGTTCTGGAGGTGCTGGAGGGGCGGCCCCGAGACGGGGGCTGCGGTGAGGAGATCCTCCCTGATCCGGCCTCCGATCCCGCCGAGAGCGCCGCACAGGGTGTGTGCGCCGTCGCCTTCCGGGCGACCAATACCGGTAACCGACCGGTGCATATGTGGCTGTACGCCGCCGTCCGGGGCGCGATCCGGGAATACGCGTCACGGCGGCGCCACGCCGAACTGGCCACCGGCGTTCTGGTGCCGGGGGAGCACGGCTCGGTGCGGGTGCAGCCACCCGACTGGGTGCGCCGCGAGGTCGTCGTGCGGGGGCTGCTCGTCCTGTCCGGGGAGGCGCGGCCGCAGGTCTCGCAGGCACTGGCGGGTATCGACCTGATGTCGGAGGACGACCTGGACGCGACGGTGGCGGGACTGCGTGCGATCGGCGTCGAGGTGCGCGAGATCGTTCACCGGGTGATCCCGGCCCGCTGAGAAATCGTCCCGCGCTTTCCATGGTCCTGGCGAACACCTAGTCCGCTGGAGGGCCAAGCCATGCATCGACTCCGCCCCAGCTTTGCGGCCGCAACGCGCCTGCCGGTCCTGTTCTCGGTGCTGGCCCTGGCCGCATCGCTTTCGGCCTGCGTGACGCCGCCGCCGGCGCCGGCCGAAGGGATCGGCTACCGCGCCGCCAGATTCGCCGAGGTCGAGGCCATGCGCGCCTACCGCACCTGCCGGGACGAAGGATTGGCCCTGGACCGCCAGGCGCGGGCCGCTGGAGACGCGGGTCGCTACCTCACCGTCGCGCGAATCCTGGAAGGCTGTGAGGCCGATCTCGGCCCGGCCGCCGCCGGCCTGAACGCCGAGGAGCGGATGCGCGCCTATGCCGTCGCCGTCCTGGCCCTGATGAAGGGCGGCGATGTGGCCGGCGCCCGCGCCGCACTCGACCGTTTCGCGGGTGCGTTCGACGGACGGGATCTGTTCTTCGACGATGGCGCGTCCTTCATCGACAGCGTGACCGCCGTCCTCGACGGGGGTCCGGCTCGGGCCACCGCCAACCTGCCCCGGCCGCTCGCCGACGAACTCGCGCGGGTCGCGCGGTGGGGGCGGTGATGGCGGCGCGCCGGACCGCCGTCGCCGCCTTTGTCGGTCTCGGCCTCGTGCTGACATCCGCGGAGGGTGTTCGCGCCGAGACACCGCCGAGCTGGGCGCCGACGGCGAGCGAGCAGCTGATCCGGTTGCCGGCCGGATATCTCGAGAAGGCGATCGAGCGGGACTTCCAGGGATCGTCCCTGGCCGGCGCTCTGCAGAGCAAGGCCGAGGCGATCGAGGATACCGCCGCGTCGCTCGCCGATCTGGCGGCGGCAGCGGACGGCGCGCGGGGACCCGCCGGCGACGCAGCGCGTCACCGGTTTCTGGTCGCCAAGCAGGAATTCGTGACCCTGATGGGTGCCCGTCAGGATCTGGAACGCCAGCGGGTGGAGACCCGGATCGGTCTGTACCGGCGGCTGCTCGACCGGATCGAGCGGTCCGCCGATACCCGTGACGATCCGGCGCTTGCGTCCTTGGCGGATCGGCGGGCGACGGCCCAGCAGCGCTTTGCCCGGACGGTCGACACGGTCGACATGAAGCTGTTCGCGTCGGCGACCGCCGAGGAAAGCAGATATGCCCGCGAATACGGCCGGCACGCCGCCGCCATCGAGGATCTGGTTCGGGCGATTGAGGCCCACCCGATGAACGCCGCGCCGGAGCTGGATGGCCGCGCCATCGGCAGGGCGGAGTACCTGAACCACCTTGTCGCCGCAGCCGAGACGGAGCTGGCGTTGCTCGACCAGAAGGACCTGGTGCTCGCCTACATGGCGAAGCTGGTGGCGTTGGACGCGCTGGCTCTGGCCGACGAGGTCGACGCACGCGCCGCCGCCGATGCGGGGTCGGGCGAGATGCGCGACGTCACGGCCGCCGTCGATTTCTTCACCGCCCCCGACTGATCCGCAGGAGGAGTTCATGCCGCGTTTCCGGTTTCCCGCCAGGAGGGCACCCGCTCGGGTCGTCCTGACCGTCGCGATCCTGGCCGCCGTGGGCGCCATCGGCTCCGGGGTCGCCCGGCCCGCAGCGGCCGGGCCGCTGGAGACCATGGAGCGGGAGCGTGCCCGCCTGATCGGGACACTGCTCGACGCCGATAAGGGGACGCACGGTCGGCTGGCCGAGGCGGAGACGAGCCGGCGGCGGCTGGTCGATCTCGAGCGGATCGCGCTCCGGGACCCGGAGACCGAAATCGACACCAGGCCGATCGCCCGCCGCGCCTTCGCCGACTACGATCTCACCTTCCTCGCCCATGCGTCGATCGAACGGGATATGGCGGTTCTGGATCTCTGGCTCGACCGGGTCGGGCTGTCGACCGCCCGGGTCATGGCGGCCCGGATGGGGCGTCGGTAATGCCGTCGGTACCGCCTCCGATGGACGTCCCCACAGGTCCGCCGGCCGCCCGGAATCCGAGGCGGCAACGGCTAAGCGGCATCCGGACACTGGAAGACGTCGCGCGGGCGCTCGCCATCCTGCTCGCCCTGGTCTGCGTCGGTCTTGCTGCCGGTGTCTGGTTGACCGGCGACGGTCCACGCGATCTGGCGGCCCGTGGCGAACGGGTGCTCGGTCCGGCCTTCATCGCCGGGATCGCCGTCCTGGCCCTTCTGGCCCTGGTTGCCGCCGTGCGCCTGTGGCGCGATCCCGACGACGGGACCTGGCGCGCGGTCGGCCTGCAGGCGGCGTCCGGCATCGCGACCCTGGCCTTGACCTTCACCCTGCTCGGGATCGGACTCGGAATCGCGACCCTGTCCGAGGCTCGGATCGCTCCGGATACGGTGAACGCCGTCATCGCCACCCTGACGGAACGGTTCGCGCTCGCCTTCAGCACCACCGTGGTGGGACTGCCCGTGGCGGCGATGCTCCGGGGGGTGCTGGTGGTCCTGGCGGAAAGGTCCCGCCGGGTCGGTGCCGTGGAGAACAGCCGATGAAGTTTCTGGTCTTCAACCTCGTGGTCGGCGCGGCGCTGGCCTATCTGATCGTCTCCGACGGCCGACGGTCGGGCCCGGAGGCGATCGTCCCCGAGGGGGTCATCCCCCAGGATACCATCCCCCAGGCTTCCATCCCCCAGGAAACCATCCCCGGGGCGGTCACCGCCGGGGCGACCGCGCCCGGTATGCGGGTCGGTCCGGGTGCCGTGGCGCCCGGTTCGTCCGGTCGCCCGCCGCTCCCGGAGATCCCGGACGGGCCGGTGTTGGAGATCAAGGCGTCGGTCACCCCGGCTGAAGAAGCGGCGGCGCGCCGGGCTCCGTCGCCGGTGACGACCACCCCGCGGGTGGTGGCGCAAGAGCCTGAGGACAGCCTGAACCGGTACTTCTCTGCGCCGGAAACAGCTCCTCGGGGCGCCCCGCCGGTTTCCGCCGCCGAATGGGGACGGCAGTTGCGCGACATCGCCCGAGACATGGAGGACCGGTTCCTGACCGGCATGCGGTGAATGGACGGTCGCAGATCGACGCCGCTGGACGGACCGGCTAGGCTGTCCGTCGCCGTTCCGATGGCCTTGGGTCTCGGACTCCTGGTTCTGGCCACGGTTCCACCATCGCCTGCCGGTCGGCCCCTGGATCCGCCGTCCCGGCCGCCGCCCGCCGCCGCGAAACCGGCCGATCCGCCGCTCACACTCGCCCGGATCCGGCTCCCGCCCCCGCATCCGTCTCCGTCACCCCCCTTGTCGCGCCCCGTCGATCCGCCGTCTCTCGCCGCTCCCCCGGATCGGCCGGCGCCGCCGGCAGGGCGGGCGGTGCTGTCGGCGCCCCCAGCCTCCGGCGCCGAGGCGCCGATGACCGGCGCGGCCCTGTTGGCTCGGCTCGAGGCCGGCGAGGGACCGTCCCTGGAACTGCGCTGGCCGTCGGGGGCTGACGACCGCTCGCGGATCGCCGACCATCTCGGCCGATGCGCCGGTCTGGCCGTCGCCGTGATGGCCCGGGACCGCCTTTGGCGCCTGGAGGATGGGCCCGGTAGCCCTTGGGTGCCGGATCCGGATCGCCTGTCCATCGTCATGCGCCGGGCCGACGGCATCGCGCCCGCGGCGGCGGAACGGATCCGGCGGCATCACGGGCTGGCCTCCGGGGTGCCGGTGGCGCTGGTGTCGCGCGAATTCGATGTTCGGCTGCTGAGCGGGCTCGCCCGGCTTGTCCCGCTGCAAGACCGGCCCGGACGGATCGGAGCCGGCTACCTGATCCGGGACGGCTATCTGATCGTGTCCGACATCGAGGTCGACGGCATGCCCGTCGCCGGGGAGGTGCGGCTGAGGAGGATCGGGCGATGCGGCTGATCGTCGGCGCGCTGCTGCTCGGCCTGCTGGGCGCCTGCATGGCCGGAACAGCCCGTCCCCCGCCGGAGCATGGGTTGGAGGCCGGTTTCTGGTTGGATCCGCCGGACTGCGTGGTGGTGCTTCCGGGAACGGCCAGCGGCGCGATCGGCGCCCGCGCGGCCGACCGGGCCTTCGCCCGCCACCTGTCCGGGCGGGTTGCCGCCGTTGTCGGTCCCGATCGGCGGGACGCCGAGATCCGCGACCTTGCCCTCGATCTTTCGCACCCGGTCGACCGGGCCCGCTATGCCGACCTGACGGGATGCGCGCATGGCGCGGAACTCGTGCTCACGGGCGACCGGACCTATGCGGTGATCTGGGCGGAGGCCGCGGTGACGCTGAAAGCCCGGCTGCTCGACCTGGCGACCGGCGCGGTGCTCTGGCGGGCACGGTACCGGACGGCGCGCGGAGACGGAGGCTTGCCGGCGTCGCCCCTCGGCTTCGCCTTCGCGATGGGGCGGGCCGGCGTTCTGGCCGCCGACGATGACCTGCTGCCCTCGGTCCTGGATGACGGCCTGCGGGCGCTCGTGGCGACCCTACCGGACAGCCGGGACTATGCCACTTCGAGGAATTCGAGCGTCAGGCCGTTATCGTCGCGGAAATAGGCGACCCGACGGCCGGCGTTCGGTCCCTGGTCGATGGCGTAGACTTCCCCCATCAGCGTCAGCCCGTGGGTCTCCGCCAGGGTCAGGACCGCGTCCATGTCGGCGACGTCCAGGGCGAGGTGGCTGAAACCGGCATCGCAGGGGCGCGGAACGGCATGGCCGCGCCCGTCCGGTGCGCGATACTCGATCAGCTCCACGCGATGCGCCGGGCCCTGGACGAAGGCAATGGTGACGTCGCCGCCGGCGACGCCGGTGATCCGCTCGATCGCGGTGCGGTCGCGCGGCGCGCGGGAGAGCAGCTCGAAGCCCAGCCCGTCGACGAAGAGCGCCAGCGCCCGGTCGAGACTCTTCACCGTGAAGCTGGTGTGGTTCGTGCCTTTGACCTGGACCGTTCCCATGCTGGCCTCCCATACCCTTGATTCCGCAAAATCCGGGGCGGACTATAGGATATGGTTTTGCGGATATCGAGTGAGGGAGGTCATGGCGGGCGGGTCCTCAGCACACATGAACTGGGATGACCTCCGCTACTTCCTGGCGGTGGCGGCGGAGGGCAGCCTGTCCGCGGCGGCGCGGACCCTGCGGGTGAACCCGGCGACCGTGAGCCGCCATGTGGATGCGCTGGAGGCCCGGTTTGAGGTGCGTCTTTTCGACCGGCGTCAGGACGGCTACGGCCTCACCGAGGCCGGCGAGAAGTTGGCGGCGCGGGCGCGCGGAATAGAATCCGAGATGTTCGGTCTCGCCCGCGCCTTCGACGCGGAGGACAGGGGGCTTGCCGGAACCGTGGCGGTCACCTCCACGGAATCTCTGATCACGCCGTTCCTGATCCGCAACCTGCCGCTGCTGCAGGAGCGCCATCCCGGCATACGGCTGCAGGTGGTGAATGAGTATCGGTTCCTGAATTTGTCGCGGCGGGAGGCGGATGTGGCCATCCGCATGGCCCGGCCGGAGCAGGGCGATCTGGTCATCCGCCGGATCGGCACCCTCGGTTTCGGGCTGTTCGCTTCGCCCGCCTATCTCGAAGCCCGTGGGACGCCGGAGGCACCGGCGGATCTCGCCCAGCATTCCGTCATCGACTGGCTCGACGGCTTTCCAGAGAACGCGCCGGTGAGTTGGCTGCGCCAGCAGATGGCCGGTCGGCCGGCCGCCTTCGCCACCAATCCGGCCAGTGCCCGCCTCGCCGCCGCCCGCGCCGGCATCGGCATCGCCCTCGTGCCGTGCATGGTGGCGGAAGAGGTCGATGGCATCCGCCGGGTGCTCCCGGACGTGGAGATCCCCGGGGTCGATCTCTGGCTGCTGGTCCACCGGGACCTGTCCAGGCTCGCGCGGATCCGGGCGGTCCTCGATTTTCTGCACGAGCGAGCCCAGGCGGAGGCCGATCGGATCCTGGGCCGACCGTCCTGAAAGCCTGCCGGCGGACGGGTTCACGCCAATGGGAGTTGATCGCCCCGATGGCGCTCGGTTGAAATGGTCGAAAGCCTTGCCGTTCCCCGCCGACAGGAGGCCCTGTGGACAGGATGTGGACAGTTTCAGGATTTCTGAACAGTAAGCCGATGTCGGAAATGACCATCGTTTCGAAGGCCCGCGATCATATCGCTCGTCGGTTGAGCCTTTCGGGGCCGGTTTCGCTTCTGTCCTGTTTTCGCCGGATTTCGCTAATATCCACAGCGACTTGCGGGGTTATCGCGCTTCTTGCGATGGCGGCGGCCCCGCCCGCGGCGGCCCGGACGGACGTCGATCTGGAACTGGTTTTCGCCTCCGACGGTTCCGGATCGATCGATGACGAGGAGCTTCGCTTCCAACGGCAGGGATACGCTGCGGCCATGGCCGATCCGCGGGTTCTGGATGCCATCGCCGCCGGTCCGCTCGGCCGCATCGCCGTCGCTTTCGTCGAATGGGGCGCGCCGAGCAGCCAGCACACGATCGTCGACTGGACCGTCATCGCCGGTCCCGAGGATGCGATGGCCTGGGGCGAACGGCTGGTCGCCGCGCCACGGGCCGCCTACGGCTACAATTCGATCAGCGAGGCGATCGCCTATTCGGCCGATCTGATCCGCACCAACGACTTCGAGGGCGCGCGCAAGGTGATCGACGTGTCCGGCGACGGCCCGCAGATCGGCGGCCGGTCCCTCGACCTGATCCGGTCCATGGCGGTGGCGGACGGGATCACGATCAACGCGCTCGTGGTCGCCAACCGCAATGTCCGGACCGGGCCGAGCGGGGAACCGCTCGACGAGCATTATCGATTCGACGTGATCGGCGGCTTCGGCGCCTTCGTGGTGGTCGCGACGGAAGAGAGGGGCTTTACGCAGACCATCCTGGCGAAGATGGTGCGCGAGATCGCCGACAGCCGGCCGACCGGTGCGCCCACCACCCTTGCCGAGGATGTCCCCCATGACCGCTGACCGCGCCACCGAGGAAGCGGGCGAGCCCATCGCCAAGTCGCTCGACGTGCGCGGCCTCAAATGCCCGCTGCCGGTCCTGAAGGCCCGCAAGGCGATCGGCGGCATCGAGGTCGGCGCGCTGCTCGAGGTTCTCGTCACCGACCCGGCGGCAATGCTCGACTTCCGGCACTACGCCCGCCAGTCCGGCCACGAACTGGTCGCGGCGGAAGAGGGGGATGTTCTGCGCTTCGTGCTGCGCCGGACCGCCTGAGCGACGAGGCCCGACGCCGCAGCCCGCGCCAGCGTTTCGGCGCCTTCCCAAGCTCCCGACCCGCGACTAAGGTGCGCGCGGGAGGACCGCACATGACCGATCAAGAGACGCCGAAGGGCCTCGGCCGGGGGCTGACGAACTACGGCGACAACGAATTCAGCCTGTACCTGCGCCGCTCCATGGCCTCGTCCATGGGCTACAGCCGCGAGATGCTGCAGAAGCCGGTGGTCGGCATCTGTTCCTCCGGCAGCGGGTACAACAACTGTCATCGGATGATGCCGGAGCTGGTCGAGGCGACCAAGCGCGGCGTGCTCGCCGCCGGCGGTCTGCCGATCGAGTTTCCGACGATCTCGCTGGGCGAGACCTTCCTGAACCCCACCTCGCTCATGTACCGCAACCTCATGAGCATGGACGTGGAGGAGATGATCCGCGCCCAGCCGATGGATGCGGTCGTCGTGATCGGGGGCTGCGACAAGACCCTGCCGGCGCAGCTCATGGGCGCCGCCAACGCCGAAGTGCCGGTCGTCTATTGCGCCGTCGGCCCGATGTTGACCTCGCCCTATGATGGCGAGCGGTTGGGGGCCTGCACGGACTGCCGCCGGTTCTGGGGCAAGTACCGGGCCGGCGAGGTATCGGACGAGGGGATCAAGCGGATCGAGGGCAGCCTGGCCACGACCGCCGGCACCTGCGCGGTCATGGGGACGGCGAGCACCATGGCCTGCATCGCCGAAGCGCTGGGCATGACGCTCCCGGGGACGGCGGCGATCCCGGCGGTGCATGCCGACCGTCTGCGGGCCGCCGAGGCTTCCGGCGCCCGTGCCATGGAACTGGCCCTCGCCGAGGGCGACGCGAAACTGCTGCCGCGCGACGTCATCACGCCGAAATCGGTTGAGAACGCCCTGCGCGTCCTGCTCGCCATCGGCGGGTCGACGAACGCCATCATCCACCTGACGGCGATCGCCGGACGGCTCGGGATTCCGGTCCCTCTGGATCGCTTGAACGAGATGTCGGACGAGACGCCGGTGCTGGTCGACCTGAAACCGACCGGCGCGCATTACATGGAGGACATGTTCGCCGCCGGCGGGCTTGTCGGCGTGCTCCACGCGCTGCGCCCGCTGCTGCATCTCGACACGGTGAGCGTCACTGGAGAGACGCTCGAGGAGCGGCTGGACCGCGACAAGACCTGGATCAACAGCGACATCGTGCGGCCGTTCGACCGGCCGTTCCAGGACAAGGGCGGACTCGTCGCCCTGTTTGGCTCGCTTGCTCCGGGCGGGGCGATCCTGAAACGCTCGGCCGCCGATCCGACCCTGTTCGAGACGGAGGGCCGGGCGGTGGTGTTCTCCAGCCTTGCGGACCTGGCGGCGCGGATCGACGATCCCGATCTGGACGTCGCCGCCGCCGACTTCCTGGTGCTGCAGAACGCCGGTCCGAAGAGCCCGGCGGCGATGCCGGAGGCCGGCTATCTGCCGATCCCGAAGAAGCTGGCCCGGGCCGGGGTGAAGGACATGGTCCGCATCTCCGACGCGCGGATGAGCGGCACCGCCTTCGGCACCATCGTTCTGCACGTCACGCCGGAGGCGGCCGATGGCGGCCCGCTCGGCGTGGTGCGCACGGGCGACCGGATCCGGATCTCGGTGGAGAACCGCTCGATCGACCTGCTGGTGGATGACGCGGAGATCGCGCGGCGCCTGGAGGAGATCAGACCGACCGAGGTTCAGCCGACCCACAAGCGCGGCTACCGGAACCTCTACATGAACTCGGTCACCCAGGCCGATCAGGGCGTCGATTTCGACTTCCTGCAGTGGAAAGACTAACGAGAAACGATCCCCAAGGGAGAGACCCCGCATGTCCGAGATCCAGACCGAATTCGTTATGGAGCTGAAGCTCTCCGTCGCCCAGCCCCTGGCGGCGGTTGGCAACACCCAGTATGGCGACCGCCGCATCGCGCGCGTCACCGGCGGCACGTTCGAGGGGCCTGGCCTCAAGGGCACCGTGCAGGACGGCGGCGGCGACTGGATCCTCAACCGCACCGACGGGGTGACCCAGCTCGACGTGCGGCTGACCATGGAGACCGACGACGGTCACCTGATCTACATGACCTACAAGGGCCTGCGCCACGGCCCCAAGGAGGTCATGGAGCGTCTGGCGGCCGGCCAGCCGGTGGACCCGTCGGAACTGTACTTCCGCACAGCCCCGCTGTTCGAGACCGCCGCCGACGGGCCCTATGCCTGGATGAACAAGTCGATCTTCGTGTCGACCGGCGACCGCAAGCCCGAAGGCCCGATCTACCGGGTGTTCAAGGTCCTCTGAGGCGCGTCCCGATCCGGCTTTCCGCCGCACAGTGCGTGGATTGATCTTCTTCTGACGGGGCGCCAAGCTGTCGGGGTCACACCTTCTTGCCCGATTCCCGCCAGACTGGAGACCGCCATGACGAGCGCGACGCGCTATGACCCGAAGCGTTTCAGGGCGCCGACCTGGTTCGATGCCACGCCGGCTTTCGCCAAAGGTCGCGATACCCCGCGCGACTATCTGGAGCGCCGCCTTGAGGCGGTCGACGAGCGCGAGCCGGTGGTCCAGGCCTTTGCCGCCCTGGACCGGGGGACGGCGCGCGCCGCCGCTGACGCGAGCACGGCGCGCTGGAAGGACGGCAACCCCCTGTCGCCCATCGACGGCATGCCGGTTGGTATCAAGGACCTGCTGGAAACCAAGGACATGCCCACGCAGCTCGGCTGCGAGGCGATGAAGGGGAACTTCCCGAAGAACGACAACGCCGCCGTCTGGGCCCTGCGTCAGGCGGGCGCGGTGATCTTCGGCAAGACCGTGACGGCGGAACTCGGCGGCAACCATCCGGGCCCGACCACCAACCCGTTCGATCCCGCGCGTACCCCGGGCGGCTCGTCGTCGGGCTCGGCGGCGGCGGTGGCGGCCGGATTCATGCCGGCGGCGATCGGCTCCCAGGTCGGCGGATCGATCATCCGCCCGGCGGCCTATTGCGGGAACTTCGCGCTGAAGCCGAGCCAGGGCGGGATCCATCGGGGCGAGCGCCAGACGACCTCCATGAGCACCCACGGCCCGCATGCCGGCTCGATCGAGGACATGTGGCAGGTCGCCATCGAAGTGGCGAGCCGATGCGGCGGCGATCCCGGCCGTGCCGGTATTCAGGGGCCGATGACGACGCCGACCGCGGCCAAGCCCGACCGGCTGATCCTGCTGGAGACCGATGGCTGGGCGCGGACGGATGCGGACAGCCATGCGGCCATGGACGGACTGCTCGACGGATTGCGGGCGGCCGGCGTCGAGATCCTGACGCGCGGCGATCATCCGCTGATCGAGAGTCTGGAGCAGGCCCTGGTCGGTGCCGGCGATCTCGCCAATACGATCACCGCCTGGGAGAACCGCTGGACTCTGCGCAACCTGATCGACAACCGGGGCGAGGGGGTCAGCGAGCGCATCAAGGCCCGCGTCGGCGTTGTGGAGGCGCTGAGTCCGGACGATTACAGGCAGCTCTTGTGGCGACGGGAGACCCTGCGCGCCGCCTGGCGGATGCTGGCACCGCTGGCCGATGCCTTCTTCACCTTCTCCTGCCCGGGACCGGCGCCGCTGTGGCCGGGGGATGTCCCGGGACAGCCGCTCGCCCCGCGTCCGACCGGAGACGCGGTGTTCAACACGCCGAGCTCGCTGGCGGGCGCTCCGGCGGTCACGATCCCGATGCTGGCGGTGAACGGGCTGCCGGTGGGCGTGCAGGTCATGGGTCAGGAGGGCGACGACGCCCGCATGACGGCCCTCGCCCGCTGGATCCACCTGAATGTCGAGCCGGTCGTCGTCGGCTAGAAGGGAACGGTCTCGCCGTTCTGGTCGATCAATGTCCCGCTGCGCTCGGGGGTGAGGGCGTCGATCACCGCCAGCAGGTCCGCGGCGGCGGTCTCCGCCGACCGGACGTCGAGACCGGATTTGGAGAACGGCGCCGAAAGGTCGGTGTGAACCGTGCCGGGGTGCAGGGCCACGCAGACCGCTTCCTTGCGGGTGCGCGCCAGTTCGATGGCGGCGCAGCGGACGAGTTGGTTCTGCGCCGCCTTGGACGCGCGGTAGGCGTACCATCCGCCGATCCGATTGTCGGAGATCGAGCCCACACGGGCAGACAGGGTGGCGAAAACGGATTTCCCCTGGCGGGGCAGCAGCGGCAGCAGGTGCTTCATCAGCAGAGCGGGTCCCGTGGCGTTGACCGCGAAGGCGTGGGCCAGATGCGCGGGATCGAGTTGCCGCCAGGACTTCTCCGGCTGGAACCTGTCGTCATGCAGGAAGCCGCTGGCGTCGATCACCAGCCGAAGCGGAGCCTCCAATGCGCGCATCCGGTCCGCGGCCGCGGCGATCGACGCCTCGTCGAGCAGATCGAGAGGTTCCCTGTCGCCGCGCGACAGGCCGATCACGGTGTCGAACCGGTCGGATGCCTTAAGAGCATCGACCAAGGCGCCGCCGATGCCGCCGCGGCTGGCGACCACGATCGCGGAGGCCGGCTCCGGAAATGAACTGAGTGCTGTCATGCCGACACAGATTGTCGGCGGCGGTCCGGGGTCAAGCGCTTCCGACCAATTGCGTGGCCCCGGAGGCATGGGGATCACCGAGCAACCTTGTTGATCTTTCGGCTCTTCTTGGCCAATTTGCGCGGCCTTCGGCGGCCGGGGTCGCGCCCGCCCCGCGGACGCCATGTCCGGAACGGTTCTCCAACCCGGCCCCATCGACTATGACAGGACCGGCTCGGCCAGGCGCGTGTGCGAACGCCCGCAACCGTTCGGGGCTGCAGGGACCGATCCGTTCGAACGCCATCATTGGGGACCGTTGCAATGCTCGATCTGGCACTCACGAACCTGCTGTCGCCCATCGTTCTGTCCTTCGTCCTTGGGGTGGCGGCAGCTCTCGCGCGTTCGGATCTGTCGGTTCCCGAAGCGGTGGCCAAAGGCATCTCCATCTATCTGCTGTTCGCCATCGGGTTCAAGGGCGGCGCCAGTCTGGTCGAGCACGGAATCGACCTCACGCTCGGGCTGAGCCTGCTGGCGGGCGTGGCTCTCTCATTCGCCTTGCCGATCCTGGGCTTCGGTTTGCTGCGGATGCTCTCCGGGATGTCGCGAACCGACGCGGCAGCCGTCGCCGGCCACTACGGGTCGATCTCCATCGTGACCTTCGTCGCCGCCACGTCGGTCCTGGCCGATGCGGGCATCGCCTCCGAAGGGTACATGGTTGCCGTTGCCGCGGCGATGGAGGCCCCGGCGATCCTGTCCGCCCTCTGGCTGATTTCGCGTGGTTCGGACGACGCGGAGTTGAGCCCGGATCTCTGGCGCGAGATCCTGCTGAACGGCTCGATCGTGCTGCTGCTCGGTTCCTTCGCCATCGGCATGGCGACGGGGACCGACGGCCTCGAGCGGATCAAGCCCTTCATCGTATCGCCGTTCCAGGGGGTGCTTTGCCTGTTCTTGCTCGATATGGGGCTGATCGCCGGACGCGGTCTGCGGCAGGCCGGGGTGCTGGACCGCGGCGCCATCGCCTTTGGGCTCCTCATGCCGCTGGTGGGCGCCGGTGCGGGGCTCCTGGCCGCACTCCTCGTCGGGCTCTCCGCCGGGGGGGCGATGCTGCTGATGACACTCTCGGCATCGGCATCCTACATTGCGGTGCCTGCGGCGATGCGCGTGGCGGTGCCGCAGGCGAATCCGTCGATCTACCTGACCCTGTCGCTGGCGGTGACGTTTCCGTTCAATCTGGTGCTGGGGCTGCCCATCTATCTCGCGGTGGCCGAAGCCCTGATAGGATCCTGAGATGCAAACTCATGACGCCAAACGCGTGGAGATCACGATCGAGCAGGTGATGCTGCACCGTCTGACCGGTGCCCTGGAGGGGGCGGACGTGACCGGCTGGTCGGTGCTTCCCGTGCTCGGCGGGTCGGGCCGGTCCGGCGTGTGGAACCGCGAAGGACAGATCAGCCGCGGAACGGGCATGGTGCAGGTCGTCTGCCTGATCCACCCGGACAAGCTCGACAGGCTCTTGGATGCCGTTTTCGCGGTCGTCGAGCGCCATATCGGCGTGGTCAACGTGACCGACGCACAGGTGCTGCGCGCCCACCGGTTCTGATACCTCGGTTTTTGAACAATCAAGCGCTTGGATGGGTAGTGGTGGCCCCGGAGGGACTCGAACCCTCACGCCATAAGGCTCGCGATTTTAAGTCGCGTGCGTCTACCGGTTCCGCCACGGGGCCTTTATCTTCGCGTTCCGGTGGAACCGGACCTGTCTACAGCATTTCGTCGAATTCGCGCCAGATGGAGTTGAACCAAGACCGCCAGCCCGGGCCGAGCATGAGGTTGTGGGGGGCGTCGTCCAGGCGCAGGTGACGACCGCCGAGGAACGCGGCGATGGCCGCGTCCTGGCCCGGAGGGTGGCGGGCCGGATCGTCGCGACCACCCTCGACGACCAGGATCGGCAGATCGCGGTCGAGGGCCGAGGGGTCGACGGGAATGCGGAGGTCGTAGCGCTCGTTCAGCAGCCGCGGGCTTTCGGCGCAGAGCCGTTGCGCCATGTCGGCCAATTCCTCCGGATCAAGATGCGGCGCATAGCGCTCCGCCGCCTGGTCGGCTGTCAGCGCCGGGCACAGCGCGTCCTCGGAAACCAAAGGCACCTTGGCCGCACCCGGCAGATTTCCGGGCGGCGACGGGCAGATCAGGAGCAGGCCGGCAACGTCGCGCTCGAGGGCGGCGAGCGTCACGATCAGGCCGCCGAGGGAATGGCCCGCCAGGACCGGACGCCCCTCGATCGCGTCGATCGCCATAACGACGTCCTGCACCATTTCCGCCACCCCGGCGGCGATGAAATCCGCCGCCGGCTCCAGGCCGCCATGGCCGCGCAGGTCGAGGGCGTGGACCCTGCGTCCGTCCTCGGCCAGGCGACGGACCCACCTGTCCCAGCACCAGGCCCCATGATAGGCGCCGTGGACCAGCAGCACTGGTCGCCGACGGTCATGCGCCGCCTCGGGCGCTTCGGTCGAGTGCAGCCGCGCCTGGCCAAGCAGCGTCACCGAGCTTCCTGCTGTCACCTTTCGCGCCCTCCCTACACCTGCGGTCCGACGCCTGCCGGTGTTCCGGCAGGTGTGAGTAATATATTACTCTATCGGCGGCCCACAGGTTCGGACAGCACGAAACGACGGGCTGCCCCACTGGCGTTACCCACTGGCGTTGCCGTGCCGCGTTACTCGGCGGCGTTCGCCTTGGCGGCGCCGTAGATCGGCAGGCGCCATTCCCCGTGGGCGCCGGTCGTGCCGTGGCAGACGTCGAAATACAGCTCCTGCAGCCGTTTGGTGATCGGGCCGACAGTGCCGGTGCCGACAGGCAGCTTGTCGATGGAGGTGATCGGCGTGACTTCCCAGGCGGTGCCGCAGAAGAACGCCTCGTCGGCGGCGACCAGCTCGGAGCGGTCGACGTCGCGCTCGACCGCCGGCGTCCCCATCTCCTCGAGAAGCTGCAGCACGGTCGAGCGGGTGATGCTTTCCAGGATGTCGCTCGAGGTGTGCGGCGTGATCGGCACGCCGTCGCGCACCATGAAGAAGCACATGCCCGGCCCTTCCGCGACTTTGCCCCGGCTGTTCAGCATGATGGCCGTGTCGTAGCCGTCGGCGTTGGACTGCAGGGTGGCGAGGCGGCCGTTCTGGTAGTTGGCGTTGACCTTGGCGCGCATCGGCATGGCGTTGTCCGGCACCCGCATCCAGGAACTGACCTGGGCCGAGATGCCCTCGGTGATCTTCGCGGAGCGCGGGCGCTCCTGGGCGGTGATCGCCAGCTTGATCGGACCGGTGACATTCTGGCCGCCATGACCGGCGACATAGGTCGTCGTCATGATGTGGACGTTCTCGCCCTGGAAGCCGTTGGCCCGGATCAGCTCGATCGTCTTCTCGGTCACGAACGCCGGCGTGATGATCTCGTCATACCGCATGAAGCGTTGGGAGAAGACGAGCCGGTCCATGTGCTCTTCCATGCGGAAGAGGTACATCTCTTCCTGATCCGCGTTCCAGTAGCCGCGAAGCCCCTCGAAGACGGCCGAGCCGAACTTGAACGCCGCGGAATCGACGTGAACCTTGCCCTGATCCCAGGGAACGATCTGGTCGTCCATGAACACGTAATTGGGGGTCGCCATGGTCAGTAATCCTTCGTGTATCGGTGCGGGCATCCGGAAGAGGGACCGGGCTCTGCCGGGCACCGCCCAGGGAACGGGCACCGCTCAGGGAACGGGCAATCGGGAACGGGCAATCTAGGCCCCGCGGCTTTTCCCGGCAAGACGGCGGATCAGCGGCGCGGCCTCCGCCCGCCGCCGGGCTCAATCGCCACGGAGCGCCGCCATGCCCTTCTCCCGAAGCTTGTCCGCCTTCTCCGATCCCTCGACCAGTTCGACCAGCCGGACCGTGCAGAAAAGATCGACGGAGGATACGGAGGCGTCGTTCGACTGCAGGCGCTTGAGGAGATCGGCCGACCGTTCGGTCAGCTTGGAGCCGATCGTCTTCATGGCGGTCTCGATCTCCCCCGCCAGTCCGATATCGCCGGCGTACTGCTTGCAGAGGCGCAGCGAGACGATCTGATCCTCGACGGCCCGAAATCGGTCTCGGTTGCTGGTCGCGTTGTCCGGCGGGGCGTCCAGCGCATCGATCGCGGCGACCGCCTTCGGCGCGGCCCCGGTCACCACGGTCTCGCGGGCCAGACGGCCAAGCTCCGCCTTCACCCGCTCGATCTGACGGGCGACGCCGCGGCCGCCGCCGCCCGCCGCCTTGGCCTCCCGCTCCAAAGTCTTCAACTCGGCGCCGAGGGCCCGGGCGACCGCGACCGGATCGTCCTTCTGCGCCTCCGCTTCGGCCCGGACGTCGATGACGCGGTCCTCCTGCTGGCTGGCGACGGCCTCGCCGACCTGGCCGCCCATGGCCTTGATCAGATCGCCGGCGCCCTCGTCGATCAGCCGCTCGATCAGCGCCGGCAGCATCGCGGGCGAGGAAAGGCGGGCCATCAGCGAAAACACCAGAATGGGCAGCCCTTCGCGGTCGATCGCCGCGGTTTTGGTGAGCCCGTCCACGACGTGTTGCAGGGCGGCGTTGTTGATATCGGAGATCGGCGGCGGCGGCAGATTCCGCCGCAGGGTTGTGATCGGACCGGCGATCGCGAGGGCTGTAACGATGTCCTCGAGCGACGCGAAGACCTCCGGGCCGCCGAGCTTCTCCTGTAGCTTCGCTCGACCGCCCTTTTCCTTGGCGGCGTTGCCGTGCAACGCCTTGAGGACGGCGTGGGCGGCCTGCCAGAACGGTCGCCCGATGGCGTGGACAGCCTCGTCATCGGCGGGGTCGACGGTCTTGATCGCCTCGTAGACCGGCGCGAGACCATCCTTGCCGAGAAGCGCTTCGGTCTCTTCCCAGATCGGCTTGAGGGCACTGCGCGGGATCCGGCCCAAAGCCTTGCGCGGCGTGTTGGGGTTGTAGAGCAGATCCTCGAACGGAATGCAGAACAGCCGCATCGGCGTGAGCCGGCGGGGCGGGCGGATCAGCCGCAGCCGCGGCCGGATCTGGGAAAGCATGGCGACGGAGGCCGCCTGCTGGGACGGCCGCAGCCGGCGCAGCTCAAGGGCGGCGGCGAGTTTCTCGAACTCGGCTTCGGGGATCTCGAAGACCTTGCTCGCCATGTTGTCGAGGGAGTTGTCGCTCATTCGGCTCTCCCGTCCGGTGTCCTTGTCAGCCCTGTTCGCGCATCGCGTCCGCCCGGCGGCGTTCGATACGCAACTGCAATTCGATATCCGTGTCGCCGGACTGCCAGTTCTGCAGCGGCTTCACGAACTTGCGCATGGCGTTCTCGAGGTCGCCCCAGGCCTTGCCCTTCTGGCCTTCCAGTTCCTTGGTCGGCACCAGCGGGAGCATGCGCACGATCTCCTCCAGCGCCTCGACCTGTTCGTAGATCGGCGCTTCGATCACGGAGTCCCACAACCCCAGAACGTGTTCCCAGCCGTCCAGCAACCAGGACAGCCGGGTCATGCGGTCGTCGATCTCCTTACCGACCGTAGCCCACTTCGCCAGGGCCTGCTTGAGGTCATTGGCATGGTCGTCCACCTCGCCCATCAGGGTCTGGCCGATATCGAGGGTGAGCAGCGCCACATCGGCGGTCAGGAAGGCCAGACCGTCGGGGTCGGCGTTCGAGTTCCGGCCCCAGGCGGTGACGTTCATCCTGAACGCCTTGAGCCGGGTCAGAAGGCGGCGCAGACGGCACTCATGCGGCATGGAGGCGATGCCGACGGGTGCGATCATGTCCGACCATCTCTCGATGTCGGCGTATAGGCGTTCGGAGGAGATGTTCAGATCGCTGGCGATGCCGGCCATCATGCCGCGCACCTTCTTCTGTCCGGTCGGCGACGAGAGCTCCGTCACGGAGAGCTTCACGTCCGAGGAGGCGAGGCTCTTCACCACCGAGTTGACCAGATAGTAGTTCGTCAGCAGGCGTTCGTTGTCTTCCTGCTCGATGGCCTTTTCGGCGGCGTCGATGCCGTCCGGGCCGGACAGGCCGGTGAGGGCGATCTCATGGGCGCAGCGCCGCATCTCCCGGGGGGTGGCGGCTTTGCGGGTTTCGATCATGTCGTGGAAGGCGCGGTCGTGGACGGTCATGCGGAATACCTCGCGCACGCCGGACCAGCCGATGATGTAGACGCCGCTGCCGCCGGAAAGGCCAGGAACGATGACTTCCAACCCTCCGTTGCCGTCCGCCCGCGCCCGAGCGAAGGCGAGCATCGGCGTCGTGAAGGGAACCACGACGCCGCGTTCCTCGAAGGTCGCGGGCCAGTATTTGGTATTGAGATGCCCGGCGGACTCCTCGTCGCCGCTCGCGGGTGTGTTCTGCGCTTGCGTCATCGTCTCTTGGATCCTGTTCTAGGATCGGCTGCGGGTGCTTCGACCTTGGCGGAAAAAGGCTCGGCTTGCATCAACTATCGTGCGCCGCGGCGCCCTTGGAGGCGGGGACTCCCGCCAGCATCCGGAAGCGTTTCAGAAACTGCGTCTTCGCATCGTCGGGAGCGACCGGATCGATGGCGACCGGCTGCTTCACGCGCGGCGCGCCGAACACCTTGCGCGCCTCGTCCGCGTCGAACCCGGCGATCTGGGTGGCCTCGAAATAGGCGGCGATCCGGTCGGCCCGTTTGATCAGTTTGGTGATCGTCGCGGGCAGTTCGGCCGGAAGGCCGAAGCGGATGTGGATGGCCGCTTCCAGACGTTTGTCCACCGCCTTGTAGTCCGGCCCGATGATCGCCTTGAACGGGGTGATCATGTCGCCGATCACGTATTCCGGGCCGTCATGCAGGAGGGCGGCGAGCCGCCATTTCCGCGCCAGGGTGCCGTCGATGCCGGTGGCGATCCGTTCGACCAGGACCGAATGCTGGGCGACCGAATAGGCCCAGGCCCCGTGGGTCTGACCGTTCCAGCGTGCGACCCTGGACAGGCCATGGGCGATGTCCTCGATCTCCACGTCGAAGGGCGAAGGATCGAGCAGGTCGAGACGCCGGCCGCTCAGCATGCGCTGCCAGGCCCGGGGCGGCTCGTCTGAACGGGGTCGGCTCATGTCAGGCGGGACTCCGGTCTGCGGGATCGGGGCGGGCGGTTCGACGGGCGGCGGTGCGCTCTCGCTCAAGGCGCGCGGTTTCATTCGTGCGGGCTTTGCGCCACATCACGAGGGCCGCGGTCAACAGGACGAGCAGGGGACCGGCGGCGATGACGGCCCGCGTCGCGCGGGCCACGTTGATCTCGCCGGCGAAGCGGATGTCGTGGAGGTCCTGGCAGCGCAGCATCGCGTCCTGATCCAGGTAGCGGCCGACACAGGCGGCCTTGGCGGCCCGGCGTTTCGCATCGATCCTGTCATGGGTCTCGTTCCAGTGGCGGACGGACACCAGCGTCGCCCCGCCCGCCCAGAGCGTGGCGACCGAAAGCAGAACGGCGAATCCCAGCACGACGACGGTCCGGCTCATCGCTTTCCCCTATCGGGGAAGGGGAAAGGGGGCAAGCTCTTGCGGCAACATCTTCAGGCGGGTCTCGTCGACCAGGGACGGGGAGGAGGCAGCTTTAGGACGCGTTGGTTATCGAAGCCATAAAACCCTCAACTTCCTCCAACGTGTCATCTCGGATGATGCCATGCAGGATACAGGTGACAAAGATTACATTGTCTTTGTCAAAAATAGCTCTCAACCTAATTATGCTTGGTATTTGTGATGTGTCATTTTTTATTTTTGACGTATACTCATGGTCAATATAAGGAAAACTGATTCTGTTTTTTACATGGTAATCGATCAAATGAGAATCAGAGTATCTGGTGTGCATATCTGTTCTGATTTCTAGAGATTTTATCTTAAGAAGCCGCTCCGTTTCGTCTTTGTTCAATAAATTCAGATTCATGCTCGAGATATGAGCAGCGGTTGCGCAAACCTGTCCTTGCAAGTTCGTTATAGCTACCGCGCCTTTGGGCCTGGGAAAGGGCGCGGTTTTGTAAGTTTCGTCGCTTTTCTCAGTATAGATCGACCAGCCATCCGGTATCTGGAAGGAATATTGGCCAAGGGTAAACTCGGCCGCATAGGCCCAGCCAGGCAAGGAGAAAAGGCAGCTAGCAAGGAGCCAGATCGGACGCATCTTCAAATATTTTCCCCGCGCGTAGGTATGTTCGAGCCAGTCGCAAGACGCACCATAGCAGATGGTGCAGGCGGGCACCTCTTGACCCTTGAGGCGTCGGAGCGCACTTTCGTCGCCCAGCCAACTATCCGTCGACGTCTCAATGACCGCCGCACACACCACCGTCGAGGAAGGCGCCGGATCGTTCCGCGATGACATGAAGGTCATCTCGCTGATCGGCACCGCCCATTTCTTCAGCCACTTCTACATTCTGCTGCTCGCCCCGCTGTTCCCGATCCTCAAGGACGCGTTCGGGGTCAGCTACGTGCAGCTCGGGCTGATCCTGACGGTGGCCAACGCGGCGACCGGGGTCAGCCAGATCCCCTTCGGCTACCTGGTCGACAAGGTCGGCGCGAAATGGATCCTGATCGGCGGGTTGGCGGCGCACGGGCTCGCCTTTGTGCTGATCGGGGTGACCGGCTCCTATTGGGCGATGCTGGCCTGCATGGTCCTGGCCGGGGCAGCGAACGGTGTCTATCACCCGGCGGACTACGCCATCCTTTCCGCCTCCGTGTCCGAGAAGCGCATGGGGCGCGGGTTTTCGCTCCACACGTTCACCGGCTTCGCCGGTTTCGCCGCGGTGCCCATGACCATCGTCTGGCTGGCCCAGGAGTTCGGCTGGCAGACCGGCGTCACGATCTGCGGTGCGGCGGGCATGGTGGCGGCCCTGGCGCTGGTGGTCTTCGGCCGGTCGCTGAAGCACACGCCGGGCTCCGACAAGCGGGCGAAGAAGGGGGGCGACGAAAAAGCGGCAGATGGGACCGGCTCGTCGATCATGCTCAATCCGGCGATCCTGATGTGCCTGCTCTTCTTCCTGCTGTTGGCGCTCAGCTCCGGCGGCATCAACAACTTCCTGGTCTCCGCTCTCAACCGGGTGCACGGCACGCCGATCGATTCCGCGAATCTCTGGGCTGACGTTCTATCTCGTCGGCTCGTCGCTCGGGATCCTGCTCGGCGGGGTGATCGCCGACCGGACGACGAACCACAACCGGGTCGCCGCCTGCTGCTTCCTGGCGACGGCCGTCGCCGTCATGATCGTCGGGATGGTGGCGCTGCCGGTGTGGGCGCTTGTGTCGCTGATGGCGCTGCAGGGTCTGACCCACGGCATCATCATGCCGAGCCGCGACATGATCGTGCGCTCGGTGACCCCGACCGGCTCCATGGGCAAGGTTTTCGGCTTCGTTTCCACCGGGTTCAGCCTGGGCGGCATCGTGGCGCCGCTGATGTTCGGCTTCCTGCTCGACCGTGGCGAGCCGGCCCTGGTGTTCTACGTGATCGCCGGATTCATGATCGTGTCGCTGCTCACCGTCTTCTCCGTCGGCGGCAAGAAGCGCTCGCCGGCATAGGAGCGGCTTATCCCCTCTTGGCCAGCGTCGCCTCGCGGTGCATCACGTAGAGGCCGCTGGCGATCACGATGGTGCCACCGGCGATGACCCAATTGTCCGGTAAGTCGCCGAAGATCAGATAACCCCAGAATGCCGCGAAGATGATCTGGATGTACTGGAAGGGTGCCAGGGTCGAGGCCGTGGCGACCTTGTAGGCGTTGATCATCAGCAGCTGGGAGACCCCGCCGATGGCTCCCATGGCCGCCATCCAGCCGACCTGAACGAGGGTCGGGGTCTGCCAGAAGAACGGGAGCAGGGCCGAGGTGCCGATCGTTCCCATCAGGGCGGCGTAGAACAGGATCGACATGGTTTCCTCGGTGCGGGTCAGCATCCGGGTGACGATGACGAAGGCGGCGAAGATCAGGGCCATGAACAGCATCAGCCCGTAGGCCCAGTGGACGTCGCCGAAGCCGGGCCGAACGATGACCAGCACGCCGACCAGGCCGATCAGCACCGCCGCCCACCGCCGCGGGCCGACCCGCTCGCCGAGCAGCGGGATCGACAGCGCCACGACGAAGAGCGGGGCGACGAAGCTGATCGCCACGGCGTCGGCCAGGGGGATATACCGGATGGCGGTGAAGAAGCTCATGGTGGCGAACAGCAGCAGCACGCCGCGCACCAGTGTCAGCTTCACGTTGCGCACCCGCAGGAGCGGGAGGAGCCGCCGGCCCGGGAACAGCATCAGCATGAACCCGAGATGGAAGGCGTAACGTCCCCAGGCGACCATCGCCACCGGCAGTTCCTGACCCAGATGCTTGGCGATGGTGTCCATCGACGCGAACAGCATCTCGGCGAGGAGCAGCAGGGTGATGCCACGGACCGCGTTCTCGGACACGTCCGGCGGGCGCGTCCGGCTGGCCGGGGCGCGATCTGGGGCTGAGACGGGTGGCTGCGGGGTGGTCGACATGGGGCGGAAAGTGACATACGCCTGCCCAATTGGGAAACCAGGATCGCCCCCCTTCACCCCGGGGACCCGACCGGCTAGAAACACCGGCGCGGGCGGGGGTGCGCGACCACCAGTCTCCCCTCGGCGAGGAAACGACAGATGAGCCTTTACGACAGCGAGCGGCGCTACCGGCGTCGGGTGTGGGGCGGCTTGGTCCGCTTCGTCATCTTTGTCGGCGTCGTCGTCGCGGCCGCGATGACCGCCTACGAGTTCGGGGCCGAGGACATCGAAGGCCAGCGCCGTCTGCACCAGGAACAGCTCCTCGAGTTCGAGCAGGCGCGCAGTGCCGCCGAGCAGGAGGCGGCGAATCTCCGTGTCGAGGTGGAGAAGGCACGGCTGGCGGTCGAGGAATGGGAGCGCCGCTACGAAGCCGACGTGCCGACCGGAGACCGTCTGGCACTGCTCGGTCTGGTGTCCGAGCGGCTGGAGGCCGGTGTCGATCCCGAGCGCCTTGCCTTCCTGATCAAGGCGGCCGAGGACAAGCGGGACTGTGAGGAGGTCGAGACCAAGCGCTTCCTCGTCCGCACGCCCTTGTACGACGGCGCCAACACCTCGGTGACCTTCGCCAACGAAGCCGTCGCGGTGACCGGCAGCGGAGAGTCCGAGACCACCGACGCTGGGCTGCCCCAGGCCTGGTACGATCCGGAGAAACCGGTCAGCCTCGTCTTCACCCGCATCGACGGTCAGACGACGGAGATTTCCGGGACCCTGCCGCTGCAGCAGTCCGTCGTCCATGACGGGGTCGAACACCATTTCCTGGTCAGGCCGGGGGCCCGCGGCTTCGCCCAGGTGGCGGCCGAACGCTGCGCCTATCCATGAGCGCGCCATGTGCCTGAGGATCCGATGACCGTGGCGCCGCCCGCCGGGGACGGCGCCCTGTCGGCGCGCCAGGTGAGATGGAGCCTTCTCGCCCACTTCGCCTCGTCGATGTCGATCGGCCTGGCGGTCGGCGGGTTCGTTCCCTTGATCGCGGTGACGCTGGAGGCGCGCCAGGTCGATACGGTCCTGATCGGCATCAACTCCGCCATGACCTCGCTCGGCGTGCTGGTTGTCGCTCCCTTCGCCACGACGATCGTCCGCCTCCTCGGCGCCAGCCCGGCCATGGTTTTGGGGCTGTTGCTGACGGCCGTGTCGGCGTTGGCCATGGCCTTCCTGGAGGACCTGTGGGTCTGGATGCTGCTTCGGTTCCTGATCGGGGCGGGGGTGGCGATCCACTGGGTGGTGAGCGAGACCTGGATGAACGCCATCGTCAGCGAACGGCGGCGCGGGCTGGTGATGTCGATCTACATCACCTCCATCGCGTCGGGGTTCGCGCTGGGTCCGATCATCCTGACCCTGGTCGGCACGGACGGCGCGCTCCCGTTCGTGGTGATCGCGGCGGTGACCGCCCTGACCGCGCTGCCCATGGCGCTGATCCATAAACTGGTACCGCCGCTGGCGCTGGAGACCAGGGGGAGCGTGGTCCGCCTCGCGCGCGAGGCGCCGACGATTTTCGCCGCGGTGCTCGCCGTCGGCCTGGTGGATGCGGCGTTCTTCACCTTCCTGCCGATCTATGGCCTGCGCATCGGCATGCCCTCCGACACGGCAATCACGCTGCTGACGGCGGTGTTCGCCGGCAACGTTGCGCTGCAGATCCCGATCGGCTGGATCGCCGACCGGGTGAACCGGCGGGCCATGCTTCTGGTCCTCGGCACGATCTGCATCCTCTGCCCGGGCCTCGCGGCCTGGCTGCTCCGCGCCAACTCCCTGGCGGCCTATCCGATCCTGTTCGTCTGGGGCGGGTGCAGCTTCGGTCTCTACACGGTTGGGGTCACGATGCTCGGCGAGCGCTATCGCGGCGGCGAACTGGTGGCCGCGAACGCCGCCTTCGTGATGACCTTTGAACTCGCCAATCTGATGGGGCCGCCGATGTCGGGTTGGGCCATGGAGGCCTGGGTGCCCACGGGGCTGATGGTCTACATGGCCCTGGTTGCCGCGCTGTTCGTCGCGGTCTCAACTCTGCGCGGCGTGATGCGCGCACGGGACGGCTAACCACGCCGCCCGCCGCTGTCTGGTGCCGCGTGACCGGACTTGGCTTTCAGCGGGACGGGATCAGGGCAGCGGGCCTCGGGCGTCGCAGAACTGTCCGTTCGCCTTGATCGGTGCGCAGAACTGGATCGCGGCGTCCCGGCTCGGGAAACCAGCCGCCATCAGCCGGACATAGGTGCCTCGGCCGTTACCCGGATCGAACTCGCTCGTGACCATCCGCTTGCCTCTGAGGGCCGGGAAGCGACCCTGCAGAACCGTCCAGCCGTTCTGTGCGCCCCGCTGGGAGCGATAGGAGGCGAGGTGGGCGGCCCAGGGTCCGGAATCGCCGCCCGATGCGGCGGCGGCCGGCGCCGCCGGACGGGCGGCATCCGCGCCACCCGGCGCGTTCTGGCCCGCCTCCATGCCGGCGACCTTCTCCAGCCGGGACACCACGTCTTCGAGCCGGGTGATCAGCGTTTCCGCGCGCTGTCCGTCGCCGCCCATCATCGCGTCGGGCTTCTCCTCCCCGAGCATCGCCGGCTTGGCCTCGTCTCCCATGACGGCGACCGGCGGCACCATCGGAGTCCGCGTGGTGGGGCCGTCGATCGGGTTCGGGCCCGCGGCGACCGTGGCGGGCAGGTCTCGGGTCCGGTCGTTGGCGAGCGTCACCGACAGCAGCTCCTTGCGGGACGAGCCGGTGCCGAAATCGCGGATCCGCAGGACGTAGTTCTGCACCACCGGGGAATAGAAGTAGGTGTCCAGGAAGTCCTTGCGCTGACAGTCGATCCGGAATGTCGTGTAGGTGCCCGCCGGGACCTCGACGTCCTCCTGACCGGAGACGGCGCAGCGATGCTCCTCCTGCCAGCCGGCCGGCGCGTTCTCCGCCGAGCCGCGGACGGAGTAGGCGATCACGTTTCCTTCCTGCAGCGGGAAGAGCTGTTCGGGCGATCCGATGATGGTCTGCTGGCCGCGGCCGAGTTCGGGATGTGACGACCAGCGGAGCTGCGGTGTCACCACGGCGGTGTCCTTGGTCCAGATCAGGCCGCTGTCGTTGGTCCACACCACGCGGTCCGGGGCCACCGAGACCACCTGCTCGCGGGTCGGCTGGCCGTTCTCCGTGAAGACGAACGTATCGCCGGCGGCATAGATCGGCGCCGGTGCGGGCGGGAGCCGGTCGTCCGGAGCGGTGCCGGCGGACCCGGATCCGCCGAAACCGCCGAAGCTGCCGATCGAGGAGCAGCCGGTGAGCAGGACGGTCGCGAAGGCCAGGAAGAGAAGCGGTCGGCGCTGCGCCATGCGGATCGGCCTCTCGCCGCGAGGGGAAGGGAGAATCACCGAGAATCATCAAGATTTTGCGGTTCGTGTCAAGAAAACCGCAAGACTTGCGTTCCCGGAACCGGCCCCCTGGCGGTGGTGGACCGGCCGGCACTTGGTGGATTGACCGTCCCGCCCGCGCCCGCCAAGCTTCCCGGCAACCCTCAATCCCCGTTCCCTGCGCGAAGGAGGCCGTCATGGCCCTTGCTTACGAGGCAGAAGTTCCGTCCGTGCGCGATCAGGTCAGCGAGGAGGAGTGGCAGATCCGGGTCGATCTCGCCTGCCTCTACCGCCTCGTCGCCCATTACCGATGGACCAATTCGATCTACACCCATCTCTCGGCCCGGATCCCGGGACCGGACCACCACTTTCTGCTGAACCCCTACGGGCTGATGTTCGAGGAGGTGACGGCGTCGTCGCTGGTGAAGATCGACACCGAGGGCAAGACGGTCATGGATTCGCCCTTCGAGGTGAACGAGGCCGGCTTCACCATTCACTCCGCCGTGCACATGGCGCGTCCGGAAGTGATGTGCGTGGCCCATACCCATACCCGGGCCGGCATGGCGGTTTCGGCGCAGAAGGAAGGGCTGTTGCCGCTCACCCAGAACGCGCTGATGTTCTACGGCGACCATCTCGCCTATCACGAGTACGAGGGGATCGCCTTCGATCTCGACGAGCGGGAGAGGCTTCAGGCCGATCTCGGCGGGCGCTACGCGATGATCCTGCGCAACCACGGCCTGCTGGCCTGCGGGCGCACGATCGGCGAGGCGTTCGAGATCCTGCAGAATCTGGAACACGCCTGCGTCGCTCAGCTCGCCGCCCAGACCGGCAAGGATCTGATCCTGCCGTCCGAGGATGTGTGCCAGCACACCGCCGATCAGTTCTGGGGCGACGGCACGAAGCCGTTCGGCGAGCGGGCCTGGCCGGCCATGCGTCGGATGATGGACCGCTACAGCCCGGGCTACGACGCCTGACCATAGGGACCGGGTGTCCCGCGCCGGAAGTGGCGCGCCGTGCGACCCGACCGACCGAAACCGGCCCTGTCCGACCGACAGGGCCGATCCGTGAGACGACCGACCCTCTACCCAGGGAGATGCATGCATGGCGCGGGTGGCCGCTGATACCGTCCTGACGGGCGGCAAGATTTTTCTTGGCCCTGGACTCGGCTTTGCCGAGGCGGTGGCGATCTGGCAGGGGCGCGTTCTCGCGACCGGCAAAGCCTCCGAGATCGCCGATCTGACGGGGCCGGAGACGAAGAAGATCGATCTCGCCGGGCGTCTCGCCGTGCCGGGACTGAACGATGCCCACCAGCACATGATGGCCGTCGGCCTCGGAACTCTCGAGGTCAATCTCAAGGGCGAGGACATCACCTCGATCGGCGACATCCTGGCCGCGATCAAGGCACGGGTCGATGCGGTCGCCCCGGGCGAATGGATCATGGGCCGGGGTTACGACCACTTCAATCTGGCCGAGAAGCGCCACCCGTTGCGCGAAGAGCTGGATTTGGTGGCGCCGGACAATCCCGTCTACATCAAGCGCACCTGCGGCCATATGGGCGTGGCCAACTCCAAGGCGATGGAGATGGCGCAGATCCGCGAGGGCATCGCCAACCCAGCCGGCGGAAATGTCGAGGCACAGAACGGCAAACTGACCGGTCTGCTGCAGGAGACCGCCCAGCAGCTCGTCTACCGCGCCTTCCCGAAGGCCGGCATGGAGGATTTCGTCAACGGCATCGAGGCCGGCGCGAAACTCAACCTGTCCTACGGCTTCACCTCCTGCACCGATCCGGGGGTCGGCCTGCGTGAGGGATACCGGGACTGGCAGGCCTATCTCTTCGCCCGCCGCCAGGGCCGTCTGCCCCAGCGCATGTATCTGATGCCGCTGGCCGGGACGACCGGCTGGCCCGACCGCATCCTCGACATGGACTTCATGACCGGCGACGGCGACGAGTGGATGCGCACCGGCCCGATGAAGCTGTTCGCCGACGGGTCGGCCGGTGGCAAGACCGCCGCCATGTCGTCGCCCTATGCGGACGATTCCGAGAATTTCGGGATCTTCATCTACGGCGACGAGGAGATCCACGGCTACATCGCCGACTACCACGCCCGCGGGTTCCAGATCGCCACACACGCCATCGGCGACGCGGCCATCGAGCAGGTGCTGAGCGGCTACGAGAAGGCGATCGGCAACCAAATTCGCTCCGACCGTCGCCACCGCATCGAGCATTGCGGCTTCCTCACAAAGGACCAGATCGCCCGCATGGCCCGGGCCGGGGTGCTGCCGGCGCCGCAGTCGATCTTCCTCTACGAGTTCGGCGACCTCTACATCGACGCGCTGGGCCCCGAACGGCCGGCGGCCAGCTACCCGATGCGGAGCTGGATCGACGCCGGACTGCATCCCTCGGCCAGTTCCGACGGGCCGGTGTCGCAGACCAACCCGTTCCGCAACATCTACAACATGGTCACCCGCAAGACATCGCGAGGGACGCTGATCGGACCGCAGGAGGCGATCACCCTGGAGGAGGCGATCGGCGCCTACACGGTGAACAGCGCCTACGGCTCCTTCGAGGAGACCATCAAGGGCACGCTGGAGGTCGGCAAGCTCGGCGACGTGGCGGTGTTCGACACCGACCTGTTCACGACGGAGCCGGAGGCCTGGATCGACGCGCAGTGCGACCTGACCGTCCTTGGCGGCGAGCTGGTCTACGATCGACAGTCCGAGGCCGCCTGAATCGATACCCTGCCGGCGGGCCCTGGACGGGCCCTCTGATGGCATTCGCCAGTAACCATGAGGAAGACGATGAGCCGTACGACGGTGATCAAGAACGCCGACTGGGTGATCGCCTGGGACCCGGAGGGCGGGGCCGAGGGAACCGGCGGGCACGTTTATCTGAAGAACGCCGATGTCGCTTTTCGCGACCACGAGCTGATCCATGTGGGCAAAGGCTTCGACGGCGACGCCGATGTTACCCTCGACGGCTCAGGCCGGATGATCGTGCCCGGCTTCATCAACGTGCACAGCCACCCGGCTTCCGAGCCCGGCAACAAGGGGCTGAACGAGGAGCTGGGATCGCCCCGGCTCGGCCAGTCCTCGCTCTACGAGTACATGCCGGTGTTCCGGATGCTGCCCGAGGGCGCCAGCCCGGCCATGCGCTTCGCCATCCATGAGATGCTGAAGAGCGGCGTGACCACCTATTGCGACCTCTCCATGGCCCGCGACGGCTGGGTCGAGGACGTGGCGTCGACCGGCATCCGCGGCGTGCTCTGCCCGATGTACCGCTCCGCCGCCTGGACGACGAAGGACGGCCATTCCGTCGTCTATGACTGGGACGAGGCAGCCGGCGAGCGGGCGATGGAGCGCGCCATCGCCACCATCGACGAGGCCGACGCCCACCCGTCGGGCCGCATGTCCGGCATGATGGGCCCGTCGCAGATCGACACCTGCACCGCCGAGCTGATCCAGGCCTCCCACAAGGAGGCGATGGACCGGGGCATCACCATGCACATCCACGCAGCGCAGAGCGTGGTCGAGTTCAACGAGATGACCCGGCGCCACGGCATGACGCCGATCGAGTGGCTGGACGATCTCGGCGTGCTGACCGACGGGACCATCGTCGCCCACGGCATCTTCCTGAACGACCATCCCTGGCTGCACTGGCCCCAGGCGAACGATTTCGGCCGGCTGGTCGCGTCCGGCGCCGGCGTCGCCCACTGCCCGAACGTGTTTTGGCGGCGCGGAATCGCGCTGAACCATGTGGGCCGCTACATGGATGCGGGTATTCCGCTCGGCCTCGGGACCGACACGTTCCCGCACAACTTCATCCACGAGATGGAGGTGGCGATGATCGCCGGGCGCCTGATGGCCGGCGATTTCACCAACGCGACGACCGAGCAGATCTTCTACGCCGCGACGGCAGGGGCCGCCCGGCTGATCGGCCGCGACGACATCGGCCGGCTGGAGCCCGGCTGCAAGGCCGACTTCACCGTCGTGGACTGCGGCCATCCCTACATGCAGCCGCTGCGCGACCCGATCCGCAGCCTGATCTACTCCGCCGGCGACCGGGCGGTGGAGGATGTCTGGGTGCACGGCCAGAAGGTCGTGTCCAAGGGAATGGTCGAACGGATCGACGTCGCCGACGCCGCCGCCAAGCTGAACGAGTTCCAGGAGATCACCATCTCCGGCGTGCGCCAGCGCGACTGGGCCGGGCGCGACATCGACACCATGACCCCGAGGGTGTTCGAGACGCGGGATCGTTAAGCCGGCCAGTGGCGTCAATTACAAACGACGTGCCGGCAAGAACCGGCCGGCGCCTTGAGGTCAACCGAACGTCGTGCCATCATAACGCAATGGTGGTAGGAGGGCGGGATGATATCGCGACGGGGTTTTGTCTTCGCGGGGGCAGCTGCCGCCCTGGTGCCGGGTCGATCCGAGGCCCAGTGCGCGCCGATCGGTCTCGGGATTCCGAACATCCCGCAGGAAACGCAGGTCTGGTGCTGGGCCGCCGTGGCGCAACAGATCATCTATTGGAAAACTGGTGACGCGCCCCCGCAATGCGCGCTGGTCGCCATCGCCAATGGCGCGCATCCAGGCTTCTGCTGCTCCGGCAACCCGCAATGTGCCGTGACCGGGCACTTGCAGCAGATACAGTTCCTCATCGGGCAGTTCGGTGGATCGATGTCGACCATCGCGCCGCCCGCCGGACCCGGCCCAGTCTACAACACGCTCAGTAACGGCAACGCGATCATAATGGCGGTTCAGTCCAGTCCGTTCTCCGGTCATGTGGTCGTCATCAACGGAATGAGCTGTTACGGCCCGAACGCCGTTCTGCACATCAACGATCCGATCGGCTGGCCGATGCTTTCCCAACCGGTGCCGTTTCAGCAGGTCCTGCCATTCTGGAGCGCGGCGATCGTGGTCTCCTGATCGTCGTCTCCTCCGCGACCACCATTTCGAGGTCGGGGAGATTCTGCGCCTGAGCACAGGCGGCGTGCGGCCTGGGGAAACGGCGTGAAGGAACCGAGCGGGCGATCGACAGTGCCGAATTCTAACGGTCTCTCACATCCGCTTGAGCCGGTGCCAGCCGTGTAACGGAATTCCCTGGTGGCTCATTGGGCCGTCATGTCGACGTGATCGACGAACTCAATCAGGGAGTTTCCCGAGCCATGGCCACCACCGACCCGCTTCGCAGCCCGACCCTCCCGCCGCTGAACGCCGCCACTCTGGGGCTGATGTTCGTTGCCGGGGCGGCGGCCACCGTCGCCTTCGACTTCTGGGGGCAGATCGTCAGCCCCGGCCTCGGCTGGGCCAACCTGTCGCCGCATGGTCTGGCCAAGAGCCTGCTCGGCACCTTCGGCCTGCCGAACAACGATTTCGCCGGTTACTTCATGCATTTCTACCTGGTTGGCCTGCTCGGCTATCCGATCGGCTGGTTGTTCGTGTTCAAGCCGGTCTGGGACAAGGTCCTCGGCGGCGTCGGCGGATGGTTCCTGCCGGCTGCGGTCTACGGTTTCGGCCTTTGGGTCTTCGCCATCGGCGGCATCACCGCGATCGCCGGGCTGCCGTTCTTCCTGAACTTCACCGGCATCACCTGGGTCGCCCTGGTCGGCCACGTGCTCTACGGCATCGTTCTGGTCCTGGTCATCCGGCTCGCCGGCCGGGGCTGACGAACCGTCGCTTCGCCCCATCTCCGACACCGGGGGTCGCGCTCGCACCATGCCGGCGTTAAAAGGCGCGCTATGCGGTCGTCAGGATCGCGTGGCAGGCATGGGGTGAGCGATGAAGATCGAAGCCAAGGACATCGTCGACGGCATCAAGGCCGAGGTCGCGGCAGCGGTCGAGGCCCATAAGGCAAAGCGCGTCGAGCCGAGGATCAGGGTGATCGTCGCCACAGATGATGCGGCGGTCCTGTCCTACGTTCGCTCCAAGGTGAAGCAGGCCGCTAATCTCGGCATCGCCATGGAGGTGGTCGAGTTCGGTCCCGAGCAGGATCAGGCGGCATTCGAGGACCTGGTCCGCCAGTCGAACGCCGACCTCTCCATCCATGGGGTCATGATCGAACTGCCGGTCCGGGACGGCCTGGACCATGACCGGGTGCTGTCGATCCTGGATCCGAAAAAGGATGTCGACGGGCTCACCACCTTGAACCAGGGCCTGATCCAGCAGGGGCGCGAGGACGAGGCGATCTGTCCGGCGACCCCGCAGGCCTGCATCCGTCTCGCCGAGACCGTCGGGGCGCTGTCGGGCGAGCGGGTCGCCGTGGTCGGACGCGGTCCCACCGTGGGCAAGCCGCTGGCGGCGATGCTGATCAACCGCAGCGCCACGGTCACCGTCGCCCACAGCCGCACCGAAGATCTCGCGGCGACCATCGCGCCCTGCCGTTTCGTCTTCGCGGCGACCGGCCGGCCGGGGCTGCTGAACGCGGGCAACGTCACCGCCGAGCACGTGATCCTCGATGCCGGTATCGCCTACAAGGACGACAAGCTGGTCGGCGATTTCGACGCCGAGGCGGCCGAGAGGGTGGCCGCCTATACGCCGGTACCGGGCGGGGTCGGTCGGGTCACCTCGGCGCTGATCTTCGCCAATCTGCTGAAATGCATGACGCTTCAGGGACACATGTGATGACCGACGCGACCTTCGACCAGTCCATCGGCGACTTCATCGACGCCATCGCCAGCGACGCGCCGGTGCCGGGCGGCGGCTCCGTCAGCGCCTATACTGCGGCGGCCGGCATGGGCTTGGTGGTCATGGCGCTGGAAGTGTCGGTGAAGAAGGCCGAGGACACCGCACCATTTGCCGATCTGATCGCCCGGGGACGCACCGTGATCGCCGAGTTGAAGACCAGCCTGGTGGCGGACATGGACTGCTTCTCGGCGTATATGGCGACCCTGAAAATGCCCAAGGGCTCCGAGGAGGAGATCGCGAGGCGCAAGGCGGCGATGGGCGAGGCGGCGTTGACCTCCACCGTCGTGCCGGTGGCCGCCGCCGCCCATTGCGTCGAGGGGCTGAAGATCGCCGTGGAGGCGCGGGAGATCTGCCGGCCGACCATCATGAGCGATGTCTATGCCGGCGCGAACCTGCTGGAGGCGTCCTGCCGCTCAATTCTGCTGAATGTGGACGCCAACCTCGGAGCGATACCGGACGCGGACGCCCAGACCGCTACGCGGAGGCGAAGGGGGAACTGCTGCGGGAGGCGGAGATCCTTCTCGCCAAGGCGACGGAGTGATCCATCCCCGGTCTCGTCGTGCCGCCACCCGGCCCCTGTGCGGACGGAAAGTCCCGTGCTTAAATTCCGTCAATGATCCACTGACATTTCCGGGAGCACACAGGTGAGCGAGTACGACGTCATCATCAAGGGCGGGACCGTGGTCAATGCGGGCGATACGCAGAAGTCCGATGTGGGGGTCAAGGACGGCCGCATCGTCGCCCTTGCCGAGAACCTCACGGGATCCGCGGCACGCACCATCGATGCCGGCGGCCGCTACGTCCTGCCGGGCGGTGTCGACAGCCACTGCCATATCCAGCAGCCCTCCTCCGGCGGCGGCCAGAATGCCGAGACCTGGGAGAGCGGAACGCGTTCCGCCGCCTGCGGCGGCACCACCACGGTGATCGCCTTCGCCGCCCAGGAGAAGGGCAAGGGCGTGAAGCACATGGTCGACGACTACCACGAGAAGGCCAGGCAGGCCTGCATCGACTACAGCTTCCACATCATCATCAACGACCCGTCGGACGCGGTGATGAACGACGAGATTCCAGCCCTGATCGAGTCCGGCCACCGGTCTCTGAAGCTGTTCATGACCTATCCGAAGAACCGTGTCGACGACCGGGAGATCCTCAAGATCTTCGAGGCCGCGCGACGGCATCAGGCCCTGGTCTGCGTCCATGCCGAGAACCACGACGCGATCATGTTCATGACCGAGAAGCTGGTCTCCAACGGGCTCGGCAACACCAAGTATCACGCCTGGTGCAAGCCGCCCCTGGTGGAGCGTGAGGCGTGTCAGCGGATCATCATGCTGGCGGAGCTGATGGACCTGCCGATCCAGATCTTCCACGTCACCTGCGAGGAGGCGGCGGAGGAGATCCGCCGGGCCCAGGCGCGCGGCGTGAAGGTCTTCGCCGAGACCTGCCCGCAGTATTTCGTCCTGACCGCCGATGATCTCGACGGCGATCAGCGTCAGGGCGCGCAAGTCCTGTGCTCGCCGGCGCCCCGCTCAACGGCCGACCAGCAGGCTCTGTGGAACCATGTCCGCATGGGCACGATCGGCAACGTCACGTCGGATCACGCGCCCTACAACATCGACGCGCCGGACGGAAAGTTTTGGGCCGGCGACAACGCGCCGTTCAGTCAGATCGCCAACGGCGTGCCGGGTCTGGAGACGCGCATGCCGATCACCTTTTCGGAAGGCGTGGCGAAGGGCCGGATCGACCTGCAGACCTTCGTCGCGCTGACCTCGACCAACGCCGCGAAGCTGTTCGGCCTGTACCCTCAGAAAGGGCGGATCGGCATCGGCGCCGACGCCGATATCGTCATCTGGGACGCCGAGAAGAAAGTGACCGTGACCCAGGACATGCTGCACCACGAGACCGACTACACCCCGTACGAAGGGATGGATGTGACCGGCTGGCCGGCGGTCACCCTGTCCCGCGGCAAGGTGGTCTGGGACAATGGCGACGTCGGTTGCGAGGCCGGCTGGGGCAAGTTCCTGGCCCGCGCGCCCTACGACTACATCAAGCCGTCGGGCAAGTTCCCGACCCCGTTCAACCCGATCACGGGAAAGATCGAGGGCTGAGGTGGACGCGGCGTCCTACCGGCTGTCGGAGACCCTGGCGAAGCGGGCCATGCGTTCGCTGCGCCAGACCTCCATCCATGCCCCGGAATACTTCCAGACGACCGGGTTTCTGACGCGCGTGGAATCGATGGAGGACCTGATCGTCCTCCTCGACGTCATGCACAACAACCGATTTGACGACTTCATGGCCGAGCTCGGCGGCCTCAGCGAGACGGCTCTGGCCGAGGTTCTGGACGGTTTCGCCGACTACGCGCGGTTCTTCATGAGCGTGTTCCGATCGTCGGAGATTCCGATCCCGCTGTCGGGGATGCTGTCCCAATATGTCATCGCCCAGAAGCTGAAGGGCATTCCCGAGCGGCGGACGGTCCTCGAGATCGGGCCCGGCAGCGGCCTGCTGTCCTTCTTCCTCGCCAAGGACCCGGCGATCGAACGCTACGATCACGTGGAGGCGACGGAGAGCTTCTACCTCCTTCAGAGTCTGGTGAACCGGCATGTCTACGGCCACCGCTTCCTCGACCATGCCCAACTCGATACGCGTTCGGCGGGGCTCGGTGGGATCGCGTTCGAGACGATGCGGGAGAAGCAGAGGGAGATCGTCGCCAACTACGAGGTGCCGCGATCGTTGATTGCGGATCGGCATCCCCGGTCCGAACACTTCCCCTGGTGGCGGCTGGAGGAGGTGGCGTCCCGGCGCTACGACGTGGTGACCTCGAACGCCAACCTGACCGAATTCAGCGAGCCGGCGCTGCGTTACTACGCAAGCCTCTTCGCGACGGTGTTGAAGCCGACCGGCGTGTTTCTGGCCCAGTGTCCCGGCGGCGGCACCATTCCGGGCGACACGGTGATCCGCACGCTCCTGGAGGTCGGCCTGAAGCCGCTCGCGATTGTCATCCGCTACATCAGCCGCAACCGCAAGCATCCGGCCGCGCTCCCGGAAGGTAAGCAGATGACGACGGCAAACCTGATCTTCCTGCCGCCGGGGCACCCAGGCTACGAGAAGGCGGAGGCGACGGTGGGCAGCCTGCCGATGATCGACGCGGCCGATCCGCTCACCCGATCAATTCTGCTGTTCGACCGGGAGGGCGGCCCGATCCTGACACGCGACGACATGCTGGCGGCGATCCAGGAGCGCCTGCGGTCTCTGGACTGACCCGCCCGGCTGTCCTCAGGCCGACCAGGCACGCGGGGTGAAGACAAGCTTCGGATTGGGATCGCGCGGGTCCGGAACCACGTCGTCCATGGAGGCGATGTCCACCAGACCGTCATCGGTCAGTTGCTGCCAGGTCCAGACCGCGGGATCGAACCGGGCGACGAGTTCCTCCGGCGCGTGGCCGTAGAGATGGATCAGGTGGGCGTGGAATTCGACGACGAAGATCGTCTTGGCGTCGGCGATCAGCCGCTGCGCCCCCTCCAGCACCGCAATCTCGTGCCCCTCGACATCCACCTTCACGACCTTCGGCCGTAAGGTGTCCTCCGCAAAGAGATCGTCCAGAGCCATCATCGTCACGAAATCGTCGGCGATGGACCGCGGCTCGTCGTCCATAGCGCGCTCGGTTTCGCCCTCGAGGCCGGCGCCGAAATTGATCCCGGTCCGCCACATCGACGTCATGCCCGGCTTCGAGGAGAGGCCCATATGCAGCGGGCGCACAAGATCGAACTCGTTCATCGTCGCCATGGTCTCGATCTGCGAGATCAGTTCGCGCTGGATTTCCACGGCGAAGACCACCGCACCGGTGGTGGCGGCGACGGCACTGACATAGCCGATATTGGCGCCGCCATCGACGAACACGTCGCCGGGCCTGAGGGTGTCGATCAGGTAGTCGGCCAGCGATTTCTCATAATAGGGCGTGAATTTATCGGCCATCGCCTTGAACGCCACGGCCGATGGATCGTCGAGCGGGAATCGGAGCGTCCTGCCGTTCGACAGGGTGAGCGACCAGGACGTCGCGCTCTTGTGGCGCGCCGTTCGCTCGTTGAAGACCTTGACCAGTTCCTGCAGGCGCCAGATCAGAAAGCGTGGTGACAGCACGTATTGCGGGACAGTCCCCACACTGCTGGCGAGAGCCGCGATTCGGCGCAACGCGCCCGGGACTTGCATCATTTCGGCTCTGTCGAAGGGGGGCCAGTAGCTCCCAGCCAATGCGGAGACATTCCTGGGATTGTCGACGGCGGCCCGGCGAGCCTCGGTCTTTGTCCTGAAATCGCTCATCTTTTTGACCCGAAATGCGCTTCGAACTGTTGGCGACAGTAGCATAGGGGTATCGTTGGCGCGACGTTTCCTGGGAGAGACACGGCCGATGTCGTCAATTGCCGAACTCAAGCGGTTCATCGTTCTACACGCTGGCGACGAGCGCATGATCGCCCGGCGTATTCTGCTTGCACTCTATCGTGGAGAGATCGCGCCGGAGGCGGCGGCTGAGTTTGAAAAATACGTCTTCCGCCTCGCCCATTTCGTGACGGTCTTCGAATACTTGGCCGTCTACCTCATCGCCACGGGCTGCAGGCTGCCCGATCCGCGCTCGATCACCAATTCCCCGCGCGCGCAGTTGCTTTATGCACCCTTCGCCGTCTGGCTGAAGACCAGTCTTGCCGATAGACGGTTCTCCATGCCGCCGGTCAATGGCACCCAGGGGATGGCGTTCGTCAGCATCATGCTGGACGGTGTCGAGGCCCATCTGCTGAGCATCCGAGCGTTGGAGGAGGCGGCGACCGTCGCCGAACTGCGTCGACGGATCGATGAAGCCTGGCGCGATCAGAGCGAGCAGTGGGTTCTATCCTCGACCTTCAGCAGCAATATCGGTCACTTCGCCTATGCGGCGACGCTCCTGACGCTGCGCGATACCGGCCGCGTTGCCGCCCCGCCGATCGTCATGCTGCGGGGGAGAAGCCGGAACCCATATATGCAAAACCGGTTCGACCGCCATTTCGTCGACGACCTGCCGGCTGGCATCGAGTACGCGGAAATGATCAGCGCGCGCAAACGTTTCACCGTCGCCGGAGGCGGGTCGGTGACGATGAGCGTTCTGGTGTCCGAAGCGGCGCGGCTATGGGCCGACGGTGCGCCGTTTCTAAATCTTGAAGCGGATCTCGTCCGGCGGGGCGCCGAAAGGCTTGCGGCGCTCGGTGTCGGCATCGAAGAGCGCATCGTGACGATCCACGTCCGTGAGGGCGGCTACAATGACAACGTCTCCTCGCAGATGCAGCTTCGCGATGCCCGGTTCGACACCTACGGGACCGCCATCCGGAACGTGATTGCCGCAGGCTTCAAGGTGGTGCGTCTCGGCGACAGCTCGATGGAACCGGCACCGGCGATAGAGGGCTTGATTGACTACCCGTTGTCGGATGCGAAATCGGACTGGATGGACATCTACCTGGCCGGCCGTTGCAGCTTCCATATCGGCACCTCGTCGGGCATGTCCTTCATCCCGCTCTTGTTCGGCCGCCCGGTGCTCTTCACGAATTTTCCGACGCTCGCCCATATGGTCTGCTCTCCATCGACCGTCACGCTGCCAAAGATCTTGAGATCGACCGATGGGGCGACCGTCCCGTTTGAGCGGTTCTGCAGTGACCATGCCGACATCCTGGAGGTATCGGATGCGGTGATGCACGGTCTGGAGTTCATCGACAACGCACCCGAAGACATCGCCCGGGCGGTGGCGTTTATGATTGAGCACCTCGACGCCAACTCCCGTCAGGTCGTGTTTCCGGAAGCGCTTTTCTCGCGGGCGCGCTCGGCCATGGCGACGCATCCGCAGATCCCCAACTGGTTTCTGGAGCGCTACTACCCCGCCGGGTCCGAATACCCGGGCGGGCAGAAGAGGAGTTTGACGTTCTCCACATCGGGGTCGTGAACGAAATCCGAGCCGGAGGCGTCGATCGGTCGGCGCGTCCCGTCGTCCTCCAGCACCTCCCGGCTCCAGTTCGCCGGAACCATGGCGAGGATCTCGGCCGGTTGGTGGCCGAAAGCGCCGACGGCATGGGGATGGAACTCGATCAGGAACCGGGTCCGGCCACGGGCGATCAGGGCTGAGGCGCCCTTCAGCGCCTCGAACTCGTAGCCCTCGATATCGATCTTGATCAGATCCGGAATCGCGCCGTCGCGGGCGAAGAGCGTATCCAGTCGCATGCAGGGAACCGGATCGTACAGCGCCTTGTCGAGCGCATCCGGCGGCGGGGCGTCGATCGAATCCTCGACCCGCAGGCCGGGCGTCGGGTTGAAGCGGACGTTGAAGATCAGCCCGTCGTAGTTGCCGACGGCCGCGTTGATCACATGAGCCCGGTCTAGCGCGTTGGCCCAGAGGTTGCGCTTGATCTCCAGCAGCAGGTCCGGATGCATCTCGCAGGCGATCACCTTGGCGCCGGCGGCGCCCAGGATCGTGGTGTAGTAGCCCACATGCGCTCCGATATCGGCGACGAATTCACCGCGCCGGCCGGCGGCGATCAGGTAGCGCAGGACGCCGGGCTCGTAGCCGGCGCCCTCGCGATCGAGCAGGGCGAGGAATGCCCGGGCGGCGCCGGTCGCCGTGCTGAACTTCAGCGGTCCCAGGTCCGGAATCTCCCGAATCTCGAACGGCCCGGTCTGGTCGGCGATCGCATCCCGGTGACGGAAGGTCTGATCGACCCGCGAGAGCATGCCCCGCTGCCGGTCGATGGAGGCGGTCGGCACCCCGAGCACGCCGAGCCATCTCAGGATTCCAAGCGAGCGTCTGACATCCCTGCGCGATCGCGCGATGCCGAGCAGGGTGGCCAGGGCCATCGGGTGGTTCGGGTTGGCGACGGCATTGCCGAGCGCGGTATCGGGCGACGAAAGGGTCAAAGTCCGCCTGCCTGGTCAGTGGTGGGCCATCGAACGGTTTGCACCTCTTTTCGCGCCCGTGCGGCCGCCGTAGAGTGCCGTTCAATCCTACCACCGTTCGAGGACTGCATCCCCATGAGCCGGATCATTAATATCGCTGCCGCCCAGATGGGCCCGATCGCTCCCGACGAAAGCCGGGTGAGCGCGGTGAATCGGATGCTCGACCTGCTGAAGCAGGCGAAGGAGCGGGGCGTCAATCTCGTCGTCTTCCCGGAGCTGGCGCTGACGACGTTCTTCCCGCGCTACTACGAGGAGGACGTCTCCAGGATGGACATGCACTACGAGCGCGGCGAGATGCCGACGCCGGAGTGCAAGCCGCTGTTCGACAAGGCGAAGGAGTACGGCATCGGCTTCTATCTGGGCTATGCCGAGCTGACCGAGGACGGCCATCGCTACAACACCGCCATCCTGGTGGACGACACCGGCAAGATCGTCGGCAAGTACCGCAAGGTCCATCTGCCCGGCCATGCCGAGCATGAGCCGCAGCGGCCCTGGCAGCACCTTGAGAAGCGCTATTTCGAGCCGGGCGATCTCGGCTTCCCGGTCTGGCGCACGATGGGCGGCATCATGGGCATGGCGATCTGCAACGACCGCCGCTGGCCCGAGACCTACCGGGTGATGTCCCTGAAGGGCGCCGAGGTGATCATGCTCGGCTACAACACCCCGGACGTGAACACCTCCGCGCCGGAGCCGAATCACCTGCGCATGTTCCACAACCACCTGGTCATGCAGGCCAGCGCCTATCAGAACTCCTGCTTCGTCATCGGCACCGCCAAGGCGGGAATCGAGGACGGCTGCATGCTGATCGGCGGCTCCTGCATCATCCAGCCCTCGGGCGAGATGGTGGCGCTGGCGTCGTCCCTGGGGGACGAGTTGATCACCTATGCCTGCGACCTGGACCTGGCGAAGATGGGCAAGGAGACGGTGTTCAACTACGCCAAGCACCGCCGGATCGAACACTACGGCATCATCACCGAGCAGACCGGCGTCATCGAGCCGCCGATGGACGCCGCGGCGGAGTAGCGTCTGCGGCTCAACTGACAGAGATTGATGGGGGCGCATTGCAAGATGCGCCCTTCACTATTCCGCTCGCGACAGCTTAAAAAATTCAGTGTCAAGGCAGGAATGGAATGGACGAAAGTTCGACCTCAATATCAGCGCCTTTTGATTGGAAATATTTTTGTAGAGCAATGAGCTGTTGTTCAGGGTTTTGGTGCGGGCCGACAATAATTTTTGAGATGCATTTCAGGCTATTTTCTATATTTATAGGAAAATAGGGAATCAAAGCACCATTCTTATTTCTAAGATTAAGTCCTCTTGTTTCGGCTTCTAGAGATGACTCAAGGCTCCATATTCTATATTCAGACTCTTCGGAAAATGCTGAATGTTTAATAATCGTTGATTCCAATTCTACAGTATTTTTCATAAATCTTGCGGCCATATCAATTGAATATTCAGATGTAAGGTTTCCCATTCTCATTTCTTCGCAGAAATCAAGAAAATATTTCTTAAAAAAACCCCAAGCCTCATCATGTTCTGTTTCCAGGTATCTGACTCTCGAGAATGATTTTTCAATTTTTCTTGTGTCAAATCCTATTGAAAACGAACCTGTTGTACTTCCATATCCTTTCCATTGAGACAGAAGATCCGGATTTCTAGTGAAACTGGCAACATAAGTATCATCAGGTGCGCTATTTTCAAGATGATGAACAAGTTTTTGCCCTATTGTCTTTATAAAAAAAGATTCACTTTCGTCGATTAATATATTAATACGATTTTGAAAAAATCGAATTCCATATTTTAATTCACTACTGTCATTCAAAAAATTTGTATTTGATGCCCAAATTTCGTTTGTTTCGCAGATTCCAAGCAGGCCCTCGGTCGAAGTATAGTGCCAAATAATATCTGGCTCTTGTGACTCTGCAGAATTTTTATTATTAATATAAGTATCGAATACGCTTCGTCCAATTTTTTGGATAGAGTCAATTGAATCTTCCATATTAAACCTCCAACAAGGATTAATTTAAACCTGCTACCGCGTGGCTCGCCACCTTGAGCGGGCGGCGGGTGGAGAGCAGGAGGCGGGCCTCCTCCGCCTTGCCCTGCTTCAGCAGCGCGTTCAGCAGAGCGTACTCCACCAGGTCGCGCTGGGCGCGGCTGCCGCCGATGCGTTCGTGGCTCGCCATGGTGCGGGCGAAATGGGTTTCCGCCTCGGCCCAGGCGCCGGCCGCCAGGGCGGCGAAGCCTTCCGCCAGTTCCCGCACCAGATCGGCCGCCGGGCCCTTGGCGTCGGACACGATCCTTGCCACCGCCTCGCCGTTGCCCGCCATGGCATGGGCCAGGGCCGCGTGCACGTCGGCGAAGGCGATGGCCGGGTTGGCGAACTTCGCCGCGGCGTAGTCGCTCACCGCCTTCCAGCGCGCCGCCGGCACCTCGACGCCCGCCAGGTCGGCCCGATAGAGCAGGGCGGCGGCGTCGGTCAGCACGTTGACCGGCGGTCCCCAGGCGCCCAACCCGTTCCCGGTGTCGGGTGCCACGTCGGCGTCGTAGACCCGCCACATGGTATCCACGTCGCCCTGTTCCAGAGCCCCAGAGGGCGATGTGCCAGGAAATGTGGCAGTGGAGCTGGCCCGTCTTGTCGTAGTCCCGGGCCCAGTCGGTGATGTAGCCGTATCCGGCCTCGGTCTCCCCCGCCTCGTAGTACACGTGGGAGCGGATATGGGCGCCGTGGGCGTTCTTCGGATTGAGCGCCATGGACCGGTCGATGGTGTCCGCCGCCGGAGCGGTCTGGCCCGCCTCGACCTGGGAGAAGGCGTGCTGGCACAGGAACCACCAGTCCTCGCCGTAATGCGGGGCGAGCGCGGCGGTAAAGGCGAGCTGCTCCGCCTCGCGCCCGGGCTGGCCGCTGAAGCCGATCAGCCCGAAGACGCCGGTGCAGGTCTGGGCGACCAGGGCATCGCGCGGATGGTCCAGCAGGTGGGCTCGGATCGCCTTGTAGGCCGCCGGACCCTGGCCGGCGACAAGCAGGCCGAGGGCGTTGAGATGCGCCGCCTCGCGCTCCGTCGTTCCCGCTGCAAGCTCCGCCGCCCGCGCGGCCGGTCCGGCCACGTCGTGGCCCTGGCCCATGGCCTGACGGATGCGGGCGAGGCCGATCTGCCCGAGCGCGAAATCCGGATCGGCGGCGACGGCGGCCTCGAACGCTTCCTCCGCACCCGACTGGGCGGCCAGGAAACGGTCGATGCCGTCGACATACGCGTCGCGGGCGGTCGATGATTGGGTTGTCAGAGTATTGCCGTAGCGATCCTGCAGCATGAACAGCCTCACCGGATTGGGTATCGCTGCATTGTCCCGGCAGCGTCGCTCGAATTCAAACGGTTAACACGCATTAACCCTAAACGGCCGTCACCGGCACAGGCCGTAGCGTCCCATGTCGAAATGGAAGTGGTCCCGGTGGGCGGCGTTGTAGTCGGGGCTGAGGACGACCTGGAAGACATCGCAGGCGCCCCGGCGGACTTCGCGCAGGAACGCCCGTTCCGTCGCACTTCCCCCGGTCCAGTCTCTGAGGACGGAGACCCTGCGTCCGTTCTCCAACCGGAACCCGGAGATGTCGATCGCGTTGGCGACGGCGTGTTCGCTCGGCCGTCCGGAGGTGCCGCCGCCGATGCGCCGGCAGGAATAGGTGCCCATGTGGTCGAGCCGCACGAGCCTGCTGCCGAAATGCTTCATCGCGGCCGGACCGACGACGTCGCGCTCCCACAGATAGAGTGCGGCCGCCATCGGGCAGGTCAGATGCACCGGTCCGGAATAGGGTACGGTCGACCGCATGATCTGCACCACGTTGCTGTATCTGCAGAAGCTCCCGGTCCTGCGGTCGGGCAGGGGGCGCACCTTCAGGGCCGAGCTGTTCAGGGTGGCCACACACCGGTCCGGATCGTCCTTCAGGGCGATCAGTTGGCGCCCTGAGGCGGGGCCCAGCGGGCGCTCAAGATCCAAGGGCCCGAGCGCGACGGAAGGGGGAGGCGCGACCGAAGCCCGCTCCACGACCCCGCACCCTGCGATAAGGACCGCGATCAGGGCGAGCAGCGGTAGGGCTGCCCGTGCCGGCGTGCCGGTCTTCCGGTCCCCACGGAGCGTGTCACTCGTTTCCTCGATCGTCTCCACTCCTTCCCCGCGCGCGCCCCGATCGGCATCGCTGTCACCCAAGGGCCAGTCTAAGCCCTAAAAGAGATCGAGGCATCGATGCACTGGCCCTGCGGGTCCGGATCTGTAAGGTGGCGCTCATGACATTCCCAGCGATGTTCGAATGGCGAATCCCATGAAGCGACGCCTCGATCAGCTTCTCGTCGACCGGGGCCTCGTCGAGTCCCGCACCCGGGCTCAGGCTCTCGTGATGGCGGGTAAGGTCTTCTCGGGAGAGCGCAAGATGGAGAAGGCCGGCCAGCAGGTGGCCGAGGACATCGCGCTCGAAATCCGCGGCCAGGATCATCCCTGGGTTTCCCGCGGCGGCCTGAAGCTCGCCCATGCGATCGAGCATTTCGCCATCGACCCGACCGATGCGGTCGCCATCGACGTCGGTGCGTCCACCGGCGGATTCACGGATGTGCTGCTTCAGGGCGGTGCGGCGAAGGTCTATGCGGTCGATGTGGGACACGGCCAGCTTGCCTGGAAGCTGCGCAACGACGATCGGGTGGTGGTGCTGGAGAAGACCAATGCCCGCCACCTGACGGCGGAGCAGGTGCCGGAGACGGTGGATCTGGTGGTGTGCGACGCCAGCTTCATCTCCCTCAAGACGGTCCTGCCGGCCGCCCTGTCGATGGTGAAGCCGGGCGGCCGGTTGGTGGCTCTGATCAAGCCGCAATTCGAGGCCGGCCGGGCCCAGGTCGGCAAGGGCGGCGTGGTCAGGGACCCGGACGTTCACGCGGCTGTCTGCGACGATATCCGGGCGTGGCTCGACGGTCTCGGCGGGTGGCGGATCGACGGCGTCGTGCCGTCGCCGATCACCGGTCCGGAGGGGAATATCGAGTTCCTGATTTCGGCGCGTCGCCTATGATACGCTCGGTCCGGTCGGGGGATTTGCGGTCCACAGGCGGGAGAGGCGACGATGAGCACGCTCGGCGGAGATCGGCCTCCGGTCGGCACACAGGCTGGCCCCAGCGCGCCTGAACCCGAGGCGCCGAGGCTCGGCCTGCCGAAGCCGTCGGGTCAGCTGGCATCAGCCACCGCGCCCGCTCTCGCCCGGCTCAACGACATGGTCGTCGCGGCGCTCGGGTCCGCCCAGCGCGACTGGGTGCGTGGCCTGCAGCTCAACCGCGCCGAAATCGGCGGCGACGGCGGTCTCGGCGACCGGGTGTCCGAGCGGCTGGAGCATGTGGAGAGCCGGCGCCAGCTCAACATCGAGGCGATCCTGCAGCGGGCCTTGCGCATCCTGCCCGACGACATCACCGACGGCACAGCGGATCAGGACTGGGCGGCGGCGTTCTTCACCCATGCGGCCGATACCGCCGACCCGGAGTTCTGCCGTCTCTGGGCCCGTCTGCTCGTTCAGGAGGTCAGGCGACCGGGGGCCGTGCCGCGCAGCACCCTGGCCCGCCTGCCCATCCTGTCGAAGAGCGGTCTCGCCCTGTTTCGCCGGTTCGCGGCCTTTGTGGTGAACAATTTCGTGGTCCGCCTGGAGCAGTCCTTCTTCGACGGCAAGGACGTGACGTCCGACGACATTTTGCTGCTGGAGGAGTACGGGCTGGTCCGAACGAACCGGGATCTGAACCGCGTGTTCCAGAGCCAGCGTGAGGACCGGTTCTCCACCAATCTGCTCTATGCCGACAAGGCGCTGCGGATCACCCACGATCATCCGGACAAGCAGCTCGTCCTGTCCTGCTACCGGCTGACCGAGTTCGGAACGACCCTCAGCCGCGCCCTGTTCGACGAGGGCGAGGTCCGGTCCGACACGGACTATATCATTGAGGTGGTGCGCCTGCTTCAGCGCCAGGGCTTTCATACGTCTCAGGCGGATATCCTGGAGCGCTCCGACGATCAGGTCGTCTCGAAGCACAGCCCGTTCTGCGAAATCGTCGCGCTGGGGCGCTGACGGATCGGGACTACTCGCGCGGGGTTGGAGCGGGACGAAACCGGTGCCGCTATATCAGCGACTCGATGAAGACTTCCTCGATCATGTCCGGATAGCGGGCCGAGAGTTGGGTCTGGGCCTCCATCTTGAACAGCTCGATCTGCTCGCGCGTCGGTCGGCCGTTCTCGTAAAGCCGGACGGCGAGCGGATAGACGATCCCGTTCACCGCCCATTTCTGGCCGTCGAGGGTGGCCTTCGCCGCTTCGGTCACTGCCTGGATGGCAACACGGATCCGTGCCTCCAGCGGCTGGCCGTTGACGAAGAGGGAAATGGAGAACGGTCCGATCGGCAGGACTCTGGGCCCGACGACCCGGCGGTACTGGATCTCGCGATTGAACTGCTTGTGCTCCTTGCGCCGCGCCTTTTCCTCCTCCTTGCGCTCCCGGGTGGAGCTCGTCTCCTCCTGGGCGGCGGCGCCGGACGGCGTGACGGCGACCGGTATGGCGAAGACCATGGCCAGCAGCAGCGCGGGCAGCGCCAGACGGAGGGACTGTGGCCGCAAGGGAGGCAGAAAGCCGAGGATGAGCTGCAGGAGATCTGGGCGGAACATGGCGGTCTCTCCGGTTGACCGACCGAAGTCCGGACGGTCGACGCTTATTGTATCACGACGGCGGGCGCTCGGGTCTGGATGCGTCCATCGGTCCCGTCGAGCCGAAGTCCGACCGCTTCCAGGTCCTCCACCAGGATATGAGCTTGACGGGCGACCGCTGCAAGGGCCTGGAGGGCCGCGACGAAGTCCCTGTCGCGCAGCAGCTCCAGCAGCCGCTCCCAGGTGTCCTCCTCCTCCGGGTAGCGAACCCGCTCGACCGGCGCGTCGGGCGGGATGCCGACCGCCTGGCGGGCGAGTTGCAGGGCTTCGGCATAGCCGCCCACGGCGTCCACCAGCCCGACCCGGCGGGCGTCCTCCCCGGTCCAGACGCGACCACGGGCCAGGGCGTCGATCTCGTCCTCCGACAGCCGCCGGGCGGCGGCGACGCGGCCGGTGAAATCGGCATAGACGGCGTCCAGCAGCCGGCGCAGTCGGTCGCGCTGGCTGTCGGTGAACGGTTCGGTCGGCGAGAACATGCCGGCATTCTCACCGATGGTGATCCGGCCGATCGTGACGTCCCAGTCGCGCAGCAGTTCCGCTGCGCTGATCTTGCCGCCCAGGGTGCCGATGGAGCCGGTGAGGGTGCCCGGATGGGCGATGATGTGATCGGCGGCGAGGGCGGCGAAGTAGCCGCCGGACGCCGCGACGTCGGCGAAGCTGACGATGACCGGCCGGCCGCTCTCGCGCACCCGTTCCACCGCGTGACGGATGGTGTCGGAGGCGACATAGCTGCCGCCGGGGGATGAGATCCGCAGGATCAGCGCCTTGGCGTCGGGATCCGCTCGCACGGCGTCGAGGGCCGCGACTACCGGCCCGGAAGCGGCGTCGCCGCGCCCGGTCAGGCCGCCGCCGGCGCCCCGGACGATGGCGCCGTCAAGCTGCACCAGCGCGATCCGTGTGCCGTCGCCGTGCGGGCGCCCCGCGCCGTCCAGATAGTGGCCGACGGTGGCGGTCTCGCCTTCCAGCATGGCCCGGGCCTGCTCGCGGTAGCCGAGGCTGTCGATCAGACCGTTGGTGACGGACTCGCGCGCCAGCAGCGGGCCCCGGTCGACGACGCTCTGGACGGCGCCGCCGCCGAGCCGCCGGGCGGTGGCGATGCCGCTGACCACCTGACCGAACAGGGACTCCGCGACCCGCGTCATGTTCTCGCGCAGGGCCGGTGGCATGCGCCGTTCCGTGACGGCTGAGGCCGCGCCCTTGTATTCGTACCGCTTCTCGAACTCCGCGCGCAGGCCGAGCCGATCGAGCAGCCCGGCCGCGAACGGAAACTCGAGCTGCAGGCCGGTCAGACCGAGCATACCCGAGGGCTGCAACCAGATGCGGTCGAAGGCGCTGGCCAGGTAGTAGGGGCCGTTGCCGCCGCTCTCGAAGCTGTCGGCGAAGGCGATGGCGGTCTTGCCGGCGCTGCGGAAGCGGAAGACGGCGGCGCGCAGTTCCTGCGCCTGGGCGAGGCCGAGGGAGAGGGTCGAAAGGTCGGCGAAGAGGCCGGTGACCCGCGGGTCCGTCGCCGCCCGGTCGATGGCGTCCACATAGTCGATCAGCGACAGTGGGGCGTCCTCGTCGAGCAGCCCGGCCAGTTCCGGCAGCAGGGGCGCCTCGTCGATCGGGCCGTTGAAATCGAGTTCCAGCACGATCCGCTCCGGCAGCGGCTCGGCATCGCCGAACCCGTCGGCCCACCACAATCCGGCGGCCACCAGCCCGCCGAGAAGAACGATCACGACGACGCCGATGGTGGCGAGAAATCCGACGATGAAACGGCGCATGGGGACCTAATAGCCTACTGTGATAAGGCTTAAACATAGGGTGAGTTTGGAGCTGATGTCGAACATCCAGCGAGCAGGAGAATTCTTGCTGGAATCTTATAGGTTAATTATTGTAGGAAAACACTACTTTAGGGGGTGAATATGCGTTTAGCGCCGATGTCGCCGATTATCGACCCAAATGAAGGGTTTACGCCTGAAAATGACCTCTTTGGATACAGTGTTTTTGGAGACCGGCTTTCCAAGTTGGTTTCGTCCGTTGATCAGCCTCTAACCCTTCTGATCGACGGACCTTGGGGCAGTGGCAAGTCGACGTTCGTTAAGCAATGGGCGGGGCTTCTCAGAAAAACTGGTGCTTGTGTAATTGAATTTGATGCATTTGCGAATGATCACCACGAGGACGCCTTCGTTGCTCTATCGGCAGAGATTATTGCCGTGGCTAAGAGGGAGTTTGGTGAGCAGGAACCAGTTGTTTCGTCGATATATGATTGTGCGAAGAAAGTTGGCGTTGCGTTGCTTCCGGTGGCAGGAAGAATTGCTGTAAAAGCTTTAACTGCTGGCGCGCTAAGTGAAGATGATGTGAAAAGCTTCGGAAGTGTTGCTGTCTCTGCTTTCGAGCAAACTGGAAATGCAATAGCAGAAGCTGCCGAGCGCGAGATCGCTGAACGCCTGAGCTCTGCGCAGAATGAGCGCTACATATTGAATCGTTTCCGTGAAACGTTGGAGCAACTAGCGGAGAATATCGCTGAAAAAAATTCACCCGAAGAGACAGACGTCGAATGTTCTGAAAGCAATAATTTTCCAGTTATCATTATAATTGATGAACTAGATAGGTGCAAACCAACATTTTCATTGAATATTTTGGAAAGAATTAAGCATCTTTTCTCAGTCAATGGAGTGGTTTTTGTTTTGGTATCAAACATGATACAATTAAAGGCGTCCGTTGAGGGCGCTTACGGGTCGAACACAGATGGATTACTTTATCTCGAAAAATTTTACGATCTGCGGGTGACTTTACCGATAGATCGATTGGATCGCGCTTCCTCATCGGAGAGGTATGTGTTTTTTCTATGGGAATCTATGGGGTTAAATATCAGTGAAGGGGGTATCGATGAGACAATTAAAAGACAAATTATAATAATTTCTGAAATCTATGGTATATCACTAAGAACAATAGAAAGAATAGCTGCCCATGCAGCGTTAGCTTATGCGGCGACATCTGGAAATACCCTACGATTAGCCCCGCTGATCGCGGGGCTTGCTGTAATTCGTCAAATCCGACCAGATATTTATCAGAAGGCAAGAGAAGGGCGTATGACTTGGCGGGATGCAAAGGATTTTTTTAAGTTTGATGAATGGCCAGACCAAATACGTAATCGTTCCGAAGGTTGGTGGCGATTTTTTACCGATCATAGCATGAAAAATGAGGAAATGATTGATTATAGTCAGGCATTTGTGAGGTATGGTTTCGAAAATCGGTTGAGTCTGGTGAAATGGGGCGCGAGTTTAATTGACGGCCTTAGTCTTCCAGAGTGAATTTCACTTCTGGTAGTCGATAACCAAGCTCACCCGATCGGGCCGACCTGGGCTTCGTGGCGCATCAGGTGGTCCAGCAGGACGCAGGCCATCATCGCCTCGCCCACCGGGACCGCGCGGATGCCGACGCAGGGATCGTGACGGCCCTTGGTCGATCACCTCGACCTCGTTGCCGAACTCGGTCGATGGAGGCACGCGGGGTGAGGATCGAGGAGGTCGGCTTGACCGACGAAGCGCGACGACGACGTCCTGGCCGGTGGAGATGCCGCCGAGAATGCCGCCCGCATTGTTCGAGAGTGAAGATCGGCTTGCCGTCTTCGCATGCGCATCTCGTCCGACGTCCTCGTCGCCGGCGATGGCCGCGGCGGCGAACCCGTCGCCGATCTCCACGCCCTTGACCGCATTGATCGCTCATCATCGCCGCCGCCAGATCGGTATCCAGCTTGCCGTAAATCGGCTCGCCGAGGCCGGCGCGGCACGCCGGTGGCCACGGCCTCGATCACCGCGCCGACGGAGGAGCCGGACTTGCGGACCGTCGTCGAGATAGTCTTCCCACCGTTCAGCGGCTGCCGGGTCGGGGCAGAAGAACGGGTTGTTGCTGCACTTCGCGCCCAGTCCCAGTTGCGACCGGTCGATGGCGTGCGGGCCGATCTGCAACCAGAGCGCCGCGCACGGAGAACGCGTTGCCGAGCCGGCGGCACAGGACCTTGCGCGGCGACCGCGCCGGCGGCGACCCGCATGGCGGTTTCGCGCGCCGAGGATCGCCCGCCGCCGCGATAGTCGCGGATGCCGTACTTGGCGTCGTAGGTGTAGTCGGCGTGGCCGGGCCGGTAGCGGTCCTTGATCTCGCCGTAGTCCTTGGATCGCTGGTCCTGATTGTGGATCACCAGGCTGATCGGCGTGCCGGTGGTCTGGCCCTCGAACACGCCGGACAGGATCTCCACCTCGTCCGGTTCGCGGCGCTGAGTGGTATGGCGCGACTGTCCGGGGCGCCTGCGGTCGAGGTCGTGCTGGATGTCGGCCTCGGTCAGCGGCACCCGCGGCGGCACGCCGTCGATCACGCAGCCGATGGCCGGACCATGGCTTTCGCCCCAGGTCGAAACCCGGAAAACCTGGCCGAAACCGTTGCTGGCCATGAGCTTGAATCCCGTTTCCGGTCAGACGACGGAGATGTCCGGGGCGTCGACCGCCTTCATCCCGACGATGTTGTAGCCGCAGTCGACGTGATGGATCTCGCCGGTCACGCCGGTCGACAGGTCGGACAGCAGATAGACCCCGGCGCCGCCCACATCCTCGAGCGTGACGTTCCGGCGCAGCGGCGAGTTGTACTGGTTCCACTTCAGGATATAGCGGAAATCGCCGATGCCGGAGGCGGCGAGGGTCTTCATCGGCCCGGCGGACAGGCCGTTGACCCGCACGCCCTTGTCGCCCATGTCGACGGCCAGGTAACGGATGCTCGCCTCCAGCGCCGCTTTGGCGACGCCCATCACGTTGTAGTGCGGCATCACCCGCTCGGCGCCGTAATAAGTCAGCGTCAGCAGGCTGCCGCCGGCGTTCATGAGCGGCGCGGCTCGCTTGGCGACCGACGTGAACGAGTAGCAGGAGATATCGAGGGTGCGCTGGAAGTTCTCGCGCGTGGTGTCGAGGTACTTGCCCTTGAGCTCGTCCTTGTCCGAATAGGCGATGGCGTGGACGACGAAATCCAGTCCGCCCCATGCCTCGCCGATCCGTTCGAACACCTGATCGACGCTGGCATCGTCGCCCACGTCGCAGGGGGCCACGATCTTGCTGCCGAGCTGGTCGGCGAGCGGGCGCACCCGACGCTCCAGAGCTTCGCCCATATAGGTGAAGGCAAGCTCCGCGCCTTGGTCGGCCGCGGCCTTGGCGATGCCCCAGGCGATAGAACGGTCGTTTGCCACGCCCATGATCAGGCCACGTTTGCCCGCCATGATGCGGGGATCCTTAGTCATTCAGTCCTCGATATCGCCGGTCAGCATACAGTCCAGCATCCTACACCATCGACCATGACCCGCAAGCGAGCGCGCCGTGCGCGTCCTCGTGGTAGAATGGCTCCATGAAATCCTCGCAGAACAAGACCGCGCCGAGCCGGCTCGACGCATGGCGCATGGGGCAGGCGACGCGAATCGCCGCCGATATCGCGAACTACGTTGTGTACGCGGTCCGCCGCTTCTACGCGGATCAGGGCGCGCAGTCGGCGGCCGCCCTGACCTACACGACGCTGCTGGCGATGGTGCCGCTGCTGGCGATCGCCTTTGCGATCTTCTCCGCGTTTCCGGCGTTCGAAGCGATCCAGGAACGGTTGGAGGCGCTGCTGTTCGAGAACCTTGTGCCCGAAGTCGGGTTCGAGGTCCGCAGCTACATCGCCAATTTCACCAAGAACACGACGAACCTGACGGCCGTCGGCGTGGTCGCCCTCGGCTTTTCGGCCGTGCTGCTGCTGGCCACCATCGAGGCCACGTTCAATCGGATATGGCGGGTGGAGCGCAACCGCACGCTGGTTTCCCGCCTGCTGATCTTCTGGACGATGCTGACCCTAGGGCCGCTGCTCCTCGCTGCCAGCTTTTCGCTGACCACGGACGTGTTCTCGGCGATCCACCGTTTCACCTGGGACGGTTCCGGCCTTGCCCCGCTGGAGATGGTCAGCCGCGACGGTATCGTGCAACGCGTCTTCGCGGCGCTGATCCAGACCATCGCCTTCACGGTGATGTTCATGCTGGTCCCGGCCCGTCAGGTCCGTCCGCGCGACGCCTTCATCGGCGGCGCGGTCAGCGGGATCATGCTGGAACTGCTGAAATGGGGCTTTCGGGCCTATCTGACGGCCTTTCCCACCTATCAGACGATCTACGGCGCCATGGCCGTCGTGCCGATCTTCCTGATCTGGCTCTATCTGGGCTGGACCATCGTGCTGTTCGGGGCCGTCTTCGCCGCCTCCTTTCCCGAATGGTGGCGGTCGAGAGAACCGGGCGTGACCGCCACCCTCTCCCCGGCCCTTCGACTGGAAGCCGCAGTCGCTTTGATGGCCGTGATCGCCGCGAAGGCCCGAACCGGCGGAACGGTGGATGCCGAGGCCCTGGCGGATGCCCTGCCGCTCGATGCCCGGGATTCCGTGGTCGAAGCGCTGCGGGTGGCCGGGTACATCGCCGCCACGGACGAGGACAACTACAGTCTGACCCGCGATCTCCGCCATGCCACCGTTGCCGATCTGGCCCGGGACCTCGGAGTCTCTCTCGGTTTAAATCCGGGAACTCGAGAGGAATGAGAAGATGGTCGAAATGCTCGACGAGAAGCTGGGGTCGGTTCCCGAGCTTCTGGGCCGGCTGGCGGATGCGGAGGACCGGCTGCTGGGCGTGTCGCTGGCCGAGGTGATCGATGCCTCGATCGCCGAGGGTGCGGACCGCGGGAGCGGGGCCGGCATCATCTCTCTGCCGCGGCGTCCGGACAGCCCGGCGGAGTGACCGGTCCGGTCGGAGGCACCGGGGATCACCCCAGGTGCTTGCGCGGATTGTAGGCGTGGGTGGCGCCCCATTTCTCGATGAACTGGATCAGGTCGGCATCGGGCGTCTCGGGGAGGACGAGACGGAGAGTCACATACTGATCGCCGTCCTCGCCGTCGCCTTTCGACGGCACCCCCTTGCCGCGCAGGCGCATGCGCTTGCCGCCGTTCGAGCCCTTGGGAATTTTCAGGGAAACCGGCCCGTGCACGGTCGGTACGGTGACGCTCGCGCCTAGAACCGCTTCCTGCAGGGTGATCGGCAGGTCGAGCAGGATGTCGTTGCCGTCCCGGCTGAAATGGGCGTGCGGTTCGACATTCAGTTCGAGATAGGCGTCGCCTGCGGGTAGAGCGCCGTGGGCTGGCTTGCCCTGGCCTTTCAGGCGCAGGACCGTGCCGTCCTCGGCCCCCGGCGGAATCGTCAGATTGACGACCTTGCCGTCGCTGCCAGCGTGACCCGCTTCTTGATGCCGGCAACCGCTTCGACGAACGGCACCTTCAGCCGATAGCGCAGATCCTGGGAGCTTCGACGGGGCGACGACTTCGCACCGGCACCGGGAGAGGGACCCGTCCATGCGGTGCCGCCTTTGCTGGCGCGCCACTGCTTAAGGATCTCCTCGATCGGATCCGCCCCGCCGCCGGGATCGCCGTCGAAATCATCGTCGAAATTGAACGTGCTGCTGCGGCCGGATCCCGCGCCGCCGCCGGGATAGCCGCTCCGCGACTTCCATCCCTTGCTCCAGAAACTGCCGCGCCCCCGACGCTCGCGCCCTTCCGGATCGATCTCGCCGCGATCGTAGCGCTTGCGCTTGGCCGGATCGCCCAGCAGGTCGTAGGCGGCGCTCACTTCCTGGAACTTCTTGGCGACTTCGGCGTTATCCTGGTTCAGGTCAGGATGGTATTTCTTCGCAAGCTTGCGGTAGGCGGACTTTATTTCGTCCTGGCTTGCCGACTGGCTGACGCCAAGAATTTTGTACGGATCGCTCATCCGCCAACTCCAAGGGTCGGTCGGCGCGCACAGAGTTTCCGGAACGCGGCCATACGCGTCGGCATTGCCGGAGGACCTTCAAACAGACACCAGGAACCCGAGTGTCCGGCCAGAGGTCCTCCGGGATCAAGCTTTAGTGAACGGCGGAGTCCTATGGCGGTCAGTTCACGACCTTCCAGGAGCCGTCCGGCTGACGGCAGGCGGTGCCGAAGGCCTGCTCCGAGCGGCCGCCGACCACGATGGTCTGCTGATACTCGCGGCAGTACTGGCCGGAATTGGTCTGATAGGTACGGGTCGGGGTCACGCTTCCGTGGTTGCCCGAATCGGGATTGCTCCACGTCGAGGTGGCCCCGCTCGGCTGGTTCTCCAAGGTGGCCTGCGTGGTATTCGCGAGCGCGGCCTTGTCGGCGCGGTCGAGCGACTTGCCGACCTCGCTGCCGATCAGCGCGCCAAGCAGGGTGCCCGCAGCGACGGCCGCCACTTTGCCCTTGCCTCCGCCGAACTGGGAGCCGGCAACGGCCCCGCCGATGCCGCCGAGGATGGCGCCGCCCGTCTGCTTCGTGCCGCTGTCGGCGCATGCGCCGAGACTGAGCGCAGCGGCGGAAATGGCAACGATGGCTGTCTTGCGGAACATGATGACTTACCTTTCACATTGACCCAACGCACATGTTCGAAACGAGCACGCGCCGGAAGAGTTCCCCTTCAATCCCCAACCGGCACCGAGCGGGGGGCGCATCGGCGCCGACGATCCTGGGCGTTACACCTTGGAAACGGACGGTCCGCCGGTTTCCGTCGCTCCATTGGACCGATCGATAGGGCGCGATATTCCGTCGCCGTAGCGATCTTTTCGGACAATCGATGCTAAATAAGGCGTCTATCGGGCGACGTCGCACCGCCGTCCGGCCGTTTCGCCCACTCCGCATCGAGGGATCCAGACGATGAGTGACCATACGCCGATCTTCGAGCCGCAGACCGACGACCCGTTCGAACAATTCAGGCTCTGGTTCGCCGACGCGGAGGCGGGCGAGGTCAACGACGCCAACGCGATGACCCTGGCGACGGCGGGCTCGGACGGCAGGCCGTCGGCCCGGATCGTCCTGATGAAGGAGATCGACGATTCCGGGGTCGTCTTCTACACCAACACGGAGAGCCAGAAAGGGCTGCAGCTTGCGGTGAACCCTTTCGCCGCGCTGCTGTTCCACTGGAAGTCCCTGCGCCGTCAGGTCCGTTTCGAAGGACCGGTGTCGCCGGTTTCGGCGGCTGAGGCGGATACGTACTACGACAGCCGGCCGCGCAACAGCCGAATCGGCGCCTGGGCGTCGCAGCAGTCGCGGCCTCTTTCCGACCGCGGGACGCTGATGCAGGCGGTCGAGCGCTTCGACGCCGAGTATCCCGACGAGACGGTGCCGCGCCCACCGTACTGGTCCGGCTACCGGCTGTCGCCTTTGCGGATCGAATTCTGGCACGACGGCGCTTTTCGACTGCACGACCGGTTCGTGTTTACCCGTCAGGCGGAAGGCCAACCGTGGAGCGTCCAACGGCTGTTTCCCTAGCCGTCTGAATGGCATCCCGTGTCGGTTGATCTGCATCAAAGTCGATTTGCATCGGGTGACCTAGCCTCCAGATATGAGAGGGCGCCCGCCCGACCCGACACCTGCCATGGAGGCATGACATGAAACGGATCTTCGTTCCGCTGCTTGGAGAACTCGGCGATCGTGCGGCCCTGGATGCGGCCGGAAAGCTGCTCAAGTCATCCGGCGGCTACGTCGACGCCAGGGTGCTGCGGCGAGATCCGCGGGATGTGTTGCCGATCGTCGGCGAAGGGTTCGGCGCCGCGATGATCGACGAGGTCATGAGCGCGGCCGAGAAAGGGTCCCGGGAGCGTGCCGAGAAGGCGAAGAAGACCTTCGATGACTGGGCCGCGGCGGCCGGCGCGAAGGTTGGCGGGGAGCCCGGTTCGGCTGGCGTGACCGCCAGCTTCGCGGACCTTGTCGGCCCGGTGCCGGGCGTGGAGGTCGCCGCCGAGCGGGTGTGCGACGCGGTCATCTGCGGCCGGGCCCCCAGGGATGTCAGCCCTGACCGGGCCGCGCTCATGGAAGTGGCCGTAATGGAGGCGGGCCGGCCCGTCATTCTCGTTCCAGATGCCGATATCGAGACGATCGGGACCAAGATCCTGATCGCCTGGAACGGCTCGGCGGAGGCGGCGCGCGCGGTCTCCATGGCGATGCCGCTGCTGATGCGGGCGGAGAAGGTGGTCGTCCTGACGGTCGCCGACGGAGACGTGTCGGCCGATCCCGGTGAGCTCTCGGCGACGCTGAAGGCCAACGGGGTGCAGGCGGATGCGGTGACGGCCGAAATGGACAAGGCGGGGGTCGCCGCGACCCTCGAGGTCGAGGCCGGCAAACACCATGCGGACCTGATCCTGATCGGCGCCTACAGCCATAGCCGGGTTCGGGAATTCGTGATGGGCGGGGTCACGGACGACGCCTTGACCGAGGGCTCGGTGCCGATGATGCTGGCGCGATAGGCATGAGAATAGCGAAGGATATTGCGGTATGACCGTGCGAACCATTCGCCTGGAGCTGGCGCGCAGCCCCGAGTTTCCCGAGGGCAACGCGTCCCGCGGCTACGAGTTCAAGGCCCCTCTGACCGACGACGGTTCGCTCGATCATGAAGCGTGGTCGAAGGTGCGCAGGGATTGCACCTTCCGCCGGTTCTGGAACGGCGAGGCCGAGGAGACCGGGCACCTCGTCCACGGCCGCGGAAACAGATGGATGTTCCACTACGACGGCATCACCCACGAGGAGGGTGAGGAGGACGAACCGATCTTCAAGTTCGACCGTCATCACTTCGTCGAGGGGGAGTACGTTTCCATCACCGAACATGATGGGGATATGCAGACCTTCCGGGTGGTAAGCGTCCGGTAGGGAGCGTGTCCCGGCGGCTGGAGGAGGGCTGGCGGGTTTTCGACAGCGTCGAGAACCGCCAGCACGACCGCTGCGTCGATTTCTTCTCGCGCCCCGACGGCAGTTTCGGTTTCGAAGAATTCCGGCGCGATCCGGAAGATGCCGGGCTATGGATGCCGGTTCAGTATTTCTCTGCCGCCCGCTTCGAAACGCTGGGCGGGGCGAGATTGGCGGCGGCCGGCGCGGTTCCGTGGTTGTCCGAAATCGACGGTCACCGCTGATCGTGGGTGTACCGGAAACCGGATGCAGCAGAGGTCGTGCAGGTGTCCCCGGAATCCGTGGAACGCCGCGTTGCGGATGGTGACGGAGCCGCCGGTTGGGGATAGGCTCCGATCATGTCCGACGAGTCAAAACTCATGCTGCTCACCGGGGCGAGCCGAGGTATCGGCCATGCCACGGTCCAGATTTTCATGCGCCGTGGCTGGCGCCTTCTGACCTGTTCGCGGGACGCACCGCCGGCGGAATGCCTTCGCGATCCCGATCGGGCCTGGCACATCTCCGCCGACCTGTCGGATCCGAAAAGTCTCGATGCCTTCATCGCGGAGGCGAACGAGTGGCTCGGCGACAAGCCGCTGCACGCCCTGGTGAACAACGCCGGATGGTCGCCGAAATCCGCCTTCAAGGAGCGGCTCGGCGTCCTGAACGGCGATCTGGAGGCCTGGCACCGGGTGTTCGAGGTGAACTTCTTCGCGCCCCTGAAGTTGGCGCGTGGATTTCGCCGGATCGCTCCACCGGGGCAAAGGGGCGATCGTGAACATCACCTCGATCGCCGGTCACGAGATCCATCCCTTCGCCGGTTCCGCCTACTCGACCTCGAAGGCGGCGCTGTCCGCCCTGACCCGTGAGATGGCCAACGAGTTCGCCGAACTCGGCGTGCGGGTCAATGCGGTCGCACCCGGCGAGATCGAGACCGCGATGCTGTCGCCGGAAACCGAGGTGCTCATCCCGCGGATTCCGCTGCAGCGGCTGGGCGAGCCGAAGGATGTCGCCGGAGCCATCTATTATCTCTGCAGCGACGACAGCGCCTATGTCACGGGCACCGAGATCTTCGTGACCGGTGGCCAGCACATCCTCTAGGGGGACCATAGAATGCGGGTCTGCGTGATGGTATGCGCCCATGTCGGGCCCGACCTCGAGGATGTGCTCGATCCCTATCTGGACATGTTCACCCGGCTGCTGGCGCCGCATCTCCCCGACGCGACATTCGTCGGGTCGATGGTCATCGAGGGCGCTTTCCCGGTGTCCGTCGACGAGCACGACGTCTATCTCTTCACCGGTAGTACGCACGGAGTCTACGAAGACCTGGACTGGATCCGCCGGGCGGAGCAGTTCGTGCGTGACGCGAAGGCGGCCGGAAAGATCCTGATCGGCGGCTGTTTCGGGCATCAGCTGATCGCCAAGGCATTGGGCGGCGCGGTGGTGAAGTCGCCGAAGGGCTGGGGGATCGGGGTGCACACCCACCCGGTGCTCAAGCGGGAGGACTGGATGCCGGACGGCCCGGACACCCCCAATGTGGTCGTCAGCCATCAGGATCAGGTCGTCGCCGTTCCGGAGGAGACGGTGGTGCTGGCCGGCACCGAGTTCTGCCCGAACGCCATGCTGCGGATCGGCGGCTGTATCCTGACCTTCCAGGGCCACCCGGAGATGAACATTCCGATCGTGAACCGTCTGCTGGACCTGCGGCGCGACCGGATCGGCGCCGACGTGTTCGCCACCGGCAAGGCGTCGCTGCAGAAGCCCCTGCACCATGCGCAGATGGGAGCCTGGATCGCCGGCTTCATTCGCCAGGCCGCTACGGCCAGGAACCGGGCGGCGGCGGAATAGACTGGAGGCTTAGCCGATGTGCTCCTTCCGCACCTTTTGGACCCTCGCGATCTTCCTTGGCCTCGTCGGCTGTACCGGCGTGCCGTCTGGGATCGAGCCGGTGAAAGGCTTCGACGTCTCGCGATACGCGGGGACCTGGTACGAGATCATGCGCCTCGATCATTCCTTCGAGGAGGGGCTGACCAACGTCACGGCGACCTACACGCTGGGCGATGACGGGACGGTCGGCGTTCTGAACAGGGGCTACGATCCGGCGGAGTGCGGGTGGAGCGAGGTGGAGGGGACCGCCACGTTCCAGGACGCCTCCGACCTGGCCAGTCTGTCGGTCACCTTCTTCTGGCCATTCGCCGGCGGGTATCACGTCTTCCATCTGGATCGCGACGCGTACCGCTATGCGCTCGTCTCCGGCCCGACGCGTGACTATCTCTGGATATTGGCGCGCAGCCCCGATCTCGACGAGGAAACTCTCTCGGATCTGGTTTCGGTCGCTCGCCGGAACGGTTTCGACACAGACGAACTACTGCGCGTCTTGCACGACGAGCCGTCCTGTCAGACCTCATAATGTCGCTAGATGCAGAGTCAGACGTCAGCGTCGGAGGCTGCCCACCCACTCGATACGCCGGTCGATCTGGTCGATCTCATGGTCGAGCCAATCGTCCAGCAGCCCGCCACCCCATTCCTCATGGGACGCGAGGTCCGCGAGGCGGGCGCGCTCACCCTGGTACATCACTTCGAGCGCGTGCAACTGCTCGTCGCGGCCTTGCGCGTCGAGCTGGTCGATGAACCGGAGCTTCAGAGCGAGAACCAGCTTGTTCAGATCCGAGAAGCCCGGGCGCAGGGCGGACGTCAGGTAGCCGGTAAGGGCTTCCCGGCCCTCGTCGCTCAACCGCAGCATGGCGCTGTCGCCGGACCCCTGGCCGGGAACCGCCTCGATCAGTCCCTCGAATTTCAGCAGCTCGATCGACGTTCCGAGCAGATCCAGGGACGGGCCCACGATGCGGGCGCAGAACTCCCTCACCTCGGCCGCGAGGTCGCTGTAGATCCGATCTCCCTCCGCCAGCAGGCCGAGAGCGGCCAGGCGGATGGCTTCTTTGGGAACGAGGGAATTGTCGCGATACATGGCCCTGCCTCCTGGCGTGCCGTCCGGACACTCATATGGCGTGGCGACGGGCGATTGTCCAGGGCCTTGTTGCGAATGGTTCGCGAAACTTGCCGGCCCGCCGGTGTGTCGCCTGCAATTCGACCCGTCAGTAGGTGACGCCGCGCATTCTCTCGTTTCGTCGCCGCAGGATCTCGATGGTCGCAAGAAGCATGGTCGAGATGATGATCAGCAGGGTCGCCACCGCGAGAATTGTCGGGCTGATCTGCTCGCGGATGCCGGCGCACATCTGCCCGTGGGATCGTCCGCTGCTCGAACCCGGCCGATGAACAGCACCACCACCACCTCGTCGAACGACGTGATGAAGGCGAACAGGGCACCGGAAATCACGCCGGGCAGGATCAGCGGCATGATCACCTTGAAGAACGTGGTGGTCGGCATGTCCGCGCCCATGCTGTCTGCGCCGCCCGGATCAAGGTACTGGTCGAAGCCGACCAGGGTCGCGGTGACCGTGATGACGACAAAGGGCGTGCCGAGCGCCGCATGGGCAAGGATCACACCCGTCATGGGTCTGGGCCAGGGCGAAGTCGGAACCGAACGGGCGGAGTAGAAGAAGAACATCGCCTGCCGCGGAAATGATCAGCGGCACGATCATCGGTGAGATCAGGATGCCCATGCAGCACGGCTCTTGGCACGGCAATTCGGCGCGCGAAAGGCCGAGGGCCGCGAGGGTGCCCAGGATCGTCGCCACCAGCGTCGAGGCGATACGCGATGATGAAGCTGTTCTTGATCGAGTGCAGCCACTGGTCGTTGTTCACGATAGTCGGCGTACCAGCGCAGCGAGAACGCCGTCCGGCTCGAGCCGACAGCATCTCCGGCGTGAAGGTGAAGTAAGGCTCCGCGTTGAAGCGAGAGCGGGATGATCACGATGATCGGGACGATCAGGAAAAAGAAGATCGCCGCGCAGATGAACCGGTAGAGGTAGTACCAGGTCCGTTCCAGCGGGCCCGCGTAAGCTGGGAATTGCCATGTCGCCGTCCCTCCCGCTCAGCCGAGCTTCATGTTGTCGATGCCGACCAGGCTGGTCGTACAGCCAGTACATCACCAGCACGCCGGCCAGCAGGATGGTGCCGAGGGCGGCCGGCCAGACCCCAGTTCAGCGATTTCTGCATGTGATAGGCGATGAAGTTCGAGATCAGCTGACCGTCCTGGCCGCCGACCAGGGCCGGGGTGATGTAGTAGCCGATCGCCAGAATGAACACCAGGATCGACCCGGCGCCGATGCCGGGGATGGTCTGCGGCATGTACACCCGCACGAAGGCCACCAGCCGGGTTGGCGCCCAACGAGCGCGCGGCCCGCATGTAGCTCGGCGAGATCGTCTTCATCACCGAGTACATCGGCAGCACCATGAACGGCAGCAGGATATGCGTCATGGCGATGATCGTGCCGGTCATGTTGTAGATCATCTCGATCCGATTATCGTCGGAGAGGATCCCGAGGAAGACCAGCGTGTCGTTGATCACGCCCTGGGTCTGCAGGAGCACGATCCAGGAGGTCGTCCGCACCAGCAGAGAGGTCCAGAACGGGAGCAGGACCAGGATCAGCAGCAGGTTGCCCTTCGACGGAGGCAGCGTCGCCAGAAGATAGGAGATCGGATAGGCCAGGATCAGGCACGCGACCGTCACGCCGATGGAGACATAGATCGTCTTCATGAAGAGCTGGACGTAGATCTGCTTCCACTCCGGCTGCATCACGATGTTGCCGTCGGCGTCGTAGGTCCGGTCCACCGCGTTGAGGTAGTAGCTGAAGGTCACCGGCGAGGAGACGAGCTGGATCGTCTTCCAGGTCTGGGTCTCACCCCAGTCCTTGTCGACGCCGATCAGCGCGTACTTGAGTGGGCGTTCGCGGAGGTCTGCGGCATTGTCGGCGGTGCGCCGAACCAGATCGGCGACGTCAGCATCCGCTCCGGCGATTATCGGGGTCAGGGCGCCGATCCTGCCGTTCCGGGCGGCGCCGTCGATCTCTTCGAAGATCGCGGCATAGACCTCTGCGCCCGGCGTCTTCTCCGCGAAGGGCGAGTTGCCGGTTTCCCACTCCTGCAGCAGGGCTGCCGTCTGCGGCAGAATGTCGGCGAAAGCGGGTTCCTCTGCCAGATCGTCGAGGGCCGACCAGGTGTCCTTGTCCTCCCAGGCGTCGTCGAACCCGATCAGGGCGTATTGCAGCGGGCTTTCCTGAATCTTCGGCGCGGCGCGCTGGGACTTGTTGATCAGGGAGCGGAATCCGCCGTCCTCGTAGTTCAGCCGTGCGCCCATCCGGCCGATGTTGCGGCGCTGCTCGTCGCTGCGGTCGCCGATCTCCGTGAGAAAGGCCGACAGAACCGCGTCCGGCGGATAGTCCTGGCCGTCCCACTTCTCCAGTTCGGCGACCGTCGCCGGGATCGCATCGTTGACTTCGGGGTTGTCGACGCTGCGCAGGAGCATGTCGACGATCGGGAAGATGAAGGTGATCAGGATGAAGAGAAGCAGGGGGGCGACCAGCAGGAAGGCGCGGATCTTGCTGCGCCGGGTCGCGCGGGCCAGCGCCACCTTCAGCGGTGTTCCGTCGGCCATCGTCAACGGCCGGGCAGGGCCTGCCTCTTCTACAGCGTGCGCCATCCGGAACTCCCGCAATCGGCTTGTCGGACGCTCAAACGAGCAGGGATAAAGGGTCTAAGGAATGAAGGGGGAGGGAGCGGCGACCCGCTCCCTCCGGAAGGTCTTAGCTGGCGAGCCAAGCGTTGAAACGCTCGTTCAGCTCGTCGCCGTAGTCAGCCCAGAACTCAAAGTCGTTCTGCAGCGGGTTCTCGAAGTTGGCGGGCGCCGTCGGCATGTGCGGCTGCATCTCCGGCAGGATCTTCGGGAAGGACGACTTCCGGACCGGACCGTAGGAGATGTACTTCGCCTGATCGGCGAGACGCTGGGTGTCCGTCGAGAACTTGATGAACTCCCAGGCGCGCTCCTTGTTCGGCGCACCCTTCGGGATCACCCAGAGGTCGATGTCCCAGACCTGGCCGTCCCAGACGATCTCGAACGGCTTGTTCTCCTTCGCGATCGCGTTGAACAGGCGACCGTTATAGGCGGTGGTCATCACGACCTCGCCGTCGGCCAGAAGCTGCGGCGGCTGGGCGCCGGCTTCCACCAGATCGTGTCGTCCTTGATGGTGTCGAGCTTGGCGAAGGCCCGCTCGACGCCTTCCGGAGTGGCCAGCAGGTCGTAGACCTCGTCGGACGGGACGCCGTCGGCCATGAGAGCGAACTCCAGGTTGGCCTTCGGGGTCTTGCGCATGCCGCGCTTGCCCGGGAACTTCTCAAGGTCGAAGAAGTCCGCGATCGTGGTCGGACCCGTGCCGAACTTGGTGGTGTCGTAGGCGTAGACGGTGGACCAGACGATGGTGCCGACCGCGCACTCGTGCACGGTGCCGGCGATGAAGTCCTCGACCGCCGCCGTGCCGTCGTCACCCGCCGGCAGGTCGTCGGTGGGCAGCGTCTCGAGAATGCCCTCGTCGCAGCCGCGGACGGCGTCGGAGAGCTCAACATCGACCAGGTTCCAGGTCACGTTGCCGGCCTCGACCTGGGCGCGGACCTCGGCGAGGCCGCCGTTGTAGTCCTCGGAATTGATGGTATCGCCGGTCATCTCGATCCAGGGCTTGTGATAGGCCTCGACCTGGCTCTTCGTGTAGGCGCCGCCCCACGACACGATCGTCAGCGTTTCCGCCGCCGATGCGGTGCCGGCGAAGCCGAGCGCCGCAGCGGCGATCGTCGCAACGCCTGCCGACTTAAGCAGATGGTTCATCGAAAAAGTCTCCCTGTGTTGTGCCGGATTGTTCCGGCGATTGCCCCTGAAGTCTTGCTGTTCCTGGGCCGGCCGGGGGTCGCGACCGGACCGGACTCCCTTCTGAACGATGTCAGGCGTCGAGCGCGCGACAATCGTCCAGGGCCCAGCCGACCTGAACCTGCTGTCCGCGGTTCAGGGACGCGTGGGCGTGGGAATTCGGCACCTTGACGATGAACTCGTCATCGCCGCAGGTACTGACACGTGTACGGATATGGTCGCCGAGGTAGATCAGTTCCTCGACCTTGGCATCGAACACGTTCGGCATCGATCCCGGCTCGGGATCAAGCGCCACCCGTTCGGGACGCAGCGACAGGGTCGTCCGCGAGCCGACGCCGTCATGGTTGACGCTGAGGGCCTGGATGACGTGGCCATCGACATCGACCGTGCAACTTCCCCCGTTGACCTCCTTGACCGTCCCGACCAGGCGGTTGTTCTCGCCGATGAATTCTGCGACGAAGGCGTTGTTCGGGCGTTCGTAGAGGTCGGGCGGCGGGGCGAGCTGCTGGATCTTGCCGTCGTTGAACACGGCGATCCGGTCCGACATCGTCAATGCCTCGGACTGGTCGTGGGTGACGTACACGACGGTCATCCCGAGATTCTCGTGGATGTGCTTGATCTCGTACTGCATCTGCTCGCGCAGATTCTTGTCGAGCGCGCCGAGCGGCTCGTCCATCAGCACCAGATCGGGTTCGAACACCAGGGCGCGGGCGAGAGCGACGCGCTGCTGCTGGCCGCCGGACAGCTGTCCCGGACGGCGGCCGCCAAAAGCGCCCAGTTCCACCATGTCGAGGGCCCGCTGGACCTTCGCCTCGGTGTCGGACTTCGACATCTTCCGCACCTGCAGCGGGAACGCGAGGTTCTCGGCGACGGTCATGTGCGGGAACAGGGCGTAGTTCTGGAAGACCATGCCGATGCCGCGCTTGTGCGGCGGCACGTTGTTCAACTCCTGACCGCCGAGCATGATCTTGCCCTCGGTCGGCGTCTCGAACCCGGCCAGCATCATCAGACAGGTCGTCTTGCCCGATCCGGAGGGGCCGAGCATCGTCAGGAACTCGCCTGCCTGTATGTCGAGATTGAGGTCTTTGACGACGAGAATTTCGCCGTCATAGGTCTTCTGGACCTCGATGAATTGGACGAACGGCGTCTTGTGCTCCGCCATAGTCCCCCTTGCCATCCTAGACGCTGGCCGCGCCGCTCTCCCTAAACGACGCGCCCCGTTCGGCACGGCATTGCGTGCCCTTTGTTTCGCGAAACCCTATGACAACGGTGCGCGGCGTGTAAAGCGTGGCGTTTTGCAGTGCGAAACACCGCGGCGCGCTACGACCTATGGCCCACCGCCTTGGTGGCAGTCTCCTTAACTATCATGGAGAGCGAGAGAACGATCACGGTTCATTCCCGCTTGGGTGGCCTAGCCTTGACGTCGGGCTTTGAGTCGACAACGATACGTGGAATGAAGTCGTCTATGTTCGTTCCGGAGAAGGAGATAATTGTGAGTGCCATTGATCACCCCGACGTTCAAGAACCGGAAATCGATTCAGACTATACTGCTGCAGAAATGGAGCAAGATGGTGTTGACGATGAAGCCTCCCTCAATGCCTCTGCGCCCGTTCGTTTTTCTATTTCCAGCTATGGGGCGGATTATACAGTAGATTCATTGATAAGACGTATGGAATCAGGTGCGTTTTTTGTTCCAGAGTTCCAGAGAAGTTATGTATGGACGCAAAAACAAGCCTCTAGATTCATTGAATCTTTGCTTTTAGGGTTGCCTATTCCTAGCGTTTTTGTCGCAAAAGAACGGGATTCTTCTAGGCATCTTATCATTGACGGTCAGCAGAGATTGAAGACGCTCCAGTATTTTTTCGAAGGAGTTTTTAAAGAAAAAAAATTTAGGTTAATAGATGTGGCTGAACCCTGGACAAATAAAACAATTGATGAAATTTCTCCGGATGATCGCCTTAAGCTCGAGGACTCAGTGATACATACAATTGTATTTAAACAAGAATTCACCTGAAGATGATGATACAAGTATTTATCATGTTTTTGAAAGGTTAAATACAGGTGGGTCAAAGCTGTATCCTCAGGAAATTAGAAACTGCGTGGACCATGGGCCTTTTGTTGAACTTCTTAATGACGTAAACGACAACAGTCTTTGGCGAGAGATCTTCGGAAAAAAGAACAGTAGGCTGAAAGATCAGGAGCTTATACTAAGATTTTGGGCGATGTTTTACAATCGGGAAAATTATGAACGCCCAATGAAAGAGTTTTTGAATAAGTTTTCTAGTGCGAATAAGCATATCGGAGCTGAGAAGGCTTCTGAGCTTAAGGTAGTATTCGAAAGAGCAATCGAAGTTATTTATAACAGTCTCGGGACAAAACCCTTTCGGCCGCAGCGGAATTTGAATGCAGCTGTATTTGAAGCGGTAATGGTTGGCGTCGCGGAACGACTGAGATCTGAGGCGCCAATCGATCTTCATGAAATTAAGACAGCGTACGACGGATTGATGCAAGATGGTCAATTCCAAGCAGCATACTTGCGTTCGACAGCGGATGAGGAAAATGTTGCTGCGAGAATCAATTTAGCTGTATCTGCGTTTGGAGCATAATTGATGTCGCGAAAGATAACAGGTGAATATCAGAACTTACGTTATCTTTTCGATCTTTCTTCAAAAATTGAGGATGATCCAGAGATTTTGGGCCATTGGGCGAGGTATTTATGTGTGCGGTGTTCCGGATTTATGGAGAATGCGTTTACTCAAATTTTTTTGGAGTACGCAGAGGAAGCGGCTTCTCCGGCGGTAGCCTCATATATTGCAAGAAGTTTGAAAGGGTTTCAAAACCCTAAACCTGAAAAAATTATCGAACTTCATCAGTCTTTTTCGAAAGAATGGGGAGAGCAATTTCGAGAGTTTGTCGAAGATGAACACAGGGCAGCGATTTCTTCTATCGTTTCAAACAGACATCTTATTGCTCATGGCGAAAACTCTAACGTTTCTGTTGGGCGTCTGCGAGAATGGTTGAATGATTCAACCTTATGCATCAAGCGCAGCTATAGAATTGTCCATGGAAAGACCTTGAACTTCTAGACTTGATAGTTCTTCCCGCCATTGCCGCAAATCCGACACCCGACGGTCGCCTACGTGTCGGGACACCGGTGCGATCGGCGGCACTCTGCACCTCTGGCGGGCGGCGGGCCCGGTGAGGTGTCGGGAGGCGAAGATGAAGGATACGGCTCGGGTCGTCGTGATCGGCGGGGGCGTGGTCGGGGTGAGCACGCTCTATCATCTGGCCAAGAAAGGCTGGTCGGATTGCGTGCTGCTGGAGCGCACTGAACTGACCGCCGGCTCCACCTGGCACGCCGCCGGCCTGCTGCCGCTGTTCAACATGAGCTACTCGGTTGGCCAGCTGCACCAGTACTCGGTCGAGCTGTACAAGACCCTGGAGGCGGAGACCGGCCAGGACGTCAGCTTCCACGGCGTCGGCAACCTTCGGCTCGCGACCAATCGCGACCGCATGGACGAGTACCGCAACTACCAGTGCACCGCCGAGACCATCGGCGTCGAATGCCATCTGGTCGGCGTCGACGAGATCAAGAAGCTCTGGCCGCTGATCAATGCCGAGGGGCTGATCGGTGCGCTGTGGCATCCGACGGACGGCCATATCGCGCCTGTGGACGTGACCATGGCGCTGGCCAGGGGCGCACGGATGCACGGCGGCACGATCCACCAGCACACCGAGGTCACAGGGATCGAGCGCGACAACAACGAATGGGTCGTCCACACGAGCAAGGGCTCGATCCGTTGCGAACACGTGGTGTCGGCCACCGGCAACTACGCGCGCCAGACCGCGCTGATGGTCGGCCTGCAGATCCCGGCGATTCCGGTCGAGCATCAGTACATCGTCACCGATGTCGATCCGACGCTGAAGGAATACCGCGAGGCCGGCAATCCGGAACTCCCGGTGCTGCGCGAGTCCGACAGCCAGTACTATTTCCGCGAGGAGCGGATGGGCTCGATTCTCGGTCCGTACGAGCGCTTCGCCCCGGCCTGTTTCGTCGACGGCGTGCCCTCGACCTTCGAGAAGGACCTGTTTCCGGGCGACCTGGAGCGGCTGATGCCCCATGTGGAGGCCTGCATGAGCCGGGTCCCGTCCTTCGAGAACGCCGGTATCAAGGACATCGTGAACGGCCCGATCTCCTACACGCCGGACGGCAATCCCATGGTCGGCCCGGCCTTCGGTCTGACGAACTTCTGGCTGTCGGAGGGGCACAGCTTCGGCGTCACCGCCGCCGGCGGTGCGGGCTGGCAACTCGCCAACTGGATCGTCGACGGCGAACCGTCCGTCGACATGATCGGCGTCGACCCCCGGCGCTTCGGCGTGGTCTCCAAGAACTTCGCCAAGATCAAGAACGAGGAGGCGTACGAGCACGTCTTCATCAATCACTTCCCCATGGAAGAACGGCAGGCCGGCCGGCCCGCCAAGACCGTTCCCATTCACGGCCGCCTGGATGCGGCGGGCGCGGTCTGGGGCGCGCGCTTCGGCTGGGAGCGGCCGAACTGGTTCGCGCCGGAGGGCGTGGCCCGCAGGGACGACTATTCCTTCCGCCGATCCAACTGGTTCTCCCATGTGGGCAACGAGGTGGCGGCGATGCGCGAGCGGGTCGGCCTGCTGGAGCTGTCCTCCTTCGCCAAGTACATGGTCGAGGGACCGGGAGCGCGGGCCTGGCTCGACCACATGGTCGCCAACATCATCCCCAAGAAGATCGGCCGGATGAGTCTCAGCCACGCGCTGAACCCGTCGGGGTCGATCCGCTCGGAGTTCACCATCTCCCGCCTGCCCGGCGGGCTATATGGCGAGCGCTTCTATCTGGTCGGTCCGGGCGCGGGACACGACTACGACTGGGACTTCCTGACCAAGCACCTGCCGCGCGACGGCTCGGTCTTCCTGTCGGATCTCACCACCCAGTACGGCGTGCTGGTTCTGGCTGGCCCGATGGCCCGCAAGGTTCTGGAAAAGCTGGCGGACGCGGACGTCTCCAACGAGGCGTTCCCGTGGCTCACGGTGCAGGACATCCCGGTCGGCTGGTGCCCCACCGTCCGCGCGCTGAGGGTGAACTTCGTCGGATCGCTCGGCTGGGAACTGCACCATCCGATCGAGTATCAGGCGCATCTCTACGACGCGATCATGGAGGCCGGGCGCGAGTTCGATATCGGTCTGGTCGGCCTGCGCGCCATGGACAGCATGCGGCTGGAGAAGAGCTACCGGCTCTGGGGCACCGACCTGAATGCCGAGAATTCGGCCCTGGAGGCCGGCCTGAACCGGTTCGTGCGCCTGAACAAGGGCGATTTCGTCGGCCGGGACGCGTTGACCCGCCAGCAGGAGGCGGGGGTGCCGAACACCTACTGCACGTTGGAGATCGACGCCGACGATGCCGACAGTTTTGGCAACGAGCCCGTGTTCATGGACGGGGAGGTGGTCGGCCGCGGGACCGCCGGCGGATACGGTCATCACGTTAAGAAGTCGCTGATGCTGGGCTATGTGAAGACCGAGTACGCCGAGGTGGGCCGGGACTGTCAGGTTCGCGTCATGGGCGACCTCCGACCGGCACGGATCGTCCCGGAAAGCCCGTACGACCCGGAGAACGAGATGCTGCGGGCGTAGGATTCATCCAGACAAGGGCCATAAGGAGCCCTTGATATCTGGTGAAGCTTCGACGAATAGTGTCCGAAAGAGGAAGTGCACCGCCGTCACCGAACGTCGGTGCATTCTGAGCCTTGAGATCAAGCGGACAGCCATGGTGAACGACACTGTCGACGGCTGCGCTCGCAGGCGAGAGATCGCGGCGTTCGTCGATCTGAATTTCCAGACGGCACTGGATGTGACTGGAACGCCTGTATCGGCTGCCAAGCAGGCCTTGCGGGCGGAGCGAATTGCCCTGCTCATCGAAAATCTCGACCAAATCTTCGCGCACGACGCTCCTGGTCCGGACTTTCGGATCACGGAGGCCGGCGTTTGGCGCGGGCTCTCCGCCTATTTGATCACTGAATGGATCCGCAGGCGCTTTGCCGGGTGGAAGGGTTGCGGTCTCACTCTCGTCGATAGTTTTGAGGGATTGAGCCCGCCGCGCGCGGAAGACATGACCGAAACGGAAAGCGGTCCGGTGTACATCCAGTCCGCAACCGGATTTTCCAGCAATCAGGATGCCGTGAGGGCGTCCCTGGCGCAGGCGCCGCAGCTTGAAATCTACGCTGGCTGGATTCCGCCGGTGTTGAAAAGCCTGCCAGACGCGACGTGCTACGGTTTTGTGCACCTCGATACCGACCTGTTCGAGCCGACCTATTCCTGTCTTGAGTTTTTCCTGCCAAGGATGGTCCCGGGCGGCGCGATCATGGACGATGACTACGGGTCGGTGTTGTTCCCCGGTGTCCGCAAGGCCTGGGATCTGGCGGCGGCGCGGTTCGGCCTAGACGTTGAAGTGCTCGATACGGGGCAGGCTGTTTGGCGGGCCCCTCTGACGGCCGAAATGAGGGCACGGGAACCTTGCTGAAATCCGTTCAAGTGCTGCCGCGGGCCAACGATCGTTGGCGGCGCTTCTGTGAGGACCGCAGCCTTTCGTTGGTTCGGGAACCTATCGTCGGGCCCGATGATGTCGTGTTCGCAATGGGAAGCTGTTTCGCCCGTGAGATCCGCTTTGCTCTTGAAGCACTTGGGGTGCGGGTTACGCCGGAATACGGACGCGTCGCAATAGATCATGACCGGTATCGGATCGATGATCTGCCGGAGGATCCCCATCTCAATTACTACAACAGTTTTACCATCCTGCAGGAATTCGAGCGTCATCTGGGCCTGTGGAAGCAACGTCCTGACGATCGTTGGGCCGTGCCGAGGGGCCCGTTCCGCAACGGCGGCGCGTTCCAGGATCCCTATAAACGTCTGGTCTTCGGTCGGACACCTGAGGACCTTGAAGAGGCCGTTCACCGAGTGAACGAGGTCATGGATGAGGGCATCAGGCGGGCCAACGTGTTCTTCTTCACGTTTGGTATGGTCGAAGTCTTTCGCAAACGGGACGATGGCCGAATCGCCTGCCAGAAACCGGCCTATCTGGGCGGTGGGGGAGCGGAAGAGACGGCGCTTCACCTGTCGGGGTTTGTCGAAAACCGCGCCAATATGGAAGCGCTTCGGGATCACATCAAAGCGATCAATTCGGACGCACGGATCGTCGTGACAGTCTCTCCGGTCCCTCTCGAGCGCACATTCTCAGACCGAGACATCGTCGTCGCGAACATGGAGGGCAAGGCGACCCTGCGGGCGGCGGCCGGAGAATTCGCTCGCGCCCATGACGACGTCACCTACTTCCCCGCTTTTGAGATCGTGACCGCCGCCGGGGCTGCCGCCTACGAGGCGCGGGATCTGCGGCATGTCGATCGATCCACCGTCGATGTCATAATGCGCGCCTTCGTGCGCGCCCACGTGACGGCCGCTCTCGGATCCGATGCCGGGAAGGCTGTTCGAACCGAACAAGGCTAGGCGAGCAAGGCAGTTTCCGCTCACCCGCCCTGCTGCCTCGCCTCGCGCTTCGCCTTGCGCTCCCGGAACGCCGCCAGAGCCTTCGCCTTACGCATCTCGAAGGCGGCCATGTGCCTGGCCTCGGTCAGGGCGGCCTGCTTCTTCAGGAAGGCCACGTTGGCCGCTCGTGCCGCAGCCCGGAGGCGCTGCAGATCGTCCTGCCGCTGACGGGTCTCCCGCGCAGCCTGGCGCTCGGCCGCGCGCTGGCGGGCGACCTTGCTATAGACGAAGGTGCCACCCTCGGCGCTGGCCACCAGATGATCGCGCTGCCCGTACCAGAGATCGAAGACCTTTCCCTGGTAGGAGGCGCCGCGATCCTCGTCGCGGGAATGGTAGTTCGCCACGGCTTTCGACCAGTTCTTGGTCTCGCGGTGGAGGTCCGCCAGGAACGCGGCGGCATACTCGGCATTGATCTCCGGATCGAACGCCTCGTCGAGGCTGCGGAAGGCGTCGCCGTGGTAGTAGAGATTGATCTGCATGCAGCCGACATCGATATTTGTCACCCCCCGGGCCTGCAGGCTGCGGACTTCGGCGATCGCCGCCGCCTTGGTCGGCAGATACCGTCCGATGCCCTCGGCCATCACCGTCCACGGCCAGGAAAAACTTGCCTTGTGGCGGCTGCTCCACCGCCCGGTCTCGGCCAGGGAGATCGCCGCCAACAGGTAGGGCGGCAGATGATTGTCGAGTTCCGCCTGCCGGGTGGCGGCAACGCACAGCCCGTGCGCTTCCGGCGTCACCGGGGCGGCGGGCGCGGCCTGGGCGTGATCCGACAGCAGGGCGACGACAGCGACCTGGGCGGCGATCAGGAACGGCAGGATACGGATAGATGACATGGCGAACCTCCTCGTGCCGGAGGTTAAGCAAGGGGCGTGCCAGAAGGCTCTTCCCGGATGCCGGGCGGGTCAGTCCGCGTCGCCGAGCGGCCGCCGGGGGTCGAAACTCGCCAGCCCGGCGAGCGCCCGCCGCATGTCGGCCGCCACCCGCTGCAGCCCGGCGGTACGCTCGAGCCGACGCTCGTCCATGTAGAGGCCGCGCTTGACCTCGATCTGCAGGGCGTGGACGCCGAGATCCGGACGGCCGTAGTGCCGGGTCACATAGCCGCCGGCATAGGGGGCGTTGCGCCGCACCCGGTAGCCCTGGTGACCGAGCAGGCGTTCGATCCGGCCGGTCAGCACCGGCGAGCAGCTGGTCCCGTGGCAGTCGCCCAGCACGACGTCTCCAACCGGGTGACTGCGGCCGTCGGCCCCGACGGTCTGGACGTTGGAGGGCATCGAATGGGCGTCGACCAGGATGCAGAAACCGAACCGGTCGCGGGTCGCCTCGATCGCGTCGGTCAGGGCCGCGTGGAACGGCCGCCAGTAGCCCTCGATCCGGTGCACGGCGTCCTCGAAGGCGAGTTTGCCGGCATAGACCGGGACCGCGTTGGAGACGACCCGGGCGATGGTGCCGAGCCCGGCGGCGATTCGGGCGTTGCGGGTGGTGACATAGTCCGGCAGCGGGTCCGAAAACATCGCCGGATCGAGTTCGTAGGGTTCGCGGTTGGCGTCGACATAGACCCGCGGGAAGGTCGCGGTCACCAACGGGGCACCGAGCTCGGGGGCCGAGGCGAACAGCTCGTCCACGAAACTGTCCTCGCTGGAGCGCAGGGTGCGCTCGTCCAGCCCGGTACGGGAGAGCAGGTCGGCCGGATAGTGGCGGCCTGAATGGGGCGAGGAGACGACGATCGGCAGGGACTGGCGCACCGGCTGCAGCACGCGGACGGGCGGAACCGGCTGGTGTGGCGGCGCGGTCGCCGGTCGCGGTGCGGGGGAGCGGCCGACGGCGTCTTCCCGCGGCCCGACCGGCACCGGGGCCGGAGGTGCGCCGGGGTCGACTGACTCTGGAAGGCTGTCGGCGAACTCGTCCATGACCTATGAGATAGAGCAACACGCCGATCCTGTCACCGGTTCCAGCGTGTCTTGAGGTCGCCGAAGCCCCTGTTGCGCCGGGTTGTCTGGCCCACCCGGCCCCGATGGCGCGGTGCCCGGGACGGTGCGGTTCGGCGCGGCGTTGGAGCGTGCGTCGAAACCGGACACGGCGATGACAGAATTGGGTTGCCAAGTGCGGAACTCGGCATTAAGACCTGCCGCTCGCGGCACGGGAATCCCGTCAGTGCCGCTGCCGGAGAGACCCTCCCAGGGGGCCTGACGCCGGTCAAAGTGGGCGCGTAGCTCAGCGGGAGAGCACTACGTTGACATCGTAGGGGTCGCTGGTTCAATCCCAGCCGTGCCCACCACTTACCTCTCTGAATTGAATGAATAAATCGACTTCATCAACGCCGACAGGCGGGGTTGATGAAGTCGATTGTGTCATAAACTGTGACACAGTCGACGCAACATAGTTACGTATGGATTTGCTTGTGTGAGCGATTCGACGTGGCTGAAGCGTCAGGGATACAGACACAAAATCGGGGAACGATGCGTTCGTCGGAGATAAATCGTTCGTCGATCACCGTGGCGGTCGAGATTTCCGCGTCATTTCCAACGTCTCTCGACCGAGTGGGTATAGTCGACGTCGTAGGCGACGGGCTACTGCGGATCGATGGTGAGGACGCTGTCTGGTTTCGTGGGATCGAAGGCTGCCAGATCAGACGAAGCTTCGCGAGACGCAAGGCTACTGGCAAACCAAAGACGCAGAGCGTCGCCCCTTCGTGAAAAGGGACGACGCGAAGTAGGCTAACGCTGGCCGCTCCAGGTGGAGAGTCCGATGGGTCGGCGTCTCAGCAGGTGACTTACTCTACAATCTCCCACGGCCGACGACGTGGCCGCAGAACCACCTCATGCTCACAGTCGAACACGCCAAGCACATCCTCTCTCGGTGCATCCGTTGCAAGCACAACACCTGGACCATCGCCCTGGATGCCTCGACGGGAGTACCCACGAGCTTCTTCGATGGACAGTGACCAGGACATGCCTGTCGCTAGTTCGTCCGGATCGCAATTGCCACCTCGATACACTCGGTGGCTAACCCAACCGTCGAAGATAGACCTCCCGGTGTCGCCATCCAGGTAGAAGCCTTCGATACCGTCGGCTGCGGTGTCGAACATGGCTTCTGCTTCGGAAACGCCGAAGTTGGCAACCACCAGCGATTCCGCCCTGGGGCGGCAATGAAGTGCCTTTAATGTCGCCGCAAGTATTATCGGAGAATACTCATCCTGATCGCACTCCATGCACCCCCATATTGTGTGGAGAAATGACAATTGAAGATAGTCTGGAAGTGCCTGGAGCATCTCAGGTGCCGTGCTATAGTCAATTCTAGGACTTTCCGATTTTCGGAAAGCGAGATCGATCTCAAGGTACTCATCAAAGTATTCTACCGAAAGCGGTAGATTCTTTTCTAAGTAGGGATATTCATCTTCTCTCTGGATCAGATTAAGAAGAGTGCGAATATACGTCGGCGTAAATTCGCTATTCTTCATAATAGATCGATAATCTAATCCAGTCCTTTCAGCGTAGTGAACCAAACATTCAGGCTGAAAGTTCTTAAACAGGTCAACGAAATACGAAACTCTAAATTTCTCTTTGGTGCTGAGGGTGTTCCGTGACTTAACCGTCAACGCCGGGGTCGGACCGGAAGCCGCAAACGCGGCTGGGCGATGCACGCCCGCTGTCGGTTGGATATTCGAGGGGTTCGTGACATTCATTGGGTATGTACCTTTCAGTTGAGTTAGGCTGCCATTCAGCCTTCGCTAAGGTGGCATCACATAACCGAAAAATCAAGTAAGTTATTGTAAATAAACAAAACTTCTATGATTGTAAATTATGTTGCTGCTATGGCGTTTTGCGAGAGGGAATTGGGTTTCCGCTGTGAATAGTTAATCCAATCAATGTTTAAAGCATTGAATATATTAGAAAAATAAACAGTCCTGGGGTGATTTCAGTCGGAGCCGAATATGTAGACCACCCGTCCAGCGATTGCCTCAACCTGTCGTCCAAAGACCTTTGTCGAAACTGTGAGCGATCCTCGTTCGTGGACGACAAGCCTCCCACCCGGAAGCTCTCCTCGCATCGACGTATCGAACAGCACCAGCGTGCCTTTCTTGAGGCCATTGGTGGTGCGTTCGTCGATAACCGTTGTGGTGGCGAGTTCAGCGTCTTCTCTGCCGAGCAGGGCATAATCGATGCTGTAGGCGACGAGCCTCGACGCATCGATGGTGAGGACGCTGTCTGCGGTCTTCGGATCGAAGCTGTCCGGATCGAACGGATCGATGTGAGGGATTCGGACCAGCTTCCGACTTCGGATACGGAAGCGTCGGCCTTTGATCGGCAAAGCAGGCCGGTCGAAGAGCGTCGGTGTTTCGGACATGGTCGGTTGACCGTTGTTGGTGCGAACCGCGATGCCGGTCAGCAGCCAATTGATGTCCACGTTCTCCCGTGCATACGCCTCCAGGATTTTGGCTCCTGGCAATGACAGCCCACGCTCGCCGTCCTGAAGCGTGCGGTAGGGGATTCCGAGACGTTCGGCGAGATCGGTCTGGGTGAGCCCCAGTCTGTGTCTCGCTTCCCTCAGCCTCTCAGCCAAGCCCTGCATGCGGACACACCCCGCCCAGCCCAACAGCTGGACAAAATACGATCTATCGTGTACAAGATCGTTATTACTTCAATAGCGGGGATGATACACGAATGAACGTTCTTCGCAAAGAACAAAGTTTCCCCGCTTGGGATGCCATCCGGATCAAAGGCGAACTTCAGCGTCGCGGCCTGTCCCTGGCCGAGCTGTCGCGTCGCCATGGCTATCACGCGAACTCGGCGGCTCGGGCGTTGCGAGTCTCCTGGCCGGAAATGGAACGCATCATCGCCGATGCCCTCGACGAGAAGCCGGAGACGCTGTGGCCGGATCGCTACGTCGACGGCGTTCCTCGCAAGTACCTGCCTCGTAAGCAGGCTGGAGGCTGAGCCTCCTTCTGATTCCCGGCGTCGTCCTGGTGCCGGTCCTTCCCTTCCATCACCAACCAAACCGGCTTCGCCAGGGTGCTTCGGCGGGGCCGAACAGTCGTCATGACCACAGGAGGAAATGCATGGACGGAGTATCGTTGAGATCGAGATTGGGTGCGGGCGTCGTCGTCGCCGGAATGCTGGCGTTGGCCGGATGCCAGACCACGGGGGCCGGCGGATCGACCGCGTCGTCGACGCCGGTCGCGACCGGGCGGACCGAGAAAGCCGAGCTGCCGTACGCGAAGACCGATGTCTCGTATGTCGGCTACGATATGGACTTCATGCGGGACGTGTATCAAGGCACCTGGATGAAGACCTCGCACACGCTGTCCGGCACCCTCTACCTTCCGAAGACCGAAGGTCGTCATCCGGTCGTGGTGGTGCAGCATGGTTCGGGCCAGCCGGATCATCCGAACTACCAGCCCTGGAAGGACGATCTCCGCGACGCACTCCTGGCGAAGGGTATCGGCAGCTTCTTCGCCGACAGCTACTCCGGTCGAGGCATCAGCGAGACCACCCGCAACCAGGGTCAGCTCTCCCGTGCCTCGCGTGTCGTCGACGCTCTGATGGCTCTCGACGCCCTCGCCAAGCGTCCGGATGTCGATTCCGCGAAGATCGGCGTCACCGGGTTCTCGTTCGGTGGCACAGTGTCGAACCTGACGGCAAACGAGGCCTTCGTGTCGAAGGTACTACCGGGTGGGCCGAGATTCGCCGCACATGTCCCGATCTATCCGGGATGCGGATCGAAGTTCGAGAATCACGTGGCGACCGGTGCTCCGGTCCTGATGCTGGTCGGTGCCGCCGATGACTACACCGACCCCGCCTTCTGCGACATCAACGCCGAGGGGATGCGGAACCACGGAGCCACGGTCGAAATCGTGAAGTACGACAACGCCCGTCACGGCTTCATCAGTGACCGTGATGTCTGGTGGTACGCCCAGGCTTGGCAGTTCCACGAGTGTCCGCAGCAGGTGATCGGCGACGACGGAGACGAGCGGGCCGGTGAGTCCGTCTCGGTCGGCAAGTCCTGGACCGAGTTCGTCGGCTCGATGGTGAAGGGCTGCGGCAAGCGTGGGGCTCACATCGGCCGCAACGGGCATGCGGCGACGGATGGCCTGACCCGGACGGTCGAGTTCTTCGCCACCCATCTCGGGTCCTGACATCGACCACGGCGGGCACCGGCAACGGTTCTTCGTCGTCCGTCCGAAGGGGGTGATGCCGCGTGGCGTCACCCCTTTTCAGTTCTCATGACTGTAGGGAGGCGAGATTGAGTACGATCACCGGGGAAATTCTGATCGGACGGGGACATCCGAACGACGACGGCATGATGGCATTCTCGATCCTCGGTCGCCTCCAGTTGATCGAAGGCGACCGAGCGTCCTGGGCGATTGCGACAGCCCAGGAGCCATGGCTCCGCGACTACCGGTTCACTATCGCACCGCGTCCGGGTCAGATCGCCATGTGCGGATTGATTCTGTCCTGGATGATCATCGCGGCGACAGAGACGGAACGTGAGCCGATGCTCACCCGGTTCTGCGATGCCCATGCCGAGCTGCGTGGCGATCTCACCAAGATGGACAAGAAGGAGTTCCGCTCGTTCTGGGACCACTTCCGGGACTGGGGACGCGGTCGACCGCAGAAGGTCATCGCCACGTCGTTCGAGTACAGTACGCTCGGTCATCAGTGCGGTGTGTTCGAAGAGCAGTCGCTGGACTTCGAAATCCTCTCGACGAAGCGGTCCAGGCTCCACTCGCAGTGGCTGGGGAGGACTGTCGAGCTTGGTGAAGGTTTCCCGATGTCGACGCGAGGGACGGCCGTCTAGGCGGCTTGGAGGGGCTCCTGAGCCTCATCGTTCTCGTACGGCAGAGTGTCGTACCAAAACGCAATCGCTTCGCTCACGAGGTCGCCATACGACCTACCGGATGTGTCTGCCGTCTCGGCGATCATGGCGACTGCATCCGGCTCGATGTTCCTGATTGTCCACTTCATCAAATTTTTCTCCTGCAATCATAATGATAGAGGCCCGCCTACAGTCTTAAGAACTGTAGGAATCCAAGTCTTATACCGATAGACTCGAATGGTGGCTCTTATTATCTTGTATATATACTTGTCGATCACCATGTCCGACAATCAATTCAATTGGAGTGATTTAAGTGCACAAGCCTACAATGCTCGAACAGATGAGGGCGAAGAGACCGACATCTCCCACTGATCGTCGCAAGAAGGAATTCCAAGCTTATCGCGAATTGATTCAGGCCGACCGAAGGTTCGCGGTGGAGCGAAAGCGATTGGAGCGATGCGGTCGTCCTTCTCCTTGCTACTCTGAGTTTTGCTATCGGTGCAGCAACGACAGCTATCATACCGACGTGAAGGCAGCCTCGACCTCCTACTACGTGGATGAGGGCGAGATGGAATGCGAGGTCGTTGAGCCCAGTAAGCCCCGATCACCAAAGAAAAAAGCTCGTCACAACTTCAAAACGGCGTTCGATGGCTATGGGCTCAGTGAACTTAGATGCCTCAATGTGAACCTTGAGATCATCCCGGCAAACCAACTCACCAAGACATCTCTGACAAATATGAAGAAGAGGCTTCGTCGTGCGTTAGGACAGGTATTTCCAGGCTTACCCGTGAGTGGAACAGTCGAGGATTCGTACCATTTGGTGAAAGACGTCCCCCTTGGCTCTCTTGGGGATGAAACGTGGCGAGATGGGTTGATGGACGACGATCTGATCGTGAAGCTGCATTTTCACGGGTTGACGGTGAGAGGCGGCAGGACAACCCCGCAACTGACCATGGATATGAAGAGATTTTACAGAGGTGTAAATCAGGTTCGCGTGGCGAATGTCCGATCTAACAAGGATGCCAAGGGTATTGAGAAGCTGGGCATCGGCGGTTGGGCTGAGTATCAGGTCAAACGAAAGCTGGATCACCAAGTGGGGGATAAAGCTGATCTTCTTCGTCCTATCCTCATCGAGAACAGGAGGGTACTAAATAGGAACTCTCAGCGACTATCAATGAACCTCAATTCGGCTAATAGGCAATCCGAAATCTACTACCATGTAGAGCAGGCATTGATGATGCTGATTGATCAACGGATATACAAGGACATGGGCCCTAATTCTTGTATTTTGTTTAACGATGTACATACCAGTGATGTCGTTGATCGTGATCTCAATGATATCGATTCACTCTACAAGTCTCATCCTGAGACAATGCTCAGTGATCTCGTTCATCATGGTTGCTAAGCGTTATTAACTCGCCCTCCAGATTGACGAATGTTTCTGCGGGTTTCCGACGGTTCTGCGGTACGTTCGTGCATAGCACCGGAGAGGGAGGCATACGTGGAACCAAAGCGGCGGCTCGTCGAACTGACCCACGAGGAATGCTACCAAGCGTGGCGTGCACTGAAGGTCTATCTGGAGGAGCGGAAGGGAAGGCCGGACACCGATTACAACGATACGGCCATGCAGGCTCTCGAAGGAGCAATGGGGAAGATACAGTTCTATCTGACACGCGAATACGCGGGGTCGAAAGGGCTGGAGATGACGAAGAGCCCTGTTGCCACTCTGCCTCCCACGACCGATTGAGTGTCGCAGCCGCCAGTGGCGGTCGGTTGATGCTCACGCAGCTCGGCCGCTTCTACCACCCGGCATATGCCGGTAGAGCGTCGGAACGCTAATGCCCAGCCGATCCGCGACCTCGGACACGGTCAATGTCGCGTCGCTCAGCATCGCCTTCGCGGCAAGGATGTCCCGGTCAGAGAGGGCCTTCGGCCGTCCGCCGGTACGACCACGACGACGGGCCGCGTCGAGCCCCGCGATGGTGCGTTCGCGGATCAGGTTCCGTTCGAACTCCCCAATGGCACCGAAGATGGAGAAGATCAACCGACCCCCACTGCTCGACGTGTCGATGGATTCGGTTAGGGATCGGAGCCCAACACCACGTTCTTCGAGGTCGGCGACGATCTGAAGAAGGTCTCTGAGGGAGCGACCCAGTCGGTCGAGCCGCCACACCGTGATCGTGTCCCCCGGACGGGCAAATGCGAGAGCTTCGGTCAGACCCGGTCGGTCCTTCTTGGTGCCGGTCATGCGGTCTTCGAACAGACGCTCACAGCCGGCATTGGTCAGGGCGTCCCGCTGAAGGTCCGCGTTCTGATCAATAGTAGAAACACGACAGTATCCGATCCACATATTTCTCTCTTTGACTGTGAAATTATGAGTAAAAATATATCATATACTGTACGTAATGTCAATTAAGATCGTATAAATATTTTATTCACACGAAGTGATAATATGAGTATTTGGCGTTTCTGGCCTGGTGGTCGGCAATCCATCTTTGAGTTTGATCAGACATCGTTTTATCAACGCGGTCCGTTGGTAAAGCGAGGTGCGTCTCGCTTGATTAACGACCCGGCGAACGAAGTGGTCAGGTCGTTCCCTATTGCCGTTGTCTGGCCTGGCTCAACGAGGGCACAGCGGTTCTCAAAAACGTCGAGCTGGGTGAGATCGAGAGACCAGGTTTTGAGATACAGTTATGAGAACCGGAGACAGGCAATACGGCGGTCTTGGTCCGTCGTGACATGAGACGTCTCAGAAACGGTCGTTAGTAAGGGTGGGTCATGATTGCAGATGTTTTCTATGACAGAAATCCAGGGGCTTTTAATGGTATCAATGACGACCGATATGCTCGGGTGTTCCATCAGATATCTTCTGTAATATTCGAAGGGGGACTACGCCACGTCTATAATAGAAGAGAACGTTGCAAAGTTTGTTACGAGATACTCTCAAGAGAGCTAGGCGTGAACGAGCTGATGAAACGCGTAATTGGAAACGTGTATATGCCAACCGTGATTGATCATGAGACCGCGTGTCAAATCTTCATCGGTCAGATGGAGCATCCAGGTTTCCGGAAACAATCGACAGGAGAATTCTACCGCCAAAAATTAAGCTTGGCGGAGTTGTTGCTGAGAGGAATCGAGATTCCCTTACAGAAGGCGGGCAAAGGTGCTTTCGCGGCCCGCTTGCTCACAGAGCTTAACGAGCGTCTTCGCCGAGCCCAGTTCCCGTACCGATTCCATGCAGGTGTTTTTCAGCTTGCCGATGACGATTTGTCTGAGGCCGAGTTAGAGACGCCATTTTGGACGGCTATCAGCGACCCGATGTGGAAGAGCGTTGATGACGAAATGAAGGACGCTTTCGATACTCGAGCGAACAACGGGGTTGATCCTGCTTTTCAAGCGGCAAAGGCCCTTGAGAGCACAATCAAGATTGTCTCGGACCATAAAGGTTGGACGTCTGGCACGGAGAAGGGAGCCGCGAACTACATCGACAATCTTGTCTCACAGAAGAACGGCCGTTTTCTGGAAGTTTGGGAAGGTGATTTGCTCAAGCTGTTTTTCGCAAAGGTTCGGAACCCAATGGGGCATGGGGCCGGAAATCAAACTGATCCCAAAATGAACTCCCACCACACTGATTGGGTCATTGATCAATCTATGGCTTGGATCAAATCAATAACGCGTAGGCTCTAGAAAACTGTCATTCGTGCGGCTGTCGGCACGGCATCATTAAGGTGTAGGCGAATCAGCGACCCAGCCCAGCCGGACGCTGATCCCCTCCAGGTCCGTTGTTGTCGATATTCCGTTCACGCTCGGAACCTTCAACCCAAGTGCAGCGACGAATGCCTGGAAATCCTCGAACCATGCGTGCTGGGCACTGAACGAGTGGACGAGCATTGCGGCCCGATCCACGGCGTATCCCTGGGCCTCGTAGATCGCCGCACAGGTGCGGTGGAGTAGTTGGTACCGCAGATGGCCTACGGCGTCTGGTTCCAGCACGAGGGTGGAGCAGAGGACACGCAGACGCACGTGCTTGCCCGTAGTCGGTTTCGCGAGCAACTCACTGACAAGGGGACCGAGGGTCTCGTTCACCTTCCCCTCGATCCCGAGAACGGCGTACCCGGATGGCGAGTTGATCAAAGCGAGGAGATCGGTCTGGCTTGGACGTCCCTTGGACCTGAGCTGCGTTTCTCGCTCGAAGAAACCTTCGATCAGCCGGGCTTCCCGGTACTCCGCGGCTTGGTCCAGAACAGCCCGCACACTGTCGGGGATACCTCCCGCGTTCACCCAAGAGTGGGCGAGTTCATATGCCGAGTAGCCCTTCCGCCAGTGAGCCTCGCCCTTTCCGAGGAAGGGGATGATGTCGGTCGGTTCGGTCACTGGTCGCGATACGTAGAGCATGACGGTTCCCTCCGGCCTGGTGCTCAGTTCAGGTCGTCGAGGAACTCGGACGCCGGATCGACGCCGGTGACGAGCAGGTAATCCCGGGCCCGGGTGCACGCGACGTAGAGCAGGTGCCGTTCGGTCGCGTAGACCTCGTCCAGATCGGACATGTCGCCGACCGCCTCGACCCGTGATTGCAGGGGGAGGATTTCATCGTCGCATGCCATCACGGCGACTGCCTTGAACTCCAGACCCTTGGCCAGGTGCATGGTGCCGATGGCGATCTGGTCCTTGCCGATCTCGACCCGGTTCGAGAGTTCGCCGGCCTCGTTGCCGGAGTGGTCGACGGCCTGGCGAGCCCGGTCCAGCTGGTCTCGGGTCCGAACGAACACCCCGATCTCCTCCGGGTGCACGCCCTCGGCTTCGAGCCATTTGATCCAGTCCGCCACTCGGTCGATCTCGGCATCTTCGTCGTCGAGTACGTCGATCACCGGGGCCGGGCCGTTGAAGACCGACTGGGTGCCCTCTCGCGACACCGACACGCCGTCCACGTCGCTTACTTCCTTCGGTAGCAGGCGGTCGGCCTGTACTCTGATCTGGTGCGACGTCCGGTAGTTGATCCGGAGCGTGTGGGAGCGTCCGCGGATGTCCACGCCGAGTGTCTTCCAGGAGAACGGCTGCTGGAAGATTCGTTGTCCGAGGTCGCCAGCCAGGAATAGACCATCCGGATGACCCGCTCCCAGGGCCGCCAGGAGCCTCAACTCCGCGACGCTGACGTCCTGAGCTTCGTCGACGACCACGTACTCGTAGGGTCGCCACTCCTTCTCGACGATCCTGTTTGCAACGCGGCTCTGCACCTCGGCGAGGGTGGCGAGCCCCTTCTGACCTAAGTCAGTCCAGACCCGCTCGAAGACGGCCCACAGCTTCTCCCGCTGACGGCCGCCGATCCGGGTCTTCCGGCCGAGCCGGGCCACATCGCGGTAGGCTTCCCAGTCACGTAGCTGCCAAGCGTCGACCACCTCCCGCCATTCGGACAGGAGAAACTCCTTCGTGAAGCCGCTCTCACCGAGGCCGTTCGCTGCGGACGTCAAAGCGTTGGCGATATCGTAGTCGCTCGCGATGGTCGGTGTTCTGAAAACCCGTGACTGCAGGTCGACGCTGATCTCTTCCACCGCGTGCACATCGATCCGCCGGCTGAGCGGGGTATCCTTCCCGATAAGACGGGACAGCTTCAATCTCAAGGCGTTCGCCAGTGTCCGCGAGAACGTGGTGACGAGGACCTTGGCCTCGGGACGGGTCTTCGCCAGGTGCACGGCTCTGTGCAGAGCCACGACGGTCTTGCCGGTGCCTGCAGACCCTGCCACCCGGGTCGGCCCAGACGCGTCGCGTTCGACGAGTTGCCGCTGGGACGGATGCAGGAAGACCGTCCACTTCTCCCAGGGATACTCAAGGGCCCGTTCAAGCTCCTCGGCGTTGGTGAGGACGCGGAACCGACGCTCGGCGTCGGGATGCTCGAACGGATCGACGGAAGCCGCGGTGGAGGCTGGACGGGCGGGTGTTCCCCCAGTCGCCAGTTCGAGCAGGGCTTCCGCCGCTTCCTGTGGCAGCTTCTCCGCGACGGTGAACAGCGTTTCCTCGGTCGTCGCCAGGACGTCTGCCAGCCACTCCTCCGGCACGCCGTACTGGAGGAGATCGTCGTCTGCGTACCCTTGGAAGAGCAGTGGAGCGGACGGCTGGGGTTCTGCGTCGATCTGGGCTGGAACGACTCTCGTCGCCTCCTCGACGGTTTCCCGCAGCTCGACGAGCTGAGCGGCTCCGGTTCGCGGATGCCGTTCGATCTTCCGGCGTTCGGCCCATCGGTAGGCGTCGTCATGGTGACCGGCATAGCAGAGCAGGAAGCTCGCCTCTGTCTTGTGGACGATCAGCCGAAGATCGCGGCTCACTCGGACCGACCAGAAGTTCCTATCCTTGCTGTGGTCGATCCGGTGGAACTGCATCCCGGGATTGGAGGGATCGAGTTGCAGGTCGAACGCGGTCATTTTGACCGCCTTCTGCTCCTGACCGTTCAGCCGGGCAAGGCTATCAGTGAATGTGTCCGAGATACGGAACTGCACCAGGGCGTACTCTCAGATCAAGCAGATGTTTCACTAAGCATCGAAAAGCGACCCAATAATTGCCGCCAAATCAGGAGCCAACCCAGCACTCGGACTGCGAATAGGCTCGACCTGAACGCCCAACGCGTCTCTAGAACGCTCTCTGATCTTTTTCACGAGAAACTTTCCCACAACATGCTGAACCTGCGGAGGAGTGGTGGTGTCCAACAAATGATCCGTGACTGGAGCACCGCCGTCACGGTACAATTTCATGTTTATCTCTTGACGTTTCTTTCGAAATTTTGATCTTATCTCGCTCTCATTTTCCGATATTAGAATCGAAATGAAATTTTCTAAATCTGATCTTTCGCAATTACTAATAGAAACTAAGTGATCCACGTCCAAATAATACGATTCGATATCAGGGCCTGATGTGACGAAGCATTTAATATTGTTGCTTTCAATACTGTTCTTCCAGTTTATAACTTCGGTATCCGTCATAAAATCTCTATCTCTGTGGAATATAATCTTTGGGGTTCCTTGAATATGTGGAAGAATTTGTTCGAAAATCTGCTTTCCGATCTCAGAATTAGCAACACCCTTTAACCTAACTATGTTAAAATCTCGATCAGTTACACTATTTATTAGTAACTTAAGCGGTTTTGGATTCTCATCTTCTGTCACAACTATAAGAGAAATACTGCCGCTGATGATCGAGTCAGCATCATCAAGAATCCCAATCTCCATCAAAAGTTTAATCAATTCTGAATCATCGTTGTCTTTGACGGTCCCGTTTTCAATCCAAAAGAATTTTGCATCATCAGGAGCAGAATTTATCAGGTGTCTACTATGAGTCGCGAGTATGATTTTTGTACCTGTTCTTTCGGTAAGAACCTCGAACGCCTTCGACAGAAGTGTTTGGTTTGATGGGTGTAAATGCGAATCCGGCTCATCCAAAAGAAGTAATATAGGGTTCGCCAAAGTGGCATAAGCAAAAATCTGTATCGCTTGCAGCACGCCCGTTCCGATCAAGTCTATCGGAGCCCAAATAGCTCGACTATCTGTTTTCACACGAACATCAATATAGAGATCACGCCTGGGATCAAACTGAACTATCATTGCGATATTTGGATAAATTTCCTTCAAAAGCGTTAATAGTTGATCAAGTTGATCTCGTTCCTTTAAAATTAGTAGAACGTTTCTTAGGTATAGGTTTGCCTCTCCACCAGCAATTCGCCTTAAAACAAATGCCTCTGTCTTAAATTCTTCATAATGGGCAACACCTGCAAGTCCAGGTACAAATACCGTAAAAGGGGATATTGTGGAGGATATTTGCTGACCGAACCCAGTTACCTTGCCGGATCGTTCAATTCCAACATTTCTATTGTTTCTTCCTTTGTATAGCTCTATAGAATACGCTCCATCTGAGCCATCGTCGGCTATACCAGTAAATGTAATCTTAGCACGATGTCCATCGGACCTGTTTTCAAATGGTCTTCCGTTTCCCAGGAGGCTAAAATCACTTGATGGTGAATAGATAAGGCTATCTTCCGCTAGGACTGTGGCCCCATCATTCGCTACTTGCGACTGTGCTGCAGTTACGGAACAGTGAATTGCTTGAAGAATGCTGCTTTTTCCGCTGTTATTGCCGCCAACTAGATAATTCACGCGATCTAGTTCGAGGTTAACATTACGGGCTTTTTTGAATCTTTGAATTCGGATACTATTCAGTTCCATATCACACTCCAAATACCTTCATTACCTCGTCACCGAGGTGGTTGATGACCTTCACGGCGATCCGGCCGGTCGAGGGTCGTTCGAACGGGCGTGAGGTGTCGCTGTAGAGGCTCGCCCATGCATCCTCGTCGATCTCGGCTTTCAGCGTGGTCTTCAGTGCTTTGTACGGGTCCGACGCCCCCAGGAAGTAAGCGTGGCGGACGAAGAAGCTCTCTTCGTTGTAGTCGGTGTCGATGAACCAGCAGGCGATGTTCTCCGGGCCGCCGGATTCGATCTCGCCGGTCGCCGGGTGGAACACGTCGACGCCGTTGATCTTCACCCGGATGCGGTTGTCGCCCGCGTCCTGGATGTCGATGTCGGGCTCGCCGAACACCACGAACAGGTTGCCTGACTTGGTGGTCTTCAGCTCGTCCGACATATGGAGGTCGGGGTTCATCCGGGCCTTCAGAACCGGGATACGACCGATGCCGCCGAACTCGGAGGAGTGGGCGTCGAAGTTGAAGGCACAGGCGATGAGCACGTCAAACCCACCGTCGGCGGCCTCACGGACCGCGGCGACCAAGTCGGGACGCGACACGGTGCCGAACTCGGGGCCGATCAGGATCGCGGCCTTCTTCTCGGCCTCGCCTTCCAGGAAGCGACCCTCGGCTCCGATGAAGCGGCCGGGCCAGGGTGAGATCGAAGTGAAGGTGATGCGGTCCTCCTTGTGAGGTTGCTGCACCCCCGCCGTCTTCAGTGTCTCAATCACCATGGTGGCGAAGTCCGCACCGTCACCGGACCAGACCGGGCCCTTCCGCTTGCCCTCGGCGGCTTCTACCTCGTGGATCAGCTCGTCATTTTCATCCACGGCGAGCACACGATGCGGCGATAGGCTCTCCACCGTGAAGGGGCCAGCGACACGGATACGTGAGTTGTCTACGTATGGAACGTCATAGAGATACTCTTGATCGGCTCTATTTGCGATTGACGCATCCATCTCCTCTTGACGTTTGAGGCGAGCTTCCCACCATTTTTTATGGGCAGATTTTCCGTTGGCTGGCCACGTTACTTCAGCTGTAGTCGGAATATCCCATTCACTCCAAGACTTTGACAGACAAGCATTCATCTCCTGTCGCAGTGGCTCCATAACTGTCTGGAATCGATCCCATATTAGATCAATCTCGGTATTAATGCCAATTGACTTCAGTGTCACATGTGGAACTCTTTTGTATACAAAGCCCTGGCGAATATCTCCGTGGGTCGGCTTTTCAGGTGCGGGAGTTTTGGAGATTTTTGCTTCCTGAAGTTGGCCTTCACGGCTATCCGCAAGTATATAGTACGGATAGCGAGCTCCCATTATCCGGGTTCTTGCCAAGGCGAGTGCAACTCTTGAGGTATCTATCGTGATCCATCTACGACCCCATTGCTCAGCTACATACGCGGTAGTTCCGGAGCCACAAGTTGGGTCTAAGATTAAATCACCAGGATCAGAGCAAAGCAGCACTAGCCTCTCAATGACCTTTGTGGCGGTTTGAACAATGTATACCTTCCCAGTCGCTCCTCCGACGTCGGACCATGATGACCCAAGTCGAATAACTGGATAATCATCCCAAAAATACTTCATACGAATCATTGTGTCTTGTTTTACTATGCGGCCAGACTTTGCTACTCGCTCCAGTTCGTCATTGATCACGCCCCAATGTCGGGATTGCCCTGGATGAAATTTCATTCCTTGAAACGTAAATGTAGTAGTGGTTGTTTCTCGGTATCCATCTGAGGTCAAAGGGTAGGCGGAAAAGTCGTCTCGCTTCAACTTGTTCATTCTCAGTGTTTGGGCGTCGGGCTTTCCGTCCCGGGTCTTAAATAGTGCTCGAAATTTCAACTTTTCTTTGGATTTTCCATACCATATGACATAGTCAACATTTGACTGAATGTATCCGCCTGTTACGCTTCCGGTCTTCTGAATGCTTATAGTGCAGATGTGGTTATCGGGGCCGAATAGCTCATCAAGGATAGTACGAACTCGATGGACATTCTCGTCGCTAATTTGCACAAAAAGTGACCCGCTATCCGCAAGCAAATCACGACATACCGAAAGTCGATCACGGATGTAGGTAAGGTAGGAGTGTGTGCCGTATCTCCACGTGTCTCGAAATGCTTTTACCTGTTCGGGTTCCCTCGTAATGTGTTCGGCTTTCTTATCATCGACAAGTCGGCTTGTGGTTGACCACTGGAAGTTCGAGTTGAATTTGATCCCGTAGGGTGGATCGAAATAGATACATTGGACTTTGCCGCGTAGCCCTTCCTTCTCGGCCAGACTCGCCATGACCTGAAGGCTGTCGCCCAGGATCATGCGGTTGGTCCAATTCTGGTCGTGTTCGTAGAACTCGGCTCTCGCCTCCGGATCGATCCCGTTGAAGTCGGCGAACAGATCGGGCGTGTCGTCCTGGTCGTCGTCTTTCCGAGCCTCCTTGCTCTGGCGGATCAGATCGTCGATCAGGACCTTGGGGTGGACCTTCTCCTGGATGAACAGCGGCGGGGCGTTGACCACCAGGTCGGACCAGTCCTGCTCGTCCTTGCCCCGCCACATGAGCTGAGGGTCGAGGTCGTGGTTCCGCTGATACCGAACCTCCCGCGGGTCCAGGTCCTCCGGGCTCATCATCGGCTGAAGCTCTGCGGTCGGGATGTTCCGCCGCCGTGCCTCGTCGTGGGTCAGGGCTTCGACGTCCTTCGGCTTCTTAGCCATTTCCGGCACCCTCTGCTTCGACTATTTCTGTTGCCACATTAAAAAGATTGCAGCCGATATGGGCGACATCCAAGAGTTCACCGCTGGAGTGTTGATGCGTAGTTATAAATGACCATTTCATTTTGTGATCTTTTGTTTTTCCCTGCTGATCTGATGGTAAAATCTCATCCATCTCTGACCGAACTTTCTCTATGAGTCCTTTGACATTATTTTTTCGGACATAGGATACCAGTAGACCACGCCCCTCTCTTCCAGTCGTGTAGCGACCCAGTAATTGACTGAGGCCGCTAATATGATAAGCTGGACCATTATAAATTTTTGCTTCACCAAGTTTTCTTCTGCTTGCAGCGAAACAATCAGCTTCTATTGTAATGTCAACATGACCATTTGAATGTGATTCTTGGTGAACCACTATGCCTGGCATAGTTAATGCGAGTGAAAGAACTCCTGTCAGTCCAACTTCGTTAAGAGATTCAAAATTAGAACTATTCATCTCCATGCCAGAAATTGCTTTTTCTAAAAATTGATCAAATGCTTTCTCAAAATCTGAGTCAGTAGAAGCCGTCATTATTTCAATATACGTAGGACATTTCTGTAAAAATAGCTGCATGACATCGGAGAGCGTGCTAGTCATCTTATGCTCCCCAAAAGATTTTATGGCGACGCGGAATCCATCGGACTTCCGCATTTTGGAATAGTTTCCACCAATTGTGATCCGCGTCGGGAGTATTATCTCGAAGTTCCTTCAGTATTCGGAATAAATCGGAAAAAGTAATAAATCTTCCATTTGAGAGTCTATCTTGGATCACGAGAGACATTATTTCTTCTCGGGGGCTGCCAAGAGTTCCTATCACCGATAGAACATCGAAGATACTGCAGTTAACTTGATCGCTTATTGCAGAAAGATCGTTGAGATCGATGTTTTCTGATTCTCCTGAGGCAACAGCTTCCCAAATGTGCTCGTTGATTTGATGGGCGATCGTATCGGTTCCGTAATTTTTATGTATTATGTTCCGAGACCGTTCAAACAATTCGCTAATGCTGGTGGTCGGGATGTTCACAAAGAAAGTTGAAGGCATTGTAATGCTATCAATCAAATCACCGAACGCCTTCTCGATCTCATAGACATCGGTGAACTCGGCGAACTCCCAGCGGCCAAATTTCCTGAGGTTGTTGACGCCGGGGACCCAGTAGGTCCGCATGGTGTTGGCCTTGTCCTTGGCGTCCTCGCCGCGATAGCCCTTGATTTCGACCACCAGGTTGAGCGGGTCGGCCTGGCCGTCGTCGATCCGGACGATGAAGTCCGGGCGGTACTTCCGCGGCGTCGATCCCATCAGGTACGGCACCTCGAAGCCGAGGTTGTGGTTCTTCACATAGGCGAGCACCCGAGGGTGCCTTTCGGCGACGCGGCAGAACTCAGCCTCCCAATCGCTGTCACAGATCACCCAGTTGATGTGGCAGTGCTTGAATGAGGTCTGGTAACGGTCGGTTTTGCTGGTGTTGAAAGCAACGAAGCGGGTCGTGCCGACCGGGTTGTAGGGATCGAGGATCGCCTTCACCGGCTTCTCACCGATGATCGCCTCGGTGATCCCGGCCTTGATCCGCTCAGCGGCCATGTCCGCCAGTTCCTGGTAGATCAGTTGGCTCGGGTAGGTGCCGCCCTTGCAGACAAGGTAACCGCCATCGAGCCACTGCCGGGTGATCCGCTTCAGCTGACCGAACAGGTGGAGCTTCGGCTGCTCACCGTGATCGCGGTACTTCCGCATCAGAAGGTGCTTGGTCAGATGGTAAATCAGCGTGCTCGACCGCATGTCCTTGAGATGGGCGAGGGTGAGGTCGACCCCTTCGCCGATGATGCCCTCGTTCCGCACCTCAGACGGGCCGACGATTTCGGGTGTCAGGACCAGGCGGGAGTCGTCGCTGAATTTCGCCTCCAGCCGCTCTTCCGGTAGTTCGACCCGGTAGCCCTCGACCCGTGGGAACCTGATTTCAAGAGCTTCCCGGTCCGGCATGGCCTGAACGCGGATCGTCTCCCGCGGCTTGGCTGGCGGAGCGACCACTGGCTTCGCCGTGAAATCGAACGGGATGCCGAGGATATCAGCGTACTCGGCATTGAAGTGGCCGGTGGTTTCATTCAGGTCGTAGGACTGCCGCCGCAGGGCCCGGCCGACCACCTGCTCGCACAGCAACTGGGTCCCGAAGGCTCGGACACCAAGGATGTGGGTGACGGTGTTGGTGTCCCAGCCTTCGGTCAGCATCGAAACCGAGACCACGCAGCGGATCGACTCACCGAGCCGGTCCTTCTTACCGACGGTGTTCATGACCTCGCGGAGGAGGTCCTGGTCGGTCAGGTTCTCCGCGGCCTTCCGGTCGCCGGTGCGTTCGATGATCTCACGCTTGAACTGGTCGATCTCGTCGGAAGCGACGTCGCGGAAGTCCTTGTCCAGGGCATCGCCCGATTCGAGCTGCTCGCTGTCGATCAGAAGGGTACGGGGGCGGCCGGTGCGGTTGCCGTGCTCGTCGTGGTTCCGGAAGAGGGCGAACCTTCCCGGCACATGCGTAGTGGTCTCGCCATCATCCTCGACGCGGTCGAAGCCCGAGATGAAGTCGTAGACCAGCTTCGAGGTAGCGGTGTTGTTGCACACCACGATGAACACCGGCGGGACGCTGATGCCTTCCTCGGCCCAGAGGTCGAAGACCTTGACGTAGTGGCCATAGAGGGCTTCGAGGGCGGTCTGAAGCTCGGGTGGCAGGCTCAGCGGATCGAGCTGGCCGGACTTGCCCTTACCCTTCTTCGGCATCTTCTTGCCGATGTGGCTCCACAGGTCCCGATAGACCGGCATGTCGCCGCCCGGCAGGTTGTCGGCGACCGGCACGCGGGGGAGCTTCACGATTCCGCACTCGATGGCGTCCATCAGCGAGAAGTCGCTCGCCGTCCAGGGGAACAGGGTGCCTTCGGCGTAGCCCGATCCGCGGAGGAAGAACGGGGTGGCCGACAGGTCGAAAACGCCACGGAGGCCGAGCTTCCGCTTGACCATCTCGATCCCGGATATCCAGAGCCGAGCGGCCTCGTTGTTCTTCTTCGCCTCGTCCTTGTCGTCGCCGGTGAGGTCGGCCTCGTCCGTATTCCCGGGACGCTCGCGGTAGCAGTGGTGGGCCTCGTCGTTGAGCACGATGATTCCTTTCATGCCCATCAGGTCGGGCATGACCCGGCGGATCATCTCCCCCTCGGTCTCGGTCGTGGCCAGGTCGGGGCCGCGGCCCTTCAGGAGCGACCTGCCAACGCGGGAGACCTCCAGACGCTCACGGAGCTTGAAGGCGTGGTAGTTGGTGATGACGATCTTCGCCTTGTCGAGATCGGCGACCATGTCGGACGGCACGATCTCACGGGTCTTGTAGTAGCTCTCGGGGTCGTTCGGCAGCAGGACCCGCAGCCGGTCCCGGATGGTGATCCCCGGACAGACGATCAGGAAGCCTCGCGAGAAGGTCTTCGAGCCTGGATGTCTGACGGCGTTGACAGTCTGCCAGGCGATCAGCATCGCCATGACGGTCGTCTTACCGGACCCCGTGGCCATCTTCATGGCGAGCCGATACAGCTCGGGATTGGCCTCCCGATTGGCCCCCTCGAAGTGCTCCTTGAACTTGCGGGTCCGCTGCCCGAGCTTGGGGGCGACCTCGGTCAGCCAGATGATCGTCTCGACCGCTTCGACCTGGCAGAAGAACGGGCGAATGCCCTGGAACTCATGGGTTCGCCAGTGCTGCAACAAGCGAGCGGTCTCCGGGGTCACCTGCCATTGGTCCGGGCTCGGCAGCTTCCGCCACTGATCGACGTAGCCCCGGATTTCGTTGATGATTGGCGTCGGGTTGTATTCCTGCTCCAGGGTCGACAGCCCGTCCCCGGCATCAAAGACCATCTCCGACTGGTCCTTGGCCTTGGATTTCCGCTTTTTCGGCTTGGGCACCGGGGTGATCAGGTCGGAAGCCCGCCGATTGGTCGTGATCACGTTCGTCGGCTGCCCGTCGTTGTCCAGCTCCCAGTGCCGTCCCGGATACCCATAGGGGGAGTTCAGGATTGGATTCTCGAAGAAGTTCTCGCTCATGATAACGCTCGATGCCCCCCGCATCGCGGTGCCTGGGCGGCACCCTTAGGATTCTGGATCATGAGCGGGCATTCTTCATGAATCGAATATCGTCAGCAAGGCACAGTTCTAATAATGCAATCGTTTTGTGGGATTGTGTTCGCTGGATAATTGATTTCCGGCGATGTGGTCGATGCTGGCTTGGAGCCCACTACGACGGGTAGTCATCAGGGTCGTAGGTCGACTGGAGGCTGAACGTACTGATGCGGGCTGCTCCCCGGTGAAGGGGCGAGCCGAAGAGTGTAATGTACCGAGCGATGCCGAACGACAGGGCTTGAACGAGCCCCCAGAGAGCTGTCGACGGCACCGTCCCGAGGTAGGTGCTCCGGATACCTCGCAGCGTGAGGCCACCGACCGCTTCGAGCCGAATATCAATCTACAACCGCGACGGCAGGATGTCTTGCTCGCGGTCACCGATCAAGGTGACGGCGACTTCTCTGCCTGCAAACCGGTTGAGGCTAAGCAGACGGCTCCAGATGTTGAAATGCTGATGCTCGACCAAGCCATTGTGCGAGAGCCTGCTGTCTGTATCGGCAGACAGCGAGTAGTCGACCTCCAGTCGCTCGATCTCAAGCAGGTAGCTCTGAAATTCAGGGAGGTTAGATTTTCTGCGTCGTCTCCTAGTGCGGTCCGATCCCGTTCCTGAAGCCATTATCCTCTCGCTTCGACGAGCAACCTCTCTCTGGATCAGTCCGTGAATTCCTCGTTGTTCGACATGAGAGTGTCTTGGCTCATGGTCGTGACTGTACGGATTGGTTGCTGAATTGCAGTCATAGCCTGCTTGACGATGATTTCTTCGAATTCCCTTGTGTCTTTCTGGAGAGTTTCTCCAAACCGTGCATTGTGTTCTCGTTCGCCAAATAGAATAGGGGTAAGTGCGTTATAGTATTGCTCGATCATCTTTACGCTATTGCCAACGCGTATGGATATCTGTTGGGGAAGGTCACCTTGTAACAGTCGGAAGTTTATGTGTGTATGACGTAGGGAATACGGCGAGTGGCCAGGTGCGTATACGCCGGCTCGTTTCATCAACCCTTGGAATCTTCTGCTGAAATCACCGACAGGAAACACGAGCTGCTCCCTTTGTTGAGGGTCATTAATTCGGCCATAGAATTGAATTGCGTAGGTCTGCAAACGCCCGTACGGCAGTAGCTGTGGGTCTTCTGGGAGATCGTCGAACAGGTCTATGTCTTGCGGTATTTCGTTACTTATGAGTCCGGCAATCCGATAGAATATTTCGAGAAAGTCGCGATCAAGAAGGATTTGTCTACGCTTCTTCTTTCCTGTAACGGTGAGTGTTACTCCGAGTCGACCTGTTGAGTATCGGTAGTACCCGAGGTGTTTCCAGCGTAGAGTTCTTAACTCTACGGGCCTTGTGCCAGCAACGAGCATTAATATTAACCAATAGAAGAACATCTCTGCGTCGAAAGACTTTCTGCTGACTTGCAGGTGCCCGTTTTCGTCGACAAAGCGTTCCCGGTACTTTGGGCCGTATGTCTTCAGAGCGTGAATGGCTTTATTATGGGCAACTCTCGCCTCGGCTACAGCAGTCTGGATGAGAGCAACCGCCTGCTCAGGAAAGAACCATCTGCCTGGAACGTCGTCCCCGGATGGGGAGGGACGTCGTCCCTCCTTCGTTCGGATGCGTGGCATCCGCGGTCTACTCCGATCTTCGATGTGGCCAAGATCAACGCTCCATTGGAAGAAACGCCGGATCGGGTCCAGTTGCTTGACGAGTGACACCCCGCTTAACCCGCGGAGATGGTTCGCTGGACGCTTAGCGGTAACTCGCTTTCCGTTTCGCATATACGTGATTGTGTCTTCATCGGGTCGATAGCTGCGACGCCATCCGACATACTCACGCATGCGTTGGTCCGACATATCCATCAGGTTGTCGATGCCGGCGTTCTCGCACCATGGGAGGAAGTACTGCATCAGCACGATGCGTGCCTGGTCGACCGTAGCGGCGGATATCTCACCTCGTTCGACCTCCAAGTCGCGTTCAGCCAGGTGTTCGGTGATGAGCACCTTCAAGGAGGATGATCGAAGTGGAACGCCTCGGCGGTGCTTCGATAGCAGGGTTTCATACTCGTCGAGGGCAATCCGCTGGGCCGACTGGGCATGGTCGCTGCCGGTCGAGCCACGCTTCACCCGTTTCCGTTCGATGAAGACCTCGAAGTAGAAGTTCGGTGTATCGGGCCGACGGTACAGACGAACCCGGTTCGGACCGTCCTCTCTGATCAGGACGCTTTCGTCTGGCATGAGCTATCCCATTGAAATTGTGCAATGCGAGGTCGGCCGTCAAAGCAAGGCGTTGAAGCAAACTGTGACACAAACTGTGTCATAAACGAGTGCGTTATATATCAGATGGTTACCGAATCGTCGACAAAATTGACTGATTCGGCTTTGCCAGACTGTGCCGTTCTAAGTAATTGTTAATAGTAGATAATATCTGATGCTCTCGCGATAATAAAAGCGTGAACCCCTATGATTGACATCGTAGGGGTCGCTGGTTCAATCCCAGCCGCGCCCACCACTAACTAGCCGACAAACCGGACAGATCTTGCGGACCGAACATTGCAGAAGCGGTCCGTCTGGCAATTTTTCTGTTTCTTTTTTGGGCGCGCGGCTCGACAGGCGTGCTGCCGTCTCGTCAGAGCCATCTTTCCGATGACAGACTCTGAAAATATCCGGACGCTCACCGAGCATCGATGGTCCGGCCGCTTCGGATCGAACGGCGCTGCGGCAGAGGGGCAACGCAGTCGGCCGGGGCGCTCCAAATGAAAGCGCCGGAACCTCAGGGTCCCGGCGCTCGTCATGTTGTGTTTACGTGTACTTACTGCCAGCGCTTGATGATCTCGTCGTACGCGATCGTCTCGCCCTTCGGCTTTTCGTTGTCCAGCTTGGCCTTCGGGCCGTCCGGCTTGCCGAGCCATTCCGAAGGATCCTTCTCCTCGTTCAGGCGCGGGCCGCAGCCGCCGTAGACGTTGCTGGATTCATCCGCCCGCTGCATGCGGGCCATGATCGTGTCCATCTCGCCGGCAAGACGGTCCATGGCCTCCTGCGGGGTGAAGGCGCCGGAGTTGACGTCACCGATCTGCTGCCACCAGAGCTGGGCCAGCTTCGGATAGTCCGGCACGTTGATCCCGGTCGGCGACCAGCGGACCCGATCCGGCGAGCGGTAGAACTCGACCAGGCCGCCGAGATTCGGGGCGCGCTCGGTGAAGCTCTCATGCCGCACGGTGGTGTCGCGGATGAAGGTCAGGCCGACATGGCTCTTCTTCACGTCCACCGTCTTCGACACCACGAACTGGGCGTAGAGCCAGGCGGCCTGCGCGCGGTCGCTCGGGGTCGACTTCAGGAAGGTCCAGGATCCCGCGTCCTGGTAGCCGACCTTCTGCCCGTCCTGCCAGTACGGGCCGTGCGGCGACGGCGCCATCCGCCAGAGCGGCTTGCCGCTGTCGTCGACGGTGTTGTTGCCCGCAGACTTCGGCGCCACCATCGACGCGGTGAAGGCGGTGTACCAGAAGATCTGCTGGGCCACGTTGCCCTGGCTCAGCGCGGGCAGCGACTGGTAGAAGTCGTAGCTGGCGGCTCCCGGAGGCGCGTAGGCGCGGAGCCACTCGTCCCACTTGCGGATGGCATAGACCGCAGCCGGGCCGTTGGTCGCACCACCGCGGGTGATGCTGGCGCCGGCCGGGTTGCAGGACCCCGCCTCCATGCGGATGCCCCACTCGTCGATCGGCACGCCGTTCGGCTCACCCGTCGAGCCGGCACCTGCCATCGACAACCAGGCATCGGTCATGCGCCAGCCGAGATCCGGAGCGCGCTTGCCGTAGTCCATATGGCCGTAGACGCGAACGCCGTCGATCTCCTTGACGTGAACGCTGAAGAACTCGGCGATGTCCTCGTAGGCCGACCAGTTCACCGGCACGCCGAGATCGTACCCGTAGATCTCCTTGAACCGGTCCTGCAGGTCCTTGCGGTCGAACCAGTCCTTGCGGAACCAGTAGAGGTTCGCGAACTGCTGGTCGGGAAGCTGATAGAGCTTGCCGTCCGGTCCGGTGGTGAAGGAGATGCCCATGAAGTCGTCGAGATCGAGCATCGGGTTGGTGGTGGCCTGCCAGTCGCCGGCCATCTGGTCGGAGAGATTGTAGGCGAGCTGCAGACGCGAGTGCGTTCCGATCAGATCGGAGTCGTTGATGTAGCCGTCGTAGAGATTGCGACGGGTCTGCATCTGGGTCTGCACCGCCTGGACCACCTCGCCTTCGCCAAGAAGCTGGTGATTCACCTTGATGCCGGTGATCTCCTCGAACGCCTTGGTCAGGACTTCCGACTCGTAGGAATGGGTCGGGATCGTTTCGGAAAGGACGTTGATCTCCATGCCCCGGAACGGCTCCGCGGCATTGATGAACCACTCCATTTCCTTGAGCTGATCAGCCCGGCTCAGCGCCGACGGCTGAAACTCGCTGTCTATCCACTTCTCCGCAGCGGCCATATCGGCGGATGCCTGGCCTCCCCAGAGAAGTCCGGTGGCAGCCAAACCTGCCAGCAGTGACTTTCTCATGTGCTTCCTCCTGTGAGGTTCCTCTTCCCGGCCGAGTCCGGGTTGTGCCGCACGCTTGTCGCGTGCCTTCCGTCTTCGGCCGGAAACTTCCAGACCGAAGCCGATTTCGTAAGGGCGGTCACACCCATTTCGCCACCGCCGCCGCCCAAACCAGGGCGATGATGGACGCCCACCAGAGCGGGCCGGTGAACAGGGCGAGCCACGCCAGATGGATGTAGGCGGCGCTCAAGAGCGAGATGAAGAGCCGGTCGCCCCGGGTCGTATCGATGCCGAGAATTCCGGGCTCGCGCGGATCTCCGCCCGGGCGCGCGATCTCCCAGACCGTCATGGCCACCAGGGCAACCGCGATGCAGACGAAGAACACCGCGGTCTGCCAGGTCCACGCCATCCATCCGAGGAATGAGACGCCGGTCGGGTCCGTGTTCTGGGCGAACGCGACGTCGGGAGCGAGCGTGACGACGGCTGCCAGCAGTACCCACCGCATGGTCAGACCCTCCCCATCGCGAAGCCCTTCGCGATGTAGTTGCGCACGAAGTAGATGACGATGGCGCCCGGGATGATGGTCAACACGCCCGCTGCGGCCAACAGGCCGAGCTCGTAGCCGGAGGTTGACGCCGTCTTGGTCATCACCGCCGCGATCGGTTTCGCCTGTACCGTGGTGAGCGTCTTCGCCAGAAGCATCTCCACCCAGGAGAACATGAAGCAGAAGAACGCCGTCACGCCGATACCGGGTGCGATCAACGGCATGAAGATCTTCACGAAGAACTTCGGGAAGGAGTAGCCGTCGATATAGGCGGTCTCGTCGATCTCCTTCGGCACGCCCGACATGAATCCCTCGAGGATCCAGACCGCCAGCGGAATGTTGAAGAGGCAATGGGCCAGGGCGACGGCCAGGGTGGTGTCCAGCAGGCCCATGGTCGAATAGAGCTGCAGGAACGGCAGGGCGAACACCGCCGGCGGCGCCATGCGGTTGGTCAGCAGCCAGAAGAACAGGTGCTTGTCGCCGAGAAAGCGGTAGCGCGAGAAGGCGTAGGCCGCCGGCAGCGCCACGGTGACCGAGATCACCATATTGATGACGACGTAGATGATCGAGTTGATGTAACCGGAGTACCAGGTCGGGTTGGTGAAGATCTTCACATAGCTCTCGACGGTGAACTCCGCCGGAAACATCGAGAAACCGCCGAGGATCTCGTTGGTCGTCTTGAACGACATGTTCAACAGCCAGTAGATCGGCAGCATGAGGAAGACGATGTAGAGCGTCGGAACAATCCAGCGCGTGTTCATTTCTTCCCTCCCTGCATCGTCAGCGTATAGAAGAGCCAGCTCACCAGGAGGATCATCAGGAAGTAGATGATGCTCATCGCGGCGGCGTTGCCCAGGTCCTGCTGCCCGAGCGCGATCTTCACCAGGTCGATCGACAGGAAGGTGGTCGAGTTTCCGGGGCCGCCGCCGGTCAGAACCGAAGGCTCGGTGTAGATCATGAAACTGTCCATGAAGCGCAGCAGGACGGCGATCGTCAGGGTGTGCTTCATCTTCGGAAGCTGGATGTAGCGGAACACCGCCCAGCGCGACGCGCCGTCGATCCGAGCCGCCTGGTAGTAGGCATTGTCGATCGACTGGAGCCCTGCATACGCGAGCAGCACCACCAGCGAGGTCCAGTGCCAGACATCCATCAGTATGACGGTAAACCACGCCGCCACCGGCTCCTGGGTATAGTCGAACCAGGGCCCGCTTGCCGGATCGTGGCCGAAGAGCCCGGCCCCCGCGTTCAACATGTAGCCGAGGAAGCCGATATCCGGCAGCGCATAGATGTTCCACATGGCGCCGACCACATTCCAGGGGATCAGCAGCGGGAGCGACATCAGCACGAGGCAGACGGAGGCCCATACTCCCGACCGGGGTATGGTGAGGGCGATGGCGATGCCGAGCGGAATCTCGATCGCAAGAATGGTGAAGGTGAACCCGAACTGCCGGATCAGCGCGTTTTGAAAGCGCTCGTTCGTCAGCGTGTCGGCGAACCATTGGGTGCCGATGAACGAGAACTCGCCGTAAAACTCCTCCTGGACCGAGAAGTTCACCACCGTCATCAGCGGAATGACCGCGTTCATGGCGACCAGGATCAGAACCGGCAGCACCATCAGCCAGGCACGTTGGTTGACCGTCTTGTTCATTACTGGCCTCCCCCGTTGGCCGAGCGCGCCTCGCTGCCGACGATCCAGCCGTTCGCATAGACGTGGACGGAGTGGGGGTCGAACACGATCCGGTTGTGCCGATCCGAGATGCTGGACCCTTCCGGCGCGATCACGTTGACCTCCGTCCCGTTGAAATCCGTCCGCACCACCAGATGCCGGCCGACATCCTCCACTCGGGTCACGCGAACCGGCAGTCCGTCCTCGCCGTCCGAAAGGCGCACGAACTCCGGGCGGATTCCGATCTCCAAACCTTCGGGTCCCACCCGGCTGAAACCCCGACCGAGGGGTATCCGGTGTCCGTCGACGATCGCGGTATCCCCCTCGACCGTGGCGGGCAGAACGTTCATGCCGGGCGACCCGATGAAGAAGCCGACAAAGGTGTGTTCCGGCCGCTCGAACAGATCGACGGGTGTTCCGAGTTGCACCACCTCGCCGTCGAGCATGACCACGACCTTGTCGGCGAAGGTGAGCGCCTCCGTCTGGTCGTGGGTGACGTAGATCATCGTGTGCCCGAACTCGCGATGCAGGTTCTTGAGCTCGGTCCGCAACTCCCATTTCATGTGCGGGTCGATCACCGTCAGCGGCTCGTCGAACAGGATCGCGGACACGTCCTCGCGCACCATGCCGCGGCCGAGCGAGATCTTCTGCTTCGCGTCGGCGGTCAGCCCCTGCGCCCGCCGATCCAAGTCCCCGGTCAAACCGATCATCTCCGCGATGACCCTGACCCGACGGTCGACGTAGTCCGGCTTTCCGCCACGGTTGCGCAGCGGAAAGGCGAGGTTCTCGTAGACGGTCATGGTGTCGTACACGACCGGGAACTGGAACACCTGGGCGACGTTCCGCGCCGCGGTGGAAAGCTCCGTCACGTCCGTATCGTCGAACAGGATGCGCCCCTGAGACGGGACGAGGAGACCCGAAATAATATTCAGAAGCGTGGTCTTGCCGCAGCCCGAGGGACCGAGCAGCGCGTAGGCTTCACCGTCCTGCCAGACGTGGTCGATCGTCGGCTTGAGCTGGTAGTCGTCCCGGCTTTTCGGGGCGCCGCCATAGGAGTGGGCGAGGTTTGAGAGTGCGATTCTTGCCATGACGCGCCGTTACCCCGCCTCTGCATAGGTCGCGGCGGCGGCGATATCGCCGTCCGGGGCGAAGACATAGACATGTGCCGGGTCGACATAGACCGTCTGTTCCGCGTTATGCGGCAGGTCGTGGACGCCGTGAACCAGCGCAACCCAGCGCTCCCCACCGTGCTCGAGATGGATGAAGCTTTCGGACCCGGCGATCTCGGTGCCGGTCACCCGGCAATCGAAGGCCATTTCCCGATCCGACGTCTTCTCGATCCTCAGATGGTTGGCGCGGAACCCGGCGAGATACGGACCGTCGGCAAGCCGTTGGAACGTGGGGAAGTCCGCGAGGGTGGCCTTTTCCTCGACCCTGAGCTCGCTACCCTTCTTATAGACTGGGACGAAGTTCATCGGCGGGTCGGAGAACACGCGTGCTGTGGTCGCGTCGGTCGGCCGGCGGTAGACCGACGGCGTCGCGCCGAACTGGGTCACGCGGCCTTCCCAAAGGCAGGCGGTATTGCCGCCGAGCAGAAGCGCCTCGTGCGGTTCGGTTGTCGCATAGACGAAGATCGCCCCCGACTCCTCGAAGATCCGCGGGATCTCGGCCCGCAATTCCTCGCGCAGTTTGTAGTCGAGATTGGCCAACGGCTCGTCGAGCAGGACCAAGCCGGCCTCCTTCACCAGCGCCCGCGCCAGGGCGCAGCGCTGCTGTTGACCGCCGGACAGCTCAAGCGGCCGACGGCCGAGCTGCTGCTCGCTCAGCTTCATCATGGCGGCGGCGGCATGGACCTTGGCGTCGATTTCGCTCGCACTCAGCCCCCGCAGCCGAAGCGGCGAGGCAATGTTCTCGTACACCGTCATGGAGGGATAGTTGATGAACTGCTGGTAGACCATCGCGACCTGGCGGTCCTGGACACGCACCCCGGTGACGTCGCGGCCCTGCCAGAAAACCCGCCCCTCGGTCGGCTGGTCCAACCCCGCCATCAGGCGCATCAAGGTCGTTTTGCCCGAGAGCGTGGGGCCCAGAAGGACGTTCATCGACCCGGACGCGAATTCCAGCGTCGTCGGATGAATATGGACGTCCAAGCCCACCACCTTCGAGACCATGTCCAATTTCAGCGACATTCCGTCCGCCTTCCCGTTCGCCGCATTACCGCGCGCCACGCGCCTGGTGCTTCCCATCCTCATCGGAAGCGCGCATCCAACCGTCCAAGGCCTCGGCCTGGTCCGAGGTCATTCGCAGCCCAAGCTTCGTGCGTCGCCACAGAATGTCGTCGGCACGTCGCGCCCATTCCTTTTCCATCAGCCATCCGACCTCCGCCTCGGTGAGCGTGGCACCGAAGTCGCGGCCGAGAGCAGCGGGATCGGATGTGTCGCCGAGCATCTCGAAGGCGTCGGTGCCGTAGGTCCGGACCAGGCGGTTCGCCCAGGTCTCGTCGAGGAAGGGGTACCGATCCCGCAGCCGCGCGCTGAGATCCGCTGCGCCACCGAGCGGGAAGTCGCCACCAGGTAGGTGCGCGCCGGCCGTCCACGATCCGCCCATATCGGGAAAGAATGGCCGCAGCTTCTCCATGGCGGCTTCGGCCAACCGCCGATAGGTGGTGATCTTGCCGCCGAAGACGTTGAGCAGCGGCGCCGCACCGGACGGTCTCTCGACCTTCAGAACATAATCGCGGGTAGCTGCCGTCGCCGACTTTGCGCCGTCGTCGTAGAGCGGGCGTACACCCGAATAGGTCCAGACCACGTCCTCCGGGGTCACCGGGTCGCGGAAATACTCCGAGACGGCGGCGCAGAGGTAGTCCGTCTCCTCCGGCGTGCAGACGGCATCGGAGGGCGAGCCCTCATGATCCCGGTCGGTCGTCCCGATCAAGGTGAAGTCGTCCTCGTAGGGGATCGCGAAGATCACGCGGCCATCGGCGCTCTGGAAAATGTAGGCCCGGTCGTGCTCGAAGCGCTTGCGAACGACGATGTGACTGCCGCGAACCAGGCGGACCCTGTCCTGCGTGTTCAGCCGTACGCAGGAACCGATGATCTCGCTCACCCAAGGGCCACCGGCATTGACCAGGGCGCGCGCCTCGATGGTGCGTGTGGCGCCGGTATCGGTGTCCTGGACCTCCAAACGCCACAGCCCGTCCGCCTGCTGCGCCGAGAGGCATCTGGTGCGAACGTTTATGGCGGCGCCGTGCTGAGCGGCGTCGCGCGCGTTCAGGACGACGAGCCGGGAATCCTGAACCCAACCGTCGGAGTATTCGAAGCCCAGGGTAAAGCCATGCTTGAGCGCGGCGCCAAGCGGGCCGGTCCGCAGATCGACTCTGCGGGTCGCAGGCAGGCTTCGGCGCCGCCCGAGATGATCGTAGATGAACAGGCCAAGGCGGAGGAGCCAGGCAGGCCTAAGTCCGCGATGATGCGGCAGGACGAATCTCATCGGCCAAGCGATGTGCGGCATGGCCCGGAGCAGAACCTCGCGTTCCTCCAGGGCTTCACGCACCAATCTGAATTCGTAGTATTCGAGATACCGAAGGCCGCCGTGATAGAGCTTCGTGGAGGATGACGACGTTCCCTGCGCGAGATCGCCCATCTCGCAGAGGAACACGCTCAGACCCCGGCCGGCCGCGTCGCGCGCGATACCGCAGCCGTTGACGCCCCCACCAATGATGGCAATGTCGACCGTCCGCCCTGCCAAACGCGTCTCCACCCGTGAAATCGGGGTTCTATAGACGAACCCTCGCTATTTTCACTTTTGACGCTATTTGAAAATCATATGAACGGCAATTGAAAATATACCGAGCGGTTTCGACGCCCGGTTCACGGTGTGGCCCGTATCACATCCACATCGTTGTCGCGGCAGAGCTGCTGAAACCCCCGGGGAACGCCGGCGTCCGTGACCACGCTGTCCACCTGGGAAATGTGCGCGATGCGCACCGGCGCCGAAATCTGGAATTTGGTGGAGTCCGCGACCAGGATCACCTTGCGCGCGTTCTCAATGATCGCCTGCGCGACTTTCACTTCTCGAAAATCATAATCCAGCAGCGCGCCGTCATCGTCGATCGCCGATGCCCCGATAATTGCGTAGTCGACTTTGAACTGTCGGATGAAATCGACCGCCGCCTCGCCGACAATGCCGCCATCCGCATGGCGGACGATGCCCCCGGAAATCACGACATCGATCGTCGGAAAAAGACGTAGTCGATTGGCAACGTTCAAATTATTCGTGATCACCATAAGATTTCGGTGATCGACCAGTGCCTCCGATACGGCTTCGGTCGTGGTACCGATATTGATGAACAGCGATGCGCCGTCGGGCACGAGTGCGGCCGCTCGACGACCGATCGCGGCCTTCTCGTCGGCCGCAATCTGACGGCGTTGTTCGTATTCGACATTCTCGGTGCCAGACGGATTGACGGCGCCACCGTGTATACGCCGCAGGATCTTGGCGTCGCAGAGATCGTTCAGGTCCTTGCGGATGGTCTGAGGCGTCACACCGAAGCGTTCCGCGAGCGCGTCGACGAGCACCCGACCGTCCAATTTGGCCAGATCCACGATCTCAGCCTGTCGATCGCTGAGGAACACCATCACGTATGCCAGATTGCCAGGAAGAAATCGAAAATACTCGAAAGAAAATCGAACGCCAACAGGGATTCCTCGCCCAACATCCTAGCCGCTCCTCTGCGGGGTCGATCCTCTCCCGGGTTAGGGCTGAGACAGCGGTATGGGACGCGGTGGCTTCAGAAAGACGGCGCACGCGGCAGCACACATCGCCAGGGCCATGAAGACCTGGAGTGACAGCAGATAACTGCCGGTCCAGTCGCGCAGGGCGCCGGAGAGAACAGGCCCGATCGCCTGTCCCGTGACCTGAACGGACAGGGCGACGCCGCGGATGGCGCCGAAACTCTGCCGCCCGAATGTATCGGCCCAGGCGATCGGCGGCACGGTCAGAAGGCCGCCGATCCCGCATCCGAACAGGGCCGAGGCGAGGAAGGCCGTCGCCGGCCCATCGACGGTTGTCATCAACCAGCTTCCGGCTGCCAGGAATGCCCCGACGGCGACCAGCACGAACCGGGTTCCGAGCGGGCGGACGAGTGGGCCGATCAGAAAGCCGACGAGCCCGGACGTGGCGGAGAAGGCGCTCACCACGAACGCGGCGGTCGTCGGGTCCAACCCGCGCTCGACGAGATGTGGGGCCTGGTGAAGGCTGACACCGGCCTGGACCGGATAGGCCAGAAAGGTGAAGAGGAGGAGCAGCCAGAACGCTGGCTCCCGCATCGCCTCAGCCCTGGAGTACATAGGCTGACGCTCGTCGGATTCGCCGTCCGTCCCGGCCGGCCGGTTCCGGACGAGCGGCCCGCCGTCGGGCTCCTGGCCCAGGTCCTCCGGGCGCCGGGCGAGCAGCAGCACCGTCGGCAGAAACCCGACGATGAGGACGGTCGAGCCGACGGCGATCCAGCCCCAGCGCCAATCGCCTCCCACGTGCATGGCGGTGTGGGCGATCAGTGGCATGGCCGTGAGACCGATCATCAGCCACAGGGTGGAGATCGACGTCGCGATCGGGCGGAGGCGAACGAACCAGTTGTTGATCGCCCCGTAGATACCGAGGTCGAACGGTCCGGCGAAGTTCATGCGGGCGATGCAGAAGAGCAGGTAGAACGCGACCAGTGTCTCGATCCGGGCGAGGGCGATGCAGCAGATCCCGGTCAAGGCGACGGCCCAGGCCAGAAGGCTTCGCGCGCCGTGCCGGTCGACGAGGGGACCGAGGCCCGGCGAGACGATGGCCGCCAACAGGCCGCCGATCGACACGGCGGCGGAGATGGAGGTTCGGGACCACCCGAGTTCACTCGTCATCGGATCGACAAAGATCGACAGGGTCGCGACGGCGGGCCCCTGTCGGGCGAAGCTGACGCAGCAGATGACGCCGAGGACGATCCAGCCGTAGAAGAACGGCAGACGGGCGGCGAGAAGGTTCGGCAGTCGCGTCATGCCCTGCGGGTCCGGGAGAGGTTCCGACGGTTTCCGCCCAGGCTCATGTTCGGCTCCAGTGGTACTCGGCCTCGCAGCGCTTCGTCCGATCGACGCGACGGCGCGATGCCCGCGCAGCAACCGTCAAGGGATGACGGCCGGTCCGAGGTGCGCGACCTAGCGGCCGAACGACACCCCGGGGACGAACATCACTATGCTCGTGATTGCCCGTGTGGGGTAAGGCCGGATCAACGACGGGGCTGACAGCACCTGACCCTCTCCGCCATGCTGGTCTGAACCTTGGGAGGACAGCATGGACGGATGGAAGCCGAATTTCGATCTCAGCGGCCGCGTGGTGCTCGTGACCGGCGGATCGCGGGGGCTGGGATTGGCGATGTCTCGAGCGTTGGCGGCCAGCGGGGCGACCGTCGTTCTGAACGGACGGTCTGCCGGGCCGCTTGAAGCAGAGCGGGACGCCATTCGGGCGGCCGGCTATTCCGCCGACATGGAAGCTTTCGCGGTCGATGATGCCGAAGCAGCCGTGGCCGGTATCCACGCGGTCGCCAAGCGTCACGGCGGCCTATACGGGCTGGTCAACAATGCCGGGCATCAGCGTCGCCACCCGATCGAGGAGATGAGCGACGAGGCGTTTGAAGACGTCGTGTCGGTGCACCTGACCGCGGCATTCAGGCTGATGCGCGAGGCGGTGCGGATCATGCGCGCGATGCCCGAGGGGTCGGGGGGGCGGCTGGTCTTCACCAGCTCCGTTACGGCGAGCCGGGGCCGCAGGAACATCTATCCCTACGCGGCGGCGAAATCCGGACTGGAGGCGATGGCCCGGGTCGGCGCGGCCGAGTTCGGCGGCGAGGGCATCACCTGCAACGCCATAGAGCCCGGCTATTTCCTGACCGAGATCAACACGCCGCTGTTGGAGGACAAGGCCTTCACGGATTGGGTCACCGGCCGGACACCCGCCGGCCGCTGGGCCGATCCGTCCGAGTTGGGTGGGGCTGTGACATTCCTGATGTCGTCCGCGGCCTCCTATGTGAATGGCCACGTGCTGGTGGTCGATGGCGGCATGACAGCGGTGCTGTAGCGCCCGCTTTTCAGAGGTTCTCGGCAGCGTTCGGCGCGGCGATTTGCGGATTGCCGGATCCGGACCGGCCTGGGTGCAGGCGGCCGGAGCGCTGGCAGGTGCAAGGAGCCTCTTCTTTGTCGTCGTATTCGTGCTCCGGGCACCCCATATACGAAACGGTACGGCGAAAATCGGCGGAACTCTCGTCGTGCGGTCACCTTGATCGCGCGGCTGTGTCGCCACCGGCGCCGATTGCGGGCTCGTCCCCGCCGAGCACCTTTTGACAAGGGGGAGACCGAGATCCTGGGGGCTGAGGACCAGGCAGACGTGACGAAGTACGCCGTTTAACCCATCAGGAGACCACCATGTCTGCCAAGGAAGTCCGCTTCGATACCGATGCGCGCGACAGCATGCTGCGCGGTATCGATGTCCTCGCCCGTGCCGTCCGCGTAACCCTCGGCCCGAAGGGCCGTAACGTGATCCTCGACAAGGCTTATGGAGCGCCGCGCATCACCAAGGACGGCGTCACCGTCGCCAAGGAGATCGAGCTTACCGACAAGTTCGAGAATATGGGCGCACAGATGGTCAAGGAGGTCGCCAACCGCAGCAGCGATCTGGCCGGCGACGGCACCACCACCGCGACGGTCCTGGCCCATGCGATCATGCGCGAAGGCTGTCGGGCCGTTGCCGCCGGCATGAACCCGATGGACCTGAAGCGCGGCATCGATCTCGCCGTGGCCGCCGTGGTCGCGGATCTGGAGCGGGTTTCACGCAAAGTCGAGACCAATGCCGAAATCGCCCAGGTCGGCACCATCTCCGCCAATGACGACAGCGAGATCGGGGCGATGATTGCCAAGGCGATGCACAAGGTCGGCAACGAAGGCGTGATCACGATCGAGGAATCCAAGTCCCTGGAGACCGAGCTCGACATCGTCGACGGCATGCAGTTCGACCGCGGCTACCTGTCGCCGTACTTCGTGACCAACGCCGAGAAGATGGTCTGCGAACTGGACGATCCTCTCATCCTCTTGCACGACAAGAAGCTGCCTGGCGTGCAGGTCCTGCTTCCGCTCCTGGAAGCGGTGGTGCAGAGCGGTCGGCCGCTGCTGATCGTCGCCGAGGATGTCGAGGGCGAGGCCCTGGCCACTCTGGTGGTGAACAAGCTGCGCGGCGGCCTCAAGGTCGCGGCGGTCAAGGCCCCGGGCTTCGGCGATCGCCGCAAGGCGATGCTCGAGGACATCGCGATCCTCACCGGCGGGCAAGTGATCAGCGAGGATGTCGGCACCACTTTCGAGACCGTTACCCTCGACATGCTGGGCACGGCGAAGAAGGTTCGCATAGACAAGGACAGCACCACCGTGGTCGATGGCGGCGGCAAGAAGAAGGCGATCGCCGCCCGCTGCGCCCAGCTCAAGGCGCAGATGGAGGAGACGACCTCCGACTACGACCGGGAGAAGTTGCAGGAGCGACTTGCCAAGCTGGCCGGTGGTGTGGCGATCATCCGGGTCGGCGGTGCCACCGAGATCGAAGTGAAGGAGCGCAAGGACCGTGTCGACGACGCGGTGCACGCGACCCGCGCGGCGGTCGAGGAGGGGGTTGTCGCCGGCGGCGGCGTGACCCTGCTCTATGCCAGCCGCAAGCTCGACAGGCTGAATCCGGAGAACGACGACCAGAAGGTCGGGATCGATATCATCCGCCGCGCCCTGCAGGCGCCGACACGCCAGATCCTGGCCAATGCAGGGGCCGACGGCTCGATCATCGTCGGCAAGCTGCTGGACAAGGCGGACGCCAACCACGGGTACGACGCGCAGTCCGGTGCCTATGTCGACATGGCCAAGGCCGGGATCATCGATCCGACGAAGGTCGTACGCCTTGCCCTGCAGGGGGCGGCGTCGATCGCCGGCCTGCTGATCACCACGGAGGCGATGGTCGCGACCAGGGTCGAGCGGAGTCCGGCGACGGCGGGTGCAGACGTCGACTATTGAACCTCGGGTCTTCGGCTGTGCCGATCCGCCGAGGCGTCTCCAACGATCGAGGCGTCTCCAACCATACAGCCCCGCCGACGTCATCCCATGGCGTCGGCGGCCCGACCCTATCCCCGCCGGCGGGCGGGGCGCATGATCCGATTGTAAGACCGTTCGGTCGCCGCTGGCTCGCGGGCCCCGGAAAAAGACTGGAACCGCCATGTCTCTGAAGCTCGTCTCGTCGAACGATCACCTGGTGGTCGCCCTCCGCGACTGTTTCCTGCCCATCGTGCGGGCCAACGGAATCCTGCAGATTCAGCGCGACGGCCTGCGCCGGATTGCCCTGCTGAAGGGACCGTGGTCGATCACTCACTGGACGCCCTTCCGCGACATCTCGCCCGACGAAGCCTCTTCGCCGGGGTATCGCCATGCGGTTGAGGACCAGCGACCGGGTCCGACGATGAGTTATGGGCTCGATGTGCTGCACCTGGGAAAACGCATCCTGGGGCTGCTCTGGTCGGACGAGGGGACGATCCAGGTCACCGCCTTCGTTAGGGGCGACTGGGAGCAGCAGGCGTTGGCGATGCGGATCGGCCTGTCCGCCGAAGTGGATGTGCCGGCGAACGATCGGGCGGATTGAGCGGCCCCGAGTGCGGGGATTTTCCCGTCCGGATCGCCCACGGGCTGCGCCGGGCCCGCCCTACGGATCGGTGAGGGTCAGCAGGATGTCGGCGTACCACGTGCAGTTCAGGCCGAGCGCCTCGTCCTGAGCGAGGTCTCGGGAGCCCAGATCGAGCCGCGAGGAGTGAATGCCCAGCAGAAGCCAAGGGACATCGCCGAGCGCCGTCCGGCGCCCGTCCTGGGCGCGGTCTACGGGCATCACCACCGGGGCACCGCTGGTTCCGCGGTGCGTGCGCGCGTCGGTCAGGAAGTATCCCTGCCCCTGGAACCGCAGCCCGAAGGAGGAGGCCAGCGCCGCCCGCCGGACCACCGGCATATGGTGCAGCGTGTCGTGGAAGCCCAAGGGAAACCCGACGACCATCAGAGTGCAGCCGATCTCAACCCGGTCGCCGTCGCGGACGAGATGGTCGGGCGTGAAAGCCCGATAGGCGGTGGTCTCGGGCAGGGCGGCCCCGTCGATGGCGATCACCGCCGCGTCCACCATGCCGCCGCCGTCGATGCCCTCGCGCCATAGCGGCTGACCGTTGCGGTAGAGCGGGATCGAGAAGCCGGTGGAGACGGTCAGGTTCTGCCGGTCGGTATGCAACTCGACGACGACCCGGTCGGGACGATGTCCGCTGATGGCGTCCAGCAGCACGTGCCGGCTGGTGACCAGGAACAGGCCGGTCTCGCGCTCGAAGAAAAAGCCGCTTGCATTGGTCAGGTGAACGGCGCCGTCGAAGGTAGACAGGCGCAGCGCGGTCAGCAGGATCGGCTCGCTGGCCCGACCCTCGCGTGCGGCCGGGTCGGCTGGCTCGGGATTGGCCGGGACCAGGTGCGGGCTGCCGGACGGGGTGCCGGTCTCGGTCCGGGGCTGCGCGCCGGCGGTTGCCGGAACCGAGGGTGCTTGCGGATGGCTGGTCACTTGGTGCCCGGCCCGGGTGGTGCCTCGGCGGGGACGACGGGCAGCGGTGCCAGGCCCTTGATAAGACCGAACAGATCGCTGTCCGTGGTCAGCACCAGTGTGGAGTTCTCAGCAATGATCGTGCGGTAGGATTGCATCATCCGAGTGAACTCGTAAAACGCGACGGATTCCGGCGACTGGTTGTAGGCGTCTGCATAGATCGTCGCCGCCGCGGCGTCCGCCGCGCCGCGGATCTCTTCCACCGCCCGGTACGCCTCGGACTGGACCTTGTTCAGATCGCGGATCCTATTGCCTCGGATACGGGCCGCCTCGCCGTTACCCTCCGACAGGAAACGCTCGGCTATCTGCCGTCGCTCGCTGATCATCCGATCGTAGATCTTCGGTCGAACACTCTCATTGTAGTTGATTCGTTTGAAGCGAATGTCGAGCAGTTCGATGCCGAACACCTGGACCTTATCGGCGGCGGCTCGGAAGATCTCTTCCTCGACCAGCACGCGGCCCTTCTGGATCGGAACCAGGGCGCCGAAGGCCTGCGCCGTCTCCCTATCGGTTAGGGAGGCGTCGCGCAACGGCTCGCGGCCCTTGGTGGTGCGGATGATCTCAATCAGCTCATGTTTGGCGACCGCGTTGCGGGTTTCGCTGCCGAGGATGTCGTCCAGGCGGGACTGGGCACTACGCTCGTCGCGCAGGCGCAGGAAGTACTGCAGGGGGTCGGTTATGCGCCAGCGGGCGAACAGGTCGACGGAGATGTAGAGCTTGTCTTTCGTCGGCATGTCCGACGGGCTGCCGTCCCATTCCAACACCCGTTTGTCGATCGGGTTGACCTCTTGGACAAAGGGCAACTTGAGCTTCAACCCGGCTTCGGTGACCGGCTCGCCTACGGGCTTGCCGAACTGGGTGATGATGACCTGCTCGACCTCGGTTACTACGTAGACCGCACTGGAGACCACGTAGAGACCGGCGAGGATCGCAAGGGCGGCGACAGTCGCGATGAACCGCTTCATTGCGGGACTCCCGGTTCGGGGGTGAGGTTCATGAGCGGCAGGATGCCGGACAGGTTGCCGTCGACGATCACGGTGGAGCGGATGTCTGGCATCACTTCCTGCATCGTCTCGATATAGATGCGACGGCGGGTAACTTCGGGTGCCTTTAGATACTCCGCAAACAGCGCTCGGAACCGGGCGGCGTCGCCTTCGGCTTCGTTGATGCGCTTCAGCCGGTAGCCGTCGGCCTCGCGGATCCGCTGATCCTTCTCGCCTTCGGCCAGTGGGATTACCTTGTTGTAGTCGCGCCGCGCCTCGTTGATCAGCTTTTCCTTCTCCTGTTGGGCCTGGTTGACCTCGTTGAAGGAGGCTTGGACCGGTTTCGGTGGGTTGATGTTCTTGAGCTGAACCTGATCGATGCTGATGCCCATGGCGTATTTGGTCGACAGCGCCTGCATCTTTGTCAGGGCCTCTGTCTCGATTTCCTGGCGGCCGACCGTGATCACCTCGTCCACCGTCCGGTCGCCGACGACCTCGCGCATGACGGACTCCGAAACATAACGCAGGGTCTCGCTCGGCTCGCGGACTTCGAACAGGAACTTCCGGGGATCCGAGATGCGATACTGGATCACCCACTCGACCAGGGCGGCGTTCAGGTCACCCGTGACCATCTCCGTTTCCCGCGTGCTGTCACGTTGCCGTGTTCCCTGAAAGGGGTCGGTTGCACCGGGAGTGGCGAAGCCGAATTCCTGCTTTAGCTGCCGCTTGACCGGCACGATCGTTACGGTGTCGATGCCGAACGGGAGCTTGAAATGCAGGCCCGGCGGAATCTCGGCGGTGTATTTGCCGAATCGTTGGACAACTGCGACGGAGTCGCTGGGCACCGTGTAGTAGGCCGTCCATCCGGCAACCGCCACGACGGCCAGCACGGCGACGAGCAAGGCGGCGCGCCAGCTCCCGCCGCCAGGCAGCAGACGCTTCAGCCGGTCCTGGGCTCTCCGGACCATGGCCTCGATATCGGGGTTTGGGGGCTGCGGACCGCGTCCCCACGGTCCGTTCCCGCCGGAGTCTCCGTTCGATGATGGCATCTTAAAGTCCTCGTCGTTGCGTCACCGCAGCGGAAGCGCGCTCCGGAAGACGGCCGGACGGCGGTGAGTGCGTCCCTGGGGGTGCGCCCGGTCGCTCTGCTCAGGTCGTCCAAGCCGACTTCCGCCCGGCTCGCCGGATCAATCTCCGAGATCTTTCGCCGTCAGGACGTAGGCGGACTGACGGGTATCGGAGTAGGTAGCCCGCGCCGCCTTGTGAATCCGTTCGATCTGGCGGTCGAACGCTCTCAGAAGATCGGCTTCGCTGGATGCCGGCTTCGGCTGGGGCATAGGCGCGGAACCGGGCGCGTGACCGGTAAGAGCGGTCGCGTCCACGAAAAAGGCGATCTCCATCGCTCGATCGTAGCCCCAGAACCGGACCCGACCGCGCGTTGAATCGAAGCTACGGGAAGCGTTCGGAAAATTCAGAGTCATCGCAAGATCCCCTGGTTCCGGTCCGGACGGCCGCATGCGGCCGTCCGGGCTCGGCTTCCTTCAGGCCTTCGGGGCCGGCTTGTTTGCCGGGCCCGCGACATCTTTTTTCAGGTCCGCCGCAGGAATTGGCTTCGCCGCATCCAAGCCGACGGTTGCGTCGGACTTCTTCATTTCACCGGAACTTTTCCAGAAACTCTTGAACGACATGAAAGCACCTCATGAAAATATAATTGTCGATAATTGATAATACAGCATAAATCAAAATAAGCAACTATTTAATAGAAAATCTTATTTTTATTTCACGATCTGTAGAGATTATTTGTAATATTGTGGCTTATTTTATTTTCTTGTAGGTGGGACGTCTTCTTGAATCACTCGGATGAGGTTGGGTGCGTGTCGACGCTTTACGGTCGGATGGGTTGACTGTGATTGACGCCGGCCAAAATGAACGGACGTCAAAGAATAGCGCGTCGGTCACGGGAGCCCAGCTTTATACGGCTCCGTTGGCAGTGTTCCGATGTCCCGCATTTACAATGGTATTCGCTATTTCGATATGCGCGATCCCGCCCTACAAAAAAAGCGGGAGCCCAGACCCTTCGGCGGCATGAACATGTTCATGATCGGTGGTGGCTATCCCGTGATCTGTCTGGGATCGGGAGCGGAGCTTTCAGTTCCAGCGAGGTCGGCGGCACCGTCTTCGGCGAGCGCCGTGTCGAGGTCGATGGGGTCGACCCAGACGGTCTCGCTGATACCGGGGCGCCCTTTCCGCTGCGGGAGATGCACCAGCACCTTGATCCGGCGATAGGCAACAAACGAGACGCCTTCCAGCCGTTCCTCATCCGTCTCGGTGCAATAGTCGCCGGCCGGCAGCGTGTACTTGAGCCCGGCAAGTCGAAACGGATGCCGGAAAGTGACTGTCTGCGTAACCGTTCGGGTCGTCATGGCACCGCTCCCGGTATGAGGCTCCGCAAGAGTCGGAACCCATTAGTCTTTCTAAGTATTTTTATTAGTGTTGTTTAAGTTGTCTGGCGTCTGATATACGGAAATTATATGGTATTATTTTACTTATTTTCAATAGCGCGCAGTGTATAGGGGATGCAAGTTTTCGGTGGAAGCTGGCGGAAAAAACTCTGTTCTTCCTGATCTGGCGACACGTCAGATCTCAGCCGTCCAGACGCGAAAATCCGTGAGGATTCCGGGTCCGAAGATATGGGTCAGCGGAACATCGGCGGCATCCCGGCCCAGGGCCATGAGAATGCGGCCGCGGTGCGGGGCGTTGTTGCGGGGATCGAAAGCGGTCCAGCGCCCGCCGAGATAGACCTCCATCCAGGCGGCGAAATCCGGTGCGCCGTGCGGCGGCGGCACGCCGATATCGCTGAGATAGCCGGTGCAGTAGCGGGCGGGAATGTTCAGGCAGCGGCAGAAGGCGATCGCCAGATGGGTGAAGTCACGGCATACCCCTTTGCGCTCCTGATAGGCTTCCGAGGCGGTCCGGGTCGAGCGCGAGAACGCGTAGCCGAACTGGATGTGGTCATGGACGAAGTCGCAGATTGCCTGGACTCTGGCGCCGCCCAGAGGGGTGTGGCCAAACAGGTGCCACGCCTGGTCCGACAAGACGTCGGTGTCGCAGTATCGGCTGCCCAGCAGGTAGGTGAGCACGTCCGCCGGCAGGTCCTGGACCTGGTGCTGGAAGCCGTCGAGGTCGAGCACGTCGGGTAGGCCGTCGTCCTTGACGACGGCATCGGTACCGAGGCTGAAACGCCCGGCCGGGGCGACCAGCCGGTTGCACCAGTTACCGAACCCGTCGCGGTATCCGGTCACCGGCACCGATGGAGTGGTGGTCAGATAGTCCGGATGCTCGAGGTCGCCGGCGCGGGAGTGGTGGACGTTCAGTAGAGCGATGAGGGGCGTCTGCTGCGGAAACTCGAACGTCATGTGGCAGCCGATGTGAATTCGCATTTATTCCGCCTCGCGCCAGAGATTATTCAGAAATAAGAAAAGACTGAATTCTCTATATGCAGTCTTCGAAATGATTTCCCATGGATATTTCCGGCGTGCTCCGTCGGAGATGCTCAATCGGGCCCAGGATCCGGCCGTCAGGGGCTTTGGGCGCACGACCCTTTGATCGGAACCTGAACCGCCTGCGGCGTTCGTGGACCGGCCCCTGCCGGTGAGCCATCGACGCTCCTGTCATTCCTCCCTGAGGGGCACCGAAATGCGCCCGGCGCACTGCCGACGCCGGTTGATGCGCATATGCTATTTTAGGTTGCGTTCGTCTGAGTAATATATTATTCAATCATGGACGGTGGACGCGGCTGGGGGAACCCGGACGGCGTCTCGTCGGAAAGCGGGAGCGTGCAGGGCACGCCGACCTGGAACGCCCGGCACACGGCGCATGACCGCCGCGGCCGCAGGTTGTGTGCAGGACGGACCAGAGGGGTCTCCGACGCGACGTCTATGGAGGGATGAGTCTCATGGCGAGCAGCTACACGATCACGATCAACAGCACCTATGCGACGGCGGTGGATGTGTACTCCGCCATGGCGCCGGCACCGTCGGAGCCGCCGTCATCCGACCCGGCGGACTACATTCCGACCTATACGAAGCTCGGGAGCGTGGTGGCCAACGGCACCGCGAAGATCCCCGCAAGCGACTTCGTCCTGAAACTCGTCATCGTCCGTCAGGGCGACCGGTTTCCGATCAAGGCGGTGGTCGTCGACCAGATGGACGCACCGAGCCAGACCATCGCGCTGAGCGATGCCGACGAGGCTCTGGCGGAGAAGGGATGGGCCTTTTATCAGACCTTCTCCAGCCAGCCCTATGCGCCGCAATCGCTGAACTTCGCCAATCTGGTGGAGACGACCGACGCGGGTAGCCTCGCTTCGGCGACAGCGGAATTTTTCAACCAAAACGGCGTTCCGGGCTTCACCTTCGCGCTGTTCTCGGCCATCGGATACTGGGCGACGAATCTGCTCTATGCCTTCCCCGGCACCTACTACTGCTATGAGCCGCCGGCGGCGAGTTCGATGGGCTTCATTCTGCCCGCCAACTGTGTTGGCAAGATCTCCATCGCCGACGGCGCCGCCACCTACACGCCCAACAGCGGCAGTGCGGTTCCGCTCTCCTTCAGCGCCTCGACCCTCGCTTCCGGCGCTGCGACCGCGACATCGGGCATCTCCCTGACCGCGATCATCCGGGACCTGAGCTGGGAGGGCAGACCGTCGACCGTCATCTGGGGCTTCGTCGGCACCAACGGCGGGAAGCAGTTCATTGCCCAGAGCTACGAAGATCCGAAGCTGCCCTGGTACTCGGTGCTCTATGACCTGACCTACGGCGCTTTCTTCACCGTTCAGTTGGCCATGGCGGTGGACGCGGCGATCGATCTGGCGAAGGCGGCGGGCAAGGGGGCGAAGTGGCTGTCCGAAGCCGCCGGAAAACTCTCCGACAAGATCCGCGCGTCGCTGAACGAAACCGGTGACAGTGCCGCCCCGGACACCGGGGTGGGCGACGCCGCCGATCCGGTCAATGTCGACATCGATATCGACATCGACATCGACGTGGATGTGGACGTGGACATCGATATCGACATCGACGTGGATGTCGACGTCGACGTGGATGTGGACGTGGATGTCGACTTCGTCGCCGTGGTCGACGTGGATGTGGACGTCGACGTGGACGTGGACATCGACGTCGTGACGGACACCGACACGGATATCGACATCGACGTGGACACGGACATCGACACCGATGTCGACGTCCAGCCCGGCGGCATCGGCAAGGCCCTGTCCGGCATCGGCAACTGGATCATGAAGAAGGCGCTGCCGACCCTCGTGGAGGGTGTGGCGATCTACGTCGCCTTCAATTCGTTCAGCAAGATCCTCGACGCCTGGAAACAAGCCGACGAGCAGGACATGGCGACCCTGCAGCCGCGGCAGTCCACCGGCCTCGGCTTGCTGGTCAATTACATGATGAATGACAAGATCCCGGTGAAGACCCGCTGGACCACGTTCAGCGAGTACGTGGCGACCTCCGGGGCCGATACCGGAACGCTCCAGATCACGGTCAGCTCGATCCTTCAGACGAAGAACGCCACCGCCGACGCTGCCCAGACCGCTTGGAAGTGGTCGAAGAGCGACGAGCAGGCTGCGGTGACGGCGATGAAGAACGCCGGGACCGGCGCCGACACGGACAAGGCGTTCACCGCACTCGGCGCCTATACCCACGACGGCAAGGACCTGCCGCTGAAGGTGGGCGCCGCGGTCGCCATGAAGTACCTCAAGGGTTGAGGGGCGGACGATGACCGTTCAGCACCCGTTGCCCAGCAACAGCCCCTATCCGTCGGAGAACGAGCACCGACGGCGGTGGCGGAGCCTGGCAGCCGAGATCGCGGCCCGGGCGGATGACATCAGCGACGACCCGGCCCGCATCACTCCGCCGGACCGGGTCGGCGAACTGGAGGTGATCGGCTCGGGGATCGAGGCGGTCGGATTCACCAGCGCCGACGAGACCCGGATCCGGGATGCCGACAAGGTGTTCTACTGCGTCGCGGATCCGGCGACCAAGGTCTGGCTGAACCGGCTGCGGCCCGACGCGCTCGACCTCTACGTGCTCTATGACGACGCCAAGGCGCGCTACGTCACCTACATGCAGATGACCGAGGCCATGCTGCATTACGTGCGCCAGGGTCAATGCGTCGCGGCCGTGTTCTACGGGCATCCGGGCATCTTCGTCCTCTCGACCCATCGGGCGATCAAGATCGCCCGACGCGAGGGGCACCGGGCGACCATGCGCCCCGCGGTGAGCGCGCTCGACACCCTGTGCGCGGATCTCGGCGTCGATCCCAGCCAGCCCGGCATGGTCATGTACGAGGCCAGCGACATGCTGATCCGTCGCCGCCGTCCCGATACCGGGTTGCACCTGGTGTTGTGGCAGGTCGGGCTGATCGGCGAACTCGGCTACCGCCGCCAGGGATACATCAACGCCAATTTCGGCGTTCTCCTGGATTACCTGGAAGACCTCTACGGCGCCGACCAGGCGGTGGTGAATTATGTGGGCTCGCGCTATCCCGGCGTGGAGCCGCAGATCGACCGCCAGACCATCGCCTCCCTGCGTGACCCACAGGTGCAGGCGCGGGTCACCGGCATCTCCACCTTCTACCTGCCGCCGCGCACCGTCGCAGAGTCAGATGCGGGCATGCTGGAACGGCTCGGGCTGATCCGTCCCGGGCAGCCGCTGAGGACGCCGGAGAGTCCCTTGCGTGTGATCGACCGATATGCGGCGCGCGAGCGCAAGGCGTTCGACGATTTCGCCCGGTTCGACGTACCCCGGACCTACCAGTGGCAGCGGGAGAGCGAGGCCGCCGACTTCATCTTGGCGCTGCGCGACGACAGGGCGTTCCGCGATCTCTACCGCGACAATCCGGCGGCGGCTGTCGCCGCCTATCCGGGGCCGCTCGATGCCGTCAGCCGGCGGCTGTTGGCCCGTGGAGATCCAGGGGCGATCCAACTCGCGGCGAAGGAGAGCAGACGGTCGTGCTGCCCGTCCAATCGGGCCTTCTTCACTTACATGCTTGCCCGCAAGTCGGAGACGGCGGAACTCGGTCGGCTGTCGGACCTGTCGCCGGAGAACCGTCTTCGGGCCGCCGAAACCTGGGCTGGCCAGCGCGGCCTGGCCGTCGATTGGCCGAATCTCAACGACGACTGGTCGCTCTATCTGCGACGGGAATTGACCCCGTGGGGCGGGTTCTACCTCTGCCGCAAGCAGGAGAGGTCCATCGCCATTCATGCCCGGCCGGGAGGGGCGGGCGACAGGATCGTGCTGGACGGCCACCGCCTTCGGGGCGCGCTCTTGGAGAATGGCGTCATCTCCTGGGAGCAGGCCGACGGTAACGCGACATCGGGCCGGCTGCAGACCGATCTCCTGAGCGACGGCACCCGGCGGCTGGTCGGGACCGTATGGACCGACGGTCAGCCGCCTTCGGCTGGGTTGCCCCTCCGCCTTTACGAGGCCCGTCTGAAGCCGACCCCACCCCTCAGCGCCTTTGCCGGAGGATACGGGTCGGCGGATCTTCTGCCCTCCTTCGAGGTCGAGGGTGCCGAGATGCGTCTCTGGCGGAACGGCAGTCCGCTGCCCGATCCCGTGATCCTGGGCAATCGTCACCTCGAGGCGGGCGCCCTTCGGGTTCCGCTGTCCCAGTTCGAACCCGACGACCTGCGCCACGTCCACGGTCGGTTCGCCCTGCGGATGGTTTCGGGCGGCGACGCGGGCGTGCGGCCGCTGGAATTCCAGGACGACGGGCTCAGCCTGGCCGGACATTCCCTTCCCGTCGAGACTCGGGACGGGGCGGTGGTCTGGTCGGAAGGACCGGCGCGCGCGCGCATGGGGGAACTGCGGTTCCTGATCGACCCGATCACCCTGTGTCCGCTGGCCTATGGCAGCGCGCGAACCGGGAACGGCACCACCGTTCACCTGCGCGGCATGAGGCCGCCAACCGACGATGAGCGCGCCAGCCTCGCGGCGGCGCCGCGCCTGGGGGTGCCCGCCTGGGCCTGGTCGCATCTGCTGGGGATGCAGCTTGATGCCGCAGAGAAGGGCGGCCTGTTCCTCTGGCACGGGTGGGATCGGGCGGCCGTCAACCAGCGCCGCATCGGCCGGTTGCTCGATGCCCTGCGGGAGCATGTGCCGCTATGACCGCGGTCATCGACATGGCCGCTGCGCCTGCCGGCGATCCGTCGCTGGTCGACAGGGCGGAGCTTGCCCGGGCGGCGGGGCCGGTGCCCCGCGTCCCCTGGGTCCTGCTCGACTACGACACGACGCGCTGGCCGTTCGCGGCGGTGCTCAGCCGCGACGTCTACAAGGTCCGCCGGTTGGACCGGCTCCACGTCTATCTTCGCGCGCACAAGACCCGGATGGGCGAGTCTCGGACGCTGCCGACGGCAAGGGACAATGTGACCGTCGCCCGGATGATGGCGGATCAGCCGCCTGAGGCCGATTTCTGGCGGCTGTATCACGGCTTCATGCTGCGCGTTCTGGCGCCGCTGGTGGGCCGGGGCATCAGCTACACCCAGACCCCCAAGCTGCGTATTCATCTGGCCGGGACGCGCAGCGTCAGTTCGTTCCACCACGACATCTGCGTCACCAAGCGGATCGATCAGATCAATTTCTGGATGCCGTTCTGCGACGTCGCGGAAGAGACCGCTCTTTGGTTGGAGAGCGCTTACGGCGCCGGCGATTTCCGGCCCGTGCCGGTCCGTTACGGACAGGTCCTGATCTTCGACGGCGGCTACCTGGGCCACGGATCCGTGGCGAACCTCTCCGACCGGACCCGGGTCAGCCTCGACATGCGGTTTTCCTACAAGCGTTCAGCCACCCGGGCCGAGGGCGTGGCGCTCCTGAACCATCTGGCCGGCGTGCTCGGTTCCGCGCCTGACCTGCAAACCTGCGCGACCGAGGAGGATGCGTGATGCAAGCCCATAACACCGATGCCCAAAACACCGACGTCCAGAACACCGACGTTCACGGCCTGATTTCCGAGACGGCCAAGATCTCTCCCGCACCGCCTAAGACCGCCCGCGTTACCCATTACGGGCCGGACGGCAATGGCGTGGCCGGCTTGGGAACGGCGACATACGGGACGGCAGGCGACGGCTCCTCGGCCGTGACGTACGAGGCCGCGATGCCCGGCGGGCAGCTGACCCGTCGGACATCTATCGGCCTGGACGCCGGGGGGCGCGTTCAGACGGCCCAGAGCGATCAGTTCGACATCCAGGGACGCGTGGTCCGAAAGGTGACGGGCGACTATTCCCGTCTGTCGATGAACGCGGCCGGGCAACCGGGCAGCGGGTCTGTCGTGATCGGCACCACGGATGCGGAGGGGAAGCCGCTACATCACACGACGATGGCCTATGCCGGGGAGGCGCTCACTGGTCTCACTCAGGCCAGCTACGATCCGACGACCGGCGGTCTGGCAGCGACCCTCGTGGTCGATTATTCCGCCGCGAAGTCCCTGGGCAACCGACTGGTGGGCGGCATGCTCCACCTGTCGCGCACCCGCGCCGATGGCTCCACCGCCAGCGAGACGACGTCCCGCCTGAGCCAGTTCGGCGTGCCCGTCATGGTCGACACCGCGACCTATGCCCAGGACAGCAAGACGGTGACCGAACGGCTCTCCTCGAGCTACGCCGGCGTCATCTTCGACCCTCGACGAAAGGTCTACGGGGGAGGCCTGCTCGTCGAGGCCGCGGATCCGGCGGGGCGGGTCTCGGGCCGGACCCTGTTCGAGTACGCCGATGGCAAGGTCAGGCGCGTCTCGACCGTGCCTCTCGGAACGGTTTTCGAGGTCGCACCCGTTGCGGCCTATCCCGCGGCCGCGACGACCGGGCCGCGCCGTCCCGCCGGCGCTCCCGACAAGACCGTCGAGACCAAGCGTCCGGACGGCAGCCTGCTGGAGCGAACCGAATACTGGGTGATGACGGATGGTGGCGGCCGGAAGGTGCCGCGCCGGACCATCGTCACCGTCTTCGCGCCCGACGGACGTACGGTCGTTCGGCAATCCGATGTTGATTTCAGCGGCGCGGCATTCGCCGAAGGCGGGACGCCACGGGGCGGCACGGTCGTGGCGACGAAGTTCGAAGGCGGCATCCGCAGCAGCATCACGCACGTGACGTACTGACCAGACAATTCAGGAAGGGAGAGATCCGATGGCGATCGACAAGAACTGCAAGGTGACAAACAACTCGGGCGCGGCCGTGGTTGCGCTCAACGCGTTCAATTCCTCGACGAACGTCGCGGCCAACTCGCCCAAACAGGGCTACATGCAACAGCTGAAGTTGTTGACGTCCGGCGCGAACGCGACGATCGGCGATGGCGCCGACGCGACAATCGTGCTCGACGAGACATATGTCGACTCTACCGGGAAGACGCAGCCCTGCTACATCTACGATCTTCTTTTCTCCAAGCCGGATTCGTTGTTTCCGGTGGCCGTGCAGGCGGAGATGCTCGACTTCGCCAAGCAGAGCTACCCCGACATCACTTTGACGTCGGCGCAGAACGCCAACATGGCCAAGGCCCTAGCCTTCTGCCAGAACATCATGACCTCGCCGACGTCGAAGATGTCGGTGGCGTTCCAGGCGGCGATGACGAACGCTCTCAAGGAGAGCAGCATCGCCAAGATCGAGGCGGCCATGTCGGCGTTCTGGAACCAATATCCCGTCTTCGCCGGACTGGACTTCAAGAGCTACGTCGCGGTCAGCACCTATCTCCGGGCCTTCGCCTATCTCTGGGGCATGAACGACAAGGGCGAGGCCGGGCAGACCTACTATGTCTACGCCTCGTCGGGCGGTGGCAACTCGTCCTCCGGCGGTGTGACGAACACGGGCAAGATCGTCTTCTCGAAGAAGTCCAACGCGCCGTCCCCCGCCGACCCGTCCGATCCGAACAGCGGATTCGACATCACCTACACGCCGAGCTCGGGGTCGCCGACGACTCTCACCTTCGACAACGGCCAGCTGATCGACGGTTCCGGCGCGATCGCCCTCAATGGGGGGTTCGGCTTCAAGGGGACCTTCACCAATGACACCGGTGACACGACGGTCTGGCCGGTTTTCAGCGGGACGGTCCTGAACCTGAAGGCGATGGTCATCCCGTTGGCGCCGGAGAGCGGTTGGGACAAGTTCTGGTCGAGCCTCTCATTCGAGAAGCTCCTCAACTATTTCCTTCAGGGGATGGGCGTCTGGATGGCCATCGACTTCCTGAAGCAGAAGCTGACCGGGAAGGAGAAGAAGCTGGCCGACGACAAGGCCAACAAGAACGAGGGTGGCGAACCTGACAAGCAGCAGCAGCAGGACGCCGACGAGTCGGCCGACAAGGTTGGCGAGGCGGCGCAGAAGGACGACCAGGATCTCGCCGACCGGGCCGCGCCGAACGACGAGGTGAAGGTCGCCGACAACCAGCAGGCATTCGACGACGCCATCGAGAATGTCAGGGGCGAGGGGTCTGCGGCGTACAAGAACGTCGCCGAGGATAACCTCAAGGGCGGCATCGAGAGCGCGAATCAGCAGATCGAGGATCTTGCCGAGATCGAAGTCACGCCCGCGCTTGAGGAAGCTGGGACCAATCTGGCCAATGCCCAGAGCAGTTTGGAGTCGGGGGACCTGTCCTCCGCCGCCGACAGTCTGGGTAGTGTCAACGAGGCGTTGCCGCAGATCGTCGATGATATGGGGAGTTCGGTCAGTTCGGAACTCAAAGAGCAGGTGAACGACGCCGTCGAGGTGCAGGACCGTGCGAAGGATATCTCCGAAGAGACCGAAGAAAGCTCGGAGAAATCCGGTACGGGCGACGAGGAGCCGTTCGACGATCCGACCCTGCCGGTTGAATAGCCCTCCGGCTCGGTGCCTTCGACCAAACTCCGGCAGCGTCAGCCGGCCCGGCTTCCCTTACCGCAAGCCTTCCAATGCGGAAGCTGCGAAGGGGCCGGGTCGGTCGACGGTGCCGCTTCTGGAGGTCGCTGGCGGTCGCGGCCTGGACAGGCCGTGATGACCGGTTCCTTGCCTTACTTCTCGCCCAGGAAGTAGGGCTTGAGATAGGCGAGAATGTCCGCGGCTTCCTGTTCGTTCTTCAGGCCGGGGAACACCATCTTGGTGCGCGCCTTGTCCTTGCCGATCACGCTGCCGATGTATTCGTTCGGCGCGACGATGTACTTCTTGAAGTGGTCCTCGTTCCACGGATCGATGGTCGCACCCGCGGCGACCATGTCGTCGGAATGCGCGAAACCGGGAAAGGCGCCCGCCTTCCGTTCGAACAGACCGAACAGGGACGGGCCGACCCGACGCTTGCCTTCCTCGAGCACATGGCAGGCGCGGCACTTGTTGTACAGCTTCTCGCCGGCTGCGGCGTCTCCGTCTGCGGCGGCGGGCGTGGCCATCGACAGGCCCATCAGGATCGCCGCCGTCGTCGCGAAAGCTCGCAAGTTCATATTTTCCTCCAGAGTTTTTACTTACTCAAAGACAGTGTTTCGTCACGTTTGGGTTTCAAGCCTATGCCGTAAAAAGATTTATCGCGTCCCAGACCGTTTCGGTCGTCCTCATCGGATGCGGTCTCGGGTAGTCTGCGATCCGGCTTGTCAGTGTCAATCCGAAGAGACATCATCAGTGTAATGGCATCGGTTTATCCATTCGCGGCAATTGTCGGCCAGGAGGAGATGCGCCTGGGCCTGACCCTGGCGTCCATCGACCCAAGCATCGGCGGCGTCCTGATTCTAGGCGATCGCGGCACCGGCAAATCGACGGCCGTCCGGGCGCTCGCCCATCTCCTTCCGACCATGAAGGTCGTCCATTCCTGCCGCTTCAACTGCGACCCGGCGGCTCCGGCCCCGGACTGTCTGTCGGGTTGCGCGGACGCCGGCAAGCGCGGCCGCCCGAAATCGGACACGGTGCCGATTCCGGTCGTCGATCTGCCTTTGGGCGCGACGGAGGATCGGGTGGTCGGCGCCCTGGACCTGGAGGTTGCGCTCAGCCGCGGGGAGAAACGGTTCGAACCCGGCCTGCTGGCGCGTGCCCACCGGGGCTTTCTCTACATCGACGAAGTCAACCTTCTGGAGGACCATCTGGTCGACCTGCTGCTCGACGTGGCGGCATCGGGAGAGAACGTGGTGGAACGCGAGGGGCTGAGCGTTCGGCATCCGGCGCGCTTCGTGCTCGTGGGCAGCGGCAATCCGGAGGAGGGGGAGTTGCGCCCTCAGCTGCTCGACCGGTTCGGCCTGTCGGTCGAGGTGTCGACACCGACGAACATCCGGGACCGGGTCGAGGTGGTGCGCCGCCGCGAGGCGTTCGAACGTGACCGGGACGGTTTCCTTCAGACATGGGATTCGAAGGAGGCCGCCATCCGCCGCAAAATCGTCCGGGCGCGGAAATCGCTCGCGTCGGTGGAGGTGGGCGACGCGGCGCTGGAGCGCGCGGCCGAGATCTGCATGGCGCTCGGCACCGACGGCCTGCGCGGCGAGCTGATCCTGATGCGGTCGGCACGCGCCCTCGCGGCGCTCGACGGACAGGGTGCGGTCGCCGATGCCCATCTCCGCCAGGTCGCGCCCATGGCGCTGCGCCATCGTCTTCGCCGCGATCCGCTGGACGATGTGGGGGCCACCTCCCGCGTCGAACGGGCCCTCGATGCCTGTTTCGCGCCGTGACGACGCCGTCGTCGGACAGGCTGACCGGTTCCGTTCCGGTTTCCGCTGATCCGGCGCCATCGACGCACGACCCACACGGCATCGTACTCTCCGCCATGCTCCTGGCGATCGATCCACCTGCCCTCGGCGGCGGCTGGATCCGGGCGCGCCCGGGACCGGTCCTGGACAGGTGGCTGTCGGTGTTCCGCGCTTGCCTGCCGCCGGAGACGCCGCTGCGCCGCTTGCCGGTGCATGTCAGCGACGACCGTCTGATCGGCGGACTGGATCTGGCCGCCACGCTGCGAAGCGGCCGTCCCCAGGTGGAGCGCGGCCTGCTGGCGCAGATCGACAGGGGTGTGCTGGTTGTGCCGATGGCGGAGCGCATGACCGCCGGAACCGCTTCGCGCCTGTCATCGGTGTTGGATACCGGAGTCGTTGCCGCCGAGCGCGAGGGCATCAGCGCGCGCTGGACCGCCCGACTCGCGGTGGTCGCGCTGGACGAAGGGCGGGACGATGACGAGGCGGTTCCGGCGATGCTGCTTCAGCGCATCGGGCTGGCGGTGGACCTGAACAGCGTTGCGCTGGCCGATATGGAAGCTGCCCAGCCACCCGACGATCTGGCCGCGGCGGTGTCCCGCGCGCGCCGTCGGTTTCGGGACGTCGAGGTGGCGGACGACGCCGTGGAAGCGCTGTGCGCGATCGGCGCCGCTCTCGGTGTCCCATCCCTCGGGTTGGCGGGGTTGGCCCTGCGGGTGGCGCGCGCCCATGCGGCGCTGGCCGGCCGCAGCGAGGTCGCCGAGCCGGATGTCTCCGCGGCGGTCCGCTTGGTCTATGCCCAGCGCGCGACCCAACTTCCGGGCGACCCGGACGATCGGCCGGAAGACGAGCCCGAGCCGCCCCAGCCGGACCCCCCTCAGGACGAATCGAACAAGCCCGACGACACCACGGAGCCGACGGACCCTGAAACCGCGGCGGACCGGATGATCGAGGCGGCGCTTGCGGCCCTGCCGCCGAACCTGCTCGAACAGCTCGCGGCGTCTGCCGCGCGTCAGCGCTCCGGCGCGAATGCCGGTCGCCGCGGCGACGGTGCCCTGTCTCGCCGTCGCGGACGGCCGGTCGGCAGCGTCCCGGGCGACCCGCGGCGCGGCGACCGTCTCAACCTGGCGGACACGCTGCGGACGGCGGCGCCCTGGCAACGGTTGCGCGGCCGCGACGGCGACCGCGTTCTCGTCCGTCCGGAAGACTTCAGGGTCGCCCGCTACCGGCATCGCACGGAAAGCGTCACCGTCTTCGTCGTCGACGCGTCGGGATCGGCCGCGCTCAACCGGCTGGCCGAGGCCAAGGGTGCCGTCGAGCTCCTGCTGGCCGAGTGCTATGTCCGCCGCGATCGCGTTGCCCTGCTCGGGTTCCGCGGGGCGGCGGGCGAGCTTCTGCTGCCGCCGACACGATCCCTCGTTCGCGCCAAGCGGTCGCTGGCCGGTCTGCCGGGCGGCGGCGGGACGCCACTGGCCTCCGGACTCGACATGGCGGCGGCGATGGCCCACGCGATACGGCGCGAGGAGCGGACGCCGTCCCTGGTCGTCCTGACCGACGGTCGGGCGAATGTGAACCGGAATGGAGAGGGCGGCCGGGCTCAGGCCATGGAAGACGCCCTGGACGCGGCCCGCAGGATCGCCGGAGCGGGTGTGTCCGCGCTGGTGCTGGACACCAGCCCGCGGCCCCGGCCCGAGGCGGCGGAGATCGCCGGGGCGATGCGCGCCACCTATCTGCCGCTGCCGCAGGCGGACGCGGCGACCGTCTCCCGTGCCGTGATCGCGGCCAGAGGGGACGGCACCCGACGTCCGGTCTAGGGGAAGCGCCTCCATGGCCGCCCCGCGCGATCTGGACTGGAACCGGGACGGGGCCGACTGGCCGAACCGGGAGATGAGCCGGTTCGTTCGGGCCGGTCGGCTGAAATGGCATGTGCAGGTTGGCGGTGCCGGGCCCGGCCTGCTGCTCCTGCACGGCACCGGCGCCTCGACCCACACCTGGGCCGGCATGCTCGAGCCCCTGGCGCGGGACTTCACCGTGGTCGCGCCGGACCTGCCCGGGCACGGGTTCACCGCATCGCCGTCGCTGTACGGGTTGTCGCTGCCCGGCATGGCGCACGGTATTGCCGAACTGCTCAACGCGCTTGGGGTCAACCCGGTGCTCGGGGTCGGCCATTCAGCCGGTGCCGCGATTCTCGCCCACCTTGCATTGCAGGGACCTTCGGCGCTTCGAGCCGTGGTCAGCCTCAACGGCGCCTTCACGCCGTTCGACGGTATGGCCGGCCGACTGTTCTCCCCGCTCGCCAAGCTGCTTGCCATGAACCCCGTGACGCCGGGTCTGTTCGCGCGCCGCTTGTCGAAGCCGGAGGTCTTCGAGCGCCTGCTCGCGGGCACGGGGTCGAGCCTGAATCCGGCGGCGGCAGGCGTCTACCGCCGACTGGCGGCCAGCCCCCGCCACGTCGCCGGAACGCTGGGCATGATGGCGAACTGGGACCTGCGCCGCCTCCATCGGGAACTGAAGGATCTTCCGATCCCGCTGGTCCTGGTCGCCGCGAAAGGCGACGGAACCGTCCCGCCGGATCAGGCCGAGGCCCTGGCGCGGCATGTCCCGTCCGCCCGTCTGGAGATGTTGCCCTGGGGCGGCCATCTCGCCCACGAGGAACGGCCGGCGGAGATCGTCGACCTGATCCGCAGGGTTGCGACCGAGACCGGCGTCGAAGATCTGCAGAGAAGGAACGGTTAGTGTTGGTAAAAAATAATTACACTTAGTAGTGTAAGAAAAGGAGTACGCCTGGGTCGACGACGGTAGATAGCGGGGTGGAGACGCTAGGCAGCGGGGCGATGGAAACAGATATGCAGACCGGTACAGTCGCGGTTGTGGTGTTGATCAACACTCGGACCGCGCTGTCGGGAGTCTGGCGACTGGTGACGGGCCGCTGGCGCACCCGCGCGATTCAGGGGGCGACCTTTGTGAAGGTGCTGGGGAGCGGACGCGGCGGCGGATTCGTTCCGGTTCCGAGCCCGACCCATCTGGGCCTCTTCGTCAGCTTCACCGATGACGCCGCTGCCGATGTGTTCCTGTCCTCCAGACTGTTGGATGGATATCGCGCGGTGGCGGCGGAACTGCTGACGATGAAGCTCCGCGCGTTTTCGTCCAAAGGCGAGTGGTCCGGCCGAGTGCCGCTGTCGACTACGGCGCGGGAGCCGGAAGTGGGGCCGATCGCCTCGCTTACCCGCGCCTCCATCCGTCCGGCAAAGGCGGTTTCCTTCTGGGTTCACGCTGCGCCCTCACAAGTTTCGCTCGAGTCTGCCAAAGGCTGCTTGGTTTCGGCCGGCCTCGGCGAAGCGCCGTTCTTCCGCCAAGCCACCTTGACGGTCTGGGAGAACATGTCGGCTATGCACGCCTTTGCCCGCAACGGCGCCCATCTGGAGGCGATCAAGAGGGCCCGGACCGAGCACCACTTCTCGGAGGACCTGTTCGCGCGTTTCGTGCCGACCGAAATCAACGGTAGCTGGCAGGGGCGGCGCTTCGGAAACGGCGAATCCGCGCTTGTCGAACCTGTCTAGTGACCGTATCGTAAGGCAATGTTGACACTATCTGTAAATCAATGTTGACGCCGCCCGGCGCGCGGTTGCCGACGCGCGAGGCCGACGGGGCGATCAGAGGCACCCGACGAGTCGATGGGGCGGCGCCGCATGCGATCGTCATCGGCAGCGGTTTCGGTGGTTTGGCAGCGGCGGTGCGGCTGGGCGCCCGAGGGTACCGGGTCACAGTCCTGGAAAAGGGCGATTGTCCGGGTGGGCGGGCCCGTGTGTTCCGGCAGGATGGCTTCTCGTTCGACGCCGGGCCGACGATCATCACCGTGCCTCATGTGCTTGAAGAGCTGTGGTCGCTGGCGGGCCGCGACTTCCACGCCGAGATCGATCTACGCGAGATGTCGCCGTTCTATCGAATTCGCTTGGACGACGGGCGGACCTTCGACGCCTCTCGGGATCCCGAGCGCATGCGGGCCGAGATCGCCAAGTTCTCGCCGGAGGATGTCGCCGGCTACGACCGCTACATGAAGGCGAGCCGGGAGATTTGCGAATTCGCATTTGTAGAGTTGGGGCACAAGCCGATGGGGTCCGCCGCCTTCATGGCCGGAGTGCTGCCTCGCCTCCTCAAGCATGGCGCCGCGCGGACCTTGCATGGGATGGTCTCGCGCTACATCAAATCGCCCGAACTGCGGGCCGTCATGAGCTTCCACCCGCTGTTGATCGGCGGCAACCCGTTCGACGTGACGGCGATCTACGCGCTGATCAGCGATCTGGAACAACGATGGGGCGTGCATTTCCCGATGGGAGGGACCGGCGCGCTCGTTTCCGGTCTGGTGTCCCTGATCGAGGGGCAGGGGAACCGGCTGGCCTATGGCGCCGAGATCGACGAGATCACGCTGGACGGACGCCGGGCGACGGGCGTTCGGCTGAAGGATGGGGAGACGCTCCCGGCCGATATCGTGGTGTCAAACGCCGACGCGCCGTTCACCTACAAACATCTGCTGCGCAACGCGCCGAAGCGGTGGTGGCCAGATTGGCGTGTGGAACGGTCGCGCTACTCCATGGGACTGTTCGTGTGGTATTTCGGGACGAAGCGGCGCTACGAGAACGTGCCGCATCACATGATCCTGCTCGGCCCACGCTATCGGGATCTCCTGAGCGATATTTTCCACAAGAAGCACCTCGCGGACGATTTCAGCCTCTATCTGCATCGGCCGACCGCCACCGACCCGTCCCTCGCGCCGCCCGGGTGCGATACCTTCTACGCGCTCGCGCCGGTTCCGAACCTCGACGCGGCGGTCGATTGGCAAGCGATGGAAGCGCCGTACCGTCAGCGTATCGAGGACTACTTGGCGGCAACGGTACTGCCGGGCCTAGGATCGGAAATCATCTCGTCCAAGGTTGTTACGCCGCTCTATTTCAGAGACCAGATGAATTCACTGCGCGGGGCCGGCTTCTCCCTGGAACCCGTCATGACCCAAAGCGCGTGGTTTCGTCCGCATAACCGGGCCCAGGACGTCGACGGACTCTATCTCGTTGGCGCGGGCACCCATCCGGGCGCCGGCGTCCCCGGCGTGATCTCTTCAGCCAAGGTCCTCGACCAGGTGGTCCCCGATGCTGCCGCATTCCGCTGACGACCGCGTCGCCGCGGACGACGACCTCGCGAAGTGCCGCGAGCTGATCCGGTGCGGATCGCGGAGTTTCTACAACGCCTCGCTCATACTACCGAAATCGGTCCGCGATCCGGCCTACGCGCTCTACGCCTTCTGCCGTCTCGCGGACGACGAAATCGACTGCGCCGAGGCCGGAGACGAGGCCGCGGCGCTTGAACGGCTGCGGTGGCGCCTCGACGCGATCTATGCCGGAACCCCACGCGACATCGCCGCCGACCGGGCCTTTGCCCGCGTGGTGCGGGATTTTGGGATGCCGCGCGCCTTGCCGGAGGCCTTGCTGGACGGCTTCGCCTGGGATGCCGAAGGGAGGACCTACGAGACGATCTCGGAGCTCCGTGCCTATGGCGCCCGCGTGGCCGGGACGGTGGGTGCGATGATGACGGTGTTGATGCGGTCGCGCGACGGGCTGGTGATGGCGCGCGCTACCGATCTCGGCGTGGCGATGCAAATGACCAACATCGCCCGCGATGTGGGCGAGGATGCACGGGCCGGACGGCTCTACCTGCCGCGCCAGTGGATGCGCGAGGCGGGGATCGATCCCGATGCCTGGTTGGCGACGCCGCGCCATAGTCCGGCACTCGCCCAGGTGGTGCGCCGTCTACTGGAGGAAGCCGACCGGCTGTATCGCAGGTCCCGCGCCGGGATCGGCCAGCTTCCTGTGGGCTGCCGGACGGGGGTGCGGACGGCGCAACTGCTGTATGCTGAGATCGGCCGCGAGGTTCTGCGACTCAACAGCAACTCGGTCGACAGTCGTGCCGTGGTGACCGGCCGACGCAAGTTGGCACTCCTGGCCTGGGCGACGCTTTCCGGTCAGGCGATCGTCCCCGGGCTTTCGGCCGAGCCGCTCGAGGAAACGCGGTTTCTGGTCGATGCCGTCCGATCCTGTTCGCCGCCGCGTCCGCAACCGGGTCCAACCTTCGGCGCACGGGCCGAGTGGGCGACCGATCTCTTGTTGCGTCTGGAAACCGGGGATCGAAGGACCAGATCGATGTCCAGGGACGCCCGTCCTGGATGAATCCTCTGGAGAAGACCGTGATCGATCTTTCCCTGCTCTTCTTCATCGGCGCCTGTACCGCCGTCGCGCTGACCGGCGTCTTCTTCAAGCCGGGCGACTGGTATGAAGGGCTGCGCAAACCGCCTTGGCGGCCACCCAACTGGCTGTTCGGCCCGGCCTGGACGGTGCTCTACGCCATGATCGCCGTGTCCGGCTGGTGGGTCTGGGAGGCCGGAGAGTGGCCGGCGGTCGCCCTGCCGCTGGGGATCTACGGGCTGCAGCTTCTTCTGAATGCGGGCTGGTCGCCGCTGTTCTTCGGGCTGCGTCGCCCGGATCTCGCGTTCTACGAGCTGATCGGACTCTGGTCCTCGATCCTGGCGACGATCCTGGCGTTCTATCCGGTGTCGCCGGCCGCCGCCTGGCTCCTGGTTCCATACCTGTGCTGGGTAACGTTCGCTGGCGCGCTGAACAGGAGCATCATCCGTCTCAATCCCCGGGCGGCGGAGGCATAGGGCTTGACGTCGCAGGCCTTTGCCCTGATTGAGCCGATCTTCATCGCTCTATTGGTGTTCGGGATCGGCTTCTGGCAGTTGCGGGAGCTGAACCAGCTCCGGCGCGAGCGCGAGGCCAACAACCGCCAAGCCGCGGACACCGATGGCGAACCGGCGGACGAACCGCAAGACCGGTCGCGCTAGCCGAAGGCGGCCCGAGGCATCCGGAACGGCAGCATCAACTTGACGATAGGGCTGGCGAAACGGTCGAGGTCGAGACTCTCGTGGACGGCGGGGCCGCGTTCGCCATAGAGGTGGGTGTCCAGGATTTCTCGGGTGTAGAACGGACTGTCCTCCAGCCGTCGCGAGACCGAAACGGGGGCGCCGGCATCGACCCGGGTTCCGCGTTGGACGCGCCAGAGCCCCGGCGGGAGTTCGGCGCGATCGGGCGGCGGTAGCCGCTCCAACCCGCCATCCGCTCCGAACCGCAGCGCCATCGACAGGTCTTCGCCGCCGCGAAGCTCCGCATCGTACAGGACGAGCGCCGAGTCGTTTCCCCGGAACCGGGACCAATCCCAGCGTCTGAAGCCCGCCTCGAGCGGCTCCGACCCCCAATTGCTGTCGAAGTATCCGTGCCCGCGCCAGGTCGATCGCGGCGCTTCGAGGTCGACCGAAACCTGCGCCATCGGCGCGATCGGCCACCACTTGTGCCGCCCGGCCGAGTCCAGGGAGAAGTCGATACCGGGCTGGCAGTCGGGCGTGAGCGTGACGGTGCCCCGGATCGCGGATAGATGGGGCACGGAGCGCTCATTCAGGTCGATGGTGAGAGCTTTCCGCGACCAATGAAGCGCGCTGCGCCCCACGGTGAAGCTACGCTCCGTGCGCCTCAGGGCGCCCCGCCCGCGCTCGGTCATCGCCCAACGGTCGGAGCCCGACCCGTAGAGAGCGACGTTGATCGCGCAGTGGTTCTCTGGATCGTGGCGTCCAGACCAAGCGTAGTAAGGGGAGAACACGCTGCCGACAAAGGCGATTACCGTGAGGCCCTGGCGGCCGTCCTCGCTCAGCGCATCGACGTACCACCAGATGTAGCCGCCCGGTTGAACCGCCTGCGCGAAGTCAAGTCCGCCATCACCCGCTCGGCGGCAAGCTTGCCCGAGAGCGCCGCCATCGGAATGCCCGGGCCCGGATGCACGCTGCCTCCCGCCAGGTAGAGGCCCTGGATCGCCGTTGTCGTGCCGTGGCGCTTGAACGATGCTTTCCAGCCGAGGGCTGCCGGTCCGTAGATCGCTCCGCCGGTTCCCGGGAACCTGCGGGCGAAGTCCGCCGGCGTCGTCGTTACGCATCCGTCCGGTGACGGACGCACCGTCAGGCCGCACCGCTTCATCAGGGCGAAGGCTGTGTCCAGGCATCGTTCGGTCTCCTCGCTCCGGAAGTCTTCGGTATCGCCCGTCGCCGGGGCGTTGATGATCAGGAACAAGCGTTCCTCCCCGACCGATAGGCTCCGTCCTCGATGGCGGCGCCGCGATCCTGGGCGCACAGATACGCCGTCGGGGTGCGGGGCAGTCGGCGGCGGTCTACGAGATCGGCGAATTCGCCGGCGTAGTCGCTGCTGAAGAAAACGTTGTGATGCACCAACGGGAATCCGTCGGTCTCCGCCACCAGGGACTGGGTGAGGGCGGACAAAGACCGGCTCGCGGGGTCCGTTGCGGGCGCGGCGCGGGTGACGTTCGGTCCGAGCAACCCGGTGCCGAGTGCGCTGATGTCGCCGCAGAAAACGACGGCGTCGGCGTCAAGGGCCTCCCCGTTACCCAGCCGGACCCCGCTGGCGGCGCCTCCGGATGTGTCTATCGTTGATACCTCGGTCCCCATACGGAAGCCGACGCCGAGACCGCGGGCGATGGCCGCGAGCGCGTCGGGTAGCCGCTGCATGCCGCCGTCCACGGTCCAGACGCCCTCCTGTTCCAGATGGGCGATCAGCGTCAAGGTGGCGGGGGCGAGGTAGGGCGATGTTCCGCAATAGGTCGCATAGCGGGCGAACAACTGCCTCAGCCTGGGGTCTTGGAACTGGCGGGACAGGACGTCGAAAAGGGTCGAGAACGGCTGCGTGGCCAGCATCTCGCGAGCTCCGGCCAGGCCGCCGCCCAGCGTCAGCCCGAACGGCGAGGGCCTGGGCGCGCGAATGAACGATCGGTCGAGCGTGCGATAGACGCGGGCCGCCTGCTCGCGGAAGGCCCGAAAGCGCTCCGCCTCCCGGGGGCCGGCGAAGGCGGCCACAGCGTCGGCGGAGCGCTCGGGATCGGCGAAGAGATCGAGCCGCTCCGTCTCGCTCCAGGCGTGCCGAGCCAGGATTTCGGCCGGCCGGAAGGTGAGATGGTCCTCGGTTCGGGTCCCCGCGATATCGAAGAGGTCGTCGAAGACCTCCCGGAGAGTGACGACGGTCGGCCCGGAATCCACCGGTCTGCCCGCCGTCATGATGGTGCGGATCTTACCGCCGGTGTGCTCGGCGGTTTCGACCACGGTCACCGCCACGCCTTGCGCGGCAAGGCGGATTGCGGTGGCTAGACCGGCGATGCCGGCACCGACCACGACCACACGATCGTCGGATCTGACAACGTTGGGTTTGGGGGCAGGGACCATGATACCGCTGGAAACGCCGTTGCCGGGATGAGCGATCAGTGTATAGAATAGTTTACACTTTTTAACGTCTAAATTATTGGACGCTTAGTTCGACAGGCGTTCCGGGAGGCGATCATGGATATCAAGCTCAGGATCGAAGAAGCCCTTGAGGAGGCCGTATCGGCCGGCGAGTCGCCTTCGGCACCCGCCGGGCTTTCAGCTGCCATCCGCTACGCGGTCTTTCCCGCCGGTCATCGGATCCGTCCAAGGATCGCCCTGGGTGTGGCGCGGGCCTGCGGCGACGACCGGCCCGGATTGAGCGCGGCGGCGGCGGCATCGATCGAACTGCTGCACTGCGCCTCGCTGGTGCATGACGATCTGCCCGCCTTTGACGATGCGTCCACACGCCGGGGCAAACCGTCCGTTCATCGGGCCTTCGGTGAACCGCTCGCGGTCCTGACCGGCGACGCGCTCATCGTCATGGCTTTCGAGTCGCTGGCCCGGCAGGCGGGTAAGTCGCCGGACCGGCTGGCGACCCTGATTGCGACCCTCGGCCGGGCGGTCGGAACGCCGTTGGGCATCTGCGCCGGTCAGGCCTGGGAATGCGAGACCAACGTCGATTTGTCGGCCTATCAGCGCGCGAAGACTGGAGCCCTGTTCGCCGGCGCCGCGGCCGCGGGAGCGGGAGCGGCAGGACACAATGACCCTGCCTGGCTCGAGTTCGGGGTCGGCTTGGGCGAAGCCTATCAGGTGGCCGACGATATCTGCGATCTCACTGCCGACCCGGAACAGATTGGCAAGCCCATCGGTCAGGACCAGGCCCATGCCCGCCCGAATGCCGCCCATAGTCTGGGGATCGACGGGGCGAAGAAGTGGATGGCCGAACTTGTTCAGCGCACGATCGACAGTATTCCAGACTGTCCGGGACGTGACGGCCTGCGCGCCATGGTGCTGGCCGAAGGCGGCAAGATCCTGCCCAAGGGGCTGGTCACCGCCGCCTGAAACGGGACGCGATCGTGGTCGACACCGCTCATCCTGCTCCACAGCGTGGCGGGCGCTCCTGGCGCGAGGCCCTGCGCGATTGGCGTACCCGGATCGTCGCCGATCCCGCCTTCCAAAGGGCCGCCGCCTCGTTTCCGCTAACCCGATGGATCGCCCGTCGCAAAGGACGAGCGCTCTTCGACCTCTGTGCCGGCTTCGTCTACTCGCAGATTCTGGTCGCGTTCGTTCGCCTGGGCGTCGCCGAGCATCTGTCGGGCGGGCCCCGGGCCCTGGATGAATTGTCAGACGACCTTTCTCTGAAGCCGGAAGCGGTTGAGCGGCTGATGCGGGCGTCGGCAGCCCTCGGTCTGGTGGAACGTCGCGTAGGCGGAACATATGCCCTGGCGGATCTCGGAGCGGCAATGCTGGGCAATGCGGGGGTGGCGGAAATGGTGACCCACCATGCCGCCCTTTATGCCGATCTCGCCGATCCTGTGGCATTGCTGCGGGGGGAGACGGCGGGCAGAGCGCTGGAGAGTTACTGGGGGTACGCCACGGCGGAGGACTCGGCCAGTATCGGCGCAGATCGGACCGGCACCTATAGCGAGTTGATGGCGGCGTCTCTGCCGATGATTGCCGAGGATGTGCTGGATGCCTACCCGATGACAGACCACCGTTGTCTTATGGATGTGGGCGGCGGCAGCGGTGGATTCGCGACGGCAGCGGCCGTAAGGGCGACCGGCCTGAATGTGGTCACGGTCGACTTGCCGACGGTCGCTGCCCAGGCGCGACTCCGTTTTGAGGCGGAAGGGATTGCCGATCGTGCCCAAGCGACCGGGCTCGACTTCCATCGCGACCCGCTGCCCGGCGGGGCGGACCTGATCTCCCTTGTCCGGGTTTGCTTCGACCACCCGGACGAGCGTGTGGCGCCATTGCTTGCTCGAGTGCGCGGGGCATTGCCGGACGGTGGCCGGTTGCTCGTTGCCGAGCCGATGACCGATCTGCGGCATCCGGACGCCATCGGCGACGCCTATTTCGGATTCTATCTGATGGCCATGGGGCGGGGCAGGTGCCGCAGCGTTGAGACGCTCCGGACGATGCTTTCGGCTGCCGGTTTCCACGCCGTTCGCGAAGTTCCGACCCGTCGCCCGATGCTCGCTCGGCTGCTTATCGCCGAGGCTTAAGCACCGAAATCCGGTTAACGAATGTCAAAACAATTTGACACTCAGAATTGTAAAGATAAGCTTACAACAACGAATGACAGGCAGGCTTTCCTGCCGCCGAAGGAAGGAACACCAATGCCTTCTGCCCACGCCATCATCCTCGAGCAGCCGGAGCGCCTGTCGGTCCGGCCCGTCGATTTGAGCGAGCCGGGCGCGGAGGACGTGGTCGTGGATATCGAGTGGACCGGTGTCAGTACCGGGACCGAACGTCTTCTGTTCACCGGCCGCATGCCGCATTTCCCCGGAATGGGGTACCCGCTGGTTCCCGGCTACGAAGCGGTCGGTCGGATCGCCACGGGGCCGCGCAGCGGCGAGACGGTTTTCGTGCCCGGCGCCAGCTGCTTCGGCGAGCTTCGCGGGCTTTTCGGCGCCGCCGCATCCCGACTGGTCGTGCCGTCGACCCGCGCCGTCACCATCGATCCCTCCCTTGAGGAGAAGGGCACGCTGCTCGCCCTGGCGGCTACCGCCCATCACGCCCTGAGCGCGTCCGACGCCGTCGCGCCGGCGCTGATCGCCGGCCACGGAGTGCTCGGCCGGCTTCTCGCCCGGCTGACCGTCGCCCTGGGCTTCCCGGCGCCGACCGTCTGGGAGCCGGATGCGCATCGCCGGACCGGCGCCGACGGGTATGCGGTGATCGATCCGCGTGAGGACGACCGCTGGGACTACCCCTCGATCTACGACATGAGCGGTCAGGCGGGCATTCTCGACGAACTCCTGCCGCGGCTGGCCCGCGGCGGCAGCGTCGTTCTGGCCGGCTTCTACGCCGATCCCGTCAGTTTCGCCTTCCCGCCCGCCTTCATACGCGAGGCCCGGATCCGGATCGCGGCGGAATGGGCGCCTGCGGATCTGCAGGCCGTCCAGGCGATGCTCGCAGACGGACGGCTGTCGCTCGACGGCCTGGTCACCCACCGCCGCGCCGTCGGAGAGGCCCAAGAGGCCTACGCCGAAGCGTTCGCCGGCGGCGACTGCCTGAAAATGATCCTGAATTGGGGAGCGAGAGCATGACGGTGTCGATCCAATCGGCCCAAGCACCGGCAGACGCGGAAGCGGCCCCTGCCAAAAAGACCGAGGTCATCGCGATCTACGGCAAGGGCGGGATCGGTAAGAGCTTCACGCTCGCCAACCTGTCCTACATGATGGCCCAGCAGGGCAAACGGGTCCTCCTGATCGGTTGCGATCCGAAAAGCGACACGACCTCGCTGCTGTTCGGCGGCCGCAGCTGCCCGACGATCATCGAGACCTCCTCCAAGAAGAAGGCCGCCGGCGAAGCCGTCGAGATCGGCGACGTCTGTTTCGTGCGGGACGGTGTCTACGCCATGGAACTGGGCGGGCCGGAAGTCGGTCGGGGATGCGGCGGTCGCGGAATCATCCACGGCTTCGAACTGCTCGAGAAACTGGGGTTCCACGACTGGGACTTCGACTATGTCCTGCTCGACTTCCTGGGCGACGTGGTGTGCGGCGGCTTCGGCCTGCCGATCGCCCGAGACATGTGTCAGAAGGTCATCGTCGTCGGCTCGAACGACCTCCAGTCGCTCTACGTCGCCAACAACGTCTGCTCCGCGGTCGACTACTTCCGCAATCTCGGCGGCAATGTCGGCGTCGCAGGGCTGATGATCAACAAGGATGACGGCACGGGCGAGGCCCAGGCCTTCGCCGCCGCGGTCGGCATCCCCGTCCTGGCGGAGATCCCGGCGCACGAGGACATCCGTCGGAAGAGCGCGAATTACGAGATCATCGGGCGGCCGGGCACCGAATGGGCGTCCCTGTTCGAAGGCCTCGCCGCCCGCGCCGCCGAGGCGCCGCCGGTCCGGCCGACGCCGCTCAGCCATGACGATCTGCTCGGCCTGTTCAAGGGCGAAGCGGTGGGGCGCGGGGTCCAACTCCAGCCCGCCACGCTCGCGGACATGTGCGGCACGACCTACGCGCCGCGGCCGTCCCTCGAAGTCGTCTACGAAGGCGTGTGAGGCCTCAGAAATGCAGGATATCGGTCCAGATCCCCGAAAGACCGCCGAGCCGCAAGGCGCGGGTGCGTCCGCCGCCAAGAAGAAGGCGGAAGCGGCGCTCCTCGGTTGCCATGCGGGGCCTGGCGTAATGGAGGAGGCGGCCCGGTCCGCGGGCAAGAGCGAGACCCTCGACAAGCTTGCCGCCGACTACCCCAAGGGTCCCCACGATCAGCCGCAATCCATGTGCCCCGCCTTCGGCGCCCTGCGCGTCGGGCTGCGGATGCGGCGCACGGCGACGATCCTGTCCGGCTCCGCCTGCTGCGTCTACGGCCTCACCTTCACGTCCCATTTCTACGGCGCCCGCCGGACCGTCGGCTACGTACCCTTCAACTCGGAAACCCTGGTGACCGGCCAGCTCTACGAAGACATCCGCAACGGTGTCAAAGAGATGGCGGATCCGGAGAAGTACGACACGATCGTGGTCATCAACCTCTGCGTCCCGACCGCGTCCGGCGTACCGCTCGACCGTCTGCCGCCGGAAATCGACGGGGTCCGGGTGATCGGGATCGACGTTCCCGGGTTCGGGGTTCCGACCCATGCCGAGGCGAAGGACGTTCTGGCCGGTGCCATGCTGCGCTACGCCCGCAAGGAGGCCGAAGCCGGCCCCGTCGCGCGGCCCCGGGCGCTGAAGGATGACCGGCCCACCGTCACCCTGATCGGCGAACTGTTTCCGGCTGACCCGGTCGGCATCGGCGCGCTGCTCGATCCGATGGGCCTGTCCGTGGCCCCCCAGCTTCCCTCGCGGGAGTGGCGGGACCTCTATGCCTGCCTCGACAGCCTGGTCGCCGCCGCGGTCCATCCGTTCTACACCGCCAGCGTGCGGGAATTCGCTGCCGCCGGGCGTCCGGTGGTCGGCTCCGGCCCGGTGGGCGTCGACGGAACCGCTGCCTGGCTCGAACTCGATCGGCGACGCCGCCGGAGTCCCGGCGGACCGGATCGCCGCCGCCAAGAACGCGGCCGTGCCCGCGATCCGGGCTGCGCTGGCCGACAATCCGATCGACGCGACCGTGACGGTCTCCGGCTATGAAGGCTCGGAGCTGCTGGTCGCCCGCCTCCTGGTCGAGGCCGGCGCGCGGGTGCCGTATGTCGGCACCGCCTGCCCGAAGACCGAGTGGAGCAAGGACGACCGCGAGTGGCTCGAAGCGAGAGGCGCGCACGTTCAGTATCGCGCCTCGCTCGAGCAGGACCTCGCGGCCATGAAGGAATTCTCACCGGACCTCGCCCTCGGGACCACACCGCTGGTGCAGGCCGCCAAGGAGCTGGGAACGCCGGCGGTCTACTTCACCAACATGGTCTCGGCCCGCCCGCTGTTCGGGCCCGCCGGCGCCGGCTCTCTGGCCGGGATCGTGGCGGCTCAGACTCGCGGGCGGGCACGCTTCGCCGGCATGGTCGATTTCTTCGCCGGTGTCGGTACCGGCGAAACGTCCGGATACACCATTCCGTCGCGCGCTGCGGCCCAATCCATGACGGCGGGGGACTGAGCGATGCTGGTTCTCGACCACGACAGGGCGGGTGGCTACTGGGGAGCGGTCTACGCCTTCACGGCCATCAAGGGTCTGCGCTGCGTCATCGATGGCCCGGTCGGGTGCGAGAACCTGCCGGTGACGGCGGTCCTGCACTACACCGACGGCCTGCCGCCGCACGAATTGCCGGTCACCGTGACCGGGCTCTCGGAAGATGAGCTGTCGATGAACGGTACGGAAGAGGCGCTGCGCCGGGCGAGCGCTACTCAGGACGAGACTTTGCCGGCCGTGGTCGTCACCGGAAGTATCGCCGAGATGATCGGCGGCGGCGTGACGCCCGAAGGCTCCAACATCCGGCGCTTCCTGCCGCGGACCATCGACGAGGACCAGTGGCAGAGCGCCGACCGGGCGATCTACTGGCTGTGGACCGAGTTCGGCGCGAAGAAGGTGCCGGCCCGCTCGGAGATGAAGGTCAAGAACGGGGCGAAGCCGCGCGTCAACATCATCGGCGCGATCTACGGCACCTTCAACATGCCGTCCGACCTGGCCGAGATCCGACGCCTGGTCGAGGGGATCGGCTGCGAGATCAATCTGGTCTTCCCGCTGGGCAGCCACATCAAGGACGTGAAGCGTCTGCCCGACGCGGACGTGAACATCTGCCTGTATCGCGAGTTCGGCCGCAACCTCTGCGAAGAGATGGACCGGCCCTATCTCCAGGCGCCGATCGGCATGCATGCGACCACGAACTTCCTGCGCAAGCTAGGAGAACTCACGGGTCTCGATCCGGAGCCGTTCATCGAGCAGGAGAAGCAGACGACGCTGAAGCCGATCTGGGATCTGTGGCGCAGCGTGACCCAGGACTTCTTCGCCACCGCCTCCTACGCGGTCGTGGCGACGGACACCTACGCGCGCGGGCTGCAGCAGTTCATGACCGAGGAACTCGGCATTCCCTGCACCTTCGCGTTCTCCCGGACCGCCGGAGCGAAGCCCGACAATGCGGCGGTCAAGGAGGCGATCGCCTCGACCCCGCCGCTGGTGCTCTACGGGTCGTATAACGAACGGTTCTACGCGGCCGAACTGGGCTGCCGGGCGCAGTACATCCCGGCATCCTTCCCGGGGGCGATCATCCGTCGGTCCACCGGAACGCCGTTCATGGGGTATGCCGGGGCGACCTACATCGTCCAGGAATACTGCAACGCCCTGTTCGACGCCCTGTTCCACATTCTGCCGCTCTCGGTCGATATGGACCGGGTCGACGCGACGCCCGCGAAGACGGTGCAGACAGCCTCGACCCGTCCCTGGGACGACGACGCCCAGAGGCTGTTCGACAGGCATGTCGATGCCGAGCCGTTCCTGGTCAGAATCTCCGCTGCGAAACGGCTGCGCGACCGCGTTGAGCGCGACGCCCAGGCGGCCGGAGAACCGCGAATTACCAAGAAGCGAGTCATTCAGGCCCTGTCCGCTGCGAAACAGGGACAGGCGGCATGAGTGCTCTAAGGAAGCCAAGGGAGGACTGGAAGATGTCCAAGATCGACTGCCAACGGCATAGCAGCTGCGTGACCGCCAGGCGGGATTACTGGCTGCTCTATCTCCTCTGCCTTCCGCTGTTTCTGGCGGCGGCCATCGTGTCGCGGGTCCTTCCGGCCCGCTGGCGCCCGTGGCCGCCGTCAGCCCGAACCGCCCGTTCCATCTTCGGCGAGGCCCGTGCCGCCGCCGACGCGTATCTGCCTTACGCGATGATGAACTGACGGGCTCCGTGGTTCGCCCGGCTTCGGCCGGGCGGGCATCCGCCACCTCGGTCCGGCTCCGGCCGGTCGCAGTGACGGTCTCCGCCGCGCGGGAGAAGCGCGGTAACGCATGAGAGAAAGTATCCGAAGGGAAACATCATGGTAGATCCCAATCGGGCCGACTCCCTTTCGGGACTGACCGAAGGAGAAGCGCAGGAATTCCATCGCTTCTACATTCAGGGGTTCATGCTCTTCACCGCAATCGCGGTGGTGGCTCACATCCTTGTCTGGATGTGGCGCCCCTGGATTCCTGGTCCGAACGGCTATGCACAGTCGATGATCGACGGTGTCAAAGTCGCGGCGACCTCTTTGGTCAACCTAGTCTAGGGAGGGACGAGCTATGTGGAGAGTTTGGCTGGTATTCGATCCTCGCCGTGCTCTGGTCGCACAGGCCGTCTTTCTGGCGACCTTGGCGTTTCTCATCCATTTTGTCCTGTTGAGCACAGAGCGCTTCAACTGGCTTTTGGGCTGAGAACGGCCTTACCGGGAGGCCGGTGACCGGGGTGCCCAGCGGGCATTCCGACGCCGGACACCCCGGTCACCAACCTGGGGGCGGACGATGCGCTTTTGCGGCCTCGTCCGTCTCCCGACAACCGCCGGGAGCCAGACGGACGCCTTCGCGTACCGGGCCCGACGGATAGCCAACAAAGCGGCGACGCGGGGAGCGCGACAATGGCTCTGCTCAGTTTCGAACGCAAATACCGGGTGCGAGGCGGTACGCTGGTCGGCGGTGACCTCTTCGATTTCTGGTTTGGTCCGTTCTACGTCGGATTCTTCGGAGTCACGACGATCTTCTTCGCGGTTCTGGGAACCGCCCTGATCTTCTGGGGCGCGGCACTGGGACCCACATGGAACCCCTGGCTCATCAGCATCGCGCCGCCGGACATCAAGTACGGCCTGGCACTGGCGCCGCTGGCCGAGGGGGGGCTCTGGCAAATTATCACGATATGCGCCATCGGCGCCTTCGTGTCCTGGGCGCTGCGGGAGGTCGAAATCTGCCGCAAGCTCGGTATCGGCTACCACGTGCCGATCGCCTTCGGCGTCGCAATCTTCGCGTACGTCACGCTGGTCGTCATCCGGCCGTTCCTGCTGGGTGCTTGGGGGCATGGTTTCCCCTACGGCATCTTCAGCCACCTCGATTGGGTGTCGAACGTCGGCTACCAGTTCCTGCACTTCCACTACAACCCGGCACACATGCTGGCCGTGACCTTCTTCTTCACGACCTGCCTGCTTCTATCGCTGCACGGGGCGGTGGTGCTGTCGTCGGTGAACCCCGCTCGGGGCGAGACCATCAAGACGCCGGAGCACGAGGACACCTATGTTCGCGACACCATCGGCTACTCGGTGGGCACGCTCGGTATCCACAGGTTGGGACTGTTCGTGGCGCTGAATGCCGGTTTCTGGAGTGCCGTCTGCATCGTGATCAGCGGACCGTTCTGGACCCGAGGCTGGCCCGAATGGTGGAACTGGTGGCTTGACCTGCCCGTGTGGTGATAGCCGGCCAAGGAGGGAACTATGCCTACCTTTCAGAACGTCTTCACGCGCGTTCAGGTGCAGGGACATCCGCACTATGGCGTGCCGCTGCCGGCGGGCAACGAACCCAGAATCGGCACGCCGATCCAGAGTAAGTTGCTCGGTCGCTTCGGAAACGCGCAAATTGGCCCGGTCTACCTGGGGTCGCTTGGGCTGCTTTCGCTAGCGTTGGGCTTAATCGCGTTCGTGACGATCGGCCTCAATATGTTTGCGTCGGTCGACTGGAACCCGATCCAGTTCGTTCGTCAGTTGCCGTGGCTGGCGCTCGAGCCGCCGGCGCCGCAATACGGGCTCAGCATTCCGCCGATGAACGAGGGAGGCTGGTGGTTGTTCGCCGGCTTCACCCTGACCGTGTCGATCATGCTCTGGTGGCTGCGGATGTATTCGCGGGCCCGGGCTCTCGGCATGGGAACCCATGTCGCCTGGGCCTTCGCCGCGGCGATCTGGCTCTACCTGGTACTGGGCTTCATCCGCCCGTTGCTCATGGGGAGTTGGTCGGAAGCGGTACCCTTCGGGATCTTCCCGCACCTTGACTGGACGGCCGCATTCTCCATCCGGTACGGAAATCTGTTCTACAACCCGTTCCACGCCCTCTCGATCGTGTTCCTGTACGGCTCGGCCCTGCTGTTCGCCATGCACGGCGCGACGATCCTGGCGGTCGGCCGCTACGGCGGCGAGCGGGAGATCGAGCAGATCGTCGATCGCGGAACCGCGTCCGAGCGGGCGGCCCTGTTCTGGCGCTGGACCATGGGCTTCAACGCCTCGATGGAGTCGATCCATCGCTGGGCCTGGTGGTTCGCCGTTCTGTGCCCGCTCACCGGCGGCATCGGCATTCTTCTGACCGGCACGGTAGTCGACAACTGGTACCTCTGGGCGGTGAAGCACAGTTTCGCGCCGGCCTATCCTGAAATGTGGGCGCCGATCCCGGACCCGGCCCAAGGAGGGTGAGATGAAGAACTTCGGTATCGTTGCAGCCCTCATCCCCTTCGGCGCTCTTCTGGTGATTGCCTTCTTCTTCACCGTCGGATGGGAACGCCCGCCGATCGACGTGCAGCAAGTCGGCTACCGGGGCACCGGCATGGAGGAGCCCAACAATCCGCGCGAGCAGGCCAGCCTGATCGCGATGAACCAGGTGCCGCCGGAAATCTACCCGCTGGACAGCCCCGCCGATCTCGCCAACGCGCCCAAGGCGAGCGAGGTCTACGAGAACGTCCAGGTCCTCGGCGACCTGCCGGAGCCGCAGTTCACCCGGCTGATGGCGGCGATCACCGAGTGGGTGGCGCCGGAAGAAGGCTGCGGCTACTGCCACAACCTCGACAATCTGGCGGACGACTCGCTCTATACCAAGACGGTGTCCCGCCGGATGATCCAGATGACGTGGGACATCAACAGCGGTTGGCAGGATCACGTAAAAGAGACGGGTGTGACCTGCTACACCTGCCACCGGGGTAATCCGGTTCCGGCGAACATCTGGTTCAACGAAGAGCCTCAGCGCTTCGCCTCCGCCGGCATGCTCGGCTGGAACGACGGCCAGAACCGGCCGTCCGATCTGAGCGCATCGACGTCGCTGCCGCTCACCGCCTTCGCGGCGTATCTCGCCGGCGATGCCCCCATTCGGGTGCAATCCACGGCCGCGTTGCCGACCACGGAGGGTGGGGCCACCATCCAGCAGACCGAGCAGACCTATGGGCTCATGATGCACATGTCCGACGGGCTCGGGGTCGGCTGCACCTACTGCCACAACACCCAGGCCTTCGGCAGCTGGGAACTGAGCCCGCCGCCCCGGCAGACCGCCTGGCATGGGATCCGTATGGTTCAGGACCTCAACGGCACCTATATGGAACCTCTCACCGATACGTTCCCGCCGGAGCGGCTGGGCCCGACGGGAGACGTTCCGAAGGCGAACTGCGCAACCTGTCACCAGGGCGTGTTCAAGCCGCTCTACGGTGCGTCGATGCTCGATCAGTACCCGTCTCTCTCCGGATCCCCGTAAGGGCGCCCGGGGAGCGACGAACTCCCTTCCCGCTCCATCCCTATGGAGCCGTTGCGGCAGGTGTCGCACGGCTCCATTTTTTTGTCCGCGTCTCGGCCGTGGATCTGATGCGGGCCAGACGGAAGCGGGGGGGGGAGCGCGGCGGCACGCCCACGGCATTGATTGCTGCCGATTGAACACCGGGCAGCGCAAGCCGCCGCTCCATCGAGAGAGTCGGTTCTAAGGAAGAAGATCGGATCGATCGGTCGCCGCGCGATGGACGGGCGGGCCGGATCGACCGGCACCCTTCCCGCCTCGATGCGGTCAGCGCATCAGGTCGGGGCGACGCTCGGCGTAGATCCGCAGCCAGGGGGCGAAGCGCGCTGGAGATCGGCCGATTTCGTCCCGCAGGTCTTCATAGGATATCCAGCGGGTTTCCATGACCTCGTCGGGGTTCGGCCCGATCGCCAGGTCGGCGGGCGGATCGCCACGGAACAGGTGGACATGTTCGTGCTCGACCAACCCCGCGCCCACATCCGCCCGATAGACCAGCTGGTCGCACGGGGTCAGCGGGACGTCGGCGATGCCGAGCTCCTCGTTCAGCCGCCGGGTGGCGGCATCGGCCGGACGCTCGCGCCAATGCGGGTGGCTGCAGCAGGTATTCGCCCACAGCCCGCCGCAATGATACTTGCCCTTGGCCCGCCGTTAAATCAGCAGACGGCCGCGGGACACGAGGAAAATGGAGACGGCCACATGCAGGACGCCCTGGCGGTGCGCGGCCATCTTGCCGATCGGGTAGAGCGATCCGTCGTCGGCGACGGCCGGGATCTGCGGGTCGGAGGCCGGCCCGGTCTGCGACGGCCGCTCCGCCGTCGCGGATAGGGTTGGCGACGCCACCGTCCCGGTCCGGTCAGGCGACCGCACGGTTCAGCGCGCACTGGACCCAGAGTTCCTCCAGCGCCGAGATCAGATGGTCGATATCGGCGTCGGTATGCAGCGGCGACGGGGTGATGCGCAGGCGCTCGGTGCCGCGCGGGACCGTCGGATAATTGATCGGCTGGATGTAGATCCCGTAGTGGTCGAGCAGGTAGTCCGCTGATCCACTTGCACTTCACCGGGTCGCCGACCATCACCGGCACGATGTGGCTCGGGTTCTTGAGATGCGGAATGCCGATGGCGTCCAGCCGCCGGCGCACTCTGGCCACCCGGTCGCGTTGGCGCTCCCGCTCCATCTGACTGGTCTTGAGGTGACGGATGCTGGCCGCCGCGCCTGCGGCGACCGCCGGGGGCAGGGCGGTGGTGAAGATGAACCCCGAGGCGAAGCTGCGCACGAAGTCGCAGAGCGCTTCCGACGCGGCGATATAGCCGCCCATCACGCCGAAGGCCTTGCCGAGGGTCCCCTCGATCACGGTCAGCCGGTGCATCAGTCCCTCGCGCTCGGCGATGCCGCCGCCGCGCGGCCCGTAAAGGCCGACCGCGTGCACCTCATCCAGATAGGTCATCGCGCCATGCGCCTCGGCGACGTCGCAGATCTCGGCGATCGGGGCGATGTCGCCGTCCATCGAGTAGACGCTCTCAAATGCCACCAGCTTCGGGCGGTCCGGATCCAGGGCCGAGAGCTTGCGGTCCAGATCCTCGGGGTCGTTATGGCGCCAGAGGATCTTCTCCGCCCGGCTGTGGCGGATTCCCTCGATCATGGACGCGTGGTTGTCGGAGTCCGACAGCACCGCGCAGTTGGGCATCTTGGAGGCGAGCGTGCTCAGGGCGGCCCAGTTGGAGACGTATCCCGAGGTGAAGATCAGCGCCGCTTCCTTGCCGTGAAGATCGGCGAGTTCCTGCTCGAGCAGGACGTGGTGGTGATTGGTGCCGGAAATGTTCCGGGTGCCGCCAGCACCGGCGCCGCACTGATCGAGAGCGGCGTGCATGGCCTCGAGAACCGGCGGGAACTGGCCCATGCCCAGATAATCGTTCGAGCACCAGACGGTCACGTCGGACTGACCGCCGGGGCTGTGCCGGCGCGCCTTCGGGAAGGCGCCGCGCTGACGCTCGATATCGGTGAAGACCCGATACCGGCCCTCGTCACGCAGCGCTTCGAGCTCGCTCTCGAAGAAGGATTGATAGTCCATGGTCGCCTCCTCGTTGGACGCGGTTCCCGGCCGCGCTGGTGTCTGTGTGATGTTCAGATTTCCGTTATCCGGATTCGGGCGCCGGTCGGGCCTCGAAGGCCCCCGGTTCCCCGGTTGCGGTTTCGGTCGGTGCCAATGTTCGGCCGGCGGCCCAGCGCCAGAGCGCGGCGTCGCGCACCGGCAGCACCATGAACCAGTGTTCCAGGACGCCAAGGACGAGCAGGGCGGCAAGGCAGATCAGCCCGCTGACCTCGACCGGGAGGGCTCCCGGATGGAGGGCGCGGGCGACCAGAAGGGCGGCGGCGGCCGTGATCGCCGTCACCGACAGCGGAAACAGCAGATTGATCGGGCGCACCGCGAAGTAGCTGCGCAGATGCTCCAGGTGCACCGGCATCAACTCGTCGCCGAAATGCGGGACTCCGAGAAACAGGTTCAGCTTGGCGCTCAGCCGCGTCACCCAGAGGGCGAAGAAGGTCCAGGCGGCGATCTGGTTCTCCGCGCCCCAGGTCAGGACCAGCAGGCCCGCCGCGGTCACGGCGAGCGCCGCCTCGTGATAGGCGATCGCCGCGGAGGCCTGGGTGAACCGCTGCCAGCGCGTGGCACCGGCGCTCAGCATGGTCTTGCGCGGGCCCGTCACGATCCCCAGAAGGAAGGTGAGCTCGTGCCAGCCCCAGACCACCAGGGCGGCGGCGAAGGCGTGATATCCAGAGGTGGCGTCGGTCTCGCCCGCCGTCCGGACGATGCCGGCCAGGGCGACCACCAGAAGGCCGGTCGCCCCCACCAGGACCAACGGCCGGTGCCAGGCCGGAAGCCTGACCAGCCACAGGATCAGTCCGGTGCTGAACCACCACAGCAGCAGCGCCGAAAGCGCTGGCAGTGCGTATGTGATCAGGTCCGGCACCGGCCTCTCCTCACCAGGTCGGGGCCAGCCGGATCAATTCCGGCGTCTCGTGGTCCTGCACCGGATGCAGATACAGCCGCAGCAGGGTCGCCCCGGCCGCAGCGGTGAGCCCGATGCGCCGCAGGCCGCCGAACAGGCCGCCCTCGGCCTTGGCCTCGGCGATTTTTCCGGCGAGATGCCGGAGGCGTTCCAGGCCCGCCCGGAAAGCGGGCGCGTCGGTGTCGAGGGTGAACGGGAACACCTGCTTGGAGATCTCCGACGTCACCCGGAAGACCTGCAGGTCATACTCCGTGGGGTCGAGCCGAGGGCGGCGTGGAAATACGGCCGATTATGGTCGCGCACATACATGGTGGCGTAGACCGCGAGCAGGAAGAACCGGATCCACAGGCGGTTGCGGCCGCGCAGCAGCGCCGGGTTCGCCCGCATCATCAGGGCGAAGGCTTCGCCGTGGCGGAACTCGTCGTTGCACCACTCCTTGAACCACTTGAAGATCGGGTGAATCCGGTTTTCCGGATGCTTCTCGAGCTCGCGGTAGATCGTGATGTAGCGGGCGTAGCCGATCTTCTCCGACAGATAGACGGCATAGAAGATGAACTTCGGGCTGAAGTACTTGTACTTCTTGGCCTTGGTCAGGAACCCGAGATTCACGCCGATCCCGAAATCCTTGAGCGTGTCGTTGATGAACCCGGCATGGCGGGATTCGTCGCGGGCCATGAAGCGGAACAGGCGTTTGATGTCCCTATTGGCGACGCGCTTCTTGGTCTCGGCGTAGAGAACGCAGCCGGAGAACTCCGAGGTGACCGAGCTCACGAGGAAATCGACGAGCTCGGCCTGAAGTTCCGGCGAGTAGCTGTCGAAATCGACCGCGTCCCATTCTTCGGTCCGTTTGAAATGGCCGCGGTTCGCATCGGCCTCGAACTCGGCCATCAGCTGGTCCCATTCGGCCCGGACCGGTTCAACGTCGATGCGATCGAGAGCGTCGAAATCGGTGGTGTAGAAATGAGGGCTCAGGACCGTGTCCTGCTTGGCCATTCCGGTGGTGTCATAGCGCGCGTCAAGCGCGTCGGCGACGGCGGCGTTCATAGGTCCCTCCGCTCGGTGAAGCTCAGGTCGTAGAGTTCGGTGAGTTCGAGATGGGCGGCGAGCCGGGTCCATTGCTGTTCCAGCCAGTTCGCCCGGGTCACGGTGGCCCGTCGTTTGAACTGGCGGCGTTCACCGTAGGGGATGGTGATCGGCGCCCCGTGCACGAGCACCTGGTCACCGGGTTGGACGTCGGTATCGCCGTCGAATTCCACGTTCGCGTAGAACTGCTCGATCGAGCATTCCACGTCGATCGTGCAGTCGACGTCGAATTCGCGGCGTTCCGCGATAAACAGGCCGATCATTGGGGCACCTCCTTGGAACGGGAAGCCTGGATCTGAGGGGGCGGCAGGAAGGCCGCGAATTCCTGAACATTGTTGAAGCCGTAGGCGGCGAGGTGCAACACGCTGCCGGTCGCCGGGTCGGTGATCGAATAGCGGCCGTCCGACCAGCGGGTCAGCGTGAACGGTACCTCGGAGCCGACCTGGTGGACCATGCGGTCGCGCGACAGACCGCGCAGGAGACCACGGATGAAACCGTGGGTGCCAGGGGCGAGATCGGCGATCCGCTCGCCCGTGGCCCCGTCGAAGACGGCGATGCCGCGATCCGGCGTGTCCTGGAAGAGCAGGTCCCGGCTGTCGGCGGCGACGGCGGCGGGCGGCTCGACGGTGTAGTCGCCCGTCAGCCGGGTCACGCCGGCCGTAGCGATGGAGAACGCGATCATGAGCCCCGCGGCGATCAGCGCGCCTTTTGGGACGTCGTTGCTTCGGTGCTGGGTCGTCATGGCGTTCTCCTTCCTCGCGTCAGCCGGCGGCGGCGGCCAGGGAGCCGCGGGCCGTGTCGGTCGAGTGACGGTCGTTCGAGGCGCTTGCAGCAACAGTATCGGTCTGACCCGCCTGGCGCGCCAGCATTCCGGCGATCACGCCGGCGACCGCCTCCGCCTCCGGGATCGCGCGCAGCGCGGCCTCGGGTCGGGCGAACGTCCACGGCCGGGCATGGGGCCACAGCACCGTGTAGGACAGCCGCCGGTCGGGCAGAACGCCCAGGGTGACGTCGCCGGTGCCGTCGGCATTGGTGCGCAGGTTGAGGGATGCGACCAGATCGACCGGGATCGTGACGGTCATCGGCAGAGCGACCCCGATCCGCAGCACGATGCGTCGTGTGGTGACGGTGTAGCGGGTGCTGCGCGCCACCAGCCGGGCATAGAGGGCAAGGAAGCCCAGGACCGGTACGGCGAGGGCGAGCGCCCAGGCCGCCGATATCGTGCCGGCCGCGACACTTCCCGTCGCCAGGAACTCCGCGCCGAACCGCCAGGCGAGGATCGCCAGGAAGTAGAGGGAGACCGCCCGCAGGTGGAGGGCGTGCAGCGCGAACCCGCTCCAACTCGGCGCCCCCTGCCAGACGATCCGTTCGTCACCCGCCATCCCGGCGGGTGCCGCGTCCAGCGGACGGGAGTCGTCAAACTCTCCCATCGGCGTGTCGATCTGCGGAGCCCGGTTTGCCGAGGCGGCCGTCATAGGATCGGTTCCTGGCGCCGGGCGTCGGCATAGAGCAGACCGGCACCGAAGTAGCCCATGATCTTCTCTTCCTCCAACCGGGTGATCCGGTCGGATGCGGCGATACCCGGTACAGCGGCGAACTGGTCGCTGTAGATCGCGGGCACGTCGACCTTGCCGCCGCGCACGTCGGCGAAGCCGGCCGGGACCAGTACGGTGCGGGCGTCCTCGCCGCTGCCGACCGTCATCTCGACGTAGCGGATCAGCACCTCGTCCGTGTCGACCCAGACGTCGGTTACCGTGCCGCCGATCTTGCCGTCGCCACCGACCACCGGCATGCCCCGTGGATCCGGTTCGCCGTCGACGACGCCGAAGTCCGAGACCGAGCGCATCGGCACGATCCGGGGCTTCCCGTCGACCGTCATGTCCGGGATGTCCTTCCGCTCCGCCCAAGCGCCGGGTCCGACCCCGGCGAGCATCGGGTCACCGGTCGGCCGGAGCGGCGCGCCGGGGAAGGCGGCGATCGGCTCGGCATTCAGGGGCCGGGTCTCGCGCTTGAAATCCGGGGCCTCGACGAAACCACCTTCGGGCAGGGCGAACCGCTTCGGTGTGGCCATCCAGGTCACGCCGATGCTGTCGACCTTGCCGGTGATGCCGTCTTCGAGCGGGTATCCCTCGCGCCGATCCTCCCGGCGCAGGTAGATAATCAGTCCCGCGAAGAACAGCCAGAATGCGTAGAGAACGACCTGCGCTACGTCGATATGTCCTGTAATCGCGCCGATTTCCATGACTTCCTCCCTCCCTTATCCGGGGAATTCCGCGAGCCCGAACTTCCCGGCCGACGGCGTCCCGGGTCCGTGCGAATAACGGACGAGGGGGCCGACGACCGCCAGGGTCGCGAACAAGAGTACGAGTTCCAGATGGTAGACCGCGCCGTACCCGGTCGCGGGATTGTTCAAGGCTTCGCCCAGCACACCGTGGGCGGCGAGCTGGGAAACGATGTCGCGGAGCGCGCCGCCGATCATGATGCCGCCGCCGGCCGCGGTCGCCTGAACGGCGCCCCAGGCACCGAGCGCCAGACCGCCGCCGCTGCTGTTCTCGCCGGCGAGGCTCATCGCCGCGACCAGGGAGCCGACGGCGAACATGCCGCCGCCGAGACCGATCAGCACCGTGCCGATTTGGAACAGGATGGCCGACTGCAGCGGCGAGGCGAAGATCAGCGCCGAGAAGGCGAAGACGCCGACCACGCAGCCGAAGGCGGCGAGCTTGCACGGATCGCCGCCGCGCCCGAGATCCCGGGCGGCCAGGGCGAAGCCGATCAGCGTTCCGAAGGCGAACAGTGCCGTCAGGCGGGTGGTCTCGCCGACGGTCATCGCCAGGATCTCGCCACCATAGGGCTCCAGCAGGATGTCCTGCATGCTGAACGCGGCGGTGCCGAGGAACACGGCGACCAGCAGCCGGCCGGCGCGCCGGCCTGCCATGAAATCGGCCCAGGCCTCGGCGAAGGTCGGTCGCGGCCGGTCCGGACGCGTGCGCGACGGATCCCGCACTTCCTGTTTCCACAGAGCGATCAGGTTCAGCACCAGGGTCGCGACGGCGGTGCCCTGGATGACCTTGATCAGCCGCAGCTGGCTGAAATCGGCCAGCAGCTCGCCGACGATCACCGCCGCCAGCCCCATACCGACCAGCAGCATGACGTAAAGCATCGCGACGACCCGCGGCCGGGCCTCCTCGCTCGCCAGATCGGTGGCGAGGGCGAGGCCGGCGGTCTGGGTGGTGTGCAGGCCGATCCCGACCAGCAGGAAGGCGAGGGCGGAAGCGGCGTAGCCGACCCAGTGCGGGCCGGTGGTGATGTCGCCGGACAGAATGATCAGGGCGAACGGCATGATCGCCAATCCGCCGAACTGCAGCATCGTGCCCATCCAGATGAAGGGGACACGCTTCCATCCGAGCAGCGAACGGTAGTTGTCGCTGCGGTGCCCGACCAGCACACGGAACGGTGCGAAGAGCAGCGGCAGGGAGACCATCATGGCCACCAGCCAGGTCGGCACGCCCAGCTCGACGATCATCACGCGGTTCAGGGTACCGTTGAGCAGCACGATGGCCATGCCGACCGAGACCTGGAACAGCGAGAGGCGCAGCAGGCGGCCCAGCGGAAGATCCGGCGTCGCGGCGTCGGCGAACGGGAGCAGGCGCGGTCCGACCTGCATCCAGATATGCGACAGCCTGCGACGGTTCGGGTTCATCTGCGGACCAGCTCCATCGCCTGCGAAATGTAGAAGCCGCTGTCCACCCGTTCGCCGCGGCCGACCGCCAGGTCGTTCAGCACCAACTCTCGGCGCACCGCGGCCACGAGACCGCGTTGGGAGACCGGCTGGATTGACGGGGACCGGTCCTGGCGGGGAAACAGCTTTCCGGCGGTATGCATGACGGACAGCAGGGCGGTACGCGGCGCGAAGGTGAAAACCATCGACGTCGACGTCCGCGGGGCGAGGCCCGCGAGGACCCGGACCGCATCGTCGGCCCTGTAGTGGATCAGGCTGTCCATCGCCACCACGTGATCGAAGTGTCCGAGCGTCGGATCGAGCATGTCGCCCACCCGGAACTCCACCCGTCCCGGGCCGGGGATGGCCGGAAGCCGCTCCCGGGCCAGATCGACCAGGGTCGGCGACAGATCGATCGCCACCACCTCGGCACCACGGCGCGCCGCCTCGACTGCGAGAGCGCCCCGTGCCGCAGCCGGCATCGAGGATCCGCCGGCCTGCAAGATCCTCAGGAAGCCAATCCAGCAGGAGGCGGCGCATTCTGTCGCGTCCGGCCCGGACCGTCGCCCGGATCCCGCTGACCGGCGCATCGGAGGTCAGACGGGCCCAGGCATCGGCGGCCGTGCGATCGAAATAGGTTTCGACCTGCTGGCGCCGATGTTGTGTAGGTCGCGCTCTGCATCAGTCGAACCCGAGGAGTTCGAAGAGGTCCCGGTCCTTCATCGGGGTGCCCACCATGGGTTCCACACCGGCCCAGAGCTTCGCGGCCAGCCGCAGGTATTCCTCGCTGGACCGCTTCCAGTTCCGGCGCGTCGTCCATCTCGAAGATCGTCGACTTCTTCAGACGGCTGCGGCGGATGGCGTCCAGATCCGGGAAATGGGCCAGTCGTCTCCAGGCCGGCGACGGCGTTGAACTTGTCGACCTGATCGGTCGCGGCGCTGCGGTTGGCAGATCACCCCGCCGAGCCGGACATCGTAGTTCCGCGCCTTGGCGGCGATCGCCGAGACGATGCGGTTCATGGCGTAGATCGAGTCGAAGTCGTTGGCGGTGACGATCAGCGCCCGGTCCGCGTGCTGCAGGGGGGCCGCGAAGCCGCCGCAGACCACGTCGCCGAGGACGTCGAAGATCACAACATCGGTGTCATCGAGCAGGTGGTGCTCCTTCAGGAGCTTCACCGTCTGGCCGACCACGTAGCCGCCGCAGCCGGTGCCGGCCGGCGGTCCGCCCGCCTCGACGCACATGACGCCGTTGTAGCCCTCGTAGACGAAGTCCTCGACCCGCAGTTCCTCGGGGTGGAAGTCGACGCTTTCAAGCACGTCGATCACCGTGGGAACCAGGCACTTGGTCAGGGTGAAGGTGCTGTCGTGCTTCGGGTCGCAGCCGATCTGCAGAACCCGTTTGCCGATCTTGGAGAAGGCGACCGACAGGTTCGACGATGTCGTGCTCTTGCCGATGCCGCCCTTGCCGTAGACGGCGAAGACCTTGGCTTTCCCGATGTCGAGGGACGGGTCCATGCGGACCTGCACGCTGCCGTCGCCGTCGCCACGGCCTCCGGGGCCGGTAATTCCGTCAGGCGGTGTCATGGTGTGTTCCCTTTCATCCTCAGGCGGCTGCCGGGCCGGGGGAAATCGCCCTCGAGCCGGTCTTCGAGTTCGTCCCCCGCCTCGCGCAGGCGCGGACAGGGTCTCGGAGTCGGGTGTCCAGTAGTTCCGTTCGTGGGCTTCAAGCAGTCGGTTGGCGACCCGGGCCGAAGCCTTCGGGTTCAGCGTGGCGATCCGCTCGCGCATCGTCGCGATCCAGCACGTAGGTCTGGGTGATGTGCTGGTAGACCCAGGGCGCCACCTCGCCGGTCGTCGCCGACCAGCCCATCGTGTTGGTGACGTGAGCCTCGATCTGCCGCACGCCCTCGTAGCCGTGCTTCAGCATGCCGTCGTACCAGTGCGGGTTCAGGATCCGGGTGCGGGTCTCGATCTCGACCTGTTCGCCCAGGGTGCGGACCGTGCCGGCGCCGCGGGTCTGATCGCCGATATAGACCGGCACCGAGTTCGCCGCTGAGCCCGCCGGACCGCCCGGCCGATGCCGCCCAGCGTGTCGAAGTAGTGATCCAGGGTGGTGATCCCGAGTTCCAGCGATTCCAGGTTCTGGTAGGCCATGCTGACGTCGCCGAGCGCGCTCTTGAGCAGCTCCGCCTGCTGGCTCGACTTACCGTCGCGGCCGTAGGCGAAGCACTTGCGGCGGGTGTAGGTCTCGGCCAGTTCGTCCTCGTCGGACCAGGCGCCGCTGTCGACCAGCAGGTTCACGTTCGAGCCGTAGGCGCCGTCGGCGTTGGAGAACACCCGGAGTGACGCGGTCTCCAGATCGCAGCCTGTTCTGCTCGCAATAGGCCAGCGCGTGCCGGCGCACCGCGTTCTGCTCCAGCGGTTCGTCGGCGCTGGCGGCAAGCCAGGCGGCTTCGGCCAGCAGGCGCACCTGCAGCGGCAGCAGATCCCGGAAAATGCCGGACAGCGTCATGATCACGTCGATCCGTGGACGCCCGAGCTCTTCCAGCGGGATCAGCTCGGCACCGGCGAGGCGGGCGTAGCCGTCGAAGCGGGGGCGGGCGCCCAACAGGGCCAGCGCCTGGCCGATCGGAGCGCCCTCGCTCTTCAGGTTGTCGGTCCCCCACAGGACCAGGGCGACGGTCTCCGGCATGCCGTGGCCGTCGGCCTCGGCCCGGGCGACGATCCGGGCGGCCTGGGCCGCGCCGTCGATCAGCGCGAAGGCGCCGGGCAGGCGATAGGGGTCGAAGCCGTGGACGTTGCGGCCGGTCGGCAGGATCGCCGGCGAGCGGATCAGGTCTCCGCCCGGCGCGGGCCGCGTGAAGCCGCCGTCTAGGGCGTGAACGAGGCCCGACAGTTCATGGTCCTCGGCCAGCAGCCGCCCGCAGCGGGCGATCGGATCGAGCGCCTCGGCATCGTGGCCGGTGCCGGTTGGCACGCGGCCGTCGGCCAGCGCGTCCACCGCCTCCTCGGACAGGGCGCTGCCGAGCTGTGCCTCGGCCAGAATGGCCACCATCTCCCGACGCTGGTCGGCTGCCATCGGTTCGCCGACCACGTGCAGGCCGTGCGGGATCAGGGTCTCCTCGAGTTCTGCGACCCTGCGGTGCAAGGCAGGGATCCGATCCTCGGGCGCGGTCTCCGGCACATCGAGGTCGAGTTCCATCGCCTGGGCGCCGATGATCTCGGCGAGTTTGGCCCGCTCCGTCTCGCCGTCCGGGCCGAGCGCCCGCCAGCGATCGATCGAACCGCGCAGGTCGAGCAGACCCCGGTACAGGCCGGCCCGGGTCACCGCCGGCGTCAGATAGCTGACCAGGGTGGCGGCGGAGCGGCGCTTGGCGATGGCCCCTTCGGACGGGTTGTTGGCGGCGTAGAGGTAGAGATTGGGCAGGGCGCCGATCAGCCGGTCCGGCCAGCAGGCCTGGCTGAGTCCGGTCTGCTTGCCGGGCATGAATTCCAGGGCGCCGTGGGTGCCGAAATGGAGGACCGCATGGGCGTCGAAATCCTCGCGGATCCAGCGGTAGAAAGCGTTGAAGGCGTGGGTCGGGGCGAACCCGTGCTCGAACAGCAGCCGCATCGGGTCGCCCTCGTAGCCGAAGGCAGGCTGCACGCCGACGAACACGTTGCCGAAGGCCGCGCCCAGCACGTGGATCGACCGGCCGTCCGTCTGGTGGCGGCCCGGAGCGGATCCCCACTGGGCCTCGATCTCGGAAAGGTAGGGCTCGCGGCGGACGTAGTCGTCGAGGCTTACCTTCGCATGGACGTTGGCGTCGGTGCCGTGCAGGGTCGCGTTCCCTTCGGTGACGGCGCGGCGCAGCGCGTCGGCATCGGCCGGAAGGTCGACCTGATAGCCGGCGTCCCGCAGCGCGCGCATCGTGTGATGCAGGGAGTCGAAGACCGAGAGGAAAGCGGCCGTCCCGGTGGCACCCGAATTCGGCGGGAAGTCGAACACGACGACGGCAAGGCGACGCTCCGCCGGCGGCGTCCGGCGCAGCGCGATCAGCCGGTCGATCCGGTCGGCCAGACGCTCCACCCGGTCCGGGATCGGGTGCATCCGACCGGTCGTCTCGTCCCCGTCCGGCGTGCCCCGGGCGCCGAAGACCATCGGTCCGGTGGCCCCGTCGATTTCCGGAACCGCGATCATGATCGTCGATTCGACGGGGGTCAGCCCCCGGGGGTCGGCCTCCCAGCTTTCCGCGCTCTGGAATTCGAGCGCGTGGGCGGCGATATACGGGACGTCCAGCCGGGCGAGCAGTTCTTCGGCGGCGGCGCTGTCGTTATAGGCGGGCCCGCCGACGAGGGAGAATCCGGTGAGGGACACCAGCGCGTCGACCGTCGTCCGGCCGTCGGCATCCATGAAGAACTTCTCGATCGCCGGGCGGGCGTCCAGACCGCTGGAGAAGGCCGGCAGAACGCGCAGCCCCTTGGCCTCGAGTGCGGCGATCACCGCATCGTAATGCCCGGCATCGTCCGAGAGCACGTAGGAGCGCATGATCATCAGCCCGACCGTGCCGGCGGATCCGCGCGCAGTGGGCAGGTCCCCGGCGCGCTCGGTGACCCGGCCCGGCAGTGTGGGGTGATAGAGCGCGACGTCGGGATACTCGATCGGCGGAGCGACGGCCAAGCGCCCGCGCAGGCTCTTGCGGGGACCCTCGGCGTACCGGTCGACGAGCAGGCGGACGAGATTGGCCAGATTGTCCTCGGAACCGGCGAGCCAGTACTGCATGGCGAGCAGGTAGGCGCGAAGATCCTGGGCGGTGCCCGGCACGAAGCGCAGCATCTTCGGGATCCGACGCAGCATCTTGACCTGGCGCGCGCCGGATGAGGCGGCCGGTGCGGAGCCGGAGGCGCCCGGGCGGCCGCGCAGCCGCTTGAGCAGACCGACCAGGCCGGACGGATTGGAATCGCCGCGGAACTTGCCGAGCCGGGTGAGGGAGGCGACCTCCTGGGCGGAGATGCAGATCAGCATCGCGTCGCAGCTTTCGCGCCGCGCCTCCAGGGCCGGCCGGATCATCTGGATATGGCTGTCGGTGAACAGCATCGTTCCGATGATCAGGTCGCCACGTCCGATATCGTCGATGCACTGCTGCAGACGCTGCGGTCGGTTTTCCCACTCGCTCGCGGCGTGGAACGAGAGGACGAGGCCGGGCAGCTCCTTGCGAAGCCGTTCGGCCGCGCGTCCCACCGCCCCGCCGACGTGGCCGTCGAGGGTCAGCAGGACCACGCGTACCGGCGTGGAGTCAGCGGGCGAAGTGCGCTTTGGCATCGTACAGCGTTTCGACTGTTATTGTGGTGACCCCGCGCTCGCGCGCGAAGGACTCGGTGTTCCGGCGCGCCTTGCCGCGCACGAAGAACGGGATCTTCTTCAGCTCCTGGTCCGCGTCGTCGCTCCAGGCGGGTTCGGACAGATCGTTGGCGGCGGCGGCCGGTTCGAAGGATGGCGTCGGTGCGCCGGCCTCGGGTTGCTGCGGTTGCCGGTCATGTTCGGTCCGGGACGCGCTCTGATGGGAGCCTCCCTGATGGGAGGCGCCGTGATGAGACGCGCCGGCGGCGTCGTGGAATTCGAAGTCGCCGCGGAACATGGCGAGCAGATGCTCCTCCAGCCCCATCATGAGCGGGTGCACCCAGGTGTCCCAGAGGACGTTCGCGCCCTCGAACCCCATCTGGGGTGAGCGTCGGGCAGGGTAGTCCTGGACATGGACCGGCGCAGAGATCACGGCGCAGCCGATGCCGAGCCGCTTGGCGATATGGCGCTCCATCTGGGTGCCGAGCACCAGTTCCGGCCGGAGCTCGGTGATCCGATCCTCGACGTCCAGGTAGTCGTCGGTGACCAGCGCCTCGCACCCGAGTTCCTCGGCGACGGCACGCACCTCGCGGGCGAAGGTCCGGTCGTAGGTGCCGACGCCGACGACCTCGAAACCGAACTCATTGGCGGCCACCCGGGCGGCCGCGACCGCATGGGTCCCGTCGCCGAAGACGAAGACCCGCTTGCCGGTCAGGTAGGTGCTGTCGATCGAGCGCGAGTACCAGGGCAGGCGCGACCGCTCGCCCTCGAGCTCCGCGCTCGGGTCGATGCCGGCGAGAGCCGCCACCTCGGCGATGAATGCACGGGTCGCGCCCACGCCGATGGGAATCGTCGACGTCCGGGGCTGCCCGAAGGTCCGTTCCAGCCAGCGCGCTGTCGTCTCCGCCGTCTCGGGATAGAGCACCACGTTGAAATCCGCTTCGCCGCAGCCGTGCGAGATCCGCCGGTGTGGCGCCCCGCGGCGCGACCACGCGCACGTCCACGCCGAGTCGCTCGAGCAGGCCGGTGATCTCCGCCACGTCGTCGCGGTGGCGGAAGCCCAGCGCGGTCGGCCCGAGGATGTTGCAGGACGGCTTCTGGCCGGCCGGCCGGTCCGGCCTCACGGCGCCGGCCTCGGGCGCGTTGGCTCCGGCGAAGGCCCGGACGAGTTGGTAGAAGGTTTCCGAAGCGCCCCAGTTTTCCTTGCGCTGGTAGGACGGCAGCTCCAGCGGCACCACCGGGACCGGCAGGCCGAGGGTCCGTCCGAGGCCGCCCGGGTCGTCCTGGATCAGTTCGGCCGTGCAGGAAGCGCCGACCATGATCGCCTGCGGCTGGAACCGGTCGTGGGCCTCCCGCAGGGTGCGCTTGAAGAGTTCGGCGGTGTCGGACCCGAGGTCGCGGGCCTGGAAGGTCGTGTAGGTCACCGGCGGCCGATGCGGCAGCCGCTCGATCATGGTGAACAGCAGGTCAGCATAGGTGTCGCCCTGCGGCGCGTGAAGGACGTAGTGCAGCTCCCGCATGGCGGTGGCGACTCGCATCGCGCCGACATGGGGCGGTCCTTCGTATGTCCACACCGCGAGCTTCATGGCTCAGACCTCCAGCCGCGTGCGCCGGTCGAACGGGCGCGCGAAGAGATTGGCGAGGTCGGCCGCCTGCTCGTATCCCTGGACCGGCGTGAAGACGAGCTCGATCGACCATTTGGTCGCGATTCCTTCGGCCTCCAGCGGATTGGCGAGGCCGAGGCCGCAGACGACCAGGTCGGGCGCGGCGGCGCGGCACCGGTCGAGCTGCCGGTCGACGTCCTGTCCTTCGGAAAGGTCGGTACCCGCGGGCAGCAGGGCGATCTCGGGATCCATGATGCCTCGGTGCAGGTACGGCGTGCCGACCTCCATGGGACGCATTCCCAGCTCCTCGGAGAGGAAACGGGCAAGCGGGATCTCGAGCTGGCTGTCCGGGAAGAAGAAGATCGACCGACCTTCGAGCCTGTCCCGGTACCGCGCGACGGCCTCCGTGGCGCGCTGGCGCGGCCGGTCCGTGATCTCGTGGAACCGCTCGGCTGTCACGCCGAAGGAATCGGCTGCGGCGCGCAGCCAGCGGGTCGTGCCCTCGGCGCCGAGCGGGAAGGGAGCGGCCAACCGTTCCGCGCCGCGCTCTTCGAGCAGCCGCGCCGTCTCCGCGAGATAGGGCTGGGCCAGAAGAAACCGGGTGCCTGGACCGACCGGCGGCAGATCGGCGGCGTTACGGGCCGGCAGGAACGTCGGTTCCGGGACGCCAAGGCCCTGGAGCAGGCGGCGGAGTTGGTCCTCGACCACATCGGCGAGGGTTCCGACGACCATCAGGCCGGGTTCGCCGGGCGTCGCGGCGGGCAGTTCGGGGACCATCGCCGCCAGGCAGTTGTCCTCGCCCTGGGTGAAGGTCGTCTCGATGCCGCTGCCGGAGTAGTTGAGAATGCGGACGTCGGGCCCGTACTGCCGTCCGAGTCGCTCGGCCGACCTGGACAGGTCGAGTTTGATCACCTCCGAGGGGCAGGAGCCGACCAGGAACAGCAGTTTGATGTCCGGGCGCCGTTTCAGGAGGCGATCCACCACCTTGTCCAGCTCGTCGTTGGCGTCCGCCAAGCCGGCGAGGTCGCGGTCCTCGATGATCGCGGTCGCGAAGCGGGGCTCGGCGAAGATCATCACCCCCGCCGCCGACTGCATCAGATGGGCGCAGGTGCGCGATCCGACGATCAGGAAGAAGGCGTCCTGTATCTTCCGGTGCAGCCAGATGATCCCGGTCAGTCCGCAGAATACCTCCCGCTGTCCGCGTTCGCGCAGAACCGGAAGGTCGTCGCAACCGGCGGTCGGAAGGGCGGAAGACTGACGCACGGCGCTCATCCCGCCACCCCGACTTCTCCCAGATCCGACTCGGGCCCACGGCCGGTGTCGGCTCCCCGGGCTTCCAGCCGCGCGGCGCGCAGCTTCAGAAGGAACTGCGCGGCATTGATCGCGTAGGCGGCGTAAGCGGCCAGGGTCAGCATCATCTGTGCCGTGATCGATCCCCATCCGGCGACCAGGGCGACGAGGTATGCGGTGTGAAGCGCGATCACGACCATGCTCACCGCGTCCTCCCAGAAGAACGGGCCGGCGAACAGGTAGTGACCGAACACCGCCTTCTCCCAAAGGGAGCCGGTCACCATGATCGCGTAGAGGAACAGAAGTCTTGATGACGACCGATATGGTTGCGGCCTCCGCTCCTTCGCCGGTTGCGAGGAAGCGGACCACCAGGGCGAGGCTTACCAGAAAAACGAGAAACTGGGCCGGGGCGAGCACCCCCTGGACAATGGTCCAAGGGGACTGGTCGCGTCGACGTCGCTGCTCCGGCGTGTAGATCGGCCGGTCGGCCCGGATCTGATCGTTAGGGGGCGGCATCGTCGAACTCCCTCCAAGGCGGTCCGGAACGTTGTCCGGGGTATCCTCAGGAAGGACTCTACGGTCGATCCGGCGAGAGTGTCAACTTAACTAGACGTCCAAAAAAATTTACACATGCGGAAAAATATGGGTTACCATCCCTTCAAAGTTGCAGTGCGTACGGTTTCCGGGGCTACAAAGAAATAATATTACGTTTCTTCCCGAGTTTGGCGAATAGTGCTTACGAGCGTAACGGTGATGTGTAACGGTAAATGAAAACGCTCGAAACGACCAAAGGGGGCGAACGCCATGCCGGTAACTCGAGCCACGGTTGATGAGGCTTGCAGGGCCATCAACCAACTTGTTGTCGGACCAACACGGGAGCCGCGCCGGCGGGAGGCCGCGCCTCAGCTTTCCGGCAGACTGATGCGGACCATCGAGGCTGAAGTCATTCCGCGCCTGTTGCTCATGCACGGGGCTGGAGCCGCCGCTCCTCGCGTGGGGTCGGTTATCCTGCCGGCCGATGTCGAGAACCTGGTCGCCCATCTGCTGGTGCCGCCGCATTCCCATGTAGAGGATTGTCTGGCGGAGATCCGGGCCCGGGGCGTCGATGACGAGACCGTGCTGCTCGACCTGTTGGCGCCGAGCGCCAGACTGCTCGGGGTGATGTGGCAGAAGGATTTGTGCGATTTCACCGACGTGACGATCGCTCTGAACCAGCTGCAGCGGATCCTGCACGGCCTCGCCGGAGATCTCGATCCGGATGAAGGGCCAATGCCCGTGGGGCCATCTGTGATGCTGTCGGTAACGCCCGGCGAGCAACACACCTTCGGGACCTCGGTGGTGAGCGAATTTTTCCGACGGGCCGGGTGGTCCGTCTGCGAGGAGATGCTCGACACGGAGCGCGAAATCGCTCTCTGCACCCGTCAGCGCTGGTTTTCGGTCGTCGGGTTCTCGTTGAGTGGCGAGGGGTTGATCGACCGTCTCGCGTCCGTTATCAGAAGCGTGCGAAAATCCTCGCTGAACCGCGAGGTTGGAATCATCGTGGGGGGACCAGTATTTCAGGATCACCCGGATTGGGTGGCAGACGTGGGCGCCGACACATGGGCGTTGGACGGTCGCGATGCAGTCCTGCAATCCTTGAGCTTGATGCAATTGCTGGCTAAGCCGACAACATAGCCGCCGAAGAAGCTCGAGACGACAGAGGTATACCGACACTTAAGCCGTCGGCCTACGGCTTAACATAGAAACTGTTGAGCGAGTCTCGAGTGTTAAGAAACCTTCCGGCGTTGGCTGAAGTGTTGAATCCGTTCAAATCTCCGCGGAAGTCGATTGGCGACTTGGATGCGGATATCGCCGCAATGGCGATCGGGATGGCGGCCGACATCGCGTTGATCGTCGACCATCACGGCGTGATTCGCGATGTTGCCTTCAGCAGTCCCGATTTGAGCAATCATCCGTTCGACACCTGTATCGGCAGCTCTCTCGTTAATACTGTTACGATCGAAAGCCGCGACAAGATCACTGAAATGTTGGCGGAAGCCGCAGGCGGCACCGTGACCCGGTGGCGCCAGGTAAATCACCCCTCACAAACCGGTCTGGATCTGCCGGTACGCTACGGCGCGTTGCGGATGGGCCGCGACCGGACGCTGGTGCTGGGGCGCGATCTCAGTGCCATGGCGGAACTGCAGCAGCGGCTGGTCGATGCGCAGAATGCGATGGAGCGGGAGTACGCGCGTCTTCGGCATGCGGAGACCCGCTACAGGATGCTGTTCCAGGTGGCTTCCGAAGCCGTGGTCATCGTCCATGCGGCGAGTCGCAAGATCGTCGAGGTCAATCCTGCCGCCGTCCGGCTGCTCGACCGTGACGCCAAGAAACTCAGCGGCGTCCCGCTTCAGGATATTGTCGCCGAGGAAAGCTGGGAGGACGCCAGTGCGCTGCTCGTTGCCGTTGGGGCAACCGGTCGGCCGGCTCAGGCGACGGTCCGGGTGGGCCGGGCCGGCCATGCGCTGGAGATGGGGGCCTCGATCTTCCGGCAGGGCAACGACGCGCATTTCCTGCTGCGACTCGGCGTTGCCGATACGCCCGTTCCCTCCGAGACAGAGGATCTCGCCCGCTCTTCCATGTTGAAGGCGATTTCCCAGATTCCGGATGGGTTCGTGGTCACCGATACCGATTTCCGTGTCATGACCGCCAATGGGGCCTTCCTGGACCTCGCGCAACTCGCCACCGAGGAACAGGCGGTGGGCGAACCGCTCAGCCGGTGGCTCGGCCGCGCCGTCGACATCAACGTCATCGCCGCCAATCTGCGCAAGCAGGGCGCGGTGCGACAGTTCTCGACCGTCGTGAACGGCGAGTTCGGCGCACGGGAATCTGTCGAGGTGTCTGCCGTTTCGGTGTCCGGGACGGAGGATGCCTGCTTCGGTTTCGCAATCCGGTCGGCCCATCGCCGGATCGAAGCGTTCGGCGGCGAAGCGCAGACCCTGCCGCGCGACGCGAGCCAGCTGACCGAACTGGTCGGGCGGGTCACCTTGAAGGATCTGGTGCGCGAGACCACCGATGTCATCGAGCGCCTGTGCATCGAGACGGCATTGCGGCTGACCGGGGACAACCGGGCGTCCGCCGCCGAAATGCTGGGGCTGAGCCGGCAGAGCCTCTATTCAAAGTTGCGCCGCTACGGCTTGTCCGACGGCGACGCGTCGGACGACTAGCGACGGCGCTGTCAACTTTTCCTGACATCGAAACGTAAAGTTAAATTGACACTTCTGACTGTCAATTTTACGCTACGTCCATGGTCGATACTCACGCAGTCAGGGCTACGCGACCGCGCCATCCGGCGCCATCGGCGTTGCTTGAACTCCTGAAGCCGATCACGTGGTTCGCGCCCATGTGGGCGTTCATGTGCGGCGTGGTCTCCTCCGGCGTCCCGATCTCCGAAAACTGGCTGACACTTCTGCTCGGCGTCCTGCTGGCGGGACCGCTGGTCTGCGGCACCAGCCAGGCGGTGAACGACTGGTACGATCGCCATGTCGATGCCATCAACGAGCCGAACCGGCCAATCCCCTCGGGGCGTGTCCCGGGGCGCTGGGGCCTGTGGCTCGGCATCGTCTGGACGGTTCTGTCGCTCGGCGTCGCGATGATTCTCGGGGTCTGGGTGGCGGTGGCGGCGGCCGTCGGGCTCCTTCTGGCCTGGGCGTACAGCGCACCGCCGTTCCGCCTCAAGCAGAACGGCTGGCTCGGATGCCTGACCGTGGGCGCCTGTTACGAGGGCCTGCCCTGGTTCACCGGCGCCGCGGCCATGTCCGGGCAATTCCCGAGTACGCCGATCCTGATGCTCGCCGGGCTCTACAGCCTCGGCGCTTTCGGGATCATGGCGCTCAACGATTTCAAGGCGGTGGAAGGCGACCGTCAGCTCGGCCTGAAGTCGCTGCCGGTGCTGCTCGGCGTGCGCGGTGCCGCGCTCCTCGCCTGCGCGGTCATGACGGTGCCGCAGCTCGTCGTCGTCGGACTGCTGTTCTCCTGGAACGCTCCGGTCTACGCGGCCGGCGTTGCCGCGCTCGTCGCTGTCCAGGTGACGCTCATGGTCCGGCTGCTCGAAGATCCGCGCCGCTACGCGGCCTGGTACAACGCCACCGGCACCACGCTCTACGTGCTGGGCATGCTGGCAAGCGCCTTCGCGCTGTCCGCCGGATAGGGAGACGGAGATGACGTCCGGACTCGGTTGGATCGGCATTCTCCGTCTCGGGCTCATCCAGACCTCTCTCGGCGCCGTCGTGGTCATCTGCACCTCGACCCTGAACCGCGTCATGGTGGTCGAGCTTGCGCTGCCGGCCATGGTTCCCGGGTTCCTGGTGGCGATGCACTACGCGGTCCAGGTCCTGCGGCCGCGCTGGGGGTACGGGTCGGATGCGGGTGGACGGCGCACGCCCTGGATCATCGGTGGCATGGCACTGCTCTGCGCCGGCGGCACGGGGGCGGCGATCGCCACCGGCCTGACCGCCGGCGATCCGGTTCTCGGTCTCGCGGCCGCCGCGATCGCGTTTCTGATGATCGGCGCCGGCGTGGGCGCGGCAGGGACGTCGCTGCTCGTCCTGCTCGCGACCAGCGTCGTTCCGGAGCGACGTCCGGCGGCCGCAACCATCGTCTGGCTGATGATGATCGCCGGGTTCGTGGTGACCGCCACGGTTCTCGGTGCGTTGCTCGACCCGTATTCGGCCGAGCGCCTCGTCTTCCTGGTCGCCTGCGCCTCTTTGATCGCTTTCGTCGTCTCCACGCTGGCGGTCTGGGGCGTCGAACGCCCGCGCTCGTTGTCGGCGTCCGGGATGGACCCCGGCTCGTCCGCCGATTTGGCCGCGGACACGGCTGCCGGCCACCAACCGCCGCCCTCCTTCCGGGCGGCTCTGGCCGAGGTCTGGCGCGAGTCGACGGTCCGCCACTTTGCGGTGTTCGTTTTCGTTTCCATGCTGGCCTACAGCGCGCAGGACCTGATTCTCGAGCCCTATGCCGGGCTGGTGTTCGGCCTGACCCCGGGGCAGTCGACGGCGCTGTCCGGCGTGCATCACGGCGGCGTCCTGCTGGGCATGCTGGCGGTGGGGGCGATCTGCACCTTGTTCGGGCGCCGGAGGTTCGGCGCGATGGAGACCTGGGTGGTGGGCGGCTGCCTCGCTTCGGGTGCCGCGATGCTGGCGCTGGCCGCCGGCGGCTCGGCGCCCGGTCATTGGCCGCTGCGGCTCAATGTGTTCATGCTCGGTCTCTCGAACGGCGCCTTCGCCGTTGCCGCGATCGGCCTGATGATGTCGATCGCCGCGACCGGCCGGGCCCGACGCGAAGGAACCCGAATGGGCGTCTTCGGCGCGGCGCAGGCCGTGGCCTTCGGTCTCGGCGGTCTGGTCGGGGCGGTTTCGGTCGACGTTCTGCGTCTGATCTTTCCCTCGCCCGCGACGGCGTATGGCGCGGTCTTCGCCGTAGAAGCGGCCCTCTTCCTCGTCGCCGCAATTCTGGCGATGCGGGTTGGCGGGCGCACGGCCGACTCCGGACAGACGATGGAGCCGGCCACAATCGGTCGCGGCGTTATTGCCGGTTTGGTCCGCTAGGAGGATGTCATGACGGTTTCGACCAATCGGGCTTCGGCGACGTTTGCAGCGGTTTTCGATGTGGTGGTCGTGGGCGGTGGCCCGGCGGGGGCCACGGCGGCGGAGATCCTGGCCCGCGCCGGACGGTCCGTTGCGTTGCTCGACCGTGCCGGGCGGATCAAACCCTGCGGCGGTGCCGTGCCGCCACGCCTGATCCGCGATTTCGCCATCCCCGAGAACCTGATCGTGGCCCGGGCGCGCGGCGCCCGCATCGTCGCGCCCTCGACGCGCGTCGTCGACATGCCGATCGAGGAGGGGTTCGTCGGCATGGTCGATCGGGAAGTCTTTGACGAGGCGCTTCGCGTGCGGGCGGCCGAGGCCGGCGCTGTACGGATCACGGGCACGTTCGACCACATCAGCCGCAACGGGGATGGTCTCGCCACCGTCCATTTCCGTGAGAACCGGCAGGACGGGGAGCCGAAGGCCGTTGCCGGTCGGGTCGTGATCGGCGCCGACGGTGCCCGTTCCCAGGTCGCCCGCCAGGAGGTTCCCGGCGCCGGCGAAGGCAAGTGCGTCTTCGCCTATCACGAGATCATCGACGTGTCGGGCGCGGCAGCCTCCGACGGCGCCGGTGGGGGCGACCGGTGCGACGTCTACTACCAGAGCGACCTGTCGCCCGATTTCTACGCCTGGATCTTCCCCCATGGAGAGACCGCGAGCGTCGGGACCGGCAGCATGCAGAAGGGGTTCGGGCTACGACAGGCGACGGCCGCCCTGCGCGAGCGGGCCGGCCTCGCCGCCGCCCCGACGATCCGGTGCGAGGGGGCGCCGATTCCTCTGAAGCCGCTGAAACGCTGGGACAACGGTCGGGACGTCGTCTTGGCGGGCGATGCCGCCGGCTGCGTGGCGCCCGCCTCAGGCGAAGGGATCTACTATGCCATGGTCGGCGGCCAGATCGCCGCCGAGGCGACTGAAGAAGTCCTGAGCACCGGCGACGTCCGGGCGCTGGCCAATGCCCGCCGCCGGTTCATGAAGATGCATGGCTGGGTGTTCTGGGTGCTCGGGGTCATGCAGGCCTTCTGGTATTCCTCAGATCGCCGGCGCGAGCGGTTCGTCAGCATGTGCGGCGACCCCGACGTGCAGCGCCTCACTTGGCAGTCCTACATGGAGAAGGAGCTGGTCCGGGCGGACCCGCTGGCGCATCTGCGGATCTTCCTCAAGGACACCGCCCACCTGCTCGGCCTGGCGAAGGTCTCGTGAGCCGTGGCGATGATCGACGCCATTTTCGCTTCCGGACGGATCTTCGACATCGTGCTGGCCGTTCTTCTGGTCGAAGCGGTCGCGCTCTCAGCGGTCTGGATCCTGACGGGCAGGGGGGTGCCGCCGGCACGAATCCTGCCGTTCCTGCTCTCGGGTGCGGCGCTCGTCGCCGCCTGCCGGGCATCCGGTCTGGAGGCTCCCTGGCCCGTGGTCGGAGGCTTCCTCGCCTTGGCGCTCTGCGCCCACGCGTTTGAACTCTACGGCCGGTGGCGGCTCCACACGCCGCGCCGGCGACCCGCATGACGAAGGAGGCTGACATGGCAGGATCGCGGACCCCGGTGCTCGACCGGGTGACCTACCCGTCCGACACGCGCGGCATGACCGTCGCGGAGCTGACGCAGCTCGCCGATGACCTCCGGCAGGAGACCATCGACGCCGTCTCGGTCACCGGCGGCCACCTGGGGGCGGGTCTGGGCGTGGTCGAGCTGACCGTGGCGCTGCATCACGTGTTCGACACGCCCCGCGACAAGATCATCTGGGATGTTGGACACCAGGCCTACCCCCACAAGATCCTGACCGGCCGGCGGGACCGCATCCGGACCCTGCGTCAGGGCGGCGGGCTCTCGGGCTTCACCCGCCGTTCCGAGAGCGAGTACGACCCGTTCGGTGCGGCGCATTGCTCGACCTCGATCTCGGCCGGGCTCGGCATCGCGACGGCCCGCGACCTCAAGGGGGAGGACTTCGACGTGGTGGCGGTGATCGGCGACGGGTCGATGAGCGCCGGGATGGCCTATGAAGCGATGAACAACGCCGGCGCCTCGGACAGCCGGATGCTCGTCATCCTCAACGACAACGACATGTCGATCGCGCCGCCGGTGGGCGCAATGAGCGCCTATCTGAGCCAGATCGTCTCGTCGCGCTCGTACTGCTCCCTGCGCGAGCTAGCGAAGCAGATGGCCAAGCGCTTTCCGCGCGCCATCGAGAAGACGGCGGCCCGGGCGGAGGAGTTCGCCCGCGGTCTGGTTACCGGCGGCACCCTCTTCGAGGAGTTGGGCTTCTTCTATGTCGGCCCGGTCGACGGTCACAATCTCGACCATCTGCTGCCCATCCTGCGCAAGCTGAAGGGGCGCAAGCACGGCCCGGTGCTGCTGCATGTGGTGACCGAAAAGGGCCGGGGGCATCCGTTCCCGCAGGCCCATGCCGAGAAGTATCACGCGGTCGCCAAGTTCGACGTGGTCACCGGGGTCCAGTCGAAGCCCACCGCGAACGCGCCGACCTATACCCAGGTCTTCGCCGACAGTCTGATCGCCGAGGCCGAGGCCGACGACCGCATCGTCGCCGTGACCGCCGCCATGCCCTCGGGCACCGGTCTGGACCGCTTCGCCAAGCGGTTTCCGGAGCGATGCTTCGATGTCGGCATCGCCGAGCAGCATGCCGTGACCTTCGCCGCCGGCATGGCGACCGAGGGCATGAAGCCGTTCGCCTCGATCTACTCGACCTTCCTCCAGCGCGGTTATGACCAGGTGGTTCACGACGTCGCGCTGCAGAGCCTGCCGGTCCGCTTCGCCATCGACCGGGCGGGGCTGGTCGGCGCCGATGGTGCGACCCATGCCGGCTCCTTCGATCTGGTCTATCTCTGTTGCCTGCCCGGTTTCGTGGTGATGGCGCCGTCGGACGAAGCGGAACTCGCCAACATGGTGGCCACGGCCGCCGTGATCGACGATGCACCCAGCGCGGTCCGCTATCCCCGCGGCGAGGGCATCGGCATCGAACTCCCCGCCCGGGGGACACCGCTGGAGATCGGACGCGGGCGGGTCGTGCGCGAAGGTACCACGGTCGCGCTTCTGTCCCTGGGGAGCAGGCTGCAGGAATGCCTCGCGGCGGCCGATGAACTGGCGGCCCGCGGCTTCTCCGCCACGGTCGCCGACGCCCGTTTCGCCAAGCCCATCGACACGGATCTGGTGCGCCGTCTCGCCCGCGAGCACGCGGCGCTGATCACCGTCGAGGAAGGGGCGTCCGGCGGGTTCGGTTCGCAGGTCCTCGAATTCCTCGCCCGCGATGGGGCGCTGGATCGCGGCCTGGCAGTCCGCCCGATGGTTCTGCCGGACCGGTTCATCGACCACGACAAGCCGGAGCGGCAATATGCGGAGGCCGGTCTCGACGCCGCCGGTATCGTCGCTCAAGCCCTGGCCGCTCTCGTCGGCACCGGCACGCAGGCCGAAACGATCCGGGTCGGCGCATAGGCGACAGGCGCCGGATCGGGGACTCGATTGGACGGCTGGCTGCCGCCGTCGGCGCTGCTATGCTCTGCCGATGACCAGACCTGCGATCACGCTTTTCGAGAATCTGCGCACCATCGGCTACGTCCCGTTCTACCTCGCCATCGAGCGGGGAGACTGGGCGCGCGAAGGCGTGGATGTCACTGTGACCCTGTCGCCCTCCACCGAGTATACCGCCCAGGGCCTGCTGGACGGCGCGACGGACGTCTCATGGGGCGGGCCGATGCGGGTGATGATGCACCACGATGCCGCCCGCAAGCGCGGCGAAGCGTGCCCGCTCGTGTGCTTCGGCCAGGTGGTGGCGCGCGACCCCTTCGTCCTTGTCGGCCGTGACCCCAACCCGGATTTCCGCTTCACCGACCTCAAAGGGCTCCGGCTCGCCGTCGCGGTCGAGGTGCCGACGCCCTGGATGACCCTGCAGGACGACCTCGACCGTGCCAGCGTGATGCCGAACGACTGGACCCGGTCAGCGGACCGGACCATGGCGGAGAATGTGGACGCCCTGGCGCGCGGCGAGGTCGATGTGATCCAGGTGTTCGAACCCTACGCCGACTTGGCTGTGACGGCGCACGGGGCGCATGTGTGGCACCGTTTCGCCACCCGCGGCGATGTGGGCTTCACCAGCTTCTACACGACCCGGGCCTTCGCCGAGGGCGAGCGCGAGACCTGCCGGGCGCTGGTGCGCGGAATCGGCCGGAGCCTGCGCTACCTGCATGGCACCGATCCTCGGGAGATGGCCAACACCGTCGCACCGTATTTTCCGGATCTGAGCGCGGAGGCGCTGGCGCGGATCATCGCGACCCTGCGGGAGGCGGGCCTATGGGCGCAGACGCCGGTCTTCCCGGTGACGGCTTTCGTGCGCCTGAAGGCGGCGCTGCTCACCGGCGGTCTGATCTCCCACGACATTCCGTACGACAGCGCCGTCGACGCGGACCTGTCCGCCACCCCGGTTCCGGGCGACTAGGGAAGATCACGGTCAGATCGACACCTGACCGTGCTCTGGGCTGATCGTGCTCTGTGCTGAACGGCGTCACGCCGCCTTGTGGCTGGCGTCGATCTTCTGGCGGATGTGCTCGCCGGCGGTGATCGTGGAATAGCGCGGGGTCTCGCCCGGAGCGAGACAGGTCGGCACGCAGCGGATCTCGGCGTCGAAATTCGGATGGACGAAATAGCCGATCGACATCCGCCGGCTTTGGGCGTCGCCGGTATCGGGCACCACGACCCGGTGCATGGTCGAGACCCAGCGGTCGTTGGTCCACCGCTCCATCATGTCGCCGAGATTGACCACCAGGTCGCCGCGCTTCGGCAGGACCGGAACCCAGCGCCCGTCGCGCAGCCGCGCCTCCAGCCCGCCGCGTCCTTCCGTCATCGCCAGGATGGTCATGGCACCGAAATCGGTATGGGCGCCGGCCCGGAGCTGACCCGGCTGCGGCGGGGTCGCGAGAACCGGATAGTGATGCATGCCGAAGATCGAGAAGTGCCGGTCGAGCAGCGGCACGAAGGTCTCCTCCTCCAGGTCGAGCGCCACCGCCATGATCCGGGTCAGGTCCACCGACAGGCGTTCGAAGCCCCGGTAGAGGTCGATGAGGGCCGTGTCGAAACCCTCGGGCCTGTCGGGGACGATGTTTGCCGCATAGGCGGTCTCGGCATCGGACAGATGGGCGTAATGTCGGCTGTGATCGTCGATCGGGCCGAGGAAGACGAACTCGCGAAGATCCGGCGGCGTCTTCTGTCCCAGGGTGGAGGCAAGGTTTCGGGTGGCCACCCGATGATAGCCGCGCTGGCGCGCCGCTCCGGTCGGGTGCAAGCGGTCTTTTTCCGCCTGCGGCAAATCGAAGAAGTCGAACCCGAGCCCGATGGCCCGGTCGAGCGTATTCTGCGGTAGGCCATGGCCCGAGATCACCAGGAAACCGACCGTCTCGCACGCCTGCGCCACGGCTCGGGCGACCTTCTTCTTGCCGTCGGGATCGCCGGCCAGGAAGGGCGCGATGTCGATCGACGGTATGCCCAGGTCGTTTCCGTTCGTCACGGCGGCACCTCCGATCTTGTTGACTGTTGACGATCCTACGGGAGGCCGCGGGCCGTGGTCCAGAGCGACTATCGCCCGCCGGCGGGCTTGTCCTTGGCCGCGGACGCGCCAGATAGGCGACCATGACCGATGACAAGCACGCACCCTCCGTTCCGAGCCGGCGTCGGGTTCTCGGCGGCGGCATCGCAGCCCTGACCGTCTCCGCGCTCGCGGGCTCTCCCGCAGGTAGCGGTTCGGCGCGAGCCGCCACGGCGCAATCGACCGCGGCCGTTCTGCACCGGACGATCCCCTCCACTGGCGCGTCGGTCCCGGCGGTCGGGCTCGGCAGTTGGATCACGTTCAATGTCGGTGACGACCCGGTCCTGCGCGCCGACTGCGCCGAGGTGATGGACGCGTTCTTCCTGTCCGGCGGCACGATCGTCGACAGCTCGCCGATGTACGGGTCGGCCCAGGAGGTGATCGGCGCCGGACTGGCGCGGATCGACCGCACGGGGTCGGTGTTCTCCGCCGACAAGGTCTGGACCGGCGACACGGACGACGGTCGGGCGCAGATCGAACAGTCCCGGTCGAACTGGCAGGTGCCGCGGTTCGATCTCGTGCAGGTCCACAATCTGGTCGGCTGGGAAGCGCATCTCGAGACGCTGGCGGCGATGAAGGCGGCGGGAGAGGTGAAGCATATCGGGATCACCACCTCCCATGGCCGCCGCCACGGCCTGTTCGAGGAGGTGATGCGCGCCCGCGAGCTCGATTTCATTCAGGTCACCTATAATCCGGTCGACCGGGAGGTCGAGGACAGGATCCTGCCGCTGGCGCGGGAGCGCGGGATTGCGGTCCTGGTCAACCGGCCGTTCCGGCGCGGGGCGCTCACCCAACGGCTTGACGGCGAGCCGCTGCCGGCTTGGGCGGCTGAGATCGGGGCGGACACTTGGGCACAACTTGTGCTCAAGTTCATTCTTTCCCACACCGCTGCCACGATCCCGATCCCGGCGACGACGCAGCCCCACCATGCCCGCGAGAATGTCGCTGCCGCCGCCGGTCCACTGCCCGATGCGGGGATGCGGGAGAAGATCGCCGCCACCATCCGGGATCTCTGATGGAAACCTGGCTGACCTACAGCCCGCAGGACTTCCTCATGTTCTCCGAGCGGGTCTACTGGCGGCTGTTCGAATTGCATAACAAGGCGCTCTGGCCGGCACAGATCCCGGCCCTGCTGGCGGGGCTCGCGGTGCCCTTCCTGCTGGTCTGGCAAGCCTCCCGGAGCGGCGCCTGGTGCGGGCGCGTCCTCGGGATCGTCCTGGCGACGGCCTGGGTGCTGGCCGGCCTTGGCTTCCTGCCGAGCTACGCGACGGTCAATTTGGCCGCGGGAAACATGATCCCGGTGTTTCTAGCGCAGGCGGTCCTGCTCGCCGCCCTTGGTTTTCTCGCGGGGGCGCTCGAACCCCGCCTGAGATGGCCCGGGCGTTGGATCGCTGTCGGATTATGCCTTTACGGTCTTGTCGTGGTGCCTTTGGCTGCCGTCTTCGCCGACCGAACCGCCGGGGCGGAGATCTTTGCCCTGATGCCGGATCCCACGGCGATCGTGACCCTTGGTGCCGTTCTCGCAGCCGGACGGCGATGGCCGACGCTGCTGCTCGCCATCGTCCCGGCGGTCTGGTGTGTCGCCAGTTGGGCGACCTTGGCGGTTCTCGGCGCGACCCAGGCGTGGATCTTCGCCCCCGTCGCCCTGGCGGTGCTCCTCATTCTCGCGCTGCCCCGAGAGTCCACGGGTCGGGCGGCCAGGCGTCCGGAGGCGGATGCCCCTTCTCGCCGCCGCTCAGATTGAGCCGCGTCTAGGCGGCGCCAATCACCTTCTCCATTTCGTCGATGGGCAGACCCGTCAGGTCCTTGTCCAGTTCCGCGACAATCCGGCGCGACACCTCCGCATGGTAGTTGTGCCGAATGGTCCCGAGCGTCCTTGGATCGGCGCAGATGACGATCTGTGAAAACCGGTCGGCCAGCGCCCAGCGCCGGAGCCGGTCGGCGACGTCATGTGCGAAGGATTCCTTCTCCAGGGTGTGCCAATCGGTCTGTTCGACGGCGCTCCGCCCGGCCCCCGCGTCGGGCATGCGGCCCGGCTTTTCAGTGCCCTGGTCGCGGGTCGGCGGATTGTCGATCTCCGCGTGCTGCAGAACCCTGAGGCTGAGCGCATTCCTGTCCCCCTCGTTCTGCAGCAGCAGGTACTTCTCTCCGTCCAGGATCAGCACCCAGGTTCCGTGGGAAAGCAGCATGGTCGTTATCCTCCTTGGTCGGTCCCGTCCGGGGGGAGCGGCGCTCCATGCCCGGACGCTCCATATTAAACGCGGCGCCCCGCATTCCGTTCCGGCACTCCCGCAACTCGGCGCTTCAGCCAAGCCCTGCCCGCATCAATCCCCGTTTCAGTCCCGGCAGGCGGGACAGGGCTCCGAGCCCGATCTGGCGCATAAGCTGCACCGGGACGATGGGGTTGGTCGCCACCCCGGCGAGCAGTCCGACCGCCGATATCCGGCCGACCAGATCCGTCCGCCGGTTGCGGGCATAGCGAGCCAGGACGGTCTCGGCGCCGATATCCCCGCCGACGCGAAGCGTCTCCGCGAGTACGGAATGCAGCGCCATCACGTCGCGCACGGCCATGTTCCATCCCTGGGCGCCGATGGGCGGCACCGTGTGGGCGGCCTCACCGACGGCGACCACCCGGCGTCTTGCGGGGGAGGTTGCCCAGCCGATCGAGAGCGGGAAGATGGCCGCTGGCCCGGTCAGCCGGAGCGATCCGTAAGCCGGCTGCCGGGCGGCGATCGCCCCGGCGACTTCCTCGGCCGGCAGTTCGGCCAGACGGTTTACCGCCTCGGTCCCGCAGATCGAAATGAGGGAGCCGTCGCGCTCTCCCACCGGAATCACGGTGACCGACCCGACATCGTCGTAGCGCTCGATGCAGAGGCCGCCATGCGCGGCCTGCAGCGTCACCGGCGCGCAGTAGGCGCTGAGTCCCAGGCCCTGACGGTGCATCCGAATACGGGCGGCGTCGCGGGTCGGTGACGCGAGTCCGTCGGCGGCAACCACCAGCCGGGCGCCGATCCGCGCGCCCGTATCGGTCACGACCGCCGGCCGGCCGCCGGCGTAGTCGACGCGGGAAACCGTCGCCTCGATGGCGTCTTGCACGGGAAGGAGGGTCGTCAGGTCCCCGATCGGGACATTGAGGGCCAGATAGGGACAGTCCACATCGTCGGCCGAGAACCGTTCCGAGACCAGTCCGAGCGGACCGGTGGTCTCGATGGTCAGTTGAGGAAGCGGTGTGGCGGCCGCACGCACATCCACTCCTAGCCGGTCGAGTGCGGCGATGCTGACCGGCAGCAGGGCCGTCGTGCGCGGGTCCGGACCTGGCCTGGGAGCCGGGGCGACCACGACGGTCTCCAAACCCAGGTCGCGCAATGCCCGATAGGCCAAGCGGCCGGTGGGACCGTTGCCGGCGATGACCGCATCTACCTGCATGGCCTTTGTCTACCTCGTGCTGCGTGGCCCCGACGGAGCCGCGAGAGTTCCTGCATCCGCATCCTCAGAAAAGAGATGGCGTCTCGAAGCGCCGACGTCGACTGCGACGTGTCGTCTGCCATCCTGGATCGCCATCGAAAGCGGCAAGTCCTCAATGCGCGGCGGCCATGGTCGCGCGGAACCGGATCAGCGCGAAGGTGAAGAACGCGCCGCCGATCGCCGCGACCAGCATCAGCTCCGGCCAGACGACGGTAAGACCGGCGTCGCGAAACAGCACCGCCTGGGCAAAACGAACGAAATGGGTCGCGGGCGAGACCATCATGATCGTCTGCAGCAGGGTGGGCATGCTCTCGAGCGGGGTCATCGCGCCGGAGAGGAGGTTCAGCACCACGAAGACCGGAATCGACAGCAACCCGAACTGCGGCATGGTCGTCGCGATCGTCGACAGCATGATGCCGAGCGAGGTCACCGCGAACAGGTAGACGGACGCGCCGAGCGCGAACAGCGCGGTCGACCCGGCCACCGGGACTGCGAGCACGCCCTGGACAACGAGATGCAGAGACAGGATGGCCGCGGTCACGATCACCAGCCCGTTCGCCCAGATCTTCGCCAGCATGATTTCCGCGGGCGTGACCGGCATGACCAGAAGATGCTCGATCGTCCCGTGCTCGCGCTCGCGGATCACCGCGGCGCCGGACAGGATGACCGCCATGATCGTCAGGTTGTTGATGATCTGCATCACAGACATGAACCAGCTCGCCTCGAGATTGGGATTGAACTTGACCCGCACGGTGAGGCTGGCCGGACGCTCGGCCACGCCTTCCGACCGGTCGAGGAAACCGTTCGTCTCGGCCTGGATGACGTTCTGGATGTAGCGGGCGCCGTTGCCGGCGAGAGTCATGGCGGTCGCATCGACGTTAAGCTGGATCACCGGCGGCCGCCCGGCCAGGACGTCCGCCTGCAGCCCCGGAGGAATGTCGATGACGAAGGAGAACGCGCCGCTGTCCATCGCCGGGTCGAGCTCCTCGATCGAGATCAGCCTGGCCGGCTGGAACTGTGGCTCCAGCAGGGCGCCGCGGATGCGCTCGGAGAGCACCGACCGGTCCTCGTCGACGACCGCGACGGCGGCGTTGTGGACTTCCGTGCGGACCCCGTTGGCCACCGAGTAGATCGCGAAGGTGAAGGTGTAGAGGATCAGTCCCATCAGCACCGGGTCGCGGGCCAGGCTGTACAGCTCCTTGACGCCGAGGCGGAAAACGTTCTTCGCGCCGGACCCCATCTCAGGCCTCCTGCTTGCGCAGCAGCAGGGTCGCCAGAACCCAGTAGAGGACTACGAACCCGCCGAGTGTCAGGTGGTTCGCATAGAGCTCGGGGAGCCCCAGCCCCTTGTTGAAGACCCCGGCGCTGATCTTCTGGAAGTAGAGCGCGGGGAAGGCCTCGCCGATGAACCTGGCCCCGCCCTCGAGCGTCGCGACGGGATACATCATGCCGGAGAAATTGACCGTCGGGATCATCACGATGATCGCCGTGGCGAAGATGGCCGCAATCTGCGATCCGACGAAAGCCGAGACGACAAGCCCGAAGGCGGTGGCCGCCATCGTGTACAGCAGGGCCCCCGCGACCAGTGCGCCGGCTCCACCGGAAAACGGCACGCCGAACACCGTGAGCATCATGGCGACGAGGCTGGCGAAGCTCGCCATGGCGACGGCGACATAGGGAAGCTGCTTGCCGATCAGGAACTCGATGCGTCGGGCGGGGGCGGCGTACAGGTTGGTGATCGAGCCCAACTCCTTCTCGCGCACCACGCCGAGCGCCGTCAGCATCGCCGGGATCATGATCAGCAGCATCATCAACACGCCCGGCGGGATGGCGTAGGCTGACAGGAACGCCTGGTTGTAGCGGAAGCGGGTTTCGACGGTGATCGGCGGCGGTGGCAGGGGGGACCCGGTCTCGGTCACTGACACTTCGTTCAGGAACTCCGCGAAAGCCGCCTCGAGATAGCCGCGGATTGTCTCCGCCCGATTGGTGTTCGCACCGTCGAGCCAGCCGCCGATCTCCGGGCGATGGCCGGCCAGAAGATCCTTTCCGAAACCCGGCGGGACGACCACGGCAAGCGAGATCGCGCCGGCGCTCATGCGGGTGTCCAGATCGACGGGGCCGGCCAGTTCCGGCATCTCCGCGAAGTACGGCGAACTCGAGAGCTGGCGCAGGAACATCCGGCTTTCGCGGGAGCGGTCCTGGTCGAGGCTGGCATAGGTCAGGCGCTCGACGTCGAAGGAGATGCCGAAGCCCATGGCGAGCATCAGGATCAGGGGACCGGCGATGGCGAAGGTCAGCCGGATCGGGTCCCGCAGCAGTTCGAGCGCCTCGCGCCGGGCGAAGGCCCAGCACCGGCTGACGGAGAATAGCGCGGCGTTGATCGGATGGCGGGACGGGGACGGCGCCGCCGACACTGCGGCGGGATCCGGCGGCTGTACGCCGGTCTCCGGTACCACCACCGCCTCCTTCAGATAGTCGATAAAGGCCTCGTCCAGCGTTTCCGCGCCCTTGGCCCCCTGCAGCTCCTTCGGCGTGCCGACGGCCAGCACCCGCCCCGCATGCATGAGCGAGATGCGGTCGCACCGTTCCGCCTCGTTCATGAAATGGGTGGAGATGAAGATGGTCACCCCGTCGTTGCGCGACAGCTCGATCAGCAGTTCCCAGAACCGATCGCGGGCCACGGGGTCGACCCCGCTGGTGGGTTCGTCCAGGATCAGCATGTCGGGGCCGTGCAGGACGGCGACGGCGAGTTGCAGACGCTGGCGCACCCCCAGCGGCAGGCTGGCCGGCCGCTCGTCCACCACGTCCGCGAGTTCGAACCGGTCAATGAGTTCCGCGACCCGTCGGCGTTTGCGGTCCCCCGGAAGCTGGAACAGGTCGGCGTGCAGGTCGAGGTTCTGGCGCACCGACAGCTCGGCATAGAGCGAGAAGGACTGCGACATGTAGCCGACCCGGCGCCGGGTCTCGAACCCGCCCGCGCTCACCGGGGCGCCGAACAGGCGGGCGGAGCCTTCGGTCGGATCCAGCAGGCCGGTCAGCATCTTCATCGTCGTGGTCTTGCCGCAGCCGTTGGAACCGAGAAAACCGAAGATCTCGCCGCTCTCGATCCGGAAACTGACCCGGTCGACGGCGGTGAACGCGCCGAAGCGCTTGACCAGACCTTCGGCCTCGATCGCCGGCGGACGGCCGTCGGGATTGCGCGGGATCAGCTTGACGCCGTGATGCGCGGCGCGCTTGGCGTCGGGCAGCAGAGCGACAAACGCGTCATCCAGGGACTCCGTCTTTGTCTGCGTCTTCAGGTCGGCGGCTGTGCCGGCTGCGAGGATGCACCCGTCGTCCAGGGCGACGAGCCGGTCGAAGTGCTCGGCCTCGGACATGTAGGCGGTGGCGACGATCACGGCCATCCCCGGGCGGCGGGCGCGGAACCGGTCGATCAGCGCCCAGAACTGGGCGCGGGACAACGGGTCGATACCGGTGGTCGGCTCGTCGAGGATGAGCAGGTCCGGGTCGTGGACCAGCGCGCAGCAGAGCGCCAGCTTCTGTTTCATGCCGCCCGACAGCTTGCCCGCCGGACGGGCCTGAAACGCCGCCAACCCGGTCGCCTCGACCAGTTCCTCGATGCGCCAGGCGCGCTCCTCCGCTGGTTGGTCGAACAGACGGGCGAAGAAGTCGATGTTCTCGCGCACCGACAGGGTCGGGTAGAGGTTCCGGCCGAGTCCCTGGGGCATGTAGGCGATGCGGCCGCAGACGGCGTGGCGATGGGCGGACCGCGTCATGTCGCCGCCGAGCACTCTCACCCTTCCGTCCTGGATCCGGCGGATGCCGGCGATCAGGCCGAGCAGGGTGGATTTGCCGATCCCGTCGGGGCCGATCAGCCCGAGGGAGGTCCCGGCGGCAACAGTAAGCGAAATGTCGGCTAGAGCCTGCGTCCGCCCGTAGCGATGCGAGACGGCGCGAAGGTCGACCGCCGGCGCCGGATCCTCCTCCTCGCTAGCCATCGTCGGGCAGCTTGACCGACAGCTCGTCCGGCCAGGGCGCGTCGGCGTCGAGACGCACATAGGCGACTCCCGGCACACCGGCCTTCACCACATTCCGGTGGCGCGCTAGCAGATCCGGCGGGATCGCCACCTTGACCCGGAACATCAGCTTCTCGCGTTCGCTGGCGGTCTCCACGTATTTCGGCGTGAACTGGGCCTCGGCCGCCACGAAGGTGACGGTCGCGGGCACCACGTAGTCGGGCGCGGCGTCGAACACCAGCCGCGCCTCGCCGCCATAGGCCAGTCGGCCCGCCTCGTCGGTCGGCAGGTAGATCGTCATGTACACGTTGCTCAGATCCAGCAGGGTGACGACCCGGCCGCCGGCGGCGACGACCTCGCCCGGCTCCGCCAGCCGGTATTGGACGCGGCCGCCGCGGGGAGCGAGCAGGATGTGCTCGTCCAGATCCGCCTGGATGCGGGCCACCGTCGCTTCCGCCGCCTCGATGGTGGCTTCCGCCCGGGCGATCGCCGCCTTGGCGGACTCGACGGCCGCGGTGGCCGTCGCGTGCTGGGAGCGCCGAAGGTCGACGGTCTCCGTCGGCGCGAAGCCCCGGCTCGCGAGGGATTCGGTTCGGTGCAGCTCCTGGGTGGCAAAGACGCGCTCGCTCTGACGCAGGTCGAGCAGGGCGCGCGCCTCGTTCAATCCTTCCTCGGCCTGCCGGACGCCGGCTCTGGCCTCGCGCAGCCGGGCTTCGATCTCCGCGGCGTCCATCCGCGCAACGACATCGCCCGCTTCCACGTTTTGGCCTTCCGCGACGAGAACCTCCTTCAGGCGGCCGGCGTATTTCGCGGCGATGTCGATCCGCTCCGCCTCGATCCGGCCGTTGGCCCGGGCAAATCCCTCCGGCGGTCCATCCGACTGGCGCGCGTGCCAGTACCAGGCGCCGGCGGCGGCGAGGAGGGCGAGAGCGGCGAGGATGCGCAGGGCGATGCTCATGCTCGGGTCCGATATCGTGGCGTGGTCGGGGCTTGGGGAGGAACCGGCGGTGACACCGCACTCCCTGGGCCCGCCGGTGTTTCTATCATCCGTTTCCAGGGCCGATCTTGCGCTGCATCAATTCGCGCTGGGCAAGGTCAGCGGGCGGCTCTTTCCCGCTCCGTCTCCAGGGTCTCGGCGATCATCTGGGTCAGCCGGGTCTTGTCGGCCGGGAGCTGGTCGCTGGCATCCACCTCCTCCGCCAGAAGGATGAGCTCGTCCAACATCGTCTGGCGGCTGTCCGCATCGGCGGCGGCGATCATGCGGGCGATGGCCCGATGGATCGCTGCCGTCATCAGCCCGTTGCTGCGGGCCGCGCGCCGCATGGGCGGGAACGCCTCGAGGAACAGCGTGTCTGCGGTGATCGTCGGCGACACCACGCGGGCCGTGCCGCCGGAATCGAGATAGACGCCGAGCGACAGGCCACGCGACCGGGCGGTCGCGAGAGCCGCCGAAAGACGGTCGACGCAGGCGATCGCGGTGAAGGTATCGTTCACGCCGGGTGAGAGCGCGCGCAGCGCGATCTCCACCAGCAGATTGACCGAGAAGCGCAGATCCCCTTCCGGGGTGCGCACGTCCAGAAGCGGGGCGGCCGCCGTTACCTGGTCGTCGAGCGTGCCGGTCGGATCGTTGAAGACGGTCGCGATCGGCGTTCCCTCGATGACGAAATCGCCGGGGCAGACGTCGTAGATGACCGTCGCGCCGACGGCCCGGGCGGCCTTGAGGAGACGGTTGGGCTCGATCGTGTCGACATACCCCTCGCGCCGAGCCGGTATGCGGCGCTCCGTGCCTTCCGGCAGGATCAGCTCGTCCGAACCGATCGGCGTGCTCTTCTCCAGGGCGCGCGAAATCTGGCTTTCCAGCGTCCAGGAGATTTCCGCCGCCTCGCGGTCGATGGTGACCCGTGCGGACACCCGTTGCACGAAGAGCAGCAGCAGCAGGACGGAGACGATCGAATAGGCCAGAGAGACGGCCACCGTCAGGTCCCGGTCGATCCGGTCCGGCGACATCCAGTCCGAGGCAAGCGCGTAGAGGAATGTGGCGCCGAGCGAGCCCACGGCGATCTGATTCATCCGGTCGTCGCTGAACCGTTGCAGAAGGCGCGGTCCGATCGCGCTCGCGGCCATGGTGTAGACGAGCAGCACGATGGAATAGACCATGACCAGCGCCGAGATCGCGGCACCGGCGGTCGCCGTGAACACGCTGCGGGCGGTATCGGGTGCGACGATCATCCAGTCGGGGACGGATTCCGGATACTCCGCCTGGACATAGGTCTCGACCTGGAGGGTCGCGATGGCGACCAGGAGGCCGGACAGGCTGATCAGACCTGGAATGGTCAGAAAACCGCGCATTGCGCGGATCGGCCTGCGAAGGGATGCGACGTCCATGGGGCGGTGTGTCCTATATCCATGGCGGCAATGGGCCCATTCGGAGTGCCATGGCGGCGGGTCCGCGTCCAGGGGCAAGTGACCGGCGCGCGCCCTCGGCTGTCGGTCTCGTATTCCGCACCCCACTGCGGAACCGGAGGACAGTCGATCGCGTTGTCTCCTCGGGTAACCCGGCACGTGTTTCACTGCGGAGTGAGCGATGAACGACTTGGATCCGACTGCCGTCGCGGCTGGCGACGGACAGCGCGTTGCCGGGGCGCCGAAGGCCCCGCCTGTCGCCCAGCGTGCTGCCCTGGCACGCCACCCTGGCTGAGAGGGCGTTCGCCATGAGGGGCTCCGACAAGGGTGAGCGCGCCCGAGGACCGACCTCGGAGATCGACGATCTGGAGAGGCTGGCCGATCTGATGGACAGTCGGTTCCGCATTCCGGGAACCGGGATCCGTTTCGGCGTCGACGCGGTGCTCGGGCTCGTTCCCGGCATCGGTGACGGGCTGGTCACGGTGCCGGGCGTGTACATCCTGGTCAGGGCCCATCGGATGGGCGCCCCGTTTCTGCTCCTGGCCAGGATGGCCCTGAACCTGGCCATCGATCTGGTGGTCGGCACCATCCCGCTTGTCGGCGATATCTTCGATATCGGCTTCCGAGCCAACCGGCGCAACGTGGCCCTCCTGCGCCGGCACTTCGCCCGCGCCTGAGCGTGTACCGGAGGTTCGGATCGCGATGGAACGGTGTCCCGCACGCGCGTTCAGCGTTCGTGGTGGCCGATTTATCGCCCGGACGCCGAAGGAGATTGACCTACGGCTATGCCGTCTCCTGGGTCGGTGCCAAGGCGGAGGCGTCGACCTCGCTCAACCGTCCGTTATCCTTGGCCAAGAGAACCCTGCCGATATTCGGGCCGACCTTCGCCGGTTCGGGGCGGTCGGGAGCGAGCGTCGCAGCGAATGCCGTCACGGACTCCAGGATCTCATCGGCGGTCAGATCGGAAATGTCATGACCGGCCGCCAGCAGCAGCCGACGGGACGGCATCCGACCAAGCTTCGCGTACCGGGTCCAGTCGGCGACCCGGGACCCGTCGGCAAGGCTGACGATGGGACGCATCACGGTCCAGTTCCGCCGCCCCCATGTGATCAGCTCGGTGGGATACCAGTTCAGCAGCAGGCTCGGTGTGCCGTAGAGCAACGGGACCTGGGAGAGACCGGAGCTGGAACCGATGTGGAAATGGGCGAGGGCGGGCAGGTGAATGTCGAGGGCCGGGGACTTGAGTGGCGAGAGGGCGTAGTCGATCACACCGTCGATCCGCGGCAGAGGCGTCATCGAAGGGTCGCCGAGACGGATCACCTTGTATCCGTCGGCGGCCAGGGCCTCCACCGCCTTGAGATAGGTGGCGATATCGACATTCCGGAGCCGCTGATGGATGTCGGAACGGAAGCCCGTCTCCCGGCAGTGGAGGGTGACGATCCGGTCCTCGGGCGTCAGCCCGGTCCGCTCGAAGAATTGGGCGATCTCCGGCCGAGCCGGGTCCGGCCTTGGCAGTATGGCGCCGCGCGCGTCGCCCGCCTGGTCGGCGACGATCCCGCAGGCCTCGAACAGGCCGACAGGCCGGCCGTCGACCAGTTCCCGTCCGTAGGTGCTGAACAGTTCGGCATACATGGTGCCGGCCGGCACCGGCTCCAGATTGGGGGAGATGCCGAGAAGCTGGCTGCGCAGTTCGGCGTTGGCCATTTCCCCATCCCAGATCTTCGAGTTCCGGTAGCTCAACAGACCTGCGTCCTGGCCTTTGATCAGGAAGGCGGCGATGACCATGTGGCCGACGGCGAAGGTCCAGCGCCACGAGAAGATCCGCGCTCCGTCCGAGTTGAAGCGCGCGCGCATGCGGCGCTGGAAGGCGGCTGTGTTGGCCGCCATCGTCTCGGTCTGGCCGACGAATCCGGCGAGGCGGAGAACGAGGGTGATGTAGTGCTTCACCACCGCGAGCCCGTAGGCCGTATCGGCGCTTTCGGTGGAGAGGCTCTGCGACAGCAGGGCGACGATCTTCTGCAGGTTGTCCCGGCAGTCCTGGAACGCGATCGGACGCTCGGCCAGGGTCGCGTAGTCGATCCGGCCGGTGACGAGCAGGGCGGCGGCGAAGAAGGCCGACATCTCCACCCGTCTCGGATGAGTGAACTCGATCGGGTCGATGGCCCGCTTGAGGTCCTCCCCACCGAGGCTTGCGGTGGAGAGGAGTGCGCGCCGGATGACGTCGCCCTCCAGCCTGAGGATGGTGAAGTCGACAAGCAGCGCAAGCCGCCGGAACCACGGGAAAATCGCCTCGGGCCTCTCGAGCCGGCGGACGAGATCCGCGTAGAAATCCTGGTCGGCCGGCTCGTGCAGCACGGCACGTCGCGCGGCGTCGATCTCCCGATGTTTCATCCGCTTCCTTTGGCCTAGGCGCCCGGATACGCCATCGGAGCGACCGGCCGTCCGAGTTCCGAGCCGCCTCTTCTGTGCCGAAGCGCGGCCGGAATGCAAGGGGGCGCCGGGTTCTTCGGTTCATGTTGCATTGCAATATGAGCGTCTTTTCTATAGGTCAGGACCACCGCCACGAAAAAACCCGCGCCATCCGGAACCCAGGAGGGGGCCTCGCTCGATACGTTGAAGAATGATTGGCTCGGCAATGTCCGCCACGATGTCCTCGCGGCCATGGTCGTCGCCCTTGCGCTGATACCGGAGGCGATCGCCTTTTCGATCATCGCCGGGGTCGACCCGAAGGTCGGACTCTACGCGTCGTTCTCGATCGCGGTGCTGACCGCCGTGTTCGGCGGCCGTCCCGGCATGATTTCGGCCGCGACCGCCGCGACCGCAGTGCTGATGGTGACGCTGGTGCGCGACCACGGACTGCAGTACCTGCTCGCGGCGACGGCGCTGGCCGGAATCCTGCAGATCGCCTGCGGGTTCCTGCGCCTGGCGACGGTGATGCGGTTCGTGTCGAAGAGCGTGATGACGGGATTCGTCAACGCTCTCGCCATCCTGATCTTCATGGCCCAGCTTCCCGAACTGATCGGCGTGCCGTGGCTGACCTACGTGATGGTCGCCGCCGGCCTTGGCGTCATCTATCTGCTGCCGCGCCTGACCACGGCTGTCCCGTCGCCGCTGGTCTGTATCGTCATTCTGACGGCGGTGACGCTCGGACTGGACCTCGACCTGCGCACGGTCGGCGACATGGGGCAATTGCCGGACACGCTGCCGATGTTCCTGCTGCCGGACGTGCCTCTGACTCTGGAGACGCTGCAGATCATCCTGCCGTACTCCGCCGGCATCGCCGTCGTCGGACTGCTCGAGTCACTGATGACGGCAACCATCGTCGACGACCTGACCGATACGTCCAGCAACAAGCATCGGGAATGCGTCGGCCAGGGAATCGCCAATTTCGGCACCGCCTTCATCGGCGGCATGGCGGGCTGCGCGATGATCGGCCAGTCGGTCATCAACGTGAAGTCGGGGGGGCGCGGACGCCTGTCCTGTCTGCTCGCCGGAGTCTTTCTGCTGATCGCCTGCGTGAGTCTCGGCGAGTGGGTGAAGCAGATCCCGATGGCGGCCCTGGTGGCGATCATGATCATGGTCTCCATCGGTACGTTCAGCTGGCAGTCGCTGAAGGACCTCAGGGTGCATCCGCGCAGTTCCTCGGTGGTGATGCTGGCGACCGTGGTCGTCGTGGTCGCGACCCACAATCTGGCCATCGGCGTGGTGGTCGGCGTGCTGCTTTCCGGCATCTTCTTCGCCTGGAAGATTTCCCAGATCTTCCGGGTGACCTCGACCCTGTCGGAGGACGGCGCCGAGCGGACCTACAAGGTTCAGGGCCAGGTGTTCTTCGCGTCGGCCGACAGTTTCCTCGCCGCCTTCGACTTCCGCGAGGCGCTGGAGAAGGTGACGATCGACGTCACCGGTGCCCATATCTGGGACATATCGAGCGTCGCTGCCCTCGACACCGTCGTCTTGAAGTTTCGCAGAGAAGGCGCCACCGTCGAGATCGTCGGTTTGAACAAGGCCAGCGAGACGATCGTCGACAAGCTGGCGATCCACGACAAACCCGGGGCGATGGACCGGCTGCTCGAACATTGAGCGGCCTGGTCGATTGACGGGCAATACGGAGGGCGGGTTGAGCAAGATCATCGCCATGATCGACGGGTCGGTCTATTCGCAGAGCGTGAGCGACCACACGGCCTGGGCGGCGCAGCGGCTTGGGGCCGAAGAAGTTGATCTGGTCCACGTTCTGGGCCGCCGAACCGTGCCGAGCGCGCCCGCCGATCTGAGCGGCAGCTTCTCCGCCGGCATGCGCGAGGAACTGCTGAAGGAACTGGCCGATCTCGACGAACTCAATGCCAAGGCGGCCCAGAAGCGCGGGCGGTTGATCCTGGAAGAGGCGCAGGCGTCCCTGAAAGCCAAGGGCGTGACCGCCTTGGCCCCGAAGCTGCGCCACGGCGATCTGCTGGAGACGGTGGCCGCGCTGGAAGTCGGGGCCGACATGCTGGTCATCGGCAAGCGCGGTGACGCCGCGGACTTCGCGAAGATGCATCTCGGCTCGAATCTGGAACGGGTGGTGCGATCGTCCCACGTGCCGGTGCTGATTGCGTCCCGCGCTTTCAAGCCGATCAAGCGGTTCCTCATCGCCTTCGACGGGCAGCGTACGGCCCTGAAGGCGGTGGATTACGTCGCCCGCACGGCCCTGTTCAGCGGCCTGGAGTGCCACCTGCTGACGGTCGGAGACCGCAGCGCGTCGGTAGAGCGCAATCTGGAGAACGCCAAGGCGCTGCTCAAGGGCGGGGACATCCAGGTCTCGGTCGACATCATCCCCGGTCAGCCGGACCAGGTCATCGCCAAATACGTGGAGGATGTGGGCATCGACCTGCTGGTGATGGGCGCGTACAGCCATTCCCGGCTGCGCAGCCTGTTCCTCGGCTCGACGACAACCGAGACGATCCGCAACTGTCTGATTCCGGCACTGATCTACCGGTAGGGGCGGGGCTGCTAACCCCGCAGCCCATGAACATCCTGGACCACCAAATCCGCCAGCGGTTCCAGCACCTCCCGGCCGCTGGCGCCTGACAGCACGCCGATCACCAGACCGCAGCCGGCTGCCCTGCCGGCCAGCAGGTCGGCTGGTAAATCGCCGACCATCGCCGTCCGCTCCGGCGCCAATCCCCAATGCTTCTGTGCGGCGCGGATCATGCCCGGCGCCGGCTTTGACCCGTGACCGCTGTCGTAGCCGACGGTGAAGGAGAGGTGGGACGCGATCCCGAGCCGTTCGGCGGTATCGCGGGCGCCGGTCTCGCTGTCGTTGGTGGCGAGACCGCACAGGATATCGGCGGCACGAAGCGCCGAGAACAGATCCGGGAGCGGATCGATCGGTGTCAGGGTCTCCATGGCCCGGGCGTGCCAGAAGGTGTCGAGCCAGGGGATCAGCACCTCCTCCTCCGGCAGACCCGGCGCGACCGACTTCCAGAGCCGGGCGACGTTGTCTGTGGTGCCGGAGGCGAGTTGGGTGCCGGGCAGAACCCGCCGCGTCTGCGGGCACCAGCCGCCGATCCGCATCATCTCCTCGGCAAGCTCCGGGCGGCCCAGATCCGCCGCGAGACGGTCGGCGCTCGCCCGGAACGCCGGCGTCCAGGTTTCCTCAAAGCGGATGAGCGTGCCGTCCTTGTCGAAGACGATGCCGCGAATGCCGGTGCTCGCGAGGGCATCGTGCAGCATCCGTCTCAGTCCGTTTCGGCCGGGTCGGTGCGTCGGGCGCGACGGATGCCTATGACGATGGTGATCAGGCCGAACACCACCATCCACAGGGGGAGGATCCAGCGATCGCGCGGGTCCATGAGACGTGCGTCACTCGGATCGGCCGGGTCGTAGGCGACGGAAAGGATCTCGCCGGCCTGGGTCGGCCGGTAGGTGTCGGCGGCAACCGCCGTCATCCCGCCATTGGCCGACAGGTAGCGGACTGTCGGTCGGTAGAGGGTAAAGCCTTCCGTCGGATCGAAGGTCTCGACCGAAACGACTTCCGCCTCCGCCTGTTCGGCGGAGACCAGAAAGCGCATGTGCTCACGCAGGCCGAACGCGCCGCTGGCGATCGCCAGAATTCCGACGATCACCAGTGTCCGTGGCCGGATCGAGAACGGCGAGCGGAAGCGTCTCGGTGGCGTATCCGGGGAGTCCGGACCGGAATCAGGCGACACCTTCACTCGGCCGGACGTCGACGCCCCGGGTGTTCATGAGTTCCATCAGCTCGCCGGTCTCGAACATCTCTCGGATGATGTCGCAGCCGCCCACGAACTCGCCCTTGACGTAGAGCTGCGGGATCGTCGGCCAGCTCGAGTACTCCTTGATGCCCTCGCGCAGGGACGGATCGTCGAGCACGTTGATGCCTTTGAACTTGACGCCGATGTGGCTCAGCACCTGGACCACGACGGCGGAGAAACCGCATTGCGGGAACACGGGCGTGCCCTTCATGAACAGCACCACGTCGCTGCTGGCGACTTCGCCGTCGATCCGGGTCTTCAGGGCCTCGTCGAGCATGGTCACGCTCCTTTCAGTCGCTGGCCGACGCCGTCATTCCGGCGCGGCGGTTTGCAGGGCGAGCGCATGCAACTCCGTCCCCATGCGTCCCTGCAGGGCTTTGTACACCAGCTGGTGCTGCTGCACGCGGTTCTTTCCCGAGAAGGCAGACGACACGACGTGGCACGCATAGTGGTCGCCGTCGCCGCGAAGATCCTCGATGGTCACCTGAGCGTCCGGCAGCGCCTCTTTGATGAGCCGCTCGATCTCGCTCGCTTCCATGGCCATGTGCGTCTCTCCCTCTCCCGGTCGGTTAGCTTTCCGCCGCCATGTATTGGGGCAGCCAAGCCTCATGCCGCCGGCTCAGTTCCTCCCCCGATATGAGGGGAGTACCATTGAGTGTCAATTGACCGCCTTCCGTCACCGTTCCCACGGTGGCGGCCGGAACACCGGCCGACTCGGCGCGCGCCAGGACGATGGCGGGGTCCGAGCTGGTCACGACGTAGCGACCCTGATCCTCTCCGAATGCCCAGGCATGGGCGACCGCGCCTTCGGGCGCAATGACGTCGGCTCCGAATTTCCGCGAGGCCAGCGCCATCTCGGCGACCGCGACGAGCAAGCCGCCATCGGAAACATCGTGACAGGCGCTGACAGCGCTGTCGTGGATCAGGCCGCGCACCAGATCGCCGGTACGCTTCTCCGCCGCCAGGTCGATCGGCGGCGGCGCGCCTTCCTCCCGGCCCTCGATCTCGCGCAGATACAGCGAGGCACCAAGCCATCCGTCGGTGCGGTCGGCCGGCTGACCGAGCGCGACCAGGGTCTCGCCGGCGACCTTCAGGGCCGGGGTGGCGAGCTTGGCCACGTCCTCGATGACGCCGACGCCGCCGATCACCGGGGTCGGGAGAATCGCCGATCCGTCCGTCTCGTTGTAGAGCGACACGTTGCCGGAAACGATCGGGTAGTCGAGCGCGCGGCAGGCGTCGCCCATGCCGGTCACGCAGCCGACGATCTGGCCCATGATCGCCGGCTTTTCCGGATTGCCGAAGTTCAGGTTGTTGGTTGCCGCGAGCGGAGTCGCGCCCGTGGCGGTGATGTTCCGCCATGTCTCCACGACGGCCTGGGCGCCGCCGGTCTTCGGGTCGGCCAGGCAGTAGCGGGGGGTGCAGTCGACGGTCACGGCGAGGCCTCGATCGGTGTCGCGGATGCGCACCACGCCGCTGTCGGCACCCGGTCGGATCATCGTGTCGCCCATGACCAGATGGTCGTACTGCTCCCAGATCCAGCGCCGGCTGGCCATGTCCGGGCAGGACATGAGCGTGGCCAGGACCTCGCCCAGCGGCGCCGTGGGGGCGGGTATGTCGGCGGCGGCGATCACCGGGCGCGGATCCGAGGCGACGTGCGGGCGGTCGTATTCCGGCGCCTCGCCGACCAAGGGCTCCACCGGGATGTCGCACTGAACCGCACCGTCCTTTTTCAGCACGATCCGGCCGGTCTCGGTCACCGTCCCGATCACCGCGAAGTCCAGGTCCCATTTGTCGAACACCGCCCGCGCCTCGTCGGCGCTTTCCGGGCGGATGATCATGAGCATGCGCTCCTGGCTCTCCGACAGCATGATCTCGTAGGCGGTCATGCCCTCCTCGCGCACCGGCACGCGGTCGAGGTCGAGTTCGATGCCGAGGCCGCCCTTGTCGGCCATCTCCACGCTGGAGGAGGTCAGGCCGGCGGCACCCATGTCCTGGATCGCGACGATGCAGTCGCGCTCCATCAGCTCCAGGCAGGCTTCCAGCAGCAGCTTCTCGGTGAACGGGTCGCCGACCTGCACCGTGGGCCGCTTCTCCTCGCTGTCCTCGTCGAACTCCTTGGACGCCATGGTGGCGCCGTGGATGCCGTCGCGGCCGGTCTTGGCGCCGACATAGACCACGGAATTTCCGGGTCCGGCCGCGGCCGAATAGAAGATCCGGTCGGCCTGGGCGAGGCCGACAGTCATGGCGTTGACGAGGATGTTGCCGTTATAGGCCGGATGGAAATTGACCTCGCCGGCCACGGTCGGAATGCCGACGCAGTTGCCGTAGCCGCCGATGCCGCCGACCACGCCGGAGATCAGATGACGGGTCTTTGGATGGTCCGGGTCGCCGAAGCGCAGGGCGTTCAGATTGGCGATCGGCCGGGCACCCATGGTGAACACGTCGCGCAGGATGCCGCCGACGCCGGTCGCCGCCCCCTGATAGGGTTCGATGAAGCTCGGGTGGTTGTGACTCTCGATCTTGAAGACCGCGGCCAGCCCGTCGCCGATATCGATGACGCCGGCATTCTCGCCCGGTCCCTGGATGACGTGCGGCGCCTCGGTCGGCAGGGTCTTCAGCCAGCGCTTCGACGACTTGTAGGAGCAGTGCTCCGACCACATGACCGAGAAGATGCCGAGTTCGGTCAGGTTCGGCTCGCGGCCGAGGATGCGCAGCACGACCTGATACTCGTCTCGGGTCAGGCCGTGCTCGGCCACGACCTCGTCGGTGATGGCGGCGTTGGGAAGGGTCATTGTCTATCCGGTGTTCAGTGCAGCGCTTTGACGAGGCCGTCGAACAGGCCGCGCCCGTCGGTGCCGCCATGGAGAGCTTCGATCGCGTTCTCGGGATGCGGCATCAGGCCGAGCACCGTCTTGGTGTCGTTGTAAATCCCGGCGATGTCGCGCTGGGAGCCGTTCGGGTTGCCGCCTTCGGCGCCGTCGGCCGCGACGTAGCGGAACGCCACCTGGCCGCGATCCTCGAGCCTGTCGAGCGTGTCGGGATCGGCGAAGTAGTTGCCGTCGTTATGGGCGACCGGCACCGCGATCACCTGACCGTCGCTGTAGCCGCTGGTGAACAGCGTCTGCGAGGTCTCGACCTTCAGGTGGACGGTCTTGCACACGAACTTGAGCCCGGCGTTCCGCATCAGGGCGCCGGGCAGCATTCCGGCCTCCGTCAGGATCTGGAAGCCGTTGCACACACCCAGGACCGGCACACCCTTGTCCGAGCGTTCCTTCACCGTCCGCATCGCCGGCGACAGGGCGCCCATCGCACCGGCGCGCAGGTAGTCGCCGTAGGAGAAGCCGCCGGGCACGACGATCAGGTCGACGTCGGGGATCTCCGTTTCCTTGTGCCAGATCATGGCGGGATCGCTGCCCGAGGCCTGGCGCAGGGCCATGACCATGTCGCGGTCGCGGTTCGAACCGGGGAAGACGATGATGGCCGATTTCATGGGCGCTCCAACGGCGGTTGCCCCGCGCGCTTGCCGCGCCGGAGGCGGGAGGACCTGTTCGGCGGGAAACTAGGGCCGAGCGCGTCGCGGTGCAAGCGCCCTGCTGCGGCCGATCACGGTGTGCCGGGCACCGGGGTTCCGTCGGCGCCGATGCGTTCGCCCGGGAGCCGCACGACGACCGTGGTTCCGGTATCGAGTTCGCTTTGAATCGAGAGGGTTCCGCCGTGAAGTTCGACGAACGCCTTCGACAGCGGCAACCCGAGCCCGATGCCCTCGTACTTGCGGTTCAAAGCGCTGTCGACCTGCTCGAACGGTCGCAGCACCTTGTCGATGTCACGGGCACGGATACCGATTCCCGTATCGCGGATCCGAAATCTCCAGCCCGTCGATACAGATCTCGGCCTCGATGGCGATACGGCCGTCGGACATGGTGAATTTCGACGCGTTTGAAATCAGGTTGAAAAGGACCTGGCGGATCAGCCGTCCGTCGGCCCAGACGGGCGGAAGGTCGTCCGGCACTGCGACCTCGATGGGCGCGGATTCGCCGGTCTGGCGGCTGCGCACCATCGCCACGGACGCCGAAATCTCCGAGGCGACGTCGACCCGGCTTTCGCGCAGCATGATCTGGCCGATTTCCGCGCGGGTCAGATCGAGCATGTCCTCGATGAGGGACAGAAGGCTGTGGCCGCTCGACTGCACGTCGCGGGCATAGGCGGTGTAGCGCGGATCGCCGAGCGGGCCGAAGACCTCGCTGACCAGCAGGTCCGAGAAGCCGATGATGGCATTCAGCGGCGTCCGCAGTTCATGACTTACGGTGGCCAGGAACATGGACTTTGCCCGGTTCGCGGTCTCCGCGTCCCGCAGGGCGCCGCGCAGGGCCAGTTGCGCCTGCTGCAGCTCCTCACGGTAATCGGACTCGTCCACCGACGTCCCCCGATAGCCCTGGAACACGCCGTCGGCATCGAAGACCGGCACACCGGAAATCCGCCAGTGACGCCGCTTGCCGCTCTTCGAGCGGACCGCGTAGCGGAAGTCCCGGAATGCCTCGTGTCTTTCCAGCAGATCCCGGTGGTCGCGCCACACCGGGTCTGTCTCGGGATCGGCATCGGCCGCCTCCCACGGGGTGAGGCCGAGCTGGTACCGGGAGGCATCGGATCCCGGCTGGCCCTTCAGATCCATCAGGACGGTGAAGCGAAGCTTGGCGTCCAGTTCCCAGAAGCGGTCCGAACTTGCCCGCACGAAATCGCGCAGACGCTTGTCGCTGTCCCGCAGGGCCTGCTCCGCCCGGATCAGATCGGTGATGTCGCTGACGGCCGTGACCGTCCCGCCTTCCGGCAACGGGGCGTCGCGCACAAGCACCCAACGGTTATCCGGCAACTGGAGAAGATGGTTCTCGCCGCCGCGACGGTGCTGGTCGATCCGCTCGGCGAAGTAGAGCTCGTTGTCGGCATCGGTCCGGGTGGGCGATCGGAGCTTTGCACGCTGGCGCAGCATCGCGTCGAAGGACATGCCGATCTCCAGCGGCACTCCCGAGTCGCGCGATATCCTGTCCATGGCCGGGTTGATGTAGAGCAGCCGGTCGCCGGCGTCCCAGATCTCTATGCCCTGGCCGGAATGGTCGAGTGCCCGCCTCAGGAAATCGTAGCTGATCATCGATCCGGGGACACGTTCTCGGGCCTGCCGGCCGCGTTCGTCGAAGGTCAGGGCGATGTTGCCGGACGGCAGACGGGCGCCGCCGATCAGCAGGAGCGAGCCGTCCTTGCGCAGTCTTTCCACCTGAAACGGCAGCGACTCGCGCGTGAAGGTCAGGCGGTCGCGGGCCCGTTCCTCAGGATCGCCGACTCCGTAATCGCCGCGCCTGGCGTTGCGGTGGATCAGGTGCGCGTAGTTCCAACCGGGCGTCAGCTCATTCGGATCGAGTTCGTTGATCTCGGCGAAGCGCGGATTGCAGGCGACGAGGCGAAGATCCCGGTCGAGCACCACCATGCCGATTCCGGAAAACCCAATCGCTTCCAGCAGCGCCCGAGCCTCGTCGGTCGCAGGGGTCTCGGACGGGCGGTTCGTCTTCTGCGTCGGCAAAGGTCCGGCTCGTTGGCTGCATGCAAGCGCATGTTATCGCAGCCTAACGCCGAAAGGCCGCCTCAAAAATCCTCAAGGCTACACTCGAGCCGACAATCGCCGGCTGCACGCGGGCCAAGCGCCTCAGGGATCGATTCGGATGCTGTAGTTCTCGATGACGGTGTTGGCCAGGAGCCGCTCGCACATCGCCGTCACGTCGGCTTCCGCCTTCGCGGCGTCGGTCTCGTCGAGGGTGATCTCTATGACCTTGCCCTGGCGAACTTCCCCGACGCCCGCGAAGCCGAGCGTGGAAAGCGCATGGCCGATGGCCTTGCCCTGGGGGTCGAGGACGCCGGACTTCAGCGTCACGTGAACGGTGGCTTTCATCGTCATTTCCCGTCTTGTGCCGTTCGCCGGTTCAGTGCGGCTCCTACTGGACCGCCTGCGGGCCCTTGAGGTCCATCGGCCCGGCCTCCGGCAGCACGCCGAGCCGCCGGGCGACCTCCTGATAGGCTTCCTTCACACCGCCGAGATCCCGGCGGAACCGGTCCTTGTCCATCTTCTCGTTGGTCTCGATGTCCCAGAGCCGGCAGTTGTCCGGGCTGATCTCGTCGGCGAGAACGATCTGCACTTCGTCGTGCTCGTTGTACCAGCGGCCGAATTCCAGCTTGAAGTCGACCAGACGCAGGCCAATTCCAAGGAACAGGCCGGTCAGGAAATCGTTCACCCGCAGCGAGAGAGCGACCATGTCGTCCAGATCCTGGGTTGCCGCCCAGCCGAAACACGTGATGTGCTCCTCGGAGATCATCGGGTCGTTCAACTCGTCCGACTTGTAATAGTACTCGATGATCGAGCGCGGGAGCTGGGCACCTTCCTCAAGGCCGAAGCGCTTGGCGAGGGAGCCCGCCACCACGTTCCGGACCACAACCTCGATCGGCAGGATCTCGACCTCGTGGACGAGCTGTTCGCGCATGTTCACGCGGCGGATGAAGTGGTTGGGGACGCCGATCTCGGTCAGCTTCGTCATCAGGTATTCGCTGATGCGGTTGTTCAGCACGCCCTTGCCGGTGATCAGACCGTGCTTCTGATTGTTGAACGCGGTCGCATCGTCCTTGAAGTACTGAATGATCGTACCGGGCTCGGGGCCCTCGTACATGATCTTCGCCTTGCCCTCGTAGAGCTTGCGGCGTCTGGCCATCGGATGATCTCCAAAGCGGCGTTCTGGCGCCGGTTCGCGGGCGTCGCGCGTGCCGGGCGGTTGCGGGGCAGAGCACGAGAGAATTCGGACCCTATATCAGCAGGACCCAAGCAACTCAATCGCGCGGGCAACTCAATCGCACGGCCATCTCTATCGCGGGACATGCCGTCCCGCGTCAATCGTGCGCCGGCGTCCTCCAGGCATCGACAGGCTCGTAGGCCGTTCGGTCGGGGCGCCCGGCGGCAAAGCGCAGGATCGGCCGTCCCTCGCCCGGGCTCGGCAGTGCCGCCAGGGCCGAACTGCTCGTTCCGAAGCCGGTGTCGCTGACGACCGTCATTGCCCCGGCGGGCCCGGCCTCTGCGGCAAAGTCCCGGGCGCCAAGGAGCATCGCCCAGACATCCCAGTCTCCCTCGCCATCGGCCCCTCCGGCCGGATCGGGCGCCGGCGCCGAGCGGAACCTGTCCAGGTAACGGGCGACGCGGGCCGACCCCTGTCGGTCGTTCAGATCGTGGGCGGTCAGCATCGATACGCCTTCGGGAACGGGTTCCTGCGTGACGGTCCCGTCCTCCTCCCGGTTGGCGATCCAGAAGGCGTCCCGGCTGTCGGCGATCAGCAGGTTGAAGGCCCGGTAGCTCGACGGTTCTATTGCGCCAAGAGCGCGGGCGGCGTCTGCCGCGTCCGCATGCTCGAGCGCCTCAAGCACCAGTTCTCCGCGCGAGCGCTTGCCGGTTGCCGGGCCGAGGGTGCCGTGACGGTTCAGAATGCACGCCAGCACACCGTGGTCGTTGATCCCGAACCAGCTTCCGCCGGCCAGAATGTCCAGTCCGCCGACCACTTCGGGCCGGTCCGGCCAATGGCGCGCCGGCGGCTTCCAGGGCCTGTCGGCCATCTCGTCCCGATTGGCGCCCAGGATCACGGGCCACGCGTGGCCCGGCCGACGCAAAATGATCACGCTGCACATGGGATCGCCAAAGTGGCCCTTCCGACCGGCCTGGGCAAGCCGGAATCGGGGGCTTTCGCCTGCGCCGAACTCCCGCGTTCACAATGGCGGGGCGGTTGTGTATGGTCCGGCCCGTTCCGTCGGCGCTCGGCCGCGGACAGCCGGTACTTGATGGGTTTCCGCCTAGCCTGGGAGGCGTGTGATGAGCGGGTTCGACGAACGTGAGAAGGCGCAGGAGAACAAATCCGCCCATGAAGCGGAACTGCTGTTCAAGGCGACCGCGCGCCGGAATCGGATGCTCGGCGAGTGGGTTGCCGAAGAGTTCCTGGGACTGAGTGGCGATGCGCGCACGGAATTCGCCAAGGAAGTTGTCGCCGCCGACTTCGACCGGCCTGGTGACGACGACGTTGTCGAGTTCGTCCAGAACAAGGTGAAGGCCGCCGGCGGAGAGCTGTCAGATGCGCGCCTGCGCCACAAGATGAACGAGCTGCTGGTTGTCGCGACCGCGCAGATCAAGGAACAGTCCTGAGCCACTCCGCATCGTCCGTCCGAGGCCCGAAAGCCTGATATGAGCATTCCCGCCCTGCGTCCCGGCGACCGGACGCCGAATCTGACTTTCCCGGATCTCAAGGGGCAGGCCCGCCAGCTCTATCTCGAGGTTCGCGGAGGCCCGATTCTCGTCGCCGCGACCCCGTCGCCGAATGAGCGAGAGGGGCGCAGCATTCTCGCGGCGCTCGCCAAACGGTCCGGGGCGTTGGACAGGCTGGGCGTGCACCGATTTGCCCTGATGCGGCGCGAGCCGGAAGGTCAGATGGATCCGGGCGCGGTCGTGATGATCGACCCGTACGGCGACGGCATGCGGCTGTTCCGACCGCTGCCCGAGGGCTCGGAGGACGACGCGGCCCGTCCGGCGGCGGCGGTTGCCGCATTGGACGCCAACCAGCGCCTGATCGCGCTGTTCACCACCGAGAACAGCCGGGACCCCGTCGGCGATGCCGTCAAGGTGCTGGAGGTCGAGGCCAAGGCGGCGGCGGCCGGTGCTCAGCGTCTCGTCCGCGCCGCGCCGGCGATGATCCTGAACAAACTGCTGCCCGACGACCTCTGCGACGCATTGATCGAGGCTTGGAAGGCGGACAACGTCGAAGGCACCGTCAATGACGGGTTCAAGAATGTCACCGACGACAAGGTGAAGCGGAATCGCGAGCATGTGGTCCGTGATCCCGAGATGCTGCGCACCATCGCTCAGCAGATCGGGCCGCGGGTGATGACCGAGATCCAGAAGGTCTTCAATTTCCGCCAGCCGTTGAGGTTCGAGATGCTGACGGTCCTCGGCTACGGCGACGACCGCAAGGATTTCTTCGCCCCGCACCGGGACAGCCTGCGCGCCGAGCAGCGCCGCCGCTTCGCGGTGTCGCTGAACCTGAACGAGGGCTACGAGGGCGGCGAGCTGATCTTCCCGGAATATGGCCCGCACCTGTATGCGCCGCCGAAGGGCGCGGGGGCCGTGTTCGGCTGCGAAGTGCTGCACGAGGCGAAGCCGGTCACCAAGGGCCAGCGTTGGGTTCTGACGACGTTCCTCATCGATCCGAAGTGACGGCGGGGCGGTTCCCCCGCCCTCATATGGATTTGCAGACCGCGCCGTACCCGATCATTCGGTGCGGCCGAACACGCGCTTGAAGATCGTGTCCACATGCTTGGTGTGGTAGCCGAGGTCGAACAGGCCGTCCAGCTGCTCGGCGGTCAGGGCCGCCGTCACCTCGGCGTCGGCGCCGAGCAGGGTGCGGAAGTCCTTGCCCTCGAGCCAGACCGGCATGGCGTTGCGCTGCACCAGTCGGTAGGCGTCCTCGCGGCTCACCCCGGCCTGGGTCAACGCCAGCATCACCCGCTGGCTGTGGATCAGGCCGCCGAGCTTGTCCAGATTGGCCTGCATGGTCTCCGGATAGACGATCAGCTTGTCGATCACGCCGGTCAGGCGGGCCAGGGCGAAGTCCAGGGTCACCGTGGCGTCCGGGCCGATCATCCGCTCCACCGAGGAGTGGGAAATGTCCCGCTCGTGCCAGAGCGCCACATTTTCCATCGCCGGGACGACGGTCATCCGCACCAGCCGGGCGAGGCCGGTCAGGTTCTCGGTCAGCACCGGGTTGCGCTTGTGGGGCATGGCCGACGAGCCCTTCTGCTTCTCGCTGAAGAACTCCTCGGCCTCGCGTACCTCGGTGCGTTGCAGGTGGCGGATCTCGGTGGCCAGCCGCTCGACCGACGAGGCCACGACGCCGAGCACGGCGAAGAACATGGCGTGGCGGTCGCGCGGGATCACCTGGGTCGAGACCGGCTCGGGCTCCAGGCCCAGCGCCTTGGCGACATGCTCTTCGACATACGGGTCGATATTGGCGAAGGTGCCGACCGCGCCGGAGATGGCACAGGTGGCGATTTCCTTGCGGGCGGCGACCAGGCGCGCGCGGCAGCGCTGGAACTCGACATGGTGGGAGGCCAACGTCACGCCGAAGGTGGTCGGCTCGGCGTGGATGCCGTGGCTGCGGCCGACCTTCACCGTGTTCTTGTGCTCGAAGGCCCGGCGCTCCAATGCCGCGAGCAGGGCGTCCACGTCCTCGATCAGAATATCGGCGGCGCGGGTGAGCTGCACCGCGAGGCAGGTGTCCAGCACGTCGGAGCTGGTCATGCCCTGGTGGACGAATCGCGCCTCCGGCCCCACATATTCGGCGAGGTTGGTCAGGAAGGCGATGACGTCGTGCTTGACCTCGGCCTCGATGGCGTCGATGCGCTCGACCTCGAAATTGCCGCGCTCCCAAACGGCCTTGGCGGCCTCCTTGGGGATCACGCCGAGTTCGGCCTGGGCGTCGCAGGCATGGGCCTCGATCTCGAACCAGATCCGGAACTTCGATTCCGGCGACCAGATGGACGCCATTTTCTCGCGGGAATAACGCGGGATCATGCGGGCAGGACTCCGGTGGCGGTGTGGAAGCCAGGGTCATATCATCCGGCCCGGCCGAAGTCACCAGAACGAAGCAACACACCGCTGCAGGCACGCGGAGGACAGAGACGATGAAGGTCAACGGAACCCATTACCGCCCGATCTGGCAGACCACGGACGGAGAGGCGGTCGAGATCATCGACCAGACTAGGCTCCCGCATGCCTTCGAGACCCTGCGGCTGACCTCCATGGCCGACGCGGCCCACGCGATCAAGTCGATGCTGGTGCGCGGGGCGCCGCTGATCGGGGCGACGGCGGCCTGGGGCCTGTGGCTGGCGATGCGGGAGGATGCCTCCGACGGCAATCTGGAAAGCGCCTACGCCACGCTGATGGCCACTCGACCGACAGCGGTGAACCTACGCTGGGCGCTCGATGCGGGCCGGGCCAAGCTGGCGCCGCTCCGCCCCGATACGAGGGTGGCGGCGGCCAAGGCCTTTGCCGAACAGATCTGCGACGAGGATGCCGAGCTGAACCACGCGATCGGCCGACACGGTCTGGAGATCATCCGTCAGATCGCAGCCGAGAAACCCGGCGAGACCGTGAACATCCTGACCCACTGCAACGCTGGCTGGCTGGCGACCGTGGATTGGGGGACGGCGACATCGCCGATCTACCAGGCCCATGACGAGGGCATTCCCGTGCATGTCTGGGTCGACGAGACCCGGCCGCGCAACCAGGGCGCCTTCCTCACCGCCTGGGAGCTGAACAACCACGGGGTGCCGCACACGGTCATCGTCGACAATGCCGGCGGCCACCTGATGCAGCACGGCAGGGTCGACCTCTGCATCACCGGAACCGACCGGGTGACGGCGAACGGAGACGTGGCGAACAAGATCGGCACCTACCTCAAGGCGCTCGCCGCCCATGACAACGGCGTGCCTTTCTACGTGGCCCTGCCGAGCCCGACCATCGACTGGACCCTGGACGACGGGATGAAGATCGAGATCGAGGAGCGGTCCGGCGACGAGGTGACGCGAATCCCTGGCCGCCTCGACGACGGCACGCTCTCGGCGGTGACGATCACGCCGGAGGGGAGCCCGGCCGGCAATCCGGCCTTCGATGTCACGCCGGCCCGCCTCGTCACCGGCCTGATCACGGAGCGCGGCGTCTGCGCGGCGACCCCGGCGGGGCTGCTGTCGCTGTTCCCCGAAAACCGGGCGGCGGGCGAGTAGGGGGCTCTGCTCCTCATCCTCCCCTTTGCGCACGCCCCTGCGCACTCGCCGGACGTGTTCCGGGGCCCACGCGGTGCGGCAAGGGGGCGGCTGGGGGCGTGGGCCGCCCGGTCGCGCATCGGCGTGGACCCCGGGGCGGGAGGGCGACGGTCGGAGCGATGCGTTTCGCCTCCGCTCCACATCCACCGGCCCCCGATCCGTCCATGGAAAGCCCGGGCCCGATTCCCGACACCGGGTGCCGCCTCTCGAATTGACCATGCGCCGCCCGGCCCTATCCTCGACGTCAGACACTCTTGAGGACCCGACCCATGCGCCGCTTCCTGCTTGCCCTGGCCGCTCTGCTGGCCGTCGTCCCCGCCGCTCTGGCCCGCGACACGTTGACCATCGGCGTCAGTCAGTACCCGTCGACCCTGAACCCGATGATCGACGCCATGCTGGCGAAGTCCTACGTGCTGGCCGCCACCCAGCGACAGCTTACGATCGAGGGTCATGACTGGGAGCCGGTCTGCCAACTCTGCGTGAAGCTTCCCAGCATCGAGGACGGGGATGCAGAGCCGTTCGACAGCCAGACGGAGGACGGCGAGCCGGTCACCGGCGTGCGCAAGACCTACGAGATCCGCGACGACGCGTTCTGGGGCGACGGCACCCCGGTCACCACCGACGACGTGCTGTTCGCCTGGGAGGTCGGCCGCCATCCGGAGAGCGGCGTCGACACCGTGAAGGCCTATCAGGACGTGCTCGATATAGAGGTGCACGGCCCGAAGCGCTTCACCGTGGTCGACCGCAAGTTGACCTACAAGTACCGGTCCATGGGCGATTTCGCGGTCCTGCCCGCCCATCTCGACCGGGCCGCCTTCGCCGATCCGCGCGAGTACCGCAACCGCACCCTGTACCAGACCGATCCGACCGAACCGGGGCTATGGAACGGGCCGTATCTCGTGGGGGAGGTGCAGGTCGGCTCCCAGATCGTCCTGGTGCGCAACACCCATTGGAAGGGCACGCCTCCCGCCTTCGACCGCGTGGTGATCCGTGCCATCGAGAACACCTCGGCCCTCGAGGCCAACCTGCTCTCCGGCTCCATCGACATGATCGCCGGCGAGAGCGGCCTTGCCATCGATCAGGCCATCGCCTTCGAAAAGCGCCACGGCGACGCGTACACCGTGATCTACCAGCCGGGGCTGATCTACGAGCATCTGGACGTCATGCTGTCCAACCCGATCCTGAGCGATCTGCGGGTCCGCCGGGCGCTGCTGCACGCGGTCGACCGGTCCGCCATCAACGAGCGGCTGTTCGCCGGCAAGCAGCCGATCGCCACCGGCTCGGTCAACCCGCTGGACTGGACCCATACGACCGACGGCGTGCCGGTCTATCCCTTTGACCCGGAACGGGCGATGGCATTGCTGGACGAGGCGGGCTGGGCGCCGGGGCCGGGCGGCGTGCGGGTGAACGGCGCAGGCGAGAAACTCTCGGTCTCGCTGATGACCACCGCCGGCAACCGCACCCGCGAGCTTGTCCAGCAGGTGCTGGCGGATTACTGGAAGCGGGTCGGCGTCGAGACGGTGATTCGCAACGAGCCCGCCCGGGTGTTCTTCGGTGAGACCGTGTCCAAGCGCCGGTTCCCGGGCCTCGCCATGTTCGCCTGGCTGTCGGCGCCGGAGCATCTGCCACGCACCACCCTGCATTCGGAGTCGATCCCGAGCGAGGCCAACAACTGGGGCGGCCAGAACTATACCGGCTATACCAATCCGGAGATGGACCGGCTGATCGACGCCATCGAGATCGAACTCGACCGGAACACGCGCGCCTCGCTCTGGGCCGAACTGCAGCGGCTCTACGCCACCGACCTGCCGGTGCTGCCGCTCTACTTCCGGGCCGACGCCTATATCCTGCCGACGTGGCTCCAGGGCGTCCGGCCGACCGGCCACAAGTACACGACCACCAATTGGATCGAGGACTGGCGGGTCGCGGACTAGCGTCGGCGTCGGCCCAAGCAGTATTCATTAACCATAAAAAGTCTTGTGTTATAGGTGCTTCCGAGAGTTGGATGGATGGCGTTTCGGTCCGTAGCCTGAAACCGACGGGAAGGCGGTGCGGCGGGCCGGGCGCAGTAACTGAGGTCGGGGGGCCTGTGGAAGACGAAATCCGCCATGCGCTGCTGCGGGCCCTGTATGCCTATTGGGACGACAGGCGCGGAGGCCGGATCATGCCGGCGCGCTCCGACCTGGATCCGGTCGATATTCCGGACCTGCTGCGCCACCTGATCCTGCTCGACGTGACCCACGACCCGCTGCGCTTCCGGGTCCGGCTCTACGGCACCGAGGTGGCCGAACTGCGCGGCCGGGACCTGACCGGCCGCTATCTCTACGAGGGCGAACCCACCGCCATCGGCGACCAGACCCGGCCGTGGAACGTGGAGACCGTCGAGACCCGAAGCCCGCATTACGTGACCGGCCCCTTCACCGACATCAGCGACGGCCGGACCGGGACGTTCTACAGGCTGGGTCTGCCGCTCTCCGAGGAAGGGGAGCGCGTGGACATGCTCATGATTGGGCTCTTGCGGGAATGGGGGGATGTCTGATTTCCGAGGAGGGGTCTTGGACCTTCCGCCTCACGTATACCGCCGGAAGCTCCCCTCGACCTTCATCGTCCCGCCCTGGGACACCACGACGATGCAGAGCAGGAAGCTGTCGATCGTCTGCCCGTCCTTGGCGAAGGGTAGGATCAGGCGGTCGTAGCGGAGTTCGCTGGTGCCGTCGCCGATCGGAAAGACGCGCTGGGAGAAGTGCGGCGCCCGGGACACCAGGATGTCCTCATAGGTCTGCTTCGCCGTCTCCAGATAGACGCCGGCATACAGCTCGTCGAAGGTCTTGCCGGTCGGGTCGCGGCCCGCGCGTTCGGCGATCTCGGTGCCGGCCAGACGGTAGCGGAACGAGCGCTCGGCCGGTGCCGGTTCGGAGCCATCCGACCCGACGCTTTCCACACCGCTCGCCACCGGCCGCCCGGCGCGCACGGAACAGGGCTCGATCACGGCGATGCGCGGCAGCATGGCGCGAAACGTCCCCGGATCGAAGCCGTCGCGCGACGGCAGGCCGTCCGCCGGTTTCGAGGCGTACCAGAAATCCAGCAGCATCCGGTGATCCGGGTGCCGGATGGCATCCAGGCCAGCCACGTCCGAGGCATAGTCGCGCTTATCAGTCATTTTGACCCGCAAAATAGACGCCCACCGTATATCGGAAATCGGGGCAAAGAAATGATGTATGCGGAGCCCTGTCGTCGGCGAGGGCGACGGAGACGGCCCGTGATTGGGGCGGCACCGTTCTGCGGATTGCCGCTGGCGAAGCGGCGGTGCTAGCGTCGCTTCCGTTTCGGAACCCGCCCGATGAGGAGCGCGCCATGGCCATCACCTTCTACGATCTCTGCGGCAGGAACGGGGCGCGGTTCAGCCCCTACGGCTGGCGCACCCGAATGGCGCTGGCCCATAAGGGGCTGGACTACGACCTCCAGCTTGTGAAGTTCACGGATAAGGAGAAGGTCGCCTTTTCCGGCCAGAAGCTGGTGCCCGTGCTGAAGGACGGCGAGACGGTCGTGGCCGACAGCTTCGCCATCGCCTGCTACCTGGAGGACGCGTATGCGGACAGACCGTCCCTGTTCGGCGGGCCGGACGCGGGTGCCGCCGGCCGGGGCATGGCCAAGGCGATCAACGGCTTCGTCGACCGTATGGTGCAGCCGCTGATCGCGCCGCTGATCGTCGCCGACGTGATCGACTGCGTCGACGAGACCTGTCGGGAGTATTTCCGCACCTCGCGCGAGCAGCGTTTCGGCACGACGCTGGAGGCCTTCCAGGCCGGCCGCGAGGAAAAGGTCGGCGCCTTCCGCAACGCGCTCGAGCCGATCCGGCTGGTGGTAGCGGATCAGCCCTTCATCGGCGGCACCACCCCGGCCTATGCGGACTACATCCTGTTCGGTTCCCTCCAGTGGGCGCGTCTGACCTCGACCTTCCAACTGGTGGAGAGCGCCGATCCGATCCATGCTTGGTTCGAGCGGGTACTCGACAGCAACGGCGGGATCGCCCGCGAAGAGCCGGTCGCCGCGACGGCCGCGTAAAGACGGCTAATTCAAGAAGGCCGCGCACCGCATACCGAAAACACCGTTCCGGAGGAAACCGCATGCCCCCCGTCCTGCCGCCGCCCCGTCTGACGCTGCCCGAGCCCGATAAGCTGTCGCCGGAGCAGCGCCGCATCCATGACGAGATCGCGTCCGGACCGCGCGGCAAGGTTCAGGGCCCGCTGGCGATCTGGCTGACCTCGCCGGATCTGGCCGACAAGGCGCAGCAGCTCGGCGCATTCTGCCGCTACGGCTCGTCGTTGGAGCCGCGTCTTTCGGAACTGGCGATCCTGGTGACCGGCCGGGTCTGGGGGGCGCAGTTCGAATGGACGGTGCACAAGCCGATCGCGCTAAAGGCCGGGCTGACGGAGGAGGTTGTCGAGGCGATCCGCACCCGTCGGACCCCGCCCTTCGAGAAGCGGGACGAGCGGGTGGTGCACGATTTCGCCGCCGCCCTGCACCGTGATCGCAAGGTCACGGACGAACTCTATGCCGAGGCGGTGGAGGTTCTGGGCGAGCGGGGGGTGGTCGATCTAGTCGGCATCCTCGGCTACTACACCCTGATCTCGATGACCCTGAACGCGTTCAACGTCCCATTGGAGGGCGATGCGCAGCCCGAGCTCGACTAGGCGGGCGCCCGGGACATGACCTGACGGAGGAGGCGGCAATGCTGGCAGCGGAACTCACGGCGATCGGACCGGCGCACGAGGTGGTCAAGGCGGTCCAGGTGGACGAACCCGGCGCGCCGGGCATCGACGAAATCGTCGTCCGGCTCTCTGCCTGCTCGATCAACCCGGCCGACCTGCTGCTGATCGAGGGCAAGTACGCCAGCCGGCCTGAAGTGCCCTCACGTCTCGGGATCGAGGGCGTCGGTACGGTCGAGGCGGTGGGGAGCGATGTGGAGCACCTCGCCCCTGGAGACGTGGTGCTGAGCCTCGGCCGGACAAACTGGGCGCATAAGGTCGTCCTCAAGGGCACCCAGGCGGTGAAGCTGCCGGCCGATATCGATGTCGAGCAGGCGGCGATGCTGAAGGTGAACGGCGCCACCGCCTACCGGATGCTGGAGGACTATGTGGATCTGGCGCCCGGCGACTGGGTGATCCAGGACGCGGCCAATTCCGGTGTCGGCATCAACCTGATCCGTCTCGCCGCCGCGGCGGGTATCCGCACCGTGAACGTGGTGCGCCGGCCGGAACTGATCGAGCCGTTAATGGATCAGGGGGCCGATGTGGTCGTGGTCGATGGCGACGATCTGGCCGACCGGGTCCACGCCGCCACCGGCGGGGCGGAGATCCGGCTGGCCGTTGACGCTGTCGCCGGGTCGCTGGTGAGCCAACTCGCCGATTGTTTGGCCTCGGGCGGGGTGATCGTGAATTACGGGCTGCTGTCCGGCCAGCCCTGCGAGATCACCGCCGACCATCTGGTCTTCAAGGGGCTGAGCCTGACCGGCTTCTGGCTCGCCAAGGTCGCCTCGGGCATGGACTACGGAGAGGTGGCCGCGATGTACCAGGATCTGGCCGGCCGGATCCAGGACGGCACCTTGTCGGTGCCGGTCGAGGCCCGCTATCCGCTCGAACAGATCGACGCGGCCATGCGCCACGCCGGGACCTACGGGCGCGACGGCAAGGTGCTGCTCCGCCCGAACGGGTAACCGGCCGTCTTTTCATGTAACTGTCATCTAATTTCAGTCGAACCGTCACGGTCTTCGGTGACTGTCCGGCCATGGAAACGGCCAGCGTCGTCGCCGCGCTCTCCGCGCTTGCGCAAGACAAACGACTTGCGATCTTCAAACTCCTGGTGCGGACCGGGCCGGAGGGGCTGTCGGCTGGAGTAATCGCCAGGGACGTGGGCGTCGCGGCGTCCACCTTGTCCCACCATCTCGCGCTGCTGGAACAGGCGCGGCTGGTTCGGTCGAAGTCGGCGTGGCCGCAACGTTTTCTATCGCAGCGATGTCGACGGCATCCGGACACTCCTTTTGTTCCTGGTCGAGGACTGTTGCGGCGGACGGCCGGAACTGTGCGGCGAACTCCGCAATCTGGCGCTCGGCAGCGCGGCGCAGTAATCTTCGCTCCTACGGTTCCACCGCTTTAACCTTGTATTGACGGGTATCTGCGACATTTACTCGCCATGAGCCAGGACGTGACCCGCTTCGAATCCGACCGCCGCGAGGACGAGGAGATCGCGCTGCCGGCGGAGCTTTGCGGTGCGGCGAAAATCGGGCTGCAGATCGTCGGCGTCGTTTGCCTCGCCGTGGGCGTGGCCGGCGTCATCCTCCCGGGGCTTCCGGGTACGGTGTTCCTTTTGATCGCGCTCTGGGCTTTCTCGCGATCCTCCCACCGCTTGCATCTCTGGCTCTACAACCATCCCCGTTTCGGCCAAGGTCTGCGGGCCTGGCACCGGCACCGGGTGATTCCGACCCGGGCCAAGATCGCGGCCGTGGTCGCGATGTCCGTGGCGGCGACTGCGCTGCTGGTCTCGTTTCCCGAGCGGATCTGGATCCCCGGTTTAGGTATCGCGGTGATGGCCACGGTCGCGAGCTGGATCGTCACGCGACCCGGCCGCGTTCCGCATACCGGCTGACGGGCTCGCGGTTTCGCGGGTCCCGGGCTGGTCGGGCGCCCGCTCTTCGGCTACACCGACCCTCATGCAGACATCCCGGTCCCCGCGGGATCGGCAACCAGACCGAGCCGCCATGCCGCCGCGCCGCAGACGCCCCGCCCATACGCCAATGAAGAAAGGCCGCATCCCCGCCAATGCGAGCCCGGTTGACGTGGTGATCGAGACCGTTGGCGGCCGCGGCGACGGCGTCGGCACCGCGACCGTGAAGGTCGGTTACGACACGCGCGAGCGCCTGGTCTTCGTGCCGTTCACCCTGCCCGGCGAGCGGGTGCGGGTTCAGCCGGTGGCGGATCGCGGCGAGGGCGTGGCCGGAGAGCCGCTCGAGCTGCTGAGCACCGCTGAGGATCGGGTCGACCCACGCTGTCCGCATTTCATGGCCTGTGGCGGCTGCGCGTTGCAGCATTGGCGCGACGAACCCTACCGAGACTGGAAGGTCGCTCAGATCCGTCAGCATCTGGCCCGGGTGGGGATCGTCGATCCGCCGATGGCACCGTTGGCCGCGGCCGCGCCGGAGACCCGGCGACGTGCCGACTTCGCGGTTCGTCGCCTGGCGGAGCGTACCGTGGTCGGCTTTCATCAGCGGGGCGGCTCGCGGATCGAACCGATCGACCTCTGTCCCGTTCTTACCCCGCCGATCCAGGCCCTTCTTCACCCGTTCAGCGAACGGATGCACGCGGCGCTGCAGCCGGGCCAGGCGGGCGACGTCATCGTCAACCATCTCCATAGCGGCCTCGACGTGCTGGTCGTGCTTCCGCGCGGGCCCGATCTCGCCGAGCGCGAGGCCTGGGCCGCATTTGCCGAGACCGAGGGGCTCGCACGGCTGTCGATGCGTGTGGCCGGCGACTCCGATCCCGCCCCGGAGCCGTTGGCGGTGCGGCGACCGGCGACGATCCGCTTCGGCGGCGTGGACGTCACGCCGCCCCCGGGCAGCTTTCTGCAGGCGACCGCGTCGGGGGAGACGGCGATCCGGGACACCGTGCTGGACGCAGCGGGGAAGGCGGGCCGCCGGCTCGACCTGTTCTCAGGGATCGGCACCCTGTCCTTGCCCCTGGTGAAGGACGGGCCGGTGCATGCGGTGGACGGCGACGGGCCGGCTCTCGCGGCCCTTCGCAAGGCGGCGGACGCCGCCGGTATCGGTGCCCGTTTGACGACCGAGCAGCGCGATCTCTTCAGCCTGCCGTTTGCCGGCCGGGAGCTCGAGGGCGTCGATGTCGCGGTGTTCGATCCGCCCCGCGCCGGCGCCAAGGCCCAGGCCGCTGCCCTGGCAGAGAGCGCGGTCCCGACCGTGGTCGGCGTCTCGTGCAACCCGGCGACCTTCGCCCGCGACGCGGCCACCCTGGTCGCCGGGGGGTATCGCCTCGATCGACTGGTTCCGATTGACCAGTTTCTCTGGTCTCCCCACATCGAGTTGGCAGCCGTCTTCCGACGCTGAGATTGACCGACCGAGGAGAGTCCCGTGGCCGCGACCCGTAAGGAAACCGACAGCCTGGGTGCCGTCGACGTCCCGGCCGACCGACTTTGGGGCGCCCAGACCCAGCGCAGCCTGGAAAACTTTCCCATCGGCGAGGGCCGGATGCCCATCGCTCTCATCCACGCTTTTGCCCTGCAGAAGCAGGCGGCAGCCCGCGCCAACCGGCGTCTCGGCGTTCTCGAGAGCGGATTGGCGAAGGCGATCGACGCCGCCGCGGCCGAGATTGCCACCGGCCGCCGAGACGGCGAGTTTCCTTTGGTGGTCTGGCAAACCGGTTCGGGCACCCAGACGAACATGAACCTCAACGAGGTGATCTCGAACCTGGCGAACGAGCATCTCGGCAGCGAGCGGGGCGCGAAGCGTCCGGTTCACCCGAACGACCACGTCAACCGCGGCCAGTCGTCCAACGACAGTTTTCCGACCGCGATGCACATTGCCGGTGTGCGGGAGATCCACGGGCGCCTGCTGCCCGGCATGCACCGGCTCCACAAGGCTCTGTCGGATAAGGCGGACGCGTTCCACGACATCGTCAAGATCGGAAGGACGCATCTTCAGGACGCCACGCCGCTGCGCCTCGGCGACGCGGTCGGGGCCTGGGCATTTCAGGTCGAGACGGGTATCGCCCGGATCGAGGCGGCTCTGCCGCGGCTGTCGGCGGTGGCCCAGGGCGGGACGGCGGTCGGGACCGGCGTCAATGCCGAGCCGGGTTTCGCCGAGGCGTTCGTCGAGGAACTCCGGGACCTGACCGGCCTGCCGTTCACCTCGGCTGCGAACAAGTTCGAGGCCCTGGCGGCCCACGATGCGGTGGTCGAGATGTCCGGGGCGTTAAACACGGTCGCGGTCTCCCTGATGAAGGTGGCGAACGACGTGCGCCTGCTCGGATCGGGGCCGCGCTGCGGCATCGGCGAACTGGTCCTGCCGGCGAACGAGCCGGGCTCATCGATCATGCCGGGCAAGGTCAATCCGACCCAGGCTGAAGCCCTGACCCAGGTCTGCGCCCGGGTGATGGGCAACCACACGGCGATCACCGTCGCCGGCGCGACCGGTCACTTCGAACTCAATGTCTTCAAGCCGGTGATGGCGGATGCGCTGTTGCAGTCGATCCGCCTGCTCGGGGACGCGGCGGCCAGCTTCGCGGAACGGTGCGTCGAGGGGATGGAGGCCGATCGGGCCCGCATCGAGGACCTGCTCGGGCGCAGCCTCATGCTGGTCACCGCCCTGGCACCGCATATCGGTTACGATGCCGCGGCGAAGATCGCCAAGACGGCACATGAGGAGGGCACCACGCTCAAGCAGGCCGCCCGCGCCCTCGATCTGGTGTCGGAGGAGGATTTCGACCGGTGGGTCCGACCCGAAGCGATGCTGGGCCCCGAACCGTCGGGAACCGCTGGGTGACGGCCGACGCCGGCGATCCGGCCGCTCCGCGCAAACGGTCCGTCGTGATCGCCGGTCATGCGACCAGCGTGTCGATGGAGCAGGCGTTCTGGGACCTGCTGTCGGGATTCGCCGACGAGCGCGGCGTGTCGGTAAACGCGCTGGTGGCGGAGATCGACCGTGACCGTGCGGCGAACCTTTCCAGCGCGATCCGGGTCTGGGTGTTGCGGGAATGCGCCGGTCGTGCGGGCCTGACAGAGGACGCCGCCGAGCCCGAGTAGAAGATGGGCCCGAGTAGAAGATGGGCCCGAGTAGAAGATGGGCCCGAGTAGAAGATGGGCCCGAGTAGAAGATCGGCCGGGCTAGACCACGAAGTTCAGCAGACCATTGGACTGGGGCAGGATCGATCCGATCTGGCTCGCCAAGGCGCTGTCGACGTTGAAGTTCTGGTTCAGGCTGAAGCCCTGGGACTCCAGATCCTTCTGGATCAGGTAGCGCTCGATGAACTTCTGCGCCTCGTCGGTGAATTCGATCGGCTTGAGGAAGTCGCTGGCGCTGCCGCCGTCGCCTTCGATCGCGATCTTCTCCTCGTTGATGATCTCGCGCTGAATGCCGAGCGCGTAGGATTCCGCCTTCAGGCGCCCGAGGGTTCCCTGGGCGTAGAACAGGGCGTCGTTGAGGGCGCTCACGCGGGCGGTGTCGTCGCCGGCGCTGATCGCCACGTAGTCGAACCCGTTCAGGGCCGAGCGGAAGTTCTGCTCGAACGAGGACTGAGCGTCGATGGTGATGGTCGAGCCGAGCGCGCCGAGCGCGACCTTGATGTCCTTGGCGAATTCACCGAGCAGGTTGTCGCCGTCTGATTCCGCGCCCGCGATCAGCTCGTCGAGCTGGACGCGGAAGTTGCGGACCTCGGTGTCCAGCTTGCCGCGCGGGTCCATGGACTCGAGCGCGTAGGAGATCACGGTCCGGTCGCGGGTCAACTGGTCGGTCACCGTCTTCAGCGCCGGACTCAGATCGTCGTCGAGTTGGGTGACCAGAGCCTCGCCGGCCGCGGCGTCGGCAATCGATGCGGGCAGCAGGTCGTAGATCGAGGCGCCGAGGTCGCCGCCCTCCGCCCGCGCCTGGGTCGTGTCGAACACGGTGTAGTTGACCGTGCCGTCCGCAAGCAGATTGTCGAAGGTGATCGATCCGGTGCCGTCGCTGGCCTCGCCGGGCGTGTTGATCAACTGGTTAAGCTCGCCGAGCCGGGCGGTGTAGTAGGCGTTGATCTCGGTAAGATCCGCGCCGTCCTTCTGAGCGTCCTTCGCCAGGGTACGGATGTCGGACAATACGCGCTCGATGGTCGTCGCCCGGTCCAGGCTGTCGTCGATGGACAGCAGTCCGGTCGTCAGCGACTGGGTGTCCAGCGCCTTCGCGAAGTCGACATTGTTCAGCGCGTTGGTGATGCTGACGACGTTGATGGCGTTCTGCTGTTCCGAGGTCTTGAAGGTCGCGTTCGCGGCATCGAAGCTCGCATCGGCGGTATCGACATCGGCGGAGCGGGTCGCGAAGGTGGCGCCGTTCACGGCGTCCCGGGCGGCCTGCAGGTCGGTGAGGAATCCCGCCAGGTCGGTTGACCGGGTGATCGCCTTGGTCCCGTCGGTGGCAACGACGGTGTTGATTTCCGCGGCGACCGCGTCGGTGCCGGCAGGCAGGGCGCCGGCGGTCCCGTTGCGCAGCAGGTTCTGTGTCTGGCCGGTGGCCGGATCGTAGAAGGTGGCGGTGTTGATGAACCCGTCATCGCCCAGGATACGGTCAGCGTAGTCGACGTATTTCGCCTGAAGCGTATCGAACTCTTCCTGATCTTCGGCGTTGCGGATCTGCAGGGCTATCTTGTCCAGTTCGTCCAGGACGATGCGGGTGTTCTGGGACGCCTGGTTGGCGACCGCGACCAGGCCGCGCTGACGCAGCAGGTCGGGGATCGCGCCTTCCTGCACGGCGATCTCCGCCGCGTTTACGCCCGCCGGGTCGGTGATGTTCGGAAGGTCCTCGTATTTCGTGCGGACGGACTCGAGGCTGTCGACGATCGAGGTCAGGGTGGCGATGGCCGATTTGATGGCCTTCGAGCCGTCGGAGATGGCCGTCAGATCCGTCTTCAGCTGATCGAGCCGGTTCCGCTCCGTGGCCGAGGTGCCACTCAGCTTCATCTTGTCGAGATCGAGGCCCCGCTCCACCAGGGAGGCCTGCTTTTCGACCGACTGCCTGGCGATCTGCGGCGGAAGGTTCAGGGCGTCGGTGACGATCGCGCGCAGCGCGGAATCGCCCAGGATCTCGAAGGTGCTGCCGACGGAATTGATGCGGCGCAGGAAGAACAGCGCGTCGCGTGCCGCGGAATTCTGCGCGCCCAGGCTGCGCTCGAACTGGACGGTGAGGTACTTGTCGATGACCTCGGTCTGCTTGGTCGAGACCTTCAGGTTTTTGACCCCGAACTCGACCGTGTCGAGGAACTTCGCGAGTTGCCCGTAGCGGCTGTCGGCCAGCCGGTTGGCAAACGAGTTCACGTCGTCCGGGTCGCTCTCGATGACCTTGCGGATCTTGCCGGGGTTGTTGATGTCGGCATCGAGGCCGAAGGCCGTCAGGACGAACTGGAAGGTGTCGCGATCCTCCAGCAGCTCGTCGACGGTATCCAGCTTGGAGACGCCCTTCTTGAAATCCTCAAGGGCGGTCTGAACGTCGGAGCGGTCGAGGAAAGCCTGACGGGCGGCGACCTGGTCGCGTTCATAGCTGCGCCAGGCGGCAATCGCCGACATCGTGGAGCCGCCGCCATACGCGGCGCCCAGAAGTCCGCCATTCCCCCCGGATGCGCCTCCGAGGATGGCCGATGCGGCTGCAAAGTTTGTCACGGCGGAAAACTCCTGTTTTGCCGTAGATCCGGAAAAGCTCCGAACCGATCGTTTCTCGACCACCGTGCAGTATAGGCGACTCGTTGCCGATACACAACGAGCTTCCAGATGCCTGCCCGACGGTCTTCGGGTCGGGGTCCGCACCGGGCAGTTCTTGCCGGGCGCTTGCCCCCGCTTCTATAGTGTCGGCCAATCCCTTGCGAAAACCGTTCCAAGAGTCTGCGCCATGTTCACGACGCGCCCGGAAATCCGCGGCACCTTCGGTGTCGTCGCCTCCACCCACTGGCTCGGATCCGCCGCCGGCATGCGGGCGCTCGAGCGCGGCGGAAACGCCTTCGACGCCGCGGTGACCAGCGGTTTCACGCTCCAGGTCGTCGAACCGCATCTGAACGGTCCGGGCGGCGATCTGCCGGCGCTGTTCTACAGCCGCAAGACCGGCAAGTTGCAGGCGCTCTGCGCCCAGGGGCCGAGCCCGGCGGCGATGACGATGGACGCGATCCGCGGCCTCGGTCTCGATCTGGTACCCGGCAGCGGATTCCTGCCGGCCGTGGTGCCGGGCGCCTTCGACGGCTGGCTCAGGCTGCTGCGGGACCACGGCACGATGTCCCTGGCCGAGGTGCTGGAGCCGGCGATCGACTATGCGGTCAACGGCTACCCGGCGGTTGGCCGGATCGCGGCGACCATCAACACGGTGAAGGACCTGTTCGAGACCGAATGGCCGACCTCGGCGGCAATCTACCTGAAGAACGGCGAGCCGCCGGCGCCGGGCAGCCTGTTCGCCAACCCGACGATGGGCGAGACCTACGCCCGGATCGTGCGCGAGGCCGAGGCCGGCGGCGGATCGCGCGAGGCGGTGATCGACCGGGCCCGCGACATCTGGTACCGCGGCTGGGTCGCCGAGGCGATCGAACTCGTATTTCCACGCGGCGCCGATGATGGACGTGTCCGGCCGCCGCCATCTCGGCCTGCTCACCGCCGACGATCTGGCGGGCTGGGCGTCCCATTACGAAGAGCCGGCGACCTACGAGTGGGGCCGCTACACCGTGGCCAAGTGCGGCCCGTGGAGCCAGGGCCCGTCGATGCTGCAGCAGCTCGCCCTGCTGGACGGCATGGGCGTCGGCGACATGGACCCGACCGGGCCCGATTTCGTGCACACGGTGGTCGAGGCGATCAAGCTCGCCATGGCCGACCGGGAGGCGTTCTACGGCGACCCCGATTATCGCCGACGTGCCGATCGCAGACCCTGCTCGCCCCGGAATATAATGCCCAGCGCCGGGGACTGATCGGCGAGAAGGCGTCGATGGATCTTCGGCCTGGTACGATCGAGGGCTATCTCGGCTCGATCGACGCGGCGCTGGGCGTCGACGTCGCCCTCGACCCGCGCGAGATGGCAGCGCATGGGCATCGGCGAGCCGACCGTCGTCCAAGAGCGGGGCGATGAAGGGCGATACGGTCCATATCGACGTGATCGACAAGGACGGCAACATGTTCTCGGCCACGCCGAGCGGTGGCTGGCTGCAGTCCTCGCCGATCATCCCGGAGCTCGGCTTCTGCATGGGCAACCGCGCGCCAGATGTTCTGGCTCGACGAGCGTTCGCCCTCGGCGCTCGGGCCGAAGCGCGCGGCCGCGCACCACCCTGTCGCCCAGCGTTCGCGCTCCGCGACGGCGAGCCTTACATGGCTTTCGGTACGCCGGGCGGCGACCAGCAGGACCAGTGGCAGACCCTGATGTTCCTGCACCATGCTCGAGCACGGCATGAACCTGCAGGAGTCGATCGACTGCCCGGCCTTCCACAGCGAGCATTTCCCGAGTTCGTTCTGGCCGCGCGGCCGCAAGCCCGGCAAGCTGGTGCTCGAGGGCCGCTTCCCCGAGGCGACGGTGAAGGAACTGCAAGCGCCGGGGCCACGACGTTCGAGGTCGGCGAGGACTGGTCCGAGGGCCGGCTCAGCGCGGCGGTGAAGGACGGCCGGATGCTCAAGGCCGGCGCCAATCCGCGCGGCATGCAGGGCTACGCCGTCGGGCGGTAGGCGGGCTGACGCCGGATTTCGGACCGGAGCGGGAGCCGCACGTGTCTCGGTCGGCTGGAGGCTAATCCGGCATCCCGATGGTGGCGAGGGCGTTGGTCAGGTATTCGCGGAGGTAGAACGCGGTCTCCGGGGTCAGTTCGACCAGGGCGACCCGGCCGTCGTCCCGCTTGATCTTGAGCAGCAGGTTCTCGTCGGCGAGTTCGATGATGAACAACTCGGCCCTGGCCGCCGCGCCCGGCGCGCGTTCCTCGGCGCTCACGCTCGGCTGGGCGCGGGCGAATTTCATCCAGTCGCTTTCGGCGGGCTTGGCCATGGCAAATCGGGACGATCGATCCTCGTGTACGGTCGCGATCCGTGATTATATAGGATTTGAAAGTGTTTGACGCGTATTTCCTGCGGAACCGGACGAGGGCGAGAGCCGAGCCGTCATGAAGAAACTGCTTCTCTTCGTCCTGCTGCCCCTGCTGCTGCTGATCGGCGCCGGGGCCGGCGCCTTTCTCGCGGGGCTGATCCCCGGATTCGGCGCCCCGGAGCCGGAGATGACGGCGGAGCAGAAGGCGGAGATGGAGCGGCTCGCCAACACGGCGCCGTCGCCGGCACAACCGAGCCCGGCCGGCGCCGTGTTCCACACCCTCGACGAGTTCGTGGTGAACCTTCAGTCCAACCGGGGCTACCCGGTCTTCCTGCTGCTCAGCCTGACGATCGAGCTGTCGAACGAAGGAGCGGTGGCGGCGATCGCCGCCCAGGAACCGCGGATCCGGGACGGGCTGATCGTCTACCTGTCCAGCCTCACCCCCCAGCAACTCAACGGCTATGACGGCATCCAGAAGGTGCGCAACAATGCGTGGCGGCTGTTGCGCGAGTTGGTCGATCCGGATTTGATCGTGAACATCCAGGTCGCCAAGCTCACCGTCAAATAGCCCCGAAACCGCACGCCCCGTCCAAGAGCCGAACCGTTCCAGGGAGTATCCGATGTCTCGCATGCTGGCCGTCGCCCGCGAAAGCTGGCCGATCCGCGGAGTGTTCCGCATTTCCCGCGGCGCCCGGACGGAAGCGGAAGTGGTGCTGGTCACCGTTACCGACGGCGGGACGGTCGGCCGCGGCGAGTGCGTGCCCTACGCCCGGTACGGCGAGACCGTGGACAGCGTGATCGCGCAGATCGAGGGCGTGGCCGACGCCGTCGCCGGCGGCGTCGACCGGGAGGGGCTCCTCGGCATCCTGCCGGCGGGCGCCGCGCGCAACGCCGTGGATTGCGCGCTCTGGGACCTGGAAGCGAAGACCCGGGGGCTGCCGGCCTGGCAGATCGCCGGCCTCGACGCCGCGCCGCAGCCTGTGACCACCGTCTACACCCTTTCCGTCGACAGCCCGGACGCCATGGGCGAGGCGGCCCGCGAGAACGCCCATCGGCCGCGCCTCAAGCTGAAGATGACCGGCGACGGCAAGGATCTCGCCCGCGTCTCCCGGATCCGCGACAATGCGCCGGGGGTCGATCTGGTGGTCGACGCCAACGAGGCCTGGGACCTCGCGGCCTATAGGGAGATCGCGCCGAAACTTGCCGCCCTCGGCGTGTCGATGATCGAGCAGCCGCTGCCCGCCGGCGATGATGCCGCCCTGATCGGTGCGGCGCGCCCGACGGCGGTCTGCGCCGACGAGAGCTGCCACGACACCGCCACCCTCGACGCGCTCGAGGGGAAATACGACATGATCAACATCAAGCTCGACAAGACCGGCGGCCTGACCGAGGCGCTGCGTCTCAAGGCCGAGGCGGAGCGGCGGGGCTTCCGGGTGATGGTCGGCTGCATGATCGGGACCTCCCTCGCCATGGCGCCGGGGATGATCGTCTCCCAGGGGGCCGAACTGGTGGATCTGGACGCGCCGCTGCTGCTCGCGAGGGATCGCGAGCCGGGTCTGGTTTATGACGGCAGTACGGTAATGCCGCCGGAGCCGGAGCTCTGGGGCTGAGGCCGGGGGAGCGAACCGAGAGGGAGTCAACCGATGAGCGCCGTCGCCGAGCACTACGAACGCAGCGGCCTGTTCGAAATGCTGCTGCGGCGCCTCGCCGAGCATGGCATCGACACGCCGGGCCGGGCCGACTTTACCGCCATCGATCAGATGCATATGCGCGGTCAGGCGGGTACCGAGGACGTCATCGACGCGACCGGAATGGCGTCGGAGATGACGGTCGCCGACCTGGGATCCGGTCTCGGCGGCTCGGCGCGGGTCTTCGCCGATACGGTCGGTGCCGAGGTCACGGCGGTCGACCTGACGCCGAGCTTCTGCGCGACGGCGCGCGCGATCAACGCCGCCGTCGGTCTCACGGACAGGATCCGGGTGGTGGAGGGCGACGCGACGGCGACGGGCCTCGACGCGGGCGCGTTCGATATCGTCACCACCCTGCATGCCTGCATGAACATTCCGGACAAGGAGGGCGTGTATCGCGAGGCGTTCCGGCTCCTGAAGCCGGGCGGGCGCTTCTGCTTCTACGACGTGGTGCTGGGACCCGGGGGCAATCCCCGCTATCCGACGCCCTGGGCCGAGCGGCCGGACCTCAGCCATCTCATTCCCGTGGGCGACATGCTGGCCCTGTGCGAGAAGGCAGGTTTCCGCACCGTCGAGCTGCGGGACCTCACGGCGGAGGCCAAGGCCGGCTCCATCGCCCGGCGGCAGGAGGCCCGGCGACGGGCGGAGACGGGGGAGGCGGCACCGCTGCAGGCGGGCGACATTCTCATGGGTGAGACCGCTGGCGAGAAGATGCGGAACATGGCTCATAACTTCGACGGCGACCATGTGGGCGTTGCCCTCGGCGTATTCGAGAAGCCGTAAAAAAAGAGCCGCGGTAGGGGGGCCGCGGCTCTTTCGACATGTCCGCAAGGGACGGAGGAAGCCCAGGGTGGACCTCAGTCGTTCGGGGATATTACCGATAGATAGCGTATGATGTCAATGCATGCGCGTATTGCGTGTTTGATTGCCTCATGCCGGTGTCACTCGACCGGATAGGGGCCGTCCTCGAAGACGATCTCATGGTAGCCCTTGCTGCCGACCGCGCGGGCCAGGGCGCTGCCGATCGGCTGGCGGCGGGAAAGCTGGTCGAGGATACGGGCGAAGTCGAATACTGGTGCCCACCCGAGTTCGGAGCGCGCCTTGGCGTTGTCGTAGACCCGGTCGATCTCGTCGAACATCCGGTATCCGAGGCGGGTATAGACCAACTCGAGCTCGGGAAACTGACGTCCGACGACGGCGGCGGGATCGGTGCGAAGCCTCGGCAGGTCGGCGCGGGTGAAGGGGGTTGTGGCGCTGATGATGTAGCGCGCGAACCCGATCTCCGGTGCCCGGTCGAGGGCGTCGAGATGGGCCTGCGCCGCATCTGCCAGGTCGACCCGTCGGAACAGGAACTCGTTGGCCTTGGCGTTGGCATCGGCCCAGCGGGCGCGCCGCTCCCGGTTGTCGTCCTCCTCCGGAAAAAACCGCGATGTGCGGAGGATCAGGCAGGGCAGGCCGTGCCGACGGTGGAAGAGTTGGCAAAGGTCCTCCGCCGCGGTCTTGGTGACGCCGTAGATGTTCTTGGGCGCCCCGCGCACGCTCTCGTCGATCCAGGCGGGCGGGTCGCCTGGCGCCGGCGTCAGGGCGTCGCCGAAGGCGCTGGTGGTGCTGGTGAAGATAAAGGCGGACACGCCGACACGCACCGCCTCCTCCAGCAGGGTGAGGGTGCCGGTGATGTTGGTGTCGACGAACGCCTGACGGCTGTGGGTTCCCACATGGGGTTTGTGCAGGGTGGCGGTGTGCAGGACGGCATCGGCCCCGGCCATCGCCTCGGCGACCGGACCGGGATCGGCGATGGAGCCGACGATGTCGGTGTAAGGTCCGGCCTTGATGTCGAGCCCGACCGCTGCGTGCGGGCCGCCGGCCAGTACGCGCATCAGCCCCTCGCCGAGATGGCCGGTACTGCCGGTGACAAGGATGCGCATGAAGCTTATGGCCTGTTGATTCGGTCGTTTACGGAAGCAAGCCTATCCCGTGACCCGGGCCGACCACAGTGCAGATCACTTTGGCGTACCATGTCGGTATTGCTCGCAGGCGGTCACCGTGAGCGCCCGTTGAGTATCGCTTTAGGTTGTTTCCTCCACGATCGAGCGTTTCAATACCCGACCTCCGCCTCCCAGAGCTCGTCGTTGACCTCGCGCATCGTGCGGTCGTGGGCGCCTTCGAGACAGCCGCGCAGGGTCAGCTTGAAGCCCATCTCGGCGAACTGGCCGCAGCGATCGAGTTCGCTCTTGGCCCGGGCGATGCCCGCGTCCGAGAGGCTCTTCAATTCGCCGGATCCGGTGACGCTGGTCCAGAGCGCCGCCCGTTTGAACGGGTCGACCGCGTTCGGATCGACTCCGCCGGATACCGCCGTCGGCAGCCGGTCGATCATCCGAGTCAGCGTCACCGCCGCGTCCGGCCTGGTCTTGCCCGGATGGAAGAAATCGGACGCGGTGAACCGCGGCGAGCCGAAGGCGGTCTCGGCATCGCGTTCGGCGATGGCGGCGGGCAGCGGCTGATCGGTGAGCGGCACCAGGGAGACCATGGGCGCGATCCGGACCGAGACGGCGCTGGCGTCGAGGGAGGCCAGACGGGCGGAGTCCATCGAGATCCGGGTGCGGGTGAAATGCCCGTCGCTGGTATAGGCCAACAGGCCGGTGGCGGAGAACTCCCGCGTGCTGCCGTCGGACTTCTGGACGATCAGGGTGACGTCACCGCCTCCGGCCGTGTCGTAGGCCTGGCCGGCAGCCGGTGGCGGCCGGTCCTCCTGCAGGCAGAACGAGGAGACAAGCGCCTGGCATGTACCGCCGTCGCAGAGCAGCGGGATCGGCGTCATATGGGCGACCAGCCCGAGCACCTGCGGCGGGAGGGCGTTCTCCTGCCCTGGCGACCGCGTGCGGTCGGCTTCGGCGGGCGCGGCAAACGTGAAGAGGGCGGCGAGCCCCATAGAGACGGCCGCGGCGAAACCCGTCCGGCGGTGCGGTAAGCGATGCGGGCCCATGGGACCTCCCTTGGGCGGATCCGACGGGACGTCGTTCTGCCCTTTGTGTCGGTTATCGGAAAAGTATGCGACCACCCCGCACGACCGGCAAGTCCCGAGGCCGCGAGGAGGCAATCGTCGGTCCGATGGTCCAACTCCGACTTGTTCCTGTCGCGCCCGGCGCAGAACCCTGGCCGCACGGGCGCAATATCGTGCCACAGCGTGGTGTTGGAGACCGGCCATGAGCGACGATTTGGCGGAGACTGCGGGGATCGAAGAGGCCGGCGGCCGCCGGGAGAGGCGCGGGCGTTCGGGCGGCGGCGGACGGGACGCGCGCCGCGCGGCGAGGGGCAGACCCTCGACCCTCTACAGCCCTTTCATCGCCCGGCGTATCGGCACTTTCGACGTGCTGTCGCAGGAGGGGTTGGAGATCATCGAGAACAATGCCGAGACGATCCTGGAAGAGATCGGCATCGAGTTCCGCGACGACGCCGAGTCCCTTGCGATGTGGCGCGATGCCGGCGCCGATATCGACGGAGAGCGGGTTCACATCCCCCGCGGTCTCGCCCGCGAACTGATCAGGACGGCGCCGGCCACCTTCACCCAGCATGCCCGCAATCCCGAGCGCTCCGTCGAGATCGGTGGCGGCAATACGGTCTTCGCGCCGGTCTACGGTCCGCCCTTCGTCAGCGACATCGACGGCGGCCGACGCTACGCGACGATCGAGGACTTCCAGAATTTCGTGAAGCTGGCCTACAGCCACCAGGGCCTGCACCATTCCGGCGGTACGGTATGCGAACCGGTCGATCTGCCGGTGAACAAGCGGCACTTCGATATGGTCTATGCCCATATCAAGTACTCGGACAAACCGTTCATGGGGTCGGTCACCCATCCGGATCGGGCGCTGGACACGCTGGAGATGGCGAAGATCGTCTTCGGCGCCGAGTTCGTCGAGAACAACACGGTCCTGGTCTCGCTGATCAACGCCAACTCGCCGATGACCTGGGACGCCACCATGCTCGGTGCGTTGAAGAACTACGCGCGCAGCAACCAGGCGGTGATCACCACGCCGTTCATCCTGGCGGGCGCCATGTCGCCGGTCACGGTGGCCGGCACGCTGGCCCAGACCCTGGCCGAGGCGATGGCCGGCATGGCCTTCGCCCAGCTCTGCCGTCCGGGCGCGCCGGTGATCTTCGGCAGCTTCGCGTCCTCGATCTCGATGCAGTCCGGTGCGCCCACCTTCGGCACGCCGGAGCCCGCCCTGGTGCTCTACGGTTGCGCCCAACTCGCCCGGCGGCTCAACGTGCCGTTCCGGTCGGGCGGGTCGCTCTGTGGCTCGAAGGTGCCGGACGCCCAGGCGGCGTTCGAAAGCGCGAACACCCTGCTGCCGACCGTCATGGGCGGCGTGAACTTCGTCCTGCATGCCGCCGGCTGGTTGGAGGGCGGACTGGTCAGTTCCTACGAGAAGTTCATGATGGACGCGGACCAGTGCGCCATGATGCGCACCATGCTGGAAGGCGTCGATCTGAGCGAGAACGGCCAGGCGATGGATGCGATCCGCGAGGTCGGACCGGGCGCCCATTTCCTCGGCTGCACCCATACCCAGGCGAATTTCGAGAAGGCGTTCTACCGCTCCTCGATCGCCGACAACGCGACCTACGAGCAGTGGAGCTCGGAGGGGAGCCGGGACGCGTACCAGCGGGCGGGCGGTCTGGTGAAGAAGGCCCTGGCGGATTACGAGGCGCCGGCGATCGACCCGGCGGTGGACGAGGCGCTGATCGAGTTCATGGCCCGGAAGAAGGCGGAATTCCCCGACAGCAACGTGTGATATCCGCCCGGGCGGGCTTCCTGGCGTCCTTCTGAACCCGTCAGCTGGTCAGAAGAAGTCGGCCGGACGCTCTATGGGACCGTCGTTGGACAGGCGCAGCCACCCCTTGACCACCCGGTAGATCAGCCAGAGATAGGCGAAGCCGAGGAGCAGGAAGCCGAAGCCCAGGACCCACCAGGTCAGGCCGCCGATGATGGTCATCAGCAGCCAGAGCCAGAATGTTCGGATCTGCCACCGGACATGGGTCTCCAGATAGGTCCCCTCGACATCGCCGCGCTTGAGGTAGGCGATGATCACCGCCAGCACGATGGGGATCTGGAACACCAGGTTGGCCGCGTACAGCGCGTAGATGACATGCACCGCGAGCCGGTCGTTCTCCGGCGCGGAGAGCTTGAAGGGCAGGTTACGGCGCTGCATGGCGCGGGTCTCGGACATCCGGTCTTTCTCCTCGCTCGGTCACGGTTCTAAAGTGTGGACGCACCGCGCGTTTCGCAACGTTTCGCCGCCAACATCCGGAGCCGCCCCATGGTCTCGTCCAATCCGACCGCCCAGCCCCGTGTGAACCTGCACAGCGACACCGCGACCCGGCCGACGCCGGAGATGCGCAAGGCCATCGCCGAGGCCGAGGTGGGGGACGAGCAGGCGGGCGAAGATCCCACGGCCATCCGCCTGCAGGAGAAGGTGGCGGAGCTGCTGGGCAAGGAGGCCGCCGTGTTCCTGCCGAGCGGCACCATGTGCAACGAGATCTCCTACCGGGTCTGGTGCGACCACGGCGACGAGATCATCCTGGAGGAGAACAGCCACGCCCTGCACTACGAGGTCGGGGGGCCCGGCGCGCTCGCCGGTGTGATGACCCGCACCATCAAGGGCACCAAGGGCTGGTTCACCGCCGATCAGGTCGAGGCGCTGATCCGCCCCAAATCCCGCCACATGCCGCGTCAGAAGCTGGTGTCGGTGGAGAACACCGCGAATATGGCCGGCGGCACGATCTGGCCGCTGGACACGCTCAAGGACGTTTCGGCGGCGGGCCGAAGGCATGGGATGCGGGTCCATATGGACGGCGCCAGACTGCCGAACGCGGTGATCGCCTCTGGCATCTCCTTCGCCGAGTTCGCGGCGCCATGCGACAGCGCGTGGATCGACCTGTCCAAAGGATTGGGCTGCCCGATCGGCGGGGTGCTGGCCGGAGATAGGGATTTCATCGAGGAGTGCTGGCGCTTCAAGCACCAGTTCGGCGGCGCGCTGCGGCAGTCCGGAATCGTCGCGGCGGCGGGGATCTATGCGTTGGATAATCATCTCGACCGGCTGGCCGACGACCATGCCCGCGCGCGGCGGCTCGCCGAGGGCATCGAGGACGTGGACGGCATCGCGGTCGATCCGGCCTCGGTCGAGACCAACATGGTGTTCTTCGACGTGTCCGGGAGCGGCATCGACGCGCCCGAATTCTCGCGTCGCCTGATGGCCGAGCACGAGGTGAAGATCAGCGCCGTGCAGCCGACGGTGCTGCGGGCGGTCACCTATCTCGGCATCGAGGACCCGGATATCGAGTATGCCATCGCCGCCATTCGCCGGGTGGCGATGGAGGCCTAGATCCGCAGCACGCCGACCCGGCCGGTCACGGCCGCGGCGCTCGCTTGCTACCGCGCCTCGATCGTCCCGGGAAACGTCCTGATGGTGCCGGGGCGCGGGTCGATGGTGCCGATCGGCGGTTTCGGTTTCTCCGGACGCTGGACGGGATCGCGGGTCTCGATCGGCGCCGGTTTCTCCGGCGGGGCGTTCGGCTCGATCCGCGGCGGCATTGTCGGCTGGCGGGAGCGGCGTTCGACCGGTTCCTTCGGAGGCGTGGCCGGCCCGGTCACCGGCGTCGGCTTCTCGGCCTCGGGTTTCGGCGGCACGATATCGCGCAGACTGCTGCCTTCGGAAAGCGGGTGGCGCGGAGCGGGAGGCTCGGCAGCGATCCCATCCGCTGCCCACAGCCCGAGGCAGAGCGTTGCAAGAGCGGCAGCCCGGCGCATCGCCCGCCGCCCCGGTCAGACCGCGCCGCGCGCGATGAAATGCCCGTTGCGAAAGTCCGGCTTCGCATACTCGAACGGGGAGCCGTCGAACGCCGTCATCGACCCGCCCGCTGCCAGCAGAACAGCGTGGCCGGCGGCGGTATCCCATTCCATGGTCGGGCCCGTCCGCGGATAGAGATCGGCTTCGCCGCGCGCCACCAGACAGAATTTGAGAGCGGAGCCGCGGGACACGCTTTCCTTCACGTTCATGGTGTCGATATAGGCCTCGAGCTCGGGGTTGCGATGGCTGCGGCTGGCGACGATGGTGAGGCCGTCGGGCCCAGGCTTGCGCACCGAGATCGGCGTGCGGAACTCCTTCGGCGGTTTCCTCCCAGGCGCCGTGGCCGAGCGCGCCGCCCCAGACCATCCCGTCGACCGGGGTGTGCAGCGCGCCCAGCACCGGCACACCGTCCCAGATCAGCCCGATATTGACCGTGAAGTCATTGCGTTTGTTGATGAACTCCTTGGTTCCGTCGAGCGGATCGACCAGCCAGAACCGGCCGCCGGAGACGTCGGGAATGTCGCCCGCCTCGACGCTCTCCTCGGCCACCACGGGGATGTCCAGCGTCAGCGCCTTCAGCGCCGGCACGATATGCGCGTCGGCGGCATGGTCGGCCGCGGTAACCGGACTGCCGTCGGTCTTGTCGATCACGTCGATCTCGGCCCGGTAGTAGGGCAGGATGATCTCTCCGGCCTCGCGGGCCAGGACGGCGACGGCGTCGAGCAGGGCGATCCGGTCTGTCGGATCGACCGCTGTGACTGAAGGCATGAAGTCTACTCCGCTGCTGCCGCCGGCCGCGCCGCCTGAATGGCCGCCCAGATGCGGTCGGGTGTGGCCGGCATGTCGATATCGGTGACCCCGACCGGGGCCAGGGCGTCGAGAACCGCGTTGATCACCGCCGGCGGCGCGCCGATGGCACCGGCCTCGCCGCAGCCCTTCACCCCGAGCGGGTTGGTGGCGCAGCGGGTCGGGCTCGATGGAGAAGTCCACCGGCGGGACGTTGTCGGCCCGGGGCAGGCAATAGTCCATCAGCGAGCCGGTCACAAGCTGCGCACTGTCGTCGTAGACCGTCCTCTCGAACAGGGCCTGTCCGACCCCCTGGGCCACGCCGCCATGCACCTGGCCTTCCAGCAGGACCGGGTTCACCACCTCGCCGAAATCGTCGACCACGGTGAACTGCACCAAGCTGACGATACCGGTATCGGGGTCGATCTCCACCTCGCAGACGTGGGTTCCGTTCGGATAAGTCGAGGCGGCCGGCTTGTACATCTCCTTGGCCTCGAGCCCGGTTCGATTCCTTCCGGCATCTGCGCGGGGTCGCTGGCGGCGGCGGCCAGCTCGCCCAGCGTGATCGACCGGTCGGTGCCGACGACGGTGAACTTGCCGTCCGCGAGTTCCAGGTCCGCGTCCGCTGCCTCCAGCAGGTAGCCGGCCAGCATCCGCGCCTTCGCCGCCACGCTCTGGATCGCCATGTGCAGGGCAGAGCCGCCGGCCGGCAGGGAGCGGGAGCCGTCGGTCCCGGATCCGTTCTCGATGGCCGCGGTGTCGCCCTGGACAATTCGGACCTTGTCGTTGTCGACGCCGAACGTCTCGGAGACGAGCTGGGTGTAGGCGGTCTCATGGCCCTGGCCGGTGGAGCGGGTTCCGATCGGGACGACGATGGTGCCGTCCGGCTCGATGCGGATATCCGACCACTCGGGCCCGCCGCCGCCGCAGGCCTCGACATAGGTCGAGATGCCGATGCCGCGCAGCTTGCCCGCCCTGGCGCTCTCGGCCTTGCGGGCGTCGATCCCGGCCCAACCGGCCCGCTCGAGCGCCTTGTTCAGATGGGCGGCGAAATCGCCGCTGTCATAGGTCTCACCCAGCGCCGTGGTGAACGGCATGGAAGACGCCGGAATGAAGTTGCGGCGGCGGATCTCGTCGCGCGGCAGACCGGCGACCTTGGCGGCGACGTCGACCAGCCGCTCCACGAGATAGGCCGCTTCCGGCCGTCCCGCCCCGCGATAGGCATCGACCGGGAGGGTGTTGGTGAAGTAGCTGCGCACCCGCACATGGATCGCCGGCGTCGCGTAGAGGCCGGCCAGCATGCCGGACCCCGCCACAGTCGGGATCGCCGGGCCATAGAGCGACAGGTAGGCGCCGAGATCGGCCTTGGTATCCACCGACAGCGCCAGAAAGCGGCCGTCGGCATCCATGGCGAGTCTCGCATAGGAGACATGGTCGCGGCCCTGGGTGTCGGAGACGAAGGACTCGCCCCGATCGGCGATCCATTTGACGGGGCGGCCCAGCTTTCCAGAGGCCCAGAGGACCAGGGCGTGTTCCCGGTAGGGAAAGATCTTCATGCCGAAGCCGCCGCCGACATCCGGCGAGACGCAGCGGAACTTGGCCGTGTCGATGTTCAGGACGTCGGCGATCACGTCGCGGACCCCGTGCGGCCCCTGGGTCGAGACGTAGAGGGTGACCTCTCCCGTAGCCGGGTCCACGACCCCGACCGCGCCGCGCGGCTCGATGGAGTTGACCACAATCCGGTTGTTCACGAGGTGGAGCTCGGCGACCGACGCGGCCTTGGCGAAGCCCGCTTCGACGGCCTTCTCGTCGCCGGTCTCCCAGTCGAGGCAGAGATTGCCCGGGGCCGCATCCCAGACCGTGGCGCCCCCGTCGACGGCCGAAAGCCCGGGTACGGCGGGTAGTTCGGCGTACTCGACATCGATCAGTTCGGCCGCGTCGCGGGCCTGGTCCAGGGTCTCTGCCACGATCAGCGCCACCGCGTCGCCCACATGCCGGACCCGGTCGGCGACCAGCAGCGGATAGTCGGGGCCGACGGCTTTCTTGCCGTCCCGCCCCTTCAGCAGCGCGCCGCAGGGCAGCGGCTTCACACCGTCGGCGGCGAGATCCGCGCCGGTCAGGACCGCTTTCACGCCGGGAGCGGTCCCAGCGGCGGAAACGTCGAGGGACGCGATGTCGGCGTGAGCCACGGGACTGCGCAGGACAAACGCCTTGAGCGCGCCGTCGAAGGGCAGGTCGTCAGTGTACTGACCGGTGCCGGTGAGGAACCGCTGGTCCTCGAGACGTTTCATTCCCTGTCCGATGCCGAACTTCGCCATTGCCTGCCTCGCCGGTTCGCGGTTGGTTTGGGTGATCGTAGTCCGGGTGCCGGACGGCGCCAAGCGGCGCGGCGCCGCGCGAGAAATCGGAGCACGAGGAGAGCGGATCGGCGATGTGCGGGCGGTACAGCATCACCACGGCACCGGAAGCCCTGCGCCGGTTGTTCGATGTCGATACGGCTCTCAACCTGGAGCCGCGCTGGAACATGGCGCCGACACAGGCGGCTCCGGTGGTCAAGCTCATGGAGCATGGGCCGGCCAAGGGCCGCCGCGTTCTGGCGATGATGCGCTGGGGGCTCGTGCCGTCCTGGGCGAAGGACATCGATATCGGCGCGAAGATGATCAACGCCCGCTCGGAGACGGTCGCGGAGAAACCGGCCTTCCGCGGCGCCTATAAGTACCGGCGTTGTGTCGTTCCGGCGGACGGCTTCTACGAATGGCGCACCGAGGCGGGGGTCAAACAGCCCTACCGGGTGGTGCGTCGGGACCACGCGCCCTTCGCCTTCGCAGGGCTGTGGGAGCTGTGGGAGGGAACCGGCGAGGGCAGCGCGCTCGAGACCTTCACGATCCTGACCACAGAGGCGAACGAGGCGATCGCCCATATCCATCACCGGATGCCGGTGATGCTGTTCGAGAAGGACGCCTTCGCGACCTGGATGGAGGCGGATCCGAAGGACGCGGCCCAGCTCATGCGGCCCTGCGATCCGGGTCTGATCGAGGCCTATCCGGTGGACCGCCGCGTCGGCAATGTGCGCAACGACGATCCCGATCTGGCAGAGCCGATCGTGCTCGACGCGCCGGTGGAAGCCGCGACGGAACCGAAACAGGGGTCGCTGTTCTAGCCTGCGATCATCCGAGGATCCACGACGCCAGCATGCTGACGGCGATCATGGACGCGGAGGCGGCGGAGGCCATCGCGGCCCGCCGGTTGAGGATTGCCGCCCGCTGCAAGGCGACGACGATGCGGTTGATGTCCGCCGCGTCGAGTTCCTCTTCCTTCGATATCCGTCGCGGGGGGCGCCCGCCCGCCAGAAACCAGAACCAGGCGGCGAGCAGGGCCGCGCCGATGGCGGCGATGTCCATGAGGTTGAGGATCGTGATGTCGCTCATGCTCGGTAGCCCGGTCCTCTTGATCCCCTAAGCCAGGAGCGCATCCTCGAACGGAAACGCGCTCAGCAGCTCGATCCCGGTCCCGGTGACCAGAATCTGCTGTTCCAGCTTGACGCCCTCTCCGCCGTCGTTGTGGCCGATGAAGCTTTCAACGCAGAGCGTCATGCCCGGTTCGATGATCCCGTCGTAGCCGGCGTCCGGGAAGTCGGCGCGATGGTAGAGGTAGGGGTATTCGCCCGACATGCCGCAGCCATGGGCCGAGAGGTAGTAGCGGTGGTCGGCATACTGCTCGGGGATGTTCCATGCCAGTTCGGAATACTCGCGGAACGACATGCCAGGCCGGATCACATCCATGTTGTGGTGCACCTGCTCGTGGGCGACCTTGTAGAGCGTGCGCTGGTGGTCGCTCGGCCGGTCCGCGCCGGCGTGGAAGGTCCGGGAGAAGTCGCTGTAGTAGCCGTGGCAGCCGACGACATCGGTATCCAGGGCGATCAGTTCGTTCGGCGCGATCACCTTTGACGAGGTTTCCTGGAACCAGGGGTTGGTCCGGCTCCCCGAGTTGAGCAGCCGGGTCTCGCAGTAGTCCGCATTGGCGGCGATGACCGAGCGGTGCAGTACCGACCAGAGTTCGGCCTCGGTCAGGCCCGGACTTATGGCGTCTCGCAGTTCGGCGACCCCGGCCTCGGTGGCGCGGAGCGAGGCGCGCACGCATTTCATTTCCTCGTCCGACTTGATGCAGCGCGCCATCTCGACCGGCTCCTGGGCATCGACCAGGTGCAGCCCCTCTGCGGCGAGGGCGATGGCCGCGCCGGCATTGAGCCGCTCGACACCGACCACCGGCTTGGTCCCGCAGAGTTCCCGGAGGGTGGACGCCATTTCCTTTGCCCAGGCCCGCTCCCGCTCGGCGATACGTTTGCCGGCGGCCACGAAGCTGGCGGTCGAGGCCGGCCGCACCTCGTCAACGGTTTCGTAGCCCTCTGCGAGGTGCATGGCCCCGGTGAACTCGTAGAGAATGCAGCGGTTCGTCGTCAGCAGGAGGTAACGGGACGGCTGATTGCGGCTGGTGAAGACCTGCATGTTGCGGGTGCCGGTGGCGTAGCGGATGTTGATGGAGTCGCTCAGCAGCAGTGCCGCGATCCCGCGTTTCGCCATTTCCCCCCGCACCCGGTCCCGGCGGTACAGGCGAACGGCGGCGAGGTCGATTCCGGCACTCTCCGGTGCGCGGTCGAGAAGCGCCAGATCCGGGTGCGTGCCGCGGTCGGCATGCCAGTCGAGGGTGGCCATGGATGGGCCTCCGTGATCGTGCGCCGCCGGGCCGTCACGCCGGACAGCGGCTATAGACCTCGGAGGTGCGCTGGGTGAATCCCTCGGGGGAGGTGTCGCCGATCAGTTGGATATCGTCCGGCCCAAGCTTCTGATAATGCTCGACCAGGACGTCCGAACGCCGAACGTACCATGTGTATTCGTCCTCCAGCGTCTCGACCACTGGGACCGGCTGGTAGGGGCTGCGATCCGCCGCCTTCACCACATAGGCGTCGGCGCGGAAATCGACATACTCGACGTCGCAGTCGCCGGACGACCAGCGCCCCTCGAGCCCCGGGGCGACACCGGGATGGCTTTGGACATCGCCGGCAGTCTGCGGCATCACGGCACCGTCCGAAGCGGAGGGACTCTGCTCACCAACCGCGGAGGCGCCCTTCCAGTCTCGGAGCATCTCAATGTAGCGCGGGGCGGGATCGACCTTGAAGGCCACCATCAGCGCCGCGGCCGAGCCCAGGATCAGAACCAGGGCGATGATCACGGTGCCGATCATGAAGAACGCGCGTCCGTGCCGCCGGGGCTCCGGGCGGAAGTCGGGCGGCGGGCCGATCGGCTCTTCGGCGGCGGCGGTGTCCCGGGTGAAGCCGAGCGAGCGCAGGTCCTCGCTGGTCGCCTGATCTTCGCCATAGGGTGCCCGGCGGCGGAGCGAGGTCTCGTCGCCAGGATGGCGATCGCCGTCCCGCTCGGTTCCGTCGCGCCGGAATCCGTCGATGTCGGCGGATCGGGTCTCCTCACCGACGGTTTCCCGCGGGGCTGCATTCCCGCGATCGGCGTCGGCCTGATCCGCTTCCACACGGGCCGCGTGGATCGCATCGGCGAAGGTTCCGCCGGGGCTTCCTTCCGGCGCGTCGGTCAGGTCCGGGACCTCGCGTTCGACGGAGGACCAGCCGGTCGATGCCGCATCGTCTTCCTCGTCGGGCGGCTCGCCCAGGGAGAGGTCGATCGACGACCGGTCGACGAAGAAGATCTGGCTGAATTCCCATTCGCCGATCGTCTCGTTCCAGTCGCCGGCGACCACCCGCAGCTCGGCGTCCTCCTCGCCGTCGAAGGCGCGGACCATGGACGAGACCAGAACCGAGACGCTCTGGGCGCGTTCCAGGGTCTCCCATCCGGTGGCGTCACGCTTCTGCAGGAAATACACGTCAAATCGGCGCATTGCGTCGAGCCTCTACCAGCTTCTGTTCTCGCCCAGCAGCCGCTCGACGCCGGCGACATCCAGGGGCTGGGAGAACAGATAGCCCTGGGCGAAGCCGCAGCCGATGGCCCGCAACTGGGCGAGCTGCTCGGGAGTCTCGACGCCTTCGGCGATCACGTCCAGTCTCAGGTTCTGAGCGAGCAGGGAGATGGTACGCACGATCTCCAGGTTGTGGCGGTTGCGCCCCATGTCCTGCACGAAGGATTTATCGATCTTCAGGGTGTCGATCGGGAAGGTGTGGAGGTAGCTGAGCGAGCTGTAGCCGGTTCCGAAATCGTCGACGCAAATCTGTATGTTGAGGGACTTCAGGTCCTGAAGCATCTGGGCCGAGAGGTGGGCGTTTTCCATCAGCGCGCTCTCGGTGATCTCCAGCTTCAGGCCGCTGGGATCCATCCCGGTGCCTTCGAGGCTGCCCGTGACCATGCGCACCAGATCGTACTGGTTGAACTGACGGCTGGACAGGTTGACGCTCATCTCCAGGGGGCCGGTGCCGGCGAAGCGTTTGCGCCAGCTCACCGTCTGTTCGCACGCCTGACGCAGCACGAACTGCCCTAGCTCGACGATCATGCCGGTTTCTTCAGCCAGCGGGATGAAGTCCGCCGGCGACACCTCGCCGCGTTCGGCGTGCATCCACCGCGCCAGGGCTTCGAAACCCTGGATCCGGCCGGTGGCCAGGGAGATGATCGGCTGATAACGCAGGGCGATCTCGCCGCGTTCCAGCGCGCGGCGGAGGTCGGTCTCCATGTCCAGCGGCGTGACCGTGGTACCGCGCATGTTCGGATCGAACGCGACCGCCTGCGCCTTGCCAAGTTCCTTCGCCTTGTACATGGCGAGTTCTGCGTCGCGCAGAATGTCTTCGGGCCGGGCGTATCCTTCGGTGGCGTGGGCGGCGCCCATGGATGCGGTGGCGAAGATCTCCTTGCCGCTCAGGGTGAAGGGCGAGGCCAACGCTTTCTGCAGCATGTCGCAGACGCCGAGGCTTTCGCCCTTGTCAGCGACGTCCTCCAGCAGCATGGCGAATTCGTCGCCGCCGAGCCGGGCGACGGTGTCGCCGAACTTCAGATTGTGCTCCAGGCGGCGGGCGGCGGCGATGATGAGGTCGTCGCCGTGGATGTGCCCGAGACTCTCGTTCACGACCTTGAAGCGGTCCAGGTCCAGATAGACGACACCGAAACCGGCCGAGGGGTTCCTCCGGTGGCGGGCGAGCGCCTGGCGCACCCGCTCCAGGAACAGCGTCCTGTTCGGCAGACCGGTCAGGTTGTCGTGCAGAGCATCGTGGATCGACTGTTCCTCGACCCGTTTCCGGTCGGTGACGTCGGTCATCGATCCGGCGATACGATAGGCATGCTCCAACTCGTCGCGCACCGCCAGGCCACGCACGAGCATCCAGCGATAGGTGCCGTCGCGGTGGCGGACCCGGTGCTCGCTCTCGAAGTTGCCGACGGCGCCGCTCAGATGCGCGTCCAACTGTGCCGTGACCCGCTGCACGTCCTCGGGATGAATGCGGCTGAACCATTCCTCGGCGCCATCTCCGACATCCTCCGGCGCGTGGCCCAGCATCTCTTTCCAGCGGGGGGAGAGATAGATCGAGTTGGTCGCCAGATCCCAGTCCCACAGCCCGTCGTTGGACCCGGCAGCGGCGAGCGCATAGCGTTCCTCGCTCTGGCGCAGCGCACGCTGGGCTTCTTCGCGGGCGGAGATGTCGTCATAGACGATCACACACCCGCCCTGACTTCATCGGGGTGACGCGGACTTCGAGCAGCCGTCCGGCAAGGTTCCGACGCTCGTAGACGGTGCCCGGCGTGGACCGCACCATCTCGGCGATCTCGTCGGCCAGTGCCGTCGGGTCTCCGTCGCCGTACTCGCCTTTCGCCGCAAGGTGCCGAACGATGTCGATCATCGGCGTCCCGCTGCTCGCGAATGTGGTTGGCAGATCGAGCAGTTCGAAGAAGCGCGAGTTCCACGTCACCAGACGCCAATGATCGTCATAGGCGCAGATTCCCTGGCTGATGTTCTCGAGGGTGCTGTGCAGCAGGGCGGTGAACTTGGTCGCTTCGTCGACGTTGCGCCGGTCTTCCGTCACGTCGCGGTATTGGATGATCCGGCCACCCTCGGCCGTGGTGTGGTCGATGACCCGGACCCAGCGGCCGTTGGCGAGCCTCCCGTCGATGCGGCCGCGCGATCGGCGGTGGATGTCCATACGCCGTTCCCGCCAGGTCTCCGCCTCGCCGGGAAAACGGGACTGGCGTTTGGCATCGACGTCGAACTCCACGAGGTCTGAGAACGCGATCCCCGTATGCAGGTGGTCTTTGAGGTGGGGGAAGAAGCGCAGGACCGGTTCCGTGAACCAGACCACCCGATCGTCGGCATCCAGCAGAAGGAAGCCGTCGTCTATCGGATCCAGCACCGAGGGGTGAAATGCCGTGGATCTCAGGATCGGCCGGTCGATCGCACTCATGCGCCGCCGTCCTTCGGCCGCCGTCTGGGCACGGTAACCGGCCCGATGCAGCGCCGTTCGGCGCCCTTCGGGCTATGCCTTGTCCTGTCCACGTCCCCGGTGTCCAAACGCATTCATGATGACTTTAGCTGAAATTAAAGGATATCAGACGCTTCACCACGCGACCAGCGAAGTCGCCGGATCATGTAGCATCTCACGGATCCGCGCCAAGCACCGCCACTCCGCGCCGGACCCGGTAGAGGCGCCAGAGCAGATGGGCGGCCGCGCTTCGATGCGGAGACCAGACGGCGGATACAGCGTCGGACGCAGCGGCGTCAGGCCGTTCCGGAAGGCGCTTTGACATGCGTATTCCCTCGCGAAGGGCGACATCTCCCGACGGGAAGATGTCGGGATCCCCGAGGGCGAACATGCGGTAGATCTCCGCCGTCCAGCGCCCGATGCCGGGCAGGGCGACAAGGGTCGCCTGGGCGGTGTGGGGGTCTGCGGCCGACAGGGTTTCCAACTTGAGCGATCCGTCGAGTATCCGATCCGCCAGCGTGCGGCCGTAGCGCATCTTCGCTCTGGAGAACCCGATTGCGCCGAGGGCGGAATCGTCGAGCCGGGCGAACCGTTTCGGATCGAGGCCGCCCGCCTCGGTCAGTCGGGCCAGGATCGCGGCTGCCGAAGCGGTGGAGACCTGCTGCCCGATGATGATGCGGATCAGGGCGGGGAAACCGGGCTCAAGCACCCGCGCCTCCGGCATGCCGACCTCGCTTAGGCAGGCGGCGATATCCGGATCCCGATCGGCGAGCGCGTCCAATCCGGCGGTTAAGGCCGCCTGGCGGGTCATCTGCCGGCGACACCGTCGATCGGGCCGAGACGGTCGACAGCCGCGTCTGCGACCTCCGCCATGGTGGCGAACTCGGCGCCGCCGTTGCGGACGTGGCGGATCAGGGCCTCCATCGCCATCATCCGGTGGCCGCGGCCGGAGACGAAGGGATGGAAGGTGTAGGTCGTCACACCCCAGTCGAGCGTGCGGGTCATGTAGTCGAAATCGGCCGTCCAGTTATCCAGCACGGCGCGCCAGGACATCAGGCCCTGGTTCAGGGCACCGCCGGACATGACGCTCCATTCGTAGTGGGTGTAGTCGTCCAGGCTCCAGCTCACGGGAAGTTCGATCAGGTCGACCGGATAGCCGAACCGCGCCGGCTCCAGCAACGGGACCGCGTCGCCGCGGCGGGGTCTGTAGGGCAGGTAGTCATGGCCCATCAGGCTGGAATCGTAGGAGAAACCGAGGTCCAGCAGGAGATCGAGGGTATTCTCCGAGAGATCCCAGGATGGCGAGCGGTAGCCGCGCGGTGACCGGCCGGAAACGCGCTCGATCGCCGCGGCCGCACGAACCAACTCATCGCGCTCTTCGTCCCGCGACAGGGCGGCCGGCCTTCGGTGGGTCCAACCATGGCAGGCGATCTCGTGGCCGTCCTCGACGAGGGCCCCGACGGCGTCGGGAAAACTCTCGATCGTATGTCCCGGGACGAAGAACGTCGCCCGGACCCGATGCGCTTTCAAGAGGCGGCGGATCCGCTCGACCCCGGCCAGACCGAACTCCCCGCGGGAAAGCGGCGTCGGCGTGACCGTCCCCTTGGCGATCGGCAGCGAGAGCGCGTCGAAATCATAGGTCAGGCATACGATGTGGCGTGGCATCCGGTTCTCCGGCGGGATACGGTGGCCCGAGGCTAGAGGCCGCCATGATCACCGGCAAGACGGATCGGGACCGGTACCAGTGTTGAGAGAACGCGCGACCACCACCTCGCAGGTGAGCCGTCAGGCGTTGAGCGAGATCGGGGTATCCACCCTCGGGACGGGCATGATGGACATCACCGATCGGGTCTGCGCATTCGTCAGTGAATCGGGCGTGACCGATGGGATCCTGACGGTCTTCCTGCGTCATACCTCGGCTTCCCTGCTGATTCAGGAGAATGCCGATCCCGACGTGCAGGCCGATCTCGACCGTTTCTTCAGCCGATTGGCCCCGTGGGACCCGACGCTGTACCGGCACGCGACGGAAGGGGCCGACGACATGCCGGCCCATATCCGAAGTGCGCTGACCCAGACGAGCCTGTCGGTTCCGGTGGCCGGCGGTCGGCCGGTCCTCGGCACATGGCAGGGTATCTACCTCTACGAACACCGCGAGCGTCCGCACCGGCGCCATATCGTCCTCCACCTGATGGGAGCCTGATCCGAATGACCGACGCCCCGCATCGCCTCGGCGCCCTGGAGGCCCTGCGCGCCATCGAAGGCGGAAGCCTGACCCCGGAAGCCTTGATGGAGTCCTGCCTGGAGCGGGTGGCCGAGCGCGACGACGCGGTCGGCGCGTTCATCCATCTCGACCCGGAGCAGGCCCGCGACTCGGCCCGGGCCGCCACGGCCTCCGGACCGCTCGGCGGTTTGCCGGTCGCGGTCAAGGACATCATCGACACCGCCGACATGCCGACCGGCTACGGATCCTCGATCTACATCGGCAACCAGCCGGACGAGGATGCGGCGGTGGTGGCCCGCACCCGGGCGGCCGGCGGCGTGGTCATGGGCAAGACCGTCTCGACCGAGTTCGCCTGGCGCAATCCCGGGAAGACGCGCAATCCGCACGGCCTCGATCACACGCCCGGCGGCTCCTCCAGCGGGTCGGCGGCGGCGGTGGCCGACTTCATGGCGCCGCTCGCCTTCGGCACCCAGACCGCCGGCTCGGTGATCCGGCCGGCCGCCTATTGCGGCGTCGTCGGCTTCAAGCCGACCTTTGGCACCCACGACCGGCGCGGGGTGAAGGAACTGTCGCGCTATCTCGATACGGTCGGCACCTTCGCGCGCTCGGTTTCGGACATCGCCCATTTCGACTACGCGCTTCGGGGCGAACCGGCACCGCGCCTCGACGGGTTCGACGGGGCGGCCCCGCGCCTGGCATTCCATGTGCCGTTCGCCGAAAAGATCGAGGAGGATGCGGGGGAGGTGCTGGAACGGGTGCGGATCGCGGTGCAGACCGCGGGCGCCTCGGTGGTCGGACTGGTCGACTGGACGGCGTTCGAGAAGATGGATGACGTCCACATGCGCCTGATGACAGCGGAAGCCGCCAGGGCGCTGGCCTGGGAATACGACAACCATCCGGACAAGCTGAGCGCGTTCTACCGCGAGACCATCGCCGCCGGCAGGGAGATCGACGATACCGCGCTCTACCAGCTTCAGGCCGATGCCGACAGTTTCCGCAACGACGCCGCGGCGCGGCTGGACGGGATCGACGCGATCCTGACCGTGCCGGCCTCGGGTGAAGCGCCCTTGGGCCTGGAGTTCACCGGCGATCCGCTGTTCAACAAGATCTGGACGCTGCTGCGTTGGCCCTGCGTGACGATCCCGGCCGGCACGGGCGACCAGGGCCTGCCGCTCGGCGTGCAGATCGTCACCGGCTACGGCGAGGATGCCAAGGCGCTGGCGGTCGCGGACTGGATCGAACGGGCCCTGCAGGCGGACCAGTAGCCGCGGCTGGGGTGCCGCATCGTCCGGCCGGCGGAAACCTGAAGAGGAGTAGCGAATGCGACTGCAACTGATGACCTGGATGGAAGTCGAGGCCTACCTGAACGACAACAGGGGCATCATCATTCCCATCGGTTCGACCGAACAGCACGGACCGAACGGCCTTTTCGGGACCGATGCCATCTGCCCCGAGGTGATCGCCGACCGGGCGGCCGAGACGCTCGGCTGTATCGTCGGCCCGACCATCTCGATCGGCATGGCGCAGCATCACCTCGCGTTTCCCGGCTCGATCGCCCTGCGGCCGTCCACTCTCATGGCGGTGGTCCGCGACTGCGTTCTCTCCCTGGCCCGCAACGGTTTCGAGCGGTTCTATTTCCTGAATGGGCATGGTGGGAACATCGCCACCGTATCCGCCGCTTTCAGCGAGATCTATGCCGAGAAGAGCTTGGCCGTCGGCGCAAGTCAGCCGCATGTCCGCTGCAAACTGGCGAACTGGTTCGCCTTCCCGGCCGTCAGAGAGATCAGTCAGGAACTCTATGGCGACCGGGACGGCAGCCACGCCACCGCATCGGAGATTTCGGTAACGCAGTACGCCTTCCCCGAACACATCAAGAAGGTGGACATGGAGCCGGCGCCGCCGCGGCCGCGGCCGTTCTATGACGCCGAGGACTATCGCCTGATTCACCAGGACGGCCGCATCGGGGCGGACAGTTTCCTTGCCACGCCAGAGGCGGGCGCCAGATTGGTGGAGGCGAGCGCGGCGGGCGTGGTCGAGGACTACCGCGCTTTCATTGCGGAAGCATAGTCGGAGCGGCTCATGGGCGAATACGACGGCAAACGGGAGGGCGCGGTTCCGGTTCGCGTCTGGGATCGGCCGACGCGTCTGTTTCACTGGGCGCTCGTCGTCTGTCTCGCCGGATCCTGGATCACCGGCGAGCAGGGTATGCTGGACTGGCACGAGCGTTTCGGCCTTACGGCCCTGGCCTTGGTGGTCTTCCGTCTCGTCTGGGGCGTGGTGGGCGGCGAGTTCGCCCGCTTCACCAGCTTCGTGCGCGGTCCTGGGGCGGTGCTGCGCTACCTGCGGGAGACGGCGGCCGGGCGCCATCCGGAACATGCCGGTCACAATCCGCTGGGCGCGCTCGCTGTCCTGGCGCTGCTGCTGCTGGTAGGAACCCAGGCGACCCTCGGTCTGTTCGCCAGTGACGACATCCTCTACGAAGGCCCGCTGTATCACCTGGCGGGCTACGACCTGTCATCGACGCTGACCGGCTGGCACCACCAGATATTCGATATCCTGCTGGTCGCGGTGATAGTCCATGTGGTGGCGGTCTTCGCCTATATGATCTTCCTGCGGAACGATCTGATCCTGCCGATGGTCACCGGTGTGAAGCGGATGGCGCCGGAGGACGCGCCCGCGCGGGTTCGCCGGACCCCTTGGTGGGTGGCGGCACTCGTGCTCGCGATCAGCGGCACGGCCGCGTATGGGATCACGCTGTTGGGTTGACGCGAAAAGACCGGCCCATGGGGCCGGCCTTTTGCGTGCGGGTGGTATGATGCGGTCCGGTTCCTGACCGATCAGTTCTTCTCGGCGCGGTACGGCTTGTGGCAGGCGCCGCATGTCGCTCCGGTCGCCTTGAGCTGGTCGCCCAGGGCCGAGGCATCGCCGGACTGAGCGGCAGCCTGAAGCTTCTCGACCGCGGCGATGTGATCCGCCGAAGCCTTCTCGAAGCCCTGCCAATCCGACCAGATCGCCGGCAGGGCGCGGGTATCGCCGGTGCCCGACCCTTCCGGGAAGAGGCTCGGGACGGTCTTCGCATACGCGACCATTGCGGTGGCCGGGGCGACGGCAGCCGAGGCATTGCCGCTTTCGACCGCTGCCTTCACCGCCTTCATGTTCTCCACATGCTGCTTGAAGCCCTTCTGCCGCTCGTCGATCACGTCGGCCGAGGCCGCGCCGGCGACCAGCGTCAGGCCGAGCAGGGCGGCGGCAAGCGTCGTCATTCTTTTCATTGGTATCGTCTCCTCTAGTCGACCGGATCATGGTGCCGGCGAAAGTGAAGGTAACGCGGATCGTTCCGTAGCAAGAGCGGCGTCGTGCCTTTCCGGCCCTGCGGGAACTCCGCCTCACCACAATGTGAACAGGCTCGGCTTGGGCCGAATTGTCGCGGGCGATGCCCGGTTGCAAGAGAAGCGCGTCCCCGCGATGTCGACAGACCCGGCGCGACTCCGTAGAATTCGGAGCGATTCGGATCGGCACCATCTTTTCGACGGAGAGGGGAAAGGCGTGACGGATGACCGCGTAATTCCCCTGCGTCCGGCGGGACGGGGTGCACTGCCGACCCGGGAGGCTGATCGGTCGGTGGCCGGTAGCCAGGGCGGACCGGAAGAGATCGCGCGGCGCGACGTTGTGCAGCCGTCGCGCCTGACCGTGGGGGTCGAAGTCCCTGCCGATCGGCGGTCCGTGCTGATGGTGCAGACCATCGCCCAGCTCGCCACCTTGGCCAAGGAAGCCGGTGTGCCGTTGGACGACGGCCTGGCCGAAGGAGCGGAGAGGCTCGCCCGCAACCTTCGCGGGGCCGGTCTGGCCCTGCCTCCCCACCTGGAGGACGCACTGGAGGAGATCGCCCTGGCGCTCTCCCCGCCGGAACCGCCGGAAGGCGGTGCCGTTGTCGTCCCATTCCGCGGCGGGTCGCCGGTCGGTCTCCGCGGCGCCGATGCCAGCGACGACTAGTCGCCGGAGATCATTATCAGCGGCGAACGCAGAGCATGTTCTTCTCGTCGTCATCGACGGCGCAGGAGAAGCTGTGCTCTTCCAAGAACGCCAATGCCGCTTTGTTCTTTAAATCGTCCAGCCGAATTTCGAGCCGGATCGACTTCAGTCGCGGGTCCGCGATGGTCTTCTTCATCCCGGCGATGACGCGATGTTCGGTCCCGTCGACGTCGATCTTCACGTGCTGCGGGAAAGCGATACTACCGTCTGCGATGAGGTCGTCCAGCCTATAACCTTGGAGAGTTTCTGTCTTTTGATCCTGCTCGCCGGCATGGACAAGCGGCTCATCGAAGCTCTGGACCGCAGCGCCGATGACGTCCTTCTCGTAGAACAGTCTGCCCTCGCCGGTGCGGTCCGAGACCGCCCACCGTCGGGCTTCGACCTTTTGTTCGATGCCGTTAAGGGCGAGGTTCTTCAGAAGTTCCTCGAAGTTAGGGGTAAATGGTTCGATGGCGTAAGTGCGACAGCCCCGCGTGACGGCAGCGAGGATCGAGTACTTGCCGATATTCGCGCCAATATCGACGAAGACGTCCGACTGGTCGAAGCCGGCGATCCACCGAACCATGCCCGGCTCGAAGGCGAAGAAGTAGAGCAGCTCAAACAGTGTCTGGCCGTTTGAGATACGGTAGCGGACTGGATGGTCGCCGATTGGCAGATCAATTGTTTGGTCCTTCTGGACCACTGGCATCTCGACGAGACCGCCGAGCGCTTCTTCCGCCGCCCGTCGCCCATGGTACTCGCAAATTCGAAGGAGCAGGTCCCAGATAGGCTGCCGCTGGGGAATGCTTTGACATAGATTCTTTAGGATGACGCATTGAAGGAAATGAGTTGTGCTCGGGCGCCGGCCCTCAGGGCCGTGGTGCAAGGTCATCCGCTCGGTGACTTTCGCTTTGATTTGGCGCATCCGATCGTCGGCGGCAGGACCTCCGACGACCAACCTGTCGAGGAGCTTCTTCTCCTCCATTCTCCGGAGCAGGGTGGAGATCTCAGCACGGAGGGTTTCGCTAGTCGGGTACCGACGGATGGCACGGTCTAGAAGCAGGAGAGCATCGAAAGGATGGCCGTGTTTCAGGCACTCTGACGCGACAAGTAGAGCCTCTGACTCTGACGCTTCGCCGGTGGTAATCCGGCCGTGCGTCGAGCTGATGCGGTCTGCGATCGACATATGCGACTTCCAGTAGGCGTGGCGATACAGGCCCTCGTCCACGATCCGTGTTTCGATCGGGCGACAGACCATAGGGGACGTCCGCGGCGGACAAAATGCTTTTCGATGAGCCGGCTCTCTCGCTTCGGAGCTATCGGCTTCTGGCGCGGTCGAGACGCTCAGGACGACGTTCCAGGCTGCTTGGAGCGTCGGCGGAACCGGGTCAGACGGGAGGCAAGTCGATGGTGCGATGCTTCCGGCAACCCAGCTCAGCAAAGGCCTCGTCTCCGGCTTCCGCGCCCGCAACGCGACCGATCATCTGCTCCAAGAGATGGCGTTCAAGGGACGACGGCCCCCATCTCGACAGCGGCCCTAGCGTGGCGTAGTTAGCAAGGAAGGGTCGATCAACGATCAACAACGAAAAGACGAACGGGAGGAAGGGGAGATGCTGCAGGGGCAGATGATGGACCGGCCGCTGATGATCTCCGACATCATCACCTACGCGGCCGAGATCCGTGGCGATCAGGAGATCGTCTCCGCCCGGGTCGAGGGCGACCGATACCGATACACCTACGCCGATCTCGCCGGCCGCGCCGCGCAGCTTGCCCATGCGCTTCGGTCGCTGGGCATTGGGATGGGAGACCGGGTGGCGACGTTGGCCTGGAACGGCTACCGGCACCTGGAACTCTACTACGGTATTTCCGGTATCGGGGCGGTCTGCCACACGATCAACCCGCGTCTGTTCGCCGAGCAGATCGTCTACGTGGTCGGCCATGCCGCCGACCGGATCCTGTTCCTGGACGCGACTTTCGTGCCTCTGGTCCAGAAGCTGCGGGGTCAGTTGCCGGCGGACCTGCGCTACGTGGTTCTCGGCAACGATACCCATGGCCTCGAGGGCGCGCTCGCCTATGAGACCCTGCTCGCGGACCAGCCGACGGCGATCGACTGGCCGAGCTTCGACGAACGGACCGCGAGCGGTATCTGCTACACGTCCGGTACGACGGGCCATCCCAAGGGCGTGCTGTATTCCCACCGGTCGACCCTGCTGCACTCGTACGGGCTGTTGGCCGTCGCGTCCGAGGTCGGTCTGACCCCGACGGACAGCATCCTGCCGGTCGTCCCGCTGTTCCACGTCAACGCCTGGGGCCTGCCCTATGCCATGCCGCTGACCGGCACGCGGATCGTCATGCCCGGGCCCAAGCTCGACGGCGAAAACCTGTTCCGGCTGATGGACGAGGAAAAGGTGACGTCGGCCTGGGGCGTGCCGACGGTCTGGCTCGGCCTGCTCGGCGAGATGCGCAAGCAGGGCCGCAGGCCAGACGGTTTCGACCATGTGGTGATCGGCGGCTCGGCGGCGCCGGAACCGATGATCCGGGAGTTCGAGGAAGATTTCGGCGTGCGGGTCGTCCACGGCTGGGGCATGACCGAGATGAGCCCGGTCGGCACGCTCACCACGATGGGGCCGGCGCTCAACGCCAAGCCCCAGGCCGAGCGCCGTGCGTTCAAGACGGGCCAGGGGCGGCGCATGTTCGGCTGCGAGCTGAAGATCGTCGACGAGGCCGGCAACCGGCTGCCCCATGACGGCCAGGCGTTCGGCGAGCTTCTGGTGAGAGGCCACGGGGTCATGAACGGCTATTTCGCCAACGCCGAGGCCAGCGCCGAGGTCTTTGACGCCGACGGTTGGCTGCGAACCGGCGACGTGGCGAAGATCGACGAACACGGCTTCCTCTACATCGTCGACCGTACCAAGGACGTCATCAAGTCGGGCGGCGAGTGGATCAGCTCCCTCGACCTGGAGAGCGCCGCCCTCGGCCATCCGGCGATCGCGGAATGCGCGGTCATTGCCGCCGCCCACCCGAAGTGGGGCGAGCGCCCGCTGCTGGTCGCGCGTCTGGCGGAGGGCCGGACGACAACGCCGGACGACGTGCGCGCCTTCCTCGCGGACAAGGTCGCAAAGTGGTGGTTGCCGGATGACGTGGTTTTCGTCGACGATCTTCCCCATACCGCGACCGGAAAGCTCTCCAAGCTGACTCTGCGCGAGCGGTTCAAGGATCACATCCTGCCGACGGCCGCGGAGTAGGCGGTCTCGGCCTCCCGAGTAGGCCAGATGGGACCGACAGATGAGTGACGACGCGGCGGCGAGCGCCGAACCCCCGGCGCCGCCGATCCGCTGGGCGATCCTGTTCGGCGTGTGGACGGCGTATTTCTGCTTCGGGCTGACCATCGCCGGGTTGGCCCCCATCATCGGTCCGATCACCCGCGACCTGGAGATCAGTCACACCGTCATGGGCGGGGTGCTGGGCGTCTGGCAACTCACCTACATCGTGGCGGCGGTCCCCTGCGGCAGCTTCCTGGATCGGGTCGGCGCGCGCCGCGCCATCTGTCTCGGAGCCATGATCGTCGCCCTGTCCGGTCTGTTGCGGGGTGTGGCCGACAGCGCGGCCATGCTGTTCGTAGCCGTGGCCATCTTCGGTATCGGCGGGCCCATCGTGTCGGCCGGCGCGCCGAAGGAGATCGCCCGCTGGTTCAAGGGCAGCGATCGCGGATTTCGCGATGGGGATCTACATCACCGGCCCGGCGATCGGATCGATCGTCGCCCTGTCGCTGACCAATTCGGTGCTGATGCCGTATTTCGACGGCGATTGGCGGGCGGTGCTGCTGCTCTGGTCCGCGGTGTCGGCGTTCGGCGCCTGCACCTGGTTCGCCATCGCCAGTCTGCCGGCGGCACGGCGGCACGATCCACCGCTCTCGGCGGCCAAGCCGAGGCCGCAGAAGGAGGTGATCGGGGAGTTGCTGAAACTCCCCGCCGTCCGTCTGCTGCTGGCGATGAGCGTGGCGATCTTCGCCCTCAATCACGGGCTGAATAACTGGCTGCCGGAGATCCTGCGGGTCGGCGGCATGACCCCGGTCGAGGCGGGCTATTGGGCGACGGTGCCCACCGTCATCGGCATCGTGGCGTCGCTGATCATCCCCCGGCTGGCCACGCCCGAGCGCCGGCATCTTGTGCTGGGCCTGCTGGCGACGGGGGCGATTCTGGCCTGTCTGCTGCTTTGGGTCGCGGGTCAACCGGCCCTGACCATCGGCCTGGCGCTGCAGGGCATCGCCCGCTCGTCGCTGATGACCGTGGCGATCCTCACTCTGGTCGAGACCAAGGGGGTGGGCGAGGAGCGTGCCGGTACGGCGAGCGGGCTGTTCTTCTCGGCGGCCGAGGTCGGCGGTGCCGGCGGCCCGATCCTGCTGGGCCTGGTCTATGACGCCACCCACAGCTTCGACCTGTCGCTCTGGATCCTGGCGGGCGTCGCCGGGTTCCTGCTCGCCGGGACTCTCCGCCTGAAGGCGCTGCAGCGTTGATCGCCTGATCGTGCCCTACCCGTAACTCTTCGACATGCCGATGGCCGGGTCGGCGAAGGCGCCGAAGGGAGGGTAGGGGTAGCGCAGGCCGTTCTTCGACAGGCCCTTCAGCCCCTCCACGCCGCGCAGGAACTCGTCCGGCGGGCAGGCCATCAGCAGTTCATCGTCGGCCACACCGCCATAGCGCCGCTCGGCGTAGCACGGGATCGACAGGCTGGTCTGCCGTGTGCTCAACGCCCGGCCCCAGCTGTCGGCGCAGGCGCTCTCGCCGGTGACGGTGAAGTCATAGCGCCGGTACTCTTTGAACTGCAGACCGTTGATGAACAGGATCATCTGTCCCGGCGAGGCGTAGAACAGGCAGACGTCCGGCGGGTCGAGGCGGCCGGTGCGCAGCGGTGAGGCGCAGAGCCCGGAATACCGACCCGGCGCCACCCGCGGCATCTCCGCCTGATGCTTCCTGGCCGCCTCCTGGTTGTCGAACCAGACCCCGGTCATCTGCTCGCCCGAGGCGAGGCGCTCCGGCACCTCCTCCAGCCCGATATTGGCACCACAGCTCGCGTTCGGCCGCAGGTTGTCCTTGACGATACCCAGCGTGAAACCGGCGGTGCGCACCTGCGTGACGAGCTGGCAGGTGGTGAAGGGGATGCCGTCCATTGGGGTTCGGACGCCCGGCACGGCCTTCATCTCTTCCACATCCTCGAACAGCTTCATGCCGAACGGGTAGGTCCTAAGCTTCAGCAGTTCCGACAGCTCAGCCGCCGCCTGCTTGATGCTCTCTGCGGTGATCGGTTGCGTGTCGATGGTCTCGGCATCGGTCATGGCGGTCTCCCGTAACGTTCTTTTTCTGGCGCCGTCGCGAGCAGGTGCTGCACCCGACGGCGTTTCCGCGTTAGCGTGCTGGTTGCGGGAGCGGGCGGCAAGACCCGGCAGACGGCCCGCGACAAGGGAGGTATGCGTGGCGAGAGCGTTCGAGGGAATCCGTGTCGTCGATTTCACTCAGGTGCTGTCCGGGCCCTATATGACGTCGCTGCTGGCCCAGGAGGGCGCGGACGTCGTCAAAATCGAGGCGCCGGGCCAGGGCGAGGACAACCGGGGCGGCGGCGACCAGATGCGCAACCGCATGATCCCGAGCAAATACACCGACATCGACATGGGGTCCGCCTTCCTGGCCCTGAACCCGGGCAAGCGCAGTGTCGCCATCGACCTGAAATCCGAGGAAGGCCGCCGGATCGCGCACCGGCTGATCGAGACGGCCGACGTGGTCGCCCAGAATTTCCGAGGTGGCGTCGCCGAGCGGCTCGGCCTCGGCTGGGAGGATGTTCGCGCGATCAAGCCGGACGTCGTGTACTGCCAGATCACCGGCTACGGCGCCACCGGTCCGCGCTCCAGGGAAGGGGCCTATGACGGCGCCATCCAGGCCGCCTCGGGCATGATGTCGACCAACGGCTCGCCCGAGACCGGCTCGATGCGTACCGGCTATTTTCCGGTCGACCTGTTTACCGGCGCGTCGGCGGCCTATGCGGTCGCCGCCGCCCTGTTTCGGCGCGAACGGACCGGAGAGGGGCAGTATCTCGACATCGCCATGCTCGATGCCGCGCTCAACATCCAGGCGCCGTCCATCGCCCAGTGGACCGTCGACGGTAATCCGGGCGGCCTGATCGGCAACAGCTCGGCCACCCACCTGCCGACGGCCAACAGCTTCGAATGCTCCGACGGCACGGTGCTGATGTCGGCGACCATGCAGACCCATGTGCAGGCGCTGTTCGAGGAGATGGGACTCGGCCATCTGCTGGACGATCCGCGCTTCGCCGACAGCAAGGCCCGCATCGCCAACCGGGAGCTGGTCGACAGGACGCTGCGGGAGGCCTTCCTGGGCGACACCGCGGCGAATTGGGCGAAGCGCCTGGGCGCAAGGGGGGTGCCGATCAGCCGGGTGAATTCGATCCCGGAGGCGGTGGCGGAGCCGCAACTGGCGCATCGCGGCAGCTTGGCCGAGGTGGCGGCTCCGAGGGGCTTCGACGGTCCGGTCAGACTGGCGATGGCGCCCTACCGGAGCGCGGCGGACGGGCCGACCATCGACCGTCCGCCGCCGGGATTGGGCGAGCACACCGAGGAGGTGCTGCGCGAACTGGGCATCACGCCGGGCGCGCCCGTCTGAGGCGGCTTACCAGCTGCCGGTATTCTCCATGGAGGCCCAGGGCTCGGCAGGGTCCTTGGGGCCGTCGGCGTTCAACAGTTCGATCGAGATGCCGTCCGGTGACTTCACGAAGGCCATGTAGCCGTCGCGTGGTGGGCGGTTGATGGTCACGCCGTTGTCCATCAGCTTCTGGCAGGTGGCATAGACGTCGTCTACCCGGAAGGCCAGATGGCCCCAGGCGCGGCCCTCGACCTTGTAGTCCTCGGGATCCCAGTTGTAGGTCAGTTCCAGCATCGGCGCTTTCTTGTCCGAGGCGGCGCTTTCCTTGTCTTCGGGAGCGGCCAGGAAGATGTTGGTGAAGCGGCCTTTCTCGCTGTCGTAGCGGCGGATCTCCTCCATGCCCAGCAGGCCGCAATAGAAGTTCAGGCTCTCGTCCACGTCTTTGATGCGGACCATGGTGTGGAGGTATTGCATCGGGGCTCTCCGTTCGTGCGGGGCTGTTGACTGGTAGGGGAGATTTGCCCCCTGCGGCCGGGGATGGCAACCCCCGGCCTGGGCACGCGGGAGGACTGGGGGCTCTCAAAAATTCCGGCGGTCGAGCCAGGCCAGCACGTCGTCCCGTGTCGGCGCGAGAAACTCGAGGCGATTGGCGAAGGCGCCGATCACGCTGGCATGGGCGACTTTCGAATAGGTGATGACGGTGGCGTCTCCACCCGCCGCTTGGACCGCGGCGGCGAGGTTGGCGGTATTCCTGGGACGGACGACGGTGTCCGCCTGGCCATGCACCAGCAGCAGCGGCGGTGCATCGCCGCGCACATGGGTGATCGGCTGGCTCGCCGACACGTTGCCGTCCGGGGCGAGAATCCGTCGGAGGTTGTTGGACAACGGCAGGAAGTCGTATGGACCGGCGAGACCCACCGTGGCCCTTACCGTGGCGTCGACGTCGATCCCCTCCGCCGCCAGCCAGGTCCTGTCCAGCGTCAGCAGCATCGCCGTATGGGCGCCGGCGGAGTGGCCCATGAGGATGACCGGCCGGTCGAGCCGCCGGACAATCGCGCGTACCGCCGCCGCTCCATCCTCCACGAAGGCCGGAAAAACGACCTCGGGGTAAAGCCGGTAGTCGGGAATGGCGACGGTGTACCCGACCTTGGACAGGGTCTGGGCAACGAACCGATAGCCTTCCTTGCTGCCGCTTTTCCAACCGCCGCCGTAGAAATACACGATCACCGGCGCGTCGCGTACCGCTCCCGTCGGCTGGTAGAGGTCGTAGGACTGGCGCGGGTCGCTGCCGTAGGGGATATCGCGCGTCCGCTCATAGCCGGTCGTGGGGGTCAGGCGGTCGACGATCCCCAACGGTGAACAGGCGGCAAGGAGTGGGAGCACGAGCAGTCCGATCCATCGATACATGCTGCTTCTACGGGCGCGGGGGTTCCTTGGACCTGTCGGCGTCCGCGCGGTGATGGCCGTTGGCGGCCGCCGGGCGTTTCGACAGTCGATGGGAGCCGATCGTTCGCGCCCGGTAGACATCCCGGATTTCGATCGCTCCGAAACAAAGTTGTCCGCCTTCTATCATTTCCGATTGGGCAATGGTGCGGTGCAAAATGACCTTGGCCCGTTTATTGCTTGTTAACGGCGATAGGATATTTTCGATCAAAGCGCAGTAGGAACCGCCCCGTAACCCGAACATCCGGCTCGATCCCGATGACTGTCCTCACCTTCATTTCCCGGATCCGCAACGACCTCCTCTCCTGGTGGGGCAAGCGCGCCTACCAGCCGGAGAAGCGGTACATGCGCGGCACCCGCGACGCCTGAGCCCGGCGACCGCGAAGCACGCCGGTTCTTCGAGAGGCTGAGGCCGCGTCACCGGGCGCGGGATTTCGGTCGTCGATCCTCCTAAGGCCCCGCGTTCAGCCCCCCGCCGGATCTCTCACGATTTCATTCCAGAACGATTGCGCCCGATACGGTTTGACGGCTTTCAGAGGCGCGTGCGGCCTCGTTTCGGCGGCAATGCCGGTCAGCTCTTCAACTGGTTGAATAGAGGCCGTGAGAATGAAATTCTTGCGGATATGAAATCGTCTCCATGTTCCGGACTGCTGAATCGCAGCCGCGCGTCTAGGGAATTGCATTCTCTCCACAATTCGCGTCTGCCAAAGGCCCCGGGCCGTGCCATTCTGCGCGCGGCTCAAGACCAAAGCACAGAATGAGGTGAGGAACATGGAAGTACGGCTCGACGGGCGGTCCGCCCTGATCACCGGCGGCAGTCTCGGCATCGGTCGCGCGATCGCAACCCGGTTCGCGGAATCGGGAGGACGCGTCGCCATCGTCGCCCGGCGTCAGGAGGTTCTGGACGAGGCGGCGGCGGCGATCAAGGAAGCCACCGGAGCCGACGTCGTGCCGATCGCCGGTGACGTGTCTACCGCCGAGGGCTGCGAGATCGTCTGCGATATCGCCCAGGCTCAGCTCGGCGCCGTGGACATCCTGGTGAACAACGCCGGCTCCTCCAAGCGGGGGCCGTTCGCCAGCCATGACGACGCGGTCTGGCAGGCTGATCTGGACCTCAAGCTGTTCGCGGCCATCCGGCTCTGCCGCCGGCTGATGCCGGAAATGCAGCAGCGCCGCTGGGGACGGGTGATCAACATCCTGAACACGGGCGCCAAGGCGCCGCCGGCAGAAGGCGCGCCGACCGCGGTGACCCGCGCCGCGGGGATGGCGCTGACCAAGGCCATGGCCAACGAATACGCGCCGCACAACGTGCTGGTGAACGCGCTTCTGGTCGGGCGGATCGAGAGCGACCAGTGGGTCAAGCGGCACGCCGCCGAGAACCGCAACCGTTCGCTCGATGACTACTACACGGAGATGGGCGAGATGATCCCAATGGGCCGCGTCGGCACCGCCGAGGAGTTCGCCAATGTGGCCACGCTGCTGGCCTCGGACGCCGGTGGTTACGTGACCGGGACGGCCATCAACATCGATGGTGGACTGTGTCCGGTCGTCTGAACCCCACGCCTGATCGCGCGATCCGGAACCGGGGTGACGCGTGAGAGTTGGGGGCGCCGTTCGGCGTGACGGAGCATGACGGAGACGGCCGGCGTCCCCTTCGACTATGTCCCGCTGCTCCTGGCGACGGCGGCGGCGATGCTGTTCGCCATCGGCTCCCAGTGGCAGCACATGGGCCTCAGCACGATCGATAGCCGAACCGGGGCCATGGTGTCGATCACGGCCGCGGCCGCGACGCTGTGGCTGGTGGCGCCGTTCTTCATGCACTGGTCCTACTGGCTCGAACCGGCGGTCCTGATCTTCGCCGCGATCGGCCTGTTCCGACCGGCGCTCTCGGCCAATCTGGCGGTGGCGGGGCTACGCTATCTCGGCCCGACGCTGGTCAGCACCCTCGCCTCCACCTCGCCCCTGTTCGGCACGGCGATGGGCGTCCTGATCCTTGGCGAGATGTTCACCCTTCCATTGGCCATCGGTACCGGAGGGATCATCGTCGCCGTGCTGCTGCTGTCCAAGCGCGGCAAGATCGCCGTGGACTGGCCGTTCTGGGCGCTCTTCCTGCCGATCGGCGCCGCCTTCCTGCGGGCATTGGGCCACGTGCTGTCGAAGATCGGCATGGAGGCGGGAATCCCCGACCCGTATTTCGCCAGCATCGTCGGCTTTACCGTCTCGGCGATCCTCACCTGGTCGGTGCGGGGCATCCGGCGGGAGCCGGTCGTGGTGAACTGGAGCGCGCCCGGCGTGAAGTGGTTCGCGCTCGGCGGCGCGACGACCGCGGTCGCCATCGTCTGTCTGAACACCGGTCTGCTGCGCGGCGATCTGGTGGTCATCGCGCCGATCGTCACCACCTCGCCGCTGTTCACCATGCTGCTGTCGGTGCTGATCTTCCGGCGGGAGAAGCTGACCCTGAAGATCGTCGTCGCCACCCTGATCGTCGTCGCCTCGGTGATCGTCATCGCGCTGGGGCGATGAGCGCGCTACTCTGATGCGGTGACTGTCCAGGAGGCTCCGATGAACGTCCAGACCCCGATCGCCGCCCCGGAGCGCGCCGCCGATCCGAGGGAGGCGCGCCGCCTGATCCGCGAGGGCGCCCATACCGGCCATACCGCGGGCCTCGCACCCGGCTATCTGCAGGGCAATCTGGTGATCCTGCCGGCCGCCCATGCGCTCGACTTCTTCCGGTTCTGCCAGCGCAATCCGAAGCCGTGTCCGCTGGTCGGCGTCTCCGACACCGGCAACCCGGACCTGTTCACCCTCGGCACCGATGTCGATATCCGTACCGACGTGCCGTCCTACAACATCTTCCGCGACGGCGTTCTGACGGAGTTGGTGCCTGACATCACCGATCTGTGGGGCGGCGAACTCGGTCGCCTTCGTGATCGGCTGCTCCTTCACCTTCGAGCAGGCGCTGGTAACCGACGGGATCCGCCTGCGCCACTGGGACGAGGACACGACCGTCTCCATGTACCGCACTAACATCCAGACCACGCCGGCCGGCCCGTTCCGCGGCGAGATGGTGGTGTCGATGCGGCCGATGACCATGGCGAAAGCGATCCGGGCGGCGGCGATCACCGCCCGCTTTCCCCACGCCCACGGCGCGCCGGTGCATATCGGCGACCCGGCGGCGATCGGTATCGAGGATATCGCCAAGCCCGATTTCGGCGAGCCGACCCGGATCGAGGAGGGGGAGGTGCCGGTCTTCTGGGCCTGCGGTGTCACCCCTCAGCGCACGGTTCTGGAGGCGAAGCTGCCGCTGGTGATCACCCACACGCCGGGGCACATGCTGGTCACCGACATTCCGGGATACGAGGCCGGCGGCGGCTGACCAACGCTCGACCGTCCGTCCGAAAGTAGAAGCCCCCTCTCCGGCGCCGGAGAGGGGGCTTTCTCATGGGCGCTCGACCCGACGATCAGTAGAACAGCGACGGCAGCCAGAGGGCCAGATCCGGGAAGCCGACCAGCAGGGCGACCATGGCGAACATCGCCAGCAGGAACGGGATGATCCCGATCATGACGTCGGACATCGGCCCGCTACCGCGCACGCCCTGCACGACGTAGAGATTGACGCCGATCGGCGGTGTGATCAGGGCGGTCTCCAGCATCACCATGAGCAGGATGCCGAACCACACCGGATTGTAGCCGAGGCCGACGATGATCGGGGTGATGATCGGCGCCGTGGTGATCAGCATCGACAGCGTTTCCATGAAACAGCCGAGCACCAGGTAGAACACGATCACCGCCATGAGCGTCTGGAACGGCGTCAGACCGAGGGAGGTGATGAAGCCGGCGAGCGCCTGGGTCAGGCCGATCATGCCGAGGACGAAGTTCAGAAAGATCGCGGCCATGATGATCAGCATCACCATGGCGGTCGTCTTCATCGTGCCCTCGATCGCCACGCGCAGCATGTTGATGGACAGGGTGCGGTAGCAGGCGGCCAGGAACAGGGCGGCGACCACGCCAAGGGACGCGGCCTCGGTCGGCGTGGCGATGCCGGCATAGATCGAACCGACCACGACCAGGAAGATGCCCAGCGGCGGCAGCAGGTCCGGGAGAACCCGGATGCGCTCGGACCAGGAGGTCTTCGACCTTGTCGCCGTCGAGGCTGGGTCGGAACACGCAGAACAGCACGACCGCGACCATGAACAGGCCGGCCAGCATGATGCCGGGGATGAATCCGGCGAGGTAGAGTTCCGGCACCGACGTGTCGGTCAACAGGCCGTAGACGATCAGGTTGATCGACGGTGGGATGAGGATGCCGAGGGTGCCGCCGGCCGCCAGCGTCCCGAGGAACAGGCGCTCGTTGTAACCGCGCTTTTCGATCTCCGGCAGGGCGACCGTGCCTACCGTGGCCGCGGTCGCGACCGACGATCCGGACGTTGCGGCGAACATGGCGCAGGCACCGATGTTGGAGTGCATCAGGCCGCCCGGAAGCCAGGACAGCCACTGCACCAGGGCTGCGTACATGCGCTGGGCGATGCCGGCACGCAGCAGGATCTCGCCCAGCAGCACGAACATCGGAATGGCGACCAGAAGGAATTCGATCGAGGTTTCCCAGGCGTTGAGCGCCAGGCCGCGCCACAGGAAGCCGCCGGAATAGAGCTGGTCGAGTGCAAGTCCCAGGGTTCCGAGCGCCGCGGCGATCGGGACGCTCAGGGCGATCAGCACGAGGAGGATGATCAGCGTGGTGCCGAGCATGACGTCTCAGTCTCCAAGGATAATGCGCCCACGGTCGGGCCTTCGGAACGGGGCAGCGTCATCCGGCGTGGCCGCCGTCGCCGCTCTGCATCTCTTCGTCAAGGGTCGGCACGCCGGCCACGTCGTGAACGCCGGTCAGATCGCCGCGCAGCAACCGCGTCAGGGCGATGATGAACACGAGCAGGATGGTCGCGCAGAAGACCAGCATTCCAAAGAACCAGAGGCTCTGCGGGATCGCGATGGGCGTCTGGAGCGGGGTGATGGACTTGGTCCAGAACTGGTAGCTCTGCTGGACCATCCCAGCGACCTGCCAGGTCAGCGGGAAGAAGAACACCGCCAAGCCGGCCAGGGCGACCAGATCGAGAACCGACCTGACTCCCATGGGCAGGGGGATATAGAGCGCGTCGATGCGCACATTCGCCCGGTGCAATACGGCATAGGGGAAGGCGAAGGCCGTTGAGACAGCGAAGACATACCCCGAGATCTCGTCCGCGCCGCCCAGGGTGATCAGGAACACGTCGCGCAGGAACACGTCGAGCGTCACCATGAACGCGGCGCCGATCAGACCGATGCCGCCGATCCACACCATCAGGCTCGAGAGCTTGAAATTCGCCGCGAGAAGTCTGTCCAACACCGTTCTGCACCTTCCGCCTGAGTGCGGGGGAGAAGGCGATCCGGGACCCGCACGGTCCGTGGATGGCCTTCCAGGATGGATTGCCTTACGGCCTCGGTTCGGTCATGCCGATCGTGGCCTTCCAGTCGTCAATGCACGTCTCGCCGGCCCCGGAATACTCGCATTTGATGTCGTTTGAACTTCATCCATTCATGGCCTCCCCGCCATGCGACATACGCATTGAAGCTGCGTTTCTATATCTCCGGTCAGCGTCTGACCGCGTGGCAGTCAACACCAACGCTCCGGACAGGTCAAAGGGGGTAGTTGTCCCTATCCGACAGACGGTTATTAGCCGAACGCATTCCTGCAATTGATGATCCCGACGGCCTGTGGCCAACTCGTCGATGCATTGTATACACAGTGCGCCCTTCACGATCCATCAAGGAGATGACCCATGGCCCGCGTGCGGGATGTAGAGATCGACGAGGTGCCGGAGGATGTGCGGCCGGTCTACGAGCGGTTCGCCCGCGACTACGGGCCGTTCCTGAATCAGGTGAAGATCTTCGCCCACCGCCCGCCCGCCCTGAAGCACATCATGGGCCTGCTGCTGGACTTCGCCGACGAGGCGATCCTGCCGAAGCGCTATCTCGAGATCGCGCTGGTGGTGGTGTCGAAGCTGAACGCCTGCGAGTACTGCGTGATCCACCATGCGCCGCGCCTGGTCGAGCAGGGCGTTTCCATCGAAGCGGTCGAGCACATCCTGGACGAGACCGTGCCAGGGTTCGACGTGGTGGACCACCTGGTGCGGGACTACGCGGTCAAGGTCACCAATGACTTCAACCGGGTCCGCGACCAGACCTTTGAGGACCTTCGCGAACACTTCACCGAGGAGCAGATCGTCGAACTCACGCTGCGGATTGCGCTCTGCGGATTCTTCAACCGGTTCAACGATGTGCTGCAGATCGGCGTCGAGGAGGGAGCGATGACCGACATGCTCTCGAGCGGCGTAGCCAAGGAGGGCCCGCCCCCGAGTGCCGCCGCCGAATAGGGCCTGCCGAATAGCACCTGCCGAATAGGGTCTGAACGCAGAACGGCCCGGCATCGTGCGATGCCGGGCCGTTCGTGTTCAGGTAAATCCTGTTACGGCTTCGGCGCCGTGACGCCGGCGATCTTGCCGATCGTGGCGTTCCAGTCGTCGATGCACTTCTCGCCGCCCTTCGCGACGCAGCGCTCGGCCCAGCGCTTCAGCACGACATTCTCGAGGATCTGCTTGCGCTTGGCGTCGTCGGCCGCGCTCGGCTCGACCTTCTTCATGCCGCCGGCTTCGCCTTCGGTGCACTTGCCGCCCACGCCGGTGTTGCAGATGATGCCCATCTCGTCCTCGGCGATGTTGTTGGCCCAGGCGGATTTCTCGAACGCGGCATACTGCTCCTCGAAGAACGCCTTGGTCTCGTCGCTCATCCCGTTCCAGGTGTTGAGGTTGATCGCCGCGAAGGTCGCCGTGTAGCCGACCTTCAACAGGTAGGCGTGATTGGCGACCTGCCACCATTTGGCCTGGTAGGCCGGCATGGTGCCGGTGATGCCACAATCGACCACCTTCTTCTCCAAAGCCGGAACCACTTCGGCGAAGGCGATGGTCACGGAGGTCGCGTCCAGCCCTTCGATCAGATCGCCCATGGAGGTGGTGTAGACGCGCACCTTCTTGCCGGCGAGATCATCGGCGCTGTTCACGTCGGCGTTGCACCACAGCATCTGGCTGGGGAACGGATAGAGCGCCATCAGCTTCGCGCCGTAGGTCTCTTCGAACTGTCGGGCGACGATCGGCCGATAGGCATCCATCGAAGCCTTGGCATCGTCCCAGTTCTGGATGACCCCGGCCAGGTCGACGCCTTCGACGATCGGATCTTCACCGGCGATGTACCCGACGACGCCGTGGGCGACGTCGAACACGCCGATCTTCAGCATTCGCATGACCTCGAAGCCCTTGATGCCGACATCGGTCTGCGGCACCGCATTCGCCGTGATCTTGCCGCCGGACGCCTGGGGGATCGTGTCGTTCCAGAACGGACCTTCGTTCACCTTCCAGTTGGACAGGTTGCCCCAGGTGCCGACCATTTTCAGGTTCATCTGGTCCAGTTCGGCCATGGCCGGTGAGGCCAGCAGGCCCATGGACAGGAGGCCTGCCCCAAGAGCGCTAAGTGTCTTTCCCATAAGTGTCTTCCTCCAAAGAGTATGTGTCGGTTGCGAGTGCACCCTTCTGCCGGGGTGCTGTCGGCATCCTGTTAGCCGCGGCCAGTAGAACCGATAGGGACCGGTCGGTAAAGAGCATGGATCGGCTCCTGGCCATACCGCGGGCGCGCTGACGTCTCTGAGCCTATCGGTGCTGTCGGAGCAGCCCGGTCCCGGTCAACGTCTCCTATGCCGCCGCCTGCGACCTGGCGTCTTCCAGCACCATCTCGGCACCTTTTTCGGCAACCATGATGGTCGCGGCGTTGGTGTTGCCGGAGACAAGGGTGGGCATGATCGAGGCGTCGATCACCCGCAGTCCCTCCATGCCATGGACGCGAAGACGGTCGTCGACCACGGCCATCCGGTCGCTCGCCGGGCCCATCTTCGCGGTGCCGGCGATGTGATAGAGCGTCTGGCCGGTCTCTCGGGCGAAGCGCTCGAAATCCGCATCGGCGACGCAGTCCGCTCCCGGCGTCATCTCCGGTCCGCGATAGGCGTCGAGCGGTGCCGCACCGGCGATGCGGCGGCCGATCTTCATCCCTTCCACCAGGGCATCGACATCGACCGGGTTGGACAGGAAATTGCCGACGATGGCCGGTGGGGTAGCCGGGTCCGGCGACTTGATGTGGATCGTGCCCATGCTTTCAGGCCGAAGCTGGCAGACCGCCAGTGTCATGCCCGGTTCCTTCTCCAGCTTGCGGGTCGCCGCGTCGGCATAGCTCGCATGGGCCAGATGGAACTGGACGTCGGGTGTCTCCATGTCGGGTCGTGACTTGACGAAGCCGTGAACGGCGCCTGCCCCATAGGTGAGGATTCCCTCGCCGAACAGCGCGTAGCGCGCCAACTCCTTGACGAAGGGGAGGCCGCGGGTGAGCTGGTTCAGGGTCACCGGCTGGGTCACCCGCCAGCGCATCCGCGTGCCGTAGTGGTCGCGATAGTTCTCGCCAACGCCGGGGAGGTCGTGGGCGACTTCGATCCCGTGGCTCCTGAGCAGAGAGCCCTGGCCGATGCCCGAGAGCTCGAGCAGCTGAGGCGACTGTACGGCGCCGGCGGACAGGATCACCTCGCCGCCGGCCCGCGCCTCGCGGGCCTGGCCGTCGACCGTGTAGCGGATTCCGACGGCACGTCGTCCCTCCAGGATCAGACCGGTTGCGAACGCGCGGGTCTCGACCTTCAGGTTCGGACGGGTCATCACCGGATGCAGGAAGGCACGAGCGGTGCTCGACCGCTTGCCCCGGCGCATGGTGAGCTGATAGTAGCCGAATCCTTCCTGGTCGCCGTCGTTGTAGTCCGCGTTGCGCGGGAACCCGGCGGCCTCGGCCGCGTCGATCCAGGCATCGAGCAGCGGGTGCTTCTCGGTCGTGGTGGTCACCGCCAGGGGGCCGTCCGTCCCCCGGGTGTCGTCGCCGCCGTCGACGAAGGTCTCGGACCGGCGGAAGTAGGGCAGAACCGACTCATAGCTCCAGCCCCGGTTTCCGAACTGCGCCCAGGTGTCGTAGTCGAGCGGCTGGCCGCGAACGTAGAGCAGGCCGTTGATCGATGACGATCCGCCGAGGGTCTTGCCGCGCGGGGTGGCGATCGCCCGGTTCCCGGTGCCTTCCTCGGGCTCGGTCCAGAAGCCCCAGTTGTACTCCTTGCTGGTCAGCAGCTTGTAGAAGCCGACCGGGACCGGAATGTAGGGGCTGTCGTCCTTGCGTCCGGCCTCAAGCAGCAGCACGCGGTTCGACGGATCGGCGCTCAGCCGGTTGGCCAGGACGCATCCGGCCGAACCCGCGCCGACGATGATGTAGTCCCAGGACGTGTCAGAAGAGGTCATGGCGTTTCCTCACGCGTTTTGCGCGCGAGTGTAGGACGCCGGCCGGAGGTGGTGAAGGCACGGAAATCCGCCGCATCCTCCCCTTCAACACATTTCCCGACCTTGTGCCGAGGAGTAGCGGGTCTCGGGGGAGGGAAGCCTATACCGCCTGCGATTCCCGCTGGGCGGTCTGCCAATCCGGGGCGATCCAGACCTCCGCATTCTCGGCGGCAGGCGCGGGGCGGCCGAGAATCAGATCCGCGGCCTTCTCCGCGACCATGATGGTCGGCGCGTTGAGGTTGCCGTTCGGAATCGTCGGGAAGATGGAACTGTCGGCGACCCGCAGACCGTCGACCCCGATCACCGTCAGGTCGGGCCGCAGCACCGTATCGGCGTCCCCGGGATCGCCCATCCGGCAGGTGCAGGACGGGTGATAGGCGCTTTCCACGTTCTCCCTGACCCAGGCGTCGATTTCGTCGTCGCTGGTAACCTCTGCGCCGGGCTGGATTTCTTCGCCGCGATACGGGTCCATGGCCGGCTGCCGGATGATCTCGCGCGTCAAACGGACGACGCGCCGCCAATCCTCGATGTCTTCCTGCGCCTGGAGATAGTTGAACAGGATGCTCGGCTTCGTGCCCGGATCGCTGTCGGCGATGTTGACCCGCCCGCGGCTCTTCGGCTTGTTGGGGCCGACATGCACCTGGAAACCGTCGCCGTCGAAGGCGGCGTTGCCGTCGTACCGCATGGCGCCCGGCAGAAAGTGGTACTGAATGTCGGGCCAGGCGAGTCCCGGCCCGCGAGCGGATGAAGGCGCAGGATTCAAAGTGATTGGTGGCGCCGAGACCGGTCCGGAACAGCAGCCAGCGGGCACCGATCAGCCCTTTGCGCACCGGCGATAGATGACGGTTCAGGCTGAGGGGTTGGGTGCAGCGGAACTGAAAGTAGACCTCCAGATGATCCTGCAGGTTGCCGCCGACACCCGGCCGGTCGGCGATTACCGGGATGCCGTGGTGTTTGAGTTCCGCGGCCGGGCCGATGCCCGATCGCTGCAGGATCGTGGGCGAGCCGATTGATCCGGCAGCCAGAATCACCTCGCGTCGGGCCCGCGCTTCCCGGGAGACGCCGCGCGTTGAGTAGGCGATACCCGTTGCATGGCCGTTCTCGATCGTCACCCGGTCGGCCAGGGCGTGTTTCACCACCCGCAGATTGGGTCGGCGCTGGACCGGCCGCAGGTAGCCGCGCGCGGTCGACCAGCGCAGCCCGTCCCGCACGGTCATGTGCATCGGGCCGAAGCCTTCCTGCCGCCTGCCGTTGTAGTCGTCGGTGGCGCCGTACCCGGCCTGAACGCCGGCCTCTATGAAGGCCTTGTAGAGCGGGTTCTGCATCCGATTGCCGTTGGATGTCGCCAGCGGTCCGTCACCGCCACGATAGGCGTCCGCACCGCCCTCCCAGGACTCGGCGCGCTTGAAGTATGGCAGGACATCCGCATAGCCCCAGCCCGTCGCGCCGTGCTCGACCCACTGGTCGTAGTCTCGGGCGTGGCCGCGCACGTACACCATGCCGTTGATCGAGGAGGACCCGCCCAGCCCCTTGCCGCGAGGACAATGCAGGCGCCGTCCGGCGAGGCCCGGTTCCGGCGCGCTCTCGTAGAACCAGTTGAAGCGCTTCATGTTCATCGGAATAGACAGCGCCGACGGCATGGCGACGAAGATCGACCGGTCGCTGCCGCCGCCTTCCAGCAGGAGGACGCTCGCCCTTCCGTCCTCGCTCAGCCGGTTGGCGAGAACGCACCCGGCCGATCCGGCGCCGACGATGACGTAGTCGTATGTCTCGGGAGAGTCGCTGCGGTCAGCCATGCCGCCGGATGCCACGAGCCGTTCGGCGGCGCAAGAAAATCCCGCTCTCCGGAGCGGCTGCCGGATCGCTTGCCCGCTCCGGCAAGCGGGCGCGCGAGGAGCCGGCTGCCTAGGTCTGCGCCCCGCCGTTGCTGGCGATCATCTGTCCCGTGATGAAACCGCCGCCATCCGAGCACAGGAAGGCGGTGAGCGCGGCAATGTCGTCCGGCTGGCCGAGCCTGCCGAGCGGAATCCGGTCGAGCTGGCTCTTGATGTGGTGGGTCATCGACGCGTCGGCGTGCTGGGTGTCGATCGGTCCCGGCGAGATCGCGTTCACCGTCACCCCGTTCGGCCCGAATTCCTTGGCCAGAGCTTTGGTCAGGCCCCACAGGCCGTGTTTGGCGGCGGAGACCGGCGCCCGTCCGGCATAGCCGTGGATTGCGTTCATGCCCGTGAGGTTGACCACCCGGCCCCAGCCGCGCTCCACCATGGCGCCGCAGAATGCCCGGCACAGGTAGAACGCGCTGTTCAGGTCTGTGTCCATCACCCGGTGCCAGTCGGCGTCGGTCATCTCCAAGAAGGGCTTCTGTGGCCGGATGGCGGCGTTGTTCACGACGACCGCGACCGGCGCCATCTCGGCTTCCACCCGTTCCTTCAGCTTGGCGACCTCCTCGGAGCTTCCGACATCGGCCATCACCACCAGCGCCTTGCGTCCGACGGCGCCGACATCCGCGGCCACCGCGTCGCAGGCTTCCCGATTGGCGCGGCCGTTGACGACGATGTCGAAACCGTCCCGGGCGAGCGCCACGGCGATGGCGCGGCCGATATTCTGGCCGGCACCGGAAATGACGGCGGTAGCGGGGGTCTGGGGCATCGGGTCCTCCCTGGGTGATGTGGCGCTCCGGTCTGTCGGTCCGGGGCTCGGTTCTGATTGGCGCCAGCCTAGGCGATGGGCCGGCCCATGGGAGCCCCGATTTTCGGGACGGTGCGTGTCGGCGTCACCGATTGACTTGGATCAATGTCACTCGCGGCGCGGTGGTTGAGGCTTTGCCATCCAAGCGTAAGGGGAACGAGCCCATGTTCATGCATCGTCACGCCACCGCCGCCCTGCCGCGCTATACGAGCTATCCGCCCGCGAACCGGTTCAAGGACGGGGAGGCGAGCGATCTCTTTCCATGGTGGCTGGATGGACTGACGGCGGACGACGCCCTGTCGCTGTATGTGCACGTGCCGTTCTGCTCCCAGCTCTGCTGGTACTGCGGGTGCCACACCTCGGTCGCGAACGACCGGTCCCGCATCGACCGGTTTGTCGGGCGACTCCTGCGAGAGATCCTCATGGTGTCGAGTTCGGATCGCCGATCCGGGTGAGGTCTGTTCGATCCATTTCGGCGGAGGTACGCCGACGATGATGTCGCCAGAGGCCTTCGCGAAGGTTCTGGAGACCCTCCGGGGCGCGTTCACCGTCCGGCCGGACGCGGAGGTTGCCGTGGAGATCGATCCTCGGACCCTGGATGATGCCCATGTGGCGGTATTGGCCGCCGGCGGCGTCACCCGGGCGAGTCTGGGGATCCAGGACGTCGATCTGGAGGTCCAGCGCGCCATCAACCGGATCCAGCCCACGGAGCTGGTGGCCGACCGGATCGCCGCCCTGCGCGCCGCCGGTATCGCCAGCATCAATGCCGATCTGATGTACGGTCTGCCGGGCCAGACCGTCGACCATGTGCGCCGATCGGCCGATGCGGTGAGCGGGCTCGGCGTCGACCGGGTTGCGGTCTTCGGCTACGCCCACGTTCCATGGTTCAAGAAGCATCAGGGGGCCATCGACGCCACCCTCCTTCCCGGCGCCGAGGAGCGGTTCGAGCAGGCCGAGGCGGCGGAGCGTCAGCTCGTCGCCGACGGGTACACGGCGATCGGGATCGACCACTTCGCCCGGCCGGACGACAGTCTCGCGGTCGCGGCGCGGGAAGGCCGGCTCCGCCGCAACTTCCAGGGCTATACCGACGATCCGGCGGACGCGCTGATCGGCTTTGGACCGTCCTCCATCTCGGCGCTGCCGGGAGGGTATTCCCAGAACGAGGCGAACGTGAAGCATTGGGGCGACCGGATCGATGCGGGTCGCCCGGCTGCCCAGCGGGGAATCTCCGTTACCGACGACGATCGGTTGCGCAGGGCGGTGATAGAGCGCGTGCTGTGCGATGGCCGTGTGGATCTGCTCAGCGTTGCCGAGAGCCACGGGCGCGAGCCGGCCGATCTGATCGACGCATTCGACCGGATCGCGCCCCTTGTCGAGGACGGCCTGATCACGTTGGACGGCTGGCAGATCGCAGCCACGGAGACGGGGCGCCGCTATTGGCGGAGCCTTGCCGCCTGCTTCGATCCGGGTCTGGCGCCGTCGGCTGGACGCCACAGCGTCGTCGTCTAGCCGGCTCGATTCCGACCCGTCCGGATCGTCTCGCTGCGGGTTCCTCTGCACCCACGTATTCCCTCCGCCGTGCGCCTCGGGCTTGGAAAGCGGACGCGAGCCGGGCATTCTGCGTCGCGAAGCCGGCGGGAGCGTCCGGCGACGGCAAATGCATGCGCGAGCCAGGCTCGACAGGGAACACGAAGGGAGAGGCATGATGCGTAGGGGAATCATGGCGGTCACGGTCGCCGCCGGTATGGCGGTGGCCGGGTCGTTCGGCGCCGTATCGGGGGTCGCGCAGGCGGCGGAACCGCTGAAGGTTGGCATGGTGCTGACGCTCTCGGGGCCGCCCGCGGTCCTGGGCAAGCATATTCAGGAGGGCTTCCAGCTCTTCGTCGAACAGAACGGCGGCAAACTCGGCGGCCGCGACGTCGAACTCATCGTCGTAGACGACGAGCTGAAGCCGGACGTGGCGCTGACCAAGGTCAAGGAACTGCTGGAGCGCGACAAGGTCGACTTCGTCGCCGGCGTGGTGTTCTCCAACATCCTGCAGGCGGTGTTCCGCCCGGTGACGGAGAGCGAGACCTTCCTGATCGGCGCCAATGCCGGCACCTCGACCTTCGCCGGCCGCGCCTGCAACAAGTTCTTCTTCTCGACGTCCTGGCAGAACGACCAGATCTCACGAGGTCATGGGCAAATACGCCCAGGACAAGGGCTTCAAGAAGGTCTTCCTCATGGCGCCGAACTATCAGGCGGGCAAGGACAGCATCAACGGCTTCAAGCGCTACTTCGAGGGCGAGGTCGTGGACGAGGTCTACACCAAGCTCGGCAACCTCGACTTCTCCGCCGAACTGGCGAAGATCGCGGCCTCCAAGCCGGATGCGCTGTTCACCTTCATGCCCGGCGGCATGGGCGTGAACCTGGTCCGGCAGTTCAATCAGGCGGGCCTGTCGGAGAGCGTGACCTTCCTGTCGGCCTTTACCGTCGACGGCACCACTCTGCCGGCGACCAAGGACGCGGCGCTGGGTCTGTTCTCCTCGTCCCAGTGGACGCCGGACCTGGACAACGCCGCCAACAAGAAGTTCGTTTCGGCCTACGAGGCGAAATACGGATCGGTTCCGTCGCTGTATTCGAGCCAGGGCTATGACGCCGCCCAGCTCATCGACAGCGGAGTCGCGGCCGTCGGCGGCGACCTGAGTGACAAGGACGCGGTGATCGCCGCCCTGAAGAAAGCAGATTTCGCCTCGGTGCGCGGTGACTTCTCCTTCAACAACAATCACTTCCCGATCCAGGACTTCTATCTGGTGAAGGCGGTGAAGCGCGACGACGGCGCCTATCACACCACGGTCGTCGAGAAGGTGTTCGACGATTACGGCGACGTGCACGCCAAGGATTGCCGCATGAACTGACCGGCCGCGGCCGAACCGGGCGGGCGGAGCCTTCGGGTTCCGCCCGTTTCTGTTATAGGGAAGCCTCGTTCCGACGGGGATGCTGGGGGACCATGACGGGCACGCTTTTCGCGGTGCAGGTATTGAACGGGCTGCAGCTCGGTGTGCTGCTGTTCCTGGTGGCGGCCGGACTGACCCTGGTGTTCGGGGTGATGGATTTCATCAACCTCGCCCACGGCGTTCAGTACATGCTCGGCGCCTATCTGGCTGTCACCTTCTACGGCCTCACCGGGAACTTCTTCGCAACGGTGGCCCTCTCGCTTCCAGCGGCCCTCGTGCTCGGACTGGTCCTGGAGGTCCTCGTCTTCCGACACTTCTACGACCGCGATCACCTGGATCAGGTGCTCGCCACCTTCGGCGTCATCCTGTTCCTGAACGAGGGGGTGCGCATCGTCTGGGGGGCGGCGCCGCTCAGCTATCCGGGACCGGAGATCCTTGACGGCGCGATCCCGATCATGGACGGCTTCGGCTATCCGATCTACCGGATCGCCCTGATCGTCTCCGGCCTGGCCTGCGCCCTCGGGCTCTGGCTCTTGGTCACGCGCACGAAGGTCGGGATGCTGATCCGCGCCGGAGCGGCCAACCCGGCGATGCTGTCGGCGCTTGGCGTCGATGTCCGGCGGCTGTTCATGATCGTGTTCGGCTTCGGCGCCATGCTCGCCGGGTTTGCCGGAGTGATGGCCGGTCCGATCTTCTCCGTCGAACCGGGAATGGGGGACGGCGTGCTGATTCTGGCCTTCGTCGTCATCGTCATCGGCGGTATCGGCTCGATCCGCGGCGCCTTCCTGGCCGCCCTGCTGGTCGGGCTGGTCGACACGCTGGGCCGGTCGTTCATGACCGACATCTTCAAGCTGTTCCTGGAACCGTCCGCCGCCAACCAGGTCGGCCCGGCGATCGCGTCGATGCTGATCTACGTGCTGATGGCGGGTGTGCTGTTCTTCCGGCCGACCGGACTGTTCCCCGCGGCGGGGCGTTCCTGATGCGGGAGACCGTGACCCGCGGGCGGGTGATCGCCGCTGTGCTGCTGATCGCGTTCGCCGCGCTGCCGCCGGTAGCGGAGGCGACTGGCCATGGCTATCTGACCGTCGTCGCCAGCCGGGTCATGATCTACGCCATCGCCGCCCTCAGCCTGGACCTCATTCTCGGCTACGGCGCCATGGTCAGCTTCGGCCATGCGGCTTTTGTCGGGATCGGCGCCTATGCGGTCGGCATTTCCGCCGAGCACGGGCTTTGCGGAGGGCACGCTGACCTTCCCGATCGCCATGGCGGCGGCCGGTCTGTTCGCCCTGGTGACCGGCGCCATCAGCCTGCGGACCCGCGGCGTCTACTTCATCATGATCACCCTCGCGTTCGGACAGATGGCCTACTACACGGCCTCGAGCCTCTCGGCCTATGGCGGCGACGACGGGCTGACGATCTGGGGCCGCAGCGAGCTGTTCGCCCGTCCGCTGCTGGAAGACGAGTGGTCGTTCTATTTCTTCGTGCTCGCGTGCCTGGCCCTGTGCTGGTGGTTCGCCAGCCGGGTCGTCGGCAGCCGGTTCGGGCGGGTGATCGCCGGCGTCCGGGAGAACCGGGCACGGATGGCGGCGGTCGGCTTCGACCCCTATCGCTACCAGCTCGTCGCCTATGTGATCTCCGGCATGATGGCCGGCCTGGCCGGGCGCGCTGCTGGCCAACCATTCCGAGTTCGTCAGCCCGGCCTACATGTCGTGGCAGCGGTCCGGCGACCTGATCATCATGGTCGTGCTCGGCGGGATGGGAACGCTCTACGGCGCCGTCCTGGGGGCGGTCGCCTATCTGGCGCTGGAGGACGTGCTTGCCGGGTTCACCGAGCACTGGCGGGTCATCTTCGGCCCGCTGCTGATCCTGATCGTGTTCTACGCCCGGGGCGGAATCGCACGCGCGTTCCGGGGAGAGGGGCGCGATGGCTGACCCGGTCCTCGAACTCAGGGGCCTCAGGAAATCTTACGGTGCACTCGCCGTGACCGATGGCGTGAACCTTACCGTGAAGGCCGGTGAGATCCACGCGATTATTGGTCCGAACGGAGCCGGTAAGACCACGTTGATCAACCAGATCGGCGGGCAGACGGCGCCCGACGATGGCGATATCATTCTTGATGGTCGAGGACGATCACGGCGATGCCGATCCATGCGCGCTCCCATCTCGGCCTTGCGCGCTCGTTCCAGATCACCAACGTGCTGCCCGGCTTCTCCACGCTGGACAACGTCGCCGTCGCCGCTCAGGCCCATGCCGGTCACAGCTTCCGGTGCTTCCGCTCCGTTGCCCGGCGAGACCGAACTGCGGGAGCGGGCGATGGCGTGTCTGGAGATGGTCGGTCTGGTCGACCGGGCGCCGATCCGCGCCGCGAGCCCTCAGCCATGGCGAGACAGCGGCAGCTCGAGATCGCCATGGCGCTGGCGACCGACCCGACGGTGCTGCTGCTCGACGAGCCCATGGCCGGCACCGCCCACGAGGAGACGGCCCGCGCATCACCGAGACCCTGGAGGGACTGCAGCGGCCGATACACCATTCTGCTGGTCGAGCACGACATGGACCGCCGTCTTCGCGCTTGCCGATACGGATCTCCGTGCTGGTTTACGGCCGAGATCATCGCCGAGGGGACGCCGGAGGCGATCCGGGCCGATCCGGAGGTCCGTGCGAGCGCCTATCTCGGCGAGGAGGAGATCCTGTGACCATGCGCCGTTGCTGGAGATCGAGGACCTGACCGCCGGGTATGGCTCCAGTCCCGGTCCTGTTCGGTATGGCGCTGACGGTCCAGCGCCGGCGAGGTGGTCACCCTGATGGGCCGCAACGGCATGGGCAAGACGACGACCGTACGCGCGATCATGGGCCTGCTGCCGGCCGATCCGGCGGGCGCGTGCTGATCGCCGGCGAGGAGATGCGCGGCCGGCCGCCGCACGAGATCGCCCGATGCGGCCTCGGTCTCGTGCCGGAGGGACGACAGATCTTCCCGACCCTGACGGTCGAGGAAAACCTGATCGCCACCGCCGCCAACCGCCGGGGCAGCGGCGCCCCGCGCTGGACGGCCTGCAGGAGGTACTGCGAGCTGTTCCCGCGCCTCGGCGAGCGGCGCCGGCAGCATGGGCGGCCAGCCTGTCCGGCGGCGAGCAGCAGATGCTGGCGGTCGGCCGGGCGCTGATGACCAACCCGCAGCCTGCTGATCCTGGACGAGGCGACCGAGGGGCTTGCCCCGCTGATCCGCGAGGAGATCTGGCGGGTGCCTGGCAAGCGCTGAAGAGCGAGGGGCAGGCGATCCTGGTCATCGACAAGAACGTGTCGGCGCTTCTGTCGCTCGCCGACCGCCACACGGTGGTCGAGAAGGGGCATGTGGTCTGGGAGGGCGATACCGCCGCGTTCCGTGCCGACGGCGCGGTGATCGAGAAGTACCTGCACGTCTGATCGACGGCCCCGGCCGCGCCGGGTGGGTGGCGCGCTCGCTCAGGCTGGTGAGCGTTTGCGCAGATGGTAGGTCAGTGCCAGCGCGATGCAGTGCCTGAGGGGCTCGAGCGGCGGTTCCTCTTGGATACCGAGAATGATCGACCGGTCGCCGAGAATGGTGAGTGCGTCACCGTAGTGGCGGCGGAACTCCTGGCCGAGCGAGCTCTGGCAGTGGAAGAACAGCGCGTGTCCGGTCGGCTCGCCCCGCAGGCCGTCGATCCTCAACGTCGTGCCGATGCGCGGGCGCTTGGGCAGGTAGGCCGGCTGACCCCATTTCAAGGTTTCACGCAGTTCCCCGATTTCCGGCAGATCGGCCGCGGTCTCCAGGATCAGCGCCCGAAGGTCCAACAGGGCATCGCGCAGGGGGGCAGGATACCGGATGAGAACCGATTCCACCTCGGGATCGGAGACGGGGGGCCACATGCTCATTGAGGTGGCGGTGCCAGCGGCTGGCTTCGCAGATCCTGGACCGGCGCGGCGTCGGGCACGTCGACGCCGGACGGCGGTTCGGGCCAGTCCTCATCCGGGAAAAGGTCCCGGGCGGCGCCGGACAGGGCCCGGACGGCATCCGGATCCTCGAGCTTCAGCAGACGGTCCCGGATCAGATCGACGATGACGTCCTCGACACCGGCATAGGCCGGAGGATTGCCGGCCCGCAAGAGGGTCACGTCCTCGACCAGCACGGCGTGGGGCATTGGTTCGTCCCGGCCGAGGCGGTCCGCAAGGTCGAGCAGCAGCAGGTGGAACGGCCGCTCGCCGAGCTGCAGGATCGCCGCGTCCTCGGGGTAAAGGGTCCGACCGGCGGCGGCCGCCCGGATTGCCGACCGAAGCCGGTCGGTCGACGCGTCCGGCCCCACCAGGGCGAGGCGGCGCAGACGGTCTTCCATCAGCGGTCGGGACAGAGTGACGGCCGGTCCGCCGAGCGGGCCGCCGGCGGCCTTGAGGTCCAGCAAGGCTTCGACCGCCCGTTCGTCGCTCTCGACATAGGCCATGCCCGCCCGGCCGACGAGTGCGAGGTCGCGGATCGTCTCGGCGGCGATGTCCGGACGCAGCGCTGCCGCGCCGCCAAGGGCGATCGCAATCAAGAGCAGGACGATCGGCCAGACCGGCCGCCGCTTGCGCAACCCCTTCAGGAACGCTTTCATGGATTTCGGCCGGCGCTTGCGCTCGAACGCAAGCCCGCGCTGCAGGGTCTTCCAGGCGGGGCCCGGCATCCCGCCGGGGCGGGGCGGCGAGAGCTTCCTCTCGGATGCCTCGTGCGCCGGAAGCCGGCCGAACGGATGCAGGCCGGTCAGCATTTCGTAGGTCAGGACCGCGAGGGAAAAGATATCGTCCCGGACATCGGGCGCCATGTGGCGCAGTTGTTCCGGACTGGCATAGGCGGGCGTTAGGGCCTCCAGGGCCGGCTCCGGCGGCAGGCGCCTGTGATGTGTTGCCGGTTCCGGCTTCCCCGCCCGCAGTTCGCGGGCGACGCCGAAGTCCAGCACCCGCCAGGACCCGTCGGCCATCTGGAACAGGTTGCCCGGCTTCAGGTCGCAGTGAACGATCCCCCGGGCATGGGCGGCGGCGAGAGTTCTGGCCGACGGCGGTGACGAAGTCGCGCGTGCGCGCCCAGGAGATCGGCCGGCCTTCCCGCGCCCTGAGCGTCCGGCTGAGCGGTGTCCCGTCGAGGAATTCCATGACCGAGTAGGGGCGACCCCTGTCGGTGCCGGAGGCGAGCACGGGTACGATCCCCGGACCGTCGATCGACGCGACCCGTCTGGTTTCGCGTTCGAAGGCGTCGATGGCGGTCGGACTGTCGAGAAAGGCGTCCTTGAGGAATCTTCACCGCCACGTCGCGACCCGTCTCGCGGTCGCGGGCCCGAAACACCACCGCCATGCCACCGACACCGGCGAGCGATAGAAGCTCGAACCGGTCGGCGACGATGTCCCCTTCGGCCGGCGGCGCCCGTCCGGATCGTTCTTCTTCAGCGCTTTCCGTGAATGTTGGCGTCGTGCCCCAGACGACGGTCTCCTCGTCGTCCCCGGCCATGTCCTTCTCAGCGGCGTCTCTTGTCGGTGCATCGACGGGTCTGCTGTGGTCGTCGATGGGGGCCGACCTGTCCGGCCGGTTGAGGAACGGCTCGCCGCGCGGCGGGGCGGCGCCTTCCGGGCCGGACCCGTTGGAGGATCCGGTCATGGCGTCACCGCCCTGGTGCGGGCGCGATACCGTCGGGTGAACTCGTCCCAAAGCTGCGCCTTGCGTTCGTTATCGGAGAGGTCCGCGGACAGCTTGAGGCCGGCCTCTATGGCTTCCGGAGAGAGCGGGTCTCCGATCAGGTCGGCGATGTCGTCCGGCAGATCCGCCGGGATGTCGGCGCTGGGCGGGACGGCTTCCGGCCTTGGGCGCCCGGAGGGAGGGGCGTCCATCTCCACCGGCCGTGCGCGCCCGAGCGCGGGCGGCGGCGGGGGGATCGATGCCTTTGGCGATGCATACGGCGTCTCTTCCTCCGGGTCCCCGAGGCCGATCACGCTTTCCAAGTCGAGTCCGGCGATGGCCGCGTTGTACTCGGCTTCCAACGTCGACGGATCGCTGCGTGTCTCGCGTTCGCCGTGATCCTCTTCCGGCGCGGCGTCCACAGCCGCCTGCAACCCGGCGTCGGAACCTGATGGCAGAGGGGCTGGTTCCGTCCGGCCGCCCCATCGCGGCGGTGGCGGCGGCACGGAAGGCGGGGAGCGGAAGGCGGCGGCGCGAGCACGGCGGGATCGGGAAAAGGTGGGATCGGATCCGGTTCGCAGTCGTCCTGCGCATCGGCGGTTTCGTCAGTGCCGTCCGGATCGGGCATGGCGGCCATCGGCTCCAGGCGGAAGGGCGGGGTGGCCTGGGCGACCTCGGCATCCTGCTCGATCCGCGCGACGATCTCGAAATCTCCCAGCAGTATCCGGTCCCCGTCGGAGATCGGCCAGTTTCCGCCCTTGCCCAGTGCCGCGCTTGCCCCGTTCACGAACACGCCGTTGGTGCTGAGATCCGTGATGTGAAAGCGGTCTCCGTCGAAGGAGATTTCGGCATGGGTCGCGGAGACGAAACGGTCCGGATCCGGCAGGACCCAGTCGCAGCGCCGGCCGCGGCCGATCACGCCTCCCTCTTCGTCGAACACGTGGCGCCCTGCCGACCCCATCAGGGTCCTTTGGAAACTCGTGACGTCCAGAACCAGACGCATGCAATCCTCCGGCGGCGCTAATCGGCCCGCTCCCGCCGTGAGCATATGGCGTTTTTCGGCGGTTTTGCAGCCGGAGCGTCTCGGCGCGGAATTGGTCGGGTCGCTTCATGGTAAGATGGCCAACATGTCGCGGCGGTCAAACGCCGCATGGACGGGACTTCCCGCTCCGGATACCCAGATCGCCGAGAGGGGAATCACTCCGGGTTCGATGCCCGGTGCCATCCAGCGAGGAGCGCGGATCGATGGACATGCCGCTCGCGATCGACCTGGCCCGGTTCCAGTTCGCCTTTACTGTCTCGTTCCACATCGTCTTTCCGGCCCTGTCGATCGGGCTTGCCTCCTATCTGGCGGTTCTCGAGGCGCTCTGGCTTGCCACCGGCCGGCAGGTCTATATCGACACGTTCCGGTACTGGCTGAAGATCTTCGCGGTCGCCTTCGGCATGGGCGTCGTCTCCGGCATCGTGATGAGCTACCAGTTCGGCACGAACTGGAGCGTGTTCTCGGACAAGACCGGCCCGATCCTGGGGCCGCTCATGGGCTACGAGGTGCTGTCGGCCTTCTTCCTCGAGGCCGGATTCCTCGGGATCATGCTGTTCGGGCTGAAACGGGTCGGCAAGGGACTGCACTTCACCGCCACCCTGATGGTCGCGCTGGGCACCTTCTTCTCCGCCTTCTGGATTCTCAGCGTGAACAGCTGGATGCAGACCCCGGCGGGCTTACGCCATCAACGAGGTCGGCCAGTTCGTCCCCGTCGACTGGTGGGAGGTCGTCTTCAACCCGTCCTTCCCCTACCGGCTGGTGCACATGGTGCTGGCGGCCTATCCTGACGACCGCCTTCGTGGTCGGCGCGGTCGGCGCCCTGCACCTGCTGCGGGATCGCGGCAACCGGCCGGCGCGTCTGATGTTCTCCATGGCCATGTGGATGGCCGCGGTGGTCGCGCCGATCCAGGTGATCGCCGGCGATCTGCACGGCCTCAACACGCTTGAGCACCAGCCGGCCAAGATCGCCGCCATGGAGGGCCATTTCGAGACCCGGACGGGGGCACCCCTCTACCTTTTCGGCTGGCCGGACATGGAGGCGGGCGAGACCAAATACGCAATCGGCATTCCCAAGCTCGGCAGCCTGATCCTCACGCACGATCCAGACGGCGAGCTCAAGGGCCTGGATGCGTGGCCGCGCGACGAATGGCCGAATGCTACGGTGCTGTTCTGGACGTTCCGGGTGATGGTCGCCATCGGGTTCGCGATGGTGGGGATCGGCCTCTGGGCCCTGTGGCTCCGTTGGCGGGGAACGCTGTACGAGCCGGGGTGGCTGCACCGCTGTGCCGTCGCCATGGGGCCCTCCGGCTTCGTCGCGGTCCTGGCGGGTTGGATCACCACCGAAATGGGCCGCCAGCCATACACCGTCTACGGCCTGTTGCGCACGGCCGACGTCAGCCTCGCCGATGGATGCGCCGGCGGTGGCGGCGTCGCTGATCGCCTTCATCGTCGTGTATTTCCTCGTCTTCGGCGCCGGCACCTTCTACCTTCTGCGGTCGATGAACGCGGCGCCGCATGACAACGAGCCCGGTCTCACCCCTGGCGAGCCGATCCACGCCGCCGGCGTCACCCCGGCGGCGGCTCTCGATCCCCGCCCGACTGCCGCGGAGTGACGGCCATGGAGTTCGACCTTCCCCTGATCTGGGCCCTGCTGATCGCCGCGGCGGTGCTGCTCTATGTCGTGCTCGACGGCTTCGATCTCGGTATCGGCATCCTGTTTCCCTTCCTGGCGTCCGAAGAGCAGCGCGACGTGGCGATGAACTCGGTGGCCCCGGTCTGGGACGGCAACGAAACCTGGCTGGTGCTCGGTGGGGGTGGGCTCTTCGCGGTGTTTCCGCTCGCCTACGCGGTCGTGATGCCGGCGGTCTACGCGCCGGTCACGGCCATGCTGCTCGGCTTGGTGTTCCGCGGCGTCGCGTTCGAGTTCCGCTGGAAGACGGTGCGCTGGAAGCGGGTGTGGGACTGGTCTTTCACCCTGGGATCGCTGGCGGCCGCCGTTTGTCAGGGCATCATCCTGGGCGCGCTGGTGCAGGGGATCGAGGTCGAGAACCGGGCCTATGCCGGCGGCTGGTGGGACTGGCTCACGCCGTTCAGCCTGCTGTGCGGCGTGGCGGTCGCGATCGGATACGCGCTACTGGGCGCCACCTGGCTGATCATGAAGACGGAGGCCGACGTGCGGGACCGTGCGTTCGCCATGGCCCGGCCGGCGGCGATCGGCACGGTGGCGATGGTCGGAGCGGTCAGCCTGTGGACGCCGTTCCTCGATCCGGTCTTCATGGAGCGCTGGTTCACGCTGCCGGGGCTGTTCTGGACCGCGCCGGTGCCGATCCTGACGGCGTTGACCTTGCTCAGCCTCGGCATCGGATTGCGGCGCCGACGCGACATCCAGCCGTTCCTGTCGGCGCAGATCCTGTTCGTCCTCTGCTTCGTCGGCCTGGGGATCAGCTTCTACCCCCACATCGTGCCGCCCTCAATGTCGATCCATGACGCGGCGGCGCCTGACGAGAGCTTGAGCTTCCTGCTGGTCGGCACGGTCGTGTTGCTGCCGATCATCCTGGCCTACACCGCCTATTCCTACAGCGTGTTCCGCGGCAAGGTGCGGACGGGAGAGGGCTACCATTGAGCGGCGGCGCTTACGGTCCCCGAGACGGCAGCCGGTGGCGCCGGCTCGCCTGGTTCATCGGTTTGTGGCTTGCGGGCGTGGCGACCCTGGCCGCCGTCGGCTTCGTCATCAAGCTCGTGCTGGTGCCGTGACCGACGATTGCCTATACCGATGAAACCGGTTCTTTCATAAAGACATATGCCGTGGCGGATACACCGATCTATCAGGTCGTAAAGGACGCGCTCCGGGCGCAGATCGAATCCGGTGCGCTGGTCGCCGGCGATCAGGTGCCGGGCGAAGAGCAGATCGCCGCCGCGTATAAGTGCTCGCGGCTGACCGCTCACCGGGCGATCCGCGAGCTGGCGGACGAAGGGCTGGTCGTGCGCCGGAGGCGAGCCGGGACCCAGGTTGCCGCGCGCGACACCGGCGGCGTGCTGATCCGCATTCCCTCGGTCCGCGAGGATATCGAGGGTCGGGGCTTCACCTATCGCTACGAGCTGTTGTCTCGGCGGCATGCGGTGCCGGCAGCGGCGATCGCCGCCGCACTCGGGTCCGAGCCGGGAGAACGCCATCTGAATGTGGTCGGCCGCCACTGGGCGGGGGCAAAGGTGTTCCAGCATGACACCCGCTGGATCAACCTCGCCCAGGTTCCCGCGGCGCTGGAGATCGACTTCACGGAGGTGAGCGCGAACCAGTGGCTGCTCGAGAACGTCCCCTATTCCGGCGTCGACCACGAGATCTCGGCGCTGGCGGCGGATGCGCGGGCGGCCGGCGCGCTGGAGGTTCCACCGGGCACGGCTCTGCTGCGGATCGAGCGGGTGTCTCGGCTGGGGGACAAGCCGATCACCCACGCCTCGATGCTGCACCCGGGTACACTGTTCTCACTTAAATCCGAGCGGCGGTAACCCCCCCTGTCATCCTGACGCACGTCAGGATCGAGCCCCGGCGCCGGTGCCCCGCAGATCCTGACGTGCGTCAGGATGACGGGTAGAGGGGACATTCAGAATCAAACCCGCCACCCTGACGGAAGTCAGGGTCTCAGTCTCCCAAGATGCCGGGCAGCCGCAGCTGGTGTTCCCGAGCGCAGTCCAACGCGATCTCGTACCCGGCATCGGCATGGCGCATCACGCCGCTCGCGGGATCGTTCCACAGCACCCGTTCGAGGCGCCGCGTCGGCCGTCCTCGGAGCCGTCGCAGCAGATGACCATGCCGGCATGCTGGCTGAAACCCGATGCCGACTCCGCCCCCGTGATGCAGCGACTGACCCAGGTCGCGCCCGAGGCGGTGTTCAAGAGGGCATTCAGCAGGGGCCAGTCGGAGACGGCGTCGCTGCCGTCCTTCATCGCCTCGGTCTCCCGGTTCGGGCTGGCGACCGAGCCGCATGTCCAGGTGGTCGCGGCCGATCACCACCGGCGCTTTCAACTCGCCGGTGCGCACCATCTCGTTGAAGGCCAGACCGAGCTTGTGCCGGACGCCCAAGCCGACCCAGCAGATCCGTGCCGGCAGGCCCTGGAAGCTGATCCGCTCGCGCGCCATGTCGAGCCACTGATGCAGATGCGGGTCGTCCGGATCAGTTCCTTCACCTTGGCGTCGGTTCGGTAGATGTCCTCCGGATCGCCGGACAGCGCGCACCAGCGGAACGGACCGATGCCCCGGCAGAACAGCGGCCGGATGTAGGCCGGCACGAAGCCCGGAAAGGCGAAGGCGTTCTCCAGGCCTTCCTCCAGCGCCACCTGACGGATGTTGTTGCCGTAGTCCAGGGTCGGCACGCCCGGCGTTCCAGAAGTCGACCATGGCCGCAACATGCGTGCTTCATGGAGGCGCGGGCGGCCTTCTCGACCGCCTTCGGCGTCGGTCTCGCGCTTGGCCCGCCACTCCGCGACGGTCCAGCCCTTGGGCAGGTAGCCGTTGATCGGGTCGTGCGGCGCTGGTCTGGTCGGTGACGATGTCGGGCTGCACGCCGCGCCGCACCAGTTCGGGGAAGACGTCGGCGGCGTTGCCGATCAGCGCCGACGGACTTGGCCTTACCGGCCTTGCGTCCAGCGCTCGATCATCGCCAGCGCCTCGTCCAGCGAATGGGTCTTCTCGTCCACGTAGCGGGTGCGGAGGCGGAAGTCGGCGCGGGTTTCGGTCGCACTCGACGGCAAGGCAGCAGGCGCCGGCGAAGACGGCGGCCAGCGGCTGGGCGCCGCCCATGCCGCCGAGCCCGGCGGTCAGGATCCAGCGGCCGGTGAGGTCGCCGTCCATAGTGCTGGCGGCCGGCCTCTGCGAAGGTCTCATAGGTGCCCTGAACGATCCCCTGCGAGCCGATATAGATCCAGGACCCGGCCGTCATCTGGCCGTACATCATCAGCCCCTTGCGATCGAGTTCGTTGAAGTGGTCCCAGGTCGCCCAGTGGGGCACGATGTTGGAGTTGGCGATCAGAACGCGCGGCGCGTCGGCATGGGTGCGGAAGATGCCGACCGGTTTGCCCGACTGCACCAGGAGGGTCTCGTCCTCCTCAAGGCTCTTCAGGCTGGCGACGATCCGGTCGAAATCCTCCCAGGTGCGGGCCGCCCGGCCGATGCCGCCATAGACCACCAGCTCGTGCGGGTTCTCGGCCACGTCGGGATGCAGGTTGTTCATCAGCATCCGCATCGGCGCTTCGGTCAGCCAGGATTTGGCGGTGATCTCGGTGCCGGTGGCGGGATAGACGTCGCGGATGTTGTGGCGGGCGTTGGTCATGGCATCACCTCCGGCATCACGTGGTTGGAAGGTCGACATCGGCGATCAGCGCACCGTCCGCAACCAGGGCGGCGGCCGCTTCGATATCCGATGCCAGCATGCGGTCCTCGACAATGGCCGGAACCGCCGCGCGGACCCGCTGCATGACCGACACCAGGGCCGGGCTGGTGGTCAGCGGGGCGCGGAACTCGATGCCCTGGGCGCCGCACATCAGCTCGACGCCGAGGATCACGTTCAGGTTGGCGTTCATCTTCGCCAGCCGTCGCGCGCCATGGGCCGCCATGCTCACATGGTCCTCCTGGTTGGCGGAGGTCGGCGTCGAATCCGTGCTGCACGGATTGGCGAGGTGCTTGTTCTCGCTCATCAGCGCGGCGGTCGTGACCTCGGCGATCATCAGGCCGGAGTTCAGCCCCGGATCGGGGGTGAGGAATGGCGGGAGGTCGAAGCTCAGGGTCGGATCGACCATCAGGGCGACCCGGCGCTGCGCGATGGCGCCGATCTCGGCGACGGCCAGCGCGATCAGATCGGCGGCGAAGGCCACCGGCTCGGCGTGGAAGTTGCCGCCGGAGACGATCAGACCTTCGTCGACCAGCACCAGCGGGTTGTCGGTGACGGCATTGGCCTCGATCTCCAGCGTCCGGCCGGCGAAGCGCAGCAGGTCGACGGCGGCCCCGGTGACCTGGGCCTGGCAGCGGATGCAGTAGGGGTCCTGGACCCGCGTATCGCCCTCCCGATGGCTCTCTCGGATCTCGCTGCCGGCCATGAGGACGGCCTGGGCGCGGGCCACGTCGATCTGGCCGCGATGGCCGCGCAGGGTATGGATCGCGTCGACCAGCGGCGCGGTGGAGCCCATGATCGCGTCGGTCGATAGGGACGCGGAAACGACGGCCGCGCGGGCGTTGCGCCAGGCCCGGAACAGGCCGGTGAGCGCCAGGGCTGTCGAGAACTGGGTGCCGTTGATCAGCGCCAGTCCTTCCTTCGGACCGAGCACGATCGGGGCAAGGCCCGCCCGCGCCAGAGCCTCCGCCGCCGGAAGGGTTTCGCCGTTGTAGACGGCCCGGCCCTCGCCGATCATCGCCGCCGCCATATGGGCGAGGGGGGCGAGATCGCCCGAGGCGCCGACGGAGCCCTGGTCAGGGATTTCCGGGATGACGCCCGCGTTCAGCATGTTCTGGATCAGCGTTACCGTGCTCCACGGCACGCCGGAGGCGCCGCGGCCGAGCGACAGGAGCTTCAGGGCCATCATCAGTCGCGTTGTCGCCCCGTCGAGGATGTCGCCGACGCCGCAGCAGTGGCTGAGGATAAGGTTGCGCTGCAGGGTGGCGGTGTCTTCGGGACGGATCTTCACCGTGGCCAGCTTGCCGAAGCCGGTATTAACGCCGTAGACCGCCGCGTCCTCGGAGGCTGCCTTGCGGACCAGGGCGGCGGCGGCCTCCACGGCGGGACGGGCGGACGCGTCGAGGGCGATGGTCGTGTTGCTGCGCCAGAGCGCTTCCAGCGTCTCCAAGGTGGCCTCACCGGGAACCAGCGTGATCGTCATGGCCTGCCTCCAGCGCATCGCGTGCATCGTGCGGGGAGAATACGTCTGTTCGGCTATTATGTATATACAATTATAGCCCCATCCTCCGGATGCGCGCCGCGAGGATGGCGCCTACCCGATCTTCATGTGGTGTCCGCCGTCGACCGGGAGGCAGACGCCGTTGATGTATTTCGCTTCGTCGCTGGCAAGGAACAGGGCGGCGTGGGCCACGTCCCAGGCGTCGCCCATCTTTCCGGTCGGCGACTTGGCGTCGCGCTCCCGGATCATTTCGTCGATATCTGCATATTGGCCGACGATTTGGGTTCGGATCAGCGGCGTGTCCATGAGCCCCGGCATGATGACATTGGCGCGGATGCCCTGGGCCGCGTACTGCAGGGCGAGGCCGACGGTGAGTTGGTTCAGCCCGCCCTTGGACGCGTAGTAGCTGGAATAGGGGTAGCCGACGTAGCGGAAGCCGGCGACCGACGAGACGTTCACAATCGCTCCCCGGCCGGCGTCCAGCATATGCGGGAGCACGTGCTTGCAGGCGAGGAACACGCCGGTCAGGTTGACGTCCATCACGAGGTGCCAGTCTTCCTCCGACAGCTCGATCGGGCCGCCCATCTTGGCGATGCCTACATTGTTGTGGAGGATGTCGATGCCGCCCCAGCGGCCGACCATCCGGGAGGCCACATCGGCGACCTGGTCGGAGACGGTGACGTCGCAGGCCTCGGCGACCGCCGTGCCGCCTTCGCTCTCGATGATCGCCGCGGTTTCGGCCGCGGCCTCCGCGTTCACGTCCACGCAGGCGACGCGGGCGCCCTCGCGGGCGTACAGCACCGCCGTCGCCTTGCCGTTGCCCCAGCCGGGTCCCGACGACCCCGCCCCCATCACCAGGGCGCGTTTACCCTCCAGCCGTCCGGCCATTGTTTTCCTCCCCTGCGGTGCGGCGCGTTGATCCGTTGCCTTGTCGTCGACTTTGGGCAAGGTTCCAGGAGATGACAATCTCCGCACTGAACCGGCGCTGGCGACCGCCCGTGCTCCTGGCCATCTGGCTCTCGGCGCTGGTGCTGCTGTGGATCGATATCGACTGGCTCCATACCGTTGCCTCGGCGGGCCTCGGCGGCGTGGTCGTGCTCTCGCTCCTGGACGCGCGGCGGGAAACGCTGGCGGTCTTCGCGCTGATCGCGGCGTTGGCCGGCGGGCTGCTCTGGGCCGGTGCGGATCCTGGTGAAATGATGCGGGGGCTGGACCGGACGCTGATCTTCGCCGGGCTGCTGCCGACCCTGGCGATGACGCGGACCGTGGCCCGTGGCCTGCCGGCTGTCCGCACGGCCCAGCACCGGATCGCCTCGCTGCCAGAGCGGCTGTCGGGGATCGGCCTGCTGTTCGGCGCCCATGCCTTCGGCGTTGTGCTCAATACCGGCTCCTTCGCTTTCATGGCATCGGTCATTCCCGACGAGGCCGATGCGCGTCAGCGTCGGGTGGCGGCGCTGGCCTCCCTGCGCGGTATGAACACGGTCGCGCTCTATTCGCCGTTCCTGGTCGGTTTCGCCGTGGCCTATACCTATGTGCCGGACGTGCCGGTCTGGCAGGCCTTCGCGCTCGGCGGCTCGATGGCCGGCTGCGGCCTGATCATCTCGCTGCTGATCTTCGCCCGGCCCTTGAGCTTTGACGTCGTCCACCGGGGCCTGAGCTGTCTGGCGCCCATCGGGATGCTGATGGGAGTGGTCGCGGCTCTGGTGATCACGGCGTCCCAGGTCTTCCCGATCAGTACCCTCGGCGCTGTGCTGATGGTGATGCCGCTGCTGTGCGGCCTGCATCTGGTGCAGCGGCCCCATCGGGTCGCCGAGGTCTATCGGGAGACCAAGGCCTCGATGTCGACCATGGGGGACGATCTGCTGATCGTGTCGACATCGCTGGTGCTCGGCACCCTGGCGGAGACGGCGCCGCCGATCCTCGACGTGATGGCGCCGTGGATCGCCGACCACCTCCCTGTCTGGGCGGTGTTCGCGGCGGTCGCCGGCTCCATGGTGCTCTTCGCCATCATCGGCGTGCATCCGATGATCACCGGCACGGTGATGATGGTGGCGGTGACCACAAGCGATCTGGCGGTCGCCCATCTGCCGCTGATGACGGCGATGCTGTTCGGCTGGGGCATGGGGGCGATGAGCTCGATCAGCTCGCTGACGGTGGTGACGGCGGGCCGGCTGTTCGCGCTGCGCCCGCTCAGCCTGGCGATCAGTCCGAACCTGATCTACGTGGCGGTCTTCTTCGTCTTCACCATGAGCGTGCTGACCGCCCTGAACGCCCTCATGCTGCGGTGACGGCGGGCGTCATGTCGTGCGCCGGGTCATCACCAGAAACACCGCCGCTCCCACGCAGATCAGGGCGGCATAGTCGACCCATTGCGGCTGGACCGAAAAGATCAGCGCGTTGGCGAAGACGCCGACGACCGGGACCATCAGCGTGCCCACCGTCGAGGCCACCACCGGCAGCAGCGACACCACCTTGAAGTAGGCCCAGTAGCAGAGGATGCCCGTGACGGTCATGTTGTAGACGACCGCCATCGCCGGCCAGAACGAGATCTCGCCGACATTGTGGATGTCCCAACCGAGGGCGATCACCAGCACCGGGATCACGCCGATCAGGTGCTGCCAGCCGCAGACGACCGTAACGGGCTGGGTGAATCCGGCGTTCTTCACCACGACCGTTCCCGCTCCCCAGCAGAAGGCGGCGACGACCACCAGGATCGGGCCGAGCGGCGGTCCGGCGAGCGACTGGGCGTCGACGGAGAACAGCAGGGCCATGCCGGCGAGGCCGAGGGCGAGGCCGAAGATCGCCCGGTATCCGAGCCGGTCCTTCAGGACGAAGGCGCCGACCAGCGTCGCCCAGAGCGGCATCGTGTAGGCCAGGATGCCGGCGCGCCCGGCATCCATCAGGTCGATTCCGTACAGGACCAGGATGTTCCATAGCGCCATGTTCAGCAGCGCCGACAGGATCAGCGGGCGCCATTTGTCGCGGGGGATGGCGAGCGAATGGCCGCCGATGCGGGCGACGGCGAACAGGCCGATGCCCGAGACGACGCTGGCGGCACCACGGAACACCCAGGGCGGCACCTCCGCCAGCCCGACCTTCATGATCGGCCAGTTGAAGCCCCAAAACACCGCCAGCAATGCCAGCAAGGCGATCGCCAGGGGCGTGGAGGAGCCGGGCGTCGGCGTGTCGGGCGCCGACAGGCTCGGCGGCGCCGGGTCGACCGGCGCCGATTGGGGAGAGGAACTGGACACGGGGATGGTCATCCGGTGAAGTGCGTCTACCTCATTGCTAACCGAATTCGGTCTTGAGTGCGAGCGGGCAGGGTTTCTACCATGCGCGCAAGCGTCGAGGGGCCGGTGGTATCGTGTAGGGTGACTGTGACGGGGCCCATTCGGCCGACAATTCAAATCGGGTGACGGTGCTTCATGGGCCCGGCCCTTCAAACAGAGATGCAGCGGAGACTGGCGACATGGTGAAGTTCGCGATCGGGCAAGGCGTGAAGCGCGTGGAGGACAACCGGCTGCTCAAGGGCACCGGACTGTACACCGACGACATCCAGGTCGATGGTGCGCTCGCCTCCTACGTTCTGCGCTCGCCGGTGGCCCATGGGGCGATCAAGAGCATCGATACGTCGGCCGCCAAGGAGGCACCGGGTGTGATCGCCGTCTATACCGGCGATGACGTCAAGGCGGACGGGCTGGGGGACCTGCCCTGCGTGCCGCCGGTGACGAACCGGGACGGCACCCCGCGCGCCGACACGCCGAGGCCGATTCTGGCCATCGGCAAGGTCCGGCATGTGGGTGATCCGATCGCCTTCGTCGTTGCCGAGACGGCGGTACAGGCCCGCGACGCCGCCGAACTGATCGACTTCGACATCGACGAGCTCGAGGCCACGGTCGATACCGAAGGCGCGACCAAGGACGGCGCGCCGCAGCTCTTCGATCACATCCCGAACAACATCGCCTTCGACTGGGAGAGCGGCGACAAGGCGACGGTCGACGCGGCCTTCGACGGCGCTCACAAGACGGTGCAGGTGCGGATCGTCAACAACCGTATCATCGTCAACTCCATGGAGGTGCGCCCGGTCGTCGCCGAGTACGATCCGGAGACCGACCGCTCGACCCTTTGGTCGTCCTCCCAGGGTCCGCACGTCTTCCAGACCCTGCTGGCGGAGAAGGTGCTGAAGATCGACCCCGCCAAGCTGCGCTGCCGGACCACGGATGTCGGCGGCGGCTTCGGGATGAAGATCTTCCTCTATGCCGAACAGGCGCTCTGCACCTGGGCGTCTCGGAAGCTCAAGAAGGCGGTCCGCCACCTGCCGGAGCGGTCGGACGCGTTCATGACCGATGCTCAGGGGCGTGACAACATCTCCTACGCCGAAGCGGCGGTGGACGCCGACGGCGTCATCCAGGCGCTGCGGGTCAAGACCTTCGCGGCGCTCGGCGGCTACCTGCACCACATGGGCGCCTTCATCCCGACCAATGCCGGCACCCACATGCTGTCGGGCGTCTACAAGATCCCGGCGGTCTACGTGAACGTCCTCGGCGTTCTGAACAATACCACCCCAACCGACGCCTATCGCGGTGCCGGACGGCCGGAGGCGGCCTACCTGATCGAGCGGGTGATCGACGTGGTCGGCCAGGAGATGGGGTTGACCCCGGACGAGGTGCGCCGGCGCAACTTCATCCCGCCGGAGGCGATGCCCTACACCACGCCGCTCGGCAACGTGTACGACAGCGGCGAGTTCCAGACGCTCATGGAAGAGTGCATGGTGAAGTCCGATTGGGCCTCCTTCGAGGAGCGCCGAAAGGAAGCCGCCGCGCGCGGAAAGCTGCGCGGCATCGGCATGGGCTACTACATCGAGAAGTGCGGCGGCGGTAACCCGGAAACGGCGGACGTCCGCTTCACCGACGAGGGCAAGGTCGAGATCCGCATCGGCACCCAGTCCAACGGCCAAGGCCACGAGACCGCCTATGCCCAGATCCTGTCCGACACGATCGGCGTCGAGGGCGAGGACGTGAAGGTCATCCAGGGCGACACGGACGAGGTGCCGCCGGGCATGACCGGCGGTTCCCGCTCGGTTCCCGTCGGCGGCGCCGCCGTTCTGCTCGCGGGCCGGCAGATCGTCGAAAAGGGCAAGAAGATCGCCGCCAACGCCATGGAGGCGGCCGCCGCGGATATCGAGTTCAGCGACGGCACCTTCACCGTCGCCGGCACCGACAAGTCGATGACCATCATGGAGGTCGCCAAGGCGGCGAAGGACCCGGCCAATCTCGAGGACGGGATGACGCCGGGCCTGGACGAGAAGCACGAGCGCAAGCCCGAGGCGGCCACCTACCCGAACGGCTGCCACGTGGTCGAGCTTGAGATCGATCCGGACACTGGGACGGTCACGATCGAGCGCTACACCATCGTCGACGACTTCGGTGAGACCATCAATCCGGACCTGCTGGCCGGTCAGGTCCATGGCGGCATCGTCCAGGGCGTCGGCCAGGCGCTCACCGAGCTGACCGTCTATGACGAGGGGTCGGGCCAGTTGGTCACCGGCTCCTTCATGGACTACGGGATGCCGCGTGCCGATCTGGTGCCGATGTTCGACTTCAACGTCCACAATGTCCGCTGCACCACCAACCCGCTCGGCATCAAGGGCTCGGGCGAGGCCGGCGCCATCGGTGCCCCGCCGGCGGTCATCAGCGCCCTGGTGGACGCACTTCACGAGTTGACCGGCGTCACTCATATCGACATGCCGGCAACGCCGCAGGTCCTGTGGAACCTGATCCAGTCGGCGCAGCGTAAAGCGGCGTAAACCCTTGCGCTTTAAGAACGTCATGGCGGCGGCCTCCCTGTGGGGCCGCCGCCTTGCTTTGGGGCTCCTGGGGCTGTCGGCTGCCGTCGCCGCCCATGCCGCCGAGCCGACGCCCGGTGATCTGGCCGCGGCGGGTCTGCTGACCCTGCCGAAACCCTGCGTCGTCTCCCGAGAGGAGCTGTTTCAGGCCGCGCCGGACGAGAATGTCTGGGTTCAGAAACTGACAGACGGCGTCTGGGTCGCCATCGCGCTCTGCGAGCATCACGCCTATCAGGCGACCGAGGTGGCGCTGCGGATCGAGGAGCGGGACGGGGCTCTGATCTCCTCGCTGCTGGCCTTCCCCATGTGGCGCGAGGGCGAGGAAACACCCTGGCCCTACATCGCCTACCAGCCCAGGCTGACCGGTCTCGCCGGCGAGGTCGCCGACGGCCGCATGTCGCTGGTCTACAAGGGGCGGGGCGTCGGCGACTGCGGCGAGCACGTCACCTATGACATGACCGGGCCTGTGGTGCGGATCGTCGAGTATCGGGCGAAATTCGACTGCGACGGCGTATGGATCGAGCCCGATCGCTGGCCGCCCGTACCCCGGCAGGTGCTCGACGATCACAAACCGGCGGTCACCGACCGTCGGGCCGGCGCGCTGCTGAGTGCGGTGATGCTGCGCTGGCCCCGGGCCGAGTGGATGGGCCATGCCATCGTCCGGATGGACCTGGACGGCAATGGAGTCGAGGAGCAGTGGATCGGCGGCCAGAGCCGGGATTGGGATACCGAGCGGACCAGCTATCACCTGGTGCGGGAACAGGGCGGCACGCTTCGGGCGTGGGATTTCCCGGTGGCCACCGATGTCCAGGGCGCCCTATGCCAGCCGGCGGCCGGGCTCGCGATCGAGAACCCGAGCACCCTGGCGATCGACGACGGGCTCTGCGACCGACTGCGCATCGGCTGGGACGCGTCGGCGGACACGATCACGGTCGATCGCAACTGACCTCAATGGCTGACCGATTTGGAGAACACGTTCACGATGATCACGCCGGCGACGATCAGACCGAGACCGAGCAGGGCGGCGAAATCCAGGGTCTGCCTGAACCAGAACCAGGCGACGAAGCTGATCAGCACGATGCCCATTCCGGACCAGATGGCGTACACGATGCCGGTCGGCATCACCCGGAGCGGGATCGAGAGACAATAGAAGGCCACCGCGTAGCTGACCACGGTGATCGCGCCGGGCCCGAACCGGGTGAAGCCGTCCGAGCGGGCGAGCGCCGTCGTGCCGATGACCTCGGCGACGATGGCCACGAAAAGGAACATGTAATTGACGATCATGCCGGGGCTCCGATAGGCGGCGGGTCCGTGCGCTCCGATCTACGGGGCGAGCGGGCGTCTGTCTGTCCTGGCCGTCCCCCGATCGCCGGCCGTGCCGGCAGTTGCCGGATTTGCAGGCCGGAGCATCTGGACTAGGGTCGGCCCCGACGGTCGCGACGCCGAACCGGCAGCAGTGACGGAAGACGTCTGAACCATCTCAACACGGGGAAGCACAATGATCGAACTCTATACCTGGAAGACCTCGAACGGCCGCAAGGCGTCGATCATGCTCGAGGAGATCGGGATGCCCTACAATGTCCATCCGATTCCGATCGGCCAGGACGTGCAGTTCACGCCTGAGTTCGTCGCCATCAACCCGAACTCGAAGATCCCGGCGATCGTCGACACCGACGGGCCGGACGGCAAGCCGTACACGGTCATCGAGTCCGGCGCGATCCTCATGTACCTCGCCGAGAAGTCCGGCAAGCTGATGCCGCAGGACACCGCCAAGCGCTACGAGGTCATCCAGTGGCTGATGTGGCAGATGGGCGGCATCGGCCCGATCTTCGGCCAGGTCCACCATTTCGAGCGCGCGGCCAAGGTCGACGTGCCCTACGGCAAGGAGCGCTACGGCAAGGAATGCCGCCGGCTCTACGGCGTCCTGAACGCGCGCCTCGAGGGCGTCGACTACGTCGCCAACAACGAGTACTCGATCGCCGATATCGCCATCCTGCCCTGGGTGGCCCGCTACGAGTGGCAGAAGGTCGACCTGGCCGACTATCCCAATGTGAAGCGCTGGTTCGACGCGCTCATGGCCCGGCCGGCGGTGCAGCGGGGAATGGAGATCCCGGCCGACGCCTGACCGACGGGCGGACGCCATCCGGAACGACAACGGCCGCCCCAAGGGGCGGCCGCCTCGTATCCGCAAGATCCGTTTCAGCGGATCCGTCGCGCCTACTTCTCGGCGACGATGTTGCCGTGCGCATCGACATCAACCTCGACGTAACGGTCTTCCATGTATTCCTCGTGCGCCTCGAGTTCGGCCTTGGTGGCCGAGGCGAGGACGAAGTGGTTCTTCGTCCGGGTGAACCGATCCGCCGGGATCGCCACTTCGCGCTCTCCCAGGCCGAGGAAGCCGCCGACATCGACGACGAAGTACAGAGCGTTGTCCGACTTCCCGCGGACGACCTCGTCCACCTCGCCGATCGAATCGCCGTTGGCGTCGCGCACGGCGGTGCCCTCGATATCGTCGATCGCGTCGCCTTCGAGAAGTTCGCGGATCTTCGTCTCGGCGGCCGTGGCGGCGGTGCTGGCGGCCGCGGCGACGCTGCTGGCCGTGTCCTTCACGACCTCGCCGGCCTTGTCCATGTCCTTCTTGATCTCGGCGCCGGTCTGGCCATCGGCCTTGACCTCGTCGGACTTGACGGTGCCGTTCAGGTTGGTCGTCGTCTCCGCGGACGTGCTCTGGGCAACCGCCGGGTTGCCGGCGAGCGCCAGCATGGATGCACCGGCGATAAGACTTCAGGGTCAGGGCGTTGCGCTTCATAACTTACCTCCAGTTAACCTCGTCACGAGGTTTCGGGTCAGTTCTCGCGGACGGCCTGTCGGGGGAACATGTTGGACAGGCCGGCCACTCGGGGAGGTAAACGCCGTGTCCGCAGCGCGGTTCCGCCGGCCGCCCGAAAATCCGTTCGAAATTTGCGGGAATGACCGGCGGGAATGATCGGCGGGAATGATCGGCGGGGGCCGACTCAGTCGTGGAGCTTCAGCCCCTTGAATGCCTTGTCGACATCCTTTCGCCCACCCCGCGTCGCCAGTCCGACCAGTGAGAGCCCCTCGGTCGGCAGGGCCGCGACCACCGCCCGATTGTAGAGATCGTTGCCGGTCCTGAACATCCCCTCGGAGTAGACGGCGAGGTCGAGGCCGCGTGCCAGGGACCGGAGGTGGGCCTTGGCCAGGGCGTCGTGGTCGCCGGCCAGGATCAGCACAGGCTGTCCGAGGATCGGCAGATAGGTTCGCCCACTGGCATCCCGGTACATCTCGCCGATCGCCTCGGGGTGCCGCGCCGGGATCGCGCTTGCCAGGAAGGCGACCACGTTGAGTTTCTGCCAGGTGGCGAGATCGTTGCGGACGGCGATGGAAATCTTGGTGTCGTGCATGTGCATGGCGGCCTCGGATGAGTGATCCGGACACCATGGCGGAAAGGCTGGGGCGGATATTGGACGGTTGTGCGCCCGGTCAGTCGGCCCATCGGTCGGTCGGCCCCTCGGTCAATGGCCTTTCAGGTCAGCGCCAAGATACGCGGCCCGGAACCGGCCCGGGGTGACCCCGTAGGCCGCCTTGAAGCGCCGTGTCAGATGGCTTTGGTCGGCGAATCCGACGGCGGCGGCGACCTCGGCCGGTCCCTCTCCGGCGGCCAGGAGCGTACGGGCGTGTTCGAGGCGGATGTTGGTCAGATAGCGGTGCGGCGGCAGGCCGGTCGCCGCCTGGAACGCCCGGTTGACCTGAAATCGGCTGCGTCCCGCTTCCCGCGCCAGGTCGTCCAGCCGGATGTCGCGGTCGAATTCGGCGTGCAACATCTCCCTGACCCTGGCCACGGCGGCGGCATCGCCGTCGCGGTCCGGGGCGGCGGGAGCCCGCGCGCGACCGTGGCGGAACGCCAGGGCGAGCAGAAGCAATTCCAGCAGGCTCTCGGCGGCCAGACTCTCGCGCTGGGTGCCGCAGGTGCAGGCCTGTGATCGGGCGCGCGCTTGAAGGCCGGGCATCGCGACGCTGAAGAGCCGCGCGAGCGCCGGATCGTCGAGCAAGGTATCGGCGAAGAACGGCGCTTCCGGCCTCCCGGTCGCATCCTCGATCACCCGCTCCCACACGCCTCCGTCCGGATACACCATCCAGTAGGCGAAGCCGGCCTCGTCCGCGGCGGCGCCGTCGTGGGGGTCACCCGGATTGAAGGCGATGATACGGCCCGGCGTGCTGGTGTGGCGTCGGCCGCGATGGGAGAAGCTCTGACGGCCCTGGGTGGTCAGGCCGATGGCGAAGGTGGCATGGGCATGGCGTTCGAAGGCGGGACCGGAGAAGGCGGCGCGCAGGACGTCGATTCCGAGCTCGCTGTCCCGGTGGTAGGCCAGATAGTCCGGGGCCTTGGTCAGGGTCATGCGGCCAGTCTCACTCTCGCCGCAGCACCTTGTCGACCAGGATCTTGGCGGCCCAGTTCTCCCTGAACGAGGCGTTCATCCGGTCGCGGTCGTAGATCGTTTCGATCCAGTCCCGGAAGGCGATGCCGGTCTCCGCCTCCGCCTTCAGATACTGCTCGTAGAAGAAGTCGATGACGCCGGTCTTGGCCTGACGGACATGGCCGAACCGAAGCGAGAGCTGGTCCATGGCCTGGCGCAGCGGGACGCCCCGATGCTGCCAGAGATACATGGTCGCCATGAACCCGGTGCGATCCGCTCCCGACTTGCAGTGCATCAGCACCGGGTATTCCAACGTTTGCCAGATATCGATGGCCGCGAGCAGGGTCGGCCGATCCAGGGCGGACCGGGACCGGATCGGGAAATCGACCAGCGTCAGGCCGAGTTCCGCGCAGGCCTCCCGCTCCAGGGTGTAGGGGCCGTCGTTGCGCGGCCCGCGCAGGTTCAGAATGGTTCTGAAATCCGTCGGCCTTCGCCTTGCGCAGGTGGGTCGGGCTCGGCTGGGCGGCCCGCCAGAGATCGTTGTCGACCTTGCGCTTGTTGAGGAATACCGCGCGCAGAAACCCGTGGTCGACCAGCATCAGGTTCCACCAGGCGGCCCTGCGGGCGGCGGCGGACAGGACATCCGGCATGTCGGCAATCTTCGGCAGGTCGACCATCCGCGCCTGCTAGCACAGCCCGGGGGACGCGGGAAGCCTCGGTGCTTGCTGTCCGTGCGACGGGGCGCCGTCGCATGGGAGAGGCCGAGGTCTGGGCCGATATGCGGCCGGTAACGGAAAGAAAAATTCACTAAAAAGCAAAAATTAAGATGAGGCGCGTGTCTTGACGAAAAAGACGCCGGGAAAGAGCATAGTCTTTATACGGGGGATTGGGGTATTCAGCTATGGGGTCGCACTTACCCTCGGCACATCTTGTGCCGGGAATGATGCCGGATGAGGAACTGTTCTGGCACTGCAGAACAAGCATTTCTCCGTACTTGGAAGCAACGCCGATTGTCGATCCGCGCGCGCCGACCGTCCGACCGGAGATGCACCAGTACTTGGTCGGTGACTTGATCTTCATTAAGTCGAACTATTCGCGCCAACGCTATGCGCGGGACCGTGTGATGCGGCGCCGGCATGACGATGTCGACCATCTGGGCTTTCAGGTCTATCTGTCGGGAAGCAACTGCGTCTCGAACGGTGGCCGGGACTACGAGGAGACGCCGGGGGGCGTCTTCGTGGTAAATCTGGGTTACGACGTTGAGGCGGTGTCGACCGACGCCCATGTGCTGACATTGATCGTGCCACGGACGTTGATCGACGAGCGGCTCCCCAGGTTGCGTGACGCGCGCGGGCTTTTGTTCTCGGCCGACCAGATGGGAGGGCGGATCTTCGGCGACTTCATGATGTCGTTGCGCAACCGCCTGCCCCAGGCCAGCGCCGAGGACGGGCCGATGCTGTCGGCAACCTTGATCGGCCTTCTGGAAGGGCTTATCGGTGCGGACGACCCTGCGGCGCGGGATGGGCGGACCGGCGCTTTCTTGGCGCTGCAACGCCATATCGAGGGGAACCTGGGCGACCTGGATCTCGGTGCCGATAGTCTATGCGCGCGGTTCCGTCTCTCACGCGCGACGCTGTTCCGCATCTTCAAACCCCATGGCGGGGTGCAGCGCTATATCCAGCGGCGCCGGCTCATGGCGTGCTTTCGGGCGCTCTGTTCGCCGGGCGGCATGCACCGTCCGATCTACGATGTCGCGCTGGATTGCGGCCTGACCAATCCCGGCTATCTGAGTTCCCTGTTCCGCCAGCATTTCGGTTTGTCGCCGAGCGATGTGCGCGACGCGGCGCGCTATCGTCTGAAGGAGGGGAGACCGGTCGAACCGGGGGTTGGAGACTCGGCCTTGTCCGATGTGGAGCGCATGCAGAAATGGGCCCGGGAACTCGGTGCTCCGGCCGTCTCCGCAGACCGACGGCAAACTCCCGTCACGGCGGGGGCACAGGCGTCGTGAGCCATCCGGAGGCTTGACCGCCCGTAGTGCCGGGGCACCGCAACGCGGCGGGCGGGTGCGTCCGGGCGCGTGATGATGTATCAGAACGCCATGGCCGAGGCGAAACCCGAGAAGACCCGCATTCCGCTGAACGACGACCGCACCGGGCCCCTGCTGCGCCGGCTCTGGGGCGCCTTCGTGCGGCCGCATGCCGGCTGGCTGGCGGTGGCGTCGGTCGCCATGGCCATCGTCGCGGCGACCACGGCACTCACCGCCTGGCTGATGGATCCGGTGGTCGACAAGGTGTTCGTCGAGCAGGACCGCTCGATGCTCTGGCTGGTCGGCGGCGCGGTGATCGTGACCTTCGCGCTCAAGTCGGCGGCCTCGTATTTTCAGGATGCGCTGCTCGCGAGGGTCGGCCAGCGCATCGTCGCCGATGTACAGCTCCGGCTGTTCGGCCACCTCCTGGATCAGGATGTGGCGCTGTTCCAGAGCCGGGCGACGGGCGGGCTGATCTCCCACTTCACGTTCGACGTCCAGGCGCTGCGACAGGCGGTCTCCAACGCCATCGTCGGTCTCGTACGCGACGGTCTGTCGGTCGTCTTCCTGGTCGCGGTGATGCTGTACCAGGATTGGCTGCTCTCGGTGATCGCGCTTCTTGTGGCGCCGCTCACGGTGGTCCCGATCCAGAAGCTGGGCAAGCGCATGCGCCGGGTCTCCGGCGATGCCCAGGCGCGCATGGGCGAACTCACCACCCTGCTCGGTCAGGCCTTTCAGGGCATCCGGGTGATCAAGGCCTATGCCATGGAGCGGGCGGAGATCCGCCGGGTCGGCGCGCTGGTCGAGGAGATCTACCAGCTCACCTACCGGCAGGGGCGCGTGCGCGCGGCGGTGCAGCCGATCGTCGACGCGTTCGGCGGGATCGCCGTCGCCGCCGTCATCGTCTATGGCGGTTTTCGGGTGATCGAGGGGGCGACGACGCCGGGCGCCTTCTTCTCGTTCATCGCCGCGGTGCTGATGGCTTATCAGCCGCTCCGCGGCCTCGGCAAGGTCAGCACGACCCTGCAGGAGGGGCTGGCGGCGGCGGACCGCCTGTTCCTCTTGCTCGACCGGCAATCCGCCATCGCCGAAGCGTCGGACGCCAGGGCCCTCGACCGGCGCCCGGCGGAGGTGGCGTTGAACGACGTGCGGTTCCGCTATGCCGACGGCACCGAGGCGCTGGCCGGGGTCAATCTCGTGGCGCCGGCGGGCAAGGTGACGGCGCTGGTGGGGCCGAGCGGGGCCGGAAAGAGCACGGTGCTGAATCTGATCCCGCGCTTCTTCGACGTGGAGTCCGGCTCCGTGACCATCGACGGGACAGATGTTCGGTCGCTGACGCTGGCGAGCCTGAGGGATGCGGTCGCCCTGGTCAGCCAGGAGGTCGTGCTGTTCGACGACACGGTGGCCGAGAACATCCGCTTCGGACGGCCGGACGCCACCGACGCGGAACTGCGTGCGGCGGCGGAAGCGGCGGCGGCGCATGAGTTCATCGCCGCGTTGCCGGAGGGATACGATACCCGCGTCGGCGAACACGGCACCAAGCTGTCCGGCGGCCAGCGTCAGCGCGTCGCCATCGCCCGTGCGATCCTGAAGGACGCGCCGATCCTGCTCCTGGACGAGGCGACCAGCGCGCTGGACACCGAGTCCGAGCGCCAGATCCAGGGCGCACTCGCTCGGCTGATGAAGGGGCGCACGACCTTGGTCATCGCCCATCGGCTCTCCACGGTGCAGGGGGCGGACGTGATCCATGCCTTCGAGGCGGGACGGGTGGTCGAGAGCGGCGACCACCACGCCCTCGTGCAGCGCGGCGGTACCTATGCCCGCCTGCATGCCCTGCAGTTCCGCGAGCCGGAAAGCGCGGCCTGAGGCCGCGTTATTCCTCCTTAGGCCATCGCCGGTGGACCCAGAGCCATTGCTCCGGGCGCTCGCGGATCCAGCCTTCGAGCAGGTCGTTGGACTGCTGCACCGTGGCGGCGATGTCGTCGGCGGCCTTGCCGTCCTGCGCCACTCTCACGCCCTCGTAGGCCGTCACCCGGAAGCGAACGCCCTCCAACCGCTCGATCCGCACGGCGACGATCGGGCAGTCGAAGCGCCGGGCGAGCTGGGCGAAGGCCGGGGTGGTCATCGCCTTGCGGCCGAAGAACCGTGCCTCGATTCCGTCATTCATCTTCTGGTCGATCAGCAGGCCGAGCGGGCGGCCGCGTTTCAGTGCATCCATGACGCCACGCGCGCCGGCACTGCCCTTCGGGAACATGGTGGCGTCGGGATGCGGTTTGCGCTTGTCGTAGAGCGAGGCGATCAGCGGGTTGTCCGGCGCCCGATAGACCGCGTCGATCGCCAGGCCGACATGGGCGGCGGCCAGCGGCATGAGCTCCCAATTGGCCATGTGACCTGAGACGTAGAGCGCCGGCCCGCCATTCTCCATGGCTCTCAGCGCGTGCTCGGCGCCGACGATCTCGACCCGGCTGTCCATCTCGCGCAGCAGGGTGCGGATATGGGCAAACTCGCCCGCCGTCCGGCCGAGATTGCGCCACATGCCGTCGAGGATGCTGTCGATTTCGCCCGGGGCTTTTTCCGGGAAGGCGCGTTCCAGGTTGGTTCGGGCAACTTTGTGGAGCCGGAGCAAGGGGCCGACCCGCGCCAGGACGGCGGCACCGAGGGCCGACGCGGTGTCGATCGGCAGCATCCGCATCAGCCCGTAGGCGGCGAGCGCGCCCGCGGCTTCCAGCGGGAACAGCAGGCGTTTGCTCAGGCGGGATTTCCGTGGGCTCGACATGGGCGGTGGTATTCGCCGCCCGTGCCGGATTTGTCCAGTCCCCAGTGCCGATCCGCGCCGCGGCCTTCAGACCGCCGGGGCGAGGCGAGCGAGAGGCTTTTCGTTGATCGGCAGGTGGATCACCGCCGCCAGCACGCCGAGCGCCACGCCGGCCCACCACACCCCGTCATAGGAGCCGACGGTGTCGTAGAGGTAGCCGCCGAGCCAGATGCCGGCGAACGAGCCCAACTGGTGGCTGAGAAAGACGAAGCCGAACAGGGTCGCCATGTAGCGCACGCCGAACACCTGGGCGACGATGCCGGTGGTCAGCGGAACGGTGGACAGCCAGAGAAGCCCCATGGCGCCGGCGAAGAGGTAGATCGTCAATTCGGTTTTCGGCGCCAGCAACAGAGCGGTGATGACCAGCGCGCGGGCGAAGTAGATCGTGCTAAGTCCGACCTTCTTGCTCCAGCGCTGACCGGCCATGCCGGAGGCGAAGGAGCCGACGATGTTGAACAGGCCGACAAGGGCCAGCGCATAGGCGCCGACCGTCGGATCCAGGCCGAGATCGCCGACATAGGACGGGAAGTGGACCGTGATGAAGGCGACGTGAAAGCCGCAGACGAAGAACCCTATGGTCAGCAGGATGTAGCCCCGATGGGCGCCGGCCTCCGCCATCGCCTGGCGGAAGGTCTGTTCGCTCGGCACCTCCCCCTTGCCGGTGGCCTGATTGGGCAGGACGAAGGCGAGCGGGATGATGAGCAGCGCCGAGGCCGCCAGGATCAGCAGCGCGCTCTCCCAACCGTAGGCGCCGATGAAGCCCTGACCCAGGGGAGAGAATACGACCTGGCCGAACGACCCCGCCGCCGTCCCGAGACCGAGGGCGAGGGAGCGGCGTTCCGGCCCGACCACCTTGGCCATCGCCGCCATGGCGAGGGAGAAAGCGGTGAAGGCGACGCCGACACCGGTGAGCACGCCGCCGAAGATGTGGAGTTCCAACGAGGAGTCGGCCGTTGCCATGCCCCAGACGCCGAGCGTGTAGATCACGGCGCCGACCGCCAGGACCCGCGACGGGCCGAACTTGTCGGCGATCATACCGGCGACCGGTACACCGAGCCCCCAGAGCAGGTTCTGGATCGCCATGGCCAGCCCGAACGTCTCCCGGTCCCAGCCCTTGGCGACGGTCATGGGCTCCAGAAACAGTCCGAAGGCCGACCGGATGCCGAAACCGATCATGGCGATCAGGCAGCCCGCGAGAATGACGACGAGAGGTGTGCGCCAGCCGGGGGAGGAGGGCAGGGCGGCGGTCGACATGGCAGTCTCCGGTGGGGTGGTTGGCCGAATTGGTGGGGTGTGATAGAGTGCGTGCAGTTACACTCGTGTACCTGCACGGAATTGTCAATGTCCGCTCCGCCGATGGACCCTACCGACGACGCCGGTTTGGCCTGCACCTGCTCCGCCGTGCGCGGCGCTGCCCGCCGGCTGACCCAGTATTACGACGACGCGCTGAAGAATACCGGGCTGAAAGTGACCCAGTACGGGTTGCTGGCGAACATCGCCCGGATGGACAGACCCTCGGTGACCGACCTTGCCGAGCGCGTGGCCATGGACCGCACGACGCTGACCCGCAACCTGACACCGTTGCGGCAGGCGGGATGGGTCGAACTGGCGGCGGGACCGGACAAGCGGACGCGCTCCGTCCTGCTCACGGCCGATGGCCGGCGTCTCCTCGACGCGGCCCGGCCGCACTGGAGGGCGGCGGAGATGAAGCTGCGAAACCGCGCGGGCCCCGATCTCACGGCGGCGTTGCACGAGTCCCTGATGCAGACCGTCGGCGCCGTCGACGGTCAATAGACACGGCGAGACCCGTTCAAAGCGCGGCGCCGAGCAGCGCGCCGCCGATGCCGTAGCCGATGACCACGCTCCAGGGCGGAGCCTTCCAGACGGCCAGCAGCACATAGGCGAACACGACCGCCGCGACGTCGAGGGGGCCGCGGATCGCGGCCGTCGCGACGGGATCGTAGAGCACCGCAACCAGAAGCCCGACAACCGCCGCGTTGACGCCCGTGAAGGCGGCGCGGGTCGGCCGCCATCGCCGCAAACGGTCCCAGAATGGCAGGGCTCCGAACAACAGAAGCGTGCCCGGCAGGAACACCGCCACAAGGGCGATGATGCCGCCCGCCACGCCGGTCAGCGGCGTGTCGGCGATCGCGCCCAGAAACGCCGCGAAGGCGAACAGCGGCCCCGGTAGCGCCTGGGCGAGGCCGTAGCCCGCGAGGAAGGCGTCGCGACCGACCAGTCCGGTCTGGACCGTATCGGCTTCCAGCAGCGGCAGCACGACGTGTCCGCCGCCGAATACGAGGGCGCCGGCCCGATAGGCGGCGTCGGCCACCGCCAGTGCCTCGGGCACGGCGACGAGGGCCGGCAGGGCGAGCAGCACCGCCGCCAGGATCAGCATCGCAGCGCCGAGTGCCGGCGGGACAGGGATCGCCAGGGGACGGACCGTCCCGTCACCGCCGGCGTGCGATCGGCAGAACAGGAGGCCGGCGCCGGCGCCGAGGCCGATGGCGGAGAGCTGGCCGGCGATCCCGGGCAGGGCCAGCGCCAGGGCGGCGGCCGCGGCCAGGATGGTGGCGCGGGTCGGATCTGGGGCGAGGGAAGAAGCCATCTGGCGCACCGCCTGGGCCACGACGGCCACGGCGACGATCTTCAGCGCCTGGATCGCCGCCGCGGCGGCCGCCCCCTCGGCCAGGGCGACGACGCCATAGGCCGCCAGGATCATCAATGCCGCCGACGGCAGGGTAAAGGCGGTCCAGGCGGCCAGTGCCCCGAGCGCCCCCGCCCTTCGGGCACCGAGGGCCAATCCGAGCTGGCTCGAGGCGGGGCCCGGCAGAAACTGGCACAGCGCCACCAGGTCGGCGAACGCGTCGTCGTCCAGCCATCGGCGCCGCTCCACAAACTCCGTGCGGAAATAGCCGATATGGGCGACGGGGCCGCCGAACGCGGTCACCCCGAGGCGGGCGAAGGCGCCGAGGACTTCACCGGCGCTGCCCCGGTGCGGTTGGTCGGTTTCCTTCACGGCGCTCTCCTCCGTCGCGCTCCCCGGCCGGTCCGGGCATTCGAGCGTTCGGCCCGTCACTAGCACCGCGAGCATGACAGGGCGATGAAAGGCCTGGAATACGGCGGCGAAGGTCTCTGTTACGCTGCCCTACATCCGTCACGATTTCGCGGTTAATTCTCCGTTGCCCTTGAGTTCGTCCCCGCCAACGCGTTAGGGCAAGGGAAATCTCCACCGGCCGGGAGCCGATGAATGACCGCTTTTCGTTCCGTCGCGATGGTTTCGGCCGTCGCCGCCACCCTGACGCTCGCCGCCGCCGGTTCCGCGGCGGCCGCTTTCAAGGTCGGGATCTGGCAGGGCGACGCTTACATGTCCAAGGAAGGCCAGTTCCAGCGATGCGCCATCGTCGGCGATTATCCGAGCGATACCGATCTTGGGTTCGGGTTGTCGGCCAACGGGGTTTACGAGGCTTACCTGATCAACAAGGCCTGGGCGCTCGAGCCGGGTCAGGCGGCGCAGGTGACCATCCGGGTCGATGATGGTCCCGAGGTCGCTGGCGCGTTCCAGGTCGTTTCCAAGGATACGCTCGGCACCTTGCTGCAGGACCACCCCGAGCTCGTGAAGGCGTTCAAGGCGGGGAACGTGGCCACGATTTCCGGTTTCTTCGGCACGCTGAAGTTTCCGTTGACCGGCACGGCGAAAGCCTTCGGCCAGTTGGAGGAGTGCGTGCGCCAGGTCGGGGCGGGCGCGCAGGACGGCCAGAAGGCCGCCGAGGCCCGGGCCAGAGTGGCCAAGGTGCGCGGCGACGCTCTGTTCAAGCTGCAGCCGCAGGCGTTCGCCTGGCGGGTGCTGAACGACCTTCCGGCCGATAAGTTCGCGATCCCGAACGACGTCGAGCAGGCGATGAAGCGGTGGAACGCGGCCCTGGTCTGGCGGATCGAGCGGGGTCTCGGCCTGGTTCAGTCGGTCGGCGGTACGCCAAGTGAAGAGGCTCTGCGCGCCGAACTGGTCAAGATCAAGTCGCCGAGTTGCGCCGGTCAGCTGACGTCCGAGGCGGATCTGCGGGTGATGCCGGGGAGCGACACGATTCTGCCCCATGTCGAGCTGTCCTGTACCGATGTCGGCAACGGCAGCCCGGCATACGAGGTGTTGACCTTCTTCCCGCACGCCTCAGGAAACATGATCGCGGTCAGCCATATCGGGGAAACCCTGGAGATCGCCCAGACGGCCGACGCCACGTTCTTAAATCAGGTGGCGGCGATCGCCGGCCAGCGCTGAGACTGGGCTATCCGCAGACCCCGTCCGACGGAGCGATCCGCAGCAGTTCGCCATCGCTCTCGTCGGTCAGCAGCCAGATTGCGCCGTCCGGTCCCATCCGGACGTCGCGCACCCGGCCGAAGCTGTTCCTGAAGAGTCTTTCCTCGTCGACGATCGCACCGTTCTCCACATCCAGGCGGACCAGCATCCGGTCCTTCAGCGCGCCGACCAGCAGATCGCCGTCCCAGGCCGGGAAGAGATCGCTGCGCACCACGGCAAGGCCGGAGGGCGCGATCGACGGGTCCCAATAGTAGAGCGGTTGCTCCATGCCCGGCGCGGAGGTGCCGACCCCGATCTGTCCGCCGGAATAGTGGCGGCCGTAGGAGATCGCCGGCCAGCCGTAGTTCTTTCCCGGTTCCGGACGGTTGATCTCGTCGCCACCCCTGGCCCCGTGCTCGACGATCCAGAGTGCGCCGGTAACCGGGTGGCGGGTCGCTCCCTGCGCGTTGCGATGGCCGTAGGACCAGATCTCCCGGGCGCCGTCCTGCCCGTCGGCGAAGGGATTGTCCGCCGGGATCGTGCCGTCAGCGGCGATGCGCAGGACCGAGCCGGCGTGGTCATGAGGGTCCTGGGCGCGCGGCCTGTCGCCCCGGTCGCCGATCGTGAACCAGAGGGTGCCGTCATTCTTGAAGACGATGCGCGAGCCGAAATGCCGCGATCCGTCGCTCGCCGGCGACATGGAGAAGATCCGGGTCAGATCGGTCAGGGCCGTGCCGTCCTGGGACAGGGTTCCATGCGCGATGGCCGTGCCCGTCAGTCTGTCGTCGCGGCGCTCGGAGTAGGAGAAGTACAGCCGCCGGTTCTGAGCGAAGTCCGGATGGGCGGCCACGTCCAGCAGGCCGCCCTGACCGCTGGCCCGAACCCTTGGAGCGCCGGAGATCGCGGTTTTCTCGCCGCTTTGCGGATCGGCGAGCCATAGGGTGCCGCCGCGTTCGGTGATGACGGCGTCGCCGTCGGGCAGGAACGTCACGCCCCAGGGATGGTCGAGGCCGCCCACACGGGCCTCGGCGGCCAGCGTGCAGGCCTGGGCCCGTTCCGTCTGCTGGGCCGCCGCGGAAGCGGACAGAGCGACGGCCATGGGGAGGGCGAGGAGAAGACTGCCAAGAAACGGGCGGCGGGTCGGGAGCATGGATATCCTCTCGGCCTAACAATGGGTATTTTGAGAAATGGGCACGGCCGCGTTTCGATCAACGGGCCATAACGCCACCTTGACACCGCACCGTCACCGGGCTGCCATCGCGTCCTGCGAGATAAGGAGATGACCATGGCCGGTTTGGAGCGCTGCGACCTGAAGTTGATGGGTGGGGAGGTGATCGACGGGACCGGAGCGGCTCGGGTGCGGGCCGACGTGGCGATCGTCGACGACCGGATCGCCGCCGTGGGAGACCTCTCGCAGGTGGAAGCGGGGCGCGAGATCGATGTCTCGGGGCGCATCATCGCTCCCGGCTTCGTCGACGTGCATACCCATGACGACCGGGCGCTGCTGTCGAAGCCGACCATGGACATGAAGGTCAGCCAGGGCGTGACCAGCGTCGTCGTCGGCAATTGCGGCATCTCCCTGGCGCCGCTGGTCATGGACCGGCGGCCGCCGCCGCCGCTCGACCTGCTGGGTACCGAGGAGTGGTGGAACTACGGCACCTTCGACGCCTTCCTGAGCGCGGTCGACGACGCGCCGGCAAGCGTGAACGCCGCATTCCTGGTGGGCCATTCGACGCTGCGGGTGGGCGCCATGGACGATGTGTACCGGCCTGCCCGGGCCGACGAGATCAAGACCATGCGGGGTAAGCTCGAGGAGTCGCTGGATGCCGGCGCCTGCGGCCTGTCGACCGGCCTATTCTACGCGCCCTCCGAGCAGGCGCCGACCGAGGAGGTCATCGAGATCGCCAAGGCCCTCAAGAGCCATGGCGGGCGCTACGTCACCCATATGCGCAACGAGGGCGACGACGTCCTGAAGAGTCTGGAGGAAACGTTCCTCATCGGCCGCGAGGCGGGGGTGCCGGTGATCGTTTCCCACCACAAGGTGCACGGCAAGAAGAACTTCGGCCGCTCCAAGGAGACGCTCGCGCTGTTCGAGCGGTACCGCACGAGCCAGAAGATCGGCCTCGACGTCTATCCCTATCATGCCTCCTCTACGGTGCTGAAGGCCGACAGTATCGCCTTCTCCAACCGGGTCATGGTCACCTGGTCGGTGCCGCATCCGGAGCATAAGGGCCGAGACCTAAAGGACATTGCCGACGAGTGGGGCGTCGATGTGTACGCGGCGGCGGAACGGCTGCAGCCGGCCGGCGCCATCTACTTCTCCATGGATGAGGATGACGTGCAGCGGATCCTGTCCTATCCCCAGGCCATGTTCGGATCGGACGGCCTGCCCCATGACGAGTTCCCGCATCCGCGCCTCTGGGGCACGTTCCCACGCATTCTCGGCCACTATTCGCGCGATCTCGGCCTGTTCCCGCTGGAGGAGGCGGTCCGCCGCATGACGTCTCTGTCGGCGGCCGAGTTCGGCCTGGTGGACCGGGGCGAGGTGGCGGAGGGCAAGTTCGCCGATCTCTGCGTCTTCGACGCCCGCGACATCATCGACAGCGCCACCTTCGAGGACCCCATGACCCCGGCCGCCGGAATCGACACTGTGATCGTCAACGGCCGGATCGCCTGGGCCGAGGGCAAGTCCACCGGCGAACGCTCCGGCCGGGCGCTGCGGCAGGGCCGCGCCTAAACACCGAAGGCGTCACAGACCCGCCGGGCGCGGTCTGGCAGCTGAGTTCGGCGGTGTCGATGGTCAGGTCGTAGGCCCCGCCTTCAGATGGCCACGATGCGCCAGGAGCTTAGCCGCTCGTGCGGTCAGGGGAGTAGGGCGGATGGTGCGAGCGGCGGCTGTCTTGGTCTGCTTGGTCATCTTGTCTTGGTCTGCAGCGCCGACATGGGCGGCGGAGCGCCTCGTCCATCTCGTCAACATCGGCTGGCACACGGGCATTGCCGTCCGCAGCGCCGATATCGATCCCGCGTTGATTCCCGAGATCGCGGATCTTCCAGGGGCGCAGTGGGTCGAGTTCGGTTGGGGGGACGAGGCGTTCTACCAAGACCCAGATCCGGCGATCGCCTCCTATTTCAGCGCCGCCTTCGTCGAGACGCCTGCGGTGATGCATCTCGTCGGCATGCCCATGGCGCCGGGCCGATACTTCCCGAGTGCGGAGGTCGTCGACGTGCCGCTCGGTCCGGTCGATTTCGACGGTCTGATGGGCTTCATCGCCGCCAGCTTCGCGCGGGCGCCCGGGCAGCGGCTGGCACCGCTAGGCCCGGGGCTGTACCGCCAGAGTTATTTCTACGACGCCAACGGGACCTTCACGCTGTCGAACACCTGCAACACCTGGGTCGCGCGGGCTTTCGCCGCAGCCGGTCTGGCGATCGACACGGATCTGCGCCGCGCCAGCACCGTGACGGCGCGGGTGCGGGCGGCGGTCGCCGCCCGCTGAGACGGGCTCAGAGCGTCGGCAGTTCGATCGGCATCACGCCTTCGAACGCGGCCGAGGCGGTCAGGACCATGTCCTCCCCCCATTTCGGGCCGACGATCTGCAGACCGACGGGCAGGCCACCGACCCGTCCGCAGGGAATCGTCGCCGCCGGTTGCTGGGTGAGGTTGAACGGGTAGGAGAACGGCGTCCACTCGGTCCAACGCTTCATGTTCGACCCCGGCGGGACCTCATACCCGGCCTCGAACGCCGGCTGCGGCAGGGTCGGCGTCAGGAGCAGGTCGTACGTCTCGTGAAACTCGTTCATCGCCGTGCCCATGGCCTCGCGCTGCTTAACCGCAGCGAAGTATTCCAGCAGGGAATAGCGCGCGCCGGCTTCGGCGGCCTCCACCAGACCCGGGTCGATGACCGCTTTCTGCTCCTCGCTGAAGGCGGTGAACAGGTTGGCGGCGCCGGAGAACCAGTGGATGGTGAAGATGTCGTGGCTATCCGGGATCGGGCTGTCGATCTCCTCGACCACGGCGCCGAGTTCGCGGAACACGTCGACGGCCTTCGCCACCAGTCCGGCGACTTCCGTCTGCACTGTCGCTCCGCCGAGATTCGGGCAGTAGGCGATCCGCCACCCGGCGACCGTCGGGCGCAGGGCGTTGCGGTAGTCGGCGCCGTCATAGGGGGCCGCGTACCAGTCGCGGGCGTCGGGCTCGCTCATCACCGTCAGCATCAGGGCGGAGTCGGCGACCGTGCGGGTCATCGGGCCGATATGGGAGACCGAGCCGAAGGGCGAGAGAGGAAAGGCCGGCACCCGGCCGAAGGTCGGCTTGATCCCGTAGATGCCGGTATAGCCGGCCGGCATGCGGATCGAGCCGCCGCCATCGGACCCCTGGTGCAGGGCGCCCATGCCGGCCGCCGCCGCGACCGCCGCACCGCCGGAACTGCCGCCCGGCGTCTTGCTCGGATCCCAGGGATTGCGGGTGATGCCGGTCAGCGGGCTGTCGGTCACCCCCTTCCAGCCGAATTCCGGGGTGGTCGTCTTACCGAGCAGGACCGCGCCATGCTCCCGCAACCGCGCGACAAAGGGGGCGTCCACATCCCAGGGACCGTCCTCCTTCACCGATTTCGAGCCGCGCAGGGTCGACCAGCCTTCGGTCAGCGAGAGATCCTTGATCGAAGTGGGGACGCCATCCACCAGCCCGACCGGCTCGCCCTTGGCCCAGCGCGCCTCAGAACTCCTTGGCACTGGCCAGCGCGGCCTCGTGGTCGACGAGGCGGAAGGCGTTCAGCCGGCCGTTCAGCGCGTCGATCCGGTCGAGTGCCGCCTTCGTGGCCTCCACCGGCGAGATGGTCTTGCGGGCGTAGCCGTGCAGCAGGTCGGTGGCCGACAGGAGGGCGAGATCGGTGCTGGTCATGAGCGTGTCCTTGGCGGGAAAGCGTCTTTTCGGCGTCAACGAAACATTAGGAACCTCGGCGGTACCGTGTCGAGCAGGAACACTTCGCACGTGACTCAACGGGGATCATCGTATCATGAGCGTCGACGCAGCTGAGCTTGGCCGCCCGGAACTTCGGGAGCTCTTTGGATTCTGGAGACAGGCTCGCCGGGGAGCGTCGATCCCGGCCCTGGGCAGCATCAGTCCGGTCGACGTCGCTCCCTATCTCGGCCACATGGTGATGGTCGAGATCGAGGATCGGACCGATCGGGTTCGGTTTCTTCAGGTCGGCCGGCAGCTGACCCCGATTCTGGGAGACGATCTGGAAGGCCGCTACCTTGACACGCTTCCGAAGGGCCTGCGGGTCAATGTCGAGCAAACCTACAAGACGATGCTGGCGGAGCGTGCGCCGCAATACGCCGAGTTCGAGGTGGCGGGCGACGATTGGGTCGTGCTCTTCGAACGTCTGATGCTGCCCTTCTGCGATGGCGAGACCGGCCGGGTGGCCGGCGCGATGGTGGCGATCTACCCGCGGATCTCGATCACGAAGCGGTCTGCCGCCGAGACCCACCTCGCCGTCGCCGCAGCCTGAGAGCCCCTATCGCGAAACCGGCGCAGGCCAGCTGGGATCCCGGAACTCCTGGATCTCGAACCGGTAGTTCTCGATTCCCCCAAAGAACGCCGAATACACGTTGAAGCGTTCGCTGAGCTGCGGCGGCGCTTCGAAGGCCACGCCTCGGCTTTTGAGGGTCTCGTATGCGGCGTCGGCATCACTGACCACGAAGGAATAGGTGACGCCCGGATCGGACGGTGCCGGCCGGTTGGTGCAGACGCCGAGAAACGCGTTCGGGGCGACCTCGTAGATATGGCAGAGGTCGAACTGGTTCAGCGCCAGCCGCAGCCCGATCTTGTCGCGCAGGAACCCTGAACCGGCGGCGAGATCCCGGGTGTAGATGAAGGTGACTTGCTGCTGGATTGTGAAGGGGGTCATCGCGGTCTCCGGATCATGTGGATGCACTGTAGGAACCGTTCCCGCGCGCTGTCGAGGACGATCCCGGACGCCGACGTTTCTAAATCCGGCGGCGCTTGAGATCGCGGATGACGAACCGGTTCGGATGCACAGCCTCCGCGGCGGCGCGGTCGATCGGCCAGGGTTCGCCGAGCATCTGTGCGACCGTCAGCTCGGCCATCAGCGGGGCGGTGACCAGGCCGCGCGAGCCGAGGCCGGTCAGGACGTAGAGCCCGTCGAGATAGGGAGCCGGCCCTCCGGCTTGGTGTCTGGCGTCCGCCCTCAGATGACCGTAGGTCTCGGTCAGATCCGCCGCCTCGCACACCGGTCCCGCTATCGGTTGGCGGTCCGGTGTGACGGCACGGATCGCCGCCCGGCCGCCGAGGATCGACGGCGCGTCCGGGAAAAGGCGCGCGAGGTCGGGGGGAGACCGGACAGGGTGCGCCGATGGTCCTCCGCCCGCACCGCCACCGGCCAGTCTCCAGGCGCGAAACCGTCCCGTGTGTAAGTCGCTCCGGCGATATGCGCGCCCGAGATCGCGGGCGAGAGATAGCCCCCGAAGGCGAGGCAGGCGCGCAGTCGTCGGCTTGCCGACGTTTCCCGAGGCGGGTCAACTGCCCGCGGATGGCCTCGAGCGGCAGGGCTGCGCCGGGGAGCATTGCGGCCGCGCCCAGGGCCGAGGCGACGGCGACGGCGCCGACCTCCGCGAGGCAGTGGCCCGTGCGGTCCAGCAAGCGCCAGCCCACGGCGATGCGCTCCATCCGGTGAACGTCGTATCGCGCCGGTCGGTTGGCTCCTGCCAGAATGCGCGACCAGTCCCGGGGATCGACCCAGCCCCCCGAACTGTGCCAGAGGCCGGGACGATCGAGCGGTACCCCGGCGATGGCGGTCGCCTCGGTCCGATCGACCGGACGTGCGGCGATCGGTGCGAGCTGGCCCGACGCAGAGAGGGTGTCGAACCTGCCGATATCGGCATCGTCGCTTGCCAACTCGAGGACGCCGTTCCCGCCGAAGGGCAGGCCCGCGAACCGTGCTTCTGCGCAGGCATAGCGAAAACAGGCGGCGCTAAGTCCGCCCTGCACAGCGCCGCCCACCGTCGGCCGCGCCATCATCAGCCCCGCAGGATTACCCGACGCTTCGGCCGCGATCCGCCCGTGCCGGTCCAGCCAGACCGTCTCGATGCCCCTGCGCTCCAGGGCTCCGACGAGCGCGGCGCCCGCGATCCCGGCGCCGACGACGGCCACCCGGTCCGGTCGCCGGGCTTCCGGGCGCGCGAACCACGGCGCGGTGCCCGCCGCAACCGGTGGTCCGGTGAACCGACCGGCGATGCAGTCGCGCTTGCGCCCGAAGCCGGGGCGTTTGCCGACCTCGAATCCGACCTCCGCGAGGCCACGGCGCACCTGTCCGGCGGCGGTGAAGCTGGCGAGCCGGGCATCCGGGGCCGACAGGCGGGCGACCTGCCTGAGGACTTCGGGACGCCACATGGCGGGGTTCCGGGATGGCGCAAATCCGTCAAGGAACCACGCATCGACCCGCGCCTCCGCTGCGGCGAGCGCGTCGGCGGCCTCGCCGATCACGAGGGTGAGACAAACCCGGTCCAGGTCGAACCAGATGCGATGGAAGCCCGAGGTCGGATTGTCGGGATAGCGTTCGCAGAGGCGGGCGGCGAGCCCGGACAGACCGGGGAAGGCGGCGACGGTTCCGGCGAGCCGGTCCCGCGGGATGGGGAAGCCCTCGACGGCGAGATAATGCAGGACGCCCCCGGCCGGCCGGTGCCGTCGCCAGAGGTTCCAGGCCGCCAGAAAGTTCAGGCCGGTGCCGAAGCCGGTCTCTGCGATCGTGAACCCGGCCGCTCCCTTCCAGGCGTCGGGCAGGCCGCACCCGTCGAGGAACACATACACGGTCTCCGCCAGCCCGTCCTCGCGCGAGAAATAGACGTCGTCGAAGCGGGTGGAGACCGGAACGCCCTCGCGCAGCACGAGGCCGGGATCGAGGTTGTCGGAAGATAGGGGCGCCGGTGGTGTGTGGGTCATGCGGCGACACTGCCATGGGACACCGTTTGCCGCCACGTTCCGGGTGACAGAGTGTAACGGCCGCGCTAAGCCTGCAGGGTTTCGAGTTCCCGCTGCGGCGGAAGCCGACCGTTGGAGGCCACGATGAGCGACGACGAACAACAGCCGCCGATCCTCCCGGAGGATGAGCAGAAGCGCCTCGCGTTGCGGGTCATGCTGGAGGCCTGGGACGATGCCGTCGCCCAGGGCGCATCCTCTGAGATCGTCGCCTCGTCGGCGATCTTCGCGGCGCTGACCGACATGATCGACATCTATGGCGAAGAGACCGTCGCCGAGATGGTGGCCGAATGGCCCGACCGGATCCGCGAAGGCGAGTTCACCCTCAAGCCCCAAGGCGAGTGAAGCCCCCCGGCCGGTTTTAGGAGCGACGCCGGGTCGGAACGTGGGGATACCCACGCGGTCGACGTGCACGCAATGCTTGCTGCCGTGTTCCCGGGCCTCGATCATGACACCCCTTGAGCGGAGGCGATGGTGTCATGGCGAGCAGTGGAACGGATGGTGGAAGCTGGCGCGAAATCGGCCGCGATAGCCTGAGCGCGACCGTCGATTTTGCCCGGTATGCGGGAACCGGCGCGTCCGGTCTGTTGTGGTTGGTGATCCTCTACGCCCTCAGCCTCGGTTCCGCCTTCATCATTCTGAGCGCGACCGTTTTTCAGGCAACCACGATCCAGGGAAGCTCGGAGAACGCCGGAAGAATCCTGAAGGTGCTGCGCGTGATTCCGGAGCGCGAGCGCCACATCATCGACCAGTACGACGTCACCCAAACCATCGTGATCGACCTCAAGCGGAATCTTCCGGACCTACGAGGCGGCCCGACAACAGGCGGAAACTCGGCTCGGCAATGCCTTTCAGGAAGTTGTCACCGCCAGCACGGAATTGAACCGCCTAATCGGTCACGCGATCGCGCCGCTGCCGACGTCGAATCCGAAGGGGATCGACTGGCACGGCTACGTGCGTGACGTCGACACAGCCGTCACCGAACTGGTCGGCGGTATCGGGGCGGAGAAGGACTGGACGGAGGTTCGGGCAACGCAAGACCGTGTCGCCCGGGCCGTAGACAATCTGGTGGTCGCCTGGGCGGAGGCCGAACGTCTGGTGCAACGGTACAACGACACGTCCGTCGTCTTCAAACTCGAGAGCCAGGAACTGGATCGGCTCCGCAAGGCGCGGGATACGATCCGCGACGAGGTATTCGCGAGTTCAGGAAATCCCGCGGGAGGTCCAGGCCAATGTCAGCCAGGTGCTCAACACCAATTTCTGGCCCCTGGTCTATCTCGTACAGTTGCCGAGCGAGTTCCTGACCTTCGCCCTCACGGTCTCCATGGGATTGCTCGGCAGCACGATCCACATGAGCCGCGAGCTGTTCCGCAACGGGCATGGCCAGGACGCCGCCTTGACCCTGCTGTGGTACGTGGCGCGGCCGCTGGAGGGCATGGCGGCGGCGATCATCATCTACATCTTCTTCCGGGCGGGCCAGCTCACGCTGACCGGCGGTGGCGCTCCCGAAAACAAGATCGACGACCTCAACCCCTATGTTCTGTCTTTCCTCGCGATCGCCTCCGGGCTGCTCTCCGAGAAAGCCTATAACCGCATCGTGGTGGGCGCGCGGAACATGCTCGGCGGCGACGGACGGCCGGAGAACGGCGAGGCCGGCTCGACGCCGGCAGAGGCCCGCCCTGCCGATGCCAGCCCGGCCGACGCCAGCCCGGCCGACGCCAGCCCGGCCGACGCCAGCCCGGCCGATGCCAGCCGGGCCGATACCAGCCGGGCCGATACCAGCCCGCCGCCGTCCGCGCACACCGACCGGGCGCCAGTGCGCTAGGTCCTACAGGCCGAAATTGCGGCTCCAGACCTCGCGCAAGGCCGAGAGTCTCACCGCCGGCAGCGGGCCGGCCTCCGCCGCCTTGAGGGCCAGATCGAGGTGCTCCAGCTCGGCGAGTCCGATCACCACGCAGGACAGGTCGGCATTGGCGAGGGAAAAGCGGATCGCCGTTTCAGCCCGGCTCTCGCCGCTGGACCCGGCAGCTTCCATCGCCGCCCGGGCCCGTTCCGCTTCCGACGTGAGGTCGGCGGATTCCGGCGTGATCGCGACCTCCCTTCCATGCCGTCGGTCGGTCGCCAGCACCCCGGCGGCGAAGACCCGGATGTTCATGATCCCGACATCGTGCGTCCGGCACGCCGCCATCAGCCCGGAAAAATCCTGGGCTTGCAGCCCGTCGATCTTCTCGTCCATCGCAGCGGTCGGATTGAGCATGTTGTAGTAGACCTGCGCGCTGTCGACCTTGCCGCTCTCAACGACCCTGATGCAGGCCCCCGCGTCGCCGAGTGCGGTGAACCCCACATGGTCGGTCAGGCCTTCCCGCCGCAGCCCGTCGAGCAGGTCGGCGATGCCGCCGTCGCCGATCACGTCCTCCACGCCCACATGCTGATCGGTCGCCTGCGGTTGGACGGGATTGTGGAGCTGGAACAGGCTCACCTTGTTCACGCGTAACCTGTCGAGAACTCGTCTCGATGCCCCGTCGGATCTGGCTCTCATGGCTTTCATCGCTCGTCAGATCCAGGCGGACTTTGGTCGAGACATGCGGCCGCTCGGCCGTGTCGAGTTCCTCAAGAAGCCAGCCCAGGGCGATTTCCGACTGCCCCTGTCCGTAGTCGCCCGCGGTGTCGATCCAGTTGATCCCGCCGTCGATCGCCCGTCGGATCGCGGCGCGTTTCACCTCGTCGTCCTGGTGGATCAGGATGCCCCCGACCCAACCGCCTCCGAAGACCAGTTCGGATATCTGCAGGCCGGTGCGGCCGAACCGACGTGTGTTCATTATCATTCCTCCCTGGAACTGAATATCGGCTTACCATTAGTATGGTTAAACAGGATCGCCTGGGTGCGATCGGATACGAAACGGACAGGGGGTGGCAACGATGCTCTCTGCGCGCGCGTTCCGCCAGTTGATTTCGGTCGGTCATCTCACGCTGATCGACCCCGATGGCAACCGCTACGAGTGCCGGGGCTCGGACGGCCCCCGGGCCACGATCAGGATCACCGATCGAAGTCTGGACCGACGTCTGATGCTCAATCCGGAGCTGGCGATCGGCGAAGGCTATATGGACGGCGGGATCGTTCTTGAGGACGATACCACCCTCTACGATTTCCTCGATCTCTGTATGGCCAATATCGGCGGGGTGAGCGAGGGGCCCTGGCGCAAGGTTCTGGCCGCGCTGCGCCATCTTCGGGCGGCGGTCCGCCATTGGAATCCGGTGCATCTCGCTCGGGGCAAGGTGTCCCATCACTACGATCTGAGTGACGAACTGTTCGATCTCTTCCTCGACAGCGACAGGCAGTACAGCTGCGCCTATTTCCTCGATCCGGCGGACGATCTGGAGACGGCGCAGTGGAACAAGAAACTCCATCTGGCGGCAAAGCTGAACCTGAAGCCGGGCCAGAAGGTGCTCGATATCGGTTCCGGCTGGGGCGGTCTCGGTCTGTTCCTGGCGGGTATCGTCGACGATCTGCAGGTCGACGGCGTAACTCTGTCGCACGAACAGCACGCGGTCTCCAACCGCCGGGCGGCGGAGGCGGGCCTGGCGGACCGGGTGAGGTTCCACCTCCGGGACTATCGCCAGATCGAGGAACGGTACGACCGGATCGTCTCCGTCGGGATGCTGGAGCATGTGGGGCCCGGCCATTACGACGAGTTCTACGGTCAGGTCAGCCGCCTGCTGAAGGACGACGGCGTCGCGGTGATCCACGCGATCGGCGTGTTCAACCGGCCGTCGCCCCAGAACCAATGGATGGAGAAGTACATCTTTCCCGGCGCTTACACGCCGTCTCTCCGTCAGCAGTTCACGTCGATCGAGCGCACGCGACTGTACACCACCGATGTTGAGATCCTGCGCCAGCACTATGCCGACACGCTGAAGTCCTGGCGACTGCGCTGCGAGGCGCAGAAGGACAAGATCGTCGAAATGTACGACGAGCGCTTCTATCGGATGTGGACGTTCTATCTGACCGGCTGCGAGACCGCGTTCAGGCGTGGCAGCCTCATGGTGTTCCAGATCCAACTGGCCAAGCATCTCTACGCCGTGCCGCAGACCCGCGACTACATTGCCGATTTCGAGCGCCGATGGCGCGGACGCGGGGCGACCACCCTACGCCAGGTCGGCGGTTCGGAAATGCGGCCGCCGCGGCGGGAAACGGAGGTCGCGGAGGACGACACGGAAACCCGACGGGCTTGAACTCGCCGCGGTTTCCGGTCATGTGATACGCGGCTTTCCGCCCGCCGGGCGGCGCATTCCATTGGGGGCATCATGGCCGCTGAATCACATCCCGCTGGCCGGTTGGGCGCGGGCGAGGGGGGCGGTGCCCTGGTCGCCGCCATGGCCGAAAAGGTCGGCACGCCCTTCTGGCTCTACGACGCTTCCCTGATCGAGCGCCAGATCGCGCGGCTGCGCGGCTTCGACGCCATCCGCTATGCCCAGAAGGCGAACAGCAATATCGACCTGCTGCGCGTCATGCGGCGCAACGGGGTCAAGGTCGACGCCGTGTCAAACGGCGAGATCACCCGTGCGCTGGCGGCCGGTTACGAGGCGGGTGGGGACGACCTGGTCTTCACGGCCGACCTCTTCGATCGGCCCACCCTGGAGCGGGTCGTGGCGTTGAACATCCCGGTCAACTGCGGATCGCCGGATATGATCGACCAGATTGCGGCGGCCAGCCCAGGCCACCGCATCTGGCTCCGGATCAATCCGGGCTTCGGGCATGGTCACAGCAACAAGACCAATACGGGCGGGCCGTTCTCCAAACACGGTATCTGGCATGAAGAGCTTCCGGCGCTGTCGTCGCGGATTAAGGCAGCCGGCCTGGATCTCGTCGGTCTGCACATGCATATCGGCTCCGGCGTCGATTACGCCCATCTGGAACGGGTCGGAGACGCCATGATCGAGGCGTATCGGTCGCTGGGTCTGCCGATCCGCGCGGTCTCGGCCGGCGGGGGGCTCTCGGTGCCGTATCGCGAGGGCGGTGCGGAGATCGACACCGCCGCCTATATCGAGAAATGGGACTCGGCGCGCCTGGCGATCCAGCAGCACCAGAGCATGCCGGTCGAAATGGAGATCGAACCGGGCCGCTTCCTGGTCGCGGCGGCCGGTTGCCTGGTCGCCGAGGTGCGGGCGGTGAAGCGGGTGGCGGAGCGCTATTTCGTCATGGTCGATGCCGGCTTCAACGATCTGGCCCGGCCGTCGATGTACGGGAGCTACCACCGGATCGGTTTCGTCGACGCCGACGGACGGCCGGTGGCGGGAGACGCCCATCCGGTCGCCGTCGCGGGACCGCTCTGCAGAGTCCGGGGACGTCTTCACCCAGGGCGAGGGCGGCGTGGTCGAGTTCCGCGATCTGCCCCTGCCGAAAGTCGGCGACTTCTGCGTGTTCGGCGATGCCGGTGCCTATGGCGCGGCGATGTCATCGAACTACAATTCCCGACCGCTGATCCCCGAGGTGATGATCGATGGCGGCGAGATCCGTCTGGCGCGCCGTCGTCAGACCATGGAGGAGCTGTTGTCGCTCGAAACGGGAGAGATCCTGTCGCTTGACCGAGCGGCAACCCGCCTGTCCCGCTCCGCCTGATCCCGTCGTTCGGTCAGGCGGTCGGGCTGCCCGGTATCGTCAGCCGGACAGTCGTGCCCACACCGACGGTGCTGTCGACCGCGAACGATCCATCCATCATCCGGGCGAGGGACTGGCAGATCGTAAGTCCCAGACCGACGCCGCCCGCCGTGCGCGCGTAGGACGAGGACAGCTGGACGAACGGTTTCATGATCTCTCCAAGCTTTTCCTCGGGGATCCCCGGGCCGTTGTCCGTCACGGCGATTTCGATCCTGCCGGTGTCGGTCCAGGCGGCCGTGACCGTCACGCTTGCCGGGGAGCCCGCGTATTTCAGGGCATTCGTCAGCAGGTTGGTGAGGATCTGGAGGATGGCCCGGCGGTCGCCCTTGGCGACCATCTCCTCGCTCTCGGCCGAGACTGCAAGAGCTATGTTCTGGGTTTCGAATTCGACCCGCATCCGATTGGCGGACTCGATGATGAGCGGAACCACGTCCACATGTTCGATGGTGGCTGAGCGCCGGCCGCTCTCGATCCGGGAGAGATCCAGGATGTCGTCGATGATCGAGAGCAGAAAACGTCCACTCTGGCGGATATCACTCACGTATTCCGGCGCCCGCTCCCAGATCCGGCTGTTGCTGGGACTGTTCTCCAGGAGTTCGCTGAAGCCGATGATCGCGTTCAGCGGCGTGCGCAGTTCGTGGCTCATGACGGCGAGGAAGGTCGACTTCGCCGCGCTTGCTTCCTCCGCCCGCTGCAGGGCGTCCAATATCTCCTGATTGGCGATCCTGCGCTCTTCGGTGAGGCGGAAGCGGGAGATCTCCCAAACGGCATAGATCAGTAACAGGACCACGAAGATCGGAAGCAAGAGCGGCAGATAGGTGAAGTAGGTGGGCCATCCCTCGCGGGGGGCCGCCAGAATGCGCCAGGCTCCGGTCGGAATCACCACGTCCAGGGAGACCGGCTGGAAGGCGCTGATATCGGCATCGCCCCAGATGATTTCGTCGCTCGTCGGGTCTCCGTCACGACCCACCAGGGCCAACCGGTAATCGACCGAGAAGGTCCGGTATCCGGCATGGTTCAGCAGCGCCGGAAAATCCAAGACGGTTGACGCGATGCCCCAAAGCGGCTGATCGCCATTGTCCTCAGCGCGGAGCGTTATGGGAAAGCGTGCGATCAGGCCGGTGCCACCCTGCACCAGATCGACGGGCCCGGCGATGATGATCCGCTGCTCCTGGATTACCCGCTCTACCGCGGGCCACTGCTGAGGCTGCGACCGGTAGTCCAGCCCGAGTGCCGCCCTGTTTCCCTCCTCGGGGTAGACATGCGAAATCCTCAGATCCCGGGCGAGGGCGATGTTCAGCACGTGATCTGGCGCACCCTCGAGGATGTCCTGGGCGATCAGTGCGAATTCTTCGGTTGTCAGGTCGGGCTGAGCACGCACATAGCCGGTCATCCCCCTGATGAGCTGGACGTCGCGGCTGAGAACCTGCTGCAGGGACGCGCGGAACCGATTGACGTCGTCGCGCGTCCGGTTTTCCGCGTAGGTGCGTGCCAGATCGGACAGCGCCAACTCAAGCAGCCCCAACGCGACCAAGCCGGCCAGCGCGGCGACCGCGAGTTTTCGGGCCAGATAGATCGCCAAGCTCCGATAGTCTGAGCCATCACCTTTCCGGGGGGAGGTCATAGCGACGGCACTCTGCATTGATTGGCCAACTGCATGACTAGAGGAAATGTGACGGGACAGTATCCCCGTCGAGCGGGATACGAAAAACAGTTAACGCCGCAAATGGTTAATTATTCATGAGCCTCCCTGACGCGCGCCGGCAGGCGACAGGTTGATTTCGCCCCCTATCGTCGGATTGTCGAGGTGTCCTATTCTGCGAAAAAACAGGATTGTAAGGGATGGAAATGACCGCAGACGAGATATCGCTTCGGCTCGGGCACCTGCCGGATCTGGTCAACGGAGACGCTGCGCTGATCCGCCGCGGGCGGACCCTGACAGGCGAATTCCTGGTCCAGGCGGACGATCTGCCGATCCATGTTCGCGTTTGCGAGGGAAGGATCGACGCGGTGGAGACAGGTCCGTTCCGCATGCGCGCCTGGCGCTTCGCGATCAAGGCGGACGCCTCGGCCTGGGCCCGGCACTGGGAAGCGGTGCCGGCGCCGGGCTATCACGACATGATCGCCATGACCCGTCTCGGAGTTCGCCCGAAATCGAGGGTGACCTCCAGCCGCTGATGGCGCATCTGCGCTACGTCAAGGAGGTGCTCGCCGCGCCCCGCGCCACCCCCGGACCCCAGGCGGGGAGGGGCTGACCATGGCGATTCAGTACGAACCCATCACCGGGCGCTACGCGACCATCGAAATCGGTGGTCGTGCCTGTCGGGTCTATATCGAGGAGGCGGGCGAGGGCATTCCGCTGCTCTGCCTGCACACGGCTGGCTCGGACGGACGCCAGTACCGGCACATGATGACCGACCCCGATATCACCCGGGATTTCCGGGTCATCGCCTTCGATCTGCCCTGGCACGGAAAGTCCAATCCGCCGGTCGGCTACCACGACGAGGAGTATCGGCTCACCACCGACCTCTACACCGACGCGATCCTGGCGGTCGCCGACGCCATGGAGCTCGACCGGCCAGTGGTGATCGGCTGTTCCATGGGCGGGCGCATCGTTCTGCATCTCGGTGCGCACCACGCCGACCGGTTCCGCGCGCTGATCGGCGTCGAATGCGCCGACCATCAGACCTCCTGGTACGACACGAGCTGGCTGCATCGGGGCGACGTGCATGGCGGCGAGGTCTGCGCCGCCATGGTCTCCGGCCTGGTCGCTCCGCAGTCGCCGGACGAGTACCGCTGGGAGACGCTATGGGGCTACATGCAGAGCGGTCCGGGGATCTTCAAAGGCGATCTCTATTTCTACCGCGAGGATTCCGACTTCCGCGACCGCACGCACCTGATCGACACGACGCGGTGCCCGCTCTACCTTCTCACCGGCGAGTACGACTATTCCTGCACGCCGGAGGATACACTGCGGACCGCGGCGGCGATCGACGGCGCCGAGGCGGTGATCATGAAGGAATGCGGCCACTTCCCGATGAGCGAGAATCCGGCCGTCTTCCGAGACCACATCCTGCCCGTGCTGGCGGAGATCCGCGCACAGGGCCAATAATGGATCGCCGGCAGATCCGGCACACCAAGCGACGAGGAGGAGCACGATGAACGAACTGACCCCCGCGAAGGTCGCCCGACCCTCCGGCATCAGCGATGCGGAGTGGGATCTGCGCGTTCAACTGGCCGCCGCCTACCGCATGGTCGATTATTTCGGCTGGTGCGAGCTGATCTACGGCCATCTGACGGCCAAGGTCCCCGGCCCTGACCTGCATTTCCTCATCAATCCCTACGGCCTGAACTACGACGAGGTCACCGCGTCGAACCTGGTGAAGATCGACGTCGAGGGGAACAAGATCGACACGGAGAACCCGTACGGGGTGAACCAGGCCGGCTTCGTCATCCATTCCGCCGTCCACATGGCCCATAGCGACCTTCACCAAGTGGTGATGCACACCCATTCGCGCTCGGGCATGGCGATCGCCGCGGTCAAGGAGGGGGTGCTGCCGATCTCCATGGGGTCGACCGCCTTCGTCGACCGGATCAGCTACCACGACTACGAGGGTGTGAGCCTGTATCTGGACGAGCGCGACCGCATCGTCGAGAGCCTGGGCGACAACCACGCCATGGTGCTGAAGAACCACGGCCTGCTCACCACCGGCCGCACGGTGGCCGAGGCCTTCCTCTGGCTCTATCGCCTGGAGCGGGCGGCGCAGGTGCAGATCGACGCCGGATCGGCTGGCACCCTGAATCTGCTCTCCGACAACATCGCCAAGAAATCGGGTGAGGATGTCAACGGCTTCGCGGCGTCGGCGGCGGAATACGGTGCGCTCGAGTTCTCTGCGCTGATGCGCAAGATGAACAAGATCGATCCGAGCTACCGCGACTGAGTTGGCGTGTCCGCGGAGAACGGCCAGGACCGGTTCTGGGAAACCAAGCCGCTCGCGCGGATGACCAAGCGCGAATGGGAGAGCCTGTGCGACGGCTGCGGCAAGTGCTGCCTGGTGAAGCTGCAGGACGCCGAGACCGATGAGATCTCCTATACCGACGTCGCCTGCAAGCTGCTCGACTGCACGACCGCGCGCTGCTCGGACTACTCCAACCGCAAGAGGCAGGTTCCGGACTGCGTGGTCCTCAGCGTCAAGCTGGTCAACCAACTCGACTGGATGCCCTCGACCTGCGCCTACCGGCTCCTGAAGGAAGGGAAGCCGCTCTACTGGTGGCATCACCTGGAATGCGGTGATCCGAACGCCGTGCACGAGGCGGGGATCTCGGTGCGCGGGCGGGTCGTCTCCGAGACCCTGGTCGAGGATGCCGAACTGGTCGAGCATGTGGTCGACGGGCCCGCGTGACGCCGCCACCGCCAGCCCTGGCGTCCTGCACCCGCGATCCCCATATAGCTTGTAACGGAAGTCAGCCCACCAGAATGAGGACCCGATGAGCCGAGGCATGTGGATTCTGGCGGCCATCCTGGCCGTTCTCGTCATCAGTCAGATGTATATGTCGGAGTCCGGACAGCTCGACCGGCCCTGGGCGGAGTGCAAGGAAAACCTGATGTCGCAGGTCATCTTCGGGGAATGCACCCCGCGCGACGGCAGCCTGGCACCGCCCGCGACAGCTGGTGGCGGCCTGTCTACGGAGCCCGGCCAGCCGCCGCTCGATGACGGCGCCCCGAGGGTTGACCGGGGCCAGTAAGCATCGCCCTTATTAACGCTCAGACAAAGCTGTCGTCAGTAGCGATGCCATGTCTGTCAGTGCTGCTTTACCCGGGTTCGGAAGGGACCGAAATGTCAGATCAGACTGCTCAATGTAGCATCTGGACGTTATGTCGGTCGCCTCGAACATCGGCACTAGATGCGCATGAGCATGGGCGACATCACCTCCGGTGAAGAGCAAAGCGACGCGTTCCACCGCTAGGCAGCTCTTCTGCGCCTTGGCGAGCCGTTGGCCAAGCCCTACTATGCGGGCCGCAAGATCGCTCGGCAGGTCGTCAAAATACGGATAGTGGTCGACCGGAATGATCTGCAGGTGGCCCGGGCGGATCGGGCCGGTATCAAGAAACGCGACAACATGATCGTCTCGAAAGACTTCATGTGCCGGGACGTCGCCGCGCGCGATCCTACAGAACAGGCAGTTCTCTTCCATCCAATCTCGCCAAGCCATAGTGCCGCCGGACTGAAAAGGCCGACGGAACTTCTCAGAGCGCGCCGGCCGCCTTCAGCTCCTCGAGCCGTGTGTTGCTCTCCTCGAACAGGCGCACCAGCTTCTCGCTGTCGTAGGGCGCTTCCCTGAGTGTCTCGTCGTCCCATTCGCTGCGGCCCGGTGCGAAGAAGTCGCCGCCATAGACGTGCAGCGCGCCGGTCAGTCTGGTCAGCGGGTTGGTGACCGAGTGGATCGCCGTCTCGCCGAGCCAGACCGCTTCCTTCTCGCCCATTTCCTTCGCGCCGAGCCGCTGCAGCCCGTCGGGCGTGCGGCGCCAGAAGGTGTTCTGCTCAGCCCCGGTATAGATGCCGATGGAGGCCCACATGTTGTGATTGTGGGGCATCAGGTGCATCTCCGGACCCCAGACCAGATTGAGCACGGTGAGCCGGTCGGACCGGTGCAGGGTGTTGACCCCGGCCTTTTGCGGTTCGCCGATCGCCTTCATGACGGCGGCCGGGTCCTCGACCGCGCGGGCGACGACCTCCTGGGCCGCGCGTTCCGGCGTCTTCTCCTCCAGCGCCGCGTAACAGTCCTCGATGAACCGTTCCAGATCGAACATGCTAGCCTCCCTCGGATTTGTTGCGGCCATTATGCCGAAACCGGCGAGGCGGGGGAATGCGACCAAGGGTGCTGATTGCCGGCGTCTGGCACGAGACCAACACCTTCTCGCCGATCAGGACCGATCTCGCGGCCTTCCGCGCCTATCAATGGGCCGAGGGCGACGGGCTCGCGCCGCGTTATGCCGACACGAATACGGAAGTCGGCGGTATGTTGGCCGGTGCCGACGGGGCCGGGCTGACGGTCGTCCCCGGTCTCTTCGCCGGAGCCATCCCCAGCGGCCCCGTGACGCTTGAGGCTTTCGAGGCGATGGCGGGGCGGATCGCCGGTCTCGCCGCCGCCGAGCATCCCGACGGCGTGCTGCTGGCCCTGCACGGGGCGATGGTGGTCGAGGGCGTCGAGCAGAGCGATGCCGCCCTGGTCCGGCGGGTCAGGGCGGCGGTCGGAGACGACGTGCCGATCGTCGCCACCTACGACCTGCACGCCAATATCGGCCCGGCCCTGGTCGAGGCCTGCGACCTGCTGATCGGCTACGACACCTTTCCCCACACCGACATGGGCGCGCGCGGCGAAGAGGCGGCGCACCGGCTCGCGTGCCTGCTGGCGGACGGCTCGCGCCCGGCGAAGGTCTTCCGCAAGCTGGCCATGATCACCGTCCCGCAGAAGCAGGCGACGGCCGAGGCGCCCATGGCGGCGATCATGGCGCGGGTCGCGGAGGCTGAAACGATGCCCGGCGTGGACGTGGTGTCCGTCGCCCAGGGCTTCGCCTATGCCGATGTCGACCACCTTGGGGTCGCGGTCACCGGATATGGTGCGGACGCGGCGGCGGTGGAACGGGAAGTGGCAGCGGTCGCGGACATGATCGAGCGGGCGTGCGACGATTTCCGTCCGCTGCTGGTCCCGGTCTCGGACGCGGTGGCCCGCGCCGCACAGCCTGGAGAGGGGCCCGTCGTCCTGGTCGAGCCGGCGGACAATGTCGGCGGCGGGGCGCCCGGGGACGGGACCGTCATCCTGGCGGAGCTCGTGCGGCAGCGGGTGGCGGGCACGGTGGTGATCTGGGATCCGGTGGCGGCGGCCGAGGCGGGGCGGACGGGGGCGTTCGCCGGACCGGTCGGCGGCCGCACCCTGCCCGACCTGCAGGGCCCGCCGGTGCAGATCGCCGGCGACGTGGTCTTTGCCGAGCCGTCGGTGCGCTACGTCCGGGACGGCGCATACATGACCGGCCAGGAGGTGCCGATGGGCGACGTCGCCGTCGTCCGAACCGGTTTCGGCCTGAACGTGGTGCTCACAGGGGAGCGGGTGATGCCGTTCGACGACACCCACCTGCGCCGCGTCGGCATCGCGCCGGCGGAGCAGCCGGTCCTGGTGGTCAAGTCCGGCAGTGCCTGGAAGATCGCGTTCCAGGTCATCGCCCGGGCGGCGTTGGTGGTCGATACCGGCGGCGTCTGCGCGTCCGATGTCACCCGGCTGCCCTATACCCGTGCCGCGGTGCGGCGGTGCTGGCCGTTCGTCGGGTAGGGGCGGAGGACAACCGCGGCCGTCCTCCGCGTCCCGGCTAGGCCGCTGTCGCGACCGGGGCCGGATCCGCCATCACCGCCAGACAGGCGGTCGCGACCTCGCGGCCCTTCAGGTGGAAATGATCGAGGAAGAAAGCCCGGTGCTCCGCCAACTCGTGGAACTGGTGCGGGGTCAGGACCGCCGACAGGACTGGAACATCGGCGTCCATCTGCGCCTGCATGAGGCCGGAAATCACGCTCTGGGCCACGAAGTCGTGGCGATAGATGCCGCCGTCGACGACGAAGGCGGAGGCGACCACGGCCCGGTATCTGCCGGTCTTCGCCAACCGGCGGGCGAGAAGTGGAATCTCGAAGGCGCCGGGCACGTCGTAGACGTCCACGGAGAAGGCCCCCGGCCGGTCATGCCGCAGCGTCTCCAGGAAGGACGTCCGGCAGGCATCGACGATCTCGGCGTGCCAGCGCGCCTGGATGAAGGCGATCCGGCCGTCGGTGGAGTTGGATTTGGTCTGGGTTTCGGTGCTCTGATTCATGCTGTCCTCCTTGGACATGGAACTGAACCAGGGCGTACGAACTCGCGAGCGGACACCCGACGCGGTGGCGCGGGGTCCGGCTCTCTCCTTCGTTATCTTCCATCCGGACTGTGACCGTCGGCTCCGGAGTTGCACCGGATCTGCTGTCCCCCCGGAAGTCGCTCCGGGGGCGCTCGCGGGCTCAGCTTCGGACCTGGGGCCGCAGCATCACCGCCGGTGGGGATTTCCACCCCGCCCCGATAACGTGCCGCATCACCGATACGGCAGCCCGGTATATAGCAGGGCCGAGATCGGGGCGTCGATACGGCGCCCGTCAGTTCACCCGCCAGCGCTCCAGCACGTCGCGGCGGATCTCCACGCCGAGGCCGGGGCCGGCGGGCACATGGGCGATGCCGTCCTCGACCCGCACCGGCTCGACCAGCAGATCCTGGCGGAACGGATGCGGCGTGCTGTCGTATTCCAGCAGCGGCTGATGGGCGCCGAACGCCGGCACGGTCGTCGGCAGCACGGCGAGAAGCTGCATGGCGGCAGCCAGCCCGATGCCGGTACCCCAGACATGGGGGTTGTAACGGGTGCCGTGGGTCCAGGCCATGTCGGCGATCCGCTTCGCCTCGGTGAGCCCGCCGCAGGACGCGGTATCCGGCTGGATAACGTCCATCGCCCGCATCTCCAGGATGCGGCGGAAGTCGTGGCGGGTGAACGAGCACTCGCCGCCGGCGATCGGGATCGTCGTCCGACCGCGCAGCTCGGCATAGCCTTCGACGTCCTCCGGCTCCACCGGCTCCTCGAACCAGCCGATGTCGAAGGGTTCCATCGCGCGGGCGAGGCGGACGGCCTGGACCCGGTCGCAGCCGTGGTTGGCATCGACGAACAGGTCGACGCCGTCGCCGATCGTTCGGCGCAGCATCTCCACCAGGGCGATATCGTCGTCGAAGCCGAACCCGACCTTGGTCTTCATGGCGGTGAATCCGGCGTCGAGATAGCCGCGCGCCTCCTGGGCCAGCAGGCGGTGATTCTCCGCCCGGTCCGCGCTGCGGCGGTACAGACCGGTGGCGTAGGCCCGCACGCTGGACCGGATCGGCCCGCCCATCAGCACGTGGACGGGGGCGCCGAAATGCTTGCCGCGCAGGTCCCACAGGGCGATGTCGACGGCCGACAGCGCCTGGACCGGCACGCCGCGCTGCCCGTGGTCGCGCAGGCCGTTGTAGAGGTCCTCCCAGAGCGCGTCGCCCGCCAGCGGCGAGCGGCCGATCAGCCGGGGCGCGTAGTACTTCTCGATCACCGTGGCCAGCGCCCAGGGCGGCCCGTACCCGTCGCCCCACCCGGTCAGTCCGGCATCGGTCTCGATCTCGACCACGAGCCCGACCCGCCGATCGACCCAGGTCTGGCTGAAGGCGAAGCGTTCGGCGATGGGCGCTTCCAGCACATGGGCGCGGATTGCGGTGATCTTCATGGTCAGCCTCCCCGGCGGTCTTGGCGGAGGGTAGCAGGAGGGACAGGTGGCGGGGGAGAGCCGCGACGCCTAATCCTTTCCGCCGCGCCGCATCAGCTTAAACGCCGCCGGAGCGAGGATCACGATGAAGCCGATGCGGAAGATGTGGTGGGTGGCGACGAAGGCGACGTCGCGGCCGAGGGCCAGGGCGATCAGGCTCATCTCGGCGAGGCCGCCCGGCGCGTAGGCCAGAACCAGCACGAACCACGGCACGTTGGTAACCTGTTCCAGCGCGAGGCCGAACAGGACGCCCGACACCATCAGGATCGCCGTCGAGCCGATGGAGATCTTTACGATGCGGGCGATCTCGCGCACCGGCGTCCCGGCAAAGCGGCAGCCGATGCCGCTTCCCATCACCACCTGGGCGCAGGCGACCAACAGGCTCGGCGGGCTGGCCTCGGTGACGCCGGCGAGGTGGATCACGCCTGAGAAAGCCATCGGGCCGACGAGAAAGGCCGCCGGAATCGCAGCAGCTTGCCGACGGCAGCGCCGACCACGGCGCATCCGCCGAGGATCAGCCAATCCTGCACGGCCAGATCGAGGCCCGCACCCGGCGGCAACAGCGTCCCCGAGGGCGTGTAGTCGGCGAAGATCCGGAACACGAACGGGATCGTCATCACCACCAGCAGAATGCGCGCCGAGTGGGTGAGGGCGATGACCCGGTCGTCGCCGCCCATGGCTCGGCCGACCAGGACCATCTCGTTCAGGCCACCCGGCGAGGACGCGAAATAGGACGTGACCGCGTCGTAGCCGCCGACCTTGCGGAAGTACCAGGTGACGAGCGCACCGGCGGTCACCGCGTAGACCAGCAGTCCGGCGATCGATACGGCCCATTCCCCCGCCCGGTCGATCAGCTCCGGCCGGAAGGCGCTGCCCAGCATGACGCCCAGGATGGCGATCATCACCATGCGCAGCCGGTATTCGATCCGGATGTTGGCGCCGGCCACGGAGGCAACGGTGGTGGCCACCATGGCGCCCATCATCCAGGGCAGGGGGAGCTGGAGCCAGGCGAAGAGCAGGCCGCCGCCGGATCCGATCGCCAGAGCCAGCAGCATCGAGCCGCGCTTCCCGCCGGAGGTCATCCGGTCGCCCCCGGGCTTGCCCTCGGTCTCCTCCGGAACGATCGTATCGTCGTCGGATGGGCCGCCCTTCGCGCGGTTCTTGTCCGGATCAGCCATCGACGACGCGTCCCAGCCGAACCGCCGTCTGCCCCGGGACGATACGACGCGACGGCATGATCAGGATGCAGCCGTCATAGGGGGTCCTGACCGGTTCGTCGCCGTCATAGCCGAGCACCGTGCCCGCCTCCGGGATCTCCTCCATGCCCAGATAATGGTCGATGAAGCGGAAGCGGTCGTTGCGGACGGTGACCGCCTCGGTCACCTGGATCACCCTTTGTGGCGGCGGGGGCACCCGGTGGGTTGCGGGCACGTCCTCGGGCGCCAGGGTGCCGGTGGCCACCAGGAAACGGTGGAAGGCTTCCTCGGCGACCGGGAGGGTCTCGGCGGCCCAGTGCTGCCCCGCCTCCAGCAGCAGGGCGGCACGGGCGTCCGACGGGTCCGAGAAGAACGCGTAGTCCCGCATCCGCGCGCCGGCCGCGTGACCGGCATCCACGACGATGGACGCCGGCGTGCCGACCCTGCGCGCCAGGGCCACACCCTTGTCGCAGTCGCCCGCCAGCATCAGCGGTTCCACCGGGTTCGACATGGAATGGATGTCGAGCAGCAGATCGACCGTGTCCAGTAGCGGCCGGATCGCGCGGGCGCGGGCGAGTTCGACGCTGGAGCGCGGTCCGTCCAGGGTGTCCCGGTCCCAGACCCGGTTCATGTCCTCGTCGACGAACCGCGAAAGGCTCGGATAGTCGGCCTCGAAGGACAGGTAGGCGGCCACGTTGCAGAAACCGAGGGTGAGCCTGCCGGCGCGGGGGCGCTGCCCGGATGAGAGGAACGCGTCAAGGACGATGGCGCCGCACAATTCGTTGCCGTGGGTGACGGCGCTGACCATCACATGCGGGCCGGGGTGATCGGAATTGAAAGTCCAGAAAAACGGGAGTCCGGTGTTTCCCGCCCGCCAGCGCTCGATGTCCGGGGCGGACAGTTCCACCGGCCAGGATTGTACCGCCTGGGATTGCGTCGCTTGGGATCGGGACGGGCGGGAGCGTTCGGCGCTCACGCGATCCCCCCGCCGGCTGCGCCGGAATTCCGTTTCGGGAAGGTTGGGGACATCGCTTTGCTGCGGTTGTGACGGAGGCGGTCGTGACAGGACTGCGGAGGGTGCCGCAAAGGCGGGGAGGCTGGTTCGAGGCTAGGCCATGCCCGGCCGGAAGACCATAGCCGGTAGGGCATATTTACCCGGATGCGGGATTGTGCGGTACGGTCAATTCGGCCATGCTCTGGGCTTCGCGCGTGCAACGACACGACCGCGCTTACCAACAATCCCAATGCAAGAGATGGAGGCAGGGATGAGTTTCATTCGTCGGCTGGGGGTTACGGCGGTCGCGATGGCGGCCTTGGCCGGCCCGGCAATGGCCGAGGACATTACGATCGGTATCCGTTCGGAGCCGTCGTCCATGGATCCGTATTTCCATAACCTCGGCCCGAACAACGCCATGATCGGCCACGTTTTCACGCGTCTGGTCGATTTCGATTCCAATCAGCAGCTCTTCCCGAGCATCGCCGAGTCCTACAAGGCACTCGACGACACGACGTGGGAGTTCAAGCTGCGCCAGGGCATCAAGTTCCACGACGGATCCGATCTGACCGCGGACGACGTGATCTATTCGTTCGAGCGCGCGGACGGGTACACGGGCGGCAATTCGTCGTTCCGGATCTACACCAAGGGCAAGACCCTGAAGAAGATCGACGACCACACGCTCCACATCACCACCGAGAAGCCCTATCCGCTGATGCCGAACGATCTGACGACAGTCATGATAATGTCGTCCGAGGCGAAGGGCACCGGATCGCCCGATACCAACAAGGGTATCGAGGCCAGCGACTTCAACGACGGTACCGCCACGATCGGTTCCGGACCGTATAAGTTCGTGGAATGGAAGAAGGGCGACCGTATCGTCCTGGAGAAGTTCGACGGGTATGTCGGTCCGCTCGCCCAGCCGTGGGATACGGTGACGTTCCGGTTCATTCCGTCCGAGCCGGCGCGCGTCGCGGCACTGCTGGCCGGCGACGTCGACATGATCGACAACGTGCCGACCTCCGACATCGCGACCCTTGAGAAGAACAAGGACGTGGCGCTGAGCGACGGCGTGTCGAACCGGGTCATCTACCTGCACCTTGACCAGTGGCGCGACAACTCGCCGTTCGTCACCGACAAGGACGGCAACCCGCTCGACAAGAATCCGCTTAAGGACGCGCGCGTCCGCAAGGCGATCTCCATGATGATCAACCGCCCGGCCATCGTCGAGCGCGTCATGGAGGGTGTCGCCCTGCCGGCCGGACAGCTTCTGCCGGACGGGTTCTTCGGCCGGTCGCCGAACCTGAAGCCGGCGAAGTACGACGTCGCCGGGGCCAAGAAGCTGCTGGCGGAAGCCGGCTATCCGGATGGCTTCGGTCTGACCATCCACGGTCCGAACGACCGCTACATCAACGACGCCAAGATCGCGGAAGCGATCGGCCAGTTGCTGTCGGCGGCCGGTATCCCGACCAAGGTCGTCACCATGCCGAAGAACGTCTTCTTCTCGCGCGCCTCGAAGGGGGCGGACGGCAAGCCGGAGTTCAGCTTCGTGCTGGTCGGCTGGGGCTCGGGCACCGGCGAGGCCTCCTCGCCGCTGAAGTCGCTGCTGGCCACCCATGACCCCGACAAGGGCTGGGGCGCGTCCAACCGCGGCCGTCACTCCGACCCGAAGGTCGATGCGCTGGTCGGTGAGGCGCTCGCCACCGTGGACGACGAGAAGCGTGGACGGCTTCTGGCCGAGGCGACCGACATTGCCATCGGCGAGAACCAGGGCATCATTCCGCTGCACTACCAGGTCAATACCTGGGCGACGCGCAAGGGTCTGACCTACAACGCCCGCACGGACGAGCGGACGGTCGCCTATGACCTGATGCCGGCGAACTGACCGGACGCTATGCGTTCCGGGGCACGGCCGGCTCGGCCGGCCGTGCCTTTCATAAAAAAGACTTCGTTTCGACTTGCCTCCCGCGGGGTCCCTGTGAGACCGGTCGCGGGATGCGCTTTATGAGAGGTCGGTGATGACGGTCTTCATCATCAGACGATTGATGCAGGCGGCCCTGGTCGTTCTGGTTATGTCATTCCTGGTCTTTTCGGGTGTGTTCCTGGTGGGCGACCCGACCGAGATTCTTGTTGCCGACGACGCCGATCAGGCGGAACGGGCGGCGGTCATCGAGAGCCTCGGCCTCGACAAGCCCTTTCACATTCAATACCTGCGGTTCCTGACCAAGGCCGCCGAGGGGGATCTCGGCGAAAGCTTCGTGTTCAACGAACCGGCCCTGCAGCTGATCCTCGACCGGCTCCCGGCCACCATGGAACTGGCGATCGCCGCACTGCTGATCTCCATCGTCTTCGGTATCCCGCTCGGAGTGCTCGCCGGGCTCGAAACCGGACGCCGTGTATTCCAAGTTCATCATGACCGGCTCGATTCTTCGGCTTCAGCCTGCCGACCTTCTGGGTCGGGATCATGCTGATCCTGCTGTTCTCGGTGCAGCTCGGCTGGCTGCCATCGACCGGGCGCGGCGACGAGATCCATTACGTGCTCGGCTTTCCGACCTCGCTGCTCACCCTGGACGGCTGGAGTCACGTGCTGCTGCCGGCCGTCAATCTGGCGCTGTTCAAACTGTCGGCCGTGACCCGGCTCGCCCGTGCCGGCACCCGCGAGGTCGTCCATCAGGACTACGTGAAGTTCGCGCGCGCCAAGGGCCTGACCGACCAGCGGGTGATCTTCGTTCACGTGCTGAAGAACATCCTGATTCCCGTCGTCACCGTTCTCGGCCTCGAGTTCGGCGGCCTCGTCGCCTTCTCGGTTGTGACCGAGACGATCTTCGCCTGGCCTGGGATCGGCAAGCTGCTGATCGACTCGATCGGCCTTCTCGATCGGCCGGTGATCGTCGCCTACCTGATGATCATCGTGCTGCTGTTCGTCTTCCTCAACCTGATGGTCGACATCTGCTACTCGCTGCTCGACCCGCGGGTTCGTCTGCAGGACATCAAGGCATGACCGCGATCCAAGAAGAAGCCGCTGTCGAGGGGACCGTCGCCGACAGGAAGGATGCGGCCGTCCAGAGCCCGTTCCGGCGGATCCTCTCCGATTTTATGGAAAGCCCGGTGGCCGTGATCGGCGCCGTCGGCGTGATCCTGGTGATCTTCATCGCCGTGTTCGGCCCATGGCTGGCGCCGACCGATCCCTACGACCTGTCGTCGGTCAGCTTCATGGACAACCTGCTGGCGCCGGGCGAGGCCATGGCGAACGGCACGGTCGCCTGGCTCGGCACCGATGGCGCCGGACGCGACCTCCTGAGTGCCATGATCTACGGCCTTCGGATCAGCCTCGGCGTCGGCGTCGGCTCGGGTATCATCGCCCTCTTCATCGGCTGCACGCTCGGCATGATCGCCGCCTATTTCGGCGGGCGCACCGACATGGTCATCATGCGCATCGTCGACATGCAGCTTTCGTTTCCGGCCATCCTGGTCGCGCTGATCCTGCTTGCGGTGGTCAAGGGCGGACCGAACGAGCCCGGCTACTTCGCCGTGTTCAAGATCATCGCCGCCCTGGTCGTGGTCCAGTGGGCCTACTACGCCCGGACGATCCGCGGTTCCGCTCTCGTCGAGCGGCGCAAGGAGTATGTCGAGGCGGCGAACTGCCTGGCGCTCAGCAACGGGCGCGTGGTGTTCCGCCATCTGCTGCCGAACTGCATCGCACCGATCATCGTGGTCGGCACCATGCAGACCGCGCACGCGATCTCCCTGGAAGCGACCCTGTCGTTCCTCGGTCTCGGCCTGCCGCAGACCGAACCGTCGCTCGGCAAGCTGATTTCCAACGGGTTCGACTACGTCATGAGCGGCAAGTACTGGATCACCGTGTTTCCGGGGCTGGCTCTGCTGTTCATGATCGTGAGCATCAATCTGGTCGGCGACCGGCTGCGCGACGTGCTCAATCCGCGTCTTCAGAAGTAAGAGGGGACACCGGTGGCGAATTCCGACGTTCCGACACTCGAGGTCCGGAACCTGCAGACCCATTTCTTCACCCGCGCCGGCGTGGTCAAGGCGGTGGATGACGTGTCCTTCGCCGTGCGTCCGGGTGAGGTCCTTGGTCTGGTGGGGGAATCCGGCTCGGGAAAGACCGTGACAGGCTTCTCGATCCTGGGCCTTGTCGACGAACCCGGCCGCGTGGTCGGGGGCGAGATCCTGTACAAGGGCGAGAATATCGCGAACGCGTCCGACGAGCGGATGCGCCGGCTCCGGGGCAACAACATCGCGATGATCTTCCAGGATCCGATGATGACCCTGAACCCGGTCCTGCGGGTCGATACGCAGATGATCGAGGCGATCCAGGCGCACGAGAACGTAAGCCGGGACGAGGCCTGGGAGCGGTCGCGGGCGGCGCTGGAACAGGTCGGTATTCCGGCGGCCGAGGAGCGGCTGAAATCCTATCCGCACCAGTTCTCCGGCGGCATGCGGCAGCGGGTGGCGATCGCCATCGCCCTGCTCAACAAGCCCGACCTGATCGTCGCCGACGAACCGACGACCGCGCTCGATGTGACCATCCAGGGCCAGATTCTCTACGAGGTGCAGAAGCTCTGCGAGGAGACCGGCACGGCGATGATCTGGATCACCCATGATCTCTCCGTGGTCGCCGGTCTCGCCGACGAGATCTGCGTGATGTATGCCGGCCGGGTGGTCGAGCATGGAAGCGTGAACGACGTGCTCGACAATCCGGCGCATCCCTACACGCTCGGCCTGATCAACTCGGTACCGAGCCGCAACAGGCGGGGAGAGCCGCTGGCCCAGATCCCGGGCATGACGCCGTCTTTGCTGAACCTGCCGAAGGGATGCCCGTTCAAGACGCGCTGCCCGCGGGTGGGGCCGGACTGCGAGACCGAACCGGCGATCACCCATCCGGTTGCCGCCCGCGACGTCCGCTGCCACTACCCGGTGACGGCGGGTGAAGCCGCCGCGCCGACGCCCGAGGTGACCGCATGAGTGCTGCCATGGAAACCGGCGGGACGACGACCGCGCCTGCCGCCGATAAGCCGATTCTGGAACTGCGGAACGTCTCGAAGCGGTTCGTGAAGTCGTTGGACGCCGCCGCGAAGATCGCCAACCTGTTCGGCGCCGGCCTCAAGGACGAAATCGTTCACGCCGTCGACAACGTGTCGATGACCGTCGCCGACGGCGAGGTGGTCGGGCTGGTCGGCGAGTCCGGCTGCGGAAAGTCGACTCTCGGTCGGGTGGTGGCGGGCGTTCATCCCGCGACCTCCGGAGACGTGCTGTTCCGCGGCCGCGAGTTGTCGACCCAGAGTTCGGCCGAGGCGCGGGACACGGCGCTGAAGGTCCAGATGATCTTCCAGGATCCGATGAGCTCGCTGAACCCGCGCCTGCGGGTGCAGGACATCGTCGGTGAGGCGGCGAAGGTCCACGGTCTCGTCGACGCCAAGGGACTGGAAGAGTATGTGGCGGAGATGCTGCTGAGGGTCGGCCTGGATCCGACCTACGCCCGGCGCTACCCGCACCAGTTCTCCGGCGGTCAGCGCCAGCGTATCGGCATCGCCCGCGCCCTCGCCGTGAATCCGGAATTCCTGGTCTGCGACGAGTCCGTCGCCGCGCTAGACGTGTCGATCCAGGCCCAGGTGCTGAACCTGTTCATGCGCCTGCGCGAGGAGTTCAACCTCACCTACCTGTTCATCAGCCACGATCTCGGCGTGGTCGAGCACCTGTCCGACCGGGTGGTGATCATGTATCTCGGCCGGGTGGTGGAGACGGCGAAGACCGACGACATCTTCTCCTCGCCCAATCACCCCTATACCCAGGCCCTGCTGGCCGAGGTGCCGCGTCTGGACACCCGCAAGCGCAAGTTCGTGCCGGTGAAGGGCGAGATCCCGTCGCCGCTGAATCCGCCGCCCGGCTGCCATTTCAATCCGCGCTGCCCGCACGCCCACGAGCGCTGCCGGGTCGAACAGCCGATGCTCAAGGAAATCGCGCCCGGACGCTGGTCGGCCTGCCATCTCAACGACGGAGCATGAGCGAGCAGCCTATCGACCCAGACCATCTGATCCCTGGCGTCCTTTGGCGCCGGGATCCGGTGGGTGAAACGGTCCCGCTGATCGTGGACAGCCCCCACAACGGAACGGTCTGGCCGGTCGATTTCGACCACATCGTCACCGAGGCCGAACTGATGACCTCGGTCGACGCCTTCGTGGACGAGTTGTTCGGCCATGCCCCGGCGGTCGGGGGCACCCTGATCGCGGCGCTGTTCCCGCGCGCCTATATCGACCCGAACCGGGCGGAGGACGATCTCGACATCGCGCTGATCGAAGGGGAGTGGCCGCATCCGGTCAATCCGGGAGAGAAGACCGAATTCGGCATGGGAGTTGTGCGGCGCTACATCCTGAAGGGCCGACCGATCTACGACCGCAAGCTCTCCGCCGACGAGGTGCTGCGCCGGTTCGAGATGTACCACCGTCCGTATCATGCGGCGGTCGCAGAGGCGATCGCTGCAGCCCATGCGCGGTTCGGCTTGGCGTTCCACATCGACTGCCATTCGATGAAGCCGGTCGGTAACGCGATGAATGTCGATGCCGGCTCGCCGCGCCCCGACATGGTGCTCAGTGACCGCGAGGGCGAGACCTGCGATGCCGCGTTCATCGAGACCGCGGCGGCGCTGCTCCGGGATCGGGGCTATCGGGTTGCGATAAACCATCCCTACAAGGGTGCCGAACTGGTGGCGCGCCACTCCGACCCGGCAGCGGGACGCCACTCGCTGCAGATCGAGCTCAACCGCGGACTCTATCTGGACGACGGAACCTTCGAGAAAACCGCCGGTTTCCATGCCCTAAAGGCGGATCTCGACGGCTTCCTCGAGGGAATGGCCGCGTTCGTTCGCGAACGGGTCGGATCGGCGTAGTTCCCGAGTTCCCCAACACGAACACTCCCCGGCCTTGTGCCGGGGTGAGGCGTGAGCGTGACGGAACGGACGGTGAGCGCGACGGAGCCGCAGGTCACGCCGCGATGCGCGTCCGGTCGCGGAGACTTCGGCGATCTCGTTTTCGGGGGTCCGCCTTTCCCAGGCCTACCCCCGGCACAAGGCCGGGGAGTGCGTCGGTGGTCTGGGAAGGAAGGGGGCCACGCAGAACGGGCCCCCCGCCGATCGCCGGACGTCAGATCGGCGTGCCCTCCGCCCGGGTCAGGGCCTTGTACTTCTCCATCAACGCCGAGGTCACAGGTCCGGGGGTCGGGTGTTTCAGCGACCGGCCGTCGATCGCCTTCACCGGTACGAGCTCACCGACGGTGCCACAGATGAAGACCTCGTCCGCCGTCACGAAATCGTAGACGCTGAGGTCCGCCTCCCGCGGTCCCCAGCCCTCCGTGCGCGCCATCTCGAGCAGGATGCCGCGGGTGATCCCGACCACGATATAGGTCGGGTGCGGCGTCATCAGCACGCCGTCCTTCACGCAGAACATGGTGGTGGAGTTGGTCTCGGCGACGAAGCCCCGATCGTCCAGCATGATCGCCTCGTCGGCGCCCTGCCGGTTCGCCTCGATATTGGCGAGGATCTGGTTGAGCTGGTTGGTGTGGTGGATCTTCGCGTCGATCACATTGGGCGAGGCCCGACGCAGGGTCGAGGTGACGAGTGTGATCCCGGATTTGTCGAAGATCGGCGGCTTGTGATCGACGAAGGCGACGATCGAGGCGGGCCCGACGTTCAGCATCGGGTTCATCCCGGTCATCCGCTTGCGCCCGCGGGTCACCTGAAGGCGCATGTGCAGGTCCGTCGTCAGCTCGTTCGCCCGGAAGGTGTCGAGGACGACCCGTGTCATGCTGGCCTCGTCCACGCCCGGATCGATGTCGAGCATGACCAGGGCCTCGAACAGTCGGCGGATATGCGCCTCCAGCCGGAACACCTTGCCGTCGTAGAGCCGGATCCCCTCGTAGGCGCCGTCGCCATGACAGAAACCGCTGTCGTAGATCGAGATCACCGCCTCCGATTTCCGCACGAGGCGGCCGTTCACATAGACGATCGTGTCGGTATCTGGGATCTGCATGGTCTCGGACTCCAATGCCGGAGGGAGCTCAGCCCGTAGTGTAACCGTTCTCCCGGTCGAAGGCCTTGGCCTCCTCCGTTCGCTCGGCCGGGTCGCCGTATCCGCCGCCGCCGGCCGTCTGCAGGCGGAAGACGTCGCCCTTCGACGCCGGAACGCTGGAGACCTTCGAGGGCAGGTCCTCGGTCTCGCCGGTGGCCGCGCGGGTGACGGTCAGGCGACCGGGCACGCCCGGTTCGCCGCCGGCGAGCCCGTAGGGTGGGACCTTGAAGCGGTCCAGGTTGGCGGCGAAGGTCCCGGACGGCGTCTCCAGCCGGAAGGCGCGGGCGAGGCCGAGGCCGCCGCGGGTGCGTCCCTTGCCGCCGGTATCCGGGACCAACCCGTATTCCTGGAACTGGATCGGCAGAGTGTTCTCCAGCATCTCGATCGGCGCGTTGGAGATGTTGTGCAGCCCGCAGGAGAAGCCGCTGGCCCCGTCCTCGTCCGGGTGACCGCCCCAGCCGCCGCATTCGAGGTCGAAATACACCTGCCGGCGGCCGTCCTCATGGATGCAGTTCATGGCCATGGCGTAACTGACGCCGTAATAGGCGGCAGGGACCTTGCCGGGGATCGCCTGGTGGAAGGCACCCATGACCGCGTTGACGATGCGGTGGCCGGTCGCCATCCGGTTCGCTACCGGCGCGGGGTATCGGCAGTTCACCACCGTCCCCGGCGGCGCCGTCACCGAGGCCGGGCGGTAGCAGCCGGCATTGGCCGGAATTTCGGTGCCGAGGGACATGAGCACGCCGCACATGGCCGCCGAGTAGGCCATGGCGTAGGTGCAGTTCACGGGGCCCTTGGCCTGCCGACTGGAGCCGCCCAGGTCGATGGTCATGGTCTCGCCGGAGACGGTCAGGGTCACCGCCACGCGCAGCGGGGTATCCCGGTCGATGCCGTCGTCGTCGACGAAGTCCTCGAACCTGTAGGTGCCGTCGGGCACGTCGCGGATCATTGCCCGCATCGCCGATTCCGACTGGTCCTGGATGCGGGTCATGGCGGCGGACAGGAGGTCGGGTCCGTAGCGGGCGACGACGCGCTTCAGGTTGGCTGTCCCGGTCTCCAGCGCGGCGAGCTGGGAGGCGAAATCGCCGCCGACATTCGCCGGCTCGCGGGTTTGGCGCAGCAGCAGCTTGACCACCGCCTCGTTGCGTTTGCCGCGCTCGGCGATTTTCAGGGGCGGGATGCGGAAACCTTCCTGCTGGATCTCCGTGGCGCTCGGATCGTAGGAGCCGGCGGCACCGCCGCCAACGTCCAGATGATGGACGAGAATACCGGCGATGGCGATGCGCCGGCCCTCGTGGAACACCGGCCGGAAGGTCTGGATGTCCGAAAGGTGCTGGCCGCCGGCATAGGGATCGTTGGTGATGATGATGTCGCCGTCCTCCCACTCCTCGATCGGGATGTGGTTCTCAAGGATCTCGGCGAGACAGGAGGGCATGGAGTTCAGGTGGATCGGGATCGCCGTCGACTGGGCCACGGCGCCGCCATCCGCATCGAACACGCAGGTCGAGTAGTCGAGCAGGTCGCGCACCACCGAGGACCGGCTGGTCCGCCAGATCGTCACGCCCATCTCCTCCGCCGCCGCCACCAAGGCGTTGCGGATGATCTCCACCTGAACCGGATCGAGGTCGTCCATGGTCGCGGTCATGCCGCACCTCCTTCGGCGATCAAGGCACCGCTCGCATGGACGGTGAGGCGCCATCCGGGCGGGATCAGCAGGGTCGAATGCGCCTCCTCGACGATGGCGGGGCCGTCCAGGACGGCGCCAGGACCGAGGGTATCGCGGTCGACGATGGCCGTCTCGCGTACGGCGCCGGCGAGCCGTACCGGCCGCCTGGCTTTCACCATGACCTCCGTGCCGCCCTGGAAAGGCCGGGACGCGGGTTTGCTGAGTTCGACCGGTCGCCGCCATGCGCAGGGTGACGATTTCCGGCGTCACGTGGCGTTCCGCATGGGCGTATTGACGCTCGTGGGCGTCGTGGAACGCCGTTACGGTCGCGGCAAGATCGCCGTCGAACGGGACGCCGATCTCGTAGGCCTGACCCGGATAGCGCAGGTCCAGGGTGACCGGATAGCTGCGCGCGGCTTCGGGGATTCCGTCGCGGGAAAGCGCCGCCTCGCCGTCGGCCCGCATGGCGTCGATCAGGCGACCGATCTCGTCCAGGCCGCCGGGCTCGGCCTTCATCAGCCGGGAGCGGGCGATGTCGTGCACCACGTCGCTGAACAGCATGCCCCAGGCGCTGAGGGTTCCGGGATCACGGGGGAAGATCACACGCCTGGCGCCGATCTCGGCCGCTGTGTCGCAGGCGTGAAGTCCGCCCGCGCCGCCGAAGGAGATCAGGGCGAAATCGGCCGGATCCAGGCCCTTCTCGAACAGCGACAGGCGGATGGCCGAGGCCATGTGGGTGGTGGCAATGGCGACCACCCCGTCCGCCGCCGGTCCGTCCTCCAGCCCAAGGGGCCGGGCGACCTTTTCCGACAGCGCCCGGCGTGCGCCCTCAACGTCCAGCGACATGGCGCCGCCGAGGAAGAAATCCGGGTCGATCCGTCCCAACGCGACATTCGCATCCGTGACCGTCGGCTGCTCGCCGCCGCGCCGGTAGCTGACCGGTCCCGGATTGGCGCCTGCGCTCTCCGGCCCGACGAGGAGGCGCCCGGTCTCGTCGACCTGGGCGATGGAGCCGCCGCCCGCGCCGATGGTGCGGATCTCGATCATCGGCAGGCGGACCGGCAATCCGTCGACCTTGCCCTCGGTCACCAGCCGAATCGCGCCGCCGTCGACGATGGACACGTCGTAGGACGTGCCGCCCATGTCGACGGCGATCAGGTTGCCCATGCCGAGCTCGGCCGAGAGGACTTCCGCCGCCCGCGCGCCGCCCGCGGGCCCGGAGAGCAGAAGGCGCGCCGGCTGCTCGCCCGCGGTCTCCGGCGTGGTCACGCCACCGTTGGACTGCACCAGATAGACGGGGGCGTTGATGCCCGTGTCGGCGAGGCGGCCGCGCAGTCGGGAGAGATAGGTCTTCACCACCGGCATCAGCAGGGCGTTCAGGACCGTGGTCGAGCAGCGCTCGAACTCGCGGATCTCCGGGCTGACCGCATGGGAGCAGGAAACATAGGCGTCCGGCAGTTCCTCCTGCACGATGCGGGCGGCCTCGATCTCGTGTTCGGGATTGGCGTAGGCGTGCAGGAAACAGATCGCGATGGCCTGGGCACCGGCCTCGGCCGCTCTGCGGGCGGCGCCGCGGACGCTGTCGGCGTCGAGCGCGCGTTCCACGGTACCGTCGGCCCGCATCCGTTCGGGGATCCCGTAGCGCCGGGCCCGGGGCACGAGCAGGGCCCGTTCCTCCGCCTTGTTGGCATAGACCAGGCTGCGGAAGTGCCGGCCGATCTCCAGCACGTCGGTGAAGCCTTCGGTCATCAGCAGGGCGCCGGCCGGCAGCTTGCGCTCGAGCACCGCGTTGGTGGCGATGGTGGTGCCGTGCATGATCGCCCGGATGTCCAAGAGCGCGAAGCCGAACCGGTCCGAGGCGTCGACGATGCCGGCGATCAGGCCCTCGGACGGATCGGCCGGCGTGGTCGGGACCTTGTGGGCGTCGGCCGCGCCGGTTGCTTCGTTCAGGATCTGCAGATCGGTGAAGGTGCCGCCGATATCGACGGCGATGCGGATGGCTGGCAAGAGGGGACCTGCTGGTGAGTCCGAAGGAGGGCCAATGACAGAGGGCGGGTCCGCCCCCGTCAAGCCATGAACTGCCCAGCGCCGCCGCCGTCCCCGATCTTGGCAGCGGACGCGCCGGGGCCTAGTCTGCGGCGATTTAGTTCAGGAGCCTTCCATGCCGATCATCAACCGCATCGCCGATTTCCATGAAGAGATGACCGAATGGCGGCGCGCCATGCACGCCCATCCCGAGACCGCGTTCGAGGAGGTCTGGACCTCCGATTTCATCGCCAAGCGGCTCGAGGAGATCGGCGTCGACCATATCGAACGCGGCCTCGCCAAGACCGGCATCGTCGCCACGATCAAGGGCAATGGAGGAGAGGGCGGCCGCATCGGCATCCGGGCGGACTTCGACGCGCTGGACATTCTCGAGGACACCGGCAAGGAGTGGGCCTCGACGATTCCCGGCAAGATGCACGCCTGCGGCCATGACGGGCACACGGCGATCCTGCTCGGCGCGGCGCGATACCTGGCGGAGACCCGCAACTTCGCGGGCGAGGTGGTGCTGATCTTCCAGCCGGCCGAGGAGAATGTGGCCGGCGGCCGTGTGATGGTCGAGGAGGACGGCCTGTTCGAGAAATTCCCGGTGGACGCGGTCTACGGTCTGCACAACCGCCCGGGTCTGCCGGTCGGGAAGATCTGCATGCGTCCGGGCCCGTCGATGGCCGGCGCCGACATGTTCGAGATCACCATCCACGGCTATGGCGGTCACGCCGCCAGACCGCACAAGACCATCGATCCGATCGTCGTTCAGGCGCAGATCGTCATGGGGCTGCAGACGATCGCCAGCCGCACCACCGATCCGCTCGACAGCGTCGTCGTGTCGATCACCCAGGTCACCGGCGGCGACACCTTCAACGTGATTCCGGAGAAGGTGATCCTCCGCGGCACCGTCCGCGCCTTCAAGCCGGAGGTGCAGGACGCCACCGAGGCGAAGATGTCGAAGATCTGCCGGTCCATCGCCGACGCCTTCGACGCCCGTGTGGACGTGCGCTACGAGCGCCGCTATCCGCCGCTGATCAACGACGCGGAGCATATCGAGAAATGCGCCGGGATCGCGCGGGAGCTGATCGGCGACGACAACGTCGACACCGAGGCGGCGCCGGTTATGGGCTCCGAGGACTTCGCCTACATGCTCCAGCACCGGCCCGGCTGCTACATCAATCTCGGCAACGGCGTCGGCGAGGAGGGCGGGGTGAACGTCCACAACCCGGGCTACGACTTCAACGACGCGGCTCTCCCCTACGGCGCCTCGTTCTGGGCGCTGCTGGTGGAGAAGCTGCTGCCGAAGGCCGCCTAAGAGGCAACCTGACCTGTTGCGGCGCGCACGCAGTCGCCACAGGCTGACGAAACAGAGAATCGACCGTCCGGACGCGCGCCCGCGCCCACCGGAACGACGCATAAGCGGAGGAAGAACATGGCGAAGGCGTTCGCATCCCAGGGGGATCTGGGCGAGAAGAAGATCAGCTTCACCGAGGTGGGTAAGGATCTCTGGGCCTTCACGGCCGAGGGCGACCCGAATTCCGGCGTGATCATCGGCGATGACAGCGTGATGATCGTCGAGGCGCAGGCCACGCCGCGCCTGGCCGAGATGGTCATCGCCAAGGTCCGGGAGGTGACGGACAAGCCGATCAGCCATGTGGTTCTGACCCACTACCACGCGGTCCGGGTGCTCGGCGCCAGCGCCTTCGGCGACGTTCAGATCATCATGTCGGATAAGGCGCGGTCGATGGTGGTCGAGCGCGGCCAGGAGGACTGGGACAGCGAGTTCCAGCGTTTTCCGCGCCTGTTCGAGGGGCACGAGAGCATCCCCGGCCTGACCTGGCCGACGACCACCTTCTCGGATTCGATGACCGTCTACCTCGGCAACCGCAAGGTCGAGATCAAGCAGATCGGCAGGGCCCACACCGCCGGCGACGCCGTGATCTGGGTACCCGACGAGCAGGTTATGTTCACCGGCGACATCGTCGAATACCACTCGGCCTGCTACTGCGGCGACGGCCATTTCGAGGATTGGGGCGGGACGCTCGACGCGGTGAAGGCCTACGACCCAAAGTCGATCGCGCCCGGCCGCGGCGACGCGCTGGTCGGCGTGGACAGGGTGGATGCCGGCCTGGAGTCGACCCGCGACTTCGTGGAGAGCACCTACCGTCCGGCCCAGCGGGTCGCCGCCCGGGGCGGCAGCCTGAAGGACGCCTGGGACGCGGTGCGCGACGCCTGCGACGCCAAGTTCAAGGACTACGCCATCTACGAGCACTGCCTGCCGTTCAACGTCGCCCGCGCCTATGACGAGGCCCGCGGGATCGACACCCCGCGCATCTGGACCGCCCAGCGCGACCTCGAGATGTGGGAGGCGTTGCAGGGCTAGGGCCCGCCACGGACCGGGGAGACCGGCGATGCTTCAGGATCGCTACACGCTCGCCTTCCGGGAGTACCCCTACCGGCGCTCCGCCGACCAGGACGCGGCGGATCCCGTCCGCCATCCCGTTGTAGTCGTCGGCGGTGGCCCGGTCGGACTGACCGCCGCCCTCGACCTCGGCCTCAGAGGCGTGCCGGTTCTCGTGCTCGACGACCACGAGGGCATCGGCATGGGCAGCCGGGCGATCTGTATCGCCAAACGGGCGCTGGAGATCGCCGACCGCCTGGGCTGCGGCACCGACCTAGTCGAGCGCGGCGTGGTGTGGAATCTCGGCAAGGTGTTCCACCGCGACCGCAAGGTGTTCGAGTTCAACCTGCTGCCGGAGCAGGGGCATCGGTATCCCGCCTTCATCAACCTTCAGCAGCCCTATTTCGAGAAGGTGCTGGTCGACCGCATCCGCGCGGCCCAGGCCGACGGCGTGCCAATCGAGATCCGTGGCCGGAACCGTGTCGAGGGCGTCCGGCCGGCGGCGGAGGGCGTGACCCTGGACGTGCTGACGCCGGACGGCCCGCACACTGTCGAGGCCGATTGGGTGGTCGCCTGCGACGGGGCCGGGTCGCCCGTGCGCACCGCGCTTGGTCTCGGCTTCGAGGGGCGTGTCTTCGAGGACAGTTTCCTGATCGCCGATGTCAGGATGAAAGCCGATTTTCCGACCGAACGGCGCTTCTGGTTCGACCCCCCGTTCAAATCCGGGTCTTCGGCCCTGCTTCACAAGCAGCCGGACGACGTCTGGCGCCTCGATTTCCAGATCGGCTGGCATGTGGACCGGGAGAAGGAGCTGCGGGACGAGAACGTGCGGGCGCGGATCGAGGAGATGCTCGGCCCCGATATCGCCTACGAGGTGGTTTGGAAGTCGATCTACACATTCCAGTGCCGCCGCATGACCCGCTTCCGCCATGGCCGGGTGCTGTTCGCCGGCGACAGCGCCCATCAGGTCTCGCCTTTCGGTGCCCGCGGGGCCAATTCAGGCGTTCAGGACGCAGAGAACCTCGCCTGGAAGCTTGACCTGGTGATCCGCGGTCTGGCGCCGGACGCGTTGCTCGACAGCTATGGCGCGGAACGGGAGTTCGGCGCTGAGGAGAACATCCTGAATTCCACCCGCGCCACGGATTTCATCACCCCGAAGTCCGAGGTCTCGAAGCTTTTCCGTGACGCCGTCCTGGACCTGAGCGAACGCTATCCCTTCGCCCGGCCGCTGGTGAATTCCGGGCGGCTGTCGGTGCCCTGTATCTATGACGGCTCGCCACTCAACGGACCGGACGCGCTCTCCGGCGCCCCGGACCGCAGCCGCCCCGGAAGCCCGTGCCCGGACGCCCCGCTCGGCGACGGCTTCCTGCTCGACCGGCTCGACGGAAGGTTCCGGCTGCTGACGGTCGATGCCGAGGCGCCGGACGACGTGACGGTGGATGGTGTCGCGGTTGCGCGCCTCGCCCTGGTATCGTCGGACGATCCGAGCGGAGCGCTCGCCGAACGCTATCTGGGCACGGCAAGATCCGCTGTCTATCTGCTGCGCCCGGACCAGCATGTCGCCGCCCGCTGGGAGGTCTACGACGAGGGTGCGGTCATCAAGGCGATCCGCGCCGCGACCGGAAGGGACTGACATGGGCGATCTGATCCTCACCCCGAACATCGACCGGCCGGACGACTTCTATGCGGAACTCATCGCCGCCCATGAGGGTCTGAGCAAGGAGGAGAGCGACGCCTTCAACGCCCGGCTGATCCTGATCCTGGCCAACCATATCGGTGACCGGACGGTCCTGTCGGCCGCGCTCGCCGCCGCCCAGCTTTCGCAGGAGGAGGAGACCGAATGCCCGGACTGAATGCCACCCATGATCCGGCCCGGCGCAGCTGGGTCGAGAGCGCCAATCTTCCCGGCGCGGATTTCCCGATCCAGAACCTGCCCTTCGGCGTGTTCTCCCAGGGCGATGGGCCGCGGAGTGTCGGCGTCGCGATCGGCGACATGATTCTGGACCTGACTGCCTTGGAACAGGCCGGGACGCTGGTGCCGGCACCGGGGGAATGGGTCTTCGGCGACGGGGTGCTGAACCCGTTCATGGCGCTGCCGCAGACGGTCTGGTCGCGGACCCGGGCCCGGATCGCCGAACTCCTCGACGCGGAAACCGGCGGCCCCGAGGGCGAGGTCCTGGTTCCGCAGGCCGAGGCGACGATGCATCTGCCGATCTTCGTGCGCAGCTTCACCGACTTCTATGCGTCGCGGGAGCATGCGAGCAATGTGGGCAGCATGTTCCGCGGGCCGGACAACGCGCTGATGCCGAACTGGCTGCACCTGCCCGTCGGCTACAACGGCCGCGCGTCGACGGTCGTGGTCTCGGGCACGGAGATCCGCCGCCCGAACGGGCAGCTCAAGGCGCCGGATGCCGACGCGCCGCATTTCGGACCGTGCCGCCGCCTGGATATCGAGCTGGAGATGGGCGCGATCGTCGGCACCCCGAGCGAGATGGGGTGGCCGCTGAGCACCGAGGAGGCGTATGACGCGATCTTCGGCTACGTGCTGCTGAACGACTGGTCGGCGCGGGACATCCAGGTCTGGGAGTACCAGCCGCTCGGCCCGTTCCAGGCCAAGGCTTTCGCCACCACGATCAGCCCCTGGGTTGTCACCCGCGAGGCGCTGGAACCGTTCCGGGTGGCGACGCCGGACCGGGTGACGCCGCTCTTGCCGTATCTCGCGGAAAGCACGCCGAACAATTTCGACATCCATCTCGCGGTGGACATGGCCCCGGCGGGTGGCACGGCGACCACGATCAGCCGCACCAACTACCGGCACATGTACTATTCCTCCGCCCAGCAGCTCGCCCATCACAGCGCGTCCGGCTGTGCGATGTGCACCGGCGATCTGCTGGGTTCGGGGACGGTCTCTGGCCAGACGCCGGACAGCCTCGGCTCGCTGCTGGAGATCACCTGGAACGGGCGCGATCCGATCGATCTCGGCGGCGTGTCGCGGACCTTTATCGAGGACGGCGACACGCTGACCCTGCGCGGCTGGTGTGAGGGCGACTACCGGGTCGGGTTCGGGGACTGCGCTGGAACGATCCTGCCGGCGGTCGACCACGGCCGCTGAGCGGCGCATCGGGAGGGTGTCAGCCCTCCAGGCGCTCCACCAGGGCCGGCAGGTCGGCGATGGTATCGATCACATGGTCCGCGCCGGCCGCCTTCAGCAGGTCCTTCGCCGTGGCGCGCAGCGGCGCGATCTCGGCCTCCGACAGGGCCGCCAACTCTTCCGGCGTCTTGCCCACGGCGTTGCCGGACAGGGCCACCCCGACCGTCACGCAGCCGGCGGCCACGCCTTCGGCGATGCCCGGTTCGGTGTCGTCGACCTTGATCACCGCGCTCGGCGGATAGACCACAAGGTCGACGAAGCACTTGTACATCATCAGCGGTCCCGGCCGGCCCTCCGGCAGGTCGTCGGCGCAGACCAGGTTGTCCGGCGCATAGCCCTGCGCGGCCGCGAGCGGCAGGACCCGCTCCATGATCGAACGGGTGTAGCCGGTGGTCGAGCCGATCTTCATGCCGCGCCCGCGCAGCCAGTCCACGGTTTCTTTCGTGCCGGGTACCAGGGTGGCGTAGTCGGCCACCACCTCCTCGTTCATCGGCACGAACACCTCGTAGACCTTGTCCACATCGGCCTTGGTCGGAGCAGCACCGTACTTCGCCTGCCACTGCGTCGCCACCGAGGGGAGTTTCATCATGGCGTCGATATGGTGCCATTTCGGCGCCCCCATGGGCCCGCGCGCCTCCTCGATGGTGGTTTCGATCCCGAAGCGTCTGAACGCTTCGACGAACACGCCCATCGGCGCGAATGAGCCGAAATCGATCGTGGTGCCGGCCCAGTCGAACACCACCGCTTTGAATGCACTCATGCCTTCGCGCTCCCAAACAGATCGCGGAACGTTTCCTCGCCGATGCCGAAGGCGGTCGAGGCGCCGCATCCCGCCGTCACCACCACCACACGCGTCGCGTCATCCGGCGCGTCGGTGAAACGCCAGCGGTCGGCCGCGCTCGCATAGGTGCCGACCCAGGTTTCGCTCACCCGCCGGTCACCGAGATCGAGCACCGTGTCGAGTTCGTCCAGAACCAGGGTGTTGAGCGCATCGGAGACGAACGGGTCCAGGGTCTCGCCATACGCGTGGGTGTCGCCGACGACCAGCGATCCGTCGGCGGACTGCACCACGATCAGGTGGACGCCGTTCGACCTCTTGGACGGTTCCTCGCGGTCGAGGCGGGATTTCAAGGGTTGGGCTTCGGGCAGATCGGCGTAGCCCTGGTAGCGTGCCAGCCCATGGTCCGACATCACCGCCGACCCGAGCGCGACGGGAAGCTCCGGCACCACCCGCATCATCTGCAGCTTGCAGCGGGTCGGCGCATAGGCGGCGATGCGATCGGCGAACAGCCCCTGGAAGTTGTCGCCGGGACAGACGATCACCGTTTCCGCCTCGATCCGGCCCCCGGTGGTCTCGATCCAAGGCGCCTCGACGGACTGCACCAGGGTCGACCACCGGAAGTCGACGCCGTGCGCTTCCGCCAGCCAGCCGGCCAGCGCCGGGATGGCCGTCTTCGACTCGACCCGTAACTCGTGCGGCGAATACAGCGCGGCGGTCACGCCGTCGGGGCGCAGGGACGGGCAGCGCTGCCGGGCCTGTTCCGGGGTCAGTCGGCCGCACTCCGCTCCCATCTCCGTGGCGAGAAAGGCGTCGATCACGGCTTCCGCTTCCGGATGGCGTGCCGTGACGATCAGACCCTCGTGCAGGACCGGGATCTTCGCGGCGGCGGCGACATCGGCCCAGACGTCCCGCGACCGGCGGGCGAGGGTCCAGCAGTCGCCCGCCGACTGACCGGTGACGGTGACGAAGCCGAAGTTTCGGATCGACGCGCCGGTCGCGAAAGCGTCGCGCTCGATCACCACCACACGCTTGCCGAGCCGGACGGCGGCCAGCGCATGGGCGAGGCCAAGGATGCCGGCCCCGACGATCGCGACGTCATACTTCATGAATGGCCTCAAAGTTTCGCGGGCCGGCCATGTAATCGCCCCGCTTGCGGCTTCGCAAGGCCGGTTTCGTGAACCTTCCGTGTCGCTTCAGGCGGTTCGCGGCAGGCGGAGCCGTTCGCGCGCCACCGGGTGCTCCCAGTCCTCTCCGGCGACCAGGCGAGCGGCAAGCCAGCCCCAGTCGTCGGCCGATTTCGCCCCTTTGCCGTTGCCGCCGACCGCCACCGCCACGCGCCCGTCGTCGATCCAGTCAATGTAGGGATAGCCGGTGGCGGTCCAGGCGACGGCGCAGGTGTCCGAATGCCAATGGGTGCACCGGACGAGGCCGGGGATCAGGTCGGTCAGAAAGGCCTGGAAGTCGCGGCGGTTGTCCTCGGAGCCGACGCCCTTGTACCAGCGGGAGAAGTCGTCGAGGCTCCTCAGGTCGGCATCACTTGTGCTGCCGATGCCGATCTTCAGATAGAGATGGCCGTCGGGATACCGGATCGGCGGCAGGATGTACGCGCCGCTCTCGGCGTGGCCCATGGTCGGCATGGTGGCGAGGTCGTCGGCCAGATCGCCCTCGATCCTTGCCAGCACGACGGTTCGACCGAACACCCGCAGCTTCAGGTCCATGGACGAAAGACCGCAGGCGTCGGTGAAAGCGCCGGCGGCGATCAGGACCTTTTCCGCCCGATGGACATTGCCGCCGGCGGTCTCAACCGCGATCCCGCCGGTGACGGCGCGGATCCCGATGGCCTCCTCGGCGATGATGGTCGCGCCCCGCTTGCGGGCGACTTCGCATTGCGCCCGGACCATGGCCCGCGGGCTCAGGTGTCCGGCACGGCCGGTTTCCTGCAGTCCGCGCGTGTCATCTGCAACCGCCAAGAAGGGGAAGCGATCTCGGATCCCGGCGGCATCGAGCCATACGGTTTCGGCGCCGAGCGCAGCGCCGGCCGCATGCGAGCGGTCTAGATAATCCGCGTCCGGCCCACCGATGCCCAGATAGCCCGAGGGTGTGAAGAACCGGATGCCGCTCTCGGTCTCGATCTCCGCGTAGCGGTCGATGGAGCGTTTGGCGGTGACCGACCAGACGGGGTCGGGATCGACGATCCGGGTCATCCGCCCCTCGTCGTAGTGGCTGGCGAAGACGCCCGAATGGGCGGCACGGTCGGCGGGTTCGTCCGGACCGAGCAGGGCGACCCCGTCCGTCAGGCCCGCCAGGTGCCGCCCGGCGGCGCTGCCGATCAGCCCGCGGCCGACCACGATGATCCTGTGCATGGGCAGCTCCTATCCGAGCGCATGACTTGAGAGGGCGAACAGCCGCGTCTCGCCGTCCGGGTCCGGCCAGTCGCCCCGGACCATCACGGGCAAGTCCGAGCCGGCGGCGGACAGTCCGCAGTCAACCAGATGTCGGGCGAGCGCATCGCCGCCGACGGGTATGTCGACGCGAACGAAGCCGGGACGGGCGAGCGCCTGGAACAGGCCGACCGCCGCCACCTCGGACGGTGCCACGATCGGGCCGACCACGGTGCCGCGGCCGAAGTCGCGTTCCATTGCGAAGCCGGCCACACCGCTACCGTCGTCGAGCACCGCCGTCCGACCGCACGCCATCAACCCATGCATCACCGGCGCCCGCCCCGCACCGAAGGCGGCGGCATCCAGCGCTAGGATCGCCGGCAGATCGTCCGGTCCGGCGGGGCGGATGTTCGGGTCTTGGCAGGGCTCGCCACCGTAGACGCCCTGATACTGGCGGCAGGCGCCGATCTCCGTGAAACCGAGGGAGTCGTAGAGCGGCTTTCCTGCCTCCGTCGCCAGCAGTTTCATCGACCGACCGGCGGCATCGTCCAGCACCCGCTCGACCAGCCGCCGTCCGATGCCGCGCCCCTGGCGCGCCGGATCGACCATCACCAGACCGAGGCGGGCGGCCGCGGGTTCGAAGGCCCACCACAGCGCGACGCCGAGCAGGTCGCCCGACCGGTCCCGCATGACCCGTCCTCCACCGAGCCGCATGAATAGCGCGATATCCTCGCGCCGATGGGGCCAGTTCAAGGTCTTGACCAGGGCGGTCACGTCGTCCAGGTCGCGGTCCCGGACCGCGACCATGTCGAAGCTGGAGGCGGTCATGGGGTGGTGTCTCCGGACTTGTCGGCCCGGCCGGTGCGGGCGCGACGCAAAGTCGCCGCCGGGTCCCCGAAATGCCGGTGCAGTTCGTCAATCACCGTCTCGAGCGGTGCCGTGGCGATGAGATCGGCGAGGCGGATATGCTCGACCGCCAGATCGGCTCGGCTCCGGTAGCCCCCCATAAGCCTGTGCAGACACAGACGGGTTTCCGCCTGCACGGTCGCATAGGTGCGGGACAGCCGGGCGCTGTCCGCGGCGTCGACCAGGGTCCGATGAAAGGTAAAATCGAGATCGCCGCCGGCGGCGCTGTCTCCGTCGCGCATCGCCCTGTCCATCCGCTCGGCGATCTGGCGCAGGGCGTTTGCCGTCGCCACGCGCGGTCCGCCGGACACGATGCGCCGCACGGCGGCCTCTTCCAGGCTTGCGCGCACGAAGAACACGTCCCTGAGGTCCTCCTCGCCGAGGTCGATCACAAAGACGCCGCGATGGGGAATGCTGGTCAGCAATCCTTCCTGGACCAGCCGCTGCATGGCTTCGCGGAGGGGGCCCCGGCTCACGCCCAGCGCCAGCGCCAGTTCGACCTCGTGCAACTGTTGTCCCGGAAGGTATGTGCCGGTGAGGATGTCGTCTCGGATCCGTTCCGCCACCTGGGTGGAGAGCGTGACACGCTCGACAGGTCGTGGCGCCGCCATGGTCAGAGTCCGAGAAGGGCGGGAAGACCGCCGATGTCGGGTATTGCTTGGTATCCGTAGGCCGGGTTGCCCGGGCCGTGGCCGCGTTCGACGAAGACCCGGCGGGCGATGCGGAGGTCGTGCGCCGACATCAGGTCGTAGCGCAGGCTGGAAGAGACGTGCATCACGTGCTCCGGCCCGCAGCCGAGATGTGTCGAACATGTACTCGAACGCCTGCAGACGCGGCTTGTACGCCTGCGCCTGTTCGGCGGTGAGGACCCGGTGGAACGGGGCGCCGAGCTTGTCGGCATTGGCCTGGATCTGGCTGTCGGAGGCGTTGGAGAGGATGACCAGCGGGAGTTTCTGCGCCGCGCGGGCGAGACCTGCCGGGACATCGGGATGCGGCCCCCACCCGGGGATGGCGTCGACGATGGCCTGGGCGTCCTCGGCATGGAAGGGCAGGTTCCAAAGCTTGCAGGTTCGTTCGAGCGCACGATGCAGCAGTTCGGGATAGGGTTTCCACGAGCCCATGGCTTCGTCGAACCGGTAGGCGGTGAAGTCTTCCAGGAACGTGGGCATCGTCTCGGGAACGACCCGGTCGGCAAGCCTTCTCCGCGTCACGTCGCCGACCCGGAAGTCGGTCAGCGTGCCGTAGCAGTCGAAGCTGATGTAGCGGATATCGGCAAGGGACACGGGCGGGCCTCCGGTTGAACGACCGCCCGACCATTGCGTCTCCTTGTAGGATTGTCAACAATCATACCTAAATCAAGAGCCTCGACCCGGGCCGGCGAGCGGTGTCCTGATCCGGCCCGGAACGACGACACGCGGGACGAGGGGGGCGATCTCACCCCGCCGAGAAACGCTCGCGCCAAGTTTCGAGATCCGCATCCTCGATCTGCCGAAACAGGATCTCCGGCGCGGTGATCGCCTGACCGGTCGGCAAGGCGTCCAGAACCGCGTCGTCCGCCGGGTCCGGCCAGGCCGGCGTTCCGGTTTCTCCGAGCGCCTTCAGGATCTTCGCAGCCGCCGCCGGGATCACCGGCTCACCGACCAGGGCCGAGACCCGTGCCAGGTTGAGGGCGAAGCGCACGGCCACGCCGGCGCGAACCGGATCGGTCTTCATCGCCTTCCACGGCTCGGAGGCCTGCATGTACTCGTTGCCGGCCACCCAAAGGGCGCGCATGGCGGCGGCGGCCTTGCGGAAATTCATCGCCTCGAGTTCGCGGTCGATCTCGGCGATCAGCTCGCTGAACTCGCGCTTGGCAGTCGGTTTCGAGCGCGGTGAGATCGCCCCCCTCCGGCACCTTCCCGTCGAACCGGCTGGCGCAGAACTTGGCCACGCGGTTGACGAAATTGCCGAGCACGTTGGCGAGGTCGGCGTTGACCGAGGTCTGAAGTCCTTCGAGCGTGAAACTGTAATCCGAGGATTCCGGCGCGTTCGCGGTGAGGTGCCAGCGCCAGGTGTCGGACGGTAGGATCTCGAGCGCATCGTCGAGGAAGATGCCGCGATGCTCCGAGGTGGAGAACTTCGAGCCGTACCAGTTCACCCAGTTCATCGCCTTGAGCTTGTCGACCAGCTTCCACGGCTCGCCGCTGCCGATCAGGGTCACGGGGAAGCTCACCGCGTGAAAGGCGACGTTGTCCTTGCCCATGAACTCGACATAGGTGACGTCCTCCGCTCCCTTGTCGCGGCGCCACCACGCCTCCCAGTCGCCGTTGCCGGCATCGGACCACTGCTTGGTGGCGGCGATATAGGCGATCGGCGCGTCGAACCAGACGTAGAACACCTTGTTCTCGAAGCCGGGCCGCACCTGGCCCTGATAGGCGACGGGCACGCCCCAGCTCAGGTCGCGGGTGATCGCCCGGTCCTGCAGACCCTCGTCGAGCCATTTGAAGGCGATGGAGCGGGCCAGCGGCGGCCAGTCGGTGGCGGCCTCGACCCACGCGCGGATCTTCTCCTGCATCTGGGATTGGCGCAGGAAGAGATGGCTGGTTTCCCGGATCTCCACATTGGTCGATCCGCTGATGCGCGAGCGCGGGTTCTTCAGGTCGACCGGATCCAGGAGTCGGCTGCAGCTGTCGCACTGGTCGCCCCGGGCGCGTTCGAACCCGCAATGCGGGCACTCGCCCTCGACATAGCGATCGGGCAGGAAGCGCCCGTCGTCGATCGAATAGACCTGATTGGAGGCGCGCTCCTCGATGAGGCCGTTCTGTTCCAGATGATGGGCCAGAAGCTGCGTCAGCTCGTGGTTCTGGGGGCAGGATGAGCGGCCGAAATAGTCGAACGAGAGGTCGAGGCGGTCGTACTGCGACTTCTGGATCTCATAGAGTTTGGCGCAGTAGTCCGCCGGCGACAGTCCGTCCTCGTGGGCGGCGAGCTCGGCCGGGGTGCCGTGCTCGTCGGTCGCGCAGATATACAGCACGTCCTCGCCTTTCATCCGCATGAACCGGGCGTAGACATCCGCCGGCAGCATGGAACCGGCCAGATTTCCCAGATGCTTCACGCCGTTGATGTACGGCAGGGCGGAGGTGATCAGGATGCGGCGGGGGGACGGGCTCGACATGTTCGGGCGCCATTCTGGTTGCGGGTTGAGGATCCATCCGGGGCGCTCGGGTCGCGCAACGGGGATATCGACCGTTTCGGCGTGCTGCGGACAACCGGCTTGGAAGCCTTGATCTCCGCGCGGTTCTAGTACGCGTCTGCCCGTCGGATTTCAAGAACGCCGGCCGCTTTGCAAATCGTGCGTGGTAATCGGGAACCGTTGTGATGCTGCCGCGTTTCACTCTTCGAGACACCGGTTGGTTCGCAGGCTGATGGGTATCGACGGGCGAGGACGGAATAATCGCTCTTCTAATCCCGTCTTGCAGTTGTCGAACCCAAACGGTGAGGGGATCTGTCCAGTCGCCAAACTGGATCTGGAGAGGCGAAATGACTTCCAAACGTGCTGTTGGCCTCGCGATTGCCGTAGTGGGCGCCGTTCTTCTCGGCTTCGGACTGAGCGCGGCGGATGCCCCGCTCTCCGACCTGAGATACGAACTCACCGGGCAGTACTCCGGCCGAACGATGCTGCAGATCGCGGTTGGCGCTGCAGCACTGGTGGTCGGGACGTTGATGGCCGTCAGAGGCCGCTTTTGACCCGCCGTTTGCCAATCTGACACTTGTTCTTTGTGCGTCAAAACAAACTAGGAGAAACCAAATGCGTAAATCCGTGATGTATGCCGTGCCGATCGCGCTGGTCACGCTGATGACTGCCGGCGGTGCCAACGCCACCGACGGTGTCCTGTTCCCGAACGTCCATGCCATGCGCATGGCGACGCCGGCCGGCGGCAACTTCAACCAGGAACTGGTGAAGGAGTACAAGGAGATCGCCCTGTTCGAGGCGGACGAGATGTACGACTGGTTCGATGCCGAGAACCACGCCACCAAGGGCGTGATGGCCCAGGACGGCAAGACCCCCATGCCCTACAATCCGGAAGAATGGGGTATTGAGGATCCGGCCAAGATGGCCGAGCTGAAGCAGGCCCGGACCGAGCTGGTCGGCGCTCTGGACGCCGGCGGCCGGGATATCGCGCCGTCAGAGGCGGCAATCGCCCAGGCGAAGTATGACTGCTGGGTCGAGCAGCAGGAGGAGGGCCACCAGCCGACGCACATCGCCGCCTGCCGCGATAGTTTCCTGGTAGCGATGGAGAATCTTCCGGGTCGCCATGCAGCCGACGGTCGCCACCACGGAAGTGACGGCGACGTATGAGGAGGTCGCCCGCGAGGTCGTGTACTTCGACTTCGACCGCGACACGATCACGCCGGAAGCTCAGGCCAAGATCGACGCCTTCGTCATGGCGATGCGCGAACTGGAGCACATCACCCTCTTCATCACCGGTCATACCGACCGTGCCGGCTCCAACGAGTACAACCAGAACCTGCTCGGAGCGCCGCGCCGCCACCGTCCGGGCAGAGTTGGAGCGTCAGGGTATGACCACCGGCGACGTCGACGATATGGAGATCGATGCGAAGGGTGAGCAGAACCCGGCCGTCAACACCGCGGACGGTGTCCGCGAGCCGCTGAACCGGCGGGTTGAGATCATCGCCCAGGGTGCGGTGACCGAACGCTCCACCGTGACCACCGTCACCACGCCGACCAACTGAGGTCGTTTGGTTCGGGTTGTCCGGATCGACAATGCCAAGACAGGACCCCGGCCGTTTCGGTCGGGGTCTTTTTGCTTTTCAGAAGTTTTCCTGCTGTGTCTTTTCTGTGGCAAGCTGTGTCATCGCTGTACATTGCTTGATTATTGTGGATTTCCGAAATAAATGATTGTTGTCTTCAAATGAAGAAGTCGCGATCATGTGTAAACATTCAATTCTAAAGACCGTTTCTGTCACGCTCGTTGCGGGATTTGTTCTTTCGGGATGCTCGAACTTGGATGGCCGCGAGCAGAGAACTCTGTCGGGCGGTGCGCTCGGTGCCGGCGTGGGTGTCGCCGCAGGTGCGCTGACGGGCGGAAGCTGGCTGGCCGGCGGTCTGATCGGCGGCGCGGCCGGCGCCGCGATCGGCGCCTTCACAAGCGATGATCAGGTCAAGGTCAATCTCTAAGTCCCGGCGGGCCGAGGCCCGGCTCGCCTCCGATCCGCGACGGCTGGAACGAAGGTCCCATGTTCAAAGGATTGACAGAAACCGGCGCTGAGGCAATTCCTCGTCGATGCGTCCACTCATCGCCTTCGTCTGTGCCCTGTCGTTGGCTGCCTGTGCCGCGGATACCGACAAGCAGCCTCACCAGCTCACAGCGAAACCCGATCCCGTCGTCGCCGCCGAGCCCGACTTCCGGCCGCCGCTTCCCGAACCCCGTCCCAAGGTCGCGGGCTCGGCGCCGCGGGCAAAGTCCGCACCGAAGCAGGCGGCAGCCGTCCACGGGATCGACGTGGAGGCGCTCTCCGGCGCCGACCGGCAAAGTGTCCGCACGATCCTCGGACCGGCCGACGAAGTCCGCGAGCAACCGCCCGGCGAGGTTTGGATCTATCGGGAGCGGGAGTGCTCGGTCGAACTCTACCTGTTCCCTCAGATCTCGGCGTCCCAGTTCGCCGTGCTGGGCCATAAGATCCTGCCGTCGTCTCTTGGCGACGAGGAGCGCACGTCATGCTTGACGCGGTTAGCTTCGAGGACGCGTGCTTCGTAATGCCTCCCGGCCCCCCCGCCCGCATCCTGGTCGTCGACGATGATGCGCTGTTGCTCGAGACCCTTGCCATCAATCTCGAGGACAACGGTATCGAGACGGAGACCGCGGAGTCCGGAGAGGCGGCCATGCGCCGATTGTCGGAGGACGCGAATTTCGACCTGGTGATCCTCGACTGGAAGATGCCGGGCATGTCCGGCCTGGATACGCTGAAGGCGATGAACGCCGCCGGCATGGACCTTCCGGTGATCATCCTGACCAGCCTGACGGATCAGATCTTCGAGGAATCGGCCCTGGCGACCGGGGCCGTCGACTTCGTCGACAAGTCGCGCAGCTTCTCCATCGTGCTGCGCCGGGTGCAGATCATTCTGTCGGGCGTGCGCGGGCGCAACGGTACCGGTGTCGGGGACGCGGACGGGGAAGAGAAGCCGGAGAACGACCGGCTGGTCGTGGGACCGCTTACCCTGGACCGCAAGGCCGGTAGGGCGTTCTGGAACGACGAGCAGGTGCCGCTTACGCTGACCGAATACCAGCTGGTCTACGAACTCGCCAAGCAGCCCGGCCGCGACATCAAGTATCGCGACCTCTACAATCTGGTGCATGGCGAGAACTTCTTCGTCGGCACCGGCGGTGAGGGATACAGGGCGAATGTCCGCAGCTTCGTGAAGCGCATTCGCCAGAAGTTCCGGGACATGGACAAGTCCTTCGAGCAGATCGAGAACTACCCGGGCTTCGGCTACCGTTGGCGAGAGCCGGGTTAGGCCGCCTGTGAACCAGGGCGGATCCAGTTCGATGGCCTCCCGCTACGCCCGGTCGATCGCGGCGAAGCTTATGGTCATCCTGGTGCTGTTCCTCGTGGTTCCGGCGGTGCTTTACGGCCGGTTTCAGGCGGCCGACGAAGAGCGCCGGTCGTTCATGCTGGAAAGCGTTCGCGGTCACGGCTCCGCCATCGCGCAGGCGCTTGCGAACGATCTGGGCAAACCGGACGCTGACGTGTTCGCGACGGTGCCGGAGCGGCTGCAGCTCTTCGAGACCAAGGGCATGCGGCTGCGGCTGCTGTTCAGCCCGGCGGCCGAAGACGACATTTCCGACTTCTTCTACGTGGCTACCGCCCCGGCCTCGAGCCTCGAGCAACTGGAGCTTGAACGGACTCTGTTTCGCGAGACGGGTCTGCTGAGCGATGTCTGGTCTTCCTGCTCGGGCATGGTGGAACTCAGCCGGGTCACCGCCGCACCGGATGCCGGCCGCGAGCTCCTGGTCTCGATCACGCCCATCCAGACCGCCCGGGGATGCTGGGCGCTGATCGCCTCCCTCGCGCTCGACGATGACGTGGCGGCCTCCTTGATCGAACCGTACTGGCAGCGTCCGGAGGTGATCGCTGCGGCGATCATCTACGTGGTGATGGCATCGTTGCTGATCCTGATCCTGTGGGACGTGCGCGGTGCCCTGAGGCGGTTCGAACGCCATGCCCGGCGGATCGCCGCCGCCGGAAGCCAGGGGCGGTCCTTCCGCCGGCTGAACAAGGTGCCGGAACTCGACGGCGTGGCCGGCGAGTTCGACGCCATGGTCCGGCGGCTGAGCGACGTTTCCGCCGACATCCGGGCGACCGCGGAGGAGCAGGTCCACGCCCTCAAGACGCCGATCGGGACCATTGCCCAGTCCATCGAGGCGTTGCGGCGGGCGGTGCCGGCGGAAAACGCGCGCGCCCACCGCATGATGGAAATCATCGATCAGTCCCGGCAACGTCTGAGCAGCCTGATCGTCGCCGGACAGCGTACGACGGAAGCGGCCGCCCTGCTGGCCTCGCCGCCGCGCGAGCCGGTGCGGATCGACGAGCTGCTGCGCGATCTCTGCGCCGATTTCGAAGGACCCTGCGAGGCGCGTGGTATCCACCTGCGGACCGAGATCGAGGCGTCAGAGGTGGTGCTGGGCAGCGAAGAACTCTTCGAGACGGTGTTCGAGAACGTCATCGAGAATGCCGTCGGGTTCTCGCCCGAGGGGTCATCGGTGGTCGTCCGGCTGACAAGGTCCGGACCGGACGTGCGCATCACCGTTCGGGACTTCGGCCCCGGCGCGTCGGACGACGTCCTGGCGCACCTGTTCGATAAAGGGTTCACGAAGCGGCCTGCGGCGGCGGTGGACCGAGGCGGTGGCGGACATTTCGGCCTCGGCATGTGGATCGTCAGGCGCAACGTTGCGGCGCTGAACGGCAGGGTAGACGCACGCACTGCCGAGCCGTCGGGCCTCGAAGTGACCATCGATCTGCCGATCGCGGAGACCGGCTGAGAGAAAAAAAGCCGGTGGTCCGGAATATCGTGGCCTTGCCCACAGTTATTGCATCAGCGGTCCGAACTAGGGGCCGCGTCATTGCCCCGCTCCCCCGCACAGGGTCCGCTCCGGCGGACCCTGTGTCCTTCCGGAACGACCGGAAACTGCAACCGACGGTACGAACACAGCCGGGAGACGGGACGCGCCGGATCTGTGGCTCAGCACTTGCTCAACATGCGTATGCAATACCCGGTAGGGGCCGCTTCATGCCCCGGAACCCGCAATATGCCTCGGCGTTCACACATTGGGGCCGGAATGGCGCACACTTGTCACAGCTCTGGCCCAGCAACGTCACAGCGGCCTCGCTAAGTCTTGTTCGTGAGACGGCGAGATGCCGAAGACAGTTTGAGGTTGTGGGAGCAGAGCGATGACAATCACCGAAGTCCAGGCCAGACAGCACTACAGCAGCGTTCAACGCACGGCCAGGCGGCTTGTCGGCAATCGCGCCGACGCCGACGACATCGCGCAGGAGGCTCTCCTCCGGGCCATCGTCTACGTCCGGGACGGTCGCAGGGTCGAGAACTGGCAGGGCTACCTGAACCGTATCGTGCGCAACGTGATCGCCGACGACTACGCCCGGCGCAAACGCCAGGGACCGGTTGTCGATCTGGACGACGTCCAGGGCGGGCTCGGCGTGCTGCCGAACCAGTACCAGCGCTGCCGGGTCCAGGAAATGCAGGATGCCATGGAGTCCCTGCCCGAGCAGCAGCATGACGTGGTGCAGATGATCGCGGTGGACGGAATGTCCTACCGGGCCGCCGCCGAGCGCCTCGGCGTGCCGGTCGGGACCGTGATGTCCCGTCTCTTCCGCGGTCGGGAAGCGCTCAAGCTGCGCATGGACGAGGTTTCGGCGCCGGCTTCCGAGGTGACAGCGGCGGCCGCCTGACGCCGCCCCGCCGAGAGGTTTTTTCCCGGGGTGGCAGGCATCTCCCCCATCTCCACCTGCCGCTTCGGTGTCGGCCCGCCGGTATCCAAACTGAGGATATCGGCGGGCAGACTGGCTTCTGGGTTCCCCAACAGCGGCTATTCGGCCGCCATCGACGCACCGAGCTGACGCGACACCAGTTGCGCGTAGAGTCCGCCCCGTTCGAGCAGCGCGTCGTGGGTGCCTTCCTCAGCAACGCGGCCTTCCTCCAGCACGGCGATCTTGTCCGCATCTCGGATGGTCGAGAGCCGGTGGGCGATGACGATGGTCGTGCGGTCCGCCTTCAGCATGTCGAGGGCGCCGCGCACGGCCTGTTCGTTCACCGCGTCGAGATGCGATGTCGCCTCGTCGAGGATCAGGATCGGCGCGTCCTTGAGGAAGGCTCGGGCGATGGCGACCCGCTGCCGCTGGCCGCCGGAGAGCGAGGTTCCCCGCTCGCCGACCTGCGTGTCGATGCCGTCCGGCAGGGCTTCCACCAGTTCCTCCAGGGAGGCGTGACGGATCGCGGCTTTCAGGTCCGCCTCGCTGGCTTCCGGTCTGGCGACCATGACGTTGGCCCGCAGCGTGTCGTTGAACAGGTAGGTGTCCTGGGCGACCAGGGCGATCCGGCCGCGCAGGTCGTCGAGCTTGTAGTCCTTGAGGTCGACCCCGTTCATCGTCACCCGGCCCACGTCCGGGTCCCAGAACCGCATGAGAAGCTGTGCCGTCGTGGTCTTTCCCGCGCCGGAAGTGCCGACCAGCGCGACGGTGGCACCCGCCGGGATCTCGAGGCTCACAGTGTCCAGCGCGTAGCGGTGCTGGCCGGGATAGGCGAAGGACACTCCGTCCAGCGCGATCGACGCCGGGCCCTCTTTCGGAGGCACACCGGGGCCGTCGGTCACCGGCACGGGCTCGTTCGCCAAGCCATAGTAGCGCCGGGTGGCGCCCAGTGTGTCCGCGAGCTGGCGACCGATCTGCGGCGATCTCCGAGACCGGCAGGAAGGCGGCCATGGCGAGGAGGGTGAGCAGGGGAAGGATGCCGGCGTCGATCGTGCCGTTCGTGGCCATGACCGCGCCAGTGACGACGACCGCAAGGCCGCCGAGGCCGGTGAAGATCTCGAGCAGGGCCTGTTGCAGTGTCAGTTCCTCGAAGAACGGGAGACGAAGGTCGATATGGCGCTGGGTCAGCCGTTCGATCAGCTCGCCGCGCCTGTCTTCCTGCTGGAAGGCGACGATCTCGCCAAGACCCTGGACCGAATCCACCGCCACGGCGCCGAGTTCGCCCGCCGCTTCCCGCGCCTCGGAGCCGAGCTGGTCAACGCTTGCCCCGCATCAGGAACGGGGCGAGGGCGACCGCCGCCAGGAATGGCAACAGGGCGAGGGCGATCCAAAGGCTCTGGCTCGCCAGCACCGCCAGCACCGTCGCCGGCACCAGCACGGCGACGAAGGCGGGGGCGACGGTGTGGGCGAAGAAATACTCGATCAACTCGATGTCGTGGGTGGCGAGCGACATCAGATCGCCGGTGCGCCGGCGGACCAGATAGGCCGGCGCCAGGGCGTCGAGCTTGCGGAAGGTGTCGATCCGCATCTCGGCCAGCAGGCGGAAGGCCATGTCGTGGGCGAGCCAGAACTCGAGCCAGTGCAGGATTCCCGACAGGGGAGCGACGATCGCGAGGCCGATCAGCCACTGGTCGAAGGGCGTGCCGTTCTTCAGCGCCAGGATGGTGAGCGCGCTGAACACGCCGACCCCGATGAAGGTCAGGACCCGCAGCACCCCGAAGACGAAGGTCAGGGTCAGCTTGCCCCACCAGGGCATGATCGTGCCCATGAGCGTCTTCACGACGTCGAACCAGCCGAGGCCTTCGGCCTTGATGATGCCCTCGGTCGGCGCCTGCTTGGCGCCGCCAGGGACGGAGGCGAGCGTCTCCGTTGCGGGGCGCGGGTCCAGGGTGACATCGCTCTCCGCGCGCCTGGATTCCCGAGCCTGCTCGGCCATGAGCGATGCGTAGACCCCTCCCTTGGCCATCAGCGCGTCGTGGGCGCCTTGCTCGACCACCTTGCCCTTGTCGAGCACCAGGATGCGGTCGCAGTCGATGACGCTGGAAAGCCGGTGGGCGAGCACCAGGGTGGTGCGGCCCTTCATAAGGCGATTGAGGGCGTCCTGAATGACCGCCTCGTTCTCGGCGTCGACCGCGCTCAGGGCCTCGTCCAGCACCAGGATCGGGGTGTCGCGCAGCAGGGCGCGGGCGATCGCGACCCGCTGACGTTGGCCGCCGGAGAGTTTGATGCCCTTCTCGCCGACCACGGTGTCGTAGCCTTGGGGAAGGGTGGCGATGAACCCGTGGATGTTGGCGGCCGTCGCCGCGGCGATCACCTGCTGCTCGGTCGCCTCGGGCGCGCCCATCCGGATGTTGTCGCCGATGGTGCCGTGGAACAGGAACGTATCCTGGTTGACCACGCTGATCCGCGAACGGATCTGCTCGAAGGACATGTCGCGCAGGTCGACTCCGCCGATGGCTACGCGGCCCTGTTCGGGGTCGAAGAAACGCAGCAGCAGACGGACAACAGAGGACTTGCCGCAACCGCTCGGCCCGACGAGCCCGACCCGCTCGCCGGCGGCGACGGTGAAATCGAGCCGTCATGCACGACCCGCCGGGCGCCGGGATAGCGGAAACCGACGGTCTCGAAGGCAACGCTCGGCTCCAGGCTGTCGGCCGCCGGGTTGTGCGGGCTGTCGACCACCGCCGGTTCGCCGTCGAGCAGGTGGTAGACCCCCTTGGCTGCCGACATGCCGACCATGCCCTGATGCAGCACGTTCCGCAGCTCCCGCATGGGCCGGAAGATCTCGACGCCCAGCATCATGATCACCAGCAGTTCCGGCAGATCCATGGCCCCGGCCTCGACCCGCCAGGCGCCGACCGCCAGGGCAAGCGCGGCGCCGCAGGCGATCGCGCTGTCGGTGATGCCGCGCGACAGGACGTTGGTGGCCAGAACCCACATGGTACGGCGGAACAGGTCGCGCGCCTTGTCGGCCAGCGTGTCGGCGCGCCGGGTGCTCTGGCCGAACGCCTTCAGGGTCGGCAGTCCCTGGATCGAAGTCTAGGAACTCGGCGGCGAAGGCGGCATAGGCCTTCTGACGGCTGCGGGAATTACGCTCGTCATGGCTGTGCCAGATCGCCGGCGCGAACAGCGCGATCAGCGCGAAGACCAGCAGCACGCCGGCCACCGGCAGATCGAGGAAGGCGGCGAAGGCGAAGATGCCGATGGGGGTGAGGAGGGAGACCAGACCCTGCGGCATGTACTGCCCGAAATAGGTCTCCAACTGCTCCACGCCGTCGACAAGGGTGAGCGTGATGCCGCCGGACCGCTCGCGTCCGACATAGGCCGGACCGAGCTCGGCGAGCTTGTCGAACAGCTTGCGGCGCAACTTCTTCTGCACGATCGCGGCCGTGCGGTGGGCGACAGTATTCCGCCAGTGTTCGAAGGCGCCGCGCAGGACCATCACGGCGGCGATGGCGATGATCGGCCACATGAGCTGCTCGACCGTGTCGCCGGCGAAGACCCGACCGATCAGCCAGCCGAGCAGGGCGAGCCGGGCGACGCCGAGGGCGACGGCGGCGAGACCGACCAGGACGGCGCAGGCGATCCGCCAGCGAACGCCTTCGGTGAAGGCCCAGAGACGGGTTTCGAAATGCATGGGGTCAGTCCTCGAAGGTCGATCCTGAGGTCATCCTATGCCAGACGCGGTCCGGGCCGATTGGACGAATGCGAAGATGCCCTGAAAGAATTTGAACATTGATGCGGTGCGGTATGAACGCACAATATCAGCCTTAGAGGACATGCGGCACCGTCCGCGTCGAGGCCGGAGTAGGCGATGATCAGCGATTGGGACAATCTGCGCGTGTTCTCGCGCTTGCCGAAGAGGGCAGTCTGACGGCGGCCGCCCGCAAGCTGAAGGTCAGCCATCCGACGGTGTCCCGGCGGGTGAAGGCGCTGGAGGACGAGTTGGGGACGCGGCTGTTCGACCGGCTGCCGGACCGGTTCGTCCCGACCCTGGCGGCGACCCATCTGCTGGACGAGGTTCGGGCGATGGAGCAGGCGGCCCAGGCCCTGGCACGACGCAGCGCCGGCCTGACGGACACCCATCTCGGCACCGTGCGGATCTCCGTCGACGAGACCATGGCCGAGTTCGTGTCGCGCCACCTGATGAAGCTGCGCGAGAATCACCGGTGCATCGAGTTCGAGATCGCCGTTGCCCATATTTCCGCGAACCTGTCGCGGCGCGAGGCCGACCTGCTGATCCGCAACACGCTTCCGGACAGCGCCAACCTGGTTGGCCGCAAACTCGGTCGGTTCGCCTATGCGGTCTACGGCACCAGGGCCTTCGCGGCCGACTGCGACGGCAGCGAGGCGTCGCTGCGTGCGTTGCCCTGGATCGGTTTCGACGACGACCACGTCTACATGCCGGGCCAGCAATGGCAGGTCGACTTGCTGGCGGGACGGGCGCCCGAGGTCCGCACCAACAATGGCGTGGTGCTATACCACGCGAATTCATGACGGGCACGGGGTCGGCGTGCTGCCCTGTTTCCTCGGCGACCGGGATCCCGGTCTGGTGCGACTGACGCCGATCCTGAGCGAGGTGGTGGTCGACGAGTGGCTTCTCGTCCATCGGGACATGCGGTCGCTGCCGCGGATCCGCGTCGTTATGGATGCCCTGGTGAAGCTGTTCCAGGATACCCGCACCGAGTATGAGGGGCGGATCGAGGCCCGACGAGCGGTGAACGACCTCGTGGCAGTGGCCCGTTAGAGCGCGGCACCGGATCTCCCGGCTACCGGATGAGACTCGGGTGTCGACCAGATCGATGGTCAGCAGCAGATGCGATACTTCATCGGCGTCCCCGGTGAACGGCAGGACGAGGTGGTCCCGCAGGGCGATTTCCTTGCGCGGACCTTCGTAGGGAATTGGCGTCCGTACCGGTCGGCGGGCGGCAACGGTGGCCCGCAAGGTGTCCATGAGGGGGCCGTCCTTGGAGATGTGCGGCAGTGATCCCATGAGCTTTCCGGTGTGATTGGCGAATGATACGGAGCGGATGGCGTCTCCGATGACCCGGAACCGGAAGTCACTGCCGGCGTCGATCACTTCCAGGAACACGACATGGGGGAGCAGGCGCGGAATGTCGGTCGGGTCGAAATCCCGACGGCGCGGCACCGCCCGTTCACCCCGGACCGTTTCCCAATACTCGATGCTTTGTTCAACCAGCGACACGTTCGGCACACTCGATAGGGTTTCAGTGACGTTCGGTTCAATCATCCGGATGATGCTCTCTGGCACCGGTATGCCGGAGAGCTGGCACAGCATGCGCGAACTGCGTCGCCCCCGCGCCCGAAACGATACACATCAGTCCTTAACGGTTCGTGTAATTGGCCGAGCTGGAGGTCGGAACGTCAAGGTCAGGATCCAGGGCGCCGAAGCTAGCGGGATCCTCGTGATAAAGGAGCGGCCGTGCAACCTGTTTTGCGCCTTAGCTAGGAGTCTGAGGCACGGTAGCGGTCCGTCCGGTCCGGCGGCGCCACGCCTTGTGGGCTTCCTCCAGGGCCAGGAGACCGAGAGCGATCGCCAGCATGGTCGCCCATTCGTCGAGTCCGATCGGCTGGACCGACAGTACGTCCCGCAGCCCCGGCACGTACATCGAGCCGATATGAACGAGCTGGGCGACCGGCACGGCCAACACCAGGAACGGATTGGACAGCAGCGGAATGCTGAACAGGGAGCGGGTTTCCGACCGGCTGCACAGCGCTCGGATATTGCCGAACAGCACCATCAGCATGAGCGTCAGATTGCGGGCCATGTCGATGTCGTAGCCGAGGGTCAGCAGGGTGTGGAATGTCGCGTAGGCGAGCAGGCCCATGACGCCGCCGATGAGCAGCACAACCTCGATGATCCGGCGTTCGAAGATCGACTCTCCCGGCCGTCGCGGCGGTTGAGAGAGTTCGCCGCCTTCCTTCGGCTCGAAGGCCAGCGCCACGTCCTGCAGCCCGTTGGCGACCAGGTTGAGCCAAAGGAGCTGCACGGCGGTCAGCGGCATGGGCAGGCCCGTCAGGACGGACATGAAGAAGAGCAGGAGCGCGGAGAAACCGGTGGTAACCAGGAGGGAGACGACTTTGCGGATGTTGTTGTAGACGACACGGCCCTGCTCGACCCCGTCGACGATGGAGGAGAACCTGTCGTCGGTGATGATCAGGTCGGCCGCCTCCTTGGCGACGTCGGTGCCGCGTTTGCCCATGGCGATGCCGACATTGGCCCGATGCATGGCCGGCGCGTCGTTCACCCCATCTCCGGTCACCGCCACGAAATGACCTGCGCGCATCAGGGATTCGACGATCTGCTGCTTCTGCAGAGGCTCGATCCGCGCGAAGACCCGGGCGCTCCGAACCAGGGCGTCGACGGCGTGCTCTCCCTCCGCTTCAGCCGCCCGCAAATCGCTTCCGGTGACGGCCGGATCGCCGAGCTTCGCGATTCCCAGTTCGCGGGCGATCGCATGGGCGGTCGCCGGGTGGTCGCCGGTGATCATCGCCACATCGATACCGCCGGCCCGGCAGCGGTCGACCGCTTCCCGCGCCTCCGGGCGGATCGGATCGATCATGGCGACCAGGCCCAACAGGGTCATCTCCTCCATGACGTGCAGCGCCGGTCCGAACTCGGGCAGTTCGCGGTGGGCCAGGGCGATGACGCGATAGCCGTCATTGGCGAGTTCTTCGAACAGCGTCTCGACCGCACACCTGGTCGATCGGCACCCGTCCCTTGTCCGTCAGCATGTGGGTCGACATGGCGACCAGCTTCTCGGGGCTGCCCTTGACGTGGAGGAAGTGCCGCTCCTCGCGCCGGTTGAGGCTCCCGGAGAGCGCGCGTTCGGATTCGTAGGGGACCAGTTCGAGCTGATTGTGCTCGGCCCGCAGGCCGCTCAACGACAGCCCCAGCTTCTTGGCCAGCACGAGGAAGGCGACGTCGACGATATCACCGTCCGAGTCCCAGTCGACGCCGGCATAGTCGAGATGGCTTTCGTTGGCGAGCACGCCGGTCGTGCAGAGTTCACGCAGTCTGGATAGATGGTCCTGCACCGATACGGCCGGGCCGTCGCGGTTGCTGCCGCCTTCGATTTGACCGGGGCCGATCCCCGCACCGGTGACATCGAAGGCGATGCCGTCCGGCATGACGATCTTGCGGGCCGTCAACTCGTTGACCGTCAAGGTCCCGGTCTTGTCGGAGCAGATGAAGGTGCAGGAGCCGAGCGCCTCGACGGCGATCAGTTTGCGAATGATGACATTGTGTTTGGCCATTCGGTCCATGCCGATGGCGAGGGCGACGGTCAGCGCCGCCGGCAGGCCCTCCGGAATGGTCGAGACCGCGAGGCCGATGGCCATCAGGGCCATTTCCGACCGGACCGTATCCGCCGACCGCGAGCATCAGGGCGAGCAGGGCGGCGATGGCGACGCCGATTCCGGCGGCGACCTGGTAGGTGAACCGCCGTACCCGGATCATCAACGGCGGCTCGGAGACGCGCCGGGCGGAGACCTCGCCGGCGATCGATCCGAGTTGCGTCGACAGACCCGTGGCGGTCACTTCGCCCTCGGCCCGGCCATGGGTCACGATGGTGCCGGCGAAGCACGTGTCGCGACGCTCGGCCAGCGGAGCGTCGCCGGCAACGGCTGCATCCAAGCCCTTGGTGACCGCGAGCGACTCGCCGGTGAGCATGGATTCGTCGATCGCAAGATCCTGTGCGCCGAGGAGCCGGACATCGGCCGCCACCTTGTCGCCGGACGAGAGAAGCAGCAGGTCGCCGGGCACCACCGCTTCGCTGTCGATCGTTCGCGGGCGGCCGTCGCGGACCACCCGTGCGGTGCCGCGGACCATTCGGCGGAGGGCGGATGCTGATTTCTCCGCGGCGTGTTCCTGGACGGTGCCGATGGCCGCGTTGATCAGCAGCACCGCCACGATGAACACCCCGCCGGCAATATGACCGATGGCGAAGGAAATCACCGCGGCGATGATCAGGATGTAGATGAACGGGCTGAGAAACTGTCGCGCGAAGAGCAGGACGATGCCCGTGGCCTTCGGCTCCGGCAGCCGGTTCGGGCCGTGTCGGGCCAGCCGCTCGGCCGCTTCGCGTTCGGTCAGTCCGCTCAGATTGGCCATCGGAACTCCTCGCTCCGCCCGTTGCCGCACGGTCTCTCGTATGAACCCGGTCATGCTGCGGCGCAATGCGTCGAGATATCCCAGATATCGCGGCGGCGCCCGTTCTCGCGCACTCGGGCTGCGCCGTCCGGGGCGAGCAACCCCCGGAACCGGTTGGCGTCTCGAGCGTTGACGTCGGCAGAACAGAACCGAGACGCCCGGCCTGCCGGTGGTGGCAGGGCCGCGCGACACACCGTGCCAGGAGACTGAGATGTCGAGCAAGACCGTGGAGCGTCAGACGGAGGCCGGAGAGGCGTCCGACAGGATCGTCGAGGTGATCGTCGCCGAACACACGAGGCTTCGGGCGCTTTTTGACCGGCTGAATGCGGAGAAGGACGCGGACAAGAAGTCCCGCGACGCCCTATGGGCGGAGACCAAGAAGGAACTCCTGGCGCATCACGAGGCCGAGGAGGAAAGTCTGTTCAACGCGCTTGTGCAGACTTCCAAGGATGCCCGCCACGAGAGCCTGCACGCCATTTCCGAACATGGCGAGCACAAGAAGGTGATCGAGCAGATGGAGGCGATGTCGCCGGACGACGACGATTGGGAGGACAAGCTCAACGAGCTCCGTCACGACGTCTTCCACCATCTTGAGGAGGAAGAGGAGGACGTGCTGCCGCTCGTTGGCGACGTCCTGTCGGATGACAAGGCGCGTGAGCTTGGCGCCAAGTATCGCAAGATCCATCGGGACGAGATGGCCGACTGATCGGCAGGGACCGGTTCTCCCTGCGCTGCCGGCCGCGGTTCCAATGGGATCCGCGGCCGGCGATCCGTCATCGGGAGGTCAGGCTGCTTCGACCGCCGCCGGGGTCGGCCAGCGCTGGTGCCAGGCTGTCGCCGCTTCGTAGGCGCGGCCGACCCGGAACACCGTCCCCTCGTCGAAATACCGGCCCACGATCTGCATCGACAGCGGCAGCCCGCTCTCGCTGAACCCGATCGGGATCGACATGGCCGGGTTCCCGGTGACGTTGAACGGCATGGTCTGCATCGGCCAGGCGAGGGGAAAGCCTTTCGGCGTGGCATCGATCCGCGGCGCCGGCGACATCGACGACGGCGCGAGCAGCGCATCGTACTGGCCGAGGAAGACGGTGTTCACCTCCTGGCTGAGTTCCCGACGCAGCCGTTGGGCCTGAACCAGATCGGCGGCTGAGATGTAGGCGCCGAGCATGATGCGCTCCATCGTCAGTTGGCCGTAGTCGAGCGGGCGGGTCCTCAAATCCTCCTCGTGGATCGCGTAGGCCTCGGCCAGCAGGATGACCCGCCCACAGGAGTTGTACGCGGTGAAGGGCGAGGCGCCCTGGACGTCCTCCACCTCGGCACCGAGCCCGCGCAGGGTCTCCGCTGCTTCGTCGATCGCCGCGACCGCCTCCGGCGACATGCCTTCTGCGTCCGCATAGAAAGATCGCAGCAGCCCGATCTTCAAGCCCTTCACGCCGGCATCCAGTGTGGCCCGGAAATCCGGGACCGGCACATCGGCGCTGCCCGGATCCGCCGGATCGTAGCCCGCGACCGCCTGCAGGGTGATGGCCGCATCTTCCACGGTCTTCGACAGCGGCCCGCAATGGTCCATCGTGTACGACAACGGGAAGACGCCGCGGCGGCTGACCCGGCCGTAGGTGGGTTTGATACCGATGACGCCGCAATAGGCGGCGGGTCCGCGGATCGAGCCGCCTGTGTCGGACCCCATGGCGGTACGCATCATGCCCATGGCGACGGCCGCCCCCGAACCGCTCGACGAACCGCCGGGGCCGTGGTCGCGGTTCCAGGGGTTCCGCGCCGGCGGGAAGGGCAGGTCGAAGGAGGGTCCGCCGAAGGCGAACTCGTGGGTCGAGAGTTTGCCCAGCAGAACGCCGCCGGCTTCTACCAGCTTGTCCGCGCACACGCTGTCGGTCGCCGGGATCACGTCCTCGCGCAGCTTCGAATGGCAGGTGGTGAGGATGCCGGCGGTGTCGTAGATGTCCTTCAGGCCGTGGGGGATTCCGTGCATCGGGCCGCGATCGGTGCCGTCGGCCAGTTCCTTGTCGGCCCTGGCGGCGTCCTGCATGGCCCGATCGCCGGTCACCGTGATGAAGGCATTGAGCGCCGGATCCAGGTCGGCGATGCGGCCGAGAGAGTATTCAGTGATCTTCGTCGACGTCAGCGATCCGTTCCGCAGCTTGGCGCCGAGTTCGGCGATGGACAGGGATTCCAGCGGTTCCGTCATGACGCGGCTCCCCGGGTGATGGTTTCGGGGACGAAGATTCCGGCGGGCTCCGCGGCGGCGGAGCGCGGCCGTCGCAGGTCGGCGACCATCGCCTGCAGGCCGACGAACCCTTCGTAGATCGTCTCGACCCGGTCCGGCGGGAGCGTGAGACCGTTCAATGCAGTCATCGCCTCGAAGGCTTGGCGCATGGTGGCGGTTCTATCGTCGCTGGACATCGCGGACTCCTGCTTTGAAGACGGGTGTAGAGGCGACCTGAAAGGGGCGGGCGCCGGGTTGCCCTAAATTGTATCCAAAAAATACATCCTGACGTCCAGAAATTTTGCAGTGCACAAATTAGCGGCGCGATGCCTCCATTTTTTATTATTAATTTCAATAATTTGTGAAAATCAGATGTTCGGCAACTCTCCAGAAACAGGTGGTGTGGGTATTGAGTGCGCAGGAATTGGATTCAAAATGTGCACAATTCTGCGATCTAGAGTGATGTCAGGTGGTCCGGTTTGCCTGCGGAAGTGCGCTGGCAGCGGCGCTCCATCATAGATTTGTCAACGATACTATCTCTTATAGCGTTGAATCGTTTCGATATTTGTTGGGGCAATTGAAGTTGGAAAATCGCTCCGAGTCGATATTGGATACAATTTAGAGGTTTTCGGCACGGCGGTTGCAGTGCCGTGAAGCCTAGTCGCGGTCCGACGGTCCGGTTCCTTATTCGGAGGCGGACGACGGGGAGGCGCCGAACGAAATGCGGAGACCGTTCCGACGGACGGTCGATCCGTTTGGGGGCGTTGCGAAATGCGCGGCGGATACACGCAAGGAGGCTTCACCATGAACACTATCAGGACACTGGCTTCGGCCCTCGCCGTGTCTGCCGGCATCGCTCTGGCGGCCGCGCCGGCTTCGGCCGAGTCCGTGCTGCGCGTCGCCATGACGGCCGGCGACATTCCCGTGACGATCGGTCAGCCCGACCAGGGTTTCGAGGGCTACCGGTTCGTCGGCTACAATCTCTACGACTCCCTCGTGCTCTGGGACCTCTCCCAGGGTGAGACGGCGGCGGATATCAAGCCCGGCCTGGCGACCTCCTGGGAGATCGATCCGAACGATCACAAGCGATGGATCGTCAAGCTGCGCGAAGGCGTGAAATGGCATGACGGCTGCGACTTCGTGGCCGAGGACGTGGTCTGGAACTTCGCCCGCATCTCCGACGAGAGCGCGCCGCAGTTCAACGCAAAGCAGTTCGCCCATATCCGCAACCGGACCGGCAGCATCGAGAAGGTCGAGATGGTGAACGACCACGAGGTCGTCTTCGTGACGGAGCAGCCGGACGCGCTGTTCCCCTATCAGCTCTCCTACTGGTTCATGATCAGCCGCTGCAAGCTGACCGAACTCGGCAACGACTATGAGAAATACGCGGTCGATCCGTCAGGTACCGGGCCTTACAAGTTCGCGAACTTTGTGCCGCAGGAGCGCCTGGAACTCGTCAAGAACGAGGGCTACTGGGACGAGAAGCGCATCCCGAAGCATGACCGTCTCGTTCTGATCCCGATGCCGGAGGCGACCACCCGTGCCGCCGCCCTGCTGTCGGGCCAGGTCGACTTCGTCGAGGCGCCGTCGCCGGATACCATCCCGCGGCTTGAGTCCTCCGGTATGCAGATCATTACGGCGCCCTATCCGCACAACTGGTCTTACCAGCTCAACTTCGTCGACGGCCCTTTCAAGGACGTACGGGTCCGCCGCGCGGCGAATTACGCCCTGAACCGTTCGGAGATGAAGGCGCTGCTCGGCGGCTACATGATCGAGGGTAAGGGGGTGGTGCCGCCCTCCACACCGTATTACGGCAACCCGAAGTACGACTACGCCTACGACCCGGAGAAGGCGACGGCCCTGCTCAAGGAAGCCGGTTGCTACCCGTGTGAGATCACGCTCGCGATCTCGACCTCCGGCTCCGGTCAGATGCAGCCGCTGCCGATGAACGAACTGGTCAAGAGCCAGCTCGACGCGGTCGGCTTCGATACGAACCTCGACGTCATGGACTGGAACGCGTTGCTCGATGTCGGCCGCCCGGGCCGCGAGAAGAACCCCGAGATCGACGGCATCAACATCAGCCGCGCCCTGCAGGACCCGTTCAGCGCTCTGATCCGCCACGTTTACACGTCGCAGCACGCGCCGAAGGGATCGAACTGGGGACACTACTCGAACCCCGAGGTCGATGCCGTGATCGACGATCTCTATGCCTCGTTCGATCCGACGGTGCGGATGGAGAAGCTGACGAAGCTGCACGAGCTGATGGTCGACGAGGCGACGAAGCTCTTCGTGGCGCATGACGTCAACCCACGGGCCATCGCGCCGAACGTGAAGGGCTTCGTCCAGGCCCAGAGCTGGTTCCAGGACCTGACCCCGATCGTGGTCGAGTAACCGCCACGACCAGGACGATCCGGCCGGCCCGACCACCCGGGGCCGGCCGGGTCCCCTTGCCAGAGCCCTCTCCGAGCCGAAGGGATCCCTACCATGACCGCCTACATCCTGCGCCGACTGCTGTACGCGATCCCCATCGCGCTCGGTGTCAGCATCGTCTGCTTCGCCCTGGTCTACATTGCGCCGGGCGACCCGCTCCAGACGATCCTCCCCGAGGACGCCAGCGCCGAAACCATCGAGATGGTCAAGAAGGCTTACGGCTTCGATAAGCCGATCCCGGTGCAGTACGCGATCTGGCTCGGCAAGGTGCTCACGGGCGACTTCGGCCAGTCGATCGCCACCGGACGGGCGGTCACGGACGATCTGTTCAAGGCTCTCGGCAACACCATGCTCCTTGCCACCGGTGCCGTGATCGTCGCCTTCTCGTTGGCCTTCGTGATGGGCCTCGTCGCCGGCTATCACGCGGGCGGTCCGGTGGATCGCGGCGTTACCGGCATCGCCGTGATCGGCGTCAGCATCCCGAATTACTGGCTCGGCATCGTGCTGGTCATCATCTTCGCCGTCGAACTCAACGTGTTGCCGGCGACCGGCATGGGACCGCGCGGCTCCGACACCTTCAATTTCTGGGAGTGGGACCATTTCCGGCATCTGCTGATGCCGTTGGTCACGCTCTCGATGATCCCGATCGGCATCATCACCCGCACCACCCGGGCCGCCGTCGCCGAGGTCCTGAACCAGGATTTCGTCGAGACGCTGCGGGCCAAAGGGCTGAGCGAGCGCGAGATTCTGTTCCACGTGATCAAGAATGCCATGCCGCAGGTTCTGGCGGTGATGGGGCTCCAGTTCGGCTACCTGATGGGCGGGTCGATCCTGGTGGAGACGATCTTCACCTGGCCCGGAACCGGCTTCCTGCTGAACAAGGCGATCCTGACCCGCGACCTGCCGGTCCTCCAGGGCACGATCCTGATCCTCGCGATGATCTTCGTCGCGACCAACCTGGTCATTGATCTGCTGCAGACGATGGTCGACCCGCGCCTGAAGCGCAGCTGAGGCGGAGGAGGGATTCCCATGGCGAACATCACCCTGTCCCCGGCCGATACGGCGGCTGTCCAGGGCGCGCCCGTCGTTCGGGTACGCAGCTACTGGCAGAATGTCGGCTACCGGCTGCGCTACGACTACCTGACGCTGTTCTTCGGCGCGATGGTCGTCCTGATCATCCTGTCGGCGATCTTCGCGCCGCTGCTGGCGCCAATGGACCCGTACCAGAGCAGCCTGATCAACCGGCTGAAGCCGGTCGGCTACAAGGACTTCCTGCTGGGCACCGACGAGCTGGGCCGGGATATCCTGTCGCGGATGCTCTATGGCGGCCGGATTTCCCTCACCATGGGGATCGTCCCCGTGCTCATCGCGACGATCGTTGGCGGGTCCCTCGGCATCGTCGCCGGCTTCGTCGGCGGCCGGACCAACATGATCATCATGCGCACGGTCGACGTGTTCTACGCCTTCCCGTCGATCCTTCTGGCCGTCGCGATCTCCGGCGCCATGGGGGGCGGCATCGTCAACGGCATGCTGTCGCTGACCCTGGTCTTCATTCCCCCGCTCTGCCGGGTCGCGGAAACCGCGACGTCCCAGGTCCGCAACCTGGACTTCGTCGAGGCCGCCCGGGCCACGGGGGCGGGCACGCTCAGCATCATCCGGGTCCATATCCTGGGCAACGTGCTGGGGCCGATCCTCGTGTACTCGTCCAGCATGGTGAGCGTCAGCATCCTGCTCGCCTCGGGCCTCTCCTTCCTCGGTCTCGGCGTGACCCCGCCGGAGCCGGACTGGGGGCTGATGCTGAACACCCTGCGCCAGGCCATCTACATCAATCCGGTCGTCTGCGCGATCCCGGGGGTGGCCATCCTGATCACCTCGATCTGTTTCAACCTGGTCAGCGACGGACTGCGCTCGGCCATGGACGTCCGACTGTAGGGAGTGAGCCGATGACCGTGACCGAGGATACCCGACCGTCGCCGCCGCTCAGCCCGGTGGACAGAAAGGACCTGCGCGACCGGGGCGGCGAGCGCCAGCCGATGCTGATCGCCCGGGAGCTGAAGAAACACTTCCCGATCACCGGCGGTGTGCTCAACCGCACCGTCGGCCATGTCCGGGCCGTGGACGGCGTCAGCTTCACGGTGATGAAGGGCGAGACGCTGGGGGTCGTCGGCGAGTCCGGTTGCGGCAAGTCGACCCTGGCCCGGTTGCTGATGCATCTGATCGTGCCGGATTCCGGTGAGCTGATCTTCGACGGCGACGCGGTCGGCGAGAACGACGGTCTGTCGGTGCGCGACATGCGGCGGCTGATGCAGATGGTGTTTCAGGACAGCTATTCGTCCCTGAACCCGCGCATGCCGATCGAGGACTCGATCTCCTACGGCAAGAAGGTGCATGGAGCGTCCGAGCAGGAGGCCAAAGACGCGGCGCGGGAACTGCTGACCAAGGTCGGACTTGACCCCAACCTGTTCGGGCCGCGTTATCCCCACGAGCTGTCGGGCGGCCAGAAGCAGCGGGTGAACATCGCCCGCGCCCTGGTTCTCGAACCGCGCGTCGTGATCCTGGACGAGGCGGTCTCCGCCCTCGACAAGTCGGTCGAGGCCCAGGTTCTCAACCTGCTGCGCTACCTCAAACAGCACTTCAACCTGACGTATGTGTTCATCTCCCACGACCTGAACGTGGTGCAGTATGTCAGCGACCGTGTGCTGGTGATGTATCTCGGCGAGGTGGTCGAGATCGGTCCTGTCGACGACATCTACGAACGGCCGAAACATCCCTATACCCAGGCGTTGCTGGCATCGCGCCTGTCGATGGATCCGGCCGACCGCATCGAGGAGCCGCCGCTGGTCGGCGATCCGCCGAACCCGATCAACCCGCCCTCCGGCTGCCGGTTCCGCACCCGCTGCAAGTTCGCGGAGAAGATCTGCGAGATCGAGAGCCCGGTCCTCGGCGAATGGCTGTCCTCCGAGGCCCATGTCACGGCCTGCCACATGTTCGTGCCCCGCTCCGGCCATTCGATGGCGACCCGCGCGGCGCAGGCCGGTCCTGGGACGAAGCGACCGCCGACCGCCATGGCCGGCGAAGACTGAGTGGGGAGGAGAGAGCGATGACGGATACCGCCAGGACGGCGCCTCTGGTCCGGCTCGAGGACCTGAACGTCAAGTTCGTGACGCGCGAGAGCACGGTGAACGCGGTGAACGACGTGAACCTGACCCTGGATGCCGGAGAGGTGCTCTGCATCATCGGCGAGTCCGGGTCCGGCAAGAGCGTGAGCATGCGGGCGCTGATGCGTCTGCTGCCGGAGCGCCGGACCCGGATATCCGGAACCATCGAAGTCGACGGAAAGGACGTGCTCTCGCTCAAGGGGGCCGAGCTGTCGGATCTGCGCGGCGGACTGGTTTCGATGATCTTCCAGGAGCCGATGACGGCGCTGGACCCGGTCTTCAGCGTCGGACACCAGATCGCCGAGACCGTGCGCCGGCACGAGGGCTGTTCCTACGAGAAGGGAATGGAGCGGGCGCTGGAACTGCTCGAGTTGGTGAAGGTTCCCTCTGCCGAGCGGCGCCTGAAGGCATTTCCGCACGAACTGTCGGGCGGCCTGCGCCAGCGGGCCATGATCGCCATGGCGCTGTCCTGTCGCCCGAAGCTGCTGCTGGCCGACGAGCCGACGACGGCGCTGGACGCCACGGTGCAGATCCAGGTGCTGATTCTGCTGCGCAAGATCCAGGCGGAGATGGGAATGGGGGTGATCTTCGTCACCCATGACCTCGGCGTGGCCGCCGAGATCGCCGACAGAGTTGCCGTCATGTATGCGGGCCGGATCGTCGAGACCGGCACCGTCAAGGATGTGCTGGGCGATCCGAAGCATCCCTATACCCAGGGCATGCTGTCCTCGACCGTCCACGGCAACATGCGGGGCAAGGACATCGAAGCGATCCCCGGCAGCCCGCCGGACCTTCGGGCGATGCCGCCCGGCTGCAGTTTCGCGCCGCGCTGCAGATACGCCGAGCCGGCCTGCACCGCGGCCCTGCCGCCGGAGGTGGTGTTCGACGACGGCCGCATGGCCCGATGCATCAAGCTCGCGTCGCCGGCAGCGCGCGAGAAGGAACCCGTGCCCGCTTGAGCGGGAACCCGAAGACGTTTCCATCAGGGAGGCAGACATGATGAACAAGACGGAAATTTCCCAGCGTGTGATTGACGCGGTGACCGCGCGGCTGGGCACGCCGCATCCCCACGCCAATCTCGATCCGTCGAAGACTGCGCTGATCGTCATCGATCTGCAGAACGGCTTCATGATGGATGACGTTGCCCACGCGCTCTGCGTCCAGGCCCGCGCAATCGTCCCCAACGTGAACCGCCTGGCCGAGGCCGTGCGCGCCACCGGGGGCAAGGTCTACTGGATACAGAACACCCACGACGAAACCTGCCTCGAAGGCTGGTCCAACCTCCACGCCATGACCCCGCCGGCCAAGGTCGCCAAGCGCATCGAGTCCATGTCCCCCGGCGGGATCGGCCATCAGCTTTGGGCCGAGCTCGACGTGAAGGAGGGCGACCGCAAGGTTCTCAAGAACCGCTACTCGGCTTTCGTGGAGGGCTCCTCCGACCTGCACGCGATCCTGCAGGCGGAGGGTATCGACACGCTGCTGATCACCGGCACGGTGACCAACGTGTGCTGCGAATCTTCGGCCCGCGATGCGATGATGCTGAACTACAAGGTGGTCATGGTGACCGACGGCAACGCGGCGGTGACCGATATCGAACACAACGCGGCCCTGTCCAACTTCTACCTGACCTTCGGCGATATCTTCAGCACCGACGAACTGGTGGAGATCCTGCACAGGAACGCCGGCGACGTGCAGGTGGCCGCGGAATGAGCAAGCCCAAGGTCGCGGTCATCGGCACCGGTGGGACCATCGCGTCGATTGGCAAGGGACCGCTCGACATCCTCGACTACGGCGCCAACAACTCGATGCTCGAGGTCGACAGGATCGTCGAGATGTTCCCGGAAGTGAACCTGGTCGCCGACGTGCTCGTCGTGCCGTTCCGCGCCATCCCCAGCCCGGCAATGGGCTTCGCCGAGTGGAAGGAACTGGTCCTCAAGATCGACGAGGTGGCGGCGGCGAACCCGGATCTCGCCGGTTTCGTCGTCACCCACGGCACCGCTTCGCTCGAGGAGACGGCGTATGTTCTGCATCTTACGGTCAAGACCGACCTGCCGGTGGTGGTGATCGGCTCCCAGCGCCCCTCCAGCGCGTTGTCGACCGATGCGGGCTTCAACCTGGTCAACGGCATCCGAACCGCGGCGAGCCCGGACGCGCGGGGCATGGGGGTGATGACCCTGCTCAACGACGAGATCCAATGCGCCCGCGAGGTGACCAAGACGTCGACCTACCGGATGCAGACTTTCCGCAGCCCGGATTTCGGCTGCCTCGGCCATGCGGACGGTGACGCAGTCGCCTTCTACAGAAAGCCGCTACGGCGTCACGCGCCGGATACCGAGTTCGATATCCGGACCATGGACGGATTGCCCCGGGTCGATATCGTCTACGCCTATTGCGGCTCCGACGGGACCGCCGCCCGCGCCTTCATCGAGGCCGGGGCGGAGGGCATCGTCTCCGCCGGCTTCGCCCCGGGCTTCTGCGGACCCGGCGATGAGGAGCCGCTGAAGCTGGCGGTCGAGAAGGGCATCGTCGTCGTCCAGTCCAGCCGGGCGGGCAGCGGGCGCACCTTCAAGAGCACCAAACTCGCTGCGAACGGCTTCCTGATCGCCGACAACCTGAACCCGCAGAAGGCCCGCATCCTCCTCGCCTTCGCCCTGTCGGCGACCCGTGACCCGGCGGAGATCGAACGGATCTTCGCCACCTATTGACGGAGTCCGGAATGGCGACCGCCGTTCCTCCAAGTCTACAGGACAGCGTGGCACCGGACGGCATTCAACCGGATGGCCGGCGCGGCATCCTTCTGATGCTCGTCGGCCTTCTGCTTTTCTCGATCCTGAACGGTGTGGTCAAAGCGCAGACCGAGCTGTTCCCGGTCGTGCAGATCATGTTCTTCCGCAACGCCTTCGCCATGATCCCGCTCGCGGTCGTGATGCTGTGGTTCGTGGGCTGGCGCTCTCTGCGAACCCGTATGCCGGCCTGGCATCTGCTGCATGCCGCTGTGATGTCGGCGGCCATCGGGCTGATCTTCGCCGGGTACGAGCGCCTGCCCCTGGCCGATGCGACGGCGATCAACTTCGCCGCACCGCTGATCGTCACGGCGCTGTCGGCACCGCTGTTGAAGGAGCCGGTCGGCTGGGTGAAATGGGGGGCGGTGGCCGTCGGCTTCGCCGGCGTCCTGTTCATGGTCCAACCGGGCGGGGACGTGATCCGCGAGGGCGCGCTCTACAGTCTCTTCGGCACGATCCTGGGCGCGGGGGCCGTGCTGATCGCCCGCCATTTGAGCAAACACGACTCGACCATGACCATCGTTCTCCTGTTCATGGCGCTGTCTTCGGCGATGGTGGTGCCGCTGCTGCCGTCGGTGTGGGTCACGCCCACGCCGCTGCAGCTCGCCGGCCTGATCGCCATGGGACTGGCTTCGGGCGGGGCGCAGTACATGACCACCCGCGCGCTCTACCATGCGCCGGCGGCGACGATCGCGCCGATGAACTATACGAAGATGATCTGGGCCCTGCTGATCGGTTTCTTCGCCTTTGGTGACTGGCCCGGGCCGGTGGTGCTGGCGGGCTCCGCGCTGGTGCTCGCCAGCACCTGGGTGGTGTATCGAAGCGAGGGCCGAAAACGGCCCTCGCCAAGCTAGGGTTTCTATTCCGCGGCGGTCGCCGTCTCCAGGGAGACCGAGGGACGGTGCTTGCGCCAGTCGGTCGCCGCCTCGTAGGCCGCGCCGATCCGGAACACCGTCGCCTCGTCGAAGGCCCGGCCGACGATCTGCATCGACAGCGGCAGGCCGTTGGAATGGTAGCCGACGCAGAGCGACATGGCCGGGCTGCCGGTGACGTTGAACGGCTGGGTCATCATGCCGGACATCTTCATCGGATCGTCCGGCAGGCCGTCGAACCGGCCGGCGGTCACCACCGAGCACGGGGCGATCAGGGCGTCGTACTGGCCGAGGGCGACGTTGTTCACCTCGATCGCCAGTTCCCGGCGCAGACGCAGGGCTTCCACGTAGTCCGATCCGCGCACGAAGGCGCCGGCCATCAGCCGCTCGCGGGTCGGGCGGCCGTAGAGTTCCGGGCGCTCGATCAGGTCATGCTCGTGGATGGCGTAGCATTCCGGCAGGACCAGCAGCCGCCCGCAGGCCTGGTACAGCGCGTAGGGCGAGAGCTGAACGGTCTCGACGGTCGCCCCGTTCGCGCGCAGCACGTCGATGGCGCCATGGATCGCCGCCACCGCCTCCGGATCGGCGTTGCCTTCCTCCGCGATCCAGCTTTCAACGAAGCCGATCTTCATGCCGGCCACGCCCTTGGACAGGCCGGCGGTGTAGTCCGTCACCGGCACGTTCGCGCTGGCCGGGTCCAGGGGGTCGTACCCGGCGATCACGTTCAGGGTGATGGCCGCGTCCTCGACGGTCCAGCTCAGTGGCCCGCAATGGTCCATCGTGTAGGACAGCGGGAACACGCCGCGACGGCTCACCCGCCCGTATGTCGGCTTCATGCCGACCGTTCCGCAAAGCGCGGCCGGTCCGCGGATCGAGCCGCCGGTGTCGGATCCCAGCGCCATGCGGGTGATCCCGGCCGCCACAGCGGCGCCGGACCCGGAGGAGGACCCGCCGGGAATGTGATCCGGGTTCCACGGATTGCGGGCCGGCGGGAAGAAGGTCTCGGTCGAGGGTGCGCCGGTGGCGAATTCGATGGTCGCGCACTTGCCGAGCATCACGGCGCCGCCGTCGAGCAGCAGCTGGACCGAATGGGCGTTGGCGTCGGGGACGAACTCGGCGCGAAGATGCGACTGGCAGGTCGTCAGCACGCCCGCGGTATCGTAGATGTCCTTCACCCCGAACGGGACCCCGTGCATTGGACCGAGATCGGTGCCGGCCTTCAGTTCCGCTTCCGCGGCCGCCGCCCGGGCCAGCGCTGCGTCGGCCGTGACGGTGTTGAAGCTGTGCAGGCGATCGTTGGTCTCGGCGATCCGGGCGAGGGCCGCCTCGGTCACGGCGACGGGAGAGACGGAGCCGTCACGGTAGCCGCGGCCCAACTCGGCGATCGAGAGGTCGAGAAGGTCGTTCATAGCAGCGCTCCCGTTCCCGGCTCGGCCAGACGGTCGACGGTGGTCAGGGCGTAGGCATTCGCCGGTTCGGCGGCGGCCGGGCGGCGCGTGCGGACGATGTCGGTCCAGGCCGCGACCTGCTTGTAGGCGTTGAACATGGTCTCGTCGCGATCCGGCGGAATACGCAGGCCTGCGCGCTCGACCAGCCCGTCGTACTGACGGCGGAGGGAAGTGTCGTCCATGTGAGTTTCCCTGAAAGCTCGGCGCATCGGCATGGCACCCGCGCCATCTGTCCCTGTCACATCCAGGGTAGGTGGGGTCTTTATTGGATACAATTTGTAAAATAGAAAAATATTGTGTCCTGAATAATCAGGTATCCGCCGCCTTGCGACGCCGGGCGTCCCGCTGCTCGGCCCGCACGGTGTAGAAAGAGGTGGCGCAGATCAGTCCTGCGCCCACCAGGGTCGTGAGGTCCGGAAGTTCCAGGAAGATCACGAACCCGATGATCATGGCGAAAACCAGTCGGGAGTAATCCATCGGAGCCACGGCCGAGGCTTCGCCCGTCTTGAAGCCCTGAATGTTGCAGAGCTGGCCGACGACCGAGAGCAGGCCGATGGTCAGCATGATGCCCCATTGCTCCAACGTCGGCGTGACCCAGAAATAGAGGGTCGGCGGGATCATGATGATGCCGACCAGGATCGCCTGATAGCTGAGAATGGTCACCGGTCGGTCGTACTGGGACACCTTGCGGATGATGACCATCACCGCGGCCGCCGCCGCGGCGCCGGCAACGGCGAGCAGGGAGTAGGCGTTGAAGCCGTCCGCGTCCGGCTTGACCATGACGAGGACGCCGACGAAGCCGAGCAGAACCGCGAACCAGCGCCGCAGGCCGGCGACCTCGTGCAGGAAGGCCAGCGCGAGCAGGGTGACGAACAGGCTCTTGGCGAAACCCAACGCCGTGGCATCGGCCAGGGGCAGATGGACGAAGGCGGTGAACCCGCAGGTCATGGCGATCACCGCCATGCAGACGCGGGCCAGGTGCAGGCCCACGTGGTTGGTCTTCAGGATACCCGGATACCCTGAGATCAGAACCGGCAGGACCGTGCAGGTCATGGTGATCTGGCGGAACAGGAGAATCTGGACCACGGGAATTGTATCACCGATTTCCTTGATCAGGGCGGTCATGATCGTGAAGAAGAAACCCGCCACCACCACCCAGATCGCGCCCTGCGCGTTCGGCGGCAATGCGGCGAATGCGCTCCTCCCTGGTGCCGTGGAGCGTTCGAAGAGTGCCTTTAAAATATTGAAACGTAGTAAAAACTTGGAAGATTGGCTTGGATCGAGAGGTGCTTCTGCCTTTGGATCGCTTGACACTGGGCGGCGCTTTCCTGCGGGGGGAACCGGTCCGGAGCGAGGACATATCATCCATGCGCCCAACCGATATTGGATGCAATACGTCTTGAAGGAAACAGTGTGAACCCTACCTAACGCGGATCGGAAATGGTATAAGGCGAGACGCCGGCGCAACGATCGGCGCGTGGCGTCTTCCACCCAGGGACCTCCAATCTGCGGCGGTCCGTCCCCGACGGGATCGGCGGCAAATCAGGGTCTCTGGGCGGATGGCCGCTGCGGTAAACGGAAAACGGGTCCGCCCAGGAGGGACGGCCCCTGAATGGGGACGAAGCAGCCGATGGCAACACGCGGACAATCCGTCGCCCGCACCCTGCGGGATGGCGTGCTCGACGGGACCTACGGACCCGGCGGGCGCATGAACGAGGTCGATATCTCAAACTCCCTGGGGGTCTCGCGGACGCCGGTGCGTAGCGCGCTCGGAATCCTCGCGGCGGAAGGTTTGCTCGATTACGTCCCCAACAGCGGTTACGTGGTCCGCCGCTATACCGTTCAGGATATAGAGGACGTCTATGCCGCCCGTTCGGTGCTTGAGGGTCTCGCCGCGCGGACGGTGGCGGAACGGGGGCTGCACGACCGCCATCGCGGCCTGCTGCACAAGGTCCTCACGGAAACCCGGGCCCTGTGCGATGCCAATGACTGGAACGAGGGGGTTCGCGAAGAGTGGTCGCGGCTCAACGAGGCATTTCACGAGACGATCTTCGAAGCCGCGGACAACCGCCACCTGCGGGAACTGATCGCCAAGTCCCGCTCCATTCCCCAGCTCCAGTCGGTGAAGTTCCGCTGGCACGATCTGGACACCCTGATCGAATCCTATTCCGACCATCTGGAGATCTTCGAGGCGATCGCCGACCGACAGGGGGCCCGGGCGGAGTATCTGGCGCGCGAGCATGTCTACCGGTCGGGCCGGCGGCTGATCGCCAACTGGCGCCGGTTCGAGACCCCGACCCCGGCCAAGCGCTCATCCCGCCGGGTGCCACGGGCGGCCTAGCGGCGCTCTACGTATCGGGCCGGCCGAGGGCGGGGTCGATGCGCCGCGCCTCGTCGGGTGTGACCGCACCCTTCGTGCCGGTAATGAGGGTGTAGGCGCCGGGCTCGCGGTGGCGCTCGAAGGCGAACACGCTGTCTCGGTAGGACCTGCAGAGATCGAGGTCGCAGGTGGCGACGACCAGTTCGTCTTCTTCGGTCACCGCCTGGGCGATGGTTTCGCCGGTCGGCGCGGCGATCAGGCTGCCGCCCATCTGGTGCACCCCTTCCTCGACCCCCGCCTTGGCGACTCCGACCACGAAGGCGGCGTTCTGGTAGGCGCCGGCCTGCATGACGATCTCGTTATGATGCCAGGAAAGGCGGTCGTGTTCGGGTGCGGGCGGGTTGTGGATCGGCGTGTTGTAGCCGATCAGGATCATCTCCGCGCCCTGTAGGCCGAGGACCCGATAAGTCTCCGGCCAGCGCCGGTCGTTGCAGATCGCCATGCCGATCCGGCCACCGAAGGCATCGAACACCCGGAACCCCAGATCGCCCGGTGCGAAATAGCGCTTCTCCAGATGCTGGAAGGCGCGCCACGGTTCGTGCTCGCGGTGGCCGGGCAAATGGATCTTGCGGTACTTGCCCACGGTCTCACCGGCCTTGTCGACCAGGATGGCCGTATTGAACCGGGTGCCGTCGGCGGTGAGTTCGGCATAGCCGAGATGGAAGCCGATGCGGAGATCGCGGGCGGCCTCGAACAGCGGCCGGGTGTCGGGCCCTGGCATCGACCGCTCGTAGAACCGGTCGAGCTCGGACTCTTCCTCGAAATACCAGCGCGGAAAGAAGGTGGTCAGCGCCAGTTCAGGGTAGACGATCAGGTCGGCGCCGCGGGTCTTGGCACGCTCCATCAGCCCGATCAGACGCGTCACAGTCGCGGCGCGCGCCGTTTCCAGGGCGATGGGGCCGAGTTGGGCGGCGGCCACGGTGATGGGGCGCATCGGCGGGTGATCCCGGGCAGTGGTCGACCCCAACGGGGCCTGCGGACTCCGATCTTGCGATGTTGCAGGTGCGAAGGGAAGCGGCGAAAGCGGGTGTTCCGACGAGAGGATCGCGGCTACGCCGTCCAGCCGTACAGGCGGCAGGGATTGTCCTGCAGGATCGCGCGGCGCGTCTCCGCGTCGGGAAACCAGTCGGCGACGGCGCGATACAGTCCGGCGGTGTCCAGCGTCTGATAGGGCACGACCGTCTCGCTGCTGGCGGTCGCGCCCGAATGGTTGGGCGTGTGCGGCCAGTCGCTGGCCCAGACCATGCGATCGGGTGCGCGGGCGTGCAGGGTTCGGGCGAGGTCGGCCACACCCGGGCCGTCGGGGCCGCTCGAGATCCGATAGGAGCCGGACAGTTTCACCCAGGCGCCGCCGTCCAGCAGACGGGTCATGGGACCGAGGTGCGCGTCGGGGTGTGCGGGATCGATGGCGCCGAAGTGATCGAGCACCAGCGGCACAGTCAATTGCGGCTGAAGGGCTGCCAGGTCGGTCAGGATCTCGGCGTCGCAGAACACCTGTATGTGCCAGGCGCTGCCGGACAGCAGCCGGTCCAGCTTCGGCAGGACGTCATCGACCGGGCGCGCGGCCGCCCGTACCGAACGCAGGTTGACTCGAACGCCCCGGACCCGGCGGGCGTGAAGGCGGGCGAGGTCGCTGTCCGTGACCGTGTCGGCGTCAATCACGGCGACGCCGCGCGCCGCGTCGCCCAACCGGTCGAGCGCGTCGAGGGTGCAGGCGTTGTCCGTCGCGTAGGCGCTCGGCTGGACCACGACGACGCGGTCGATATCCGTGCCGCTCACCGCCGACCAGTAGTCTTCGACGTCCGCGGGCGGCACGGTGTAGCTGCGCGGCTCGGCGAATGGATAGCGTGCCTGCTCGCCGAAGATGTGCATGTGGCAGTCGACCGCGCGCAGCGTCATGGCAGTCCCTTTGGGTGAATCCGTTCGGCGATCTTCTTGGGTAACCGGCCTGAGGTGCGGCCGCCAGCGCCCAGTATCGGATAGGACCGGACGGTTTTCCCACAAGGAATCTCCGTTCTTCGCCCCCGGCGCCCGTCCAACGGGTCTTCCTTGCGCTGGATGCCGCCATGCTAGGGTGGAGACGGTTCCGGATCGCAGCTTTCGGGCCTGATCGCCGCCGGAGCCCGACGATGCTGACGTTTGCCGCCGCCCTGTTCTTCCTGATCATTACGCCTGGGATCGGCGTGCTGACCACCGCCGGCATCGGCGCGGGTTTCGGAGCCGGGCCGGGCATCCGGTTTCTCGTTGGCCTGTTCATCGGCACCAATCTGGCGGCGCTTCTGGTCGTCACGGGTATTGCCGCCGTGGTGCTGGCCCATCCGGTGATCGGGCCGGTGCTGCTCTACGCCTCGCTCGTCTACCTCCTGTACCTCGCGTTCCGCATCGGCTGGGCGGGATCGCGGGTGGCCTTCATCGAACGCAAGAACGCCCCCGGCATTCCGGGTGGCATCGGACTGCAACTCATCAACCCGAAATCCTACGCGGTGAACACCACCCTGTTTTCCGGCTTCCATTTCATGCCGGACGACCCGGTGCTGGAGATCGTCGTCAAGTTCGCGATCATCAACGTCATCTGGGTTCCGGTGCACCTGAGCTGGCTGTGGGCGGGCGTTTCGCTGAAACGGCTGGACCTGTCACCGCGCACCCAGTCGGTGATCAACAAGCTGATGGCCCTGTCGATGGTTCTGGTCGTCGTGCTCGCTGCGATTCCGTCAGGGGGCTGATTTGCAGGGCGCGTCATCTGGTCCCAACCTGCCGGACCGCGTGCGGTGGCCCGTCAAGCCCCGGATTCAAACGGCTAATTGCGCTTTTCCCACCAGCCGTCAGAATAGGGCCCTGAAGATGGCCTGGCCGGTCGATCGGGGGGAATGACAGATGCTGAGTAACATCTCCACAAAGCTGATCGCGCTTGTGGTGTTCATGACGGCGGCGCTGTTCGCCTTCGCCGGCTACACGATCGTGTCGCTGTCGAAAGTGGCGAAGCAGGTCGACCATATCGCGTTGACCGAGACGCCGATCACGCAGAGCGCCTATCGGGTGGTCGAGGCACAGCTTCAGCAGGAACTGGCGTTGCACGTCGCCATCTCCGTCTCCGGACAGGGACGCAGCGATCTCGGCGAGGGGTATATCGAGAAGTTCGAGACCTATTCCGCCGAGGTGGACAGCGAGCTCACCAAGATCGAGAGCATCATCGACTCCGCCATGGAGACGCCGGCGGAACGTCAGGCCCTGTACGAGGAACTCAAGGAGAATCTGCGCGAGATCCGCCAGATGCGCGATCAGGTGGCCGATATCGCCGCCCGCGTCATCACCCAGTACCGCGCCCTGGTTCAGGCCGCCGGCGCCCGCATCCCCCGCCTGTCGACCCTCGGTCCGAAGATGGAGGAGATCGAAAAGATCCAGTCCAGGCTGATGGTTTCGATCGATGACCTCGTTCACAAGGTCAATCAGATGACCACGGAGTTGGTGGCCGAAATTCAGGCCTCGGAGTATCAGGTCATCCAGAACCTGATCATCGCCGCCATGGTCATCGGCGCCATCTCGCTGATCATCGGCATCATGCTAGCGCTTCGCATCCGGCGGCGCCTCGCCAATGCCGTTTCCACGGTGGACCGGTTCGCCATGGGCGACATGACCGTCTCGATCGCCGAAGGCGGCGCCAAGGACGAGATCGGCAAGGTGCTGGGCGCGATGGCGCATATGCAGCAGAACCTCATCGGGATCCTCGGAACGATCCGATCCGTCGGCAACGGCATCACCACCGGCAGCAACGAGCTGCGCCAGACGGCCCGACAGGTGTCGGATGGCGTGAACGATCAGGCGTCCAGCATTCAGGAAACCTCCGCCGCCATGGAGGAGATGACCGCCGGCATCCGTCAGAACGCCAAGAACGCGGAGGAAACCGAGAAGGTGTCCGAGCGCATGGCGACCGAGGCCGGGCGCTGCGCCGACGCCATGACCCAGACGGCGGCGGCGATGAAGGACATCTCCGACAAGATCCTCGTGGTCGAGGAGATCACCCGCAAGATCGAGCTGCTGGCGCTCAACGCCTCGGTCGAAGCGGCCCGCGCCGGCGAGCACGGCCGCGGCTTCGCCGTCGTTGCCTCGGAAGTGTCCCGCCTTGCGGAAATCTCCAAGCAGGCGGCCAGCGAGATTCAGGACGCATCGGCCGACGGTCGCGAGGCGGCCGAGAACACCAACCGGCTGCTTGCGGATCTGCTGCCCGAGATCACGCGCGTGAAGGACCTGGTCCAGGGCATCAGCGCGGCCAGCGACGAGCAGTCCGTCGGCGCCGACGAGATCAACGTCGCGATCCATCGGCTCAATACCGTCGTCCAGCAGAATGCGGCTGCCGCCCAGCAGATGGCGGCAACCTCGGCCTCGATCGCCGGTCAGGGCAACGACCTGCAGAAATCCATGTCCCGTTTCAAACTCGACTCCTCCGGGGGCGACCGCGACGGCGACGATGGAGAAGTCGCGGGAAGACGGCCGGTCCGCGCCTCCGCCCGCCGGGACGAGGCCGACGAGGAGGAACCGGAGCTGGACGACGCGATAACTTCCGGCAACTTCGGGAAGTACTGAGGCCCGACAGGTGGATTTGGAGAATTTTCGCCGGCTCGCGCATGAGCGGTTCGGCATCGTCCTGCCTGGCAACGCCGAGAGTTTTCTGCGGTCGCGCCTGAGCACCATCATGGAGCAGACCGGGCACGGGGATCTCGAGACGCTGCTTCAGGCAGCCCAAACCAAGGGCAACGACGACCTCTTCATCGACATCGTCGAGAAGCTCTCCACCAACCACAGCTACTTCTACCGAGAGCCGGCGCATTTCGAGTTCCTGTCCTCGGTCGCCCTGCCGGAGATCGACGAACGCCTGCGTCGCCAGCGCTCCCGGGACGTGCGGATCTGGAGCGCGGCAGCGGCGGCAGGAGAAGAGGCCTACTCCATCGCCATGGCGATGCGGACGTTCTTCGGGGCGCACTATCAGGATCTCGACGCCGGCGTGCTCGCCACCGACATCGCCAAGCGCTCCCTGCGCCAGGGGGCGGAGGGGGTGTACCGGTCCGAGAGTTTCAGGCACATCCCCCAGCAATGGCGTGACAACTTCGTCGAACCGGTCGGCCAGGACAGCTACCGTGTGGTCAAGGCCGTGCGGGACGACGTCATGTTTCGATGGCTGAATCTGATCGGGCCTCTGACCGCCCTGCGCGGAGGGTTCCACGTGATCTTCTGCCGCAATGTCATGATCTATTTCGACGCGCCGACGCGGGAGCGCTTGATCCAGTCGCTTGCCCACCTTCTGGCCCCCGGCGGGTATCTCTTCATCGGCCACACGGACGACGCGGAGTTCGCGCGCAAGCATCTCGACCAGCAGCGGCCCGCGATCTTCCGCAAGAGGACCGGCAAGTGACCGGGATGCGCGTCATCGTCGTCGCGGCGGATCCGCTCCTTCGCAAATCGGTAACGGAATCCCTGAACGGACTGAATGCGCTGGGGGATGTGCAGGCGATCACGCCCGTAAGGGCGACGCCGGATCGTCTGAAGGACTGCGACGCGGTGGTCGTCGCCGGGTCGGACGCCGATCACCGGACGCTCAAGCCGGCGGTGGCCGGTGCGATCGGCGCCGGGCGGCCCGTGGTTTTCATCGCCGTTGGCTCGGGAGCCGGCGGTGCGCCGGCGCTGGTTGCGCTCGGCGGGCCGGGGGCGTTCTCGGTCGAGGTGCCGGACCTCGACATTCGCGCCCAGCTTGCCGCCGCCGCCCCGCGGGTGGTTGCCGCGTTGCGCCGGGCCGAAGCGGCGCAGGGATCGACGGCGAGTGCATCGACGGTGTCGGGACCGGGCGCGGCTGCGGTCGCCGTGCCCGCGCCATCCGCGGCCCGGCCGGTGGCGCCCGGATCGCCTTATCTCGGCGTGGTGATCTGCATGGGCGCTTCGACCGGCGGTACCGACGCGCTGCTCACCATCCTGTCGAAGACGCCGCGCACCAGCCCGCCCATCGTCATCGTCCAGCATATGCCCGAGGCCTATGTCGGCGATTTCGCCGCCCGGCTCGACCGGGCCTCTCCGATGGATGTGGCTTTGGCCCAGGACGACCTGCCCCTGCGGATGGGACTGGCGGTGGTGGCGCCCGGCGGTCGTCAGCTTCGTCTGTTAAAGGACGGCCGGGGAATCTGGACCCGGTCAGGCGAGGAGGCCCGTTTCGGCGGACACTGCCCGGCGGTCGACGTGTTGATGAATTCGGCGGCGGAACAGCTCGGCAAACGGGCCATCGGCGTGGTCCTGACGGGAATGGGGCGGGACGGCGCGGACGGCCTGCTGGCCATGCGCAACGCCGGCGCCCGTACTGTCGCCCAGGACGAGGCCACGTCCATCGTCTACGGAATGCCCAAGGCGGCTCACGAGACCGGCGGCGCCGACAGCGTGGTCCCGCTCGGCAAGGTGGCGGAGTTCGTCTCGGGCCTCGTGATGTCGTTTCGGTAGGGCGCCGGTCCGGCCTACCCGCCGGCGATGGCGATCAACGTTTCCGGATCGAGCACCAGCAGCGGCTGGCCTTCCCCCATCACCGTCGCGCCGGCGAGCACGTCGACCGAGTTCAGGGCCGGGTGCAGCTCTTTCATGAACACTTCCTGGCGGCGCTTCACCCGGTGGACCGCCACGCCGATGCGGCGCTGGGGAGAGCCGATGATGACGACGGGGAAGGCCTTCTGACCGACAGCGACATCGGGGGTCTCCCAGCCGAGCATGGTCTCGATCGGCCGCACTGTCAGGAAGCCGTCTCGATGCTGGATCCCGGCCCGTTCGCCCACGGTCTGGATCTGTTTTCGGTCGACCTCGATGACCTCGATGATCGCGCGCTCCGGCAGGCCCAGATCGCGGGCGCCGTCGCTGACGACGATGATCCGCTGCAGGGCCGCCGAGACCGGGAAGCTGAGATAGAAGCGGGTCCCTTCGCCGTCCTCGCTGTCGATATCGATGGCGCCGCCGAGCCGGCGCAGGGTGGTGAGCACCACGTCCATGCCGACGCCGCGCCCGGAAGTTTCCGTGACCGACGCGGCGGTGGAGAAGCCGGGGGCGAAGATCTGGCGATGGATCTCGCGCTCCGTCATCCGGGCCGCGTCCTGCTCGGTGATCAGGCCTTTCTCCAGCGCCTTGTTGCGGATGCGCGCCGTGTTCAGGCCGCGCCCGTCCTCGGCGATCATGATCTGCGCCACGTTGCCGCTCTGGGTGGCGCGCAGGGTGAGCGTCGCCTTCTCCGGCTTTCCGGCGTCCAGCCGCTCCTGCGGGGTCTCGATCCCGTGATCCATGGCGTTACGGATCATGTGGACCATCGGTTCCATCAGCGCGTCGACCATGGACTTGTCGATCTGGATGTCGCCGTCGTCGATCTCCAGCGTCACCTGCTTGCCGAGGGATCGGGCGAGGTCACGGACCAGGCGCGGCATCCGACCGAACACGATGCTGATCGGCACCACGCGCAGGTCGAGGGTGACGGAATGCAGCATGCGCAAGGTCGCCTCGGCCCGGGCGATCTGGTTGGCGAAGACCTTGCCGGCGTCGTCGATCCGCGCCGCGGCGGCGTTCAGCTTCTCCGCCTTTCGCGCTCCGCTCTGACTGGCGAGCGACCGCAGTTCGGCCGCGGTGGCGGCGAATCCGGCCTCGGACGCGCCCTGGTCGAGCCGAGACAGGCTGAGCCGCAACTCCGCCACGGTGTCGAGATAGCTGTCGATCAGGTTGGACGAGACGCGGAGCGAACTGCCGCCGAGGCTGCCGCCCACCGCGCCGCCGGTGCCGCGCGACGGCGTCGCCTCGCCCCGCTCCACCGGAACGCCGCCATCGGCGGCCGCCGGGGGAACGGCCGGTTTGTCGGCCGCCGCGGGTGGTGTCGGCGGGGGTGCCGGCGGGGCCGCGGCAGGTTCCGGCGCCGGTTGCCGCTGGGCGGGCGACGGCGCTGCGGCCGGTGCCGGTTGAGGCCGTGTCGGCTGAGTCTGAGTCGGTTGAGGCTGGGTCGGTTGAGGCTGGGTCGGCGCATTCCCGAACGGAGGCGAGAAGCCTTCCTGCAATTCCGGCGACCAGTTGTCGTGCAGCGCCGAGTCCCAGGAACTGTCATCGACGAACAGCACATGGCCGTCGGTGTCCGCCGCCGGCGGCAGAGGCGCTTCGGCGGTCGGGGCGGCTGCGGCCGGTGAGGGGGGAGGCGCATCCTGTCCCAGGGCCGCAAGCGGGGTGTCGCCGACGACCAGCACGGCCCAGGCGCGCAGCACGTCGCCGCTGGTGTCCAATGCCCGGATCGAGGCTTCCACCTGTGCGTCGTCGCCGACGATGCCGATGAGGAACTGGTAGAGGTCGGGGTCGATATCGACCAGGACGCGGTTGGAGATCACCTGCTGCCGGTAGAGCAGACCGAGAATCTCGCCGCTGGCCGGCGCACCGTCCGGCACCATGACCTGGACCTGCACCAGACGCGCGCCCGGTTGTTCGAGGAAATCGACCGCCTCGTTGCGGGCGGCGGGAGACATGCTGTCGAACAGGTCGTCGCCGAGAACCTTGCGCAGGGCGGCCACCCCGGCGCCGGCGCCGGTGAGCAGCAGGGCGAGATCGTCGCGCAGCCGGTCATAGGTCTCGCGCGGCATGTCGAGGGAGGAGACGGTCAGGCCCTCAATCCCGATCACCTCGCTCTCGCGGCGGATCTCGTGGACCACGTTGAGGGCTCCGGGCCGCTCCCGCCAGCCGTCGATGAGCGTCAGTTCGCTCGCCAGACGGGCCAGGGCGGAGATCCGGAACACGCCCAGGGCACGGGACAGAATGCCGACCAGCTCCCAGTCGGCGGAGGCACCGCCGCGCACCGACAGACGGTCCACCACCGCCCGGGCCTCGCGCGAGATATGCGGGGCCATGGAGTTGTCGACATCGTCCATCGCCAGGCCGGAATCCGCCAGCTCCGACAGTACCCGGAGCCGGTGAATGAAAATGCAAAGCCCTCGGATCAGCGCGGTGCGGTCGGTGTCGCCGCTCTCGAGTTCCTCCAGGATACCGCCGAGCACATCGGAAATACCGAGATAACCGACATCGTTCGCCGCCTCGCGGATCGCCATCATGGAGGAGGCGATGGCCCGGCCGTCCAGGCTGTCCAAAGCCGGGCTTTCCAGCGCCTCGGCGAGTTGACCGAGTTCGGCCGAGACCACGGCGTCGAATGGCTGCACGGTCGCCGGCTGGAACTCGGGTTCGTCCGGATTGGCCGGCTTCTGCGACACCTGAATAGCCATCCGGCTCTGGTTCGTCGCCCCCGCGTCCTCTTCCGGATCAGGCGCGGGTGCCGGATCGGCGGAGCGGGGAGCCGGTTCCGGCTCGGGCTCCGGATCCGGGGGATCGTAGGCCGGCGGTGCCTCTGCGGCCGGGGCGGCCGATGGTGCCGCTGCGGCGCTGGGCGCGGTGATCTCGCCGCCCTTCTTGAGCTGGGCCTTCGCGTGCTTAAGGGCGGCGATCAGTCCGGACTCTCCGGCAATATCCGACCGGCTGTCCAGGCAGGCTTGGCGCAGATCGACCAGTGCGTCGTTCGCCTGCAGCAGGAGATCGCGCGCCGCATCGTTCGGCCGCGCCTCGCCGTTGCGGAACATGTCCAGCAGGTCTTCCGCCGCGTGGGCGACGGTCTCCATGCCGATCAGCCCGAGCGAGGCGGAGACCCCTTTCAGCGAGTGGATGGCCCGGAACAGCGCCCCCATGATGTCGGGGTTCTCGAGATCCGCCGTCGAGCCCGACAGATTCGCCTCGAGCTGGGCGAGATAATCCTCGCTCTCCTGCTCGAACAGCTCCCACATCTCGGAATTGCCGTCATCGAAGCTCATGTGACCGCCACGTTGCGGTCGCCGCCGCGATGGAATTCGGGAACATGCGAGGCGATCAGGCTCGCCATATCGATCACTTCGTGGAAGGTGCCCTTGTGGGTGATCACCCGGGCCTGTCCTTCCTCGTCCGCCGGCCCCGGCGGGCTCTCGTCGTCGACGATGCCGAGTACGCCCTCGGTGGCGATGGCCCATTTCTGGTCGAAATGGCTGACGATGATATGGATCGACTGCTTCTCGAAGCCCGCGTCGGTCAGCCGCAGCACCGGCAGCACGTTGCCGCTGACCTCGATGACGGAGTCGATCTTCACGCCCGGCCGGCGTGGCAGCGGGGCCGTGTCGATGTCGTCGATCGCCCGGTCGACCGTCGTCGAATCGATGGCGAACAGCCGGCCGCCCACGGTGATCGCCATGTATTTCGGCCGCTGGCGGAGCTTGGTCTCTTCGGGGTCGGCCCGCTCCGCGACGGCGCGGTGATCGGCCAGAAGGGGCAGGGTGCTCTGGGCCTTGAACCAGCGGTCGGCGTCCACCGCCTGGACCAGTTCGCCCTTCTCGTCGAGGAAGGCGTGCTGCACCTCATCGCCGGCAACGAGCCCGTGCATCGGCTTGGCCGGGCCGAAATCGCGGATGCCGAGGATACGCTCGACCGCGAGCCCGATCACGGCACTGCCGCGCTGCATGACGATGCACATGGCGAGGTCGAGGTCGGTCCCATGCTGGCGGAGGCGCATCACCACGAGCGGTATGGGCTCGTCCCGCAACACCATGACGCCGATATAGTCGCCCGAATCGCCCTCGATGGGCTCCATCCTCTCGATCTCGACGACCTCGCGCACCCTGGTGAGGGGAACGCCGAACCGCCGGCCGTCCGACATGAACAGGAGGACGGGCACGCGGTCCTGATCGCCGCCGGGTTTGCCGTTGCGGGCCACGGCATTCATGGCGCGGCTCCCGCGGGCGCCGGGGCAAGCAGGCGTTCGATGGTGTCGATCAGCAGCCCGCCTCCCGACGCGTCCACGTCCTTGCTGACGGAGCCGGACGGCTTGCCGATCACCGCGTCGGCGCCGACCAGCCGCGCCTCGACCGCCTTGGGCGACGCGGGATGGGTGAGCGAGGACAGAACGATCACCTTGGCCGGAGACAGAATCTTCAGACGGCGCAGGCATTCGATGCCGTCCATCACCGGCATCTCGATGTCCAGGGTCACGACGTCGGGCGACAGTTCCCGGGCCATATCCACGCCCTCGCGGCCGTTCTCCGCCTCGCCGACCAACTCGAACCCCTCGGCCCGCGCCAGGATGTTCTTGATGGTGAGCCGAACAAGCTTTGAATCATCGACGATCAGAACTTTGGGCATCCGCCGGCCATCTTCCCGAGAGCCATCAAGGCATTGAAAATACAGTGGTCAATCGTTCCATATCGGGGGCGCTTTGCCTACCCGTTTGTCGGGGACGCACGGATCCGCCGACGCGGAAACGGCTTCTGCCCCGGCCGCTACACGGTGTACGATCGCGTGTGGGACAACAGAAACCTGAAGGCGGGGCGCCGTGCTGGGTTGGCATTTTGTCGATGAGACGCTGAAGGACGGTCGTCCGGTTCCCGCCGACGGCGAGGCGCTGACCCATGACGGGCCCATCAGCCTGTGCGAACAGGGGCTGCATGCCTCCGAGCGTGTGCTGGATGCGCTCAAGTTCGCCTCCGGGAACGTCATCTGCCGGGTCGAATGCGATGCGGTCGGCGACCGGCAGGCGGATAAGTTCGTGTGCGGCAGCCGGACGATTCTGTGGCGGCTCGACGGCGAAGAGGTGCTGCGCGCCTTTGCCCGGAAGGTCGCGCTCGACGTCGCCGATTTCTGGGACATGCCGGACGAGGTGCGCCGCTTTCTTGAGACCGGCAACGACAACCTTCGGGTCGCCGCCCGCGGGGCCGCCCGTCAGGCCTCCCGGGAGGCGGTGCTGGCCGACGAACCGCAGGCCGCGGCGGCGGGCGAGGCGGCGCGGGCCGCCGCTGCCCGGACCCATGCCGCACGGTCGACAGGTCTGGCCGCCGCCTGGGCCGCCTCCAAGGCGACGCGGCGCGACGAGGCCTGGGCCGAGTACGACAGGCTCCTGGAATCGATGATCGAGGCTGCCCGGGCCAGTGCGCCGCCTGCGGTGGAGGACGACGAGTGGGGCGACTTCGCCGACGAGATCGAGGCGGAATTCGGGTAAGCGGCGCCGGGTCGCGCGGCGTCCGCTCACCCGAAGAATCCGCAGCGGTGCAGTTGTTCGTGGAACTTCCGCAGGGTCTTGGCCTTCTCGCTCGGATCCGGAATGGCCGCGACCAGCTCGTCCTCGAAGTTCGGCCGACGCAGATGGCGCACGATGATGTTGCGCGCCAGGTTGGACGCCTTGCCCTTCGGCAACATTTCCGGCTGAACCATGCTGACCAGCATGAAGGCGCGGACGTGCAGCGGTTTGTCGGGATTGTCGAGCTTGTCGAGGATCTTGCCGTCGGTGATGTAGGAGACGAGCAGTTCGTCCAGCCGCTGGGTCAGCGCCGCCTTCCGCTGGGCGGGCAGGTTGGACTTCTCGATGTGGTTATAGATCGAGGTGACCTTCGCCATCTTCTTGTTCGGCGGCAGCTTGTCCCGGATCAGGTGGTTCACCGTCTGTGACTCGACCAGCAACTGGTCGAGCAGGGTCTCCAGATCGTTCCGCAGATAGGTCTGGCCGACCTCGCTGTCCATCAGCGCCAGCAGATAGCCGGTCTTGCGCCCGGGGTCGTTGAGGGTCGGCAGCATGGTCTCCGCCGCCTCCCGCATCCCCTTGTTGCCGCCTTTGTTGATGATGGTCGACTGGCGCGCCGTCATGGCCTGGGCCATGGAGGGGCCGCCGATGATCTCGATGTCCGGGATCAGCTTGTCGAGCAGGCCGAGGAAGACCTCGCGCTCCTCCTCCCGGTCCCCGCGGGACAGCGGGCTCAGCCCTTCGAGCTGGCGGCGCACCCGGTCGAGCAGGACATCCTGGCTTTCCGGAAGTTTGCCCTCCGCGATCATCTTGATGAAGATCGTGTTCGTGAAGTCGCGGTGCTCGGGCGTGAGCTCCTGCGGTTCCTCCTCTTCCTCTGCGGCCTCGCCGATCGGCCGGCCCTCCGCGACGCAGAGCAGGGTGACCAGCGCCGTCCCGAGCTCGCGCGGATTGCCGATCAGGTCGCGCAGGACGTCGACATTGTAGAGTGTGTCGGCGACGAAGATGTCGATCGCCTGAAAGACCTCGGGTGCTTCGGCCTTCCACGCCCATTCCATGAGTTGGCCGAATTTGCCGAGAAAACTGCGGTTCTCGACCAGTTCCGTCGACATGGCATATCGGATCAGATGATCGCGATGCTCCTGGGGGGCGGCGGCGATAATGCCGCCGGTCACCTCGTTGAATCCCTCCACCCGGATCCGCGGGATCTTCTGGTTTGACGCTGCGATGGCGCGGGCATTGATTTTATTGACGAAGTCGAACAGCACGTCGCGCCGCTCGTTGACCGTCGTCTCCTCCATCTTGCGGACCTGGAAGGTCGCCACCTTGCCGATGGCGGAGAACAGCAGCGTGCCTTCGTCCAGCAGCCGCTTGATCTCCCGCGGCGCGTGCATCAGTTCGGTCGCGGTGAGGTTGTTCTTGTCCAGATAGTTCCGGAACAGCCGGTTCACGGTCGCCCGCGGTTCGCCAAGGAACAGGTCGCTGGGCGACTGGCAGACCGGCGCGTCGTCGATATCCTGGACGAAGACCTTCTCTTCGGTCTTCGGCTTCATCTTCTCGAACAGGATGTCTTCCGGCTTCAGCCGGTCGATCGACCCTTTGGCTTCATTGATGACGCGAACGCCTTGTATCCCGGCTTTCGCCAGGATTTTGGCCGCTTCCGCCTGAGCCACCTCCTGGTGCTTGGCGGTCGCTTCAATAGTCCAACGGCCCTCGCGCAGGGCGAGGATTTCGTAGGTCTTTCCGCCGAACATTTCTATGCTCGCACAATGATCACACCCGGCGGAGCGCTTCTTGCTCCCCCTTCTCCCGATAAAGTCCGGATAGTAAACATGTTTTGGCATGAAATCATGCCATGAATTGCATATGCCTGTGTGAACCCGAAAAAATACGCGTATTTGGGGAAATAATGGTGCAATGCCGTACCTAGAGGCTCCAGGTCGCGGGAAGGAAGAAGCATGGATCTCAAGTTGAGCGGCAAGGTTGCCCTGGTTACCGGCGCGAGCGCGGGCATCGGGGTCGGAATCGCCCGGGTGCTGGCGCGGGAAGGCGTGACCCTGGCGATCACCGCCCGGCGGCGCGACCGTCTGGACGCGCTGGCGGCCGAACTGGCGTCCGACCTCTCGGCGGCGGGGGCGCCGATGCCGACGGTGATAGAGGCCGATCTCACGGCCGATGACGGCCCGGCGCTCATCCGCCGGAAGGTGCTGGAAGCGCACGGCCGTCTGGACATCCTGATCAACAACGCGGGATCCTCGCGCACCGTCCCGGTCGATGCGCCGGACAGCGCCTGGGACGAGGCGATGATGCTCAAGTTCATCATGGGCCGCCGGCTGACCACCGCCTTCCTTCCGGAACTGCGGGCCAACGGCTGGGGCCGGATCGTCCATGTGACCGGCATCCTGGAGCCCACCACGACAAATGCCGGCCTCGCCGGCTGCGCGGCGACCCATGCCTGGGCCAAGGGCATGTCGCGCGATCTCGCGCCCGAGGGCGTCACGGTGAACTGTGTGCCGCCCGGCCGCATCAAGAGCGAGCAGATCATGAACCGTCTGCATCCGACGGAGGAAAGCCGCCAGGCCTTCATCGACGCCCATATCCCGGCCGGTCGTTTCGGCGAGCCCGAAGAGTTCGGGAACCTGGTCGCCTTCCTGTGTTCGCCGCTCGCCGACTACATCACCGGTTGCGTCATTCCGGTCGACGGGGGAATGCACCGGTTCATTCAGTGACGGTACTGGGAAGCACTCCGCGCCTCCCGCCCCGCCCGGCACTGGTCTAGGCTTTCCCTCCGCCAACCAAGAGTCCGGGAGGAAAACCGTGGCGAAAGAAAAGCCCAAGACCGTTTACGAACTGATCCCGCATCTCGGCCGGCTGCGCGACGAGGTCGTCTACGGCGACGTGTGGGAGCAGCCGGAGCTGAACAAGCGCGACCGCTCGTTGATCACGGTGGCCGCGCTTGCCGCCCTGTGCCGTACCGACGAGCTGCGCCTGCACATGAACCGCGCGATGGAGAACGGTGTGACCAAGGACGAGATGCTCGCCCTGATCACGCATATCGCCTTCTACTCGGGCTGGCCGACCGCGATGAACGCGGGCCGCTATGCCCTTGAGATGTTCGCCGACGACGAGTCCTGACGGGAAAGAAGAGCAGAGATGAAGAAAGTCGGATTTATCGGCCTCGGCCTTATGGGCGGCCACTTCGCCACCAACCTCATCAAGGCACAGCACAAGGTGGTGGTCTGCGACGTGCGGCGCGAGGCGGCGGAGAGCCATCTCGCGGCAGGGGCCGAATGGGCCGACACGCCGAAGGCCGTCGCCGAGGCCGCGGATGTCGTGCTGACCTCGCTGCCGGGGCCGCCGGAAGTCGAGGCGGTGGCGCTCGATGCCGAGACCGGTATCGCGGCGGGCATGAAGCCGGGCGGGGTGGTGTTCGACCTGTCGACCAATTCGCCCACATCGGTGCGACAGGTCCATGCCGCCCTGGCGGCGAAGGGGATCAGCTTCCTTGACGCCCCGGTCAGCGGCGGTCCGAAGGGCGCGGCGTCCGGCAAGCTGGCAATCTGGGTCGGCGGCGACAGGGCGACGTTCGACGCGCACCGCGCCGTCCTCGACGCGCTCGGTGACCAGGTCGCCTATATCGGCGAGGCCGGCGCAGGTTCTACGGCCAAGCTTGTGCACAACAGCGTCGGCTACGCCGTCCAGGTGGCGCTGGTCGAGGCGTTCACCGCGGGCGTGAAGGCCGGGGTCGAGCCGCTGGCCCTGTGGAGCGCCATCCGCCAGGGTGCGCGCGGCCGGCAGCGGACATTCGACAGTCTTGGCGAGCAGTTCCTGCTGAACAGTTACGACCCACCGTCCTTCGCTCTCAAGCTGGCGCATAAGGACGTGTCGCTGGCCTGCCAGATGGGCCGTGACAACGCGGTGCCGATGCGACTGATCAATCTGGTGCTGGAGGAAATGACCGAGGCGCGCAACCGGGGCTGGGACGCGCTGGACTCCCGCGCCGTGCTGCAGCTTCAGACCGAGCGGGCGGGCGTCGAGATCGAGGAAAGCCGCGAGGACATCCAGGCGGTGCTCGACGGTAAACGCTGAGGAGGCGGAGAGGGTCGCGTGTCCGGGACGCGCCGTTGTTTCCGAAAACGGCTCCCGGACACGCTTGGCTCAAGCCTCCTGCGGGCGGCCGACGGCTCCCTGACGGAGGGTGTCCTCCCCGTTGAGCTGGGCGAGGCGGCGTTTCAGGTTCTCCGGGCCTTTGACCACGGAGACAAGCTCTCCGGTATGGGTGTCGCTGATCCGCCAGGTATCGGCGTCGCCGAACGGGGCGGCCTTGTAGCGTTCCTGCATCTGGGCCATGGCGTCCTCCTTCAGGGGGGTGGTGGTCGCTGTTTCCAGTGATTCAGACGTGGGTATCGGCGAAATCGTCATCAACCCCCGGCGGATCGCGCGGTGCCCAGCAGTGCCGTCACGCGGCCGTCGATCACAGCGAGGCCGAGGGCGATCAGGGCCATGCCGCCGATCTGACGGGGCTCCACCGCTTCTCCCAGCACCAGGGCGCCGAGGGCGATGGCGCTGACCGGGATCAGCAGCGTCACCAGGGCGACGTTGGTGGCACCGGCGCTCGCCAGGACCCTGAAATACAGGATGTAGGCCAGCGCCGTACTGAGCAGGGCGAGGCCGAGCACGGCGCCCAGAATCGCAGCTCCCGGCGTTGCCAGGGTCCAGGGCATGTCGACGATCAGTGCGAGTGGCAGAACCAGAAGGCTGCTGGCGGTGAGCTGGCCGGTCGCGGTGAGCAGCGGCGGCTGTCCCTTGAAGCGCCGGCCGAACACGCTGGCCGCGCCGTAGGAGACCGTCGCCGCGACCACGGCGAACTGGGCAATCAGCGGCGCGTCCAGGCCGTCGAGGGCGGCAGGTCCCACGGTGACCGCCAGCCCGCCGAAACCGAGCAGGACGCCGGTGGCCTTGCGCAGGGAAAGCCGTTCGACTCCGGCCGCCCTGGCCATCAGCGCCGACCAGAACGGGGTCATGCCGTTGATCACCGCCGCGAGGCCGGCGCCGATCTCGATCTGGCCGAAGAAGATCAGACCGAACGGCACCAGATTGTTCAGCGTGCCCATCGCCAGGTAGTCGCGCCAGCCGGCGGGGCCCGGCGCGAAGGAAATGCCCATGACGCGCAGCACGACGTGCAGGGCGAGGGCGGCGATCCCGACCCGCGCCAGAACCAGGGTCAGGGGCGGCACCTCGGCGACGGCGATCCGGCCGAACAGGAACGAGCCGCCCCAGAGGATCGACAGGGCGGCCAGAAGCAGCCAATCCAGAGCGGACATACGGGTATCGGCGGGGGGCATCGAGTGTCTCCGTCAACGGGATGAGCCGGAGACTAGGTGGGGCGGCGGAGATCGGCTTCCCGGTTCTTGCACCCAGGATCGGCCCGCCGGTGGGGCCGTCGAGGTCCCGATTGAAGCCGCCCTTTGGTCGGAATAGGCTCGTCGCACCGCCATTCAGGAGGTTCAGATGCGTATCGGCGTGCCCAAGGAGATCAAGAACCACGAGTATCGCGTGGGCCTGGTGCCCTCCAGCGTGCGGGAGCTCGTCGCCCACGGCCACGAGGTCGTCGTCGAGACCCATGCCGGGTACGGCATCGGTCTGGACGATGCCAACTACCAGGCGGCGGGGGCAACGATCCTGCCGAGCGCGGAGGAGGTCTTCGCCATCGCCGACATGATCGTGAAGGTCAAGGAGCCCCAGCCGGCCGAGATCGCCCGGCTGCGTCCCGGTCAGATCCTGTTCACCTATCTCCATCTGGCGCCCGACGCCGAGCAGACCAGGGGCCTGATCGACAGCGGCTGCATCGCCATCGCCTACGAGACGGTGACCGACGCCCACGGGCGCCTGCCGCTGCTCGCGCCCATGAGCGAGGTGGCAGGGCGGATGTCGATCCAGGCCGGCGCCCATTGTCTGGAGAAGGCGCAGGGCGGCAACGGCATGCTGCTCGGCGGCGTGCCCGGCGTGGCGGCGGCGAATGTCGTGATCCTCGGCGGCGGCGTGGTCGGCACCAACGCCGCGCGCATGGCCATGGGCCTTGAGGCCAAGGTGACCATCCTCGACAAGTCGCTGCACCGGCTCTACGAGCTCGACATGCAGTTCGGGCCGACCCTGAACACCATCTTCTCCACCCGCGACGCGGTGGAGGAATACGTGCTGCAGGCCGATCTCGTCATCGGCGCGGTGCTGGTGCCGGGGGCGGCGGCGCCGAAGCTGGTCACCCGGGAGATGGTGTCGCGGATGAAGCGCGGCTCGGTGCTGGTCGACGTGGCGATCGACCAGGGCGGCTGCTTCGAGACCTCGAAGCCGACGACCCACGCGGAGCCGACCTACATCGTCGACGAGGTGGTGCATTACTGCGTCGCCAATATGCCGGGCGGCGTCGCCCGCACCTCCACCTTCGCGCTGAACAACGCGACCCTGCCCTTCACCCTGGCGCTGGCCGACAAGGGCTGGCGCCAAGCGCTGTACGACGACGCCTTCCTGAAGGAGGGGCTGAACGTCCACGAGGGCCGGGTGACCTACAAGGCCGTCGCCGACGCCCACGGCGTGCCCTACACCCCGGTCGAGGAGGCGCTGCGGCTGTAGCGGCGGTCGCTAAACCCCCAGCCAGTCCCGCGTCTTCGCCCAGGCCATGCCCGCCATCAGGGCCGGGGTGCGCAGGGGGCCGCCGGGGAAGGGGAGGTGGCGCACGCTCTCGAACAGTCTGAGCCGGGCGTCGTCGCCGGTGATCGCCTCGGCGATGATCTTGCCGGCGAGACCGGTCAGCACCACGCCCTGGCCGGAGAAGCCCTGGGCGTGGAAGACGGTCTCCGACAGCCGGCCGATGTCGGGGATCCGGTTGATGGTGATGCCGATCAGGCCGCCCCACTGGTGGTCGATCCGCACCTCCGACAGCTCCGGGAAGACGCGGGCGATCTTGCGGCGCATGGTGCGCGCCAGACCCGGCGGGGTGATCGCCGAATAGCTCGCGCCGGCGCCGAACAGCAGGCGGCGGTCGTGGGTCAGGCGGAAATAGTCGAGCGCCAGGTTGCAGTCGGCCACCGCCACGTCCCGCACGAACAGGCGCGCGGCCAGATCCTCGGCCAGCGGCTCGGTCACGGCGACGAAGGACGCCACCGGCATGATCTTCGAACGCAGCCGCCCCTCAAGCCGCCCGAGATAGGCGTTGGCGCCGTAGACCACGTGTTTTGCGGTGACGGCCCCGCCGGGCGTGCGCACGACGGTGCCCTCGACGGCGCACACCTGGCTGCGTTCGAACAGGGCGGCGCCGGCGTCTTCGGCGCCTCGGGCGAGGCCTTGAAGGTAGCGAAGCGGATGGATCTGGCCGCTCTCCGGATCGGTCAGAATTCCGACATACCGGTCGGTACCGATCCAGTCCCGCACCGCACGGCCCTCGACGACTTCCGGCGCGGTGTAGCCCCACTCGGCCCACTCCTCCCGCGCCTCGTGCAGCCCGGCAAGCTGCCGGCGGTTGAGGGCGGCATGGACGTAGCCGAGCCGCAGATCGGCGTCGGGCGCATGGCGTTCGGCCCGGTCCCGCAGGTCGGCGAAGGCCTCCCGCGACCAGTCCCACAGGGTCCGGGCGTTGTCGCGGCCGACGGCCCGCGTCAGGGTCGCGGTCGACGCGCTCCAACCCAGCAGGGCCTGCCCGCCGTTGCGCCCCGACGCGCCGTATCCGATCGTCTCGGCCTCGAGCAGCACCGTGTCGAGACCGCGCTCGGCGCAGTGCAGGGCGGTCGAGACTCCGGCGAGGCCGCCGCCGATGACGCAGACGTCGCAGCGCCGGTCTCCGATCAGGCGCGGCCGCTCTGCAGCGTCGGCGGTGGCGTGGTACCAGGTAAGGGCGGCGGTCATCGCGGCACCGCCCCGGTCACACGGTCTTCAGATACCAGGCCCATTCCAGCGGCGTGACCTCGGACTCGAAGTCCTGGCGCTCGCTCTCCTTCACCGCGTGGAAGACGTGGCGGAAGCCCTCGCCGAGCCAGTCGGCGATGAAGTCGCTGGTGCGGAACAGCTCGAGCGACTCCGCCCAGGTCTTGGGCACGCTCGGTTCCTGGGATTCGTAGGCGTTGCCATCGACCGGCGCCGGGGCGGCGGCCTCCGTCTCGATACCGTGCAGGATGGCGGCGAGGATGGCGGCCCCGGCGAGATAGGGGTTGGCGTCGGCGCCGGCCACCCGGTGTTCGATCCGGACCGCGTCGGCCGAGGAGGCCGGAACGCGAAAGGCGCAGGTCCGGTTGTTGTAGCCCCAGCAGGCGGAGAGCGGCACATAGGCGTTCGGCCGGATCCGCCGGTATGCGTTGGCGGTGGGCGCGAACAGCGCCATGCACTCGTTCATCGTGTCGCACAGTCCGCCGACCGCGTGGCGCAGGGCGGGCGAGCCGTGCTCGGGATCCGTCTCGCTGGCGAAGATGTTGTTGCCGTCCTTGTCCAGGACGCTGACATGCATGTGCAGGCCGTTGCCGGTCTCGTCGCCGAACGGCTTGGCCATGAAGGTGGCGTTCATCCCGTGGGCGCGGGCCACGCCCTTGATCGCCCGTTTCAGCATGACGGCGTGGTCGGCCGCCTGGACCGGGTCGTCCACATGGGTGAGGTTGATCTCGAACTGACCGGGCGCGTATTCCGCCGAGGCCGCCATGGCTGGAATGCCCTGGAGCTGGCAGGCATTGGCCACGTCGTCCAGCACCGCCTCGAAGTCGTCGAGCTCGTCCAGGCCGTAGACCTGGGTGGTCGATTGGCGCGAGCCGGTGACCGGGCTGATCGCCGGGCTCGGTGGCAGATGCGCCTCGCGGGTCTTGTCGATCAGGTAGAACTCGAGCTCCAGCGCCACCACGGGTTTCAGGCCCTTCTCGGCGTAGCGCTGGGCCACGCGCTGCAGGACAACGCGCGGATCGGCGTAGAACGGAGTGCCGTCGGACTCGGTCATGGTCAGCAGGACCTGGGCCGAGGGCCGTGCGGTCCAGGGCACCTCGACCAGCGAGCCCGCCACCGGCCAGCATGGATAGTCGGCGTCGCCGAGTTCCCAGACCAGCCCGCTGCTGTCGACGCTGTCGCCGGTCACGTCGGTGCCGAAGACCGAGGCGGGGAAGGCGGCGCCTTGCTTGAACGTGCCCTCGAGCTGGTCGCGGCCGATCCGCTTGCCGCGGACGACACCGGAGAGATCGGGCAGCAGGACGTCGATGGTGGCCACGCCGGGATGCGCGTCCAGAAAGGCGCTGGCGGCGGCGGGAGACGGGACGGAGGGCGGACGGACGGAAGACATGATGCGGGGACACTCAAAAAGTTTCCCGCTCATACCATGGCGCGAAGGTCGTGTGGAATGCGATCTTGCACCCCGGCGCCCGGCGGGCCGACACTTGCGGCGCGCCAGACCAGGAGGCAGGTAACCATGACGCTGAGCTTCGCCGTCGGCGACCTTCGGGTCGACCGGATCATCGAACAGGAACTCCCCGGTTTCGATCCATTCCAGTTTCTTCCGACCCTGACACCGGAGCTGCTGGAGGAGAACCGGTCCTGGCTGGAGCCGCTGAGCCTGGATCCGGCGACCGGGCTGTTCATCTTTCCGATGCAGTCCTACGTCATCCGCACCGGCCGTCACACGATCCTGGTCGATACCTGTGTCGGCAACCACAAGGACCGGCCGACGCGCCCCAACTGGCATCAGAAGAGCGACACGACCTACATGGATGCGCTGGCCCGGGCGGGGCTCACGGTGAAAGACATCGACTATGTGATGTGCACCCATCTGCATCCGGACCACGTGGGCTGGAACACCCGGCTGCTGGACGGGCGGTGGGTGCCCACCTTCCCGAACGCCAAGTATCTGTTCTCCAAGAAGGAGCTGGCGCACTGGACGGCGCGCAATGCGGAGACGCCGGTTCCGTATATGGTGGACAGCGTGCTGCCGGTGGTCGCGGCGGGTCAGGTGGTGGAGGTGACGAGCGATCACGCCTTCGACGATACCCTCCATCTGGAGCCGACGCCCGGGCACACGCCGGACCATTTCGCCGTGCACCTGACCTCGAACGGGGCCGAGGCGATCATGATCGGCGACACGATTCACACGCCCCTGCAGTGCCGCCATCCGGACCTGGTCGCCGCCCCCGATGTGGACCGGGAGCAGGCCAAGGCCACGCGGATCGCCCTGATGGATCGTTACTGCGAGACCGATACGCTGATCTGCAGCGCCCATTTCCGCTCGCCGTCGATCGGCCATTTCGTCCGCCACGGCGACGCTTTTGACTTCCGATTCCGGGAGGATTGAATCTCCGCCTCTTACTGTATCGATCCGATGGAAGGCCCCGAGAGAGGGGCCCGTTCGGGCGGCGTTGCCGCGGTCCGGAGAGTGCTGTATCCGTTGATCTCTCCAAACCGCGAGGCCTCCCATGACAATCGATCTCGAAGCCTGGATCCGCGAACATCGGATCACGGAGGTGGAGTGTCTTGTCTCCGATCTCTCGGGGATCGCCCGCGGCAAGATCCTGCCGGCGCAGAAGTTCCTGCGGGCCACCCGGGATCAGGGGCTGCGTCTGCCGGAGTCGATCTTCGGTCAGACGGTGACCGGCGAATACATTGACGAGATCGACCTGGACCCGCGGGCCAGCGACGTGTTCCTGCGGCCGATCGCCGAGACCATCCGCATGGTGCCGTGGTACGGCGAACCGACGGCGCAGGTGATTCACGACGCCTATTATTTCGACGGAACGCCGGTGGATATCGCGGCCCGCCACGTGCTGCGCCGGGTTCTCGATCTGTACGCGGAGAAGGGCTGGACGCCGATCGTCGCGCCGGAGCTCGAGTTCTTTCTGGTGAAGGTGAACGAGGACCCGGACTACCCGCTTGAGCCGCCGGTCGGCCGCTCGGGCCGGCCGGAGACCGCGCGTCAGGCCTATGGCATCGACGCGGTTAACGAGTTCGACCCGCTGTTCGAGGATATCTACGACTACTGCGAGGCGCAGGAGATCGACGTCGATACGCTGATCCACGAGAGCGGGGCGGCGCAGATGGAGATCAACTTCAACCACGGCGAGGCGATGGCGCTCGCCGACCAGACCTTCCTGTTCAAGCGCACCGTCCGGCAGGCCGCGCTGGACCACAAGGTCTACGCCACCTTCATGGCGAAGCCGATGCAGTACGAGCCGGGCAGCTCGATGCACATGCATATCTCGGTGGTCGACAGCGAGACCGGCCGCAACCTCTTCGCCGGCGAGGAGGGGGAGAACTCGGAGTTCTTCCTGAACTTCATCGGCGGTCTGCAGAAATACGTGCCGCCGTCGATGGCGCTGTTTGCGCCCTATGTGAACTCCTACCGCCGGCTTGTCCCGGATTCCGATGCGCCGGTGAACGTGCATTGGGGCGTCGACAACCGGACGACGGGTTTCCGGGTGCCGGTGTCGCGGCCGGAGAGCCGTCGGGTCGAGAACCGGGTACCGGGCGCCGACGCAAATCCGTATCTGGCCTTCGCGGCCTCGCTCGCCTGCGGGTATCTCGGCCTGATCGAGCAATTGGAGCCGTCGAAGCCGGTGGAGGGCAGCGCCTACAATCTGGCGGCCAACCTGCCGCGCCACCTGGAGGACGCACTGCTGCGCCTGAACCGGTCAAAGCCGTTGCGGGATATTCTGGGCCAGCGCTTCGTCAACGTCCTCACGCAGGTAAAGGAGCAGGAGTCCAGGGCCTACCTGCAGGTGATCAGCGCCTGGGAGCGCGAGTATCTGCTGCTGAACGTCTAGGGTCCGGCTCCCGCTGCGGGCAGGGGTGCAATCAGGCCGCGTCGCGCGTCTCGCGAGCGTCGAGTTCGGCGACCCGCCGCGCTGTTTCCGCCGCGATCTCCCGTACCCGCTGAAGACCGGCGCCGTAGCTCTGGGTCAGCCCGGCCTCCCGGGCCGCGGCGATCAGCGCGTCGATGGCGTTCGCGTTGGTGATGTCCAGCCGTTCCTGCATGACCCTCTCCTCTTTCGCCGGCGCCTCGATCCCGCGTTTTCCGGATCCATCGATTACCGACGCGGAACCATGACGCCCCTATCGTGAACAAAGCATTAACGTCACGCCGCTCCGCTCCTCCTGAATACCCGGCTCTGAGAATGCTGCCGTTTACGCTCGGTGCGCGTATAGTCGAGCCATCATCCCGCCATCCCGGACCGACCGCCATGAACAGCACCGCACACGCCGTCGATACCGCAGCCATCCAGGGCCTCGATGCCGCCCATCACTGGCACCCTTTCACCGATACCAAGGCGCTCAACGCCGAGGGGTCCCGGGTGATCGTCCGCGCGGAGGGCAGCCGCCTCTGGGATTCCAAGGGCAACGAGATCCTCGATGGGATGGCCGGGCTTTGGTGCGTCAATGTGGGTTACGGCCGGCAGGAACTCGCCGATGCGGCGTCCCGGCAGATGATGGCGCTGCCGTACTACAACACCTTCTTCAAGACCACGAACGTGCCGGCGACCCAACTCGCGGCCAAGCTGGCCGAGCTGACCCCGGAGGGCCTGAACTACGCTTTCTTCGCCAATTCGGGGTCGGAGGCGAACGACACGATCGTGCGCATGGTCCGTCACTTCTGGCAGCTTCGGGGCAAACCGAACAAGAAGACGTTCATCAGCCGGGAATACGCCTATCACGGCTCCACCATGATCGCGACGAGCCTGGGCGGGATGACCGCGATGCATCAGCAGGTCGACATGCCGTTGCCCGGCTTCTCGCATATCCGTCCGCCCTACTATCTGCGGGACGGCGGCAACATGACCGAGGAGGAGTTCGGCATCGCCGCCGCCCAGGCCCTGGAGGAGCGGATCCAGGAGCTCGGCGCCGACACCATCGCCGCCTTCATCGCGGAACCGATACAGGGTGCGGGCGGCGTCATCATCCCGCCGGCCAGCTATTTCCCGGAGATCCAGCGGATCTGCCGCAACCACGATATCCTGTTCATCGTCGACGAGGTGATCTGCGGATTCGGTCGCACGGGGAACTGGTTCGCCAGCGAGACCTTCAACCTGCAGCCCGACATGATGACCCTGGCGAAGGGCCTGTCCTCAGGCTACGCGCCGATTTCGGCCGTGATGGTCGGCGATCGCGTGGCCAAGACGCTGATCGAGGAGGGCGGCGAGTTCTATCACGGCTTCACCTATTCGGGGCATCCGGTCGCCTGCGCGGTGGCTCTGGAGAACCTGCGGATCATCGAGGAGGAGAAGCTGGTCGAGCGCGTGCGGACCGATGTCGGACCGTATCTGCAGGACGGCCTGCGCTCGCTTGCCGACCATCCCCTGGTCGGCGAGGTCCGGGGTGTCGGGCTGATCGCCGCGGTGGAACTGATCAAGGACAAGGACGGGCCGACGTTCTTCGATCCGCTCGGCCGGGTCGGCACCATCTGCCGCGACCATTGCTTCGCCAACAATCTGGTGATGCGTGCCGTTCGAGACACCATGGTCTGCTCGCCGCCGCTGGTGATCAGCCGAGCCGAAATCGACCGTCTCGTCTCCACCTTGCGGCTATGCCTGGACAAGACTCTGGCCGATCTCTAGACGCCCCATCTCCGGGCGTCCGGGGCCGCCGCGGATTGAATCAGACTTGCTTAAAATTTCCTTAAACACGATAATAATCGTGGGCGAGGGAGGTCTGAGAAATGGATCCGTCGGTTGCGACGTACTCGCGTGCGTCATTCACTCAGCCGGGACAGGCGGCCGCCGCGGTGCCGCTTGGCGCGTGGGGAGCCACGGCGATTGGTTCCGGTCTTCGGTCGGGCGCCATTCTCGTGGAGTTCGTGGACCGGGTCGCGGCCGAGCTTCAGACGGCGCGGGAAGCGGCGGCCGAGGCCGCCCGTGACGCCGCCCTTGCTGAGCAGCGTGCCCAAGAGGCCGAGAGCCGCGCCGCCCGCGCTGAAGGAGCCGAAGACACGGGTCCGGAGCGCGCACCGGTCAACACTTCCCGGTTCGGCTTGAGCGAGGGCGACACGGAACGGTCGATCAATGCGGCCCGCGAAGCCGCTTTCCAGGGCGAACGGACCCCGCGCGGCGCGTTCGTCAATCTGTCGGTCTGAACGCGCAGTACCGAGCCGGTCGGCTCGCATGCACGTTGGGCATGGTGGCCCGCGAGATAGTCTCCCGTTGTTGATCGCATGGCGGGAAGAGGACCGTTGCACGGACCGCGACCGCCATTGACAGTGTTCCCCGCAGGTCGTTGAATTCCGGCAACGTTGTGCACCGCGAAAGGTGCCGGGTCAGAACAGGGGGTTCAGATGGCCAACCGCTTTCTCTCCGGCGTTTCCCGCCGGTCCTTCCTCGCCGGAACCGGCGCCGTCGCCGCCGGGCTCACCTTCTCCGGCAAAGGCTTCGCCGCCGAGGAAAAGGTCCTGAATTTTTATAACTGGGACACCTATATCGGCGAGACGACGCTGGACGATTTCTCGGGCGCGACCGGCATCGAGGTGAACATGGACCTGTTCGCCGACAACGACGAGCTGTTCGCGAAGCTGAAGGCGGGCAATCCGGGATACGACGTCATCGTGCCGACGAACGACTATGTCGAGCGCATGATCGTCGCCGAGATGCTGACCAAGCTCGACCATTCGAAGATCCCGAACATCAAGAACATCGACCCGGCCTTCATGAACCCGGCCTTCGACCCGGGCCGGACCTATTCTCTGCCGTACATGTGGGGCTCGATCGGCATCGGCTACCGCAAGAGCCGGGTCAACAGCGTGCCCGACAGCTGGAAAGTGCTGTACGACAGCGACGAGTACGCGGGCAAGATCGCCCTGCTGGCCGCGCCGAGCACCGTGCTTCAGGTCGGCTGCAAGTATCTGGGCTATCCGCTGAACGAGAGCGATCCGGCGGTGCTCGAGCGTGTCGCGGAGATGCTGATCAAGCAGAAGCCGAACATCCGGGTCTTCGCCGAGGACAACGGACAGGATCTGTTGCTGTCGGGCGAAGTCGACCTGACCATGGAATGGAACGGCGACATCCTGCAGGTGATGGCGGAGGACGACGACATCTCCTACGCCGTGCCGAAGGAAGGCGGGCTGCTGTGGGAGGATACGCTCTGCATCCCCACCGGCGCGCCCCATCCGGAGAACGCCCACGCCTTCATCAATTATCTGTTGGACGCCGAGGCGGGCGCGGCCATCGCCGACTTCATCCAGTACGCGACGCCGAACGCGGCGGCCAAGGCGCTGATGTCGGAGGAGTACCGGAACAACCCGGCGATCTTCCCGAGCGACGAGGTCATCCGCAATTCCGAGACCGCGATCTATCAGGGGACGGACTACACCCAGCTGGTCGACCGCCTCTGGACCCGTATCGGCGCGGCCTGATCCGCGGCCCGGCGACGGGATCGCGAACTCGAACGGCGCGGGGGATGCTGTGGAGGACTGGCGGCGGGGCCGATCCGCATTCTGGCTGATCGGCCTCGGGCCGACCTTCTGGCTCGTCCTGTTCTTCCTGGTGCCGCTCGCCATCGTCTGGCTGTACAGCTTCGCCGAGCTGCGCGGCGTCGTCGACATGGAGGTCACGGGCACCCTCGACAATTATGCCCGCGCCCTCGACCCGCTTTATCTCGAAGTCTTCGGGAAGTCCCTGGCGTTCGCCGGCATCACCACGGTCGTCTCTCTGGTGGTCGGCTTTCCAGTGGCCCTGGCCATCGTCTTCGCGCCGGCCCGGTGGCGGCCGGTGCTGCTCCTGCTGGTCATTCTGCCGTTCTGGACCAATCTGCTGATCCGGACCTACGCGCTGATCGCCGTCCTGCGGGTGCGCGGCTTCGCGAACTTCACGCTGGAATGGATCTGGGAGCAGTCGAACACGCTGCTCTCGCTGCTCGGCCTCGGCTCCTACCAGCTCCTGGGCGAGCGGTTCGAGCCGCTCGAACTGCTCTACAACAACACCGCCGTGGTGATCGGCCTGGTCTATGTCCACCTGCCGTTCATGGTCCTGCCGCTCTATGCCGCGCTGGAGAAGCTCGACCGCTCGCTGATCGAGGCGGCCCTCGATCTCGGGGCGTCCCAGTGGCGGGCGTTCATGACCGTGGTCGTGCCGCTCTCCATGCCTGGCATCATCTCCGGGGCGATCCTGGTCTTCATCCCGGCGCTGGGCTCGTTCCTGACCCCGGACCTGCTCGGCGGCACCGACAGCCAGATGATCGCCAACGTGATCGAGCGTCAGTTCAAGAGCGCCAACGACTGGCCGTTCGGGGCGGCACTCTCGTTCCTGCTGATGTATCTGACCTTTGCGGCTCTCGCCCTGCGCGCCGTCTTCGCCCGCGGCCAGGGGGGAGTCTGACATGGCGCGCACCCCGATCGGCCCGTTGGAGTACACGCGGCGGACCTGGATGCGCCTGACCCTGCTGGCGACCTTCGTTTTCCTCTACGCGCCGATCGTCACGCTGGTGGCGTTCAGCTTCAACGACAGCCGGCGCAACATCGTCTGGCGCGGATTCACCACCAAGTATTACGAGAAGGCTCTCGGCAATTCCGAACTGATCGAGGCTTTCGTCAACTCGCTGACCATCGCCCTGCTGTCGACTCTGATCGCCACGGTGCTGGGGGCGTTGACCGCGCTGCTGCTCTGGCGGTTCCGGTTTCCGTTCAAGGCGGGCTACGAAGGGGCGATGGCGCTGCCGATCGTCATTCCGGAGATCTGCATGGGCGTGGCGATGCTCGCCTTCTTCGCCAAGGTCGGCTGGCCAAGTGGGCTGCCCTGGCCGCTGTCGCTGTCGGCCATCATCATCGCCCATGTCTCCTTCAGCTTCCCCTTCGTCGCGGTCGTGGTGCGCGCCAGGCTGGCCGGGTTCAACCAGGAGCTGGCGGAGGCGGCCCAGGATCTGGGCGCGAGCGAATGGCGGGTGTTCTGGGACGTCATGGTGCCGTTCATGCGGCCCGGTCTGGTCGCCGGCGCGCTGCTCGCCTTCACCCTGTCACTCGATGATTTCGTGATCACGTTCTTCACTTCCGGGCCCGACACGGTGACGTTCCCGGTCAAGGTCTACTCGATGGTCCGCTTCTCGGTGACGCCCGAGGTGAACGCCGCCTCGACCGTCCTGATCGTTCTCACCGTGATGCTGACCGGCATCGCCCTGTGGCTGCAGTTCCGCCAGGAGAAGAAAACGTCATGAGCACCAGCGGACCCGCCGTGGCCGTCAGTGGCGCGCCGATCATCGAGATTTCCGGTCTGAGCAAGCGGTTCGGGGATTTCGCCGCCGTCGACAATGTCGACCTGACCGTCGAGCGCGGCGAGTTCTTCGCGCTGCTGGGGCCGTCCGGCTGCGGCAAGACCACCCTGCTGCGGATGCTCGCGGGGCTCGACCTGCCGAGCGAGGGGACGATCCGTATCGACGGGCAGGACATGTCCCTGGTCCCGGCGAACCGACGGCCGGTCAACATGGTGTTCCAGTCCTACGCCGTGTTTCCGCACATGTCGGTGCTCGACAATGTGGGCTACGGCCTGCGGATCGACGGGGTGGCGAAGGACGAGATCCGCCGTCGCGCCGAGGAGGCGCTGGATCTGGTGAAGCTCGGCGGTTTCGGCAACAGGCGTCCGGACCAACTCTCCGGCGGGCAACGCCAGCGTGTCGCACTCGCCCGCGCTTTGGTGAAGCGTCCGAAGGTGCTGCTGCTCGACGAGCCTCTGTCCGCGCTGGACGCCAAGCTTCGGGAAGCGATGCGGCTGGAAATGGTGAACCTGCAGGAGACGGTCGGAATCACCTTCATCATCGTCACCCACGACCAGTCCGAGGCGCTGTCCATGGCGACGCGGATCGCGGTGATGAACGAGGGAGAGGTCCAGCAGATCGCCCCGCCCGCCGAACTCTACGAGTTCCCGGCAAGCCGTTTCGTGGCGGATTTCATCGGCTCGGTGAACATGATCGAGGGACGGGTCGAGGCGGCGGCGGACGGGCGGATCCGGCTTGCCTGTCCCGGGATCGCGGCCCCGGTCGAAATGGAACAGGATCGACTGCCCGCCGTCGGCAGTACCGGCTGGCTGGCCCTGCGGCCGGAGAAGATCGACATCACCAAGGAAGTGCCGACCGAGGCCGGGCTCAACAGGGTATCCGGCGTGGTCGAGGAGATCACCTATCTGGGCGAGACGTCGGTTTACCACGTGCGGATCGCGCCCGACCTGCCGTTGATCAAGGTCTCCAGCGCCAATCTCGACCGGGTGACGCGCCGGGCCTTCACCTGGGAGGATCCGGTCCATCTCTCCTGGACCTCGTCCTGCGGCGTGGTGCTGGACCGGTGACCGTGCCGGACACGATCGAGGAGGCGGGAGGGGAGGAGCGCTGGCTGGATCGCCCGGACGGGATGCACCTGCGCTATGCGGTGTTCGGCCCTCCGGGGTCCGCGGGGTGGTGCCTGTTCCTGCCCGGCTACACCGAGTTCATCGAGAAGCACCTGGAGACGGTCGGCGATCTGCGGGCCCGCGGCTTCGGCGTCGTGACGCTCGACTGGCGCGGCCAGGGCCAGTCGGCGCGGTTTCTGCCGGACCGGTCGAAGGGGCATGTCGACAGTTTCGACACCCATCTCGCCGATCTCGATGCGGTGGTCGCCGATGCGGGGCTGGAGGAGGGCGCGCCGCTGACGGTGGTCGGTCATTCCATGGGCGGGCATCTGGCGATCTGGTATTGCCGACGCCATGCGGACCGGGTGGCGCGGGCGGTCGCCATCGCCCCGATGATCGGCGTGGCGGCGCTGAGCCGCCCGGTTGGGGCGCTGCTCGCGGTGTTCTGTGCCATCGGCCTGTCCGGGCGTTACGTGTTCGGCGGCGCGCCCTACGGTCCGCACCGCCAGCGCTTTGAGGGCAACCGGCTGACCTCCGACCGGGGGCGGTTCGAGCGGATCCACCGTCTGATCGCCGCCAATCCCGAACTCGCCGTCAGCGACCCCACTTTCGGCTGGGTCCGGGCGGCCTGGCGGTCGATCCAGTTCACCCACGGCTCCGGGTGGTTCGAGGCGATCCACACGCCCATCCTGGTGGTGCTGGCGGAAGACGACCGGATCGTCGACAACGCGGCGACCGAACGGGCGATCCTGCGGCTGCCTAACGTCAGCGAGTTGCGTATCCCCGGCGCGCGACACGAGGTCCTGGGCGAGACCGACGCGATCCGCGCCGAGTTCTGGGCGGCGGCCGATCAATTCCTGGCGACGGCCTAAGCGGTCCAGACGTAGTGGATGTCGATCGCATCCCGGTCGGTCTCGGTGAAGCCGAGGCGCCGGTAGAAGCGGTTCGCCGGGCTGCCGTTCAGAACGGTGAGGCGGATCGGCTTCCCGACTGTGGCGGCCTCCAGCATCAGCACGGCCATGACCCGGCCGCCGAGACCGGCGCCCTGAACCTCCGTCGGCAGATAGAGGTGTTCGATTTCGATTTGGTCGCCGCGATCGTGCACGGTGACGCAGCCGGCGAACTGACCGTCCACTTCGATCAGACGCGTCTCCTCTGGGCTGAATCCTGCGACGAAGCGATCGCGGGCCCGCTCCGGCGTGAACCGTCCGAGGCGTTCCAATTCGCCGCGCATGACCTCGACCTTGAGCGCGACCAGCCGGTCGATATCGGCGTGATAGGCGGGACTGAAAACCGGCGCGGAGGGGTCTTCGGATTTGGTCCGTCCGGTTTCGTTCGGCATGGGTCCAGTTCTGTACAGGGGTTCGGCTTGGCGCCCGGCTGGCGGCACCGTACCATGACGGCCGTTTACGTCATCGCCCGTTCGGGCCCGTGGAGGGTCGCATGCTGTTGATTGAGAAGTTCATGGCCGCTTTCGCCAATCTGATCGCCATCGATCTGATGAAGCTGGACAGCGAGGACGTGATCCGGGCCCGCCGGGAGTATCTCGGCGAGAAGAAGGTCGTGAACGGACCCGTCGCGCGGTCCGACGACCGCCAGGTTGTCGTCCGTTTCGGGCGCTGAGAGAGAGTCTAATGGCCCGCACCGTCAAAGTTGCCGCGACCCAGATGGCCTGCGGCCCGGACGCCGATGCCAATCTCGATCGTGCGGAGGCTCTGGTCCGCCGCGCCGCCGACCAGGGGGCGCAGGTCGTCCTGCTGCAGGAACTCTTCGAGACGCCGTATTTCTGCAAGGACCAGGACGCCGCGCTGTTCGCCCTGGCGCGCCCGGTCGACGGCAACCCGGTGATCGCCCGCTTCGCCGATCTAGCCCGCGAACTGTCCGTCGTGCTGCCGTTCAGCTTCTTCGAAGCCGCGCACAACGCTCATTTCAACAGTCTGGTGATGATCGACGCCGACGGATCGGTGCTCGACCTGTACCGCAAGGCGCACATCCCCGACGGCCCGAGCTATCAGGAGAAGTTCTACTTCACCCCCGGCGATACCGGCTTCCGGGTCTGGGACACCGCCTACGGCCGCCTTGGCTGCGCCATCTGCTGGGACCAGTGGTTTCCGGAGGCCGCGCGCGCGATGGCGCTGAAGGGGGCGGAACTGCTGTTCTATCCGACCGCCATCGGCAGCGAGCCGCCGCCCGCCCCGCCGGTCGACAGTTCCGGGCACTGGCGTCGGGTGATGCAGGGCCATGCCGGCGCCAATCTGGTCCCGTTGGTGGCCAGCAACCGGGTCGGGCGCGAGGTCGGCGCCAGTGCGGAGATCACCTTCTACGGCACCTCTTTCATCGCCGACGAGACGGGCGCGGTGGTTGCCGATGCCGGTGGAGCGGAGGACGCCGTGATCACGGCGGTCTTTGACCTCGACGCGGTGCGTGCGCGGCGCCTCGGATGGGGCGTGTTCCGGGACCGCCGTCCGGATCTGTACGGCGCGATCGCCACCAGCGACGGCGGTCGATAGGCTACGCCGGTGATCACCCCTGGCGCTCTGGTCTTGGGCGGGCGAGCCCCGCCATGAGGCGGAGGCGTCAGGATCCGGCCAGCAACGCCTCGGCAATCGCCACCCATTCCGCGTCCAGATCGCCCTTGGTGTGCGGCTGGCCGGCGCGACGGAACCAGTACCCGGCGTTCATCTCGTCGCCCTCGACCCGGTGCAGGTGCGCGTGAACCCAGGCCGCGTCGGCGCCCTCATCCGCCTGCACTGTTTCGTGGGCAACCTCCCAGGCGCCCCGGCCCTGATGCCAGAGGCCGAGCAGGGCAGGGGTCAGCCCGACGGGCGGCGTGCCGGCATGGACCGACCGGCGGAACTCGTCGAGGGTCATGTCTCTCCTCCAACGTCAGTGCTTGAGGCGACGGATGGCGATGTCCGGATAATCGGTGATGATTCCGTCCACCCCCATCTCCTTGAGCGCCTGCATCTGGCTCGCGTCGTTCACCGTCCAGACATGGACCTCCAGACCCAGGTCATGGGCCTCCGTCAGCGCGTCCGGCGTCAGGTCCCGGTGATAGGGCGACCAGATATCGCCATGCAGCCAGGCGATCGCACGCGGGACCGAGCCGTCGAAATCGTCGATGTCGATGCCGCCGAGCCACGGGGATGGGCCGGGTCGCCCCGCCTGGACGTTGTTCAGCCAGTTGCGGGCTGCGGTCAGATAGGACGTCCGGATTTCCGGAGCGATCCGCTTCACTTCCTTCAACGTGCGCCAGTCGAAGCTCTGCACGATGGCCCGGTCGGCGACGTTCGCCTTGCGGATCACGGCGACGACGGCGGCGGCGAAGGCCTCCGGCGTCGCCGTCTCCTCGGGCGCAAGGGGTGAGAGCTTGGTCTCGATATTGAACTCCAGATCGGCATGTCCTTCGGCCGCCGCGAGGGCGAGCACCTCGGCAAGGGTCGGGACAGGCGTGCCGTCCACCGCGACCTGGTCGGGAAAGCGCTCCGCCGTTCTGCTGCCGGGTCGGACGCGGCCCACATCCACCGCGTGCAAGTCGGCATGGGTCATGCTGCGCAGCGTCCGGGGGGAGTCGATCCAGTTGCCACCGATCCGGGCGAGGTCGGGCGACAGGCTGCGGTCGTGCGCCACCACCACGACACCGTCGGACGTCATGCCGGTGTCGAGTTCCAGAACGTCGACGCCGAGGGCGATCGCTTCGCGAAAGGCGGGCAGCGTGTTCTCCGGCAGGAGACCGCGCGCGCCACGATGGCCGTGAATGTCGACCGCCATGGCGGGACCGGCGGCGAGCGCGGCGATGACCGGCAGAAAAGTCAGTGATTTCCGCACTGTATTGTTCCTTCCCAGACATTGACGTCCCGCTATGGGGCGTGATTGTTCGTCGATTGGCAAGCCCGTCACTCGATAGTCATCGAACTGTCACCGTCATGTAATTGCCTCTAATATATGCCTGCGACGTGCCGATTTCGTGCTGTGCAGATGGGGCCCCGCCGCCAGAGCGGCACCTCCCGGCCAGTCCGGCACTGGCGATGTCGCCAAGCAAGAGCAACCTGACCCCCGGGGGAAGAACATGTTCAACTCCAAGACGATTTTGGCCGGCATGGCGGGCGCTTTCGCCCTCTCCATGGCCAGCGAAGCGATCGCCGCCACGGAGATCCAGTGGTGGCACGCCATGGGCGGCCGCAACGGCGAACTCGTGAACGAGATGGCCGAGGGCTACAACGCCGCGCAGTCCGAGTTCAAGATCGTGCCGGTCTACAAGGGCAACTACACCGAGACCATGACGGCGGCGATCGCGGCGTTCCGCGCCAAGCAGCAGCCCCATATCGTGCAGGTCTTCGAGGTCGGCACCGCGACGATGATGGCGGCCGAAGGTGCCGTCTATCCGGTCTACAAGCTCATGGAAGACACCGGTACCGCGTTCGATCAGAACGACTATCTGCCGGCCGTGGTCAGCTACTACACCACGCCGGACAACAAGCTGCTGTCGCTGCCGTTCAACAGCTCGACCCCGGTTCTCTGGTACAACAAGGACGCTCTCGACAAGGCCGGCGCCGGGGTGCCGACGACCTGGGCGGAGGTGTTCGACGCCTCCGAGAAGCTGGTCGCTTCGGGCATGAAGTGCGGCTTCTCCTTCGGTTGGCAGTCCTGGGTGATGGTCGAGAACTTCTCGGCCTGGCACAACATCCCCATGGGCACCGAGGAGAACGGGTTCGCCGGTCTCGGCACCGAGTTCGTGTTCAATAACGACGACGTGGTCGGCACGCTGCAGAGCATTGCCGACAGCCAGGGCAAGAACCTGTTCCAGTATGGCGGCCGCCGCGGCGAGAGCCTGCCGATGTTCACCAACGGCGAATGCGGCATGTGGATGAACTCGTCGGCCTATTACGGCTCGATCGTCACCCAGGCCAAGTTCGAGTTCGGCCAGACCATGCTGCCGCTGAACACGGATGTGGCCGATAAGGCGCAGAACTCCATCATCGGCGGCGCCACCCTCTGGGTCCTCGCCGGCAAGCCGGCGGCCGAATACAAGGGCGTGGCAGAGTTCTTCAACTACATCTCGTCCGCCGAGGTTCAGGCCCGCTGGCACCAGGAAACCGGCTACGTGCCGATCACCACGGCCGCCTACGATCTGTCCCAGAAGCAGGGCTTCTACGAGAAGAATCCGGGCACCGACACCGCCATCAAGCAGCTTAGCCTGAACACCCCGACCCCGAACTCGAAGGGCATCCGCTTCGGCAACTTCGTGCAGGTGCGCGACGTCATCAACGAGGAGATGGAAGCGCTCTGGGCCGGCGACAAGACGGCACAGCAGGCGATGGACACGGCGGTCGAGCGCGGCAATGCGCTGCTGCGCCGGTTCGAGAAGGCCAACGACTGAGGTCAGGCGGCGCTCCTTCGGGAGCGCGCGCGAACCCTGCGAGGAGGCCGGCACCCTGCGTGTCGGCCTCCCGCATCCTGCGGCGGGGATTGAATCTTGATCAAGCGCGTGACGTTTCGGAACCTGTGGCTGCCGTATCTGCTGCTGCTGCCGCAGCTCGCGATAACCCTGATCTTCTTCATCTGGCCGGCGGTCCAGGCGCTCTACCAGTCGATGCTGGTCGAGGACGCGTTCGGCCTGTCGACCGAGTTCGTGTGGTTCGAGAATTTCGAGGAGCTATTCTCCGATCCCCTCTACCTCGACGCGTTCACCAACACCGTCGTCTTCAGTTTCTCGGTCGCCTTCGCGTCGATGGCCTTCGCCCTGCTGCTGGCCGTCATGGCGGACCGCACGATCAAAGGCGCCACAACCTACAAGACCCTGCTGATTTGGCCCTATGCGGTCGCCCCGGCCGTGGCCGGCGTGCTCTGGTTCTTCATGTTCAATCCGGTGGTCGGCATCCTGGCCTATGTGCTGCGCGGAGTCGGCTATGACTGGAACCACTATCTCGACGGCGGCGACGCAATGACCCTCGTGGTGATCGCCGCCTCCTGGAAGCAGATCAGCTACAATTTCCTGTTCTTCCTGGCCGGCCTGCAGGCGATCCCGCGCTCGCTGATCGAGGCGGCGGCGATCGACGGGGCCGGTCCGTTCAAGCGCTTCTGGACCATCATCTTCCCGCTGCTGTCGCCGACCACCTTCTTCCTGCTGGTGGTCAACGTGGTCTACGCGTTCTTCGACACCTTCGGAATCATCCACGCCACGACCGAGGGCGGGCCGGCGGGTGCGACGCAGATCCTGGTCTACAAGGTCTACAGCGACGGGTTCGTCGGCCTCGATCTCGGCAGCTCCGCGGCCCAGTCGGTGGTGCTGATGGCGATCGTCATCGCCCTGACGGTCGTCCAGTTCCGCTACATCGAGCGGAGGGTCGAGTACTGATGGTCGAGAACCGCCCCTACCTGACGGTCATCTCCCACCTGGTCGTCATCCTCGGCATCGTCATCACGGTCATGCCGATCTGGATCACCTTCGTCGCCTCGACCCATCCGATCGAGAACATCATGGATGGGACGATCCCGATGTGGCCGGGCGACCGGTTCTTCGAGAACTACGCCACCGTGCTGGGCGCCGGCGTGGCCGACGCCGGCGGCATTCCGGTCGGCACCATGCTGTTCAACAGTCTGGTCATGGCGCTGACCATCGCCATCGGGAAGATCGCGATCTCGCTGATTGCCGCCTTCGCCATCGTCTATTTCGACTTCCCGTTCCGCATGGCCTGCTTCTGGATCATCTTCATCACCCTGATGCTGCCGGTCGAGGTGCGCATCCTGCCGACCTTCGCCGTCGTGGCCAATCTGGGCATGCTGAACTCCTATGTCGGTCTCAGCCTGCCGCTGATCGCCTCGGCGACGGCGACCTTCCTGTTCCGGCAGTTCTTCCTGACCGTGCCGGAGGAACTGGCCGAGGCGGCGCGGATCGACGGCGCGGGGCCGCTGAAATTCTTCAAGGACATCCTGCTGCCGCTGTCGCGCACCAACGTCGCGGCGCTGTTCGTGATCCTCTTCATCTACGGCTGGAACCAGTATCTGTGGCCGCTGCTGGTGACGACGGACGAGTCCTTCTACACGGTGGTGATGGGCATCCAGCGGATGACCCAGGCGGCGGAATCCCTGCCGCTTTGGCATCTGGTCATGGCGACGACCATGCTGGCGATGCTGCCGCCGGTGATCGTCGTCGTGGTCATGCAGAAGCTGTTCGTCAAAGGCCTGGTCGAAACCGAGAAATAATGGAAATCGAGAAATAGGGGAGCGCCTGACGATGGCGGAACTGCACCTCAAGGGTGTCCAGAAGATCTATCAGAACGGCTTCCACGCCATTCATGGGATCGATCTCGACGTGGCCGACGGCGAATTCATCGTGCTGGTCGGCCCGTCCGGCTGCGGAAAGTCGACGCTGCTGCGGATGGTGGCCGGCCTGGAGACCGTGTCGGACGGGTCGGTGGAAATCGGCGGGCGTATGGTGAACCGTCTGGAGCCGGCAGACCGGGACATCGCCATGGTGTTCCAGAACTACGCCCTGTACCCGCACATGAAGGTCTACGACAACATGGCCTATGGCCTGCGCAACCGGGGCATGGCGAAGGACGAGATCGACCGCCGGGTCCGCGAGGCGGCCGGGATCCTGGAGCTGGAGCCGCTGCTCGACCGCCGGCCCAACCAGCTCTCCGGCGGCCAGCGTCAGCGCGTCGCCATGGGCCGGGCCATCGTGCGCGAGCCGTCGGTGTTCCTGTTCGACGAGCCGCTCTCGAATCTGGACGCCAAGCTCAGGGTGCAGATGCGGGTGGAGATCAAGCGCCTGCAGCGCCGACTCGCCATCACCAGCCTCTACGTGACCCACGATCAGGTCGAGGCCATGACCATGGCCGACCGGCTGGTCGTCATGAACGGCGGGCGGGCCGAGCAGATCGGTACGCCGATCGAGCTCTACGACAATCCGGCGACAACGTTCGTCGCCACGTTCATCGGCTCGCCCTCGATGAACCTGCTCGAGGGGACCGTCGCGGACGGCGGGACCTCGGTGGCGCTGGTCTCCGGATCGTCGATCAACCTGCCGGATCCGCGCCCGGACCTCGCCGGTCGGGCGGTGACCCTCGGCGTGCGGCCCGAGCACCTGACGCCGACCGCTGACGGCAGCGGCATGACCCTCCGCCTGGATCTGGTCGAGCAGCTGGGCGCCGACACCCTGCTGCACGGCCATCTGGACGGCGACGAGCGGCGGCTGGTGACGGTGCGGCTGACCGGTCATTTCGCGCCCGGGCAGGATTCGGTGCAGGTGGCGGCGACCGACGCGGTTCATCTGTTCGATCCGCAGACCGGCGGACGGGTTTAGCCGATCCCGTCGTGCTTCGGCAGGGCCGGGACGCACCGAAGCGCTGGTAGCCGGGTCCGCTACTGGACCGGCAGCAAATCGATGACGCCGACCGTCTCGAGCCCGCCGAGCACGGCGTCGACGGCGATGGTGGCCAGGATGATTCCCATGATCCGGCTGATGATGTTCGAGCCGGTCGCGCCGAGGATCGGTTTGAGCCGCGCGGCCATCAGCAGCAGGATCAGGGTGATGGCCATCACGACCAGCAGCAGCGCCGCGGTCAGCCCCTGATCGAGCAAGGAGTTCTGGTGGTTGTCGGTCAGGACGACGATCGCCAGCATGGCGCCGGGCGAGGCGATGGACGGGATCGCCAGCGGAAAGACGGCGCTGGCCAGGTGGTCGCGTTCGGCCTCCTTGATCTCCATCTCCGCCTTCGGCTCGCCGAAGACCATCATCATGGCGAACAGGAACAGCACGATTCCGCCGGCGATCTGGAACGAGCCGAGGCGCAGTCCGAGGGCTTCCAGCAGGAACTGCCCGCCGACCAGGAACAGCATCAGCACGACCGTGGCGATCAGCACGCCGCGGATCGCGAAGGCCCGGTGCAGATGTTGCGGAACCGAGCTTGTCGCGTAGTAGAAGACCGGCAGGGTGCCGATCGGATCGACGACCACGAGGATCGTGATGAGCGTCCGGCCGAGGTCGGCCAGATCGATCGCGGAGTTGATCGCTGAGAGCATGGGGAGGGTTCCGGGTGTCTGTTGTCGAGCGCGGTGCCGGACCATCCTTACCCGGGTTCTCGACGGAAATCAGGATCAATAGGCCCGGAACCCGGAGATTGCCCGGGTTCCGGGCCGCCGATGCCGCGCCCCGGAACCCTGGGATGGGACCAGCGCCGTTCAGGTGTAGCGGTACGGCCGTCCGGCCTTTTCCATGTCGGCGTTGTACTTTTTGAAGATCTCCACGACCTTCGCCTTGAGCGGGGATTCCGCCGCGATTTCGTCCCAGAACACCCGGGCGGCGGCCTCGACCGTGGCCCACTCGGCGTCGGGGATCGTGGTCAGTTCCATTTTCTCGCCATGGACCCGCAGGCTCGCCTCGCCGCCCCAGTACCAGTACTGCCGGTAATAGTGCGACTGGTCGCAGCAGACGCGGAACAGGGTCTGCAGATCCTCCGGCAGCTCTTCCCACCGGCCCATATTGGCGAAGAACGAGCCGCACCAGGCGCCGGAGATGTTGTTGGTGAGGAAGTAGTTGGTCACGTCGGCCCAGCCCACCGTGTAGTCCTCAGTGATGCCGGACCAGGCGATGCCGTCGAGCTCGCCGGTCTGCACCGCGACCTCGATATCCTCCCACGGCAGGGTGACCGGAACGACGCCGAACTGGGTCAGGAAGCGGCCGGCGGTCGGGAAGGTGAAGACCCGCTTGCCTTCCAGGTCCTTGAGTGAGCGGATCGGATCCTTGGTGGCGAAATGGCAGGGATCCCAGGCGCCGGCGGAGATGTGCTTGACCCCGACCTTGGCGTATTCCTCCTCCCAGATCTCGGCGAGGCCGTACTGGTTGAACAGCACCGGGACGTCGAGGGAATAGCGCGAGGCGAAGGGGAAATAGCCGCCGAACACCGTGACCTCGGTCGGCGAGGCCATGCTGTCATCGTCCGACTGGACCGCGTCGATGGTGCCGCGCTGCAGCGCGCGGAACAGCTCTCCGGTCGGCACAAGCTGATCGGCGAAGAACAGCTCGATCTGCATGCGGTCGCCGGCGATCTTGTTGAACATGTCGATGGCGGGCTTGATCACGTGCTCGGCCAGCGCCGGGCCGGCATAGGTCTGCATGCGCCATGTGATCGTGGACTGCGCGATCGCCGGGGTCGCCAGCGCCGCGGCGGGCGCGGCTGCGGCGGCGCCCTTCAGGAATGTGCGTCTCGTGGTCATGAAGCCCTCCTGATCTCTTGGTTGAGGACGCCATGATGACCGCATTCCTGGACTTCGGCGTGAACTATTTTCCGTAGACCGTGTCGGGCAGCCAGAGCGCGATCTCGGGGAACACCATGACCAGGGCGAGGGCGAGCACCATCACCGCGGCGAAGGGCAGGATCGAGCGGTAGATGTCGCCGAGACCGATCTCCGGCGGCGCCATGGCGCGCATCAGGAACAGGTTGTAGCCGAAGGGCGGGGTCATGTACGCGATCTGCGTCGTGATCGTGTAGAGCACGCCGTACCAGATCAGATCGAACCCCAATGCGGCGACCAGCGGCACGTAGAGCGGGGCGACGATCACCAGCATGGCCGTGTCGTCCAGGAACGTGCCCATCAGGATGAAGCTGAGCTGCATCAGGATCAGGATCGTCCAGGGATTGAGGCCCAGCCGCTCGGTGAACAGATCCTCGATCGCCTTGACCGCGCCGAGCCCGTCGAAGATCGCCCCGAAACCGAGTGCTGCCAGGATAATCCACATGAACATGCAGGACACGGCGAGCGTGTTGCGGGTCGTGTTCTCGAACACCTCGCGGGTCATGCGCCCCTTCAGCACGGCGGCGAGGAAGGCTGCGATGGCGCCGATGGCAGAGCTCTCGACCAGCGACGTCCAGCCGTTGACGAACGGAACCATCATCGTCGCGAAGATCGCCAGAGGCAGCAGGCCCGCACGCAGCAGCCGGAGCTTCTCGGCCATGTCGATCCGCTCGCGTTCTGCCGGGTCGAGCGGCGGCCCGAGGCTCGGCTGGATCCGGCAGCGTATGTAGATATAGACGATGAACAGCGCCGCCATCATCAGCCCCGGAAGGACGCCGGCAAGCCAGAGCTGCCCCACAGGTTGGCGGGCAATCATCGCGTAGAGCACCAGCACGACCGAGGGCGGAACCAGGATGCCGAGGGAGGATCCGGCCTGGATCACGCCGGTCACCATGATCTTGTCGTAGCCGCGACGCAGCAGCTCGGGGAGGGCAATGGTGGCGCCGATGGCCATGCCGGCGACCGACAGGCCGTTCATCGCGGAAATCAGCACCATGAGGCCGATCGTGCCGATGGCGAGGCCGCCGCGCACCGGCCCCATCCAGACATGGAACATGCGGTAGAGATCGTCGGCGATGCGGCTCTCCGACAGCACGTAGCCCATGAAGATAAACATCGGCAGAGTGAGCAGCGGGTACCACTTCATCAGCTTCATGGCCGCGGCGAAGGGAATCTCGACCCCGCCCACGCCCCAGAGCAGCAGCCCGGCCGCCGCGCCGACGAAGCCGATGGCGCCGAACACCCGCTGGCCGGTCATCAGCATCAGCATCATCGACGCGAACATCAGGAGCGCGATCATCTCGTAGGACATCACGCGTCTCCCGCCAGCGGCACGTCCGCCCGAAGCTGCAGAATGTCCTTGAAGAGTTCGGCCAGCGCCTGCAGCAGCATCAGGAATACGCCGAGGCAGAGAATGACCTTTACCGGCCAGATCAGGGGCCGCCAGGCGGTCGAACTGCGTTCCAGATAGCCCATCAATTCGGTTGCCGCATCGGGTCCGCCGGTCACGAAAGCGATGAACAGGTCGGCGAAGAAGCCGAACGGCTCCATCCCGAAATAGCCGAGGGAATAGGCGGTCGAGCTGACTGCGCCGTAGAACAGGACGCCGAGATAGAACATCAGGAACAGGACGGTGAGGCTGTCGATCCAAGCCTTGGTGCGGGTCGACCAGGCCCCGTAGAACAGGTCCATGCGGACGTTCGAGCCGAGCTGGATCGAGTAGGGGCCACCAAGAACGTAGTAGGCGACCATCACGAACTGGGCGGTCTCCAGGGTCCAGAGCGACGGGTCGAAGAAGGTCTTCGACGCCGACGACCAGAGCAGCACGCCCATCAGCGCGAAGACCAGATACATGGCAACGCGACCGATCGCCCGGTTGAGCGCCTCGATGGAGCGCACGTATCCGCGCATCATGCCGGTCATCGGCCCCTTTCTCGCCGCCCGGGCGATCTTCTCATGCGCTGTATCCGCAGCCGGGATCACAACGCAGCGGTGTTGCCCGCAGACTATCGAGGCGGGCGGGCGCCGGTTCAAGTCCGTTCGGCCCGGTCAGGTCGGCCCGGTCAGGTCGGCCGGCACCGTGGGTGGGGACCGTCGGCTCATCCGATCGCCCGCTGCATGACGACCACGTCGATCCAGGTCCCGAATTTGAAGCCGATCTTCTCCATGTGGCCGACCTTGCGGAAGCCGAAGGCCGCGTGCAGGGCCTCCGAGCCGGATGTCGGGTCGCTGATCACCGCCATCATCTGCTGCCACGGGCCGGCCTCGGCGATTCCCAGAAGTTCGGCCAGCAGGGCGCGGCCGATGCCCTGGCGGACCGCGTCGTGGGCGACGTAGATCGAGTTCTCGACGGTGAAGCGGTAGGCCGAGCGCGGCCTGTATGCGCTCAGATAGGCGTAGCCGAGGACCGCCCCGTCCCGCTCGGCGACGATGTAGGGGAAACCGGCATCCACAACGCCGGCGCGCCGGTCCGCCATCTCCGGTTCCGGCGGGGCCTTCTCCTCGAACGACGCGGTGCCGTTCAGCACGTGATGGGCGTAGATCCGGGCGATGGCGGGGATATCGCCGGGTTCCGACGGGCGGATGGTCACAGGTTTCATCGCGGGCTTCCGAAAGCGGGTCTTCGATGCTTCAATCCTGGCACCGATCGGAACGGGAGGACAGATCATGACGGTGATGGAAGCGGGCGTGACGCCCGCCGGCGAAGGGATCGACGGCGTCGTCTGGTCGATCCTCGGCCAGACCTACAAGCCGAAGCAGGAAAGCGATAGCTGCTTCACCTTCGAGACGCTGTTTCCGACCGGCACCTTCGTGCCGCCGCACATCCACCCGACCCAGGACGAGTTCATCTACATGCTGGACGGCACCTTCGATCTGGTGCTCGACGGGCAGAAGAAGCAGGCCTCGACCGGCGACCTGATCCGCATGCCGATGGGCATCCCGCACGGGATCTTCAACAATTCCGGCAAAGACGTTAAGGCGCTGTTCTGGGTCTCGCCGTCGCGCACCTTGCGCGCCCTGTTCGAGAAGATCCACAACGTGAACGACCCCGAGGAAGTGGTCCGCCTCGCGGCTCAACATGAGGTGGAGTTCCTGCCGCCGCCTGAATAGCTGGGCGTGCCTTCACTTGGGACAACGGCGTGGGCATGCTGGCGCACAGTATTGCCAATATCATTGATAAATGTTCATCTAAACGCGGTTGCCGTTCCTTTCGAGGCTGATTTGAACCCGTCAGTGGATCTACCCGATTGGATTTGGGACCTTCCCGGTTTCCACATTCCGCTGCCGATAGAGCAGGTCTCTGAGTTCCCGCTGCTGGAGCAGTGCCTTGACGTATGGAATAGGGCGCGGGCGACCGGCCTGCCGGCCACGCTCGATCCGGTCGATCTGCCGCGGGAGGCGATCAAGGGCGTCAGTCTGCTCGAGTGGAGCGACGAGGTTCAGGACTGGGTCGTCAGGCTCTCATCGACGCTGCTCGACGAGAAGCACGGAAGATCCATGCGGGGGACGTCGCTTTCAGACGGTTTCAAGGCGTCCGACCTTGAGACGGTGCGGGCGGAGACGGCAAAGATCATTCAGAGCGGCGAGCCGGACCTTCGGCGGCGCGAGTTCCACGACCCGAAAGGGCGTATCTGGTCCTATGTGCGTCTGATACTGCCGCTGAGCAGCGATGGCCTGAAGCGGGACCGATACGCGCTCATCTTCGACCCAGAGACATTCGGCCAGCGCATCGAGGAATGAACGGTGGGGTATTCCCATCTCTCCTGAGCCCGCGTATCGCACACGTGATGGAGGTTGTTCCTAAGGTTGCAAGCATGGCAGCAGAGATCTATCTTGAATATCAGGAAGCGCTCTCTTGACTTGGGTCGGGCACCTAATCTTTTGGACCGCACCAACCACCTTTGGAAGACCCCTGGGATCCATGTTCCGCTGTCTCTCGACAGACTTGTCGAGTTTCCGGTTCTGAAAGGATGCGTCGAGGGTTGGCGCCGCCTGTCGGCAGGCGGACTCCCGGCCACCATCGACCCGGTGGCAATGCCGGTCGAGGCGATCAAAGGCATCAGCCTGATCGTCCGCAAAGATCAGGCCGGCGATTGGGTTGTAAGGCTTTCGTCCACGCTGATGGACCAGGGATACGGTCGGTCGATGACCGGCTGCGTTCTTTCGGAAGCGTTCGGCGAACAGGAGTATCCCGGTGTCCGCGAGCGTCTCGAGAAGATCCTCGCGTCCGGCGTTCCCGATCTTGCCCGGCGCGAGTTCATCGGAACCCGAAACCGCCGCTGGGCCTATGTACGTCTGGTCCTGCCGCTCAGCAGCGACGGCGTGAAGCGCGACCGCTATGCGGTCATCTACGACCCGGGCACGTTCGGCCAGCGTCTCGGCGACTGACGGGCAGCTGCGCTCAGCCCTCGGCGCGATTGACGTCGGTCTGACTGAACCGCGCGAGGGTGGCGTAGCCGCGGACGATCGATTCGAGCTCCTCGCGCGTCGCCACCGCGTCCAGGCTCTCGAACCCGTCCGGTGCGCGTTGTTCGACCAGATCGATGACGCCTTCCGGACCGCCGGTGCGGTTGGTGCGCACGATCTCGGCCGTGACGGGACGGCGCTCGGCCTCGTAGGTCTTGAGCGCGCCCTCAACGTTGCCACCGCAGCCGGCGAGCAACGGGGCGAGGCAGCGGGCGTCGAGGATCGCCTGACTCGCTCCGTTCGATCCGACCGGATACATCGGATGTGCCGCGTCCCCGAGCAGGGTCACCCGCCCGAACGACCAGCGCTCGATCGGATCGCGATCGCACATCGGATACTCGTAGAAATCGATCGTCCGGGTGATCAGCGCCACCGGATCGATGAGGTCGAGATCGAAGACGCCGTCGACATACTGCATCACGTCGGCCCGATCGCCCAACCGGCTCCAGTTTTCGCGGCGGGGCGGCGGACGGGTGCCGTCGCCGAGCCGGGCGACGACGGCCCAGTTGATCAGGGTTTTGCCCGGGGTGTCCGGGTCGTTGTAGATCGGGTAGCAGACGAACTTGGCGTTCATGCCGCCGGCGATCACCATGGAACGGCCGGTCAGGAACGGATCGCCTTCCACCGCGCCGCGCCACAGCATCAGGCCGTTCCAGCTCGGCGGACCCTCGTCGGGATAGAAGGTCTCCCGCACCTTGGAATGGATGCCGTCGCAGCCGATCAGAACGTCGCCCGTCACAGAGACCGTGCTGCGGGTGTCGCGCCGCTCGAAGGTCGCGGTGACCCCCGCGCCGTCATCCTCGAAGCCCACAAGCTGATGGCCGGTATGGACGTGGTCGTCTCCCAACCGCTCGCGGACCGCCTCCAGCAGGAGGCCTTGAAGCTTGCCACGATGGATGGAGAATTGCGGGAAGTCGTAGCCGGCGTCGGTGCCGCGCAGATCCCGCCATATCTCCTGGCCGAACCGGTTCTGGTAGATCAGCTCGTAGGTGCGGATGCCGACCGCGTCGAGCCGATCGAGCAGGCCGAGGGCGGAGAGTTCCTTGATGGCGTGGGGCAGGGTGTTGATCCCGACCCCCAGCTCGCGGATGGTCTGCGACTGCTCGGAGACATGGGCGTCGATGCCCTGCTCGTGCAGGCTGAGGGCGGTGACGAGACCGCCGATCCCGCCGCCGATGATGATCGCCTTCATGCTCCCCACTCCCTCATCGTCCCGATGCTGTATTCCCGTATCTGCAGTCTCGCGGAGCGCGCGTCCCCTGTCATCGTGCCACCGGCATCGGATCGGCCGGACCCGCTCACACGTAGCAGGATCGGCAGGCGGGCGGAATCCGTCCGTCCAGGTGATCGCGCCGGAACTTCGCGTAGCCGGCACCGAACCAGACCTGATCCAGGGTCTCGCCGTTGTGTTCGACTTCGAGAACGTCCGGATTGCCGATGGTGCAGCAGGGCACGATCCGTCCGTCGGACCCTATGAACGCCCGTTCGAAGGGCCAGGGGCAGAGCCCGGCCGGACTGTCGGTCGTATACTTCTCGGTGGTGTGCCAGAACTGGACCCGCACGCCGAGGCTTTCTCCGAGCGCGACGAGCCCCATCAACTCGTCCGGATCGAGATCGTCGGTCACGGTCACCTTGTCGTTGGCCGCCCGCCAGCTCTCCATGCCCCAGTCGACCAGCTCGAGCGAGAACACCTGAGACTTGAAGCCGAGCCGCGCCGCGAGCCGGACCAGGGCCATCAGCTCGTCCCGATTGGCCTGCTGGACCACGGTCCACATCTTGGTCCGGGTCTTGCCGGCGGCTTCGAAGGCCGCGTTCAGGGCGGAGACGTTGCGCACGACCCGGTCGAAGACGCTGCCCCGGCGGATCGATTCGTAGACCGCGGCGGTCGCGCCGTCGATCGAGATCTGGACCTCGTTCGGATCGGCGGCAACCAGCTTGGCGATGTTGTCGTTGAGATGCAGCAGCGAACCGTTGGTGGTGGTGCGCACCCAGATCCGCCGGTCCCGCGCATAGTGGATCATCTCGAAATACGGATCGCGCTGCATCAGCGGCTCGCCCATGCCCTGGAGCTTGATCTCGACCAGACCGGTCTGGGCGTCGATCAGCGCCTTGAAGCTCTCCAGAGGCATGTCATGGGTCCGGCGGCCCTTCGGCCACTGGCTCACGCTGCACATGGTGCAGCGGAAGTTGCAGCGGCTGACGTTTTCGATGTCGAGCTTGATCGGCAGATAGTTCGGCCTTTCCGCGCGGCGCGAGGAGGCGCTGTAGCGGCGGTAGTTCTCCCAGCGCCGTCGGTCCGAACGCAGACAGGCGGCACGCTCGTCGCGGTATGCCCGAAGACCGGCCGCCGGGTCGGGACTCGGCAGGTCGCGCAGACCGGGCGTCGGAGCCGTTTCGGCACCGGTGGCGCGCTGAGCGAGGGGGGCGGCGGCGGTGGATTGCGGCATGGCACGGGCTTTCCGACGGTCATCGGCAACGGGTCAACCACTAGGAGGGCCAGCGGCACGGCGCCTTGATGTGGATCAATTGTCCATCTCCGCCCCCGGGACGGTCATTCCCGGGGAAGGTCGCCCGGCATCTGTCCGGCGTGCTAGAACGCGCCGTCGCGGCTGTTCCGCCGTGCCGGGAGAGTGAGGTGATGGGACGCCCCGACATCGAGTCCGCCGATGAGACCGAACTCGTCGCCGCCCTCAAGGCCGGTGACGAGCGGGCGTTCGAACGTCTGGTGCGCGACCATGGCGCCCGGCTGTTGGCCGTGGCCCGGCGCATGATGCGCGACGACGCCACCGCCCAGGACTGCCTGCAGGACGCATTTCTGTCGGCCCATAAGTCGATCGGCCGCTTCGAGCCGCACGGATCGCTGGGCGGCTGGCTGCACCGGATCACCGTGAACGCCTGTCTCATGCGCTTGCGCGCCGCCAAGCGCCTGGCCGAAACGCCCATAGACGATCTGCTGCCGACGTTCAGCGAGCAGGGCTTGCGGTTGGGAGAGCCGCGGACGGAGATCCGCGACCCGGAGACCGAGCTCGAGTTGACCCGGCTGCAGACCATGGTGCGCGATAAAATCGATGCCTTGCCCGATGGCTACCGTATCGTTCTGCTGCTGCGCGACATTGAGGGGTACAGCACCAGGGAGGCGGCAGAGATGATCGGCATCGCCGAGGGGGCGCTCAAGGTCCGATTGCACCGCGCCCGGGCGGCGTTGAAGACGCTGGTCGAACCGTTTTGGGACGAGTTGGAACGGTCATGATCACCCGCCACAGACTCCGCTGGCGTATCCAGCACTGGCTCGAGGGCCGACTACCCGGTCTGCTGACCTGCGCCCAGTTCCAGGAGACACTGGATGCCTATCTCGACGGGGAACTGGGTGGTCCCGCTCGGATGACGGTCGACTTCCATATGAGAACCTGTCCGGCCTGCCGACGCTACCTCGCCGCCTACAGCAAGGTCCGCGAGACCGCCATCGAGACGCTGAGCGCGGACGAGACGGCGGCGTTGGACGAGATTCCCGAGGATCTGGTCTCGGCCATTATGTCGGCCCGAAAGGCGGAGAGCGGCGCATAAGGGGATGCGCGGCGCCTGGGGCGCGACGATACTGACATCCGGATCGGACCGTCAGCATCGCAGTCGGACACAGCACCGTGGAAATCCGCTTCCCCATGTGGCTTCGGGTCGTCGATCGGCCCGGAGCGACCGTTTTCGCCACTCTGTCTGCGACGGAGGCGTTCTCCCGTGCCCTGGTGGCCGGGGTGATCCCACTGGAAGCCTACCGGTTGCTCGAGTTGGCGCGGAACGTCAGCTTCGCCTACACGGTCATCGGCGTGGTCGCCCTGCTGGCGAGTTTCGCGGTCCCGGTGGTCATCCGGTTGGTTCGCCGCAAATGGATCTTCAGCGCCGGCTGCGTGTTCATGGTGGCGGCACCGCTGCTGATGCTGCTCGACACCGCCGGGCCGTTTCTCGGAGCCTTGCAGTTCCGGGCGCTCGCCGTGGTCTGCGTCAATATCTCGCTGAACCTCTATATCCTGGACTACATCGCCCGGAAGGACTTCGTGACGGCGGAGCCGCGGCGGCTGGCGTTCATGGGCGTGGCCTGGTTCACCGGACCGGGCCTTGGCATCTATCTCTACAAGACCTTCGGTCTCGCCGCGGTCTGCGTGCCGAGCGCCCTGTTCGCGGTCATCGCGCTCGCCTATTTCTGGGTCTTGCGGATGCGGGAGGATCCCCGGGTGGCGCCGGCGAAGAAGCGGCCGCCCACCCCATGGGCCAACATCCGCCGCTACCTGGCCCAGCCGCGTCTCCGCCTGGCCTGGGCGATACCCTTCGCCCGCAGCTCGTACTGGTCGGCGTTCTTCGTCTATCCGCCGCTGTATATCGCCAAGTACGGCGGTGACGAGATGCTGTCGGCGGTCATGCTCTCGGCCGGGCAGGGGTTGCTGTTCGGCGCGCCGCTGGCGGGACGGCTGGCGCGCGCGCTCGGCATGCGACGGGTGATCATTCTCGCCTTCGTGTTCACCGGGGCGATCTGCGTGGCCGCCGGACTGGGCCGACCGTCGCCGGAGGTGGTGGCGTTGCTGTTCTTCGTCGGATCGGTGGGGGCGATGACCCTGGATGCGCTCGGCAACATCCCGTTTCTGCGGTCGGTGCATGCCTACGAGCGGTCGGAGATGACCTCGGTCTTCAGGACCTATATCGAGGTCTCGCAGCTCCTGCCGCCGGCGATCTACGCGGTCTTGCTGCTCTACTTCCCGCTGTCGTCGGTATTCGTGGCGCTTGGGGTCCTGTTGTTCGGCGCGGCCTGGATTTCGACCTATCTGCCGCGCCGATTCTGAGGCCCCGCTTTGCGCAACCGCGTCGGGCGGACGCCGGGCGTCGCCTTAGCGGGCGCCGCCCGCCGCAGCCTGTCGCGGTTCGTCGTTCGCCGCCGGCTGGATGGTCTCCGGTGCCATCGGCTCCAGTTCCACGACGTCGACGGCAGCCATCACGTTCTCGGCGACCGGGTTGCTGACCTGCTGCGCGGCCAGGGCGGCACGCTTCGCCTCCCGGTCTTCGCGCAGACTGGACAGAATGGCGGCGGTAATCGGCACGACGGCGCCGATGATGAAGATGAGACACACGATCGCCAGCAGCAGCGGATCGATGGTGCCGCTGGCGGCGGTCTGCAGGCTGTCCGGACCCTGCGGCATGGCGTGCCTCCTCTTGCTACGGGGCGCGAAAACAAAGGTCGGCCCCCGTTTCCGGGGACCGACAATGATCATATAGGGAATGCGTTACCAAAGAGTTTGCTTAGCCGCGACGCGGTTGCTCCGCGGGCGACATCGGGTGTCGTTTTCACGGTTTCTTCCGTGTCGAAACTCGGTTAGATCACCCTCGTCGCTCGGGGGCGCTCCACAGGATCGCACCCGGACGGCCCAACGACATTATCGGGATGCGTTGCCTCCGCTTCGGAGCGGTGGACGAGCGCTTTTACGGTCTGCGCCTGTTCTGGGGAGGCACGGGATCATGGCTATCCGTTTGGCGACTTTGCCGCTCGACGAGGTGAAGGCTTTGGCCGGGGTTGCGGGGTATCCACGCTGGGCCGGAGACGTCACCGTCGACGAGTTCCTGATCGATCTCCACCTCTCCAATGACGACCTCATCGAGCCGGACGACGGCCGCGATCCGAATGCGCCGGTGCCGGCAGCCGAGCATGCCGGCCGGGTGGCCTGGCTGGTCCGCCATGTCGCCCGCGACGCCTGTTCGCTGACCCTGCGCGACGGTCGGGTCCAGGACGGCAATCACCGTCTTGCCGCCGCGATGTATCGCGGCGACGCGCTGATCCGCGTCTGCTTCATGGACTGAGCCCGGTCGTCGATCCTAGGCTTCCGGCTCGGCGGCCTCCGCTTCCAGCCATTCGACCAGCGCCCGCACCTGCGGCATTCCCATCCGATCCGCCGGCGCCACGAGGTGATAGCCGGCGCCGTCCTCCATCGGCGGCAACTCGGCGAACGGCTCCACCAGTGCGCCCGCACCCAGGGCGTCCCTCGCCATGATCCGGTTTTCCAGCACCACGCCGAGACCCTGGATCGCCGCCTGCAGAGAATGGGCCGATTGGGAGAACCGCAGATTGCGGGAGCCACGCAGGCCGACGAGCTTGTGCCGGCGCAGCCAGGCGGTCCACCCGGTCAGCCGCTGGTCGGAATGGATCAGGGTCTGACGAGCGAGGTCGGCCGGGGTTCGGATCCGGCCGCGCCCGGTCACCAGCGCAGGGGCGCAAAGCGCGACCAGTTGTTCCGGAATCAGGCGTCGGCTCTCCAGCCCGGGCCAGGGGCCCGCCCCGTAACGGATGCTGGCGTCCACCGCCTCCCGCCCGTAGTCGACCGGCCGCGATGTCGCCTCGATCCGCAGGTCGACGTCCGGATGGGCGCCCAGGAACCGGGGGAGGCGGGGCAGCAGCCAGATCTCCGCGAAGCTGGCGGGCGCGGTGATCACCAGGGTGTCCGCCTGGCCGCGCTCCGCGATCTCGGCGGTGGCAGCGCGCAGCGTCGCGAAGGCGGGCGCGATCTTCGAGAAATACACCTGCCCCGCGTCGGTCAGCAGCAGCCGCCGGTTCAGCCGGTGAAACAGCTTCAGGCCGAGGGTGTCTTCCAGATGGCGGATCTGGTGAGACAGCGCGGACGGCGTGATCGACAGATCCTCGGCGGCGGCCTTCACGCTCAGGCGGGAGGCGACGACCTCAAAGGCCCGCAGGGCCGTGAGGGGAGGGAGGCTGTCCATTTCGCGTCAAACTCGCTCAGTTGACTGTTGCAATACTATCAGTTGAGGGGCGGATTTACGACGATCATACTGCTCTCAAAGTTGAAGAACGCTCAGTCGGGCCGGCGGCACCGACAATCCAGGGAGGCGACGATGGGGAAAATCCTCGATCAGGCGGCTATCGACCGCTATCACAGCGACGGCTACGCCTTTCCGATACCGGTGATGGGCTCCGAGGAAGCGCTGTCCTTCCGCCGCCGGTTCGAATCCTACGAGAGCGCAAACGGTGGCTGGTACGAGCTCTCCAAGGGGCAGAAGCTCTATCTCCTGCAGACCTGGGTCGCCGATCTGGTTCGGCACCCGAAGGTGCTCGACGCCGTGGAAGACGTACTCGGTCCCGATATCCTGTGCTGGGGCACCTCGCTCTTCGTGAAGGACGCCAACAACCCGAGCTATGTCTCCTGGCACCAGGACGCGACCTATTGGGGGCTCGACCGCCCGGACGTGGTGACGGCCTGGATCGCGCTCTCTCCGGCGACGCTGGAAAGCGGCTGCATGAAGGTGATCCCCGGCAGCCAGAAGTGGGAGCAGATCGAACATCGCGACACCCTGGCCAAGGAGAACCTGCTCACGCGAGGCCAGGAGATGGCGGTCGACGTGAACGAGGACGAGGCGGTGGCCATGCCGCTCGCGCCGGGGGAGATGTCACTGCATCACGTCCTGGTGGCACATGCGAGCGAACCGAACCGGAGCGATGACCGCCGTATCGGCGTGGCGATCCGCTACGTCGCGCCGCATGTGCGCCAGATCAACGGCGACAAGGATTCGGCGCTGCTCTGCCGCGGCGAGGACACCTACGGCAATTTCATCCACGAGACCCCACCCAAGGGCGACATGGACGAAGCCGCCCGGGCCGAGCACGCCCGGATCATGGCCTTCCGTCAGGGGGTCCTGTATAAGGGCGTCGCTGGAAAGCCCGCCCATACCGCCGTCTGACGGCGCCGCATCGCGGCCGGGTTGGTGGTGATCCGGTCGCCTGACGGCCAAGCTGGTCGTTCCCTGCGCTGACATAGGGGCCCGCTATCGATCCTATCGGGCTGAACTCGGTTGAGGCGTCGCGCCGGTTGGCGTAGGGTTTTCGGGTTGACGTGTGTCCCAAACAGAGGATGCCTTCATGGCTTACTCCTTCGACCAGTTCTGTCGCGACGCCCATGACGCCCTGAAGGCCGATCCCGGCCGCGGCGGCAAGGAAATGATCCGTAGCCAGCTCGAGAAGCTGTTGCAGAACGAGGACTTCGTGGCCGAGACGTGCGGCCCGCAGGCCGAAATCGGCGTCCATCAGCTCTACCGCGATCCGGACCTCGATTTCGTCGTGCTGGCCCATATCAACGATGCGCCCCGCACGTCGCCGCCGCACGATCACGGCTCGTCCTGGGCGATCTACGGTCAGGCGTCCGAGTATACCGACATGAGCGAGTACAAGCGGCTCGACGGCGGTTCGGGTGCCGGCGAGGCGAAGATCGAGAAATTGAAGACCTACCGACTGACGCCGGGCCATGCCGGCCTATATGATGTGGGCGCGATCCATGCGATCGACTATCCGGCCGGCGCGCGCTTCGTGCGTGTCACCGGAACCGACCTGGCCGCCGTCGAACGGCTGAAGTTCGATATGGATGGCGGAAAGGCCGAGGTTATTCAGAGCGTTGGGGCAGGCTGAGGACAGGCCAGTGGCGGTTCAGATACCGGTTAGGAACGCGGAGGCGGTCGAGTTCGAGGATCGAGGATCTGTGCGCCAAGCGTGGCCTGCGGATGACCGAGCCCCGGCGGGTGATCGCCCGCGTGTTGTCGGCGGCCGAGGATCACCCGGACGCGGAAGCGCTGTACGATCGCGTCAAGGAGGTCGATCCCACGATCTCGATGGCGACGATCTATCGGACGATGAAGCTGTTCGAGGAGATGGACATTGTGTCCAAGCGCGATTTCGGCGATGGCCGCGCGCGCTACGAACCGCAATCGGGGCCGGAAGACCATCACCATCACATGATTGATGTTGAGACGGGCGAGGTTCTGGAGTTTTATAATCAGGAACTTGAAGATCTGAAGAAGCGGATCGCCCGCGATCTTGGCTTCGACCTTGTTGATCACCATCTGGAGCTGTTCGGCACCCGCCGTAAGAAGCAGCACTGAGCTGGAAGACACTATGACGGACGTGCGAGAAATCGTCGCCTGCAGCCCGAGCGCAGCCTGTCACCAGGCGGTCACGCGCACGTACACCTCCATGCGCGAGAGCGGCGCCGACGAACGCGTGGCCTTCGAAGCCGCCCAGAAGGTGTATTCGTGGCACCACCCGGAAGTGCCGCGGACCCAGGTCCCCTATGTAATCGCCGACTGGCTGCCCTGAGGCGGCTTGTATGACGATCGTGGCGTCCGAGCGCCCATTTACGGATTATTAACCAAGCCGGCGGAAAGCCGGCTTTTTCGTGTCGACTATTGCTGCTGGCGCAATGCTGCGATGCGGCATACGCGCTGGATCGGCGCGGCGACGGATCCCATTTTCTTTGCTGTAGAGAGATGGAGTGTCCGATGGCGACGTATCAGAGCTATTACAGGGTCAAGTATCACGACGAGTTCCAGGTCCGCTGGTCCGTCGAGCAGCGCAGCGCCGCCGATGAGATGGCCGGCCGTCCGGCGCGTTCGGTTTCGGGCGTCGTCGGCGCGGTCTACGGCAACGGTATCGTTGGCGAGGACGCCGAGGCCGATCGCCGATCGTGAGGCTGTCGGGCCCCTGATTTCCTGAACCGTGACTGACTGCGGGGTTTTCGATGCGGGGGAAGCGCTAACGCGCTGTCCAGCCGCCATCGACCAGGATTGAGGAGCCGGTCACCGAACCCGAGGCCGGCGAGATGAGGTAGAGCGTTGCGGCGGCGACGTCCTCGAGCTGGCCGAGTTCGCCCAGCGCGAGCCGCGCGAGCGTGTCGGCCTTGAAAGCCGGGTCCTCGAAGAACGGGCGGGTCAGAGGGGTCTCGACGAAGGTCGGACAGACCGTGTTCACCCGGATGCCGTGGGCGCCGAGATCCCAGGCCATCGCCTTGGTCAGGCCTTCGACCGCGTGCTTGCCGGCGCAATAGACGGTCCGGTTGGGTGCGCCCACATGCCCCATCTGGGACGACATGTTGACGATCGTCCCTTTGATGCCGGCCGAAATCATCCCCTTCACCACCGCCTGGGCGACGAAGAAGCAGGCCCGGACGTTGACGCCGAACAAACGGTCGTAGGTTTCGACCGAGACGTCGGCGAACGGTTCCGGCTGGTTCGACCCGGCATTGTTCACCAGGCCGTCCACCGGGCCGATCGTGGCGATCGCCGCGGCGGTGCGGTCGATGTCGGTGACGTCCTGCACCACGGTTTCGGCGCTGCCGCCGGCCGCCTGGATCTTCGCCTTCACCCGTTCCAGCGGCTCGGCGCTCCGGCTCAGCAGGATCACATGCGCCCCGGCCTCGGCAATCGCTTCCGCGCAGGCGGCGCCGAGGCCTCGGCCGGCGCCGGTGACGAGCACCCGCTTGCCATCCAGACGGAAGCGGTGAGCGACACGGATCGGGCGGTCGTCGTCGCGCTCGTCGGTTGTCGCGTCAGGCATTCCGGCCTCCGTAGCGGCGTACGCGGATATCCGCCTGCTCCTTGTGTCCGGCAAAACCCTCGAGCGCGCAGAGCCGCGAGCAGACCTCGCCGATCTTCACGCTGGCCTCGTCGGTCAGAACCCGCTGATAGGTGCAGGTCTTCATGAACTTGCCGACCCAGAGCCCGCCGGTATAGCGCGCGGCCTTCATGGTCGGCAGGGTGTGGTTGGTGCCGATCACCTTGTCGCCGTAGGAGACGTTGGTGCGCGGGCCGAGGAACAGGGCGCCGTAATTGGTCATGGTGTTCAGGAAGTAGTCGTCGTCCGAGGTCATGATCTGGACGTGCTCGCTGGCGATCTCGTCGGCCATCCGCGCCATCTCCGCATGGTCGTCGCAAACGATCACCTGGCCGTAGTCGCGCCAGGCCTGACCGGCGATCTCGGCCGTCGGGAGCGTCTGCAGCTGGCGCTCCACCTCGGCCATCGCATCCTTCGGCCAGCTTCTCCGAGTTGGTCACCAGGATGGCCGGCGAGGTGGGGCCGTGTTCGGCCTGACCCAGCAGGTCGACGGCGCAGATCTCCCCGTCCACGGTCTCGTCCGCGACGATCAGGGTTTCGGTCGGACCGGCGAACAGATCGATGCCGACGCGGCCGAAGAGCTGACGCTTGGCCTCTGCGACGAAGGCGTTGCCGGGGCCGACCAGCATGTCGACGCCGCCGATGGTCTCGGTGCCCAGGGCCATGGCGCCCACCGCCTGGATGCCGCCCATGCAGTAGATCTCGTCGGCGCCGCCCAGGTGTATGGGCCGCGACGATGGCCGGGTTCGGTCGGCCCTCGAAGGGCGGCGCGCAGGTGATGATGCGTTTCACGCCGGCGACCTTGGCGGTGACCACGCTCATATGGGCGGAGGCGACCAGCGGGTACTTCCCGCCCGGCACGTAGCAGCCCACCGCATTGACCGGGATGTTCTTGTGGCCGAGCACGACACCCGGCATGGTCTCGACCTCGATGTCCTGCAGCGCCGCCTTCTGGTGCTCGGCGAATCCGCGGATCTGCGCCTGGGCGAAGCGGATGTCATCCAGGTCGGACGGAGAGAGCTCGGCCAGGGCCCGCTCGATCTCCCCGTCGCTCAGCCTGAAGCTGTCGGGCGACCACTTGTCGAACTTTTCCGACAGCGCGCGTACCGCGGCGTCGCCCCGGGCGGCGATATCCGCCAGCGTCGACTCGACGACGGCGCGTACCTTGGCGTCGTCCTCCTGGCGTTCCTCGTCAGAGCGGGCGGTCTTCAGCCAGCGGGCCATGGTCGGTTTCCTCCACGAATTGGGCAAGTGTCGCGACGGTGCGCTTATGGGCGGGTGAGTTCAACGGCGTTTCGGACGGCGTGTCGGGCCAGGCTGAAGCTGACCGCTAGGGGCGAAGCATTCGGCCTTCCTTGAAGCCGAACGTCACGTAGTGCTGATAGGCATCGACGCCCGCCGCGGCAACATCCGGGTTCGCGGCGAGATAGGCGTCGGCGTCAAAGCTGCTTTCCTCGATGGGGTGCACCGGTCGGTGGTGCAGATGGCTCAGCGTGGCGGCGTAGTCGTGGTAGCAGATGCAGCCCTCGGCGAAGTAGTGGCAGACCAGTGCCTTCCGGGTCCATCTCAGGTCCCGGCGCGGCGATCCGCCATGCAGCAGATTGGCGTGCCAGACCAGCATGTCGCCCCGCTTCGCCTCGAAATAGGCGGGTTCCAGACCGTGCTCCGCGATGAGGTTCTGGACGAAGGGCTCGTATTTCTCGTGATAGGCGCCGTAGCCGCCCTGGGCCTCCTCGACCCCGATCCCGCATTCGCGGGCGAGGGCGTAGGGCAGGCGGTGGGAGCCCGGATAGTAGATCAGCGGACCGGAGTTGGGATGGATGTCCTCCAGCGCGATCCAACTCGCCGCCAGATAGCCTTTGGGATAGGTCGTCATGTGGATGGAGTCGGAATGTGCCCTCTGCTGCGATCCCTTGTGGCCGATGATCGTCTGGAACGGGAGCGCCTGGGCGCCGAGCAGCATTGAGATCAGATCGAGCGCCCGCGCATCGCGGAGCAGCGCGGCCACTTCCGGCAGATGGAAATGCGGGTTGAGAAGGCGTTTCGGCACGTCTAGATCGAGTGTCTCCGACCGCTCTGCCGGAGGTGTCACCACTCCCTCCTCGATCGCCTTTTCGTAGGCGTCCCAGGCGCCGGAAACGGCGGCGTCGTCGAAGAAGCCCGGAAGGATGACGTACCCCCGCTTGCGGAACTGGCGGCAGAGGGCCGCCTGGTCGGCCGAGAGCTCTCCCGCCGCTTCCCGCGCATCGATCCGCGCGTCTGCGTCGTCCTGGTCCAGCCAGGGAAGGGGACCTGCCTCGGGGAACCGGTCGGCGCGTACGGTATCGAGGGAGAAGGGGTCTATCGGGATTTCTGGAACGACGGGGGGATGAAGGTCCATAACACCGGCCTCCTCGGTCGCGGGAGCGGGCCGGCTGCCGCCGGCGGAGGCTTCAGGGATAGAAAATCTCTGCGCCGCGGGCAAGTCCGGGTCCGTGCGGATGGAAACCCGGCGATGTCTATTCCGCGGCGTCGCGTCCGCGGGTCACCGTGCGGTCGAGCCAATACGGCTTGGAGCCGTAGATCTCGACCAGGTAGTCGACGAAGGCCCGCACCTTGGGCGACAGATGTCGGTTCGACGGGTAGACCGCGTAGATCGGGACGTCCTCGCTGACCAGGTCGTCGAGCACGGAGACCAGGCGGCCGTCCTGCAGGTACTCGCCCGCCACATGGGCCGCGAGCATGGTGAGGCCGGCGCCGGAAAGCGCGAGCGCCAGGATGGAGTCGCCGTGATTGGTGGCGATGGTACCGCGCGCACGGACGATCTTCTCTTCGCCGTCGACCCGGAAGTGCCAGTCGTTGATCGGGCTGCCCGGCTGAAGGGTGATGAGCGCGTGGTCGGAGAGATCCTCCGGTCGCGACGGCATCCCCCATTTCTCCAGATAGCTCGGTGCCGCGACCAGCTTGCGGTGGTTCGGGGCCAGCTTGCGGGCGATCAGCGAGCTGTCCTTGAGCTGGGCGATGCGGATGGCGAGATCCATGCCTTCCTCGACCAGGTCGACCAGCCGGTCGGCGACCAGAAGCTGGACCTGTACCTCGGGAAAGCGGTCGAGGAAGCCGGGCAGATGCGGCGCCACATGGCGGTGGGCGAAGGTCGAGGGGGCCGTGATCTTGAGCAGGCCGCGCGGCGAGCTGTGCGCCGTGCTGACCGCCGCCTCGGCCTCGTCCACATCGGCTAGAATGCGCTTGCAGCGATCATAATAGGCCGAGCCGACCTCGGTCAGGCTGACCCGTCGCGTCGTGCGGTTCAGCAGCCGGACGCCCAGCCTGTCCTCAAGCGCCGAAAGCTGCTTGGAGACCACCGACGGCGACAAATTCATATGTCGAGCCGCTCCCGCAAGGCTGTTGTTCTCCACAACCGCCGCAAAAATCGACATTCCCGTCAGTACGTCCATGGCGGAACCATCCCCTTAACCGTCCAGAATTAATTCATCCGGAGCATGAATTCGATGCCATCCTACCTGATTAACGATCCCCGGAAAAGGTTTACATCTCGGTCAGACAGAGGCGCCGGACGGCTTTTCGACGGTGCAGGTACGGAGGTAGCGATGACCAAGATCAATGTTGCGACTGCACGGACTGATGGGTTCCCGATGGGTTCGGCGGTTGGTGCCGTCGGTGCCGGTGGCGGGATCTCCCAGGAGGCCATCGACCGGGGTGTGAACCGCGGCCGCCGGCTCCGGGCCCAGGCGATGGCCCACGCCTTCAAGACCCTCGGCCGCTGGGTCGTCGATACTGCCCGCGCGGCGGCCGGCCGTCGGGCGACGACCCGTCTCGGCTGCGGCGAGTGCGGTGACATGATGCGGGCCTGACCCTACGGCCCCGAGACGGAAGACCCGGATGACAGGATCGGCGCGCGTGCTCGGCAGGCGCGCCGATCTCGTGTGCGGTGCAGGAACCCTCTAACGTCGGTTCCGGCATGCTGCCAGACTACCCGGGCACGACTACGGGCACGACGACGGGCACGACGCGGGACCGGGGGAGCGATGATCGGATCGGCACGACGGATGAGTAAGCGGGCGCCGCCGCGCTGGCGCACGGCCCAGGACCTCGCCCGGGAGATGCTTGGCCACAACGGCGGCCCGCCGTTGGATACGGCCTCGAACTGGTCGACCTTCTGCTGGCGCAAGGCGGCGAAGAAGGCGCGCCGGACGCCGCCCCTTGAGGTGCTGGCGATGCGCCGGCGCCGGGCGGCCGAACTGGGCCTCGATGACCGGACCTTTGCCGCGGTCCTGGCCGATTGCGGTCGCACGCCCGCCGCCCTGATCTTCGCGCTCGGCCGCGACTGGATCGACTACGGGTCGTTCGGTCCCCGGATCGGTGCCGACGGCACCCTGACCGCTCCGCCGACGGTCGCGCGGAAGATCGCCGCCCTCTCTGTCCCGTCGGTGGGAAGTCGTTGCCCTGACCGCATCGGGAGGGCCGGCCGGGGAGGCGATCCGATCCGCGATCCCGGCAACGGCCGCCGCCGCGGGCTGGCGTCTCGATCTGCAGGGTGTCGCTCCGCCAGGCGGTATCGCCGAGAGCGCCGCCTGGCTCGCCGACCTGCTTGCGCGGCGTGGTCTGTCGCCGGGAGCGGCCCTGCTGATCGGCGACGAGGCGGCCCATCGGGAGATCGCCACCCGGGCCCGGCTCGGCGGACTTCTGGCGGCCACGCGCTACTTCGATTGAGCGGCGTTTTCGGGTAGGGTCGCCGCCCGATCGACCTGAGGACATCCCCATGAAGACCAACCGGCCGCTCGCGCCCGAGACCCTCGCCGCCCAGGCGCTCGGCTTCATCGACCCGGAGAACGGGGCGGTGGTGCCGCCAATTCATACCGCGACTACCTACGAGCGTCCGCCGGGCGGGATCGTCGGTCCCGGCTACAACTACACCCGCACCGACAACCCGACCTATGCCCAGGTCGAGGCCCTGCTGGCCCAACTCGAGGGTGGGGAGGAGGCGATGGTGCTGGCCTCCGGCATGTCGGCGGTGACCGCGCCCTTCCTGGCGCTGTCGCCGGGCGACCATGTGGTGGTGCAGGACGTCCTCTATTGGGGCGTGCGCGCCTGGCTGAACGACTTCGCCACCCATTGGGGGTTGAAGGTGCAGTATGTCGAGGCCGGCGACCTGGACTCCCTGCGCGCCGCCATGCGTCCGGGCGAGACCAAGCTGGTCTGGGTCGAGACACCGGCCAATCCGCTGTGGAACGTGGTCGACATCGCCGCCGCCGCCGAGATCGCCCACGGGGCCGGTGCCCGGCTGGCGGTCGACAGCACCGTCGCGACGCCGGTGCTGACCCGGCCGCTGGAGCACGGCGCCGACCTGGTGATGCATTCGGCGACCAAGTTCCTGAACGGGCACAGCGACGTTCTGGCCGGGGCGCTGATCACCGCTCGCGACGACGAGTATTGGCGGCGCATACGGATGGTGCGCAAGGATCTCGGCATGGTGATCGGCCCGCAGGAGGCCTGGCTGCTGCTCCGCGGCATGCGCACCCTGCATATCCGGGTCCGCAAGGCCTGCGAGAACGCCCTGGCGATCGCCGAGGCGATGCGGGCCCATCCGCGGATCACGCAGGTGCTGTATCCGGGCTTGCCGGACCATCCGGGCCACGCGGTGGCCCAGCGTCAGATGAGCGGTGGGTTCAGCGGCATGCTGTCGATCCGGATCGAGGGCGGCAAGGAGGCGGCGCTGGAGGCGATGCGGCGCATGGGCGTCTTCACCAGCGCCACCTCGCTCGGCGGCACAGAGAGCCTGGCCGAGCACCGCCGGTCGACCGAGGGGCCGGACTCGCCGGTGCCGGACGACCTGATCCGGCTGGCCGTCGGCATCGAGGCGGCCGACGACCTGATCGGCGATCTGACCCAGGCGCTCGATTTCTGACCGGCACGGTTCCAGCGGTTTCCCGCCGCCGGTTCGCGCCGTACTGCGGCCGATGATGCACGGCGCTTGACGACGGCCGCCGGCGCCCCGTAGAAGGGGCGCGCATACGCCGTGCGGCGGTCGGGCAACCGGCCGCCGGATAAGCCCTCCCGGCGGAGGGGTGGCCGAGTGGCTGAAGGCGGCGGTTTGCTAAACCGTTTTAGGGGGAAACCCCTAACGTGGGTTCGAATCCCATCCCCTCCGCCAGCTTTCCTACGAGAATACGGCGGCTCCACCGGGCATCGGAGGACGGCTGGAACCGGTTGTTGAACCGCTTACAGCCGGAGTGCGCGAAGCTCGTATGCTTACACCGCCGACAGCTCGTCGGACGCGCCGGTCTTGCCGATGGCGTCGAGCCGCTTCTTCAGCGTGAGTTTGTCGAGCGACCGGATCGGCAGGCTGACGAAGATCGAAAGCCGCGTGTGGATCATGCGGAAGGCCTCGGCGAAGGCGAAGCGCTTCTCCGCCTCGTTTCCCTCCACACCCGCCGGGTCGATCACCGGCCAGTGCGCCGACATCGGCTGTCCCGGCCAGACCGGACAAACCTCCTTGGCGGCGTCGTCGCAGACCGTGAAGACGAAATCCATCTCCGGGGCGTCGGCACCGGCGAATTCATTCCAGTCCTTCGAGCGAAGCTGGTCCGTCGGATAGTTCTGATGCTTCAGGAGGTCGATGGCATAGGGATGCACGACACCCTTCGGCTGGCTGCCGGCGCTGAAAGCGTCGAACCGCTCGGCATCGAGCCGCTTCAGGACGCACTCGGCCATGATGCTCCTGGCGGAGTTTCCCGTGCACAGAAATAGCACATTGTAACGCGACAGGCCCGTCATCGATCCACTCCCTCTTCGCAAACGGATATAGGCACACCGGTAACAGGGGAATCGCAGACTTCCGGGTGACCGTCGCAGCAGTCCTCCGTCAGATACGCGATCAGGTTCCGCATCCCCTCCAGTTCCACCGCGTAGAAGATGTTCCGGTGGACCCGCCAGGACCTGAGAAGGCCGGCCCGTTCCATCTGGTTCAGGTGGAACGAGACGCTCGACCTGCTGATCCCGAGGTGGTCTCCGATCTCTCCCGCGGGCAGTCCCGAAGGGCCGCATTTCATAAGCAGCTTGAAGACCCGCATCCGATGCTCATGGGCCATCCCGGTCAGGGCTTCTATCGCTTGTGCTTCATTCATTTCAAAGATATTTGTATCGTTGGATCGAGGTTGTGTCCACCGCTAGATCGTCGGACATGGTCCGCCCCATCCGAACGCAGGAGGTTCAGGAAATGCCGGCACGGGTCGCCATCAATGGAATGGGCCGTATGGGGCTGCTCGGGGTGCGGGCGGGGATTGGCAACCCGGCCTTCGAAATCGCCGCCATGAACGAGACATCGGGGGGCGCGGAGATCGTCGCCCATCTGTTGGAGTTCGACAGCGTTCACGGCCGATGGACGGTTCCGGTGGCCCATGATGCGGGGTCGGTGGTCGTCGACGGGAGGGCGATCCCCGTCACCGACGCGGCGTCGCCTGCCAACCTGCCCTGGTCCGGCGAGGACATCGATATCGTCCTCGAATGCACCGGCAAGTTCAAAACGGTGGACAGCCTGAAGCCGTATTTCGACCGAGGGGTCAAGAAGGTCATCGTCTCGGCCCCGGTAAAGGACGCCGGGGCGCTCAACATCGTGATGGGCGTGAACGACGACCTCTACGACCCGGCCCGGCACGATGTCGTCACCGCCGCCTCCTGCACCACGAACTGTCTCGCCCCGGTCGTGAAGGTTGTGCATGAAGGCATCGGGATCGAACGCGGGACCATGACGACGATCCACGATGTGACGAACACCCAGGTGCTGGTCGACCGGCCGAAGTCCGATCTTCGCCGGGCCCGGTCCGCCCTGAATTCGCTCATTCCCACATCGACCGGGTCGGCGACGGCCATCACGCTGATCTATCCGGAGCTCAAGGGGAAGCTCAACGGCCACGCCGTCCGCGTCCCCCTGCTCAACGCCTCGCTCACCGATTGCGTCTTCGAGGTCTCTCGGGACACCACCGTCGAGGAAGTGAACGGCCTGTTTCGGGACGCGGCCGAAGGGGCCCTGAAGGGCATCCTCGGCTACGAGGAACGTCCGCTGGTCTCCAGCGACTACGTCAACGATCCCCGCTCCAGCATCGTCGACGCGCCGTCGACCATGGTGGTCGATCGGCGGATGGTGAAGGTCTACGCCTGGTACGACAACGAATGGGGCTACATGAACCGGATGATGGAACTGACGGCCAAGATCGCCCGCTCGCTGTGACGGCCTGGAGCCCGCCATGACCAACCTCAAGGACTACGCCACGGTCACCGCCGCCTATTGGGGCTTCACCCTGACCGATGGTGCGTTGCGGATGCTGGTGCTTCTGCATTTCCACCGGCTCGGCTACTCGCCCATCGACATCGCGGTCCTCTTTCTTCTCTACGAGGCGATGGGCGTGATCACCAATTTCGTCGGCGGATGGGTGGGAGCGCGGTTCGGGCTTCGGGTCACCCTGTTCGTCGGACTGGCGGTCCAGATCGCCGCGCTGGTCATGCTGTCGCTGCTCGATCCCGGCTGGGTCGCCGCGATGTCGGTGGCCTATGTCATGGCGGCGCAGGCGCTGTCCGGGATCGCCAAGGACCTCACGAAGATGAGCTCCAAGTCGGCGGTGAAGCTTGTCGTCGCGTCCGGCGACCAGGGCGGGCTCTTCAAATGGGTCGCGGTGCTGACCGGGTCGAAGAACGCTCTGAAGGGGGTCGGCTTCCTGGTGGGCGGCGTGATGCTCCAGACCCTCGGTTTCGTGTGGTCCCTATGGGTCATGGCGGCTGGGCTCGCCATCGTGCTGGCAGTCGCCCTGGTCCTGGTTCGAGCCGACCTGGGCCGTGCCAAGGAGAAGGTCAAAGGCCGCGAGCTGTTCTCCAAGACCCGCGAGATCAACATCCTGTCGGCTGCCCGCGTATTTCTCTTCGCATCGCGGGACGTCTGGTTCGTCGTCGGTGTTCCGATCTTCCTGTACGACCAGCTCGGGTGGACCTTCGATCAGGTCGGGGCCTTCATGGCCGTCTGGGTGATCGGCTACGGCATGGTCCAGGCGGTTGCCCCCCGGATGCTGGGGCGCGACGCCGCCTCCAGGGCTCCCGGCCTCGCAAAGGGGTGGGGAGCATGCCTGGCAATCATTCCGGCGCTGCTCGCCGCGGCGATGATGCCGTCCACCCTGGAGACCGTCTCGGGCGCGACCGGGTGGGCACTGTCGGAGGGCATCCGGTCCTGGGTGCTGATCGGCGGACTGATGCTGTTCGGCGTCGTGTTCGCCATGAACTCCTCGATCCATTCCTACCTGATCGTGGCCTACTCCGATGCCGACAAGGTCGCCCTGAATGTCGGCTTCTACTACATGGCGAACGCCATCGGCCGGTTCGGCGGGACGCTTCTATCGGGTGTCCTCTACCAGTTTGCCGGATTGCCGGGCGCGCTTTGGATGTCGGCCGGACTGCTGGCGATGACGGTGGCAATCACCGTGGCCTTGCCGTCGAGACCGAGCTCCCAAGCGACATCCGACCCTTCGACATCGCCGGGCGGGCCCGATGGCCGGAGGGTTTCACCCTAGGCCCGCAAGCCGGGGCGGGGGCGGGCCGGCATCGTGGTCACGGCCAGGCCCTGACGGCGTCCCAGCCGAGCTCCCGCGCCTGTTCCTCGGCGCCCCTGATCCATTCGAGGACGTAGGGGTGGTCGAGGCAGGCGTCGATATAGGCGGCGGAGACCGGGTCGGTCTCGACGCTGTAGGTGCGGAACCGGCTGGCCATGGGCGCATACATCGCGTCGGCGAAGCAGAACCGCTCGCCGAACAGGTACGGCCCGCCGGCCCCCCAGTCCGCCCTGGTCGCCTGCCAGATCTTCTGGACGCGCGCGACCTGATCGCGCACGCCGGGCTTGTCCAGGAGCTTCACGTTGGACGGGATGCCGTTGGCGATCGGCCAGCGCTTCACCAGGTTCATCTGCAGCGAGTAGCGCAGCTCGAAGAAATGGCCATGCATCTCGCCGGCGATCATCCGGGCGGCGGTGCGGGCGCGGCGGTCCCGCGGCCAGATATCGCTGTCCGGCGCGAGCTCCCACAGGTACTCGGCGATCGCCCAGGTGTCGGTGATCCGCTGGCCGTCATGCAGGAGGAGGGGGATGCGGCCGGTCGGCGAGACCGCCTCGAGCTTCTCCCGGCTGTCCTCGCGCGACAGGAAGATGGTCTCGGTGTCGAAGGGCAGGCCGGACAGTTTGCAGGCGAGCCAGCCGCGCATCGTCCAGGTGCTCGACCATTTCCCGCCGATATAGAGCTTCACGACCGGTCTCCTCTGATGCGGCTTCAGGGCAGGGTCGACACGTAGTCGGTCAGCGGTGCGGCGACGCGGCCGGCGCGGATCGGCACGCAGGCCTCGGGGAAGTCCTGGCGGAACCGGGCGCCCAGCGCGGTGGCCTTGTCGAGAAACTCTTCCAGCCGGCCCATGGCGCCGGTGGGCAGGTCGTGCAGCACGATCAGGGTCCAGGGTTGCGCCTCGCATTGCGCCAGCGCGGTCTCGACCCAGCCCACCGGATCGGCCCAATCGCGCGGAATGGCGTTCCACAGGACGCAGGAATAGCCCTCGGCCACCAGGTGGTCGACCACGGAGGGTTTGAGCAGGCGGGTGTCCAGATTGCCCCCGCCGCCGAACGGCCGGAACAGCCGGGTCTCGACGCCGATCCTGCGGAGCAGGCGGTCGGTGGCGGCGATCTCGGTCTCGGCGGCGTCCGGCGCCGGGTTCTCGCCAAGCGGCGTGGAGTGGGTGAGGGTGTGGTTGCCGATCCGGTGGCCGTCGGCCAGGGCGGCGCGGACCAGGGCGGGCCCGTCCGGGTGGTCGAGCTTGCGGCCGACCACGAAGAAGGTGGCCTTCAGCCCCCGCGCCCGCAGGATGTCGAGCACCCGCGGCGTGACCTTCGGGTCCGGACCGTTGTCAAAGGTGAGAGTGAGGTCGAACATGGGCGGGGTTCGCCGATGATTGCATTACCCGCGTACTCTCCCGCCGACTGAGATACGGCACAACTCCCCATCTGACGCATGTCGATCGATTGACCGCGCCTGCGCGCACAGGCGGTTCCCGGCCGCCTGATATTGACATCCCTTTCCAGGGGTTCCACTCCTTGGCCGAATACCGCGCCATGCACTACCATCCGGGCCGGATCGGGGGCGGGTCCGCCACGGACGCCGCAAACCGGAAAACCGACCGTCTCGTGCCGACCAGAGGAAACGCCTGTGAGAAACGCAAGAACCGTACTGATCGACCGCCATCCGGGCCGCTCGGCCCAGACCATCGGGCTCGCCCGCGAGCTCGGCACTGACCCGGACCTGATCCACGAGCCGTCCGTCGGCGTCGTCGGCACCAAGGGCGACAGCCAGTGCTATCTCGGCGTCCAGGCGAAGGTCGAGGCGATCCACGAGGCCCTCAAGAGCCGGATCGGGGCCGAGCCCGACAAGCTGCGCCTGCGGCTGGTGCAGCCGGAATACACCATCGCCACCTCCGACGGCATCCGCAACGGCACGCGGGAGATGCGGTACTCGCTGATCGGCCGCGAGGTCACCCACGACGCCCTGTGCGAACATCTGGAGGCGACGGGCCTGGCTGGAACCATCGCGGTGGTCGCCTGCGACAAGCCGCCGGTCGGCACCCTGGCCGCGCTGCTCGAGCACAATCAGCCGGCCATCATCATGTCCGACGGGCCGATCCGTCCGGGCCATGACCCCAACACCGGCGAGGCGCTCGACATCGTCAGCGCCTATCAGGTCGCCGGCAACCCGGACCCCGAGTTCCGCCACCACATCTCCTGCCATGCCTGCCCGGGCTTCGGCAGCTGCGGCGGCATGTTCACCTACAACACCATGCAGACCTTCATCGGCGTGGTCGGTCTGCAGCCCCTGGAAATGGTGGCGCCGCCGTCCGACGATCCGCGCCGCCTGACCGAGTTCCCGCCGGTGCTGGTGCAGCATCTGGCGAACATGATCGAGCAGGACCTGAAGCCGCGCGACATCGTGGTGCGGGACAGCCTGCGCAACGCGATGATCGTCTCCATGGCGATCGGCGGGTCGACCAACGTCACCCTGCACGCGCCGGAGATCGCGCGGGCCGCCGGCTATGCGGACTTCTGGAAAGAGGTCATCACGCCGGAGGAGTTCAACCACCTGTCCCAGCACGTGGTGCCGGTGCTGACCGACGCCCGGCCCTACGGCAAATACTCCATGGTCGATATCGACGGGGTCGGCGGCGTGCAGGTGATCGTGCGCGAGCTGCTGGAGGCCGGACTGCTGAACGGCGACGTGCTGACCTGCACAGGAGAGACTTTGGCCGAGCAGGTCGCGCGCCTCGGCACCAAAGCGGTGGATGGTCGGGTCGTCTACCCGGTCGAGAAGCCGTACAAGCCGACCGGCGGCCTGCGGGTGCTCGGCGGCAACCTGTCGCCGGACTTCTCCGCCATTCTCAAGCTGGCCGGTGTTGAGGTCGGGCTCGAGGACAACCGCTTCGTCGGCAAGGCCCGCGTCTTCGAGGGCGAGGCGGGTCTGCTGAAGGCGCTCGACGAGACGCCGGACAGCTTCGAGAACAACGACATGATCATCGTGCGCTACGAGGGGCCGAGCGGAGCGCCGGGCATGCCGGAGATGCTGGACCCGACCTCCCGCATCACGACCCTGTGCCGCGAGCGTGGCATCGCCGTCGGCCTGATGACCGATGCCCGGTTCTCGGGCGGGTCCGTCGGCCTGGTGATCGGCCATGTGGGTCCGGAAGCGGCCCTGGGCGGACCGATCGCGCTGATCGAGGACGGTGACGAGATCGTGGCCGATCTCAACACCAACGAACTGACGTGTACCGCTCTGAACGATCCCGCCACGCGGGCGGCGCGCCAGACGAAATGGGAGAAGGAGGTCGCCGACAACGGCGGTGTCCATCCGAATTGCGGGATCGCCGATACCCGGCTGCTGCACCGGGCCCGGCATACCGCGGTCCCGGCCACCCGCGGCGGCGGCCTGCACCCCAACCGGGAGGTCTGGGTGCGCGACCCACGTGAGGCCGCCCGCTCGGGATTCTCGCCGAAGAACAAGTACCGGCCTCAGACCGACAAGACGTTCTGAGCCGATCGGATGCGGGCCTGTTGGCCCGGTTTTCGTCCGCGACATCGAAGCGGGACCTGTCGGAAGGCGGGTCCCGTTTCTCTGTCCGGAACCTTGTCAGGCGGCGTTGACGGCCGAGCGGTCCTTCCGCTTGCGTTCCGTTCCGACCTCCCGCTTCAGGCGCGTCACGGTCGCGCTGCAGATGGCGGTGAACTCCTCCCGCGCCCCTTCCAGGGTGGCGCGGTCTTCGATCCGGGCCGCCTGGTAGAGTTGGGAGGCGAACTCTCCGAGGGCCACGGCGCCCATGTTGAGACACTGTCCCTTCAGGGAATGCATGGCTCTCTCGGCCGCCGGCAGGTCGTCAGAGGCGATGACGTCCGAATAAGTGCTCGCCTGCCGTTCGATATCCTCGCAGAGCTGCTCCAGCAAGGTGTCGCAGATCGCGGGCTGGGTCAGCGACCGGATGGCCTCCAGCCGATCTGTGTCGATGAGGTCGTCGTCGGTAAGACGGGAGGCTTCCTCCGCGTGTGGAGACCGGGTCGGGGCCGGGGCGGTCGCCGCCGGCGCCCGCACCGCTGACGGTGCCGGGGCGCGGCGGTCGGCGAGCGCTTCGCGAAGTGTCGCGTGAAACGCCGCAAGGTCGAGGGGTTTGGTCAGGTAGCGGAAGAATCCTTCCTTCTCGCCGCGCTGGATGTCCTCGGCCATCGCCGACGCGGTGAGGGCGATGACCGGGATCCCCGCGGTATCGGGGTTCGCGCGCAGCCCTGTGAGAACATCGTATCCGGACATGTCCGGCAGGCTCAGGTCGAGAAAGACCACGTCCGGCTGGTTGACCTGCGCGCGGTTCAGCCCCTCGGTTCCGGTCATCGCTTTGAGCAAGGTCAGGTCGGGAACGTCGCCTACCGCATGTTCGACGATCCGCATGTTGATGGGATTGTCTTCGATGCACAGAACGGTGAAAGCTCCGAGGCTGTCAGGGACGCTGTTCGTCACGCGCCTGTCCGAAGCCGAGACGGTCGCGCCCTCTGAGGCCGGCAGGGTGAACCAGAACGTGCTGCCGCTCGGCTGAGCCGGATAGTATCCGAGCTGACCCGACATTGCCGCGGCAAGCCGCTTCGACAGCGCAAGACCGATGCCCGTTCCCTCGATGTTGCCGAACTCGGCACCAAGCCGGTCGAACGGGGAGAACAGGCGTGCGGCCTTTTCCGGGGCGATCCCCGGTCCGCTGTCGGTCACCAGGAACGTGACCTGGCCGTTCTCCTCCAGTACTTCCACGCGCACGAAACCTTTGGGGTTGTTGTACTTGATGGCGTTGGAGAGGAGGTTGAGCAGGAGCTGAATAGTGCGCTGTCCATCCGCCCGAACGTTGCCGGCCGCATCCGGAACGTCGATCTGGAGGTCTATCTCCCGCTGGGTCGCCAGCGGGCGCACGTTTTCCACCGCGCGATCGACGATCGCTCGGATGCCGACGCTCTGCAGATCGACTTTCATATGGCCGGACTCGATACTCGACAGGTCGAGGACATCGCTGACGAGGTTCAGAAGGAGCCGGCCGCTGGAGACGATGTACCCGCTGTATTCGCTGATCTGATCCGCCTTGAGTGCGCGCATCGACGACCGTTCGAGGATTTCGCCGAACCCGATGATCGCGTTGAGCGGCGTGCGCAATTCGTGGCTCATGCTCGCCAGGAAATCGGACTTGGCCTGGTTCGCCGCGTTCGCCGCGTCGCGGGCCCGGCGCAATTCCTCATACGCCAGTTCCCGGTCCGTGACGTCGAAACGCAGCAATACGCGGCCGCCGTCGGAGGTCGGCCGCTCGATGAGCTCGATCGCCCGTCCGTTGACGTGGATGAGCGAGGGGCGATCGGCGGCCCGGTGGCGCTCGATCCGCCAGCGGATCCAAGCCTCGGGGTCTTGCTTTGCCTCCTCGACCATGCCGCCGTAGGCGGAGCGCCGGATGATGGTTTCGAATGTCTCTCCGAGCGTCTCGAATGCTGCGAGGCCTGTTGGTTGCTGCGTCGGGGCGTTCTTGTAGACGAGCTCGCCGGCCTCGTTGAACAGCATGAAGCCGCCGGGGATCGCGTCCGTGGCATCCTTGAGGCGGGCCTTGGCGTCGATGAAGTCGGTGATGTCGCGGGCGCTGCCGCGATAGCCTAGAAAATTTCCATCGCCGTCGAAGATCGGCACTCCGCTGGTCCGGATCCAAACTACGCCGTCGGCGGTTTCCCGCGGGTACTCGAAGTCGGAAAACGGCTCATGCCGGTCCAGCAGCGCCTCGTGCTCGGCCAGCATGCCCGGGTCGGACATCAGGGGTATTGAGCACATGTCTCTGCGACGCTTACCGATATGCCAATCCTGGGGAACGCCTGCGGTCGTCTCGACGGCCTTGGAAATCCAGATCATCCGATGCTCTGCATCGGTCTCCCAGAACCAGTCGCCCGACGCCTGGGCGAAATCCCGGAAGCGTCGCTCGCTGTGGCGTAGCCGGTTGCCGAGCGCCTCCCGTCGCCGGGTCTGCGCGACCAAGGCGCCGGCAATGGCGAAGAGCAGACAGACGGCGAGCAGCACGCGCCAGAGGCCACCGAGAAGTTCGTCATAGAAATCCGCAAGCGCGGTCTCGAAGGGCACCGCGATCGAGAGCAGGAAACGGCGATCCTCTGTCAGTGCGAACCCGACGATTTGATCGGCCGCATTCGCTTCGCCGCCGGTGCGCATCGACCCTGATCGGGCCGGTCCGATAGCTTCCACGGATAGTGGCGACTCGACGGAGGGTGAGTCGGCGGAAAGATCTGCGACCGGATGGGCCGCCAGGATCGTCCCGTCGCTCTTGGACAGGGTGATGACCGATGAGCCGCCGAGATCGGCTGCCTGAAAAACCTTGGAGAAGTACAGGGGGTCGAGCAGGCCATAGGCGATACCGAGGAACTTCCCGCCGGGCGTGCTGGTTCTCCGAGCGACGAAAACAGCTTCGGTGCCTAGAATGGTCGAGAAGAAGGGCGCCGTGACGTACTCGACGGGATCGTCGGGTCCGCGGCCGCGCAAATCCTGGAAAGCAGCATAGGTCGAGATATTCACGGGCGGTGGCTCCGCCGCGAGCGACGTCGCCGTTCGTTCGCCTTCGCTGTTCACCCATCCGATGGTCCTCAGGACGGGCGTGCCGCCGTGCACGGCTTTCAGGAGTTTGTGGTTGAGCGCAGTGACGCCGGCCTGATCCTCTGTTTCGATCCGCAGACGGTCGATTTCGCGCAGCATGGCATCGATGCCGTCGAAGGCCCGTTCGGTGTGGCGTGCCAGCAACTCGGCCGTTCTTCGGGCCTCGCCCCGAGCGTCGGCGATTTCAGATTGGTAGAGTGTCCACTTGTCGTAGGCGAACGCGCCGAGGAGCGTCAGCACGCCGATCGACGCGCCGATCAGCACCTGATGACTCGGTTTCACGCTCTGCCAGGAAAAGCCCACTTCGCCGTCTCCATCGGCCGTCAATCTGCCGATGTTGGGCGAAATGCATTAGAAATTTCTTAACAGGTCAATCCACCCTGACGGCTGCGCCAGGTCAGCCGTAGTCGATCGGCGTGCAGTCGCGGCCTTCTCGGTGCCACTGCCAATAGGCGTCCTTCAGGCGGGCGGAGACCGGTCCGGGGCGATCGTTTGACAGGATCGTCCCGTCGATGCGCGAGGCCGGCATGACTCCGCCCGCGGTGGTCGAGGTGAAAATCTCGTCGGCGTCGCGGAGTTCGTCGGCGGTGATCGCCCTGATCTCCCAGGCAATGCCCAATGCGTCGCAAAGATCGAAAACGGTCTGCCGGGTGATGCCCTCCAGCGCGCCCCGATCCGGTGAAACGACGGCGCCGTTCTTGACCATGAAGACGTTGAATCCGGGCCCCTCCGTGACCAGTCCGGCGCCATCGAGCAGGATGGCGTTGTCGGCGCCGGCATCCTCCGCTTCGAACATCGCCCGCACAAGATCGCCCCAGTGGAAGTTCTTGATGGTCGGATCGACGCTCTCCGGCGCGATGCGCGGTGTCTTCGCGATGATCAGATGGGCGCCGCGCTCCTGTACGTCCGGCGGGATCACGTCGATCCAGGGAATCGCGTAGGCATGGAACCGGTTCCGCATGAGGCTCGGCCGGCGCGGCATACCGGGCAGCGGCACGCCGCGTGTGGCGATCATCGCCACATAGGCCTCGCGCAGGCCGCTCAGGCGGACGCATTCCGTCAGAATGGTGCTGATCCCCTCCCGGTCGTAGGGCAGGGACATCCGCAGCCCCGCCATGGACTTCTCGAACCGTGCCAGGTGCCGGTCCAGCCGGAAGAAGGCGCCGTTCCAGACATGGACCACGTCATACGTGACGTCCGACTTGCCGAATCCCCAGTCCATGATCGGGATCGACGCCTCGCCCGCCGGAACGTAACGGCCGCCGCAAAACGCCGCACCCTTGGAAAAGTCGGCGTCGGCGGCATGGTTCCCGGATTGGCTGGCGTCGTTCATGGCGGACCCTCATGGTTGCTTCGTCCTAGAGTGCCTCTGCGGTAGGACAGAGGAAACAGGCTAAGAAGACCAGGGAGGAGAAGCCCATGTCCCAGGACCAGATTACGGCGGAGCGGCTGGTGGACCGCGAGAAGATCAAGACCCTGAAGGCCCAGTACTGCCGCTTCCTCGACACCAAGCAGTGGGATTGCCTGCGTGGGCTCTTCCTGGACGAGGCGACGTTCGAGGGGTTCGGCTCGGCCCCGACCGGCTCGACCGCGGACCAGTTCGTCGCCGGCGCCAGCGCCCGCCTGCAGGAAGCGCTGACCGTCCATCACTGTCATATGGCGGAGATCGCGTTCGACGGCCCGGACCGGGCGCGGGCGGTCTGGGCGATGGTCGACGTGGTTCAGTTCCTGGACGGCCGGGAGCCGATCGAGGCGCCGGGCCATAGCGGCTTCACCGGTTTCGGCCACTACGAGGATTCCTACCGTCGGGTTGGCGGTACCTGGGTCTTCGCCAGCAAGCGCCTGTCTCGGATCCGTATCGACCCGATCCCGAACGACCAGCCGCCGGCGCTGACGAACCGGCTGAAAGCCCATGCCGACTGGGTGGGCTCCTCGCGTGTCTGACGGGAGGGGGGCAGCGCACCGCAGGCCAAGAAACCGAAGCGGCGTATCGTGCTCAACCGGTGGCGGCCTGCGCTGGGTTTTCGTTGGCGCCGGACAGCAGCCGGTCCGCCGGCAGGTGGACGGTGACCCTGGTGCCGTGGCCGACCTCGCTCTCGAGGAGCAACTCGCCGCCATGCAGTTCGGCCATCTTTCGCGCCAGCGGTAGGCCGAGACCCGTGCCCTTGTGGAAAGAAGAAGATGAGGTGTGCTCGGCTCGGCCGAACGGTTCCAGCACCTGGGTGATGGCCTCCGCCGGAATACCTTGGCCGGTATCGCTGACGCAGAAGCAGGGCCGCCCGTCGGCGGTGATCCGCGCGTCGAGCGAAACCGTGCCGTCGCGGGGAGTGTGCTTCACGGCGTTTCCGAGAAGATTGAGAAGGATCTGCTGCATTTTCGTCGAGTTCGAGCATTAGGGTCATTGCGCCATCTTGGATCGAACTCTCCAGCACGATCCCGGACTCCTCGGCGAGCGGGGCGATGACGCGGAGCGAATTGGCGACCAGCACATCGACCTTCGTCGGCGCTTCGTCCAGGCTCTCCCGGCCGACCTCGATCCGCGCGATGTCGAGCAGATCGTTGATGACCTTGAGAAGGTGCTGGCCGCTGTAGAGGATGTCGTCGGCGCAGCTCCGGTAACGGGCCGGTCGAACCGGTCCGAAGATCTCGCTTGAGATGATTTCGGAGAACCCGATGATCGCGTTCAGCGGCGTGCGCAGTTCATGAACTCATGGACCACAGGAACTTGGTCTTGGACTCGTTGGCCCGGTCGGCTTCCCGGAGCGCGATTTCCAGCTCTCCGGTCCGCTGTCGGACGCGCGCCTCAAGATCCCTGTTCAGGGCTCCGAGAGCATCCTCCGACGCCCGGACCCGATCGTAGGCGCCTCTCAATTCACGTTCGCGCTCGGTCTCCTTGAGGGCAAGGGTGTTATAGGCGCGGACGACCAGGCCGATCTCGTCTCGGCTGTCCCAGGCGACCGTGCCGCGGGTGCCCGAGTCGGTCGAAAGCAGGATCGTCTCGGTCAGTTGATTCAGCGGTCGCCAGATCAGCAGCCTGTAGGACAGGCCGCCGGCTGCCAAGACGGCGAGGAAGGCCAGGGTGATCGCTGAAACGCCGAGGGCGAGTTCCAGACGTCGGGTCTCGACGAGCTCGGCGTCGGTAAATCCTGCCCTCAATGTCCAGCCATTACGGTCGCCGACCGGAATTTCCACGAAATCGCCGGGCAGGTCTGGCAGGCATCCCTGGGCGGTGGGTACGGCGGCGACAACCGACTGAGCTTCGCGCAGTTCGGCGCAGAGAAAGGCCCGGTCGGCCGCCAGAGGGGCCAGGAGGTCCTGCGCCAAGGCCGGGTCCAGGTGTGCACCGTGCCGGTCGATCGCCCCGGCAGCGCGGGCGGTCAGACTGCCGATGCGGCTCGCCAGCATCTGGTTGTCCGCCAAATTCATGAAGCCGAACAGGAGCCACGCGCCCGGCAGGATGATCGCCACGAATGTGACGGTCACGATCGCCAGAAATCGGACATGGAGCCGCTGCGCCCAGCGCGGCCGCGCTGGACCGGGTGGTCCTGTGTCGGTTTGCCGGGCCAGGGTCACTTCAGCCTCGTAACCCGCCCGTTGCTCATCAGCTTTGAGAGAAGCGACCGGTCCGCCACGGCCGTATGGAAGACAACGTAGCTCGCCTCCTGGCGGGCCATGTAGTAGTCGATCGGCACCGTGTTTCCGGCGTCGTCGCGGAAGTCGAAGCAGAGGACGAAATGCTCCCCGAAGGCGAGGATCATCGGATGGGCCGTGACCGGATGCAGACGGCGTACCTCGCCGCTCTCCTGGTCCAGATACAGGACCGCGCCGTCGACCGTAAGGCGATCGACATGGGTCTGCATCGCCGCCTGGAGCGAGACCTTGTCGGCGAGCGAGAGCGAGGTGTCGGCGTAAGAGGAGACCGAGTGAAGGCCGATCGCCGCCGCGATCATCAGCGTAATGCAGGTAAGTCTCATCATGTGTCGCTTTCCACCGGTGTCAGTGCGCGCAGGCTCGCAGCAATGACTTAAGAATCGGTGAAACCGACTTGTTAGGCCCTTCGGCGACCGGCGATCAGCCGCCCAGCTTCTCCAAGCCCAGCATCTGCTGGATTGTCTCGACCAGCGCGGCCTCTTCGACGACCACCTGCTCCCCGGTCGCGAGCGTCTTCACCTGCCAGGTGCCGGCGGCGAACTCGTCCTCGCCGGCGATCAGCGCCAGGGTGAAGCCCTTGCGGTCGGCATATTTGAACTGCTGGCCGACCTTGCGCTGCTCGGTCGCCACCTCGGCTCCGATCCCTGCCTTGCGCAGGCGGCCGGCGACGGCGAGATAGCGGTCGAGCTTGTCCTGATCGAGCACGGTTACGAGCACCGGCGCGGTGGTCGCCTGCTCGACCGGGAGCAGTCCGGCTTCCATAAGACGGGTGACGAGGCGGGTCAGGCCGATCGAAATGCCGACACCGGGCAGTTTCCGGTTGGTGTAGAGGCCGGCCAGATTGTCGTAGCGCCCGCCCGAACAGATGCTGCCGATCCCCGGGTGGTCGACCAGGGTCGTCTCGTACACCGTCCCGGTATAGTAGCTGAGACCCCGGGCGACGCTGAGGTCGAGCACGAAGGTCTCGGAGGTCAGGCCCAGGCTGGCCACGGCCCGGGCCACGGTGGTCAGCTCCTCCACGCCCTGCGCGTAGGTGTCGTTCAGGCTGTCGGCCGGGGCGAGGGCGAGGAGCTTCTCGATCACCTCCTCCGCCGGGCCGCGCAAGGAGACATAGGCCATGATGCGGTCGAGCTGATCTTCCGCCGGGCTGTAGGTCTCGGCCAGCTCCTTGCGGATCTCGTCCGGTCCGACCTTGTCGATCTTGTCGATCACCCGCATGGCGTCGGCGATCGCGTCCGTCGGGATGCCGGAGCCGGAGAGGAAGCCTTCCAGGAGCTTGCGGTTGCTCATTCGGATCTGGAACGGCCCGATATTCATCTCCTTGAAGATCCCGTGGATGATCGCCGGGATCTCGGCGTCGTTGATCAGGCTGAGCGTCTGGTCGCCGACCACGTCGATGTCGCACTGGACGAACTCGCGGTAGCGCCCGGCCTGGGCCCGCTCGCCGCGCCAGACCGGCTGGATCTGGTAGCGGCGGAACGGGAAGGTCAGTTCGCCCGCGTGCTGGGCGACGAACCGGGCCATCGGCACGGTGAGATCGAAGCGCAGGGCGTAGTCCGTGTCCTCGCCGCCATCGGCCAACCGGTGCACGCCGTAGACCTGCCGGTCGACGCTGTCGCCGCCTTCCTTGGCCAGCAGCACCTCGCGCAGTTCGAAGGCGGGCGTGCTCAGCGGCACGGCGCCGGCCAGCTCGAAATGCTTGCGCGCGATCTCGACGCAGCGGTTGAAGGCGATCTGTTCGGCGGGCAGGAACTCCCGCAGGCCGCTGATGGAACGGGGGCGAATCATGGTCTGCCGCTTCCCTTGCCGGCCTCGGCGCCGGCGCTCGATTGCACGAAGGCCCTTGAACTAGAAGTTTGAACCCGCCGGGGCAATAGGAGAGTGCGGGGTGAACGGCGCAGGCCATTCCCCGGTCGTCATCCTGATGCAAATCAGGATCAAACCACCGGCGGTCAGCGCGGGATCCTGAATGTAGTTCAAGATGACGGTCAGAACAGGCGAGCGCTAACCCCGTTTCGCCGCCGTCGCGGCCGCATCGACGCTGCCGTCCGCCGCGATCACCACGCCGAAGGCATCGGCTGCCGTCTCCACCGTGATCAGGCCGTCGAGGACGTCCTCGGCCACCGCCTGCGGGTCGCGGGTCATCGGGTCGCCGTAGCCGCCGCCGGCGGGGCCGAGGCAGCGGAAGCGGTCGCCCTTGGCGATGCGCATGTGCGGCACCTTGGACGGCAGCGCGCGGACCGTTCCCGAGGGCGTTTCCAGGCGCAGTTCCGCCTGCCTGCCGCTGGACCCGCCGTCGAAGCCCCAGGGGGCGAAACCGTGGCCCTCGCCCTCCACGGACGCGCCGCCATCGGCCAGATACTCGAACTCCCGCACCGAACCGAGGCCGCCCCGCCACCGGCCGGCCCCGACCGCGTCCTCGCGCAGCTCGTAGCGCGAGACGCGGAGCGGCAGGTGGGTCTCGATATCCTCGATCGGGTTGTTGCGGGTGTTGGCGTAGAGCGTGTCGACCGCGTCCATGCCGTCGCTGCCGTGGCGCCCGCCGTAGCTGCCCTCGAAGATCTCCATATGGACCCAGTGCTTGCCGGCGTTCAGTCCGGAGAAGGCGATGACCTTCAGGTTGCCGATCCCGGCCGACACGTTGTGCGGCATCGCCTGGGCCAGCGCCTTCATCACCGTGTCGGCAAGCTGGTTGCCCGGGCAGAAGCGGGCGATGGTCGGCGCCGGGAAGATCGGGTTGGCGAGGCAGCCGTGCGGCGCCTTGATCCGGATCGGCCGGGTCAGGCCGTCGTTGACCGGGATATGGCCGTGGATCGCCGTATCCAGCAGCACCGAGCGGATGGTGAGCCAGATGGCGATGTCGGCGGTGCCGACCAGCGGCATGTTGATCGGCGCGTCGTCGACCTGATCGGCGGTGCCCTCCAGGTCGACCTCGATCTCGTCGCCGCGCACCCGCAACGTGACGCAGATCGGCAGTTCCTTCTTCCGGGGATCCTCGGAGTCGAGGAAGCCGTCGATATAGGTGGTGGCGCTGTAGTCGCCGTCGGGCAGTTTGGCGATGGCGCCGCGCATCAGCCGCTCGGCATGGTCCATCGCGCCTTCGCAGGCAGCCTCCAGGGTTTCGACGCCGAACCGCGCCATAAGTTCCTCGAAGCGTTTCGCGCCGATGCGGGCGGCGGCGATCTGCGCCTCCATGTCGCCGACCACCATGTCCGAGACCCGGATGTTGTCGCGCAGGATATGCCAGACCGGCTCCACCTTGACGCCCTGGTCGTAGACCTTGATGGCCTTGAACTGCAGGCCCTCGGCATAGGCGTCGATGGCGTCGACGATGCCGCAGCTTCCCGGCGTGAGTGCGCCGATATCCAGGTGATGGGCGGTGGTGCCGGCCCAGGCGATCAGCCGATCGCCATGGAAGATCGGGACCATGAAGGCGACGTCAGGGCCGTGGCTGGCGCCGGAATAGGCGTCGTTGTGCATGATCACGTCGCCGGGGCGCACCGTTTCGCCGCGCTCCGACAGGATCTTGTTGATGCCGTGGATATAGCCGGGGATCGGACCGGACTGCAGCGGCGTCGACTGGGCGCTCTCGGCGAGGCCGCGTCCCCGGGCGTCGACCAGCCCGGCGCCGAAATCCTCCGACTCCCGAATGATGGAGGAATAGGACATCCGCATCAGCCGGTAGCCCATCTCGACGGCGATGTTCTCCAGCGCGCCTTGGACGACGGCGACGGTGACCGGGTCGATGCCGGGTTTCGCTTCGGCGGTCATCAGGCGCCTCCCTTGTTGAGCAGCAGGTTGCCGGCGGCATCGGCGCGGGCGGTCCAGCCTGGCGGGACCACGGTCGTCGTATCGGTCTGCAGGATCACCGCCGGGCCGGGCACGTCGGTGTCGAGCGGCAGCGTGAAGCGGTCGAGGAACGGGGTGGGCAGGGGCTTCACGCCGTCCGGCGTGCCGAAGACGGCCTCGCCCCGGTGCACCGTGGCCGCCGCCACGCTGTCGCCACCGGGGAAACTGGGCGGCGCGATCTTGGCGGCTTCGCCATTGGCGGTGACGCGGATGTTGACGATCTCCACCGGACTGCCGGGGAAGGCGTGACCGTATTCCGCCTTATGCGCCTTTGCGAAAGCGTCGAGCACCTGTTTGACCACGGCGTCCGTGACGTCGCCGTCCGGGAAGGCCACCCGCAGCTCGTAGCCCTGGCCGACATAGCGCAGATCGCCAGCCCGCCGGTGGGTGACGCCGGCGGGATCGACCTTGTCGGCGGCGAGCTGGGCGCCGAGATCGGCCTCCATGGCGGCGAAATCATCGTTCAGGCGGGCCAGGTCGATATCGGTGGAGACCTGGAACTCGGTCTTCACCGCATCGTATTTCAGATCCGTGGTCAGCAGGCCGACGGCCGAGGTGATGCCGGGCCAGGCCGGCACGAGGACGGTCGGAATCCCGAGCAGGTCGGCCACGTCGGCGGCGTGCAGCGGGCCGGCGCCGCCGAAGGCCACCAGCGCGAAGTCGCGGGGATCGAGTCCCTTCTGCACCGTACGCGAGCGGATGGCGTTCGCCATGTTGGCGTTGACGATGGTCAGAATGCCGGCCGCCGCCTCGTGCAGCCCGAGCCCCACATTCTGCGCGAAGGCCGCGATGACCTCCTGCGAGGCATCGACATTCAGGGACATCTCGCCGCCGAGGAAGTTCTTCGGGTCGAGCCGGCCGAGCACCACATGGGCGTCGGTCACCGTCGGTTGATCGCCGCCATGGCCGTAGGCGGCGGGACCGGGGCGGGCGCCGGCGCTGCGCGGCCCGACCCTGAGCGCACCGCCGGCATCCACATGGGCGATCGATCCACCGCCGGCGCCGATGGTGTGGATGTCGATCATCGGCGCCAGAACCGGATAGCCGCCGATCCAGGTATCGCGGGCGGTGGCTTCCGCGAATGCCCCGTCGACGGTGATGCCGATATCCGCCGAGGTGCCGCCGATATCCAGCGTGATCAGCGATCTGTGCCCCGACAGGGCGCCGCTCCACGCCCCGCCGAGCACGCCGGCCGCCGGACCGGAGAGCAGGGTGAGGATCGGCTTTTCCGCGACCATCTTGGCCGTCGCCGCGCCGCCATTGGAGCCCATGACGTGCAGGTCGCAGCCAAGCCCGCTCTCGCGCATGGCGCTTTCCAGCCGGCTGACGTAGTCGCGGACTTTCGGGCCGATGAAGGCGTTCATGGCGGCGGTGGTGAAGCGCTCGAACTCGCGGAACTGCGGGGCGACCGAGGCCGAGGTGGTGACGAAGCAGTCCGGATGTTCCTCGGCGACGATCTCCCGTGCCCGCTCCTCATGGGTCGGGTTGAGATAGGAGAACAGGAAGCCGATGGCGACGGCCTTCACGCCCGCCGCCTTCAGCTCCCGCGCCGCCCGGCGAACGGCGTCCTCGTCGAGCGGTACCAGCACGTCGCCGCGCGGCGGCGCCAGGCGCTCGGTCACCGTCTTGCGGTGGCGGCGTTTCACCAGCGGACGATCCTGCCAGGGGATCTCCTGCATGATGGAGTAGTGCTGCGGGCGCTGGTGGCGGCCGATATGCAGGATGTCGCGATAGCCTTCGGTGGTGATCAGCCCGGCTTCGACCCCGTCGTATTCCAGCACCGCGTTGGTGGCGATGGTGGTGCCGTGCATCAGGTGATCGACGCTCGCCGGATCGACGCCGACCCGCCGACACAGTTCCACCGCGCCCGCGACCACGCCGCGCGACGGGTCGTCCGGGGTCGTCGGCGTCTTATGGATCACCGTCGCGCCCGTGCCGGTGTCGGTATAGACGAGATCGGTGAAGGTACCGCCGACATCGACGCCAATCAGTCGCATGGGTGTTTCCTCCGCACTGCCCGGTCGGGCGGCTCGTGGACGCTGGGACACTTCGGGGCCGGCGTCGTTCCGAAGCACGCCGGAGAAGCCGTCCGTTTTGGATGCCGACCGCGGGGAAGGGCGTGCGATCGCCCCAATCTGGCAGATTTCATGCCAAGGGCGAAACCCCGAGGATTGCCACGACCTCCGATCCGGTACCCTGTCGAACGGCGGCTTCGGCGGACCCTGTTCGCCCAAAATTTCGGCACAGGGTGACTGGAAACGGTACAGGGTGCCGCGCCTGCGCAAGACCAGCCTCCCCTTCGATTCTTCGGGCTCCGGAATGCGCGTAGCTGATTGGCAAACCATGGTGATCCGATCCGGCATGCTGGCCGGCCAGTCGAATATTCTAGACCTTCTGATCATATATAATTAGATCAATGTAAAAATTAGTCATATAGATAAGGGTGACGCATGAGACGGGTGCTTCTGACCGGAGCCGGCGGCGGGATCGGCAAGCGGATGCGTGCGCAGCTTGCCGGCGCCTACCCGGTGTTGCGGGTTTCCGACATCGTCGATCTCGGCCGGGCGGAACCGGGTGAAGAGGTGGTCGTCGGGGACTTCTGCGATCCGGGCGACCGCAAGCGCATGGTCGACGGCGTCGACGGCATCATCCATCTGGGCGGCCTGTCGGTCGAGAACCCCTGGGAGGATATCCTGCGGGTCAATATCGACGGTTCCTATCGGCTGTTCGAGGCGGCCTACGAGGCCGGGGTGAAGCGGATCGTCTTCGCCAGTTCGAACCATGCGGTCGGTTTCTATCCCCGGGGGCAGAGGCTCGACGAGACCGATCGGCCGCGGCCGGACTGCCGGTACGGGCTGAGCAAGGTCTTCGGCGAGGCTCTGTCCCAGTACTTCGCCGACAACTACGGCATCGGCATCCTGTCGATCCGCATCGGCTGGTGTTTCCAGAAGCCGGAGACGCCGCGCACGCTTGGCTCCTGGGTCCATATCGAGGACCTGACGCAACTCTGCCGTCTCGGGCTCGACATGCCGGAACTGCATCACGAGATCGTTTTCGGTATTTCCGACAATTCCCGGACCTGGTGGGACAACGCGACCGCCAAGCGTCTCGGGTATGCGCCGCAGCATTCCTCCGACCGATGGATCGCCGAGATCGACGCGTCGACGATTCCGGAGCCCGGGAATGCCGTGGCGCTGGGCGTGCAGGGCGGCCCGTTCGCCAGCGAGGGCTACGAGGGCGATCCGTCGCGCGTCGTTCCCGCGAAGCCCTCGGGCGGCGACTGACCGACCCGCCGGCCATCTCTCAACATCCCGTCTGTCCTCCTCTACCGGAAGCACCGCCATGCCGTTGTCGCCACAGGAACTGAAGTGGAGGATGGGAACCGGCCTCCTGTCCTTCCCCGTGACCCATTTCGACCGGAATTTGCAGTTCGCAGAGGCCCCTTACCGTGACCATGTGTCCTGGCTGTCTTCGTATGACGCCGCGACCCTGTTCGCCGCGGGCGGTACCGGAGAGTACTTTTCGCTCGGTCAGGACGAGTATCCGACCATCATCCGCACCGCCGTCGAGGCCGCGAAGGGCCGCTGTCCGGTCGTCGCCGGTTGCGGCGTGAACACCCGGCGCGCCATCGCCGATGCCAAGGTGGCCGAGGCAGCGGGCGCCGACGGGGTCCTGCTGCTGCCGACCTATCTGATGGGCGGGACCCAGGAGGGGCAGTACGCCCATGTGAAGGCGGTCTGCGACGCGGTTTCCATCGGCGTCGTCGTCTACAACCGGGCGACCTCGGTCCTTAAGGCCGAGACCGTGCAGCGGTTGGCGGATGACTGTCCCAATTTGATCGGCTTCAAGGACGGGGTCGGAGAGATCGACCTGGTGACGCGGATTCGCGCAACCCTGGGCGACCGCCTGGTCTATGTCGGAGGGATGCCGACCCACGAACTGTTCGCCTCGGCCTACGACGCGGCCGGTTTCTCGACCTATTCGTCCGCAGTCTTCAACTTCGTACCGGAGCTTGCACTGGCGTTCTACGGCGCGCTGCGGGCCGGCGATCATGCCAAGATGGACCGGATTCTGCGCGAATTCTTCTACCCCTTCGCCGATATCCGCGACCGGGTCGCCGGCTACCCGGTGTCGCTGATCAAGGGCGGGTTGAAGGCGATCGGACGGGATCCGGGTCCGGTCCGCCCGCCGCTGGTCGGGGCGACGGAGAAGGACGTCGCCGATCTCGCATCGGTGATCCGTACCGCCTCGGCTATGAGCTTTGCTGCATAAAAATACGATCAATAGACAGATAGATTGACCAATTTATGAAAGGGAGCATACTTCTCTTCAAAATAGCATTCCGTCCGCAACGACCCCGGACTATCGGGAGCGGCGGAGGGTGGGCGCACGGGGATCTTGCCGGCGCGCGACGCAACAAGCCCGGACCAATCGGGCGCGACAGGGAGGACGACATGAGATTGATCGACAGGATTGCTGCGACCGCTGCCACGGTGATCGTAGCGGCCAGCGTCGCCGGCGCCGCTCAGGCTGCCGAGTGGAAGGGCTGGAACATCCACGTTCCGGACTATCCGAACACGGTCGCCATGGACAGGTTCGCCGAGCTGCTTGACGAGAAGACGGATGGCCGGATCACGCTGAAGATGTTCCACGGCGGGACCCTGGGCAATCAGCCCGACGCCATCGAGCAGCTCCGGATCGGCGCAATCGAGATCGGCAACTTCAACCTCGGCCCGATCGGGCCGGTGGCGCCGGAGGCCAACGTCGTCTCGCTGCCCTTCATCTTCAAGAACATGGAGCATATGCACCGGGCCATGGATGGGGCGCCGGGCGACCAGATCAGCGCCGGAATGGAGAAGAAGGGGATCGTGGCACTCGCCTGGTACGATTCCGGTGCGCGGTCCTTCTACAACTCCAAGAAGCCGATCACCAAGCCGGAGGACGTCACCGGCATGAAGGTCCGGGTCATGAACAACGACCTCTACTCGGGCATGATCGCGGCGCTCGGCGGCAACCCGTCGCCGATGGCCTTTTCCGAGGTCTACCAGTCGCTGAAGACCGGCGTCGTCGACGGGGCGGAGAACAACTGGCCGTCTTACGAGTCCACAGGGCATTTCGAGGTGGCCGGCTACTATTCGCTGTCCCAGCACCTGATCATCCCGGAATGCGTCTGCATCAACGCCGACGTCTATAACGGTCTGTCCGACGCGGACAAGCAGGCCGTCCGCGATGCCGCGCGGGAATCCGCCGATCTGCAGCGCGACCTCTGGGCGAAGCGGGCCGAGGCGAGCCGCGAGAAGGTCATGAAGGCGGGCGTGAAGTTCAACGACATCGCCGACAAGGCGGCGTTCCAGAACGCGATGAAGCCCGTATACGCCCGGTTCCTCGAAGCAAATCCCGACCTGAAGCCCCTGGTGGAAGCCATTCAGGCCACCCAGTAACAGGCTTCCTGCGAGGCCACCGGAGCGGATCGTCCCATGCCCTCCGGTGGCCCTTTTTTTGACCGGCCCCGATCGTCGGGACCGCGTGCTTCCTGGAACGGGTGTCGCGATGCGTTCTCCGACTTCCACCGCAGCCGATCGGGCCGGCCGATTCCGACCGGCGCTCAATCTGTTCTACCGGGCGCTGGATGCGGTCTGTGGCGTGAGCCTGGCGATCTCCGGCACGGCAATGGTGGTGCTCACCGTGATCTTCGGGTGGCTCGTCTTCGGCCGCTACGTGCTCAACGCCACGCCGACCTGGGTGGAGCAGGTCTCGTTGCTGCTGGTGGCCCTGATCGGCTTCGTCGGCGCCTCGACCGGGGTGCATGAGCGCTCCCATCTCGGGGTCTCGTTCTTCCGGGACATCGCGCCGCGACCGGTGCGCCTGGCGATGGAGCTGGCCTCCTACCTGATCATGGCGGTGTTCGGCGCTGTGATGATGGTGAACAGCTACGCGCTGGTGTTGTTCAAATGGAGCACCGAGATCCCGCTGATCCATCTGCCGGAAGGATTGCGGGCGATCCCGCTGACGCTCTGCGGCGCCTTCACGCTCGCCTATTCGATTGGCCATCTGATCCGGTTCTTCACCGGCGAGAGCCTGGACGACCGGATCCTCGAGACGCCGCCGCCCGAACCGGACCCGGCCGATATCGTGCCGTCGGACCGGTAGGGGGACGGTCATGGGCCTGCTGATCCTCCTCGGGGTCTTCGCGCTGTGCGTGGTGATCGGCGTGCCGGTCGCGTTCGCGCTCGGTGTCGCCGCCGTCGCCGCTTTCTTCTATGAAGGCCTGCCCCTGGTCATCGCCTTCCAGCGGATCATCTCCGGCATCAACGTGTTCTCGCTGATGGCGATCCCGTTCTTCATCTTCGCCGGCGAGCTGATGTTCCACGGCGGAATCGCGATCCGTCTGGTGCGGTTCGCCTCGGCGGCGGTCGGCGCGGTCCGGGGCGGCCTCGGCGTGGTGAACGTGCTGTCCTCCATGCTGTTCGGCGGAATCTCGGGATCCGCCGTCGCCGACATCTCCGCGCTCGGCTCGATCCTGATCCCGGTCATGAAGGAGAAAGGGTACGACGACGACTACGCGGTCAATGTCACGGTCACATCCTCCATCGCCGGCATCCTCGTACCGCCGAGCCACAACATGATCCTCTACGCGATCGCCGCCGGCGGCGGGATCTCCATCTCCTCGCTGTTCCTGGCCGGGGTGGTTCCGGGGGTGCTGATGTGCATCTGCCTGGCCGTCGCCGCCTATCTGATCGCGGTGAAGCGCGGCTACAAGGCGGAGGCCTTTCCCGGCTACAGCGCGCTGCTGCTGTCTTTCGTGGCGGCGCTGCCCGGCCTCTTCACCGCGGTCATCATCGTCGGGGGTGTGCTCTCGGGGATCTTCACGGTGACCGAATCCGGCGCGTTCGGAACGCTCTACGCTTTCGCCGTCACCCTTCTTGTCTACCGCTCGATGAGCTGGCGGGCCTTCCGCACGGCGGTGGTCAATTCGGTCCGCACCACCTCGATGGTCCTGATCCTCGTCGCGTCGGCCACCGCCTTCGCCTACATGCTGACCTTCTATCAGGTGCCGAGCCGAATGATCGACTTCATGACCGGGGTTTCGGAGAACCCGATCATGATCCTGATCATGATCAATCTCATGCTGCTGGTGCTCGGGATGATCATGGACATGGCGGCGCTGATCCTGATCTGCACGCCGATCTTCCTGCCGGTGGTGGTCGCTCTCGGGATGGACCCGGTGCAGTTCGGCATGATTCTGATGATGAACCTGGGGCTCGGCCTCTGCACGCCGCCGGTCGGCGCCTGCCTGTTCCTGGGCTGCGCGGTCGGAAAGGTACCGATCGAACGGGCGGTGCGTACGATCTGGCCGTTCTACATGGCCATCCTGGTGGCCCTTGTGCTCACGACCTTCATTCCGGCGATCTCGCTGACGCTGCCGACCTGGCTGGCCGGCTGATCAGGCGGCACAGGGCGGCGGGGCGTAGCCCGGAACGCCCGGATCGAGGGCGAAGATCCCGCCGGCGTCGGGCTGCTTGTCCTCCGACCCGGGCGCGATCAGACCGGGCCCCATGCTGGTCAGGTAGAGTGTCTCGAGCCGTGGCCCGCCGAAGGCGAGGCACGTTGGCTTCTGGACGGGCACGGGGACGATCCGGTCGACCTTTCCCGTCGGCGTGATCCGCACCACCTGCCAGCCGTCCACCCCGGCCATCCAGTAGCAGCCGTCGGCATCCATCGCCGCCCCGTCCGGCCGTCCGTCGACCTGTCGGGTATCGAAGAACAGCCGACGGTTGCTCGGCGTTCCGGTGTCGAGGGCGTAGTCGAAGGCCCAGATGGTGCGTACCGCCGGATGGCTGTCGGAGAGGTACATGACCGATCCGTCCGGCGAGAAAGCCAGACCGTTCTGGATGTAGAGTCCATCGAGGACGAGGGACGAGACGCCATCGGAATCCAGTCGGAACAGATCGCCCCTGGCCGGCTCCCCGCCGGCTGCATCGGCGGGCCCGGCCTTGGGCATGGTGCCGGCCCAGAACCGGCCGGACGGATCGACGCTGCCGTCGTTGAAACGCATGCCCGTGCCGCGCGGGGCCCCGGCGCTCAGCACGTCGACCGTTCCGCTTGCCGGATCGAAGGCACACCAGCCTTCCTCCAGACAGACGATCGCTCCTCCGGCGTGCCGCGGGGCGACACAGCCGATCGCCGACGGCATCGTCCAGGTCTCGTCTTCGCCGGTCAGGGGATCGAAGCGGTGCAGGGCCGGGGCGGCGATGTCGACCCACCAAAGCCGCCCGATGGCGGCGTCCCAGACAATGCCCTCGCCGAGGGTGGCCCGGGCATGCAGCACGCAGTCAACGACGGCGGCCATGGCCGACCTCCCTCAGAGGAGACTGCTGTATCGGGCGATGCTGCCGCTCAGATGGGCGCGCATCGCCGTTCGAGCCCGATCCGCGTCGCCGGCGCTGATGGCGTCCGCGATCGCAAGGTGCTCCTGGTGGACGCGCTGAAGATAGTCGTCGTTGATGATCCGATCGCGCTGGTCCTGTGAGAGCGAACTGCGCGGGATGGCCCCTCGGCCAAGCGATTCCAGAAAGACCGGGAAGAGCGTGTTGTTCGTCCCCTGGGCGATGGCGGTGTGGAAAGCGATGTCGAGTTCGACCGATTTGGCCCCGGATTCAAGCGCACGACCGAAATCGGCCATGGTCTCGCGAATGCGCGCGTCCTGGGCCAGGGTGCGGCGCGTCGCCGCGAGGCCGGCCGCCTCGACCTCGATCGCCATCCGCAATTCCAGCAGGTCGAGCGCCTGGTACATCTGCCCCGGCAGGAAAGACGGCATGGCGCGTTGCCTGGATTTCGCCGGATCGAGCACGAAAATGCCGGCGCCGCGGCGCGGCTCGACCAGGCCGTCCGCCTTGAGAACGGCGACCGCCTCGCGGATCACGGTGCGGCTGACGCCGAATTCGGCCTCGAGTTCCTTCTCGGTGGGAAGTCGATCGCCGGGCTTCATCGGTCCCTCGGCGATCTTGGCGCGCAACGCGTCCGTCGTCTGTTGAGTTAGGCTCTTGCTGCCTGTCATTGGCGGTCGTCGATCCCTGCAGCGGACTGAATCAGATCAGCTCGATCATGATGTACGACTTTTAACACTTTTCATCACATTAGTTTAGATGCCGCTTGCCGCATCCGCTGCCGGTGGAGCGCCGGAGTTACCTGATTGATAACGGATTTTCGAGTTGGATCGGCAGAACGGCGCTCACCCATCAATACGGCTTCAGTGCCGGACATCCGGGTGTTTGATGTCGGTAGAGTGGCGGGGCGCGACCGAGTTGGGGCGTTTGTCTGCCGATGACGACCGCGCGGGCATCGGCGCAAGCTCCGATGCTGCGGCGCAACATGGCGGCAGGCGGTTGCTCTCGGAAGAAAAACCCAAGGATATCCCGTCCTTATTGCGTGGGTTCCGGGAGTGCGGCAGCATTGCCTTTCGACGGTGCACAAACGATGCCCGCACAAATCTCCAAGACACAGGAACAGGGGTGGTGTGATGAAGAAGAACTTCCCGTTTGCCGGCGCGGACTGGACGCGGCGTGGCGTCCTCGGCGCTTCCGGAGCGGCGATGGCCGCGGGCCTTTTCGCCAGGCCGTCGGCGCTGTTCGCGGCGGAGCCGCTCAAGACGGCCGGCATCTACACGGTGCCGGTGGAACAGCAGTGGGTCAGCCGAATCCACAAGGCGGCCGAAGCGGCGCAGGCGGCGGGCGAGGTGACCTATACCTTCTCCGAGAACACCGCCAACACCGACTACCCCCGTGTCATGCGGGAGTATGCCGAACAGGGCGTGAAGCTCATCGTCGGCGAGATCTTCGGCGTCGAGCAGGAGGCCCGCGAAGTCACGCTCGAGTATCCCGACGTCGCATTCCTGATGGGCTCCAGTTTCCTGGACGATCCGGCCTATCCGAATCTCGCCGTCTTCGATAACTACATTCAGGATGCCTCTTATCTATCTGGTATTATTGCCGGGTCCATGACGAAGAGCGGCAATATCGGCATGGTGGGCGGCTTCCCGATCCCGGAAGTGAACCGGCTGATGCATGCCTTTATGGCGGGCGCGCGGGAGATGAACCCGGACATCACCTTCCAGGTCAGCTTCATCGGTTCGTGGTTCGACCCGCCCAAGGCCAAGGAAACCGCGTTTGCGATGATCGAGAACGGGGCGGACCTGCTCTACGCGGAGCGCTTCGGCGTGTCCGACGCGGCCCAGGAAAAGGGCATCCTGGCCATCGGCAACGTGATCGACACCCAGCCCGAGTATCCCGATACCGTGGTGGCCTCCGCCCTGTGGCACTTCGAGCCGACCTTCGACGCGGCGCTGGCCAACGTGAAGGCCGGCACGTTCAAGGCGGACAACTACGGCGTCTACTCGTTCATGAAGGCGGGCGGCTGCTCGCTCGCCCCGCTCGGGACCTTCGAGGGCAAGGTGCCGGAGAAGGCGATGGCGCTGGTCGAGGAGCGTGAGGCGGCGATCAAGGCCGGCACGTTCGTCGTCGAGATCAACGACGAAGAACCGAAGTCGAGCTGATGCCGGCCGCTGGGGAGGCGCGGGCTGTCCTGCGCCTCCGCGAGATCACCAAGCGGTTCGGCCCGCTCACCGCGAATGACGCGATCACCTTCGACCTGCACGAAGGCGAGGTGATCGCGCTTCTCGGTGAGAACGGTGCCGGGAAGACGACCCTGATGAACATCCTGTTCGGCCACTACACGGCCGATGCGGGCGAGATCGAGGTGTTCGGCCATACGCTGCCGCCGGGCAACCCGCGCGCGGCGCTGGAGTCCGGCGTCGGGATGGTTCACCAGCACTTCACGCTCGCCGACAACCTCTCGGTGCTGGAAAACATCATCCTCGGAACGGAGCCGCTCTGGCGCCTCGGAACCGGGCGCGCGGCCGCACGCGCCCGCATCGAGCAGCTCAGCCGGGATTTCGGCCTGGCCGTTCATCCGGATGCCAAGGCGGGGACGCTCAGTGTCGGCGAGCGCCAGCGGGTGGAGATCCTGAAGGCGCTGTACCAAGACGCCCGCATCCTGATTCTGGACGAACCGACCGCGGTGTTGACACCGCAGGAGACCGACGACCTGTTCGCGACCCTGCGCAAGGCGGTGGCCCGTGGGCTGTCGATCATCTTCATCTCCCACAAGATGCATGAGGTCCTGGCGATCTCCTCCCGGGTCCTGGTGCTGCGCCACGGTCGGCTGATGGGCGAGGTGGCGACGGCCGAAACCGACCGTCACCAACTCGCCCACATGATGGTGGGCTCCGAGATTACCGCGCCTGAGGTCGGCGGTGCGGCGCCGGGCGCGGTGCTGCTGCGGCTGCGCGACGTATCGACCGTGCCGGCGGCGAACGCGGTTGGGCTTCGCGCGCTGTCGCTCGACCTGCGCGCCGGGCAGATCACCGGGTTGGCAGGCGTTTCGGGCAACGGTCAGGCGGCGCTTGCCGACCTCATCGCCGGGGAGACCGTGCCGGAATCCGGAGAGATGGAAATCGCCGGGCGGGCTGTCGATTTCTGGACGCCGCGCGCCGCCCTAGAGGCCGGGATCGGCCGGATCCCCGAGGACAGACATCGGACCGGCACGGTCGCGGATTTTACTCTGGCCGAGAACGCCGTTCTGGAGACCTATGAAAAAGAGCCGTTTTCCAAACATGGATGGTTCGACTGGAAAGCCGTCCTCCGGCATACCAAGGCGATCATCGAGCGCTATGATGTGCGCTGTCCGGGACCGGACGCCCGCATCCGGTTGTTGTCCGGCGGCAACATGCAGAAGCTCATCCTGGGCCGGGTGCTCGAGGCTCACCCTCAGATCATTCTTGCGGTCCAGCCCGTGCGCGGACTCGATATCGGGGCGGTGACCTATGTGCAGAACCGTCTGATCGAGGCGCGGGACGCCGGGGCGGCGGTCCTCCTGATTTCGGAGGATCTGGACGAGATCCTGACCCTCGCCGACGTGATCCACGTCATCTCCGAAGGGCGTCTGTCGCCGGCCTTCGCCCGGGGGACCAAGACTCCGGCGGAACTGGGCGTCTGGATGGCCGGCCAGGGGTTCGGGGAGGACAGCCATGCGGCTTGAGCCGGTCGCGGATGCGGACTGGGCGCGCACCCTCGGACTGCCCGCGATGGCGCTCGGCGGCACCGTGGCGATCGCCATGGCGCTTTCCCTGGTCGCGGGCTCCAACCCGCTCGCCGTGCTCGGGCTCATCGTCAAGGGGGCGGTCGGCTCGAAGTTCGCGCTGTTGGAGACCCTGAACCGCGCGACGCCGCTGATCTTCACCGGACTGGCCGTAGCCGTCGCCTTCCGGGCAAAACTCTGGAACATCGGGGCCGAGGCGCAGCTCTATATGGGGGCCCTGCTGACGGTAGCGCTCGGAACGGGCCTGCTGCCGCTTCCCTCTGCGTTGCTGATCCCGATCCTGATGGGAGCGGCCATCGTCGGCGGCGCGGTACTGCTGCTCGGGCCGGCCTGGTTGAAGACCCGGCTGGGCGTCGACGAAGTGGTCACCACGCTGCTGTTGAACTTCGTGATGATCCTGTTCGTCTCGCTGCTGCTGGAAGGGCCGATGAAGGATCCGATGGGCATGGGCTGGCCGAAATCGGAACGGCTGGAGGCGGAGGCCCGTCTGCCGCGGATCGTCGACGGCCTGCGCCTCCACTGGGGATTCGGGCTCGCCCTGATCTGCGCCCTGCTGGTGTGGGTGATGCAGACGCGGACCACCCTCGGATACGAGATCCGCGCGGTCGGCCTGAACCGGCGCGCCGCGTCCTTCGCCGGCATCCCGGTGACCGCCGTTGTGATCAAAACCGCGCTCATTTCCGGCGGTCTGGCGGGCCTCGCCGGCTTTTCCGAAGTGGCGGGGCTCAAGGGCAGCCTGACCTTGGACCTGAGCCCGGGTTTCGGCTACACCGGCATCATTGTCGCCATGCTGGCGCTGCTGAATCCGCTCGGGGTCGTCGTCTCGGCCCTGTTCGTCGCCGGCATCTTCGTGGGCGCCGACAGCATGAGTCGGGCGGCGGACGTTCCCACCTACATCGCCGATATCCTGCTCGCCTCGGCGCTGCTGCTGATGGTGCTGGCGATCATGCTGACGCGCTTTCGGGTGGTGAGGGGGTAGGCGGTGGAGATCCTGGACATCCTGGTTTCGGCCAGCTTCTGGGCGGCGGCGGTTCGGATCGCCAGTCCGCTGATCTTCGCCACGCTAGGCGAACTGATCTGCGAGCGGGCGGGCGTGCTGAATCTCGGCATCGAAGGGATCATGGTGGTCGGCGCCTTCGCCGGCTGGATGGCGGTCTATTCCGGGGCCGATCTCTGGGTCGGCGTCGCCGTCGCCATGGGCGCGGGCATGCTGTTCGGTTTGCTGCATGCGATCTTGTCCGTGCCGTTCGGACTCAGCCAGCACGTGGTCGGTCTCGGGATCACGCTGCTGGCGACCGCCTCGACCTACTTCGCCTATCGAGTATCGCTGCCGGAGGTGACCAACCCGCCGCGGATCGAGGCGTTCAAGGAGCTGCCGATCCCGATCCTCTCCGACATTCCGATCGTCGGACCGGCGCTGTTCGCCCAGACTCCGCTGACCTATCTCGCCTTCGCCGCCGCCGCTGTCGTCGCCTTCGTGCTCTACCGCACGCCGCTCGGTCTGGCGTTGCGCGCGGTCGGAGAGAACCCGCACTCGGTGGAGGCCCAGGGCCTGTCGGTCACCGGCCTGCGCATGGGCGCTGTGATCGTCGGCTCCGGTCTGATGGCCGTCGGCGGTGCGTTTCTGACCATGTCGGCCTTCAATTCGTTCTTCTTCGAGATGGTGAACGGCCGCGGGTGGATCTGTATCGCGTTGGTCGTTTTCGGTGCCTGGAAACCGGGCAAGGCAGTGTTGGGCGCGTTGCTGTTCGCGGCCTTCGACGCGTTGCAGATCCGGTTGCAGCAGACGTCGCTCGGGGCCGACATCCCGTATCAGATCTTCCTGATGATGCCGTACCTGCTCTCGATCCTGGCGCTGGTGGTGATGTCGCGCCGGGCCGAGGTGCCGGCGGCCCTGATGGTGCCATTCAACAGGGGAGAGCGCTGAGATGTTCGATATCGTGGTGAAGGGGGGCACGCTGCCGGACGGCCGGATCGCCGATATCGGCATCCGCGACGGCCGCATCGCCGCGGTCGAGCGCCTGGGCGACGGCGTCGAGGCCGGCGAGGTGATCGACGCGTCGGGCGATCTCGTCTCGCCGCCCTTCGTCGACCCGCATTTTCACATGGACGCGACCCTCAGCTACGGCCTGCCGCGTATCAACGCCTCCGGCACCCTGCTGGAGGGCATCGCGCTCTGGGGCGAGCTCAAGCAGGTCATGACCGTCGACGAGGTGAAGCGGCGCGCGCTCGCCTATTGCGATTGGGCGGCGAGCCTCGGGCTGCTCGCCATCCGGAGCCACGTGGACACCTGCGACGACCGGCTCCTCGGCGTGGAGGCCCTGCTCGACGTGCGCGAGACGGTGAAGGGCTATATCGATCTGCAGCTCGTCGCCTTCCCCCAGGACGGTCTCTATCGCGACCGGACGGCCTATGAGAACACCGTGCGGGCGTTGGACATGGGCGTCGACGTGGTCGGCGGCATTCCGCATTTCGAGCGGACCATGGCCGACGGTGCGGCCGCGGTGAAAGCGCTGTGCGAGATCGCCGCCGAGCGCGGACTGATGGTCGACATGCATTGCGACGAGACGGACGATCCGCTGTCGCGCCACATCGAGACCCTGGCCTACGAGACCCAGCGTCTCGGCCTGCAGGGCCGGGTGGCGGGCTCGCACCTGACCTCGATGCATTCCATGGACAACTACTACGTCTCCAAGCTGCTGCCGCTGATCGCCGAGGCGGAGATCGCGGCCATTCCGAACCCGCTGATCAACATCATGCTCCAGGGCCGCCACGACACCTTCCCGAAGCGCCGTGGCCTGACGCGTGTGAAGGAGATGCAGGCCTTGGGCATCACGGTCGGTTGGGGCCAGGACTGCGTGCGGGATCCTTGGTACTCGCTCGGCACCGGCGACATGCTGGATGTGGCGTTCATGGGCCTGCATGTGGCGCAGATGAGCGCGCCGGAGGAGATGGCGCGGTGCTTCGACATGGTCACCACCGAGAGTGCCAGGATCATGCACCTGGACGGCTACGGGTTGGAGGTGGGGGCGACGGCGTCCCTCGTGGTGTTGGACGCGGGCGACAAGATAGAGGCGGTGCGGCTGCGTCCGGACCGGCTCTGCGTCATCGCGAAGGGCAAGGTGATTGCAAGGCAGGCGCGCAACGACGCCCGCCTGTCGATCCCAGGGCGTCCCGAGAGCGTGCGCCGGCGGCATATGCCGGGCGACGCGATCTCCTGAGGCGAGCCCCGTCCCTCAAGTGGGCGTCGCCATTGGCACCGGCGACAGGAAGAGGGGAGCGACCAGCCCCTCCTTGGCTGCCGCGCGTTTTGCCGCGGGTCTCTCCTGCAGACGGCTCAGCATCGCGGTGACGGCCGGAAACCGGTCGAGATCGGCGCGGTCGAACACGGGATTGTCCGGCGGATAGAGCTGAGACCAGCGGATGCAGGCGGCGAGGTAGTAGTCGCAGACGCTGATCGCCTCGCCGAAAATCCACGGACGCCCGTCCGCGAGCAGGTCTTCGTAGATCGCGACACTCTGCAGGGTCTCGCGTCCGCTCCACCCGGTGACGCTTTCCGTGACCGTCGGATCCTCCGAGACGCGGTCCGCGTAGAAGCCCAGGCGGAGATGGGCGTGGACGGTGTTCGACAGGTGGAAGAGCTGGCGCAGATACTCGCCGCGCCCCGCCGGATCACCGATATCGACGCCCAGGGTGCCGTGCCTGTCCGTCAGATAGAGCAGGATCGCCGCCGTCTCGGCAATCGGCGCGCCCGTGTCGTGATCGACCAGCACCGGTAGAAGGCCGGTCGGGTTCAGTTTGTGGAAAGCGGCGTCCCGGCCTGTCCGCCGACCTGGGACAAGCCGGCCGTCATAGGCGACACCGAGTTCCTCCAGCGCGAAGCGGATCACGATATTGGCGCTGTCCGGGTTGTAGAAGAGGGTATAGAGCATCGCTCGGTTCTTGTGAGTGTTGTTGTCAGCCTGCGACCGCCACCATGTCGACGGATTGCGAGGTTTCCTGGGATCCGGCCGTGCGCAGTGCCCCCTTCACCGGTGCGACGTCGAAGTAATCCCGGCCGACGGCGACCGTGACGTGATCCTCTCCGGCCATCATGTCGTTGGTCGGGTCGAATTCGACCCATCCCATCTCCAATCCGCACCAGGCCCGCACCCAGGCGTGCATGGCGTCCGCGCCTTCGAGCCGGGCGGTCCCCTTCGGCGGAATGGTGCGCAGAAACCCGCTGACATAGCCGGCGGGGATGCCGACGCTCCGCAGCGCGCAGATGGCGATATGGGTGAAGTCCTGGCAGACGCCGTGGCGGGCCCGGAAGGCCTCTTCCAGCGGCGTATCGACCGCGGTCGCCTCCGGATCGAAGGCCATTTCGGCGTGCAGGGCGGCGCAGACGGTCCGTACCGCCTCCAACGCGCTCGGGCTGGCGGCTGTCAGCGCGCCGGCCCAGGCGCCGACCTCGGATGAGGGCGGCACGCGGGGCGAACGGCCTCGGAAATGGTGCGGAGAGTCGGCAGCCACCGACAGTATCGTTTCCAATTCCTCAGCCAGCCTGCCCAGGCTCGGAGAGACGTCGAAGAGGGGCTCCAACGGCGCCCGGTCGACCCGCGCCTGCATCAGGAAGGCGGTCTCCTGGACGGCATCGTCGTAGGAAATGCTGACGCAGCGGTTGTCGAAGAAGTCATAGGCGAAGTTCCGCTCGAACGGGACCGGGGCGACATCGAGATTGGTGGCGATGACCCGCTGTCGTCCGGGCAGCGTCGCCGGTGTGAGACGCAGCAGATGGCGCCCCGCGACGGCCAGACCGTCATAGGCGTATTCTATCCGCAGGGTGATGTCGTAGAGCATCGGCGTCCGCTCCTACCGCAGATAGGTGTCGGCCAGCAGGCCGGTGAGGGACGCCGCATCGTTCGACAGGTCCTCGAGCCGCTCGGGCGTGATTTCCGCGGGCGCCGCGGTGGCCAGTGCGGTCTTCATCTCCAGCACCCGCCGCTGGAAGGGCGTCATGCGGACCTCCTCCACCGAAACCGGCAGAAAAGAGGCATGATCGTCGATCGCGATAAGCTGGTGCAGGACCGAGCGCGGATTCATGTCGTCCAGGAGCAACAGGTCGATGGCGGTGTCGCGGCTGGTACCGGCCGCGTAGCGCCGGCGATGGGTCATCACCGAATCGCCCACCTCGATGGCAAGGTCCAGCCCGCCTTCCGGCGCATCTGCGTCCGTGAACACCCGCAGGAAGTTCATCATCACGCCGGCCCGCTCCACCGCCCGGCCGATGCCGAGGAAGCGCCAGCCGGTCGAGCGGTACATGTTCTCGTGCACCAGGCCGGCGAAGCCCGACGTCTTGCGAAGAAGGACGCTGAACGCCCTCGACGCGTCGTCGCCCGGCTGCACGCGCTCGGCGAACATTTCCGTGGTCCGAGTCAGATCGACCAGGGCGTTCCAGGCGTCCGTCGAGAAACGGTCCCGCACTTGGCCGGCGCTGCGGAGCGCGCTGCGCATGTCCTCCAGAATGCCGACGAAGATCGGGTCGTCGGCCTCAATGCCGAGCGAGGCGAGATAGTCCGCGAGTGCCACGGCCAGCGGATAGTCGCCGCCGCCGGTTTCGGCCAGCCGCACGTGGAAGGCGCGCAGCAGTCGGATCTTGAAGTCGGTGCGTTCCGCGTAGCGGCCGAGCCAGAACAGGTTGTCGGCCGCCGTGCTCGGCAGGCTTGCGTCCTGGGTGCGTTTGGCGACACCGCCTCCGGTTGCCAGGAGGGTGTCGGCGGGACCGGTATTGTCCGACACCACCCAGACGTCGGAGACCGCTCCGCCGCGTTGCATCGAGATGTCGGCGCTCTCGGCCGAGTGTCCGATCCGGGCGAAACCGCCGGGCATCACCACCCAGCCGGAGCCGGAGCGGGCGACGAAGACCCTTAGGCTCATCGGCCTGGCCTCTAGCTTGCCGTCGACGAGCGCCGGTGCGGTCGACAGGGACACCACTTCCTGACCCGCGAGCAGCGGTCCTGTTCCGGTCGATCCAGGCCGGATCGACCGGAGACCCGTCGAGCTTGCGTCCGCCGATGACGACGTTCGGGCCGTGGTCGAAGGGCAGGCGCGTCGACATGGCGTTGTCGATGGTCATCCGGTCGAGATTCGCTTTGACGTAATCGCGCTCCGCCGCGCCGCCGCACCACCAGGTCGCGATGTTGGGCATCGCCAGCGGCTGGCCGGTGAGGGCCTCGCTCATGCGCGGCATGAAGGCCATCAACGCCCGTGTCTCCAGCGCACCGGAACCGAGGGCGTTGACCATGGTGAAAGAGCCGCTCCGCAGGGCCCCGATCATGCCCGGCGTGCCGAGCTGGGAACTCTCGTTCAGTTCCAGCGGGTCGGTCCACTCTGCGTCCAGGCGGCGCCACACCACGGAGACCGGCTGCAGGCCGCTGACCGTGCGCACCATCAGCCGGTTCTCGCGCACCGCCAGATCGGCGCCCTGGACCAGCATCAGCCCGAGATAGCGGGCGATGTAGGAGTGCTCGAAATAGGTATCGTTGAGGGGCCCGGGGTCAGGATCGCCACGCGACTGGTCTCGCCGTCGCGCATCCCGAGAAGCGTGTCCCGGAACCGCCGGAAGAACCCGGCCAACCGCATGACGTTGGCGTTGCTGGTCATCGACGAGAAGCTGCGCGACGTCGCCATGCGGGTCTCGAGCGCGAAGCCGGCGCCGGACGGGGCCTGGGTGCGGTCGCCCAGCACCCACCATTTGCCGTCCGGGCCGCGGCCGATATCGAAAGCGAGAAAATGCAGGTAGTGGCCGTGGCGCGGCTGGACCCCGACCATCGGGCGCAGCCATTCCGGGTTGGAGGCCAGCAGGCGGGCGGGCACGCACACCGTCCGCGACGAGCCGGTTCGGTCCGTAGAAGTCGGCCATCGCCGCTTCCAGGACGTCGGCCCGCTGCATAAGGGCGGTGGCGATGTTCTGCCACTCTCCGGCTTCGATCAGCATCGGGAGGTGGCTCAGCGGCCAGTCCCGCTCGGTCGAATTCGCCCGCCGCGTATTGCCGGAAGAAAACGCCGGCATCCCGCAGGTACTGGTTCCCGCGCGCCAGCGCGTGGTCGAGCTCTTCGGCGTCGAGGGCGGCGAGGTCGCGCAGGAAAGGCTGCCAGACCGGCCGGACCCGTCCTTCGTTGTCATAGAGTTCGTCGGCGACGCCGGGCAGCCGCCGATAGGTATCCAGAAGGCCGCCCCATGCGGGGCCGTCGGCAGCCTGATGCGGCTTGCTTCATCGTCAGGTCTCCGGCCGCCCGCCTGAGGTCAAGTGTCATGGGGAATTCCGGATGCGCGGTCTCGGGCACCGGCACATAGGCGCCAGGCGTATGGCCATGATACTCGAAGCGGGCCAGGCGACGCGCCTCCGCCTCGTTGGCGTTGACCGGGAACGTCTCGTAGTTGCGGCCACCCGGATGGGCCACGTGATAGACGCAGCCACCGAGCGCCCGTCCCGACCAGGTGTCGAATATGTCGAAGGTCAGCGGCGCCTGCACGGGGATCACCGGGTGCATGGCCATGGCGGGCTTCCACGCTTTGAAGCGGACCCCGCCGACGGAAACGCCGCTGGTCTTCGGTGGCATGCAAGGGCATCCGCCTGCTGGTTGCAGGTGACCACGTAGCGGCCGGGATCGAGCGCGGTGAGCTTCACCTGGAGACGTTCGGTCGAGCTGTCCGTGTAGCGTGCGGTTCCGCCGATGGCGCCGGTCTCCCCAAGCACATGCCAGGGCTCCAAGGCCTGCCGGAGTTCCAAGTGGACTCCTTCGTACTCGACCTCGCCGCAGAACGGGAATCGGAACTCGGCCTGTGCCTCGTACCATTCCGACCGGAGCGCGAACCCGTTCAGGCGCAGGTCCTGCAGAACGTCCATGAAGTCGGTCCAAACGAAATGCGGGAGCATGAACCGGTCGAGCAGGGTCGTTCCCCAACGGGTGAAGTGTCCGGCGACCGGCGATTTCCAGAACCGGGCGATAAGCGCGCGGAGAAGAAGCTGCTGCGCCAGGCTCATGCGCGGGTCCGGCGGCATCTCGAAGCCGCGGAACTCGACGAGACCGAGCCGTCCGGTCGGCCCGTCCGGAGAGTACATCTTGTCGATGCAGATCTCCGAGCGATGGGTGTTGCCGGTCACGTCGGTCAGCATGTTGCGCAACAGCCGGTCGACCAGCCACGGCGCCGGCGGTTCGCCGCTGTCGGGGTGCGGGATCTGGCTGAGGGCGATTTCCAGTTCGTACAGCGTGTCGTGCCTGGCGTCATCGATGCGGGGCGCCTGGCTTGTCGGACCGATGAACAGGCCGGAGAACAGGTAGGACAGGCTCGGATGGCGCTGCCAGTGCAGGATGATCGAGCGCAGCAGGTCGGGCCGCCGCAGGAAAGGGCTGTCCGCCGGGTTGGCGCCGCCGACGACGACGTGGTTGCCGCCGCCGGTCCCGGTGTGTTTGCCGTCGATCATGAACTTGTCGGCGCCGAGGCGCGACTGCCGTGCCTCCTCGTAGACGCCTTCGGTGATCGACACGCATTCCTCCCAGCTCGACGCCGGGTGGATGTTGACCTCGATCACCCCCGGGTCCGGGGCGACGCGGATCACGTTGAGGCGTGGGTCGGCCGGCGGCGCGTAGCCCTCGATATGCACCTTCGTGCCTACCTGGGTGGCCGCGCGCTCCACCGCGTCCAACAGCTCGAGATAGTCGTCGGCGCGTTCGACCGGTGGCATGAAGACGCAGAGCCGGCCGTCGCGGGGCTCGACGGCGATGGCCGTGCGCACCGCGCCGCCGATCTCGCCCAGATGCTGCTCGATGACGGGCTGGACATGGCCGCCGGGCGTGAAGCGTGCCCGCGCCTGCTCCGGGACCGCCTCTCCCGGGGCGGCTTCTCCGGGGGCTGCATCCGGCTGTTCGCCGAACGCGGGCAGCGGTCCTTTCTCCTCCCAGGGGTCGGCGATGTTCACGTAGGGGTACTGTGACGGCGGCACGTAGGGCAGGGAGCCCAGCGGCAGACGGTAGCCGACCGGGCTGTCGCCCGGCACCAGGAAGACATGGCCGCGGCGCGGCTTCCACAGCTCCGACCGCCAGCGACGGCTGTCGCTCGCACGCGACTGCCAGCGCTGGACCGGCAGGACATAGCCGGCAGCCTCGGTCAGTCCGCGGTTCGAACACCCGGGCGATCCGGTGGCGTTCCTCGGGATCGCGCGAGCTTCGAATTCTCGGGCGTCGACGTTCTCCGGCAGGTTCGCTTCCTTCAGCACCCACTCGGCCGGGTCTTCGAAGGCCGGCACGACGTAGTCGCGATCGACCTCCAGGTTCTCGGCGATGGCCCGCATCAGTGCCTCGGCTTCCTTCGGACCCGCGTGCAGGGCCTCCGTCTCCCCGGCGATCATGTCGGCGTCGCGCCAGAGCGGCTTGCCGTCGCGCCGCCAGTACAGCGAGAAGGTCCAGCGCGGCAGCGTTTCGCCCGGATACCATTTGCCCTGGCCGTAGTGCAGGAAACCGTTGGGCGCGAAGCGCTTGCGCAGGCGGCGGATCAGCACGTCGGCGAGCCCGCGCTTCATCGGGCCAACGGCGGCGGTGTTCCATTCGTCCGATCTCGAAGTCGTCGATCGACACGAAAGTCGGCTCGCCGCCCATGGTCAGCCGCACGTCGCCCGCTTCGAGCTCCCGATCCACCTTTTCGCCGAGGGTGCGCAGCGCGTCCCAGGCTTCGTCGGAGAACGGCTTGGTGATGCGGGGATGTTCGGCCACACGCTTGACCGACATGTCGAAGGCGAAATCGACATCGGCGACGCTGGCCCAACCGGAGATCGGCGCGGCGTTCCGGTAGTGCGGACACGCGGCCAGCGGAATATGGCTTTCGCCCGTGAGCAGCCCCGAGGTCGGATCCAGCCCGATCCAGCCGGCTCCGGGAAGATAGACCTCGGCCCAGGCGTGCAGGTCGGTGAAGTCGTGGTCTGTGCCGGCCGGTCCGTCGAGCGATACAAGGTCCGGCTTGAGCTGGATCAGGTAGCCGGAGACGAAGCGGGCGGCGAAGCCCAGGTGACGCAGGATCTGCACCAGAAGCCAGCTTGAATCCCGGCAGGAGCCGCTGGCCAGCTCGAGCGTCTGTTCGGGCGTCTGCACGCCCGGTTCCATGCGGATCAGGTATTTCACCATCTCCGAGACCTGGCGATTCAGGTCGACGACGAAATCGACGGTTCCCTTGGGGGTGTGATCGATCGTGGCGAGGAAGTCCTGGAGCAGCGGCCCGGTTTCTTCAGCCCGCATATAGATCGACAGATCGTCGCGCAGCTCCTCCGGATAGGAGAACGGCCATTCGTCCGCCGACTCCTCCACGAAGAAGTCGAAGGGATTGTAGACCGTCATATCGGCGACGAGATCGACCTCGATCTTGAGTTCGCGGACCGGCTCCGGAAACACGAAGCGGGACAGCCAGTTGCCGTACGGGTCCTGCTGATGGTTCACGAAATGGGTATTCGGCGAAACCTTGAGCGAATGGGAGATCACGCGCGTCCGGCTGTAGGGGGCCGGTCGGAGGCGGATGATCTGTGGGCCGAGGGTTACCGGGCGATCGTACCGGTAGTGGGTGAGGTGGTGGATCGCGGCCTTGATCGACATGGCTATCCAATAAGTTGCAGCGTCCGGTAGTCCCTTCTCACGTTATATCGCAATGGCGAAACGCAAGGCGAGGGCCGTCTCCGGACGGAGCCCGGATCGTCGACGGATGTCGGTCTCATTGATGTCGGCGTCAGCGAATGTATAGTGGGGCCAGCCTGAAAACATGGCATCCAAAAAAGGGGAAACGACCATGAAACGTTTGCTACCGTTGCTGTGCGCGGCGGTTTTCTCCACCGCGGCCCACGCTCAGGAAGAAGTCAAGGTCGGCATGCTCCAGGGCTTCACCGGTCCGACGAAGTCTCTGGTGAAGCCGATGGCGCTCGGCGGAGAAGCAGCGATCCAGGAGATCTCGGACAGCGGCATTTTCCTCGGCGGAAAGAAGGTGGTCTCGGTGCGCGGTGACAGCACCTGCATCGATGCGGCGGCGGCCACGGCGGCGGCCGATCGGCTGATCACCTCCGAAGGCGTGGTCGGAATTGTCGGGGCCACCTGCTCCGGCGCGACCACCGCCGTCCTGAACAATGTCGCGCGTCCGAACGGCATCGTCATGATCTCGCCGTCCGCCACCTCGCCGGCGCTGAGCACGATCGAGGATGACGGCCTGTTCTTCCGGACCGCTCCGTCCGACGCCCGCCAGGGTGAGATCATCGGCAAGATCCTGTCGGACCAAGGGCATCGAAGTCGGTCGGCGCTGACCTACACCAATAACGACTACGGCAAGGGTCTCGCCGACGCCATCGCAGGCGGCGTTCGACGAAGACCGGCGGCAAGATGACACCGCCGTCGCCGCCCATGAGGACGGCAAGGCCGACTACTCGGCCGAAGTCGCCACCCTGGCTTCCGCCGGCGGCGAGCTGCTGATCGTGGCCGGCTACCTTGACCAGGGCGGCAGCGGCATCGATTCAGGCCGCGCTCGACACCGGCGCCTTCGAGACGTCTCCTGCTGCCCGGACGGCATGGTTTCGGCGAGTTGCTGACCGAGAACTTCGGCGCGGACATCGACGGCTCGATCGGCACCAATCCCAGGCACCGACAGCCCGGGCGCCGAAGACGTATGGCCGAACTCGGCCAGGCCACGGGCTTCAAGGGGGATGACCCCTACGTGCCGGAGGAACCTATGACGCCGCCGCCGTCCTCCTGCTCGCCATGCAGTCCGCCGGTCAGCACCGACAGCGCGGTCTACAAGGACCATGTCGAGAAGGTCGCCAATGCCCCGGGCGAGAAGATCTATCCGGGCGAGCTGAAGAAGGCGCTTCAGATCCTGGCCGATGGCGGCGATATCGACTATGTCGGCGGTACGGCGCTGGAGCTGATCGGTCCGGTGTAAGTCCGCCGGCAACTTCCGCGAGACGGTCATCGAAGGCGGCGCCTGGAAGACGGTCTCCTACCACTGACCGGCTGACGGTCTGACACCAATCGCAGGGACGGTCGGGATCGGCCCGACCGTCTCTCGCCTTCGGATACGTTGAATGATCAGAGTTGAAAACGTCACCAAGAATTTCGGTGGCATCCGTGCGGTCGACGGGGTCTCATTGGAGATCGCCAAGGGGTCGATCACCGGCCTGATCGGTCCCAATGGGGCCGGAAAGACCACACTCTTCAACATCATTGCCGGCCATTTCCCACCCTCGTCAGGTCGGATCTTCCTCGACGGCGAGGATGTGACGGCGTTGGAACCGCACGAGTTGTTCCACAAGGGCCTGCTGCGCACGTTCCAGATCGCCCACGAGTTTTCGAGCCTGACCGTGCTCGAGAACCTGATGGTGGTGCCGGGCGGGCAGCCGGGCGAGGAGCTGCGGCATTCCTGGTTCAATTTTGCGAAGGTGCGCGCCGTCGAGGAAAAGGTCCGAGAACGCGCCCGCGAGGTGATCGACTTCCTCGAGATCCCGCATCTGGAGAACGAGCTGGCCGGCAATCTGTCCGGCGGCCAGAAGAAACTGCTCGAGCTTGGCCGCACCATGATGGTGGACGCGAAGATCGTGTTCCTGGACGAGGTCGGCGCCGGCGTGAACCGCACGCTGCTGCAGACGATCTCGCGCTCGATCCAGCGTCTGAACCAGGAGCGCGGCTACACCTTCTGCCTGATCGAACACGACATGGATTTCATCGCGCGGCTTTGCGATCCGGTCATCGTCATGGCCGAGGGACGACTGCTGACCCAGGGAACGTCCGACGAGGTCATGAACAACGAGGACGTCATCGAGGCCTATCTCGGCACCGGGCGGAAGCACAAGCGGGTGTCGGAGGCATGAGTTTTCTGGCGGCAACCGGCATGACCGGCGGATACGGTGGGGCCGATATCATCACCGACTGCGATCTGCGGGTCGAACGCGGCGAGATCGCGGTGGTGGTCGGCCCGAACGGCGCCGGTAAGTCGACGGCGATGAAGGCGGTGTTCGGGATGTTGAACCTGCGCGCCGGCAGTGTGGTGTTCGACGGCACGGATATCACCACGCTCGCCCCGCAGGAGCGGGTCCGCGTCGGCATGGGCTTCGTGCCGCAGAACCGCAACGTGTTCGTCTCCCTGACCGTGGAGGAGAATCTGGAGATGGGGGCGTTCATCAGGGACGACGACATCTCCCAGTCCAAGGACCAGGTGTTCGAGCTGTTTCCCATCCTGGCCGAGAAGCGCCGCCAGCCGGCGGGCGAACTGTCCGGCGGGCAGCGCCAACAGGTCGCCGTCGGCCGCGCACTGATGACCCAGCCCCGTCTGCTCATGTTGGACGAACCGACGGCGGGCGTGTCGCCGATCGTGATGGACGAGCTGTTCGACCGCATCGTCGAGATCGCAAGAACCGGAATCGCCATCCTCATGGTCGAGCAGAACGCGCGGCAGGCGCTCGAAATCGCCGATCACGGCTTCGTCCTGGTCCAGGGCACCAACCGCTTCACCGATACCGGCGAGGCGCTGCTGGCGAACGAGGAAGTCCGCCGCTCGTTCCTGGGGGGCTGAAAGATGGAAGTCGCCAACGCCTTCGCGCTGCTCGCGAATTTCGTCATCGTCCCGGCCACCGCCTATGGCGCGCAGCTCGCCCTCGGCGCGCTCGGGCGTCACGATTATCTTCGGCATCCTGCGCTTCGCCAACTTCTCCCACGGCGAGCTGATGTCCTTCGGCGCCATGGTGACGATTCTGGTCACCTGGTTGCTGCAGATCGAACGGAATCGGCCTCGGCCCGCTGCCGACCGCGCTCCTGGCCCTGCCGGTCGGGATTTTGGCGACGGTCGCCATGGCATTGGTGACGGACCGGTTCGTCTTCCGCTTCTACCGCCGCAAGCGGGCGAACCCGATCGTCTTCGCCATCGTGTCCGTGGGCGTGATGTTCGTCATGGCCGGTCTGATCCGCATCGTCATCGGCCCGGACGACCAGACGCTTTGCCGATGGCGAGCGCTTCCTCATCAGCGTCCGGGATTTCCGCGAGCTGACCGGCTGGGACCAGGGTATCGCGATCAAGCAGACCCAGGTGGTCACGGTGGTCGTCGCGATGATCGTCGTCGCCTTTCTGTTCTGGTTCCTGCAGAAGACCCGATCGGGTAAGGCGATGCGCGCCTATTCCGACGACGAGGATCTGGCGCTGCTGTCCGGCATCAACCCGGAACGGGTGGTTTTGATCGCCTGGACCATCGCGGCGACATTGGCCTGCATTGCCGGGACGCTGTACGGCCTGGACAAGACCTATAAGCCGTTCATCTTCCTGCAGATCCTGCTGCCGATCTTCGCCGCGACCATTCTCGGCGGGATCGGCCAGCCGGTGGGCGCGGTGCTTGGCGGTTTCATCGTCGCCTTCTCCGAGGTGACGGTCACCTACGCCTTCAAGCGGTTCCTGGCGTATCTCGGCGCCTGAGGGCTGGGAACCTGACGGTTTGGTTCAGCTGCTGTCGACCGACTACAAGTTCGCGGTCTCCTTCGTCATTCTGGTCGTCGTCCTCCTGGTTCGGCCGACCGGCATCATCCGGGGGAAAGTCATATGACGAAGCGGGTCGTCCTCTCCTACGGCCTCATGATCCTGGTGCTGATCGGCGTCGGCTTCTTCCAGAGTTGGAACGTCGCCTTCGGCATCTTCAACCTGTGTCTGATCTCCGCGGTCATGGCGCTCGGCGTCAACATGCAGTGGGGCTATGCCGGGCTCTTCAATGTCGGGGATCATGGGCTTCACCGCGCTCGGCGCGCTGACCGCTGTCCTGGTCTCGATGCCGCCGATACAGCAGGCCTGGGCCGTGGCCGGCGGCGATCTCGGCGCTGTCGTTCCTGTGTCTCGTCGCAACGGTGGTCGCGATCATGGTGGCCCTGGAGGATGGTTCCGAGGCCGCTGAAGATCCCGGCGACGGTCGGGTTGGTGATCGCCGGCTATTTCCTGATCGGCGCATTCTTCCTGCCCGCGACCGAGCGGATCGAGTTGATCGACCCGGCGCTCTCCGGCTATCTCGGCGGCCTCGGTACTGCCGGTGCTGCTGGCATGGCCGCTGGGCGGACTCGCTCGCCGCGGGCGCGGGCTGGCTGATCGGGAAGATCGCGCTCGGCCTGCGCGCCGACTATCTGGCGATCGCCACCCTCGGAATCTCCGAGATCATCATCGCCGTCATCAAGATACGAGGAATGGCTGTCGCGCGGGGTCAAGAACGTCACCGGCATCCCGCGCCCGGTGCCCTACGAAGTGGAACTGGTCGAGGCTCAGTGGTTCATCGACCTGGCGCGTTCTCTCGGCGCCACCGACATGGCCGAGGCGTCCAGCCTGTTCGTGAAGTTCTGCTACGCCGGCCCTGTTCCTGGTGGTGCTCGCGATCGTAATGTCGGCTGGCCGAGCGGGCGCTCAAGTCCCCCTGGGGCCGGATGATGCGGGCGATCCGCGACAACCGCGACGCGGCCGAGGCCATGGGCAAGGACGTGAAGGCGCGCCATTTGCAGGTCTTCGTGCTCGGCTGCGCGACGTGCGGAATCGCCGGCGCCATGCTGGCCACCCTGGACGGCCAGTTGACCCCGACCAGCTATATTCCGCTGCGCTTCACCTTCCTGATCTGGGTGATGGTGATTCTGGGGGGCTCCGGCAACAACTGGGGGGCGGTGCTCGGCGGTTTCGTGATCTGGTTCCTGTGGGTCCAGGCCGAGCCGATGGGCAACTGGTTCATGGCGACCATCACCGCGCCGCTACCGGACGGCTCCGGACTGGCCGAGCACCTGCAGATGGGGGCGGCCTATACCCGCTATCTGCTGATGGGCGCGATCCTGCTGCTGGTGATGCGCTTCGCGCCGAAAGGGCTCATTCCGGAGCGGTGAGGGGGGCGCTGGCCGCCGGCAGGTTCAGGGTGCAGGCGACGACCTGTCGGATCCACCGCGCCGTCTCTTCGTCGGATGGATCGCGGGCGGCCGCTGGACCGCCCAGGCACCCGATCAGCCAGTCGCCGTGCAGAGTGTCGAGGAACAGCTTGGCCGCGAAAGCCGGGTCCTCGATCGGCGCCAGATTTCGGGCGCGGACGTCGGCGAGGTAGTCGGCCAGCCGCGTCTCCAACCGTTGCGGCCCGTTCTTCAGGAAGGCGTCGATCACCTGAGGGAAGCGATACCCTTCGGTCAGGAAACTGCCGAAGATCCGCATCGCCTCCGGCGTCCAGATATGGGTCACCAGGTCGGTCGCCAAAGACGTGAGCGCGGCGATGGGCTCCTCGCTGTCCCCCAGCATTCCCATCATGTGCTCGGCGAAAGCGGAGCAGTTCTCGCCTACGGCGGCTTCTATCAACCCGTCCTTGTCGCCGAAGGCGGAATAGATCGTCGCCCGCGAGCCGCCGGCCCGAGCGATAATCTCGTCCAAGGTCGCGGCTTCGATCCCGTTCTCCCTGACCAGACTCCAGGCGGCATCGATCAGCGCGCGGCGGCGCGCTTCGCCACGGGCAGAGGTCTTTCTCCAGGATTCGTCGCAGGCCATGCCGGTGATCGTCCTCCCTGGCGTGAGTTTAATCGCACGCCGTTCTTGTTGTGCACTGCAAAATGTACTAAGTAGTACACAACCAGTTTACGCCGCAACCCCGCGGATCGGACCACGGTCGTCCGCGCGATGCGATCTTACGACAAGGATTTCGATCGTGCCGAAGGTTTACCTGACCCGTTTGTGTGCCGTCGCGCTGGCGACCGTCGCCCTCGTTGCCTGCGAGCAGGAAGAGCAGGCCTCGGCGCCTGCGCAGCGCCCGCCGGCGCAGGTCGGCTTCACCACGGTCACGGCGGAGCCGGTCGACCTGACCGCACGTCTCCCGGGTCGGGTGGTCGCGTTCCGCATGGCCGAGGTCCGCCCGCAGGTCGATGGGATCGTCACCAAGCGGCTCTTCGAGGAGGGGTCGACGGTTGAGGCCGGACAACCGCTCTACCAGATCGATGCGGCCGTCTACGAGGCGGAAGTCAAAATGGCGGAAGCGGACGTGACGCGGGCCCAGGCGACGCTGAACTCGACCCGGACCAAACTGCGCCGCTACGAAAGCCTGGTGAAGACCAACGCGGTCAGTCGTCAGGCCTATGACGACGTCGTCGCCGAGGAGCAGGAGAACCGGGCCAGCGTAGCGGCGGCGCAGGCCGCTCTGGATGCCGCCCGCATCAATCTCGGATACACCGAGGTCCTGGCGCCGATCGACGGCCAGATCGGCCGGTCGTCGATCACGGAAGGGGCGCTGGTCACGGCGGGCCAGGCGGCGGCGCTGGCGACGATCACCCAGTTGGATCCGATCAATGTGGACTTCACCCAGTCCAGTGCCTCGCTGCTCCGTCTGCGGCAGATGTTCCGCACCGGTGAGAGAGTGCTCGGGAGCAAGGAGGAGCTGCCGGTCACGCTGATGCTGGATGCGATCGACCTCGAATACGATCGGCAGGGAACCATGCAGTTCTCCGAAGTCACCGTCGATGAGACGACGGGATCGGTCAGGCTGCGCGCGGTGTTTCCGAATCCGGAACGCGAACTCCTGCCCGGCATGTTCGTGCACGGCATCGTCAACCAGGGCGTGGTCGAGCGCGGATATCTCGTCCCCCAGGCGGCGGTAAGCTTCACCGAAATGGGCGATCCCTACGTCTACGTGATCGCCGATGACGACACCGTCTCCCAAGCCAAGGTTCACATCGTCGATGCCGCTGGCAAGAACTGGCTGATCGACCGGGGGTTGAACGACGGCCAGCGGATCGTCATCGACGGTCTGCAGCGCATCCGGCCCGGTGCCACCGTAACACCGGTCGAGGTGCAGAAACCTTCCGCCGCCGAAGACGGCGGGCGGAAGATGAGCGCGGCGGGCTGAGGGCGATCACATGGCCAGTTTCTTTATCGACCGTCCGGTCTTCGCCTGGGTCATCGCCATCGTGATCATGCTCGCGGGCGCGCTTTCCATTCTGCGGCTGCCGATCGAGCAATATCCGTCCGTGGCGCCGCCGACGGTCCAGATAAACGCGTCCTATCCCGGCGCATCGGCGCAGACGCTCGAGAACACGGTCACCCAGGTGATCGAGCAGCAGATGACCGGTCTCGATCATCTGCGCTACATCAAGTCGACCAGCGACAGCAGCGGTGCGGCGACGATCACCCTGACCTTCGACCCGGAGGCGGATCCCGACATCGCGCAGGTTCAGACCCAGAACAAGCTCCAGCTCGCCACGTCGCTTCTGCCGGAGACCGTGGTCGAACAGGGCATCCGGGTCGCCAAGAGCAGCGGCAGTTTCCTGATGGTGCTCGGTTTCGTGTCGGATACCGGCATGCCGCAGAGCGATATCGCGAATTATGTCGCCGACAATGTGCGCGATCCGATCAGTCGCGTGGACGGCGTCGGGTCGGTGCAGCTCTTCGGCTCCGAACACGCCATGCGGATCTGGCTGGATCCGGCCAAGCTTCAGAGCTACGGGATCACGATCTCGGAGATCAGCGCGGCCATCAGGGCTCAGAATGCCGAGATCTCCGCCGGCCAGATCGGCGGCGCGCCCGCCGTACCGGGGCAGCAGATCAACGCCACGCTGATCGCCCAGACCCGTCTGGAAACGCCCGAGCAGTTCGGCAACATCCTGGTGCGGGTGAATACGGACGGATCGCAGGTGCGGCTGAAGGATGTGTCCCGCATCGAGATCGGTGCGGCGTCCTATGACACGGTCGCGCGCTACAACGGTCAGCCGGCGGTCGGCGTCGGTCTGAATCTCGCATCGGGTGCGAACGCTCTCGACACGGCCGAGGCGGTCCGCGCCAAAATAGCCGAGTTGCAGCCGTTCTTCCCGGCGGGCCTCGACGTGGTCTACCCGTACGATACCACGCCCTTCGTGAAGATCTCGATCACCGAGGTGGTGAAGACCCTCTTCGAGGCGATCGTTCTGGTTTTCGCGGTGATGTTCCTTTTCCTGCAGAACATCCGCGCCACGATCATTCCGACGATCGCCGTCCCGGTCATCCTGCTCGGCACCTTCGGGGTGCTGGCGGCTTTCGGCTTCACCATCAACACGCTGACCATGTTCGGCATGGTCTTGGCCATCGGACTGCTGGTGGACGACGCCATCGTCGTCGTCGAGAACGTCGAGCGCGTGATGCAGGAGGACGGACTCGATCCGCGCGAGGCCACCAGGAAATCGATGTCGCAGATCACCGGCGCGCTGGTCGGTATTGCCATGGTGCTGTCGGCGGTGTTCGTGCCCATGGCCTTCTTCGGTGGATCGACCGGGGCGATCTATCGGCAGTTTTCGATCACCATCGTCTCGTCGATGGTCCTGTCGGTCATCGTCGCGATCGTGCTCACACCGGCACTCTGCGCCTCGATGTTGAAGCCCAAGGGCGACCACGACAGCAGGCGCGGACCGTTCGGCTGGTTCAATCGCGGCTTTGACTGGTCCAACCGGTTCTATCAGGGCAGCGTCGGTCACGTGGTCGGTCGCAAGTGGCGCTACATCGCCGTCTATCTGTTGATCGTCGGCGGCCTGGCCTTCCTGTTCCTGCGGCTGCCCACCTCGTTCCTGCCGAACGAGGACCAGGGCATCATGTTCTCCCAGATATCGCTTCCGGATAATGCCAGCCAGCAGCGGACCATCGACGTGCTTGAGAAGGTGGAGCGCCACTTCCTGGAGGCCGAGAAGGAGAACGTGAACGGCCTGTTCACCGTCGCCGGCTTCAGTTTCAGCGGGCGCGGCCAGAACGCCGGCATCGCCTTCATCAATCTCAAGCACTGGGACGAGCGGCCGGATCCGGTCTCCGCGATCGTCGGGCGTGCCTATGGCGCCCTGTCGCAGGTTCGGGAGGCGCAGATCTTCGCCTTCACCCCGCCGGCGATCGTTGAACTGGGCAACGCGACCGGTTTCGAATTCCAGCTTGTCGACCGTGCCGGGGTCGGCCACGACGTGATGATGCAGGCCCGCGGGCAGCTTCTTGGCTTGGCGGCGCAGGACCCACGGGTCTCCCAGGTGCGCCCGAACGGCTTCTCCGACACGCCGCAGTTCCGCGTCACGGTCGACCATGAGAAAGCGAGTGCCCTGGGCCTGTCGATCGCCGACATCAACGATACGTTGGCGACCGCCTGGGGCGCTTCCTACGTCAACGACTACATGGAAGATGGCCGGGTCAAGAAGGTCTATCTGCAGGCCGATGCGCCCTACCGGATGATGCCGGACGACCTGGACCGCTGGTACGTGCGCAACCGCCATGGCGAGATGGTGCCGTTCTCCGCCTTCGCGAACACGCGTTGGACCTACGGCTCGCCCCGCCTCGAGCGGTTCAACGGTGCGTCGTCGGTCGAGATCCAGGGCAGGCCGCCCAGGGGATCAGTTCCGGTGTGGCGATGCAGACGATGCAGGAACTGGCCCAGAAACTGCCCGATGGTGTCGGCTACGAATGGTCCGGCCTGTCTTACGAGGAACGGATGTCCGGAGACCAGGCGCCCGCGCTCTACGCCCTGTCGCTGCTGGTGGTCTTCCTGTGCCTGGCCGCGCTGTACGAGAGTCTGGACGATCCCCGTCTCGGTGATGCTTGTCGTGCCGCTGGGCGTGTTCGGAGCGGTGCTTGCGGCCTACCTCCGGGTGTTACCAAACGACGTGTACTTCCAGGTCGGGTTGCTCACCACGGTCGGCCTATCGGCAAAGAACGCCATCCTGATCGTCGAGTTCGCGCGGGAACTCTATGACGACGGCATGAGCCTTCTGGACGCGACCGTCGAGGCGGCCCGCCAACGCTTCCGTCCCATCATCATGACGTCGATGGCCTTCACCCTGGGCGTGCTGCCGCTCGCGATCAGCACCGGCGCCGGCGCCGCCAGCCGACAGGCCATCGGCACCAGCGTCATGGGCGGAATGATCTCGGCCACCGTCCTGGCGATCTTCTTCGTGCCTCTGTTCTTCGTGGCGGTGATGCAGCTGTTCTCCAAGCGTCGCACGACGCCATCGACGGCACAGGACCCCGCCCCGGCGGATCAGCGCACCTGATGAGTTCGGACAGCTCCAGATCATCACCCCGACGCATCGATGCGTGATCCCCCGGCCAGGCCGGGGGATCGGGAAAATGTGTGACAAGCAGAGTGCGAAGCTGCAACCGTTAGTAAATTGTAAACGCTGATAGGTCATGGTCGGCGAGATTTACCTCGCGACCGAGAGATGCAGGAGTTTGGGGAATGAGCAGCGCGCAGACAGCCCAGTCGGAAACGTCGGGGGCCCATTCTCCCGAAGACCTGATCGACGCGATGCTGGCCGGAAACGACGATCTCGTTGCGCGCGAGGGCGGGGAGATCGGCCGCAAGCTTCTGCGTCTGAGGGGCGGGGGCAAGGAGGCCGAGAACCGTCTCGAACGCTGGGTCGACATGTCGGTCGCCGCCAGCGAAGGCGTGCGCAAGACCGCCGAAATGATGACCTCTCTGCGCGAAGTCGACAATCGGGCGCAGTCTATCGCCGCCGCCGTTGAAGAATTGACGGTCACCGTGCAGACCATCAGCCATACGACAGAAGGCGTCACCGCGGAGGCGGCGGAGGCCGCGGCCGTTTCCGACAGCGGCCGGGCTGCGGCAGGCCAGGCGGTGGATGCGATGGAAGGCGTGTTTCAGGTCGTTCAGTCCGCCGTTCAGAAAGTGGACGCCTTGGCCGAGGCCTCGGTCGCGATCGGCGACATCGTCTCGACGATCGAAACGATCGCCAAGCAGACCAATCTCCTTGCCCTGAACGCCACCATCGAGGCCGCTCGGGCGGGGGAGGCCGGCAAGGGCTTCGCCGTCGTCGCCAGCGAGGTCAAGACGCTTGCCAACCAGACCGCGACCGCCACGATCGACATCCGCGATCGGATCTCCAGGATCCGCTCCGACATGGAGGAGATCGTCGGCGTCATGCGCTCCGGGGCGGAACGTGTGGAGGAGGGGCGCGGCACGATCCAGACCGTCGGGCAGGAGATGGAAACTTTGGCGGGCCGAATCTCCTCGGTGACCCGCAGCATGAGCGAGGTCTCACAGGTGCTCGGCGAGCAGCAGTCGGCCACCGCGGAGATCTCCGAAGGGGTGACCGTCATCGCCGACATGAGCGCCAACAACGTCTACATGATCGACGCCACGATCGCGCTCCTGGAGAAGACGGGCCCGACCATCGCCACGGCGATCGACGGCTTCGTGAAGGACGGCACGCCGAACGGGACCCTCCATGCGGCGAAGTCGGATCATATGATCTGGATGCGGCGACTGGCTCAGATGCTCGTCGGCCGTGAAGTGCTCAAGGCCGATGAACTGGCCGATCACCACAGTTGCCGCCTCGGCAAGTGGTACGATGCGCAGAAGGATCCGCGCCTCGTCGGTCATCCTGCCTGGACCGCGCTGCTGGAGCCGCACCAGCGGGTTCACCGGGCCGGCATCGATGCCGCCAAGGCCTTCGCCGCCGGTGATCTTGACCGGGCGACGTCCCTCGTGCGTGACGCCGCCGATGCGTCACAGGAGGTCATGCGCCTGCTCAACGAGCTGTCCGACCATCTGAAGCAGTAGCGGGAAATCCGAATCGGCTCCGCCAGCTACTGTCCGGCGAAATAGAGCGCCGCGCCCAGCATCTTCACGACCTGGCCGGTGTCGTCCACAAGCGGCAGCATCACTGACTCGAAGCTCTTGTAGTCCTTGTTGACCCAGTTCAACCGGCCATGTGTGCGCACCGGCCGGCGCTCCCGATAGATCAGCCGGTAAAGGTCGAGGGCGGGATGTCCCTCCGGAAACGTCTGCTCGACCCGGAGACCGGTGGAATCGCGCGCCAATATCTCCGCAATTCTGGTGCCTATCAGGGAATACACGAACTCCTGCCCCTCCTCGCCGACGCGGACCATGAACAGGTTGCCCAGATGTTTGCGCAGGTTCAGGGGATCGATCAGAGCGGCGTTCGGCAAAGCGTCCCCGTCTCTCAACGCCTCCCAGTGGGCGACAATCTCCTGCAAGTCCGGATCCTGAACCTGCATCTCAAGATCAGCGTAGAACCATGGCGGTACGTCGAATCTGGAAGATTCGGAAAAATCAGGACGCATGGCGACAGTAAGCCTTTTCTTGCTACTGTCTTCCTAACACGGACGAGGTCTTGTCGCCATCTCTGGAACGGTTGCGCTAATCCGCAAACAGTGTAAGGGAATGCCGAATCACGACGGTTTCCAGGCTGATGCGGTCCGGCCCGAGCGCGCCAAGCGGTTCGGGCGCCAATTGACGCAGGCAAACAAAAACCGGCCGCCGTCCCCATGGGGAGCCCTGCGGCCGGTTCCAGGATCAAAGCGGCGTGCCGGGTCGTGCCGGCACGCCGGGATCAGGTGTCACTCATTCCGCCGCCTGACGGCTGTTGGCGTCGATCGCGGCCAGCACCGACGGCGGCGACAGCGGCAGATCGTCGATCCGGATTCCGATCGCATCGTAGACTGCGTTGCGCACGGCCGCCGGACCCGGCACCAGCGGCACCTCGCCGACCCCGCGCACACCCTGCGGGTGCTTCGGATTGGGGATCTCGATGATACCGCAGTCGAGCATCGGCAGGTCCGAACAGACCGGCATCCGGTAGTCGAGGAAGCCCGGGTTATCGACCCGGCCGTTCTTGTCGTAGATGTATTCCTCGTTGAGCGCCCAGCCGATCCCCTGGGCCATGCCGCCCTGGAGCTGGCCCTCGACATAGGCTCGGATGAATCGCCCGTCCGACATCCTGGAAGCAGGTGTAGCGGAGCACCCGGACGATGCCGAGATCGACATCCACCTCCACGTCGCAGACATGGGTGGCGAAGCCGCCCTCGGCGCCCACCGTGTTGCTCTGGCTGCCGGCGCCGATCGGGCCGCCTGTGGCGTTCGCCTTGGCGGCAAGCTCCTCCAGGCTCATGGACGGGAAATTGCCGCTGTGCTCGCCCATCGGGCGGGCCTCGCCGTTCTCCCAGACCACCTGGGACGGATCGATGCCCCAGATCTTGGCGGCCCGGCCCTTGAGCTGTTCGATCACCTGCTCGGTCGACTCGGTGACGACCATGGCCGAGGCGAACAGGACACGGCTGCCGCCCGTCAGGTTGCTGTAGCCGATTGTGGCCGTGTCGCCGATCTGTACCGACACCTGATCGTAGTCGATCCCGAGCAACTCGGCGGTGATGTTGGCGATCGACGCGCGCGAACCGCCGATATCCGGGTGCCCGGTGGTCACCACGACGTTGCCGTCCTCGGTGATGTTCACCTGAGCGCTCGACTCGCCCCCGGCGTTGAACCAGAAGCCCGAAGCGACGCCCCGGCCCTGGAACTTGCCGGTCAGCGGCGTCTTGTAGTGCTCGCTGTTCAGCGCCTCCTCGACCGTCTCGGCATAGCCGATCCGGGGGAAGGTCGGGCCGTGGGCGGCCTTGGTCCCTTCCTTCGCCGCGTTCTTCAGCCGAAGCTTCAGCGGGTCCATGCCGAGCTTCTCGGCGAGCTCATCGAGCACGCTCTCCACGGCGAAGGCGCCGATCGGCGCACCCGGCGCGCGGTAGGCCGCGACCTTGGAGCGGTTCGACACGACGTCGTAGCCGAGGGAATGCACGTTACTGATGTCGTAGGGTGCGAAGGCGCATCCGGCTGCACCGCGGATCGGGGAGCCCGGAAAGCAGCCGGCCTGCAGGTAGAACGTGCCCTGGCCGGCGACGATCGTACCGTCCCTCTTGGCGCCGATCCTGACCGTGCTCTTGGAGCCGGAGGTCGGCCCGGTGGCCCGCATGACCTCTTCGCGGGTCATGACCATCTTGACCGGCCGGCCAGACTTCTTGGACAGGATCGTCGCCACCGGCTCGAGGTAGACGATGGTCTTGCCACCGAAGCCGCCACCGATCTCGGCCGGGATGGCCTTGATGTGGGACTGCGTGATGCCGGTCAGGTAGGCGGTCATCGCCCGGACCATGAACTGGCCCTGGCTCGAACTCCAGATCGTCGTCCGGTTGTCCGGCGCGACGCTGACCACGCAGGCATGGGGCTCGATATAGCCCTGATGCACCGGCTTGGTGGTGAAGCTGCGCTCGACGATCACGTCGGCCTCGGCAAAGCCGGCATCGACGTCGCCGAGCTTGTGCTCGAGCGTGCCGGCGATGTTGCGCCTTGCTTGCCCTCGAACTCGATGAAGTCGTGGAGGATCGGCGCGTCCTTGGCCAGGGCGTCGTCGATTTCGATCGCAAAGGGCAGAACCTCGTACTCGACCTCGATCAGCGCGCAGGCCTCGGCGGCGATCTCCTCGCTGGTCGCGGCGACCGCGGCGATGGGATGGCCGTGGAACAGCACCTTCTCCTTCGCCAGCATGTTGCGGCTCATCCAGCGCATGTCCTGGATGCCGAGCGGTACCGGCGTGTCGACCGGGAAATCGACGAAGTCGGCGGCGGTCGCGACCGCTTTGACCCCGGGCAGCGCTTCGGCCTTGGAGGTGTCGATCGACTTGATGACCGCATGGGGATGCGGGCTGCGCAGCACCTTGCCCCAGATCATGCCCGGGCATGGTGGCGTCGGCGGCATAGGCGGCCCGGCCGGTGACCTTATCGGCGCCGTCGGGACGGATCGTGCGTTTGCCGATCCACTTGTGGCTCTGGTCGTTCATCGTGCGCCCTCCCGCATCTCGGCAGCGGTCTCCATGACCGCGCGGACGATCTTGTCGTAACCGGTGCACCGGCAGAGGTTGCCGGCGAGCCAGTAGCGGACTTCGGTTTCGGTCGGATCCGGGTTCCTCTCCAGCAGCGACTTGGCCGCCACCAGGAAGCCCGGGGTGCAGATGCCGCATTGCAGGGCGGCGGATTCCAGGAATTTCTGCTGCAGCGGATGCAGATGATCCCGATGCCGCCATGCCCTCGATCGTCTCGATCTCATGGCCGTCGGCCTCGGCCGCCAGCATCAGGCAGGAGCAGACCAGGCGGCCGTCGATCGTGATGCTGCAGGCCCCGCAGTCACCGGTGCCGCAGCCTTCCTTCGATCCGGTCAGGCCTAGCGTATCGCGCAGCGCGTCCAGCATGGTGTCGGCCGGCATCGCACAGGAACTCGGTCGGCTCGCCGTTGATGGTCGTGGAAACGTGGATCTTCGCCATTGGTATCAGGCCCTCCTCGGCGCGTTCGGCGGCGATTGCGAGCGTGCGCTTGAACAAGCACGCCGGCCACCTTCGTGCGGTAAGTCGATGGTGCCGCGCTTGTCGTCGATCGGATTGCAGGCGGCGCGAGCAGGCGGCTGCGGCCTTCTCGATCGCCGCGTCGTCCAGCTTCGTGCCGATGATCGCCTTGGCCGGCATCTTCGACGAGCAGCACGGTCGGGGCGACGGCGCCCAGACCGACGCGGGCCGCCGTGCAGGTGCCGTCTCGTCCAGCGTAAGGCTCACGCCGACGCCGACGACGGCGATGTCCATTTCGGTGCGGGGAATCATCCGCAGATAGGCATCGCTCGACCCTTCGGGGCGGGGCGGGAAGGTGAAGCCCACCAGGATCTCGCCGGCCTTCAGGTTGGTCTTGCCCGGTCCGGCGGGGATATCCTCGACCTTCATCTCGCGCGGTACCGTTCGGACCCTTGATCGGTTGCCACCGCGCCGGCGGCGACGAGGGCCGGCACGCTGTCGCCCGCCGGCGACCCGTTGCACAGGTTGCCGCCCATCGTGGCCCGGCCCTGGATCTGGGTCGATCCGATCAGGTTCAGCCCCTCCAGGACGCCCGGCCAGACCGTGCCGAATTTCGGATGTTCCTCGAGCACCGCGCCGGCGACGGCGGCGCCGACCCGGAAACCGCCATCCGCGGTCTCCTCGATCGCCGTCAGCTCCGGGATCTTCTTCACGTCGACGATTGTGCTCGGCTTCTGCAGCCCGGAGCGCATCTGCACCAGGAGGTCGGTTCCCCCCGCTAGGATGCGCGCGGCCCCGTCGGCGGCGGCGTATTGGGCGACCGCATCGTCAAGCGTCTGCGGTGCCAGATATCGGATATCGGACATGGCCCTTCCCATTCTCGTTTCCCCTCCCGCTCCCCGATGAAGCGGAGGACCCCTCTTTGACGGGGGATTGCATACAAAAAGCTTCGTCGCGCGAGGCTACGACGGCGGCAGCGGGACGAACACCCCAGAAAGCGTTTCCGGGGTGTCGCCTATCGCTGATGAACGACTTTACCGCCTATCACGGTCATGTCGACCTGCACTTCGCGGATCTCATCCGTGGGGATTGAGAAATAGTCGCGGTCGAGGACGGCGACGTCGGCCAGCTTGCCGACTTCCAAAGATCCCTTGATGTGCTCCTCCCGCCCCGAATGGGCGCCGAGCCATGTGTAGGCCCGTAGCGCCTCGGTGGGAGAGACCGCCTGGCTGGCATCAAGATCGCCGCCGGTATCGGACTTCCGGTTGACCATCGACCAGAGGGCCAGGAACGGATTGGCCTGACAGACCATGGCGTCGGAATGGCCCGGGGCCGGGATGCCGGCGTCGATCATCGCCCGGTGCGGCCACATCCGCGCCATCGCTTCCTGTCCCCGGTTGGCGATGTAGGCGTCGCCGAGATCATACATGAAGCCGGTCGCCGAACTGTCGATCACTCCCAGCTTCTTCAGGCGGTCCTGAAGCGGCGGCGTCACGTAGCAGCAGTGCTCCACGCGCATGCGGTGATCGTCGACCGGGTGCTGCTCCAGGCAGTACTCGATGGCGTCGAGGGCGAAGTCGATGCCGCGGTCCCCGACGCCCTCGATCATCACCTGCAGGCCGGCCTTGTGGGCAGCCAGCGCCCGGCGTTTCAGGTCCTCGAGTTCATAGAGCAGGACCCCGGTGTTCGGCTCCGGTTCGCCCTCGATCTTCTTGCCGACATAGGGCTCGTAATAGGCGGCCGTGCGGCCCGAGGTGGAGCAGTCGGGGCACCATTCGACCCCGATCAGACGCACCCAGTCGTCGCCGAAGCCGGACCGGATGCCGGCGGCGACGAGGGATTCGACCAGCCCGGCCTCGCGTCCGGAGGCGATGATGCCGACCCGCATGTTGAGCCGGCCCTGGTCCTTCATGAGCTGATAGGCCTGGATGCCGCGCGAGGGAGTCAGGGAGTTGTAGACCGACGTGATGCCGTAGGCGGTCCATTCGGCGAAGACCTTCTCCAGCCCCGCCGCGATGCTCTGCGGGGTGTCGCCATCATGCACCCGGTCCAGGAACAGATGCGCCGCCATCTCGCGCACTACGCCGGTCAGCCTGCCGGTTTTCGGATGCTTGTCGAAGGAGCCGAAATCGGGATCGGGCGTGCTCTCGTCGATGCCGAGCTCGGCAAAGGCCCGACTGTTGGCCAGCCCGATATGTCCGTCGGTGCGCAGGATGAACAGCGGCCGGCCCTTCGACGCGGCGTCCAGTTCCTCGATGGTCGGATAGCCGCCGGACTTGTTCTCATTGAGCCGGTAGCCGGCGATCCACTCGTCCGGCCCCTTGGTGTCGGCGACGTCGGCCAGGCGGGCAAGAAGGGCCTCGCGGCTCTGGATCCGGTCCGGGCTGAGCAGTTCCCAGGAGGTGAGGCGGGCCGCGTAGGCGTCGGGGTGGTTGTGGCTGTCGACGATGCCGGGGATCGCGGTGCGCCCGTCGAGGTTGACGATCGTCGTCTGCGGTCCGATCAGCGGCCGCACCTCGTCGTCGCTGCCCAGCGCCACGATCTTTCCGTCGCGGGCCGCCAGTGCCTCCACAACGTGGTTGGTGGCATCCATGGTGGCGATATGCCCGGCGGTCATCACCAGGTCGGCGGCGAGGCTCGTCATGAAAGTCTCCGGCTGTGCTTACGCGTGAAGGCGGGGCATGCTGTGCGCTCGCCAATCCTTGCGAGGATCGCCGTGCCAGACAAGCACCCTTCCTCGCCGCCTTCGACATTCGCCTGATCAGGGAGACAGCGATGCTGACCGGCGCCTCCACCGGCTCGATACCCGGCCCCACCTTCGATCGCCTGCCGACGGCCGACAATTGGTTCGCCATCGAGTGGTTGCCCCTCGGCGTGCTCCGGATCTGGGAGCCCCATGTCTCCCGCCTGCTGCGCGCCAACATGTTCCTGGTGCGGGGCCGCGACCGCGACCTGCTGGTCGACTCCGGTATGGGGGTGTGCAGTCTGCGCCGGTTCCTCGACCCGTTTCTCGACAAGCCGGTGGTCCATCTGCTCAGCCACGCTCATTTGGACCATATCGGATCGGCTCACGAGTTCGCGGGCGATCTGCTCATGCACGCCGCCGAAGCGGACATAATGTGCAATCCGCCGACCGACATGGAGCTGTCTTTCGACGGCTACACGCCGGAAAAGAAGGAACGGTTGCGCCGGTCCGGCTTCGATGTGTCGGGCGCCCTAATCGCCGCCTCGCCCGGCCCATCCTTCGATCCCGCTTCCTGGCGGATTCCAGGCGCGGAGCCGACGCGGCTGGTGGCGGACGGGGATCTGGTCGATCTCGGCGACCGGCGTTTCGAGGTGCTGCACACGCCGGGCCACAGCCCGGGGTCGATCTGCCTATGGGAAGCGGAAAGCGGAATGCTGATCGGCGGCGACACGATCTATGACGGGCTGCTGATCGACACCCTGCCGGATAGCGACCCTGCGGCTTATGCTGCTTCTATGCGCAGACTAAAACAACTAAAAGTCTCTGCAGTTCACGGCGGCCACAGGGAAAGCTTCGGGTTTGAGAAATACCAGTTTCTGATTGATCAGTATTTAAGCAGACTATGATTAAAATATGGGCTTGCACGGGTATTGCTCAAAGATGCAGCATGAACATCTCGCTATTCGGTGAGTAAGGGATACAGAAATGCCGGAAGGATCGACCGGGGCGCCGAGCGGCCACGCCCTGTCACTGAGGAACCTCTCCAAGTATTATGGTTCTCTGGCGGCGGTTGACGGGGTCGACCTGGAGGTTCCGCGCGGGTCCTTCCTGACACTCCTGGGACCGTCCGGATCGGGCAAGACGACCATTCTCATGGCCATCGCCGGCTTTGTTGAGCCGAGCGGCGGCAGCATCATGCTGGACGACAAGGACATCACCCGGTTTCCGCCGGACAAGCGGAATTTCGGCATGGTGTTCCAGGGCTACGCGCTTTTCCCGCACATGACGGTGGCGGACAACATCTGGTTCCCGCTCAAGGTGCGTGGCGTGTCCAAGGCGGATGCGGCGCCGAAGATCAGGAATGCGCTCGAACTGGTTCAGATGGGGCATCTGGCCGAACGCTATCCCTCGCAACTCTCGGGCGGCCAGCAGCAGCGCGTGGCGCTGGCCCGGGCCATCGTGTTCGAGCCGGACCTCCTGCTGCTGGACGAGCCGCTGTCGGCGCTCGACAAGAAGCTCCGCGCCGACCTGCAGTGGGAGTTGAAGTCCCTGCACCAGCGCCTGGGCACCACGTTCATCTACGTGACGCACGACCAGGAGGAGGCGCTGTCCATGTCGGACACGATCATCATCCTGCGCGACGGTCAGATCGAACAGCAGGGCGCCCCCGGCGACCTCTACGAGAGGCCGGCCACCAAATTCGTCGCCGACTTCCTCGGCAAGTCGAACTTCCTGACCGGGACCGTCGGGGAGGTCGGCGACGGCAGGTTCACCTATGTCAGCGGCAGCGAGGCGCTCGTGCAGGCGGGGGCGCCGCAGCACGGCAAGCTCAACGGCCAGGTGCTCGTCGCCCTGCGGCCTGAGAAGATCGCGCTGTCGCAGGAGCGGCCGGCGTCGACCAATGCCGTCTCCGGACGGATCACCGCCTTCAACTATTATGGATCCGCCTATCATTTTCAGGTCCAGACCGAGGCGCTGGGCGATCTGATCGCCACGACGCCGGCTTGGACCTGCACGGTCGAACCGTCGATCGGCAACACGATCTGGCTCGGCTGGGAGCCGGACGCGTCGGTTGTCGTCCGCGACCGCTGAAATCCACAATAACGGCCGGCAGGGGGTCGGCCGCCAACAAGAGGAGCCTGGGATGACGCTTACAAAGACGCTTTACGAGAAGGATCTCTATCCCGAGATCGAGGACGCGGGCGACAGCGACTTCGCGCGCGACTGTGTGGAGATCGCCGCCGCCCGTCTGGAGAAGGGCGAGATCGACCGGCGGACGTTCCTGCAGGCCCTGGCGGTCCTCGGTGCCGGGACCTCGGTGCTGACGTTCGGCGGCGGGTCGGCCAAGGCGGCCGGCGAAATCGTCGTCGTCAACTGGGGCGGGCCGGCGGTCGAGGCCTATCAGAAGGCCTTCGGCGAACCGTTCGAGAAGGCGACCGGCACCAAGGTGGTGATCGACGGCACCGGCCCGCTCGGCTCGAAGATCAAGGCCATGGTCGATGCCGGCGCGGTCACCTGGGACGTCTGCGACACCGGCACCGGCACCACGCTGGTCCTGGAGAAGCAGGGCGTGCTCGAGCCGATCGATTACTCGGTGGTCGACAAGTCGAAGATGCAGGACATCTTCGCCTACGAATACGGCTGCGCGAACTACATGTTCAGCTTCATTCTCGCCTACAACAAGAAGTCGGTCTCGGCCGCTCCGACCGGCTGGAAGGACTTCTGGGACCTGGAAAAGTTCCCGGGCAACCGGACCCTGCGCAAGCAGCCGAACGGTATGCTGGAGGCCTGCATGATGGCCGCCGGCCGCTCGCCGGACGAGGTCTACCCGATCGACCTCGACCTTGCCGTCTCGAAGCTCAAGGAGATCAAGGACTCGGTGATCGCCTGGGGCTCGGGCTCTCAGAGCCAGGAGCTGTTCCGCACCGGCGAGGTGGTGATGGGCAACATCTGGCACACCCGCGCCAACCTGCTGAACCAGGAGACCAACGGCGACGTGACCTGGACCTGGCAGGACGGCATCGTCACCGCCGGCATGTGGAACGTGCCGAAGGGCAATCCGGCCGGCCTCGAGACCGCGATGAAGTTCATCGCGTCGGCGCAGGACCCGGATCAGCAGCTCGTGCTGTTCAACGCCATGGGCAACGGCCCGGCCAACCCGGCCGCCGCCGCCAAGGTGCCGGAGGACAAGAAGTACATCGATCCGGGCCAGCCCGAGAACCTCGCCGTCCAGGTGCTGCAGAACGGTCCCTGGTACCAGGAGGACAGCGGCGTTCGGAACCTGACGAACGACGAGTTGTCGCGCGAGATGTGGCTCGACGCCCTGTCGTCTTGATCGGGTCGTCCTGATCCGTTCGGTCACTCAGAACAGGGCATTGGCAGGCCGCACATGCACGCTTCAATTCGCCGGGTCTATTGGTGGCTGATCGCGCCGGCGGTCCTGCTCATGCTCGTGTTCTACATCTATCCGCTGATCCAGGTTCTCTGGATCAGCGTGACCGATCCGGTTCCCGGGTTCGGCAACTACAGTGAACTGATCGACAGGTCGCTGATCCACCGGATCTGGATGACCACGGTCCGGGTCTGCGTGATCACCACCGTCATCACCGTGATCTGCGGTTACATCGTCGCCTACGCGATGGCCCAGGTCGGCGAGCGCCAGCGCACCTGGATGATGTTCTGCGTGCTGCTCACCTTCTGGCTCAGCGTGCTGATCCGCGCCTTCGCCTGGGTGATGCTGCTGCGCACCCAGGGGATCATTAATACCGGGCTGCAGGAACTCGGCCTGATCGACCAGCCGCTGCGGCTGGTGCGCAACGAGTTCGGGGTGATCGTCGGCATGGTCCACTTCATGCTGCCGCTGGCGGTGCTGCCGATCTATTCGAACATGACCGGCATCCAGAACCGGCTGGTCAGCGCCGCCCGGGGCTCGGCGCGTCGCCCTGGACGGCGTTCAAGGACGTCTACCTGCCGCTGAGCAAGCCCGGCATCATCGCTGCGACCATCCTGGTCTTCGTCTTTTCCCTCGGCTTCTTCATCACGCCGGCCCTGCTCGGCGGCGGCAAGGTGGTGATGATCTCCGAATACATCCAGGTCAGCTTCGAGGAGACGCTGCGCTGGGGCCAGGCGACCATGCTCGCCTCGACCCTGCTGTTCTCCGTGTTCCTGACCCTCGCCCTGGTCGCCAAGTTCGTCGATCTGAAGAAAGTGTTCGGTGCGCGATGAGGAGCGCGAGTGACCGCATGACCGCGATGCATCCCACGCCCGATCGACGCCCGGCGAGCGGGAGGACGGCATGAAGAGGGATCCGCGCGTCGTCTTCGGACGCTGCATCGTCTACGGGCTCGCCTGGACCGTGCTGGCGTTCCTCGTCCTGCCGATGATCATCGTCGTGCCGGTCTCGTTCACCGACCAATACTACCTGTCGCTGCCCAAGGAAGGCCTGTCGCTGCAGCACTACGCGGCGTTCTTCGAGAAGGAGATCTGGCTGGCCGCCACGCTGGACAGTGTGATCGTCGCGACCTGTTCGACCCTGGCGGCGCTGACCCTCGGCACGCTCTGCGCCATCGGCTGCTGGCGGCTGGCGAGCAACGCCGCGGAATCCGTGCGCACCTTCATGCTCACGCCGATCATCGTGCCGACCATCGTCCAGGCGCTGGCGATGTATCGGTTCTGGATCGACCTCGGGATCATGGACACCTATTTCGGCCTGATCCTGGCCCATACCCTGATCGCCATCCCCTATGTGGTCATCACCGTCTCGGCGTCGCTGGCGAATTTCGACGTCAGGCTGGAGCAGGCGTCGCGCAATCTGGGTGCGTCGACCTCGCAGACCATCCGATGGGTGATCCTGCCGAGCATCACGCCCGGCATGCTGTCCGGGGCGCTGTTCGCCTTCACCATTTCCTTCGACGAGATCGTCGTCGCGCTCTTTATCACGAGCCGCAACGTTTACACCCTGCCCAAGCGGATCTGGGACGGCATCCAGGATCATCTGGACCCGACGATCGCGTCGATCGCGACCATGCTGATCGCGGTGACCCTGGCCCTGTTACTGACCGAACTCTGGGTCCGCCAGCGCCGCCGCGCGCGGCTGACGGCGCGGGTCGAGGCCGGCGAAGGCTGATCTTCCGGCGCCGGCGGACCTCGCCGGACGCCCCGCATCCCACGGCACCGGCTTCGGTCGGCGGCCACGACACATCGACGGAGACGACGATGACCGCGGAGCTCACCCCCGCCAAGCGGACCGCCCTGGATTGGGTGGACGCGAATGCCGACCGCCTGTCGCGCGATCACATGGAAATCTGGCACCTGCACGAACCGTCCTGGCGCGAGTACAAATCGGCCGCGTGGTACGTCGAGCGCCTGCGGGGCGAGGAATTCGAGGTCGAGCCGGGTTCCGCCGGCATGCCGACGGCGCTCTGCGCCACCTGGGAGAACGGGAGCGGCGGGCCGACCATCTCGTGCTACGCGGAATATGACGCCGTGGTGGGCTCCAGCCAGGAGGCGGTGCCCTACCGCAAGCCCCGCGAGGGCGTTCATCCCTATGCCGCCGGTCACACCGATCCGCACTCGGCGCTCGGCCTCGGCGGGCTGACGGGGGCGCTTGCCATGCAGGCGGCGATGAAGGCGCACGGCATCGCCGGGCGGATCAAATTCTTCGGCGAACCGGCGGAGAAGATGTGCGGGTCCAAGCCGATTCATGCCAGCCACGGCTACTACGACGACATCGACGCGCTGATCAGCTTCCATCCGACCTCATTGCCGGACCTGTCGAACACCGTGATCTGGGAGACCCATTGCGGCTGTTACTGGTCGAAGGTCTACACCTTCGAGTCCGTGGATCCGGAGACCTGGGGCTCGGCGGGCGAGCGCAAGGGCTCGCAGAACAGCCACGCCATCGCCCGCGCGCCGGCGGCGCTCGACGCCATGTGCCTGATGTACACGACGACGAAGTACACCAAGGAGAACATGCTGCCGCACCGCGGGTCCTGGACCCTGAACGAGGCGATCCTGAACGGCGGCTTCGCGACCGCCGACAATCTGCCGCCGCGGTTCTCCCAGATCCAGTACGCCTGGCGCTGCCCGTCGATCGAGATGGCCGAGGCGATCGAGCGGGTGCTCGACAACAATGCGGAGTACGTGGCCGGGCTGACCCACTGCCAGGTCCGGTCGGAATGGGTCACCAAGACACGGCCCGGTCTCGCCAATAACGCGCTGGCCGAGATCACCTACGCCAATTTCGAACTGGTCGGTCCGCCGAAATTCACCGAGGAGGCGAAAGAGTTCGGCCGCGAGATGATCCGAAACCTCGGCTGCGACGCGCCGGAGGAGCCGTTTCCGGAGATCCTCGAGCAATTGGTCGACCCGAAGGAGGGGGAGGCGCTCCTGCGCTCGCAGATCCCGTCCTGGCAGAAGAACTACACCTCCGACGACTACACCGACATGACCTGGCACACGCCGACGGTGCGCCTCTATGTCGGTCGGGCGGCGCTGAAGAACCCGGCGCCGGGGGTGAAGGTGCCGCATTGGTGCCACTGCGCGCTCGGCGGCGTGCCGGGGGCCATGGACCCGATGTTCCTCACCGCCGGCAAGGTCATCGCCACCACGGGTCTGGAGTTGATGCAGGATCCGGCCGCGCTCGCCCGCTGCAAGGCCGAGTTCGACGAGCGGACCGGCGGCGGGATCGGCGGGGCGACCTGGATTCCGCCGCTGCTCGGCAAGAACTATCCGGCCCCGGTGCATTTCCCCTGGCCGGAATACGTCGAGACGGTGCGCGGCCCCGAATGGGTGCTGCCGACGCCGCCGTCCGGCGACTGATCGACCGCAACAAAGACCAGACACGAAGACGACCGAGGAGGAACCGCGCCATGGGTGCCGTCAGCGAGTTCGAATACCGCTACAACATGACCATCAAGACCTTCCCGAGCCATGCCGAGCCCGGCTTCGAGAGCGCCTCGCAGCAGGAGACCGTGTGGGGTCGGACATGGGGGTGCGACAACGATGTCGGCCAGCTTCGCATGGTGCTGATGCACCGTCCGGGCGAGGAGATGAAGATCCTCGACCCGTCGAAGCGCCTTGAGCATCTGGGCTCCTACGGCGATGCCGAGGGCGAGACCTGGTACTGGCGCGGCGACGTGATCCACTCGATGGAGGAGCAGCAGGAGCAGCATGACGCGCTGGCCGACGCGCTGCGCGCCGAAGGGGTGGAGGTCGTCTATCTGAAGCGCTGCGCGCCGGGGAAGCACAAGTCGATCTACACCCGGGACTCCTGCATCGGGGTGAAGGGTGGGGCGATCGTGACCCGGCTCGGCCCGATCGTCCGCCGGGGCGAGGAGGCTCCGGTCACCGAGACGCTCGGCTCCATCGGCATGCCGATCCTGCGTACGATCCACGGGACCGGCCTTATGGAGGGCGGCAGCTTCGTCTGGCTCAACTCCAAGACCGCCGTGATCGGCCGTTCCTCGCGCGTCAACGAGGAAGGCACGCGCCAGGTCGAGGAGGTTCTCAACGCCCAGGGCGTGGAGCTGCTGCGGGTCGACCTGACCGGCTACCGGCTGCATATCGACGGCGCGCTGGTGATGATCGATGTCGACACCGCCATCATCAATCCGACCCAATTGCCATTTTGGTTCCTGGGCAAGCTTCAGGAACTCGGCATCCGCACCATCGAGGTCCATCCCGATGATCCTTCCGGCGTGGTCAACTGCATCGCCGTCAAGCCGGGGCGGGTGATTATGGAGGCGGGCGCTTCGCCGCAGACCGCCGACGCGCTGGACAAGCTCGGAATCGAGATCGTGCCGGTGAAGTACGACAAGGTGTTCCAGGGCGGTGGCGGCATCCACTGCTCGACCTCACCCCTGATCCGCGACTTTGTCGACTGATCCGCCAGAGAACGGCCCCGGGTCGAACGCCCTTGCACGCGTGCCTATCGGTGGCCGTGCAAGGGCGGCCTGTCCTGTCGATCTGACCTGCCCGCTAAGGCCCGAGCACGCGGAAGGGTGACCGTCGAATTCCATATTTGCTACTGCGAACTATTTGCAATATATCGGTGGCTCTGGATCAGGCGTTCTCAGATGAAGGATCGTCAGGCATGGGCCATATCAGCCGCCGTGACAACAGCCGCGCCATTGAACGGGCAGAGATGGATGCGCAGCCGCTCGGCGCCGGCCCGACGGTCCACCGGCCGGCCAGGTGGCTGCCGTCGCAGCAGGGCGATGCGGTGCTGGACCGGGGCCGGCGACAGTCGGCCGACCGGTCGTTCGTTTCGGGCATCGGCCTCCACACCGTCGACGGGATCGAGGCGGACGATCAACCTGGGGTGATCATGCTGCAGCCGGGCATCTGTATCCTGCTGCTGCTGGAAGGCGGCTCGACGCGGCCTTGGACGGAACCTCATTCACGGTGAAAGCCCGGCGGGGACCCGTCGGGCGGGTCTGGTCGCTGGCGCGGCCGGCACGCCTGGTGCGCACCGTCGCCCGCGGCCGGTACACGCGCCAGATCGTACTTACCGCTCCGATCTCCTGGTTCGACGATCGATCCGGGGAGCGAGGCCGCGAGACCATGCCCGTTGCGTTTTCCCGTTTCCTGAGCAGCCATCTCTGCATGAAGGAATGGGATCCGTCGCCGACGGCGATCCGCTGCGCCGAGGCAATGCTCGCGCGCGGTCCCGACGAGGGCATCTTCGGGGATCTGGCAGTCGAGCGTGACAGCCTCAGCCTGATGCACGACGTTCTTTCGCGCTTCCGACCTACGGAGACAAAGGCGGTACCCCGTCACCTTCGGTCCCGCGATCTGGTGCGGGCGCAGACGGCCCGGGAGATGATCCTGCGCAGTCTCGACGACGGGCTGCATTTGCCGGAGATCGCCCAGCGAACCGGGATGAGCGTAAGCACCCTGCAACGGGTCTTTCGCGATTGTTTCGGCCAGACGGTGATGGAATTCGCCCGGATACGGCGGTTGGAGCACGCGCGCGACCTGCTGGCACGGGGCGGTCTGTCGGTTGGCGAGGCGGCCGGACGCGCCGGCTATCGAGCCCGGCCAATTTCGCCACCGCCTTCCACCGGGAGTTCGGCTATCCCCCCTCCCAGGTGAAGGAGCGGGCCCGCCGCGCCGCCCTGGCAACCGTTGAGGCCGAGTAGTCGGCCCCAGGTCGCGAGGCCGGCTACATGACGCGCTATGCCACCGCGCCGGAGCGGTAGAACGCCACGGTCCTGGCCAGACCGTCGGCAAGCGGTGTGTGCGGCAGGTCCCCGAGGACGGTGCCGATCGGGCTCGGGGCGATCACCGGATGGAGTGGCAACGGCGGTCCCGACCAGTCGATACGCGCATCCGGAACCGCGCGCTGGATCACGGCGGCGATGTCCGAGACGTCGGCCACCTCGCCAACCAGGAGAATGCGTGCGCGCCCTCGAATGGGCGGGTCGCCGCCGCCTCGAATACGGCGGCCACGTCGTCGACATAGATCATGTCCGCCCGGCCGGAATAGCCGATCGTGTAAGATCGGCCCGCCGCCGCCTCGCGACAGGCGATGGACGGGCCCGCCGTCAGGCCGGTCTCGCGGCCCGGTCCGTAGACGATGGCCGGGCGGAATCCGATGCTGGAGAGACGGGCGTCCTCCCAATAGGCGCGGCCGCATCCCTCGCAGGCCAGCTTGAAGGCGCCGTAATGGGTGGTGGGGAAGGGGATGGCGCCGTCGTCTGGGCCGAATACCCCGGCGCTGCTGGCATAGGCGACTCCGCGCATGCCGCCGGTCTTGGCCGCCTCGAAGACGTTGAGCGTGCCGATCAGGTTGACCTGAGCGCCGAGGATCGGGTTCTCGGCGCAGGCCGGCGTGAGTAGGGCGGCCAGATGGATCGCGAAATCGCACCCCTCCGCGGCGCGGGAGACATCCGAGGCGGAGGCCACGTCGCCGGTTCTCCAGTCCAGCCGATCGGCGATATCGCCGGCGATGGTCCTGACGATGCCGCGATCCTCCCGACGGTCAAAGACGCGCACGTCGATGCCGCGCGCCGTCAGGCGGCGGATGATCCAGGCGCCGAGGAAGCCGCCGCCGCCGGTCACGAGAACGGTCATGCGCCACCTGCCGCATTGGGGCCCGCCATATCCGTCGCGGTCAGCTGATAGGCCAGGTGGTAGACGATGGTTGCCGGCGCGCCGACGCCGCAGCCGCTGGCGGCGACGGCGCTCTCGATGTCGCCGACCGATGCCAGAAGTTCCGGAACGCCGCTGCCCTCGACCAGGACGATGGCGTCGAACTCCTTCTCGGCCATCCCGGGCCGAAGCTCCGTCTCGCGGGTCTTCACGCCCGAAATCTCGCGCCGGGCGAGCCCCACATGGGAACCGCAGGCCCCCGACACCTCCAACAGGGCGTCGCACAGCTTGCCGGCATTGGCGCGGATGTCGGACTCGCCGGCCCCGTCGAGAAAATCCAGCCGCACGGTGGCCATGGCCCCGCCGTCACCGACCCCGGCAGACGCGACCCGCTCGCAGGCGACCCGCAGGAAATTGCGGAAGGTGGGCTGGACCTTGTTGCTCCACGCCGTGGGGTTGTTGAGCCGTTCGAGATAGCCTGGCGAGCGGAAGACCTCGGCATTCTCGCCGCCATAGACGGTCCCGTACCGGTATCGCGGGATCTCGTGGTTGATCAGCCGCTTCCCCACGGTGAAGCCGGGGATCGACAGCCGTTCGGGCATGTGCTCGCGCGTATGCCACTCCATGTATTCGGTCCAGGATGGCGGATCGATGTCGTGGAAGATCGCCAGGAAGGCGGAGCCGGTCAGAGCCATTAAATTTCCTTGGTGCTGCCGCGATGCGGTTCGGTTCTGCGTCGGATCAGTCGCCCAGCAGGCGCTTGGTCGCCTCCAGGGAACGGCGGGCCACTTCCGACGGACCCAGGCGGGCGGCAAGGTCCTGGTTCGGCACCTCGACACTGACCGTCATGTCCTTCGGGATATGCGCGGCGATGGCGGCAAGGTCGATGCCGCCTTCGCCCGGGATCATGCGGGCCGTCCTGGCGACCGCGATCAGGCCGTCGACGGAGGGATCGTAGGGACCGGGCCGTCGCAGATCTGCACGTAGTTCATGAGCGACCGCGGCAGGTCGGCGAATTCCTCAAGCGTCGCGCCGCATCGGTCGAAATGCAGGGTGTCGAACAGAACGGCGGCGGCCGGATGGTCTGCGCCTTCGACGAGGGCCCGCGCCGACGCCAAGTCCCTGCATCCGGTCCAGGGCATGAACTCGAGATCGGCGGTCAGGCCGTAGTCGCCGAGCCGGTGGCACAGCGCGGTGTAGGTGTCGCGGGTCCGGTCGGGGTCGGTGTCGTCGATGGCGACCAGGACGTGACGGGCGCCGAGTTCGGCGATGCGGTCGAGGAACGGGGTGAAGCTGTCGAGCCGTGTGTCGGGCTTCAGACGGATCATTTCCGCGTCGGCCATGGTGACGCCGGTGTCGCGCATCGCCGCCTTCACCTCGGCAAGCAGCGTGTCGTCGTCGAGCAGCGGGTGCAGGGCCTCTCCGCCGGCCGGCAGCAATCGGAAGCTGACCATGTCGTAGCCGTGCTCGGCGGCGATTGTCACTGCGGTGACGGGATCGACACCGTTGCCGGTAAGGTATCCGAGTGAATAGAGACGGGTTCTGTCGCCGGTCATGCCTCGTTCTCCCGCCGGGTCAGCTCCGAAAGGTGGATCGCCCGACCGGTCTCGGCCGAGCGCTTGATCGCGGCGACCACATGCATGTTGCGGATGCCATCCTCGCAGGTGACCAAGGGTTCCGCCTCACCCCGCACGACCGCGCCAAAATGTTCCATCTGGGCGATGTAGGTGTCGCCGTCACCCGACTCCAGGCGCCGGTGGTTGAGCGGATGGGTCCAGTCGCCGCCGGGTCCGTAGGTCCACAGGGACAGATCCGGCAGGCTCAGGCCGCCGGATCGGCCGGAATACAGGTGGGTGATGTGGTCGTGCTTGGGGACCGGCCAGGGTTCTCGCCGGACGAGAGTTCCCAGGCCCAGGGGCCGACGCCCGCATCGGACAGCGCGACCGTGGCGAGGCCGCCCTGCTCGAAGGTCAGGATCGCCGCCGTGGTATCCTCGACCGGCAGCCCGCGGGCGGCATTGGAGACGGTGCCTTGAACGCTCGCGACCTCGCCGAAGAAGTGCCGCAACAGGTCGATGTCGTGGATCGCGTTGATCAGAAGCGGACCGCCCTGGGTCGGGTCCCGACGCCAGCCGACGTCGAAATAATCGGCCGGCTTGAGCATCGCGCAGGTGACCGTCGCCATGACCAGCGGGCCGATTGCGCCCTCGGCGATCGCCCGTTTCGCCGCCTTGATGATCGGGTTGTGGCGGCGGTGGTGGCCGACCAGCACCGGAACGCCCGTCCGCTCGACGGCGGCCGCCAGGGCGGCGCCTTCGGCCAGCGTGCTGGCGACCGGTTTCTCCAACAGGATCGGAAGGCCGGCGTTCAACATCTGTTCGGCGATGGCGACATGGGTGTCGTTCGGCGAGGCGATGACGGCCGCGTCGCAGATCCCGGCGGCGAGCAGAGAGCCGGTGTCCGGGAAGAGGGCGACCCGGTGGCGGTCGGCGAGGTCTCGTGCGGCGGGGGAGGGATCGGCGATGGCCGTGAGCGACAGACCCCGTGCCAGGGACAGCGTGTCGATATGGGTGCGGCCGATGACGCCGGCCCCGATGACGGCGACCTTCAGGTCGTCCATTGGTTCCTCCCGTTTTCGTCAGCGTACACCGTGCGGCCGCGACGGTGGAACTGGCGTCTGCGATTGAAAATCGGGTCCAGTCGGCTAGGCTCGCCTCCCGTCAATCGACGCGTGATCCCCGATGCCGCAGACTTTTCCGCCGCCCTCGGCGTCTCTTGCCCCCGACTGGGACGTCGTCGTGCTCGGCGGTGGGGCGGCCGGGCTGTCGGCGGCGGTGTTCGCCGCTCTCGACGGCGCGCGGACGGTGCTGCTGGAGCGCTCCGAGCGCGTTGGCGGCACGTCGGCACTATCCGCCGGGACCGTCTGGGTTCCCAATACCCGGCACGCGGGGGCCGGCGGCAGCGAGGACACACCGGAGCGCGCCGCCGCCTTCCTGGATGCCGCCGTCGGCAACCGCGCGCCAAGAGCGATGCGCGAGGCATTTCTGGCGGCCGGCCCCGAAGCGATCCGGCGGCTGGAGGAGAGCACGGTCGTGCAGTTCCGGGCCCGGCCGTTCCACCCGGACTATCTCTCCGAACTCGAGGGTTCCGTATCGGGGACGGGCGCTGGAGGCATTGCCGTTCGATGGCGGTGCGCTCGGAGAGGCGTTGCGCAAGCTGCGACCGCCGATCCCCGAATTCACCCTCCTGGGCGGGATGATGGTCGACCGAGACGATATCGGCCATCTGATGAATGTGACGACGTCTCGGAAATCCTTCGGCCATGTGGCGCGGATGCTCGCCGGATATGCGGTCGACCGGCTCCGGTTCGGGCGCGGCGCCCGGCTGGTGATGGGCAACGCGCTGATCGGCCGGTTGTTGCGGGCGGCCCTCGATGCCGGGGTGGCGGTCGTGACGGAAGCGGAGGTGACGGATATCGGCGGCACCGGCACGGCCCGTCGCGTCACCATCCGCCGCGGCGGACGGGAAGAGGTCCTGACGGCGCGCGGCGGGTCATCCTCGCCTCCGGCGGTTTCGCCCGCCATCCGGAGCGCCGGGCGGACTTCCTGCCCGATCCGCTGCCCGACCACAGCCCGGCGGCGCCCGGCAATACCGGCGCGCTGCACGATATCGCGCTCCGGCTCGGCGCCCGCTACGGCGAGGGAGCGGAGCAGCCGGTGTTCTGGGCGCCGGTCTCGCGGCGCAAGCGGCGCGACGGATCGATGGCGGTGTTCCCGCATTTCGTCCTCGACCGGTCGAAGCCCGGAATCATCTCGGTCGGGCGCGACGGCCGTCGGTTCGTCAACGAGAGCCTGTCCTATCATCAGTTCGTCGCCGCCATGTACGCCGCCAACGAGGACGGCGCGACGATCCCTGCCTTCGAGGTCACGGACGCGGACGGGTTACGTAAGTACGGGCTGGGGATGGTGCGTCCGGGCGGCCGCGGCCTGGCTTCGTTCCTCGCGGACGGCTATCTCGTGCGGGCCGACACGCTGCCGGAACTGGCGGCGGCGCTGGAGATCGACGCGGACGGGCTGACGGAGACGGTCGGGCGGATGAAGCGGTTCGCCGAAACCGGGAGGATCACGACTTCCAGCGCGGGACGACGGTCTACCAGCGGGCCAATGGCGACCCGACGCACGGACCCAACCCGACGCTGGGTCCGATCCGAACGCCGCCGTTCTACGCGATCCGCCTCTGGCCGGGCGACATCGGGGCGGCGATCGGGCTGGTGACCGATACGGAGGCGCGCGTTCTGGACCGCGACGGGGCGCCGATCGATGGCCTGTACGCCTGCGGCAACGACATGCATTCGGTGATGGGCGGCGTCTATCCGGCTCCCGGCATCAACCTCGGCCCCGCCCTCGCCTTCGCCTATCTCGCTGCCCGCGACGCCGCGCGCAGGTGCCACAAAACACATTCCTGAGAGGGGAAACAGATGCCCGTGCCGACGGTCCACATCATCAACGGTCCGAACCTGAACACGCTCGGTATCCGAGAGCCGGAGATCTACGGCAGTACCGACGCTTGCGCAGATCGAGAGCTGGTGCCGGGATGCGGCGCGCGGGCCGATCGAGTTCATGCAGTCGAATGTCGAAGGCGAGATCGTGAACATGCTGCAGGCGGCGCGCGGGACCGCCGACGGCGTGATCCTCAATCCGGCGGGCTACAGCTTCTATTCCGTCGCCATCCAGGACGCGATGAAGATCTACGGCGGTCCGATCATCGAACTGCACATCTCCAACATTCATGCGCGCGACGAGGATCACCGGCATTCGATTCTGTCGAAGGCGGCGACGGCGGTGATCGCCGGGTTGGGTGCGCGCGGTTACGTGACGGCCCTGGAGGCGCTGTACGATCTGATCGACGCTCCGAAGTGAGACGCGGAGACTTACATGCCTGTCGCCGAACGTGCCGCCCGCAGCGTCGAGTTCCGGTCCGCCGGCCGCGTCGATCCGGAACCAGTCGAGATAGCCGACATCCCGTTCGGCCTGGGCGGCGACCACGCTTCCGTCGGCGTCGGAGGCGTCGCGATGGCGACTGTTGGCGCGGGCAACCAGCGTTTCGGTTGGCGCTTCCAGCCATAGGCCGGTGAAATCGACGTCCAGGTCGCCGGCCAGATCGGCCACGGCCTCGCGTTCCTCCCGGCGCTGATAGACCGCATCGACGATCACGCTCTGGCGGGCCGAAGCGCGGCGGCCGCCTCTTCGAGCAGGGCGGCGTATACCTTCGCTGTCACCTCCGCCGTGTAGCCGTCCTCCCCCAGCTTCTCGTGCTCCGCCACGCCCATCAGGCGTTTGCGGATCACGTCGCTGCGCAGATGGACTGCGCCGGGGAACGGTTTGATGTCGGGGGCGAGCCGGGCGGCGAGCGTGCTCTTGCCGGAGCCGGACAGGCCGCCCACGGCGATCAGACGGGGCGGGAACGGGGTGAGGGAGGCTTCGGCGAAGTCGAAGTACCGCGTCGCTTCCGCCGCCAGTTCCGAGCGTCGGTCTGCGTCGGCGTTTTCGATGGCGGCCGCCGTGACCTTCGCGCGGATTGCCGCCCGCACGCTGACGAAGAGTTGCAGGGCGGCGAGGCCGGCAATCTGGTGCGGGTCCCGGCCCTCGGCGAGGTAGCGGTTCATCACAAGGTTCGCTTCGCGGTTCAGACCGCGCTCGCCGAGATCCATGAGCAGAAAGGCGAGGTCGTAGAGCACGTCCGTGGTGGCGAGCGCCTCGTCGAATTCGATGGCGTCGAACAGGGTCGGCGCTTCGCCGAGAACGACGATGTTGCGCAGGTGCAGGTCGCCATGACAGCGTCGGACCCGGCCCTGGTGTTCGCGGGCGTCGAGTGCGGAGGTCACCGAGACCAGGATGTCCTGCGAGCGGTGCGTGAGCCGGTCCACCCGATCCTCGCCGAACAGGCCGGGCGATTCCCCGAGGCTTTCTCCGTTCTCTTTCACGATCCGGGCGAAGGCCTTGGCGAACCCGACACCCTCCCGTACCGGCGCGCGGGCATGGGAGGCCACCACGGCAGCGGCCGTGTGGCGCAGGAGGTCATCGGACAGGCCCTCGGCGTCGGCGATCCTGTCGAGGGTCCGGCCTTCGTCGAAGCGGCGCATGTGGACGCACCAGTCGACCGTGTCGCCGTCGCCGTCGAGCGCGAGGCCGGCCGCATCACGGGTGATGGGCAGGACCCCGAGATAGATCCCCGGCGCGTTCGGTCGATTGACGGCGATCTCCGCCTCGCAGGCCTGCCGGCGCTTTGCCAGCGTGGAGAAGTCCATGAACGGGAACTTCACCGCCCGCTTAACCTTGTAGGCATTCTCGCCGGCGAGGAAGACGGCCGCCCCGTGGGTGTCGATGCGCGTGACCGACCCGTCGCCGCCATGGGTCGCAGGGTCGGCGAGAAAATCGAAGACGGCGCTTTGGTCCTCGACCACATGGGAGGCGGTCGGCATCGGAGGCTCCTGGTCAAAAATCGGTTCGATCAGCCCGGCACGAGAACTCTTTCCCGGATGCCGGCAACCACACGGTCGGCGACGGCGGAGACGCGTTTCACCCTGACATCCGTCTCGTGACGGATGAGGTAGAACGACCTCTTCAAGGATATCTGGTCGCCCCGGACCGGCTTCAAGGCGGGATAGGCCCCGGCGATAAAGTCCGGCAGGATTCCAACGCCGGCACCCGCGAGCAGCCAGCGGAGCTGGATCAGCAGGCTGGTGGAGGTGAGGGCGGGACGAACGTCGCTCACCACATGCGGGATGTAGTCGAGCGAGGGGTCGAACACGAGATCGGAAATGTACCCGATCCAGCGGACCTGACGCAGGTCCCAGTCGCGCCTGAATCCTCCATGCCGGTCGATCAACGCGTCCACCGCATAGAGCCGCAGCCGGTAGTCCGTAATCTTCTGCACGGTCAGCCTGCCGCTCGGCGGCGGTGAGACGGCAATGGCGAGATCCGCCTCGCGTTGGGAAAGGCTGAACACCCGGGGCAGGGCGACCACCTCCATGTCCAGATCCGGGTTGGCGTTGCAGAGGTCGACGCAGATCTCCGAGAGCAGGAAATTCGCCACGCCCTCCGGGACGCCGATCCTGACGGCGCCGCTCAGGGCCGCCGATGCCTGGCCGACCTCCTCGCGGGCCGCTTCGGCCGCCAGTTCCATCGCCTCGGCGTGCCGCATCAGGGCATGGCCGACCTCGCTGAGCGCGTAGCCCTTGGGGCTGCGCTCGAACAGCTTGGTTTCCAGACTGTGCTCCAGACCGGTCATCCGTCGGCTCAGCGTGGCGACGTCCAGGCCGAGCCGGCGCGAGGCGGCGGTCAGCTTGCCGAGCCGGCCGATGGCGAGGAACAGCTTCAGGTCGTCCCAGTTCATACGGCTCCCCTCGTGTGAGCGAATTTGCAAAATGATTTTGATATCTATCCTATTCAAACCTGTACATTCGCAAAATAAGACTCTCGGCCCGATGGTGACCTACCCTCGAAATTCCTTCAGGCGAGGGCACATGAGGGAACTGAAGCGGACCGACACTGTTGATCCAGCGGTGGCCGCGCAAAGGAGGGAGCATGACCGAGGAAACCGGAACGGCGCCCGCTAACCCGTTGAGCCTTCACGTACCGGAACCGGCCGTGCGGCCGGGCGACACGCCGGATTTCTCGACCGTCAGGATCGCGCGCGCGGGGGAGGTGCCGCGTCCACCCGTCGATGCTCCCGCCGGATGACATCCGGGACCTCGCCTTCTCGATCATCCGCGTGCTGAACCGCGACGCCGTGGCGGTCGGCCCCTGGGCCGGGCTGCTGTCGGCGGAGGAGCTGCGCGACGGCCTCAAGCATATGATGACCCTGCGGGCCTTCGACGCCCGCATGATGATCGCCCAGCGCCAGGGCAAGACCTCGTTCTACATGCAGAACCTGGGCGAGGAGGCGATCGCCTGCGCCTTCCAGAAGGCCCTCGAGCCGGGCGATATGAACTTCCCAACCTACCGGCAGGCGGGTCTTCTGATCGCGGCCGGTTATCCGCTGGTCGACATGATGAACCAGATCTACTTCGAACGAGAAGGATCCGCTCAAGGGCCGCCAGCTCCCGATCATGTATTCCTCCCGGGATCACGGCTTCTATTCGATCTCCGGCAACCTCGCGACCCAGTTCATCCAGGCGGTCGGCTGGGGCATGGCCTCGGCGATCAAGGGCGACCGGAAGATCTCGGCCGGCTGGATCGGCGACGGCTCGACCGCCGAGTTCGACTTCCACGCGGGGCTGGTCTTCGCCTCCACCTACAAGGCGCCGGTGGTCCTGAACATCGTCAACAACCAGTGGGCCATCTCCACCTTCCAGGGTATCGCCCGTGGCGGATCGGGCACATTTGCGGCGCGCGGTCTCGGCTTCGGTATTCCGTCGCTGCGGGTCGACGGCAACGACTATCTGGCCGGTCTACGCGGTGGCGAAATGGGCGATCGAGCGGGCGCGGCGCAATCTCGGTCCCACCCTGATCGAGCATGTGACGTACCGGGTCGGCGGCCATTCCACGTCCGACGACCCCGCCGCCTACCGTCCCAAGACCGAGAGCGACGCCTGGCCGCTCGGCGATCCGGTGATCCGTCTGAAGAACCACCTGATCGCCCTCGGCGAATGGTCGGACGAGCGCCACGTCCAGGCGGAAGCGGAGATTCGCGACGAGATCATCGCGGCCCAGAAGGAGGCCGAAACCCACGGCACCCTGCATTCGGGTCGACAGGCCTCCGTGCGCGACATGTTCGAAGGGGTCTATGCCGAGATGCCGTCGCATCTGCGCCGGCAGCGGCAGCAGGCGGGGTACTGAGCCATGACACGGCGCACGATGATCGAGGCCATCCGCGACGCCATGGATGTCTCCATGGAGCGCAACGACGACGTGGTGGTATTCGGCGAGGATGTCGGCTTCTTCGGTGGCGTGTTCCGCTGCACGGCGGGGCTGCAGAAGAAATACGGACCGTCGCGCTGCTTCGACACGCCGATCAGCGAGGCCGGCATCGTCGGTGCCGCCATCGGCATGGCGGCCTACGGTCTGCGGCCCTGCGTGGAGATCCAGTTCGCGGACTACGTCTACCCGGCCTACGACCAGATCGTGTTGGAGGCGGCGCGCATCCGCTACCGGTCCAACGGCCAGTTCACCGCCTCCATGGTGGTGCGCATGCCGACCGGTGGCGGCATCTTCGGCGGCCAGACCCACAGCCAGTCGCCGGAGGCGCTGTTCACCCATGTGGCCGGCCTGAAGACGGTGGTGCCGTCAAACCCGCATGACGCCAAGGGCCTGCTGATCGCCGCCATCGAGGACGACGACCCGGTGATCTTCCTGGAACCCAAGCGGCTCTATAACGGGCCGTTCGACGGCTATCACGATCGTCCCGTGAAACCCTGGTCGCAGTCGGATCTCGGCGAGGTGCCCGACGGCCACTACACCGTGCCGCTCGGTCAGGCGAAGGTGGTGCGCGAGGGCAGGGCGGTGACCATGCTGAGCTACGGAACCATGGTGCATGTCAGCTTGGCGGCGGCCGAGGCGGCGGGCATCGACGCCGAGGTGATCGATCTGCGGACCCTGGTGCCGCTGGATCTGGAGACCATCAAGCAGTCGGTGCTGAAGACCGGGCGCTGCGTTGTCGTGCACGAAGCGACCCTGACATCCGGCTTCGGCGCCGAACTGACCGCGCTGGTTCAGGAGGAGTGCTTCTTCCATCTGGAGGCGCCGGTGCGTCGGGTCGCCGGCTGGGACACGCCGTATCCCCATGCGCAGGAATGGGACTATTTCCTGGGACCGGACCGGATCGGTCAGGCGCTGCAGGAAGTGCTGGAGGTCTGAGATGGGCACGCACACCGTCAAGCTTCCGGATGTCGGCGAAGGGGTCGCGGAGGCCGAACTCACAGAGTGGCATGTCGAGGCGGGCCAGATCGTGCGGGAGGACGACATCCTCGCCACGGTGATGACCGACAAGGCCGCAGTGGAGATCCCATCTCCCGTCGCCGGCACCGTCCGGTCCCTGGGCGGCGCGGTGGGCGAGGTCCTGTCCGTCGGCGCGCCCCTGGTGACGCTGGAGGTCGAGGGCGGCGGCAATACCGCGCCGGAACCCGAGGCCAAGGAAGCGGCGCCCGACCCCGACGAGGCCGAAGCGGACCCATCGGGAGAGAAGGCGGAGACGCAGCCCAAGCCTGGGAAGACGCCGGAGAAGAAGGCCGAAGCGCCGGAGCGGAAGACACCGTCCAGGCCCGCCCCGGCTGCCACCGGCGGCCCGGCGCGCGGCGAGCACGACCGGCCGGTCGCGGCACCGTCCGTCCGTCGTCGGGCCAAGGAGGGCGGAGTTGATCTGCGCCAGATGCGCGGGACTGGCCCGGCCGGCCGCATCACCCACGAGGATCTGGACCTCTGGTTCAGCGGGTCGGGCGAGGTGCGCAGCGGCGGCGGTCGTTTCGCCAACACGGCGGTGGAGGAGATCAAGGTCATGGGCCTGCGTCGCCGCATCGCCGAGCGCATGGCCGAGGCCAACGCCCATATCGCCCACATCACCTATGTCGACGAGATCGACATGACCGAGTTGGAGCGGCTGCGCGAGACCCTGAACAAGGAGCACGCGAGCGAGCGGCCGAAGCTGACCCTGCTGCCCTTCCTGATGCGGGCCATGGTCAACGCGATCGCCAAGCAGCCGGCGATGAACGCCCGCTACGACGACGATGCGGGCATCGTGCACCAGTATGGAGGCGTGCATATCGGCATCGCCACCCAAACCCCCGGCGGCCTGATGGTGCCGGTGGTGCGCCATGTCGAGGCGCGCGGGCTGTGGGACAGCGCGGCGGAGGTCACCCGCCTGGCCGAGGCGGCGCGCACCGGATCGGCCAGCCGCGATGAGTTGTCCGGCTCAACCATCACCATCACCTCGCTCGGCGCCCTGGGCGGTATCGCCACCACCCCGATCATCAACCGGCCGGAGGTCGCCATCGTCGGCGTCAACAAGATGCAGATGCGCCCGGTCTGGGACGGCACCCAGTTCGTGCCGCGCAAGATGATGAACCTGTCCTCCAGCTTCGACCATCGGGTCATCGACGGCTGGGACGCGGCGGTCTTCGTGCAGGCGATCCGCCGGCAGCTCGAGAACCCGGCCACCCTGTTCGTGGAGGACTGAGCGATGCGCGATATCAGCTGCAAGGTTCTCGTCATCGGCGCCGGTCCCGGCGGCTATGTCTGCGCCATCCGCGCCGGCCAGCTCGGCCTCGACACGGTCATCGTCGACGCCGCGCCCCTGGGCGGGACCTGTCTCAATGTCGGCTGCATCCCCTCCAAGGCGCTGATCCACGCCGCCGACGCGTTTCACAAGTTGGACGAGGCGGCGGCGGGGAATACGCCGTTCGGTCTGTCGGCCGCGTCGCCGAAGATCGACTTCGTGAGGACCGTCGCCTGGAAGGACGGGCTCGTCGAACGGCTGACGTCGGGGGTCGGCGGCCTGCTGAAGAAGGCCGGCGTGAAGTCGATCCGCGGCTGGGCCACCTTCGTCGACGGCAAAACCGTGGAGGTGGCCACCGACACCGGCGTACAGACCATCCGCGCCGACAGCGTGGTGATCGCGACCGGCTCCGAACCGGTTTCCTTGCCGCAGCTCCCCTTCGGCGATCGGATCCTCACGTCCACCGGCGCCCTCGCCCTCAAGTCTCGTCCCGACGTCTATGGCGGTCGTCGGGGGCGGATACATCGGACTGGAACTGGGCACCGCTTTCGCCAAGCTTGGCAGCCGGGTCACGGTGGTCGAAGCGGCGGATAGGGTTCTGCCGCAATACGATGGCGAGTTGGTGCGCCCTGTTTTGGCGCGGCTGGAGGCGCTCGGTGTCGAGGTGCTGACCGGCGCCAAGGCCGGCGGCCTGGACAGGACGGGCCTGAAGATCGATGACGGGGGCGGTTCCAGGACGGTCGAGGCCGATAAGGTGCTGGTCACGGTCGGGCGCCGGCCGAAGACGGAGGGCTACGGGCTGGAGGAGCTGGATCTGGACCGGTCCGGCCGCTTCATCCGGATCGACGACCGGTGCCGGACCTCCATGCGCGGGGTCTATGCCATCGGCGACGTCTCCGGTGAGCCGATGCTGGCGCACCGGGCCATAGCGCAGGGCGAGATGGTGGCCGAGATCCTGGCCGGAGAGCGCCGGTCCTGGGACAAGGTCGCGATTCCGGCGATCTGCTTCACAGATCCGGAGATCGTCACCGTCGGGCTCGGCCCGGCCGAGGCGTTGGCCGACGGGCACAGGGCGGTGACCAAGCTGTTTCCGTTCCAGGCCAACGGCCGGGCGATGACCACGGCCCGGGAAGACGGGTTCGTGCGGGTGGTTGCGCGCGAGGACACCCATCTGCTGCTCGGGGTACAGGCGGTCGGCGCCCATGTCTCGGAACTGGCAGCCGGCTTCGCACTGGCGCTCGAGATGGGGGCGCGGCTCGAGGACGTGGCGGGCACGATCCACGCCCACCCGACCCATGCAGAGGCGTTCCAGGAGGCTGCGTTGCGCGGTCTGGGCCACGCCCTGCACATTTGAGGGGCCGCCCCCATCGACCATCAGGATTTCCCCCGCTAGGCTGATCGAGGCAAAGCAGGGGGATAAAGATCGATGGCGGAACGGTCCCTGATCGTCGATGGCTGCCAGTACGCGAACTGGTCTGAGCGGATCTTCCGCCAGATGCGCGAAGGCGGCGTCTCGGCGGTGCATGTCACGATCTGCTACCACGAGGACTTCCGCGAGACCGTGCAGAACATGATTGCCTGGAACCGCTGGTTCGAGCGGTTCCCGGAGCTGATCGTGCAGGCCCGCACCGCCGATGATGTGCGCCGCGCCCATCGGGAAGGCCGCACCGCCATCGTGTTCGGCTTCCAGAACCCGTCCCCGATCGAGGACGATATCGGCCTGGTCGAGGTCTGCCATACCCTCGGCGCGCGCTTCATGCAGCTCAGCTACAACAACCAGTCGCTGCTGGCGACCGGCTGCTACGAGGCGGAAGACCCGGGCATCACCCGGATGGGCCGTCAAGTGATCAAGGAGATGAACCGGGTCGGGATGGTGGTCGACATGAGCCATTCCGCCGAACGGTCGACCCTGGAGGCGATCGAGATCTCCGAGCGGCCGATCGCCATCACCCATGCCAACCCCGCCTCCTGGCACCCGGCCCTGCGCAACAAGTCGGACAGCGTGTTGAAGGCGCTGGCCGAGAGCGGCGGGATGCTCGGATTCTCGATGTACCCCCATCATCTGGCCGGCAAATCGGACTGCACGCTGGAGGGTTTCTGCACGATGATCGCGCGGACGGCGGACCTGATGGGGGTGGAACGGATCGGCTTCGGCAGCGACCTCTGCCAGGACCAGCCGGACAGCGTGGTCGAATGGATGCGGGTCGGCACCTGGTCGAAGGAGATCGACTACGGCGAAGGGTCAGCCTCCCAGGCCGGCTTTCCGCCACAGCCCGACTGGTTCGCCTCGAATGCCGATTTTCCCAACCTGGCGGAGGGGTTGAGGCAGGTCGGCTTTGGCGACGACGACGTGGCGCGGATCATGGGCGGCAACTGGCTCGACTTCTTCGAGCGGTCCTTCGGCCCGGTGGCGGGGGACGGATGACCGCGCCGGCAGCCGCCGCGCCCGGTTCGGCCCTGCGGCCACCGGCGGAGGTGATGCGGCTGGCCAGACTGGGCGCGTTCTTCCCGACACGGCTGAGCTTTCTGCGGACCCTGATCCGTCGCCTGCACCGGGAGCGTGCGGTCGTGACTCGGCCTGTCTGGCGGATCGACGGCGACGGATTCGGCACGGCGGTCTACAGCCTGGACCTTGGCGGTCATGTCTACAGCCTCGTGGCATTCTCCCTGCCTCTGGCTCCGGAGAACCGCAGCGACCGCGTGATCGCCGAGGCCTGGGACACATCCTATGCGTTGTTCGACGGGCAGCCGTCGGAGGCCGATCTGGAACGGCTGGCGGCGACCGTGCCGCGCCAGGAGGCCGCCCGCTTCACCCCGAGGGAGCTCGTGCTCAGCCGGGCCAACCGGAGCGTTCGGCTGTTCGAGCATGTGGCCGATGCGCTTGCCCGTGGGGTCCAGCCCGACCGCGACGCGATCGCCGGGACGGGCTACCTGATGCGCACGACCGCGGTGTACGGCAATGGCAAGTTCGGGATCGCCGACCGGGCCCGTATCGTCGATCGCCCGGGACTGGGCGGGCCGTTTCAGGCGGAGATGCTGACCGTATGGCTGATCCGGGGCTTCACCCTCGATCTGGTCGAGCATGTCGGCCGGGCGCGGGGCGGGAAGCGGGCCGTGGCCCTGGACCCGACGTACAGGCGCTATCTGGGCATCGGCAACTCGACCGGTCTGGGGATGGCGCCGTTCCTGGTCAACCATCCGGTTCTGCTGAACAATTGGATCGCCGCGCGGGAGACGGCGCTCGCGCGGGTATGTGCGGTCCGGCAGGCGACCGACACGGAAATCTGCCGTTTTCTCTCTGTGATGACCCAGGCGCGCGCTCATGTCGGCGAATGGGTGGTCGACGATCCCCGACAGATGACCCGGATAGACGCGCTTCGGCGAGATCTGGAGGCGCTTGCCGGCTGGCTCGACGCGCGCTGGCTGGCTCGGCCCCGGCCTTGGGCATCCCTGATCGCGGCGTCGGCAACCCTGTCCCTGGAGGCTCAGGAACTCCTGATAGCCGCGATCCTCGAGCCGTACGGAGCAGCGGTCGACGACCTCACGAACACCATGGCCAGTCCCGGTGAGCCGCGCCTCGACCCGAGTGTTACCGTCGGCGCGGTACGCAGGAACCTTGAAACGGCCTTCGACTGGGTGCGGGCGGTCGACTTCGACGATCCATTCGAATGCGGCCGGTTCTGGTACGTCTCCGAGGAAAAGAGCGAGCCGCGCCTCGGTCAGCGCTTCCAGGAGCCCGGCTGTGAGCGCGAATTGCCCCTCGACATCGCCCGTCGGGTCCAGGAGCTCGATCGGGATCTGTCCGCCGCAAAGGAGGACGAGAGCCTCGCCCGGTTCCTGCTGCGTCACCCGGAGCACCGCTTCGCAGCGGGACGGGTTCATACCGCAATCGGCCATCCCTACGCGGAGATCCGCGAGAACCTGATCAGCGATGCGCTGGTTCCGGTGGATATGCTGCGCTGCAAGCTCTCGTTCTTCGGCGCCGGTCGTTTCGATCCCAAGTCGGACCGTTGGACGCGCATCGTGCTGTTCCAGGGCGCACCCGGACTGGAGGAGATCGCGACCGCCGATCCCGACGGCTGGGCCTTCCCGACCCTTGGCCCCGCGCGGGCGGCAGGGACGTCGTGAGGATACCGTGCGCGTCTCCCTGAACGAGGCTCGAACCCTGGCCACGAAGGCTGCCGCGGGCAGCGGCCTGCCGCCGGGGACGGCGGACGAGATCGGTCATGCCGCCGCCTGGCTCGCGGCGGTCGGGGAGGATGGGGCCGGGGCCGTGGCAGCCGGTCTCTCCGGTAGCCGCTTATCCGACGGCGCCCGCACGGTGAGCAGCGGACCGGGGATTGTCGACCTGCTGCTGTCGACGGCGCCGGAAACCGCTCTCTCCGTGGAGGCCGCCGACGCGCCTGCGTTGTTGGTCGGACTGATCGGTCAGGCTCTGGCGCGCGAGCCCGTTCCGGCGATGGTGACGGTTTCCACCGCAACCGGAGCGTCTCTGCGGATCCGGGGCGATGGGGTTTCGGCTTCGCCCGGGGTGTTGGGGACGGCGCAGGACGCCCCGAGCTTGACCCTGGTCCTGGCACCGGCCAAGGCGGCGAGCCCCCGCGCCGCGACGACCGGTGTCACGGTCGATCCGGCCGCCTGGCGGACGCTTGCGGCCCTGGCGGCGCGAACGCTGGTCCCGGCCGATGCGCCGTCGCGGTTCCGCGGGGCCGGAGCGGGGGACATCGACAACGAATGACCTCTTGTCCGGGGCTGCCGGCGCGGGATCAGGGCTGGATCGCCCGGGCGCGGCGATGGCGGGCCAGAATCCGCAGTCGGGACCACAGCTCCTCGCGTTCGACATAGCAGCCGCGCAGGGCCCGGCTTCCGGTGGTCGGATCGTAGGCCGTGCGGCCGTGCAGCACCCGACGGTTGTCGAAGCCGAGCATCTCGCCGGGCTTCAGACGGACGGTCACGGTATTGGCCGGATCGTCGCCCATTTCGAACAGGCGGCGCAGGCCTCGGTAGATCCTGTCGGCGGTTTCGTACTCTTCGGTCAGAGGTGCCCGCAGCCACGGATTCCACCGGACCTCCAGCGGCGCGCCCGTGTCGGAGTCGAGGCGGATCATCGGCACCGTCCAGCGGTAGTCGGTGTTCTCCGCCTTGTTGGCCGAGGTCAGGGGGACGGTGGACAGCGCCTCGTAGAGGTCGGGGGTCTCACGGCGCAGCTTCTCGACGATGAAGAAGGAATCCGCGAGCAGGCTCTCGCCGCCGACTGCGCCGTTCTCGAGACAGTGCAGGAACTGCAGCCCCGGCATGTACTCACGCGTCGCCAGATCGACATGCAGCGGCAGCCCCATCGACGTATAGGCGTTCGAGGTCGCGTCCTGTTTGGTGACCACGTCGAAGACCCGGCCGAAATTGTTGTCGCGCAGTGGGCCGAGCAGGGCCGGGATGCTCTCGATGACCGACGGATCGGTCCCCACGCCCTCGAGGATCGCGACGCCGTGGACGTGGAGGGCCTCGCACCATCGGGCGAGCTGTTCCTCATCATTGAGAATGTCGGAACCGTCGACCCGTATGGCCGACAGGTCGAGATCACCGTCCCAGATCACGCGCTGCGGCAGGTCGGCGTCGCGCGGCGCCTTGCGCGGCCTATGGGCATAGAGCCAGCCCGGATGGAACCGGCTGTCGGTGCCGTCGGACCAGTGGACGGCCAGCGCGCCGACGGTGTCGATCTCGGCTGATGACGCCGAGAGGTCGACCGGAAACTCGGTCAGCATCCGGGCCTGCTCGCGGGTGACCGGGTGGGTGGTTTCGGGGTCCGGAGCGTTCTCCCGCAGCACCATCGGGTGAAAGCGGCTCAGACTGCCGTCGTCCCATTCGACCTCGACCCCGCCATCGGCCGCGTGCGCGGCGACCGGCCAATGGCTGATCGGGTAACTGTCGAAGTCCGGCGTCCCGGGCAGCCCGGTGGGGTCGGCGACGGAGTCCATGACCTGTGCCATGCTCGGTTTCTCCTGGGTCTTGCTGTCTCTTTACGCGTCGCCACGCGTTCCTGCGACGCAGTGTGGCGGAACGTTTCAGGCGACGAAAGGCACTTGGCCGCCGCTCCGGGCAACGGGCGGTTCGGTTGACACCCGTCGGGGTTGATGCATCGATAGCGGCCCCCGGCTGCAGGATGTGGCCGCGGGGCCGGAGCGGCAGAAGCCGGCTGTTCCGGATGCGATGCCAGTGCCGGAACGGGCAAGCCGGCTGCTGCGAGAGTCCGCCGGGCCGATAGAAGAACGGCCCGTCGACGAGGGTTCTCGCGCGCCTTCCCGAGCACATTGCGCCGGCACATCGTCAGAAGAGGCTTCAAAAAAAAGAGGTACCATATGACCAGATTCCTGCGGGGCGATCTCAACCGTCGCCGGTTCATGCAGACCACGGCTGCCGCCGGTATCGCGGCGAGCCTGCCGCTCGGGGCGGCGTCCGCGGCGCCCAAGAAGGGCGGGACGATGAAGATGGGCAAGGCCCACGGTGGATCCTCCGACACGATGGATCCGGGGACTGCCGAGAACGGTTTCACCATCGCCATGCTGTTCGGCATGCACGGGTACCTGACCGAGGTCGGCCCCGACGGCAGCCTGCAGCCGGGCGTGGCCGAGAGCTGGGAGGCGTCCGCCGACGCGTCGTCCTGGACCTTCAAGCTGCGCAAGGGCGTTACGTTCCACGACGGCCGTGAACTGACGGCTGAGGACGTGGTGGCGTCGATCAACCATCACCGCGGCGAGCAGTCGACCTCGGCGGCGGGGCCGATCGTCAAGCCGATCCAGGAGATCAGGGTCGAGGACGCATCGACCGTCACCTTCGTTCTGGATGGCGGCAACGCCGATTTCCCGTTCGTCCTGAGCGACTACCATCTGCCGATGGGACCGGCGAAGGACGGCAAGCTCGACTGGCGATCCGGCATCGGCTGCGGGGCCTATAAGCTGACCCGCTTCGATCCCGGTGTGATCGCCACCTTCGAGCGGTTTGGCGGCTTCTGGGACGACAATCGCGGTCACTTCGACGCGATCGAGATGCATTGTCTGGTTGACCTGAACGCCCGGACCACCGCGCTCGTCTCCGGAGAGATGCATGCCGTCGACCGGTTGGATCTGAAGACCACCGGCCTTCTCGGGCGCAAGCCGGGCGTCAACATCCACTCCGTTCCCGGCACTCAGCACTATACGTTCGCCATGGACTGCCGCGCAGCGCCGTTCAACGACGTGAACGTGCGCCGTGCGCTGAAATACGCCGTCAATCGCGAGGAACTGGTCGAGAAGATCCTTTTCGGCTACGGCGCGGTCGGCAACGATGTGCCCATCGGCCGGGGACAGCGGTTCTTCAACAGCGAGATGCCGCAGACCTCCTACGATCCGGACAAGGCGAAGTTCTATCTGAAGCAGGCGGGTCTCGACTCGCTTTCGGTGAGACTTTCGGCGGCCGACGCGGCCTTCCCGGGTGCGGTCGATGCGACCGTCCTTTACCAGAACTCCGCCAAGGCGGCCGGGATCGACATCACGCCGGTGCGGGAGCCGAACGACGGCTATTGGTCTGACGTGTGGATGAAGAAGGACTTCTGCGCCGTTTATTGGGGCGGGCGACCGGTCGAGGACCAGATGTTCTCGACCGCGTATCAGGAGGGGGCTGCCTGGAACGACAGCTTCTGGTCGAATGACCGCTTCAACGAACTGCTGGTCAAGGCCCGCGCAGAGCTCGACGAAGCAAAGCGTCGGGAGATGTACTACGAGATGCAGGTAATCCTGAATCAGGATGGCGGCGTGATCATCCCGATGTTCGCGTCCTACGTGTTCGCCACCACCGACGCGATCGGCCATGGCGAGTTCGCGTCGAATTGGGATCTGGACGGCGAGCGTTGGATGGAGCGCTGGTGGTTCGCGTGATCCGGAACACAGGGTCGCGTGACTGATATGGCGGCGGGCCTTCGGGTCCGCCGTTCTGTTTTGACAGCTCAGGTCCTGCAGCAAACGGTGCAGAGCCGGTTGTCGGCGTCGGGATTCTGCGTATCGCCGGCTCTGTTCTGGCTGGAAGATGTACCGGTCAGAGTGCGACAGCTCTTTGGGGACTCACACCCGAATTCAAATGGAATCATATTCCATAAAATTTGTGCGGAAGATAAAGAATATTAACAATATTTTAGTCGTTGGTGCATTAACCCGTTCCCGGCGGTGCATACGGCTTCGCCATCGTTCGTGACCCACCGTCGCCAGACTGCGCTGGCTCAGAAGGAAACCCGACCCAATGTCCATTCGCCAGAAAATGGCCGCGTGTCTCGCGGGCATCATCCTCATCTTTGTCGCTGCCATCGGGTACGAGGCGGTTTCGCTCAACCGGGATCTCAACCACCTGGAGAGCCTGGAGCAGGACGTCAACACGGCGTTCACCAAGATCGTTCCGCTCGATCTGTTGGTGAAGGACGTCCGTTTCCATGTGGTTCAGGTGCAGCAGTGGCTGACCGACATCTCGGCGACCCGCGGGCAGGATGGCCTCGACGACGGGTTCGACGAGGCGCGCAGTCACCGGCAGTCCTTCGCGGCCGTGGTGGCTGAGGCTCAGGCGCTGGCCCGCGATCTGGGCTACACCGATGTCGTGGACGCGTTGACGCGGACCGCCGAGGCGATGCCGGCGTTCTACGGCGAGGGCGAGCGGATGGCGAATGCCTATGTGGAGGGCGGTGCACCGGCTGGGAACAAGCTCATGGGCTCCTTCGACACGGCGGCGGCGACGATGGGCGATGCCGTCGATCGGCTGAGCGGCCTGATCGAAGGCAAGGGAGCCGAGACCACTGCGGCGGCGATCGCGAACATGACCCAGCTCCGCTCCGACGTTGCGTCCTCGGTTCGCATGCTGATCATCGCCTCCGCCATTGCGGTGGTCGTCGCGGTGCTGTTGTCGGTCTACCTGTTCCGGGTGATCCGCGAGCCGATCGACAAGCTCCTCGCCGATCTGGACACGGTGTCGCGCCGTTCCGCCGAACCGCTGCGGCTGTCCGAGGACCGGAGCGACGAATTCGGTCCTGTCGGGGCGTCGCTGGTGCGGTTGCATGGTGACCTGGTCGAGGCGGACCGCATCTCGGAACGTCAGAAGGAAGCGGAGGTGCGGCAGGAGGCCGAGCGTAAGGAGAACATGCGCGCGCTCGCCAATGCCTTCGAAGATCGCGTGGGCAAGGTCGTGGATGCCGTCGCCAAGGCGGCGGCTGACCTGAAGAACTCCGCCACGTCGATGACCTCGGCAGCGGACCAGGCGGGGGCGCAGTCCTCGTCCGTGGCGACCGCGGCCGACCAGGCGGCGGCGAATGTGGAGACCGTGGCCTCCGCGGCCGAGGAGCTGTCGAGTTCGATCGAAGAGATCCGTCGACAGGTGTCGACGTCATCCCAGATCGCCGGCGAGGCTGCGGGTGAGGTCGACACCACGGTCGCGATGGTCAAGGGTTTGACCGAAGCGGCCGAGCGCATCGGCACCGTCGTCACCCTGATCCAGGACATTGCGGAGCAGACCAATCTACTCGCCCTGAACGCAACGATCGAGGCGGCGCGGGCCGGTGATGCGGGCAAGGGTTTCGCCGTCGTGGCCTCCGAGGTCAAGGCGCTGGCCGGGCAGACCGCCAAGGCGACGGAGGAGATCAGCCAACAGATCTCGGGCATCCAGTCGGGTACCGGAGAGGCGGCGGCGGCCATCTCCCATATCTCGCAGACCATCTCCCGCATGAACGAGATCGCTGCTGCCGTGGCGACCGCGGTCGAGCAGCAGGGGGCGGCCACCGGAGAGATCGCCCGCAACGTCGAGGAGGCTTCCTCCGGGACGCGCAACGTGTCCTCGAACATCACCGGCGTGAATCAGGCGGTCGGACAGACCTCCGAAGAGGCGCGGCGCATCGAGACTGCGGCCGGCGATCTGGCCGGTCAATCGAGTTCTGCTCAGCCGCGAGGTGAGCGGGTTCCTGTCGGAAGTCCGGGCCGGCTGATCCGACCCAGTGACCCGTCCGGCGGATGGCGCCGCCGGACGGTTCGGGCGATACGCCGTATTGGCGGCGCGGGTGGTTCGGGGTATCGGTGAGGGTGTCACCTTACCGGCCCCGACTCCAGGAGCACTCCCATGACAGCCGCCGCCCTTCGTGAGGTTCCCGCCAACCGGATGCTGGACCTGCGCAGCGACACGGTTACCCAGCCCACGCCGGCGATGCGCGAGGCGATGGCGCGGGCCGAGGTGGGGGATGACGTGTTCGGCGAGGACCCGTCGGTTCTTGCACTGGAAGCAAAAGTCGCTGGCATGATGGGCAAGGAGGCGGCGCTCTACGTCTCCTCCGGCACCCAGTCCAACCTTCTCGGCGTCCTCGCCCATTGTCAGCGCGGCGAGGAATTCCTGATCGGCGACTGCTATCACGTGTTCCAGTACGAGGCGATGGGCACCGCCGTGCTCGGCAGCGTCGCCGCCTATCCGCTGCGGACCGACGCGCGGGGTTCCCTCGAGCCGCAGCAGGTCCTGGACGCGATCAAGCCGGACGATTTTCACAAGCCGGTCACCCGGCTGCTGTCGCTGGAGAACACGGTCGCCGGCCGGGTGCAGCCCCAGGATCGGATCGACGCTCTGGCCGACGCCGCCCATTCCCGCGGTCTGATGGTCCATATCGATGGCGCCCGGCTGATGAACGCGGCGGTGAAGCAGGGGCTGAAGGCGAAGGATATGGTCGCGAAGATCGACACCGTCTCGCTCTGCCTGTCCAAAGGCCTCGGCGCGCCGGTCGGCTCCGTCCTGAGCGGCCCGGCCGACTACATCCGGCGCGCGCGCCGGATGCGCAAGATGCTGGGCGGCGGAATGCGCCAGGCGGGCATTCTGGCGGCGGCGGGACTCCATGCGCTTGAACACCACGTCGACCGCATGGCCGAGGATCACGCGAATGCCAAGCGCCTCGCCGAAGGTCTGGCGGAGGCCGGTCCCGTGAAGGTCGACGTCGACGATATCGACACCAACATGCTCTTCATCGAACCGTCAGCCGACGATGTCGAACCGCTGCGGGCCGCGTTGAAGGAGCAGGGAATCGTTCTCGGATCGCCGAGGCCGTCGAAGATTCGCGTGGTAACCCATCTGGATATCACGTCCGACGATGTCGATCGGATCATCGATGCGGTCCGCACGTTCTACGCCCGGCGCTGAACGACGGGACGGACGGGACGCTGAGGCCTGAGCGAGCGAGAGTCGCCCGGTCTTCGACCGTCTGGCCGGCTGTCCGCTGGCCTAAATCCAGTCCAGCGCCATATCGGTGATGCCCACCGGCTCTGGAGACTCCATGACGCCCGCTTCCGATACCCGTCCGGCCGCCAAGGGTGACTGGAACACCATTAGCACTCTGCTGCCCTACCTGTGGCCGCCCGGACAGACCGCGATCCGTGCGCGGGTGGTCGCCGCCGTGATCTGTCTGGTCCTGGCGAAGGTGGCGACCGTCTACGTGCCGATCCTCTACAAGGAGGCGGTCGATCTGATCTCCGACGGCACGGATTTCGCCCTGACGGCGCTGATCTCGATCATCATCGGCTACGGGTTGCTGCGCGTCGCCCAACAGGCCTTCGGCGAACTCCGGGAGTTCTTCTTCGCCCGTGTCGCCCAGCGTGCGATCCGGACCGTCGCCCTCAAGACCTTCCGCCATCTGCATGCGCTCTCGCTGCGCTTTCACCTGGACCGCCAGACCGGCGGCCTGTCGCGGGTGATCGAGCGCGGGGTGAAGGGCATCGAGTTCCTGCTCTCGTTCATGCTGTTCAGCATCCTGCCGACGCTGATCGAGATCGCCATGGTCTGTGGCATCCTCTGGTACTTCTTCGATGTCTGGTACGCGGTGGTGACGTTCGTCACCATCGCCGGCTACATCGCCTTCACCATGTTCGTCACCGAATGGCGCCTGAAGTTCCGCCGGCGGATGAACGAGCAGGATCAGACCGCCAACACCAGGGCGGTCGACAGCCTCCTGAACTTCGAGACCGTCAAGTACTTCGGCAACGAGCATCACGAGGCCGACCGATACGACGGCTCCCTGCGGCGCTACGAGGACGCGGCGGTCGCCTCGCGCAGTTCGCTGTCCCTGCTGAACGTCGGACAGGGGTTCATCATCGCCGCCGGCCTGATCGCGCTCATGTCGATGGCGGGTTCCGGCGTGAAGGCGGGGGTGATGACCGTCGGCGACTTCGTGATGGTCAACACCTATCTGATACAGCTCTTCCTGCCGTTGAACTTCCTCGGGTTCGTCTATCGCGAGATGAAGCAGTCGCTGGTCGACATGGAGGCCATGTTCCGTCTGCTCGACGTCGAACGGGAGGTGGCCGACAAACCGGGGGCCGTTGCGCTCGCCGCCGGGCCGGGGCGGGTCGAATTCGAGGATGTCCGCTTCGCCTATCGGGAAGACCGGCAGATCCTCAAGGGCGTGTCGTTTGCCGTTGAGCCCGGGCAGACCGTTGCCATCGTCGGGCCGAGCGGCGCGGGCAAGTCGACGATCTCCCGCCTGCTGTTCCGGTTCTACGATGTGACCGGCGGCGCGGTGCGGATCGACGGCGACGATATCCGCGATGTGACCCAGCAGAGCGTACGTGCGGCACTCGGAATCGTTCCCCAGGACACGGTGCTGTTCAACGACACGATCTACTACAACATCGCCTATGGCCGACCCGAGGCCTCGCCGTCGGAGGTCGAGGCCGCGGCCCGGCATGCCAGCATTCACGACTTCATCATGGGGCTTCCCGACGGCTACCAGACGTCGGTGGGCGAGCGCGGGCTGAAGCTGTCGGGCGGGGAAAAGCAGCGCGTCGCCATCGCCCGGACGATCCTCAAGGATCCGCGCATCTACGTGTTCGACGAGGCGACCTCGGCCCTGGACAGTCATACCGAACAGGCGATCCAGGAGAGTCTGCGGGAGGTATCCCGCGGGCGCACGACTCTGGTGATCGCCCACCGGCTCTCCACCATCGTCGACGCCGACCAGATTCTGGTGCTCGAAGCGGGCCAGATCGTCGAGCGGGGCCGCCATGCGGACCTTCTGATCCGCGACGGACGCTATGCCGCGATGTGGCGCCGGCAACTGGAAACGCGGGAGGAGCGCGGCACGGCGACCGCCACCGACGGAGCGCTTGTGACGAGCTGACCCCGGGGTGGTGCCGCGTCGGATGCTTCACATTCCTGAAACCTGTCCTACAATCATACTCAGATAACCGGGGCGAACCCGGGTGTTGGGGGAGGACAGGGGATGCGGATCGCGACGTTGGCCGCGCATGGCGCAGCCGGAGTCGCCCTGATGGCTGCGGCTGAGGCCGGAGCCTCCGGCTTCCAGCTCAAGGAACAGAGCTCGAGCAAGCTCGGCAACGCCTTCGCCGGCGCCGGGTCGTCCGGCGACGACGCGTCGATTCTGTTCTTCAATCCGGCGGGCATAGCCCTGTTCAAGACGCCGCAGTCCCAGGCCGGCCTGTCTGCGATCAAACCCCGGGCCGAGTTCGAGACGACGACGGCGACCGACGGTACGGGCGGCACGATGTCCGGCGGCGACGGCGGAGATGCGGGATCCCTCGCCGCGGTGCCGAGTGCCTATCTCGTCGCGCCGGTCAGCGATAGGGTGAATGTCGGCCTCGCCCTGAACGTGCCGTTCGGGCTGGTGACCTCCTACGACGACGGCTGGGCCGGCCGCTATCACGCCATCACCTCCGATCTCGAGACCGTCTCCCTGACCGGTGTGGCGTCGCTGCGGATCAACGACAAGCTCAGCATCGGAGCTGGGCCGTCCCTGACCTACGCCAAGGCGCGTCTCACCAACGCCATCGACTTCGGCACGATCTGCGTCGGCTCGCTCGGGGCGTCGACCTGTTCGGCGCTCGGCGCGCTGCCGCAGCGGGCCGACGGCAAGGTCGATCTTCAGGGCGACGACTGGGGCATGGGAGCGACGGCCGGCCTGCTGTACGAACCGGTCAAGGGCACGCGGTTCGGCCTGTCCTGGCGCAGTCAGACCCGGATCAGCGTCCAGGGCGACGCCGATTTCGACGTTCCGACCAACGCTCAGGCGCTGACGGCGTCGGGTGCCTTCACCGATAGCGACGTGACCAGCACGGTGACCCTGCCGGAGACGATCGGGTTCAGCGCCCATCACGACATCAACGACGAGTTCGCCATCATGGGCGATGTCGTCTGGACTGCCTGGAGCCGGTTCGAGGAACTGCGCTTCGTGTTCGACAATCCCGCCCAGCCGGATAGCGTGACGCCGGAGAACTGGAACGATACGTTCTTCGTGTCCGTTGGTGCGACCTGGAAGCCGGACGAGAACTGGACGCTGCGCACCGGTGTAGCCTACGACCAGAGCCCGGTGGACGACAATTTCCGGACCCCGCGCATTCCGGACGAAGACCGGTACTGGATCGCGCTCGGCGCCGACTACACTGTGGACGACCGTTGGAAGATCTCGGCCGGCTACACCCATATCTTCGTGGACGGGGCGTCGCTGGACCAGTCGAGCGCGTCGGCCGGTACGCTGCGCGGCAACTACGACAGCTCGATCGACATCTTCACGCTCGGAGCGACCTTCCGCTTCTGAGACGATTTCCCGGCATCGACGGTTTGGCGCTCCGTGTTAAAACCGGAGCGTCAACCGGTGGAAAGGCTTGAGTATGGCAAAGCGGGCGGCGAACGCGGTTCCCGGGGGCGGCGTGATCGATCCCCAGAAACTGGAGATCCTGACCGCGCTGGAGCGCAAGGTCCTCTGGCTGGCGATGTGGACCATCCACAACGCCAACCACGTCCGGGACAGCCGTGACGGGTTGAAGGTCGGCGGCCATCAGGCGTCCTGCGCCTCGCTCAACACCGTCATGAGCGCGCTGTATTTCGACGTGCTGCGCCCGCAGGACCGGGTCGCCGTGAAACCGCACGCGAGCCCGGTCTATCACGCGATCCAGTACATGATGGGCCGCCAGTCGCTCGACCAGCTTCAGCGCTTCCGCGGCTATGGCGGCGCCCAGTCCTATCCGTCGCGCACCAAGGACGCCGACGAGGTCGACTTCTCCACCGGGTCGGTCGGTCTCGGCGTGGCGATGACCCTGTTCTCCTCCATGGTGCAGGACTACGTCCGGATGCAGCACCTGGTGCAGGATCCGGAGCGCGCGGGCCAGGCGCCGGGCCGCATGGTGGCGCTGGTCGGCGATGCCGAGCTCGACGAGGGCAACGTCTACGAGGCGATGCTGGAGGGCTGGAAATACGACGTCCGGAACCTCTGGTGGGTGATCGACTACAACCGCCAGAGCCTGGACGGCGTGGTGTCCGACGGCCTGTTCCAGAAGATCCGCCAGTTCTTCGGCACGGTCGACTGGGAAGTCGTCATGCTGAAATACGGCAAACGGCTGGAGCGGGTCTTCGCCCAGCCCGGCGGCGACACCCTGCGCAACTGGATCGACGAGTGCCCGAACGATCTCTACTCCGCGCTCACCTTCAAGGGCGGCGCCGGGGAGGCGGGTGTCTGGCGCGACCACCTGAAGAAGGACCTGCGCGGCGTCACCGGCATCAAGGCGATCCTCGACGAGCATGACGACGTCGAGCTGCACAAGCTGATGACCAACCTCGCCGGCCAGGACATGGAGGCGGTGCTCGAGGCGTTCCACGGCGTCGACGACGATCGGCCGCGCTGCTTCATCGCCTATACGGTCAAGGGCCACGGCACGCCGCTGGCCGGCCACAAGGACAACCACGCCGGTCTGATGACGCCGGAGCAGATGGCCCGCTTCAAGGCCGATCACGGCATCGAGGACGGCGAGGAGTGGGAGCCTTTCGCCAAGGCCGGGATGGACGAGGGCGTGCTGCGCGACTTCGTGCAGGTGGTCGACTTCAACGCGCCCGGTTCGCGCGTCCACCAGGCCGACAAGGTGGAGATCCCGTCCGTCCTGCCGTTCCGGGGCCACAAGACGATCTCGACCCAGATGGCGTTCGGCTCGGTCCTGCACGAGCTGTCGCGCGGCAACTCGGCCCTGGCCTCGCGCATCGTCACCACCTCGCCGGACGTAACGGTGTCGACCAATCTCGGCGCCTGGGTGAACCAGCGAGGCATCTTCTCGCTCGACGTGCGCAACGACGTGTTCCGCCAGGAGCAGGTGGCCTCGGCGCAGAAATGGATGCGCCACGGCGGCGGGCAGCACATGGAACTCGGCATCGCCGAGAACAATCTGTTCATCCTGCTGGCGGCCCTCGGCCTGTCCGGGCCGCTGTTCGGCACCCGGCTGCTGCCCGTGGGCACGCTGTACGACCCGTTCATTGCCCGCGGTCTCGACGCGCTGAACTACGCCGCCTATCAGGACGCGCGGTTCATGGTGGTGGCGACCCCGTCCGGCGTCACCCTGGCGCCGGAGGGCGGGGCGCACCAGTCGATCTCCACGCCGCTGATCGGCCTCGGGCAGCCGGGGTTGACCATGTTCGAGCCCGCCTATGCCGATGAGCTGGCGCATATCATGCGCTGGGGGTTCGAGCATATGCAGGCGGATGACGGCGGTTCTTTGTATCTGCGGCTGTCCACCCGGTCGATCGAGCAGCCGGAGCGCAGGCTGGACGACGCCCTGGCCGCCGACATCCTGGCTGGCGCCTACTGGCAGGTCGAGCCGGGGCCGGAGGCGGAACTGGCTCTGGTCTATTCCGGCGCTGTCGCCCCGGAGGTCATGGCCGCCTACGAGGAGATGGCCGACGACATCCCGGGCCTCGGCGTGCTGGCGGTGCCGTCGGTCGACCGGTTGTACCACGGTTGGCAGAAGAGTCTGCGCGGCCGCAACGGCCATGGCGCGAATGGGGGGGCGGGCTCGAGCCATGTGGAGACGCTGCTGTCGCGCCTTGCCCCTGGGGCCGCGCTGGTGACGGCCCAGGACGGCCACCCGGCCACCCTGAGCTGGATCGGGTCGGCCACCGGCCGGCGGGTCTACCCGCTCGGTGTGACCGGCTTCGGCCAGTCGGGGGATATCCCCGATGTGTACGCGCATTATGGCATCGACACCGCGGCGATCGTCGACATGGCTGCGACGGCGTGCCTGGGGCGGTGACCCCTTAACTCCCCATCCGTCATCCCGGTTTGCCCCCGGACCTGGTCCGGGGCAAGACCGGGACCGTGACGCTGCACGAGGTTCTGGGTCCCGGCCGGCCTCCGGATCAGGTCCGGAGGGCGCCGGGATGACGATTGAGGGAGCATGGAGCCTCAGACGGTCGGCAGCCAGACGGTCGGCAGCCAGACGGTCGGTAGCCAGACGGTCAGCAGCCAGACGGTCCGGAGCCATGCGCTCGGGCGGCGACCCCGAAATCGGACGTGCCAGTCTGTGGCGGTTTGGCCGCAAAGAGCCTGTGAAGAGCGCGGTGTATGCTGGTAAAAGAGGCCAAACAAGGCCTGCTCCATGGGAGGGAGCGCCGGCGGCGATGAGCTGCCGCTGTCAGCCGATGGGACCACACTCGCAGGAGGGCGCCATGAACGAACAGTCGACCCGGATCTTCCGCGCCGCCAGCCGGGCGAAGTACAACGAAGGCTACATGCCCGGCTTCGGCAATGACTTCGAGACCGAGGCGGTCGAGGGCGCCCTGCCGATCGGCCAGAACTCGCCGCAACGCTGCCCCTATGGCCTGTATGCCGAGCAGCTTTCCGGCACGCCGTTCACCGCACCCCGCGAGACCAACAAGCGGTCCTGGCTCTACCGCATGCGCCCCACGGTCAAGCATATCGGCGACATGACCCGGCTCGACCTGCCGCATTGGCGCTCGGCCCCGACGGTGGGCGAGAGCGACCTGCCGCTCGCCCCGATGCGCTGGGACCCCGCCCCCATTCCGGCCGATGCCGGCACGTTCCTGACCGGCATGCGCACGATCTCCACCGGCGGCGACGTCCACACCCAGGCCGGCTTCGCGATCCACACCTACGCGGTGACCGAGAGCATGGACGCGGAGGTGTTCTGGAATGCCGACGGCGAGATGCTGATCGTGCCGGAAGTGGGGGCGCTGCGTTTCTTCACCGAGATGGGCGTGATCGACATCGCGCCGGGCGAGATCTGCGTCATTCCGCGCGGCATCAAGTTCAAGGCGATGCTGCTCGGCGACGATCAGGCGCGGGGCTACATCTGCGAGAACTACGGCGATCATTTCGCCTGTCCGGAGCGCGGGCCTATCGGCGCCAACTGCCTGGCCAACCGGCGCGACTTCCTGTCTCCCGTCGCCGCCTACGAGCAGCGCGACGGCGAGGCCCACCGGGTCGTCGTCAAATGGGGCGGTACGTTCAACGCCTGCGAGATCGACCATTCGCCCCTGGACGTGGTCGCCTGGCACGGCAACTACACGCCCTACAAGTACAATCTGCGCCACTTCTCGCCGGTCGGGCCGATCCTGAACGACCACGCGGACCCGTCGATCTTCACGGTCCTGACCGCGCCATCGGGCACGCCGGGGACGGCGAATATCGACTTCGTGATCTTCCCGCCGCGCTGGATGGTGGCCGAGGACAGCTTCCGTCCGCCCTGGTACCACATGAACGTCATGTCCGAGTTCATGGGGCTGATCGAGGGCATGTACGACGCGAAGCCCCAGGGCTTCGTGCCCGGCGGGATGTCGCTGCACAACATGATGCTGCCCCACGGTCCCGACGCCGAAGCGTTCTACGGCGCCTCGCTGAAGGACCTGAAGCCGGAGAAGCTCGACAACACGCTCGCCTTCATGTTCGAGACCCGCTTCCCGCAGCAGCTCACCCGCTATGCGGCCGAACTGCCGACCCTGCAGGTCAAGTACCCCGACTGCTGGCAACCTCTGCGCAATCATTTCGATCCGGCGCGACCGGTCTGGAACGGAGACTGACGGCGTTGTCCGATAACAGGGAAGGGTTGCCAAAGGGCCGCCTCCGCACCGCCGGAGGCATGCAGCCGAGCGTCCTGTCGATGCGGTCCGGGACGGATGGGTCCGCCGGGCGGCCTTCCTACGGCGCGGTGACCAAGGAAACCGGCACGCCGGTCGAATGGCGGTACACCATGTGCCCGCTCGACACCGATTTCATGTCCTTTGGCCCGTTTCGCGGCCTGGTCGCCCAGTGGCGCGCAAGAATCGATCCGGGCTCGGTTCTGCCCCGCCGTGACGACTTCCAGTTCGAGGATTTCGCCGATTGGCTTGGCCGGATCTTCATCGCCAAGGTGGAGCGCGATCCCTTCGACCTGCGCTTCACGCTCTGGGGTGTGAAGCTGGTCGAGTGGTGGCGGGTCGACTACACGAACCAGACGCTCGGCGCGTTATCCAGCGATCCCGATCTCTGGAAACTGACGGAGATCCAGTATTTCGCCGAGATGGACCGGCGTCCCTTCATTGGCGTCGCATCGGGATTTCTTTCCCTCCACGGTCGCAATCACATCAAGGTGCTGGGCCTCGACCTGCCCTTCTCCGACGGGGACGGGCTGACCCATGTCATCTCGACCCATATGAAGATCGATCTCGGGGAGACCATCGAGGACGTCCTTCCCGAGTGTCCGGTCACCGACTTCGTGCCGAGCGCCGAGCGGACGCCCCCCGAACCCTGATCCAATCCATGCCTGGATTCCGGGCAGCAATTGGCCAATCATTGAGCACGGCATGCGGCGGTCCGTTGCTTCGGCGGGCGCATGGGGCCGGGAAGCCGCCGGTCAGCGGCGTGGTCCCGTTTTTGCACCTGCGAGTGCTGCCTATGCGCTCTCCCGTATTGCCGGTTCCGGCATCAGGGGGCGGGAGAGATCCAACCGCATGACGCAACGAGCCACCCGGCCCCGAAGGCCGGGGGGAATGGACATTCAGGAGAGAGAACCATGGGGATCTTGAGAAAAACGGTGATGTCGGCGGCGGTCGGCGCCTCGCTCGCGTTGGCGGCCGTTCCGGCTGCGGCCGCGGAGTGGATCATGGCGTCCGGCTACCCGGACAGCAACTTCCACACACAGAACATCAAGCAGTTCATCGAGGATGTGGAAGCCACCACGTCGCTGAAGATTCAGCTCAATTCCAACGACACGCTGATCAAGCTCGACGCCATCAAGACGGCGCTGCAGCGCGGCCAGATTCCGATCGGTGAGATCCGTCTCGGCGTCTACGGCAACGAGGATCCGATGTACATCCTCGCCGGTCTGCCGTTCATCGCCGCCGACTACACCGAGGCGTGGCTGCTGAAGGATCTTCAGAAGGAATACTTCGACAAGATCTTCGCCGAGCAGGGCCTGCGTATCCTCTATTACGCCCCGTGGCCGGGCCAGGGCTTCTACACCAAGTTCCCGGTGACCGGCGTCGAGGACTTCTCTGGCAAGAAGCTCCGGATCTACTCGACCGCGACACAGGAAATGGGCCAGATGCTCGGCTTCGATGCCACCATCCTGCCGTTCGCCGAGATCCCGCAGGCGTTCTCCACCGGCCTGATCGAGGCCCTGTTCACCAGCCCGCAGACCGGCATCGACATCCAGGCCTGGGACAACACCTCCAACTTCACCTATGCCGGCGCGATCTTCTCGAAGAACGCCGTCGTGGTGAACGAGTCCTACTTCTCGGCCCTGCCGCTGGAGGAGCAGATGGCGATCCTCAAGGCCGCCGAAGCCGCCGAGCTTCGCGGCTGGGAGATGAGCGCGCAGACCACCGCCGCGCAGATGAAGACGCTGGAGGAGAACGGCATGACCACCGCCAGCGCCCCGCCGGCGGTCATCGAGAAGATGAAGGAAATCGGCCTGAAGATGATGGAAACCTGGCGCAAGGATGCCAGCCCGGAAGCCTCGGCCATTCTCGACCGCTATCTGGCGCTGCAGTAACGGGCGCCGCCGCCGGCTCCTGCCCGGGGGCCGGCGGCATTTCTTCTGTACCGACACTCACCAGCAGGACGCGCACCCATGCGCTACGCGCTCGATCGGCTCTATCTGTGGAGCGGATACCTGTCGGCGATTTTTCTGGTCGGCATCGCGCTGACCATCATCGCCCAGGTCGTCGCCCGGTTCTTTCCCAAGGTCATCGTCGTCGACTCCACCGAGAGTGCCGGCTTCTGCCTGGCCGCGTCGACGTTCCTCGGGCTCGCCTATACCTTCCGGCACGGCGCCCATATCCGCGTGACCCTGGTCACCCGCCTGGCCAAGGGCGCGGCCGACCGGCTGGTCCATCTGTGGAGCCTCACGGTGTTCGCCGTGATCATGGGCTTCATGACCTACTGGTCGTTCGATCTCGTCTATTTCTCTTTCAAGTTCAACGACATCAGCCCGGGACTTCTGGCGATCCCGTTCTGGATCCCGCGCTCGGCCATGGCCGTCGGATCGCTGATCCTGCTGATCGCGCTGCTGGACGAACTGGTCAGCGTCGCTCTCGGCAAGACGCCCATCTATGTGGAGAACGACATGCAGGCCTTCGAGGCCCATGACGACACACCCGCGGTGCTGGAAGAGGAGCGCCGCTGATGGACGCCGGGATGATCTCCGCCATTCTCTTCGTTCTGCTCCTGGCGCTGCTGGCCTCGGGGCTCTGGGTGGCGCCGACGCTGATCGCGGTCGGCTATGTCGCGCTCGGCGTCTTCTCGCCGGCGCCGGCGGGAACGCTGCTGGCCAGCACTGTCTGGGACGCGAGTTGGAACTGGGCGCTGACCGCGCTGCCGCTCTTCGTGTGGATGGGAGAGATCCTGTTCCGGACGCGGCTGTCCTCGGACATGTTCAACGGGCTTGCTCCCTGGACATCGCGGCTGCCCGGCGGGTTGCTGCACGTCAACATTCTCGGCTGCGGCGTCATGGCGGCGGTAGCCGGGTCGAGTGCGGTGACCTGCGCCACCGTCGGCCGCATGAGCATGCCCGAACTGCGTAAACGCGGATATGACGAAGGTCTGGCGATCGGTACCCTCGCGGGATCCGGTACGCTCGGTCTCCTGATCCCGCCCTCGATCATGCTCATCGTCTACGGGGTCGTCGCCCAGGTGTCGATCTCGCGCCTGTTCATCGCCGGCATCGTACCGGGGATCATGATCATCGGTATTTTCATGGCCTATGTGGCCATCCGGTCGACCCTGAATCCGAGCCTTGCGCCGAAGCCGGACCGCCATCTTGGTTTCGCGGAGAAGCTCTGGGCCTCGCGTTTCCTGATCCCGGTGATGGGGCTGATCTTTGTGGTGCTCGGCTCGATCTATGGCGGGTTCGCGACCCCGACCGAAGCGGCGACCATCGGTGTGATCGGCGCGCTGGTTCTGGCGGCGGTCAGCGGCTCGCTCACCTGGTCCTCCTTCATGGAGAGCCTGATGGGGGCGGTGCGGACCTCCTGCATGATCGCCTTCATTCTGGCCGGCGCTGCCTTCCTGTCGATCGCCATGGGGTTCACCGGCGTGCCGCGGGTTTTGGCCGGTTACGTCGATGCCTGGAACCTGACGCCGATCGCGCTGATCGCGCTGCTGACGGTGCTGTACATCTTCCTCGGCTGCTTCCTGGACGGGGTGTCCATGATGGTGCTGACGGCCGCCGTGGTGCTGCCCATGGTCCAGGAGGCGGGTATCAACCTGCTGTGGTTCGGCATCTTCACGGTCATCGTGGTCGAGATGGCGCAGATCACGCCGCCGGTCGGCTTCAATCTGTTTGTTCTGCAGGGGATGACCGGGCGCGACATCCTGAAGGTGACCAAGTCGGCGATGCCGTTCTTCTTCCTCATGCTGCTCGGGATCGTGATCATCACCCTGGTACCGGAAATCGTTCTGGCGCCGGTGCAGTTCATGCTCAGCAAGTAGCTCGCGGAACGGGAGGAGGCCCGCGCGACGGCGGGCCTCCTCATGGATGGTATACGGAAGATCAGTTGATCTTCGTCGGGGTCAGCATCCTGTCTTCCGCGTTCTTCGCGAAGGTTTCCGCGTCGTATTCGGCGGCGACCTCGAGTTGCTCCTCGGAGTAGGGAACGGTGACGAAGATGCTGTCATCGCCGTCGCGATACAGCTCGACCTGCTGGAAGCTCATGGCGACAGGCTTTTCGCCGAGGCCGAGGAAGCCGCCGACATCGATCACCATGCCCTCGACCTTGCCGTCACCGGTGAGCAGGACCTCGCCCACTTCACCGATGTGGTTGAAGTTGCTGTCGTAGACCCAGGCCCCGTCGATGGTCTCCGCCTCGATCTTCTCGGAGCTCAGCTTGGTCTTGCCGTCCATGAAGGCTTCGCGGCTGTTCTGCGGCGTCTTGACGGTGGTGGTGGCGTCCTTGTCGACGGCTGCGACGGTCGAGGTCGCCGGCACGTTCTTGACCGTCGACTCCTTCGACATCGCAGACCTGTCGGTGTCCCGGCGCTCGAAGCTGGGGGCGCCTTCCAGCTCTTCCTTCGAGACCTCGCTGACGAGGATGTAGCCTGCGCCGTCAGTCTCCCGTTCCAGGCTGAGGCGGCTGAAGTCGACGGCCACATCCTTTTCGCCGATGCCGAGGAAGCCTCCGACGCCGAGGATGACGGCGTTGATGCGGCCATCCTGTCCGACGATCGCGTCGTCGATCTCGCCGATGCGCTCCGCGTCGGCTGCGGTCGAGGTGTAGACCGAGCGGCCCATCAGGTTGGACGCGAGATACCCGTTCGCCTCTTGGGCGTCGAGGGTTCCATACGTCTAAATCGTCATCGTGCCGCGGGCCTCTTCGGCGACAGCGTCCGAACCGGACATGACGACGGCCGGACCGGCCATGAGCGCAACCAGCGCTGTCGTGGCGAGCATCTTCTTAATCATGATCTCATCCCTCGGAGAATTAATGGGATACGGCGTGGTGCCGTATGCCCGACCAACGGGAGAGACCGGAGGAAAGTTCCGGGATTTCCGATGCGGTAGTGACGTCGGTTGCGGGAGAACCGTCAGCCGTCGCCGAACCCTGATCCGACTATTGTGCGTGCGGAAGATCGGGTGCCTGGAAATCGGGAAGCCCTTCGATCCGTCGCCAGTGCCGGGCGATCTCGTCTCGCCGGGCGATCCAGATTCCGCCCTTTCGTGCGATGTGGTCCAAGATCTGGGCCAGACCGGCGATGCGACCGGGACGGCCGATGATCCGAAGGTGCAGGCCGATGGTCATCATCTTCGGGGCCGTCCGCCCTTCCTCCCACAGCCAGTCGATCGCGTCGCAGCAGTAGCGGGCGAAATCCTCGGCGAAGTGGAAGCCGCCGGCCCGCTGGAACCGCATGTCGTTGGTGTCGAAGGCATAGGGCAAGACCACGTGCGGCTTGCCGCCGACCGCCAGGACGAAGGGGAGGTCGTCGCCGTAATGGTCGCTGTCGTAGAGGAAACCGCCTTCCTCCACCAGAAGCCGGCGCGTGTTCGGGCTCGCGGCGGATCGGGTATGCCAACCGACGGGACGGGTGCCCGTCGCCGCGCGGATCTCCTCGACGCATCGGGCGATGAGCGCCCGTTCGTGGTCTTCCGCCATATTGGCATGGCGTTCCCAGCGATAGGAATGACAGGCGATCTCGTGACCGCGCGCCGTCATGTCCGTGGCCAGCCAGGGCGAGAGGGTGAGGGCGCGGGCGCAGCAGTTCATCTGCGCTTTGGCACCGTGGCGGTCGAACAGGTCCATGATCCGCCAGTAGCCCGCGCGGGTGCCGTAGTCGAAATGGGTGTCCTTCGCCGGGTCCGGAACGCCGACCACCTCCTCGACGATCTCGTAGACCGCCTCGTTGCGCTCGTCGCCGAGGGAGATCGACAGCTCGGCCCCTTCCTCCACGTTGACGACGAAGGAGACCGCGAGGCGGGCGTCGCCGGGCCAGTGGGGATGGGGCGGGGTACCGCCATAGCCTTTCAGGTCGCGCTCGGTCATTGGTTCGCCAGGATCGTTGACTTGAGGGCATGGGCGGCGGCGGGCACCGGCTCGACGATCGGAAGTGAGGATTCGTCGCGAAGCGTCCGGGCGGCCTGCGCCAGCGGCCCGCCGCCGACGATCACCGCGTCAAGGTCGAGGCGGCTGGTCGCGTCGTCCAGCATGGCGCGCAGCGTCGAGAGCAGCAGATCCGCGTCGCCCATGATCCGATACGGATCGCCCTCGATCCGCAGAATGTCGACCAGACGGTCTCCCTCGCCGTAGACCACGGCGAGGTCGCGCAGAAGCGGTTCCAGGTCGGGCGTCGTCGACAGGATGGCGAAGCGGCCGTGCCGGCCCGCCGCCTGCATCGCGGCTTCGGCGATTCCGACGACGGGGACATCGAGCAGCGCGCGGAGCTCGGCCAGGCCGGGGTCGAGAAAGGCGGAGAGAATCACGCCGTCCGATGGATCCTGCCCGCCTCTGAACAGCCGCATGAGGGAGGCGGCGGCCCGCGCGGCACCGTCCGGATCGGTGATGATCGCCGGTGCGTCGGCATTGGTGAGGGTGTCCACGGACCAATCGGGTCCCAGGGCCTCGCGGGCGAAACCGGCCATGAGGTCGGTCGAGGCTTGGGTGCTGTTCGGGTTCAGCAGAAGGATGCGGCGGCCAGCCGTTCCGGAGCCCAGGGGTCAGCGCTCCTCGAAGGTGATCGGCTGCGCCCCTTCCCAGAGGCAGAGCCGGCCCAATTCGGCGAGAGTTCTCGAGGCCCGAGGTCAGCGTGATGAAATGGTTGCCGGCGAGCTGTCCCATCTTCGAGGCGAAATGCACGCCGCCATAGGCAAGCAGGATCTCGGTCTCGCTGATGCCGCCCGGGTAGAGAATGACCTGACCCGGTGCCGGATAGCTGGTGTGGTTCTCGTAGCCGACCCCGAAGTCGAGGTCGCCGAGCGGCAGCCAGACCCCTTCGCCGCTCCAACGCACATGCACCGCCTTGCTGACGAACGGCATCTGGGCGCGGAACGCGGCGACGGTCTTGGGCGCTGCGTCCTCCTCGAACCGCGCGTCGAAGGTGAGGGGACCGGCGGTGATGGTGAGGGCGCTCGGCATGGTGCTTCCCGGGATTGTGAGGATGTCGGGAATAGCCTGCCGTGTGCCGCGCTGCACCGCAAGATGGGCGTGACCGGGAAGGCTCTCCGCGGCGGTCGCGCCTGCAAGACTACAGACATGTGAGGTTCGAGCGGTGGACTCGCCCCGGGGGGTGGTCCAGACTTCATCAAGTGAGGGGCGCAACCGGTCCAGGGAGAAGCCCATGCAGGAGATTTCGGTCTCGATCCGACCCGCCGAGACGTCCGACGCGATCGGGTTGGCCCGCGTGCAGGTCGAGACATGGCGCGATGCCTATGTCGGCGTCCTGCCCGACGCGGCGCTGGTCGACCTGGACGAGATGCGTGCCGCCGTGCGCTGGACCCGCGTGGTCTCCAGCCTGGAGGAGCCGGAACGGCTGTCCGTGGCCGATGTCGACGGCGACACGATCGGGTTCTGCCATGGCGGGCCGGGGCGCCGGTCGGTGACCCTGGCCACGGGTGCCGGCGACCGTATGGCCGAGGTCTACGCGCTCTATGTCGACCCGAGCTACCAGGGTCTCGGCATCGGACGGGCGCTCCTGGGCCATGTCGCCAACGGCCTCGAGTCGGACGGGTTCGAGGCGCTGACCATCCTCACCCTTGAATCAAATCGGCACGCCGGCCGGTTCTACGAGGCGCTGGCCGGCGTTCCCGGGGATGTCGTCCCGTCGGTCGTGAGCGGCGTTCCCGTCGACCAGATTCCCTATGCGTGGCGGGACATATCGGTGCTTGTGCGACGGATCGAGACGGCCGAGGGCTAGGCGCGGCGTGGGGCCGCCGCCGGCGCGCCTCCGGCCCGCCGGACTTCCGCCGTCAAACCTCCGCTTGCGGGGTTTTCGCGGTTGCAGTAGCTTCCGGCGCTTCCTGAGCACACCGCCTTGGGGGCACCGATGACCGACCGCGTACTGATCCTGGATTTCGGCAGCCAGGTCACTCAGCTGATCGCCCGCCGGGTACGCGAAAACGGCGTCTACTGCGAGATCTTCCCCTTCAACGTCGATCCGGATCGGATCCGCGACTTCGGCCCCGCCGGTGTGATCTTCTCCGGCGGACCGGCCTCGGTCTACGGCGAGAACGCTCCGCGTGCGCCGGAGATGGTCTTCGAGCTCGGCGTTCCGATCCTCGGGATCTGCTACGGCTCCCAGCTTCTCTGCCACCAACTCGGCGGCACCGTCGAGCAGAGCGACGAGCAGGAGTTCGGCCGGGCCGAGATCACCGTGCGCGACACCTGTCTTCTGTTCGACGGGCTGTTCGGCGAGGGCACCGTCGAACCGGTGTGGATGAGCCATGGCGACCGCATCGCAGCCGTGCCGCCGGGCTTCAAGATGGTGGCGAACACGCCGAGCGCGCCGTTCGCCGCCTTCGCCAACGAAGAGCGCCATATCTACGGCGATGCTGTTCCACCCCGAGGTGGTGCATACCCCGCGCGGCGGCGCAGATTCTGCGCAACTTCACCCACAAGGTCGTCGGCCTGAAGGGCGACTGGACCATGGCCGCCTACAAGGATCAGGCGATCGCCCGGATCCGCGAGCAGGTCGGCGACGGCAAGGTGATCTGCGGCCTGTCCGGCGGCGTCGACAGTTCGGTCGCGGCGGTCCTGATCCACGAGGCGATCGGCGACCAGCTCACCTGCGTCTTCGTCGATCACGGCCTGCTGCGCGCCGGGCGAGGCGGAGGAGGTCGACCGCCTGTTCCGCCAGCACTACAACATCCCGCTGATCAACTGCGACGCCAGCGAGGTCTTCCTCAAGGAACTCGACGGGGTCGAGCGATCCGGAGGTGAAGCGCAAGACCATCGGCCGCCTGTTCATCGACGTGTTCGACGCCGAGGCCCAGAAGATCGAGGGCGCGCGACTTCCTGGCCCAGGGGACGCTCTATCCCGACGTGATCGAGAGCGTGTCGCTCGACCGGCGGCCCGTCGGTCACGATCAAGTCACACCACAATGTGGGCGGCCTGCCGGAGCGGATGAACCTGAAACTGGTGGAGCCGCTGCGGGAGCTGTTCAAGGACGAGGTGCGCGAGCTGGGCCGCGAACTCGGCCTGCCCGAGACGCTGGTCGGCCGGCATCCGTTTCCGGGGCCGGGCCTGGCGATCCGCATTCCGGGCGCGATCAGCCGCGATAAGCTCGACATCCTGCGCAAGGCCGACGCGATCTATCTCGACGAGATCCGCAAGGCCGGGCTCTACGACGATATCTGGCAGGCCTTCGCCGTCCTGCTGCCGGTCCGCACCGTGGGCGTGATGGGCGACGCCCGGACCTATGACCATGTCTGCGCGCTGCGGGCGGTGACGTCCAGCGACGGCATGACGGCGGACTACTACCCGTTCCCGCACGACTTCCTCGGCCGCACCGCCACCCGCATCATCAACGAGGTGCGCGGCATCAACCGGGTGACCTACGACATCACGAGCAAGCCGCCCGGCACGATCGAGTGGGAGTAGGGGGACTCACCCCTTCGTCGTTCCTTTGAACGGGCGGTGGCCGCTACCTCATATACTCCGGGTCGATCCGGCTGAAATCCACGCTTGGATACTGGGCGTAGAGTTCGCGGACCAGCGCCTGTTCCTCACCGGTGAAACCGTGTGGCTTGGGCGCCGGAATGGGCGGCAGACCCTGCATGGCGCGCTCCACGACATCGCGACCGACCTCGGCACCGCGCTCCGCCAGTATGCGTTGGGTATAGCCGGCCCAGTCGCCGGCTATCTCCTCGTAGATATCGACCCGAAGATGCTTCGGGTTCGCCGCCGCCAGCACCGACCAGCACGCGTAGAAATCGACCATGTCCGAGGCGTTGCGCAGCAGCAGCGTGCGCCGTTGGGCTGTGTCGTCCAGCAGATCGAACCGGTGCCCGGTTGCGATGAAATAGCCGTCGCCCACATAGCTCGCGAGGGCATCGAAAAGGTTGCGCACCATCAGGATCGGACGCAGCCGCAACAGAACCATCGCCGAGCGCAGCCGCAGGCTCGGAGAAACATGCGCGCGCACCAGACAGCCCTCCCGCAAGTCCCGACGGGCCTGGATTGGATCGAAGGCAGGTGTACGCAGTTCGCCATGCACATGCAGGCTCCCGCGGCGCAGGCGCATCAAGCGGATCAGCGCCGCTTCGAGCGGCAGGGTGGGAACCCGCGGGAAGGTGTTCACGAGAATGAGATTCCTCGGCCGCGTACTCGGATATCCGAGCACGGCGCGGGCAGCGGCGGCCATGCCGTCGGAAAATCCCCGCTCGGCGGCAACCGTATCGATCCATAGCGGGTCGAGGGACGGTGCGCCGACGGCGAGTGCCCGATCGACCCACGGACCGATCCGGCCCGAGCGGTGACGTCCGTAGAGTTCAGCGACCACGCCGGCCAAGGCGTCGCGGTCCTGCGGTCGATCGACGAGCCGTCGCCGCCACTCGTGCTCCGGATGGGGGCGTTTGGTCACCGGTATTGGCTTCAGGTCGTGGAGTTCGGCTCAGAGCGACGCGAGGTCGATGTCGAGCACCGTCATGTTGAACTGGTAGCAGACCTCTCCGTCCTCGTCGTCGCGGAAGATGACGCCGAGAAACTCGTCGTCCAGCATGACCTCGACGGAGTCGTCCTTGTTGGCGCGCGGGACGAGGGCGATCCGATTGTTCGAAAAACGGTTGCGCAGGTATGCCTGTACCTGGGCGATTTCCTTCGGCGTCACGTCGGTCTCCTCGCTATGCGGTCGTTTGGATGTGGGGCCGTGAAGTCGGTGTCGCCACCGGCTTATCGCACCCGGTGGCGGTCGCGCAACCGCGATGGCGGTTCCGCTTGGGAGTTTGGCTTGATGCGGGGATGGCGTAGAACGGTGAGGGGGTACCGCCGAAAGCGGCGCCCTGACCTGTCCCCGAGAGCATTCCCGAGATCCGCATGGCCGACCCGACCCCCACCGACATTGTCATCGACTGCGATCCCGGAATCGATGACGCGATCGCCCTTCTGCTGGCGATCGCCTGTCCCGATCGCGTGCGCCTGTCCTCGATCACCACCACCCACGGCAATGTCGGCCTGGCGCTGACCGCCCGCAACGCCTGCAAGGTGCGCGCGCTCGCGGGGAGGCCCGACGTACCGGTCCATGCCGGCTGCCCGCGCCCGCTGACGGCGCCGCTTCACGATGCCGCCCATATCCACGGCGGCAACGGGCTCGGCGGCGTGGAACTGCCGGATGGGGAAGGCGGTGTGGCGGCCGGACACGGGGTCGACGCGCTGATCGCCGAGGCCGAGCGCGGGCGCACCCTGATCGCCGTCGGGCCTCTGACCAATGTCGCGGTCGCGCTCATCAAACGGCCGGATCTGGCCGCCCGCTGGCCCCGGCTGGTGATCATGGGGGGCGGCGTCGCGGCGGGAAACGTCACGCCCGCGGCCGAGTTCAACATCTTCACCGATCCCGAGGCGGCGCGGACGGTGCTGACCACGACCGACTGGCCGAAGGACGCCCTGCCCGTGCTGTTTCCCCTGGACGCGACCCACCAGGCGCTTCTCGGTCCGGACTGGATTGCCGACCTGGCGGCGGCCGGCGGCCCGGTCTGCCGGGCCGCCGCGGCGATGCTGGGCGGCTACGAGACGCCGAGCACCGCGGCGCGCGGGGGGAAATGCGTTCATGACGCCATGGCCGTGGCCTGGACCATCCGTCCGGAGCTGTTCGAGACCCGGCCGGTGCGGCTCGACGTGGTGACGGATAGCGGTGCGTCCCGGGGTCGCACGGTCGCCGATTTCGCCTCCGCCGAACCCACGGCTGATATCGTGACCGGGGTCGACGCCCAGGCCTTCATCGCCTGGCTTCAGGAGCGGCTGATCTCACTGGATGCGGGGCGCCGGCACTGACGGCGGACATGACGACGGCACGAAAACTTGGCATGGTAGGACAATGACGCTGACCGATCCCCTGATCGCCTCTCTGGCCGTTCCCGTCCTGGTGACGGTGCTGGCTGCGATGCTCCTCAGGCTGGTGGGCGGCGCTGGAACCGGCGCGCGGATCGCGACCTTCGGCATACCCGTGGCCCTGGTGGTGGCCGTCGCCCTCCTGCCCGGACTGGCGCCGACGCCGCCGGTCACGGTGATGGAGAAGCTGGTCTGGATGGCGGCGGCGGGCGGTCTGCTCGGCATGCTGATCGAGATGGTCACCCAGACCCGCTTCATCTCCGCCTTCGCCGCGTTCTTCTGGCCGTTCCTGGCCGTGGTTTGGACGTCCGGGATCGACGTGACGGCGATCGTTTCCGGCGAGACGCCGGCCCACCAGTTTCCATATCGTGTGTTCGAGGTCTCCGCCGTCGCCGGGCTGATCGTCGGGCGCCTGCACCAGATCGCCGAGGTCGAGCTGAGCGCGCCGGTCGCGGTGATGGTCGTCGCCGCCGAACTCGGCGTCCTGGGGCTGGTCACCGGTCCGGGATATGCCTGGGCGATCGGTCTGCCGCTGGCGGCGGCGGGCCTGGGCTGGATCGCCTGCAACTGGCCGAACCGGCGCCTGCCCTTCGGTGCGCCGGGCGAGATCGGCGGCGGGGCGCTCGCCGTCGCCCTGGCGGCGGTGATGGTCTATCAGGCGCGGATCCCGGTGATCCTTGTGGTGCTGGTGCTGTCCGCTCTGGCGCTCGAGCCCCTGGCCCGGCGCTTCGTGGCGGCCAACGCGCTCACCAAGTCGGATGCGGTCCGGCCGATCGCGCTCGCGGCGATCCTGGCACTGCCGGCGGCGCTCGCCGTCGTCCTCGCCCTGTTCGCCCCGGCCCTGATCCCGGACATCTACCGCCCTTAGGGACGGCGCCTCGCTCCGGTTCGATCGTCCTTCCGCCGCCTACGCCAGTCCCTCCAGCCCCGCATCGACGCTGAGCGACTGGCCGGTGATGTTGCGGCCGGCCTCGGAACAGATGAACAGGATCTGGTTGGCGATGTCGCCGGCAGTCACGAAGCGCTTCATCAGGGTGACGTCGGCCATCTTGGTCCGCATCTCGTTCTCGGAGATGCCGCCGGCCTCGGCCTTGGCCCTGATGACGCGGTCGATCCGCGCGCCTTCCACCGGTCCCGGCTGGATGCAGTTCACGCGGATGCCGTGGGGGCCGAGTTCCATGGCGCAGGTGCGGGTGAAGCCGACGATGCCGAATTTCGCCGCCGAGTAGGGGCTGCGCAGCGGGAAGCCGAACTTGCCCGCGGCCGAGGAGAGATTGACGACGCTTCCGCCGCCGGATTTGATCAGCGCCGGCACTGCCTTCTGGGTGCCCAGGAAGGCGCTCGTGAGGTTGACGGTCAGGCACGCGGTCCAATCCTCGAGGGAGACCTCCTCGACCGGCGCCGTCGGCCCCGCCGTGCCGGCGTTGTTCACCATGATGTCCAGGCCGCCCAGCGCCTCGATGCCCCTGTCCATGAAATCCTGGAAGGCGGCCGCGTCGCCGACGTCGCAGGTCACGCCCTGCAGACCGGGAATCGACGCCTTGGCGTCCTCCAGCGCGTCCGTGTCCAAATCGCAGGTGTACACGGTGGCGCCGGCGGCGGAGAACACTTCCGCGGTCCGGCGACCGATGCCCTGGGCGCCGGCGGTGATGATCGCGCGTTTGCCCGTCAGGTCGAGCTTCATGGGGTCCCTCCGGTGACTGTCTGTATGGTCGGTTTCTTGATCGGAGGGGACTATAGCGGGGTGCGGATCGGCCCGTCAGTGGCGTATTCGCCCGACGTTTGCCTCGCGGACGGTTTCAGTCGCGGATGTTCAGCTTTTCGCGGACGTCCTTGCGGATGTTCTCCACATCCTTGCCGCTCAGCATGATGCCGGCGACCACGAAGGCCAGGCTCAGGCCGAAGGCGGACGCCATGGCGCCTGTGCCCCAGGCGGGTCCGTAGGTATCCCAGATGAACACCGTGCCGAACCAGAAGCCGGCGAAGGACGCGAGCGACGCCAGCAGCAGGAAGCCGATCCGGATGCACAGGCCGCCGATCCGGTTGGCCGACATGAGCTCTCGGAACAGGGCCGACGCCTCGGCCTCGGCGATTGCGCGGGTGATCTTCTTGCGGGCGATCTTCTGCCAGTCGCCGTAGGCCATCCCGGTGCTGCCGTCGAGGCGGCCGGGATTGAGGATCGCTTCCTTCAGGTCGTTGACGATTCCGTCCGCCCGCTCGGTCGGACTCTTCCGCTTCAGGCTCGGATAGATCGGCCCGTCGTCCGAATTGGCCGGCGGCTCGCGGAAGGTCGGTCCGGCCGGCGGCATGGGGCCGGAACCGGTCGTGCCCCGACGGGACGGGGGAGCGGCCGGGACACGGCGATTGGAGGGTGGGCGCATGCGTTGGTCCGCTCGCATCGACATCGGGAACGCCCGCGATCAGACCGTGCCGCGGAGCAGTCTCTCATGAAAATACCGGTTCAGCGTGGCGAAGGCGACCGAATCCAGTCCGTCGAACGCCACGCCGACCGAGCCGTCGCCGTCGTTCTTGCAGCGGATTTCGCCTTCCGTGCGAAACAGGGCGCCCGGACCGGCGGTCGGCACGAAGACGCGCATCGGCGTGCGGTCGCCCGGCTCCAGCGCGCCGGAGTATTCGAGAACGCGGACACCGCCAAAGCTCCAGTCGCCGATGGCGTATGGGGCATTGCCGATAACCACGGTCATGGGCGCGGAGATCCGGCGGTCGCGCCGGCGGTCGGATCTCCGGCTGCCTGAGGTGAGGGTGGCTGACATGAGGGACATCTCCGGTCTGGCTGCATCAGGTGTCTGGGGAGGCAGGATCCGGAGACGATGTCTCGTCCGCGGTCGCGGCTTCCGCTGCCAATCCAGCAACCGGCGTGCCAGCGCGCGATGCTTTTGTATTTCAACGATTCGCGCCGCATGAAGGCGGATCTTCCGCCCAGCCGGCGGCAGATTCTGCCCGGCCGAAGCGCCCTTTCGGATCGCCTTTGCCCAGTGGCGGGCGTTCAGTGGCCGGCGTGCGGTCCGTTACCCGGTCGCGCGGGGCGCCTAGGCGGTGTGCTTGGTGATCTGGCCCTGGCTCGGCCAGGCGGGCCGGGTGGCCACATCCTTCGACCCGCAGGCGCTGCAGCGCATCCGCGCGCCGATCTCCGGCACCGGGAATTCCGGCCCGAGCTGCGCGACCAGCATGGCCGTCGCCGCTTCGGCATTGTGACCGCAGCGGTTGCACCAGCAGAACACCCCGACCTTCGCCGCCAGCAGATCCCCCAACTGGGCCGCGCGCTGAGCCCGGTCCTTCTGATCCATCAACTCCCGTTTCAACCGTCCCATGGCGCGACCGTTCCTTCATCCCGTCACTTGGAATGAGAACATATCAGGAACATTTGGGATGAACAATCGACGTCGAATCTCAACCCTGATGGGCGGAAGGTTCTCGGACACGCCGAAGAAGAGCGGAAAACCGCCTTGGGCAAGGCCGCGCGCGCCGTCTCAGATGACGGGAACCTCAGCTCTGTACCAGCCGGGGGAGCTTCTCGAAGGTGTCGAGCACGTCGAGCAGGCTGGAGCTCGTTTTCAGCCGCTTCGGTCCGGCGAAGAGGGTGAAGGTGGGGCGCTTCTGCCCGCGGCGCTGCGTCTTGGAGACGGAATACAGCGGACGCTCGTGGGTGTGGCGGAAGATGGAGAACACCGCCATGTCGTCATGCCTGTCGAGCGCGTAGTCCCGCCATTCGCCAGCCGCGACGCGGCTGGCATAGAGCGACAGAAGTTGGCCCAGTTCATGACGTGTGAAGAAGAAATGCCGGACTGACTTGCGCGTGCTCGGGAGACGGATCAGATTTTCCATCGGCCGGCGGTTATCCTTGCGTTACATAGCCTGTCTGACTGGAAGTCTTTCTGAATTTGCCGGCCGGGTAAACCCCCAGCGCGGCATCCATTGCGGTCCGTGCCGCGGCCGCCGACGGAAGATGTGGTGGACCGCAGCGCGACAATCGCCCGATCCCAAGGACCGACACCGTGCGATGCTGCCCTTCGCGTTGATTTCCGCCCGTGCCACCGCTAGGTTGCGCCACCGCCCGAGATTGGCGGACGACCGTGGTCCGGAAGCGTCAGGCGAGCCGGACACCCGAGTTTGGAGAAGGATGCCGTGGCCGACATCTTCCGCGAAGTCGACGAGGAACTGCAGCAGGAGCGCGCCGCGACCCTGTGGAAGAAGTATGGCGGCTGGGTGATCGCCCTTGCCGTCGGCATCGTGCTGGCGGTCGCGGGCAACGTGGCGTGGCGGGAGTACGAGGCCGGTCAGCGCGCGGAACACGCGGCGGCCTATGCGGAGGCGGCCGCTCTTCTGAACCAGAACAAGCCGCGCGAAGCCGCCACGGCCTTCGCCGCTCTGGCGGATGACGGCGGCGACGGCTATGCCGCGATCGCCCGCTTGAGCGAGGCCGCCGCGCTGGTCGAAGCCGACGACGTTCCGGCGGCCGCCGAGACCTATATGCGGATCGCGGCCGACGACACCGTGCCGGCGCCCTATGGCGATCTGGCGCGACTGCACGGGGTGCGCCTGCGCATCGGCACGGCCGACGCCGCCAGCCTGCGCAGCGACCTCGAGCCGCTGCTCACGCCGGGCAATCCGTGGTTGCCGCTGGCCCGCGAGACCGAGGCGGCGATCGCGCTTCAGGCCGGCGACACCGACAAGGCGGTGGAGAGCCTCAAGCTGCTCGCCGACGATCCGGCCACGCCGGGACGACTCCGCCAGCGCGCCAGCGAGCTTCTCCAAGCCCTTGGCGGGTGAGGCCAGCGTGATCGCGTCCTCCGCCCGTCAATTCCTGACCGTCCTCGCTGTCGCCGCGCCGTTTGCGCTCTCCGCCTGCGGGTCCGGCGATTTCTTCGGGGAGGATTCCGAGGTTCCCCTTCCGGGTGAGCGTATCGCTGTGCTTCAGGCCGGGGAGGGTCTGAAACCCGATCCGGGCATCGCGGACGTACCGGTGATTCTGCCCGTCCCTATATCAATGCCTTCTGGTCGCAGCCGGGCGGCAACGCGCCCAAGGCGCTGGGTCATATCGACGCCGAAGACGCCCTGGCCCAGGCCTGGTCGGTATCGATCGGCAGCGGCGGAGACGACGAGACGTCCCTGCTCACCCAGCCGCTTGTCGTCGGCGACACCGTACTCGTGCTCGATAGCGAGGCGCATCTGCGGGCGCTGGACGCGGCGACCGGCCGGGAGCGCTGGCATCGGGATCTGCGCCCCGAGGAGGAGGACGACGCCGTCTACCCGGGTGGGATCGTCGCCGATGCCGAGAACGTCTACGCCGCGACCGGTTTCGGCGAGGCTCTGTCCTTCTCCATCGCCGACGGGTCGGAGAACTGGCGCGTCCGCCTGCCGGGCCCGATCCGCGGGGCGCCGGCGATCGCCGACGGCCGGCTGTTCGCCATCACCCTGGAGAACCGAACCGTCGCGTTGTCGACCGCCGACGGCACGCGGATCTGGGAACACCAGGGCATCACCGAGATCGCGTCGCTGCTCGGTGGCGCCGCGCCGGCGGTGCAGGGGCTCGACCGTGCTGGTGCCGTACTCCTCCGGCCAGCTCTTCGCGCTCCGCGTCGAGACCGGCCGGGTCGTCTGGGTCGAGAATCTCTCCAGCTTGCGCGCGCTGGATGCGATCTCCAGGCTCGCCGATATCCGCGGCAATCCGGTGATCGACGGCGACCTCGCCTTCGCCGTCAGCCATGCCGGCCGGATGGCCGCGATCGACATGCGTTCGGGCCGCCGGGTCTGGGAACGCGCGATCGGCAGCACCCACATGCCGTGGGTCGCCGGCGAGTATATCTTCGTCGTGAGCCTGACCGGCGAGCTCGTGGCCCTGACCCGGCGCGACGGCCGGGTGCGCTGGGTCCACCGTCTGCCGCCGTTCGAAGACATGGAGGACCAGGAGGACCCGATCCAATACGCGGGTCCCGTCCTGGTCGGCGACCGTCTGCTCCTCGGCTCGACGGACGGTTTCGTCTACGCGATCTCGCCGTATACCGGCGATCTGCTGGGCCGGATCGATGTCGGCGACCCGATCTACCTGGCGCCCATCGTTGCCGGCGGCACCGTCTACGTGCTCGACAACGACGCGCAGCTTCGCGCGTACCGGTAGGGGATACACATGGCGCTCAAGGTCGCCATCATCGGCCGACCCAATGTCGGCAAGTCGACGCTGTTCAATCGGCTGACCGGGACCAAGCATGCCCTGGTCGATGACACGCCCGGCGTCACCCGCGACCGGCGGGAGGGAGACGGCCGGATCGCCGATCTGACATTCCGGATCATCGACACGGCCGGTCTAGAGGACGCCCGCGACGACAGTCTGGAAGGTCGGATGCGCCGCCAGACCGAAGCGGCGGTCGAGAAGGCCGATCTGGTTCTGATGATGATCGACGCCCGGGCCGGGGTGACGCCGCTCGACGCCCATTTCGCCGACTGGCTGCGCCGGGTGAAGGTGCCGGTCACCCTGCTGGCCAACAAGTGCGAGGGGCGCGGCGGCATTGCCGGTCTGGCCGAGGCCTACAAGATGGGGCTCGGCGAGCCGGTGCCGATCTCCGCCGAGCACGGCGAGGGCATGGGCGAACTCTACGACATCATCCGCGCGCGCATCGAGGCCGATCCGGCTCTGGCGGCCGAGCTCTGGGCCGAGGAGGAAGAGCCGTTTCCCGAGGAAATCGAGCTCGGGGTCGACCTCGACGAGGACGGCCTCGAGGAAGGCGAGCTGCCGGAGGATCGCGGGCCTAAGGGGCCGCTGAAGCTCGCCATCGTCGGCCGCCCGAATGTGGGCAAGTCGACGCTGGTGAACCGGCTGCTCGGCGAGGACCGGTTGCTCACCGGCCCGGAGGCGGGCATCACCCGCGACGCCATCGAGGTGCCGTGGACCTACAAGGACCGGGAAATTCATCTGGTCGACACCGCCGGGCTGCGCCGCAAGGCGAGGGTGATCGAGAAGTTGGAGCGGATGTCGACGACCGACACCATGCGCGCCGTGCGCTACGCCCAGGTGGTGATGCTGGTGCTCGACGGCGACCAGATGCTCGAGAAGCAGGATCTCGCCATCGCCCGCACGGTGCTGGACCAGGGCAGGGCGCTGATCATCGCCGTGAACAAGTGGGACGCGGTGACCGACAAGAGCGCGGCCGGCCAGAGGCTGCGCGACCGGCTCGACACGTCGCTCGCCCAGGTCCGGGGAATTCCCTGGATTCCGGTTTCCGCCCTGCGCGGCAGCAATCTGGACAAGCTGCTGGACGCGGTGCTGAACATCTACGACATCTGGAACACCCGGATCCCGACCAGCCGGCTGAACCGCTGGCTGGAGCGTATGGTCGAGCAGCATCCGCCGCCGCTGTCCAAGGGCCGTCGCCTGCGACTGCGCTACATGACCCAGGTGAAGGCCCGCCCGCCCACCTTCGCCGCCTTCGTCAGCCAGGCCGACGAATTGCCGGAGAGCTACGTGCGTTACCTGATCGGTGGCCTGCGTGACGAATTCGGGCTGGTCGGCGTTCCGATCCGGGTTAACCTCAGGAAGCGGCGCAACCCCTATGTCGATGAGCGTTAGGGGGTCGGGCCGGACGCTCGGGGAGAGGGGACCGTTCTGAGCGAACCACGGAGCCGCCATGCGAGGCCGGGGAAAATCGAAGCTGGAAGCCAGGGTGTCGATCACCGATCTGGCCCGCATGTACGACAAGCGCAACGGGGGCAAACAGCCCACCCATCGGTATAAGAACGGCGCGATGCCGATCGGGCGCGGGTCGCTGAACAAAGGCTTCACCGTGAGCCAGAGCGATACCCGGCTGACCCGACTTAAGGCTCGGGCGGCGGGAATCCGCTACGCGCTGCAGACCGAGGCCATGGACCGCAGCAAGACCCGGGAACTGGAGCAGACGCTTCGGAACCTGGAACTGGCGATCCGTGGCATGGAATCCAGCCTGAAGGACGAGTGACACTATGACGGAAGCTGTTCTCAATCGCCTGATCGAGCGGTGCCGCGGAGCCACGGAAGCGGCCGACCCGGTTGCGGCCGTGCGCGACGCGCTGGCGATGGTCGCGGCTCGGCCGCAAAGCGCGCTGGCCGAAATACCGGATTTCGAGGGCGAGGACTGTATTCTGCATCGGGATGATGCGTTGTCGGTCTTCCTCGTGCGGCAGACCCCGAACACCGCCGGGCCGCCGCACGACCACGGCATGTCGGCGGTGATCGCCATGCTCGACGGCGTCGAGATCCACCGCCACTACCGGCGCGACGGTGATGGGGTCGTCCTTGAGCGCGAGGAGACAATCGGTCCCGGACAGATACTCTCCCTCGGCCCCCGCGATGTCCACGCGATCGCCAATCCGGACGATACCGCCTCGCTCGGCATCCATGTCTATCTGGGCGACATCGTCGGCAATGAACGCACCCTTTGGGATCTACGCTCCGGCGCGGCGATGGCATTCAACGTGGCGGACTACGACCGCATGGTGACGCCCTGGCACTAGTGGAAGATCGGGTCGACGCGATCTGCTTCGATCATCTCTTAATCCATTTAAGATAGAGAAGATCTGCAGGGCGCCCGCTTGACCTCGGGCGGACGTGAACCCAACTCTAAGTATAATTGTCTTGCGGGAAACACTCCGCATTGCCGTCACTGGCGTTTGGCGGCGTTTCCAGACCAGCCTTTGGACCCTCTCAAATGTTGAAACCGCATACGATAGTATCGGTGAATGAAGACCTCGATCTCGCATCGATAGACAGATACCCGGTTCTGGCCGGCGTCCTGGAAACGTGGCAGCGGCTCGGCGGCGGGCGGGCGCCTGTGTCGATCGATGCGCTGGACCTGCCGACCAAAGTACTGCCGTATCTGATGCTGGTCGATCTGGAGGGCACGGAGGACGCGGTGATCCGTCTTGCGGGAACCGCGGCCTGCGATATCTACGGTCGCGAGTTGCGGGGAACCAGCGTGCACGAGTTCTTCGGGGCGCGGGATGCCCGGCTGGTGCTCGAAGACCTTCAGACGGTGGCGCAGACCGAGACGCCGATGCTCACCCGGCGGCGCTATGTGTCGATCAACGGCAAGCCGTGGAGCTACGTGCGTCTGCTGCTCCCGATCCGACCCGACGGATCGGGCGTGACCCGCATTCTCAAGGCGCTGGAACCGATCCGTTTCCAGCGTCCGGACTGACCGCTCCCGTGTGCTGGAATCGTCGGCGACAGGGACCTCGTTACCCTCGGGTCGTCTACCACCCCGGGTCGCTACCCCTGGGCCGTTTATCCCTGGGCGTCGATCCGCTCGCCATGGGCGACACAGGCGGGCGACGCCAGGTCCAGGAAGGTCGGAGCGATGTCTTCCGGCGTCTTCAGGGTCATCGGATCTTCGCCGGGGAAGGCGGCGGCCCGCATCTTGGTCCGGGTCCCGCCGGGATTCAGGAGGTTGATCCGCAGGTTGGTCCGCCGGGTTTCCCCGGCATAGGCCCGCACCATCGCCTCGAGGGCGGCCTTGGAGACGGCATAGGCTCCCCAGTTCGGCCGCTCGCCGACGGCGGCGCCGGAGGTCACGAAGATCGCGCGGCCTGCGTCCGACTGCCGGAGCAGCGGGTCGAGGCTGCGCACCAGGCGCTGACAGGCGGTCAGGTTGACCGTCATCACCTCGTCCCAGAGCTTTGGGTCGTAGTGCGAGATCGGGCTGAGGACGCCGAGGATGCCGTGGTTGGCCACCAGCACGTCCAGCTTTCCCCAGCGTTCGTAGATCGACGCGCCGAGGCGGTTGATCGCCTCGAAGTCGGTGAGGTCCATAGGGACCAGGGTGGCTTCGCCCCCGGCGGCTTTAACCCGGTCGTCGGTCTCTTCCAGTCCGCCGACCGTTCGCGCGACGAGAATCAGATGCGCGCCCTCGCGGGCGAAGGCTTCGGCCACGGCCGCGCCGATACCGCGCGACGCGCCGGTGATGAGCGCGATACGCCCGTCCAGAATGCCGGTCATCGTATCCTCAGGAGGCTTCGGCGAGCAGGGAGAGCTGGCGTGTCCGCCCACCCGTGTAGTCGGTCAGGGCGATCGGATAGTCGCCGGTGAAACAGGCATCGCAGAACTGCGGCGCCTCGCTGTTCCGCTGCGCCTCGCCCATCGCGCGATACAGGCCGTCGATGGTGATGAAGGCCAGACTGTCGACGCCGATCTTCTGAGCCATCTGCTCGACGGTCATCTGCGCCGCCAGCAGCTTCTCGCGTTCCGGCGTGTCGACGCCGTAGAAGCAGGAATGGGTGGTCGGCGGGCTGGCAATGCGCATATGCACCTCGGTCGCGCCGGCCTGGCGGACCATTTCGACGATCTTGGTCGAGGTGGTGCCGCGCACGATCGAATCGTCCACCAGAATGACCCGCTTGCCCTCGAGCTGCCCGCGATTGGCGTTGTGCTTCAGCTTGACGCCGAGGTGGCGCACCTTGTCGGTCGGCTGGATGAAGGTCCGGCCCACATAGTGGTTGCGGATGATTCCCAGCTCGAACGGCAGGCCCGAGGCTTCGGCATAGCCGATGGCGGCCGGCACGCCGGAATCCGGTACCGGCACGACGACGTCGGCATCGACCCCGCTCTCCCGGGCGAGTTCCGCCCCGATCCCCTTGCGGGCCGCGTAGACGCTATGCCCTTCGACCATGCTGTCCGGGCGCGCGAAGTAGATGTACTCGAAGATGCAGAACCGGCTCTGGCGCGGGCGGAACGGGAAGAAGGACCGCACGCCCTTACCGTCGATCACCACGAGTTCGCCCGGATTGATGTCGCGCACGAAGTCGGCGCCGATGATGTCCAGGCCGCAGGTCTCCGAGCACAGGATGTAGGCGTCGCCGATCTTGCCGAGCACCAGCGGCCGGACGCCGTACGGATCGCGCAGGCCGATCAGCATGTCCTTGCTCATGCAGATCAGCGAGTAACCGCCCTCGACCTGATTCATCGCCTCGACCAGACGGTCGACCACCGAGGCGCGGCGCGAGCGGGCGACCAGATGGATGATGACTTCGGTGTCCATGGTCGACTGGAAGATCGAGCCCTGGCGCACCAGGCCCTCGCGGACCTGCATGGCATTGGTCAGATTGCCGTTGTGGCAGAGCGCGAAGCCGCCGAACTCAAGATCCGCGAACAGCGGCTGCACATTGCGCAGCGCCGTCTCGCCTGTCGTGGAATAGCGTGTATGGCCGATGGCGGCATGGCCCACGAGCTGGTCCATGACGTCCTGGTTGTCCTCGCCGAAATTCTCTCCGACATGTCCGAGGCCGCGATGGACGTTGAAGGTCGTCCCGTCGGTGGCGACGACCCCGGCCGCCTCCTGGCCTCGGTGCTGCAGGGCGTGAAGGCCCAGCGCGGTGTGCGCTGCGGCGTCGGGGGTGCCGAAGATGCCGTAGACGGCGCATTCTTCGTGGAGATGATCGTCGTCGTAGGGGGAGGTCGTGAGCGTCATGCGCGGTTCCGGTCCTCGGTCGAGGTGCAGGGACGGTCAGTACGGGTGTCGCCGGCCCGACCGGCGGCAGCCTTCCAAAACGAAATAGCACCCACCTACTGGGTGCTCTGGATGGCGCGGTTCAGTTCCTGACGTTCTTCGTCAGTATACCCCTGATCGCCCGCCGGCGCATCGGGATTCGAGGCTTCCGTCCTTGGTGTGGGGCTGAGCAGGCGCTTCTTCAAGGCCTCGCGCGCCTCGTCCTCGGCCTGACGCCGCACGCGCAGGGCCTCGCTGTCCGCCTGGCTGCGGAGATGCTCGGGCACGAGGGTGACCAGCATGTCGGCGCCGGCGACCACCAGGGGGAGAGATTTGGCCTCGGTGAGCCAGGAAGGGTGGTCCTGGGGGTCCGGTTCCGCCCACAGCACCAGCAGGTAGGCGACACTGACGAGGACGGCGCCCCGCAGCAGCCCGAACAGGAAACCGAGAGAGCGGTCGACCGCGCCGAGGCCGGCCATCTGCAGCGTCCCGCTCGCCAGCCGGGCGAGGATCATGAAGACGATGAGGGCGGCGACGAACAGCACCCCGCCGGCGATCAGTTCGCCCAGCGGGCCGTCGATGCCGGTCAGGTCGATCACGATCGGGGTCGCCGGCTTGTAGCCGTAGATTCCGACGGCGGCGGCGCCGACCCAGGCGACGATGGACAGGACCTCGGCGACGAAACCGCGCAGCAGGGCGAGCAGACCCGACAGAATCAGGACGGCGATGATCGCCAGGTCGGTGATGTTGATCGGCAGCTGGTCCATGGCGGCCCGGTTCAGGAGGCGACGACGCGACGGCCGATGCGGGCATCGTCGCCGGGATCGTGGAGCAGGTCCACGAGATCATGTAGCCGTGCGATTTCGACCAAATCGAGGCCGCCGGACGGGGCCCTGCCTCCCTTGCGCCGGGATGCCGGCACCAGGGCGCGCTCGAACCCGAGCTTTGCCGCTTCCTTCAGGCGGGCCTCGGCCTGGGTCACGGCGCGCACTTCCGCCGACAGGCCGATCTCGCCGAAGACGACGGAGCCTTTGGGGACCGGCACTCCGGTCAGCGACGAGACCAGGGCGGCGGCGACGGCGAGGTCGGCGGCCGGCTCCGAGACCCGCAGCCCGCCCGCCACGTTGAGGAACACGTCGTTGCCGGCGAGCGAGACACCGCAGCGGGCCTCCAGCACCGCGGTCACCATGGCGAGGCGGTTCGAGTCCCAACCGACGACGGCCCGGCGCGGTGTGCCGAACGGGGAGGGGGCGATCAGCGCCTGGATCTCGACCAGCACCGGCCTTGTCCCCTCGACGCCGGCGAAGACACAGGCGCCGGACACGTCGTCCTGGCGGTCGGACAGGAACAGGGCGGAGGGGTTGGCGACCTCCATCAAACCGCCCTCGGTCATCTCGAACACGCCGATCTCGTCGGTCGGCCCGAAGCGGTTCTTCACGCCCGCAGGATTCGGAACTGGTGGCCCCGCTCGCCTTCGAAGTAGAGGACGGTGTCGACCATGTGCTCGAGCACCCGCGGCCCGGCGATGGCGCCTTCCTTGGTGACGTGGCCGACCAGAAGCAGGGCGATCCCCCGCTTCTTGGCGACCCGGATGAGCTCCTGGGTCGAGGCCCGGACCTGGGCGACCGTGCCGGGGGCGCTGTCCAGCGCGTCCACATACATGGTCTGGATCGAGTCGATGACGACGACGTCGGGGCCGTCGGCGGCCTCCAGGCTGGACACGATGTCGCGTACGCTGGTCGCTGCGGCCAGCCCCACCGGTGCGGCGGCCACGCCCAGGCGCTGGGCGCGCATGCGGACCTGGTCCACTGCCTCCTCGCCGGAAACATAGGCGCAGCGGCAGGTGGCGGACAGGCCGGCCACAACCTGCAGAAGCACGGTGGATTTCCCGATGCCGGGATCGCCGCCGATCAGGGTGGCCGAGCCCGGAACCAGTCCGCCGCCCAGCACCCGGTCGAACTCGCCCATGCCGGTGATCCGGCGCGGCGTCTGGCGGCTTTGGCCGGCCAGTTCGACGAAGTCGATCCGCCTGCCGCCGCCCGGCTTCATCGCCTTGGGCGCGGCCTCGACCACTTCCTCCACCAGGGTGTTCCAGGCGCCGCAGGCGTCGCATTTCCCCGCCCATTTGGCGGAAACGGCGCCGCATTCCTGACAGACGTAGCGGCTGGTCGACTTCGCCATCAGCGCTCTCCGCTCAGCCGCGCCGGACAGCCATCTGGATCGGTCCCTCGGCCCGACCGTGGATGAACTGGTCCACGTATTCGTTGCCCGAGTTGTCGATCTCGGCGACCGGTCCTGCCCAGATGATCCTGCCCTGGTAGAGCATGGCGACCCGGTCGGCGATCTTGCGGGCGCTGGCCATGTCGTGGGTGATCGACAGACCGGTGGCGCCGAGCTCCCGCGTGCACTTGACGATCAGGTCGTTGATCACGTCGGCCATGATCGGGTCGAGACCGGTGGTCGGCTCGTCGAAGAAGATGATCTCCGGATCGGTGGCGATGGCCCGGGCGAGCGAGACCCGCTTCTGCATGCCGCCGGACAGTTCCGAGGGCGAGAGGGTGGAGACCTCTTCGTTCAGGCCGACCTGCGCCAGCTTGTCGACCGCGACCTTCCGCGCCTCCGCCCGATCCATATGCTTGGCCGCGATCAGTCCGAAAGCGACGTTCTCCCAGACCGGCAGGGAGTCGAACAGCGCGCCGCCCTGGAACAGCATGCCGAAGCGGCGCATGAACTCCTCGCGCTCCGAGCGCGGCAGGCCGACCACGTTCTCGCCGTCGATCTCGATGACGCCGGAATCCGGTGTCCATCAGGCCGATGATGCATTTCAGCAGGACCGACTTGCCGGTGCCGGAGCCGCCGATGACAACGACGCTCTCGCCGTCCGCGATGTCCAGGTCGAGCCCGTCCAGCACGACCTTGGTCCCGAAGCTCTTGCGCAGGTCGCGGATCCGGATCTTGGGGCGCGGGCTGGTCGGGGTGTCGCTCATGATTCCCGCCACCTCAATCCGCGAAGAACAATTCGGTGATCACGTAGTTCGCGACCAGGATCATGATCGAGGCGGTCACCACCGCGTTGGTCGTCGCCGCCCCCACGCCCTGAGCGCCGCCGCGCGAATTGAACCCGTGGTAGCAGCCCATCAGCGCCACCAGGAAGCCGAAGACGCCCGCCTTGACCAGGCCGGAGATCACGTCGATCCGCTCCAGGTATTGGACGGTCGACTGGATGTAGGTCGCCGCGTTGAAGTCGAGCTTGTAGACACCGACCACATAGCCGCCGAACACGCCGATGATGTCGCCGATCAGGACCAGGATCGGGCAGGCTGACCGTCGCGGCGATCAGACGGGGCGCGATCAGGTATTTGAACGGGTTGGTGGACAGGGTCGTCAGCGCGTCGATCTGCTCGGTGACCCGCATCGTCCCGATCTCGGCCGCCATGGCGGCGCCGACCCGTCCGGCGACCATGAGGCCGGCCAGGACCGGCGCCAGCTCGCGGGTCATGGAGAGCACGACCACCGTGGCGACCGCGCCTTCCGCCGAGAACCGGGCGAACCCGGTATAGCTCTGCAACGCCAGGACCATGCCGGAAAACAGCGTGGTCAGACCGACGACCGGCAGCGAGTAATAGCCGATCTCCAGAAACTGACGCAGGATCAGGCGGGGATAGAAGGGGGGACGGACGCAGTGGCTGACCGCCGTCGAGGCGAACATGCCGATGCGCCCGGCCGTGGCCAGAAGGGCAAGGAAGCCCCGGCCGATCGTCGCGAGAGGATTCATCCGCCGGGGCACCCCGATCCGTGGTTGCTCTGAGCGATCCCGGCGATCATGCCGAAGTATCGACGTAGTGGCGTATGTAGCGGCTGCCGAGCGCCGTGAGCAACTCGTAGCCGATGGTTCCGCCGGCATCCGCCATGGAGTCCGGAGTCACGGTCGGGCCGAGCACCTCCACCATGCCGCCGGGAGCGGCATCGGCTTCGGGCAGGTCCGTCACGTCCACCGTGATTGAGTCCATCGAGACGCGTCCTACCACGTCGCACAGCCGGCCACCAACCGCGACGCGCCCGGCGGAGGACAGGCTGCGCAGATAGCCGTCGGCGTACCCCGCGGCGACCGTGGCGATCCGGGTCTCCCGCGCCGCCCGCCAGGAAGCGCCGTAGCCGACCGTCCAGCCGGGCTCGACCGTGCGGATCTGAAGAATTCGACCCTCGATTCGGATCGGACAGAGCATCGGGTTGTCGCGGCCGGCGGCGGGACGCCCGCCATACAGGGCGATGCCCGGCCGGCCGAGATCGTGATGGAATTCGGATCCCAGAAAGATGCCCGAGGAGTTGGCGAGGCTCGCCTTCATCGCCACCGGCAGCCGGGCGCGCATCGATCGGAAGCGGGCGAGCTGCTGGGCGTTCATCGGGTGGTCCGCTTCGTCGGCGATGGCGAGATGGGATATCGCATAGCGCCAGTCGATGCCGTCGAGCGATGTCGGATCGTCCGCCACCCTGTCCATCTCGCGGCCGTCCAGGCCGAGACGGTTCATGCCGGTGTCCAGGTGCAGCATCGCCGGCAGCGCCCGGCCTTCCTTGGCCCCCTGATCCCGCCAGCGCCCGATCTGCTCGATCGCGTTGATGACCGGGATGATCCGATGTTCGACAAACGCCGTCTCCGTGCCCGCCAGCAGGCCGTTCAGACAGGCGATCTCGGCGTCGGGCATCTGGTCGTCCGGCAGGATCTGGCGCAGTGCCACAGCCTCGTCGAAGGTGGCGACGAAGAAGATCCGGCAGCCCTCCTGGTACAGCACCGGCGCGACACGGTCGGCGCCGAGCCCGTAGCCATCCGCCTTCACGACACCGGCGCAGGGCACGCCGGCGAGTTCTCGGCAAAGCCGGCGATAGTTCGTCCGCACCGCGCCCAGATCGATGGTGAGGCGGGAGAGGGCGGCATCGAAGGCGGCTGTCGTCGTAACCATCAAGGTCCGATATCAGGCGGGAGGGGGCGGGACAAGGCGCAAGAGAGGCTTCACGCATCGGCCGGTTCGATCCATTCTCCGGCAAAACACAGGAGGAAACACCATGAGCGACACCACCAGGATCGCGCGCGTCGCCGATGCGCTGGCCGAGCAGCACGCGCATCGTCGGCGCTACGAACCGCTGGCGGGCGATCTGGCGTTGCCGGATCTCGACTCCGCCTACGCGGTGCAGCGCCGGTTGATCGCCGGCTGGGAGGCGGGGGCCAAGGGACCGATCGCCGGCTACAAGATCGCTCTGACCTCCAAGGCTGTGCAGGAATTGTGCGGGGTGAACCAGTCCCTGGTCGGCGCCATCTTCGCGTCCACGGTTCACCCTTCGCCCGCGACGGTTCGGATGAGCGACTTCGTTCGGGTCGGGCTTGAGTTCGAGTTATGCCTCAAGATCGGATTCGGTCTATCTGATAAAAATAAAAAACATACGGCGGAATCCGTCCGCGATGCGGTCGAAGTGGCGGTGCCGGCCTTCGAGCTGATCGAGGACCGGGATGCCGACTACAGCCGGCTCGACGGGATTTCCATGGCGGCGGACAACGCCTGGTCCGGCGGTATCGTGCTCGGCGAGGCGACCGGCGACTGGCGCGCGCTCGACCTCGCCACGACCCCGGTGCGGCTGGACTACAATGGGGAGATCGAGGAGGCGGTCACCGGGGCGGCGATGGGCAATCCGCTCAACGCGCTCGCCTGGGTCGCCAACCTACTGGTCGAGCAGGGCCGACCGCTGCAGGCCGGTCACTGGGTGATGACCGGATCGACGGTGAAGACCCGGTATCCGAAGCCTGGCGATAAGGCGGTTTACACCGTCGAGGGGCTGGGCAGTGTGACGCTCGACGTCGTGGCTTAGCCGACCCGCTTCAACCCCGATGTCATTGTCCCGTTGCCAATCCGTCCGCCCAGGCGATTGCCTTCGCCATGTAGCCCTTCGGAATGACATGCCCACCCGGATGCAGGCAGAGCTGTAGTTCCTTGCCCGAGCCGCAGCCGCGCCAGATCTCGCAGCGCAGGTCGCCGGTCTCGGACACCTCGGCGGGATCGGCAGGGCAGCCGTTGGCCTCACGCCAGGAGGCGATGCCCCGCAAGACATCGCCCTGATGGTAGACGTCGCGGATCGGACGTCCGGTCATCGGCACGACCGTATCGCCGGTGCCGTGCACATGCATCAGGTTAGCCGGGCCGGCGGGGCAGGTCTCCGGCTGCGGCCGCCAGAACGCGCCCGCTGTAGGAAGGAAGGCGGTGAACAGCTCGCTGCGGTAGCAGGCGAGGTGCCAGGCCATCGAGCCGCCGATCGAGAAACCGGAGGCCCAGACGCGCGCGTCATCCACCGGCCAGCGGGACTTTGCATCGGCCAGCACGGCGGCGACGAAGGCGTCGTCGTCGCGCAGCCGCTCGCGCGCCGGCGCCCCCTGATGGGCCCAGCGTTTCTCCGCGCCATCGGGCGCGATCACCAGCACGCCTTCCCGGTCGGCGAGGTCCATGAGTTCCGCGTTGCCCATGACGACCCCGCCGCTCTGGCCGTAGCCGTGGAAGAACATCAGCAGGGGGAGCGCCGTTGCGCCATCCCAGGACGCAGGGACGTGTGCCCGGTAGGTGCCCGTCTCGATCTCGTACTGCTCCGCCGCCTGCGCCCGAGGGTGGGCGTTCAGCAGGAGGAGCAAAAGGGTAAGGAAGGCTATCGGTCGGACCATGGCGGCACCCTGGCGACTGTCCCTGCGGGCGTCCAATGACAAGCTGGTGACCGGATTCGCATCGGCAGCGGCCCCGCGATCGGCACGGGCGGGGAGGTCGAATCCCCTTGTTTTCCCCGGTTTCAGTCGACGGGTTGTCGAACCGCGTCGTGCACCGCACCATTCCCGAGGTGTCCAACCAACTGAAAGGAGGTGATCCGGTGTCTAGTGATCTTGCGATGCGGGGCGAACTCGTGTGTCTTGGCGCGATGTCGGAGCAGCCTTCGGCGGCCGTCTAAGCACAGTTCCCTGAGTTCGAGCCGTATCGGCTCACGGAAGGCCGCCCGCTCCGGGCGGCCTTTCTTCTTGCCGCTCAGTAGTGGTCCGGCACCGCGTCGTCGGCGACGTAGTTGGTGAACTTCGTGGTCGAACCGTCGAAGTGCAGGGTGACGACGCCGGTCGGGCCGTGACGCTGCTTGGAGATGATGACCTCGGCCTTGCCGTGGGCCTTCTCGCAACGGTCCTTCCACTGGTCGTAGCGGTCGTGGAACTTCTGGGCGTCCTCTTCCATCCGCTGGATCGGCTCCGCCTTCTGCAGGTAGTAGTCCTCGCGGTAGATGAACATGACGATGTCGGCGTCCTGCTCGATCGACCCGGATCTCACGCAGATCGGCCAGCACCGGGCGTTTGTCCTCGCGCTGCTCGACCGCGCGGGAGAGCTGGGACAGGGCGAGCACCGGAACGTCCAGCTCCTTGGCGATCGCCTTCAGGCCCTGGGAGATGGCCGAGATCTCCTGCACCCGGTTGTCGATGCGCGCGCCCGGCGAAGGGCGCATGAGCTGCAGGTAGTCGACCACGATCAGGGCGAGGCCGTGCTGGCGCTTCAGGCGGCGGGCTCGGGTGCGCAGGGTCGAGATCGGAATCGCCGGGGTATCGTCGATGAACATCGGCGCCCGTTCCAGGTCCTGGCTGGCCTCGACCAGCTTGCCGAAATCCTCGTTGTTGAGCTGGCCGCGGCGCAGCTTCTCGGAGGCGATTCCGGTACGCTCGGACAGGATACGGGTGGCGAGCTGTTCGGCCGACATTTCCAGCGAGAAGAAGGCGACCGGCTGCGGCGCGTGGCCGGGCTCGCGCATCGACGCGGTGGCAATGTGGAAGGCGATGTTCGAGGCCAGGGTCGACTTTCCCATGGCCGGGCGCGCGGCGAGGATCAGCAGGTCCGAGGGATGCAGGCCGCCGAGCAGGTTGTCGATATCGATCAGGCCCGTGGAGTAGCCGGCGAGACCGCCGTCCCGCTTGAAGGCGGCCTCCGCCTGGGCGACGGACTCGATCAGCGCAAGCTTCAGTTCCTTGAGCCCGTTCTCGCCCTCGCCGGTCTCGGCCAGGGTGAAGAGCTGGTTCTCCGCCTTCTCGATCAGTTCCTGGGCGGCGGTGTCCAGATCGCGGTCGAAGGCGTCGTTGACGACGGTCTCGCCGATATCGATCAGTTCGCGCCGCAGGTAGCAGTCGCGGATCTCCCGGCCGTAGTCGGCGGCGTTGATGACCGTGACGACGGAGGCGGCGAGCTTGACCAGATACTGGGCGCCGCCCACGTCCGCCAGCGCGTCATCCTGATCGAACAGACCCTTGAGCGTGACCGGTGTGGCGATCTGGCCGCGGTCGATCAGCTTGCCGCAGGAGGCGAAGATTCGGCCGTGGACCGGATCGGCGAAATGATCCGGACGCAGGAACTCGCTGACCCGTTCATAGGCCCGGTTGTTGACCAGGATGGCGCCCAGCAGCGCCTGCTCGGCTTCCAGGTTGTGCGGCGGCTCGCGGAAGGACCCGGCAGGTGTCGCCTCCGAGCTGGCGAAGCCGCCGGTCGGACCGGGGAAGGGGGCGATGCTGGACTCGGGATCGGACATGTCGCGGCAACTCGGCTTTGCTGTTCGTTTTCCCTCAGGACAGACTCTAATGCATAGCCCGTCGGACCCTCGAAACGCGAGCGCCATGCACGGTGTGATGAAGAAAATACCGGGGACGAAGTCAGGGCTTAGCTGTGGATCGTTTGTCCAGGCCTCTGGCCGGTATAGGATTGCGCGACTCGGCGCATGTGAATGAAACACGGACGCAACGATCGCTCCGAAGGGAGGATGTGATGGACGGGTTGATCAGCCATGTTTCGCTCGGGGTCGACGATCTCGAGACCGCCGGCGCGTTTTACGACACCCTGCTGGCCGCGATCGGCGCCCAGCGGCTGTACACCATGGAGGCGGCCATTGCCTGGGGCCGCAAGTACCCGGAGTTCTGGGTCGGTCTGCCGATCGACGGCAAGCCGGCGGGCGTGGGTAACGGCACCCACGTCGCCTTCCTCTGCGAAGGGCCGGCGCAGGTGCGGGCGGCCTACGAGGCGGGATTGGCGGCCGGTGGCACTGGCGACGGCGCGCCGGGTGCGCGTCCGGAATACACCGACGCATACTACGCCGCCTTTCTCCGCGATCCCTTCGGCAACAAGGTCGAGGTTCATTCGATGTAGCGGCCCTTCGACGGTCCCCGCCGGGGCTCCTCAGGGCGAGGTCGAGAGACTGAATTCAATACCGCATTCTGAGCAGGAGCGGAGCGACGTGTCGAAGGGGGCTACCCCATCCGCCGGCGCAGCCAGTCCGTCAGGTGCTCCATCGCCAGCACGATCACGAAGATCGCCAGGATGATCGCCGAGGCCTTGGAATACTGGAACAGCTCGAAAGCCGACTTGAGCTCCTGGCCGATGCCGCCGGCCCCGACGATCCCGAGCACGACCGAGGACCGCACCGAGAGCTCGAGCGCGAACAGCGAGGTGTTGATGAAAGACGGCATGCATTGCGGGACGACGGCGGCGGCCAACAGGTCGATCCGCCGGGCGCCGACGGCCTCCAGCGCCTCGCGTGGGCGCTTGTCGCTGTCCTCCATCGCCTCGGCGAAGAACCGGCCGCAGAACCCGGCGGTGTCGACGATGATCGTGAGCGTACCGGCGATGGCGCCGAGGCCGACGGCGGAGACGAAGAACAGCGCCCAGACCAGGTCCGGCACGGTCCGGAACAGGGAGACCGTCGCCCGGGCGAGCCAGCGCAACCGGCCGAGCGGGCTGAGACCGGCCGCCGAGAGCCAGGCGAGCGGAAAGCTCAGGAGAATACCGAACAGGGTGCCGACCAGGGCGATCTGAAGCGTCTCCACCATCCGCTCGCCCATGCGGCCGAGAAAGGCCGGATCGGTCTCCGGCGGCAGCATGCGGTCGAGCAGCGACCCCATGCGGGGGATCGCGCCCATGAGCCTGTCGGCCGACGGGGCCACCTCGCCGATCGAAGCGACCAGCACGGCCCCCACGGCGACCAGGAGCGTGAACCGCAGGGGGGTGAGCCGGGGCCATCTGGCGATGTCCTCCGCGCGTCGTCCGGGCGGTCCGGATCGCGAGGGGAGAGACGAGGGCGTATCAGCCACGGAAAATCGGCTCCAGATCGTGCTCGGTCAGCTCGCCGGCACCCGCATCGAACACCACGCGGCCGGCCTTGAGCGCCACGATCCGGTCGGCGTGCTCGAGCGCGTGACGCATGTCGTGGGTGGTGTAGACCAGCGTGCGGCCATTCTCGAGCGTCAGGCGGGTGAACAGGCGCATGATGTCGAGCCCGGCGGCGGGATCGAGGCTGGCCGCCGGCTCATCGGCGATCAGCAGGTCCGGGCCGTGTACCAGCGCCCGGGCGATCGCGACCCGCTGCGACTGGCCTCCGGAGAGGGTATCCGCCCGGGCCGTCGCCCGGTCGGCCAGTCCGACGGCGTCCAGGGCCGCCAGCGCCGACGCGCGCAGGGAGGCGGGGGCGAAGGACTGATGCCAGGCGCGCCAGCCGTGGCCCTGCCCCAAGGCGCCGTTGACCACGTTGGACAGGGCGCTGGTTCGCCCGACGAGGCCATGGAACTGGAACACGAAACCGAGGCGCCGGCGCATCGCGGCCCGCTGTCGGCCGGTCGGAAGCTGCGAGAAGCGTTGGCCGAAGATATCGACGGTACCGCCGGAGATCGGAACCAGGCCGACGATTGAGCGCAGCAGCGTCGACTTGCCGGCCCCGTTGGCACCGATCAGGGCGACGCGCTCGCCTTGCCGGATGGTCAGCGAAACGCCATCGAGCACGATCGGCCCGGCGTCGAACCGTTTGCGGACGTTGTCGGCCAGAATCAACGGCGCGCCGGTGGCGGGGGCCGGCGCGGGAGGGACCGGATCGGTGCGCTCGGGAACGCTCGCGTCGCGGAGCCTGGGGGCGGGGTGGGGGAGCGCTGCCATGATGGGTTCGGGGGCGGGCGCCGACGGAGAGGAGCCGGCGCCCCGCTATCCTCAGTTGCCAACGAAGTTCTTGAACCCGTCGACCCCGATGGTCCGGTACATGGAGCGGACGTAGTCGTAGTCGCCGTCATCCACGGTGGAGAGGAAGAACCCGCCCTTGTACTTCTTGTTGTCCTCGCCCCTGATCACGGCGGCGAGCAGGGTCTTGCCGTCGTCGACAAAGGCCCGCTTCACCTTTTCCATTGCGTCGGGATCGGCGTCGGCCCGGGCGACGAGAATGTCGTTCGGCAGATCGCGGCCCCGGGCCAGGACGGTGAAGGCAACGTCCGGATAGGCCTCGCGGGCGCGCTGCAGGTGGCTGTAGTTCATCCCGATCGCGGCGATGTCGCCGCGGATCAGCGCCTCGACGGCAACGTTTCGGGAGATGATCTTCGGCTCGTAGTCCTGCCCGTAGACGAGACCGAGATCGGCGAGCGCCTGGGCCGGGCCGAGATGCTGGGAGGTCGAACCGACCGATCCGAAGGAGACGATCTTGCCCTTCAGATCCTCGACCCGGCGGATCGGACCGTCGGCCAGGGTGACGACCTGGGCGAAGTAGTCGGGGCGCTGCCAGCCGACGACGATCTTCGCGTCGGTCAGCTCCTTGATCACCACGTACTCGGCCGGACCGGTCAGTACCATGTCGACCTGACCGGAATTGATGGCCTCCACCGCCGCGGTTCGGTTGCCGACCGAGAACAGCTCGATATCGAGGCCGGTGCTCGCCTCGAGCGCCTCCTCGAACGGGCCGAACTCGCTCTGCAGGGCTTCCATGCCCTCAATATCGGTGACGGCGAGCTTGAGGGGATCGGCGGTGGCGAGGGACGGTGCCGCGACCGCCAGGACGGCGGCGGTCAGAATGGCGCGAAGGGTCACGGTTGGCCTCCTCCTGTGACGGGCAGTCGCCCGGATCGTTCGGATGGACCATGGGCTATCACAGCGTCGGCATCAGCCGTGTGACGGAGCGGTGTCGAATTCGGCGTCGGTTGCGTGATGGTTCGATGAATGTGGATGAGTTCTTCTGGACATCCAGCGACCGTTGTCGACCCCGCGGCCGAGCAATCGTCAGGCGCCGGGACAGCCGGTCAGCGGGGCCACATAAGCAAAGGGCCGCCCCATGGGACGGCCCTTCGAAACGCAGTCTGTGGGAATGATCAGGCCTCGGCCTTCTCCTCCTCGCCTTCCTCCTCGGAGAGGGCGGCGGCCGCTTCCGGCTCCAGCAGCTCTTCGACGTCGGGAGCCGCCGCATCCTGGCGCTCTTCCTCGTCGAGGATGCCGCGGTCGAGCGCGCGGCCGAGGCGGGCCTGGGTCTCGGCCTCGTCCTCGGAGCGGGCGATGTTCACGGTCACGTTCACCGAGACCTCAGGGTGGAGCTGGATGCGCACCGGCTCCAGGCCGAGGGCCTTCAGGGCTTTGTCCAGCTTGACCTGGCTGCGGCCGACGGTGACGCCGGCGGCGGTCACGGCATCGGCGATGTCGCGGGCGGAGACCGAGCCGTAGAGCTGGCCGCTTTCGCCGGCGGCACGCACCAGGACGACCGTCAGACCGTCCAGGGTCTTGGCGACCTGCTCGGCCTCGGACTTGCGCTCGAGGTTCTCGGCCTCGAGCTGGGCCCGACGCGCCTCGAACACCTTGCGGTTGCCCTCGTTCGCGCGCAGCGCCTTCTTCTGCGGCAACAGGTAGTTCCGGGCGTAGCCCGGTTTGACCGAGACAACGTCGCCCATCTGGCCGAGGCTCTCAATCCGTTCCAGCAGGATGACTTCCATCGTCCTCACTCCTTCTCTTGCGGGCCTACGCCCCCCGGATCCATGTCCGGATTTCCTCATCAGGGCGGCGCCTAGGCAACCGCACGTCCATCATTCACTCATCGTCAGGCGGAGGAGGCCCCGCACGACGGCGAAAGTCGAAAACCACGTCCAGCATCCCGACCAGGACGACCACCGCGGCCGCCGCCCAACTGAAAACGATCAGCAGGGCGTAGGTGCCGCCGAGCCAGAAGCCGCCGCTGGCGCTGCGCCGGGCGAGGGTGTGAAGCACCCCCAGGCCGGCGAACAGGAACACCAGCAGAACCACAGGCACCATGTTCCTGCCGACAAAGCCGATGCCGTCCGGCAGATAAGCCAGGGCGAGCACCACCGCCAGGACGATCGCGATCCACCGCGGCGGCTTCAGATCGGCGATATCCGGTGTCGGCAGGGCCGCCCGACCGAAGCGGCGCAGCAGCAACTGCGCGACCCCGGCGCTGACGGCCGTCGTCAGGACCCACCCCGCTGCGGCGAAGGCCGGGAAAAGAGCGGCCAGCTGGTCCAGCATGGCGCCCAGTTCCTCGACCGGCAGAGGGGCCTGGCCCGACTGTTCCGCGTAGTCCGTCAGCGCCTTGAGCGTCTCCTGAAGCTCCGCCGCGATCACCCCCTGCATCCCGCCCGGCTGACCGGACAGAAGCATGGCCGCCAACACGATCATCGCGCAGGCATAGGCAACCATGGTGAGCAACAACACCGTCGCGTCGCTGCGGCTCCGTTCGGCCTGCCAGATCAGCAGGCACGCCGGCACCCCGGTCATCGCCGCGTGATAGGCGGCGATGTCGAGTCCGAGAGCCAGCACCAGGGCGACGAACGCCGCCGCCGCAGACGCCAGACCGAGAACCGACCCGAACGCGAGACCCACCAGGAACAGGGGCAGCGAGGTCAGCGACAGCTGCAGCATCGCGAAGAACGGCGACGGATACACCGCCACCGTCATCAGCGCGCTCGCTGCCGCTGCAATTCCGACCAGAAGCCAACCGTAGTTCATAAGGGGCCATCGTCTTGCCGACGCTCGTCCGGGTGCCGCCGGATGCTGATCCGGGCGCTCAGCTCACCACGAACGGCAGGAGAGCGAGGTTGCGGGCGCGCTTGATCGCACGGGCCAGCTCACGCTGCTTCTTGGCCGAAACGGCGGTGATGCGGCTCGGCACGATCTTGCCGCGCTCGGAAATGAAGCGGGACAGAAGCTTCGTGTCCTTGTAGTCGATCTTCGGCGCACTGGCGCCGGAGAACGGGCAGGACTTGCGGCGGCGCATGAAGGGCTTGCGCACGGCCGCGCGGGCGATCTGCAACTGGCTCATTCTGCGTCTCCCTTGCTGGCGTTGTCACGCGGGCCGCTATCGCGCTCGCGTCGGTCGCCGCGATCACCGCGGTCGCCACGATCGCCCCGGTCACGATGGTCGCGGTCGCCCCGACCGCCTTCACGCCCGCCGCGGCCGCGATCGCGGTCCGACTTGGCCTGCATCATGATCGAGGGACCTTCCTCGAGTTCGTCGACTCGGATCGTCATGTAGCGCAGCACGTCTTCATTCAGACGCATCAGGCGCTCCATCTCGGTCACGGCGTCGGACGGCGCGTCGAGGTTGAAGAGCACGTAGTGGCCCTTGCGGTTCTTGTTCACCTTGTAGGCGAGGTTCCGCAGACCCCAGTATTCGCGCTTCTTGACCTCGCCGCCGAGACCGGCGACGACTTCGGCGAACTGGTCGGTCAGCTGTTCGACCTGGGTGGACGAAACGTCCTGGCGTGCGATGAACACGCTCTCGTAGTACGGCATCGCGCACTCCTTGTGGATGTTGCGCCCGGGGCATCACCCCTCGGGCAAAGCCGCATCGGTGCGTTTACAGCGTGTCGATGCAGCAAGGAGCTATGGTCGCCGGACGCCGACGGCGCCCGGAGGAGCGCGCACCATACGCAGAATTCCGCGCTGCGCAAGGGTTTTCCCCAGGCGCTGATGGTGGTTCGGCACACGAATGGAGGTCCGATAGCGATGGCACGAAATACAAAGCGGGGACAGGACCCGGAAGCAGCGGTTAATCCGGGTGTGACGGCCAGCGCCGAGGCGCGCCATCACCAGGCCGAAATGCGCCACGATCCCGCGGTTTTGCGACACCTCTTCGAAAGCGGCGATTTCCCCTACAAGGCGACGATGGAGCGCGAGACCTATGAGAAGCAGAAGCGGGCGCTCCAGATCGAACTGCTGAAGGTCCAGCGCTGGGTGAAGGATACCGGGCAGCGGATCGTGATCGTCTTCGAGGGGCGGGACGCGGCCGGGAAGGGCGGTGCGATCCGCCGGTTCATGGAGAACATGAACCCGCGCGGCGCCCGGGTCGTCGCCCTGGACAAGCCGAACGATCGGGAACGCGGACAATGGTATTTCCAGCGCTATGTCGCCGAACTGCCGACCAAGGGCGAGATCGTCCTGTTCGACCGCTCCTGGTACAACCGTGCCGGCGTCGAGCGAGTGATGGGATTCTGCGACGACGACGAGTACCACGAGTTCATGCGGGAGGCCCCGGAGCTCGAGCGGATGTGGGTCCGCTCGGGAATCCATCTGTTCAAGTACTGGTTCTCGGTGAATCGGGAGGAGCAGGCCAAGCGGTTCCGCGGGCGCGAACACAATCCGCTCAAGCGTTGGAAGTTGTCGCCGATCGACCGGGAATCCACCAACCGGTGGGACGCCTATACCGAGGCGAAGGAGGCGATGTTCTTCCATACCCATACGGCCGACGCACCCTGGACGATCATCAAGGCGTCCGACAAGAAACGGGCGCGGATCGGCGCGATCCGGCATTTCGTGAATGCGCTGGACTATCCCGGCAAGGACCGGCGCGCCGCCCGGACGCCCGACCCGCTGATCGTCGGGAGTTGGTAGCCTGCGACAAGATCCCGGGCGCCTTGACATTCGCGGCGCTCCGTCGCAAACGACGGCGCGCCGCCGCGGCAAGTCCGCCCAGGTGGATATGCGGACGGCGCTAAGAAGACTTAATCGGGAGGAACCATCATGGCCGGCACCGCGCGGGCGTTCGTGTTTCCGGGCCAGGGCAGTCAGACGGTCGGCATGGGTAAGGATCTGGCGGACGCCTATCCCGCCGCCGCCCAGGTCTTCGAGCAGGTCGACGATGCGCTCGGCGAAGCGCTGTCGGCGCTGATTTTCGAGGGGCCCGAGGACACGCTGACGCTGACCGCCAACGCCCAGCCGGCGCTGATGGCGGTGAGCCTCGCCGCGGTGCGGGCCATCGAGGCCGAGAGCGGCAAGACCATCGACGAGCTCTGCGACTTCGTGGCCGGCCATTCGCTCGGGGAATACTCCGCCCTGGCCGCCGCCGGGACGCTGGACATCGCGACGGCGGCGCGCCTGCTGCGGCTGCGCGGACAATCGATGCAGAAGGCCGTGCCGGTCGGTGAGGGGGCGATGGCGGCCCTGATCGGCGCCGACCTGGAGACGGCGGAGAAAATCGCCGCGGCGGCGCGACCGGGTCCCGACGGCGACCAGGTCTGCGACATCGCCAACGATAACGGCGGCGGTCAGGTCGTGCTGTCGGGCCACGCCGAAGCGATCGAGCGGGTGCTTTCGCTGGCGGCCGATCACGGCGTGCGCCGGGCGGTGAAGCTGCCGGTAAGCGCGCCGTTCCACTGCTCCCTGATGGCTCCGGCCGCCGACGCCATGGCCGAGGCGCTTGCCGGGACCGATCTGCGTGGGCCGCTGGTGCCCGTGATCGCCAACGTCTCCGCCATGCCGACCGACGACCGCGACGTGGTGCGCCGGCAACTGGTCGAGCAGGTGACCGGTCGGGTACGCTGGCGCGAGACCGTCGAGAGCCTTTCCGGGCTCGGCGTCACCACCGTGGCGGAGATCGGGTCCGGCAAGGTGCTGTCCGGTCTCGTGAAACGCATCGACAAGTCGATCGACGCGCATGCCATCAACACGCCGGCCGATGTCGCCGGCTTCGTCGCCGCCCTCTAGCGGCACAACAGGAGGCCAATATGTTCGACCTGAGCGGCAAGACCGCCCTGGTGACGGGCGCGACCGGCGGCATCGGTGCTGCCATTGCCGAAACGCTGCACGCCCGGGGGGCCCATGTGGTGCTGTCCGGAACCCGCGAGGCGGTGCTTGAGGAGAAGGCGGCCGCCCTCGGCGAGCGGGCCTCCGTGGCGCCGTGCAACCTCGGCGACGCGGAGGCGGTCGAAGCCCTGCCCAAGGCGGCGGAAGCGGCGGCGGGCGCGCCGATAGACATTCTTGTGAACAATGCGGGCATCACCCGCGACCAGCTGCTGATGCGCATGAAGGACGACGACTGGGATCAGGTGATCGCGGTCAATCTGACCTCCGGCTTCCGCCTGTCGCGCGCCCTGGTCCGCGGCATGATGAAGAAGCGGTGGGGTCGGATCATCGGCATTTCGTCGATCGTGGGCGCCACGGGCAACCCGGGCCAGGCCAACTACGCCGCCGCCAAGGCCGGCATGGTCGGCTTCTCCAAGGCGCTCGCCGCCGAGGTGGCGAACCGGGGCATCACCGTCAACGTCGTCGCGCCGGGTTTCATCGCCACGGCGATGACCGACGCCCTGCCCGACGCCCAGAAGGACAAGCTCCTCGAGAACGTTCCGGCCGGCCGACTCGGCACGCCGGAGGACATTGCCGCCGCGGTGCTCTACCTTGCGAGCGAAGAGGCGTCGTATGTCACCGGCGCGACGATCCACGTCAACGGCGGAATGGCAATGCTTTGAGGCCGGCCGCCGCCGGTTGGCCGGTAAAAGCGGCGGGGTGTGCTGGTCTTGCGAAAAGACTTGTGTTACAGCCCGCCGATCCAAATATCGCGGGTTCGCCGGAATGCGGGCGGACAGCGACAATTGGGCCGCGAAAGCGCCCGCATTCGAGAGAGAGAACAGAGGTTCAGGACAATGAGTGACGTTGCCGAGCGGGTTAAGAAGATCGTCGTCGAGCATCTCGGTGTCGACGAGGCCAAGGTGACCGAGGATGCCAGCTTCATCGACGATCTGGGCGCCGACAGCCTCGACACCGTCGAGCTCGTGATGGCCTTCGAGGAGGAATTCTCCTGCGAGATTCCGGACGATGCGGCCGAGAAGATCCTGACCGTCAAGGACGCGATCGACTTCATCGAAGAGCCAGGAAGGCTGAGCCGACCGCCGGAGCCCAGGCTCCGGCGCCGTCGGTGCGCTTGACGCAGCTGGAAATGAGTGACGTCATGCGACGCGTTGTCATCACCGGCCTCGGCATGGTCACGCCCGCTCGGATGCGGTGTCGAAGACCAACTGGGACCGACTGATGGCCGGAAAATCCGGCATCAGGGCGATCGATACCTTCGACGTCTCCGATCTGCCGGCAAAGATCGCCGGCGATCGTGCCCGAGGGGCCGAAGGACGAGCGGCGCTTCGATCCGTACGAATGGATGGAGCCGAAGGAACAGCGGAAGATCGACCGGTTCATCCTGCTGGGCATGGTTGCGGCGCAGCAGGCGGTCGAGGATTCCGGCTGGCTGCCGACCGAGGTCGAGGACCAGGAGCGCACGCGGCGTCATGATCGGCTCCGGGATCGGCGGTCTGACCACGCATCGCCGATGCCGCGATCCTGCTGAAGGAACGCGGTCCGCGTCGCATTCAGCCCGTTCTTCATTCCTTCGGCGCTGATCAATCTGGTCTCCGGTCAGGTCTCGATCAAATACGGCTTCAAGGGACCGAACCACTCGGCCGTCACCGCCTGCGCGACCGGCGCCCATGCCATCGGCGACGCCGCCCGGCTGATCGCGCTGGACGATGCCGACGTCATGGTGGCCGGCGGGGCGGAGGCGGCGATCTGCCGTCTCGGCGTTGCCGGCTTCGCCGCTGCCCGGGCCCTGTCCACCGGATACAACGAGACGCCCGAGCGAGGCCTCGCGGCCCTGGGACGAAGGACCGTGACGGCTTCGTCATGGGCGAGGGCGCCGGCGTGGTCGTGCTCGAGGAGTACGAGCACGCGAAGAGCGCGCGGCGCGAACATCTATGCCGAGGTCGTCGGTTACGGCCTGTCCGGCGACGCCCATCACATCACCGCTCCGGCCGACGACGGCGACGGCGGCTTCCGGGCGATGAAGGCGGCCCTCGCAATGGGCCGAGCTGATCGCCGGACGAGATCGACTATATCAACGCCCACGGCACCTCCACGCCGCTCGGCGATGCGATCGAGTTCGGGGCGGTGAAGCGCCTGTTCGGCAATGCCGCGGCGACCGTATCCATGTCGTCGACCAAGTCGGCGATCGGTCATCTCCTGGGCGCAGCGGGCGCGGTCGAGGCGATCTATCTCGGTGCTGGCGATCCGCGATCAGGCGGTGCCGCCGACGCTGAATCTGAACAATCCGTCGGAGGGGATCGACGGCATCGATCTCGTGCCCAACCAGGCGCGGGAGCGTCCGGTCCGCACGGCCCTGTCGAATTCCTTCGGCTTCGGCGGCGACGAACGCCGCCCTGATCTTCTCCAAGGTTTCCTGACCGGAGTGCGGCGGGATGGGGCGCTGGCTGCTCCGTCTGTTGTCCCTGCTGCTGTCGCTGGCGGTGATCGCCGGCTTTGCCGTGGCTTGGGGCTGGAACGAGTTTACCCGCCCCGGACCGCTCGAGGCGGAAGACCACCGTCGTCATCCCGCGCGGTGCCGGCATGGAGACGATCGCACTCCGCTCTGTTCGACGCCGGTGTCGTAGCGGACCCCCGGATACTGGCCGTAGGCGCCAAGGTCTCGGGACAGGCTCGTCGCCTCAAAGCCGGCGAATTCGCCTTTCCCGCCGCTGTCAGCCCGCGCGAAGCTCTCGACATCCTGGAGAGCGGCGTGACCGTCGTGCGCCGGGTGACGGTCGCCGAAGGCCTGTCGAGTGATGAGGTGGTCGCGGTTCTGCGGTCCGCCGCCGGGCTGGAAGGCGAGATCGACGTCATTCCCGATGAAGGAACGCTGCTTCCCGAGACCTACCATTTCGCTCTCGGCGACTGCCGTGCCGGTGTTCTTGACCGGATGCGGCGGGCCATGGAGGAGACGGTCAGCGCGCTCTGGGAGACGCGGGTGCCGGATCTGCCGATCCGCAGCCCCGAGGAGGCGGTGATTCTCGCCTCGATCGTCGAGAAGGAGACCGGGGTCGCTGCCGAAAGGCCGCTGGTGGCGAGCGTGTTCGTCAACCGTCTGAACCGTGGCATGCGGCTGCAGTCGGATCCGACGGTGGCATACGGCATCGCCGGCGGTGCGGGGCTCGACCGTCCCCTGACCCGGGCCGATCTCAGGTCGCAGACGCCCTACAACACCTACGTCATCGACCGGCTTCCTCCGGGACCGATCGCCAATCCGGGGGCGGCCTCCATCGCCGCGGTCCTGCGGCCGGCGGAAACCGACTACCTGTATTTCGTCGCCGACGGCACCGGCGGCCACGCCTTCGCCAAGACTCTGGCCGAGCACAACCGCAATGTCCGGGCCTGGCGCCGGTATCAGCGGACGCAGCAGGGTGGCTAGGCGCCCTTAATCGGCACCTTTCCGGGGCAGCCGCCGCAGGAGCGGATCGATCCAGGCGGGCGGCAGTGCCTGCAGCAGCCAGACGGATGCGGCCATGGGCCAGGGGAAGCTGATCCTCGGCCGGTTCCGTTCCAGGCCCCGGCGGATGATCCGGGCCGCCTTGTCGCCGTCCATCAGGAACGGCATCGGAAAGTCGTTCACCGCCGTCATCGGCGTGCGCACGTAGCCGGGGCAGATGACCGAGACGCGGATGCCCTTTGGATGCAGGTTGCCGCGCAATCCCTCGCCCAGGACCTTCACCGCCGCCTTGGAGGCGCAATAGCTCGGCGCGCCGGGAATCCCCCGATAGCCCGCCAGCGAGGAAACCAGGGCGATCTGGCCGCTGCCGCGTGCCTCCATGCGGGCAATCGCCGGCAGGATCGTGTTCAGGACCCCGTCTACGTTGGTGGCGAACACCGCGCGCACCTGCTCCGCCGGTTCGGCGCCGTCCCGTCCGGCCGTGCCGGCGGAGATCCCGGCATTGGCGACGACCAGATCCAGCGGAGCGGCCGCGTCGCAGGCCTCGATCCAGGCGCGGGTGGTCTCCGCATCACGAACGTCGACGACGGCGGTATCGCAGACGGCGCCTCTGGCGCGGACGCGCCCCGCCACCTCGTCCAGCCGGTCGGCGTTGCGCCCGGAGAGGAACAGGCGCGTCCCCGGGCCGGCATAGCCCTCGGCCAGGGCGGCGCCGAGGCCGCTCGATCCGCCGGTGATCAGGATCGTGCTCGGTTTCGCCATATCGTTCCCTCCTGCTTGGCGCTCAGGGTGCCCATGGATATAAGGGCCGAGGATCTCGATGGCGAAAAGGATACCCCGTGGCCGAACTGAGTACCCGTGTCAGCAGCATGACCGGTTTCGCGCGGACCGATGGCGGTGCCGCGTCCACCGCGGAGGACGGGACGACCACCGACTGGTCGTGGAGTTGGGAGATCCGCAGCGTCAACTCCAAGGGGCTGGACCTGCGCATGCGCCTGCCGTCCGTGGCGGAAGCCTGGGAGCAGCAGGTTCGCGAGCGGGTGGGGGCCGCCGTGACCCGCGGGTCGGTCACCGTCAACTGGTCGCTCGAGCGGGTCGATCGCGCCACCACTCCGGACCTCGTGGTGAACGAGGCGTTCCTGGAACTCGTTCTCGGCCTGCAGCAGCGATTGGAGGACAAGGGGTTGGTTTTCCCGACGGCTCCGAGCCTCGACCGGCTGCTTGCCGTACGCGGCGTGGTGGAGACCGTGGAACGGGTGGCGGATGCCGCTGTGATCGAACAGCTGGCACCGGCGGCCTTCGCCGATCTGGACGCCGCCCTGGCATCGCTGGTCGATGCCCGGCGCCGCGAGGGTGCCCGGCTGCAGACCGTCCTGCTCGGCCATCTCGACGAGATCGACGGGCTGACCGCCGACGCCGGAAGAGTGGCCGAGGCGCAGCCCGCCGCGCTGCGCAAGCGCATGCAGGATCAGCTGACGACGCTGTTGCAGGCGTCGCCGCCGGTATCGGAGGAGCGGCTGGCCCAGGAATTGGCGCTGCTGGCCACAAAGGCGGATGTGCGCGAGGAGACCGACCGGCTGTCGGCCCATGTCCATGCCTGCCGCGAGTTGCTGACGGGCGGAGGTGCCGTCGGTCGCAAGCTGGACTTCATCTGCCAGGAATTGAACCGCGAGGCGAACACGTTGTGCTCCAAGGCGGTGGATCTCGACCTGACCAATATCGGGGTCGAGCTGAAGACGCGGATCGAACGGTTCCGCGAGCAGGTCCAGAACGTCGAATAAGCGCCGGAGACGCGATTCATGATCACCAGACGCGGCCTGATGCTCGTGCTCTCTTCCCCCTCGGGAGCCGGAAAGACCTCGATCTCCCGCAAACTGCTGGAACTGGAGGACGATCTGTCGCTGTCGATCTCCGTGACGACGCGGCCGCGCCGGCCGGGCGAAGTGCATGGCCGCGACTACCTGTTCGTCGACGCGACCGAGTTCCAGCTCATGGTCAACCGGGGCGAGTTGCTGGAACACGCCAAGGTGTTCGGGAACTATTACGGCACGCCGCGCGGGCCGGTGGAGGAGGCGCTGGCGGCCGGTCAGGACGTGCTGTTCGACATCGACTGGCAAGGCACCCAGCAACTCGAGGCGAACGCATCGCGGGATCTGGTCAGCGTGTTCATCCTGCCGCCGTCCACGCGGGAGCTGGAGCGCCGCCTGCGGAGCCGCGCCCAGGACAGCGACGAGGTGGTCGCCCAGCGCATGGCCAAGGCGGCGGATGAAATCAGCCATTATCCCGAATATCAGTACATTCTGCTGAACGACGACATGGCCGCCAGCGTCGACCGCGTGCGCGCGATCCTGCACGCCGAGCGCATCAAGCGCGAGCGTCTGGTCGGCCTGCCGGACTTCGTGCGCGGGCTGCAGGATGGCAGCGGAGACTGAGACGCCGCTACGGGGTGGGCAGCCAGAGTTGGTCGGCGTGGCCGACGGTCAGCGCCCGGGGTTCGTCGGCGGCGTGGACGCGCCAGGACGCGATGCCGACGGCGCGGTCCGGGGCGATCTCCGCCGCTGCCGATGCCCATCCGTCGATTAGGGCCTTGCGCATCGCCGTATCGCCGGCGCCGACCCTCCAGTCGCTCCGCGCCCTGTGTACATCCGGAAGAAGCGCCTTCAGCGCGTCCGGCGCATCGGGGCCGAGGGCCGGGCCCAGGCCCTTGTCGCCATGCTGGTGCCGGTTGACCAGATCGCGAATCTCCCGGTCCCCGGCGGTTTCGTTCTCCCAGGCGATGCGGCCGTCATAGGTCAGCACCACGAACAGCGCGCAGTTCAGCTCCCCGACCCGGCCGACAAGGTCTGCCAGCCAGGCCCGCGACACCAGGTCGATCAGGGCTGACGCGGTCACGAGGTCGGTGCCGTCGGGAATGAGGGCCGCAAGATCGCCGGCGAGGTCGTCCTGGCGCAGGGCGGCGTCCGGGTGGCGGCGCGCCGCTTCGGCGAGCAGGGCGGCGTCGGAGTTGATCAGGGTCCATCGCTGCTGCACCCCGAGGCGCTGCTTGAGATGGGCCAGATTGTTGCCGGAACCCGCGCCGAGATCGACGACGTTCAGGGGGCGTCCCGCCGCGCGGGTGGCGGCCCAACCGTCGAGCCGGGTCTCCAGCATCTCGGATCGGGCTGCCGTGTCGAAGGACGCCCGCAGCGTCAGCCAATCGGTGGTGAAACTCATGCGGTGGCTCCGACGACGGCGGCGAATTCAGATCGCATATCGGCCCAGCTTCGCAGGGTGGCGGCGGCGTCGCGCGCGCCGGCGCAGAGTGCCGCCCGGTGATCCGCATGATCGAGCAGCCGTTCGAGCGTGGCCCGAAGCGCGCCGACCTCGCCCGCCGGCACCATCACCCGGGCCTGCGTCGGCACCGATTCCGGCAACGCGCCCGCGTCGCTGGTGATCACGGGCAAACCCCAACGGACCGCTTCCACCGGTGCGATGCCCCATCCTTCATGCAGGCTGGGGAACACGAAGACGTCCGCCCGTCGCCAATGGTCTTCCAGCGCCGCGTCACTGACGGCGCCTGTAAGCCGCACACGCTCCGACAGCACCATGGTCCCGACCATGCCACGGAGCCGCGCCGCGTAAGCCGGATCCCGGGCGTCGCCCACCAGATCAAGCTGCCAGTCTCGGTCGTTCAGCGGCGCGAGCGCTTCCAGCAGCAGGTGCTGCGCCTTGCGGGGGATCAGGGTGGCGACGCAGAGCAGCCGCAACGGCCCCGGCACCCGTTGGGCCCTGAAAGAAAGATCCTGGGCGGGTTCCACGCCGGGGACCACCGGCGTGACCTTGGCGGTGTCGATGCCCAGTTCGCCGAGACGGGCGCGGGTGGTGCGGCTGGTCACGATGATGTGCCGGGCATGCTCCAGCGCGCGGATCTCGTCGGCCAGCCATCGCGTCCGCTCCCGATCGGAGAGTCTCTGTCTCGTCGCCGAGCGGATGGTGGACCAGAGCGACCAGCCGCAGCCGGCCGGCATGGCGCGCGAGCACGGGCGCGAGCGCCGTATAGGCGAGACCGTCGACGATGACACGACGGCCGGACGGCACCGCACGGAGCAGCGTCTCCGCCGCCTCCAGCGCGGCCGGCTCGCCGTCGGGGAAGGGACCGTCGACACGGATCGTTCCGGCCAGCAGACCGGCTTCCCGCAAACCGTCGACGGCGTGTCGGTCGTAAAGAAAGCCGCCGGTCGGTGTCGCCGGATCGCCGGGGATCAGGAAGTGGGTGTCGGCGGCCGCCACGGGGATCAGAGGGTGCCGTGGTAGCCGGCGGAGGCGACGTGGGACTCGTTGAAGACGACCTCGATCGATGCCAGTTCGCTTCCCGGGCGGCCGAGTCCGCCCGCACGGGCGACGGCGGCGATCCGGTCGAACGCCGTCTTCGCCAGAAACTCGGTCGTGGTGTTCACGCCGGCGAACTCGTCGAGCTCGTCCAGGTTCCGGTAAGCCCAGGGCTGGAGGGTCTCGGACAGGGCGGTGTGGGCCGCGCCGATATCGACCACGACGCCGTTGGCATCCAGGGTTTCGGCATTGATCTTGAGGTCGACCACGTAGGTCGCGCCGTGCAGACGCTGGGCCGGGCCGAACAGATCGCCCTGGAACGAATGCGCGATCATGACGTGGTCGCGCACGGTGACGGTGAACATTCGCTCGTCCTCAAGATTTGTAGCGGATGCGATGACATAGGGCGGCGAGGCTGCCATCGGCAAGGGCCGCCATGGTCTCTGGCAGGGATGTGAACGCGCTCTCGCCGTCGATCAGGGCGTCGAGCGCCGGATCGGCGAGTAGGCTCAGCGCCTTGTCCAGGCGGCGCCCGTAGTCCCAGCGCGGCCGGTGGCCGGGGGAAACCGCGCCGACCTGGGTCGAGCGGAACGTGAGCCGGCGGCTATGGAACGCCTCGCCCAGCGGCAGGGGAACCGCCTGGGTGCCATGCCAGCTCGCTTCCAGCACGGTCGCCTCCATCCCGGCCAGGGCGAGGGCCGTCGCCGCGCCGGCGGGGGTGCCGCTGGCATGGATCACGACATCCGCGTCGTACCGTTTCGGGTCGTCGATCGAGAACGGGATGGCGAGACGCCGCGCCACATCGGCCCGGGACGGATTTGGGTCGATGCCGATCAGATCGCTGCCGGGAATCCGCGCGGCGAGATAGGCGATCAGCAGTCCGACGACGCCGAGCCCGACCACCGCCACCCGGTCTCCCGGCGCGATCCCGGAGTCCCAGAGCGCGTTGAGGGCGGTCTCCATGTTGGCGGCGAGCACGGCGCGCTCCGCCGGTACGTCGGACGGCACCCGGCGGACGGCGTCGGCGGGCACGCGGAACCGGTCCTGGTGCGGATGGAGGCAGAACACCACGGTCCCGTCATCCAGCGCGCCGACGGCGTTGTAGCCATACTTCACCGGTCCCAGGAAATCGCCGACCTGGAACGGACAGCGCATGGCCTGATACTGGCTTTCCGGAACCCGGCCGTGAAAGACGAGCGTTTCGGTGCCCCTGCTGACGCCGGAGAAGAGAGTTCGCACGGTAACCTCGTCCGGTCCCGGCGTCGGCAGCGTCTCCGGGCGGATCTCGCCGTGACCCGTTCCGGTCACCCAGAATGCGCGCGCGCGCTCCATGCCTGCCTCACGACCATTGAGAGCCGCGGTGCCGGTTGCCGGCCCCGTCGAGCGAACTAGCTTGCCCCGTACTAGCTCGGGGGGCGACCGGCTGGAAGGAGTAATGGACCATGCGGAGACATATCCCCGCAATTCTGGGCAGGGCGGCGATCCCGCTGCTCGCCGCTGTATGGCTGACGACCTCGGGCGCGGCGCGGGCTTAACCCTACGAATACGTCATCGATCCCGAGCACACCGTCATCGCCTTCTCCGTGAATGCATATCGGCTTTGCCGACGTGCACGCCTGGTTTCTGGAGACCGAAGGCTCCTTCACCTTCGACGAGGAGACGCGCGCGCTGTCCGACGTGCGGGCAACGATCGAGACGGCGAGCGTGTTCAGCGCCCACGAGGCCCGCGACGGTCACATCCGCAAGAAGGATTTCCTGTGGGCGGAGGAGCATCCGGCGATCACCTTTGTCGGGACCGGGGCCGAGCCGACGGGAGAGCGCACCGGCAAAGTGTTCGGCGACCTTACGATCCGCGGCGTCACCAAACCGGTGGTGCTCGACGTCACCTGGAACAAGAGCGGACGCTATCCGTTCGGAACCAAGCACTACGCCATCGGCCTGTCCGCCCGGACCAGCGTGAACCGATCCGACTTCGGAATGACCTACGCGCTGGAGGGCGACATCGTCGGCGATACGGTCGACATCCTGCTGGAATTCGAGGCGATCCGTCAGGAATAGGGAGCCGTCCGGCCCTGTTCGCAGGGCGCCCCGTCACGGCCCCTGCGGGCCTGGCGGGGCATGGACTCCCCCCATATTGCGAGGCACAGAGCGTCGGACCGTGAACCCGTGTGCTGCGTCGGGGCTTGATCGGACCGGCCTCAACCGTGAGGCTGCGTCACGTCAGGAAACCTGGGACGGGACCAGCACATGACCGATGAGCCGGAACGGCGCGGGCCTTGGATCGTGAACGCCAGCCGGCGGGCCTATGACAACCCTTGGATCGGCGTCTCCGAGCATGATGTGACCGATCCCGGGGGCAACCCGGGCCTCTACGGTGTCTGCCACATGAAATCCTTCGCCGTGGGCGTTGTGCCGGTCGATGCGGCGGGCTTCACGTGGCTGGTCGGTCAACACCGGTTTCCGCGCGACTACTATTCCTGGGAACTGCCGGAGGGGGCGGGGGACAAGGCTGTGGCGCCGGTGGAATTGGCGAAGCGGGAGTTGAAGGAGGAGACCGGATTGATCGCCTCCGGCTGGCGGGAGTTCATGCAGACCGATTTCTCCAACGCGGTCACGGACGAGATCGGGTTCGGCTTTCTCGCCTGGGATGTGACGGAGGGCGAACCGGACCCGGACCCCGACGAGAAGATCGAGATTCGGAGAGTCCCGTTCGCCGAGGCTCTGGAGATGGCGATGGCGGCGGAGATCCGCGACGCGTTCTCCCAGATCATGCTGATGAAGGTCGATATCCTGGGACGGCGCGGCCAGCTTCCGACGCCGGTCGCCGACGCGCTCGGCTATCCGACGGAGCGCTAGCGCGGCTCGAACCGGACGCAGAGATTGCCGTCGCCGCCCTGCCACCGCACGCTGGCGGCGACCAGCGCGTCGCGCTGCATCTCGGTCTCCCGATCTTCCTCCATCAGGATCATCCGCCAGCATTCGTCGGGGAAGCGGTCCAGCACCTCGTCCAAGGACCCGTTGAACTTGTCGATCTCGGTCAGATGAATCTCGATGACGAAGATCGCCGCCCCCGCCTCCAGGGTTCGCTCGGCGCCGCGTAGAGCCAGGATCTCGGCTCCCTCGATGTCGAGTTTGACGATGATTTTGTCGAATTCGGTCCGCGGTCTCCGCCGAAAGCAGGCTGTCGATCGTCACCACGGGCACGATCTCGTGGTTCAAGCTGTGCATCGGGTAGGCGGCCGCCTTGAACTGGCGGCTGGTGACCTGTTTCCCCGGCGTCGGGTCCATACGCTCGACCTGGGTGACGCCCGGTTCCGGACCGATGGCGGCGCAGATCGTATGGATCCGCCAGAAATCGTTGAGGACGGCGTTGGCCTCGATATTGGCGCAGAGCGTGCGCTGAAGCTCCACCGCCAGAACGGTTCCGCCGCGCGCCGCCGCCAGGCAGCTGAAATAACCGAAATGGGCGCCGACATCGACAACCAAGGTGCCGCGGTCGACCGTATCGTGGAGATAGCGCACCACATGGGGCTCGTGGGCGAATCCCTCAGCCTTGTAAAGGTCGAGGGCGAAGCGGCTGATCGCCTTCTCGAAGACGCCAAATTTGACGGTCGTCCCCCCATAGGTCTTGGAGATGGTGACCTGCGGCTCGGCCGTCACGGCCGCCCGCGCGATGCGTCCGGCCATGCTGCGGAAGACGTCGCTGCGGATCTTCTGGTGCCGGTCGACGGGAAGATAGCAGCCGAGCCAGCGGGCCACCTGGGCGAGGCGCGCCGGCGAGAACTCGGCACAGATGTCCTGCCAGTCATGGCTGGCGATGCGCGACGGGTCCGCAAGCACATGGTGCAGCACGCTGGCCGCTGTCCGGCTCACCGTGAGGGGCCAAGCTCGTAGGTGATCGCCCGCAGGTGATCGATGAGCAGACGGCGGTCCTTGAGATGCATCAGGTGGTCGAAAGGGATGGTGTCGCCGATCGTCAGGCCCATGTCGGTCCCGATCTTGTTCGCGACCTCCTTGAAGAGCAGGGCTTCCCGGAAGGTCTGACTGACGTTGCTGGCGAACTGGAACAGCTTGCTGTTCTGGCCTTCGAAATAAACCGGTACCACACTCGCCTTGGCCGAGACGATGAGCTTGGACGTGAAGGGCTTCCAGTCCGGGTCGACGGCGCGTCCGAAGGCCGAGGGGGCGGTGGAGACCGTCCCGCCCGGAAAGACCACGATGGCGCCGCCCTCGGCCAGTTCCTGCAGGGCGAGTTTTCGGGTTTCGATGTTGGTGGCCAGGGCCTCGCGGCTCTCGGCGAAATCGATCGGCAGCAGGAACGGCCGGACTTCCGGCGCCCGGAACAGAACCGAGTTGGTCAGCACCTTGAAACGCGGTCTGATTCGCGACGTGAGGTAGCTGATCACGATCCCGTCAAGCACGCCGAAGGGATGGTTGGCGACGATGACCAGGGGGCCTTCTTTCGGAACGGCGTCCCATTTCGCCCGGTCGTAGATCAGGTTCAGCTCGAGCTTGCGAACGGCGGCGGACCAGAAATCCTCGTCCGGCACGGGGTTCAGGCGATGCTCGAGATACAGCCGTTTCACCCTGGGCTGGCCCGTCATTCGCTCAACCGCCTGAATGATCAGGCGTTTGAGCAATGGGTGCTCCGCCGAGGCGTAGGAGAAGTAAGGCAGCTCCGGGGGCGTGGCGCCCCGGGCGGGCTTCAGGCGTTTCAACAAGGCGGCAGTCCGGCCTTTGACCATGGCACTTCCGGTCTGGGCTTATCATTACGTTACCGGTACGGACGAATGGTCGCCCGCTGGCCCCATGCGGTCAAGCGCATGCGGGCGGTTGTAGCATCAGCGCCCGGCGTTCAGGTGTCGGCCCACATGCGCAGCAGGTTCAGCCGGCTCTTCTCGACCATGCGCATCAGCTCCTCGTCGCCCTTGGTGGTGACGAGCCGATCCATCACCGCCGCGAGGTCGCCGATGATCTCGCGTCGGGCCGGATCCCGGACCATGCTCTCCATCCAGGTGACGATGGCCATCCGCCGGCCCTTGGTCACCGGGTTCACCCGATGGCGGTAATGGGTCGGATACAGCACGGCGTCGCCCGCCTTACCCTTGTAGACCTGTTCGCCGAAATCGGTGATCAGGACCAACTCGCCGCCCTCGTACGCGCCGGGATCGTTCAGGAAAACGGTGATCGACAGGTCCGTCCGAAGTCCTGGGTAGGGGCCCATCAGCGCCGCGTCCACGTGATCGCCGTAGCGGTGGCCCTCGGTGTAGGAGGCGAAGATCGGCGGCAGGATCCGACGGGGAATGGCGGTGAGCGCGATGGTCTCGTTCTGCTTCAGGATCGAGAGGACGAACTCCGCGAGTTCCCGGTATTCGGGCGAATTCGGGGCCACCTGCGTGTTCTTCTTGATCTCCTTGCCAAGCGGCCCGCCGCTCATCGAACCGTCCGCGAACTTCGCGCTGAACAGCCTCTTGGCGATGCTCTGCACCTGCTCCTTGGTGAGCAGCCCCTCGATCACCGCAACCATAGCACTCTCCCGCTCCGACCCACCGGCCTGGCCCTGTTGGTATTGACGCTGCCGCAATGCACCCCACCTTGCGGACTTAATCAAGCCACTCTGTGGCAAGTCACCGACTGAACGAGGAATTCATGGGACAGCTGTTGGACGGCGTCTGGCAGTCCGGCGACGTGCGCGGCGCGACCGAGGATGGAAACTTCAAGCGCAAGGACAGCGCTTTTCGCGACTGGATACGCGACGACGCATCCGCGCGGTTTCAGCCGGAAGCGGGGCGATATCATCTTTACGTATCCTACGCCTGTCCCTGGGCGCACCGCACGCTGATCTTCCGGAAACTCAAGGGACTGGAGGGAATGATCGGCGTTACCGTCGTTGACCCGCGCATGCTCGAGAACGGGTGGCAGTTCACCGACGAGCATCCGGATACCCTGCATGGTGCGGAATACCTGCATCAGGTCTATACGCGGGCCGATCCCAAATATACCGGCAAGGTGACCGTGCCGGTGTTGTGGGACAAGAAGGAAGGCACGATCGTCAACAACGAATTGGCCGAGATCATCCGCATGTTCAACAGCGCCTTCGACCGTGTGGGAGCCAAGCCGGGCGATTACTACCCAGCGGAGCTCGCCGACGAGATAGACGCGGTCAACGAGCGGGTCTACGAGACCGTGAACAACGGCGTCTATCGGGCCGGGTTCGCCACGAAGCAGCGGGCCTACGAGGACGCGTTCGACGACCTGTTCGACACGCTCGACTGGTTGGAACTGCGCCTGTCGAAGCAACGCTATCTCCTCGGGGAGCGCGTGACGGAGGCCGACTGGCGGCTGTTGCCGACCCTTTTGCGGTTCGACCCGGTCTATCACGGCCACTTCAAGTGCAACCGCAGCCGGATCGTCGACTTTCCGAATCTGTGGGGCTACACCCGCGAGCTGTACCAGTGGTCGGGCATCGCGGCGACGGTGCATCTCGACCACATCAAGACGCACTACTACGCCAGCCACCGGACGGTGAACCCGACAGGCATCGTGCCGAAGGGTCCGAGCGTCGATTTTGCCGGGCCGCACGGCCGCGAGCGGCTCCAGTCGGCGGCTTGAGGGCTTCGACTGCCGCCAGACGGCGGGAGACTCGGTGGATTTCCTGAAACGGCACGGGTCTTGCTTCAACCTTGGTGACACATCAGATCGGCGGTCATCCGTCGGTCTAGCCAAGGGAGAACAGAATGTCGCTTGCCGCCGCACTGAAGAAGGGCCTCGAGACCGCCGACAGCATCGGCAACTGGGATCCGTTCGCCGAGGAGAGCAAGGCCGGAGCCAAGGCGCCGCGGTCGACCGCCGTCGCTCCCACCGGTCCGGCCAACACCAATGCCGCCGCGCGGGCCCTCGCTCCACGCACCCCCTCGACCGGCCCGCAGTCCGGTCCGATCTCGAACAACCCGATCTCCGCCGTGCGCGGTGGATCGAAGAGCGCCGTTCCAGCTAAGGCCGCCCCCACTCAGGCCGCCGCCACTCAGGCCGCCGCCACTTCTGCGGCACGCCCGTCCGGCAGCGCCCAGCAACGGGTGGTCGCCCGCCAGGCCGGCCAGGGTCAGAAAGGCTCCGCCAAACCGGTTGCTCGGGCGAACTGGTTGCACGACGCCGTGCCCGGCGGTCGGGTGAATGCCGCCCAATACGTCCGGGAACTGGACAGATTTGCCGCAGAGGAGAACCGACGGGCGGTTTCGGACGTTGTCATGGAAGTGAACCAGAGCGAGGTGGAAGGCGTGGTTCGCCACGCGGCCCGGATCAAGGGCCGATACCTCGCCAAACTGCTGGACGTCGGCAACAAGGCGAAGTCCGGCGTCATGGAGGCGGAAGTGAATGAGCTCACCCGCTACCGTGAGACTTACGAAGAGCTTGCTCGCGGGCTCGACATCCTGAAGTCCGCGATCGAGGCCGGGGACATCTCCGTCTCCGGAACGGTCCGCCGCTGAAGGACAGCACCCCCGGGGCGGTCGCCCCTGGGGCCTGATGCGAAAGACCTGAGACCCACCCCGAGTATCGAGGGCCGCCCGCGGGCGGCTCTCTTTTTTTGGGCTTGGCGGCCGTCCACTTGGCTACTTCGCGATCGGTGCCAGCAGGGTGAGTGCGTTGAGACGGGCGGAGAGCAGCTGGAACTGCCGCTGATAGGCCGCTTCCTGTCCGGTGGCACCGGCCGCGCGGGCCGTGCCGATCTTCGTTTCTAGTTCGTTCAGCTTGGCCTCGAGGTCCTGCTGTTGAGCGTTGATCGACTCCGGCGTGAGTTTGGGCGTTTCCGCCTTGGCGACCAGGGCCTGGATCGCCGGCAGGAAACCGCAGGCGGTGTGGTAGCGGTTCACGTCTCTGATTGCCTGATCAATCGAGTAGTTCGAAATTTCCACTGGCGCGCCGGCTGTGGTCTTCCGCTTCGACTCGATTTCTGTGCGGATGGTCGTGCGAGACGTGTCGATCTGTGTCGCGACGGCGGTGATGAGCTGATTTTGCAGAACCTCCGCATCGACGATCGCGTCGAAACCGACTGCGGCGGCGCCAACGCCCGCGAGGATCTTCTGGGCGGTGTCCCCGCCGACAATTGCGGCAGCGCCCGCGGTCAGCAGCGCCGTCGTCTGCAGCCCCACCTTGCGTGCGGCAACGCGGGCGTACATCAAATCCTTGAACTCGGTACAGGTGGTGTCCGAATGCTCGATCAGAATGTCCTGAAGCCGGTTCCGTTTTTGCGGATCGCCGCTGGCTTCGGTATAGGCCAAGGGCAGGGTATCAGGGGTTTCGGGATCGGTAGGAAGCCCGGGAAACCGGAACTTGTTCAAGTCGATCGGCTCTCTCTGTTCGGCAACCTTCGTCGACAGGTCGTTGGGCCGCATGAGATTGCTTGTGTAGCCGGCGCAACCGGTCATCAGTCCACCCGCGATCAGGATGGCCGCTGTCGACCGTACGAAAGGCGATATCAAGTTCGTCATTTTTTCCCCCACGCTTGATGTTCCCGTAACTAGTCTCGTGCCGTGGCGTGGTGGGCGGAACGGCTCAGGGTCCGCGTGGGGTGTGTCTTTCGTCACACGAAAAAAGCCCGCTCCGGTAAGGAGCGGGCAAGGTTGGGGGAGAGTGTGCCGTCTTGGGCCGGGGCCCTCCCGACGGCGAAGGAAACGGTCGGTCGTCTCTTTCTCAGGCGTGGCTGAGGGCGCGCGGCGCCTGGCTGTTGAGGAACCGGCGGGCCGCCTCGCGGTGATGGTCGTGGACGCTGTCCAGATAGATCCGCGCCTGATGCAGGTCGGCGATGCGGGTGCCGTCGTCCAGGCGCTCCAGCAGGCAGGTGTAGCCGACCTCCTTGAGGCTCTCGAACTCCTCGTCGGTCATGTCCTCCATGTGCCGGCGGAACTGGTCGGCGAAGACCCGGGCGAAGTGGGTCATGGCCTCGCGGCGGAACCGCCAGGGCCGGGCCGAGAGATGGACGGCCCATTCGTCGATGGCGCCTCGGATGGCGGCCGGAAGCTGGCCGAACAGCATGCCCTCGGCGGTCGGCACGTTCTCGTTGGCGACGCCGAAGACGGTATCGAGCTGGACCGGCCCGGCGGCGCGGCCGCACAGGGCTACGGAGGTCACCATCGGCACCCGACGGGACTGAGGACTTTGCAGGGCCACCGCCGCGTCGTTGGAAACCTCGAAATGGATAGGATCGATATCGCGCATTGTGCCTCTCCCGCATCAGGTTCGTGTTCGCGGAAGGCGTCGCAAGCCCCGGGCCAGCGCGTGAATTTCTTATAAGCTATTGATTAATAATAGTTCTAGGAGATAGGTCGAGGATTGGAGGTAGGAATTGCCTGGACCGACCCGGCAAGCACTGCCGCACTGGACGGAAATACCCGTCTCAGGCAGTTTGCAAACGTTGCGCCGAGCGCAAAAAAAGGGCCGCGACAAGCGCGGCCCGAGTTAAGGGAGGAAACGCCCAAGAAGTGTACACAGCATGTTGGGCAGTCATGCTGCACTGCAAAATATGCTTGGCCGGGATAGGGTTTGCAAGGCCTTTTCCATGCCGCGACGCAAAAAAAATTGGATGTGGATCTGCCCAGAATGCCGGAAATGCCTTTCGATCAAAGGGATGTGCCATCCCTCAAACGGCTTAGCACCCGCAGCAACGGTCCGGGCCTCCGGCACCTGGGCGTGCAGGGGGTGTTGCTGATCGCAACCGGCGCATGGTGCCTGAGCGTGGACGGGCCGCTTCTGGTGGCGGCGATGCTGGCCCATGGCGTGCTGCTCGTGTTCCTGTTCCCACCGCTGCACGAATGCGTCCATCGCACCGCCTTCCGGAGCGCTTGGATCAACAAGGCGGTGGCGGAGGTCTGCGGCTTTCTGCTGCTGTTGCCGCCGCGCTGGTTCACCGCCTTCCACATGGCGCATCACCGCTTCACCCAGGATCCCGAGCGCGATCCCGAACTGGCGAGCCCGAAGCCGACGACGCTGCTCGGCTATCTCTACCTGCTGACCGGTTTCGAATACTGGTACCGCATGGTCAAGGGTCTCCTCGGCCGCGCCCTCGGCCACGCGCCGGGCGCCTTTCTCGATGCCCGCTCCCGGTCGCGCTCGATCGTGGAGGCGCGGGTCTATCTCGGTCTGTACGCCACCATCGCCGTTGTGTCGGCGCTCACCGATCCGCGGCCGGTTCTGGTTTTGTGGGTCGGCCCGGTCCTGCTCGGGCAGCCGTTCCTGCGCGCCTACCTGCTGTCGGAGCACTGGGGCTGTCCGTCTGTGAAGGACATGTGGGCCAACACGCGGTCCGTGGTGAGTGTCGCGCCGATCCGTTGGCTCGCCTGGAACATGCCGTATCATGCTGAGCACCATGCCAATCCGGGCATTCCGTTCCATGCCCTGCCGGCCTATGGGGCCGCGATGGAGGGGTCTCGGAAGGTGGAGGCGGCGGGCTATGCGCCCTTCCATGCGGAGCGGATCGGCGCCCTGAGACGAGGGACTGCGGAGCCGCTCTGACCCCTCCCGGCCGCAACTCTATGGCGCCCGTTCCGGCCGCATGATGTCCCATACATACTCGTTGGTGAGGAAAATGCTGGTGTCGTAGACGATGTTCAGCCCGGCGAAGGCGCCGGCGGTCAGGGCCGTGCCGCCATAGAGATATCCGAGCGTGAAGTTTCGACCGACGCCGATGAAGCGGTAGAGGATGGTCTTCTCGACGATCGTCTGCTCGGTCGCTTCGTCAAGGGTCGGCCCCAGGCTCTGCCACGCGTATTCGAAGCCGTAGTAGGCGGCTGCGGCCGTGGTGGCGTTGGCGACGAAAAAGCCGGCCGTGGTCGCCGCCGACGCGCCCACAAGCAGGTCGAAGACGAGGAGATCGACGGCGTTGGCGGCGGCCTGATACGTGAGGGTCTTGTACAGCGTGCGCTGCCACAGGGGCAGGTCGGCCTGAGCCGGGGCGACGGCAGGCTGATCGCTTGAGGCGGGCGCCGCGGTCTGCTGCGCTTGGGCGGGAAGCACTGCGCATAGGAGGAAGGCGGCGACCAGAACGCCTCGAAGACCCGTCCGTATGCTTTGGCCCATCGCGACCTTCTCCGGCGGCTATCGGTGCGCTCGGCTGTATTCCGGCCAACCGTAGCAGAGATCGGCCGGGCCGTCGCGCGCTCGGCGTCAGCCGATCCGCGTCTTCGCCAGCCGGTCCTCGTCCAACGCGACGCCCAGGCCCGGCGTGTCGCCGAGGGTCATCCAGCCGTCCTCGATCGCAAGCGTCTCGCTCAGCATGTAGTCGCGTCGCTCGACCGACCATTCGGGCGGGTCGTAGGGAAACTCCAGGAAAGGCGGATTGCCGGCACCGCAGGCGAGGTGGGCGTTGGCCGCGACCCCGACGCCGTTGGACCAGGTGTGCGGGGTGAAGATCAGATTGGCGGCGACGGCCGCCTCGGCGATCCGTTTCAGCCCGCCGATGCCGCCGGTGAGCGCCGCATCGGGCTGGAGCACGTCGAGGCAGCGCCGCTCGATGAGCGTGTCGAATTCGAACACCTCCCGGTTCATCTCGCCGCCGGCGATCCGGATATCGACCGCGTCCCGAAGCGCCGCCATGCCGGCGTAGTCCGCGCGGTGCAGCGGTTCCTCCATCCAATAGATGTCGAGCGCTTCCAACTCGCGGGCGACCGCGAGCGCGTCCTTCAGCGTCCACGACCCCTCGGTGTCCCACGGCATGCGCCAACCCTGGTTGCAATCGACCATCAGGGTCAGCCGGCTGCCGACCGCGTCGCGCACCGCCTCCAGGGCGGCGATGTCGTCTCGCCAGTCGCCGCGATGGAAGCGGATCTTCATCGCCGGGAACCCGGCCTCGATGAAGGAGAGGGCGGCGTCGGCCATCGCCTCCGGACCGCGCAGGGTTCCCGAGGACGCGTAGAGCCGGGTGCGGTCGGCCCGGCCGCCGACCAGCCGCCACACCGGCTGGCTCAGGATCTTTCCGGCAAGATCCCACAGCGCCAGATCCAGCGGCCAGTAGCGGCTGTAATGGAAGGCCAGATTGTCCAGAACCCTGTTGTGGCGGTGGAGATCCAGCGGGTTGCGACCGAGGAACAAATCCGCGTGGCGTTCGAAGCCGAGCATGGTGTCACCCGAGCCGATGCCGACCGCACCGTCGTCGCTGATGAACTCGTACCACGGTGGCATCGAATTCCGTGCGCGGACGGCTGTCCCAACTGGCCCGGAAAGGCGGGTCGAGGGGCAGGCGGTGATGGGTGATCTCGATACGGTCGATTTTCATGGGCCGCAGTGGGGACCTTTGCGTTGTAGGGGTCAACGGCGAATGCGACCCCCGGTGCCGCATTTCGACATGAAACTGAAACGCGACTCTGTAACCCTCTCTACGCCGACCTGAATGGAGATCCCCCCATGCTGTCCGCCTTCACCCATGAGCCGAGCCCGGCGATGAGCTATGGGCCCGACCGGGTCGACGCCCTGCCGGAGGACGTGACCGCGCTGTGCGGTCCCGGCGCGCGCGTGCTGATCGTGACCGACCCGGGCGTGGTGGCGACCGGCATCCCGGCGGCGGCCGCCCGGCGATTGTCGGCGGCGGGCCTCGCCGTCGAGCAGTTCGACGAGGTGGAGAGCGATCCGTCGGCCGCATCCATCGATGCGGCGTCCCGGCGGGCGAGGGCGCATAGGGCGGATCTGATCCTCGGCATCGGCGGCGGATCGCCGTTGGACGTGGCCAAGCTTGCCGCCTCGGTTGCCGTCGCCGACGCGCCGGCGGAGGCCTATGCGGTCCTGGCCAGCCCGCTGCCGGAGCGCTCGATCCGAAAGATCCTGGTCCCGACCACCTCGGGCACCGGGGCGGAGATGACGCGCACCTCGGTCTACGGCTTGGACGGCGGCCGAAAGGTCTGGGCCTGGGCAGCACCCTGAAGGCCGATCTCTCGATCCTCGATCCGACCATGACTTCTCGGTCTGCCGGGTCCGCTGACCGCCGCCACCGGGCTCGACGCGCTGGTCCATGCCATCGAAGCGTACACGCATGTCCGCTCGACTCCGGTGGTGGCCGGCATGGCGTTGCAGGCGGTCGCCCTGGTCGCCGGAAACCTCGAGCGGGCGGTCACCAATCCCGAGGATGTGGAGGCGCGCGGCCGCATGGCGCTGGGCTCGGCCCTGGCCGGTGTGGCGATCGACGCCTGTGGCACCGGCATCGCCCATGCCTTCGGCCACGCGCTGGGGACCCTGGCCCATGTCCATCACGGCCGGGCGGTCGCGCTGGCCATGCGGGTGACCCTGCCGTGGTCGGCGCCCCGGCGCCCCGACCTGTATGCGCCGGTGGCGACGGCACTCGGCGTCGACCCGCGCGTCACCGGCGATGAGGCGGAGCACGCGTCGGCTGGGGCGGGACGGTTCGAAGCCCTGCTGCAGGCCGTCGGGCTGCCGGTATCCCTGGCCGACACGCCGTTGCGGGAGGCGGACGCGCCGCGTCTGGTCACGGTCGCCACGGCACCGGAGAACCGCCCGATGATCGACAACAACGCGATCCGGCCGGACGACCGGGAACTGCTGGATCTGGCGCGGCGGATCCTGACCGCCGAGTAGGGGGTCAGGCGAGGAGTGGGTAGCCCCGGTCCTCCGCCGCCTCGCGCATCTCGACCATGACGGCGTAGTCGGCGTCGCGTGCCGGCAGCAGGCGCGCGATGCGTAGGGTGTCGCGGGCGGCCGCCGCATCCGGATCCGCTCCTGCCGCCAGCAGGCCCTCGAGTATGCGGGCACGGCTGTCCCCGTCGAGATTCCGGCGTACGGCATAGGGCAGAGCCGGGGTGGACGCGCTCCAGTCCAGCACCCGCAGGCCGGCAACCTCGTCCGGCGCGGCATCGCCCACCAGAGCGAAAGTGACGCCGTCGATCGCGGCGATGTCCGCCTGACCGTCGCGCACCATGGCGAGGCTCTGCCGATGCGCGCCGCTCCACAGCACCTCGGAGAAGAAGCGGTCGCTTCCACCTGCGATCATGGCGACGGCGATCCGCAGGGCGTTGCAGCCGGACTGGCTGTCGGGCCCGTTGGCGGCGGCCCGTCGGCCGCGCAGATCCGCCAGAGTCTCGGCCGGATCGTCCTCGCGGACCACGAAGGCGCTGCTGTACAACCCGTTGCCGCAGCCTTCGGCCCGATAGTCGGGCACGGCGACCGCCGTCAAGTCATCGGCATGGGCGTGGGTGAGGGGGTATCCGCAGGTCTGGGTCAGCAGCAGCGCCGGGTCGCGCCAGTTGACCGCGACCGGGCGTCCGCGGGTGAGCGTCGCCGGGACTTCATCGATCCCCGTCGCCGCCAGGTGCCGGGCGATCGTGCCCCACCAGGCATCGGTGGCCGCTTGAAGCTCCGGCAGGTCGTACATGGTCATCGCGGTGATGGCGGTCATGCGGGCAGTCCCTTGTCGAGGCGCTCGATCAGCGTACGGGCATAGGTCGGGATCTCGTGGGCGTGAACGACGGCATGACGGATCAGGTCGTCGAACCGCCGGGTCAGCACCCGGATATGCTCGGTCGTGGTGAACACAATGTACATGTTGCCCGCGTAGATCGCCGCCCGCTTCGGTCCGAAGATGGTAACCGGAATGGCATAGTCCCGAACCCCGTCGAAGAGATACCACCGGACGCTCGGATAGAGTTCGTCCACGAGTTCGGCGATGTGGGTGAGTTGACGTCGCCGGACCTCGGTCGGCAGGGCGCGCCATACGCCGGTCCCGTCGGCAAAGTCCTGGATCGACTGGATGGACGTGCATATCTCCACGTCGGTCTCCGGCTGGCGGACGTAGTCGAGCCGATCGCGGGACCGCCGGATCGCTTGATCCGCCGTGGTCGCGCCGGTCTCCAGATACTCGTGCTCGATCACTTCGGGGATCTTCACCTGGTCGGGCAGGCCGCTGGGGACGTAGCGGATCTTGTATCCTGCCGCCTCGGCGTGCCAGCGCAGCAGGTTTTCGTCCGCCACGGTGCGGTTGTGTGGGCTGATCTCCGGGGACCGCTCCATGATATCGGCGGTGAACTGTCCTTCCTCGGCGAGGCCGAGCAGCCAGTCCAGCGATACCTGGAGCGTCACGGCAAGTGCGGCGACCGTATCGGCGCGCGGCAGGCGGACACCCTCATCCGACAGAATCTGGGACAGGGTGGAGCGGTCGACGCCGATACGCCGTGCGACGGCCGAACGGGACAGGCCGGCCCGTTCCATGGCGGTTTCCAGCCGTTCCCGGAACAGCCGGGCGACATCGCGCTTGTCATGAAGTTGAACGGGCTGTTGCATTTAATAAACATCGTTCTTTAAGAAGAATATTGTCAACATAAGTTGCGCATAGCCTGATTGCCGCAACATGGTGGTCGCCCATAGCTTGGCGGCATGGATCAAGTTCATCGCATTGCCGTCGGCGATACCGGCCACGGGCCCCGTGTCGCCCCACATCACACCTCCGGATCTCGCCGCCGGCGCCCTCTGCCCGACCGGGTCGAATGGCCGACCGTGGCGGTCGCGGCGGCCGTCTACCTTCCCATCGCCGCGGCGTTGTCGGCGGTCGGATTGGAACTCTGTCCCTGGTGGGCCGTGACGCCGGTTCTGGCATGGTGCGTGGCGTGGCAGGCGTCACTGCAGCACGAAGTGATCCACGGCCATCCGACATCCTGGCTCTGGGTCAATCGGATGATCGCCGGCCCGCCCCTCCTGGTGGCGATTCCCTTCGACAGGTACCGGGACAGCCATCTTGCGCACCACGTGGACGAGCGGCTTACGGACCCGCTGGACGATCCGGAGAGCTGGTACGTCACCGCGGATGCGTGGCGCCGTGCCGCCAAGTTGGAACGGTGGATACGGCTGGCAATGAATACGTTCGCCGGACGGGTTGTCATCGGCCCGCTCTGGGTGCTGGGCCTGTCCGTCTGGGCGGATGCGCGGGATCTGTCGGCGGCGCGGCGGTTGCCGGCGCTGACCGTGCACGGCCTGCAGCTCTGGGCCATGGCGGTCGGCCTCGAGGCGCTCGGGATTCCCGTTTGGGGGTATCTCATTCTGGTTGTCTGGCCGGCCACCGGCCTGATGCTGGTGCGGAGCTACGCCGAGCATCGTCCGAGTCCCGATCCTGCCGAGCGGAGTGTGATCGTGGAGGCCGATGGCCCGCTCGCGCTGCTTTTTCTGTCGAACAACCTACACGCGCTGCATCACGAGTGTCCGGGGTTGCCCTGGTATCTGCTGCGCCGCGTGTTTCGGGATGGTCGTAACCGGATACTCGACCGCAATGGTGGGTATCGCTTCGGCTCATACCTGGAAATGGTATCCCAGTATCTTTTTACACCTCGGGATCACCCGATCCACCCTGTCGACCGTTAATCCTCACTCAACCGTGAGGATTGCTTCGGATACGGAAGTATCTGATTTTTTGCATGGTTTTTATCAACAATGTGGTTAATTTAGAGAAAATTCGACACAACCTGCCGTTAACCGGTTCTAAATAAATAAATGTAATACAACGCATATCGGTGGTGGCCGAGTGACCTGGCTGAAAGAAATTTCAGTTTTGTTGCCTGCGTTGCAATCGATGGCTATAGATTGGGGTGAACGAGACACCACATGTTTGCGAGACACTTGGCAGCCTGCGTCTTTCGTTGCGGGGCCGCTCATTCGCCGGAAACGTGTGACCGTCACTGACCCCACAAACGTGTATTGCCTTGTCAACAGGGCGGTGCGAAACCCATACTGCACTTTAAGTGAGACGGAGCGTCCTGCGCATTCCCGTCTCAAAGTAAGGAGGTTGAAGTAGCTCCATGGCTAAAGCCAAAGTCGATAAACGTCGTGACGATCCCAACTACCAGATCACGAACAACAACCCGATCGACGTTCATGTCGGTCGTCGTGTGCGTCTGCGTCGTACGTTGCTGGGCATGAGCCAGGAGCAGCTTGGCGAGGCGCTGAACATCACGTTCCAGCAGGTCCAGAAATACGAGCGCGGCAGCAACCGGATCAGCTCGTCGCGGTTGTGGGACATCGCCCAGATCCTGGACGTGCCGGTCAGCTTCTTCTTCGACGACATGTCGGACGACACGATGGCGCATTCTCCGCGCCGGATGAAGTCGGGGCAGGCTCGCGACGAGTACGAGGAGAACCCGACGGATCCGATGGCCCGTCGCGAGACTTTGGAACTGGTTCGCGCATACTACTCGATCAAGAATCCGAACCTGCGCAAGCGGATCACGGAAATGGTGAAGTCCGTCGCGACCGCGTTGCCGGAAGAGAAGTAGGCCTCACTTTCCACCAGAGACCTGTGACAAGCGCGCCGTGATATCGGCGCGCTTTTCTTTTGCGTATCAGGGGGGGGGGTCGGCAGGCGGTGGGACTGCGCGTCTCAGACGGAGATATCGACGCTCTGCCCTCGGGCGCCATCTACCGGGACGTCGGGCGTCGCCGCCGATGTCGGTGCCTGATCGGCAATCTGTTCGGCCACTGCGAGCAGGGATGAAATCCCCTGGCCGAGCACGCGCACTTGCTCGTTCGCCGCACGAACTCCTGATACGGAGAGTGCCGAACTCGCTGCCGCTGCGCTTGAAATCGCCATGACCTGTCGCTCCTGGGGCGAACCGTTCAATGGCCTTACGATAGAGCAATATGGTGCGGATTTGAAGGGCGGCATCGGACTTCGGACCGATGCCGACGGAGGGTCCATGAACCGTGAGCGGATGGCAGCATGTCGCGATGGCCGGCAACCGATACCGGGACACCCCCCAGGACCGAAATGATCTGGGGAGGCGTGGTGCCGCTGCGCGCCGGAGCCGGAGCGCGTGAGTTGATCCGGATATGGGCAGGCTCCCGCGGCCTGCGGCGGCTGCTCCTGGTCCGCACCACGCCGCGCCCGATGTCCGATGGCGAGGCCGGATCGGATGAGGGAGACCTGGTCCGAGGGCTGGAGGCCGAAGGCCTGGCGGTCTTTCCATTCGAGTTTTCGACGGGAGTTCGTGTCTCCACCGTCGCCGAAGCTGTCGGTGCCTTCCATTTCGACGGCTGCGAAGGAATTCGTGGCGATCGGCGGCAGCGCGGGCATCGAGTTGGCCAAGCTCGCCGCCCTGATGGTCGGCCAGCGTCGGCCGCTGACCGAACTGGCCGGCGATACCGCGGCCATCGAACCGGACGCCGTCGCACCCTGCATCGCCGTGGCGACAGATCTCGACGGCGTCGCGGCGCTGGGTGGCGCGGTGGTGGTCTTGGACGATCGGGGTTGCCCTTTTCTTTTAAGGGACGCGGCCCTGAGGCCCGGTGCCGCCGCCTATTGCCCGGCCGGCGCCGACGGTTCCGCTCTGGTGGCCGCCCTGGCGCTCGACGCGGGCGGCGAGGCGCGCGCGGCTGCTGAGGAGCTGATGGTCGGCACCGGCGATACCGTCGGAGTGGCGTTGCGGATGGCAGCCGTTCTGGAGCGCCAGATAGGTCCAGGGCGGGTCCTCTCCGCCTATGGCGAGTTGGTTGCCGGAATCCCGAGAGCCGTCTTCCTTGCGGGGGTATTGGAGGCCCTGACGTCCGATCCATTGCGGACCGCGATCATCGCGGCCCTGGACCCCAGTGGTGCCGGTCGGGCGGCGCTCGAATCGTTGCCGCTGGATGGCTCGCCCATCTCGATCCGTCAACTCTACCGGTGGACATTTCCCGTGGGCTGACGATGCTGGGACGGGAGATACCGGCGCGCAGACGCCGGGGTGGACGGGGAGGGGCGGCACGCAGCCGCGGATCTGAATGACACAGCAAGTTCGCGATGCGCAGACCGGCGACTATGACGCGCTGGTGCGGCTCAACAACGATGCGGTACCGGCGGTCAATGCCCTCTCGGTCGCGGCCTTCGCCGAGTTTGCCAATCAGGCCGATCTCTTCAGGGTCGTCGGGCCGGTTGGCGCCCCCGACGGGTTGCTGATCGCCCTCCAGCCCGGACGGACCTATGACAGCCCGAACTACCGCTGGTTCGAGCGGACCTACGAGAGCTTTCTCTACGTCGACAGGGTGGTCGTGTCGGAGAGCCGCCGTGGCGACGGCCTCGGGGCGGCGCTCTATCGGGATTTCGAAGCCGCCGGTCGGCGCCTGGGTGTCCCACGTCTCACCTGCGAGGTGAATTTGGATCCACCCAATCCGGGATCGATCCGGTTTCACGAACGACTGGGCTTCCGCCCGGTCGGCACCCAGGAGGCCGGCGGCAAGCAGGTTCAGTTCATGGTCCGGGAGTTGGAGATATGAGCGCCGCCGCCCCGGCCGAGGTCACTGCCGCGCTCCGCAGGCTGGGGCTGGTCGGTGCCGACGAGGTGCCCGCGCTGACGCCGCTGACGGGCGGTGTCGCGTCCGATATCTGGCGGGTCGATGCGGAGCGTGGACCGTTCTGCGTGAAGCGGGCCCTGGCCAAGCTCAAGGTTGCCGCCGATTGGCGCGCTCCGGTGATCCGCAACGTCTACGAGGTGGCCTGGTTCGAAGCCGTCGCCGACTCGGTCCCGGAGGCCGTTCCCGAGATCCTCGGCCACGATCCCGAAGCCGGCCTGTTCGCGATGGCGTGGCTCGACCCCGCCGAGCATCGGCTCTGGAAGGCGGATCTGGCCGCCGGCATCGCCGATCCCGCCGTCGCATATGCGGTCGGCGACCGGCTCGGGCGGATCCATGCGGCGACCGCTGCCCGGCCCGAACTCGCAGCCCGGTTTCCGACGGACGAGATTTTCCACGCGATCCGCCTTGAGCCCTATCTGGAGGCCGCCGCCCGGGCGCGGCCGGATGTCGCGGCAGAGCTCGGCGCCCTGGTCTCCCGTACCGCCGCCACCAAGCGCTGCCTGGTGCACGGCGATGTCAGCCCGAAGAACATCCAGGTCGGCCCGACCGGACCGCTCTTCCTCGATGCGGAGTGCGCCTGGTGGGGCGACCCCGCCTTCGATCTGGCCTTCTGCCTGAATCACCTGCTGCTCAAGTGCCTCTGGGTTCCGAAGGCCGCGTCGGGGTTCCTGAGATGTTTCGAGAGGATGACGGCGGCCTATTTCGCCCGGGTGGACTGGGAGGACCCGGCGGCGCTGGAGGCGCGGGTGACGAGTTTGCTGCCGGGCCTGTTCCTTGCCCGGGTCGACGGCAAGTCGCCGGTCGAATACCTGGTGGAAGAGGGCGACAGGGAACGGGTGCGCGGGGCGGCGACCCGCTGGCTGAAATCCCCGCCCGCGACCTTGGCGGCGCTGCGCGAGGAGTGGAGGATGGAGTTGATGGCGGAAGGCGGACGGACATGAGCGATACGATCGACGCGGTGATCGGCCGGCGGGTCTGGGACAGTCGCGGCAGGCCCACGGTCGAGGTCGAGATCCGCACGGCGCGCGGTGCGTCTGGTCGGGCGATCGCGCCGGCCGGGGCCTCGACCGGCTCCGGCGAGGCCCTGGACCGGCGGGACGGCGGCGAGGCCTTCGGCGGTCTCGACGTGCGGGGCGCGGTAGCCTCGGTGAACGGCGAGATCGGCGATGCCCTGAGGGGCCATCCGGTCGACGATCAGTCGGGGGGCGACCGGGCGCTGGTCGAACTCGACGGCACCGGCAACAAGGCCCGGCTCGGCGGCAACGCGCTGATCGCCACCTCCATGGCGCTGGCCCATGCGGCGGCGGCCTCCGCCGGAGTTCCCCTCTGGCGCCATCTGGCGGGCGAGGCGGGGCCGGGTCCGCTGCCTCTGCCGGAAATCCAGATCCTGGGCGGCGGTGCCCATGCGGCGCGACGGGTCGACGTGCAGGACTTCATGGTGATTGCCGTTGGCGCGCCGGACTATCCAACGGCGCTGGACTGGACCGCCGACGTCTACCGGGCCGCGGGCCGGATTTTCGGCCGACGCCGGAAAGCTCCAGGGCGTGGCGGACGAGGGCGGGTTCTGGCCGGCCTTCGACAGCAACGAGGAAGCGCTGGACTGCCTGCTGCGGGCGATCGAGGCGTCCGGCCACGTGCCTGGCGACGAGGTGGCGATCGCCCTCGACATCGCCGCGTCGGATTTCGGCAAGGGGGGGCGGTACAGGCTTGCCCGCGACGGCCGGGAGATCGACAGTGACGGTCTGAGCGAGATGCTTCTCGGTTGGCTCGCCCGGTATCCGGTGGTGTCCATCGAGGACCCGCTGGCCGAAGATGACGAAGCCGCGTTCGCCCGCTTCACCGCGGCGGCGCCGATGGGCGTGCAGATCGTCGGCGACGACCTGGTGACGACCAACGCCGCCCGGATCGCCGAATGCGCCGCAGCCGGCGCCGGCAATACGGCACTGATCAAGCCGAACCAGATCGGTACCCTGACGGAGACCTGGGAGGCGCTGGAAACGGCGCGGGCGAAAGGCTGGGGCGCCATCGTGTCGGCCCGTTCCGGGGAGACGGAGGACGTCACCATCGTCCATCTCGGCGTGGGCTGGGCCATTCCCCAGCTCAAGGTCGGGTCTTTCACCCGCTCCGAGCGCATGGCGAAATGGAACGAGGGTTTGCGGCTTGCCGAGCAGGTGCCGACGGGAAGCGCACTGCCGAAACGCACGGCGTTTGCGTGGGGCGGGTCATAGAGGGATGAGCACGGCATGAAGATTTCTATCACTACGACGTGGGCCCGTGGCTGCGCGACCGACTTAACCGGATGGCCAAGGAAGAAGGGCTGAAGGTCGCGATCTGTTCCGAACGGGACCAGGACGGTTTCCTCGAGCAGATGGTCGATACCGACGTCCTTCTCCACAATCTGGAGCCGGTGAAGGAAGAGCACATGGCCGCCGCGCCGAAGCTGAAGCTGGTGCAGAAGATCGGCGTCGGCGTGAACACCATCGATCTGGAGGCGGCCAAGCGGCGGGGTGTCGCCGTCTGCAACATGCCCGGCACCAACAGCCAGGCGGTGTCGGAGATGACCCTGCTGCTGATGCTGGCCTGTCTGCGGCGCCTGCCGGTGTTTCACGCCCGCACCGCCCGTGGCGACGGCTGGGGCTGGCCGCCGGCGATGCAGGACACGCTGGGGGAAATCGCCGGCCGGACGGTGGGTCTGGTCGGGAACGGCTCGGTGCCGCAACTGCTGACGCCGGTGCTCAAGGCCATGGGGGCGACGGTGATCTTCACCAAACGCGGCGATCCGGACCCGTCGATCCCGGACTGGGTTGACAAGGAGACCTTGCTGGCCGAGTCCGACATCGTGTCGCTGCATATTCCGCTGGTGCCCGAAACCCGGCACTGGCTCGATGGCGCGGCGCTCGCCCGGATGAAGCCCGGCGCCATCCTGGTCAATACCGCACGCGGCCCGCTGGTCGACGAGGAGGCGCTGGCTGCGGCTCTGTCTTCGGGGCGGCTGATGGGGGCGGGACTCGACGTGTTCGCCGAGGAGCCGTCGCCGGCGGGCAACCCGCTCTTTGCGCTGGACAATGTCGTGCTGGCGCCGCATGTGGCGTTCTTCACCCTCGGAACGCTGGAGCGGAGCCTCGCCGTCGCGGCCGAGAACATCACCCGTCTTCGGGAAGGCCGCGATCTGCTGCACCGCGTGGCCTGAGCCCGACACCGCGCGGAGCCCGGTCTTGAAAGTCGCCATCGTCACGCCGTACCGCAACGAGCCGGAAGCCTGGGTTCATGCGCTGATCGAATCGGTAGCGGCCCAGAGCCATCCGGTCACCCACGTGATGGTGGGTGACGGCGCCCACAACCCGTCCTTCGAGGGCGAGGGCCGAATGACGCTCAGCCTTCCGCATCCCGCCGATGACAGCGGCGGCACGCCCCGGGCGGCGGGCGGCGTCTGGGCGGTGCAGAACGGTTTCGACATGATCGCCTATGCCGATGCCGACGACCGTCTCGACCGTGAGTTCGCCGCGACCCTGGTTCGGGCGCACCGCTCTACGGGCGCGGAGGTCATCTCGGTGCCGCACGCCTATTACGACCGCGACATGCGGCCGGCGCGGAACCTGAAGGGTCAGCATATCGGGACCTGGGCGCATGGGTCGGCCCGACAGATCGGCGGGACCTTCTACAATTTCATGCCGTCGAGCGGCATGGCGCTGGCCGGTCGCGCGCTGACCCATGCGGGAGACTGGACGCGCATTCCCAAAGTGCTCAGTCGGGTGCATGACGTGTTTTTTTCCCAGGCCCTGATGAGCCGCCCCTACGTTCTCGCCTGGATGGGGCAGGCCCTTTATCACTACCGCCTGACTCACGCCCATCAGTATGAATTGTACAATCTCCCGGTGCCGACGGATCTCGACGCTGCCGCCAAAGTCGCGGGAAACGAGGCGGCGATCGCATATCTCAGCCGGCTGGACGACGCCGGCCGGCGCAAGCTTGAAGCTTCCCTCGGCATCCGTATCGAGCTGGTACCGGAGCGGGACAGGGTGCGTCGGGCGGTAGCCGAGGCGCATAAGAGAAGAGGCGCGCTGATCCGGCGGGCCGAGGGCGATTTCGGGATCGTCGCGCCGCTTTGACCGGTCGCTCCGGGGCGATTGGTCGTGCTATGCGAAACCTGATTTCAGTGAGGAGATCACCGTGAGCGACGCCACGCCGACCCTCGGCGATCTGCCGACCCCCTGCCTGGTCCTCGACCGGACCAAGATGGAGCGCAACCTGACCCGGATGCGCGGCCGCGCCGAAGCGCTCGGTGTGCGTTTGCGTCCCCATTGCAAGACCGCGAAGTCGGCGGATGTCGCGCGGCGGGCGCTGGCGGCCGAGACCGGACCGATCACGGTCTCCACGATGCGGGAGGCACAGTACTTCGCGGAGAACGGCTTCACCGACATCACCTTGGCGGTCGGCATTTCGCCGTCGCGCCTCGGCCAGGCCGCCTATCTTCTGGCGCGGGGCATTGATCTCGCGGTCACCACGGACAACGCGGTGATCGCGACCGAGATTGTGGCGGTCGCCAAAGCCCGCGGCGTGACCTTCGCGGTGATGATCGAGGTCGATGTGGGAGAGCACCGTGGCGGGATCGACGCCCGGGCGGCCGAGCTGCTTGAGATCGCCGATATCCTGCGCGACGGGGGGCAGGAGGTCCGCGGCATCCTAGCCCATGCCGGTCACACCTATAGCTGCACGGATCCGGAGGCCATTGCGGACATCGCCGAGACCGAGCGGTCGGGCGCGGTCCTGGCGGCCGAGCGCCTGCGGCGGGCCGGGCATGGCTGCCCGGTGGTCAGCGTCGGCTCGACCCCCGGCGCCCTCTTCGCCCGCTCGCTCGACGGCGTCACCGAGATGCGGCCGGGCGTGTACATGTTCATGGACCTGTTTCAATCCGGTGTCGGCTGCTGCGGCCTCGAGGACATTGCGGTCACGGTCATGGCGAGCGTGACCGGGTTGCGTCCGGATCAGGGGACCGCCCATATCGACGCGGGGGCGCTCGCCCTATCCAAGGACCGCTCGACCCAGGCGCAACCTCGGGATTGCGGGTTCGGCCTCCTCACCGACGCGTACGGTCGGCCGCTGCCGGGTCTGAGCGTCGAGGCGGTCCATCAGGAGCACGGCCGGGTCGCCGGATCGGGCGCGGATCCGGCGGTTCTGCCGATCGGCAGCCGGGTCCACGTGCTTCCGAACCACGTCTGCATGACCGCGGCGATGTATGACCGATACGCTGTGGTGGACGGGCTGTCGAAGGGGCCGAAGCAGCCCGTGGTGGCTTTCTGGGATCGGGTGAACGGCTGGTAGGGCAGGGGAGCAAGCGGGACGCGCCGGCGTCGGCCGACCGGGAGTTGAGCGCGGCCGGCCGTCAGGGCTTGCTGGCGGTCTCGGCCAGCTGCTCCGGCGTCAGGTTGGCGCCGTCGATTTCGGCCCCGCGCAGATGCGCCCGGGTCAGACGGGCACCCTGAAAATTGGCTCCCTTGAGGTTGGCACCGGTGAGCTTCGCGCCGGTCAGATCGGAATCGATGAACACGGCCCCCGACAGGTTCGAGACCCACATGCGTCCGGTCGGCGTGCCGTCCGCAGACTTCAGTTCCACCTCGGAGAAGTCGGCGCCGGCCGCCCGGCTGCCGCTCAGGTTGGCGCCGGACAGATTGATGCCGGCCAGTTCCGCATCCCGTAGGTCGGAGCCCGTCAGGTCGGCGCCGGAGAGGTCGGACATCACCAGACTGGTCCGGCGAAGTGTGGCGCCGGCCATCTGTGCCTCGCGCAGATCGGCGCCGGACAGGTTCACATCCGAGATGTCGATGCCGGACAGGTCGGTCTTGGCGAGCTGGGCGCGCGACCCGCCGCGGCCCTGCTCGCGGATCCAGACCGCGTGGTCGCGCAGGATGTCGCGCATCGAGCGGGACAGCCCCCGGCCGTCGGCATTCACCAAATTGGCACCGGCGAGATCGGCGGAGGATAGATCGACGTTCTCGAGGATCGCCCCGTGGAGGTCGGAATTGCGAAGCTGGGTCCGGTGGATCAGCGCGCCGGACAGGTTTGCCCCGGACAGGTTCGCGCCGACGATCTTGGCTTCCGACAGATTGGCGCCGGACAGGTCAGCCCCTTGCAGGTTGGCGTTCTCCAGGTTCACCCCGGACAGATTGGCGCCGCAGAGAAGGGTCTTCTCCAGTGTCGCGCCGACCATGCTGGAGTGGGAGAGATCGGTGCCGGACAGGTTGGCCCCGTTCAGTTCCGCCTCGTCGAGCTCCGACTGGCCGATATTGGCGCGGATCATGGTCGCCGGCGCCGTCGGATTCCCGCTGATCAGCGCCCCGCCGCGCAGGTCCGCTTCCTTCAGATTGGCGCCGGCGAGATTGGCCCCGCGCATGAAGGCGCCGCGCAGATCACAGCGCATGAGCAGCGATCGCGACAGGTCGGCTCCGTCGAGATTCGCGCAGAACATGTCCGCATAGGACAGATCGGCGCCGGTAAGAATGGCCCGCGCCATGTATGCGCCGGACAGTTTTGCCGACTGGAGCGTCGCACTGGTCAGGTTGAATTCGGAGAGGTTGCAGCCGGAGAGGTCCGCGCGCTGCCCGCCCGACTTGCGCTGGAGCCACCGCTCGTGGCTCTCGATCATCTTCAGGATCTGTTCCGGGGTCATGCCGAAGGGCCCGGCTGCCAGCCGTCCACGATCACACGGTAGATCTTCGTTGGCCGTGGGTCGGTGGCGTAAAAATGCTCATCGATGCGAACCTTGAGGCCCTGCGCTTCGCAGTGTTCCCGCAACTGCTGAAATCCTCTGGTCTCGGTGATGTCCTTCAGGCTGGCGCCCAGGTCCATTGCCGTCACGTCCTTGAGCGGCTCCCCGTTCTCGTCGGTCAGGTAATAGATCACAAATCCGCCGCCGAGCGGCCCGATGGCGCTGTCGGCATAGCGGGCGACATCTGCTTCGACACGGCTGACCATGCTCAGAAGCTGGTCGCTGATCGTGCTGATGAAGGATGCGTCAGGCGCGGCCACGGTGGTCTTCATTTTGAAGGTCAATCCCGATAGCGGTTCGAATTCGAATGGGCTGACCCTTGCATAGCGTTAAAAACTTAACGCGACGTTTAATCTTTCGACCAAACGTCGCGCCGATTTGGAGAAAGCGGACCGCGTATCCCGATGCGCTGGCGATGCCGGAGCATCGCCAGCTGGATCCGCTATTCCTCAGCCGTCCGACGACGGCTTCGGTGTTTGTGTTTGTGGCGCCATTACCGTTTGGCTGGGCGACGTGGTCGACGCCGACTTGCTCGACCAGCCGCACGCCGAGGCGTCCGTGGCCGCGAAGCCGATAAGCCCGAAACTCAATCCACAGGCGATTATGAGAGTACGCATGACGTGCCTCCTGTCTGTGCAGTCCCAGAATAGTGCGTTGGGCCTCGCCCGACAACCGGAACCGCTCAGACGGCGGCGGCCTCGGTGTTCACCGCGGCATCGAGCTGGTCGGGGTCGACAACCGTGTCGGTCAGGTTGGCACCTGTCAGATTGGCGCCTTTGAGTTGGGCGCCGGACAGGTCGCAGTGGGAGAGGTTGGCGCCGCGCAGGTCGGCGCCGCGCAGGTCGGCGCCGTTCAGCTTCGCCCCCGAGAGATTGGCAGGCCACAGCCGCCCGGTCGGGCGTCCCTTGCTGTCCTTCAGGTTGACCGGCGAGATGTTTGCCTTCTGCAGGTTGGCGCCGACAAGGCTGGCGTTGGAGAGATTGACGCCCTCCAGCGTGGACTTGCTGAGGTCCGAGCCTTCCAGGTTGCACTTGGCCAGATCCGACATGACGAGCAGCGTCTCGGACATGTTGGCGCCGGACAGATTGCTGGTATGGAGATCGGCGCCCGACAGGTTCACGCCGGACAGGTCGATATGGCTGAGGTCGGTTCCGACCAGAACCGCCCGGTCTCCGAGCCGGCCATCCTCGCGAAATCCAGACATAATGGTTGTTCAGCATGTCCCGGATGTCGGGCGGCAGCGTGTCCTCGCTGCGCACCATGTTGGCACCGGTCAGATTGGCCGATGACATATCGCAGCCGTCGACGTTCGCGCCGGACAGGTTCGCGTGTTTGAATACCGTGTTGTTGATCACGGCACCCTGAAGCTGCGCATCCTGCAGATTGGCGCCGGTGAAGTCCGTATCGCTGAGGATGCATCCCTTCATGTCTGCGCCTTCCAGATTGGCGTTGCGCAGATTGACGCCGGAAAGATTGGCGCCGGAGAGCGTGGCGCCCGCCAGATTGGCATTGGCCATGGCCGAGTTGGAGAGATTGGCGCCGCGCTCGTTGTTCGTCGGGCTCTCCCGTTCGCCGTCCTCGTCGTCGCTGCCGAACATGAGGGTGCCGCCGCGGAAGTCGGCGCCGCGCAGATTGGCACCCGTCAGATTGACATTGCGGATGTTGGCGCCGCGCAGATCGGCATTCTCCAGGTTGCAGTTCTTCGCATCGACTCCGTCAAGGATGGCGCAGAACAGATCGGCCTCGGACAGATCGGTGCGCTGCAGGATCGCCCGGGTCAGATCGCTGCCGGACATCTTCGCGCCGCGCAGTTTCGCACCCTCAAGCGAGAAGCCCGTCAGGTTCTGACGGGCAAGGTTCGCCCGCACGCCGCCCCGGCCCTGTGTGAGCCAAGCCTCATGTTCGTGAAGGATCATGACGAACTGTTGCGGCGTCATGCGCAGGCCCCGGTTGCAGACGAATTCATCGCACGATGTCTCCCCACACCCTGCTCGGGAAACGTTAACACATCGTTTGCCCAGGGAATAAGGTCAACGAATTCATCATCACGATCGGCGCGGACGGCCAGCCATCTCCCGGCGGACCTGCAGGTCCGGGACGCCTGCCGTCGGCCTCATTCAGCCGGTGCGCCGTCGGGCTTGGGCTGGCCGATTGGGGATGAGGCCGGCGGTGAGGTCGGTTGCGCTTTGGCCGCCTTGCGGCCTTCAATGGCCGACATGAACAGGGAGAGCATCGGCGGGATCAGGCCGAGGGTCAGCAGCGCCGACAGCGCGAGCCCGCCGACGACCGACCGAGCCGAGACCGCGATACAGCTCCGAGCCGGCGCCCGGGAACACCACCAGCGGGAGCATGCCGAGCACGCTCGGTCAGGGTCGACATGAAGATCGGCCGGATGCGGTTGCTGGTCGCTTCCATGATCGCCTCGTCCGGGAGCCATGCCCTCGTTGCGCAGGTGATGGAACAGCGTCTGATGGACCAGCAGGATCGCGTTGTTCACCACGATGCCGATCAGGATGACGAACCCGAGCAGCGTCAGCATGTCCAGCGTTCTGCTGGCGTGAAGGTGTTCAGGATGCCGAGACCCAACCATCCCGCCGGCCGTGGCCAGCGGGTACCGAGAACACGATGATGATCGGATAGAGGAAGCTCTCGAACAGGATCGCCATGACCAGGTAGACGATGGCCAGGGCCATCACCAGGTCGATCTGCATCTCCGCCCAGGTCTCCTGGCAGCTTGTCTGGCGGTCCCCGACAACCGCATCGTGATCCCCGGCGGCACGCCCTCGGCGATCACTTTGGCGATGACCTGGTCGCGCAGGATCTCCATGCTTTCCTCCAGCGGCGATGGCGGCGGGGGGCTGTACGACTGAGCGTGATGGTGCGCTGGCGCTCGCGGTGGCGGATCTCGGTCGGTCCGGTCGTCACCATCGACATCGGCCAGGGAACTCGACCGGCAGGATCATGCCCTGCTCGGTGACCACCGGCAGCGCGTCTGATCCCCTGGGTCTCGGTCACGTTATTCAGCTCGGCCCCCGCAAGGTCAGGTCGAGCCGTTCGCCGTCCACGGTGATCTCCGCCACCCGCAGCCCGTCGTTGAACGCGTCCACGGTCTGGCCGAGTTCGAGGGCCGAGATCCCGTTATCCGCAAGTTGGGTGCGGTGCGGCAGCAGACCGGACTTCCGGCGCACCGAGCGTCAGGCTCGGCAGCGGGCGGATGCTGGGTGCCCTCGCTGCGGGGACAGCACGTCGTTGATCGCCCGGTCGATACGCTGGGCCGACGCTGCACGATCTCGTCTCGATGTCGCCGCCGGAAATGTCGAGATCGACGGCGCCGGCGCCGCCGACGCCGCGTCCGAACAGCGATGTCTGGAAGAAGAACGCGCACGCGTTCCGGGCACGGCGCTGACCGGACCGCGGAGCACCGGGATCAGATCCGCAACGCCGGACTCATCGCGGCCGCGGCGGCGCCGATGATGGTGTTGGCGCGGAAGGCGACGAAGAAGAAGCGCCCGAGGGTCGGTGTGCCGGCTTCGGTCTGGACGTCCGTTCGGCATTCTCGTCCCAGATGGGCCGGGTCGCGGTCTCGAGCAGTTCCGGCGATCTCGGTCTGGGTGTCCAGGTTGTAGCCTGGCGGCGGCGCCAGGCGATGCCGATCACGAGGTTGCGGTTGCCGTTGGGCAGGTAGTCGAGCTTCGGCAGGAAGATATAGGTGGAAACCGAACAGATGATCGTCAGATGGCGACGAATCGTCGCGCGACGGCGAATCCGCGCCGATGCTTTACCGCGACGGCGGGTCATACCCCATGACAGCCCCGGTGGAAGCCGCGCGCGAACTGGTCGATGACCGGGCATGCGGCGGCTCTGGGCCTTCTCGACCCCAGGTCCCGAGCAGGCGGCTCGCCAGCGCCGGCACGACCGTGACCGAGACCAGCAGCGAGAGCAGCACCGAAACCGAGATCGCCACCGCGATGTCGCGGAAAAGCTGCCCGACCTCGAGCTGCATGACCAGGATCGGAATGAAAACCATCACCGTCGTAAGCGCGGAGACCAGTACCGCGCCCCAGACCTGGGAGGCGCCGAGAATAGGCGGCGTCGCTTCGCGCTGCGCCCGTTCTGCCTCAGCCGGAAGATGTTCTCCAGGACCACGATGGCCGCATCCACGACCATGCCCACGGCGAAGGCGAGGCCGGCGAGGGAGATCGACGTTGATGCGAGCGTCCCAGCGCCGCCATGGCGACGAAAGACCCGACTACCGAGACAGGAATGGCGAGCGACACCACCAGCGTCGGCCGAGCCGGAGCGCAGGAAGAGTCAGCAGGACCACGGCGGCCAGCAGGCCGCCGACCCAGATGTTCTGCTGCACCAGGCTGATGGCCGAGGGTTGATGTAGGTCGGTCTCGTCGTAGACCTTGCTTGATGTACAGGCCTTCTGGTTCGGACAGCTCGAACCCGGAGAGTTCCTGCAAGGCGGCATCGGACTGCCGGCCATGGTCTCGATAACGTTGGCGCCCGGTTTCCCGCCGGACCGTGCATGGCCATGCCGGGCTCGCCGAACATAGCGGATGCGGGCGACCGGTTCCTTGTAGTCGAAGACGACCTCGCCGATATCGCGCCAGCGGTCAACCGGGCGACCCGGCCGGTGGCCGGATCCACCGTCGATCGCAGGACGACGTCGCGCGACCGACTGGACGCTCTCGAAGTCGCCCTCGGTGCGCACCGTGTAACGGCGTTTGCCTTCCTCCACCGTCGCCGGCCGATAATCGACGCGTTCGCGGCGCGCAGGCCCTGGACCACCTGACCGATCGGTGATGCCGGTTATCGGGCGAGCCGTTCCGGATCGATCGATGACCTGCATCTCCCGCTCGGCGCCGCCGTAGACGTCGACGCGGCTGACGCCGTGGCACCCGCTCGATCCGGGTCTTGACCACGTCCTCGGCGAAATCGCCGAAGGTGTGGCATCGGCCGGTCATTGCCGGGTACCTGCGCGGAGGGTCAGCCAGGCGATCGGGTTGTCCTCGGCGCCGGCGGTGCTCAGCGTCGGCTCGATCGACTTCGGTCCGGATAGTCGCCCACCCGGTCGAGCCGGTTGGCCACCAGGAGCAGGGCGCGGTCCATGTCGGTCTCCGACCATGAACTCCAATTCGACCTCGGGCCCGGCCGGTCTGCGGCGGTCCCGACCATCTCCTCCAGGCCCTCGAGCCCGCGCAGCTCGTCCTCCTGACGGTTGACGATTTCGCGCTCAACCTCGGCCGGTGCGGCGCCGAACCACTGGGTCTCGACGGTGATGACCGGCCGGTTGACGTCCGGCGCGAGCTGGATCGGGATGTTGAGCAGGGCGACAATGCCGAACATCACCACCATCAGCACGGCGGAGATGACGGCGATCGGTCGCTCGATCGAGGCGCGGATGATGTTCATCGGCTTATCCCTGACCCTCGCCGACCGTGACCGGCTGCCCCGGACGCAGGACCTCGTTGCCACGGATCACGGCGCGATCGCCCTCTTCGAGGCCCGAGATCACCTCGAAGCGGTTGCCCACACTCTCGCCGAGCCGCACGCTGCGCGGCACCGCCTTGTCGTTCTCGACGATGAAGACGATGTTCTCGCCGCGCTGAACCGTGACCGCGTCCTTGTCCACGGTGAGCACCTGGCGGGAGCTGTCGAGCGGAACCGCCAGGGTGACGGCCTGGTTCGCCGCGTTGGCGACGGCGGCGGTCTCCTGCGGCACGAAACGGACCGCGAGTGTCCGGGTCCGGGTGTTCTCCTCCGGCACCACGGCCCGAACCACCGCATACAGCCGCGTGCCGTCCTGCAGGGTGCCTTCGACGAGGGTGCCGGGCGTAAGTCCGCCGGTCCTGTTCGCCGGCACGTCCGCCTCGATCTCCAGCTCAAGATGGTTGAGCATCGTCACCACCGGATCGCCGAGCCGCACGTAGGAACCGGCGGACACGTGCTTGACCGTGACGACCCCGTCGTAGGGCGCCGTGATCGTGGCGTCGGTCAGGGCGATTTCGGCCAGATCCAGTTGAGCCTTGGCGGTCGCGGCGTCGGCTTCAGCGGCGCGCAGCGCGGCACGATGCGCTTCCACGTCACGCTCCGCATCCTCGGCCCGGTCGGGCCGGTAGGCGCTTGAGGATTTCAGCTTGTTCAGCCGGTCCAGGGTCTGCTGCGCCTTCGCCAGACCGGCCCGCTCGGCGATGATGTCGGAGGCCGCCGCCTTCGCCTGGGCTTCCATGCGGGCGCGCTCGGCCGCGAGCCTGTCGCTCGACAGCTTGGCGATCACATCGCCCCTGGACACCCGGTCGCCGACCTGGACGGTGACTTCGTCGACCCGCTCGGCGACCCGGGCGGCGAGGACACCCGATTGTCGGGCGACGAACCGTCCGAGGACGTCCACCGTGGCGATCAGCGGCTGGCGGGTCACGGGATCGACGGCGACGGAGGCAGCGCGACCCTGGGCATGCGCACTCCCGGGCATCGACAGCAGGAGCGGCAGGGCCCAGAGCCCGAGCAACAGGACGGCGGATCGTGCGAGGCGGGGCATCGCGCTGAAGTCCTCACGAAGTCGAAACAAGGGATGGCTGGAGACAGCGTCTCTATAGACCGTTGAACTTCTCCTATATCAGAAACGCTCACCACTCACGATGTTGAGATAGGAATGCCGTGAGGATAGTAGAGTGCGCCGCGGGCGCGGCAATATGTCGGGACGCGTTTTCCGGATAGCGCGGGGGCATGGCATGCTGGAACCGGTGATCGAGACGGATCGGCTCGTGCTGCGCCGGCACCGTCTGGAGGACGCCGAAGACCTCCAGACACTTTGGACGGATCCGGCGGTCGTGCGTTTCATCGGCGCGCCGTCAAACCGTCAGGAAAGCTGGGCCCGGCTCTTGCGCTATGTCGGGCATTGGTCTCTCTTCGGCTACGGCTATTTCGCGGTCGAGGAACGGGAGAGCGGACGGTTCGTGGGCGATGTCGGCGTCGCCCATTTCCGGCGCGACGGCTTGGACGAGCCGGAAGACTTGGCGGAGGCCGGATGGGTCCTCTCCGGCGCGTGTCACGGCCGCCGCTACGGAACCGAGGCCGCGACGGCCCTCCACCGCTGGATCGACGGCACGCTCACCTGCGCGCGGACCCATTGCATCATCGACCCGGACAATGCCGCGTCCATCCGTCTCGCGCGGTCGCTCGGGTACGAGCAGCATGCCGATGTCGTCTATCGCGGCAGCCGGGTGCTCCTGCTGGTGCGCGAGCGGCGCGCTTGATAAGTTCCGACCATGACAACGCTGCTTTTCACCCATGACGCCTATGCCTTGCACGAGACCGGCCAGATGCACCCGGAGCATCCGGCACGGATCAAGGCGATCTGGAAGGCCCTCGACAATTCGGTCTTTGAGGATCTCGAACGCCGGGAGGCCCCCCGTGCCACGGTCGAGCAGATCGCCCGCGTGCATCCGGAGCGCTACATCGCGGGCATCCTCGAGGCGGTCCCCAAGAGCGGCATGACGGCGTTGGACGGCGATACCTTCCTGTCGCCCGGGTCGGGCGAGGCGGCCTTGCGCGCGGCCGGTGCGGCCGTTGCGGCGACCGATGCCGTGCTGGCGGGCGAGGCGGCGAACGCCTTCTGCGCGGCTCGGCCCCCGGGGCATCACGCTGAACCCGAACGGGCCATGGGATTCTGCCTGTTCAACTCCGTCGCCATCGCCGCGCGGCACGCCAAGGCGGTCCACGGACTCTCCCGGGTCGCGGTCATGGACTTCGACGTGCATCACGGCAACGGCACCCAGGCGGCCTTCTGGGACGAGCCGAGCCTTCTGTACACCTCGACCCATCAGATGCCGCTTTATCCCGGGACCGGCGCGGCGACCGAGCGCGGGCAGGGCAACATCGTCAACGCCCCTCTCGCGCCGATGTCGGGCGGGCCAGAGTTCCGTCAGACAATGACCGATCGCCTCCTCCCGGCCATTGCCGCCTTCAAGCCGGAACTGCTGATCATTTCCGCCGGGTTCGATGCCCATCGCGACGATCCGCTGGCCTCGCTGATGCTGGATGTCGAGGATTTCGTCTGGGCGACGGCGGAGCTGATGCGGGTTGCGGACGAGGTCTGCGGCGGCAGGGTCGTTTCATGCCTCGAGGGCGGGTATGACCTGGAGGCCCTGTCCCAGTGCACGGCGGCCCATGTGAAGCAGCTCATGACCGCCTGACCGGGGTTGGGACGGCGCCGGTGCCCGGTCCGCCTAACGGCGTTGGCTACGCTTGTTTCCGGCCCACCCGATGCCTACACTCCGCGCGCTTTCCGGAGGATTGAAGTGACCGATACAAACGCTGCCGCCCCGTCCGCCGCTCCCGTCGATGCCATGAGCTTCGAGGACGCCCTACGCGAGCTCGAGGCGATCGTCGAGACCCTGGAACAGGGACGGGGATCGCTGGACGACGCGATCGCCGCCTACGAACGTGGCGCTGCCTTGAAGAAGCACTGCCAGAAGAAGCTCGAGGAGGCCCGGCTCAAGGTCGAGAAGATCAAGCTCGACGAGAGCGGACAGCCCTCCGGAACCAACGACTTCGACGCCTGAGGAGACGAGCGGATGGCCGATCTGGCGACGCTGATGGCGGAGTGTGCCGCCACGGTCGAGAGGACCATGGACCTGCTCCTGCCGCAGCCCGACGACGCCGAGGCGCGGCTGTTCGAGGCCATGCGCTATTCCTGCGAGGCCGGCGGGAAGCGCCTGCGGCCATTCCTGGTGATGCAGTCGGCCAGCCTGTTTCGCGTCGATCGGCGGTGCGCCGCGCGCGTCGCCGCGGCGGTGGAGTTCATGCATACATACTCGCTGATCCATGACGACCTGCCGGCGATGGACAATTCCGATATGCGCCGGGGCAAGCCGAGCTGTCACAAGCAGTTCGACGAGGCGACCGCGATTCTGGCAGGCGATGCGCTCCAGGCGCTGGCCTTCGAGGTGCTGGCCGCTCCCGAGACCCATTCCGATCCGAATGTCCGCATCGAACTGGTGAAAGAGCTGTCTCAGGCGGCGGGCGGCCACGGCATGTGTGGCGGCCAGATGATTGATCTTCTGACGGAGAAGGAGCCGGAGCTGAACATCGGTGCGATCACCCGCCTGCAGCGGCTGAAGACCGGAGAGATGTTCGCATTCGCCTGCGGTCGCCGGCGCGGTCCTGGGCAGAGGCTCCGATCGGTCCTATATGGCTCTGCACAATTTCGCGCAGGAATTCGGCCTGGCCTTCCAGATCGCCGACGACCTGCTGGATGCGGAAGGCGATCCGGAGAAGACTGGGAAGCCGGTTGGCCAGGATGCCGCCGCGGGGAAGGCGACGTTCGTCTCCATTCTCGGCGCGGATCGGGCCCGGGCGCAGGCGCATCTGCTGATCGATCAGGCGATCCGGGCGCTCGACGTCTTCGACGAGGCGGCGGATCCCCTTCGGGAAGCGGCCCGCTACGTCGTCGACCGCACGAACTGACGCATTGAGATTCGGATCATGAGCCACCGTCCCGAGACACCGCTTCTTTGATAGGATCGCCGTCGCCGGCGGATCTGAAGGCGCTGACGACGGCCGAACTGCGCCAGGTGGCGGACGAGCTTCGGGCCGAGACGATTGTCCGCCGTCTCCGCGACCGGCGGACATCTCGGCGCCGGTCTGGGCGTGGTGGAACTCACCGTCGCCCTGCATCACGTCTTCGACACGCCGAAGGACAAGGTTGATCTGGGATGTCGGCCACCAGGCCTACCCGCACAAGATCCTGACCGGCCGGCGCGACCGGATCCGGACCCTGCGCCAGGGCGGCGGGCTCTCAGCGGCTTCACCAAGCGGTCGGAGAGCGCGTACGACCCGTTCGGCGCCGCGCACAGTCCTCGACCTCGATCTCCTCCGGCCTCGGCATGGCGGCGGCCCGCGACCTGCTGGGCGATGATTTCGACGTGGTCGCGGTGATCGGCGATGGCGCCATGAGCGCCGGGCATGGCCTACGAAGCGATGAACAATGCCGGTGCGATCGGCCAGCCGAATGCTGGTGATCCTGAACGACAACGACATGTCGATCGCGCCGCCGGTGGGGGCGATGAGCGCCTATCTGTCGCAGATCGCTGTCGTCGCGGTCTTTCGCGTCGCTCCGCGAGCTTGGGCAAGCAGGTCGCTCGAGCATTTTCCGAAGCCGTTGGAGCGGGCCGCCGAACGGGCCGAGGAATTCGCCCGCGGCATGCGTGACAGGCGGCACTCTCTTCGAGGAGATGGGCTTCTTCTACGTCGGGTCCGGTCGACGGTCACAACCTCGATCACCTGGTGCCGATCCTGAAGAAGCTGAAGGGGCGCAAGCAGGGGCCGGTGCTGCTGCATGTGGTCACCGAGAAGGGTCGCGGCCATCCCTTCGGCGAGGCCAATGCCGAGAAGTATCACGCCGTCGCCAAGTTCGATGTGGTCACGGGCGCCCAGGCCAAGCCGAAGCCGAACGCGCCGAGCTACACCAACGTCTTCGCGGAGAGCGCTGATCCAGGCCGCCGAGGCCGACGACCGGATCGTCGCCGTGACCGCGGCGATGCCGTCCGGAACCGGCCTGAACAAGTTCGCCGAGCGGTTTCCCAGGCGCAGCTTCGATGTGGGCATCGCCGAACAGCACGCGGTGACCTTTGCCGCCGGCATGGCCTGCGGAGGGCCTGAAGCCATTCTGCGCGATCTACTCGACCTTTCTGCAGCGCGGACTACGACCAGGTCGTTCATGATGTCATGTTGCAGAACCTGCCGGTGCGCTTCGCCATCGACCGGGCCGGTCTGGTCGGTGCCGACGGAGCGACCCATGCGGGCGCCTTCGATCGTCACCTATCTCGGCTGCCTGCCGAATTTCGTGATCATGGCGCCGTCGGACGAGGCGGAGCTGAAGCACATGGTGGCCACCGCCGCGGCCATCGACGACGGGCCGTCCGCGGTGCGCTATCCGCGCGGCGAGGGTGTCGGCGTCGAGTTGCCGGCGACCGGATCGGTGCTGGAGATCGGAAAAGGCCGGGTGGTCCGCGAGGGTACGGCCGTCGCCATCCTGGCGCTCGGCGGCCGGCTTCAGGACGCGCTGGCGGCGGCCGAGGCGCTGTCCGCCCGGGGGATTTCGACGACCGTCGCCGACGCCCGCTTCGCCAAGCCGATCGACACGGACCTGGTGAGTCGGCTGGCCCGCGAGCATCCGGTGCTGATCACCGTGGAGGAAAATGCGATCGGCGGTTTCGCCACCCAGGTCATGCACCATCTGGCCCATACGGGACTGCTGGATGCGGGTCTGGCGGTGCGCCCGATGGTATTGCCGGACCGGCCGATCGATCACGACAGTCAGAGCGCCCAGTACAGGGATGCCGGTCTGGATGCCGAGGCGATCGTCAAGACGGCGCTCGGCGCACTGATGGCAACCGGTGCCGCCGGTGTGTCGGGGACCGCTCCCGTCGCCTGACCGACGATTCCGTTTTCCGGTCGGCTATTTCCGACCCGGCTATTCATCGTCTCGGGTGAGGCGTCGCCTGGCCCTGCGGGCGCCGAGCCAGATCAGGCCGGCGACGACCGGAACCGATAGTCCCTGGACGACCGGAACGTTCATCGCCACGCCGGCCGCCTTCATCGCGTAGAGCAGGTAGCCGACCAAACTCACCAGATAGTAGGTGATCGCCGCCACCGAGAGGCCTTCCACGGTCTGCTGCAGGCGAAGCTGCAGCTTCGCCCGGCGGTCCATCGAGGCCAGAAGATCGCGGTTCTGAGCCTCGAGCGTGATGTCGACGCGGGTGCGCAGAAGGTTGGCCGCGCGGGTGGCCCGCTCCGACAGGGAGGACTGGCGGGCGGCCGTCGACGCGCAGGTTCGCATCGCCGGCGTGAACCGGCGATCGACATAGGCGCTCGGCGTCGGATGGTCGGCGAGGGGAACCTCGGCGATCTCCGTCACCCGGTCGATGACCAGCCCCTCATAGGCGCGGGCCGCGGCGAACCGGTAGGACGTGGCGGCGATGTTCTCCTCGATCTCGGCCGAGAGGGTGATCAGCCGTTCGAGCATGCGCTGCTCGTCGTCGATCTGACCGGTCGAGGTCATCATGCCCGTCAGTTCGGCGAGAGCGGCGTCGATCCGCGCGATGGTCGGTGCCGCCTCCCGCGCCTTCGGCAGGGCCAGCAGGGCCATATCCCTGTAGGTCTGGATCTCGGCCAGGCGCTGGACCAGACGGCCGGCCTGGCGCGGCAGCAGAGAGCGGTCGAACACCAGCATGCGGGTGAACCCGTCCGGCGCGATCCGATGGTCGGTGGCGATCTCCGCCGCGCCGCCCAGGACCGTCGCCCGGCACAGGGAACTCTCCGCCAGGTGTTTGGCCACCGTCGCGTCCGCCCGATCGCCGTCGGCGGGCAGCAGTGCGAGATGCATGGCGACCACCCGTTCGCCGGGCAGGCCGGACAGCCAGTCCGCCGGCACCAGCGAAGCGGCAGGCTCGGCGAACGGCGAGTCGAAGGGACCGTGGCGCAGGAAGGTGTAGGTCGTGAATTCCGTATGGCGTTCCCATTTCAGGCGGAACGTGCCGAAATCCATGATGTGGTGGGTCGCCTCCTCGCTGGGCGGCGTGCCGCCGAGCCGTGAGCAGAGCTCGTCGAGACAGTCGCGTTCGGTATCGCGGGAACCGGTGCCCGTGAGCATGGCGATATGGGAGATCCGCTCGGGCGCTTCGAGTTCGGCAAAGGGGCGGGCGTGCAACTCTGCCGCCAGGGGAAACCGCAAGGGGTGGTCGATTGGGGCGGCCATGGCGCCGATTCATCTGCTGCAGAGGACCATCAGTATACGGGTCAGTCCCCCCTCCGGATCAATGCCGACTTAAATTCCCATATTCTTCGAAATACCGTTGCATGGAAGGTCGCATCATCCTATGTTCGACTTATGAACAGTGCTGACACGGCGCGCCGGCTTGAAGCGCTTGGAAACGAGACCCGGCTAGAAATCTTTCGGACCCTGGTGCGCGCCGGGCCCGACGGGCTTCCGGTCGGCGAGATCCAGTCCCGCACCGGGACTGCGCGCTCGACCCTGTCGCATCACCTGCACAAGCTCATCGCGGTTGGGCTGGTCCGCCAGGAGCGGGAAGGGACCACCCTGTATTGCCACGCCATCTTCGACGAGATGCAGGCGACCATCGACTATCTCACCCGGGAATGCTGCGCCGACGCGCGGGGCAGTTCCTGCAACGCCGCCTGAACGCGGTTTTTTTTGCCCAGGAATGTCGATATTCTTGGGAATAGAGAAGAAGGACACGTGCCATGGCCGATATGGCCCTCACCACCCGGCGGTTCGCCGACAGGATCGACTGGACGGTCTTCGTCGTGCTTGCGGCCTTCGTTGCGCTGGCCCTGTTCAGCGCGGATCAGGCGGGTGCCAGTGCGATCTTCGTCGGCGACGCGCTGCTTGGGGTGGCGCCCTTCCTGTTCGCCTCCATCGCGATCGCCGCCTACGCTAAGGCCAGCGGAGCCGACAGTCTGATCGCCCGCGCCTTTGAAGGGCGCGAGGTGACCATGATCGGGGCCGCGGCCCTCATGGGGGCGCTGTCTCCGTTCTGCAGCTGCGGCGTCATTCCGCTGATCGCCGCGTTGCTGTCCATGGGCGTGCCGCTCGCCCCGGTCATGGCGTTCTGGCTGGCCTCTCCGTTGATGGATCCGTCTATGTTCTTCCTGACGGCCGGGACCCTGGGCATGGACTTCGCCCTGTTCAAGGTCGCCGCCGCCGTCGCGGTCGGCCTGATCGGCGGATTCGGACCTTCGCGGTGGTCCGCGCCGGCGGGTTCGAGAACCCGCTGCGCGAGGGTGTGGGCAACGGCGGCTGCGGCGCCTCCAGCGTCCGCGCACCGAAAGAGGTCGTGTGGAAGTTCTGGGGCGAGGCGGGCCGGCGTGAGCGGTTCGCCAAGAACGCCTGGGAGAATACGCTGTTCCTCGGCAAGTGGCTGGCGGTCGCCTTCTTCCTTGAGAGCCTGATGCTCGCCTACATCCCCGCCGAGACGGTGAGTGCGGCGATCGGCGGCGAGGGCTGGCTGACGATCCTCGGCGCCACACTGGTGGGCGTGCCGGCCTACCTCAACGGCTACGCCGCGCTGCCGCTGGTCGGCGGCCTGATCGAACAGGGTATGGCCCCCGGTGCGGGGATGGCCTTCCTGCTGGCGGGCGGCGTCAGCTCCATTCCCGCCATGATCGCGGTTTGGGCTCTGGCCCGGCCCCATGTCTTCGCCGTATATCTAGGTTTCGCCTTTATCGGAGCCTTTTCCATGGGAGCGCTTTACGGCGTGATCGCTTGACCTCAACCGACTCCGCGGCGGCGGCGTTTCCCAAGGGGCGGGTCGCCGCCCTCGCCATCGCCGAAACACTGGTCTGGGCCGGGATGTTCTACAGCTTCCCGGCCCTCATCGCGCATTGGGAAGCCGATCTCGGCTGGTCCAAGACGGAACTGGCCGGCGCCTACACGGCCGCGCTGATCTGCTCCGCGCTGTTCGCGCCGATGATGGGACGCTTCATCGATCGCGGCCACGGTCGCACCGTCCTGACCACCTGCGCCGTCATCGGTGGCGTGCTGGTCGGGCTCCTGAGCCTGGTGCAGAGTCCCTGGCAGTTCCTGATCCTCTGGCTCGGCATCGGCGTCTGCATGGCAGGGTGTCTGTACGAGCCATGTTTCGCCTTCGTCACCCGGATGATGGGCGGGCAGGCCCGGCGCGCCATCACCCGCATCACCCTGGTCGCCGGATTCGCCGGAACCGTGTCCTTTCCGCTCGCCGGCTTCGTGTCCGAGGCCTATGGCTGGCGCACGGCGGTGATGACCTTTGCCGTCATCATTCTGGCGGTGGCCATTCCGCTGTTTCGCTACGGGACCGGCCTGCCGCGGCCGGAAGACGAGCCTGAGGCAAAGAAGGCCGCGCCCGACGACACGTCGGATCTGCGCCGGGCTATGGGCAAGGCGACCTTCTGGCTGCTCGCCGTTACCTTCTCGATGATCGGGTTGACCCACGGCATCATCATCACGCACCTGCTGCCGATGCTGGCGGAGCGCGATGTGCCGGTGGCGACGGCGGTTCTGGCCGCATCGATGATCGGCCCAATGCAGGTGGCCGGGCGCGTGGCGATGATGGCGGTGGAGCGCCGGGTGTCCATGCAGGTGATCTGCGCGGTCTCCTTCCTCTTCATGATCGGCGCGATTTCGTCGCTGATGGGTTCGATGGCGTGGCCCGGCCTGCTGGTGCTGTTCGTGGTTTTACAGGGGTCCGGCTACGGGGTGACCTCGATTACCCGGCCGGTGGTCACGGCCGAGATCCTTGGCCGCGCCGGGTTCGGCGCGATCTCCGGCGCTCTGGCGGTGGGCTTCATGGGGGCGTCGGCTGCCTCGGCGATGCTCGGCGCGGCGATCTGGGAAGTCGGCGGTTATGCGGCGGTCCGCTGGACGGTTTTCGGATGCGTCCTGGTCGGGATGACGGCCTTCCTGACGGCGATGGCGCTCACCCGGCGGGAGCAGACGGGCTAGGCGGGACCGCTTGCCGCCAACAGCGAAGCGTTTCCGCCGGCCGCCGTGGTGTCGATGCAGAGATGGCGTTCCAGCACGTAGCGCTCAGGATCGATCCGGTCGGTGATCGGGATCAGCAGGGGCCCCGGACGCGCCGCCAAGGCCTTGGCGATCGGTCGAACGTCTTCCCGCGTCCCCGCATAGGCGACGGCGTCTATGCCATCGATCTCGGCCAGCCCCCCGATCTCGATCGTGCCCTCCGCGACGGCGAGGGCGGGCGTCAGATCCATGAGGTCCGCCAGGGCAGCGTCCGCGCCCGGCGCGACGACGACCGCGCGGTTGCCGGTGGCCAGGGCCTGGATTGCCTGATCGCGGGCAGCCTCCGCGCTCGGTCCGAGGCAGAGGATCAGGCCCCGTGGGTGCACGCTGAACCGGTTGCTCTCTCCGGTCGGCCCCGGCAGTTCGAGGACCTGTTCGGCGATGTCGGCGGCGGCGCTCAGGGCCGGGGAAGTGGATTTCAGAGCCCGGCCGACCGCGCGCAGGGAGGATCGTCCCTTGGTCCCGCCGATCAGTTTGGCCAGCGCGCCGGCGTCGACGAAGGCAGCCGGGGCTTGGGCCGTCTCCCGCGTTTCTCCCGCGGTGCGGAAGCGGGAGAGATAGTGCGGGCCGCCCGCCTTCGGGCCGGTCCCCGACAATCCTTCGCCGCCGAACGGCTGGGAGCCGACGATGGCGCCGATCTGGTTGCGGTTGACGTAGAGGTTGCCGACCTTCGCGCGGTCGACCACCTGCTGCACCCGGCTGTCCACTCGGGTATGCAGGCCGAAGGTCAGGCCGTAGCCCTTGGCGTTCACCCGCTCGACCACGGCGTCGATCTCGTCCGGCGCGAAAGTGGCGACGTGGAGCACCGGGCCGAAAATTTCCCGGTCCAGGTCCTCGATCCCGTCCACCTCGATCACCGTCGGCGGCACGAAGGTGCCGGTCGACGGGGCCTTGAGGCGCTTGAGGACCCTGCCCGCCTCGGTCTTGGCTGAGCAGTGCGCTTCGATGCCGTCGCGGGCCTCGGCGTCGATCACCGGACCGATATCGGTGGAGAGCAGGCGGGGATCGCCGATCCGTAATTCGTCCATGGCGCCGAACAGCATCTCCAGCAGCCGATCCTTGACCTCCCGCTGCACGTAGAGACAGCGCAGGGCCGAACAGCGCTGGCCGGCGCTCTGGAAAGCCGAGGCGATGATGTCGCGGACGGCCTGCTCCGGCAGAGCCGTGCTGTCGACGACCATGGCGTTGAGACCCCCGGTCTCGGCGATCAGCGGCGCCTCGGCGGCGCCGGTCTCGGCCATGGCCCTCTGGATCCGCTTCGCCGTCTCGGTCGAGCCGGTGAAGCAGACGCCGTCGATCCGGGAATCGCCGACCAGGGCGGCGCCGACCGTGCCGCCGTCGCCGGGCAGGAGCTGGATCACGTCGTTGGGGATGCCGGCCGCGTGCATCAGGGCGACCGCGGCGGCGGCGATGAGCGGGGTCTGCTCGGCCGGTTTGGCGATGACGGTGTTGCCGGCCGCCAGGGCGGCGGCGATCTGGCCGGTGAAGATGGCGAGCGGGAAGTTCCAGGGCGAGATGCACACGAAGGTGCCGCGCCCCTTTTCCGCATCGCCGAAGCGCCGGGTCTCGGCGGCATAGTAGCGGCAGAAATCGACGGCCTCGCGCACCTCGCCGATGGCGTCGAGCAGGGTCTTGCCGGCCTCCCGTGCCAGAATGACGAAGAGTTCGGGCGCATTGGACTCATACAGGTCGGCCACGGTCTCGAGCGCCGAGGCGCGCTCTTCGGCGGTCCAGTCCGACCAGGCGACCTGCGCTGCCCGGGCGCGGAGGATCGTGTCCTCCACCTCCTCGGGAGTTGCCTCGACGACGCGGCCGACCAGGTCTGACGGATCCGCGGGGTTGAGGATTTCTCTGCCGGATCGGTCGCCGCCGTGGGTCGGCGCGGCCCGCCAGGTCGCGCTGGCGAACGGCGCGCGGGCCTCGTCCAGGGCGGCGATGTCGACCGGGTCCGTCTGGTCCCAGCCCTTGGCGTTGCGCCGCTCGGCGCCGTACAGGTCCGCGGGTCTCGGAATGCGCGGATTGGCGGTGCCCGCCATTGGAAACGGATCGGCGGCGACCCGTTCGGCGGGCACGCTCTCGTCGATGATCTGGTTGACGAAGGAGGAGTTGGCGCCGTTCTCCAGCAGGCGGCGGACCAGATAGGCGAGCAGGTCCCGATGCTTGCCGACCGGGGCGTAGATCCGACAGCGGGTGCCGTATTCCTGTTTGATCGTGTCGTGCAGCGATTCGCCCATCCCATGCAGGCGCTGGAACTCGAAGCTGTCCCGGCCGGGACCTCCTGCCGGGCCGGCCATGTGCAGAATGGCGGCTGCGGTGTGGGCGTTGTGGGTGGCGAACTGCGGGTAGATCCGATCGGTCATGCCGAGCAGCAGCCGGGCGCAGGCGATATAGGAGACGTCGGTGTTGGCCTTCTGGGTGAAGACCGGGTAGCCGTCGAGGCCGAGGGTCTGGGCCCGTTTGATCTCGGTATCCCAGTAGGCGCCCTTCACCAGCCGGACCATGATCCGGCGATCCAGCCGCTCCGCGAGGGCGTGGAGCCAGCGCAGCACGAAATGGGCGCGCGGTCCGAAGGCCTGGACCACCACCCCGAAGCCGTCCCAGCCGTCGAGGGCCTCGTCGCTGAGCACCGCCTCGATGACGTCCAGCGACAGGTCCAGCCGGTCGGCCTCCTCGGCATCGATGTTGAAGCCCATGTTCGCGCTCTTGGCCAGCAGGGCGAGGGACCGGCAGCGCGCCGTCAGTTCCGACATCACCCGCTTCTTCTGCGGGTATTCGTAGCGCGCGTGCAGGGCCGAGAGCTTGACCGAGATGCCCGGGTTCTCGCGGATGTCCTTGGATCTGCAGGCCGGAGCGATGGCGGTGATGGCGTCGGAGTAGGAGAGGTGGTACCGGCGCGCGTCGGCTTCCGTGCGGGCGGCCTCGCCCAGCATGTCGAAGGAATAGGTGTAGCCGCGCGTCTCCATGCCGGCGCCGCGCTTCATCGCCTCTTCGATGGTGCGGCCGAGCACGAACTGCCGGCCGAGTTCGATCATCGCCTGACCGGTGGCGGTGCGGACCACCGGCTCGCCCAGGCGCCGGACGGCACCGCGCAGCGCCGTCACCAGCCCCTGCTGCTCGCCCGGCCGCAGAACCGTACCGGTGAGCATCAGCGCCCAGGTCGACGCGTTGACCAGGGAGGAGGAGGAATGGCCGAGATGCTGGCCCCATTCGCCGGGTACGATCTTGTCCTCGATCAGCGCGTCGATGGTCGGCGTGTCCGGCACCCGCAGCAGCGCCTCGGCCAGACACATCAGGGCGATGCCCTCCTTGGTGGAGAGACCGTACTCGGCCAGGAAGCTCTCCATCGCCGTCGGTTCGCTCGCGGAGCGCACGCTCTCGACCAGACGGGCAGCGTCCTTCGAGATCGCCGCCCTGTCCGCCTCCGAAAGGCCGGCCGCCTCCTTCAGGGCGGCGATCCGTCCGCTCTCCTCGGCCAGGGTCGCGGCGCGAATGGCGGTGCGCAGGTCTTCGTTTGACCGCGCGGCCGCGTTGGTGTTGGCGTTCGGGGCGGTGGAATGGCTATGCTCGGCCGATGGTGCGGTCATTGCCTGCTCCGGAATGGGGGTGTTGGAAACCTACACCCTGAGGCAGGGGCCGTCATCGATTGCGAAACCCGCCGGGACGCCCGCTGACGTGACCGAGATCGGCTTCTACCACCTGACCGCGACAGCGCTGGACCGGGCCCTGCCCAAACTCCTGGAGAAGACTCTGGAGGCCGGCGAACGGGCCGTCGTACGTCTCGCCTCGGCGGAGCGGGTGCAGGCGCTGAACGGCCATCTCTGGGTCTACGAGGAGCGCTCCTGGCTGCCCCACGGGACCGACCGGGACGGCGAGGCCGAGTTGCAGCCGGTTTGGCTGACCGACCGGGAGGAGAACCCGAACGGTGCGGCCTTTCTGTTTCTCGCGGACGGCGTGGAGGCGTCCGATCTGGAGGGTTTCAAGCGGGTGTTCGACCTGTTCGACGGACGCGATGACCAGGCGGTGGCCGCCGCGCGGGTCCGCTGGAAGGCGGCCAAGGACGCCGGCCACACGCTCACCTACTGGCGCCAGAAGGACAACGGCGGCTGGGAGAAGGCGGGATAGGGCCGACGGCGGCCGCCGGGGTCTCCCGCGCCGCTTGCCGCTGCGCACCCGCATCGCTATAAGGCCCGCGAGCGTGCCGGCGGGGCGATCTGCTTTGCTCGGGACCGACCGTTTCCATCAACCTATCTGCCAACGGAAGAGAGAGCCATGGCCCTCCAGCGCACCTTCTCCATCATCAAGCCGGACGCCACCGAGCGGAACCTGACCGGCGCCATCAACGCCAAGATCGAAGAGGCGGGCCTGCGCATCGTCGCCCAGAAGCGGATCCAGATGACCCGCGGCCAGGCCGAGACCTTCTACGCCGTCCACAAGGAGCGGCCGTTCTTCGGCGAGCTCGTCGATTTCATGATCTCCGCGCCGGTCGTGGTCCAGGTGCTCGAGGGCGAGGACGCCATCGCCAAGTACCGCGACGTGATGGGCGCCACGAACCCGGAGCAGGCCGCCGAGGGCACGATCCGCAAGGCCTTCGCCAAGTCGATCGGCGAGAACTCTGTTCACGGCTCGGACGCACCGGAGACCGCGGCGATCGAGATCGCCCAGTTCTTCAGCGGCAACGAGATCGTCGGCTGACCCGACGCCGGGCAGTACCAGAAACGAGAAGGGCCGGTCCCCAGGACCGGCCCTTTTTCGTTCCGGCGGAAAATCCGCTCAGACCAGGAAGATCGCCATCAGGATGACGATGACGGCGATGACGACGCCGCTCCACAGGGTGAAGCCCATGAAGCCGTCCCAGAACGCCTTCCGTTCCCGATACATCTCGGCGAATTGATCGTTACCGGCCATCGTGCAAATGCCCTCCCAGGCGCAGATATGTTCGTCTCAGGGCGGTTATACGGGAACCGGCGCCGGGCGAAAAGTACCTTGCGACCGTGTCAGATCATCGCTCCCAGCATCCCCGTGCCGGTAGCGGCAACACCCACGCCGGCGAGGCGGATGGTGACGGTTCCGCCGGCAGCGAAGCGGCGGTTCAGCATCAGGGCGGCGAGCAGGCCTGCACCGTGCAGCAGCGCGGTTGCGACCACGAAGCCGATCCCGAACTGAACGGTGGAGACGGTCACTCCCATTTCGGACCCGTGGGCATGACCGTGAAACACTGCGAAGACCGCGGCCAGGGACACGGCGACGCTCTCCGGCATGGAGCGTCCGACGGCGGTGGCGAGGCCGAGCACGATGACGGAGATCGCTATTCCCAGTTCGACCATCGGCAGAGCGTAGCCGGCGCCGCCCGCCACTGCGCCGAGCACCATCACGGCGACGAAAGCCAGTGGAACGCGCCACAGCGCGCGACTGCCGACAAGGGCGGCCATGGTGCCGACCGAGACCATGGTCAGCACGTGGTCGATGCCGCTCAGCGGGTGCAGGAAGCCGGCCAGAGCGCTGGTGGCCGGGGCCCCCCCGATATGGGCAGATGCCGGGGCCGTGAAACCGAGGAACGCGATTGCCGTCAGGGCGGCGGGCAAGGCGGTGCCAAGGGGCAAACGCATGGGGCCAGTCTCCAGACTGTTTGATTGGTCGGAAGTCTAGACCGCGGTTTCACGGCCCAACAAGGCACTCAGATCGATGGCGGTCGCCGAGGTCCGCCGAGGTCCGGCTAGGACGTGAGGGCCCGCCGCCCTTGCAGGCGGATTCGTCCGGCAGCCAGCGCCGCCAGGGCGCGGGGATAGATCCGATGCTCCTGCTCCAGAATCCGGGCGGAGAGCGACGACTCGTCGTCGTCGTCCAGAACCGGCACGGCCGCCTGTTCCAGGATCGGTCCGTCGTCGAGATCGGGGGTGACCAGATGCACCGTGCAGCCGGCGATCTTGACCCCGGCTTCCAGCGCCTGGCGCTGCACGTGCAGACCCTTGAAGGAGGGCAGGAGCGAGGGGTGGATGTTCAGCATCCGGCCCTGCCAGCCTTCGACGAACGCCGGCGTCAGGATCCGCATGAAGCCGGCGAGGCAGACGATGTCGCAGCCGGCCTCCCGCAGGGCCGCATCCGTCTCCCGGTCGAAGGTCTCCCTGTCGGCGAACCGTTTGTGGTCGATGACCTTGGTGGCGATTCCCGCCCTCGCAGCGCGTTGAAGTCCGAAGGCGTCTGCCCGGTTTGAGATCACCAGCACGATTTCGGCCGGATAGGCCGGGTCGGCGGCGGCGTCGATCAGCGCCTGCAGATTGCTTCCGCCGCCGGAGATCAGCACGCCGACACGTTTGCGCGCCATCACGCCAGCCAGGTCTGGTCGAGCCCGTCGAACACAACCGCATCGCCGTGGCGCGATTCGATCTCTCCAACCCGGATCGGTGTCTCGCCAGCCTCACGCAGCGCCGATTCGACCGCGCCGACCGCGTCGGCCGCGACCACGACGAGCATGCCGAGGCCACAGTTGAAGGTGCGGAGCATCTCCCGCCCCTCGATGCCGCCTTCCCTGGCCAGCCAGGGGAACACGGCGGGCGGCGTCCAGCTCTTCAGGTCCAGGCGCAGGGCGAGATCGTCGCCGTAGACCCGGGGCGGGTTCTCCACCAGACCGCCGCCGGTCACATGGACGAAGCCGTGCACCGCGTCGGTCCGAAGCGCGGCGAGGCAGGCCTTCACGTAGATGCGGGTCGGCGCCAGAAGCGCGTCGGCCAGGGTCTTGTCGGCCTCGAACGGGGCCGGCGCGTCCCAGGCGAGCCCAGCGCGCTCCACCACCCTGCGGACCAGGGAGTAGCCGTTCGAATGCACGCCAGATGAGGCGAGGCCGAGCACGATGTCGCCGGCGCCGACCTTGTCGCGCTCCAGCACCCGGTCGCGCTCCACCGCGCCGACGGAGAAGCCGGCGAGATCGTAGTCGCCCTCGGAATACATGCCCGGCATCTCGGCGGTCTCGCCGCCGATCAGACCGCATCCGGCCTGACGGCAGCCCTCGGCGATGCCGGCGACCACGTCGCGGGCGACCGCCACGTCCAGCCTACCGGTGGCGTAATAGTCGAGGAACATCAGCGGCTCGGCACCCTGGACGACCAGGTCGTTCACGCACATGGCGACGAGATCGATGCCGACCGTGTCGTGCTTGCCGGATTTCGAGCGCCACCCGCAGCTTGGTGCCCACCCCATCGGTGGCGGCCACCAGGATCGGGTCGGAGAACCCCGCCGCCTTCAGGTCGAAGAGGCCGCCGAAACCGCCGAGATCGGCATTGGCGCCCGGCCGGCGCGTCGACGCGGCCAGGGGTTTGATGGCCTCGACCAGGGCGTCGCCGGCGTCGATATCGACGCCCGCGTCACGGTAGGTGAGCGGCCTGTTCGGATGTCCGCTCTCCCGGTCGTTTGAGTAACTGTCGCTAGGGGCGGTTATGGTGTCCTCCACCATGCTGGGCTATAAGTCCGGCGGCGGCACCGATCCCTTGGGAACCGGCCACCGTTTCGCCGCGTTCGCGGTTTATGCCGTGGCGCTCGTGGTCCCCGCAAGCGGCAAGTGGGAAGCAATCGTGCTGCATCGCTCCATCCTCTTCGCTTCGCTCGTCATGCTCGCCGTCTCGATCGGCGGTGCTGCCGTGTCCGCCCAGGAAACCTACACGGTGCGAGGCGTGCCGGTGGATGCGACCGCCGAGGGCCCGTCGGCCGCGCGCGAGCAGGCGATCCGGGAGGGGCGCCGCCAAGCGTTCCGGCGTCTCGTGGCGCGTCTCGTTCCCAGCTCGGCCGCGCCGTCCGTGGCACTCCCAAGCGATGAGGCGCTCGCCGATCTGGGGCTCGGTTTCGAAGTCGAGGAGGAGCGCACGTCCGAGGTCCGCTATGTCGGCCGCATGACCTTCGCGTTCGATCCGGGCCGCGTCCGCAGTCTGCTGACGGCGCGCGGCGTGGGCTTCGCCGAGACACGGAGCCTGCCGGTACTGGTGATCCCCGTGCTCGACAGCGGCGGCGGGCCGATCCTGTGGGAGGAAGGGAACCCGTTCCGTGCGGCATGGGCGAATACGACGATCGAGCCGGGGCTCGTGCCGTTCGTCGTGCCCTATGGCGATATCGCCGACGTGCGGGATCTGACGACGGCCCAGGCGATCGCCGGTGATGAGAAAGCGCTCGGGCAGATGGCCGAACGCTACGGCGCCCGAGATGCGGTGGTCGTCGAGGCGAAGCCCCGATCCGCGGGCGCGGTCGAGCTCGCGGTGCAGCGGATCGGACCGACCGGAACCGGCAGTACCGAGATCGAGACGGTGACCGCGACCGAGGAGGGCGATGCGGGCCGCTACGCCGCCGCGGTCCGGCGGACCGTCGAACTGGTCGAGGATGCCTGGAAGCAGAGCAATCTCATCCGCAGCGGCCTGGAGTCCCGGGTCACCGTGACCGTTCCGATCGACAGCATGCGGCGCTGGCTGGCGATCCGCGAAGGGCTGGAAAGGACGCTGATCGTCGCCCGCTTCGACGTGGTCCAACTCACCCGCAAGGAGGGATTGGTCGACCTCTGGGTCAACGGCGATGCCGAACAGCTCCGCGTGGCCCTGGAGCAGCGCAATCTGCGCCTCGTCCCCGGCGCCGGCGACTACATCCTGATCCAACGCGGCCAGGAAATCCCGATCCAGACGCCGGCTTCCCAAAGCCCCGGTTCGGAGCCGCCCGCACCCCCGGCAGCGCCCACCGGCACGTCGGACACGTCACCGCCGGCGCCCGGCGACGTCTCGCCGCTTTCCGCCCCGGCGAGCGGTCAGCGATCGTGACACGGCGCGAACGGCAGATTTTCTGGCTGGTCTTCCTTGCGGCCTTCGTTACGGCCGTCTACGTGCTGCGCGACGTTCTGCTGCCCTTCGTGGCGGGCATGGCGGTCGCCTATCTGTTGGATCCGGTTGTCGACCGCCTGGAGCGATTGAAGCTCGGTCGGACGCTCGCGACCTCCGTCGTCTTGCTCGCCTTCTTCATCGTCACCATCGGCATCCTGCTGCTGCTTCTGCCGCTGCTGCAGCAACAGGTCGATCAGTTCATCAAGGCGGTCCCCGGTTATGTCGAACTGATCCGTGAACGGGTTGGGCCCAAGGTGCAGGAGCTCATGCTGGGCTTCGACGAGGGGGCGGCGATGGGCAAGCTGCCGGACCTCGCCGGCAACGCTCTGAAGTGGATCGGCAACATCTTCGGCAAGCTGCTCAGCGGCGGGGCCTGGCTGGCGAATGTGATCTCGATCCTGGTGATCACGCCGCTCGTGTCGTTCTATCTCCTGAGAGACTGGGACAAGATGGTCGCGACCATCGACGGATGGCTGCCCCGTCAGCAGGCCGATGCGATCCGCGAGCAGATGCGGGCGATCGACCGGACCCTGGCCGCCTTCGTTCGCGGCCAGGGCACCGTGTGCCTGATCCTTGGGATCTTCTACGCCGTCGGACTGTCGCTGACCGGTCTCAATTTCGGCCTGGTGATCGGACTGTTCGCGGGCCTCATCTCCTTCGTGCCCTTCGTCGGGTCGACTTTGGGCGCGATCCTCAGCGTCGGGCTCGCCACCGCCCAGTTCGGCTCCTGGGAGCCGGTCGCGGTGGTCGCGGCGATCTTCATCGCGGGGCAGGCGATCGAGGGCAATATCCTGACTCCGAACCTAGTCGGCGACGCGGTCGGACTGCATCCGGTCTGGGTCATTTTCGCGCTGCTGGCGGGCGGGGCGCTGTTCGGTTTCCTCGGCGTTCTCCTGGCCGTTCCGGTGGCGGCAGTGGTTGGAGTCTTGACGCGGTTCGCGCTGCAGCACTATCTCGCCAGTCCGCTGCATCTGCATGGACTGCCGCCGCCGGACGACGCCCCGGATCGCGCTGAGATCGATGATCACAAACACTGACGCCGCGCCGCGAAAACAGCTCGCCCTCGATCTCGGGTTCAGACCCGCCCTCGGACGTGACGACTTTCTCGTGGGGGCATCCAACGCCGAGGCCGCCGCCTGGATCGACCGCTGGCCGGACTGGCCCGAGCCGGCACGCGGTCTCGCGATCGTCGGCCCGGCCGGTTCGGGCAAGAGCCATCTGGCCGCCGTTTGGCGGGCGGCGAGCGGCGCCGCCCTGATCGACGGCCCGGCGCTGAGCGTGGAGGCCCTGCCGGACCTGCTGGGCGCGGCGGAGAGCGCCGTCGTCGAGCGGGCCGATGCCAAGCTCGACGAACGGGCACTCTTCCATCTTTTCAATATGGTGGTTGAGCGGCGCGGATCGCTCGTTATCCTGACGCGCGTTCCCCCGATGCGGATGGACATTGCGTTGCCGGATCTGGCCTCCAGACTGGCGACGCTGCCGGTCGCGGCCATCGGGCTGCCGGACGAGGCACTGCTGGCCGGCGTATTGGCCAAGCATTTCGCCGACCGTCAGGTGCTGGTCCGGGACGATGTCATCGCCTATCTGGTCAACCGGATGGAGCGGTCATTCGACGCGGCGGAGCGACTGGCGGACCGGATGGACCGGGCCGCGCTCGAGGGGGACGGAAAGATTTCCATGCGCGTCGCACGCCAGGCCATGGCCGACGACGAGACGGGCGACCCGAGCCTGGAGGACGGCGACGCGCATCCGGGTTAACGAGGACGATCGAGAGCGATCGAACAGGAGAGGAGACTTACGAATGGATCTGGGAATCAAGGGCCGCAAGGCGATCGTCTGCGCGGCCAGCAAGGGCCTCGGCAAGGCCTGCGCCATGCACCTGGCCGAGGCCGGGGTAGAGCTGGTGATCAACTCCCGCACCAAGGAGGCGATCGAGGCAACCGCAGACGAGATCGCCAAGGCCACCGGGGTGAAGGTCGTCGCCGTCGCCTGCGACATCACCACGCCCGAGGGCCGCAAGCAGGTTCTGGACGCCGCCGGCGATGTCGACATCCTGGTGAACAACGCGGGCGGCCCGCCGCCGGGCAACTTCCGCGACTGGGAAATCGAGGACTGGCAGAAGGCGGTCAACGCCAACATGCTGACCCCGATCGAACTCATCAAATCGACCGTGGACGGGATGATCGACCGGAAGTTCGGCCGGGTCGTCAACATCACCTCCGGCGCGGTCAAAGCGCCGATCTCCTATCTCGGCCTGTCCAACGGCGCCCGTGCCGGCCTGACCGGTTTCGTCGCCGGGATCGCCCGCGAGACGGTTCGGCACAACGTGACCATCAATGGGTTGCTGCCGGGGCCCTTCGCCACCGACCGTCTGCACGGAAACCTGCGTCTGCAGGCTGAAAAGGCGGGGCGGACCTTCGAGGACTACGCCGCCGAGCAGGCGTCGAAGAACCCGGCCGGCCGCTTTGGCGAGCCCGACGAGTTCGGGGCGACCTGCGCGTTCATGTGCAGCGTCCATGCCGGTTTCATGACCGGACAGAACATCCTTCTCGATGGCGGCGCGTTCCCTGGTACTCTCTAGGTCCATGCCGGAAAGCCGTCCGGTGTCACGCTCCTGTCACAGGGAGAGCGTACACCGGGCGGCATCCTGCCCCATGTGACAATGGTTCGGGGCGGCCGGACTGACGAGGAGAGCGGACGTGAGCGAGCAGGCGACGAACAGCGGAAAATCCCGCGGGCCGGCGGCAAGACGCGCCGCCCCGTCCTCGAAGCAGGGCGCGCGCGCTTCGGCGCAGGAGCCCCCGGCGATTACCCTCGGCAGTCCGGAACGTCTGATCAACCGGGAGCTCTCCTGGCTGTCCTTCAATACCCGGGTGATGGAGGAATCCCTGAACGCCCGGAATCCGTTGCTGGAACGGCTGCGGTTCGTCGCGATCTCCGCCTCCAACCTGGACGAGTTCTACATGGTCCGCGTTGCCGGCCTGAAGGGGATGGTGAACGCCGACATCACCTCGGCCAGCGACGACGGGTTGAGCCCGGGACAGCAACTCGCGGAGATCACCCGCGAGGTCGCCACCCTGATGAGCGACCAGCAGACCTGTCTCAAACGGCTTCGGGACGAGCTGAAGGAAGCCGATTTCCACCTCGTCGACATCTCGGAACTCACCCGTGACGACCGCGAGTTCCTGCGGTCCCACTACAGCGAGCATGTCTTCCCGGTGCTGACGCCGCTGGCCATCGATCCGGCGCACCCGTTCCCCTTCATTCCGAACAAGGGGCTTTGCCTCGCTCTGGCGTTGCGCGGAACCGGCGGCGCCTCGGACATGCAGGGTCTCGTGCCGCTGCCGGCCCAGGTCGGGCGGTTCGTGCGCCTGCCCGGCGAGACGATCCGCTTCATCGCCATCGAGCAGGCCATCCTGCTGAACGTCGACCGGTTGTTCCCCAAGTACGAGGTGACCGGGCAGGGCGTGTTCCGCGTCATCCGCGACAGCGAGATGGAGATCGACGAGGAGGCGGAGGATCTGGTCCTGTCGTTCGAGACGGCGCTGAAGGCGCGCCGCCGCGGCAACGTCATCCGTCTCGCGGTCGACCTCGCGATGCCGGCCGAGCTCAAGGCCCTTGTGATCGGCGAGCTCAACGTGGCCGAGGAGGACGTGTTCGCCCTTGAGGAGATGGTGGGGCTGGCGGACCTGTCCCAGCTCATCACCGCCGAGCGCCCGGACCTGCTCTGGCCGCCCTTCAACGCCCGCTTTCCCGAACGCATCCGTGATTTCGCCGGCGACTGCTTCGCGGCGATCCGGGCCAAGGACATCGTCGTCCACCACCCCTACGAGAGCTTCGACGTCGTCGTCCAGTTCCTGCGTCAGGCGGCCTCGGATCCGTCGGTCATCGCCATCAAGCAGACGCTCTATCGCACTTCCAAGGACAGCCCGATCGTCAAGGCGCTGATCGAGGCGGCGGAGAGCGGCAAGACCGTCACCGCCATGGTCGAGATCAAGGCCCGGTTCGACGAGGAGGCCAATATCCGTCTGGTCCCGCGACCTGGAGCGGGCGGGCGTTCAGGTGGTGTACGGCTTCGTCCACCTGAAGACCCACGCCAAAGTGTCCCTGGTGGTCCGGCGCGAGGGCAACGCACTGCGCAATTACGTGCATTTCGGGACCGGCAACTATCATCCGATCACCGCGAAGATCTATACCGACCTGTCGTTCTTCACCTGCGATCCGGCGCTCTGCCGGGATGCGGCCCGGATGTTCAACTATATGACCGGATACGCGCTGCCGGAGGAGATGGAGAAGCTGGCGATTTCGCCGCTGACCCTGCACAAGACCATCATCGACGGGATCGCGCAGGAGATCGAGCACGCCAAGGCGGGACGGCCGGCATCGATCTGGGCGAAAATGAACAGCCTGGTGGACCCGATCCTGATCGACGAACTCTACAAGGCCAGTCTGGCCGGGGTTCAGATCGACCTGGTGATCCGGGGCATCTGCTGCCTGCGGCCGGGTATCGAGGGGCTGTCCGACAACATCCGTGTGCGCTCCATCGTCGGGCGCTTCCTGGAGCATTCCCGGATCGTCGTCTTCGGCAACGGCGCGAAGTTGCCGTCGGACGGTGCGAAGGTGTACATCTCCTCCGCCGACTGGATGCCCCGGAACCTGTATCGACGGGTGGAGCATCTGGTCCCGATCGAGAACCCGACCGTTCACCGGCAGATCCTGGATCAGATCATGGTCGCCAACCTCAAGGACCAGACCAACAGCTGGGTTCTCCATTCGGACGGACGGTTCGAGCGGGTGCCGGCCGGGCCGGAGGACTTCTCTGCGCATACGTATTTCATGACGAACCCCAGTCTTTCCGGTCGCGGCAGCGCGCTGCGGCGTGGCGGCGGTCCGAAGACCATCCGCGGGTCGTCCACCTGAGCCCCAGGCGCGAGCGAAACACTGACCATCGAGACTTCTGAATCACGATCGAAGCGGAGCCGGCGCGACCATCGCATCGGTGTGCTCGACATCGGCTCCAATTCGGTCCGGCTGGTGGTCTACGACCACGAGGGCCTGTCGCCGATCCCGGTGTTCAACGAGAAGGCGCTCTGCGGCCTCGGGCGCGGGCTCGATGAAACCGGGGCGCTTTCGGTGGAGGCCATGGGTTCGGCGCTGACCAACCTGCAGCGGTTCGCGGAGATCGCGACCGCCATGCGGGTCGCCCAGGTCGACGTGCTCGCCACCTCGGCCGTGCGCGACGCGAGCAACGGGCCCGAGTTCGTTTCCGAGATCGAGCGTCGGACCGGCTACACCGTACGTATCATCGGCGGCGACGAGGAGGCGCGGTTATCCGCGCTCGGGGTGGTCAGCGGCTTCCCCGATGCCGACGGTGTCGTCGGCGATCTCGGGGGCGGCAGCCTGGAACTGATCGACGTCTCGGACCAGAAGCTTGGCGCCCATACCACCATGCCCGTGGGACCGCTGCGCATCGGCGATGTGGAGTCCGGCAACCGGCGCAAGATGGCCGGTCTGATCGACCGTCACCTGGAGTCCGCCCCCTGGCTGGCGCGCCTTGAAGGGCGCACGCTCTATGCTGTCGGCGGAGCCTGGCGGAGCGTCGCGAAGGCCCATATGGCGGCGACCGGCTACCCGATCGAGGTCATTCACGGCTACACCCTGGATCGGACGCGGCTGAGCGACTTTCTCACGAGGCTCGCCCGCAGTTCGAAGAAGACGATCCGCGCCACGCCGGGCGTCTCCAGGCGCCGGGCCGAAACCATGCCGACCGCGGCCCTGGTCTTGCAGCGCGTTCTGGCGCGGGGCAAGCCGGATCGCGTGGTCTTCTCCGCGTTCGGACTGCGCGAGGGGTGCATATTCGACCGGCTTCCGGAGGAGGAGCGGCACAAGGATCCGCTGCTGGTGGCCGCCGAGTCCATCGCACGCGAGACCAACCGCTTCGCGCCGCCGGCGGAGACGGTCTTCAATTGGCTGAAACCGCTGTTCGGCGAGTTCGCCGGGCGAGACGAGCGCCTGGTGCGGGCACTCTGCATGCTGAGCGACATGGCCTGGGCCGAACATCCGAGCTATCGCGGAGAGCATGCGTTCCTCAAAGTCTCGCGCCTGCCGGTGGCCGGGCTCGACCATGCGGACCGCGTCTTCCTCGGCCTCGGCATGCTGGCCCGCTACAGCGGGCACGTTCAGCTGGAGGCGGCCAGAAAGGTCGAGGCGTTGCTGGATCCTGATCGCAGGGCGCTTGCCTTCCAGGTCGGTCTGGCCCTGAGGCTTGGCCTGACCTTGTCGGGTGGTGCGACGGCCCTGCTAAGGCGCACGCGGATCGAACCGCGTGACGACGGCTTCGCGCTGACGGTGGCGAAAGAGGCTGTCGTGCTGGTCGGAGAGGTGGTCGAGCGACGTGTTCAGGCGCTCGCCGAGGCGTTGACGCGCCCGGTGATGCTGAGCGTCCGTCCGGGGCGCAACGGATCGGGCCGCAACGGCAAGCGCTGACGTTTTCGTCCGCCCGGTTACTCGGGCACCTGAATCAGGGCCAGCCGGTCCTTCTGCGGATCGAAGGCGAAAGCCAGGCGCCCGTGCTTCACCGCCAGAGCGGCGTCGCCGAACACTTCCCGGCGCCAGCCCTTCATGGCCGGCACGTCCGCATTGTCGTCGGCGGCGATCGCGTCCAGATCGTCGGCGCTGGCCACCAGCTTCGGCGCGACGTCGTGCGCGTCGCACTGCACCTTCAGCAGCACGCGGAGCAGTTCGGCCACCGGCTGGCGGCCCTGGGGCTTCTCGCGCTGGTCCGCGACCTTGGGCCAGGTGTCCTTCGGTGCCTCCAGTGCCGTCGTCACCGCCTCCAGAATGGCGCGGCCGGTCTTGCCGTTGGCGGACTCCCGGTTGAACGACCGCGAGCGGGAGAGTTCGTCGGCCGATGTCGGCGCCTGGGCGGCGATATCGACCAGCGCGTCATCGCGCAGAACCCGGTTGCGGGGAATGTCCCGGGTCTGAGCCTCGACCTCGCGCCACGCCGCCAGGGCGCGCAGAACCGCGAGAAACTTGGGCTTGGAACTGCGGGTCTTCAGCCGCTTCCAGGCGTCGTCCGGCTCGACCCGGTAGGTCGCCATGTCGGTCAGGACGGCCATTTCCTCGTCCAGCCAGCCGGAGCGTCCGGTTTTCTCGAGCCGCTTGGCCAGCTTCTCGTAGGACGGCCGCAGATGGATCACATCGGCAAGCGCATACTCGATTTGCTGCTCTGACAGCGGCCGGTGGCTCCAATCGGTGAAGCGCGATGTCTTGTCGATGGTCGCGCCGGTCAATGCACGCACCAGCCTGTCGTAGCTCACCGCGTCGCCGAAGCCGCAGACCATGGCGGCGATCTGGGTATCGAACATCGGCGCCGGAACGGCTTCCATCTGGTTGACGAAGATCTCGACGTCCTGCCGGGCGGCATGAAAGACCTTGAGCACGGATGGATTGACCAGCAGCTCGTAGAGTGGCGAGAGGTCGATCTCCTCCGCGAGCGTGTCGACCGCGACCACGTCGTCCTTACCGGCGAGCTGCACAAGGCAGAGCCGCGAGTAGTAGGTCTTGTCGCGCAGAAATTCGGTGTCGATCGCAACGTAAGGCTCGGCCGCGATTCGCTGGCAAACGGCGGCGAGAGTGTCCGTGTCCGTGACGAGTGTCATGGCGGGTGGTAATACACGAGCCGGCCAGGGACGCAAGCGTCGGCAAGATAAGTCGTTGAAACACGAATCGGAATCGCGCTGAGAGACCGGACGATGGAACCGGCCGGAACCGGAGATCGCAGCCGCTTTGACAGAGACGGTTGCGCAAAGTTCAGGGATCAGTGAAGATTTCCCACACTAAAGGTTTGGCGGCATGGGGGAAATGTCATGAAGCGCATCATCGCGATAGCTGCATTGCCGGCGTTGCTCGGAGGGTGCCTCCCGCTGCCGGTCACGATCGCTTCGACCGCGATCTCGGGCTTCAGCTACCTGACGACGGGGAAAACCTCCACCGATCACGTTCTGTCTGCCGCGGTCGACCAGGACTGCAATCTGACGCGGCCGATCTTCGGCGAAACGGTCTGCCGCGATGTCGACCCCAATAGCCCGGAGGCCCACGAACGTGTCGTCGTTACCGCCTATCCGGGCGACCGCGATGAAGGTCACTTCCGCTCCAGCCGCGATCCACAGGTGCGGCTCGGCGCGATGCAGTTGGACGATCTGGCGGAGAGTTCGGTCCAGGTGGCCGTCGCGCTGCCGTTCGTCGCTCCCGTCCGCACGCCGATCGAGACGCCGGGATTGAACGTGGACAGGGAAGCCGCGGTGACCCTGAACACCGCGCCGCTTCCGGCGCCGCGTCCCGCGGTCGAGAAGGCGCCGACCAAGACGGCCGCGCTTCGCGTCTCCGCCCCAATCGATCCCTGGACACCTCCGGCTTCCATGGTCCGGACCGTCTCGACGGTCGGCACGACAACGGTTGAAGCCGCCGCGCCGAGCCCGCAGTCGAGGCAGCAGGACGGTCGCTACGTGGTGATCGGCTCCCTGCGCGACGCCGCTCGTGCGGAGGAACTGGCCGGCAGGTTCTCGGACCTGCATCCGCAGGTCCGTCGGGTCGAGGTTGCAGGGCGGACCTGGAACCGGGTCGTCGTCGGACCGTATTCGCCCGAGCAGGCGCGGGATCTGAAAGCCGATCTCGGTGTGATCGACGGGCGCGAGCCTTGGATCGTGCAGCTTCGACCCGAGATTGCCCAAGTCGCGATGCGTTGACCTCCCGGATACCCTGTTCGCCGACAGGGCGCCGAGGTGGTCGGCGGAACGCAGCGTCGTCAGCCCCGACGCTCCGCTTTGCGCCGGTACATGATCTCGTCGGCGCGCTTCAGCAACTCGACCGGCCGGTCCTGCGGCTGGTAGCTGACCGCGCCGACGCTGGCGGAAACCGGCAGAACCAGCTCGCCCCAGCTCAATCGGGTTGAATTCAGGCGTTTCTCCAGGCGGTGGGCGCGGGCGAGACCGTCCGCTGCATCCAGATCCGGCATCAGCACCGCGAATTCGTCGCCGCCGAGACGGGCGACTGTGTCGCTCGCCCGTACGTCGCGGGTCAGCACGCCGGCAACCAGTCGGAGCAGCTCGTCGCCAGCCGCGTGGCCGTAGGTGTCGTTCACCGATTTGAAGCGGTCCAGGTCGATCATCAGCACGACGCCGCCTTCGCTCTCCTCGCTGTCGGCGCTCAGGCGCTTCGACTGGGCCAGGGCTTTGCGGAGCTGCATGTCGAACCCGCGACGGTTCATCGCACCGGTGAGTTCGTCGGTGACCGAGAGGTTCTCCAGTTCGGCGATGCGGGCCTGCTGTCGCTCGATACGCTTCTGCGCCTCCGTCATGGCCACGAGCGCCAGCCGCAGGGCCGCGGTGGTCTCGACGGGGCTGAGATCGGCGGCGTCGTTCGCCGGATCCAGCGCGCCGTTGAACCGCGCGAGCATCCCGGTCACTTCGGCGTACATGCGCGCGCTCGGGCCGTCCAGGGGAGCCGTCATCAGGGTCGTATCGTGTGACATAGGGCCACCTCGCATATTGGTCGTCGAGTGCCTTGCACCCGGCGTGCCACATGCGGTGCTCCGTATTTCTCCGTAAATAACTGAAATAGATGGGATAAATTCTTGTGAGAGGGCGAGGCAGTCCGGGCAGGGAAAAACTTGCCGGGACAACATGGGTTGACAGGGGCCATTTTTCCGCCCCGTTCGGCGTGCAATAGTCAGCGAAGACCGCGAATGAAGGAGTGGTAGATGTTGCACCGGACCCGGACCGCGGCCGTTCTCACCGTCGCCGTGTTGGGAATGGTCTCGGCGACGACGCCGGCGAGGGCGGCGGTGGAGATTCTGCCGCACCGGGCCCTTTATGCGGTCAGTCTTGAAAAGGCCGCCTCGTCGTCGACCATCATCGACGTACAGGGCCGCATGGGGTTCGAGTGGCGTGATGCCTGCGACGGCTGGGCGGTCGAGCAGCGCTACGCCATGGAGTTCTCGCGTGCTGACGGCGAGGGATCGGTCATCCAGTCTACCTATTCGACCTGGGAGTCCAAGGCCGGCGACGTCTACCGGTTCTTTGTGAAGCGGGACCGCGGGGGCGGCGAAGAACGGATCGAGGGCAAGGCGGTGATGCCGTTGCCGCTCGGCTCCGGCACCGGCAGCGTGACCTTCACGGAGCCCGACCAACAGGAACTCACCCTTCCGGCGGACACCCTGTTTCCGACCGAACACACGATCCGGATGATCGACGCGGCGATTTCAGGAAAGCGATTCCTACGCGCGCCCGTCTTCGACGGTGGCGAGCCGGAGGCACCGTCGCTGATTTCGGCGGTGCTGGGCGCGGGACGTTCGGACGATCCGCCACCCATCGAGGCGGAAGCGGTGCAGGGGACGTACTATCCCGCCCGCATGGCCTGGTTCGGCCCGGATAGCGAAGGCTCCGAGCCGGACTTCGAAATGAGCATCGAAGTGTTGGCCAACGGCATCGCCCGCTCAATCCTGGTGCACTACTCCGAGTTCTCGGTGCGCATGACCCTCGAAGAGGTGGAAGCACTGCCGAAGGCCAGATGCTGAGGCATCGCGGCCCCGGGTTGGTCGAGAGCCAGGGGCTCAGCCCCTCTTCATAGGTCCTGACCGTCGGGAGGCTTGTCCGAAGGTTGCTGGCGGATCTTCCGGGCCTTCAGACCGATGCCCTTTGTAATGGCGGCATCGCCGAGCTTGGCGCGGACCGCGTCCATGGCGCTCTCGACCTTTCGCCGCGTCTCGAACCCCGGATCCGCCAGATCCTGGGGGTCCGCCAGATGCTCGCCGGCGAGATCGCTGACGCCGACCCCGATCAACCTGAACTTCCGGCCGTCCGCCTGCTTGGCCAGCAGGGCGTCGGCGGTGCGGTAGATCCGGTCGGCGAGCTGGGTCGGCGCCAGCAGGAGCTGCTGACGGGTGAGGGTCTTGAAGTCTTTGGTCTTGAGTTTGAGGGTGACGACCCCGCCGGCGATCGCCTTGCGCTTCAGGCGCCCGGAGACCTCCTCGCTCAGCCGCCAGAGATAGGGCCGGAGCACGTCGACATCCGAGATGTCGGTGTCGAAGGTGGTCTCGTTGGAGACGCTCTTGACCACCGACCCTGGCTCGACCCTCCTGTCGTCACGGCCCTGGGAGAACCGCGCGAGCCTCTGACCGATGCTGCCGTAGCGCCGCATCAGCTCGACTTCCTCCATCGGCTGGAGATCGCCGATCGTCTGGATGCCGTCGGCGATCAGCTTGCGCTGAAGCGCCTTGCCCACCCCCCAGAGAATCGAGACCGGCTGGCCGGAGAGAAAGGCGAGCGCTTCGCCTCGGCCGATGACGTGGAACCCGCGCGGCTTGTCCACGTCCGACGACACTTTGGCGAGGAACTTGTTGAAGCTGAGGCCGATGGAGACGGTGACCTTGACCGTTTCCTCCACCCGCTTCGCGAGGCGGGCCAGGGTTTCCGCCGGCGGCGCCCGGTGCAGACGCTCGGTCCCGGTCAGGTCCATGAACGCTTCGTCGATCGACAGCGGCTCCACGAGTGGCGTGATGGCCCGCATCATCTCGCGGATCTCGGCGCCCACCGCCGCATATTTCTTCATGTCCGGCTTGATGACGACCGCGTGGGGACAGGCGGCGAGCGCCTTGAACATGGGCATGGCGGACCGGACGCCGTAGACCCGGGCCACGTAACAGGCGGCGGAGACCACGCCGCGCTGTCGGCCGCCGACGACCACCGGCTTGTCCAGCAGGGACGGGTCGTCGCGCTTCTCCACGCTGGCATAGAAAGCGTCGCAGTCCAGGTGGGCGATCGACAGTGTTCTCAGCTCCGGATGGGCGATCACCCGCAGCGATCCGCAGACGGGACAGCGACCGGCCTTGCCCGGCGTCCAGGCGAAGCAGTCCCGGCAGAGGGTCTCATCGTTGGCCATCGTCCGCGTACATCGTTCCGCCGGTTTCCCTGTCAACGCCCGACGCGCCCGCCCCCGTGTCCAACCCTGGTTCCCAGAGCCAGGCGGCACCCCGCACGCCGCTGCTGTCGCCATGCAACGGCGGGACGATCCGCGTGTCGAGGCGGTCGGTGAAGACGTAGTCCCGGAGAAGGACCGGCAGATGGTCGTACAGCAATGCGACGCCCGAGAGCCCGCCGCCCAGAACGATGACGTCCGGGTCGATCAGATTGATGACGGAGCCCAGCCCGCGCGCCAGCCGGTCGGCGTATCTTTCCATGTAGGCTGTCGCCGTCGTATCGCCGCGCTCCGCTGCCGCCGCGATCTCGATTGCCGTATCCAGGGTGCCGCCCGCCTCCGCGAAGCGCGTGGCCATCCCGGGACCGGAGAGGAAGGTCTCGATACAGCCGCGGCGACCGCAGTAGCACTCGGGTCCCGGACGCTCGTCGTCGCGGGGGGCGGGCAGGGGATTGTGGCCCCACTCGCCGGTCACCCCCATCGGGCCGTCGATGACCTGTCGGTTGATCACCAGTCCGCCGCCCACACCGGTGCCGAGGATGACGCCGAACACGATGCCGGCGTCCCGGGCGGCGCCGTCCGTCGCCTCGGAGACCGCGAAGCAGTTCGCGTCGTTCTGAACGCGCACCGGCCGGCCCAGTGCGTCCGCGAGATCCTGGTCCAACGCCCGTCCGTTGAGCCAGACCGAATTCGCGTTCTTGACGACACCACTGGCCCGCGACAGCGTGCCGGGAATGCCGACGCCGACCGTGCCCTGGGTTCCGAGATCCGCCTCGATCCCCCGGACGAGTTCCGCAACGCGGCGGACGGTTCCGGCATAGTCACCCTTGGGTGTGTCGACGCGACGCCGAATCAACTCCCGGCCGTTTTCGGCAAGCGCCAGCGCCTCGATCTTGGTGCCGCCCAGATCGACGCCGATCCGCAGGCGCTGGAGCTTCGGCTTTTGGTGCAATTCGGCCTCATCCGTGATAAGTCGGTCCGAGTATGTTGGAATCATTTGCGTTAGCTTGATAATATCGCTTCGGCTCGCGATACAGGGTCTTGTGTATCCCAGAACGGATCAAGGTGGATGAGGGTATGACCTCGGTCGAGACGCAGAACAGTACCTCGGACTCGGAGTCATCCGCGGCGAAGACAGTCCTGATCGTCGAGGATAACGAGCTGAACATGAAGCTCTTCCACGATCTGTTGGAAGCGCATGGCTACAATATCATCTGTACTCGGGACGGTATGGACGCTTTGCGGCTTGCCCGCGACCGGCGGCCCGACCTGATCCTCATGGACATCCAGCTTCCGGAAGTGTCGGGGCTGGAAGTGACCAAATGGATCAAGGAGGACGACCGGCTGAAGGCCATTCCGGTCATTGCGGTGACCGCGTTCGCAATGAAGGGCGATGAGGAAAAGATCCGGGAAGGCGGCTGCGAGGCCTATATCGCCAAGCCGATCTCCGTCGGACATTTCCTGGATACAGTGAAAAAGTTTTTAGGATAACGGGATATGCCGGGCCGCGTCCTCGTCGTCGACGATGTGCTGCCGAACGTCAAGCTTCTCGAAGCGAAGCTGACGGCCGAGTATTTCGACGTTCTGTCCGCCTATAACGGACCCCAGGCGCTCGAAATGATCGATCGCGAGATGCCGGATATCGTGCTGCTCGACGTCATGATGCCGGGCATGGACGGATTCGAAGTCTGTCGGAGGATCAAGGCCGATCCGCGCACGACCCATCTGCCGGTGGTGATGGTGACGGCGCTCTCCGACGTGTCCGACCGGGTGCGGGGGATCGAGGCCGGCGCCGACGACTTTCTGACCAACCCGGTGGTCGATGCCGCGTTGTTCGTGCGGGTGCGCTCGCTTCTGCGACTGAAGATGATGATGGACGAGTGGCGCCTGCGGGTGGAGACCTCGTCGCAACTCGGCATGCAGGAACCGCGGGCCATGACGGAGATCGACGTCACGGCCGCTCGCATTCTGGCGATCGAAGACAATCGCATCGACGCCATGAACCTGCGCGAGAGCCTGTCGGTCGACGGCGATGTGGTCGATCAGGTTTCCGATGGCGCGACCGGTTTCTCGCGCGCCTCGGCGGGAGAGTTCGATCTTGTCATCTGCAGCCTGAATCTGGCGGGCGATGACGCCTTGCGGCTGGTCTCCCAGTTCCGCGCGAACGAAGCGACCCGTCACATCCCGATCCTTATGGTCGGTGAAGAAGACCAGACCGAGAAGCTCGCCAAAGCGCTGGACCTGGGCGTCAACGACTATCTCATGAAGCCGATTGACCGGAACGAGATGCTGGCGCGCGTCCGCACGCAGATCCGCCGGCGTCGCTATCAGGAGCGGATGCGCGAAACCTATGAGCAGAGCCTGGCGCTCGCGCTCACCGACAGCCTCACGGGGCTCTACAACCGCCGTTACCTGCTGACCCATCTCGGCCGGCTGATGAACGACACGGCGGAGCGCCAGAAGCCGCTTGCCCTGCTGGTCATCGATGTCGACCACTTCAAGCAGGTGAACGACAACCATGGCCACGCCGTGGGCGACCGGGTGCTCCAGCATATCACCGAGCTGATGCGCAGCAGTGTGCGCAATGTCGACCTGGTTTCGCGGCTCGGTGGCGAGGAGTTCGTGGTCGTGATGCCCGATACGCCTGAACCGTTCGCCATGGTGGTGGCCGACCGTCTGCGCGACGTCATCGCCACCACACCGCTGACTCTGGATGACGGCCGGGAGCTCGCGGTGACGATCAGCATCGGTTGCGCCTTGCGCCATTCTCAGGGGGAGGACAGCACCGATAAGCTGATTGCCCGTGCCGATGACGCGCTCTACCAGGCGAAGCGCCAAGGCCGGAACCGGGTCACCTTGGCCGGAAGCCAGTCCGCTGCCGGCGTCGGCGCCGTGAGCTGACGGCACAGCGCCGCCTTAAACGGCGGCAAAGTTGGGGCTCCGGATTTCGGGCTCCGAGCCGAGAAAAGCCAGTGATAACAAGCAAAAAGGGCCGCCCGACGGGCGACCCCCAGGGATCGTCAAAAGAGGCCCAAGATTACTTGATCTTGGATTCCTCGAACAGCACGTGCTTGCGCGCGACGGGATCGTACTTGCGCAGCTCGAGCTTCTCGGTCTTCGTACGCGGGTTCTTCTTCGTCACGTAGAAGTACCCGGTGTCGGCGGTGCTGACCATCTTGATCAGAACGGTCGCGGGCTTCGCCATCTCTCATCTCCTTCGCCTTCGCGGAGGCCGCAAAATAGCTACGGCGCCGCGGTTGTCAAGGTCGCTTAGTCGGTTTCCCTCGGCCGCTCGCCAAGTGCGACCCTCGACGCGTGAAACGCCAGGCTGAAGAGCTTGCGGTCGGACAGCAGCCGCACGGCCAGCTTGGTATCGGTGTCCGTCGTCGATGGCGGATGATCCGCGTTGCACCACTTCTTGAGCGTGCTGCGGTCCGCTGCCCCCATGGTGGCGACATAAAGCCGGTTCTGCATGGTCTCGCTGAGCCGCAACTCGCCTGATTCGAGGGCCGAAGCGCTGACCTCTGGATCGTTTCCGTAGTCCGGCGTGCAGATCGAGGGGAAGACGCCGAACTCCGCCAGTGTGTAGCCCGATGGCGCGTGCATGCGGGCCCAGGTCAGGTGGAGTTCCGTGCCGATGGGCGGGAATTCGACAATGCGCTGGACCGTCCCCTTGCCGTAGGAGCGCGCGCCGATGACCAGGGCGCGGCCGGAATCCTGCAGTGCCGCCGCGACGACTTCGGCGGCGGACGCGGATCCGCTGTCGATCAGAACGGCCAAGGGAGCGCTGGTCACCGTATCGTCGAAACGGGCGTCGTAGGAATGTCTGGAACTGCTGTGCCGGCCCCGGGTCTCGAGGAGCAGGCCGCTATCGACGAACAGGTCGGCGACCTCGACGGCCTGGTTGAGGGTGCCGCCCCGGTTCTGCCGAAGATCCAGGATGATCCCCGGCAGGTCGTCGCCGAGCACGGCCTTCGCATCGTCGATGGCGTCGGCAAGCGCCGAGGCGGTGGCCACGTTGAAGCCGCTGACCTGGAAATAGGCGATGCCATCCACCGCTTCGAACCGGACCGTGTCCTCGATGACCTGCTGGCGGCGAACCGAGACGTCGAACTCTGCTTCGCCCCGGGCCACGCGGATGGGCACGGACGTACCGCTGCGACCGCGCAGCAGGTGGGCGGTTTCAGACACGTCCAGTCCCGCCACGGGGGTACCCGCAATCGTGAGGATTCGGTCGCCCTGCATCAGGCCGGCTTCATCGGCCGGCGAACGCGCGAACACGGAGGCGACGATTATGCCGCCGTCCTGCTCGCTGATGGTCACGCCGACGCCGACATACCCCTTCCTGGCGGCCCGGGACGCTTCCGACTCGGCGGCGTTTCGGTACCGCGAGAAGCGGTCGAGCTTCTGCGTAATGGCATCGAAGGCGGCCTCATAAAGGCGGTCATTGCTCGTCCGAAGGAGAATGGCGGACCGTTTGCGGGCGGCCGCCAGGGAGGCGGAGGTCAGACGGGCCCAGTTTCGCGCGTCTTCGTCGCCCGGCACGGTGAACTTGGCAAACGGTGTCCCGTCGGTGGTGACGATCAGGGAGTTGCCGCGGCGCACGAAGGCGATGGATGGATCGAGAGCAGCGACGCCGTCAAGGGCCGCCAGCGCCAGGGACTGGGTCGGTACCGCCTCCACATACAGATCGGCGATGCCCTCGTAGCCGATCGAAAACACCTCGGCTCCCGTATCCATCGCGAAATGGCCAGGTTGGCCGACATCCGGATCCGATACGGCGCAGGAGCCGAGAGCCATCAGGGCGACCCCGCACAGGGCAAGCCGGCGCCAGGACAACGGCGGGGAAACGCTGCGCGGAGACAAGCGGCTCAAACCGATCATTCAATCGCACTCAGGGCCAAGTAAGGAGCGAGTATTCCACTGTTTTTCAACAATGCTGCAATTCATGTGCCGAATCAATTGCCGCCTCGGCCAATAGCCGGGCCTGCCGCGGACTTCGCCTACTTTCCGCGGCCGCCGGGCTTGTGTCGCCGACCGCGGGCTTGCGGCCGTCGCTTCGGTCCGCCATGCCGGCGTCCACCGCGCGGTGCCGGGCCCTGGGTGCCGCCGGAGACGATCTCGACGACGATGCCACCGGACGCCGGGTCGGAGTCGACCAGCCGTACCTCGACCCGGTCGCCCATGCGGAACACCCAGCCATGGGACCGTCCCGTCAGCGTGTGGTGCACGTCGTCGTGGTCGTAGTAATCGTCCGGCAGGGAGCGGATCGGCACGAGCCCATCGGCGCCCGTCTCGTCCAGGGTCACGAACACGCCGAACTTGGTCACGCCGTTGATCCGGCCTGGGAAGATCCCGCCGATCCGGTCGGCGAGATGACGGGCGAGATAGCGGTCCAGGGTTGTGCGTTCCGCGGTGGCAGCCCGGCGCTCCGTCATCGAGATGTGCTCGCCCCATTCCTGGAAATCGGCATCGTCTTCGGTACGGAGCCCGTCGTCACCGAGTTTGAGCCCTCGGATCAGCGCCCGGTGGACGAGCAGGTCCGAGTAGCGGCGGATGGGCGACGTGAAATGGGCGTATCTCGTCAGCGCGAGTCCGAAGTGACCGAGATTCTCGGGGGCGTAGACCGCCTGCGACTGGGAACGCAGAACCAGTTCGTTGACCATGCGTTCGTGCGGTTCGCCCTTCACCTTGGCGAGCACGGCGTTGAAGGTCTTCGGCCGCACGACTTGGCCTTTGGCGAAGGGGATGCCGAGACCGTCCAGTACTTCGGCGAGTGCGGCAACCTTCTCCGGATCCGGGCTCTCGTGGACCCGGTACATGCAGGGTTGGCGTCGATCCTCGAGGGTTTCGGCGGCGCAGACATTCGCCAGAACCATGAACTCCTCGATCAGCATATGCGCGTCGAGCCGTTCGCGGATGCCAATCTCGGTGATGTTGCCGGCCTCGTCGAGGATGACCCGCTTCTCCGGCAGTTCGATATCGAGCGCGCCCCGTTCCTTGCGTTGCCGGCGGAGGGCCTCGAAGGCGCCGTAGAGCGGCTCGAGGACGCCGTCGGGGATCCCCTCACGACTGCCGCCGTCCCGCGCTTCCTGCACCTGCCGGTAGGTCAACCGGGCCTGGGACCGCATCAGCCCCCGCATGAACCTGTGACGGCGCTTGTTGCCGGCGGCGTCGATGACGATTTCGACCGCGAGACAGGCCCGGTCCTCGTCCGGGCGAAGCGAGCAGAGACCGTTCGACAGGGCCTCCGGCAGCATCGGCACGACCTGGTCCGGGAAATAGACGGAGTTGCCGCGCTTGAGGGCTTCGCGGTCCAGCGCGTCTCCGGGTCTGACGTAGTGGGCGACGTCGGCGATGGCGATCAGGAGCCGGAAGCCGTCCGGATTGGCCGGATCGTCATCGGCCTCGGCGAAGACCGCGTCGTCGAAATCGCGTGCGTCGATGCCATCGATGGTGACGAGGGGAAGATGGCGCAGTTCCATCCGTTTCCCCAGCGATACCGGTCTGGCCTTCTCCGCCTGGGCGACAGCGGCGTCGGGAAACCGGTCCGGGATCTCCTGTTCATGGATGGCGATGCGGCTGAACGAGCGTGGATCGGCGACACCGGCGAACCGTTCCACCACCCGGCCGACCGGCAGACCGAGCCGACCCTTCGGCATGATCTCGACGGTCACCAGGTCGCCCGTCTTCGCTTCCTTCTCGTCCCCCTTGGGAATCCGGATTTCGGATCTCGCCTTCTTGTCGGTCGGCCGTACGCGCCCGCCATCGGCGGTCTTCTCGAATACACCGAGGGTCTGGGGGGTGTTTCGCCCGATGCGTCGGATCACCCGTGCGACGTAGAAATTGTCGCCGCGTCGATCCAGTCGGCACAGCGCCCGGTCTCCCCGGCCCATCGGGCCCGAGCGGCGATCCGCCAGGAGATGGATGCGGGCGGGCGGCTCCTCGGTCTCGCGGCCGACGGCGCGGGCCAGCACCTCGCCATCCTCGTCGGTTCCGGTGACCTCCAGAACAGTCACTTCCGGCAGGGCGCCGACAGGCGCGACCTTGCGTTTGCGCCCCATGTCCAGATCGCCGGCTTCGGCCATTTCCTTGAGCAGGCCGCGCAGCTCCGCGCGCATCGGTCCCTTGATGTCGAAAGCGCGGGCGATCTCGCGCCGGCCGACGGGGGTCGGGCTGTCTTCGACAAACGCGAGGATCTGCGCGCGGGTCGGAAGCTGGGCGGGGGGACGCGTCACGTCGGCGGGCTCAGCTTCCCGACGTGCCGGCCGACTCCGCGTCATCCGCCTTCTTCGACTTCGCCGCCGTCTTCTTGGCGGGAGCCTTCTTGGCTGGGGCCTTTTTTGCCGCGGTCTTCTTTGTCGTCGTCTTCTTCGCTGCCGTTTTCTTCGGCGCGCCCTTGCCGCTCTTCTCGGCCTTGGCCGTCAGCAGTTCGACCGCACGCTCGAGGGTTATGGTCTCCATCTCCTCGCCCTTGGGCAGGGTTGCGCGGAGCGACCCGTGCTGGACGTAGGGCCCGTAGCGGCCGGCCTGGACCGTGACCGGCTTGCCATCGGCGGGGTGGTCGCCGATCGAGCGGGCCGGCTTCTTCTTGGAGCCCTTCTCGGCGATGATCTGGACCGCGTGATTTAGACCGATCGTCAGCACCGTATCGTCGCCGGGAAGGCTGACATAGGTACCGGCGTATTTCAGGTAGGGCCCGTAGCGGCCGATTCCGGCCTCGATCATGTCCTTGGTCTCGGGATGCTCGCCCACGGGGCGGGGCAGGGAGAGCAGGGCGAGGGCTTTCTGCAGGTCGATATCGGCCGGTGAGACCTGTTTGGGCAGCGACGCCCGTTTCGGTTTGGCTTTCGAGCCTTCCTCGGGCTCCCCGAGCTGGACGTAGACGCCGTACGGTCCTTTTTTCAGGCTGACATCCTGGCTGGTCTCGGGATCCTGCCCCAGGACCCGGGGCAGGGCACCGCCTTCGCCTTCGGCGTCGACCGGCCGGCCACCGGCGGCTTCGCCGAGCTGCCGGGTGAATTTGCAGTTCGGATAGTTCGAGCAGCCGATGAACGCGCCGAACTTGCCCAACCGCAGCGACAGGTTGCCGTCGCCGCAGCTCGGACAGGTCCGGGCCGGCTGTCCGTCCTCGCCCTTGGGGAAGAAATGGTCCGCGAGCTCGGCATCCAGCTTCTCGATGACGTCGCCGATCGACAGGTCCTTGGTCCCGTCGACCGAGCCCTTGAACGAGGTCCAGAAATCGCGGAGCACCTGGCGCCAGTCGATCTGCCCGTCCGAAACCTCGTCGAGCTGGGTCTCCAGATCGGCGGTGAAGTTGTACTGGACGTAGCGGTCGAAGAAGCTCGACAGGAAGGTGGTGACCAGACGGCCCCGGTCTTCGGGCACGAAACGGCGCCGGTCCAGGCGGACATACTCGCGGTCCTGCAGAACCTGCAGGATGCTGGCGTAGGTCGACGGTCGGCCGATCCCGAGCTCTTCCAGCTTCTTGACCAGACTGGCCTCGGAATAGCGCGGCGGCGGCTGGGTGAAATGTTGCTCCGGCGTGACGTCCTGCCGGGCGACGGCTTCGCCTTCGGCGACGGCGGGCAGGATCTTGTCGTTTTCGTCGTCGCCGAGATCGGCGGCGTCGCTGTCGTCGCGATCCTCGCGGTAGAGCTTCAGGAACCCGTCGAACGCGATGACCGACCCGGTGGCGCGGAGAATGCTGCGGCCACCCTTGTCGGCGACGTCGATCGTGGTCTGGTCGAGTTCGGCGCTGGCCATCTGGCTGGCGACGGCGCGCTTCCAGATCAGCGAATAGAGCTTCCACTGGTCCGCATCGAGCCGCGAGCGCATCGATTCCGGCGTCCGGGCGACGTCGGTCGGCCGGATCGCCTCATGGGCCTCCTGGGCGTTCTTCGCCTTGGAGGTATAGGCGCGCGGCGTGTTCGGCAGATACCGGTCGCCGTACTCGCCACCGATGGAGGAGCGGATCTGGGTGATCGCCTCCGGCGACATCTGCACGCCGTCGGTTCGCATATAGGTGATCAGACCGGTGGTCTCGCCGCCGATATCGACGCCTTCATAGAGCCGTTGGGCGAGCTGCATCGTCCGGGACGCGCCGAAGCCGAGCTTGCGGGACGCCTCCTGCTGCAGGGTGGACGTCGTGAACGGCGGCGACGGATTGCGCCGGACCCGCTTCTTCTCGACCGATCCGATGGCGAAATCGCCGGCTTCGATGGCGGCCACCGCGGCCATGGCCTCGGCCTCGGACTTGATGTCGAGGCGATCGAGCTTCCTGCCGTCAAGCTGGGTCAGGCGGGCGGTGATGGTCTTGCGTTCCTGGGTCCGGAAGACCGCCTCGACGGACCAGTACTCCTGCGGAACGAAGCGCTCGACCTCGGCCTCGCGCTCGCAGATCAGGCGCAGGGCGACCGATTGCACGCGGCCGGCCGAGCGTGCGCCCGGCAACTTCCGCCACAGGACCGGGGACAGGGTGAAGCCGACGAGATAGTCGAGTGCGCGCCGGGCGAGATAGGCGTCGATCAGGGCCTGGTCGAGTTCGCGCGGGTGGGCGATGGCGTCGAGCACCGCGTCCTTGGTGATGGCGTTGAAGGCGACGCGCTTGACGTCGACGCCGTTCAGCACCTTGCGCTCTTCCAGAACGTTGCGGACGTGCCAGCTGATCGCCTCGCCCTCTCGGTCGGGGTCCGTCGCCAGGATGAGCTGGTCGGCCCCCTTCATCGCCTCGGCGATGGCCTTGATCTGCTTCTCCGATCGCTGGTCCGTCTGCCACCGCATCTCGAAATCGTGGTCCGGATCCACCGATCCGTCCTTCGGGGGCAGGTCCCGGATATGGCCGTAGCTCGCCAGGACGTGATAGTCGCTGCCGAGATACTTGTTGATGGTCTTGGCCTTGGCCGGGGATTCGACGACAACGACTTTGCTCATGCGGACCGTTCGCTTTCCCTGGATCCGGCCCTTGGACCCGGCGGCGGAATGGCCGCACGGTCAGACCGGAACATCCATACGCCGCGAAACCTGGTTCCCTGGGTGCCGGTCTATGAGGCCGGCAAGTTCCGCCTCCAGGAGCACCGTCGCGACGACCGGAGCCGACAATTGGCACCCGCGGATCACTTCGTCAACCGCGACCGGTTCCGGACCCAGGGCCTGCATCACCTCCCGGCGCGCCCCGTCGTCCACATCGACGGAGGGGAATTCAAGGGGTTCCGGCCTGAATGCGCCCTGCCAGTCGCGGGTCGACGGTTCGCCCAAATTCGGCGCCGGCAGGCCGTCGAGGATCTGCAGGACGTCCCGTGCGGACTCGACGAGGAACGCCGCCCCCTCCTTGATCAGCCCGTTGGTACCGCCGCATCGCGGGTCGAGCGGGGAGCCGGGAACGGCGAACACCTCGCGACCCTGATCAAGGGCCCGGCGCGCGGTGATCAGCGACCCGGACCGCGCTGCCGCCTCGACGACGAGAACGCCGAGACTGAGCCCGGCGATGATCCGATTGCGCGAGGGAAAATGCCGCGCCTGTGGGGTGGTGCCGACCGGCTGCTCGGCGATGATGGCGCCGGCCTGCGATATGCGGCGGTAGAGGTCGGTGTGCTCCGGCGGGTAGATCACGTCTATTCCACCGGCGACCACCGCGACCGTGCCGGTCTCAAGCGCCCCTTCATGGGCCGCGCCGTCAATGCCGCGGGCCAGTCCGGATGCAACGGCGTATCCGCCGGCTCCGACCTCCCGGGCGAGGGACGCGGCCATGCGCCGGCCGTTCATGGAGGCATTGCGGGCGCCGACGACGGCGACGGTCCGCTGCGCCGGCAGATAGGCGTGGCCGATCAGGGAGAAGGCCGCCGGTGCGTCCTCGACGGCGGCAAGCGCCGGGGGATAGACCGGGTCGCCGAACACCACGAGTTCCGCGCCAAGCCCGATATTGGCGTCGAATTCCCGCTCCGCCGCGCGCGGGGACGGGACCGACAGCGCCTTGCGGCGCCCGCCCCTGCGTGCCAGGTCGGGCAGCGCCTCGATCGCCCGCTCGGCGCTTCCGAAACGCTCCAGAAGCTGACGGAACGTCATCGGGCCGACATTCTCGGTGCGGATCAGGCGCAGTCGGGCCAGCCGCTCCCGGTCGGGCAGGCTGTTGGGCAACGCGTCGCGGGGCATCGGCCGGCTCCATGGCGATGGGTCACGCCGTAGCTATGGACGGCCAGGGGCGGTTTCGGCGCATCCCTGACGTTGCAATATCGAAACGAAGAGTGGTGCCGAAACCCGAAACCGGGTTTCACTTCTTTTTGAAGCTGATCTTGGTCTCTTCGCCCTTGAGGAGGCGCCGGATGTTCTGGTGATGGCGCAGCCAGATGATCGCGGCGATCGCCCCGCCGGCCTGGCCGAATTGCGGGCCTTCCAGTTGCCAGGCGAGGAACGGCGCCACGGCCATGGCCACGAGGGCCGCAACGGACGAATAGCGGAACACGAAGGCGACCGCCAACCAAAGGCCGCAGACGATCACCCCGACATTCGGCACCAGGGCAAGCCAGACGCCGATGGCGGTCGCCACGCCCTTGCCGCCCTTGAACTTCAGCCAGACCGGAAAGCAGTGCCCGAGAACGGCGCCGACCGCGGCGAGCAGCGCCATGTCCGAGCCGAACTGCCAGGCGACGGCGACGGCCAGAAGTCCCTTGCCACCGTCCAGCAGAAGAGTGGCGGCGGCAAGCCCCTTGCGTCCGGTGCGCAGCACGTTGGTGGCGCCGATGTTGTGGGAGCCGATCGACCGGATATCGCCCAGCCCCGCGAACCGGGTCAGCACCAACCCGAACGGGATCGAGCCGACCAGGTAGGCGAGCAGGAAGCCGGCCAGGAACGGCCACGTGTATTCGATACTACCCATGGCGATCAGGCATCGACGAAAGCCCTGCGGCGGGTGGGGATGGGAGGTTCGGCGTCTACGTCGTAGACCGTCGTCCCGCGATAGACCGTGCGCCAGACCCGGCCCTCGGTCGGCCGGCCGTCGAACGGCGTGTTCCGGGACTTCGACGCGAACCGATCCGGATCGACCTTTCCAGCCCGGTTGAGGTCGAAGATCACCAGATCGGCGTCGCCGCCGACGGCAAGCGTGCCGTAGGGCAGGCCGAGGATGCGGGCCGGCGCCACCGTCAGGCGATGGAGAAGGTCGATCAGGTCCATGGCCTCGGTGTGCACCAGTTCGAGGCTCACCGCCAGCAGGGTTTCGAGCCCGACCCCGCCGGGCTCCGGCCTGGGCGAACGGGACGCGCTTGCTGTCCTGGTCGTGGGGGGCGTGGTCGCTGGCGATGGCGTCGATTGTGCCGTCGGCGAGGCCGGCGATGACTGCCAGCCGGTCCGGCTCGCTCCGCAGGGGCGGCGAGAGCCGGGCGAAGGTCCGGTAGTCCACCACGGCGCCTTCGTTCAGGGCGAAATAGGGCGGGGCGGTATCGCAGGTGACGGGCAGGCCGCGCTTCTTCGCCTGGCGGATCGCATCGATTGCCGCGCCGGTGGACAGGTGGGCGGCGTGGTAGCGCCCGCCGGTGAGTTCCACCAGCCGGAGATCGCGCTCCACCATCATCACCTCGGCGACGGCCGGGATGCCGGCCAGGCCGAGCCGGGTCGCGGTCTCGCCCTCGTTGGCGGACCCTTCCCGTGCCAGCGCCGGATCCTCCGGGTGCTGGACGATGGTGCGTTTGAAGATGCTGGCGTAGGACAGCGCCCGGCGCATGACGAGCGCGTCGGCGATCGCCTTCTCGCCGTCGGTGAAGGCCACGGCGCCGCTTTCGGCCAGCATGCCGAACTCGGTCATCTCCTCGCCGCGCAGTCCCTTGGTCGCGGCGGCGTAGGGGTGGACGTTGGCGATACCGACCTCCAGCGCCCGCCGCTCGACGAATTCCAGCAGCGAGACGTCGTCGATGATCGGGTTGGTGTTCGGCAGGGTCGCGAAGGTGGTGACACCGCCGGCGGCGGCCGCCTTTTGGGCCGAGGCCAGGGTCTCCATATGCTCGTCGCCGGGCTCGCGGACCTGCACCCGCATGTCGACCAGCCCCGGAGCGAGGCACCGGCCGCCGCAGTCGACGACCACGACATCGGCCTGGATCGCGTCGACGAAGACCTGTGGGCCGACCTCGGCGATCTTGCCGTCGCGCACGAGGAGCGCGCCCTTGGCGTCGAGCCCGCTCGCCGGATCCAGCAGGCGGGCATTCTTGTACAGGGTCGCCCTCATTGGACGTTCACACCGTTGTTCTGGGCCCAGGGTTCGGTCTGGTTGCTCACCAGGATGTCGAGGATCGCCATGCGCACGGCCACCCCCATCTCCACCTGCTCGCGGATCAGCGAGCGGTCGATGTCGTCGGCGACCAGGCTGTCGATCTCCACGCCGCGGTTCATCGGTCCCGGATGCATGATCAGGGCGTCGGGCTTGGCCGCCTGGAGCTTGTCGACGTCGAGGCCGAAGTAGCGGAAATACTCGCGCACCGACGGCACGAAGGAGCCGCGCATCCGCTCGGTCTGCAGCCGCAGCATCATCACGATATCGCAGCCGGCGATGCCGCGCTCCATGTCGTGGTGGATCTCCACGCCCATCCGCTCGATCCCGCTCGGCAGCAGCGTCGGCGGCGCCACGAGCCGCACCCGTGCGCCCATGACCGACAGAAGGTGGATGTTGGAGCGGGCCACCCGGCTGTGCGCGACGTCGCCGCAGATCGCGACCTCCAGCCCCTCCAGCCGGCCCTTGCGCCGGCGAATGGTCAGGGCGTCGAGCAGCGCCTGGGTCGGATGCTCGTGGCTCCCGTCGCCGGCGTTGATCACCGAGCAGTTGACCTTCTCGGCCAGCAGGTGCACGGCCCCGGACTCCGCGTGGCGGACCACCAGGGCGTCGGGATGCATGGCGTTGAGGGTCATGGCCGTGTCGATCAGGCTCTCGCCCTTCTTGATCGACGAGGTCCCGACGGACATGTTGATCACGTCGCCGCCGAGGCGCTTGCCGGCCAGCTCGAAGCTGGTGCGGGTTCGGGTGGAGTTCTCGAAGAACAGATTGATCACCGTTCGGCCGCGCAGATTGGACACCTTTTTGTCCAACTGGCGGTTCTGGTCGACGAAGCGGTCCGACCGGTCGAGCAGAAGATCGATATCCGGTCGGGTCAGCCCCTCGATGCCGAGCAGGTGACGATGGGGGTACGCGCGACCGTCATCATCGGATGCCGGTTGGGCGAGCTGGGAAAGGGCGTCGGTCATTAAAGGGGCTGTATAGGCCTGCTCGGCCTCCGGAGCAACCGCGCCCCGCGAGAATCCGGATTGGCGGTCAGATCACGTTTGCATCCCGCAGCTTGGCGACGATCGCCGGATCCAGGCCGAGCTCTCCGGTCAGCACCTCGTCGGTGTGCTGGCCGAGAATCGGAGGCGGACGGCGGTAGCTCGCCGGCGTCTCCGACAGCTTGAGCGGGTAGGCCACGGACGGCACCCCCTCGGGGTTCAGGGCATGGCCCTCGATCGTCGTGGCCATGCCCCGGGCCTGGACCTGCGGATCGGCGAAGACCCGGTCGATGGTGTTGACTGGACCGCACGGCACCTTGACCGCTTCGAGCGCCGCGACCCAGTCGTCGGTGGTTCGGGTGGCGAAGATCGTCGCCAGTTCCGCGCGGAGCGCGTCGATATTGGCGAGGCGCGACCGGTTGTCGGCGAAGCGCGGGTCGTCGGCCACCTCCTCGCGTCCGGCGACCTGGAGAAAGGCCCGGAACTGCTTGTCGGCGCCGCAGCCCAGGATCACGAAGCCGTCGGCGCTGGCGAAGACCTCGTAGGGGGCGACGTTCGGATGGGCGTTGCCGAGTCGGTCCGGGAACCACGCCGCCGACCAGGTAGTTCATCGCCTGGTTCATCAGCCAGGAGACCTGGGTGTCGAGCAGGGCCGCATCGATATGCTGGCCCCGCCCGGTCAGGTCGCGGTGACGCAGGGCGGCGAGGATCGCGCTGGTGGTGTGCATGCCGGTCATCATGTCGGCGATGGCGACGCCGACCTTGGTCGGCTGTCCCGCCGGATCGCCGGTCACGCTCATGATGCCGCCCATCGCCTGGGCCAGCAGGTCGTATCCCGGACGCGGGGCGTAGGGGCCGGTCTGGCCGAATCCGGTGACGCTGGCATAGACCAGTCGGGGGAAGCGGTCCTTGATCTGGTCGTAGGCAAGCCCGTGGCGGGCGAGGTCGCCGACCTTGTAGTTCTCGACGAAGACGTCGGCGGTCCCCAGCAGTTCGAGCAGGATCGCCCGTCCTTCCGGCTGGGTGAAGTCGAGGGTGATCGACCGCTTGTTGCGGTTGGTGCCGAGGTAGTAGGCGCTCTCGGTGGTGTCGTTGCCGTCCGCGTCCTTCAGGAACGGCGGGCCCCAGCGCCGGATATCGTCGCCGGCGCCGGGGCGCTCGATCTTGATCACGTCGGCGCCGAGATCGCCCAGGGTCTGGGTGGCGATCGGTGCGGCGAGGATCCGCGAGGCGTCGATCACGCGGATGCCGTCGAGGGCCATGGGAGACTGGGTCATCGTATCCGGGTCCATGGGCGCGGCGTCGGAAGCGGTCATGTCGGGGCCTCGGCGGTCGGCGGGGGCCCTCTGGTTAGAGCAGCATTGCGTGCAGGGCAATCGCGACTCATTTCACAGGATGAAGCGGTTCGAGCCGATTTGGGGACGGACGGGGGTGTCGGGGCTGCTAGTCTGGCTCGCGGACAGGAGGACGTCGTGGAAACCATTCCTTTCGAAGTTCGAGTCTTGGCCTGGTCGGGCCTTCTGACGGTGGGCCAGCTCTGCCTTCTGGCCGTCTACGCGAACCGGCAACTCAGCCCCCGCTATCTCGCGTCGGCCAGAGATCAACCGCGTCAGCTTTCCGGGACGGCCGCCCGCTTGCAGCGTGCCTTCCAGAATCAGATCGAAGGATTGGTGTTGTATGCCGCGGCGGCGGTGGCCGTGACGCTTTCCGGCGCGTCGACGCCCCTGACCGAGGGTTGTGCGCTGGCCTATATCATCGCCCGGGTCGTGTTCGTTCCGCTGTACTGGTTCGGGGTGCCTTGGATCCGTACCGTGTTCTGGGCGGTCGGGTTCGCTGCGACCATCGTCATGCTGGTCTCGGTCGCTGTTTGAGGCCCGCTAAACCAGCGCCAGCATTGCCGGCAGGGTGACCGCCGCCATGATCACCTGGGTCGTCAGGATCGCCGCCATCAGTTCGTGGTCGCCGCCGAGCTGGCGGGCGAAGACGTAGGACGACGCGGAGCTCGGCAGGGCGTTGAACAGCACCGCCACCGCGAGCGCGGTGCCGGTCAGGCCGAGCGGCGCCGCCAGCGCCATGGTCAGCAGGGGCAGTCCCACCAGCTTCACCGCGTTGGAGAGCACCAACGCCCGCCAACCGGTCTTCAGCACACCGAACCTGAGCCCGGCGCCGACCGCCAGAAGGCCGAGGGCCAGCGCGGCCCCGGCGAGCTGCTCCAGCCCCTCGGCCAGGATCGGATGGATGCCGATACCGGTCGCGTTCAGGGCGATGCCCAATGCGCAGGCGACGAAGATCGGGTTCGTCAGGATCGCCCGGAGCAGCTTCAGGCCGGAGACCGGCTCCTTTCCCGCCATCCGGGTCAGCACCCAGATCGACAGGGTGTTCACCAGCGGGATCACCGCGGCGATGCCCACGGCGGCGAGCGCCTCCCCAGACTGGCCGTACAGGGCGCCGACACTGCCGACGCCGATATAGGTGTTCTGCCGGATCGCGCCCTGGATGACGCTGGTATAGGCCGGGCCGCCGATTCCGGTGAGACGGCGGATCGCCAGCAGCAGGGCGGTGGCGACCAGGATGGCGCCGGACATCGCCATCACCATAGGGCCGATCGTATAGCCGGACAGGTCGGTGGCGCCGAGCTTGAGCACGAGCAGGGCGGGCAGCAGGAGCCAGTAGGTGATCTGCTCGATCGCCCGCCACCCGTCGTCGGACAGCGGCCCGATCCGCGCGAGCACGGCGCCGAGGACGATCAGTCCGAAAACGGGAAGGAGGGCGGTCAAGGAGGAGCCTGGAATGCCGGAAGGAAAACCCGTCCCAGTCTACACACGCCCCTCGCCCGGAAGCGAGCCGCGGTCTTTCCCGTGGCCTACAGCGCGTCCAGCGCCGACTGCAGGATGTAGGCTGCGGCCGCGGCGTCGATCGCTTCACCCCGCTTCTTTCGGCTGAGGTCGGCCTCGCCGATCATGGCGCGCTCCACCGCCTGGCTGCTCATGCGCTCGTCCTGGAAGATGGTCGGCAGGTCGTGGCGCTTCAGCAGTTCCTCGGTCAGGTCCCGGGTGGACTGGCAGCGCGGACCTTCGGTGCCGTCCATGTTGAGCGGCAGGCCGATGACGAAGCCGCCGACGCCGCGGCTTTCCGCGATCTTGATCAGTTCGTCGGCATCGGACGAGAACTTCCGGCGGCGGATCGTCGTCACCGGAGCGGCGACCCGGAGCGCGGCGTCGGAGATCGCCACGCCGATGGTCTTGGTTCCGAAATCGAGCCCGATGAGACGGGCGCCGGGGCTGAGAAGGCGAACGAGGTCGCCGGGCTTGCAGACGGGCATGGCTGGTGCTAGCTTCCGCGCTTCCAAACGGCGGATTTCCGCCGTTTTTCGCGCTCCTGAGAATAACTGGAACGGTCTTAGCCCATGTCGCTCGACAAGGCCACAGTCGCGTCAATCGCGAACCTCGCCCGGATCAAGGTCCCAGACGATCGCCTGGAGGCGATGGTCGGCGACCTGAACGCCATTCTCGGCTTCGTCGAGCAACTGGACGAGGTCGATACCTCCGGCGTCGAACCGCTGGCCAGTGTGACCGGCCACACGCTGCCGCAGCGCGAGGACGCGGTGACGGACGGCGGCTATCAGGCGAGGGTCACCGCGAACGCGCCCGAGTCCGCCCATGGCTTCTACGTCGTGCCGAAGGTGGTCGAGTGATGAGCGATCTTCTGGACCTGACGCTCGCCGAGGCGCGGACGAAGCTCGCCGCCAAGGAGATCTCGAGCACCGAGCTGACCACGGCCTACATCGCCCGCATGGAGGCGACGGCCGGACTCAACGCCTACATCACGACCACGCCGGACAAGGCGCTGCAGATGGCCGAGCAGGCCGACGCGCGCCTGGCCAAGGGCGAGGCCGGGGCACTGGAAGGCATTCCGCTCGCCATCAAGGACCTGTTCTGCACCGAGGGCGTTCTGACCACGGCGGCGAGCCACATCCTCGACGGCTTCATCCCGCCCTACGAATCGACCGTCACCTCCAACCTCTGGAACGCCGGCGCGGTGCTTCTGGGCAAGACCAACCTGGATGAGTTCGCCATGGGCTCGTCCAACGTCACCTCCTATTACGGACCGGTCGAGAACCCCTGGCGCTCGACCGACGAGCCGGACAAGAAGCTGGTGCCCGGCGGCTCCTCCGGCGGGTCGGCGGCGGTGGTCGCCGCGCGCTCGGCCCTGGCCGCGACCGGGACGGATACCGGCGGGTCGATCCGCCAGCCGGCGAGTTTCTCCGGTATCGTCGGCATGAAGCCGACCTATGGGCGCTGCTCGCGCTGGGGCATCGTCGCTTTCGCCTCGTCGCTCGACCAGGCCGGGCCGATGGCGCGGACCGTCGAGGACGCGGCGATCATGCTGCAGGCCATGGCCGGCCACGATCCGAAGGATTCGACCTCGGCGCCCGAGCCGATGGCCGACCTGTCGGCGGCCCTCGACCAGGGGGTGAAGGGCATGCGGATCGGCGTCCCGGCCGAGTACCGGGTCGACGGCCTGCCCGACGAAATCGCCAAGGTCTGGGACCAGGGCATCGCCTGGCTGAAGGCCGAAGGCGCCGAGATCGTCGATATCGCTCTGCCGCACACGAAATACGCCCTGCCGACCTACTACATCATCGCCCCGGCCGAGGCGTCGTCGAACCTGGCGCGCTACGACGGTGTGCGGTACGGCCTGCGCGTCGACGGCGGCAGCCTCGCGGAGATGTACGCCAACACCCGGGCCGAAGGCTTCGGCGAAGAGGTGCAGCGCCGGGTGCTGATCGGCACCTACGTGCTCTCCGCCGGCTATTACGACGCCTATTATCTGAAGGCCCAGAAGGTACGCGCCCTGCTCCGTCGGGACTTCGATCAGGCGTTCGAACGGGTGGATGCGATTCTGACGCCGACCGCGCCGTCGGATGCCTTCGCTATCGGCGAGAACGAGGATGATCCGGTCAAGATGTACCTGAACGACGTATTCACCGTGCCCGCCAGCCTTGCCGGCCTGCCGGGACTCTCCGTCCCCGCCGGCTTGTCCGCCCGCGGCCTGCCGATGGGGCTGCAGGTGCTGGGCCGGATGTTCGACGAAGGCTCCGTGGTCCGGGTCGGTCGGGCGCTGGAGCGGGCGGCGGAGTTCAAGGCCGTGCCGGCCATGGTGCGGGAGGGCTGAGCGATGACCGAACCGTATCGCATCCAGGGTGAGACGGGCGAGTGGGAGGTCGTGCATCGGCCTCGAAGTGCACGCCCAGGTGATTTCCAAGGCCAAGCTGTTCTCCGGCGTCCTCCACAACGTTCGGTGCGGAGGCCAACACCCAGGTGTAGCCTGGTCGACGCCGCCATGCCGGGCATGCTGCCGGTGATCAACCGAGAATGCGTCGAGCAGGCGGTCCGTACCGGTCTCGGCCCTGAAGGCGAAGATCAATCTGCGCAGTCGGTGTTCGACCGCAAGAACTACTTCTACGCCGACCTGCCGCAGGGCTATCAGATTTCAGCCAGTACAAGGACCCGATCGTCGGCGAGGGCGAGCTGCGTGCTCGACCTCGCCAGGACGGCACGACCAGGTCGAGTCGGAATCGAACGGCTGCACCTGGAGCAGGACGCCGGCAAGTCGCTGCACGACCAGCATCCGCAGCAAGACCTATATCGACCTCAACCGGTCGGGCGTGGCGCTGATGGAGATCGTGTCCAAGCCGGATCATGCGCTCGCCGGAGGAGGCCGGGCCTCTACGTCAAGAAGCTGCGCTCGATCCTGCGCTATCTCGGCACCTGCGACGGCAACATGCAGGAAGGCTCGATGCGGGCCGACGTGAACGTCTCCGTGCGCAGGCCGGGCGATCCGACTCGGCACGCGCTGCGAGATCAAGAACGTGAACTCGGTCCGCTTCATCCAGCAGGCGATCGAGTACGAGGCGCGGCGCCAGATCGAAATCCTCGAGAGACGGCGGTGCAGATCGATCAGGAGACCCGCCTGTTCGATCACGTCGCAGCGGCGAGACCCGGTCGATGCGCTCCAAGGAGGATGCGCACGATTACCGGTACTTCCCCGACCCCGACCTGCTGCCGCTGGAGCTGGAACAGGACCTGGGTCGACGCGCTCGGCGCCGACCTGCCCGAACTGCCGGACGACAAGAAGGCCCGGTTCATGGCCGACTACGGACTGTCCGCCTACGACGCCGCCATCCTGGTCGAGGAGCGGGCGACGGCCGACTGGTACGAGACCGCTCGCCAAGGGGCGCGACCCAAGATCGCCGCCAACTGGGTGATCTCCGAACTGTTCGGCGCGCTCAACAAGGCCGGCAAGGACCTGTCGGACGAGACTTCCGGTTTCCGCCTGACGCAGCTCGGCGGCGCTGGTGGACCTGATCGGCGACGGCACGATCTCCGGGCAGCATCGCCAAGGAGGTCTTCGCCGATCGATGTTCGAGAGCGGCAAGTCCGGCCGCCGACATCGTCGAGGAGACGCGGCCTGAAGCAGGTCACCGACACCGGCGCCATCGAAGGGATCATTGACGAGGTGCTGGCCGAGAACGCCGACAAGGTCGAGCAGTACCGGGGCGGCAAGGACAAACTGTTCGGCTTCTTCGTCGGCCAGACCATGAAGAAGAGCCAGGGCAAGGCCAATCCGGGCATGGTCAACGAGCTGCTCCGCAAGAAACTCGACGGCTGACTGGGGCGGCTGACGGGGGCGGCTGACGGACGGTCACACCCGCGCGAGCACACGCAGGCGCTATCACCGCGCGGCCCCCGGGTGCGCTGAGACTGCGTTTGGGGAGTTTCGAAAGAGAGGCCTGCAATGCAGGGTAGACAGACGTTGGCGGCCTTCGCGGTGATCCTCGGTTCCGTCATCGGGGCCGGGGTCGCCTGGGCGGCCACGACCCATACGGTGGTCCAGAAGGGCAAGGACTTCTGGTCGACCGACATGACCTTCGAGATGACCGTCCAGGCCGGCGATGCCATCGCCTTCGTCAACAGCGATATTTTCGACCACAACGTCTATTCGGAAACGCCTGGAAACAGCTTCAACATCGGTGTACAGGCGCCGGGGAGCACCACCCGCGTGGCGCTTAAGCGGCCGGGTATCGTGGATGTGCGCTGCCGGATTCATCCGAAGATGCGGCTGACCGTCACGGTTGAGTGAAGAAGACGGTTTGTCTGATTTCCGCATTCCCCGGCCTCGTGCCGGGGCGTTGCCTGTAGCGGCACGGGCGATGGATGAGAGTTCCCGCACGGAGTGGCGTGCCCTGACGTTCTCGGGGGCACGCGGGCGGGGCGCGTCGCGGTCAGGCTCTTCGGCACCGGATGGATCATTCCCGTGGTATCCTGATCCCACCCTGCAAGAGGTGCCGCCGTCATGCTCGCCCGCGTCTCCATCCGCTGGAAGCTGATCGGCGCGTTTTTTGTCGCCGTGGCGGCTTCAGCGGCCCTGGCGGCCGTGGCCCTGAGCGCGACATGGTCCCTCGGCGGCCTTGCGCAGCGGCTCTACGATCAGCCGCTTCAGGCCATCAATCACGCCCGCTCGGCCCAGGTGAATTTCGCCATTCTGAGGCGGGCGGATGCGGAGACCGATCGGGAGACCCGATGGGAGGATCTGCTGTCCGATCTCGCGGTGGTGGAGGAACGCTCCGGCGATTCGGCGATGATCGGGCATGTCGGCACCATTCGCGGACAGCTCGACGCATGGCGGTCCGCCGGCACTGGCGGCGGTGATCGGGCGGCGCTCGGCAACGAGATCGCGCTCAATCTCGAGATCCTGGTCGAGGGGGCCGCGTCGGGCGGGTTCCGAATTCTGGCTTGAGGCGGAGCGGCTGATCGAGCAGACCAAGATCTGGACGATCGCCGTGGTCTTGGGCGTTTTGGTCGCCGCGCTCGCCGTCGCCTTTCTGCTCGCGCGGACCATCGTGCTGCCGCTGGGCCGCATGGAGGACGCGATGACGCGGCTGGCCTCCGGCCAGGGTGAGGTGACGGTCCCCGATGTCGGGCGCGGCGACGAGATCGGATCGATGGCTTCAGCGCTCTCGGTATTCAAGACCGCCATGGCGGAGGTGCGCGAGGCCAAGGACCGCGCCGAGGATGCCACGCGGGCCAAGTCCGAGTTCTTGGCGATCATGTCCCATGAGATCCGCACGCCCATGAACGGCGTGATCGGCATGACCCGGCTGCTGATGGATAGTGATCTGGATCCCGGCGCCCGGGACACCGCGCGCACCGTGCTCGAAGTTGGGCGAAAGCCTGATGACCATCCTCAACGACATCCTCGACCACTCGAAGCTGGAGGCCGGCCGGCTGGACCTGGAGTCGGTGGATTTCGACCTTCACCGGATCGTCCGGGGCGCGGTCTCGCTGATGCAGGGCCGGGCGTCGGAGCGGGGGCTGGTGCTGTCCGCCGAGATCGGCGACGACGTGCCGCGATACCTGCAGGGCGATCCCGGCCGCCTGCGTCAGGTTCTGCTCAATCTGGTCGGCAACGCGGTCAAGTTCACGGAGACCGGTTCCGTGCGGCTTGTCGCCGAGAGGACGCCGGGCAGCGGCCGGGTCGCGCTCTCGGTGATCGACACCGGTATCGGCATGGATGCGGAGACCCAGGGCCGCCTGTTCCGCGATTTCTCCCAGGCCGACGCCTCGGTCGCGCGGAAATTCGGCGGCACCGGCCTCGGCCTCTCCATCGCCAAGCGAATCGTCGATCGGATGGGCGGCTCGTTGACGGTGGTGAGTGCCCGGGGGCGGGCTCGACCTTCCGCGTGGAGATCGATCTGCCGCTCGGCGCGCCGGTCGATGAGACGGTGGAGACTTCACACACCGCGCTACCGCCCTTGCGGGTCCTCGTCGCCGAGGACAACGCGGTGAACCAGCAGGTGGCGCGCGGATTGCTCGCCCGCGACGGCCATAGCGTCACCATCGTCGAGACCGGCGCGGCCGCTGTGGCGGCGGTCCGCGACGGCACGTTCGATGTCGTGTTGATGGATCTGCATATGCCGGAGATGGGCGGGATCGAGGCGACGCGGGCCATCCGGGCGCTGGGCGGCCCGGCGGCGGCCGTTCCGATCGTCGCCGCCACGGCGGGCGCCATGGATCACGAGATCCGGGCCTGCCTGGAAGCGGGGATGAACGCCGCCGTGCCGAAGCCCATCGACCCGCGCGTCCTCAACCGGACATTGGCGGACGTGACCGGAGTGGACGCCGCGCCGCCCGGCGATCCTTTTGCTGACGACCTGGACACGGAGGACGAGGAAGATGCCGCCTCCGTACTTGAGCGGGGAACGGCGCCGTTCGAGCCGGTGCTGATCGACCGGTTGGCGCAGCAACTCGGCAGCGATTTCGCGCAGGAGATGGCTCAGGACTTCGCCGGAACCGCTGACACCGCCCTGTCGGAGATTGCCGCCGCCCGGACGTCGTCGGACATGGCAGCCTGGGCGGATGCGGCGCACAAGCTCAAGAGCGGCGCCGGCGCGGTCGGCCTGCGCGAGGTCTGGCGGCTGGCGGAGGGGATTGAACAGGCCGCCGGGGCGGGCGATATCGGTAGTGCGGCCGAAGGCAGCGACCGGTTGTCCGAGGCCATACGGCGCGGGCGGAGTTCTGCTCGACCGCCACCTGAGCGGCACGGCACTGGACGATGAGCGGACACCGATGGAGCGGGACACGACCGGATGAAGGAACTGGAACAGGATTTCTCCGGGTTGCGGGTGCTCCTCGCCGAGGATGAGGAGATGGCGACGAAGCTCGCCCGAGGCGCTCTGCGCCTCGCCGGAATCACCCATGTGGTCTACTGCCGCGACGGCGCCGAGGCGGTGAAGGCCCTGGATGCCGAGCGGGGAAGCTTCCAGCTTGTGATCTCCGACTGGAACATGCCGACGATTTCAGGGATCGACCTGCTGCGCTACGTGCGCATGCACCATCAGCCCCTGAAATTCATCATGCTGACCGGGCGCAAGCAGACGGATGCCGTGCTGCAGGCCCGCGAACTCGATGTGGACGCGTATGTGGTCAAGCCGTTCTCCCCGGAGGCGTTGAAGAAGAAGATCGAGATCCTGTTCAGGCTCTGAGCGGCGTTGGGGTGGGATAGCGCGACACTGGGTTGTCGGCCGTCAGACGGTTGTTCGTCATAAAAAAGCAAAATTGCGCACGAAGTGCGCTTGACGGGCGCACTAGGTGCGCGCACGATTCAGTGCATGTGGCACTTGGCAATGATCGTGGTCTGTTCGCTGAACGGTGACGTCTGCACCTACCGGACGAACGTGGCCACGCTGGAAGACAGATCCGCCTGCGAGCGGCTTGGGTACCTGGTCGCCGGGGGTGCGCTGGAGCGCAGCTACGGCAGCTTCGAGCTCGGGGAGATCACCGTCAGATGCGAACGGATCGAGGAGGTGGCGGCGGCTATGCCGGCCCCTCTGCGGTCCCGGAACTGACGGCGGACCGACTTTCCAGGCCCGGCAGGGCGCCGGCCAGCAGATCGTCGGTGAAGACGGCGAGGAGCTGCGTGCGGCTCGACACCCGCGCCTTCGCATAGACGCGGGCAAGCTGTGCGCGGACGGTGCCGGCCGCCGAGCCTCGGAGTTCGGCGATTTCCGCCACATCGAATCCCTTGAGCGCGAACAGGGCCACATCGCGCTCCGCCGGTGTCAGCTTCCAGCGCTCGAAATAGTCCGAAATCAGATCGGCAAAGGCACCGGAGGCGATGGAGACGGCGGCCTCTGCCCGGCGTGAGCGGTCCAGTGTCCGGCGCATCTCCAGCCCGGCGAACACCACGCCAAGGCCGAGTGCCGCCGCCACCGCCGCCTCGAACAGGATGTGGAGGTCAGGGCCCTCGAGAAGCAGGTCTCCGACCACGTCGCCGACGAAGAACACGGTGCAGAATGTCTGCAGAACAAGCAGGGAAGCGAGCAGATAGGTCCTGCGGCGTGCCTGCCCTGAACCGCCGGCCGCCGGGGTTTCCCCCGACGGTTCCTGTGCTGCGTCGTGGCGAGGGTCTTTCGAGGTCACTCTCCGCTCCGGCCGGTCGGCTTCCCGCGTATCATCGCACGAACCAGGTTCCGGCCCGAGAGCCGAGATTCGAGCGCGACTCCGGCGACGTGCAGGCCTGCGAGAATTCAGCAGAAGGTTGGCGGCGAGTTCGTGGATCTCCTCCACGGTCTCCATGGCCTCGTCTTCTTCGTCATGGTCGCCGGCCTCCCGGTGCTCGGCCGTCTCGCGATGTTTCACATGGGCGACGGAGCCGAAGGTGGTTTCCGCCGGAAACGGCTCCGTCTCGAGCACGACGCCCGTCGCGGCGGTCAGCGCCAGCATGCCCCAGAGCGCGTAGACCATGAGGCCGCCTGCCGGATTGTGGGACCGATACGATCGGTGTCGACCGACGAGTACCTCGCGGAGGTGACCGATGGCGCCTGAGATGGTCGGCGGGAATGAGGAGAAGCGGGCTTCCTCGGGACCGATGACCCCCCAGAGAAGACGCAGGACCAACAGGGCGAGGGCGGAATAGCCGATCCAGATATGAAGGGTCGACCCGCCCTCGTTGATCAGGCCGTTGAGCACGATCGCGAGGGCGACACCCCAGTGGGTGATGCGAACGATCGGATCCCAACTCGGTCCGATCGTTGCGCGGGAGTCGATGGCGGTCATCAGTCGTCGAGCTCGATGGCGGTGATGGCGCCGGTCTGCCCGTCGATCTTGATTTCGTAGCGCCGGCCTTCGCGGCTCGCTTTGACCTCGATATAGCCGTGCTCCCGCTCATGCTTGCGCACGGTATAGCCCGCGTCGGCGAGGGCGGCGTTGATCTGGTCGGGCGTGGTGCCGAGGACCGTGCCGAGCGTCAGGTCGGCGGCGAAAGCGGCGGTGGCCAGAAGGCTGGCGGCCAAGGCGAGGATTGCTGGGCGGACCATGGTCGGTCTCCTTGTCGGTTGAGGGGCAGACACGCTCTGTGCCTGCCCCGACAACCTGAAGACCCGGGTCCCGACTCGCCATCGCACGGACGTGTAGCCGGTGCCGCGTAAGCGTCTGCTTATGCGCGGCCGACGGCGGAAACGGTCAGACCGGACGGTCGCCGAACACCGTGGTGCGATGCATGTAGCGGTCGCCGACCCCATCGTAGTCGGCGACGGCGTAGTGCATGGTCGACCGGTTGTCCCAGACCAGGAGGTCGCCCTTGCGCCACTGATGGCGGTAGACGAACTCCGGCCGGGTGCAGTGCCTGTAAAGATAGTCCAGGATCGGCTGGCTCTCCTCGACGCTCATGCCTTCGATATGGGTGACCACGCCGGCGTTCAGGAACAGGCATTTCCGGCCGGTCTCCGGATGGGTTCTCACCAGCGGATGGCTGATCGCCGGGGTGACGTTCAGGTGGCTTTCGGTGACGGTCTCGTTCTTGAAGCTCCCGGACTTCGCCTTCTCGAAATCGTGCACGCAGCGCAGGCCCTCGATCATCTTCTGGTAGGTCGGGGACAACTCGTCCCAGGCCCGGGTCATCGCCGCGAACTGCGTGTCGCCGCCGTAGTCCGGCACTTCGATGCCGTAGAGCAGGGAAGCCTTGGCGGCGCGTTCCTTGTGGCTGTTGTCCGAGTGCCAGTAGGTGCCGGCGCGCTGGCGGCCGAGCTTCTGGCCGTCCTTCACCTTGTTGGACACCCGATAGATCTCGGGGTGACCCGGCAGGAGATAGGGCTCGACGGTCTGCCCCTTCAGCGGATCGAGTTCGCCGAAACGGCGGGAGAAGGCGATCTGGTCCTCCGGCTCCAGTTCCTGGTCGCGCAGGACGAGCAGGCCGCCGCTGTCCAGCCAAGCCTGATAGAGTTCGCCGAACGCATTGTCGCCGAGGTCGCGCGTGACCTGGAGTCCGCTGATCTCGGTCCCGATCACCGGGTTCAGGCGCCGCATCGACAAGGTCATGACAGGTCTCCCTTTTCCTCGATAGGATCGCGTCCCCCTTTGATCGGAGACGCTTTATGACGACCCGCATCCTCTACTTCGTGCCCGCCGACGACAAGCTGCGGACTTTGATCGAGGGTGAGAAACCCGAGGGTTTCGAGATCGACTACCTCGACGGCGACGACGAAGCGGAACGGCTGGCGAAGCTCGCGGAAGCCGAGATCATCATGATCGGTGCGCGGAGGCTGACCGAGGACGACGTGGCGGCGGCGCCGAAGCTGCGCCTCGTGCTGCATCAGGGTGTGGGCTATCACGATACCGTGGCGACGCGGGCGATCCGGGACCGTCAGATCCCGCTGGCGATCACGCCCGGCGGCACGCCCGAGGGCGTGGCCGAGCATGCGCTGATGATGATGCTGGCAACCGGAAGGCGGCTCGCCTTTCAGGACAGCGAACTGCGGGCCGGGCGCTGGCATTCGAACACGTTCCGGGCGGAGGCGCGCGGGCTCGGCGGGTCACGGGTCGGCATCATCGGCCTGGGGCGGATTGGCAAGCAGGTGGCGAAGCGCCTGGTGCCGTTCGGCTGCGAGGTCGTCTATCACGACCTGCTCGAGATGGACCCGGCGGTGGAGCGGGAGCTTCAGGTCACTCGGGTCGGCGTCGACGAGCTCATCGGTTCCTGCGACTTCATCACCCTGCACGTGCCGTTGACCGACCTGACCCGTCACATGATCGACACGCCGCAGCTCGACGCCATGAAGCCGGAAGCGATCCTGATCAACTGCGCCCGCGGGCCGGTCGTCGCCGAGCCGGCGCTTCTGACGGCTCTGGAATCGGGGCATCTCGGCGGGGCCGGCCTGGACGTGTTCGAGATCGAGCCGGTGGTCGGCCCGTCGCCCTTTGCCGGCTTCCGCAACGTGATCCTGACGCCGCACAACGCACCCGGCACCCAGGACATCATGCGCCGGAAATTCCGCGAGATGTTCGCCAACGCCGTTCGTTTCGCCGGTGGCGAGAGCCTGGAGAACAAGATCGATCTGTAATGGCTGTCGGCGTGGTGCTGCTAAATCCAGCGGCGCCACCGCAACACCGCGAGGCCGGCGACGAAGACGGCGGCCATGAGGCCGACCACCAGGGCGAAGGCGTAGGGCGTCTCGGCGCCGGGAATCCCCGCGACGTTCATCCCCAACAGCCCGGTGATGAAGCTCAGCGGCACGAACAGGGCGGCGAGGATCGAGATCAGGTAGGTGTTGCGCGCCTGGGTCGCGGCGGTCTCCGCCAGAAGTTCTTCGCGCAACAGGGTCGCCTGTCCTTCGACTTCTCTCAGATGCTCGATCAGACGCAGGAACTCGTTCTCGACGTCGTCTATATCGGCAAGACTTTCTGTCGAGGCCCATGCCTGGGAAAGGTGGCGCAAGCGGCTGAGCGCCTCGCGCTGGGGCAACATGAAACGCGCCAGCGGCAGCAGGTCCCGGCGCAACCCCGCCAAACCCTCTTCCCGGGCCTCTCCTTGATGGCCCTCGATCTCCTCCAGGCAGGTGTCGAGTTCGGTGATCCGAGCTGCGAACCGCTCGGACAGCCCCTCGATCAGGTCGACGACGAAGGCAGCCGGGGAGGGCGGGGCCTCTCCGCTCTCGCAGCGGTTCATCAGGTCCTCAAGGGCCATGAACCGGAATTTGCGGCAGGTGATTACCATGCGTTTCGACACACTGAGGCGCAGGGCGATGAGCGGGTGGTCGCCGATATCCTCGTTGAGATTGATGCCGCGCAGGACCATCAGGGTCCGGTCGCCCTGGTTCCAGGCCCGCGGTCGGGTCTCCTCGACAAGCAGCGGGTCAATCGCGGCTTCCGTCAGGCCGAGCGAGGCCAGGATGTCGGCCGCGTCGGGCTCGGTGCGCATCAGATTGACCCAGCGCCAGGCCCCGTCGGGAATGGGGCCTGCGACCTGATCCCCGGCAAGTGGCTGGGCGGCGCCGTCGCCGTAGATGTCGTAGGCGCAGATCAGGGCGGTCATGGTCGCGGCTCGCGCTATGGCGGGATCGGGTGGCGGTGTCGGGTAGCGGTGTCAGGCGGTCATCGGCGCGTCCAGGGCGGCCACGAGCGCGTCGAGTGCCGCCTCGGTGAAACGCCACATATTGGCCTCGCGGTCGCCGTCGCCGGTCTCCAGCGTGAAGACCCGCGTCACCGGACCGCAGAGCGCGATGCAGGTATGGCCGGCGGCATCGCCGTAGCGGTTTCCCCGGGGCCCCGCGGCACCGGTTTCGGCCAGTCCCCAGGTGGTCTCGAACTGGCGGCGCATGGTCTCCGCCAGAAGGGCAGCGTAGGGCTCCGAGGAGGAGCGCATGCCGGGGTGCCGCTCCAACTCGATATCGGTGAACAGCTCGCGCGCCTTGTGGGTATAGATCACGCCGCCGCCGATGAAATACGCCGACGCGCCGGGCACAGCCAGCAGAGCGGCGGAGATCAGGCCTCCGGCGGAGGAACTCGGCGACGGCGAGGGTCTCGCCGCGCGTCTTCAGCAGGCGGCCCGCCGTCTCTCCGAGCTTGCTCAGTTCACCCATCCTGTCCTCCCGTTGCGGCCAGATTCGCGCTATCAGTCTGTGCGGGAATGCTACCCGCGTGTCAGAGGTATGGCGACCGGCTAGCGTCGGCGCCCCGAAGGAGGAAGCGATGACGGTGTCAGGCGAAACCCGGGGCTTCGACAGTGCCGAGGCGGTCGTCTCCGAGCTGGACCGTCTGTATCGCGGAGAGATCGAGCGCCTGCAGGACGCGTTCCGACGGTTCGAGGCCGGCCGCTTGGAGGGACGCGTCCGGGCCACCTACCCGATGGTCCGGCTGACGGTCACCGACGATGACGTCACGCCGCTGTCGTCCGGCGCCTTCGGTTTCGCCGACGAAGCCGGGCAATATGACGGGACCTTCACCCGCATCGATCTGTTCGCGGCGCATCTGACCAAGCAGTTTTCCGCGATTCTCGAAAACCACCGCCGTCCGCTGCAGGTCGGCCTGTCCCAGCTTCCGATTCCGCTGCCCTTCGCCTTCCCCGACGGCATGAAGGTGGGCGACGGCTTCGACGGGGCGGCGATGTCGCGGCTGAAACGGCATTTCGACATGCCGTCGCTGAAGGTGATGGACGATCGCATCGTCAACGGCGAACTCGACCAGGTGCCGGGCGGCGGCTTGCCGCTGGCGCTGTTCACCGCGCCTCGGATCGACTATTCCCTGCACCGGCTGCGCCACTATTGCGGGACCTCGGCCGAGCATTTCCAGAACTACGTCCTGTTCACGAACTATCAGGTCTATATCGACGGCTTCATCCAGCGGGCCGAGCAACTCGTCCGCGACCCTGCCAGCGGCTACAGCGCCTTCGTCGAGCCGGGCGACCGGGTGCTGCGGGCCGACGGCACGGCGATCGGCGTTCCGGCCTCCCGCGCGCCGCAGATGCCGGCCTATCATCTGGTCCGGGACGGGCATCAGGGCATCACCATGGTCAATATCGGCGTCGGCCCGTCCAACGCCAAGACCATCACCGACCACGTGGCCGTGCTGCGCCCGAACGCCTGGCTGATGTTGGGTCACTGCGCCGGCCTTCGGAACATGCAGCGGCTCGGCGACTACGTGCTGGCCCATGCCTACCACCGCGACGACCACGTGCTCGACGCCGATCTGCCGGTCTGGGTGCCGATCCCGGCCCTGGCGGAGGTTCAGCTCGCCCTGGAGCAGGCGGTCGCCGACGTGACCGGCCTGGATGCGGTCGGGGTCAAGCGGATCATGCGCACCGGCACCGTCGCCTCCACCGACAACCGGAACTGGGAACTCCGCGACCAGCGCGAGCCCGACCGGGCGCTCAGCCTGTCGCGGGCGATCGCGCTCGACATGGAGAGCGCGACGGTGGCGGCCAACGGGTTCCGGATGCGGGTGCCCTACGGCACGCTTCTCTGCGTGTCAGACAAGCCGCTGCACGGCGAACTCAAGCTGCCGGGCATGGCCGACGACTTCTACCGCCGCCAGGTCGCCCAGCACCTGGACATCGGCTTCCGCGCCATGGAGATTCTGCGCGGCCTGCCGCCGGAGAAGCTGCATTCACGCAAGCTGCGCAGCTTCAACGAGGTGCCGTTGCAGTAGCCGTCAACCAGAACTCCCCCACATCCGTCATCCCGGAAAGCCCTGGACTGGATGACGGGAAGGGGAAGCAGGGGCTCATCGTCCAACCCCCTATCTTCGTCATCCCGGGAGATCCCGGACCTGATCCGGGAGCTGCCCGGGACCCAGCGGGAGCGGATGAGCAGCGCGACCCAGCCGCCCTCAGCTCATCATCCAGCCGCCGGCGACGTCGAGCACCTGGCCGGTGACGAAATGGCCGGCCTCGGAGGTGAGGTACAGGGCGGCGGCGGCCACGTCCTCCGGGGTGCCGAGCCGCCGCATCGGCGTGTCGAGCCGCACCGCCTCGTTGACCTCCGGGTTCACGCCGCGCATGAGCGGGGTTTCGATCCGCCCCGGCGCCAGGGCGTTGACGTTGATGTTGGACGGCCCGAGTTCGCCGGCGAGCTGCTTGGTCATGCCGATCAGACCGGCCTTGCTGGCGGGGTAGTGTACGGCGAGGAAGTCGATATGCCGCTTGGCCGAAACCGAGGACTGGTTGACGATAGAGCCCCAGCCGCGCGCCGCCATGGCCGGGCCGAAGGCGCGCACCCCGTGGAAGGCGCCGGTCAGGTTGACCGCGAGCACCCGCGCCCATTCCGCCGGGTCCATCTCCAACGTGGGCGCGGGCCTGCCCTCGTGCTTGGGCGAGATCCCGGCATTGTTGATCAGGATATCCGCGGGTCCCAGGCCGGCCGCCACCTCCCGGGCCGCGCCCTCCACATCCTCCCAGAGCGAGACGTCGCAGGTCACCGCCATGGCCTTGCTGCCCGTGGCGGCGATCCGGCCCGCCGTCTCCTCGGCCGCGTTGCCGTTGGCGTCGAGCACCGCGACCAGTGCGCCGGCCGCCGCCAGCCCCTCGGCGATGGCGCGGCCGATACCGGAGCCGCCGCCGGTCACGACGGCGACGCGGCCGGCATGGGTCTGGCCAAAATGAGATTGGGGAGTGTCGGTCATGGCCGTTCCTTCACTGTTCCTGCGGCGCGTCGAGCGCGCGCATGGCGGCCCGCACAGCGTCCGGGATCGCCACCTTCTCGCCGGTTGCATTGATCATCAGCACCAGCACCGCCTCGCAGGTGCAGGCGCAGCCGGTCTTGCCCCAGGCGGCGTATTCCATGACGAAGGAGTTCCGGCGCATCGATGTCACCCGTGCCGTGATGAAGACCGGATCGTGATAGGCCAGCGGCTTTAGATAGCGGGTGTTCAGGCTCATCATCACCGGCCCCGGCTTGTCGACCGCGTGGCGCGGAATGCCGACCAATTCCAGATACAGGTTCCGGGCGGCCTCGAACCACAGCAGGAAGGCCGTGTGGTTGGCATGGGCGAAGGCGTCCACGTCGGACCATTCGACGACGCGGGCCATGCCGGCATGCCAGTCGCCGGGAATGGCATAAGCCGCGCGGGCGGCATCGGAGATGGCAAGGCGGCGGCGGACCGCCTCTTGCGTGGTGTCCAGGATCTCGGTCATCGGCTGTCTCGATCGGGGCGGGTTCAGGACCCGAACGCGTCGCCGGCCGCGCGCTTGTGTTTCAGAAGCGCCATGAGACGCCGGTCGCGCCAGACCTGGCGGGAGTCCAGACCGTCCGCGGCCAGCACCTTGCGTCTTTCGCCTTCGATCCGCTTCACGGTGTCCTCGTCCCAGGCCCGCACTTCCGCCTGTTCGGCCTGCAGGCGCTCGTAGATGCCGCCGTATCGCCGGCAGTAGTCGGCGACGCCGCCGGGCGCGTTCAGGTCGATCGTCTCGAACGGGCCCATGAACGACCAGCGCAGGCCGAGGCCGTCCTTCACGGTCTTGTCCAGGTCCTCGGACGAGATCACCCCGTCGGCCACCAGCTTGAACGCCTCGGCCAGAAGCGCGCCCTGCAGACGGTTCAGCACGAAACCCTCGACCTCCTTGTTCACGGCGACCGGCACCATCCCGACCGCATCCATGGTCTGGCGCGCGCGCTGGACCACCGCCGGATCGGTCCAGGGGGCGGGGCAGAGCTCGACCAGCGGCACCAGATAGGGCGGATTCACCGGGTGGGCGACCAGGCAGCGCAGGCGGCCGTCGAGAGCCTCGGTATACTTGGAGGCGGTGATCGAGGATGAGGAGGAGGCGAGGATCGCGTCCGGCTCGGCATAGCGGTCGGCCTCGGCGAACAGGGCCGTCTTGGCCTCGACCGTCTCGGCGATGCATTCCTGCATCCATCGCGCCCCGTCCAGGGCGTCGGCAAGGGTCGCCACCGGGTGGACCCGGGCGGCGACGTCCGCTGCGCTGTCGATCAGGCCCTGGGCCTCCAGATCATCCAGATTGGCGCGCAGTAGGGGGATCGCACCGGCCAAGGCGTCCGGGGACCCGTCCCAAAGTTTGACGGTGTGCCCGGCGCGGGCAAAGACGATGGCCCAGGCGCGGCCGATCAGACCGGCGCCGGCAACCGCGAAGGTGTCGGGCATGACGCTTCCTCAGGTCGGTTCTTGCTGACGTTGACGGCAGTCTATCCGCGGGGGCAAGGCGGCGGGAAGATCCGACGCTCCGGGGACGAAACAAAACGGGCGCCACAAGGGCGCCCGCGTTGAAGATGTTGGACACTTTTCCCGAAAACTACTCCTTGAGCAGCTCCGGCAGGGCGTCGAGGAGAGCCTCCCGGTCGGATTTCGCAACGTAGTCGGCGAACCCGACCTGATGGCCACGCTCGAGATCCTGATCGGTGGTGCGGGACGACAGGGCGACCACGGGGATCTCGGCCCACTCGGTCTCCTTCAGCTTCTCGGCGAAGGTGAAGCCGTCCATGTCCGGCATTTCGATATCGGTCACGATCAGGTCGAAGGTCGCGCCCCGCTCGCAGAGGTCCAGGGCCTTCTGGGCGCTGTCGACCGGCACCACCTTGTAGCCGGAGGTGGCGAGCAGCGGCGTCATCAGGTTCCGGAAGAACGCACTGTCGTCGACCAGAAGCAGTCGGCGCTTGCTGACGTTGCTCGCGCCCGGGCGGGAGTGGCGGAACCAGTCGCCGAAGGCCTCGGTCAGGTAGAACCCGGCATCGACGATGTCGGTCGCCTTCTCCTTGATGATGGCCGATCCCATCATGCCGGCGCCGTCAGGCGCGATGGTGACGTCGATCCGGTCCTCGACCACGTCGAGGATCTCGTCGACCACCAGGCCCATCGACTTGCCGTCGTCCGTGAACACCAGGGCCGGGCGCTGCCCTTCGTGCTCGAGCGGCTTCGCGCCCTTGCACAGCACCAGCGGCATCAACGAGCCGCGGTACTGCACCAGCGGCCGGCCTTCGGAATGCTCGACGGTCTTGAGTTCGAGCATCTCGATGCGCGCCACCAGCGACAGCGGAACCGCCTTGGGGCCGTCCTCGCCGGACTTGAACAGCAGCAGCGTCTGCGCTTCCAGCGACATGTCGAACTGATCCGCCTCGTCGTAGTCGGCCTGATCCGGGACGACGACTTCGCCGGTCTCCTGGGCGATGCCGTTCGGATCGAGGATCATGATCACCGAGCCGTCGCCGAGGATGGTGTTGCCGGAGAACACGGTCAGATCGCGCAGCACCGGAGCGACCGGCTTGACCACGATTTCCTCCGTGTCGAAGACCTTGTCGACCAGGAGGCCGAAGGAGTAGGTCCCGACCTGCATGACGACCACGAAGGTCTCGCAGGCGCTCTCCTCGGTCGTGTCCTCGTCGAGTCGCAGGAGGGTCCTCAGCGATACCAGCGGCAGCAGGCGGTCGCGCAGGCGCATGACCCGGGTGCCCTGGACCGTCTCGATCCGGTTCGGGCCGTCGGCGGTGGTCTTCACGAGTTCCAGAACCGACAGCTGCGGGATCGCGAACCGCTCGCCGGAAGAGGCGACGATGAGGGCGGACACGATGGCCAGCGTGAGCGGGATCTTGATCTTGAAGACCGAGCCCTTGCCGACCTGGCTGGTGAGGTCGACGGTACCGCCGATCTTCTCGATATTGGTCTTCACCACGTCCATGCCGACGCCGCGGCCGGACACGCTCGTGACCTTCTCCGCGGTGGAGAAGCCGGCCTTGAAGATCAGCTGCAGGATCTGCTGATCCGACATGTTTGCCGCATCGGTGGCGCTGACCACGTTCTTCTCGATCGCCTTGGCGCGGATCTTGTCCGCATCGATGCCCTTACCGTCGTCGGCGATCTCGATGATGATATGACCGCCTTCATGATAGGCGTTCAGCCGGATATGGCCGCTCTCGGATTTGCCGAAGGCGAGGCGGGTGGCCGGATCCTCGACACCGTGATCGGCCGAGTTGCGCACCATGTGGGTGAGCGGGTCCTTGATCATCTCGAGGACCTGGCGGTCGAGTTCGGTATCGGCGCCCTGCATCACGAGCTCGATCTTCTTGTTGAGCTCGAGTGCGAGGTCGCGGACGATGCGGGGAAGCTTCGACCAAGCGTTGCCGATCGGCTGCATGCGGGTCTTCATGACCCCTTCCTGCAGCTCCGACGTCACCTGGCTCAGGCGCTGCAGCGGAACGCTGAAGCCCTCGATCTCCTGGCCGTTGCTGCGGGCGATCTGCAGCAGCTGGTTGCGGGTCAGGACCAGCTCGGACACCATCGTCATCAGGTTCTCGAGCAGCTCGACATTGACGCGGATGTTCTGCGAGGCGGCCTTGCTCTCGGCCACCGGCATGGGTTCGGCGGTCGCCGACTCCTGGGCCTTCTCCGAAATGGCGGGCACCGCGGCCGGAGCGGCCGGCAAGTCCGCCTTCGGCTCCTCGGCCTTGGGTTCGTCCGCGGTTTCGGCTTCCTCCGGACCCGGCGCTTCCATGAAGGCGCGCTCCAGTTCGTCCAACGGAACCTCGCCGGGACGGGTGCCGATGACGTCTTCGCCCGGAACCGAGGCGTCCAGATCGTCCTCGGCCGGGGCCTCAGTCGGGGCCTCGACCGGGGCGTCGTCGGTCGCCGCGCTTGCCGGAGCGGCCGCGGCGGCTTCCGGAACGCGGCCCTCGGCCAGTTCGTTGAGCTGGGCGATGAGATCGTCGTCGCTGCCTTCCGGCTCCTGCTCGGTCGCCTCGATATGGGCGAGAATGCTCTTGATGCGGTCAAGCGACGCGAGAATGACGGTCACCGAGGTCTGCGTAACCTCGAGTTCCTTATCGCGGTACTTGCCGAGAACGTTCTCTGCCGCATGGGCGACCGTTTCGAGCCTCGGCAGACCGATGAAGCCGCAGGTTCCCTTGATCGTATGCACGATCCGGAAGATGCTGGCGATCAAACCCGCGTCGTTCGGGTTCTGCTCCAGCTTGACGATCTCGACGTCGAGTTCGGCAAGCCCCTCGGCCGTCTCAGTGAGGAATTCGCTCAGCAGCTCATCCATGGTCCATGACCCCTGTCTTGGTAGTCCAAAAGCGATACCTGTTTGACACCAGAGTTCAAAGAAAAGGTTAACGTCGTCGGCTTCGGCACATAGTTTCTCAAATGCGTGTATATTTCGATGCGGGGACATTGGGAGGATGCGTCCGTACCCCGGCGGCAGAACCGCGCCGGTGCGGGCGCAAAGCCGAGGGTGAAGGCGGGCCGCACATGTCATTGACCGGAAAACCGCTCGCCGAGGTACGGTCGCCGTTGCTGCGCGAGATCCATGCCTATTGGGAGGAGAAGCGCGGTACCCGATCCCTTCCGGCCCGCGAGGATTTCGATCCGCTGGATTTTCCGAGACTGCTTCCGAACGTCATCCTGATGGACGTCCTCCCGCCCGAGGGGCGACTGAAGGTTCGACTGGTCGGCACGCTCGTGGTGCAGATGTTCGGCGGCGACTACACCGGGCTGTACCTGGACCAGATAGACTTCGGAGATATGCGCCAGAAGATCCTCGATGAATACGGCGCGGCAGCCCAGAGCGCCAATGCGGTCTTCACCGACCACCGTTTCCGCAAGCTCGGCGGCGGTCTGGTGGATATCGAACGGGTGATCCTTCCGCTTTCGCAGGACGGTCAACGGGTGACCATGCTCCTCGCCCTGCTGGATTTCACGCGGCGTCAGGAAAAATCGGAAATGCCGCTATAACCTTGCGGATTGGGAATCGTGGTCCCCTCGGAGGGGCTTCAGACGAGTCCTCGCACCCGGAAATCGTTCTTGCCGCAACGGTCCGTACCCCGCATCAGAAACAGCGAGCGCACCGACTGGTCGTAATCGCCGCGTTCCCGTGCCGCTTCCTTGGCGATCGCGCGGTCGTAGTGGGAACTCGTCGGCATGAGCCGCAGCGTCATGCCGCGACGGGGCCGGGAGGACGTGTTCGCTTCCGAGCCGTGGTACAAATAAACGTCGTGCAGAGAAATCTGGCCGGCCTCCAGGGCGACGTCGACGGCCTCGGATTCGTCGAACGTGCCGGGCGAGAGCTCCTGGCTCAGCGTCAGCGAGGGATCCTTCTTCAGGTCGTGCTTGGCGAGATCCTTCGACTTGTGGGAGCCCGGAATGAACCGCATGCAGCCGTTTTCCGGCGTCGCGTCGTCGACGGCGATCCATACGGTGCAGGTGGCCAGCGGACGAATCGGCCAGTAGGCGCCGTCCTGGTGCCACGGCGTCCGCTTTCCGTTCAGCGCGGGCTTGGCGAAGAAGCTCATGTTCCACAGGGCGATGTCCGGGCCGATGAGCTGTTCGACCATGTCCAGGATCGCATCGTTGCGGGCGTAATCTAAGAAGCCGCTGTCGAAGGAAAGCAGGTCCGGACAATTGTCCCGGAACTCCGGATGGCGCTCGAGCAGTCGGGAATGATCCTCCCGGATCGATTTCAGGGTGTCTTCGGGCAGCCGATACTTAGGAAACACGTAACCTTTTTCGTGGTAGTGGGCTATCTCGGTGTCGGACAGCATGCCGATTTCCTCCAATGCCGCGGTTCAATCCGCGAACGATAGTAGTCCTCAACTCGATGATCTTCCGGACGACGGCCCAAAATCAACACCCCCCGGTTAATGCAGGTGAGCGGCTGTGGTGACGGATGCGATCCAAAAGTTGCGTGGCAGGATCCCCGGCGCCGATCCCCGCATCTTTCTGCTCTTCGAGGGCTGGCTCGCGGCCCGCAACGGCTACCAGGTGGCCTGCCGCTCCTGCTTCGACCCCATATCGATCTCGCGAATGCTCGAATCCGTGTGGATCTACCGCATGGTGCCGGACCGCGGGGACTACGTCTGCGATCTCGCGGGCGAAGAGGTGAACACCGTCTGGGGCAGTTCCATCCGGGGGCGGACGCTGACGGAAATCGTCGGAGCCGAGCATCGGTCTACCCTCGCTGAACGTTGGGCGACGGTGCGTGGGGAGCCGGCAATCCTGTACAGCGCGACCGAGAACTTGCCCGATCCCCATTTCGTTTACAGGGTCGAACGATTGGTTCTGCCGATGCGCGCTAAGAGCGGCGAAATCGATTCGGTGCTCGGCGTCAGCCTCTACGACCGACGCCGAGACCGGTTGGCGACCGGGGTGGACACGTCCGTGGCGATGCCTGCCTGCGTGGTGAAGATCGCGGTCGCCGACCTTTGAATGCGGAGCGCCGACTCAGAACGGGTTGGTGACGATTCCGCCTTCGACCCGCAGCGCAGCCCCGTTGGTCGCGCTCGACGCCTTCGAGCAGACATAGCAGATCATGTTGGCCACCTCTTCCGGCGTGGCGTAGCGCTGGATCAGGGACGAGGGGCGCCGTTCGGTGAACATGGTGGAGGTGAGCGCTTCCAGCGTCGTTCCCTGGGCCTTTGCGCGGGCGGTAAGGCGCTCGTGCTGGGCCTCGACCCAGGTCGGACCGGGCAACACCGAGTTCACGGTGATATTCGTCCCTTTGGTTGCCTCCGCGGCCCCGCGCGCGATCACGAGTTGTGCGCTCTTCGACATGCCGTAATGCACCATCTCCTTCGGAATGAAGATCCCGGACTCGCTTGAGACGAAGACGACCCGGCCCCAATCCTTGGTGTCGAGCATGTCCTTGAGGTAATGGCGGGTCAGGCGTACGCCGCTCATCACATTGACGTCGAAGATCTCCTGCCAGTCGGAATCCTCAGTCTCGAAGAACGGCTTCGGCCCGTAGATTCCCATGTTGTTGACCAGAATATCGACGCTCGGAAACGCTCTGATCAGGCTGGCGCATCCTTCCGCGGTGCCGAGATCGGCGACCTGCCCGTGGAGAACTGCCTTCGGAGCGGCGTCCTGGATCGCTTCGATCGCTTCCGCAACCGGTCCTTCGCTCCGGCCGTTCACGATGACTTCCGCCCCCATGCCGGCGAGACCTTTCGCGGTGGCGAGGCCGATGCCCCGGGTCGATCCGGTGACGAGGGCGGTCTTGCCCGAGAGGTTGAGGTCCATACATGTGCTCCCTTGATGGTCCGGCATTGACGGGTGCCCTTGAGGCGATGATCCCGGCAACACTAACGCATTCGTTCCGAACGACACTATGGGGCGACTCGATCCCGGAGACGGACCACTGGAAGGGCTAAGGCGACCGGCGGTCGCATGTGAGGAAAATCACACCTTTTTCGAGGCTCGAAACAGTGTCCGCAGCGGAGAGAAATTGCTAGCTCTCGGAAGTCGATAGCTATAGCAAGACCGAGCGTTTCCGAACTGCGCACATTCTCTTGATGTTAGGTAGAAATGGCTGTCGGCCCTCTCCACTCTACGCTTCGCATACACAGCTCCGAGCAGTCGATCGTTGAGCAGTCGGGGCGCATCGTCTCGGATGGAGAATATCCTGTTTCGCCGGTGGTTGCCCGTGGGCTTGCGATCTGGTCGGACGCCCGGCGTCCGGATTCTGTGCCGATGGCCTCGGACCTGAAGGCGGAGCAGCTGGAGTCGATCCTGCCCTATGTCTATCTGGTGGATGTGATCGAGGGAGAGGACGAGGGGTCTGGCCTGAGGGCGCGAGATTTTCGATACCGGCTGGTCGGGACCGACATTGTCTCCCATACGGAAGCCGACAACACCGGCCGACTGCTTTCTGACATCGCCGGTCAGGGGAGTCAGTCGACCCTCATTCGGCTCTATGAACTCGTGGTCGATGCGGGTGAACCGGCGGTACAGCGGATATCCTATCGCAGCAGGAGGGGCTCCCGGCACTGGTACGAGACGATCGTCCTGCCGATGGCAACCCGGCCCGGGGGACGGGTCGACCGCCTTCTGGGCGTGGCCGAGCATTTCTTTCAGACCGTTTGAGCGCGTTACCGCCCTCAGATCGCAATGCTCTCCAGCGGCTCCGAAAGCAGCGAGGTCGAGGGTGTTCCGGCACCGAGGTCGACGAAGCGATTGCCTTCGCCCGCGTGATTATACCGTGTCTTCAACTGCGGCAGAGCCAGGCTGACGTCCTTGAGCGGTTCGCGGATGGTGAAGACCTGGATCGGCGCGCCCGGCGTTTCCGGGAACACCGGCAGGACGACGTATTCCGAGAAGACCGGCGGTCCCAGGGAGTACTCGAACAGGACCCGGTAGGTGAGGCCTGCGGGATGGCTGGCGCAGGCCCAGGTGATCGCCGACCGCCTGGGCCAGTCTTCGGGCAGCGATAAATCCTTGAGAGATGCGCCGGTCAGCTCGCGTCCCCGCGTGTCGTTGATCGCCGTTCCGACCAACCGGAATACCATGTCCTCGGGTGATCTAACCTCCAGGACGCTCAGCCATTTCAGATGCCGGGCGATCTGTTCCAGACGGATCTGTCCGCGGTGGGGGACCACGGCGTCGCCCCGCCATTCCAGCCAGGCGTTTACAAAATCGATGCAGGCCTTGGTGGAGAGGAGGTCGCGCAGGCGAGGGCTTTCGGAGGGAGTTTGCGGCGCCATGGGTCGAAACCTTATGTCGTCGACGACGTCTGGAAAAGTCGGGATTTTAGCAATCTGCTTTAGCCCATCCGGCACGTTTTGACACCCTCCTGCCACACGTGCCGCTGAATTGCCTTATCGCTGTCCGCGTTCTGTACCGATCGGGGTCTACCTCTGCGATCGACGGCGAAAGCGATGTCCGGCGAAGCGCCCGGCATCGACCCGCCCACCAGATCAATGGAGGACACTTCCCATGACCCGTACGAGGACACGGTCGGCCATCCGGGCGGCCCTGCTGGCGACCGCGCTGGTTGCGGCCCCCCTGGCGATTCAGCCGATCTTCGCGCCGACTCCGGCCCATGCGCACGGTGAACTCCCCGGTTCCTTCTCCGAACTCGTGAAGAAGGCCAAGCCGGCGGTCGTGACCGTGCTGACGATGACCAGCGGCGGCGCACCCGAGGTCGGCGGTCAGCAGATCCCGGACCTGCCGCCCGGCCACCCGCTGCAAGACTTCTTCGACAAGTTCTTCGGCGGCCAGCCCCCGATGGGTCGGCCCGGTCCCCAGGGCCCGGACCAGGCGCGCGGCCTCGGCTCGGGCTTCATCATCGACGCGGCCGGCACCATCGTCACCAACAACCACGTCATTGACGGCGCCACCGAGATCAAGGTCGTTCTGGACGACGGTACCGAACTCGACGCCTCGCTGGTCGGCCGCGATCCGAAGACCGATGTCGCCGTTCTGAAGGTGGAAAGCGACAAGCCGCTGCCGACCCTTCCCTGGGGCGACAGCGACGGGCTCGAAGTCGGCGACTGGGTTGTCGCGATCGGCAACCCGTTCGGTCTCGGCGGGACGGTCACCTCCGGAATCGTCTCCGCCCGCAGCCGCGATATCAATGCCGGCCCGTATGACGACTTCATCCAGGTCGATGCCGCCATCAACCGCGGCAATTCCGGCGGCCCCCTCTTCGATACCGAGGGCCGCGTGGTCGGTATGAACACCGCGATCTTTTCGCCGAACGGCGGCAGCATCGGTCTCGGCTTCGCGGTGCCGTCCAACCAGGCGAAGGCGATCGTCGCCGAGATCCTGGAGAACGGCTCGGTGGAGCGGGGCTTCATCGGGGTTCGAATCCAGCCGGTAACGCCTGAAATCGCCGAGAGCCTGGGGTTGGGCGCGGATGACGGGGCGCTGGTCGCCGAGGTTGATCCGAACGGCCCGGCCGGTCGGGCCGGTCTGAAGCCGGGCGACGTCATTCTGCGCTTCGGCAACACCGCCATCGAAGAGGTTCGCGACCTCACCCGGGCCGTGGCCGACACCGATCCCGGCGACACCGCAAACATGACGGTCTGGCGTGACGGAACCGGACGGGATCTCGGCATCACCGTCGGGACGTATCCGAGCGACGACCAGCAGGTCGCCTCGGCGGACACCGCCGGCCCCGATGCGAACGGACTGGAGGTCCCGCCGCTCGGCGTGACCCTCGGGGACGAGGCCGACGGTGCGGTCGTTCTCTCGGTCGCGCCGGACGGGGCCACGGAGCTGCGCCCCGGCGACGTGATCGCCGCGGTCGGACAGGCGTCAGTGGGGTCGGCCAAGGAAGCGCGTGCTGCGATCGACGCGGCCAAGTCCGGCCAGAAGAAATCGGTGCTTCTGCTCGTCCGCCGCGACGGCCAGCAGCGCTACGTGGCGGTGCCGTTGCGCGACGCGTAAGTTCCCGGCACCTTTAGGGCCGTGCTCCGTGTGTCCCCAACGGAGCGCGGCCCTTTCACGTCTCCTGGAGCGTCCGGCCGATGGATATCAGACAGCTCCAGTATCTGGTTGCCCTGGCCCGCGAGCAGCACTTCACCAGGGCCGCCGAGGCCTGCGGCGTCACCCAACCCACCCTGTCCGGTCGCATCCGTCAGCTCGAGCATGAGCTCGGCGTCCCGATCGTGCTTCGGGGCCAGCGCTATATCGGGCTGACGAACGAAGGCGACCACGTCCTGAAATGGGCGCAGCGGATCCTCGAGGATTGCGACAACCTGAGGGACGATCTGTCCGCCCTGTCCGGGGCGCCCGAAGGCCGCATGGTCCTCGGGGTCATCCCCTCCGCGCTTGCCGCCGTGCCGCCGCTGACCGAGCTGCTGCGGCGGCGTTTTCCCAAACTCACCTTCAGCATCCGATCCCAGTCCTCGAAGGAGATCGAGCGGCATCTGGCCGAGTTCTCCATCGATGCCGGGATCACCTATCTCGACAGCGAGCCGATCGACATTTCCGCCGCCCAGCCGCTCTACCGCGAGCGCTACCGGCTGATCGTGCGGGCCGACCACCCGCTGGCCGGGCGGGAGAGCGTGTCATGGGCGGATGCGGCCACCCATCCGCTTTGCGCGCTGACCCCTGACATGCAAAACCGGCGGATCATCGACCGTGCCTTCGCCACGGCGGAATGCCATCCGCATCCGGAGATCGAGAGCAACTCCGTCGTCAATCTATGCGCCTATGTCCAGACCGCCGGATTGGCCAGCGTGCTTCCCGAGGCGCTGTCCCGTGTGATCGGAGAGGGTGCGGGCATCCGCGCCATTCCGCTGGTCGATCCGATCGTGGAGCACACGATCGGCGTGGTCGCCCTCGATCGGGAGCCGATGTCGCCGCTGGTCGAGGCTCTTCTCTCCGTGGCGAAGGGGTATCCGGCGGGCTAGGTCGCGCTCTTGTCTCCCGTTCTCCGCGCGAAGATCGGGCGCTTGGCCCGGAGCTGGAAAGGCGCGTTGGGCCAAAGGCTTCGCGTGCTGGCCGTCTACGGTCCGACGGACTTGCGCCGCAAGATCCGTTGAAGCGGGAGACGAAGGATGACCATCGAGTGGAGCGACAGTGTCGACGACGTCGACTGGCAGGAACTGGCGGACCTGGTCCGGACGGCGCCGCTGGGCGACAAGACGCCCGAGTTCCTGAAGACCGTTTTCTCGAACAGCATCTATCGCGAATTCGCCAGGGAGGACGGACGGCTCGTTGCGGCGGGGCGGGCGCTCTCGGACGGGGCTGACTGCGCCTATCTCGGCGATATCGTCGTGCTGCCGAGCCACCAGGGCCGGGGGCTTGGCGGGCAGGTGATCCGCCGGTTGCTGGACCGCGTGCGCGACCACCGGAAGGTCCTGCTCTACGCCGTGCCGGGCAAGGAGCCGATCTACCGCAAATACGGCTTCGAGCGCATGACCACGGCGATGGCGATCTTTCGGGATCGGGACGCAGCCTTCGAGCGCGGCTACCTGACCACGGTCTGATCCGTCGCCGCCGAAGACCTTTTCTCCCGCGCTGCACCATAGAGCGCGTCTATCAATGCATCGAATCCTCCGATTTGACCGGCCCTGAGACCAGGTCCCATCGTTGCTGGACACTGCGCCGTGTCGGTCGACAGTGGACGAAATGGGAGACAGGCACGGATGGACGAGGCTGCGAGCGCGCCGATGGGTGCGGATGCCGATGCGCAGGCGATCTGCGCCCGCCACCGCAACGATCCGGCGGCATTGCTGGAGATCTTCCACGACATCCAAGACCGGGCCGGTCACGTGCCCGAGGGCGTCCTGCCGACGATCGCCGACGCGCTGAACCTTTCGCGCGCCGAGGTCTATGGCGTGCTCAGCTTCTATCACGACTATCGCCGCGCCCCCGCGGGTCCGGTCGTGGTCAAGCTGTGCCGGGCCGAAGCCTGCCAAGCCATGGGGGCGCTTACCCTGATCGATGACGTGTGCGCCCGGCGCGGCGTCGTATTGGGCGGTACCTCCGAGGACGGGGTGACGATAGAGCCGGTCTATTGCCTCGGGAACTGCGCCCTGGCGCCTGCGGCGATGGTGAACGGCAGGTTGCTCGGTCGCGCCGATGTGGAGCGGCTCGATACCGCCGTCCGGGAGGCCCGGTCATGACCACCGTCATCTACGTTCCCAGGGATTCCGCAGCCCGATCCGTCGGCGCCGACGCGGTGGCCCAGGCGATTGCCGACGAGGCACGGGCGCGGGGCGAGGTCGTGACCATCGTGCGGAACGGGTCGCGCGGTCTGTTCTGGCTGGAGCCGTTGGTCGAGGTCGAGACCGACGCCGGCAGGATCGCCCACGGGCCGGTCGCGGCCGGCGATGTCGCCGCGCTGTTCGATCGCGGGTTCCTTGCCGGCGGCGACCACCCGCTGGCGCTCGGGCCGACAGAGGAGATCCCCTATCTGAAGAACCAGGAGCGGCTGACCTTCGCTCGGGTCGGTGTGATCGATCCGCTCGATCTCGACGCCTACCAGGCCCATGGCGGGCTTGCCGGTCTCAGGGCTGCGCTGGCGATGGACGGGACGGCGGTCTGCGGAACCGTCCTCGACTCCGGTCTGCGGGGGCGTGGCGGCGCCGGCTTCCCGGCCGGCATCAAATGGAAGACGGTCCACGACCAGCCGTCCGGTCAGAAGTACATCTGCTGCAACGCCGACGAGGGCGACAGCGGCACCTTCGCCGACCGGATGATCATGGAGGGCGATCCCTTCGCCCTGATAGAGGGCATGACCATCGCCGGCCTCGCCGTCGGCGCGGAGGACGGTTACGTCTACATCCGCTCGGAATACCCCGACGCCATCGCGACCATGATCGCAGCGGTGGCAGTTCTGGAGCGGGCCGGTTGGCTGGGCCCTGATGTCGGCGGTAGCGGCAGGGCTTTCCGACTGCATATCCGCCGCGGCGCCGGCGCGTATATCTGCGGCGAGGAATCCTCGATGCTGGAAAGCCTCGAGGGCAGGCGCGGCACCGTGCGGGCCAAGCCGCCGATCCCGGCGATCCACGGATTGTTCGGCAAGCCCACCGTGGTCAACAACGTGCTGACCCTGGCCACCGTGCCGGTGATCCTGGCCAAGGGCGCGGACCATTACAAAGACTTCGGCATGGGCCGGTCGCGCGGGACCCAGCCGTTCCAGCTCGCGGGCAACGTCAAGCGCGGCGGTCTGGTGGAGAAGGCGTTCGGCGTGACCCTGCGTCAGCTCGTCGAGGAGTTCGGCGGCGGCACCGCGTCCGGCCGGCCGTTCCGCGCCGCCCAGGTCGGCGGTCCGCTCGGCGCCTACGTGAACGACGCCATGCTCGATCTGGAAACCGACTACGAGGTCCTGGCGGCGGCGAATGCGATGCTCGGCCATGGCGGCATCGTCGTGTTCGACGACAGCGTCGACATGGCGTCGATGGCCCGCTTCGCCTTCGAGTTCTGCGAGATCGAGAGCTGCGGCAAGTGCACGCCGTGCCGGATCGGCGCCGTGCGCGGCAGGGAGACGGTGGAGAAGATCCAGCGGGGCGAGAACGTCGCGGCGAATATGGAACTGGTGAGCGACCTTTGCGACACGATGCGGGACGGGTCGCTCTGCGCCATGGGAGGCCTGACACCGATGCCGGTGCTCTCGGCCATGCGGCTGTTCCCCGAAGATTTCGAGTCCCAGCCCCTCATGGCGGCCGAGTAGGAGTGCGCGCGATGGCCCTTCTGAAAGAACACGACTACGGCACGCCCGCCAGAGAAGGCGCACCGGTCACCCTGACCATCGACGGGGTCGAGGTCACCGTGCCCGAGGGCACGTCGATCATGCGGGCCGCGTCGCAGATCGATCGGCCGATCCCGAAGCTCTGCGCCACCGACAAGCTGGATGCGTGGGGCTCCTGCCGGATGTGTCTGGTGGAGATCGAGGGCGTGAAGGGCACGCCCGCCTCCTGTACCACGCCGGTCCGGGCCGGCATGGCGGTGACCACGCAGACCGAGAGATTGGCGAAGATCCGCAAGGGGGTGATGGAACTCTACATCTCCGATCACCCGCTCGATTGCCTGACCTGCTCGGCGAACGGCGACTGCGAACTGCAGGACATGGCGGGCGCGGTCGGCCTGCGCGACGTGCGCTACGGCATGGACAACGCCAACCATTTCGACGCCGAAAGCCGCAAGCCGGTCGACGCCTCGAACCCGTATTTCCAGTTCGATCCGGCGAAATGCATCGTCTGCTCCCGCTGCGTGCGGGCCTGCGAGGAGGTCCAGGGGACGTTCGCCCTCACCATCGACGGACGCGGCTTCGCCTCCATGGTCTCGGCCGGGTCCGAGATCGACGACTTCTTCTCCTCCGAATGCGTGTCCTGCGGCGCCTGCGTCCAGGCCTGCCCGACCGCCACGCTGATGGAGGCCTCCGTCGTGGAGAAGGGGGTGCCGACCCGCTCTGTGGAGACGACCTGCGCCTATTGCGGCGTCGGCTGCTCGTTCAAGGCCGAGCTGCAGGGTGACACGGTCGTCCGCATGGTCCCGCAGAAGACCGGCGGGGCGAACGAAGGCCATTCCTGCGTGAAGGGGCGCTTTGCCTGGGGCTACGCCACCCATAAGGACCGGGTCACCACGCCGATGGTGCGCGAGCGCATCACCGACCCCTGGCGGGCCGTCTCCTGGGACGAGGCGATCGGCTTTGCCGCCGACCGGTTCAAGTCGATCCAGGCCGAGCACGGCACGGGCGCCATCGGCGGAATCACCTCTTCGCGCTGCACCAACGAGGAGGTCTATGTCGTCCAGAAGATGATCCGGGCGGCCTTCGGCAACAACAACGTGGATACCTGCGCCCGGGTCTGCCATTCGCCGACCGGCTACGGGCTGAAGAGCACCTTCGGCACCTCGGCGGGAACGCAGAACTTCAAGTCGGTGGAAAAGGCTGACGTGATCCTGCTGATCGGCGCCAATCCGACCGACGGCCATCCGGTCTTCGCCTCGCGGATGAAGAAGCGCCTGCGCGAGGGTGCGCAGATCGTGGTTCTCGATCCGCGTCGCATCGATCTGGTGAAGTCTCCGCATATCAAGGCCGCCCATCATGTGCAGCTTCGGCCCGGCACCAATGTGGCGGTGATGAACGCCCTGGCGCACACGATCGTCACCGAAGACCTGGTCGATGAGACCTTCGTCGCCGAACGATGCGAGGGCGCCGATTTCGAGCGTTGGCGGGCCTTCGTCGCCGAGGAGCGCAATTCGCCGGAAGCGCTGGCCGAGAGGATCGGCGTGGAGCCGGAAACCCTGCGTGCCGCAGCTCGGCTCTACGCCACCGCCGGCAACGGGGCGATCTACTACGGGCTCGGCGTGACCGAGCATAGCCAGGGCTCGACCATGGTCATGGCCATGGCCAATCTCGCCATGGCGACCGGGAATATCGGCCGAGAGGGCGTCGGCGTGAACCCGCTGCGGGGCCAGAACAACGTCCAGGGCTCCTGCGATATGGGCAGTTTCCCGCACGAGTTCCCGGGCTACCGTCACGTTTCCGACGATGCGACCCGGGCGCTGTTCGAGAAGGCCTGGGGTCGGCCGCTGCTCGGCGAGCCCGGTCTGCGGATTCCGAACATGCTGGCCGCCGCCCTCGACGGGACCTATCGCGGCATCTTCATCCAGGGCGAGGACATCGCCCAGTCGGACCCGAACACCACCCATGTGACGGCGGCCCTGGAGGCGATGGACTGCGTCGTGGTCCAGGACCTGTTCCTCAACGAGACCGCCGGCTATGCCCATGTCTTCCTGCCGGGCACCTCGTTCCTGGAGAAGGACGGGACCTTCACCAACGCCGAGCGGCGGATCAACCGCGTGCGACCGGTGATGGCGGAGGCGACCGGGCTGAGCGAGTGGGAGGCGGTTTGCCGGCTCGCCCGCGCCATGGGCTATGACGGCATGGCCTACGGCTCGGCGGCGGAGATCATGGACGAGATCGCCGCCCTGACCCCCACCTTCGCCGGGGTCAGCCATGCCCGACTGGACTTGGGCGGATCGCTGCAATGGCCGGTCAACGATGCGAGCCCGAACGGGACTCCGACCATGCACAGGGACGGGTTCGTGCGCGGCAAGGGGCGGTTCATGGTGACGGAGTATGTTGCCACGGACGAGCGGACCAACCGCCATTTCCCGCTGATCCTCACCACCGGACGCATCCTGAGCCAGTACAATGTGGGTGCTCAGACCCGGCGGACCGAGAACGGCCGGTGGCATCCCGAGGACATTCTGGAAATCCATCCGCACGATGCGGAGGAGCGGGGCGTCGGCGAGGGCGACATGGTCAGCGTCGCCTCCCGCATCGGTGCCACGGCCCTGCGCGCGACCATCACGGATTGGGTGCCCCAGGGCGTGGTCTACACCACGTTCCACCACCCGGTGAGCGGCGCCAACGTCATCACAACGGAGTATTCCGACTGGGCCACCAACTGCCCGGAATACAAGGTGACGGCGGTGCAGGTAACCAGATCCAACCGTCCGGCCGATTGGCAGGAGCACTTCCGCGACGTCCACGAACGCCAGTTCGTCGTGGCGGCCGAATGACCGGGCCCGGCGATACGATGGAGATCCGACGGCTCGACGGCAGGCCGAGCGAGGTCTCGCCCGAAGTGAGCGGCAAGTTGATGACCGCCGACGGTGCTCGCCAGGCCGCCTGGCAGGTTGCGGCCGAAACGCCGGTCGCGATCCTGATCAACGGCGAGAGTTTCGCGGTGATGATGGCGACGCCGGCGGATCTCGAGGATTTCGCGGTCGGTTTCGCGCTCACCGAGGGGATCGTTCCCGGCGCCGGGCGGATCGACAGCCTGCGGATCGGCGAGGCGAGCGGCGGTTACCTGCTCAACCTGCGGATTTCCGAGCGTTTCGCCTCCGCAGCCCAGGACCGAAAGCGTTCCTTCGCAGGACGGTCCGGCTGCGGCATCTGCGGTGCCCAGACGATCGAGGCGGCGGTTCCGCGTCCACCCCGTGTCGAGGGTCTTTCACCGGCGGCCAGCGCGCTGACCCGCGCCTATGATGCCTTGCGGGACGCGCAGGTCATGAACCGCACGAACCATTCGACCCACGCGGCCGGGTTCTGTCGCCCGGATGGCACGATCGAGCGGGTGCGCGAGGATATCGGCCGCCACAACGCGCTCGACAAACTGATCGGATCCCTGGCGCGGGAAGGCAAGGACGCCCGGGACGGTTTCGTGCTGGTCTCGAGCCGGATCAGCGTCGAACTGGTTCAGAAGGCGGCGGTGGCCGGCGCACCTTTTCTGGCCGCGGTTTCGGCTCCGAGCAAGCTGGCGATTGACGTCGCCGGACAGTGTGGCATGGGGCTGGCGAGCCTCGCCGGCGAGGGAATCATGGTGTTCGAACCGACTCCGCGAAAAGGCGGTTCGCGAGAGGAGAGGGTGGCATGAAGCGCCGGGATATTGTCCGCATGGCCAACCAGATCGCCGATTTCCACCGACCCTATCCGGAAGAGGAGGCGGTCGCCGGGGTCGCCCAGCATATCAGAGACTTCTGGGACCCTCGGATGCGCGCCGACTTGGCTGAGCAGCTCGCGGCGGACGAAACCGGTTTCAACGACCTGGCCCGGGCCGGGGCGAGACGGGCCGTGACCGGGGACGCTCCCCCCGCCTGATACGGATATCCGAGGGCGGGCTGCGATCCTATCTCTGCTGCCGGTCTTGGCGGGTCAGCCGCTGAGTTCCCGTGGCGCGTCCAGCAGTCGGCCGAGTGTCTTGTCGAGTTCGCGGCTCGCCTGCGCGATCATATCCAGATAGTCGCTCATGCGCGCCGGATCTTCCTTGAACATACCGGTGCGAAGCGCTTCCGAGAAACCGATCACCGCATTCAGAGGCGTGCGGAGTTCGTGGCTGATCTGCGAGGAGAACATGGCGGTGGATTCCCGAACGTCCGCCTGCAGCAGGCGGTAGCGCATGAGGTCCATCACGGTGTCCGCGAGATCCTGAAGCGTGGCTATCTGGTCATCCGTGAAGCTCCGCGGCCGCATGTCGACAACGCAGAGGGCCCCGAGAGCAAACCCGTTCTCGGTCACGAGTGGGATGCCGGCGTAAGATCTGACCCGTGGGTAGGCAGTCACCAGCCGGCTGTTCTTGAAGCGGTCATCCTTGCGGGCATCCTCCACGACCAGCGGCTTGCGCTGCAGGATCGTGTGCGAACAGAACGCGTCGTCCCGCGCCGTCTCGTTGACTGTGAGACCGCAGGCCGACTTGAACCACTGTCTGTCTTTGTCCACCAGGGAGACAAGGGCGACCGGCACGTCCATCACCCTGGCGGCGATCCGCGTTATCCGATCAAAGCTCTCCTCGGGCGGCGTGTCGAGAATCTGAAACCAGATAAGCTCCGCCAAGCGGTCGTTCTCGTTGCTCGGGAGAGGGACGCTCAACATGCTTTCCGTACCAGCCTGAGATACAATGCGGTCCGGGCCGCAGATGGCCGACCAGCCTCCTGCACCGCCAGAGCGACGTTTTACACGGATACGCGTTTAATTTTCATTAATTTGGACAAGAAGCGATCGATGGAACTGTCTGGAAGGTCGAAGGCTTCTGCCGGACCAAATCGATGGCCGGGCACCGACGCCGCGACAGCTTTCGGGACCGTCTCGTGCGTCGTGCTGTTGCTGGCTGGCTGCTCGGGTGGCGATGTCGGCGGTGGGGCCCTGTCGTCTGAGGAGATCCGGCGGGAGGTCGTGCGCAACCCGATGACCCGGTGCGGCAGCATACTGCTCGGGGCGTGGCGCTATACCGCGTGGCATGATCGCGACGGCAGGGTGAACGCGGTGGTTCTCGCCGGGACAACCCGTGAGGAGGCGGCCGGCGTGTGGCGGGTCACCGCAGACGATCTTTACTGCCGGACCTGGAACAACACCTGGGCGGAGGGCAGGGAAGGCTGTTTCACCGTCACCAAGACAGCGGACTTGCTCACCTTCGACCACGTCAGCGGAGCGCCGGGCGAGGCCGACAGCTACACCTACCGACTGGGCGAATCCTGCGACTAGAGCCAAATCCGACCCTATTGAATCACTTCATGATTTAAACCGGTCGGTGAATTTGTCACTAAAACAATAAGATAGAGCAGATTCACGCACGCTGACGCGATCACGAAGTGATCCCGTCACCGAACGATCTGCTCTTGTGGGCGGTTACGCGCCCCAGGTCCGCGGGCTTCCGCAGTCGATATGGACGAAGTTCGACCGCGAATAGCTGCCGACGCCACCGCGTTTCATCGCAATCGCCGCTTTGGCGATGGTCTTGACCCGCAGGCCGGGGATGCGGATGTCCAGCGCCATCCCTTCCATGTGGAGGCTTCGTTTCGCCACCCCCGCGGTCTTGGCGCGCAAGATCGCGTTGGTTTTCGGCGACCGGTAGCCGCAGACGATATCGATCCGCGACGTAACGCCCAGGCGATCCGAGAGATCGTGGAGGTAGTCGAGAACCCGAGGATCGATCTGGTGGACGGTGCCGTCCCGATGATCGCGGAGGTGATGGTTCAGCTTCCGCAGGGCCTCCGGATCGTACCGGCCATTCCGGAAATAGGTGATGTCGACCCGCTCGCCGGTATGCAGATGGCGCAGCTTCAGCCTTCGGGTGTCGTGCGCCGCCACGATGGCGGACCGGGCCGGGGTTCCACCTGCCATGAGTAGGGCGAGGGCGCCCACGCCGCCGATAACGGCCCGTCGCGCCACTTGGCGTCGGGGCGGGGGAGCGGAGTGTTCCGTCATGGCCGTTTGTCTCCGAGGCGCCGCAGCGCGAGAATCCCTCTTTCCGTCAGGTTGCCTCGGCGCGCAAGCCAATTGTTGACCGGCCTATGCTCCGGCCGTCAGAGGCCGAGGGCTTTCGCCAGCAATGCGTCGCGACCGTAGATGTCGTCACGGAACTCTACCGTACCGCCTTCACCGATCCATGCGGTCAGATAGGCAAGATGCACCGGTACCGGCGTCGCGAGATTGACCCGTGTGGTCTTCTTGCTGTCGAGGATCCCGCGAACACGCTCCGGATCCTGGCCGTCGGCCCGTAGCATCGCTTCGGCGAGCGCGATCGGTTCCTGAAGGCGTATGCAGCCCGAGCTGAAATTGCGGACGGATTTCGCAAACTGGTTCCGCGTCGGCGTGTCGTGCAGATAGACGTCGAACCTGTTGGGGAACATGAACTTGACCTGTCCCAACGCATTCTTCTCGCCGGGCGCCTGCCGCAGACGGTAGGGGAACCTGCCTTCCGGAAGGGTTGCCCAATTGACCTGTCCGGGGTCGACCCGGGGCGCGTCGTCCGACCAGCCAGCGTAGAGCTCGTAGCCGCCCGAGGCCAGGTAGGACGGATCCTTTTTGATCTTCGGAAGCAGGTCTTCTGCGGCGATCTTTGCCGGAACGGTCCAGGTCGGATTGAATTCCAGATAGCGGATTGTATCGCTGAAGATCGGGGTTTCGCGATAGGGCCGCCCGACGACGACCCGCATCGCGAGTTGGGTCACTCCTTGGACGACGTAGTCGAGTTCGAAACCGGCCATGTTCACGAACACATGGTCGTCGCCGAAATCGTCGGGCATCCAGCGGAACCGCTCCATGTTCAAAAGGATCTGGCGGATCCTCGCTTCCACCGGGACGTTGAGGGCGGCCAGTGTCTTGGTGCCGATCGCGCCGTCGGCGTCCAGGCCGTGGCGGCGCTGGAACTGACGCACGGCACTTTCCAGCGCCGGTTCGTACAGATCGGTTCCGGTTGCGGCCGGGGTCACGTCGTCGGTGACCGACAGGCGTTTGCGGACCGCCCGGATCCGCGGGTCGGCCATGCCGGGTTTGAGGGTTTCGCCGTCGGGAATGCCGCGCCATCCGCCCGCCAGCGCGAGGGCCCGATACTCCTGCAGCAGACGGCGCAGGCGCCGGTACACCGGGTTGGCCGGGGCCAGTTCGGCGAGCGCCCGGTCCGGCTCCGCCGAGTTGTGGACGGTCTCGAGCAGGGCGGGGCCATCGACATCGCGACGGAAGACGAAGAGCTCTGGATCGACCTCCTTTGGCGCGACCCGTCCAGCCTGAAGGTCGGTGATGTAGCGCAGCAGGACCTGCGTCACCGCCCGGTCGAGCGCTTCGGGCGACTCCACGTCCGGCAGGGCGTAGTCTTCCGACCGCAGACCCTGCCGCTCCGCGCTGCTGACGGTCCTGACAACGGCGGCCCCCCTGGCGTTCAGCGTCGGCCGGTCGGCGGCTTCCACCCAGACCATGGCTCCGGGACGGACGCTATGGAAGGCGAGCACATCGGGCACGATGTCGGTCGTCGCGGCGAAGGCGGGCAGCGCTAGGACATTTTGCACGGCGTAGAGCGCACCGGCGCTGACGGCCCCCAGGACGGTGCGCGTAACGGCGGCGATGCCGGGCATGGCGATCCTCGAGTTCTATTCGGCAAGGTCTCTATGGTCCGCTGCGCCACCTGTATTTCAAAGCGAAGATTGACAGGCCTCTACCCCGACCGTAGCGTCCGATCGTCAATCGCATGTGGTGTTCCGGTGCAGTCTTATGCGCCGGAATGAAACGGGAAGCCGGTCGAAATCCGGCACTGCCCCCGCAACGGTAGGCGAGGTTGATCCGCCGCAGAATGCCACTGTGCCGCCACGGCATGGGAAGGCGCGAGCGGGTCCGGGCTTTGGTGCCCGACCTCGTGAGTCCGGAGACCGGCCACGGCGAGAAACCACGATGTCGCGGGGTGCGATGATCGGGTCCGGCCGTGGTCGTGGACCCGTGGCCGTCCCCTTTCATCCCTCCTCTTCGACGACGTCGTTTTGCAACGCCGCGCGGGTGTGCGCCGGCTAGGGAGGGTGGAATGTACATCGAGTTGCAATGGGTCACGCGCCGGCATTTGCGCGGCCTCGGTCTGGCGGCAGTTCTGGTTGCGGCGGGCGCTCTGCCCGCGGAGGCCCAGCAGAAGGCGGCGCATGAGCAGACGGCGGAGGCCGGGCGTCGGGCCGTCGTTCTGACGGACGACCTGGTCGTCACCGCATCCCGGATCGCCGAGACCGCCGATGACACGCTGGCGCCGGTCAGTGTGATCACGCGGGACGAGATCGAGCGTCGCCAGATTCGGTCGGTTCCGGAGGCTCTGAAGCGTGTTCCCGGACTGACGCTGACGAACAACGGCGGACAGGGGAAGGCGACGTCCGTGTTCCTGCGTGGATCCGAGAGCGATCATGTCCTGGTCCTGATCAACGGGGTGAAGGTGGGATCCGCGACACTCGGCGCTTTCAACTTCGAGAGCCTGTCGATCGACGATGTCGAGCGGATCGAGGTCGTGCGCGGCCCGCGCTCCCACCTCTACGGGTCCGAGGCGCTCGGGGGGATCATCCAGATCTTCACCAGGACACCGACCGAGACCACCCGTGCCCATGCCAGCCTCGGCTATGGCACCGACGATACGGTCGAAGGCCAGGCCGGGTTCTCCGGGCGAAGCAACGGAGTCGGATTTTCCGCCACCACGAGCTACCTCCGCACGGACGGATTCAACTCGTGCGGCGACGGTGTCACGGTTCCGGCCGGCGCCTGTTTCGCCGCGCAGCCGGACAGCGACGGTTTCGAAAGGGCGGGTGTTACGGGCTCTTTGGATTACGTTTTCTCCAATGGAATCAGATTAGAAGCGACGGGTCTTTATGCGGAGAGTGAAAACGAGTACGACGGAACGATCTCCAATGAGTTGGAGGGTGTGAATTACGTTCTGGGACTCAGCGCTCTGGCCGCTCCGACCGAAATCTGGGACATGACGGTCGCGCTGGGTCACACCGTCGACGATACCGACAATTTCCTGGACGGAAGCTTCGAGTCCAGTTTCAGAACGGAACGCAATACACTGTCTTTACAGAATGATCTGTATCTTCTTCCCGGAAGCGTGACGACGGTCGGCGTCGATTTCCTGCGGGATCAGATCTCCGGTACCACGTCCTATGTCGAGGACCGCCGGGACAATACCGGCCTGTTCGCCCAGCACCGGGCCGAGTTCGACCGGCACACGGTCCAGGTCAGCGGACGGGTCGACGAGAACGAGCAGTTCGGCGGGTACCTGACCGGCGGGGTCGCCTACGGCTACCGGATCACCGACAGACTCCGGGCCACCGCATCCTACGGAACCGCCTTCAAGGCGCCGTCCTTCAACGAGCTCTACTTCCCCGGTTTCGGAAACGCCGATCTGGAGCCGGAGCAGTCCGACAGTGCCGAGATCGGCCTTGCCGCGTCCGTCGGCGGATTCGAACTGGGGGCCAATCTGTTCTACACGGAAATCGACGACCTGATCTCCTATGACAGTTCGATCCGGGCCCCGGCGAATGTCGATAAGGCCCGCATCACCGGCCTCGAACTGCTGGCCTCCGGCGAGGTCTCGGGGTTCCTGCTGTCCGCCAGTGCAACGTTCCTCGATCCCCGCAACGCGTCGGGTGGCGTGAATGACGGGAACCGTCTGCCGCGACGGGCCGAGCAGGTCTACTCCCTGTCCGTGGACCGGAGCGTCGGCGACCTTGGGTTGGGGATCGGCGGTTTCTCGCTCGGTGGTGACGTGCATCACGAGAGCGAGCGCTATGACGACCTCGCCAATACCCGCAAGTTGGACGCCTATACCACGGTCGATCTGCGGGCGAACTGGGCGGCGACGGAGAATTGGGGCGTCGACTTCAAGCTCTCCAACCTGTTCGACGAGGAGTACGAGACCGCATCGTTCTACAACCAGCAGGGCCGGGCGTTCTTCCTGCGCCTGACCTACCGGCGCTGAGCCATGGGAGTGCGGGCACTGCTCCTGGCGGTCGGCCTGCTCTGGGCGGATCTGGTCCACGCGGAGCCCGCCACCCGCTCCGGCGCCGCGCCGTCGGTCGTTTCCATCGACTATTGCGCCGACCAGTATGTGCTGGCGTTGGCCGAGCGGACACAGATTTTGGGACTCTCCCCGAGGGCGCGGCAGGCCTTCTCCTACCACCGGGACCGGGCCGTCGGCCTGGCGACCGTCGATCCCTCGGCGGAAGCCATTCTGAATGCCGACCCGGCCCTGGTGGTCCGGTTCTGGGGCGGCAACCGGCGGCTGGTGTCCATGCTGCACCGAACCGGTATCGACACCGTCAACATCGTCTACGGCCATGACAGTGCGACCCTCTTCGACAACTTGAGCAAAGTGGCGGCGGCGCTGGGCCGGACGGAGGCCGCCGCCGATCTGATCGCGGATTGGCGCCGGCGCATGGCGGCGCTCGAGACCAAGCGACGGCTCGGCCTGCGGGCCCTCTACCTTACGCCGAGCGGCACCACCGGCGGGTCGGGAACCGATATCGACGGGATGATCCGGCTGGCCGGGCTCGACAACATGGCGGCCGAGCTCGGCTATCACGGATGGCGGACGATCTCGCTGGAGGAACTGGTGCTGAATCCGCCGGACGTCTTTATCGGCAGCTTTTTCGACGACCGGGACGTGGCCCGTTCCTCCTGGTCGCCGGCCCGACACCCGCGTCTGTCCGAGTTGATGGGGGTGGTGCGGACGGTCGCCGTGCCCGGCCGGTTCCTGTCCTGCAGCGGCCTGTTCTCCGTGGATGCCGCCGAGTTCATCCGCGCGGCGCTGGAACGGGCCGAATGACGGCGTCGGTCAACGGAACCGGGGTCGAGGTCGCGGATCGGATCCTGCTGCCCGCCATGACCCTCGTGCTGATAGCCGTCTCGGCGGTTTCGCTGAGTATCGGGCCCGCTCCCCTGCCGGTGGCGGAGGTGCTGTCGGCGCTCTTCGGCGCCGGCGGTGAGGTCCAACGGATCATCGTTTTCGAGCTTCGGCTGCCGCGGGTGGCGCTCGGCATCCTGCTCGGGGCGGTGCTGGGGTTTTCCGGGGCCGCCCTCCAGGGTTTGCTCCGGAATCCGTTGGCGGACCCAGGGGTTATCGGCGTGACCGCGGCGGCGGGATTCGGCGCGGTGGTCGCCATCGGCTTTGGCCTCGCCGCCCTGTCGGTTTGGATGGTGCCGTTGGCGGCGATCGCGAGCGCGGCGGTGGCCACGGTCCTGCTGTTTTCCGTCGCCGCCCGCAACGATAGCCTTCTGGTGCTGATCCTGACCGGCATCGGCATCTCCAGCCTTGCGACGGCGCTCACGTCGCTCGCCTTCAACCTGGCGCCGGATCCGATCACCCTGCGGGACATGATCCTGTGGCTTCTCGGGTCGCTGGAGAACCGCACCACCACCGACCTGTTCATCGCTCTCCCCTTCGTGATCGCCGGCTTTGCCGCCATGGCGACCATCGGGCGCGGCCTCGACGCGCTCAGCCTGGGTGAGGAGACGACACGATCTCTGGGGATCGATGTCGGTCGACTCCGCTGGCGGGTGGTGCTCGGTGTGTCGGCGTCGGTCGGGGCGATGGTGGCGGTCTGCGGCGCGGTCGGCTTCGTCGGACTCGTCGTCCCGCATATGGTCCGCCCGTTCGTCGGTTACCGGCCGGGACGGGTGCTGGCGGCGAGCGCGCTGGGCGGCGCTATCCTGATCACATTGGCCGATCTGGTCACCCGCATCCCGACCGGGGGCGAACGCCTGCAGCTCGGTGTGGTGACCGCGCTGATCGGTGCGCCGGTCTTCATCTGGATCGTGCAGCGCTCCTGGATGGCATCGCGATGACGGGGGAGGAGGCGTCATGGCCCGGGCACTGATGCTGCAAGGCACCGGTTCGGATGTGGGCAAGTCGGTGCTGACGGCCGGCCTGTGCCGTGCCTTCGTGCGGCGGGGTCTCACCGTGCGCCCGTTCAAGCCGCAGAACATGTCCAACAACGCGGCCGTGGCCGATGACGGGGCGGGCGGTGGGGGCGAGATCGGCCGGGCCCAATGGCTTCAGGCGTTGGCGTGCGGGGTGCCGCCGAGCGTCCACATGAACCCCGTCCTGCTGAAGCCGAACAGCGACACCGGTTCTCAGGTCGTGCTGCGCGGCCGGGCTCTGGAGACGGCGGAGGCGCGTGCGTATTGGAGCACCTGCGGCGCGTTGCTCGCTCCGGTGATCGAGAGTTTCGAACGGCTCAAGTCCGAGGCGGACATCGTCGTGGTCGAGGGGGCCGGCAGTGCCGCCGAAGCCAATCTGCGCCAGGGCGACATCGCCAATATGGGGTTCGCCGTGCCGACCGGCACGCCGGTGGTCCTGGTCGGCGACATCAACCGGGGCGGGGTCATCGCCTCGCTCGTCGGCACGCGCGAGGTGCTGGACCCGACGGATCGGTCGATGGTCTCCGGCTTCATCGTGAATTTGTTCCGAGGCGATCCGCGCCTGTTCGAGGACGGTCTCGCCATGATCGTCGAGCGCACCGGTTGGCGGAACTTCGGTGTCGTGCCGTTCCTGCCCGGCATCAAGGCGTTGCCGGCCGAGGACGCGGTGGTTCTCGAGCGAGGCCAGACGGGGGAGGATGGCCGGGTGGTCGTGGCGGTTCCGATGGTGGCTCGGATCGCCAATTTCGACGATCTGGACCCGCTTCGGGCCGATCCGGCCTTCGACGTTCGGTTCTGCCCGCCGGGTACGGCGCTGCCGGGCGACGCCGCCTTGGTGGTGTTGCCGGGGACCAAGTCGACCCTCTCGGATCTGCGTTTTCTCAAGAGCCAGGGTTGGGACATCGATCTGCGCGCCCATGTCCGGCGCGGCGGCCGGGTACTCGGGCTTTGCGGCGGATACCAGATGCTCGGCACCAGGGTGCGCGATCCGGACGGTTTGGAGGGACCTCCCGGCGAGGAGGAGGGTCTGGGCCTCCTCGACGTCGAGACGGTGATCGGACCGGCCAAGACCGTCCGCAACGCTGTCTGCCGCTCGGCGCTGCTCGACGCCGAGGCCCGCGGTTACGAGATCCATGCCGGACGTACCTCCGGCGCCGGCCTCGCCCGCCGGTTCCTGGAGCGTGACGGCGAGGTCATCGCGGTGGTTTCCGAAGACGGTCTGGTGGTGGGCTCCTATCTGCACGGGATGCTTGGCGACGACACGTTCCGCGATCGTTATCTGCGCTTCGCCGGTCTTTCCGGCACGCCGGGCCTGGTCTTCTCGGAGCAGATCGACAAGGCGCTCGACGCGCTGGCCGATGCGCTGGAACTGCATCTCGACGTCGACGCCCTGCTGGAGGCGGCACGGTGAGCGCGATCGTGGTCGCCGGGGCGATGGTGCTGGACGCGGTCACCGGCGATCCGCGTTGGCTCTACGGTCGTATCCCCCATCCTGTCACGCTGATGGGCAGGACCCTGGGCGGTCTGGAACGCTTGATGAACCGCCCGACGGAAACTGATCTCCGCCGGCGATGGCTCGGCGCCGGGGCCCTGGGCGTGTATCTCGCTGGTTGGACGGGTCTCGCCGTCGCGATCGAGATGTCCCTGTCCGGCGCGCTGGAGGCTCTGATCCTTATTATGGCCGCCTCCACGCTGCTCGCTGGCCGTGACCTGATGAACCATGTGGAGGCGGTCGCGGCCGTCGTGGATAGTGCCGATCTGGAACCGGCGCGCGATGCCGTCGGCCGGATCGTCGGGCGCGAGACCGCCATGCTCGATCGGCCCGCCATCGTACGGGCGGCGACCGAGAGCCTGGCGGAGAACCTCTCCGACGGCTATGTCGCGCCGCTGTTCTGGTTCGCGGTCGCAGGATTTCCAGGCCTCGTCGCCTACAAGGCGATCAATACGGCCGACAGTCTCATCGGTCACCGTGACGACCGCTACCGCGCGTTCGGCTGGGCGGCGGCGTGGACCGACGACCTGGCGAACTGGATACCGGCCCGACTGACCGCCGCCCTGCTGGCGGTCGCCGCTGTCGGGGATCGGCGTGGCGCCGAAGCGTGGCGCACCGCCCGGCGGGACGCGCGGCTGCACCTGTCGCCGAACGCCGGCTGGCCGGAGGCGGCGATGGCCGGGGCGCTCGGCATCCGGCTCGGCGGCCCGCGCCGCTACGCCGACCGGTCTGTCGACGGTGCCTGGTTCGGAGACGGACGCGAAACAGCGGAAAGCGCGGATCTCGAGCGTGCATTGCGCATCGCCCGGCGCGTGTGGATCGGTCTGCTGATCGGCGCCGTCGTCCTGGTGCTCGTCACACGGTGAAAAGGGAGGCAGAGATGACCGAGACCGACAGTGTCGGACGCAGCGAGGCGCACCGCGCCGAGATGAAGCGGATCCAGGCGGAGCACCGCGCCCGGATGAAGACCATGCAGAACGCGGAGCGTGGTCTGCTCGCGGTTCACACCGGCGACGGCAAGGGTAAGTCGACCGCGGCCTTCGGGACCATCGTCCGGGCACTCGGCTGGGGTCGCAGCGTTGGAGTTGTGCAGTTCATCAAAGGCACCTGGAAGACCGGCGAGAACGAGTTCTTTCAGCGCTTTTCGGACCTTCTGACCTTCCGTCGAATGGGCGACGGCTTCACCTGGGACACCCAGGATCGCGATCAGGATATCCGGGCGGCGCGCGCCGCCTGGGATATCGGCCAGGAGATGTTCACCGGAGGCGAATATGATCTCGTGGTCCTGGACGAACTCAACATCGCGCTCCGGTACGACTACCTGCCGGTCGAGGAGGTGGTGGAGGCTCTTGCCGGCCGGAATCCCTGCACGACCGTCATCGTGACCGGCCGCGATGCGCCGGCCGCGCTGATCGAGTTGGCGGACCTGGTCACCGAGATGACCAAGGTAAAGCATCCGTTCGACGCGGGTATCAAGGCGGCGCGGGGGTTCGACTTCTGATCCGCCGATACCCGGCTGAATTGCATATTAGGCCGGATAGGCGCAGAATTGGTGTACCGGGTTCGGAAGAACCCCGGCAGGAGGAATGTGGATGGCCCGTGCCCTGCGCCCCAAGCCTGGAAGTCACACGCCGTCCGGCGGTACCGCTGACGGCGGTGAGAGTAGGGACGACCCGTTCGACCCGGCCGACAACGTGCCCAGCGACCTCGACGATCTGACCCATGCCGAATTCGTCGAGATCTACCGGGACGCATCCGCCAACGTACGCTTCGCCAAAGAGCAGATGTGGCGGACGGTCCTGTATTTCAGCGTGGGGGCGATCGCCGCCACAGGCTATGGCGTCGTCAGCCGTTGGAGCGACCCGCAGCTCACCCGATACCTGCTGGTGATCATTTGGTTGTGCAGCGTGATCAGTGTGATGATCATTCTGAGCCTGCAATGGTGGCAGGCGGCGGAGCACCAGAAGATCTCCTATGTCACCTCGAAGTGGTCGAGCTATTCCACCGCGGCGCGTCGGCGGAAGTCGAAGCTGATGAGCGACGTCCAGCGCTATGGCATGCTGGCGGCGATGATCCTGTATTTGGAACTGGTTTCGATCGCGGTGACCCGCATTTTCACCGGTTACCTCTGAGCTTCCCCTGGCTTTCATATCAATTTTAATAATTTTTTAATCGTTGATGGTGGATTCCATAGGCTGATGAGTGAACGGCTGCAATCCTGCGGCTTCCGGGGCACTCGCCGGATAAAATATATTGGATTTTATAAAAAAATTATCTATTCTCTTCTGAGCGAATGGGGGGACATATGGCTAGCGAACGCGAGAACCTTGAAGCCGAGGGCCAGTTTGGAACCGAAGAGGCCGGATCGGGCAACCGATCGTCCTCCGGAAACAATCAGGCATCCAGCGGCGACAAGGCCGGTCAGGGTTCCGACCAGGGCGAGGATCCGCGTTCCGCCGATGGCAACATTCACCTCGGCTCTCAACGAAACCCCGATACCTCGACCGTCGAGCAGACCGAACAGCGCGAGTTCCGGGACAATGACCTCGCTGTCCGCGAAGCCGAGCAGCGCCAGACTGACAATGCCGAGCGTGAAGCCGGCAGCGATGGTGAATCCGGTCCGGCTGGCCGCGAAACCCGCCAGGGTCGCGAAGGCCGCGACGGGAGTGAGCGCGGATCCGGCGAACGCACGGAGGGCCGCATTGGCGGCAATCAGGGCGACGGCGGTGACAATGGCGGATCCGGTAACGCGTCCGGTGGTCCTCAGACCTCAGGCGCCGCCAATCCAGGTGCCTCTGACGGGCCGTCTGGTGCTGTTGCAACCGGCCGGGTCGCATCCGGAACGGCCGGTTCGGGAGATCTCGCGGCTACCGGCGCCGGTGCCCAGGCCGGAGGTGGCGGGCAGTCCGGTGCAGCAGACGGTCAGGGCGAGGCCGGTGACGGGGCCGGCGCGGAACCCGGGCGTCCGTCCGACGCCGGTGACGGCTCGGGCGCCGATTCCGACGGAACGCCCGGCGGCACGGACAATGGAGCTTCCGACGCTCGCGGCGGACCCGGCGGAGGATCTGCTGGCACGCAGGGAGCCGCGGATTCCGCTGGCGGTGGGGCCGGGCTGGAGGGTGGTCGAAGTGATGCCGCATCATTCCGGAGCGACCGCGCGTCCGGAGGCGATGCGGAGTCCGGTTCGCGGCGTGATGGCGGAGAGCCGGGTGGCCCGTCGGGCCGCCGATCCGACGATGGCGGTTCCGAGAGCATCGGCAGTGACGACGGCCGGATCGGCCAGGGCGCAGCGGTTTCCGACAGCGGACCGCGGGTTACCGGGTCCGAGCCGCGCAGCGGCGTGTCGGGAGAGTCCGATGACGGATCGAACTCGAGCATCAGAACGGGATCCGCGGGAAGCGAAGCAACCGGCCTGACGGAAGGCGTGGAGGACGGTGACACACCGCCGGTCACGACTCGCGGCACCACGGCTGACGATATCGTCGACGAGACCACCACCAGCCCTCTGACCGGTTCCGATCCGACACCGGCTGATCCCACCCCGGGGGAGCCGCCGTTGGTCGATGACACGACGTCCGGCGGTGACGACACGGTCGGTTCGGGCGATGACACGACGTCCGGCGGTGACGACACGGTCGGTTCGGGCGATGACACGACGGCCGGCGGGGTCGACACGGTCGGTTCGGGCGATGACACGGCGGCCGGCGGTGACGACACGGTCGGTTCGGGCGATGACACGACGGCCGGCGGTGACGACACGGTCGGTTCGGGCGATGACACGACGTCCGGCGGTGACGACACGGTCGGTTCGGGCGATGACACGACGTCCGGCGGTGACGACACGGTCGGTTCGGGCGATGACACGACGTCCGGCGGTGACGACACGGTCGGTTCGGGCGATGACACGACGGCCGGCGGGGTCGACACGGTCGGCTCGGGTGAGGACACGACGTCTGGCGGCGACGATACGGTCGGCTCGGGTGAGGACACGACGGCCGGCGGTGACGACACGGTCGGTTCGGGCGAGGACACGACGACCGGCGGCGACGACACGGTCGGTTCAGGCGACGACACGACGTCCGGCGGTGACGATACGACGTCAGGCGGTGGTGGGGGCTCGGGTCATCAGGCCCCGCCGGCGACGAACGAGACGGTTAGTGGTGGGCGCGGCGATGACCGTATCGCTACCGGTCGCGGCGACGATCGCATCCTGGCCGGTTCCGGCGACAACCGTGTCGCGGCCGGGTCTGGCGACAACTACGTGAGCGCGGGCTCGGGCCGGGACACAATCTCGGGCGGCTCCGGCGACGACACGGTCTATGCCGGTGACGGCTCGAACCGGGTGAGTGCGGGCAACGGCGACAATCTTGTGTCTGCGGGCTCGGGCTCTGACACGATCGAAGCGGGTCGCGGCGACGACACGGTGCGGGCCGGCGACGGCAACAACGACATCGATGTCGGCGGCGGCGACAACCAGGTCTATGCGGGTCGCGGCAGCGACGACGTGACGGCGGGCGGTGGCGACGACCGGATCGAGGTCGGCGACGGCCGCAACACGGTGTCGGCCGGTGACGGCGACAACCGGGTTGTGACGGGCCGGGACAGCGACCGGATCGCGGCGGGCCGCGGCGACGACACGGTCTACGCGGGCGGCGGCGACAACCGGGTCGCGGCGGGATCGGGCGACAACTATGTGAGCGCGGGTTCTGGCCGGGACACGATCTCGGGCGGGTCGGGCGACGACACGGTCTATGCCGGTGACGGCTCGAACCGGGTGAGTGCCGGCAACGGCGACAATCTTGTGTCGGCGGGCTCGGGCTCTGACACGATCGAAGCGGGTCGCGGCGACGACACGGTGCGGGCCGGCGACGGCAACAACGACATCGAGGTCGGCGGCGGCGACAACCAGGTCTATGCGGGCCGGGGCAGCGACGACGTGACGGCGGGCGGTGGCGACGACCGGATCGAGGTCGGCGACGGCAACAACACGGTGTCGGCCGGTGACGGCGACAACCGGGTTGTGACGGGCCGGGACAGCGACCGGATCGCGGCGGGCCGGGGCGACGACACGGTGCGCGCGGGCGACGGCAACAACGACATCGATGTCGGCGGCGGCGACAACCAGGTCTATGCGGGTCGCGGCAGCGACGATGTGACGGCGGGCGGCGGCGACGACCGGATCGAGGTCGGCGACGGCCGCAACACGGTGTCGGCCGGCGACGGCGACAACCGGGTTGTGACGGGCCGGGACAGCGACCGGATCGCGGCGGGCCGCGGCGACGACACGGTCTACGCCGGTTCCGGCGACAACCGGGTCGCGGCGGGGTCTGGCGACAACTATGTGAGCGCGGGCTCTGGCCGGGATACGATCTCGGGCGGGTCGGGTGACGACACGGTCTATGCGGGTGACGGCTCCAATCGCGTCCAGGCGGGCAACGGCGACAACCTTGTGTCGGCGGTCGGGCTCTGACACGATCGAGGCGGGCCGTGGCGACGACACGGTGCGGGCGGGCGACGGCAACAACGACATCGAGGTCGGCGGCGGCGACGATCAGGTCTACACGGGCCGGGGCAACGATACGGTGGATGCCGGTTCGGGCGATAACCGGATCGAGACCGGTTCGGGGAACGACCGAGTGGTGGCGGGCTCCGGACGGGATACCATCCGTGCCGGTTCCGGCGACAACCGTGTCGCGGCGGGGTCTGGCGACAACTACGTGAGCGCGGGCTCCGGTCGGGACACGATCTCGGGCGGGTCCGGCGACGACACGGTCTATGCCGGCGACGGCTCGAACCGTGTGAGTGCGGGCAACGGCGACAACCTTGTGTCGGCCGGCTCGGGTTCTGACACGATCGCGGCGGGCCGTGGCGACGACACGGTGCGGGCCGGCGACGGCAACAACGACATCGATGTCGGCGGCGGCGACAATCAGGTCTATGCGGGTCGTGGGTCGGACGACGTGACGGCGGGCGGTGGCGACGACCGGATCGAGGTCGGCGACGGCAACAACACGGTGTCGGCCGGTGACGGCGACAACCGGGTTGTGACGGGCCGGGACAGCGACCGGATCGCGGCGGGCCGCGGCGACGACACGGTCTACGCCGGCGGCGGCGACAACCGTGTCGCGGCGGGATCGGGCGACAACTATGTGAGCGCGGGCTCTGGCCGGGACACGATCTCTGGCGGGTCGGGCGACGACACGGTCTATGCGGGTGACGGCTCGAACCGTGTGAGTGCCGGCAACGGCGACAACCTTGTGTCGGCGGGCTGGGCTCTGACACGATCGCGGCGGGCCGGGGCGACGACACGGTGCGGGCCGGCGACGGCAACAACGACATCGAGGTCGGCAGCGGCGACGATCAGGTCTACACGGGTCGGGGCAACGATACGGTGGATGCCGGTTCCGGCGACAACCGGATCGAGACTGGTTCGGGGAACGACCGTGTGGTCGCGGGCTCCGGACGGGATACCATCCGTGCCGGTTCCGGCGACAACCGTGTCGCGGCCGGGTCCGGCGACAACTACGTGTCTGCGGGCTCCGGTCGGGACACGATCTCCGGTGGCTCCGGCGACGACACGGTCTATGCCGGTGATGGCTCGAACCGGGTGAGTGCCGGCAACGGCGACAACCTTGTGTCGGCGGGTCGGGCTCTGACACGATCGAAGCGGGTCGCGGCGACGACACGGTGCGGGCCGGCGACGGCAACAACGACATCGATGTCGGCGGCGGCGACAACCAGGTCTATGCGGGTCGCGGCAGCGACGACGTGACGGCGGGCGGTGGCGACGACCGGATCGAGGTCGGCGACGGCCGCAACACGGTGTCGGCCGGTGACGGCGACAACCGGGTTGTGACGGGCCGGGACAGCGACCGGATCGCGGTGGGCCGCGGCGACGACACGGTCTACGCGGGCGGCGGCGACAACCGTGTCGCGGCGGGGTCTGGCGACAACTACGTGAGCGCGGGCTCCGGTCGGGACACGATCTCGGGCGGGTCCGGCGACGACACGGTCTATGCCGGCGACGGCTCGAACCGTGTGAGTGCGGGCAACGGCGACAACCTTGTGTCGGCGGCTGGGCTCTGACACGATCGAGGCGGGGCGCGGCGACGACACGGTGCGGGCCGGCGACGGCAACAACGACATCGAGGTCGGCGGCGGCGACAACCAGGTCTATGCGGGCCGGGGCAGCGACGACGTGACGGCGGGCGGTGGCGACGACCGGATCGAGGTCGGCGACGGCAACAACACGGTGTCGGCGGGCGACGGCGACAACCGGGTTGTGACGGGCCGGGACAGCGACCGGATCGCGGCGGGCCGGGGCGACGACACGGTCTACGCCGGCGGCGGCGACAACCGTGTCGCGGCGGGATCGGGCGACAACTATGTGAGCGCGGGCTCTGGCCGGGACACGATCTCTGGCGGGTCGGGCGACGACACGGTCTATGCGGGTGACGGCTCGAACCGTGTGAGTGCCGGCAACGGCGACAACCTTGTGTCGTCGGGTCGGGCTCTGACACGATCGAGGCGGGCCGTGGCGACGACACGGTGCGGGCCGGCGACGGCAATAACGACATCGAGGTCGGCGGCGGCGACAACCAGGTCTATGCGGGTCGGGGCAGCGACGACGTGACGGCGGGCGGTGGCGACGACCGGATTGAGGTCGGCGACGGCCGCAACACGGTGTCGGCGGGCGACGGCGACAACCGGGTTGTGACGGGCCGGGACAGCGACCGGATCGCGGCGGGCCGGGGCGACGACACGGTCTACGCCGGCGGCGGCGACAACCGTGTCGCGGCGGGATCGGGCGACAACTATGTGAGCGCGGGCTCGGGCCGGGACACGATCTCGGGCGGCTCCGGCGACGACACGGTCTATGCCGGTGACGGCTCGAACCGGGTGAGTGCCGGCAACGGCGACAACCTTGTGTCGTCGGGCTCGGGCTCTGACACGATCGAGGCGGGCCGTGGCGACGACACGGTGCGGGCCGGCGACGGCAACAACGACATCGAGGTCGGCGGCGGCGACGATCAGGTCTACACGGGTCGGGGCAACGATACGGTGGATGCCGGTTCCGGCGACAACCGGATCGAGACTGGTTCGGGGAACGACCGTGTGGTGGCGGGCTCCGGACGGGATACCATCCGTGCCGGTTCCGGCGACAACCGTGTCGCGGCGGGGTCTGGCGACAACTACGTGAGCGCGGGCTCCGGTCGGGACACGATCTCGGGCGGGTCCGGCGACGACACGGTCTATGCCGGCGACGGCTCGAACCGTGTGAGTGCGGGCAACGGCGACAACCTTGTGTCGGCCGGCTCGGGCTCGACACGATCGCGGCGGGCCGCGGCGACGACACGGTGCGGGCCGGCGACGGCAACAACGACATCGATGTGGGCGGCGGCGACAACCAGGTCTATGCGGGCCGGGGCAGCGACGACGTGACGGCGGGCGGCGGCGACGACCGGATCGAGGTCGGCGACGGCAACAACACGGTGTCGGCCGGCGACGGCGACAACCGGGTTGTGACGGGCCGGGACAGCGACCGGATCGCGGCGGGCCGTGGCGACGACACGATCCTGGCGGGCGGCGGCGACAACCGGGTCGCGGCGGGGTCTGGCGACAACTATGTGAGCGCGGGCTCGGGCCGGGACACGATCTCGGGCGGCTCCGGCGACGACACGGTCTATGCCGGTGACGGCTCGAACCGGGTGAGTGCCGGCAACGGCGACAATCTTGTGTCTGCGGGTTCAGGCTCTGACACGATCGCGGCGGGCCGCGGCGACGACACGGTGCGGGCCGGCGACGGCAACAACGACATCGATGTGGGCGGCGGCGACAACCAGGTCTATGCGGGTCGGGGCAGCGACGACGTGACGGCGGGCGGCGGCGACGACCGGATCGAGGTCGGCGACGGCAACAACACGGTGTCGGCCGGTGACGGCGACAACCGGGTTGTGACGGGCCGGGACAGCGACCGGATCGCGGCGGGCCGTGGCGACGACACGATCCTGGCGGGCGGCGGCGACAACCGGGTCGCAGCGGGCCGGGGCGACAACTATGTGAGCGCGGGTTCTGGCCGGGACACGATCTCGGGCGGCTCCGGCGACGACACGGTCTATGCCGGCGACGGCAACAACACGGTGTCGGCGGGCGACGGCGACAACCTTGTGTCGGCGGTCGGGCTCTGACACGATCGAAGCGGGCCGTGGCGACGACACGGTGCGGGCCGGCGACGGCAACAACGACATCGAGGTCGGCGGCGGCGACAACCAGGTCTATGCGGGCCGGGGCAGCGACGACGTGATGGCGGGCGGCGGCGACGACCGGATCGAGGTCGGCGACGGCAACAACACGGTGTCGGCCGGCGACGGCGACAACCGGGTTGTGACGGGCCGGGACAGCGACCGGATCGCGGCGGGCCGTGGCGACGACACGATCCTGGCGGGCGGCGGCGACAACCGTGTCGCAGCGGGCCGGGGCGACAACTATGTGAGCGCGGGTTCTGGCCGGGACACGATCTCGGGCGGGTCGGGCGACGACACGGTCTATGCCGGCGACGGCAACAACACGGTGTCGGCGGGCGACGGCGACAACCTTGTGTCGGCGGGCTCGGGCTCTGACACGATCGAAGCGGGCCGTGGCGACGACACGGTGCGGGCCGGCGACGGCAACAACGACATCGAGGTCGGCGGCGGCGACAACCAGGTCTATGCGGGTGGTGGGTCGGACGACGTGACGGCGGGCGGTGGCGACGACCGGATCGAGGTCGGCGACGGCAACAACACGGTGTCGGCCGGTGACGGCGACAACCGGGTTGTGACGGGCCGGGACAGCGACCGGATCGCGGCGGGCCGCGGCGACGACACGATCCTGGCCGGTTCCGGCGACAACCGGGTCGCGGCGGGGTCTGGCGACAACTACGTGAGCGCGGGCTCCGGTCGGGACACGATCTCGGGCGGGTCGGGCGACGACACGGTCTATGCCGGTGACGGCTCGAACCGGGTGAGTGCCGGCAATGGCGACAACCTTGTGTCGGCGGGCTCGGGCTCTGACACGATCGAGGCGGGTCGCGGCGACGACACGGTGCGGGCCGGCGACGGCAACAACGACATCGATGTCGGCGGCGGCGACAACCAGGTCTATGCGGGCCGCGGCAGCGACGACGTGACGGCGGGCGGCGGCGACGACCGGATCGAGGTCGGCGACGGCAACAACACGGTGTCGGCCGGCGACGGCGACAACCGGGTGGTCGCGGGGAATGGCGCCGACCGTATTTCGACCGGAAAGGGCGACGATACGGTCTATGCCGGTGGCGGCGACAACCGCGTCGAGGCGGGCCGAGGCGACGATATCGTCAGCGCCGATTCCGGCAAGGACACCCTGTCCGGCGGCGCCGGCGACGACCTGCTGCGGGCCGGCGACGGCGACAATCGGGTCGACGGCGGCGCGGGCAACGACACGATCAGCGCGGGCTCCGGCCGGGACGCTCTTTCGGGCGGGGCGGGCAACGACCTGATCCAAGCGGGAGCCGGCAACGACACGGTCGCCGGTGGCGCCGGTGCCGATACCGTCGATCTCGGGGCCGGCAACGATGTCGGCGTCTACAATGTCGACGACAACCGGAATGCGCGGCAGGTCGACAGCTACCAGGGTGGTGCGGGCAACGACACGCTGCGGGTTGAGATCTCCTCCGACCAGCTCGACGGGCGGGCCGGCCAGGACGCCTTCGCCATCAAGGACCACTTCCAGGATATCCGGGACGGGACGGCGGATGCCGATTCCGAGCGCGGCTTCGACGGGCTCGGCCTGGAGATCGACGGTTTCGAGAATGTGCAGTTCGTGGTCGACGGCGAGGTGACGGATATCAACCGCGGACCGGTCGTCAGCGGCGTGGAGCCGATCCGACTGAATGTCGGCGAGGATGGCGGCATCGGATCGGCCGTGGTCGGCAGCGGCCGCAATCGGGCAGGTCTGGAAGCCGGCGACGGTGCGTCGGAAGGCAGTCCCGGCAGCATCTCGCTCCTGTCCCGGGTGGAGGTCAGCGACGCCGACCGCGAGGACAGCATCACCCGGGCCGAGGTTCGCATCGACAATCTGGGCGGCGCCGGGACGGTGACGGTGGATACCGGGATCCGGGGGATCACCGCGTCGGTCGCGACGCAGGAGGACGGCAGCGTCGTCGTGACCTTCGAAGGCGATGCGAGCCCGTCCACCTATACGGAGGCGCTCAGGTCCGTCTCGCTCAACCTGTCGGAGACTTCGTCGGGCGAGAACGAGGCCCGGATCAGCGTCGTGGTGCAGGATGAGCATGGTGCGACGAACGCCCCGCAGACGGCGGATCTGGCGATCGACGACGACCGTCCGGAGGCGGTCGAAGGCGCCGACAGTCTCACCGGCGGTGCGGGAGGCGACAGTCTTTCCGGTGGTGCCGGCGAGGACACGGTCGCACTGGCCGGCGATGGCAACGACGTACTGGCGGGCGGCAATGGGAACGACCGGATCTATGGCGGGTCCGGAAGCGACACACTGACCGGCGGCCATGGAGACGACCTCCTCGATGGCGGGGCGGGGGCCGACACGCTGATCGGTGGAAACGGTGCCGACACCTTTGTGGTAACGGACGGCGACCGGGTCACCGACTACGACAACCAGGACATCGTGCGGATCAATGGCGTCGTCGATACGGACGATATCGCCCTGCAGTCGGACGGCGGCACAACCGAGGTCAGCATCGACCTGGACGGCGACGGTCAGGGCGACGGCTCCTTCTCCATGACCGGCGATTTCGGATCGGTCTCTGCGTCGAACAACGGCGAGACCACGGATCTCTATTTCGGGTCGGGTCAGCCTCCCAGCAATTCGAACAGCGGCGGCAGTGACTCCGGGTCCGATGACAGCGGGTCCGGCGGAGAGATCTCCCGCAGCCGCTCCGGTCTCAGCCGAGGCGGCGACAGGGGAGGGATCGTCTCGGGCGCTGCCCGCGTGGGTCCTGCCGAGACCGTTGCGACACAGCAGGGCACCGATGGCGACGACGGTCTTAACGGCGGTCATGGCCGCGACCGGATCTCGGGTGGTGCCGGCAACGACACGCTGAACGGCGGCAACGGCGCAGATACGCTGTCCGGCGGTGAAGGCGATGACGCGCTGCTGGGCAGCCACGACGCAGATGCTCTGTACGGGGGAGACGGCGACGACACCCTGTCCGGCGGCAACGGCAACGATACGCTGGCGGCCGGCGACGGCGACGATCTTCTCGACGGTAGCCACGACAACGACGTCCTGTCCGGCGGTGCCGGCGATGACACGCTCTCGGCCGGCAACGGCAATGACACGGTCTCGGCCGGCGACGGCGACGATACGGTCATCGGCGGCCATGGCGACGACGTTCTCTATGGCGGTGACGGTCTGGAAGAGGATGCCGCGCTGTTCGCGGAGATCGAGTTCGGTGATGCCGCCGACCAGGGCCAGGACTGGGTCTCCATGAGCGAGGGTCAGGCCGAGGATGAGGTCGACAGCGGCGGCTCCGGCGGAGAGAGCGACGGAGAAGGCGACGGCTGGAGCGATGGCGACGCCGGCGCGTCCGGCGACAGCACGCCGATGGGAGAGGATCTCGACGACAACATGCAGGTGGCCGGGCTCGGCTGAGGCCGGCTGCCCGGGCGCCTGTGCCGATCGGGCACGCCTGGGCCTGACAAGGCGGAGCCCCACCGCAGTGCGGTGGAGGCACCCCCTGCGGCGCTGGAACAGTGCGGTTTCCAGCCGCGGTTGTTCGCCGCGAAGCCGGTTTAGATCTGGACCGAACCACGGTCAGACATAGTCGCCTGATCGGATTTGGCTCTAAAACAATAAGATAGAGCAGATTCACGCACGCTGACGCGATCACCAAGTGATCCCGTCACCGAACGATCTGCTCTAGAAATCAGAGTCCGCGCGAAGGGGGGCGGCGCAGGCCCCCGCCCCCGGTAAGGAGCCGGCGCGCCTCAGCGCTCGGTGAAGCCGATCTGGAAGGCGCGGGTGATCGGTTTGGCCAGATAATCCAGCAGGGTGCGGTCGGATGTCCGAATGTCGGCCTGGACGATCATGCCCGGCAGGACCAGGTGCTCGCCCGGCTTCTCACCGAAATGATTGTGATCGAGGCGGATCACCACGTTGTAGAAGCTGGCGCCGGTCTCGGTGGCGACCGTCGTCGGTGAGATCCGCTCGACCGTGCCCGGCATGCCGCCGAACTGGGCGAAGTCATAGGCGGTGATCCGGACCGTGGCCTCCTGGCCCGGCGAGACAAAGGCCACATCCTTCGGGTTCAGCAGCACTTCCACGACAAGATCGTCGTCGATCGGCACGATCTGGGCCACGGATGCCCCCGGTGCCACGACCGCGCCCGGCGAGGTGTAGGTCAGATCCTGCACGACACCGCGGATCGGCGAGCGGATTTCGAGCCGTGCGAACCGATCCTCGAACCGGTTGATCGACTCCACCACTTCAGCGCGCTCTGCGGAAATGGTGCTGATCTCGGCCAGCGCCTGACTGTCGTTCGTGCTCTCGAAGGAGACGCGCCGCGCGTCGATCTCGGCGATCTCCTGGCGGGTCCGCGAGATCAGTCCCTCGAGCTGAACGAGCTGGCCGCGGGTCCGGTTGAGGTCCCGCAGCACGTCAAGGTAGGTGAAGCGCCGGGTCAGCCCCTTATCCAGGAGTTCCTTGCGGAGTTTCTCCTCCTCCTCGATCAGCTTGATGCTGTCCTGGATCGTGCCGCGCTGGGAGAGCAGCGTCTCGAGCTGGATGTTCTGGTCCTTGAGCTGCTCTTCGAACAGCTGCATGCGGTCCCGTCTGGTGGCCCGACTGGCGGTCAGCAACTCGGTCTGTTCCTTGGTCAGGTCCGGGTAGGTCGCTTCCCAAGGCGAGAAGTCCGGATCCCGGTCCTGGATCTGTGCGTAGAGCCGCTCCAGACGCAGGGCGAGCGACGCCTCGCGGGTGCGGAGCTGGCGCAGCTCCGACCCGGCGCCGGTGCCGCTCATGCGCACGACGGTCTGTCCGGCTTCGACGATGTCGCCGGGCCGCACCATAACCTGCTCGACGATGCCGCCTTCGAGATGCTGCAGAACGGCGACATTGGTGGAGGGAATGACCGCGCCGTCGGCCCGGGCCACCTGGTCGAGCCGGGCAGTACCGGCCCAGGCGATGGCGGCCGCGACGGCGACGGCCATCAGCAGGATGGTCAGCCGGATGAGCCGCGGCGAACTGCTTTCCTCCAGATGGATCGACTGGGCGAGATAGGAGGTCCTGCGCACGGCCGGAGTGCCGCCGCTGCGCGGCGAGCGGGCGGGAACGGTTGCGTTGCTCATGGGCTTTGTGTCCCTGAAATCGAGAGGGAGTCGCGCTTCACCTCGGTGACGCGGCCCTGGTTGAGCTCGAACACGCGGTCGGCGAGGCGCATCGCGCTTGGCCGGTGCGTGACGAAGAAGATGGTGCGGTGTCCCTTGAGCGCCTGAAGCTCACGGGTCAGTGCGGCGTCGCCGGCGGCGTCCAGGTTCTGCGCCGGTTCGTCCAGCAGCATGACCGGGCTGTCCTTCAGCCAGATCCGCGCGATCGAGAGTTTCTGCTGGAAGCTCTCCGAGAGGCTGACGCTTTTCTCGTCGCCGATCACCGTATCGAAGGCATCCGGCAGACTCTCGATCTCGTCGAGCACGCCGGCGCGGTCGCAGGCATCGCGCAGGGTCTGGAACGGGGCGTCGGGCCGGGCCAGGCGGAGGTTCTGGGCGATCGTGCCGTGGAACAGATCGGTGGTCTGGGAGAGATAGCCGACGTTCCGTCTGTGCTCGACGGGACCGAGGTGCCGCATTTCGACTCCGCCGAAGGAGATCGTCCCCGCCTGCGGGCGCAGCAGTCCGGCCATGACCTTGAGCAGCGTCGACTTGCCCGATCCGCTTTGGCCGATCAGGGCAATCATCTCGCCCGGCTTCACGTCGAGGGAGACGGCGAGCAGGGCCGGGTCGGCCTCCTGACCGTAGCGCACCGAGACCCGGCGAACGGCGATGCTCGAGGTGAACCGGTGGTCGGCGACCCGCGCGTCGGTCGACGCATCTTCCGACTTGGCCCGCATCAGGCGGTCGATCTGGGTGATGGTGCCGCGCATCTGCACCAGTCGCGGCAGGCTCTGGCAGCCGATCTGCGCCGGGACGAGGATGCGCCAGACCAGCGCCATGGACGCCACCAGGGCGCCGGTGGTCATCCGTTGGTCGATCACCGCCTCGGCCCCAAAGAACAGGGTCATCAGTCCGGTCGCCATCAGCACGCCGTGGAGCAATGACTGCAGGGTCGTATTCAGTCGGGCGGCGCTGTTCCGCTCCAGAGCGGTGCGCGCGGATAGCGGCCGAAGGCGCTCCATGAACGCGGTTCCCAGCACGGTTGCCCGGACCGAACGCTGCTTGGCGATCACCTCGGTCGCGAGCTCGTCACGGGCGGCGCGGGCGGTCGCCGCCCGGCGCTCGGCCCGCTGGATCGCCGGCACGAACATGGCGCCCGTCCCCGCGATCAACAGGAGGCCGACCAGCGGTACCAGGACGATGGGTTGGGCGATCACGGCAATCACCACAATGGAGGTTATGATCAGCGGCAGTTCCAGGACCAGCGTCGTCACCGGCGAGTTCATGATGTCCCGCACCCCCTGGAAACCGCGGAACCGGGCAAGCTGGGCGCCCAGGGTGTTGCCTTCGATCCCGGTGGGCGGCAGTGAGAGGATCTTGCGGAACACTTCCGTCGACAGAAGGAAATCGATGCGACCGGCGATGTGCGCGACCGAGGCGCCGCGGATCTGGCGCAGACAGAAATCGACGAACAGGGCCAGCGCCACGCCCGGAAGCAGCCAGTAGAGGCTGGCCGGCGAGGCGGCGGGGAATCACGCTGTCATAGACGGTCATCACGAAGATCGGGACGATCACGCCGAACAGGGAGCCGATCACGCTGGTGATCGCCACCAGGGTCAGTTCGCGGTGGAACCGGCGGAAGAGGGAGCCGACGAAGGAGGTTTCCTGAGATGCGCCATCGTCGTCCGCCGCGTCCCGGGCGAAGGTATAGTAATACCCTACCACTTTCGACGCCCGGAACCGCACGACTTCGCGGGTCCGGCTGTCGAACGACGTCACCTCGTTGCCGTTGCGGCTGAGGATCACCAGCGGCACGCCGGACTCGGTCACGAACAGGCACGGGGTGAGGCGCGGATCGATCCCCGACGCGCTGCCCTTGTGCCGCACGCTCACGTAGCCGAGTTCGGCGAGCACGTTGCGGAAGTCGATCAGGTCTATGCGTTCGGCGACATGGGGCAGAGCGCGCAGCAGGCCGTCCGGGTCGGGGACCCAGCCGAGCGCGGTGAGAAGGGGCATCAGGCAGGCGGCGAAGTCGGACGCCTGCTCGAACTGGCCCATCTCGTCTTGGCGTAGCGCCTCGGCGAGGCCGTCGCGAACGACCATGGCGCTCATACCGATCCTCCACTGGCGGTGAGGATCCGCATCTCCGCCTTCAGGTCGACCGTCCGGGCGCCGTCGGCGTCGCCGCGATCGTAGGGATCGCCGCCGATAACGATCTCCCGATGGGCGAGTGCCTGGAAGGAGGGACGGGGCGTGACCAGCAGGATCGTCGTGCTGGTCTGACGGCGGGCCAGGGCCGCGCGGAACAGGTCGTCCGCTTCCCGATCCAGGTTGGAGTTGCATTCGTCGACGAGGATGATGTCCGGGAACCGCGAGAGGGCCCGGACGATCGGGATCTGCTGACGGATCGAGGCGGGCAGCGCCTCGCTGCCGCGGGCGCGCACCTCCGTCTGGAATCCGAGCGGCAACTTGGAGACGGCTTCGGTCAGGCCGAGCTCCTCGGCGACGTCTTCAACCGTCTCGATATGCTCGGGCGATGGATCGAAGCCGGTGATGTTGTCGAAGATCGTCCCGTCGAACAGCGCCGGGTTCGGCCCGAGATAGGCGATGCGCGAGCGCAGCCATTCGTCGTCGAACGCCTCGGCCTCGATGTTGTCGTAAAGGACCACACCCCTATCCGGCAGCAGGATGTGACCGGCCAGGGCCAGCAGGCTCGACTTCCCGCTCCAGGTGCCGCGCGTGCTCACCAGAACGGTTTCGGCGGCGTCGACGGTCAGGTTGAGATCCTCGAAGATCGGCCGTCCGCCCGTATAACCGAAGGAAACGTCCCTGAACTCGATGGTCCCATGCAGTGACTTCGCGCATGATGCCGCCGCCCGACGCGATGGTCGGCATCGCCGCCAGCTCGCGGATACGCTGCTTGGCGATGCGCACCGACTGGTACTGGCTCCACAGCATGGACGCCCGGTTCAGCGGCTGCAGCGCCCGGCCGGTCAACAGCATGCAGGCGGCGATGCCGCCGATGGTCATGGTCCCATTGATCACGGCCAGACTGCCGGCGGCGACAATCGAGATCTGCGCCGCCTGGGTAACGAGGTTGGTCAGGGCCTGCGCCGTGATGCTGCCCTGCACCAGTCTCGCGGTGATGGTGGCGCTCGATTCCATCACCCGCTCGTAGCGCCGCTTCATCAGCGGTTCCATGGCGTAGGATTTGATCGTGGCGATACCGCTCAGAACCTCCGTAAGGAAGTTGGACTGGGCCGAGCTGTTGGTCTGGCGGGCCTCCATGCGGGTGCGCACCGACAGTCCGCTGGCCAGGGCGGCGACCGCCGTCACGGCGACGAAGGACAGAAGAACGAACCCGAGCGGCCCGCCGATCAGAAAAACGAGGGCGACAAACAGGATGAAGAACGGAAAATCGACCAGAAGCTGCGGCAGATAGCCGGCCCGCGACTCCCGGATCGCGTCGATCGCTCCAAGCCGCTCCAGGTGCATGGCCGTGGACTTCAGCCTGAAAGCTGCGCGGATCAGCGGCGAACACCTTCTCCATGACGCCGAGGAAGGCCCGGTGTCCGTAGCGCGCCGCCCGGTGGCCGACGATGGCCCCCCGGGCGATGCGGATCACAACGTCGATCGCAACCGCCCCGAGAACGCCGGCGGTCAGCAGCGTAAGCGTGTATTCGGAGGCGTTCGGCAGAACCCGGTCGTAAATGATCAGGATGGCGATCGGCAGTCCCGTGGCCATCAGGTTGGAGATGAGCGAGGCAAGCACGATCGACGGCGTCGCGGCACCGGGAATCCGTTCGATATCCTTGGCGAAACTCTCTTCGCTCCCGCTCATTCCGTCGTCCTGGTAACTCCACTGAGTAGGGAAGTCATACCGCAGAACATTTAAAATTAAACTAATTCATATGGAATTTCGGGCGCCCGGCGGTTGCGGGCACGACTTTCCTCTCTGGTGGTCATACCGGCTCAGAGCGAGGGGCGGAAGTCGATTTGGAACGGCCACGTCGTCCGTTTCCCCGGATCCGGGGCGGACAGGAGCCCGCGTGCGGAGCATCGTCAACTAGTAGCGTGCGAAGCGGAATAGGCGGCTATATATTGCGCCTGTGATCGGTTTGCGGCCCACCGATCCCCACCGGCGTGGGGCCGCGCTGAGGAAGACGGACATGCGGATTGTGATCGAGGACGAGGTCGCGCCAGAGGCGAACGCCATGCTGCAGGCGTTGTACAGTCGCTCCGCGTCGAGCGTCGTCGATCATCTTGCCCGTGTGCAGGAACGCGGTTTTCGCAAGTTCATGGAGAGCTACTACGTCGGGTACGGTCACGAATTGATCGGCGATTGCGGGTTCACGACGATCTTCATCGAGGACGTTTCGATCCTGACCTGCAAGGCCGTGCAGGACACGCCGCTCTATTTCGGTCAGGAAACCTCGACACGCTATCTGGATTTCTCGGCGCAAGGTTTCAGCGACCCGGTCGGCTCCGCCGCCTCCGACGCCGTGATCCGGGGGTGGCTCGACCTCTACGCCGAGGTGAACGCAGAGACGCTCGCCGAGTTGCAGGCGACCCAGCCCTGTCCGGAGGGCGTTAAGGAGAGCGTTTGGGCCAAGACCCTGGAAGCCCGCGCCTTCGACATCGCCCGAGGCTTCCTGCCGGCAGGCATTCATTCGCAGCTGTCCTGGACGACCAACCTGCGTCAGGCCGCCGACCATCTGCGTGATCTCATGGTCCATCCGCTGTCGGAGACCCGCGCGGTGGCCGCGAAGATCCTGGAGGACCTCAAGGAGCGGTACCCGGGGTCGTTCAGCCACAAGGACTACCCGGCCCAATCCGCCTACCGGGCGATGACGGCGGGGGCGGACGCCTATTATCGCGGCCAGACCGACCATCCGGCCTTCGCCTATGTCTGCACCGCCGATCGCGCCGGGATCGACATGCTCGACCGCCGTGTCTTCACCGATCGGCCGAAATACGAGCCGTTGCCGCGCCGGGCCGGATCCTACGCGTCGTTCGAGTGCCTGTTCCTGCTCGATTTCGGGTCGTTCCGGGATATCCAGAGGCATCGGAACGGGTTCTGTGAGATGCCTCTTCTGAGTTGGACCCACGGGTTCCATCCCTGGTACCTGGAAAGCCTGCCGGCGCCGACGCGGGCGGCGGTGGAGCCGCGCATGGAGGCCCTGCGGGCGGAAGCGGAAAAGCTTCCGGCCACCGATGAGGAGCGTCAGAACTATCTGCCCCTCGGCCTGCTGGTGCCCTGCCGCGTCGTCTACGACCTGCGCCAGATGGCCTATGTCGCGGAACTGAGGTCGGGCAAGACGGTGCATGCCACGCTGCGCACCGTGGCCCACCGGCTGCACGACGCGGTGAAGGCGGAGTTTCCGTTCGTCGCCCTGCATTGCGACCTTGAGGCGAGCGAACTCGACGCAAGACGCGGAACCCAGGACATCCGGCCGACGTCGAATCACTGATGGGGCCGTAAAGCCTGATGAACACGCAAAGATAGTGTAGGCTCTCCCGACCGGCGGTCCGTCCGGCCAAGACTCCGGCGCCCGTCGGCATAACAAGAAAGTTCGGGAGGACACCATGATCAAGCGTGCACAGCCGCCGGCTGGCGGCGGGGACTCCGACTTCCTCGAGAAGACCGGTGGAAGCTTCAACCGCCGGGCGTTTCTCTCGGCGGCCGCGGCCGTCGCGGCGACCACAGCCATGGCGCCGGATGCCTTCGCCCGGAATTTCGGTCCGAACGCCGAACCGGTGCGCTATCCGGAACCGGACGTCGTTCCGCTGGACCCCCGGTTCAAGTACAAGCTCGGCAACACGCCGATCCAGCGGCTCTACACCGGCACGCTCTGGGCCGAGGGCCCGGCGTGGAACGGGGTCGGCCGCTACCTGATCTGGAGCGATATCCCCAACAACGAACAGCTCCGCTGGGTCGAGGAGGAGGGCCAGGTGACCCGCCGCTTCCGCTATCCGTCCGGCAATTCCAACGGTAATACCTTCGACTATCGCGGCCGGCAGATCTCCTGCGAGCACGGCAACCGGCGCGTCGTCCGTTACGAATATGACGGATCGATTACCGTGCTGGCCGACAGTTTCGAGGGCGGCGAGTTCAACGCCCCGAACGACGCGGTTGTGCATCCCGACGACGGCTCGATCTGGTTCACCGATCCGGGCTATGGCGGCCTGATGGAATACGAGGGGAACCGGCTCGATACCGGGTCGGTGCAGCCGAACCGCAAGGAAGCGGTCTACCGGATCGACGGCGACACCGGCGCCATCACCAAGGTGGCCGACGAGCCGTTCAAGCCGAACGGGCTCTGCTTCTCGCACGACTACAAGAAGCTCTATGTGGCGGATACCGGTGTCTCCCACTACCCGGAGGCGAAGAGCCAGATCTGGCAGTACGATATCGACGGCGCCAAGCTGTCCAACCCGCGAACCTTCGCCAGCATGGAATGGGACGGGAGGACCGGGTTCGCCGACGGCATCCGGTGCGACGAGGACGGCAACGTCTGGTCGAGCGCCGGCTGGGTCGGCGACGGCTATGACGGGGTGCATATCTTCGCACCGAACGGCGACCGGATCGGCCAGATCAAGCTGCCGGAGATCTGCTCGAATGTCTGCTTCGGCGGGACCAAGCGGAACCGGCTGTTCATGACGGCGAGCCAGTCGCTCTACGCCGTCTACGTCGAGACCCGCGGCGCCCACATTACCTAACCCAGGGTCTCGGCCTAAGTGCCGGAACCGGCTTCCGGATCCGACAGGTCCGACCAGATGACGGGCCGCCTCTTTTCGGGGCGGCCCGTTGCGTCGGGGGCCGGTTCGGCGCCATGCTGTAGCCAACAAACAACACTCGACCAAAGGAGGAACGCGCATGGCCGCGCCGAGAAGCGTGTACGAGTTGCTGCAGATCGGGGCCGGGAGCGATCCGGCCATCGGGGCGCCGGGCCGCCGGTACCTCTCCTACAGCGCCTTGCGCGAATTGGTCGAGGCCACGGGCCGGTCGCTGGCGGGCGCCGGTATCGGGGCGGGGGACCGGGTCGGGATCGTGCTCGCCAACGGCCCCGCGATGGCCTCCTGCTTCCTCGCGGTGGCGGCGCACGCGACGGCGGCGCCGCTGAATCCCGGCTACCGGGAGGACGAGTTCGATTTCTACATCTCCGATCTCAAGGCCAAGGCCGTGATCGTCGCTGCCGGCGACCAGACACCGGCCCGGGCGGTGGCCGAACGGCACGGTGCGACGGTGATCGAGCTGACCGAGGACGAGGCGGGCCCGGCGGGCAGCTTCGCCCTGGATGCCGGCGGCTCCGTCCCGGACGCCGCACCGCCGGCCGAGCCGGACGACATCGCCCTAGTGCTGCACACCTCGGGCACCACCTCGCGGCCCAAGATCGTCCCGTTGTCCGGCGCAAATCTTGCCAGTTCCGCCGGGCATATCGCCGCTTCCCTGGCGCTGGCGCCGGCCGACCGCTGCCTCAACATCATGCCGCTGTTCCATATCCACGGGTTGATGGCGGCGGTCAGCGCCTCGATGCGGGCGGGGGCGTCGGTCCACTGCGCGCTGGGCTTCAACGCCCTGCGGATCTTTCCGCAGTTCGAGGAGGTGGGACCGACCTGGTACACGGCGGTCCCGACCATGCATCAGGCGATTCTCGGCCGGGCGGCCCGCAATACGGAGCTGATCGGCCGGCTCGGCCTGCGCTTCATCCGGTCCTCCTCCTCGTCGCTGCCGCCGCAGGTGATGGCCGAACTGGAGCAGGTGTTCGGCTGTCCGGTGATCGAGAGCTACGGCATGACCGAAGCCTCGCATCAGATGGCGTCCAACCCGCTGCCGCCCGCCGCCCGCAAGCCGGGGACCGTCGGCGTCGCCGCCGGCCCCGAGATCCGATCTGATGGACGCCGACGGCCGGTTCGTTGGGCCGGATAAGGCGGGAGAGATCGTGATCCGCGGACCGAACGTGACCGCCGGCTACGAGAACAACCCCAAGGCCAATGCCGAGAACTTCCCGGCCGATCCCGATGGCGGGGCACGCTGGTTTCGCACCGGTGACGAGGGACGGTTCGATGCGGACGGCTATCTCTCGATCACCGGGCGGCTGAAGGAGATCATCAATCGCGGCGGCGAGAAGATCGCCCCGCGCGAGGTCGACGAGGTGCTGATGGACCACGAGGCGGTGGCGCAGGCGGTGACCTTCGCCGTCGCCCATCCCAAGCTCGGCGAGGAGGTGGGGGCCGCCGTCGTGCTTGGCGAGGGCATGAGCGCCGAGCGAGACAGGATCTGAAGGATTTCGTCTCGGCGCGCCTCGCCGACTTCAAGGTGCCGCGCAAGCTGGTGATCCTCGACGAGATCCCGAAGGGGGCCACCGGCAAGCTGCAGCGGATCGGGCTGGCCAAGAAGCTGGGGCTGGAGGACTGAGCGATGCGGGTGTGCATCTACGGCGCCGGGGCCATCGGCGGCTATCTTGGCGTGGCGCTGGCCGAGGCGGGGTGCGAGGTCAGCCTCGTCGCCCGCGGTCCGCATCTGGCGGCGATCCGCGAGAACGGTCTGACCTTGCTGATGGATGGCGCGACGTCGGACGGTGACGCTGGCGGCATCCGAGGACCCGGCCGACCTCGGGCCCGCAGGACCATGTGATCGTCGCCCTGAAGGCCCATTCGGTGCCGGCGGTGGCGCAGAAGATGACCGCCCTGTTCCACGAGGAGACGTCGGTCGTGACGGCGGTGAACGGTGTGCCGTGGTGGTATTTCCACGGCCTCGGCGGGGATCTGGAGGGCAAGCGGCTCGAGAGTGTCGATCCGGGCGGCGTGCAATGGGACGCGTTCGGCCCGGAGCGGGCGATCGGCTGCGTCGTCTATCCGGCCTGCGAGATCGAGGAGCCGGGCGTCATCACCCATCAGGACGGCGACCGCTTCACCCTGGGCGAGCCGTCGGGCGAGAAGACCGAACGCGTTCAGGCCTTGTCCGAGGCGATGCGGGCGGGCGGCCTGAAGGCGCCGGTGCGGCCGCGCATCCGCGACGAAATCTGGGTGAAGCTCTGGGGCAACTTGTCCTTCAACCCGATCAGCGCCCTGACCGGAGCGACTCTCGAGCAGATCTGCGGCGATCCGGAGACCCGTGCCGTGGCACGGGCCATGATGGTCGAGGGGCAGACGGTCGGGGAGGCGCTGGGCGTGAAGTTCGCCATCGACGTGGACAAGCGGATCGCCGGCGCCGAGGCGGTGGGCGCCCACAAGACCTCGATGCTCCAGGACCTGGAGCGCGGGCGGGCGATGGAGATCGACGCTCTGGTGACGTCGGTCCAGGAACTGGGGCGTCTGACCGGCGTGCCGACCCCGACCATCGACGCGGTCCTGGGGCTGGTGAAGATGCGGGGGCGCACCGCAGGCTGCTATTGACCGGTCGCGGGTCCGCCGGAACCCAAGGGGCAGGCCGTCGATGACCAAGGCCCGCCTCGGCGATATGGCCCGCAACCGGGACGGCGACGTCATCTGAAAATAGTTCTGACCGTTTACCATTTCTTTAGATCGCCGCGCGATAGTGCTCCTCGAACACAGGGGAATATTGAGGAGGACGTCAGATGGCGATCAGTGGCATCGGTGCCGGCGCCGGTTTCGGAACCCAGGGGCTGAACCAGCTCCAGGGTATCCAGTCCGGAGCCGCCGGTCAGGCCGGCAACGCGGCGACGACCCGCGGCGGCAGTGGCCAGGCGCCGCAGCCCGGCGAAGCCCAGGGCTTCAGCATCCAGGGCCCGTCGTCCACCGGCGCGCCGCTGATCCAGAACGCCGTGCAGGAGACCCGCAGCGACAATTCGCGGGCGAGCGGGACAGAGCCGCGCGCCGGCGACGTTCCGCCGCCGCCGTCGGGGTCCGGCCGGGGCCAGACCCTCGACATTTCCGCGTAGGATCCGACACCGGATCAACGCACGCCTGCTTTCCACGTCTTGCGCGCCAGCCGCGCACCGTACGATCCTTCGGCCAGTCCCCCTCCCGAAACGGCCGAAGGATCGTACGATGACCGCCTCCGCTCCCGGAAAACTCGACCCGGATCTCGCCAAGCGCATCACCGATGCGGTCGATGCCGCGTTCGACGCGCAGATCGAGTTCACCAAGGAGCTGGTCTCCCGCCCGTCCATCCGCGGCCAGGAACACCTCGCCCAGGACCTCATGGCCGAAGCCATGGCCAGACGCGGCTACGCCGTGGATCGATGGCTGGTCCGCGAGGACGACATCAAGCACCACGAAGGCTTCTCGCCGATCAAGGTCGACTATTCCAACGCCTGGAACGTCGTCGGGACCCACCGGCCGCGGAACGAGACCGGCCGCTCGCTGGTGCTGAACGGCCATGTGGACGTGGTGCCCGAAGGTCCCCTCGACATGTGGAACAGCCCGCCGTACCAGCCGCGGATTGAGGGCGACTGGATGTACGGCCGCGGCGCCGGCGACATGAAGGCGGGGGTCGTCTCCAACATGTTCGCCCTCGACGCGCTGAAGGCGGCGGGTGTCCAGCCGGCGGGGCGGGTGCATCTGGAGAGCGTCTGCGAGGAGGAGAGCACCGGCAACGGCGCGCTCGCGACCCTGGTGCGCGGCTATACCGCCGATGCCTGCCTGATCAGCGAACCGTCCTCCGGCCATGTGAACCGCGCGGTGATGGGCGTGATGTGGTTCCGGGTGCACGTGCGCGGCTTCCCCGTCCATGTGGCGACGGCGGGCAGCGGGTCGAACGCGATCCTCGCGGCCTACGATCTCATGACGGACCTGAAGGCGCTGGAGGCCCGCTGGAACGCGCGCAAGGGAGAGACCCGGAACTACAAGGATGCCAAGCACCCGATCAACCTGAATGTCGGCAAGATCGAGGGCGGCGACTGGGCGTCCTCAGTGCCGGCCTGGTGCACCTTCGACTGCCGCGTCTCCTATTTCCCCGGCATCAAGCCGCAGGAGATGGCGCGCGACATCGAGGACACCATCCGCAAGGCGTCGGCCGACCACCCGTTCCTGTCGAACAGCCCGCCGGAGATCGAGTTCAACGGGTTCTTCACCGAAGGCTACGATCTGGAGCCCGGCAGCGAGGCCGAACTGACGCTGGCCCGCCAGCATCAGGCGGTCTCCGGCAAGCCGCTGGAGGACCGGATCGCCACCGCTTACATCGATAGCCGCGTCTTCGTTCTCTATGCGGGCATTCCCTGCCTAGTCTACGGCGCCCATGCCGAGAACGTGCATGGGTTTGACGAGCGGGTAAGCATCGAGTCGATCCGCGAGTTGACCAAGGCCATCGCCCTGTTCATCGCCGACTGGTGCGGCACGGAGCCGGTGGCAGCCTAGGCCTCCAGGCTGAGCGGACCCAGCGGGTGCGCCTGGCAGGCCAGCGCGTATCCGGCGGGCGCCCGCATCTCCGGCATGGTCGCGTAGCCGACCGTCCCGGAGAGGATCCGGACCGCGCAGGTGCCGCAGCGGCCCGAGCGGCAGGATGACGCGATGCCGACGCCCGCCGTCTCCGCGAGATCCAGCAGCGTCCCGCGGTCCGGCGTCCAGGTCGTGGTCACCCCGCTCTGCGCGAAGGCGACCGCGGCGGGGTCGGCAGCGACAGCCATCGACGAGTGCCCGCCGGGCAGGGAGGACGGGCCGAAGAACTCGTAGCGGATGCGGTCCGGTGCGACGTTCATCCCGCGCAACCCGTCATGCAGATCGGCGACGAAGCCGCCGGGGCCGCAGAGATAGAAGTCGAAGTCCCCGAACGGCAGCAGCCCCTGGATCAGCGACAGATCCACCCGTCCGGCGCTCGCGTAGTCCTCCCCCGCAACATCCTCGGGTCGGGGCCTGCTGAAGCGGATGTGCAGACTGACCCCCGGCGCCTGGAGCGCGAGCCGGCGGAGATGCCCGCCGAAGGCCAACTCCGAGCCGTCGCGGCTGCCGTGAATGAAATAGACCTCGCGGAACCGACCGGACCGCAGGCCTTCGCGCAGCAGTTCGTTGAGCATCGCGATCATCGGCGTGATCCCGACTCCGGCCGACAGCAGTACCACCGGCCGATCCGAGTCCGGGTCGAGCACGAAGTCGCCGCGCGGGGCCATCGCCTCGACCGTGTCGCCGACGGACAGCCTCTCGTGCAGGAATGTCGAGGCCACGCCGTCCGGCTCCCGCTTCACGCTGAGCCGCATCGTGTCCGCCTGTGCCGCGTCCGACACGGTGTAGGTTCGCAGGATCGGCCACTCTTCGCCCGGTACCGACAGGCGGATCGGCAGGTATTGGCCTGCCCGGTGGGAGGCGATGCCGCCGCCATCGGCCGGGCGCAGGTAGATGGACCGTATGGTCGCGCTCTCCTCGACGATGCGGCTGACGCTGAACGGCCGGTAGGTGTCGCGGGCCGCCAGGGCCCCGCGCGTCCGTTCCGCCTCGGCCCAGGTGCCGGTGGCGACCAGGGCCGGCGACGGCTCCGCGGGCTCGAACCGGATCGGCAGGACCGCCTGGCGCCGGACGACCAGATCGGGCTTGAAGCGGACCAACCGCTCGGCGCCGCGGAAGGTCTCGAGCTCCGGGCCCTCCCAGATCACCTCCGCCATGCCGGTGAGGTGCAGAAGGTCGCCTGTCTGCAGGTCGGCGAACAGGAGCCCGGCACGCGGGTCGACCGCCAGGTTGCCGAGGGTGTTGAAGAAATTGTTACCGGAGAAGTCGGGCCAGAGCAGCGCCCCGTCATCCGTCACCTTGACGAAGCCCGGTCGGCCGCCCCGATGGGAGACGTCGACGCCCTGCGGGGCGACGGTGGCGATGAAGAAGGTGTCGGCCCGCGCGATACGGTCGCGGGCGATGTCGGTGAGTGCATCGGCGATCTTCGCCGCGGGCCGCCCGCCGGCGGGCGCGGGCACGCGGGTCCGGGTGTGAATGTATTGCGGGCAATTGCCGAAGCTCTCGGTCACGTCGACCGAAAACCCGGAAGCCGCGAGGCCGGCGATGCGTCCGTTCGCCCGGTTGCGTCTCCGGTTCTCCGGCATCAGGCCGAGCAGGCCGATCGGCGCGCCGGGTCTGAGGCCGGCCGATGCCGGGTCGTCGGTCTCGGGCAGGGCGGCGATCTCGAGGCGGGTGCGGGTCGGCGAGGCGATGAAACCCGGTGCCGCCGCCAGCACCGTCGCCCAGGGTCGCTCTCGCGGATCGACCGTGCCGACGAACAGCAGGTCGAGGTCCGAGAAGAACCGGCGGTGCTGGTCCGGGAGGAAGCGCCGGATATTGCGGGCGCCGATCGGGGCAACGCTGTCGCGGACGCCGGCGCGTTCCTGCACCGAAAGCTCGCCCGCGTGAAACGGGCCGGCGGGCGCGGAGGAGATGTCGGTCATGGTGACCTCCTTTGGGGGGACGCGACCGTGATCAGCCGAGGATTTCGGCGGCCTCGACGAAGCGGGTGAAGCGCGGGTGGCCTTCGATGCGGGCCAGCCACGCGCGGATATGGGCATAGGGCGCCAGATCCACGTCGCCTTCCGGCGCTCTGGCGACGTAGCTGTAGAGGGCGACGTCGGCGAAGGTGAGGCGCCCGGCCACCAGATAGGGACGTTCGGCCAGATGGGAGTCGAGCAGACCGAGGATATGGCCGGCGGTCTTCTTCGCGGCCGCGTGATCGATCGGCGCGCCGAAGAGCTTCGCCAGACGCGCCGCACCCGGGCCATGCTTGATCTCGCCGGCAGCCACCGAGAACCAGCGCTGGATTTCGGCGATGCCGACGGTATCCCGGGGCATCAGGGTCCCGTCGTCGTATTTGGCGCCGAGATAGGCGAGGATCGCGTTGCTGTCGCTGATCACCGTCCCGTCGTCTTCGAGCACCGGTACCTGACCGAACGGGTTGCGGGTCAGAAATTCCGGCTGCCTGTGAGCGCCGGCGGCCAGATCGATCGTCACCGTCTCGTGCGCCAGACCCAGCAGCGACAGGGCAAGCGCGACCCGGTGGCCATGGCCGGAGAGGGGATGGGTGTAGAGCGTGATGCTGTTGGACATTGGAGCCTCGATAGAATTAAACCGAACGATCGGTACATAATCGATCTAAACCTCTGATCAAGGCCACGCGCGCCGCCGAGGCGGATAAACCTGTCGGCTCACGGAACCGTGACGGACCTGGCGCATAGAGCCAAATCCGATCAAACTGAGTCACTTCATGATTCAATGTGATCTATAAATTTATCTCTAAAACAATAGAATAGAGCAGATTCACGCACGCTGACGCGATCACGAAGCGATCCCGTCAGCGAACGATCCGCTCTAGGTGACCGACTCATAAAATCGCATCCAGATTCGCGCTGCGGCGAGTTTGACGAGGGCGAGGTAGTTGGCGTCGTGTTTCTCGTACCGTGTGGCGACGGCCCGGAAATGTTTGAGCTTGCTGAAGAAGCGCTCCACGAGATTGCGGTATCTGTAGAGGAAACGACTGAAGGCCGGGATGTTTTTGCGGTTCGGCATCGGCTTGACGTTGGCCCAGGCTCCACGGGCCGCCAGGTCGGCTCTGAGGGCATCGCTGTCGTAGGCACGGTCGGCGAGCAGGATCTGACCATCGGTCAGGTTGATGAGCATGTCAGCAGCGCTGCGACCGTCATGGGCCTGGCCTTCGCTCAGCTTCAGGGTGATCGGCAACCCGTTGGCATCGACGAGGGCATGGATCTTGGTGGTCAGTCCGCCCCGCGAGCGCCCCATGCAGCGGGCCTCAGTTCCGTGCCCAGCGGTGGTATCGGCGGCTTCCTGGCCCCCTTTTTGACGTTCGCGGCGTGTTGGTGAACCCGGATCGAGGATGAGTTCCACCATCTGCAGATCACCGTCGTAGGCTGCCGAGACCGTCTCGAAAATGCGGTCCCACACACCGAGCTTCCGCCACCGCACGAACCGGTTGTAGCAGGTCGTCGCCGGGCCATAGCGCTCAGGAATGTCCGCCCAGGGCGAGCCGGTTCGAAGCCGCCAGTAGATCCCGTTCAGGACCCTTCGGTCATCAGCCCGAGGCACGCCGCGCGGCTTGTTCGGTAGCAACGGCTCGATGATCGACCATTCAAAGTCGCTCAACTCGTAACGTCGTGGCGCCATTCAAGATCCTCCCAGGATCTTGAATTAGAAAACACCACTTCCGGGAATCCCATTAATGAGTTTATGACCTAGCCCGTCAGGATTTCTGGCATTCGGTCGAGCACCCGGCGGAAAGGGGCTGTATCGTTCAGGCCGCGGGAGACGACGAGAGCGCCGTGGATCGCGATCAGCGCGTCCTCGGCCCGCCGCTCGGCGTCCTCGGCTTCCTGGCCGGCCTCCTCGGCGATGCGCAGGAAGACGTCCTGGAGAGCGGCAAGGCGCTCCGTCACGCGGTTGCCGAAGACACTTCTGGCATCGCCGATGGCGAACAGTTCCAGAAGGCAGGAGCGGCGACCGCCGGCATAGAACCCGTCCAGGGCCAGAGCGACGCGGTGGGCCTTGTCCGCCGGCGCGGCGTCGCTCGCCAGGATCGGGCCCAGCGCATCGACACCCCATTGCTCCGCGCTGTCGAGCACCGCCGCCGCCATGTCCTCTTTGCCGTTCGGGAAATAGTGGTAGAGGCTGGACCGCCCGAGCCCGGTGGCGTCCGACAGCAGCTTGAGGCTGGCGCCGTCATAGCCGTGGCGGCGGAAGACCTCGCCGAGCTTGTCGACGATCTCTTCGCGGGGCGCGGCGGGACGCGGCATGGCGGACTCCTTCTATACCGAACGATCGATATAGAGACCACGTTACCTCGGGCAACCCGATATCGCGCGGCGCTTTTCGCGGCGGTGCTCCTCGGGCATCGCTGCCGTGCAGGCTGGAAAGATTCCGTCTCTAGGCACGGCCCCGGCCGGCTCGCCATACTCCCGCGAAACAAATCGATAATCCGACGGGAGGATGGCAATGGCCGAAAAATATGTGGTGGGCGACCTGGTCGCCGACTTTCTGCAGCGGATGGAGGTGGAGACGGTGTTCGGCATCGTCTCGGTGCACAACATCCCGACGCTGGACGCCATCGGCCGCCGCAACGCCATCCGTTTCGTCACCGCCCGCAGCGAGTATGGCGGGGGGCACATGGCCGACGCTTATGCCCGCGTGCAGGGCGGGCTGGGCGTTCTGATCACCAGCACCGGGCCGGGAGCGGCGAATGCCGTGCCGGCCCTGGTCGAGGCGGGGTTCGCCGGAACGCCGCTCCTCCACATCACCGGACAGACGCCGACCGGGATGCTGGACCGTGATATGGGGCCGGTCCACGACGTGCCCGGCCAGTCGGCGATGCTCGCCTCGGTCTGCAAGACCGCGTACCGGATCCTCTCGCCGGGCCAGGCGTTGGGCATCCTGACCCGGGCGGTGGAGGATGCGATGACGGCGCCGCGTGGCCCGGTCAGCGTCGAAATCCCGATCGATATCCAGCGCGCCGAGATCCCGCGCCCGGCTGACCTGGACACGCTGTTCCTGCCGCGACCGGCGGCGGTCGCTCCCGATGAGGCGTCCCTCGCGGCGTTGGCCGAGGTCGTGACGGCGGCGAAGCGCCCACTCCTCTGGGTCGGCAACGGGGCCAAGCGTGATACGGCCGCCGTGCGGGCGCTGGTCGATCTCGGCATCCCGGTGATCAGCAGTTGGAACGGCCGCGGCGCGGTTCCGGAGGACCATCCGCTGTCGCTCGCCGCCGGCGCCGCCCTGCCGGAGATCCAGGCCTTCCTCGACACCGTGGACCTGCTGATCGTCGCCGGCTCGCGGCTGCGCGGGCACGAGACCCAGGATCAGTCGCTCGCCCTGCCGGCACGCCGGGTCCAGATCGACATCGACCCCAAGGCCCGCGGCCGAACCTATGCAAGCGACCTGTTCGTATGCGGCGACGCGGGGGTGACCCTTTCCGCCCTGGCCGAACGGCTGTCGGGAAGGCTCGCTTTCGACCCGGATCTGGCAGGCGACGTCGCGGCGGCGCGGACGGCGGCGAAGGCGGCCTACGCCAAGTTCCTCGACGGTTATGCCGCCATGCCGGAGATCGTCCGCCGCGTTCTGCCGCGCGACGGCATCTTCGTGCGCGACGTGACCCTGTCCCACACGACCTGGGGGCATCGGGCGTTCGAGGTGTACGGGCCCCGCGACACCCTGTATCCGGTCGGGGCCGCCATCGGTCCGGGCCTGTCCATGGGGATCGGTGCCGCGCTGGGCGCCGGCGGCCGCAAGACGCTCTGCATCAGCGGCGATGGCGGGTTCGCCATGAATCTGGGCGAACTCTGGACCGCGGCGGACGAGCGGGCGGATGTGGTGTTCCTGGTGATGAACGACCGCGGGTTCGGCGTGATCAAGCACATCCAGGACAGCCTCTACGGCGGGCGCCACCACTTCGCCGACCCGACTCCGCCGGACTTCCGGCGGCTGGCCGAGGGAAGCGGCATGCCCTATGCGGTCGTGCAGTCGGTGGCGGCGCTGGAGTCGGCGCTTGGCGAGGCGCTGGCCCATCCCGGACCGGCGCTGGTCGAGGTCGATATGGCCGCCATCGGCCCGTATCCGCGCTACTACGCGCCGCCGCCCTACGCCAAGGGATAGCCCCCTACAGGGATAGCACCCGGTCGATGATCTCCTGGGATGCGCCCAGGTAGTTCAGCGGATCCGCCGCGGCGTCCCAGTCCACCGGGGCGTCGGTGCGCTCGCGCAGGAGCTCGGTGATGGACCGGCCGGCGGCCGGGGCGTCGAGGCACGCCTGCTTGACCAGCGCCTGGGCCTCGATCTTGCCGACATGCGTGGCCAGCGCCGTGGTGACCGCCTCGGCCATGATCAGACCGGTGTCCAGCCCGAGGTTCTCCCGCATCCGCTCGGCGTTCACCGTCAGACCGTCGAGCACGTCGGCCGCGATCCTCAAAGCTCCGGCCGTGGCCAGGATCATCGGCGGAAGGCTGATCCATTCAAGCGTCCAGCCGGGGCCTCCGCGCTCATGCTCCTGGATCGCGGCGTGATGCAGGCCGGAGAGATGCGTTGCGTTGGATCGGGCGAGCGTCACCAGCATCTCGACCCCGATCGGATTGGCCTTCTGCGGCATGGCGCTCGACCCTCCGCCGCCGCCCGCCCGGACCTCGGCCACCTCGTTCTGCCCCATGAGCAGCAGATCGGCACCGACCTTGCCGAGGCTACCGGTCACGCCGGCAAGCCAGTCGCCAAGACCGAGCAACCCGTCCCGCGCGGTGTGCCAGGGTGCCACGGCACGTTCCAGACCGAGCTCGTCGGCCAGCCCGTCCGCCACGTCCATGCCCCTGTCGCCAAGGGCCGCAAGGCTTCCCGCCGCACCTCCGAACTGCACCACCAGCAGCTCCTCCCTGACCCAGATGAGCCGCTCGCGGTGGCGCTTCAGCGGCGCCAGCCAGCCCGCGACCTTGGCGCCGAAGCTGATCGGGATCGCCTGCTGGGTGCGGGTCCGTCCGGCCATGACCGTCTGCCGGTGCTCGTCGGCAAGATGCGAGAGCAGGGCGATCGCCCGATCGAGCCGAAGTCTTGATCAGGTCGGTCGCGGCGGCGTAGCAGAGCAGCAGGGCGGTGTCGTAGATGTCCTGGCTGGTAGCGCCGGCATGGACGTGGTCCCGCCCGGAGGCGTCGACCTTCTCGCGCAGCTGGGCGACCAACGAGACGATCGGTACTCCGGCCGTCTGCATCCCGGCCCCGAGCGCGGCGAGATCGGGCATGAACCCGTCGAGCGCCGTGTCGATCGCCTCCGCCGCCTCCGCCGGGATCACGCCGAGCCGGCCTTCCACCCGGGCGAGCGCCCTCTCGACCTCGACCATGGCGCGGGCGGTCGCCTGGTCGTCGATCAGGGCGGCGGTCTCGGGATCAGACAGGAGCGGTGCGGTGAGGGCGGAGTTGAAGGCGGTCACGGGCATGCCGGGCGATCCTCGATTGTGCGTGGTTCGGCAGCATATCGCGGCACGCTTGCCGGCTCGACAGATTGTCCGTGCCGTGGTCGCATTCCGTGAAGCTGCGCGTGCATAAGGGCAGCATGGGAGGGAATGAGGATGCAAGGCTCAGACGGCGGCTCCGCCGAAGTCGATTTCATCATCGTAGGCGCGGGATCGGCCGGTGCGGTGCTGGCCAACCGCCTGACCGAGAGCGGACGCCACACGGTGCTGCTTCTGGAGGCCGGGGCGCCGAGCCACCCCTACAGCCGGATGCCGGCGAGTTTCGGGCTGCTTATCTCCGATCCGGCGGCGAACTGGTGCTACAAGTCCGTTCCGGAGGAAGGGACCGCGAACCGCGAGATCCCGGTGCCCCGCGGCAAGCTGCTGGGCGGATCCTCGTCGATCAACGGTTTGGTCTACGTGCGCGGCCAGCCGCTCGACTACGACACCTGGGCACAGCGCGGGAACCGGGGCTGGAGCTTCGACGACGTGCTGCCGGTCTTCAAACGGATGGAGCACTACGAGCACGGCGCGGACGAGATGCGGTCGCAGGGTGGGCCGCTTCACGTCTGCGAGGCGTACGAACAGGGGCCGCTATACGAGGCGATCTTCCGGGCCGGTGAATCGCTGGGGATCCGTCGGAACCCGGACTACAACGGCGCCGACCAGGAGGGCTTCGCAAGGACCCAGACCACGATCAAGAACGGCTTCCGCCAGAGCACGGCCGTCACCTATATCGCGCCGGCGCGCAGCCGCAGCAATCTCCGCATCGTGACCGGCGCGCTGGCGACCCGCCTGATCCTGGAGGGCACGCGCTGCGTCGGCGTGGCCTACCGGGTCGGGAACAGCGACGAGGTGGAGGTGCGTGCCGGCCGCGAGGTCGTGATCTCTTGCGGCGGCGTGGCCGCACCGCAACTTCTCGAATTGTCCGGCATCGGACGGCCCGATGTGCTCGAGCCGCTGGGCATTGAGGTGAAGCACGCTCTGCCGGGTGTGGGCGAACACCTGCGGGACCACATCAACGCCCGCGTGGTCTGGCGCCTCAAGCGGCGCGGCCTGTCCTACAACGAGCGGATGTCCGGGCTGCCGGCCCGCGGCTTGCAGTTTCTGCGCTATCTCGTCACCCGGCGCGGCTTCATGGCCATGCCGTCGGCGCCGATGGTGGGATTCCTGAAGACCCGGCCGGACCTGGAGACGCCGGACATTCAGGTGCATGTGATGCCCTACGTCATCCGCGACGCCGCCCGACGGCTGCTGCACGACTGGCCGGGCATGTCCATGACCTGCTACCAGCTGCGACCTGAGAGCCTCGGATCGATTCACGTCCGCTCCGCCGACGCCCGCGAGCATCCGGAGATCCGCTTCAACTTCCTGTCGGACGCGATCGACCGGCGGACCATGATCGACGGGCTGCGGCTGATCCGAAAGGTCGCGGAGGCCGGACCGCTGGACCCGATCCGCGGCGAAGAGGTCGAACCCGGCGTCGGAGTGACCAGCGACGAGGCGGTGTTGGACTACATCCGCCGCACGGCCAACACCGCCTTTCATCCGGTCGGCACCTGCCGCATGGGGCCGGGCGACGAATGCGTCGTCGACCCGCGGCTGAAGGTCCACGGGATTTCCGGACTGCGGGTTGCGGACGCCTCGATCATGCCCACCATGGTATCAGGCAACACGAACGCAGCTTCGATCATGATCGGCGAAAAGGCCTCCGACATGATCCGCGAAGACCATCCGAACTGAGGATACATCGATGAAAAGCACCCAGATCCGCCTCGCCTCCCGTCCCAAGGGCGAGCCCGTGGCCGCGAACTTCGAGAAGGTCGAGGTCGATCTGCCGGAGCCGGGGGAGGGGCAGGTGCTGCTGCGCACCATCTACCTGTCGCTCGATCCCTACATGCGCGGCCGCATGAGCGACGCCCGGTCCTATGCCCAGCCGGTACAGATCGGCGAGGTCATCACCGGCGGCACGGTCTGTCAGGTGGTCGCCTCCGGATCCGACAGGTTCAAGGAAGGCGATTTCGTGCTGTCCATGTCCGGATGGCAGAGCGCGGATGTGGTCGATGCCAAGACGATCCGCAAGCTCGACCCGGCCGATGCGCCGATCTCCACGGCCGTGGGCGTGCTCGGCATGCCGGGTCTGACCGCCTATGTCGGCCTGCTCGACATCGGACAGCCGAAGCAGGGGGAAACCGTGGTGGTGTCCGCCGCGTCCGGTGCCGTCGGCTCGGTCGTCGGCCAGCTCGCGCGGATCAAGGGCGCGCGCGCCGTCGGTGTCGCCGGCGCGTCGGACAAGGTCGCCTTCGTCAAGGAAGAGCTGGGTTTCGACGCCTGCGTCTCGCACCGGTCCGACAGCCTCAAGGACGATCTGAAGGCGGTCTGCCCGGACGGCGTCGACGTCTATTTCGAGAATGTCGGCGGCGCCACGTTGGATGCCGCGCTGTCGCTGATGAACCCGTTCGGCCGCATTCCGGTCTGCGGCATGATCTCGCTCTACAACGCGACCTCGCTGGACGGCGGGCCGAGCCGGGCCAGCCTGATGCGGCAGATCCTGACGGACCGGCTGCACGTCCAGGGGTTCATCGTCACCGAGCGCTGGGACCGGTTCGGGGCCTTCGTGAAGGAGGTGGGCGGTTATATCCGCTCGGGCGAGCTCAAGTACCGCGAGGACATCGTCGAGGGCCTGGAGAATGCTCCGGAAACGTTCGTGGGTCTGCTAAAGGGGAAGAATTTCGGCAAGCAACTCATCCGCGTTTCCGAGGATCCGACCCGTGTCTGAGGGGAACAGCGGCGCTGGCCCACGGGTCTTCGAGACCATCGAGGCGTTCGAGGCCTGTGTGGGGCAGGAGATCGGGACCAGCGGCTGGATCGAGATGGATCAGGCCCGCATCGACCTCTTCGCCGAGGCGACCGAGGACCGGCAATGGATTCATCTGGACAGGGCGAGGGCTGAAAGAGAGTCGCCCTACGGTACGACCATCGCTCACGGGTATCTCACCCTCTCGATGCTGCCACGGATCACGGCGGAGGCCTACGACCTGAGACCGCGCACGACGGGCATCAACTACGGCCTCGACAAGGTCCGGTTCATCGCCCCGGTGCCGTCGGGCAGCCGCATCCGCGGCCGGGTCGTGCTGGACCAAGTGGTGCGCCAGAAGCCCGACACCATCCGGGCGCATTTCACCGTCACGGTCGAGGTAGAGGGCGGCGACAAGCCCGCCTGCGTCGCCCAGGCGATCGCCGTCTATATCGTGGCGCCGTGAGAGCGCCTGCCGCCCGACTATCGGCCGGAACGCGGAACGCCGCATGAGGTCCATGCGGCGTTCCCGTGGTTTCGGATCAAGCTGATCAGAGCTTGTCGGCCCAGTCCTTCAACGCCTGCTTGGCGTCCTCGCGGGACTTGCCGTAGCGCTGCTGGATCAGGCCTTCCAGTTCTTCCTGGCGCCCTTCGGTCTGATCCAAGTCGTCGTCGGTGAGCTCGCCCCACTGCGCCTGTGCCTTGCCCTTCAGGGACTTCCAGTTGCCTTCGATCTGGTCCCAGTTCATGGCTGGTACCTCCTTTGCCGTGGTGATGCGGGGGAAACGCATCTCCCCGTCACGGGGTTCCCACTTGCGTGACTGACGGCGGTGATCGAGGCCAGCCCTGGACGGCCGGACATGGCCGGGAACCGGGAACGGCGCTCCCGCGTTGACCGGAAAGACCCACCAACGCGAGGAGAGTGACGATGGCTGACAAGTCGAACCCGCCCGATCATCCCGTGGATCCGTTGCAGCCGGGGACGGTTCCGTTCTCAAGACCGCCGCGGCCGAAGGCGCCGGACGCCGGCGGAGCGGACCACGAAGAGAACCACAAGGACAAGAAGCCGCCCCTTGAACGGTGATCCGGCTGCCCAGCAGGGTCCCACTCACGGTCCCCAGAGTTCGGCCTTCCGCCAGATAGAGGGCACGGTAAGGCGCCCCTCCACCTCGGTCTCAAAGTCACCGAAACCGATCGATTGCCAGGCGTCCTGCCATTCGTCGGGGAGATCGTAGGGCGGGGTGATGCGGGTTTCCGGCGCGAAGCCCAGTCGGGAATAGTAGGCCGGGTCGCCGAGAACGAGGACACTTCTGGTGCCGCTCTCCCGCAGCCGATTGAGGCCGGCGGCCACCAGGGCGCTGCCGATGCCCCGACGTTGCTGCGCCGGGGCGACGGCGAGAGGGCCCAGCAGCGCGACCGTCTCGACGCGCTGCCCGACGCCGCATTCCGTGAACGCCACATGTCCAGCGACGGCGCCGTCGGCGACCGCCACCAGGGACAGGAAGCCCGCCGTTTCCGCGAGCAGTTCCCGAACCAGCGAGCGCAGATCCTCGTCCGGAAACGCGGCGGTGTAGAGGCCGTCGAGGGACTGGGCGTCGCCCGGCCCGGACTCGCGTATCTCCACTTCGGCCTCCGAACCGTCGTCGCCGTCGTCCGCGCTATTCGGCGGCCTGCTCGCGCGCGTAGGCCCGCAGGCCCTTGTCCCACTTCTCAAGCCACCAGGCGTACTGGTGCGGCCACTTCTCGAAATCGGGGTCGATGTCGAAATGCTGGGCGGCATGCAGCGCCCAGAACGGATCGACCAACGCCTGGCGACCGATCGCGACCAGATCCGCATGCCCCTCCTGCAGGATGCGCTCGGCGAGATCCGGCTCGCGGATCAGGCCGACGGCCATGGTCTGGATGCCGACCTCCTTCCTGATCCGCTCGGCGAACGGGACCTGATACCCGGGTCCGCGCTTCAGGTTGGCGTTTGTGGCGCCTTTGGGTGAGTTGCCGCCGGACGAGCAGTCGATCACGTCGACGCCGCGCTCCTTCAGCGCCTGCGCCAGGACCAGGCTGTCCTCCATCTCCCAGCCGCCGTCGATGCCGTCGACGGAGGAGATCCGAACGAACAGGGGCTTGTCGTCTGGCAAGGCTGCGCGTACCGCCTCGGTCACTTCGAGCGGGAAGCGCATCCGCCCTTCGAGGTCGCCGCCGTAGCTGTCGTTGCGCTTGTTCGAGAGCGGCGACAGGAAGGTCTGCAGCAGGTACCCGTGGGCCATGTGGATCTCGACGATCTCGAAACCGGCCTCCATCGCCCGTTTGGCGGCGTCGGCGAAGTCCTGCTTGGTCTGCGCGAGATCCGCATCGTTCATCATCTTCGGCGTCAGCCAGCCCTCGGACAAGGGCACATCCGAAGGACCGTAGGGCGTCCAGGCCCGGTCGCCCCTGGCGATCTCCGCATCGCCCACGGGGCCGCCACCCTCCCAGGGGCGGGTGGTCGAGGCCTTGCGCCCGCCATGGCCGATCTGCACGGCGGGGATCGAGCGCTGATGGCGGATGAAATCGGTCAGCGGCTTGAAGGCGTCCACCTGGGTCTGGTTGTAGAGACCCGGGCAGCCGTTGGTGATCCGGCCCGCCTCCGACACGCCCGTCGCCTCGACGCAGACCGCGCCGGCGCCGCCCATGGCGAACTTGCCGTAGTGGACGAGGTGGTAGGCGTTCGGCACGCCGTCCACGGCCGAGTACTGGTCCATCGGCGAGATGACGATACGGTTGTTCAACACCGTCGACCGGAGTGTCAGCGGCTCGAACAGGCGGGGCGAAGCGGTCATGGAGGTCCTCCCGGAAAGTCTTTTCGCGGGTGAGAAGACCGCTTACGGGCGACGATGACAAGGGTGGCAATGCGTCGCCGTGGGAAGGAACGAGGTTCCCGTATGGTCCCCGGCCTGCTATCGATGCCGCAACCAAACGGCGGCGTCGCATGACGGTGCCGGCAAAGCAAATGGAGGGAGGGCCTCATGCGTGAGGCGGTCATCGTGTCCACAGCGCGGACGCCGATCGGCAAGGCGTTTCGCGGCGCCTTCAACAACACCCACGGCGCCGTCCTCGCCGGCCATGCGATCAGCCAAGCGGTCGCCCGATCCGGGCTCGACCCCGCTGAGATCGAAGACGTCATTCTCGGCTGCGGCCTGCCGGAAGGGGCCACCGGACAGAACATCGCCCGCCTGTCCGCCGTTCGCGCCGGACTGCCGGTCTCGACGGCAGGTACGACCGTGAACCGGTTCTGCAGCTCCGGCCTGCAGACCATTTCCATGGCGGCCCATCGGGTCATCGTCGACGGCGTGCCGGCCATGGTTGCCGGCGGCGTCGAGTTCGATCAGCCTCACCCAGGCGAACCTGAACAAGGTTCATCTGACGGAAAGCTGGCTGATGGAGCACAAGCCGGCCCTCTGGATGTCGATGATCGAGACCGCCGACATCGTGGCGCAGCGCTACGGCGTGAGCCGCGAGGCCCAGGACGAATACGCCGCCGAAAGTCAGCGCCGCACCGCCGCCGCTCAGGCGCAAGGCCGGGTGTCGGACGAGATCGTGCCGCTCGAGAGCACGATGCTGGTCAAGGACAAGGAGACCGGCGAGGTCAGCGAGAAGACCGTGACCCTGGAGAAGGACGAGGGCAATCGTCCATCGACCACGGTCGAAGCCCTGGCCGGTCTTGAGCCGGTGCGTGGTCCGGACCAGTTCATTACCGCCGGCAATGCCAGCCAGCTCTCCGATGGCGCGTCGGCCTGCGTGGTCATGGATGCGAAGGAGGCGGAGCGCCGCAACATCGAGCCGCTCGGCATCTATCGCGGTCTGGTGGCCGCCGGCTGCGAACCTGACGAGATGGGCATCGGCCCGGTCTTCGCCGTGCCGCGTCTGCTCGAGCGCGCCGGTCTCAAGGTCGACGACATCGATCTCTGGGAGCTGAATGAGGCCTTCGCCAGTCAGGTTCTGTACTGCCGCGACAGGCTGGGTATCCCGAACGAGCGGCTCAACGTGAACGGCGGGTCGATCTCGATCGGCCATCCCTATGGGATGACCGGGTCGCGGATGGTCGGTCACGCCCTGATCGAGGGCCGGCGCCGTGGCGCGAAATACGTCATCACCACGATGTGCGTCGGCGGCGGCCAGGGCGTTGCCGGCCTGTTCGAAGTCGCCTGATCCGAGCGGATAAGGAGCAACCGTCATGGACGTCATGCTGTCGCCCGAGGAGGAGGCCTTCCGTCGGGAAGTCCGGGAGTTCCTCAAGGAGAAGCTGCCTGCGGACATCGCCGAGAAGACCGGCAACGGCTTCCGGATCTCCAAGGACGACCATGTCCGCTGGCAGAAGATCCTGCACGAGAAGGGCTGGATCGCCCCAAACTGGCCGCTCGAGCACGGCGGACCCGGTTGGACGCCGATGCAGAAGCACATCTTCGACGAGGAATGCGCGCTCGCCGGCGCGCCGATGGTGATCCCGTTCGGCGTGACCATGGTCGCCCCCGTGATCATGAAATTCGGCAATGACCAGCAGAAGGCGCGCTTTCTGCCGCGCATCCTGAGCTCGGACGACTGGTGGTGCCAGGGTTACTCCGAGCCGGGCTCCGGCTCGGACCTGGCGTCGCTCAGGACCAAGGCGGTGCTCGACGGCGACCATTATGTTGTGACCGGTCAGAAGACCTGGACCACCCTGGCCCAGCACGCCGACTGGATGTTCACCCTGGTGCGCACCTCCGATGCCGGCAAGCAGCAGGAGGGGATCACCTTCCTGCTCATCGATATGAAGAGCCCCGGCATCAGCGTCCACCCGATCACCACGCTGGACGGCAGCGCCGAGATCAACAGCGTCTTCCTGGAGGACGTACGGGTGCCGGTGGAGAACCGGATCGGCGAGGAGGGCAAGGGCTGGACCTATGCCAAGTATCTGCTCGGCCACGAGCGCACGACCATTGCCGCGGTCGGCCGTTCCAAGGCCCAGCTCCGCAAGCTGAAGGGCATCGCCAGGGCCGAGCTGGCCGGCGGCCGGCCGATCATCGAGGACCCGGACTACGCCCGGCGCCTCGCCCAGATCGAGATCGACCTGCTGTCGCTCGAGAGTCTGGTGCTTCGGACGCTCTATGCGGAGAGCGAAGGGCGCCCGGTGGGGGCGGAGCCGTCCTTCCTCAAGATCAAGGGCACGCAGGTCCAGCAGGGTCTGACCGACCTGCTGATGGAGGCGATCGGCCCCTATGCCGCCCCGTATCAGCCCGAGGCGTTCCGCGACGAGGGCTGGAACGAGGAACCGGTCGGGCCCGACTACGGCCCGGCCCTGGCGCCGCTGTATTTCAACTGGCGCAAGGCGTCGATCTACGGCGGTTCGAACGAGATCCAGAAGAACATCCTGGCGAAGATGGTGCTCGGCCTATGAGTTTCACGTTCACCGATGACCAGCGCCAGCTGGCCGACAGCATCGCCCGCTACCTCGCCGACAAGTACGGCTTCGAGGCCCGTAACCGGATCCGCAACGGCGAGGGCGGTTGGTCCCGCGAGGTGTGGGCGGAGTTTGCCGAGCTTGGCTGGCTCGCCCTGCCGATCGCCGAGGACCACGGCGGGCTCGGAGGGTCCACGGTCGACCTGGCACTGATGATGGAGGCGTTCGGCAAGGCCCTGGTGGTGGAGCCGTTCATCGCGACCGTCGTGCTGGGCGCCGAGACGGTTGCCCGGGCGGATCCGGCGAGAGCCTCGGAAATCCTGCCCGCCGTCGCCGCCGGCGAGCACCTTCTTGCGCTGGCCCATGGCGAGCCCACCAGCCGCTACGATCTCGGCCGTGTCGCGACGATGGCGACCGAGAGCGACGAGGGCTGGATCCTCGACGGCAGCAAGGCGGTGGTGCTCCACGGCGACTGCGCCGATACCCTGATCGTCTCGGCCCGCACCGGCGGCCGCGACGACGAGCGCGACGGTGTCTCCCTGTTCCTGGTGCCGGGCGATGCCGACGGACTGACCAAGCGGGCGTATCCGACCATCGACGGCATGCGTGGCGCCGATCTCGAGCTGGACGGCGTCCGGGTCGGCCCCGACGCGCTGCTCGGACCGATCGGCGGGGCCGTGGAGATCGTGGAGGCGGTGATCGACCGGGCCTGCGTGGCCCTGGCGGCGGAGGCGGTCGGCGCCATGGCGGCGACGGTCGACCTGACCACCGAGTACCTGAAGACCCGCACCCAGTTCGGCAAACCGCTGGGCAGCTTCCAGGTTCTGCAGCATCGTGCGGTCGATATGCTGTCGGAGACCCAGTTCGCCCATGCCCTTTGCTACCGCACCGCCGGGCTGATGGATACGGCCTCGGGCGTCGAGCGCGCCCGCGCTGCATCCGCGATCAAGGCTGAGGTCGGCCGTGCCGGAAAGATGGTCGGCGAAGAGGCGATCCAGCTTCACGGCGGCATGGGCATGACCGACGAGATGGCGGTCGGTCATTACTTTAAGCGGCTGCGGCTGATCGACGTGACCTTCGGCAATGCCGGCCACCACCTGAGCCGGTTCGTCCAGCTCGGATAAGGAGAAGACTTCGATGATCCCGGAGATGAGCGACAAGGCGGCGGAGCTGCGCAACCGCGTGCAGGCCTTCATGGACGAGCACGTATATCCGGCGGAGCACGTCTATGAGGAGCAGGTGGCGGAGGGGCCGAGCCGGTGGACGGCCCCGCCGATCATGGAGGAATTGAAGGCCAAGGCGAAGGCGGCCGGCCTCTGGAACATGTTCCTGCCCGAAAGCGATCTCGGCGCCGGTCTCAGCAACCGCGACTACGCGCCGATCTGCGAGGTCATGGGCCGGTCGTCCATCGGCTCCGAGGTCTTCAACTGCTCGGCGCCCGATACCGGCAACATGGAGGTGCTGGTCCGCTACGGGACCGAAGAGCAGAAGGCCCGTTGGCTGACGCCGCTGCTGAACGGCGAGATCCGCTCGGCCTTCGCCATGACCGAACCGGCGGTCGCGTCGTCCGACGCCACCAATATCGAGGCTCAGATTACCCGCGACGGCGACGACTACGTGATCAACGCCCGCAAATGGTGGACCTCCGGCGCGCTGGACGAGCGCTGCAAGATCATGATCTTCATGGGCAAGACGGATCCGAACGCGGACAAGTACCGTCAGCAGTCGATGATCCTGGTGCCCTTGGACACGCCCGGTGTGACGGTGAAGCGGGCGCTGACCGTCTTCGGCTACGACCACGCGCCGCATGGGCATGCGGAGGTCACCTTCGAGAATGCCCGGGTCCCGGTCTCAAACGTCCTGCTGGGCGAGGGCAGGGGCTTCGAGATCGCCCAGGGCCGGCTCGGTCCGGGGCGCATCCATCACTGCATGCGGCTGATCGGTCAGGCCGAACGGGCGCTCGAGTCGATGAAGGCGCGGGCCCGGTCGCGCGTCGCCTTCGGCAAGGCCCTGTCGGAGCAGGGCGCGCTGCGGCACACCATCGCCGAGTGTCGGATCAACATCGATCAGGCGCGTCTGATGGTGCTCTACGCCGCCCACAAGATGGACACGGTCGGCAACAAGGCGGCGCGTCAGGAAATCTCGATGATCAAGGTCATCGCCCCGCGCATGGCCTGCGACGTGATCGACAAGGCGATCCAGGTCCATGGCGGCGGCGGCGTCTCCCAGGACTTCCATCTGGCCCACGCCTACGGCCACAGCCGGGCCCTGCGCCTCGCCGACGGGCCGGACGAGGTTCACCTGGAGTCGATCGCCAAATCGGAGCTGCGGAAGAACGACTGAATGTCTCAGCGGCCGGCGTAGCGTCGCCCGATCAGAAGTTTGGCGCCTGCTGGACCGGCGCCATCGATGTGAGGCTCTCCGGCGGCAAGGTCGAAACTCTCCCCGGCGACGCAATCAATACGGTCGGTAGCCGTAGCAACGAAGAAGGCGCCTTCCAGGATCAGGACGCGCACGTCGAAGCTGTGGATATGTTCTTTCTGAACGCTGCCGGGCGTGGCATCGCGGATCAGAATCTCGTCGAAGCCATCCCGCATGAGGGCTTTTTCGAAACCTCTCGTGTCCACGGCTTGGCCTTCCTGGAGGTCGCTAGTCGTTAACCATGTTATCAACGGGCTGGCCCGCAGGCAGTAGAAATCACCCATACGAGCTGCCTGTCCTCGCCTATTGAAATCGATCGTGCAAATCACCTTTTCGCCACTAGTTGTTTTTTGCGGCGAGGTAGACGGTAATGGATGTTCAACGGCTCTTGGATGGCTTCCTGGGCGGTAAATCAAACGCCAAGACCACGGGCGCCAGCACCCCTGGCGGCGGGATGGCGGGCGGCCTCGCCAGCAACATGCCCGGCGGTCTGATGGGCGGTGCCGCGGCCGGCGGTCTTGTCGCCGTGCTGATGGGGTCGAAAAAGGCGCGCAAATTCGGCTCCAAGGCGCTGACCTATGGCGGCCTCGCGGTCCTGGGCGGCCTCGCCTACAAGGCCTGGAGCGACCATCGCGCCAACCGCCCCGACAATCCGTCGACGGCTGCCCCGCCGGCGCCGCCGCCGAGCAGCGGTTTCGACCCGGCGCGCCTGCGCGACGCCCGGGGCGATGATTTCCGTCTGACACTGGTCCGGGCGATGGTCAGCGCGGCGCTGGCGGACGGTCATATCGATGGCGACGAGCAGGCGATGATCGAAAAGCAGATCGATGTGTCGGCGTTGGCCGAGGATGAGCGGCGCTTCATCTCGGAGCAGCTCGATCGTCCGGCCGACCCGATCGCCATCGCCTCGCTCTGCGCCGACGAGCCGCAGGCCACCGAGGTGTATCTCGCGTCCCTCGTCGTGCTCGACCCATCGGTGCCCGGCGACGCCCGCTACAAGGAGCGCCTGGGCGACGCGCTGCGGCTGCCGGACGATCTCCGGAGACGATTGGAGCGCGAGGTCGAAGCCGCGCTGTCGGCGGCCTAGAACCGGCGAGCGTTTCCCGGCCGTGCCTGGCAGCATCCTGCGCGCGAATTCGTCGTTCAAGGGGTGCGCCGGAGGCTGATCGCCGCCACACTGGTCCGATGCCGACGCCCGCAACGCGTGTGTCTGCGATACGATGTCACGGGGAGAGCACGAGATGGTCCACACACCGGGTCCGACAAGGCTCGCCCAGCAGTCCATGGCCTTCGTCCTGGCCGGTGGCCGCGGCAGCCGACTGATGGAACTGACCGACCGCCGGGCAAAGCCCGCCGTCTATTTCGGCGGCAAGAGCCGGATCATCGACTTCGCGCTCTCCAATGCCGTCAATTCAGGAATTCGACGGATAGCGGTGGCGACCCAGTACCGGGCCCATAGCCTGATCCGCCACCTGCAGCGGGGCTGGAGCTTCTTCCGGGCCGAGCGCAACGAGTTTCTCGACATCCTGCCGGCCTCGCAGCAGTCGGGCGGCGAGAACTGGTATCTCGGCACGGCCGATGCCGTCGCCCAGAATATCGACGTCATCGACAGCTACGATCCGGAATACATCGTGATCCTGGCCGGCGACCACATCTACAAGATGGATTATGAGCGGATGCTCATGCAGCACGTCGAGACCGGTGCCGATGTAACCGTGGGATGCCTGACGCTGGCGCGGGCCGAGGCGTCCGCCTTCGGCGTCATGGCGGTGGACGAGACCGGTCGCATCGTCGATTTTGTCGAGAAGCCCGCCGATCCGCCACCGCTGCCAAACGACCCGGACAAGGCGCTGGCCAGCATGGGTATCTACGTGTTCGCCTGGTCGGTCCTGCGGGATCTGCTGCTGTCCGATGCCGACGATGCGTCATCCAGCCACGATTTCGGCAAGGACATCATTCCCTCGGTGGTGAAGGGGGGCGGGGCCTACGCCCATTTCTTTTCCGAGTCCTGCGTGATGAGCGGTCTGGAACCGGCACCCTATTGGCGCGACGTCGGCACGGTCGACGCGTTCTGGGAGGCCAATATCGACCTGACCGACTTCGTGCCCGGCCTCGACCTGTTTCACGAAGACTGGCCGATCTGGACCTACGGAGAGGTCGTGCCGCCGGCGAAGTTCATCCACAACGAGGACAACCGCCGCGGCAGCGCGGTCAGTTCCATGGTCTCCGGCGGCTGCATCATCTCCGGTTCGAACATCGAGCGCTCTCTGCTGTTCACCAAGTGCCACACCCACTCCTTCGCCGAACTCTTCGAGGTCGTGGCGCTGCCGAAGGTGGTGGTCAACCGCCATGCGCGATTGCGGCGCGTGGTGATCGATCGCGGTGTGGAGATCCCGGAGGGACTGGTCGTCGGCGAGGACCCGGTCGAGGATGCGAAGTGGTTCCGGCGGACGGAGGCCGGAACCTGCCTGATCACGAAGCCGATGATCGATCGCTGGCTGGCTGCGCGATGAGGGTCCTGTTCGTTGCCTCGGAATGCGTTCCGGTGGCGAAGACCGGCGGGCTGGCGGATGTGGTCGGCGCGCTGCCGAAGGCGCTTCGTGAGAAGGGGGTGGACGTTCGGGTCCTGCTGCCGGGCTATCCAGGTGTGATGGCCCGCGCGGAAAGGGCAGACGAGGTCTGGCGAGCCGACGACCTGTTCTCCCACGAAGCAATTGTCCGCCGTGCCGATGTCGACGGCCTGGATCTCCTGGCGCTGGATATGCCCGCGTTCTTCGATCGCGACGGCCTTTACGTGACGGAGGAAGGCGAGGACTGGCCGGACAACCCGTTCCGCTTTGCGGCACTCTCCTGGGCGGCGGCGGAGATCGCCCGCGACGGCCTCGCCGATGGCTGGCGCCCGGATATCGTCCATGCCCACGACTGGCAGACCGGGCCGGTCTCGCTCTATCTCGACGCCTGGGGGGTGACGGGCGTCGCCACGCTGCTCACCATCCACAACATGTCCTATCAGGGCGTGTTCGATGCCGGGCTGCGGCGGGATCTCAAGCTGCCGGAAACCGGCTTCACCGCCGCCGGGTACGAGTTCTACGGCCGGGTCAACTTCCTGAAGGCCGGGCTGGTCCATTCCGATCTGGTGACCACGGTCAGTCCCACATACGCGCGCGAGCTGGAGAGCCCGGAATTCGGTTGGGGTCTGGAGGGCGTGCTCGCAGCGCGGCCGGAGCGGGCGATCGGCATCCTGAACGGGATCGACACCTTTGCGTGGGACCCCGCCAATGACCCCGCGATACCGACTTTCACCAGCCGCTCCATGTCCGGTCGGCGTACCGCCCGCGCCGACCTGATCGAGCGCTTCTCCCTCGACCGTGGCCGGTCGGGTCCGCTGTTCGGCGTTGTCAGCCGTCTGACCGACCAGAAGGGGCTGGACCTGCTGCTCGGTGTGCTGCCCGACATGCTTCGGGCCGGTGGATCCCTCGTTCTGCTCGGCAGCGGCGACCGGAGGCTTGAGCAGGCGTTCCGGACCGCCGCCTCGGACCATTCGGGTTCGGTCGGGGTGCGGATCGGCTATGACGAGGATCTTGCGCATCTGATCTACGCCGGCTCCGACGCGATCATGGTGCCGTCCCGCTTCGAGCCCTGCGGGCTGACGCAGATGTACGCGATGCGTTACGGCGCGCTGCCGGTGGTGGCGCGGACCGGCGGTCTGGCGGACACGGTGATCGACGCCAACGCCGCGGCTCTCAGCACCGGGGTGGCAACCGGCTTCCAATTCGAGCCGGGCTCGCGCGAGGCGCTGTCCAACGCCATTGCCAAGGTCTTCGCGGTGTATTCCGAGCGCGGCCTTTGGCGGAAGATGCAGCGGAACGCCATGAAGCATCCCGTCGGGTGGGAGGGGCCGGCCGAGCGCTATGTCGATCTCTATGCCCGTCTGATGGCGGCCAAGGACGGCCAGCGCCGGTTCAGCGGAACCCGGTGAGGGGCTAGGTCTCGACCTTGTAGGTCAGCGCCAGCTCGTCGCCGATCTTTCCGCGGATCCCCCAATTGGCCTTCGGCGTCTCGATGAGGGTGATCTCCACCGCCTCGACGGCGATGCCGGTAGCCTCGGGGATCGCCGTCATAAGCCCGCGCAGGCAGGCCCTCTTGGCGCTGTCGCTGCGGCCCTCGAACATCAGGATCTCGATCACCGTGTAACCGTCGCCGCGGTCCGGTGGATGGATGAAATCCCCGTCGTCCAAGGCGATGAAGCGGTGAAACCGCTTGTCCTCAGGCAGCCCGAGCGCCGCCATCATCACTCCGTGGATCGCGTCGGAGAGCGCTTGGCGATGGCGGTCTATGAAGCCTCGCCGCGCGTGAATCTTCACCTGGGCCATGACGTCACGCGCGACCTCTGGCGATGGCCCAACCGATCTCGGCGAGGCGTGGCGCCTTGGCGCCGACCTCCAATGCGTTGTCGGAGCTGGCGTTGCCCTGAAGCCCGCGGAAGTAGACGCCCTGGCAGATGGCGGCGAGGCGGAAGAAGGACAGCGCGTGGAAATAGCGCATGTCGGGCAAGGCGTCGCGGCCGGTGCGGAGCCGGTACCTGTCCAGATACTCCGCTTCGCTCGGGATGCCGAGCGCGTCCAGGTCGAGCCCCACCATGCCTTTCAGCGCCTTCTCCTCGTAGGACATGCGGTAGGGCATGCAGGTATAGGCGACGTCGGCCAGCGGGTGGCCGAGGGTGGCGAGCTCCCAATCGAGAATGGCGATCACCCTGGGCTCGGTCGGATGCAGCATGAGGTTCGGCAGCCGGAAGTCGCCATGGACGATCGATACCTCGTCCGGCACGCCCGGATGGTCGTTGAGCCACTCGGTCAGCCGGTCCATGTCCGGCATCGGATCGGTCTTGGACGCCTCGAACTGCTTGGTCCAGCGGGCGATCTGCCGGCCGCAGTAGTTCGCCGGCCGGCCGAAATCTCCAAGGCCGACCGCTTCCGGATCGACGGTGTGCAGTTTGGCCAGCGCGTCGTTGGCGCTGTCCCAGATCGCGGCGCGTTCCTCCGGACTGTAGCCGACATCGAGGGAGGGCTCGTCCGGAATCCGGCCGTCGAGGAAGTCCATGACGTAGAACGCCGTGCCGATGACCGCCGGGTCCTCGCAGAGCAGGCGCATGACCGGCACCGGCACGTCGGTAGCCGCGAGCGCCGCCATCACCCGGTATTCGCGCTCGACCATGTGGGCCGAGGGCAACAGGTCTCCCGGCGGCTTCTTGCGCAGCACGTAGGCGGCGTTGCCGTCGGCGGTATCCAGGCGGAAGGTCGGATTTGACTGTCCGCCCTGGAACTGCCGCACGGTGATGCCGGACGCCACCCCGTCGAGTCCCCGATCGGCGAGATAGCGGGCCAGCCCCGCCTCGTCGAAGCGGTGCGCGTCGGTGACCGGTCCCAGATGTGCCATGACCGGAGCCCTACGACGGGTCGCCGATGGTCCGCCCGCCATCGGCGACGATGGTCTGGCCGGTGATGAAGCGGGCGCCGTCGGAGGCGAGATAGGTCGCCAGCCAGCCGATATCCTCGGGCTCGCCGATCCGCTGCAGCGGGGTGACCTGCTCCATGATCGTGCGCCGCTTGTCGTCCTCCCAGAGCGCGCGGGCGAAGTCGGTGCGGATCAGACCGGGGGCGATGGCGTTGACCCGGATGTTCTTCGGTCCCCACTCGACCGCCAGATTGCGCACAAGCTGCTGTTCCGCCGCCTTGGAGATGCCGTAGATGCCGAGCTTTCGGTTGCCGTACATCGACGCGATGGAGGAGATCAGGATCACCGCGCCGTCGCCGCGCTCGGCCATCTCCGGCAGGACCATGTTGCAGAGCCAGAACGCGCTCTTCACGTTGGTATCCATGATCTTGTCATAGGCGTCGTCGGACACCTCCGACATCGGGCCGAAGACCGGGTTGGTTGCGGCGTTGCAGACCAGCACGTCGATGCGTCCGAAGGCCTTGCGGGTACCGTCGACCAGCGCCTGAAGCTCGTCCTTGCGGCCAATATTGCAGGGGATCGCCACCGCTTCGCCGCCGGCGGCCACAATCTCGTCCGCGACCGCTTTGCAGGCTTCCGCCTTGCGCGACGAAATGACGACCTTCGCGCCCTGCTTCACCATGCATTCGGCGATCGATTTGCCGATGCCGCGGGACGAGCCCGTGATCAGGGCCACCTTGCCGGTCAGGTCGAACATGCGTGTCTCTCCTTCGGAAGTCGTCTATTCGAAAGTCGTCGCTCTGCGGGCGGCCGTCACATGGCGACGATGCCGCCGTCGACGGTCAGCTCCGTGCCGGTGACGAAGGCGCTGTCGTCGCTCGCCAGGTACAGGACCGCGCCGGCCACGTCGGCGGGCGCGCCGATCCGGCCGAGCGGCGCGGCGGCCTCGATCGCCTGGCGGAGCCGGTCGGGGTTGTGGTGCCCGTCGACCATGCGGTCGACCATGGGCGTGTCGGTATAGGACGGGTGTACCGAGTTGCAGCGGATGCCGTAGCTCTTCTTCGCGCAGTGCAGGGCGACGGACTTGGTCAGCAGGCGCACCGCGCCCTTGGAGGCGGAGTAGACCGGGATCGCCGGAGCGCCGACCAGGCCGGCGATGCTTGACATGTTGACGATGGAACCGCCCGCCGGGGCGTCGTTGCCCTTCATCGCCAAGACGCCGTATTTGCAGCCGAGGAAAACGCCCTTGGCGTTGATGTCCATCACCCGGTCCCAGTCCTCGACGCCGGCGTCCTCGATGGAACCGCCGGATCCGCCGGTACCGGCGTTGTTCACCACCACGTCGAGCCGGCCCAGACGGTCGACGATTTCCGACGTCACCCGGTGCCAGGCATCCTCGTCGCGGACGTCCAGGAGCTCGAAGCGCGCGGACAGGGCGTCGGCGACGGCGCGGCCCCGTTCAGCGTCGATATCGGCGATGACGACGGCGGCACCCTGTTCGGTGAAGGTTTCGGCGATGGCTCGACCGATTCCGGAGGCGCCGCCGGTGATCAGCGCGGTCTTGCCTGCGAGCCTGTCCCGTCCGGCGGCCATCTTCCATCCCTCCATCGGTCGTCGGCCCGTCTGACGCGGGCTCGGTGGCGCGCAGTCTAGGACACGTCTTCGGCGCCACGCACCCCCCTTCCTCTCGGGTGCGCTGCAACAAGAATCTCGACATCGGCGCCGCCAGCCTCTACCCAGAGCGGATCGTTGTGCGAACATCCCGGCAGGGTTTGGGGCAGGGGCAGGGCCGAATGAGCGACTTCCTTCTGGAGGCCGTCCATATCACCAAGACATTCGGCGACTTCGCCGCCAATGACGACGTGACTCTGCGGCTCAGGCCGGGCGAAATTCACGCGCTTCTGGGCGAGAACGGCGCCGGCAAGTCCACCCTCGTGAAGATGATGTACGGCGCCCTGCAGCCGAGCGATGGTGAGCTGCGGTGGCGCGGCGAACCGGTCCGAATCGCCAATCCGGCGGCGGCCCGGGCTCTCGGCATCGGCATGGTGTTCCAGCACTTCTCGTTGTTCGAGGCGCTCACCGTCGCCGAGAACATCGCGCTCGCGCTGCCGACGGCCACAGACATGGCGGCGCTGGCCGCGCGGATCGAGCAGGTGTCGCGCGAGTACGGCCTGCCGCTGCAGCCCGGTGCCCTGGTAGCGGATCTGTCGGTCGGACAGCGTCAGCGGATCGAGATCGTACGCTGTCTGCTCCAGGAGCCGTCCTTGCTGATTATGGACGAGCCCACGGCCGTCCTGACGCCGCAGGAGGCGGATCAACTCTTCGTCACCCTGCGCCGCCTGGCGTCCGAGGGATGCGCCATTCTCTACATCTCGCACCGCCTGGAAGAGGTGAAGGCGCTGTGCCAGGCGGCGACGATCCTGCGCCGGGGCAAAGTGGTCGCGACCGTCGAACCGCGTCGCGAGACCGCCGCGTCCCTTGCCCGCCACATGGTCGGGGTCGATGTGGCCGACGTCTCGACCCGGACGTCCAAGACGCTGGGCGAGGCGATCCTGACGCTCGACCGCGTCTCGCTGCCGGCGGACGGTCCGTTCGGCACGGCCCTGCGCGATGTCTCGTTGGAGGTGGCCGGGGGGGAGATCGTCGCCATCGCCGGCGTGGCCGGCAACGGGCAGTCCGAGCTGTTCGATGCGGTCTCGGGCGAACGGCTGTCCGGCCTGAGCGGGTTGATCACGATCGCCGGTCACGGCTGTGCGGCGCGGGGCATCAAGGCCCGTCGGGCGCTCGGCGCCGCCTTCGTGCCGGAGGAGCGTCTCGGCCACGGTGCCGTGCCCGATTTTCCCCTGTCGCAGAACGTCATCCTGACCCGGTTCGCCGTCGACGACGGGATGGTGCGGCGCGGCCTGGTCAATCTCGGCCTCGCCGGCGACGTGGCGGGCCGGGTGGCCGGAGCCTTCGACGTGCGCACCGCGCACAGCGATCCTGAGGCGCGCTCGCTGTCCGGCGGCAATCTGCAGAAATTCGTCATCGGACGCGAGCTCGACCGCAGACCCCGACTGCTGGTCGTCAATCAGCCCACCTGGGGGGTCGATGCCGGGGCCGCGGCGGTGATCCGCCAGGCGCTGATCGACCTCGCCCGGAGCGGGTCCGCCGTTCTGGTCATCAGCCAGGATCTGGACGAGATCTTCGCCATCGCCGACCGCATCGGCGTCATTTCCCGGGGCGAGCTCTCCGATGTGCGGCCGGCGGCGGACCTGGACAGGGAGGCGATCGGCCTGCTCATGGCCGGTGCGCACGAGACGGTTGCCTCCGAAAGGGCGGCCTCGTGAGGCTGGTCCTGGAACGCCGCGCCGAACGCTCGCGCCTGATGACCTGGCTGTCGCCCGTGCTGGCGGTGGCGCTGACCCTCTTCACCGGCGCCATCATCTTCTCGCTGATGGGCCTGGATCCGGTCCATGCGCTCTACGTGTACTTCCTAGAGCCGGTCCTCTGGTGGTGGTCGCTCGAGGAGCTGGTGGTCAAGGCGGCGCCGCTGGTGCTGATCGGCGTCGGCCTCGCCGTCTGTTTCCGCGCCAATGTCTGGAACATCGGCGCGGAGGGTCAGCTCACCATGGGCGCGCTGTTCGGTTCCGCCCTGCCGATCCTCTGGCACGAGTTCCAGAGCTTCCCGGTGATGGTCCTCATGCTGATGATGGGGGGCCTTGGCGGCGCGCTCTACGCCGCGATCCCGGCCTATCTGCGGACCCGCTTCGGCACCAACGAGATCCTGACCAGTCTGATGCTCGTCTATGTGGCGCAGCTCATCGCCGACTGGTTCATCCGCGGGCCCTGGCGCGATCCCGCGGGCTTCAATTTTCCGAAATCGGTCCAGTTCGAGGGCTGGCAGCTGCTGCCCACCTTCGGCGACGGCCGGATGCATCTGGGTGCCGGTCTGGCCCTGGTGGCCGTCGCCGTGCTCTACGTCGTCATGTCGCGGACCCTCAAGGGCTTCGAGGTCCGGGTCGTGGGCTCGGCGCCCCGTGCCGGGACCTTCGCCGGGTTCTCCTCCAAGCGCATGGTGTGGTTCTGTCTGCTGCTCTCCGGGGGCTCGCCGGTCTTGCCGGAATCTGCGAAGTGGCGGGGCCGAGCGGGCATCTGCAACCGGCGATCTCCCCCGGTTACGGGTTCACGGCGATCATCGTCGCCTTCCTCGGCCGGCTCAATCCGGTGGGCGTGCTGGTGGCGGGCGTGATGCTCGGCATCAGCTATCTGGGCGGAGAGGCGGCACAGATCGATCTCGGCATCTCCGACAAGACCGCACAGGTGTTCCAGGGGATCCTGCTGTTCTTCATTCTGGCCTGCGACTCGCTGATCCTCTACCGGATCCGCCTGCTGCGCCCGCAGAGCGCGTGAGGGGGCTGCGGTGACGGGGCTGGAGGCGGTCATCCTGACGATCATCACGGCGTCCACGCCGCTGCTGCTCGCGGCGATCGGCGAACTGGTCGTCGAGCGCTCGGGCGTCCTCAATCTGGGCGTCGAAGGGATGATGGTGGTCGGCGCGGTCTGCGGCTTCGTCGCCGCCTACACGACCGGCTCGGCCGCGTTCGGCGTCCTGGCGGCGGTCCTGGCCGGGATGGCGATGTCGCTGCTCTTCGGGTTCCTCACCCAGACGCTGGCCACCAACCAGGTGGCGTCTGGCCTTGCGCTGACCCTGCTCGGACTAGGACGTTCTCGGGGCTGATCGGCGAGAGCTTCACGGGGCTGCCCGGCGTCAAGCTGCAGCCCATCGACATACCGGTCCTGACCGACATTCCGTTCCTCGGCGCGATCCTGTTCGGACAGGATGTGCTGGTCTATGCCTCCTTCGCCCTGGTCTTCGCGGTGTCCTATGCGATGACCCGGACCCGGGCCGGGCTGGTGATCCGCGCTGTCGGCGACAATCATCATTCCGCCCATGCGCTGGGTTACAACGTGATCGCCGTGCGCTACGGATGCATCCTGTTCGGCGGTGCCTGTGCGGGACTGGCCGGGGGTTACCTCTCCCTCGTGTACACGCCGCAATGGGTGGAAAACATGACGTCCGGCCGAGGCTGGATCGCGCTGGCGCTGGTGGTCTTCGCCACGTGGATCGCGCGGCGCGTGCTGGTCGGCGCCTATCTGTTCGGCACCGTGTGGATCATGGGGCTCTACGCCCAGGGGATGGGAATCGGGATTCCGTCCCAGGTGCTGTCGTCTTTTCCATACTTGATCACCATTTTGGTCCTGGTCCTGATCTCGCGGAACAGGACGCTGACCAAGATCAATACGCCGGCCTGCATCGGACGAACCTTCGTGCCGGACCGGTGAGCAGGGGCCGTCTTCCGGCGGCTGCGGTATCGTTACCCGAAGAACAGGACAGGAGACGGGGACAATGAGAAAGCTTCTGAAACTGGCGGTCGCGTCCGCCATGCTGGCGGCGGGCACGCTGGGTGCCGGAGCAGCCGATGCCGCCGATCCGTTGAAGGTCGGCTTCATCTATGTCGGACCGATCGGCGACCACGGCTGGTCCTACCAGCACGACCAGGGCCGTCTCGCCATCGAGAAGGAGTTCGGCGACAAGGTCGAAACGGTCTACGTGGAGAAGGTGGCCGAGGGGCCGGACGCCGAGCGGGCGATCACCCGTCTGGCGCGCCAGGGCGCGGGACTGATCTTCACCACCTCCTTCGGCTATCATGGAGCAGACCCTGGCGGTCGCCGAGAAGTTCCCCGACGTGAAGTTCGAGCACGCGACCGGGTACAAGCAGGCCGACAACGTCTCGACCTACTCCGCGCGTTTCTACGAAGGCCGCTACGTGATCGGCCAGATCGCCGCCAGGATGTCGAAGACCGGGACCGCCGGCTATGTCGCGTCCTTCCCGATCCCGGAAGTCGTCCGTGGGATCAACGCGTTCCTGCTCGGAGCTCAGTCGGTCAATCCGGACTTCAAGCTCAAGGTGGTCTGGGTGAACTCCTGGTTCGATCCGGGCAAGGAAGCGGACGCTGCGAAGGTGCTGATCGGCCAGGGCGCCGACATCATCACCCAGCACACCGACTCGACCGCGCCGCTTCAGATCGCCGAAGAGCAGGGCGTGATCGGTTTCGGCCAGGCCTCGGACATGATCAAGTTCGCCCCGAAGGCGCAGCTCACGTCGATCATCGACGACTGGAGCGCGTACTACATCGCCCGCACCCGTGCGGTGCTCGACGGCACGTGGACGTCGACCGATACATGGGGCGGCATGGGCGACAAGATGGTCATCATGGCCGACTACACGAACATGCCGGACGATGTGAAGGCGATGGCCCAGGAGACCGAGGCGAAGATCACCTCCGGTGAATTCCATCCGTTCACCGGCCCGATCTACAAGCAGAACGGCGATCTCGCCGTCGCCGAGGGCGAGGTTCTGGATGACGGAACCCTGCTCGGCATGAACTGGTACGTCCAGGGCATCGACGACACGCTGCCGCAGTAGTCGCGGCCGCATAATCGCGGCAGCATAATCGCGGCTGGGCAGTCTCTGCTCTGCGCATGACATTGACCCCTCCCACGCTCGCCGCGGGAGGGGTTTTCCATTGGCGGCCCGGGCCGAGGGTCCGGTGATTCCATTCCCCTGAAGCCGCGCTGCGGCATTCGGTCCCTCGATGTCTTCGAAGGCCACCGAGGCCCGCATTCGCCATGTTCGGGCAAGATCCCGAACGCCGGTTAGAGTGATTCCTAAAATCCCGATTAATGCCGCCAAGACAGGGCCGAGATATGGTTCGCGGGTGCAGAGTTAATCCGACAAACCGGCACGGCATTCTGCACGAGAGGTTGCCTCTGTCGCGCGAACGGTGTTTCGATACCCTGGAACGAATTAACATAGTATGTATTTCGCAAGCCTACGTATTTCGGACTTGCGACGGCGGTCGCGCGCCAGAATGACGGGAGCCGGGTGGGAGATATGAACGCACGGGCGGCCAAACTGAAGAAGGCCTATCTGTTCAGCGATCTCGATGACGCCGTGCTCGACCGCATCGGCGATCTCTGCGACTGGCGCCGCTACCAGAAAGGCCGCCAGATCGTCGGTGAACAGGATCTGACCAACGTGGTCTACGTTCTGACCGGCGGCCGGGTGAGAGCCAAGCGGTTCTCCACCGGCGGGAAGGAAGTCTCGTACCGCGACCTCGAGGAGGGGGCGATCTTCGGCGAGTATTCGGCGATCGATGCCCGCCCGCGATCCGCGACCATCGTCGCGCTTACCGATTGCGAGACGGCGGTCCTGGGCCAGACCGAGTTCCTCACCCTGATCCAGGAGCATCCGGCCGTGGCGATGCGGTTCATCCGGGAGCTCGTCCATCAGGTCCGTAGCCTCAGCGAGCGGGTCTTCGAATTCAGCACGTTGGCCGTCAACAATCGCATTCATGCCGAACTGGTTCGCATGGCGAGTGATGTGCCGGAGGATTCCGATGGCATCAGGCGCATCAAGGCCCCGCCGACCCACCTTGAGATCGCCAATCGGATCAGCACCCACCGCGAGGCGGTGTCCCGCGAACTGGCCTATCTGGAGAGCGAGGGTCTGATCAAGAAGTCCAGACAGGTGCTCGAAGTGCTCGACATAGAGCGGCTGCGGTCGATGATCTCCAACATCTGATCGGGCGCTACCAGTTCCGGCCGATGACCTCGGCCACGGCGGAGTGGGCGACGGTCATGGGGTCGATTGCGTCCGCCACTGCGACGACGACTTCCTTGGTGACGCCGCTTCGGCGCAGCCACTCGACCGCTGTCCGGACACGCCGAGCGTTCGGGGTCATCGGCGACATGCGGGTTTTTCCGGTCGCGGGGGATTCCGCGAATGTGGCGATCTGCAGCACTCCAGCCGCGATCCGGGCGCCCAGCGGATAGGCCGGCTGGCGCAACAGTCGATCGGTGTCGGCGACGCCGCGGTGGGTTGCCAGGTACCCGAGCGCCATGGCCTCGCAGAAGTCGCGCTGGCCGGTGATCCGCAGCGCGCGCCGCCCGAGATCGACGTCTGAGCGGATCGAGGCGGTCACCGGAGGCGCCTCGACCCAACCGTGCTCCACGGTCTTGACGGCCAGTTCGACCCGGTGGTCCCCGGCCCGTGTGAACTGCGGATCGTCCCCGCTGCTGTGGATCTGCAGAATGTGGCGATGCTGCTCGCCGGGCTCGAGAATGACGGTCCCCTGTCCGCCGCAGAGGGTCTGGGCCGCCGCGAGGCGGCGGCGGACCGCTTCGGGATCCCGGATCGCGATTTCGGTGAGGCCGTCGACCAGGGTTACAGAGGCCGGCACCGTGATCGGCGCTGCGGTGACATTGCGCAGGGTGAGTTCCAGAAACACCGGCTCGCCGAGATCGAAGGGCCGCATGATGACGGAAGGGGCGTCCGGCGCCGCGAGTTCGTTTGCCGCCCGCAGCGAGAGCCGCATGTCGAGGACATGATCCCGCACCTGGGCCGGAACCGGACCCGGGGCTTCCTGCAGTTTCACGGCCAGCCCCTTGGGCGGAGCGCTCCAATGTCCCCAGCCCGGACAGACCTCGGGATCGGGGCGATGACTCAGATTGCGCCGGTCGCCGAAATCGAAATCCATCATGGCGTTGAACGGAAAGAGGGGGCCGGTTACCGGGTCCACCTGACGAAGCAGTTCCTGTGTCTGGTTCATCAACCCGAGTTCGGCGGCGCGGGCGGCGGGGGCATGCTTGAGCCCGAGGCTATGGCCAATCTCGTGCGCCATCGTGCGCAGCAGCGGGGCGGGGCAGCGTCCAATCGGTTTGCCCTTCACACTCGGGTCGATGTGCGATTCCAGGCGTTCGACCGAACTGTCCAGCTTTGCATCGAGGAAGACGGCCGTGCCCTGGCGATGGCGGCCGATATTGTCGAACATCAGGCCGACGATGTTTCCGAATTCGCCCGCGCTGTCGAGGCCGGACCAATTCAGGCTGGACACAAGGAACAGATGGAGAGCCCAGAGAGGGTCCGTATCGTGCCGGGCGAGCCGGTCCTGCAGCATGATGTCGAGTTCGCTGCGGATCAGGTTGTCATCCTCCGGAATGCGCTCCTCCGACCGCACGATATCCAGGGATACACCGCCGTTTCGGAAGATCCGGGTCAGCAGATCCGCGTTGTACGTGTCGTCATGCGCCCACTCCCGTCCCTCCATCTCGTGGATCAGGAGCTGAAGGGCCCGTGGAACCGAGGCCGAGCGTACGGCCCAGACGGCCAGGCGCCGGCCGGCATGGACCATGGAGCCGGCCAGCACCGGTCCGGGACCGGTCGTGCCGGACGGTGCGCAGTGGAAGGGCTGCAGGTCGAGGGAGAAGTGCGTGTCCGCGCTGCTCTCGAAATCCCCGATCCGCAGTGTTGCGGCGTGGCCCTGCATGGTTGTCCAGGGGAAGAGGCGCGCTTCCACCATCAGTCCGGTCTCCGAAACCGCGCCGCCCAGGGACCGCATATGGAGCGCGTACTCGCGCCGGTGCGGCTGAGGAAACCAACCGTCGCCGGTCTTCAGTACTGTGCCGCCGGCCGGCAGGTCGAACGCCGGCCTGCCGCGGGGAACCCGGTAGAGGTCGCCGGAGACGGAGAGCAGGCCATGGTCCTCTGTCATGCGCAGCGAGCCATGGAGAACGGGCATGTTTCCGTCGAATGCGGCAAGATACCAGCATCCGATTGCCGATCCGTCGGTCAGAGACAGATCTGATGGAGCGGGATACTGCGGCCAGGGCGGAGAGGAATCCGATACGCTGATGACATCGGTACCGGGAGCCGGCGGGGGCGAGAAAGCAGCCGAACCGGGCGCGACGATCGATGCGATATCCATGTCTCTCAATCCCCCGTCCGAACACAGTTTCGACGCGCAAGCTTTCGAGCTTGGTGCGACCGGGACAGTGTGATTTCTCACACAGATGCGGGGTGAAATCCAAAAACCGAATGGTGGTAGAGTTTAGTCCTTCGTTGAAGTGATGGGTCCAGGAGGGGGAAAATGGCTGACGATCCGTGGAAGGTGGGAGTCTTCTATCTGGCCGATAACGGGAACTGGTACGAGATCAAGAAGGCCCGGTTGCTCGATCGGCTCGATAACAATCCAGAGTTTGAGAATGTGCTCAACAAAGGCAACGGGAGCTTTCCGAACAAACCGTTTCTGCTGATGAGCGACGGCACCGCGAAAGGCGACGACGATTTCAATCTCGGAGACGGCGTCGACGGTAGCTGAACCGGCCGCGATTTCCGGTAAAGACGGCCCGAGGAGGGCCCGGTGAACGATGCTGGATTGGTGACATTCGCCGATGTCGCCGGCACCACACGTGTGTGCACGCCGCAGGAAACGATCGACCGCGTGACGCCGTTGATGCCGGTCTTCGGCATCACGCGTGTCGCGAACGTCACCGGTCTGGACACCATCGGCATACCGGTTGTCATGGTCACCCGCCCGAATGCCCGGTCGGTCTCGGTGGCTCAAGGTAAAGGGGCCACCTTGGAGGCGGCCAAGGCGTCCGGCCTCATGGAGTCAATCGAGATCCATCACGGCGAGCACATTCTCGCTCCCCTGCTCCTCGCGTCCTACAATGAGATCCGGTTCCGCGAAACCGTGGTGGACGTCACCCAGATGGCCCATTCCGCCCGGCGCACGCTGACGGCGACATCGCGGCTGCTCTGGATCCGCGGGTCGGATCTGTCGTCGGGGGATCCGGTATGGGTTCCCCATGAGGCGGTCCACACCGATTTCCGAACGCCCGCGCCGGAGGGCAGCGGCTATTTCCTGAGCACGTCCAACGGCCTTGCCTCGGGCAACCATATCGACGAGGCGGTGTGCCACGGATTGTGCGAGGTGATCGAGCGCGACGCCCTCGCGCTCTGGTGGAGCCTTACGCCGGAGGCGCGGGACCGGACCGAGCTGAACCTGGACAGCGTGACCGACCCCCATTGCCGCTGGTTGCTGGACCGCTTTGCCGGCGCCGGCGTGGAGGTGCGCGCCTGGAACATGACGAGCGATGTGGGCGTTCCGGCGGTCCACGCCTGGATCTCCGCGCCTGATTGGGGCGTACGTCTGGCGATCCGGGGAATTCAACGGCCATGGATGCCATCCCTTCGCCCATATCGCCTTGTCCCGGGCCCTCTCCGAAGCGGCGCAGACCCGTCTCACCATGATATCCGGCGTGCGCGACGATATCGATCCAGCCTCCTACGATCAGCGGCCGGACACCCCCCCTGAAGCAGGCCGGGCGACGCGGACAAGCCGGATGCCGCCGGTCGATTTCTCCGAGCTGCCCTCACTGCAGGGGCGGAGCTCCCGGGTTCTGGCGGAGCGCGTCATGGCGAAGCTGGCGGAGGCGGGCATGGCCCAGGCGCTGATGGTCGACCTGACCCGTCCGGAATTCGATATTCCGGTGGTGCGGGTCATCGTCCCGGGGCTGGAGGGGAACCCGAAGGCGCGCAGCTACCGCCCCGGTCTGCGGGCCCTGCGGGCTAGGGGGCTTGCGCCGTGACGGCGGCGATCGTCTTTGCCGGGCCGTCGGTTCCGCCCCGGGTAAAGGCGCGGTTCGGGGACGTGACGTTCCGGGAGCCGGCGCGCCAGGGGGACGTGTATCTCGCACTGCGCGATCGGCCCAAGGTGATCGGGATCATCGACGGCTATTTCGATGCGGTTCCGTCGGTCTGGCACAAAGAAGTGCTGTGGGCGATGTCCAACGGCGTGCACGTCTTGGGCGCGTCCAGCATCGGGGCGCTCCGCGCGGCGGAGTTGGACAGCTTCGGGATGGAGGGCGTCGGCGCCGTCTACGAAGCCTATGCGCGGGGCCGCATCGAGGACGACGACGAGGTGGCCGTGACCCATGGCCCGGCGGAACTCGGTTTCCGGCCGCTCACCCTGGCCATGGTCAGCATCCGCGCCACGCTCGACACGGTCGCACCCGAGTGCCTGCAACGGAGCAAGAGCCTCTGGTTGGTCCGCGAGGCGGCCAAGGCCCTGGATTATCGCGAGCGCACGCTGCCGCGCGTCGTCGACAATGCCCTGGCAAGGGGCGGGCACCGCGAGGACGTGGAAGTGATCGCCGCGCATCTCGGGGAGGGTCTGGTCGATGTGAAAGCGGCCGACGCCGAGCGTCTTCTCACAACCCTGCGCAGCCGCGCCGATGACTTCGCCGAACCGAAGGCTGTGCGGTACGAGTTCAGCGACACCCAGGCATGGCGTACGTTCGTGGCCTGGGCGGACGATCGACCGTGAGGCCCGGCATACGGTCAGTCGGGCTGGAGCCGGCCGCGGCTGCGCAGAACAAGGTCCCGCAGCGGCGGCGATCCGAAACGGTCGGCCAGCGCCAGCGCATCGGCGAAGGCGGTCGCTCCCTCCGACCAGTAGCCGCGCCGGGTGCGCGTTTCGCCGAGCAGCCGCAGACGCTCCGGGTCGTAGTAGTACGGATGCTGTCCGCTGAGGACGTTGCCGGCTCTGACGAGCTCGGCCTCCGCCGCTTCGACCGCGCCGGTCTGCAGCAGACATTCCGCCAGGAGCGTATGGGCGTAACACAGGTGCAGGCCGCCGCCGCCCCGTTGATAGGAGTCGATGGACTGCTGGATCCGCGCCATCCCGCCCTCGGCGTCCCCCGAACAGGACATGGCCCAACCGATGATGATGCCGCCACGATCGATCCAGTACTGCATGCGCGAGCTGTTCTCGCTGGCGAACTCGACCGAACGCACGCCGTCGCTCATGGCCTTTTCGGGATCGCGTTCGCTCTGCCAGATCGATGCGGACATGCTGTAGGCGTAGGCGAGACCGAAGGCGTGGCCCAGGTCCTCCGCCCGTTCCTTCGCCTCGTCGATTGTCTGAAGAGCGAGATCCCGCTCGCCGAGAAACCAGGTGTTGAGCGCGCCGAGGGCGAGAGCCACCAACCCGGGATCGGTTCCGGGCGTGCCGATCGGCCGGTTTCCCCGGTTTCCGCATCGAGGCGGATGACCTCTTCGAAGTGATGTCTTGCCGCGGTGAAGTCCCCGGACCAGAGCCGATAGGCGCCGCTCGCGTTCGACGCGATCATCTTCATCACGGGATCGTTGGATCGGCTGGCGACGGCGGTGAACTGACGGGTAAGGACGGCCACCATGGGGAAATTCCCCTGGATCATGTTCGCGTTCCAGAGCCCCCGCACCGCATCGAAGGTGGAATGGACGTCATCGCCCGTCACGGTCAGCGACAGGGCCTTCTCGAACAGCTCCTGGCCTGTCTGATCGCCCCAGCCAAAGAAGATGCTGCGGACGACGCCGAGGAGGTTGTAGATCCGGACCAGCCACTCCCGGCGCCTGCCGCTCTCTTCCATCGCCTCGGCATCGGCGGCGGCCAGCTCGAGTTGCCGGATTGCCTCCGTCGCCGCGAACTGGCCCTTGAACTTCTCGGCGGCGATCAGGCGGTAGGTCAGGCACTTGTCGACGTTGCCGGCTTCGGCGAAATGCCAGGCCATGACCTCCGGCGGCGCGGAGAAACCGTCCGCCGCGGCATGGACCTCCATCGCCTCCGCGATCCTTGTGTGCAGGGCCGTGCGGTTGGCCTTCAGCAGGCTCGAATAGCCGGCATCGCGGAGCAGGGCATGGCGGAAGCGGAACTCGTCGCCGACCAAAGCGCTGCCGGTCAGGATGCCCCGCAATTCAAGGTCGGAGATGACGGAGATCGCCTTGTCGATGTCGATTCCGACGACACGGGCGACGAGGCGCAGGTCAAATACGTCACCGCAGACAGCGCAGGTCTGGATAAAGGCCTTACCGGGTCCCAGTTCGTCGATCCGCTCGTTCAGCAGATCCATCAGCGTGGTCGGCGCGTCGTCGGGGTCGACGGTCGGCGCGTCGGCCTCTCCCTTGCGCGCGACCAGGCGGTCGATCTGATGGGTGACGTACTCCTCGATGAAGAGCGGCACGCCGCCGACCTTGGTCAGGATGGATTGGGCGTCCAGATGGGCGAAGGGCTTTTCCGAAATCAACTGATCGACCATGGCGCGCGCGTCATCAGGCGGCAGCCCCGGCAACTGGATCTCGGTGACGACGAGATTGGAGCGGGTAGCCAGCCGTTCCCGGCTTGTCATGACAACCAAGATCGGATGTCGCTCGACTGCTCCCGAGAGGGCTTCAAGCCATTCCAGCGAGGATTCGTCCAGCCATTGAACGTCTTCGACCACAACAACGATTGGCGTTTTCCTGGCGAGTCCCTTGAGGCGGCGAACCAGGGCAGAGACGATGCGGGCCCGTTCCTCCGCCGGCCGTGGCGAACCTATGCTGGCCGGTCCATCCTCGAGAATCCGGAGGATCGCTGCTGCATCCTCTCGCGCGCTCTGATCGCCCGCCGAAGAAAGCTCGCCTGCGAGGGTTTCGAGCCGCGATCCGCCTGGCGGCGTGACCGTGTCGAGGTGGCGGGCGAGTTCCTGCCGCAACGGTTGCCAGGGGCTGTTGCGATGGTGGGTGTTCGCCTGCATCAGCACCAGGTGCGGCGCGTCTTCAGAGACGGAATGGACGAACTCGTAGACGATGCGGGACTTGCCGATGCCGGCGGGGCCGACGACGCCGATGGCCGCTCCCTGGCCGCTCATGGTCGCGTCCCACAGGCGATGCAGGACTGTCAGTTCTTCCGTGCGGCCGACGAACGCGCAGCGTTGCAGGGCGTCACGGGCAAGGAAGCGCAGCGGAAGTTCGCGCTGACCCCGAATGCGCCAAAACATCTCGGGGTTTCGAAATCCTTTGAGGCGGATCGGTGGATGCGGCGCGCAGACGAAGAAACCGCCGGCCTTGCGGTAGACGGCGTCGGAGACGGCGACCTCGCCCGGGTCGACCTTTTCCTGGAGTCTTCGAGCCACGTGGGGCGCACGACCGATCACCTCGTAGAAGACCGAGCCGTTCGAGGTGTACGCCTCGCCGACCAGAACCGAGCCGGAGGCGATGCCCGTCCGGCAGGCGAGGGTCGATCCGTGGGGCGTCCGGATTCGGCCAACTGCCTCCGAGATCGCCAACCCGCTCCGGACCGCCTGTTCGCTGGCGTCTTCTCGGGCGCTCGGAAAGCCGAAATAGGCGAGGACCCCGTCGCCCTCGATACGGGCGACATAACCGCCATAGGCGGCAACCAGATCAGCGCAGGTTCCGGAGAACGCGTCGAACACGTCCTGGGCATCTTCCGGATCCAATGCATCGACCAGCCCGGTCGATCCGACCAGGTCGACGAACATGACCGTCAGATGCCGCCGCTCCTTTCGCGGCCGCCGAACGTCTTCGGACAATGCCCATTCCCCCGCACGTGATGCGCCCAGTACAGCGGTATCTCCACGACCCGGAGCACACGTGCATCACTCTACCATTCCAGTGATCGACGTATACCGACGACACAGTTCACACCGATAGGTGTAGAGCCGCCGGCCGGTTTCGAACATCGACTGGGAATAGAAATTAAGTATTGAGTATTCTATTCAAGGATAAAATCGACCGTTTTCCCGAGACTTTCGGGCGGTCCAAAGGCCGAGCTGTCCGGAACTCGAGCCAAAATCAGGGGATATCATTGAAGAACAGATAGTTTCCGATCTGCGCGCAGGGGGTGTGTTCGCGCGAGTAGACGGGAAAGATCCGGCGGTGATGATAGTGGCATGCGCCGAGGGTCAGCGCACTGACCTGGCCCGCAACCAGGTCGCGGGCAATCGACACGCAGTCGGCGATATCTGGATCAGTCAGCGGTAGGGACAGGATCCCGTTGCGGCCAGGATTACCGGGATTCCAGCAGCTGAACTGCTCCGGCCGCCGACAGACGGCCTCGACGCTCATGCCGAACCTCGGCGAGCGTTTCATGGCCCGGTTGTAGATGACCTCGGCGACGGCCAGGCGCAGCTCTCTGGGCTCCCAGCGGCCTTCGCCGTAGAGGGTTCGAGCGACCAGGCCGACGGCGGTATCGACGTTCTCCATCGGGGGTCGGTCGGTCGGCATGGCCACTTGGTCCGTATCGGTGACGTCGTCCTGGCCCGGTCCCCGAGCGGATGTTCCGAGCAGCCCCCATCTGGGGTCGACGAAAAGGGTTTCGTGGCCGTTGCCGCCGACCGGCCAACCATGCGGCAACAGATGCGGTCTCACGAGGCCACCGCCATGATGGTCCAGCGATGCGAGGTTTGCCGGCGGCGGACGAGGTGCGGGTAGACGGCTGGCACGAGCCCAGAGAGCCAAGGCCCCCAGGCGACGACGGTGTCTTGCTGCATCAGTCTTTGACTGGCGCTCATGATTGGAACGTCGTCCATGCCTCTCGCAGGTTCCCGCTCTCACTCCCGGCCGAGGTTGTCGCCGGGCCGCCACCGTCGGGAGTCATCGGCGGCGACCCGGCATGGCGCCGTGTGTCTATCTTGGTCTGCCCCCAAAGATGACGAGCGCTCACACGACAAAAATGCAGGACCGCGCTCTCGAGCGCGACAGCACCGCGCACTGGTGCCGTGTGATGAATGCCACAAACTCGGGGCAAGGCTTCACCGGTCGACCAGTGTGGTCAGCCTGGCGCCATTTGTAAGTGAATGTCTGTATTTTTGTACTATTGGGTGTTTTGATTATCCTAATTATTAACAAGATACTAACATCGAGAACTATTTTGAGAGTCAGGGCGAATTTTTATTAACGATGTTTTATTCATTTTGCCGTTCATTCCTCCTCAACACGTTCCGTTGAGTTGGAGGAGAACATGAAGAGAGCTCTGATCGAATGGCCCCAGCGTTCCAGGGCAGCGGCTGCTGGCTTCGCCGTCGCGTTCGCGGTGCTGGTTGGCGCTTTGGGCTCCGTCAGCGCCGAACCCAAGACATTAACGTTGGCGATGGAGGAGCTGGTGACGGATCCGTTCATTGCCGAGATCCGTGAGTGGGCGACCGCGCCGGTTGTTCTCTCGGCACTGAAGAGCCGCAACGAAGGGGCCGGGCAACTCGCTCAGGCCGAAATCGATGCGCTGGACAAGCAGTGGCGGGCGGAAACCGAGAAGGACGATCAGCCGCTGATCACCTCCGTGTTGGCCAACCCGCTGTCCTCGTTCCTGTATCGCGTCCAGGCGAGCTCCGTCGGTCTGTTCACGGAGGTCTTCGTGATGGACCGCAACGGCCTCAATGTGGGGCAGAGCGCGGTCACCTCGGACTACTGGCAGGGTGACGAGGCGAAGTTCCAGAAGACCGCCGGCGTCGGCCCCGGCGCCGTTTTCGTGGACGAGCCCGAGTATCACGACGGCACCCATACGTGGCGGGCCCAGATCAATCTGACGATCGACAATGAGGCGGGTCAGGCGATCGGAGCGATCACGGTCGAAGTCAATCTGACGGAGCTTGAGCGCCGCCGTTTGGCCGGTCTCGGAGCGTGAGGAGGAACCCATGAACGTCATGAACAATCTTCGGATCGGGCGCAAGTTCGCGACCGCCTTCTCCATCCTCGTCGCCATCATGGTGGTATCGGGAGGATTGACCTTCTATCAGCTGAGCCGCGCCAGCGATGCCGCGGGCGAGGTCGGCCGGGTCACCGCGCTGCTCGAAACCCTCGGGGAGATCCAGACCAGCGCCATCGACCAGTCCGGTGCCATCAAGGAACTGCTGCTGAGTGGTGACCGGACGGCCATCGACCGGTTCCGGGAGGCGGCTGAGAGCTTTGACCGGGCGGCCGCATCGATGTCGGCGGCACTCTCGGGCAGCCCCGATACCTTGGCGTTGCTGAAAGAGTACATCGCCGTCAACACGGGCTGGCGCGAAGTCGCTGAACACCAGATCGCGCTCATGCGTCAGCCTTTCACGGTTGACGAGGCCCGTCAGCTCGAAACCAATGGTGCCGGCCGGACCTATATCAGCGATCTGACCGCCAAGTTCGAGGAGTTGAGGGCAGTCGGCAACGAGACCGTACGTCAGGCCAATGCCCAGCAGGACAGCGTCTTCCTCACCGTCGAGGCGTTCGCCGCCGGCTCTGCTGTGCTCGGCGTGGTCATCGCCGTCCTCGCCTATGTCACCCTCACGAAGGGGATCGCGACCCCGATCCAGGCCATGACCGGTGTCATGGGCGAGATGGCGACGGGCAAGCACGACGTCACCGTCCCCGGTTCCGGCCGCGGAGACGAGATCGGTCAGATGGCCGAAGCTGTCGAGGTGTTCCGCCGGAACATGGTGGAGAACGAGCGTCTGCAGGCCGAGTCGGCGGAGAAGCAGAGGGCGGAGCTCGACCGGGCGCGGGCGCTACGGGATATCACCCAGGCGTTCGAAGTGGAGGCGCAGTCGATGACCGAGGCGGTCGCGGCGGCGGCGACCGAACTGGAAGGGACGGCGCAATCGCTCAATCAGATCGCAGACCAGTCGACGAAGCGCGCCACCGTGGTGGCCTCCGCCTCGGAGGAGACCTCGTCGAATGTCCATACGGTGGCAACGGCAAGCACGGAGCTGTCGGCGTCGATCAGCGAGATCTCGCAGCAGGTCTCCAACGCCAATCACCTGGCTAACGAGGCCCGCAGCGATGCTAAGTCGACGGAGAGCGAGGTTCGGGCGCTGGATGAGGCCGTCCAGCGGATCGGAACGGTGGTCACCCTCATTCAGGAGATCGCCGAACAGACCAACCTGCTGGCCCTCAACGCCACGATCGAGTCCGCCCGGGCCGGTGACGCGGGTAAGGGGTTCGCTGTCGTCGCCTCTGAAGTGAAAAACCTCGCCGGACAGACCGGCAAGGCCACCGAAGAGATTGCGGCCCAAATCCAGTCCGTTCAGGACCGGACCAAGACCGCGGTGGCGGCGATCTCCAAGATCGTCACCCGTGTCAATGAGGTGCAGGAAGTGGCGGCCGCGGTGGCGGCTGCCGTGGAGGAGCAGGACTCCGCGACCAAGGAGATCTCCCGCAATGTCGAGGAGGTGGCCACGGCCGCGAACGAGGTCAACGTCAACATCTCAGGGGTCCGCGAGGCCGCGAGCGAGACCGAAGACTCCTCCGGCAAGGTTCTGACCACGGCGCGGACGCTGTCGGGGCAGGCGGACAGCCTCAAGGCCCGGGTTCAGGCCTTCCTCAACGACGTCCGGGCGGCCTGACGCCCTGCAGACGTCGACCCTGCGGACGTCGACCCTGCGGACGGGCGGCCTAGAACGGGCCGCCCGTTTCGTTTGAGCCCTTGTTCGGCACGCTGCTCTCGGCAGGAGCCTGTCCCGTCAGCGCGCCAAACCCAGGTCGATCAGATGTTGTGCGCCCTTCAGAATCTCCGAATGATCCCGCAGCTCGAGGATCAGTCGCGGGCTGGTGGTCAATGATCCCAAAGCCTTGAAAATGGAGGGCCAGCGGATCGTTCCGTCGCCCGGAGCCCAGTGCCGGTCGGCGTACCCGTCGGCGTCCTGCAGATGGACGTGGGCGAGCAGCTCTCCGGCGGCCGTCACGTAGCGGTCGACCGGCGGGGCGCCTGTCGACCCGTGGGCGTAATGCGCGTGGCCGGTATCGATCGAGACCCGAACGGACTTGCTGTCGAACGATCTCACGAGGTCAACCCGGTGCCCGGGGTCCTTGTCCTCGATGTTTTCGATGACCAGCTCGACACCGATCCGCTCCGCGCGGGTGACGGCGGCATCCAGCGAGTCGTGCACCCGACCCAGCAGGTCCGTCCAGCCGGTCGGGTAGTTGGCGATATTGTTGTGACCCCAGGTGGTCACCGGACTGTGCACCACCATCTGGGTGGCCCCCAGTTCTTCGCACACATCCAGCCCTTGCTGCATGCGCTTGCGCACCACGTCGCGGACATCGGGATCCTCGGTCGCGATCGAGAACCCCCAGAACGGGCCATGGATGCCGAGGCGTCCCTTGTGGTCGGCCAGAAGATCCTTCGCCTCGGCGGCAATCGGCTTCCAGTCCCCGCTGTTCAGACTGTCGGCCCTGATGAAGTCCTGGAGTTCCAGATCCCGGTCGTTCTCGCAGATCCAGTCGCGCAGGTCGCGCAGGATACGGACCGGCATGGCGGCGCCGAGCAGAGGGAGGGAAGCGGTGTCGGTCATCGTAGGCTCTCGTCTGGTGAGGATCGACCGGAAGGCTAAGACGGGGATGCCGGCCGCACTATCACCATCGTGTGACGCCCAGGCGATAGTTTTGCGACCGATGGACCGGCCAGCCAGCGGTACCGCAGGGTGGACAACCGGCGCGGCAGGGTGCAGGAACGAAGGCGACGCGCGAGCCGCGCGAAGAATGATTGCTGTCCGCAATTGCGGAACAAACGCAACGATGGCTCACAGGGAGGACTGCATGAGCGAGGAACCGCATCTGCTGGTTCACGACCGCAAGGACAATGTCGGTGTGGTGGTGGTGGAGAACCTCAAAGCCGGCACCGAAATGTTCTGCCGGGTCACCGAGGACAATTCGACGTTCCGCATGACAGTGCTCGACGACGTGCCGATCGGCCACAAGGTGGCGCTGACCGACCTCTCGGAGGGCGACACGGCGATCAAGTACGGCGAGGACATCGGCCGGATGGTCGGCGACGCCGCGAAGGGCAAGCACGTCCACGTGGACAATCTCAAGACCAAGCGCTGGTAGGAGGAACGACCCGATGGCTCCCTCGATCGACTACGCCAATCAGACCGTCCAGGCCTGGCGCCGCGAGAACGGCCGCGTCGCCGTGCGCAACCACGTCGTCATTCTGCCGGTGGACGATATCTCCAACGCCGCGTGCGAAGCGGTCGCCAACAACGTGAAGGGCACGATGGCGATCCCGCATGCCTACGGGCGCCTGCAGTTCGGTGAGGACCTCGAACTGTATTTCCGCACCATCATCGGCACCGGTGCCAACCCGAACGTCGCCGCCGTGGTGGTGATCGGCATCGAGCCGGAATGGACGCAGGTGATCGTCGACGGCATCGCCAAGACCGGCAAGCCGGTGGAAGGCTTCTCCATCGAGCAGAAGGGCGATTTCGAGACCATCCGCCAGGCGAGCTGGAAGGCCAAGGAGTTCGTGCACTGGGCCACCGAGTTGCAGAAGGAGGAGTGCGGGCTCAATGAGCTCTGGGTCTCCACCAAATGCGGCGAGAGCGACACCACGACCGGGCTGTCGAGCTGCCCGACCGTCGGCAATATGTACGACAAGCTTCTGCCGCACGGGCTCTACGGCTGTTTCGGCGAGACGTCGGAGATCACCGGGGCGGAGCACATCTGCGCCGACCGGGCGGCGAACAACGAGGCGCGGGACAAGTTCCTGCGGACGTTCCAGGCGTATCAGGACGAGGTGATCGAGGCGCACAAGACCTCCGACCTGTCGGACAGCCAGCCGACCAAGGGCAACATCCTGGGCGGTCTGACGACGATCGAGGAGAAGGCGCTGGGCAACCTGGAGAAGATCGGCCGGGAGTCGAAATACATCGACGTGCTGGAGCCCGCGGAGGCGCCGGCGAAGGGCAACGGCCTGTACTTCATGGACACGTCCTCGGCGGCGGCGGAGTGCGTGACGCTGATGGCGGCGGCGGGCTACGTGATCCACACCTTCCCCACGGGGCAGGGCAACGTGATCGGCAACCCGATCGTTCCGGTGGTGAAGATCACCGGCAATCCGCGCACGGTCCGGACCATGTCGGAGCATGTCGACGTCGATGTGTCGGGCGTTCTCAAGGGGACCCAGACCATCGACGAGGCCGGCGACAGCCTGATCGAGATGATCGTGCGCACCGCCAACGGCCGGCACACCGCGGCAGAGGCGCTGGGCCACGTGGAGTTCGTCCTGACCAAGCTCTATCGCAGCGCCTGACGACTCGCGTCGAGGATAAAAGGGCCCCGGACCTTGAGGGGAACCGGGTCCGGGGCCAAGCTGCCGGGAGGGGGGATCCCGGCGCCGGCCGGGACTTCTGGCCGGGCTATCCTGTTAACGCGGTTGAACCGGATTTCCGTCGCGCCCGGCGTCAGTCGGCCGCATTGCGCGCGAGGCGGGTTGATGGCACGACATGCGCTCCGGAAACGCGGAGGACAGGATGGCTGACCGGTCGATTGGAACGGGCGTGCGCAGGGGGCTGAGGCTCAAATGCCCGCATTGCGGCGAGGGGCGCCTGTTCCGTGCGTTTCTGAAGGTTACCGACTGTTGCGAGACCTGCGGTGAGGACAACACGGTTTATCCGTGCGACGACGCGCCGCCCTACCTCGCCTTGTTCCTTGTCGGACACCTGCTGATGCCCTTCATCGTCCTGATGTCGCGGGAACTGGATCCGCCGATCTGGATCATGGCCTCGATCTGGCTCCCGTTGACGGCGCTCACCTGCATCGTCTCCCTCCCATACATGAAGGGGCTGGTCGTCGGGTTCGCCTGGGCGATGAACGTCACCCGCACCGAGCCCTAGCCCGACCTGCCGCGTGGGCGACTGTTCGCCATTCGGCACAGAACCTTTGACGCTGAAGAAGCTGCGCAAGGACGGATCCGGTGCCGGGGAGGCTGGCCCTTCCGTCGGACGCTCGGCTATTGTCGCGCCTCCACCAACGGAAGGATCTGAGAATGGCGAGTGACGGGGACAATCGGCCGACCGGAGCGGAGGCCATGGTGCGGATGCTGGAAGCCCATGGCGTGACCCACATGTTCGGCCTGTGCGGCGATACAACGCTGCCGTTCTACGACGCGCTGGCCCGGCTCGACCACGACATCACCCACATCCTGACCCGCGACGAGCGGCATGCCGCCTATATGGCCGATGCCTACGCCCGGGTCACCGGCAAGCCCGGCGTGTGCGAGGGGCCGTCCGGCGGCGGCGCCACCTACATCCTGCCGGGCCTTGTGGAAGCCAACGAGAGCTCCGTCCCGATCCTCGCCATCACCACGGATGTGTCGACCACGGCCCGCGGCCGCTACCCGCTCACCGAACTCGACCAGGTCTCGATGATGCGGCCCCTGACCAAATGGAACACCAGCCTGGACGACGCGAGCCGTCTACCGGCGATGATGCGCACCGCGTTCCGCGCGATGACGACGGGACGGCCGGGCGCGGTCCATCTGGCGCTGCCGTTCGACACCCAGAAGGCGCCGGTGGATGCGGCCGAACTCTGGGCCGATGCGCGCCACCGCACGTATCCGGCCGAACCCGCCGGGCCGGATCCCGATGCGATCCGCGAGGCGGCGGCGATCCTGGCCAAGGCCAAGTCGGCCGTCGCCATCTGCGGCGGCGGCCCGGTGATCGCCGGAGCGGAGGCGCCGCTGGCCGAGCTGGCAGCGCTGCTCGATCTGCCGATCGCCACCACGGTCTCGGGGCAGGGTTCCATCGCCGAAACCGATCCCCGTGCGGTCGGCGTGGTCGGCACCAATGGCGGCGTGCAGTCCACCCGCGACGTGGTCGAGGCGGCGGATGTCGTGCTGTTCATCGGTTGCCGTGCGGGCTCGGTCACGACCGAGCGCTGGCGCTGGCCGTCGACCGACAAGACCATCATCCATATCGACAGCGACCCGATGGTGATCGGCGCGAACTATTCGACGGCGGTGGCGATCTGCGCCGACGCGCGCCTGGCGCTGAACGCCCTGGTGGCGGAGCTTGGGGGTATACCCGATCTCGCCCGGCAGGATGGCGCCGCCCGCGCCGCCGCGGCGTGGCAGGCGAAGCTGGCCGACTTCGCGCCGCTGGCAGCCAGCCGCGAGCGCCCGATCCGCCCGGAGGTGGTCGTCTCCGATCTGATGGACATCCTCGACGATGACGCGGTGATCGTGGCGGATCCGGGGACACCCTGTCCGTATTTCTCCGCCCACTACCGCTGGCGGGTGCCGGGCCGGCACTTCATCACGAACCGCGCCCACGGAGCGCTTGGCTTCGCGCTGGCCGCGTCGATGGGTGCTCAGGTCGGCCGGCCGGACTCCCAGGTTCTGGCGGTCATGGGCGATGGATCGTTCGGCTTCTGCTGCGGCGAGTACGAGACGATCGTGCGCCATAAGCTGCCGATCAAATCGGTGGTGTTTTCCAACTCCGTCTACGGCTGGATCAAGGCGGGACAGGATTCGGGCTTCGGCAAGCGGTACTACAATGTCGACTTCAACCGGACCGACCACGCCGCCGTCGCCAGCGCCTTCGGCGTCAGATCATGGACGGTCGAGGATCCTGCGGAGTTCAAGTCGGTGATGAAGCAGGCCATGGAGCATGACGGCCCGACCCTGGTCGACGTGATCTCCCAGCCGCTGCACGAGGCGGCCGCCCCGGTCTCGGAGTGGATCGCTTAGGGGACTGGGATGTTCAGTCCAGGTTCAGCTTCATGCCGATATGGGACGCGGTGAACCCCAACCCCTCGTAGAAGCGACGGGCGTCCTCGCGCCGGGTGTCCGTGGTGAGCTGGACGAGACCGCATCCGGCGTCACGGGCCCGGTCGACGGCGTCCCGCATCATGATCTTGCCGAGGCCGAGACCCCGGGCGGCCGAGGCGATGCGGACCCCTTCGATATTCGCGCGGGTCATGCCGCCGCGGCTGATCCCGGCGATGAAGGTGACCTGGACGCAGCCGATGACCCTGCCGCCGCGCTCGGCGACGAGATAGACGTTGCCGCCCTGCGCGGCCATGGCCCGGTGGGCGTCGACATACTCCTGCGGCACCGGGTCCTCGAGCCGTTCCCGGGTCTTGCCCAGCGGATCGTCGACCAGCAGCGTGATGATCGCCTTGAGATCGTCCTCAACGGCGGGACGGATCGATATGTCATCCCCGTAGCGGCGGGTCTCGGCCAGGATCTGCTCGGCGTTCATTCCGGTCCTCGTTCGTTCTCGGGGCTGTCGCTGAGGGCGTTTGCCAGGCGGCAGAATTCCTCCACCGTCAACCGCTCCGGACGCAGCGTCGGGTCGAGGCCGGCCGCCCGGATCAGGGTGTCGCCGCCGAGCCGCTTCAGGCTCTGGCGCAGCATCTTGCGCCGCTGGGAGAACGCGGCCTCGGTGATCGTCTCCAGCGCCTGGCGGTCGGCCGGGGCCAGGGGAACGGGGCGCGGGGTGAGGCGGACGACGCTCGACCAGATCTTGGGGGCCGGGGTGAAGGCGGTCGGCGGTACGTCCATGACCTTGCGCGCCTCGCAGAGCCAGGAGACCAGGACGGTCAGCCGCCCGTAGGACTCGCTTCCCGGTACGGCGGTCAGGCGGTCCGCGACCTCGCGCTGAAACATCAGTGTCAGGGATTCGAAGGCCTCCGGCGTGCGCAGCCAGATCAGCAGCAGGCGGGTTCCGACGTTGTAGGGCAGGTTGGCGACGATCCGGCGGGGCGCCTCGCCGGTGGTCGCCAGGTCGAGCTTGAGGGCGTCTTCCTCGATCAGGGTGAGGGCGCCGCCGGCCGCCTCGATCAGCGGTGCCAGTACCTCCGCCGCCCGGGCGTCCCGCTCGACGGCGATCACGTTGGTCGCCCCTTCCAGCAGCAGGCCGCGGGTCAGGCCCCCGGGACCGGGGCCGACCTCGATCGTGGTGCCGGTCGAGAGGTCGCCCGCCGCCCGGGCGATCCGTCTTGTCAGATTGATGTCGAGCAGGAAGTTCTGGCCGAGCGACTTGCGCGCCGACATGCCGGCGGCGGCGATCGCCTCGCGCAAGGGGGGCAGGGCCGCCACCCGCTTGGCCACGTCGTCGGTGGCGGCGGCGGGCGCGTTCATTGCCGCGCGGCGAGGGCTCGCCGACGGGCCATCGCATCGGCCATGTCGACCGCCGCCTTGAGGCTGTCGATGCGGGCGGTCCCGGTGCCTGCCAGAGCGAGCGCCGTGCCGTGATCCGGCGAGGTTCGGACGAAGGGAAGGCCGAGCGTCACGTTCACCCCGCCCCAGAAGTCGAGAGTCTTGAGCGGTACCAGGACCTGGTCGTGATACATGCCCAGGACCACGTCGTAGGTCGCCCTGGCCTCTTCGTGGAACAGCGTGTCGGCCGGCAGCGGGCCGCGGGCGTCGATGCCTTCGGCCCGCAGCATGGCGACCGCCGGGGCGATCACCTCTCCGTCTTCGCGGCCGAGCGCTCCGCCTTCGCCCGCATGGGGGTTCAGGCCGGCCAGCGCGAGACGCGGACGGTCTATGCCGAAGTCCCGGCTGAGTGCTGCGGCGGTGATGCGTGCGGTCGTCAGGATGGCCTCGGTGGTGAGCTGCCGCGGAACCTCGGAGAGCGGGATATGGATGGTTACCGGCACCACCTTCAGCGCCGGCGCCGCGAGCAGCATCACGGGAACCGTGTCCGCTCCGCTCAGGGCGGCGAGATATTCGGTGTGGCCCGGATAGTGGAAACCGGCCTGATACAGCGTCTCCTTCTGGATCGGGCTCGTCACCACCGCGGCGGCGGACCCGTCGCGCACGAGGGCGACGGCACGGGTGATGGCGTCCACGGTCGCCGCCCCGTTGGCGGGGTCGGGATGCCCCGGCACGCTGACGGCCGGGAAGGCGTGGGGCAGGACCGGAAGGGCTCCCGCGAAGGCGTCGACCGCTTGCTGCGGCGTTTCCAGAACGGCGATCTCCACCCGGATGCCCAGGCGGCCGGCGCGCTCCCGAACCCGGTCGGGGGCGTCGATCAGGAAGAAAGGCGGGGTCTGTGCCGTTCGGGCCGCCCACAGGCCGAGGGTGAGATCCAGACCGACGCCGGCCGGCTCGCCCGGAGTGATGACGAGCGGCCGGTCCGGGCCAGGCGAATCGGGCCGGAGCGTATCAGACACGGGTTTCGACGAACGCGGCCTGGCGCAGATCGCGGAGGTAGCGCTGTGCCAGCACCTCGAACCGCTGGTTCTCGAGTTGCAGGCGGATCTGCTCGGCGCTGGGCAGGTTGGCGTCCGGTTCGCTGCGTTCGCAAACCATGACGGCCATGACGCCGTTCGGAAGATTGATCGGCGCGGACTTTTCTCCGACCGCAAGGGTCGCGACCGCCGTCCTCAGGGCATCCGGGAGTTCTGCCAGCTTCGATGTTCCGAGATCCGCGGCCGCCGGCGAACCGGCCTCCTTGGCGAGAAGGGCGAGATCGTCGCAGGTGGCTGCCTGCCCGGTCACGGTTCGGACCGCGGCTTCCTGCGTGGCGCGCTGTTCGGCGTTGTCGCTCGGCCGGACCGGCAGGAAGACCTGGCTGAGCCGGATATCGGCATCCGCAGGGTTCGGCTTTGCCAGAATCCGCGTGTCCGAAACCTGAAGGATGTGATAGCCGACCACGGTGCGGATCGGCTCGGAGATCTCTCCGGGCGAAAGACGCTCGACCGCCTCGGCGAGATCCGGGGCGAGCTGATCGGCCAGAACCCATCCGATGTCCCCACCCACATTGGCATTCGCCGCCTGGGAGAATTGGCGGGCGATCGACTGGAACGAGGCCCCGGAGCGAAGCTGGTCCACCAGCCGGTCGGCAAGCTGCACCACCTCGGTCTCCTGACCGGGATCGTCGATGGTCAGCAGAATTTCCGACACCCGCTTCTGTTCCTTGCCGACATTGTCCGCAAGGCGGGCCCTGGTCTCCTCGACCTCCTCGGCGCTGACCTCGACCTGGCTCGCGAAGCGGCGTTGCACGAGCTTGGACCACAGCAGGTTGGCGCGGAGCTGGCGCTCGACGGTCGAAAGATCGATTCCGAGCTGAGCGATGAAGTCGCCGAACTGCCCGGGGCGCAGACCGTTGCGCGCCTCCAGGTCGCTGCGGGCGCGATCCATCTCGGTATCGCTCACGCTCACGCTCAGGCGTTCCGCCTCCTGGAGCTGAAGCTGCTCGTCGATCAGGGTTCTCAGAACCTGGGGGGCGAGACGGCGCGCCGTCTCGGAATTCCGTGGCAGCTGCGACGTGATGATCACCATCTCGATGCGGTTCCGAAGGTCGCGCATGGTGACGATCTCGTCGTTCACCACGGCGGCGATCTGCTGCATCTGCTGGGCGCGGGCATGTGGTGCCCCCAGCGTGAGCGCGCCGGCACTCAGCGTGACGATGGCGGCGAGGAACAGCGGTGCAAGGCGTCTCGGCATAAGATCTGGGTACTCGTGCGGACCAAATGGCGGCGAAGGATATCAGTCTTGTCCGAGCTTCACCAATGCGGCGTCGGTGGAGTCTTCCTCATTTGCTCTCGACGCCGCCGAGATGCGTCAGGACGAGGCGGAACATCACCCGGTCGTCCGGTTCGATATCCTCGTCGCTGATATTCGAGCGTTCGAAGTCGATGCCGAACAGGATGCATTCGTCGATATAGGTAAAGCCGAAGCGGCCGCGGAGCAATCGGCTGCGATCCTGGGACAGGTCATGGGTCAGACTGCCGGCGACACGCCAGTTATCCGTCAGCGCCAACCCGCCATAGACGTCGAGCTGTTCTCGGTCGCCCGCCAGTTCGCCGCTCGCGGTATCGTCCAGGGTCACGTAGTTGCCGCCGAAGTAGAATTGCGGAACGACGTAGTTGAAACCGACCTCGTTGCGGTTCAGCGCCGCGTCCGTCGGATCCATGCGGAACCGATAGGTGAAGGTCAGCGGTCCGATAGGCCGCACCGCGAGCGCTCCGACCACGTCGGACAGTTCCTCCTCCAGGCCCGAGCCGTCGTCGAACGAGCCGTTGCCGTAGAACCGGTAGCTCTGGCCGATGATCAGTTCGGTAGAGCCGCCACCGTCTCCGTACACGCCGGTGCGCAGCCCATAGTTCACATGGCTTCCGCTGGTCACCCGGTCGACGCCCTCGTAGCGGTTCAGGCGGAACAGGTTTGTCTCGTCGAACTCGAAGGACCGGCTGTCTTCGTTCGGGATTTCGTCCGGATTGCTGCCCTGCGGGCCGAGGACCACTCCGACGATGGGCTCGATCACCTGGGTCGAGGTGTCTGTCCGGCGACCGAGGGGATACTGCCATTTCAGACCGAGCTGGGGGAAGACCCGGCCCGTGGTCTCGGACTCGCCGCTCGAGAGCGCGCTCGCGTCGGTGGCGTAGTAGGCATCGGTCTGAAGTCGGGCATTCAGGGTATAGATCTCGCCGGCATCCGAGGTGAATGGCAGTTCCCATCCGGAGATCACCGAGGCGCGGCGACTGTCGGTACCCGTGTCCCGGGTCAGCGCCAGCAAACTCGCGTCCAGGCTTGTGCGTCCGCCGAAACGTCCGGGCTGGCCGATATGCTGATATTCGGCGAGGGGGAGAACGACGGGCGTGTCGTCCGGATCGCTGCCGGCCCTGAGATCCTGGAACTTGTAGGCCGCCAGAGAGCTGTAGTTCCGCCCGCGAAATCCCTCGGCGTAGAGCCGGCTCGTCAGCACGTCGGGCCCGCCGATATTGTAGCGGCGCAGATAGGTTCTCTGGCTCGACTGTTCGAAGTCGAACCCGGCCCGCCACGTCTGGTTCAGGCTGAAACGGCCTTCCCAGTCCGCGTGGCCCTCGAATCCGTAATCGTCGCTGTCCTCGGAGTCCGTGGATTGCTCCACATAGGCGAGCGAGTTCTTCAGGTCGATCTCGCCGTTGGAGAACCGCTTGCGGTAATCGGTGAGGATCATGGCGCCGGCGGCCGAATGGGCCCTCGGTTCGACGATCAGGTCGCTGGTCTCGTCGATCACCTGATAATAGGGCTGGCCGTAGATGACACCGAGTTCCCCGGACACGCCCATTGTCGGCGCCAGCAGACCGGATCTGCGGTCCACCGTCGGGTCGGGATGGCGGAGATAGGGGGTATAGGCGACGGGGAAGCCGAAGAACTCGAGCGTCGCGTCCTCGTAGATGATGTCCTTGGCGACCTCGTCATGGACAACCTTGACGGCCTTGATCTGCCAGAGCGGCGGCTCGGTCGGATCCTCCTCGCAAAGGTTGCAGGGAGAGAACACCGCCTTGTCCAGTTCCTTGCGCTGGTTGGCTGTTCGCCGTCCCTGGGCCGCGGCGAGGCGGGATCCATCCACGAGCAGGGCGCGGAAGTTCTGGATCGTTCCGGTCTTCAACTCGTCGTTCAGTTCGGCGTAGTCGCTGAACAGCACTTCGCCGGAAGGCTCCATCAGGGAGACATTCCCGGAGGCGATGACCGTGTTGGCCTTGCGATTGTAGCTCACCATGTCGGCCAGCAGGACGCGCGGCCCCTGACTGAGCTCGACGCCGCCCCGGGCGGTCACGATCCCCAGGGATTCGTCGTAGACCACTTCGTCGGCAACCAGCAGTACGGGGGTGCCTTCCACATCGACGTCCTGCCCCGAGGCCGGGCGAGGGGACGCCAGGACGCTGGCAAGGAACAGGAGGGCGGCAAGGAGAGGGGTGCGGGTCATCCGTCCTCGAGGTGCAAGAGGCTGGTCATGCCGAGCAGCATTGTAACCGTGGCCGGCGTCCATGCCGCCAGAACTTCCGGAATCCGAGCCGACAGGCCGAGCGCGAAGACGATGTCGGACAGGAAGTAGAGCAGGAATCCGAAGAACAGCCCGCTCGAGGCCCAGCTCAGGGTATTGCCGCGGCGGGTCAGTCGGAGCGAGAAGGTCGCGGCGATCAGCACCATGGCGACCATCAGCAGCGGCGAGGCCAGTTCCGCGTGCCAGTAGAGGCGATGCTTGATCGCGGAGAACCCGGCCTTCTCCAGCACCTCGATGAACCCCGGCAATTCCCAGAAAGACATCGTGTCGGGCGAGGCGAAACTATCCTGGATATTGTCGATGGTCAGGTTGGTCGGCAGCGATACGCTGGGCAGCCGTTCCGGTCTGTTCTGAGCGGTCGTCACGACCACGTCTCGCAGCGTCCATCTGCCGTCGGCGAGGACCGCTTCTCGGGCGTCTATGCGCCGCTGGAACCGGTCCTGGCCGTCGAACTCGAGGACCATCACGTCGCCGAGCCGGGCTTCCTGCTGATGCGCGGAGCGGGCGTTCAGGACGAGTTGGCGGTCGTCGCTGCGCTCGCAAATCCACAATCCGCCGGCCCCGACCGACAGAAAGCTGTCGGCCCGGTTCCGCAGCACCGAATCTTCCAGGGCGTGGAACTTCTCGATCATCACCGAGGAGATCGGATTCAGAATGCCGACCTTGATCGCCCCCAGCGTCAGCGCGACCAGGATCGCCGGCATCATGAACTGCCAGACCGAGACGCCGGCCGCCCGGGCCACCACCAGTTCGTTGGTCCGGGTCAGACGGGTGAAGGCGAGCATCGACCCGAAGAGCACGGCGAAGGGCATGATCTGACGCGCCATGTTCGGGAGCTTCAGCAGCGCCATCTGAAGCAGCACGCCGAAATAGGCGTTCTCCTTGCCCGCCCCGCGTCGCAGGAGCTCGATGAAATCCAGCAGGAAGACGATGGCCATGATCGCCGCGAACGAGCCCAGGACCCAGACTGCGAATTGGCGGCCGATATAGCCCGACAATGTCCAGGAAAACCGCATCCGCTCAGCCGGCCGCCGCCGCGGTCGGGCGGGATCGCAGGCGGTTCCGGGAGAGGGAGATCATCGACAGGACCAGTGGGATCAGGACGGCGAGCCACATCGCCGCGATGAGTGGTGGGGATTTGGCGGCCAGATACTTAGTGCCGAGACCGGCGGCCTCGGCCATGGCGGCGAGCAGGACGGCCACGATGATCCGCAGGGTCTGTCCGCGTCGCGAGAACTCGCCGGAAAGCAGGACGGCGAGCCCGATCGCCGTCAAACTGAGGGCCAGCAGAGGACTGGTCAGCCGCTGGTGCCCCTCCGCCATGAGTTCCATGGCATTGCTGGCGGCCAGATCGCGTTCTTCCGGAGCCAGGAGTTCATGGATGAAAAGCTCGTTGGCATCGCGGAAGTTCCGCTGCTCCTGCTGTTCGGTTCCGCCGAGATCGATCGTATAGCGGTCGAAGTAGAGAATGTTCACCCGGCCGGTCTCGACGTCGCGCTCCTGGCGGCTGCCATTGGCCATCACCACACGCGGTCCCTTGGGCGTGCTCACCAGGGTTCCCCGCTCCGCCACCAGGGTGACCGGTTTGGTGGCATTGCGCTGGTCGTGGACGACGATCCCCACCAAAGTGCCTTTGTCCTCGCGGGCGCGGACATAGACCGTCAGATCATCGCCCAGGGTCCGGAACTCGCCCTCGCGCAGGATCAGGTTCTCGAAATTGTGCCGGATCTGCCATTGCAGCTCTTTGAAACCGCGGTAGCTCATCGGCATCAGGTAGGCGGTCATCAGGAAGCACAGCAGCGTGGTCCCGACCGCGACGGCCATGGCCGGCTGGGCCAGCCGCAATGGGCTCAGGCCGGCGGCCGACATCACCACCATCTCCCGGTCGGCCGTCATCTTGTTGTAGACGAAAAGGACGCTGGCGAAGCTGGCGATCGGCAGCACGATCGACAGCCATGTCGGCATCAGCATGACGGTGAGGATGATGAAGGTGTGGATCGGCAGGCCGCGATTCACGATCAGGTCGACGAAGCGGAGCGACTGGGAAAGCCAGATCACACAGGTCAGGGACACCACGATGAACACCATCGCCGTGACGATCTGTTTGATCAGGTAGAGGTTTAACCGCATTTGCGCGCCGGTTCGCCTGTCTAGCCGTATCGCCAAACTTCTGATGGCGGCGCATGATAGCCGCCAGCAGCGCCGTTGACACCGCACAAGCCTGACGGCTACCCCAAAGTCAGTCCGCCCGCAACCAGGGAGCAGTCCATGAAGATCGCGTTTACCAAGCCCGGCCGCCCGAAGAAGGGCGCGGTGGTCTGTGCCGTCATGGAGGGCGGCAAACTCTCCAGCACCGCCCGCGAGATCGACCGGGAGACCAAAGGGCTTATCGGCACCGCGATCGCCGGGTCCCGTTTCACCGGCAAGGCGCAGCAGACGCTGTCGGTCTTCACGCCGGCGGGGCGCGTCCTGCTGCTCGGCGTCGGCGACCCCGAGAAGATCGACGCCAAGTTCGCCGAGACCGCTGGCGGCACCATCTACACGGCCCTCGCCAATAGCGGCGAGAAGGAAGCCACGGTGATGATCGAGGCCGCCGAGGACAAGCGCGCCGAGGTCGCGGCCCATCTGGCGCTCGGCATGACCCTGCGGTCGTACCGGTTCGACCAGTACAAGACCAAGCTGACCAAGGAAGACAAACCGACCCTTGCCAAGGTGACGGTCTCCGTCGAGGGGCATGCCGAGGCGAAGAAGATCTACGATGTCGAGGCCGCCGTAGCCGAGGGCGTCGCCTTTACCCGCGACCTGGTCTCCGAGCCGCCGAACGTTCTGTACCCGGTCGAATTCGCCAACCGCGTCGCCGCCATGAAGGATCTCGGCCTGAAGATCGACGTGCTTGACGAGAAACAGATGGCCAAGCTCGGCATGGGCGCGCTGCTCGGCGTCGGCCAGGGCAGCGCCCGGGAGTCGCGCCTGGTCGTGATGCGCTGGGAAGGCGGGCCCAAGAGCCAGAAGCCGGTCGCCTTCATCGGCAAGGGCGTGTGCTTCGACACCGGCGGAATCTCGCTGAAACCCGCCGGCGGCATGGAGGACATGAAGTTCGACATGGGCGGTGCCGGCGTGGTCTCGGGCCTGATGTGCGGCCTGGCCAAGCGCAAGGCGAAGGCCAACGTGATCGGTGTGATCGGCCTGGTCGAGAACATGCCGGACGGCAATGCCCAGCGCCCCGGGGACATCGTCACCTCGATGTCGGGGCAGACCATTGAGATCATCAATACGGACGCCGAGGGGCGCCTCGTTCTGGCCAACGCGCTCTGGTACACCCAGGACAAGTACAAGCCCGAGTTCATGATCAATCTGGCCACGCTCACCGGCGCCATGATGGTGGCCCTGGGCGAGGAGACCTGCGGCTATTTCGCCAACGACGACAAGCTCGCGGGCGAACTCCAGGCGGCGGCCGACGCGGTCGGCGAGGCGGTCTGGCGGATGCCGCTGGGCGACGCCTACAATAAGCAGATGGACAGCGACGTCGCCGACATGAAGAACGCCGGACCGCGCTGGGGCGGGTCGATCACGGCGGCCTGTTTCCTGGAGCGTTTCGTGAACAAGGTGCCGTGGATCCACATGGACATCGCCGGCGTCACCTGGAGCCGCAAGGACCGGCCGACGACCCCGAAAGGCGCCAGCGGTTTCGGCGTGCGGGCCCTGGATCGTCTGGTGCGGGATCATTGCGAGAAGGGGTGATCCCGGTCCCGACGCCTATCCTTTCCCGGCTCCCGTCCCGGGGGCCGGGCTGAGAGATCCGCCGTACCGTCAGATCGCGGCCGAGACAGCGGCCTCGACGTCGAGCTCGATGCGGGCCTCGGTGCCGGCCTGCAGGCGGAAATAGGCGTTCTGCGGGCGGTCGAGGGCGAAGGTCTCCTCGCGGGTCAGGCCTAGATACAGCCCGCGGAAGACCTTGTTCACCACGCCATGGGCAACGACGACGTGGATGCCGGGCGTGGCGTTCAGGTGCTCGAGCACGGGACGCAGGCGGTCCTGCACCATCTGGGTGGACTCGCCGTTCGGATGTCTGAAGTTCCAGGGGTCGCGCCGGCGCTCCGCGGCGAGGTCCGGATGGTCCCGGTCGATCGCCTCCCATCCGGCATAGCCGTCATGGTCGCCGAGCGTGATTTCCATGAGCCGCTCGTCCAGGGCGATGTCGTCGAACCCGATCCCGAGATGTTCGGCGATGATCGCGGCGGTCTGACGCGTGCGGCCGAGGGGGCTTGCCGTCATCGCCGGAGCGTGACCGGCAAGCCGCGCCGTCAGATCCCGGCCCACCGCATGGGCCTGGGCAAGCCCCGCATGGGTGAGCGGCGCGTCGAGCTGGCCCTGAAGCCGACCGATGCGGTTCCATACGGTCTCGCCGTGGCGGATGAGGTAGATGGTGCTGTCCATCCGCATCGCTTAGCCCAACCGGCGCGCCGGAAAAAGCCCTATCGCCCGCCGATCCGATGGGGTAACCGGGGCGGTCAGTTGCACCAGTTGAAGACCGGAGCCCAGGATGACCAGAGAATCCTCGTCCAGCCCGCTTTTGGCGGACCTTCGCCGCGATGTCGCCGGGCTCGAGGAGACCGATATCGTCCGGGTCGCCGTGCATGGCTGGGACAAGCCGGACCTGGTGCCGTTCTGGTTCGGCGAAGGCGACCGGTCGAACTCCGGAATTCATCGCCAGGTCGGCCGCCAACTCCCTGATGCGCGGCGAGACCTTCTACACGGACCAGCGCGGCATCAGGGAACTGCGCGACGAACTCGCCGCCTATACCAAACGGACCTTCGGCGTCGATGTCGATGACGACAGGCTGAGCCTGGTGACGGCCGGAATGTCCGGGCTCTACCTGGTGATGGACATGCTGGTGGAGCCGGGGGACGAAGTGGTTGTCGTCGGCCCGGTCTGGCCGAACATCTACTCGACCGTGACGGTGCATGGCGGCATCGTGCGCGACGTGTCGATCCGCATGGAGCAGGACGGCTGGCAGCTCGATCTCGACGCTCTCTTTGCCGCCGTGACCGAGAGGACCAAGGCGATTTTCATCAACTCGCCGGGCAACCCGACCGGCTGGCTGATGGAGGCGGATCAGCAGAAGGCGGTCATGGAGTTCGCCCGCGACCGCGGCGTCTGGGTGGTCGCCGACGAGGTCTATCATCAGCTCGTCTTCGATCGCGACGTGGCGCCGTCCTTCCTGCAGGTCGCCCGGCCCGACGATCGGCTGATCGTCGTCAACTCGTTCTCGAAGTCCTGGATGATGACCGGCTGGCGGCTCGGCTGGCTCACCCATCCGGCCGCGCTGGCGCCGGTGATCGCCAAGCTGGTTCAGATCACCACCTCCGGCGTGCCTCAGTTCCTGCAGCGCGGCGCGATCACCGCCCTGCGCGAGGGCGACGAGGTGATCCGCGATCTCCGGGCCCAGTGCCTCGCCGGCCGCGATATCGTGTTCGACCGGCTGAAGTCCTGGCCCATGGTCCGGGCTGTCCGGCCGAAGGCGGCGTTCTACGCGTTCTTTACCGTGGAGGGGATGACCGACAGTCTGGCGATGGCCAAGCGCATCATCGACGAGGCGAATGTCGGCTTGGCGCCGGGCAGCGCCTTCGGGCCGGCCGGTGAGGGTCATCTGCGGCTTTGCTTCGCGGCGAGCCCGCAAACCCTGAACAAGGGGCTCGACCGGTTGGAGCCGCTGCTTGGCAAGGGCGCCGACCAGCGCGGACACGCCTGACGGGACCGGGCGGATCGGTTATCATAGCTTGGTGATGTTTCTCAACTCCCTCTGACGAGGCGGAACGATGGCCCTTACACCGACCGGTCCCGGTGATCCGCGCATACCTGCCCGTACCGGGAGGCGGACGATTGCACCGTCCCGGGTGGATGCTTCCAGGGTTCCGGCGACAGCGCGGGGGTCCGGTCCTACCCGAGGTTATCGCCTCAAGACGGCGACCACCGACGCCGAGATTGAGCGGCAGATCCAGCGATTGATGATGTTGATCGCCAACGACAACATCGATCCGGATGCGCCGCCGGGCAGCTATCTCAACCTGCTTCTCTGATCCGCTCCACCGGGGTCCCGTCGAAGGTCGTGTAAACGCCGGTCTCGGCTTCCGGTTTGGGGGCCGGGTCGGGCGTCGTCAGGGGCCAGTTGGTCGTTGCGTACACGGTGCAGCCGATGACCAGCCTGGGCCGCCCCTTTTCGTCGACGAGCGGAAGGATCAGCCGCTCCCCGATGCCGTAGCGACCGATCTCCCCATAGATCTGGCCGCGCCCGTAATAGGCGTAGGGACCCGAGCACACCTGCTGCAGCCGCCGCCGTAGCGCGTCGGCAACGTCGGGTTCGTAGATGGCGCCAAGCGGCTTGTGACGGATCGACTGTCGGATGTTTCGAAGGATGCTCTCGCCGGCCAACCGGTAGACGAAGTCCCGTGCCTCCTCATCCCACCGCACGACCCAAAGGAACGGCAGAAGCGGGGCGAGATCGACGGGATCGATCAAGTCCTGGGAGGGAATGGACCCGGTCTGCCGAAGGCCGTTCCAGTAGTCGTAGAATCGGGAAATCCGGCGATCCTGACTCAGCGGGTACGGCATTGCATCGACCCCTCGACTGCGTTTCCATTCTGGAACGCTTCCTCCACGGCGCATGCCGGGATCCAAGGATATCGCCGGAGCGTGGCCGGTTAAAACGCATAAATTTCATTATATGAATATAAAATTTTGCGAAATGGCGCTGCTTTGATCAAACGTTAGAAATACGATTAAGAAAAAATCTTAATATGTTGGAACAAAATATTTAATCTGCCTCGCCGAACGCGGGGTTCTGGCGACGGATAGCGTGCGGCCGCCTATGCCGCCCGGATTTCTGGCGGCAGCAGCGCGGATCGGAGAGCGGATCTCTAGCGATGGGTGGTGGGATAGGCGGTCAGGAGATGGCAGGAGCCGCTGCCGTCGGCCATGACGAACAGCCGGAGCCCATGCGCCGGAATGGCCGATGCCGACCCACGGGGGACGAGCCTGCCAATCGGCTGCTCGAACGCCATGCGGATCTCAGCCACTTCGCCGCCATTGGCCCGGGTCGCCCAGTCGTCCAGGTCGGTCTTATCCGGCTGCAGCGCGAGGCCGATGACCTTGCGGGCGGTAACCCGGTCCGGGAAGGAACTGGCCGCCGGAATGGTGGGCTCTTTATGCAGCCGGTCGATCAGCCAGGCGTCACTCTTGGCGACGTGGCGGTCGACGGTATGGCCCCCCTTAGTCTCCTGCTCGAGGAGCCATCCGTCCTTCAACTCGCCGGGAACGCATTCGGCATTCGCCGCCACGCTCAAAGTACAAAGCGTCGCCGCGACCATCGCGGCGACGATACCCTTAGAACGTGACGACATGGGCGACCTCAGCTCATTGCCTTCTGAAGATTCTCGTCAAGCTTGGCGAGGAACTGCTGGGTGGTCGACCACGGCTGATCGGGGCTGATCAGCAGGGCCAGATCCTTGGTCATCGCACCGCTCTCGACGGTGTCGATGCAGACCTTCTCCAGCGTCTGGGCGAACTCGGCAACTTCCGGTGTATCGTCGAACTTGGCGCGGAAGGAGAGGCCCCGGGTCCAGGCGAAGATCGACGCGATCGGGTTGGTCGAGGTCTCCTTGCCCTGCTGGTGCTGGCGGTAGTGGCGGGTGACCGTGCCGTGGGCCGCCTCGGCCTCGACGGTCTTGCCGTCCGGCGTCATCAACACCGAGGTCATCAGACCGAGCGAGCCGAAGCCCTGGGCCACGGTGTCGGACTGCACGTCGCCGTCGTAGTTCTTGCAGGCCCACACGAAGTTGCCCGACCACTTGAGCGCCGAGGCGACCATGTCGTCGATCAGCCGGTGCTCGTAGACGATGCCCTTGGCGTCGAACTTGGCCTTGAACTCCGCATTGAAGACCTCTTCGAACAGGTCCTTGAAGCGGCCGTCATAGGCCTTGAGGATCGTGTTCTTGGTCGACAGGTAGACCGGCCAGCCGAGGTCGAGGCCGTAGTTGAAGCAGGCCCGGGCGAAGCCGCGGATCGACTCGTCCAGATTGTACATGGCCATCGCCACGCCGCTGCCCGGGAAGTCGTACACTTCGCGGGTGATCGGCTCGCCGTTCTCCGGCTGGAAGGTGATGGTCAGCTTGCCCGGCCCGTCCACCAGGAAGTCGGTGGCGCGGTACTGGTCGCCGAAGGCGTGACGGCCGATGACGATCGGCTGGGTCCAGCCCGGCACGAGGCGCGGCACGTTCTTGCAGATGATCGGCTGACGGAACACGGTGCCGCCGAGGATGTTGCGGATGGTGCCGTTCGGCGAGCGCCACATCTTCTTCAGACCGAACTCCTCGACGCGCGCCTCATCGGGGGTGATGGTCGCGCATTTGACGCCGACGCCGTACTGCTTGATGGCGTTGGCGGAGTCGATGGTGATCTGATCGTCGGTCTTGTCGCGGGCCTCGACGCCGAGGTCGTAGTACTTCAGGTCGATATCGAGATACGGGAAGATCAGCTTGTCCTTGATCATCTGCCAGATGATCCGGGTCATCTCGTCGCCGTCGAGTTCGACGATCGGGTTGGCTACTTTGATCTTCGCCATGGGGTACTCCTGCGAATGTTGGTCGGATCGGGTCGTCGGTGAGGTCGGCGGCACAATATCACCGGTCCGCCGCGGTTCAAGCGCACCTTTGCAGCGATTTCGCTTAGAGCCACTTGGCCTTCAGATCGCCTTCGGGCGCGTGCCAGTCGCCCATCGCGTCGAACACATCGGCAGGAGCATCCACCACCTTGTAGAGGCCCCGGTTTTCCTCGCGGGTGAAACCGGACGCGATGGTGTGATCGATCAGCTTCAGGAGGGGTTGCCAGAATCCGGCGACGTCGACGAACACGATCGGCTTGTCGGACAGTTTGAGCTGCGCCCAGGTCAGCGCTTCCATGGTCTCGTCGAGGGTGCCGAGGCCGCCGGGCAGGACCACGAACGCGTCGGCGCGCTCGTACATGATCCGCTTGCGCTCGTGCATGCTGTCGGTCACCACCAACTCGTCCAGGCCGGCATGGCCGACCTCCAGATTTTGCAGGAAGCTCGGGATCACACCGATCACCTTGCCCCCGGCCTCCAGCGTCGCGTCGGCGGCGAGCCCCATCAGCCCGACCCGGCCACCGCCATATATGAGGGTGCATCCGCGCTCGCCGAGAATGCGGCCGAACTCGGTCGCGGAGTTCTTGTAGACGGAATCGACTCTGGAAGAGGACCCGCAGAAGACGCAGATGGAGAGGGGGTGTTTCTTGCTCATGGGGGCGTCTTTCGCACCGTGGCCCGGCAAGGTCAATCGCCTGGATCAAGTCTCGGCCACGCCCCGGCGGCTTCCCCACCGCGATTGTACGACGCCGCTGGTCGGTTTAATGTGCGCGAAACGAAAAGGGCCGCAAACCGATGGTTTCCAAGCCGGCAATTGTAGGTGTGATGGGCGGTGTCGCGATCCTGGCGGCGCTCGGTCTCAACTTCTGGCTTGTTCCCGGCGACGACGAGGACGAGGAGCCCCGTGTCGAGGCGCCGGCGGTTCCCGTGAAACCGAAGGTCCCGGCACCGGCGGACGGCTCGACAGGTGGCTATCAATCGGTGCTGCCGAAGAAGACCGCCACGGGCGAGGATTCGCCGACCAGGGAGAGTGGTGCCGGTGTGGCGTCGGCCGATCGGGAGCCGCCCCGCAAGCCGAGCTTCGACATCGTGCGTGTGGATCCTGAGGGCAATGCCGTCATTGCCGGCCGAGCGCGCCCGAACACCGAGGTGACAATTCTCGATGGAGAGCGGGAGGTCGGCAAGGTCACGAGTGACGAGCGCGGCGAATGGGTGTTTCTGCCGGATCATCAACTCGGTCCGGGACAATTCGCTCTGACCTTGCGCCAGGAGGGGGAGCCGGAGGACGCTGAGTCCGAGGAAACGGTGGTGCTCGTCGTTCCGGAGCCCGGCAAGGACATCGCCGGCCGGCCGACGACCGAACCGAGCCAGCCGCTGGCCATGGTGCTGCCGCGCGACGAGGCGGCGGCCGGCGCCGCCCGGATACTCCAGGCGCCCGCGGCCGGGCCGGGGGATCCGGCGCCGGGCGCCCCGCAGGATACGGCGGCGACAGGCGCCGGCCCATCTTCGACCGATGCCGGTGTTCAGAAGCCGCAAACAGATGTGCCGCCGGCGCAGGTCGCCGGCACGGACGATCGGCCGGCGACGGCGAATGGCACGGCGCCCGAGGGCCAATCGGTGGCGGGCAGGACAGAGGCGGGCAGGACAGAGGCGGATCCCGCGTCCCCGATCATCAAGGCCTTCCCCGAAACGGCCAAGGCGCCCGCGTCCTCGGATCAGGCTGCCGGCCCCGCAGAGGCGGCGGATGCCGGCGACGTGTCCGTCGACGTGATCGAGTACGACGACAAGGGCGAAGTGGTGTTCGGCGGCCGGACCGAGCCCAACGCCGATGTCGAGGTCTATATCGACAACAAACCCGCAGGCAGCGCCACCGCCGACGCCGAGGGGCGCTGGCAGCTGAGCCCGAAGGAGCCGGTGGCTCCCGGGAACTACAATCTGCGCGTCGACAAGGTGGACGAGGGCGGAAAAGTCCGTGCCCGCGTGGCCTTTCCATTCGTGCGGGCGGCCCCACTTAAGGGCTTGCCCGATGACCGCCTTGTGGTGATCCAGCCCGGTAACAATCTCTGGGTCATTGCCACCCGCGTCTATGGGGAAGGCATGCGTTACGTGCAGATCCACGACGCCAATCGCGATCAGATCCAGGATCCGGATCTGATCTTTCCCGGGCAGGTCTTCGGCCTGCCGACGGTGAACTGATCGACGGAAACCGCCGTGCTAAGCTCAATTCTCGTTCCGATCGCCCGGGAAGGGCGACCGTTCATCGCCATTTTCGCCGTGGCGACCGTCATATTGGCCCTGATCGCCGACTGGCTGCTGGTGCCGGGACTCATCCTGACCGCGTGGTGCGTGTACTTCTTCCGCGACCCGGACAGGGTGACGCCCGTGCGCACCGGCTTGGTGATCAGCCCCGCCGATGGGGTCGTCGTGTCCGTCGGGCCGGCGCCCTGGCCGAAGGAACTGGACATGGGCGACGGCGAAGTGCAGCGGGTCTGCATCTTCATGAACGTGTTCGACGTCCATGTGAACCGGACGCCGGTGGACGGCCGTGTGGTCAAGCTGGCCTATGTGCCGGGTGCCTTCGTCAACGCCTCGCTCGACAAGGCGAGCGAGAAGAACGAACGTCAACTCGTCGCCATGGAGAGCCGGGACGGGAGGCCGCTCGCCTTCGTGCAGATCGCCGGGCTGGTCGCCCGCCGCATCATCTGCAAGATCAGCGAGGGCCAGACCCTTCTCGCCGGCGAGCGCATGGGCATGATCCGCTTCGGCAGCCGGGTCGACGTGTATCTGCCGCCGGACGTCGCGCCGCAGGTGGCGCTCGGCCAGCGCTGCGTGGCCGGCGAGACGGTGATCGCCGATCTGGAGAGCACCGAAAAGGCGCGGGAGGGGGCGGTCCGATGACCCGTCTGCGCCGGCGCAGGGGGCAGCGGTTCAGCGGTCTTTCCTTCAACAAGCTGCTGCCGAACATCATCACCGTGATGGCGCTCTGTTCCGGCCTGTCGGGACTGCGCTTCGCCCTGGCGGACCGTTGGGAGTTCGCGGTCGGTCTGATCCTGCTGGCGGCGGTGTTCGACGCGTTGGACGGCCGCATGGCCCGGCTTCTGCGGGCCCAGTCAAAGTTCGGCGCCGAGCTGGACTCGCTGTCCGACTTCCTGTGCTTCGGCGTGGTGCCGGCCATCGTGGTTTTTCTCTGGTCGATGGTCGATCTGAAGAATTTCGGCTGGATGGCCGTGCTGTTTTTCGCGACCTGCTGCGTCCTCCGCCTGGCCCGGTTCAACGTCAGGCTGGACGATGACAAGCCCGCCTTCGCCTATAACTATTTCACCGGCGTCCCGGCGCCCGCCGGGGCCGGCCTTGCCCTGCTGCCGATGATCCTGGATTTCCAGTTCGAACTGGGTCTCCAGGAGGCGCCCGTGCTGGTGGCCGTCTGGCTGACCGGTGTCGGGCTGCTGATGGTCAGCCAGATACCCACCTATTCCTTCAAGCGGATGAAGGTTCCGCAACGCTGGGTGCTGCCCACGCTGATCGGCGCCGGACTGGTGATCGCCGCGGTCATCAGCGCCCCCTGGTTCTCGCTCGGCATCGTGCTGATCGTCTATCTCGCGACCATTCCGCTCGCGGTCCGCACCTACCGCCGTCTGCTGAAGGCCGCCGACGAGATTGCGGAAGACGGCAGCCTCGAACCCGCCGTGGCCGCCGCGGCGGCGCCTTCCGACCCGGCTTCCGAACCGCGGGGCGAGTCTGTGGAGCCGCGGAAACCGGCGGGGTGAGGCGATGTTCGACGCGGCGCTGCGCCGGGTCGTCGATCCGCCCCTGAACGTGGCCGGGCGGGCGATCGCGCGCCTGGGGATCTCAGCCAATGCGGTCACGCTCGCGGGCTTCGTGGTCGGCCTCGGCGCCGTGCCGGCCCTGGCCTCCGAGCAATACGCGCTCGCCCTGTCGCTGATCGTCGCCAACCGTCTGGCGGACGGTCTCGACGGGGCCGTCGCCAGGGCCGCGGGCCCGAGCGACCTCGGCGGCTATCTGGACATCGTTCTGGACTTCATCTTCTACAGCGCGGTCGTCTTCGGGGTGGCGCTCGGACGGCCGGATGAGGCGGTTTTCGCCGCATTTCTGATTTTCAGCTTCATCGGCACCGGCGCGTCGTTCCTGGCCTATGCCATCATCGCCGCCAAACGCGGGGTCACCACCGAGGCCAGGGGGGCCAAGTCGATCTTCTATCTGGGTGGCCTGACCGAAGGCGCCGAGACCATCGTCTGCCTCATGGCGATCTGCGTGTTCCCCGATTACTTCCCCTGGATCGCCGGGGTGTTCGGTGTGATGTGCTGGATCACCACCGCCAGCCGCATCGGCCAGGCGGTGGTGTCATTTCGCGACTGACCTCTCCGCCCGTCCGTCGAGATAAGGCGTCGGGGCGGCAACCTACTCGGCCGCCTGCGGCTCCGGCCCACCGGCGCCGCCACCCCCCGCCTTCGTTCCGTCGATCTGCGCGCCGCTTCGATGGCGCCTGAATAGGCCGCCGATCCCGCTCTTCAGGCTGGTCCAGCCGGCGGCGAGCTTGTCGCGGAACATGAGAGCGCACGGGGTGACGATCAGCGTCAGGACCGTTGCGAAGGCCAGGCCGAAGACGATGGCGGTGGCCAGCGACACCCACCACTGCGTGGACGGCGCGCCGACCGTGACCTCGCGGGACACGAAGTCGATATTGACCTGCAGGACCATCGGGATCAGGCCGAGGATGGTCGTGACCGTGGTGAGCATCACCGGGCGCAGGCGCTGGGCGCCGGTGCGCAGGATCGCCTCGCGGGTGTCGGCGCAGGCCGGGCGGATCGTGTCGAACGTGTCGATCAGGACGATGTTGTTGTTCACCACGATCCCCGCCAGCGCGATCACCCCGATGCCGGTCATGACGATGCCGAAGGGCGAGCCGGTGATGATCAGACCCAGCATCACGCCGATGGTCGACATGATCACCGCGCTGAGAATGAGGAAGGCCGAGTAGAAGCTGTTGAACTGGGTGACCAGAATGATCGCCATGATGAACAGCGCGATCCCGAATGCCTTCACCAGGAATGCCTGGGCCTGCTGCTGCTCCTCGTCCTCGCCCTTGAAGGTCGCCTCCACGTTGGCGGGCAGGGGATTGCCGTCCAGCCAGGCGCGGAGCTCCTGGACCTTGTTGTCGGGCAGCACGCCGTCGCGGACGTCCGCCTTGACCGTGATTGCCTCCTGGGTGTCGACCCGACGGATCTTGCCGGTCTTGGGCTCGGCATTGCGGTCGATGAAGTTGGCGATCGGGACAAGACCCTGGGCCGTTTCCATGCGGATGCGGTCGATCTGTTCGACCGTCCTGTAGGCTTCCGGATAGCGGACGACGACGTCGATCTCCTCGTCGCTGTCGTTCGGGCGGAAGTCGGTGATCTTCAGGCCTTTGGTGACGAGCTGGACGTACTGTCCGGCGAGCGAGACATCGGCGCCGAACTTGGCCGCCTGGGCGCGGTCTACAGCGATCCGCCACTCGATACCGGGGACGTCCCTGGTGTCCTCCAGGTCCTTCAGTCCGGTCATGGACTTGAACTTGGCCATGGTGAGGTCGGCTGCCTCGTTCAGCGCCTCGCGGTCGCGGGACCGAAGCTGGAGCTGGACCGGTTTGCCTGTCGGGGGGCCGCCTTCCTCCTCGCGGGGTTCGACGGTGATGCCGGCGAAGCCGCTGGTCCTGTCGCTGATCGTCTGCAGGATCTCGCCGGCCGGAGGCCGCTGCTGCCAGGGGGCGAATTCGATCTGGACGCTGCCGATCACATCGTCGGCCACATCCTGGCCGCCGCCCTGCTGGGCCTCGCCCACATAGGTGTAGAGCAACTCGTAGCCGCCGACTTCCATGACGACCTTCTCGACCGGCAGGACGAGGTCGAGTTTCTCTTCGACCGACAGATTGCCCCGTGCGTGGACGTAGACCTTGGCGACTTCGGGCTCCACATCGGGGAAGAACTCGATGCCGTTACCATGGGTCGCGTAGTAGTACTGAACGCCGATCAGCGTCCCCAAAGCGGCCAGCAGGACGAGCCCGGGCGCGCGCAGGCCGGCGCCCAGGATCCTGAGATACACTCCCGTGAACCCCTTGATGTCGCTCAGGCTGCCGTTCTCGGCGGCGGCCAGCTGCCGGCGGTCATCCTCGCCGGAGGCGCTGGCCTTGCCGATCTGGGCGCCGAGGGCAGGCACGAAGATCAGGGCCATCAGCAGCGAGGCCGACAGGGTGGCGAGCAGAGTGATCGGCAGGAACTTCATGAACTCGCCGACCACGCCCGGCCAGAACAGCAGCGGGAAGAACGCCGCAAGCGTTGTCGCGGTGGACGCGATGATCGGCCACGCCATCCGCTGGGCGGCGGCCCGGTACGCCTCCAGTTTGGTATTGCCCTCGGCCATCTTACGGTCGGCGAACTCGGTCACCACGATGGCGCCGTCCACCATCATGCCGACGGCCAGGATCAGGCTGAACAGCACGACGATGTTGATCGTGAGACCGAGCGACGACAGGACCAGAATGCCGAGCAGGAACGATCCCGGAATGGCCATGCCGACCAGTCCGGCGGTGCGGATGCCGAGCGCACCGACGATCACGATCATGACCAGCAGGATCGCGCTCATGACGTTGTTCTGCAGGTCCGTCAGCATGGTCTTGATGTTGTCGGACTTGTCCTGACTGAAGGTGATGCTGATGCCGTTCGGGATCAGATCTTCGGCGGCGTTCACGGTGGCGCGGACCCGTTCGATCGTCTCGATCACGTTCTCGCCGGTCCGTTTCGAGACTTCCAGGGCGATCGCCTGCTCGCCGTTCAGGCGGGCGTAGGTGTCCCGGTCCTTGAAGGTGCGCTGGACCGTGCCGATGTCGCGCACGCGGACGACCGCGTCTCCGCTCGTCTTCAGCGGCTGGTTCAGGATGTCGGTCACGTCCTCGTAGAGCCCGGGAACCTTGATCGGGAAGCGGCCACCGCCTGTATCCAGGGCGCCGGCGGCGATCAGGCGGTTCGAGCGGGCGACCATATCGAGCACGTCGGCGGCCCGCAGACCGTAGGTCTCGAGCCGGACCGGGTCGATGACGATCTCGACGAGTTCCTCGCGCTGGCCGGTGAGCTTGGCCTCCAGCACCGAGGGAATGCCTTCGATGGCGTCGCGGAGCTGACGGGCCGTCCGCAGGAGAACCTGCTCGGGTACGTCGCCGGACAGCGTGACCACGAGAACCGGAAAAAGGGAGAAATTGACCTCGTTGACCGTCGGCTCGTCGGTGTCCTCGGGCAGTTCCGGCTTGGCCGTGTCCACCTTCTCGCGCACGTCGTCCAGCGCCCTGTCGGCGTCGAAGCCGGCGTCGAACTCGAGCACGATGTTGGCGCCGCCCTCGAAGGCGGTCGAGCGCATCTCCTTGATGCCCTCGATGGAGCGCAGTTCCTGCTCCATCGGCCTGAGCAGCAGCCGCTCGGAATCCTCGGGCGAGATCCCCTCGAAGTTGATCGAGACGTAGATGATCGGGATGTTGATATCCGGATCCGCTTCCTTCGGAATCTCGATGTAGGAGACCGTTCCGGCGATCAGGATCAGCAGCAGAGCGGAGAGGGTGGTCCGGCTGCGGGCCAGGGCGGCGGAAATGAGCGCCTTCACGACGTCGCCCCTTCGGTGTCGGCCAGGACCGGTTCCACCGTTTCGCCGTCTTCGACCAATTGCTGGCCGACGGTGATGACCCGGGCGGTGTCCGAGAGGCCCCGGACCCAGGTTCCCTGGCCGTCCACGCCGACGATGCTGATCGGCTGAAAGCGCGCACGGTTTTCGGCGTCGACGGTCATCACGCCAATCCGGCCGTTCTCGTCGAGCCGGAAGATCGACGGCGAGACCGGGTGGGCATGGACCGACGGAAGATCGATCTCGACGCCGGCCGTCAAGCCCTGGCCGAACCGGTAGTCGCTGTTGTCGATCTCGATCTCGATCCGGAAAGTTCTCGTCGCCTCGTCGGCGACGGAGGCGACGTAGCTGACGATGCCGATCAGTTCGTCGCCGGTGGAGAGACGCGCGTGCGCCGGCATTCCGACCTCGAGGAGAGGCGCCTGGCGTTCGGCGATCTGGGCGGTGATCAGCAGCGGATTCAGTTCGACAACGGTGGCCACCTCGTCGCCCACGCCGACATAATCGCCGACCTCGACCATCCGCTGCTCCAAGATACCCGCAACCGGCGCTTCAAGCTGCGTCCGTTCGAGATCGACTTCAATCGTCCGACGTTCCGCCTTGGCGGACTCGAGCTCGGCCCTGGCGCCGGCCCGTGTCGTCTCCGCCTGAAATCCTTTGGCCGCCAGCTGGGAGGCGGCGTCATATTCCATCTGCCGCTGGGCAATCCGCGCCTTCGCCTCCTCCAGCAGTGCCGCCCGATCCGCCCTGTCGATCTGGATCAGCACGTCGCCCGGCCGCACCACCGTGCCTTTGATGGCGGGCGTTTCGAGTATTCGGCCGGCGGTTTCGGCCCTTATGTTGACGATCCGGGCCGCTTCCGTCTGACCCGATGTCACGACGGAGGCGACGAAGGGCGACGACCGGATGTCGCGCACCCGGACGCGCGTCGCGGAAGCGGGTTCCGCCGTCTCCACCCGCGGCGGTTCCTGCGAGGCCGTCGCGGGCTGTTCACCGACCTGTCCCGAGGCGATCCAGGCGACCGCTGCGATGGCGAGCACCCCTGCCAGGACGAGGGATCCTTTGATGCGCATGAGCGGGCTCCTATTCGGCGGCTTCGGCGGTCCGCGCCCGGGCGGCGCGCAGGTGCTCGAGAAGGGTTGCGCGGTTGGCCTCGAGGTAATCGGCGGCCGCTTTGTAGATGGCGATCCCGAACCCGGCGACGAATTCACGGCCCGGATCGCCGTTGCACTGGTTCGCCTCGCGCATGGTCATCTGCTCGCAGATATGTCCCTGCTTGTGGCGGTAGAGTTCGATACGCCGATCGATGAGTTCGTTGACCCGCTCGTCCGACAGGCGCGATGCGAAGTACAGCAGGAACAGGAAATCCGAGCGGAAGGTGTCCGGTTCCGGGGCGATCGTCAGGGCCGCATCGACCACGGCGTTTCCGGCCTCGGTGATCGAATAGACTTTCTTGTCCGGCCGTCCGTCCTGTTCCTGGGCCCGCGCCTCGACGAGACCGTCTGCGAGGAGACGGGAGAGGGCGGGATAGATCGACCCGAAGCTCGCACTCTGGAAATGGGCGAAGGGCCCTTCCTCGAACATCTTCTTGATCTCGTAGCCGGTGGCCTCGCCCTTGGTCAGGACGGCAAGGCAGAGAGTGCGGACATCCATTGGAGCCCCGGGGCTTGCTGATCGTGAAATCGATCTATCGGACCGATACGTATCGTACCGATATATGTCGTAACGATATATGCGTTCAAGAAACTTCTGCCGTGAAATGGATTTTCCGGCATGGGGCCGACGACGGGGATTGCCAAAAAGGAAAACGGCGGCGCAGAGGGCTGCGCCGCCGTTCGAAATCTGGATACGACAGTGTCTCAGAGCGGGCTGAGATCCTCCGCCGCCATCTTCCCGTTGCGCTGCGGCTTCAGCTCGTAGGCGATAGCCTGACCTTCATCCAGGCCCTGCATGCCGGAACGCTGCACGGCCGTGATATGGACGAACACGTCCGCGCCGCCGTCATCCGGCTTGATGAACCCGTAACCCTTAGTGGTATTGAACCACTTCACCGTGCCAGTGGCCATTCGATATGCACTCCGCGTGGCGCGTCCACCAATCTTGAAAGTACACCCTCCCAGGACGTTCGAGGGGGCCCTCATAGGCTGCCGCACGCACGTGGGACGACGTCTCGCCCCGTCTCCTCAGACGATGCCAGTCCCACCGGGACTTTGCCAATTCGTAAGGGTTAACGGGGAACTTGTCGATCATCAATATTTGACATTGCCGTGAAGCTTGACGTCGCTGTCGCTGGAGTACTTGCCAACATTCTGATTCTTTGGCGATATTCCCAGCGTTGTCGGCATTGCTGCGTATTGTATCGACTTCGCGAAGGGGATACGGACGAGTTCCTGGCAGGGCCGTGTCGAGCCTTTCCCTGCCCATTCCGAGCGTTGAAGACGGCAAGTATCCGCGCTTGGGGACAGTCGTTCCCCGCTGTCACCGGGCGTTGGCGGCTCAGAAGGTCTCGACCCACGGCCGCAATTCGATCTCCCAGGCCCAGGCGCTCCGGTGCTGATGGACGAACTGCCAGTAGGTCTCGGCGATGGCGTCCGGGTCCAGGGTGCTGTCGTCCTCCCTCTTGCCGTAGGAGGAGGCGATGCCGCCGTCGATGACGAAATGACCGACATGGATGCCCTGGGGGTGCAGTTCGCGCGCCAACGCCTGGGCGAGGCCGCGCAGCGCGAACTTGCCCATGGCGAAGCTTGAGGAGTTGGCGAACCCCTTCACGCCGGCGGAGGCGCCGGTGAAGAGGAGCGCGCCGTTTTTCTTCGGCAACATCCGCTTCACCGCCTCCTGCGCCATCAGGAACGCGCCGTAGGAGGAGATCATCAAGGCGTCCCGGACCTTTTCGGGATCGAGGTCGTGCACCGGACCGCGGACCCGGGCCGACGGATTGTAGACGGCGACGTCCGCGGCGCCGAGGTCACGGTCCACCGCAGCGAAGAGGGCGGCCATCTCCTCCGGCGAGGCGGCGTCGCAGGTATAGGCCTCCGCTCCGGTCTCCTTCGCCAGGTCGGCCAGCTTGTCCGCATTGCGGGCGGCCAGCGCCACGCTGTAGCCGTTGCCGGCGAACTTCCGGGCGAGCGAGGCGCTGAGCCCCGCGCCGGCGCCGACGATCAGTGCGATCTTCTCAGCCATGAACCGTCTCCAGATGGATGATTGTCAGGCCTTCATAGGGCCCCGGGTGGATGTCGGCCTAATCACATCCCAGGGCTCGGGCATCTCGCCGACCGGGACCTCGATGATCGTCGGCCGGCGCGCGGCGAAGGCCTCGGTCACCTGCACCTCCAACTGTTCGGGTGTCTCGGCGCGGCGACCGTCGGCGCCGTAGGCCTCGGCCAGCTTGACGAAGTCGGGATTGGTGAAGGTCGAGGCGATGACCCGGTTGTCGTGCAGGTTCTTCTGCATGCGCAGGACATTGCCGTAGGCGCCGTCGGCGAAAACGACGGCGACAACCGGCAGTCCGTGATGCACCGCCGTGGCGATCTCGTTCGAGGTGAACATGAAGCCGCCGTCGCCGTTGACCGAGAGAACCGGCTTGTCCGGATGGGCCGCCTGAACGCCGAGGGAGGTGGCGTAGCCGTAGCCGAGCGTGCCCTGGTATCCGGGCGTGACCATCTGCCGGGGGCCGTAGACCGGGAAGCCGACACGGCTGACGTAGCCGACCTGGGTGAACTCGTCGACGAACAGTCCGCCTTCGGGCAGGGCGCGGCGGAGCACCTCCAGAAACGCCATCTGCGGCCCGCAGATGTCATGGAATCGTTTCCAGTAGCGTGCCTTGAGCCCGGCGAACTCGTCAGATCGCGAGGCGCGCACGGAGTTGTGCTTCGGCAGCGCGTCCAGGATCGCCCGGGTGGCGGTGTCGGCATCGGCCAGAATGCCGACGGTCGGCGTGGCGATGCGGTTGATCTCGGTCGGGTCCAGGTCGATGTGGATGACCTTCAGGTCGTCGTCGGTGCCCCACATCATGCGTTCCGGCTGCATGCGGCAGCCGATCCCGACGACGACGTCGCAGGTGCTCCAGTATTCCGCACCGGCCGGATGGGGCAGGGCGTAGGGCGAGCGTTCGTCGATGATCCCCCGGCCGTTCTGATAGGAGACCACCGGCGCCTCGAGCGCAGCCGACAGCGCGCGCACCGACTCGGCCGCGTCATAGGCGCCGCCGCCCACCAGGATCATGGGGTTTTCGGCCTGGCCGAGCAGCTTCGCCGCCGCCTCTATCAGGTCGGGGTCGGGCTCCGGATGGCGGATCTCGTGGGGGGCGACGGGCGCGACCATGCCCCGTTGGGCGAGCACGTCCATCGGCACTTCGATCGCGGCGGGGCGGGGACGGCCGGAATACATCGCGCGGAAGGCGTCGGCGACGACACCGGGCACTTCGCTCGGATGGTCGGCCCGGCCGGCGAACTTGGTCAGCCGCTCGAGGATGCCGATCTGGTCCGGGATCTCGTGCAGCATGCCGTAGCCGCGGCCGATCGCGTCCGACGGGATCTGCCCTGTCAGCGCCAGCACCTTCGCGCTGCAGCCATAGGCGGTCGAGAGTGCCGCGCCGGTATTCAGGATGCCGGGCCCCGGCACCACCGCATAGGCGCCGACCTTGCCGGTGGACTGCGCCCAGCCGAAGGCCATGTAGGCCGTGCCCTGCTCGTGGCGGGCGTTCAGGACGCGGATCTCGTTCGCATGATCGTGGAAGGCATTGAACAGGTGATCGAGCTGGATGCCGGGCAGACCGAAGACGGTGTCGATGCCGTGGGCGGTCAGCGCGTTGACCATTGCCTCCCCGCCGGTGATCGGGCCGCTGGACTTCGAGGGATTGGGGGAGCCGGTCATGATCGTTTCCTCAGTCTTGTTGGTTTTCTTGGTGGTTCGCTCGCTCAGTCCCGGGAGGCGTGCATCGCGCGCCAGACTTTCTCCGGGGTGAGAGGAAGGTCGATATGCTCGACGCCGAAAGGGCGAAGGGCGTCCAGCACGGCGTTGACGATCACGCCGGGCGCGCCGATCGACGAGACCTCGCCGACACCCTTGGCGCCGATCAGGCTGTTCGGACTTGCCGTCGGCGCCCAGTGCAGGTCGAACATCGGCATGTCGCCGGCCCGGGGCAGGGCATAATCCATCAGCGAGCCGGAGAGCACCTGGCCCGAGTCCGGATCGTGCACCATGACCTCCATCAGCGCCTCGCCGACCGCCTGGCCGATGCCGCCATGGAGCTGTCCGCGCGCGGTCTGCTCGTTGATCACCCGGCCGAGATCGTCGACGCCGCTGAACCGCGCGAGGCGGACATGGCCGGTTTCCGGGTCGACTTCGACCTCGACCGCATAGGCGCCGTTGGGAAACGTCGTATGCACCCCCTCGAAGTCGAGCTGCGCCATGCAGCCGGTGCCGAGATCGCCGTCATACTGCTCCGGCGGCACGCTGTCCCAGCCGGCAGCGACGTCGCCGAGGCTGATCCGGCGGTCGGTGCCGGCGATCCGGAACGCGCCGAGCCCGTACTCGATGTCGACGGGGGCGGCCTCCAGCAGGTGGCCGGCGACCTGCTTGGCCTTGTCCAGCATGTGCCGGGCCGTCCGATGCACCGTGTTCGCCGCGATCGGCATCAGGTTGGATCCCCCGGTACCGCCGCCCTTTGTCAGAAAGTCGCTGTCGCCCTGTTCGACGCGGATCCGCTCGACCGGGATTTCCAGGACCTCGGCGGCCACCATCGCCAGCGCCGTGCGATGGCCCTGGCCGGAATCCTGGGTGCCGGTGCGCACCACGACGGAGCCGTCGGGCAGGGCGCGCACCTCCGATCGCTCTGCGACCGAGCCGCCGGTGGCGTGCATGTGCGTGCCGATGGCGAAACCCCTTAGCTTCCCGGCCCGTTCGCTGTCCGATTTGCGTCGGCCGATGCCGGCGGCCTCGCTGATCTCCTGGATACGGGCGAAGACCTTGGGAAAGTCGCCCCCGTCGATGGTCTCGCCCATCGCCGTGGTGTAGGGCAGCAGGTCCGGGGTGATCAGGTTGCGCCGCCGCAGCTCCATCCGGTCGATGCCGAGACGGTCGGCGGCGACGTCGATCAGCCGTTCGAGGGTCCCGCCGCTCTCCGGCTTTCCCGCGCCGCGATAGGCGTCGGTGGTCATCGCGTTGGTGAAGACGCCGCGGACCCGGTAGTGCATCCCCGGAATGCGGTAGCAGTGCCCGAAGGTGCGCACCGCGCCGCCGGTGACGATGGACGGGTTCACCGCGTTCCAATAGGCACCGATATCCGCCAGCGCATCGATCCTGAAGCCGAGAAATCGCCCCTCGTCGTCCAGCGCAAGGGCGGCGCGGTCGACCCGTCCCCGGCCCATCGCGTCGGAGATGAAGCTCTCGGTGCGCGACGCCTGCCAGGCGACCGGGCGGCCCGTGACCCTCGCGGCGGCGAGAACCAGGACCTGCTCGGGATACGGCCAAATCTTGACCGCGAAGCTGCCGCCGACATCCTCGGTGATGACCCGGACCCGGTCGGCATCGACCCCGAGATAGCGGGCCATCGCACCTTTCAGCGACATCACGCCCTGGGAGGGCGTGACCAGGGTGTAGTGGTCGGCTTCGATCTCGTAGGTGCCGATGCAGCCCCGGGTCTCGATCGGCTGAATGGCGACGCGCGGATGGCGCACCGTCAGTTCGACCACATGGGCGGCCTCGGCGAACGCCGCCTCGGTTTCCTCCCGGTTGCCCTTGTCCCAGTCGATGGCCACGTTTTGCGGCGCGTCGGGCCAGATCTCCACCGTCCCACCGAAAGCCGCTTCCGGGTCGGTGACGTTGGCACGCTCGTCGATGTCCAGGCCGATCGCTTCCAACGCGTTTTCGGCGGCCGAGTCGCTCTCGGCGATCACGGCGACGATGGGCTGGCCGACATACTTCACCTCGCCTTCCGCCAGCACGGGCCGGGGCGGCTCGACCATAGGGGAACCGTCACTGTTCGCCACGGGCGAGAGGGCGGTCATCGGTCCGATTCCGAGATCCACCAGGTCTTTGGCCGTGAGGATCGCGACGACACCCGGCAGGTCGCGGGCTTCTTCGAGATCGAGCGACGTGATCGCCCCATGCGCTACCGGCGAGCGCAGGACGCGCATCGCAAGCGCATCTTCGGGACGCACGTCCTCCACGTAGCGACCGCCGCCGGTCAGCAGTCGGGCGTCTTCGAAACGGTACATGTCAGGCCTTCGACGGATGGAATCTGGGCGGCAGAACAGCCTTTGACGGAGGGTCGCATGCGCGAGCCGAGCATTTCCAGCGATTTGCGTTAACGGTCCATAAACCTTGTTAGCTGATATAGTCCGCCATTCAATGGTGGAACTCAGAGCGCATGGCTTCCTCCCTGCCTAACAATATTGAGCAGCTCGCCAAGGATACGGCCAAGGCCTCGGATCCGGTGCTGGCCTTCCGCGCCTATGTGAAACTGCTGGATGCCGCCTACAAGGCGACGGAGAAGCTCGGCGGCGAGCTTCGTCGGCAGGAGCGCAGTTATCAGAAGATGAAGACCGATCATCAGTTCTTCGCACGGCACCGGGCGAAGGTCGATGTCCTCATCCGCGCGATGCGCGAAACCTACGTCAATTCCACCAAGGCGATGCGGACACTGGAGGACCTGGCGCAGCACTATCCCGCCCAGTACGTCTTCGAGGTCTGCCAGCTGGGCTCGTACCGGCTCGGCACGGTTCAGGGCTGGGCCTTCCTCAATCTGCGGTCGGCATCACGGCTCGAAGCCGATCAGAACTACATAAACGCCGTGCTTCCCGCCATCGCCGCCGTCCTTCCGGACCACCGTGGCTATATCGAGCTGCGCAGCGCCGGAATCGAGGAGAAGCTGCAGTCGGAACTCGACCGGCTCAACGACATGCGACGCACGAAGGCGGAGATCAATTCCAACCTGCCGAAATGGACGGACGGGATGAAGGCGCTGTCCACAGGGATGCGGCCGGAAGACCTGGCGCGCCTCAGCGTCCAGGAGCAGGCGGTGAACGAAAAGCTGAACTCAGGTAGCGGTTTCAAGTTTGCCAATGCCGGATAACCCCCTAGTTAAGGGGGGCAATCCCTGGAACATCGCGGGTGTCGATCCGCGGCTATGGAGTTCGCCATGACGACCCCCAACCATTTGGGAGGCAAATTCACGCCCGCCGCCTTGCTGCATCACGAGGCGACGCCGGGTGTTCTGCTCGCCCTAGCGGCGGTCGTCGCCCTGATCGCCAACAATTCGATCCTCACCGGACTGTACGACCGGCTGCTGCTCGCCACCGTCTCGGTGACCGTCGAAGGGGTCGGCATCGAGAAGCCGCTCCTGCTCTGGATCAACGACGGGCTGATGGCGATCTTCTTCTTCCTCGTCGGTCTGGAGATCAAGCGGGAGATGCTGCAGGGCAAGCTCTCGTCCCTGAGGGCGGCGAGTCTTCCGGCCCTGGGCGCCGTTGGCGGCATGGTTGTGCCGGCGCTCATCTTCGTCGTGATAAACGCGGGGACCCCGGCGAACCTGGACGGGTGGGCCATCCCGGCGGCCACCGATATCGCCTTCGCTCTGGGGGCATTGGCTCTGATCGGATCCCGCGCTCCGGCAAGTCTCAAGGTCTTCCTGCTCGCGCTTGCGGTGCTTGACGATCTCGGTGCCATCGTGGTCATCGCGCTGTTCTACACGTCGAAATCTGTCTGTCGGTGCGCTCGGCGTGGCCGGGGCGGGGCTTGCGGTTCTGATCGCAATGAACCTGCTGGGTGTCCGGCGCATCGGCCTTTACATCGTCGTCGGTCTGGTGATCTGGGTCGCCGTTTTGAAGTCGGGCGTCCACGCAACTCTGGCCGGCGTCGTGGTGGCGCTGACCGTGCCGCTGCGGGGGCCGGACGGTGTCCTGCAGGACGACGGCAAATCGCCTCTGGAGGTCCTGGAACATGTCCTGCACCCCTGGGTCGCGTTCATGATCCTGCCGCTGTTCGCCTTCGCGAATGCCGGCGTCCCGCTGAGCGGTCTGTCGGTCGACGACCTGATCGCACCGTTGCCGCTCGGCATCGCGGCGGGCCTGGTGGTCGGCAAACCGGTCGGTATCCTCGGCGCTTGCTGGATCGCCGTCCGCATGGGCTGGGCGAGCCTCCCCGACGGCGTGAACTGGACGAAGCTCTACGGCGTCTCCCAACTCGCGGGCATCGGTTTCACGATGTCGCTGTTTATTGGCACCCTGGCCTTCTCCGATCCCGCGTTGCAGTCGGCGGTCCGTATCGGTGTGCTCGGCGGCACCATCTTGTCCATCGTGCTCGGCATGGCGGCGCTCGCCTGGGCCGTTCGCCGCAAGGAACCCGAGACAGCGTCTGCCGCCGCCGCAGCCGAGGAATAGGGGACACTTTGCCCTCGCGGGGAGGGGCGCGTCAGCGCGCGCCCTTCTCCGGGTGCAGGACCAGGTCTTCCGGCATGTCCACCTCCATCGCCAACAGATGGAACGCGAAGGACTTGCCGTGGGTGTCCAGGTTCAGCGCGCCGTTAACCCCGCCTTCCAGAACGTCGTCGATCACGAAATTGAACGCCGGAAAGGTGGGCAGCTCGTACCGTGTGACCGCGCTGGCTCCCTTGACGGCGAAATGCTCCTTCACCGCGGCTTCGGTGACCTGCTCGCGCAGATAGGGGAACGCCGCATCGTGGTACGGGATCAGGCTGATGTTGACCCGATTGCCCTTGTCGCCGGTGCGGCCGTGGGCGACCTCGTGCAGCGGCACCCTGACCACCCTGCGGCCCTTCGCGGTTTCCTCGGCGGTCATCAGGTACTCTCCTCGACCAGATGGGCGGCCGCCGATACCTTGGCGCGGTCGACCAGAATGGAGGCTGTGGTGATCTGCGGCACGATCCGGTGACGCGCCCCCCCTCCGCCGGCCGGGCCGGAGCAGTACAGCGAGAGCACTTCGTCGGCGATCCATTGGGCCATCTGCTTGTCCGGCCCTTTCGTCGCCATGCGCACGCGGTACTCGCCGTCGGTGTCCCACTCGTTCGCCGCGCGCAGGTCGCCGCCGTCCCCGTCGAAGGTCGAAACCGTCCCGATCAGGTCGAAGCGTAGCGGCCAGTTGGTCCCGAGATCGCGCACCCGCGTACGAAGCGCCTCGATCGCCAGCTCGGCCCGGCGGCGGGCATTGGGACCGGCATAGGTGATCTCACCCTCGCCGAGCCAGCCGCCCTCGAAACTCACGGTCGCCTTGAGGGTCGGCGGGCGTCGCTTGCCCTTGGCGCCGGTGATCCGCACCCGATCCCGCCCGACTTCCTCGATCGCGACCCCGGTGATGTCCAGGACCACATCCGGGGTGAGATAGTTCGCGGGGTCGTGCATCTCGTACAGCAATTGCTCCTTCACCGTCCGGTGGCTGACCAGGCCGCCGGTCCGGTCGGCCTTGGTGATGGTCACGGTCCCGTCCGCCTCGACCTCGGCGATGGGGAAGCCCACATGGCCGAAATCGGGGACATCCTTGTAGCCCGGATCGGCGAAGTAGCCGCCGGTGACCTGGGCGCCGCACTCGAGAAGGTGCCCGCACATGGTGCCGGCGGCGATCCGGTCGAGGTCGTCCATCGACCAGCCATGTTCGTGGATCAGCGGGCCGAGGGCGAGCGCCGGGTCCGCGCAGCGGCCGACCACGACAATGTCGGCGCCCATGGCGAGCGCATCGGCGATGGCCTGGGCGCCGAGATAGACATTCGCAGCCACCATCCGGCCTTCGGGCATCTCCAGGCCCTCGACCGCCTTGTGGTCCCGGATGTCGCCCTCGGTCATCACAGTTGTGAGATCGTCGCCCTCGACCACCGCGACCTTGAGGCCGGCGACACCGTCCTCCTTCGCCATTTCAAGGATCCGCTGGGCTCCGGCCTTCGGGTTGGCGGCGCCGAAATTGGAGACGACCCGGATGCCGGCTGCCTTCGTCTTGGCGAGGACCGGGCGGAGAATCCGCTCCAGATAGGGAGAATATCCTTTGGACGGATCTTCGATCTTCGCCTGCTGGGCCAGCGCCAGGGTGCGCTCGGCCAGGGTCTCGTACATCAGGTATCGAGGGCCATCGCGGGTGGCGAGGGTGGCGACGATCGGTACGGCGGCATCCCAGCGGTCTCCGGCGAAGCCGGCTCCGCAGCCGATATGGACGGTCTTACCCGACACGGTTTCCTCACTTGTCGTCGATTGGTCGTTTTCTGATTGCGTGAAGCCTAGACCCGTACGCGCCAGGGCGTCGAGGGGCTGACTGCACCGGATTGCCGCGTGCCCGAAGCCGGTCAGAAGTGTTACCGCATAATGAGTTTTTTCATTGCACAACCGATATGATATCGCTTTCGAGCTATCGCCGGAAACCCCGAATGCAGTTTCGGTCGGTGGGGGCGGCACGAGCGGCGGCGCAGATTGCGGGTTCAGGTCGCTGTCCGGCGATGGAATGATGCCCGGAAAATCAGATGGAAGGGAACGCCATGATCGACACGCTGGTGGCGGATATCCGCCGGATCGTCGCCGAGGAAACGACGCCTGACGGGCTGGTCGCCGCCCTGAGCGCCCGTCTGCGTCCGCTCGCCGAGGACCGGTCCTGGATCGCGGAGGAGCTGTACGAGACGGATGCGAACCAGGGGTTCGGCATCACCATCCTGCACGAAGAGCCGGAGGATGGGTTCCTGCTGGAAACGGTGTGCTGGGAGCCGGGACGGGGTGTCGCGCCGCACGACCATCAGACCTGGGGAGTCGTCATGGGCCTCGACGGCGAGGAGATCAATGTCGACTGGCGCCGGACCGACGATGGCGGAGAAGCGGGTCGGGCCTCGCTGGACCAGGCCGCCGAGACCGTGGTGACCGCCGGGGTCGTGAAGACCTTCAGTCCGAACGACATCCACAGCATCCGCAACAACTCGGATCGACCGTCGCTCTCCCTGCACCTCTACGGCCGCAGCCTGGCGAAGACCGACCGGTCCGAGTTCAACCCGCTGGCCGGCACGGTCGTACCCTGTCCGAAGCGGGTGCGGCGCGGGGAGTAGGCGACGGCGGCATCGGTCGGGACGGCCGGTGTCCGGCGGATCATCAGCTCAATGCCCGCTTCTGGATTTTGCCGGTGGCGTTCATGGGGAGCGCGTCGCGGAACTCGACGATACGGGGGTATTTGTGGGCCCCCATCCGCTCGCGCGCCCAGGCGATCAGGTCCCCCTCGACCAGAGACGAGCCCGCAGCCCGGACGGCGACGGCCTTGACCTCCTGGCCGTGTTCCTCGTGCGGCACGCCGATCACCGCCACCATCGAGACTTCCGGATGCGTCGTCAGGACCTCTTCGACCTCGCGCGGATAGACGTTCATGCCGTTGCGGATGATCATCTCCTTCTTGCGGTCGACGATGAACAGGTAGCCATCGGCGTCCAGCAGGCCGATGTCGCCGGTGTGGAACCATCCGCCGCGGAACGCCTCGGCGGTTGCGGTCGGGTCGTTGAGATAGCCCTTCATCACGCAGTGCCCGCGGATTACCACTTCGCCCCGCTCGCCGCGCTGCAGTTCCTTGTCCTCCTCGTCGACGATCCGTACCTGCACGCCCCAGAGCGGGGTGCCGACGGAGCCCGGTTTTCTCGGCATGCCCGGTGCATGGGTCGTGGCCGCCGGCGATGTCTCGCTCAGGCCGTAGCCTTCGCGGATCTCGGTGCCGAACCGGGCGTCGAACCGCCGCATCATCTCCACCGGCAGGGACGCGCCGCCCGATGTGGCGCCCCGCAGGCTGGTCAGCGCCTCGGACCCGATACCCTCCCTTTCCGCATGGGTCAGCATCGCCCAGTACATGGTCGGCACGCCGGAGAAGCGGGTGACCCGTTCCGCCTCGATCAGCCGGAGAACCGCCGCCGCGTCGAAATCTCGGCACCAGGACGAGAGTGGCGCCCCCGGAGAGCCCCGCCGCCATCTGACAGATCTGGCCGAAGATGTGGAACAGCGGCAGAGCGACGAGAATCACCTCGTCGCTGCCCCAGTTGCCGTTGTTTCGGATCATCAGGGCGTGGATCAGCAGGTTGGCATGGGTCAGCTCCGCGCCCTTCGGCCGCCCGGTGGTGCCGGAAGTGTAGACGATGACGGCGGTGTCGTCGGCCGAGCAATTCACGGTGTCGTAGCGTTCGACATCCGCCTCCAGATCCGTGAGCGCGGGACGGCCGTCTGCAGGCCGGCCGCCGTCCTCCGCCGGAATCCAGGCGAACAGCGTGCAGGATCCGGTGCGTTCGAACGCGGCCATTCCCTCGCGCCCGATCGGCGCGGTCTCCGAGCCGGGATGGCAGAACAGGGCCGATGCGCCGGAATGTGCCAGCATGTAGGCGATCTCATCCGCCTTCAGGAGCAGGCTGACGGGCAGCACGGCCGCCCCGGTTTTCAGGATCGCGAAATAGGCGATCGGAAAGGCGGGCACGTTGGGGCAGGCCAGCGCCACGATGCTCCCCGGACCGATTCCCCGCGCGGTGAGGCCGGCGGCCAGACGGGAAGCCGCCCGATCTAGCTCCAGATAGGTGAGGCGTCGGGCGCCGCAGACGAGCGCCTCGCGCGCCGGAAACACCGCGGCCGAGGCTTCGAGCGCGTGGGCGAGGTTGATCATTGTCACGCCCGTGTCCTCCCAGGTCTATTTTTCGGGTAGCGTCGCGACCTTCGTGTCGTCTGGCAAGCGGCGGCGCGGCCTGTTATCGAAGTCCAAAGAGAAAAGATCGCATTGGAGAGGAAACCAGATGAGCGCAGTGATCGAGGAGCGCCGAGGCCGTGTCGCCCTTCTTAGGCTGAACAATCCGCCGGTGAACGGGCTGGGTTGGCCGGTCCGCGAGGGATTGGATGCGGCGATCGGTCGTCTGGCCGGCGATTCCGACGTCGACGGCATCGTCATCACCGGCGCGGGCCGGATGTTCTGCGCCGGCGCCGATATCCGCGAATTCGGGACGACGCCGCCTGAGCATGTGCGCCGCCTGACGCCGATCCTCGATGACCTCGAGGGGCTCGACAAACCGGTCGTCGCCGCGATCCACGGCGTGGCGGCCGGGGGCGGGCTGGAGCTGGCGCTCGGCTGCCACTACCGGGTCTGCGGGCCGAAGACGAAACTCGGTCTGCCCGAAGTGACCCTGGGCATCCTGCCCGGTGCCGGCGGAACGCAGCGGCTGCCCCGGGTCGCCGGCGTGTCCAAGGCGCTTGAGATGATCGTTTCCGGCCGACTGGTTTCCGAGAAGGAGGCCTACGAGGCCGGCATCGTCGACGAACTCGCCGAGGGCGACGTCGAGGCGGTGATCGCCGTGGCCGTCGCCGCCGCCGAACGTCTGGCCAAGGCGGGCGGTACGCCGCGCCGGTCCGGCGAACGGACCGACGGGCTGCAGGAGGCCAAAGACAATCCCGGGCTGTTCGACGCATTCAGGACGTCGATGGCCAAGCGCGCCCGGGGCATGAACGCGCCGTATGCCTGCGTGCGCTGCGTCGAGGCGGCGGCGACGATGGCGTTCGCCGATGGCCTGAATTTCGAGCGCAAAGAGTTCGAGCAGCTCGTCAATGCCGACGAGGCCCGGTCGATGCGCCACGCGTTCTTCGCCGAGCGCGAGGTGGCGAAGATTCCGGACGTGCCGAAGGATACCCCGACGCGGCCGATTCAGAATGCCGGCGTCATCGGCTGCGGCACCATGGGCGGCGGAATCGCCATGGTCTTCGCCAATGCCGGCATCCCGGTCACCGTGGTCGAAAGCGAGCAGGCGGCCCTCGACGCCGGCATGGAGAGGATCCGGAAGAATTACGCCGCCACGGTCTCCAAGGGGCGCCTCAGCCAGGAAGCGATGGATACGCGCATGGGGCTGATCACCCCAGCCACCGATCTGGTGGAGCTCGCGGCGACCGACATCGTGGTCGAGGCGGTGTTCGAGGATATGAGCGTCAAGAAGGAGCTGTTCGCCAGGCTGGACCGGATCTGCAAGCCGGGCGTGATCATGGCGACCAACACCTCGACCCTCGACGTGAACGAGATCGCCGGCGCCACCTCCCGACCCGGGGAGGTGATCGGCACGCATTTCTTCAGTCCGGCCAATGTCATGCGCCTGATGGAGAATGTGCGCGGCGAGAAGACGTCCGACGAGGTGATTGCCACGGTCATGGGGCTCTCCAAGACCCTCGGAAAGGTCGGCGTTCTGGTCGGCGTCTGCCACGGCTTCGTCGGCAACCGCATGCTGCACCAGTACATGCGCGAGGCGATGTTCCTGGTCGAGGAGGGGGCGCTCCCCCAGGATATCGACCGGGTGATCTACGATTTCGGCCTGCCGATGGGGCCGTTCGCCATGATCGACCTGGCCGGCAACGATGTTTCCCGGCGGGTCCGCCAGGAGCAGATCAAGGCCAATGGCGGCACCTGGGGCGAAGGACGGTATCCCGGCACGATCGCCGACAAGATCTGCGAGATGGGCCGGTTCGGACAGAAGACCGGGAAGGGCTGGTTCAAGTACGAGGACGGTCGCACGCCGATCCCGGATCCCGAGATCGAGGCGCTGATAAAGGAGACCTCCAAGGAACTCGGAATTGAGCGGCGCACGGTGTCCGACGAGGAGATCCTGGAGCGCTGTCTCTACCCGCTGGTCAATGAGGGCGCCAAGATCCTGGAGGAAGGCATCGCCCTGCGCGCCAGCGATATCGACGTGGTGTGGATGCACGGCTACGGCTTCCCGCGCTATCGCGGCGGTCCGATGTTCTGGGCCGATACGGTCGGGTTGAAGACGATCGCTGAGAAGATGCGTCAGTTCGAGAAGGAACAAGGGCCGTGGATGGCACCGAGCCCGCTGCTGCTGAAGTTGGCAGAAGAGGGCAAGGGGTTCGGTGACGTATGATCCTGGCGGCGCTTCGAACCCTGCCAATCCCCGGTCACGCTACGGGGTAATCCTCCGGGCGGGCGTGCGGCCCGACGCCTAGTCCCGGCCCGAGGCCGGGGAGCGCAGGGTCTTGGATCAGAAGCGCGACTTCACCCGTGCGGCAGCCTGACCCAGCCTTCCATCAGCCGCCGCTGGGTGCGCTCGACCGAAATCGAGCGCACCTGCCAGCCGCCGTCCGGCGTCCGCGCCACGTCGGCGGCCAATTCGATCACGCCGGAAGGCGAGGCCATTCGCACCTTTGCTTCGGTACCCTTCCTGAGGCGGTGCGGTACCGAGCCCTCGACGCCGCAGGCGGCGGCCAGGCACATGGCGCCGGTTCCCGTGACCGCCTTGTGGCACTTCTCCATGGACAGGATGCGGATCAGAATATCGTGATCGGAGGCGGATACGGTTTCGCCGTCGATCGTCACCAACTCCGCCGGCGGCGCCAGGATCGCGATCTTCGGATTGGACAGTGGCACGCCCTTCGGTTCTTCGGCCATCCCCATGGCGACGCCGGCCTGCCGCCGGAGATCATCCATGGCCGCCATGAAGGTGGCGTCGGCATCGAGCGCGTCGGGCGTTTCCGTGGCGGCCTTGCCCATCGCCGACGCGGCCACGAACACCACCGGATTGGTGGCGTCTACCAGAGAGGCCTCGACGGGACCGATGCCGGCAACGTCGAAGGTATCGATCGGGTTGCCGGTCGGCAGGAAGGCGCGGGTCATCGCCCCGCCCGGATCGACATAGTCCAGGCGGATGCGGGCGGCGCTGCCCGAGACGCCGGGCAGCACAAAGTCGCCGACCTCGACCGCGCGCCCGCCCCGAACGTCGAAATGGGCATGATAGATTTTCGACGTGTTGGTGTTGAACACGCGGACCACCGCCGGGCCGTCGACCACCTGGACGAGGCCTTCGTCGACGGCGAAGGGTCCGACCGCGCTGGAGAGGTTGCCGCAGGTCTGGGCGTAGTCCACCAGCGGTTTGTCGACCACCACCTGGGCGAAGGTGAAGTCGACATCGGCGTCGGCACGGTTGGACGGCGCGATCACGACCGCCTTGGAGACCGACGAGTAGCCGCCTCCCATGCCGTCGAGTTGTCGCCCGTAGGGATCCGGGCTGCCAATCACCGTGAGGAAAATCGCGTCCCGTTCCGCCGGGTCTTCGGGCAGGTCCCGGGCATGAAAGAATACGCCCTTGCTTGTACCGCCGCGGATAAAGACGGCGGGGATGCGATTCGCGTCGGCCATCGGATCTGCTCGCCCGCTGAGTGTCGTGAACTCAAAGCATTTTCCTAAAATCGTTTTGAAGTCCATGGTTAAGGCGCATACCCAGCATAGTTTGTTTGGGAAATGCACTTCGGGGCTTCGGGAAGGCGGCACCGGGATGGTGGACCTTGAGGAACGGGCGCTCTGGCTGACAGCCGGCGACGACGAGAAGGCGTTCGACGATCCCGACCAAAAGCGGCTTTTCGCCTATTGGAGGCGCGCGGCGGCCGGTGGGTCTGCGCCGCGCCGTCGGGATATCGATCCGCCTATCGATCTACCGTCATTCCTGCCGACGACGATCATGTTCAATGTTGAACGGGGCGACGGAGGGGCGCTCTCCTTCCGCTATCGGGTGCTTGGGACGAGACTGGCCGAGTTCGCCGGCCGGGATCTGAGGGGCCAGACGATCGAAGAGGCGTTCGGTCCGGAGTTCGCCGAGCGCGACATGGCGATCTACCGACAGGTCGTGGAGGACTGCGTCTGCTACAGCGGTCTGCGGACCTCCATGATCCAATCCCGTCAGACCTTCGAGCGCTACAGGCGGCTGGTGTTGCCCGTCCTGGGGGATGAGACCGGCCGGGTCGACATGATCTGGAGCTGGCTCAAGTTCATCGACCTGTCGGATGGCTCCGCCTGACGCCGACCGGCTTGCCGCTCCCCGTCTTTTGTTTTCGCCGCCCCGCGGCTAGGCTGCGGGCGCGACCCTTTCGGGAGGATATTGGTGGCGAATGAGAAGACATCCGGTGGCACGCTCGCCGGGATCAAGGTCGTCGACTGCACCCGCGTGCTCGGCGGTCCGTACTGCACCCAGATGCTCGGGGACCATGGGGCGGAGATCATCAAGATCGAACCGCCGCAGGGGGATGAGGTCCGCGACTGGGGCCCGCCTTTCGACGACGGGAAGGACGCCAGCTACTTTCTCGGTGTGAACCGCAACAAGCGGTCGCTCGCCCTCGACCTGGCCACGGATCGCGGCAAGGAGGTTCTCCTGCGTCTGCTCGAAGAGGCGGATGTGCTGGTCGAGAACTACAAGCCCGGGTCCATGGAGAAATGGGGTTTGGGCTACGAGGAGGTGCTGAAGGCGCGCTTCCCGAAGCTCGTGCACTGCCGGATCTCCGGCTTCGGTGCCGATGGGCCCTATGGCGGTTTCCCGGGATATGACGGGATCATCCAGGCCATGGTCGGCCATTTCTCGATCAACGGTACACCGGAGGGCGGACCGGTCCGTCTCGGCATTCCGATGGTCGATATCGGCACCGGCCTGTACTCGTGCAACGCCATCCTGATGGCGCTGCTGGAGCGGGAGCGTTCGGGCCAGGGCCAGTACATCGACATGACCCTGTACGATTGCGGCCTCGCGCTGATGCATCCGCATGTCGCCAACTACTCCCTGTCGGGCCGGGTCCCGAAGCTGACCGGCAACCAGCACCCGAACATCAGCCCGTACGACCTGTTCAAGACCGCCACCGTCGACATCTTCCTGGCCGGCGGCAACGACCGGGCGTTCAAGAGGCTCTGCAAGGAACTCGGCAAGCCGGAGCTGGGCGACGACCCGCGTTTCGCCACCAATGGCGACCGTCTGGACAACCAGGATGCCCTGCGCGGCGAACTTCAGGCCCTCCTGACGGATGTGGATGGCGACGAGTTGTGCGACCGCCTGCTGGCCGCCGGCCTGCCGGTCGGGCCGATGCGAAATACCGAAGAGGTCATGACCCATCCGCACACGCTCCATCGCGGCATGGCGGCGGAGAAGGACGGCTGGAAGGGTTGGGGAATCCCCATCAAGTTTTCCCGAACGCCGGGCGAGATCAAACGCCGCCCGCCGCGCTTCGGCGAGCACGGACGGGAGCTGCTGCAGGAGAACGGTTTCACCGCCGACGAAGTCGACGGGCTGATCGCCGACGGGACCGTGCTGGAGGCCCGACGCAAGTCGTGACGCCTGGAGGAGATGGGGGCGGTGACGTCGGACCTGGGCGCCCCCATCTGTTGGAGAGCGAGACCGACGAGCCCCAACAGAGGAGGCCGAGATGGCTGAGAAGATCGTGAAGACGGACGCCGAATGGAAGGCCGAGCTGACGCCGGAGCAGTACAAGGTCGCCCGCAAGCACGGCACCGAGCGGCCCTTCGCCAACGCCTATCACGACAGCAAGACGCCGGGGACCTATGTCTGCGTCTGTTGCGGCCAGCCATTGTTCGACAGCGATACAAAATACGACAGCGGCACCGGGTGGCCGAGTTTCTGGGCGCCGATCAGCGACGAGGCGGTGGGGACCACCACCGACCGGTCGTTTTTCATGACCCGGACCGAAGTCCATTGCAGCCGCTGCGAAGCCCATCTGGGTCATGTGTTCCCCGACGGCCCGGCGCCGACTGGACAGCGCTATTGCATGAATTCCGCGAGCATGATCTTGCAGGAAAAACAAAAAGATCAGGAAGCATCCTGATATCTGAGTTGAGGAAACGCCTGTGCCGAAAATCGCGATCCTGGACGATTACGCCAACGCCGCGCTGAGCAGTGCCGACTGGTCGAGCCTGCCCGACGGGTTCGAGCCGGTTGTCTTCACCGATAACCTCGTGGAACACGATCCGCTGGTCGAGCGGCTGAAAGATTTCGAGATCGTCTGCGCCATGCGCGAGCGCACGCCGTTTCCGGGCAAGGTGTTCCGCCGCCTGCCGAACCTGAAGCTGTTCATCACCTCCGGCATGCGGAACAACGCCGTCGACCTCAAGACGGCGAAGGAGATGGGCGTCGTCACCTGCGGCACGGACAGTCCCGGCTCCAGCACGGTGGAACTGACCTGGGCGCTGATCCTCGGGACCATGCGAAACGTCGCCTTCGACCATCTGACGATGAAGCGGGGCGGCTGGCAGGAGCGGACGGGCATCGCCGTCTCCGGCAAGACGCTCGGCGTGGTCGGGCTCGGTAAGCTCGGCGGCATGGTGGCCGAGATCGCCCCGAAATTCGGCCTCAACGTCATCGCCTGGTCGCCGAACCTGAAACAGGAGCGGTGCGACGAACTGGGTGTCGAGAAGGTGTCGAAGGAGGAGTTGTTCGGCCGCGCCGACATCGTCTCGATCCACATGATCCTGTCGGACCGCTCGCGCGGACTGGTCACTGCGGAGGACTTCGCCCGGATGAAGCCGTCGGCCGTCCTGGTGAACACTTCTCGCGGACCGATCGTGGAACAGCAGGCCCTGATCGACGCGCTGACGACCGGCAAGATCCGCGCGGCGGCGGTGGATGTCTACGACCAGGAGCCGCTGCCGACCGATCACCCGTTCCGCAAGATCGAGAACCTGCTCACCACGCCCCATGTCGGCTATGTGACCGAGGAGTCCTACAGGACGTTCTACAGCCAGATGGTGGAGAACATTCAGGCCTGGATCGACGGATCGCCGAAGCGGGTCATCGGCGGCTGAGTCCGGCCGAGAAGAGGCCGTGCGTTTTCGGAGCAAGGGAGCATCGCTTGCCGTCCTGGCGTATGCCGAGGTCGCGGCCATGTCCCTCTGGTTCTCGGCCTCGGCCGTCATGCCGGCCCTGCGGGAGGAGGTGGCGCTCAGCGGCTTCCAGCAGTCGGCCTTCACCAGCGCCGTCCAGGCGGGCTTTGTCGCCGGCAGCCTGATCAGCGCCGCATTGGCTCTGGCCGACCGGATCGAGCCGCGGCTGTTCTTCACGATCTCGGCGCTTGTCGCTGCGGCCGCCAACGCCCTGATCCTTGTCGTCGATCCGACATCGACCACCGTCCTGGTTCTGCGTTTCGTCACCGGCGCCTGCATCGCCGGGATCTATCCGGTCGGCATGAAGATCGCCGCGAGCTGGGCCAAGGGCGATCTCGGACTTCTGGTGGGGCTCCTGGTGGCGGCGCTGACCTTCGGTTCGGCGATGCCGCATCTGATCAACGGTCTGATCATCATCGACTGGCGATGGACCATCGCCGTCACCTCCCTGTTGGCGGTCAGCGCCGCGGCCGCGATCCAACTCGCCGGGACGGGTCCGCTGATGACCGTTGGCGCCCGTTTTGATCCGAAGGCGGCGCTCTGGGCCTGGCGGCTGCCGGCGCTCCGGCTCGCGAATTTCGGCTATTTCGGCCACATGTGGGAGCTCTACGCCGCCTGGGCCTGGCTCGGCGTGTTTCTCGATGCCAGTTTCCGCCTGGTGATGGAGGAGGGCGCGGCGATCACCTGGGCGCGGCTGGCGACCTTCGCGACCATCGGCGTCGGGGCGGCGGGGGCGTTCCTGGCGGGTATGCTGGCCGATCGGGTCGGGCGGACCATGGTCACGTCGGTCGCGATGGCGGTCAGCGGCGTCTGCTCGCTCACGGTCGGTCTGTTCTTCGGCGGACCGCCGCTGCTCCTTGTCGCGGTCTGTCTGCTCTGGGGGGTCAGCATTATCGCCAATTCCGGACAGTTCTCTGCGTCCGTGGCGGAACTGTCGAACCGCTATCTGGTCGGCACCATGCTCACGCTGCAGACCGCCGTCGGGTTCCTGCTCACGTTGGTGAGCATCCATCTGATGCCGGTCTTCGTCGACGCGCTCGGCTGGCGCTGGGCCTTCGCTCCGTTGGCGCTCGGGCCGGTCTTCGGGATCTGGGCGATGCTGCGGCTTCGAGCCCATCCCGACGCGATCAAACTTGCCGGCGGCCGTCGATGACGTCGTGACGATCGGCGGGTTCGCGTACGACGCCCGCGTCGTATGATCGGCGTCTCCCGCCCGATAGGAGGACCTGATGACCGAGACCCCGTCCAAGCTGATTGTCCGTGCCCGCTGGGCCTTCGTCCAGTCGACCGACGATCCGGCGCCACGCCGTATCGATGACGCCGCCGTGCTGGTGCGCGATGGGGTGATCGAGGAGATAGCATCTGCCGCGGAGTTGCTGGCTCGGCATCCCGGGGTGGCGACGGTCGGCGACGGAACCCAGGCGCTGCTGCCCGGACTGATCAACGCCCACCATCATTCCAACGCCGTCACCCATATCCAGCACGGCATCGAGGACGGGGTGCTGGAGCCCTGGATCATGGGCAACCCACGCATGCGCTGGACCGATCCGCGTCTGAGGACCCTGGTGGCGGCCGGGCGGCTGCTGCAGACCGGCGTGACGGCGGTGGTGGACATGGCCTCCGTCGGAAACGCCTATCAATCGGGGCACGACGATCTGACGGCGCGCCTGCAGGCCTATGAGGATAGCGGCCTGCGCGGACATCTGGCCGGAGGGGTGAGCTTCTACAGCCGCCTCGTCCATCGCGAGGACGAGGCCTTCGTCGCATCGCTTCCGGGCGACCTGGCGACGCGTGTCCGCGCCCATTACCTGGACGCCGATAAGGGCAGCGAGCGGGACTATCTGACCCTGATGGACGGTCTCATCGCCGAGGCGAAGGCGATGTCCCGGGCGCGCGTCTGGTACGGCCCGCCGGGCCCGCAATGGGTCGGCGACGACCTGATGGTCGCCATCGCCGACGCGGCCGCGCGCCACGACACCGGCATCCAGACCCATGTCCAGGAAAGCCTGTACGAACGGCTGGAGGCGGAGCGGGCGCTCGGCAAGTCCATGACGGCCCATCTGCGTGACCTCGGCGTGCTGTCGCCCCGCATCTCCTTCGCCCATGCGGTCTGGTCGTCGGAGAACGACGTCGAGATCCTGGCCGAGACCGGTGCGGCGGTATCGCACAATCCCAGTTCGAATCTCCGTCTACGCTCCGGTGTGGCGCCCTTGAACGGCTTCCTCGCGGCCGGCGTGACGGTCGGGCTCGGCATGGACGGCACCACCCTGGGCGATGACGAGGACATGTTCGCGGAGATCCGCCTTGCCCATCGCCTCCACCGCACGCCCAGGATCGGTGGCCCGGCGCCGACCCTTGATCAGACAGTCGGTCTGGTCACGACCGGCGGAGCCAAGCTGTTGCGCCGGGAAGATGAGCTGGGCCGGATCGATGTCGGAATGGCAGCCGATATGGTCCTGGTCGACCTGGACCGTGTCGGCTGGCCCTACATCGCGCCGGAAGCCGATCCGCTCGCCGTCGTACTGCAGCGGGCGAAACAGGGCGATGTCCGAACCGTCCTGATCGCCGGCGAGGTCGTGCTCCGCGACGGCTGGCCGACCCGTATCGACCTCAGGACCGCCGGCGCCGAATTGGCCGAGCAGGTGTCCGCTGTGGCATACGACGAGGATTTCGCGGCCCTCTACGCGGATCTGAAGCCGCATATCGAGGCCTGGTACGCGGGTTGGGAGGTGCCGGAGATGCACCCGTGGATCGCCCATAACTCGACCCACTGATCACATAACCGAAGGGAGAAGACGCATGGAACGGGCATTGGTGACCGGAGGGTCGCGATCGATCGGGCGGGGCATCGTCGAGCGGCTGGTCGAGGACGGCTACGAGGTGGTGATCCTCGACCGGGTCGAGCCCGATCCGCCGATCCAGACCCGATGGGTCGAGGTCGATCTGATGGATACGGACGCCATCCATGCGGCTCTGGACGACGTGCTGAAGGACGGTCCGATCACCCGGGTGTGCCACAATGTCGGCCATGTGAAGCCGGCTCTGCTCGACGACACGACGCTCGACGATTTCGATGCGGTCATGGGGCTGAACGTGAAGCCGATCCTGACGATCACCAAGCGGTTGGTCGACGGGATGCGGGCGGAGGGATTCGGCCGGATCGTCTCGATCTCGTCCCGTGCTGCCATGGGCAAGGAACTGCGCACCGCCTATGCCGCCTCCAAGGCGGCGATCCATGGGATGACGCGGACCTGGGCGCTCGAACTGGCGCGCGACGGGGTCACGGTCAACGCCATCGGGCCCGGCAGCATTTCCACCCCCCTCTGGCACGCCGCCAATCCGCCGGAGGACCCGCGCACCCAGAAGATCATCGACGGCATTCCGGTCGGCCGTCTCGGCACGCCGGCGGATATCGCCAACGGCGTCAGCTTCTTCATGGACCGGCGGTCGGGCTTTGTGACCGGACAGGTGATGTATATCTGCGGCGGGTTCACCGTAGGCTCGGCCGCGGCCGGGTCCTGACACGCCGGCGCCGGTCGCGCTTCACCGGCACCGACGGGACGGGGCCACTTTCCGGTGGCCCCGTGATTTTCGTTACGAACCGATGGGGCGAGCCGGGGTCAGGTGCTCTGCCGGACGGGCGTTTCGGTCGGCGTCGGTGCTGGCGGTGCCGCATCGGGTTGGTTCTGCGGAGGCGTCGGCGCTGCCGCCTTGCCCTGGCCATGCCAACTCGGTAGCTGATTGGTCCGGCGCTCAAGCGGCCGCATGTCCTCGGCCGAGACCCAGAAATACAGCAACGCGATCTCCGGGTAGGTCTCGAAGTAGACCAGGTTCTCGACCGCCTTCTGAAGCATCATGTCGCCCTGACCCGGCTGTCCCATCGCGTGGAATACCCCGGCGAGATACCAATAGGCCGCGGTCGAGGTCGGCTGCAGGTAGATGGCGTATTCCAGGTCCGACTTGGCCTGGGCGAGGTTTCCCATGCCCCAATAGGCGACGGCCCGCAGGACATGGGCGGCGGACAGCAGAACCGGGTCGCCAGTCATCGGCCAGTAGGCGGGCTCGGAGATGAAGCTGGTTTGGGCGATCGCGTCCTCGTAGCGGTCCAGTTGGACCATGGCGAGCGCCAGGTTGAGCCTGACCACATGGAAGTGCGGATCGTCCTTGAGGGCCGCCTGGAACCAGTCGACCGCGCCTTCGACATCGTTCCGGTCGAGGGCGATGATGCCCTTGAGGTTTTCGAGTTGGGCGCGCGTGTCCGAATGGGCGGTCAGGCGGACGCGGGCGAGCACCGCGTCCAACTCGGCCTCGACGGTCTCCATATCGTCCGAGCTGCGCACGAAGCGGTAGAGCACGGCGGTGTACGGATCGAGTTCACGAAATGTGCGGTAGGCGGCTTCCTCGATCATCTGATCGATGTTCCGCTCCGCGCCGTCGACCGAGATCGAGAACCGGCCGAACAGCGGCGACCGGCCGGTCAATTCGATCGTGTCGGTCTCCCCGTGTTCGACGGCGGCGGCGTAGAGCCTCGGCGGCGCGAACCCGACCAGTTGCTGGGCCGCCTCGAGGGAGTCCTGCAGGTTGACCACCGAAGCCAGCGCGGCGGAGAAGGACGGGGCGTCGCTCGATTTCACGACCGGCGCCTTCACCAGGGATTTGGTGTCGGCGATGATGGACAGGTCGCTGATAAGGTGCTGTTCGACCACTTCGGCGGAGTAACCCGCCTCCTCGAACTTCTTCGCCACGTGGGAATCGAGGAACAGCGTGTTCGCATTGAGGACCGTGTCGACGGAAACAAGGCCGACTGCGAGCAGCAGGCCGTAGATGGTTGCCAATGATAGCTCCATGACCCGCTCTCCTAGAACCATCGGGGCGTCCGACGGCGTTACCTGAATGAATTGAATAGTATTTTAGCCGATGGAGAGGGTCACCAGCAATCTGGTACTGCCGGGCGTTAGCTGGTTCACTTCCGCGCAGGGCCGGCGCAATCGGTCCATCCGACAAGACTGACGCAGGTGAGGAGGAAGCGGTAAATCTTCCAGGATGTTGGCTGCCCGGGAGGCGGCCGGAGATCCGGTGCGCGTCGGTATCATCGGGGCCGGCAAGTTCGGCGCGATGTATCTGTCGCAGGCGCGGCTGACCAAAGGGGTGCAGATCCTCGGCATCGCCGATCTCAACCCTGCCCGGGCAAAGGATCAGCTTGCCTATATCGGCTGGGAACCCGAACGCTATGCAGCGACCTCCTTCGACGATGCGCTGAAGCACCGTTCGACCTTCGTCACCGACGATGCGGAGGCGCTGATCCGCGCCGACGGTCTGGATGTGCTGATCGAGGCGACGGGCGATCCGGCGGCCGGTATCCGCCATTGCCTGATGGCGATCGACAACGGTCGTCATGTGATCATGGTGAACGTGGAGGCCGATGTGGTCGCCGGGCCGTTGTTGGCGGCGAAGGCCGAGGCGGCCGGTGTCGTCTACAGCCTCGCCTGGGGCGACCAGCCGGCGCTGATCGCCGAGCATGTGGACTGGGCGCGGACCTGCGGCTTCAAGGTCGTCTGCGCCGGCAAGGGCACGCGGTACCTGCCGAGCTACCACGCCTCCACGCCGGAGACCGTTTGGGGCCATTTCGGGTTCTCCCAGGAACTGGTCGACCGGGGACGGATGAACCCGAAGATGTTCAACAGCTTCCTCGACGGCACCAAGTCCGGGATCGAAATGACGGCGGTGTGCAACGCCACCGGTCTGCTGCCGCAGCCGGACGGGCTTGGCTTCCCGCCGTCCTCGGGGCCGGGCGTGGCGGAGGTGTGCAAGCCGGCCTCGGCCGGTGGCACCGTGACGCTGACCGATCCGGATATTGGCACGACGGAGGTGATTTCGTCCCTCGACCGACAGGGGAACGAGGTTCCGGAGCATATCCAGTTCGGCACCTATGTGGTCATCGAGGCGGAGACTGACTACGCGACCTACTGCTTCGAGGAGTACCGGATGCTCCCGGACAGCAGCTTCAAATACGCGGCGCTCTATCGCCCGACCCATATGATCGGCCTGGAACTCGGCGTCTCGGTCGCCAGCGCGGCGCTGCGGGGCGAGCCGACCGGGTCGCCTGTCGCCTTCAACTCCGACGTGGTCGCCACGGCCAAGCGCGCCTTGAAGACCGGCGAGACCCTGGACGGGGAGGGCGGCTACTGCGTGTGGGGCAAGCAGACGCCGGCAGCCGCCTCCCTGTCGGAGGGCTACCTGCCGCTGGGGCTGGCCAGCGACGTGAAACTCAAGCGCGACGTGGCCGAGGGCGAGCGTCTGCGCTGGAGCGATGTGGAGATCGACGAGACGTCCCAGGCGGTGAAGATCCGCCGCGAGATGGAGGCGCGCTTCGCCCGACCGAACACGAAGGCGGCGCAGTAGGGACTAAGCCGCCGGTAGCCAGCTCGGCTGCTCGTCGGCGTATTCCGGGCCGGGGTTGCCGCGCACGGTGGTGCGCCACATCACCCGGTCCACCGCGTCGCCGTCGAACCAGGTGGCGCTGTGGATGGTGCAGCGGTTGTCGTAGATCACCAGATCGCCGGTCCGCCATTCCTGGACATAGGTGAAAGGCCTGCTGGTGAAGTGACTCATCAGCTCGTAGACCAGCCTGGCGCCATCGCCGTCCACGCCCTTTTCCATCCCGACGATGGGACCCTCGACCCAGTCGAGCTGTCCGGACTTCGCAGAGATACAGCGCCTTCTGTCCGGTGACCGGATGGGTGCGGACGATCGGCTGGCGCTGGGGCTGCTGCAGGGGACCGAGCGGCTTCGGGGTCTCGCCGGCCCGCACCGCCAGCTCGGCGCGCCCGGTGCCGGGCTGGACGTGCAATGCCTCGACCCCCTCGATCCGCGCCTTCATCTCCTCCGACAGGGCCTCGTAGGCGGAGATGCCGTCGGCATAGAGCGTCTGTGCCTGATCGATCGGTGCGGGATGGACGCAGTAGAACAGGGAGATGTCCGGCGGCGGTCGGCGGTAGCTCTGATCCGTGTGCCAGCCCCGGCGGTGCGGAAACTGGACCGGCAGCGCGCCGTCGTCGGTCAGGGCCGGTTCCGGCCGGGCGGGCGGTTTCTGGTTCATCGGCGCCGCGTTGGAGATCACCAGGATCTCCGGAACCTCCTTGTGCACCCGGTCCAGGATCATGCCCGTCTTGGTATAGTCCTCGACTTCGGGCCCGAACAGACGGGACAGGCGGACAAGCTGCGACGGGTCGCGGGCCATGCTGTGAAGTCCGGTCAGGAGCATGAAGCCGTGTCCGTCGTAGAACGCCGTCAGCAGGGTGTCGGCCTCGCCCTCCAGCGCCTCGATCACCTCGGCGTCGGTCTTGGCATCCTTGACCCGGACGTGGCGTCCGAAACCGGCACCGGCGAGCGGCTGCAGGTCGAGCTTGGACATGATGCGGTTCCCCTTGCTGGACGGTCTCGGCAAAGTTTAGGTCAGGACCGCCGGCGTCTCCCAGGGGCGAAATCGCGTCCATCGGATCCTGGGCCAGGAACCTCAGAGTATCTTCAGCACCGCCTCCGGCGGTCGGCCCATCGCGGCCTTGTCTCCCGCGGCGACGATTGGCCGCTCGATCAGGATCGGATGCGCCACCATCGCTTCGATGAGGGCCGCACGGTCGAGGGACGGGTCGTCGAGGCCGAGTTCCGTGTAGGGTGCCTCCTTGCGGCGCATCGCGTCGCGCGGCTCCAGCCCCATGGCGGAAAGCAGTGCATCCAGTTCGGGCGCGCTTGGCGGGGTCTTCAGGTACTCGACCACGTCCGGTTCGAGGCCCCGTTCCCGAAGCAGGGCCAGGGTCTGTCGCGACTTCGAGCAGCGCGGGTTGTGATAGATGCGGACGGTCATTTCTGTCTCCACAAAGCCGGGCGGTTAGAGTAGTCGGGCTGCCCGAGCGACGCCAAGGATGTTGCTATGATCCAGACCGCACCGCCGCCGGGTCTCCCGATCGAGACCGAGCGCCTGATCCTGCGCTCCTGGCGGGATGCGGACTACCCCGCTTTCGCCGCCTTGAACGCCGATGCGGAGGTGATGGAATTCTTCCCCGCGACGCTCGGCCGGCAGGAGAGCGACGCGCTCGCCCTGCGCATCCGCGAGCGGATCGAGACGGAGGGACTGGGCTTCTTCGCGGTCGAAGAGAAGGCGACCGGCCGCTTCATCGGTATGGTGGGGCCGAGCGTGCCGCCCTATGGCGCGGAGCTGCCCTGCGGGCCCTGCACCGAGATCGGTTGGCGGCTGTCGCGCGCCGCCTGGGGCAAGGGATATGCGAGCGAGGCGGCGGCGGCCTCGCTCGACTTCGCCTTTGACGTGCTCGGGCGCGACGAGGTGGTGGCCTTCACCGCTGCCCAGAACGAGCGATCCCAGGCGGTGATGCGTCGGATCGGCATGACGCGGGACGAGAGCTGCGACTTCGACCATCCGCTGCTGCCGGCGGACCATCGCCTGTCGCGCCACGTCCTCTATCGGATCCCTCGGGCCAGATGGGAAGCGCTCAGGTCCCGGTGAAGCGCGGCTCCCGCTTTTCCAGGAAGGCGCGCACGCCTTCGGCGTAGTCGTTGCCGAAACCGACCTCGCGCTGGATGTCGCGTTCGAGGGAGAGCTGGGTGTCCAGGTCGTTCGACATGGCGGACCGGATGGCGCGCCGGGTGCGCTGGACCACCCGCGGCGACAGCTTCGCGAGCTTGGCGGCCAGCGCGACGGCCTCGTCCTGCAGGGCGTCGTCGTCATGGACCTTCCAGACCAGGCCCCAGCGCTCGGCCGTCTCGGCGTCGAGCGGATCGGCGGTGAGCGCCAGCGCCAGCGCCCGGTTCTCGCCGATCAGGCGGGGCAGGTGATGGGTGACGCCGGCATCGGGGATCAGGCCGACGCGACAGAAGCTGACGACGATCCTGGCGGAGCGCGCGGCGAGGATGATGTCGCCGGCCAGAGCCACGCCGACGCCCGCTCCGGCGGCGACACCGTTCAGGGCGGTGATCACCGGCATCTCGATCTGGCGCAGGCGACGGATCAGATTGTTGTAGTACATCTCCAGACCGGCCCCCAGATCGCGGGTCGGCGGTCCGCTCTCGGGCGGCTTGCGGGCGGAGAGGTCCTGGCCGGAGCAGAAGGCCCGGTCGCCGGTGCCGGTGAGGATCAGCGCCTTGGCGGGGTTGTCGCCGCCGGTGATCTCGGACACGGCGGCACGCATCTCCTGGTGAACCTGCTCGTTCACGGCGTTGCGCTTGTCCGGCCGGTTGATCGACAGCCGGGCGACGTCGCCGATGCGCTCCAGGATGATGGTCTCGTACGTCATGCTTCCTCCCGAGGACGATTTTGCGGAGCAGCTTAGAGGGTCGCCGTGCGGGATAGAACGGTCTAAGTCGGCGGTGGCGACCGGCCGTCAGGGTCCCTTTAGGACAAGTCGCACGAAGCCGGCATCCGATCCGCCCCCGCCGCCATGGTCGGAGCGTTCCAGCTCGGTGAAGCCGGCGCGCCGGAAATCGGCCGAGATCGGGTCCGGCAGGACCTCGTACATCGGCCGGTCCGGCGGCGGCGGACCCTGGCGCAGGGCGAGGGAGACGATGCCGCCGGGGGTCAGCAGCTCGGCGACCGCCGCCACCGCCCGATCCCTTTCGGCGGGCGGGACGTGCATCCACACCGCATTGATCAGGACGAAGGGAAAGCGCTCCCCCCGGGCGCGGACCACGGACAGGTCGGGCAGCCGGTCGTCGATCCATTCCGCGTCCATGTCGGGAAACAGGGTGAGGGCCTGCGCCCGCATGCCTGCCGACGGTTCGACCGCCACCACCCGGTAGCCCTTGGCCTCGAAGGCGACCGCGTGGGCGCCGCTTCCGGCCCCGATATCCAGGATCGGACCCGGCGGCTTGGGCAGGAGGGCGGCGTGGCGCTTGACCAGCCGCTCCGCCGCGCCCGATCCGGCATAGCGGGGCGCCAGGGTCCCCGCCAGCCTATCGTAGTCGGCGATCGCGTCGTCGATGCTCGGTCCGGCGGAGGCTCGGTCAGCCATCGCGCTTCTTGCGCCATTCGGCGTAGCGGGCCTTCGCCTCCTCGTTCGGCGGATAGGTGCCGCGCAGCGGCTTGCCGCCGGCCACCTCGGAGTAGATGAACTCCTCGTGGATCTCCTGCTCGGCGGCGTCGTGCGCCACCTCATCGGCGAGATGGCGCGGGATCACCACCACCCCGTCCAGATCGCCGACCAGGATGTCGCCGGGATAGACCGCCACGCCGCCGCAGGCGATCGGCTCGTTCAGGGTCTCCACCGCGTGGTGCTTGATGAGGTTGGTCGGCGGCGAGGGGTGGGAATGGTAGGCCGGGATGTCGTACTCGGCGATCTCGTAGCTGTCGCGCAAGCCGCCATCGGTGACGACGCCCGCGGCGCCCCGTTTCATCAGCCGGGTGATCAGGATGTTGCCGGCGGAGGCCGCCGTCGCGTCGCCCCGGCTGTCCATCACCAGCACGTGCCCTTCGGGACAGGTCTCGATGGCCTTGCGCTGGGGGTGGTCGTAGTCCTGGAACACCGACAGGTCGTCGAGATCCTCGCGCGCCGGGATGTAGCGCAGGGTGAAGGCGGGGCCGACCATGTTGCGGTCGTGCGCCGTCGTCAGCCGCCCGACGCCCTGCATGAAGACGTTGCGGAAGCCGCGCTTGTACATCTGCGTCGTCAGGGTAGCGGTGCTGACCGTGGACAGCTTCTCGCGGGTCTCGGCAGACAGGGTGTCGGTGCTCATGGTGCCCCTCCCTCGGGCGGTCGGTCTTGTTGGCCGGGATGGCAGCATGCGGGCGGTGAGGAGGCAAGGGGGAGAAGGAACGGCACAGAAGCAGCAGTGCGGCGCTGCCAGGGCCGCCGGCCATCGGGTGCGGCGGCGTCGCTGGACAGCACGCATCCGCCGCGGGAGACTGCCGCGCAAAGGGATGGGAGGATCTCATGGACTACCGCACGCTCGGCCGTTCCGGCCTCAAGGTCTCGCCGCTCTGCCTCGGCGCCATGATGTTCGGCGGACCGACGCCGGAGCCGGAGAGCCGGGAGATCATCGCCGCCGCGCGGGATGCCGGGATCAACTTCATCGATACCGCCGACGCCTATAACGGCGGGGCGAGCGAGGCGGTGGTCGGCCGGGCGATCTCCGAGGGCCGGGACTACTGGGTATTGGCGACCAAGCTCGCCAATCCGCTCGGCGGCGATCCGAACCGGGGCGGACTGTCGCGGCGGTGGGTCCAGATGGCCTGCGACGCCTCCCTGAAACGGCTCGGCACCGACGTGATCGACATCTACTACCTGCACAAGGAGGATCACGCGACCGGCCTGCGGGAGACGGTCATCGCGCTCGCCGACCTGATGCGGGCCGGGAAGATCCGCTATTTCGGGGTGTCGAACTACCGTTCCTGGCGGGTCGCCGAGATCTGCCGGCTGTGCGACGAGATCGGCATCGACCGTCCGATCGTCAGCCAGCCCTACTACAACGCCCTGAACCGCATGCCGGAGGTCGAGCACCTTCCGGCCTGCGGCTATTTCGGCCTCGGCGTCGTCCCCTACAGCCCCCTCGCCCGGGGTATCCTGACCGGCAAGTACGCGCCGAACGTGGCGCCGGAGGAGGGCAGCCGGGCGGGCCGTCAGGACAAGCGCATGATGCAGACCGAATGGCGCCACGAGAGCCTGGAGATCGCGCAGAAGATCAAGGCGCACGCGGAAGCCAAGGGGGCGACGCCCATCGACCTCGCCGTGCAGTGGGTGCTGAACAACAGGCTGATCACCGCGACGCTGGCCGGGCCGCGCACCATGGCGCAGTTCCAGGGCTACCTGAGGGCACTGGATTACGGCTTCACTGCCGAGGACGAGGCGCTGATCGACGGTCTGGTGGCGCCGGGGCATCCGTCGACGCCGGGCTACAACGATCCGCAGTATCCGATCGAAGGGCGGGTGGCGAAGGTCGGCTGAAGGCGGTCGGGCGTCATGCCGTGTAGAGCCGGCATGACGCGTCGGGATTAGGCGCTCTGCTGCACGCTCTTCTTCAGCATGCGCTTGCGCTCGTGCGGATCAAGGTAGCGTTTGCGCAGGCGGATGCTCTTCGGCGTCACCTCGACCAGCTCGTCGTCCTCGATATAGGCGATCGCCCGCTCCAGGGTCATCTTGATCGGCGGGGTCAGGTCGAGGGCGTCGTCCTTGCCCGACGCGCGGAAGTTGGTGAGCTGCTTCGACTTCAGCGGGTTGACCTCGAGGTCCTGGCCCTTGTTGTGCTCGCCGAGCACCATGCCGGAATAGACCTTGTCGCCCGGCGACACCATAAGCGGCCCGCGCTCCTCCAGGTTCTGCAGGGCATAGGCCACCGCCTCGCCCTGTTCCATCGAGACCAGCACGCCGGCGCGGCGGCCGGGAATAGGGCCCTTGTACGGCGCGTATCCCTGGAACACCCGGTTCATGATGCCGGTCCCGCGGGTCGCGGTCAGGAACTCGCCGTGGTAGCCGATCAGGCCGCGGGCCGGGGCGCTGAACACCAGGCGCTGCTTGCCGCCGCCCGACGGCTTCATCTCCAGCAGTTCGCCCTTGCGCTGGGTGATCGCCTCGATGACGGCGCCGGAGAACTCCTCGTCCACGTCGACATAGACCTCGTCGATCGGCTCCTGGCGCTGGCCGGTCTCCGGGTCGGTCTTCAGCAGCACGCGCGGCCGGCTGATCGACAGCTCGAAACCCTCGCGGCGCATCTGCTCGATCAGCACCGCGAGCTGCAGTTCGCCACGGCCGGCGACCTCGAAGGCGTCCTTGTCCTCGGTCTCCTTGACCCGGATGGCGACATTGCCCTCGGCCTCGCGGAACAGGCGGTCGCGGATCAGGCGCGAGGTGACCTTGTCGCCCTCGCGGCCGGCCAGCGGGCTGTCGTTGACCGCGAAGGTCACGGCGATGGTGGACGGATCGATCGGGTTGGCGGGGAGGGGGGTGTCCACCTCCAGCGCGCAGAGCGTGTCGGCGACGGTCGCCTCGGAGAAGCCGGCCAGCGCGACGATGTCTCCGGCCGACGCCTCCTCGAGCGGCGTGCGCTCCAGGCCGCGGAAGGCGAGAATCTTCGACACCCGCGCCCGCTCCAGCTCCTTGCCGGTACGCGACATGGATTTCAGATGGGTGTTCGGCTTGATCTTACCGGACTGGATGCGACCGGTCAGGATCCGGCCCAGATACGGGTCGCTTTCGACGGTGGTGGCCAGCATCGAGAACGGCTTGTCCGGCTCGACCGTCGGTTCCGGGACATGCGCGACGATGCGCTCGAACAGGACCGACATGTCGGTGCCCGGCGCGTCCGGGGTCTCTGACGCCCAGCCCATCTTGGCCGAGGAGAAGATCGTCGGGAAATCGAGCTGATGCTCGTCGGCACCGAGCGCGCCGAACAGGTCGAACACCTCGTCCTGGACCTCGTAGGCGCGCTGCTCCGGCTTGTCGACCTTGTTGACCACGACGATCGGGCGCAGGCCGAGGGCGAGCGCCTTGCCCAGCACGAACTTGGTCTGCGGCATCGGGCCTTCCGACGCGTCGACCAGCAGGAGGGCTCCGTCAACCATGGTCAGGATGCGCTCCACCTCGCCGCCGAAATCGGCGTGGCCCGGCGTATCGACGATGTTGATCCGCGTGCCCTTCCAGTCGACCGAGGTGCACTTGGCAAGGATCGTGATCCCACGCTCCCGCTCGATGTCGTTGCTGTCCATCATCCGCTCAGCCGTCTGCTGGTTTTCGCGGAAGGTACCGGACTGCTTCAGCAGGACATCGACGAGCGTTGTCTTGCCATGATCGACGTGCGCGATGATCGCGATATTACGGAGCGACATTTTGGGGGCCACCAACGTTGGGATGGCCGGAAAATAGCGATCTTTTGTTGCACTGCAAGATTTACTGACGATTATTCTGCAGAATTACGCCGTGCGTGTCTTTTCGACACGCTCTTCGGAAGCTCTTCTCATCCTGGAAACGGCCGACGTCACGCCTTCACGGTCATCGGACGCGGGAAATCGTAGAAGCATTCCGCGCCGGTGTCGGTGATCAGGAAGCATTCCGAGATCTCGATGCCGCAATCGTCGAGCATCAGGCCGGGGATCATGTGGAAGGTCATGTTCGGCTGGATCACGGTCCGGTCGCCCGGGCGCAGGCTCATGGTGTGCTCGCCCCAGTCCGGCGGGTAGTTCAACCCGACCGAGTAGCCGATCCGGCTTTCCTTCTCGAAGCCGGACTTCGCCAGCTCGCGGCGCCAGGCGGCTTCGACGTCCTCGCAGGTCGCGCCCGGCTTGGCGGCGTCGAGGGCGGCGGCGATTCCGTCGCAGATCACCGCGCTGGCATCGGCCAGCTTCTGCGGCGGCTTGCCGAGCGAGACGGTCCGCGCCATCGGGCAGTGGTAGCGCCGTCGCACGCCCGCCAGCTCCAGGATCGTCGCCTCGCCGTTCTTGAACGGCGCATCTGACCATGTGAGGTGCGGGGTGGAGGCTCCGACGCCCGAGGGCAGCATCGGCACGATGGCCGGATAGTCGCCGCCGATCCCGTCGACGCCGCGGATCGCGGTGTCGTAGATCCGCGCCACGGCATCGCACTGACGGACCCCGGCCTGGACCGCCTCGATGCCGACCCGCATGGTCTCGGCGATGATCTTCGCCGCCTCGCGCATATAGGCGATCTCGGCCGGCGACTTGATCGCGCGCACCCAGTTCACGACGTTGTTGCCGTTGGCGAAGCGGGCGTTCGGGAGCCCTTTCTTCAGGTGCTCGTAGGCCATCGGCGAGAAGTAGTAGCTGTCCATCTCGAGGCCGACCGTGCCGCCGTTGATGCCGCGCCGCGCCATCTCCTCGGCCACCCAATCCATGGGGTGACGGTCCGACTGCTGAACGTAGTGATCCGGAAAGCCCAGGATGTTGTCGGGCCGCAGATGGGTCGTGACCTTGCCGGCATTGGCGTCCATGCCGCGCACGATGAGGACCGGCTCGTCCAGCTTGAGCGCCACCAGCAGGCATTGCGGCGTGTAGAACGACCACCCGTCGTAGCCGGTCAGGTAGCACATGTTCGCGGGTTCGGTGACGACGAGGGTGTCGATGCCCGCCTTCTCCATGGAGGCGCGGACGGCGTCCTGTCGGGCGGTGTACTCGGCGTGGGAGAAGGCGGGAGAGGTCATGGGTCAGCCAAGCTCCATCTCGGGCAGGGGGACGATCTCGATGCCGGCGGCCTCGATGCCGGCGCGGACCTGGCTGGCGACCGCCACGGCGGTGGGTCCGTCGCCGTGGACGCAGATGGAGTGCACCACGGCCGGCACGTGCTTGCCGGAGGTCGAGACAATCTCCTGGTTGCGGATCATGTTGACCACCCGCTCTGCCGCCTCGTCCGGGTCGTGGACCATGGCGTTCGGCTGGCTGCGCGGTGTCAGGTTGCCGTCGTCGTCGTAGGTCCGGTCGGCGAAAACCTCGGAGGCGAAGGTGAGCCCCATGTCCTGGGCGACGTCGATCATCTTGCTGCCGGTCGGCGCGAGGAAGATCAGCGACGGATCGACGGCCTTGATCGCCCGTCCGATCGCCTGGGCCCAGTCGAGCTCGACGGCGCAGATGTTGCCCAGCGCGCCGTGGGTCTTCACATGGGTGACCTTCATGCCGTTGGCGGTCGCCATGGCCTGCAGTGCTCCGATCTGATAGCAGACCATGCGCTCCACATCGTCGGTGTTCATCTGGATCCGGCGGCGGCCGAAACCCCAGAGGTCGTTGAAGCCGGGATGGGCGCCGACCGACACGCCGCGCTCCTTCGACTGCTTGCAGACCCGGTCCATCACGTTCCAGTCGCCGCCGTGGAAGCCGCAGGCCACGTTCGCCGACTTAATGACCTTCAGCATCTCGCTGTCGTTGCCGATGTCGTAGTCGCCGAAGCCTTCGCCCATGTCGGCGTTGAGATTGACCTTGCGCGCCATCGCGAACTCATCCTACGGAAGTGGGTACTGGTCTGAGTTAACACCGCACGAACGGACAGGTCCATGCCCCCATCCGAACCCGCCGATACCCCAACCGATCCGCGGTTTCTCGCGGCCGGGGATACGGCCCTCGTGGTCGAGTTCGGAACCGTGGTCGACCGGGCGATCAACCGCCGGGTCACCAGCCTCGGTCGGGCGCTGCGCGACGCCGGCTTGGCGGGTATTGTCGATCTGGTTCCGACCTTTCGCTCACTGATGGTGCATTTCGATCCGACGGTCATCCGCCGGGTCGAGATCGAGGAGAGGGTCGCGGCCCTGTTGCCCGATCTCAGCGACGAGGGGGGCTCGGGGCGGCTCTGGCGGGTGCCCACCCTCTACGGCGGGGACTACGGCCCCGATCTGGAAGAGGTGGCCGAGCGGACGGGACTGAGCCCGGATAAGGTGGTCGCGATCCATTCCGGCTGCACCTACGAGTGCTACATGATGGGGTTCATGCCGGGGCTCGGCTATCTCGGCGTCCTGCCCGACGCGCTTGCCCTTCCGCGCCGAACGGAGCCGCGTGTGCGGGTGCCGGGAGGATCGGTCGCGATCGCCACCAACCTGACCAACATCTACACGAAGGAGTCGCCGGGCGGCTGGCACCTGCTCGGACGTACGCCGATCGAGCTGTTCGATCTGCGCCGCGACGAGCCGATCATGCTGAATGCCGGCGACAGCGTGCAGTTCTACGAGATCGACGAGACGACCTATCGGGAGATGAGGGCCAGGGCCGACGAGGGCGACCCGGTGATCGAGCCCCAGGAAGCGGGAGCGGGCGCATGACCGGCCTTCGGGTGATCAGTGCCGGCTTCGCGCCGACGATCCAGGATCTCGGCCGGCCCCATGTCCAGCATCTGGGGGTGCCTCCGTCCGGCGCGCTCGACCCGGTGGCGCTCTCCATTGCCAACGCCCTGGTCGGAAACGAGCCCGGCGCGGCCGCCCTGGAGCTCCGCGTGATGGGGCCGACGCTGGCGGTCGAGGCGGACTGGGTCCGGGTCGCCCTGGTCGGAACGGTCGCAGCCCTCGAGGTTCAGGGCGAGCGGGGCGGTCCGGTGGACTCCAATCGCTCGGTGCGCTTTTCCAGGGGCACTAAGTTTCGGATCGGCGGTCTTTCGGATACCGGCGTGGCGTATCTCGCCGTGGAGGGCGGCATCGACGTTCCGGAAGTCTACGGTTCGCGCGCGACCTACACGCGGTCTCAGATCGGCGGGATCGAAGGGCGCGCGGTGAAGGATGGCGACCTGCTGCCGCTGGCGCTGAACGGTGTCGGCGAGCGGAGCGAGATGAAGTGCTCCGACCTCGATTGGGCCCGGGCGCACGGTCCGATCCGGGTGGTTCTGGGGCCGCAAGATGACTTCTTCTCGCAGGAGAGCATCGCCGGCCTGTTCAGCGAGACCTATACCTGCACCCGCGAAGCCGACCGCATGGGAATTCGGCTGGACGGCCCGGCGCTCACGCATGTCAAAGGCCACGACATCGTGTCCGACGGGATCGTCACCGGTGCGATTCAGGTGCCCGGCAACGGCATGCCGATCCTGCTGCTGGCGGACCATCAGACCACCGGCGGATACCCAAAGGTCGGGACGGTGATCTCGGCCGACATACCCCGTCTCGGGCGGATGCGGCCGGGCGACGAAATCCGGTTCGAGGAGATCACCGTCGAGGCGGCCGAGGCGGCACGGGCCGACCTTGAGGCGGCGACGGCCCGGGTGATCGATCGTTTCGAACGTGCCGGCGCTTGGCTGGACGAGGCGGCGCTGTACCGGGAGAACCTCGTCAGCGGGGTCGTAGGCGATCACCTTCTTTAGGTGATATTTACAACATATCCGATAAATATTTTTACAACGTTAACCATAAACGTTATACTTCTTTCGCTAACTAAGTTGTTGTTAAGAAAACATTATCTGAGGAGGGGAAAATGCCTTTTGATCCATTTGGGATCGATGCGTACCACGCCAAAGTCCGCGAAAATATTGCTAGCGGCCTAGAAGGTTTCGCGCAAAGTGAAGTCGACGATATTCTCGTTTCATATGAAGTGGGGCATTCGATCACGCACGGACCGGTCTTGAGCAAACCGATCGCCAAGATCCTCGACGAAATGATCCTTGACGTTGCGCGGGGCGAAGGTGTCGCCGGCCCAAAGACTTTTCTGACATCTCGTGTACGTTTCGCGGTCGATGACAGGCGCGAATTCCCGGAACACCGGCTGAAGAAGCATAAGGAAGCGGATGATATCGAGGCGTTCTACTTCGGCGGCGCAGGCTCAGCCCTGCTAAGGGACTGATCCACGGACAGCGCCCTCGGACCGGGAACGCGCAGCCTTCTGTCGATCTTAGTCCGTCCAAAACCAATCGGCACCGGCGCCTGGGGACTACCCATAGGCGCCGTAGAAATGGGCGATTCCGACGCTGATCTCCTTGATGGCGCCGTCGATCCACCGCAACGGGTCGGCGATGCCGCGTTTCACTTCCGGATATCCCGCCTGCTCGGCGGCGATATCGCTCGGCTCGGTGAGGGCGGAGAACGCTTCCGCCGCCTCGCGGCCGGTTGGGAAGATCGCTTCGATCGTGTCCGCCACCTCGCTGAAACGGAGGTCGAGGGCGGTGTCGATCAGGGCCTCGTGGCTCAGGTCGTGGCGGTGGGAGAATTGCGGCGTCGACGCGGTCAGCGAAAACGCCTGCATGATCATCACCAGGCGAACGGCGTGCAGGACGTAGAGCTCGCGCGGAAAGCTGCGGTCGCCGATGCCGGCGCTCGCCAGCGCGCCGCAGACGGAGTCGAGCTGGCGGCGATCCCTGGATAGCAGGTTGGCAAGCCGTTGGATCGCATGGTCGTGGTCGCGGAGGTGAAGCCGGTCGGCAATCCGATAGGCGACCTTGGCGGTATCCTCGCTGTCGGTGCGCGAGGCCTGAATGGTCCAGAAGCTCGGGCTGTACAGATCGGCATAGGTCCGCAGCACCGCCATGCTGGTCAGCCGGCGCGACCGCATGACCATGCGCATCAGCCGCTCGAACCTGGGCGACCCTTCCAGCAGCGACAGAAACCGCTCCGGCTCCCGCCGGGCGACCAGGCCCAGTCCGCCCATCACGTTGGCCGGCGCGGCGAGCTGCTGCAGGGCTGCGTTGTGGGGGATCGCCCGCATCCCACGGGCGCCGGATCCCTTTGACGTCCCGCTCTGGCGTCGGGTCTTCCGTGAGCCCGTGGAGGGCAGCAGGTTCGGCGGGAAGGCGCCGAGGACGTCCTGGTAGTGGGGGTCCTCGAACAACGCCTCCTGCCAGGCCTTCACCGCGCGGTAGATGTCCCAGGAGAAGTTGATATCGGCATAGAAGGCGTCGTCTGAGGGTTTGTCGATACCGGGCGGGGTCAGGGCCCAGCGGGCGATGCCGCAGGCCGTGGCTTCGGCCAGCGCGGGGGTGGCGAAATACAGGTAGCCGTCGCCTCCCTGAAAGCTCATCTCGGCATGGGCGGCGAGTTGGTTGTCGACGTAGCGCGAGCGCGCCCAGGGCGTGAACAGATGGTCGAACCGTTCGGACAGGGTTCCGGGGAAGCCGCCCCGGCCCATGGACTCGCCATGGGTGTTGAACAGCAGAACCTCGACCCCGTCGATGCCGCGCGCCGCCATGGCCCGCGCCACCTGGATCTGCAGCCGCTCGATGGCCAGATCAGCCCCGATCTGTCCCATGAATCGGCCGCTGTCGGAAAAGCCGAACTGCAGGCTGATCCTTCCGCGGGCGCGGATGTAGGCGAGGTACTCCTCCTCGTCGAGGAGGCGTTCCATGAACCGGCCGCCGCGCTCGATCACCGGCGGGGATTCGAAGAGAGGCGAGATGTCGACCTTGTCGGCGATGCCGTAATGCCGGGCCAGGTAGACGGCACCCATGATCGTCGCCGGCGCCTCGACCTCGGCGATCAGGAAGCGGATCGGCGCGTCCGAAATCGATGTGCTTGAGGATCTGGGTGCACAGCATCATCTGCCGACGCGCCGTCATGCTTTCCTGGAAGACCGCGCCGAAATTGACGTTGGCAGCCCTGGTTTCGGCGGCCTTTTCGGCGGCGGCGGCCAGGGCGCGTCGGTCGTGGAACTCGGCGAGCCCGGATAGCTGCAGGTCGGCCTGGACCGCGGAGCGGACCTGGGCGGCGTTGACCCTCAGGTGGATCTTGCCGATCCCGAGGCCGCAGGCATGCATTTCGGCCGCCAGCACGCAAAGCCCGTGGCGGCGGTCCCGATCCGTTTCCTCGGCGATGACGGCATCGAGGGCGTCCAGCATCGGGGTGAGCGATGTCAGGCGCCCCGGTCCGTCGGCGGTGAGGCGGTTGGCGGCTTTCACCACCACGTCCGGATCGCTGAGGTCGGCGGCGAACTGGGCCGCCTGGGCGGCCGTTTCGGCCTGCGCCGCGGTGAGGCGGTCGATCAATGGGGCCAAATCGTCGCCGCCGATGGCGGCCAGCCCGTCGCGGTAGCGGGTGAGTTGGATCGCCTTCTCTTCAAGGCGGATCCGCAGGGTTTCGGCCCAGTGGATGTCGGTGCGCCCATCCAGGTCGTAGCCGACCCAGGTGGCGAGCTGTACCGGTGCCGGACGGAGTGTCCACCACTTGTTCGGTACATGCGTCTCGAGCCAGTCGAGGATCGCTCCGTTGAGCTTGCGGAGCGCATCCTGGGCGTTCAGCAGGGCGGAGCGCACGTCCTCGTGCTCCGCCGTCAGGGTGATCGACGGATCCGGTGCGTGCGGCACGTCGCCGAGGCGGGAGGCGGCGTCCGCGTCGCCGCTGGCGATGTCGGCGAGGATTCCGCGCAGGGAGCGCGACATGGCGAAGGTCGGATGGGCGGTGAAGACGATCCCCGCGCGGGTGGTCTCGACGACGCTGCGGATCTCCGCAACGCCCGCCTCTTCCAGCGGGGCGAGAAGGGCGTCGACCGTCGCCTTCCAGTCGGCCGGGGGGCACTGGTCGCGCAGGCGTCCGGCGCGGTCGATCAAGGCGCGATCGCTGATCTGCCGGACGACCGAATGCAGAGCCGCGAGATCAAGCGACCCGTCGTCCAGGTGTTCCAGCAGATCGATCGCGAGGCTGCGCACGCCGGTCGCGAGCGGGTCGTGCTGGGCGATGGCATCGTGATGGTTCAACCGATCCAGGCACCAGGCGACCAGGTCGGGAGCGGCAGGCGACAACGTCGGTGTCTCGGCGCCGGTTGGCAGGGTCGTCGGGTCGTCGCGGTAGGTTTCGGCCTGAGACAAGGGAAATGCCTTCTGGTCACCGCGTGCATGCGGGTGGTTCTGTGACTGGCGGGGCATCCTCCCAGGGTCCGGGGGCGGTTTCCGCTCCTCCGGGCGCGCCGAGATCCTAAAGAATTGCTCTCGCGCGACGTCAGTATTCCACGATTCCGGGTATGGGTTCGAGGGCGAACTGCAGCCCGCGCCGTCGCATTTCCCGGATGAACCGCGGAGGCTCCCTCACTCAACCGCCCGGTAACGCCAAACGCCCGCGTCGTCCAGGCCGCGCTCCAGCCGCCCTTCGTCCACCAGATAGTTCAGATGGGCCAGGGACTCGCCGATCGCGAAGCGGCTCTGGTGAGCGTCGAGTTGCCGCTTGAACATCTGATACATGACGTCCGCCGCCGTCGCCGGCTCGCCACAGACCTCCAGCGCCAGATCGAAGCGCTCGTGGTGGTGGGCGATCAGATCGGCGCGACGTTCGTGCAGCCTGCGATAGGGTCGGTCGTGGGACGGCAGGACGAGGATGTCCGGTTCCATGTAGTCGAGCGAGTCAAGGAAGCGGATGTAGTCGGCCAGGGGGTTGCCCTCCGGCTCGTTCCACCAGACCGAGACGTTCGGGGAGATCCGTGGCAGCAGGAAGTCGCCGCCGAGCACCAGGTTGTCGTCCGGGCAATACAGGCAGACATGCTCCGGCGAATGGCCGCCGGCGAGAATCGGGACCCAGGTGCGGCCACCGATCAGCAGGGCGCTGTCGTCGCTGATCCGTCGGTAGATCGGCGGCACCGGTGACACCAGCGTGTGGAAGTGATTGCCGAGCTCGCGGAGTTCATCGACCAGCATGTCGTTCAAACCGGCCCGTCTGTAGAAGTCCGGGGCGTATTGCTGGAACTGCTCCTTGGCCTCGGCACGGTTCACCCGGGCGGAGAGCCATTCGGTCCGGCTCATCCAGAGCGGCGCGCCCGTGCGCTCCTGAAGCCATCCGGCGTTGCCCACATGGTCCGGGTGGAAGTGGGTGACGATGATCTGCGAGATCGGTCTGCCCTGCAGCTCGTTGGCCAGAACCAGCTCCCACAGGTCCTGTGTCGGCTTGAGCGCGGCGCCGGTGTCGACCAGGACCCAGCCCTGGTCGCCGTCGTCGAGCAGGAACAGGTTCACATGGTCGAGGGCGAAGGGGAGGGGCATGCGGATCCAGCGGATCCCGGACACCACTTCCATGGCGGTTCCCGGCTCGGGCAGGGTCTCGCCGTAAATGTAATCGACGTCGGTTTTCATGGGCGGCGACGGTAACCGGATTCCCCGCCGGCGCAAGATGCGCAATGACGCCTAAAGCTCCCTCTTACCGATCAGCCGCATGCGGATCCACTTGGACAGGGTGTCGATCAGGGCGACGGTCAGCAGGATCAGCAGGATGATGAAGGCGGCCTGGTCCCAATACTGCACCTTCATGCGTTCTGAGAGCTGCATCCCGATCCCGCCCGCCCCCACGATTCCAAGGATCGTGGCCGACCGGGTATTGCTCTCGAACCAGTAGAGCGACAGGGAGAGGAAGACCGGCATGACCTGGGGCAGGAACCCGAAGCGGTAGCCCTGCATCCGGCTCGCGCCCGTGGAGCGCACCCCCTCGATCGGTTTGCGGTCCACATTCTCGACCGCCTCGGAGTAGAGCTTCGACAGCGTGCCGGTATCGCTGACGATGATCGAGAGCACGCCGGCCAGCGGGCCGAGACCGACCGCCCGCACGAAGACCAGGGCCCAGATCAGCGTATCGACGCCGCGCAGCAGGTCCAGGAAGCGGCGCACGACGTGGTGCACGATGCGGTTGGGCACCACGTTCTTGGCGGCGATGAAGCCGAACAGCAGCGCGAAGATCGAGGCGATGGTGGTGCCGAGCAGGGCCATGCCGACGGTTTCCCCGAGCCCGATGAGGATGCCGCTGAAATCCCAGGTCAGGAAGTCGTTCCAGATCACCATGCTGTAGAGCACGTGTCCCATCTTGTGCAGGCCGCCGAACAGCCGTTCGAAAGTGATCTCGAAGGCCCAGATGCAGAAAGCGAAGTAGGCGATGGCCCCCAGGATCAGGGCGCGGCGGCCCCAGACCTCCCGGGCCGGTTTGTGGAAGACCTCCGGAAACCGGTCCGCCGCAGCGCGGATGTCGGCGTCGGTGATGCCGTTCATGCCAGATTCTCCCGCACCAGGTTCTCGCGGCCGATGAACCGATGGCGGACGCGTTCCGAAATCAGATCGACGCAGGTCACGGTGGCGACGATCAGCAGCACCAGCGCGCTCACCTCTTCGTAGAAGTTGAAGTTGATGACGTAGTAGAGTTCCTGGCCGATGCCGCCGCCGCCGACGAAGCCGATGATGGACGAGGCGCGGATGTTGATCTCGAAGCGCAGCAGGGTGTAGCTGACGAAATTCGGCAGGACCTGGGGCACGACACCGTAGCGGATCTCGTCGAACCACGATCCGCCTGACGCTCGGATCCCCTCCATGGGCTTCGTGTCGATGTTTTCGTTCACCTCGGAGAACAGTTTGCCGAGCGCGCCGGCGGAGTGGATGGCGATGGCGACGATGCCGGCCAGCGGACCGATGCCGAATGCCCAGACGAAGGCGATGGCGAAGATCACCTCCGGCACGCCGCGGCAGAACTCCATGTAACGCCGGCAGAGAAAATAGATCCAGCCGGCGGGAGCCAGATTTCGGCTGGCCGGAAAACACAGAATGAACCCGCCGAACGCGCCGAAGATCGTGGCGAACAGAGCCATGTTGACGGTCTCCGCCAGGAGCTGCAGGTACTTCGGCAGGTTGAAGTACCAGTAGGCGAGGGACCCCTCGGTCTTGGTGTCGGCGAACAGCACCGCCGGGTCGAGGACCGGCAGAATGTCGTAGATGTAGTCACCGATCTTAGGGACCCCGGCGGCGAGCCTGTCCGGAAAGAAGTTCGAGATATAGACCGCCGCGGCCAGAGCCAGGATGAAGAGCCCGCCGTAAAGCACCGTGGCGCCAAGCCGTGAGCGCTCCAGTTCGGCGCGGTGTCGCTCGAACACGTCGACCGGGTCTTGGCCGTCCGGAATACCGAAGCTTTTGGGGGCGGCTGGGTTGGTCTTCACGGTGCCGGCTCCGGAAACGTCTGGGAAATAGACGGCGGGCGGAGGACCGGAGTCCCCCGCCCGCCGGGACAGATCGGATCAACCGCGGCGGGCCGCCTGCAGCTCGCGGCGCATCTCGATGATCGGCTTGTAGAAATCGTGGCCGATCGGCTGGAAGCTGTTGAACTCACCGCCGGCGATCGCCTGGGCGCAGGCGCGGTCTTCCAGCGGGAGGCTGACCAGGATGCCGCGCACCAGATCCTTCAGCTCCTGCGGGACGTCCTTGCGGATCACCCGCGGGCCGTTGGTGATCAGGTTCGACTGCCAGACGATCCGGATGTCGTCCATGTTCAGCGCACCCTTGTCGACCATCTTGCGCAGGTTGCCCCGGGAATAGCCTTCCGACTTCTCGCCGACACCCGAGGTCCAGGTGACGCCCGCGTCGTACTGGTTGTTCAGGACGGCGACGACGGCCTGTTCGTGACCGCCGCCGAAGCCGGTCTTGGAGAAGAACGTCTTGGGATCGTAGCCTTGGCTCTTCAGCTCGTAGGCGGGCACGAGATAGCCGGAGGTCGAGTTCGGATCGGCGAAGGCCAGGGTCTTGCCCTTCAGGTCGTCCAGCGACTTGTAGGGGCTGTCGGCGCGGACATACATCACCGAGTAGTAGCCGAGGGAGCCGTCGACCTGTTCGGTCGTCACCAGGGGCTCCACCGCATCCGGCGCTTGAATGGAGATACCGGCATAACCGGAGGAACCGAGACCGGCGTATTCCAGATTGCCGGAGATCAGCCCCTGCATGACGCCGGCATAGTCGGAGGCGGGGTACAGCTCGACGGGAACGCCGAGGCGGCCTTCGAGGTGATCCTTGAAGCAGGCGTAGTTCTTGAGCCGATCGGCCTCGTTCTCGCCGCCGAGGATGCCGACGCGGAACACCGGCACCTCCTTGCGCCAGTCATCGGCGGCGAGGACGTCGGTGGCGGTGGTGGCCGCCAGAGCCGCCATGCCGGCGGCGGCGAGCAGAATGCGACGTGCGATCATAACCTTCTCTCCTTGAACGCGGGTGCGTTTTGAGGCTCTGGATGGGCGCGGTCAGACGGGTGCCGTCAGGCGACCGCGGCCGGTCGCGGGTCCGGTCCGTTCTGGGAAGACCCGAGGGAGGTGGACGTGACGCTCTCGCTGAGCGCCTCGTCCAAGCCGTCGACGCCATAGATCTCGCGGGCGGCGTCGGTGGTCAGGGAGTTCGGGGTGCCGTCGAACACCACCCGGCCGCCCTGCATGCCGACGATGCGGTCGCAATAGGCGCGGGCGGTGTCGAGGGTATGGAGGTTACAGATCACCGTGATCCCTTCCTCCCGGTTGATGGCGCGCAGGGCGTCCATCACGACGGCCGCGTTGCGGGGGTCGAGCGAGGCGATCGGCTCGTCGGCCAGCAGGATGCGCGGCTCCTGCATGAGGGCCCGGGCGATGGCGACGCGCTGCTGCTGTCCGCCGGAAAGCGTGTCGGCCCGCTGCAATGCCGTCTGCGCCATGTCGAGGCGGTCGAGCGCGCGGATCGCCATGGCCCGTTCGGCCGGCGAGAAGCGCTTGAGCATGCTGTCGAGAAAGCCGTGGTAGTTGAGGCGGCCGAGCAGGACGTTGGTGATCACGTCGAGCCGGTTCACCAGATTGAACTGCTGGAAGATCATCGAGCAGCGCGCCCGCCAGGCCATAAGGTCCCGGCCCTTGAGGGTGCTCACTTCCTGGTCCTCGAACGTGATACTGCCGCCGGTCGGCTCGGCCAGCCGGTTGATCAGGCGCAGCAGGGTCGACTTACCGGCGCCGGAACGGCCGATCACGCCGACCATCTGTCCGTTCGGGATCTGCAGGGAGACGTCGTCGACCGCCCGCACGGTGCCGAAATGCTTGTCGAGGTGACGGATGTGCAGCATGACCGGCTCCGCTGTTGCGAACTGCGGACGCCACCACGCCGGCCCAGGCGATGGATGGTCGGCCACGCGGTTCGATGTTTGCAGTGCGGTAGCTACGCCCGGCGGGCAAAATCCCCGTGACGGTCTCGTGAAGTTTCGGCGATCTCATGGTGACGGTTCGGTGACGCCGATCAGGCGGCCAGGGCTTCCGCGGTCCGAAGGGCGTCCAGGAACCGGTCGACGGCGGCTTCGACCGTGCCGTCGTTCACGACCGGAAAGACGTTCGGTCCGTCAACGGCGACCGCGGCGGCGCGGGCGACGCGTGCCTCGATCTGGTCGGCGGTCTCTCGGCCGCGCGCCGACAGCCGCGCCCGCAGCACATCCTGCGGCACCGACAGGCTCACCACCGCGGTCGGCGGAAACCGGGTTCGGGCCTCGCCGATGACCGAGCGGGATACGTTGACGATGACCGAAGTGCCGGCCGCCAAGGTCTCGGTGATGGAAGCCGGCACGCCATAGAACAGGCCGTGGGCGCCCCATGAGAGGGCGTACGCCCCGTCGGCCCGCCGGCGCTCGAAGGTCTCGGTATCGACCGGAGCATGATCCTCGCCCCCCGCCTCGGCCGGCCGGGTGATCTCCCGTCGTGGAAAATGAAAGCGCGGGTCATCGATGAGGGCAGCTTTGGCCGCGTCGATCAGCGTGTCCTTGCCGGAACCGGAGGGGCCGACCACCAGTATGAGCGTGCCCCGCTTCATCTTCCGACTCATGCGCGGGTCAGCCGTCGTACTTTTCGGCGAAGGCTTCGGCGTCGAGGGTGCGGAAGTCGGCCATGCGCTCACCCAGTTCTTCGTGGCTCCAGTCCCACCAGGCGATGCGCCGCAGCTTCTCCTCGACGGCCTCGGACACGCGGCGTCGCAGAACCCGGGCCGGATTGCCGACGACGACCGTATAGGCCGGCACGTCCTTGGTCACGATTGACCCGGAGCCGACGATGGCGCCGTCGCCGACATTGACGCCCGCCATGATCACCGCGCCATGGCCGATCCAGGTGTCGTGCCCGATGGTGCAGTGATGGTCGCGGCGCCAGTCGAAGAACGCGCCGTCATCCTCGCCCAGCCCGTACATCTCGGCGCGGTACATGAAATGGTGCAGGCTGGCCCGCCAGTGTGGATGGTTGCCCGGGTTGATGCGGGTGTGGGAGGCGATGTTCGAGAACTTGCCGATGGTCGTGTAGATGATCTGGCTGTCCGAGACGACGTAGCTGTAGTCGTCGAGACGGCTCTCGACCACGCTGGTGCGGGCGCCGACCTCGGTCCAGGCGCCGAAGGTGCTGTCGACCACATGGGCGTCGGGATGGATCAACGGACCGTCCGCCCTGAGCTTCTTCGGACCGGTTCCCGTTTTCTCCATCACAGTACCCGCACGCCTTCGCGCCACACCCGGCGGACCGCCGGGACGCCGTCCGGCAGGGCGCGGAACCGCAACAGATCGGCCCGCTTGCCGGCGGCGATGCGGCCGCGGTCGTCCATGCCCACCATGTCGGCCGGATTGCTCGTGACGGTGGCCAGCGCCTTCGGCAGGGTGATGCCGTGCTTCGCGTTGAGCAGGAGCGCGCCGTGCAGCAGGCTCGCCGGAACGTAGTCGCTGGACAGCGCGTCGAGCAGTCCCTCCTCGGCCAGTTCCCCCGCCGAGACGTTGCCAGAATGGGAGCCGCCGCGGACCACGTTCGGCCCGCCCATGATGGTGCGCATGCCCCTGGCATTGGCCGCGCGGGCCGCCTCCAGGGTGGTCGGAAACTCGCTGATGCTCAGGCCCATCTCCACGGCCTCTTCGACATGCTCCACGGTCGCGTCGTCGTGGCTGGCGATCGGATGGCCGGCCTCGCGCGCCATCTCCACCAGCGCCTTGCGGTGCTTGTCGGAATAGAGCGCCTGGGCTTCCTTGCGGTCGATGATCATCTGCTCGAACGCGGCGTCGTCGAGGTGATGGCGACCCTTGTAGTAGACCCGCAGCTTCTCCAGGTTCACGAACTGACGCTGGCCGGGCGTGTGGTCCATCAGCGAGACCAGTCGGACCAGCGGATCGGCCTTGAACGGCTCGAACAGGGTCAGGACGTCCTTATGTGCCACCTCGCAGCGCATGTGCAGATGGTGATCGGCGCGCAGCAGGCCGTCGGCCCGGAAGCTGTGGATCGCCTCGGACGATTCCCGCACCAGATGGTCGCGCACGTCCTCGCTCAGGGTGCCGCCGACCGCGATGGCGTCCAGGACCGTCGTGATGCCCGACGCCACGACCTGGGCGTCGTGGGCCAGCAGGGCGGAGGAGGTCGGCCAATGCACCTTGGGACGGGGCTGGACGTGCTTCTCCAGGTTGTCGGTATGCAGCTCCACCAGACCGGGGCTGAGATAGTCGCCCTCCAGATCCTCGGCTCCGGCGATGCCCGTGGGACCGGCGGCGACGTCGGCGATCCTGCCGTTCTCGATCCGCACCGTGCCGAGGACGACCTCGTCTTCGAGCACGATCCGGGCATTCGTCAGGGTGACGGCGTGGTTCATGCGGCGTGTCTCGCTTCGGTGACGTCGTAGGACCGGGTGCCGACGGCGTTCCGCACGTCGGAATCGTGGAAGATGCCGATGATCGCAGCGCCTCGGGCCTTGGCCTCGTTGATGAGCTCGATCACCGTTTGGCAGTTGTCCTTATCCAGCGATGCGGTCGGCTCGTCCAGCAGCAGGATCGGGTAGTCCTGAACGAAGGTCATGGCGATGTTCACCCGCTGCTGCTCGCCGCCGGAGAAGGTCGCGGGCGGCAGCGACCACAGGGCCTCGGGGATGCGCAGGCGGGTGAGGATCGTCGCCGCACGGTCCCGGGCGGCGTCTTCGGTCAGGCCCTGGCCGATCAGCGGTTCGGTCACCAGATCGAGGGTGGCGACCCGGGGGATCACCCGAAGGAACTGGCTGACATAGCCGAGCGTGTCCCGGCGGATCTCCAGGATCTGGTACGGCTGGGCCGAGCACAGGTCGACCCAGGCCTCGCCGTGGCGCACGAAGATGGACCCTGCCTGCGGCTTGTAGTTGGCGTAGAGCGAGCGCAGGAGCGTCGATTTGCCGGAGCCGGAGGGGCCGGCAAGGATCACGCATTCGCCCTGCCGTGCGGTGAACTCCACGTTCTCGAAGACGTCGATCTTCACCCCGCCCTGGTTGTGCAGGACGAAATGCTTGGCCAGGCCCTGGGCGTGCAGCATCACGGTGTCGTCGAAATCGGTCATGGCATCACGCTCTGCGGATCAAACGGGAAGGATCGAGGAGACGAGGAGCTGGGTATAGGGATGCTGCGGGTCGTCGAGCACCTGATCCGTCAGACCGCTTTCCACCACGTTGCCCCCCTTCATGACCATCAGCCGGTGCGACAGCAGCCGGACCACGCCGAGATCGTGGGTGACGATCACGCAGGCGATACCGAGCGTCCGCACCAGGCCGCGGATCAGGTCGAGCAGGCGCGCCTGGACCGAAACGTCCAGCCCGGAGGTCGGCTCGTCCATGAAGACAAGGCGCGGCTTGGTGACCAGATTGCGGGCGATCTGCAGGCGCTGCTGCATGCCGCCGGAGAAGGTATGCGGCATATCGTCGATCCGGCCGATATCCATCTCGACCCGCTCGAGCCAGTCGACGGCCTCGGAACGGATATGGCCGTAATGCCGGTCGCCGATCGCCATCAGCCGCTCGCCCACATTGGCGCCGGCGGAGACCCGCATGCGCAGTCCGTCGCGCGGGTTCTGATAGACGATGCCCCAGTCGGTCCGCATCAGCAGGCGGCGCCGCGCCTCGCTCATGCGGAACAGGTCGATCAGCCCGGCGTCGCGGGTCTGGTATTCCACCGAGCCTTCGGTCGGCTCCATCTGTCCGGAGATGCATTTGAGCAGGGTCGTCTTTCCGGAGCCGGACTCGCCGACGATCCCGAGCACCTCCCCGGGATAGAGGTCGAAGCCCACGTCCCGGCAGCCGATATGGTGGCCGTAGCGGTGGGTGACACCGCGGACCTGGAGCAGGGGAGACGGCCTGTGGAAAGCGCGGTCGGCGGTCATCTGTCGTCTCCGGCAGAAGTGTCGTTTGCGGGGATTTCGTTGCGCGCGGCGTAATTGGGGTCGCCCCCGTCGCCCATATGGCCGGCGGCGCGGCGCTGCTCGCAGTAGTCGCTGTCGGAGCAGACGAACATCTTGCCGCCCTTGTCGTCGGTCACGACCTCGTCGAGATAGCTGTCGCCGGCACCGCACAGGGCGCAGTTCTGCTCCCAGCTCTCGATGGTGAAGGGGTGGTCCTCGAAATCGAGCGACTTCACCTTCGTATAAGGCGGAACCGCGTAGATGCGCTTCTCGCGGCCGGCGCCGAACAGCTGCAGGGCCGGCATCCGGTCCATCTTCGGATTGTCGAACTTGGGGATCGGGCTTGGCGACATGACGTAGCGGTCGTTCACTTTGACCGGATAGTTGTAGGACTTGATGATCCGGCCGTACCTGGCGATGTCCTCGTAGAGGCTGACGTGCATGGCGCCGTATTCCTCGAGCGCATGCATTTTGCGGGTCTCGACCTCGCGCGGTTCGAGCCAGCGCAGCGGTTCGGGGATCGGCACCTGGTAGACCAGGATCTGGTCCTCTTTGAGCGGCGTCTCCGGAATCCGGTGGCGGGTCTGGATCACCGTCGCCTCCGTGGTCCGCTCGGTCGTCGCCACGCCCGCCGTCTTGGCGAAGAAGCTGCGGATGTTGACCGCGTTCGTCGTGTCGTCGGCGCCCTGGTCGATGACCTTGAGGGTATCGTTGGGGCCGATCACCGCGGCGGTGACCTGGATGCCGCCGGTGCCCCAACCGTAGGGCAACGGCATCTCGCGCGACCCGAACGGCACCTGATATCCGGGGACTGCGACACCCTTGAGAATCGCGCGGCGGATCATCCGTTTGGTCTGCTCGTCCAGATAGGCGAAGTTGTACCCAGTCGCGGCGCGGCTGTCGGTCCCCGTCGCAGCGGCACGGTTCGGATGGTCGATCACATCAGCCATGGGCTTCGTCCTCATTCGGCCGCGTCGGAGACACTGTCATCGGCGCCGTCACTGACCCCGTTCCGAGCCCTTTCCTCGAACGTCTTGCGCAGCGCCCGCACGGTGACCAGTTCGGCCTGGAAATCGACGTAGTGCGGCAGTTTCAGGTGCTGCACGAAGCCCGAGGCTTCCACATTGTCGGAATGGGCCATGACGAACTCCTCGTCCTGGGCCGGAGCGTCGATCGGTTCGTCGAATTCCCGCGCCCTGAGCGCCCGGTCGACCAGGGCCATGGACATCGCCTTGCGTTCGCAGTGTCCGAAGGTGAGGCCGTAGCCGCTGGGTGAACTGCGGCGGCTGGGTCGCCGATCCCTGGAACTGGTTGATCATCTGGCATTCGGTCACGGTGATCTCGCCGATCTCGATCGGGAAACCGAGTTCCTCCGGCGCGAATTCGACCGCGACCTCGCCCATGCGGATCTCTCCGGCGAACGGATGGTTGTTGCCGTAGCCACGCTGGGTCGAATAGCCGAGCGCCAGAAGGAAGCCCTCGTCGCCGCGCGCCAGGTTCTGCAGCCGGGCGGCCCGGTCGGCCGGATAGCGCGGGGAATTGCGGGTCAGGTCGAAGACCGGCGCGCCGTCGTTGTCGGGCTGCTCGGTCTCGATCAGACCCTCGTAGTTCAGGATTTCGGTGACCCGGGGCATCCCGCCCTCCACCGGGGCGTCCGCGATCTCGGCGGTGGGCCGGTTGTCGCCGGCGGCGAGCGCGAAATCGAGCAGGCGGTGGGTGTAGTCGAAGCTCGGGCCCAGGACCTGCCCGCCCGGCAGGTCCTTATAGGTGGCGGAGATCCGGCGACGCACCGACATGTCCGCGGTGTCGATGGGCTCGCTGTCGCCGAAGCGGGGCAGGGTGGTGCGATAGGCCCGCAGCAGGAAGATCGCCTCCTGCAGGTCGCCGCGGGCCTGCTTGATCGCCAGCGCCGCGAGTTCAGGGTCGTAGAGCGAACCCTCGGTCATGACCCGGTCGACGGCGAGGCTCATCTGCTCGCGGATCTGATCGAGGCCGAGTTCCGGAACCCTGGGGTCGCCGCGGCGCTCCTCGGCCAGCAGCTTCTGGGAGTTCTCGATGGCCTTCTCGCCACCCTTGACGGCCACATACATGGCTCAGCCCTCCTGCTCGGTGACGGTCGTGGTGCGCGGCAGCGCGGCAAGCGTCTGGCCGTCGACCAGGATCAGATCGACGCCGCACGGGAACAGCAGTCCGTTGTCGGCCCATTCCCGCCATACACCGTTGCGCAGACCGGAGACGGCAAGGCGGTGCGTGTCTTCGATCCCGGGGCCCCTCAGGGTGAGGCCCTCGCCCACGGCGAGCCCCCGGGTCTGAACGATCACGGTGGTCGAGGTCTCGGGATAGGCATCGTCGCCGATGGCGAACCCGTCGAGACCGGGCAGCTTTGCGGCGGAGGCGATGGCGAAGGCCGCCTTCGTCCGGTCATCGACGAGCGGGCAGCCGCAATGAAATCGCAGGAATGTCTCGGTGCCTTGGGAACGCAGGTCCGGCGCGATCCAGAGCGGCGTGTCCTGATCGACCAGAGCGAGGCAAACCGCCGCGGTGGCCGGGGCCAGCGGGGCCGGAACGTCGTCAAGAGTCGAAACGCGGTGCAGCCGGCCCGGTCGGGCCATGGCGTCGAGCACGGCGCGGAAAACAGCCTGGGAATCGAGAACCGGTTCGCGGAATCCGGGTTTGATATCGGTCATGGCCGCCATGGTCAGCTCTCCCGGACCAGAGTGAAGAAGTCGACCTTGGTCGATGCCGCCTTCTGGCCGCGCTCGCGCGTTGCCGCTTCCTGGCGCAGGCACAGCGGAGCGATCAGCGCCCGCTCCAGCGCCTCGCGCCGTGACGGTGTCTGCATGATCGCGTCGACGACGGCGGCGATCTCGGCGTGACGCTTGTTCCGGCCCATCACGTAGCCGAAGCCGACGGCGCCGTAGTCAAGCCGGACGGCGCAGCGGGTGACCGTCACCTCGCCGAGGTTGAAGCGTGCGCCGGTACCCCCGGCGCGACCTCGGGCCATCACCATCCCGACCTCCGGAGTCCGGATCACGGTCCAGGTCGGCTTCGACGGCAGGTTGTTCCAGAGCGCCTCCAGGTCGCCGATGTCCGATTTGGCGAGCGCCGACATCCAGCGCTGGCGCGCACGCCTCTCGGCGCTTTGTTCGGGAGAGCAGGCGGATGAGCGTTTCGAGGTCATCGACGAATACCTAATTTGTCTAGACATCCAGACTTATTCTGCGCAATATGATCAAGATTTCCGGGGCTGTAAAGATGGCGCCGGTGAATGTTTTGTGACGGGGAGATCTGCGTGGTGGCGATCGATCGGGAGTCCGGTCTGGCCGTTTGGCGGCAGATTGAGGAAACGCTGGCGGACGAAATCCGAGGCCGCCGTTGGGAGGAGGGCCAGAGGCTGCCGACCGAGGCCGAGCTGTCGGCGCGTTTCGGTGTCAACAGGCACACCCTTCGCCGAGCGATCTCTGCGCTGGTGGACCGGGGACTGGTCCGCGTCGAACAGGGGCGTGGCGCCTTCGTCCGCGAGAACGTGCTGGAGTATCTTGTCGGCCGGCGGACGCGGTTTACCGAGAACGTGCGCCGCGCCAACCGGACGCCCAGCGGCCGTCTGCTGTCTCTCAAGCGCATGCGGGCGCCGAAAGAGATCGCGGGGGTGCTCAGGATATCGGTCGGAACCGCGGTCCTGCAGGTGGACACGGTCGGGCAGGTCGACGGCCGCTCTCTGTCCTATGGCACCCACTGGTTTCCGGCGAAGCGTTTCCCCGATTTCGCCGAGGTGTACGATGCCAGTCACTCCATCACCCGCGTGATGGAGCATCACGGCATTCCGAACTACGCGCGCGCCGTGACCAAGGTCACCGCACGGATGCCGGACGTGACCGAGGCGGAAATCCTGGAACAGCCGCGCAACCGTCCGATTCTCTTCGTCGAGGCGATAAACATCGATCCGGAAGGCGTTCCGGTTCAGTTCACCAACGCGCGGTATGCCGCCGATCGTTTCCAGATGGTGTTCGAAACCATTGCCGATGGAGGCCGATACTTCGAGGGTGATTGAAAAACCCTGAACTTAATCTGTTCTTAATGTAGACTAAGGGTGAGTATGTAGGCGCGATGGTGTTCTTTATGCGCTCATAACCTAAGGAGGGCGCGCTTGGCCTTCGACCCAAGCAATGTCGACTGGAAGTTGGCAGACACCATCAGGAAGCACGTCAACTTCCTGAACAATTTCGCCGATGGGAAGCGCGCGGATCTTCGCGGGCAGCAGCATAAGGGCGCTCTGCTCAACGGTGTGGACCTGCGCCGGGCGCTGATGACCAATGCCGATTTCCGGGGAGCGCAGTTGGTCGGCGCGAACCTGTCCGAGGCCTCGCTCGCCGGAACCCAGCTTCGGGCTGCCGACCTGACCGGCGCCAAGCTCATCAAGACGGACTTCCGCGGCGCCGACCTGGAACAGGCGAAGCTCGCTTCGGCGGATCTGACCGATGCCGATTTCCGCTCGACCAAGATCGGGGCGCAGAAAGGCCAGGAGACGGTCACCAATCTGGGCGGTGCCGATCTCGACAACGTACGCGCCGTGCGCACCAATCTGGGCCGCGCGAACATGATGGGCGTGACGGCCCGTGGTGCCCATTTCGACGGCTGCGCCATGGACGCGGCCAATCTCAAGGGGGCCGAGCTGTCCGGCGCCACCTTCGAGAACTCAAGCCTGCGCGGCGCCAACCTGCAGGATGTGAATTTCTCCGACGCCCGCCTTTCCAACACCGATCTCAGCGGTGCCGACCTGCGCTCCTGCCATCTGGACGGCGCGGACATGTCCGGCGCGGATCTGTCCGACTGTGTGATCGCCAGCGACATGGAGGCCCTTGAGCCGGAGATCCGCGACTTACTGGTCCGACACTTCGCCTGGATCAGTTCCGGGGGACGAAAGGGCGAGCCGGCGGATTTCTCCGGACGGGATCTGGAGGGCGTGAACTTCTCCGGCGCCGACCTGTCCGCCGCCGACTTCACCGGCGCGAACCTGGCGGGCGCCGATCTGCGCCGTTGCTCTTTCCGTTTCACCAAGTTCTCGACCGCCAGCCTCGAGGGCGCACAGATTCAGCGCAGCGATCTGCGGGGCGCGAATTTCAGGAACGCTATCCTGAGCAAGGCGAATTTCCAGGCGGCTGTCCTCACCCCGATGCGGATCATGGATCCGCGGACCGGCGAGGAGAAGGGGATCTGGCCTGCGGACCTGAGCGGCTCCCAGGCCACGGGCGCCAATTTTCAGAGAGTGGACTTCACCGCCGCGAGCCTCGCCGGCGCGGTGCTGGACGAGTGCGACCTGGCCCATGCGCAGTTGGCCGGCTGCAATATCGACGGCACCAGTTTCGCGAATGCCAATCTTGAAAAGGCTCGGATGCCGTCGGCTGAGGCGCCCGGGGAGGAGGCCTCCGCGGCCCCTTCCGGGAACGGCGACCCGCATACGGCTGCGGCCGACGCCAGGTGACGTCGGCCGCACCGGTTCAAGTCGTCGCCGCCCGACTTACGGCTGGGTGTAGGCGGTCTTCACCGTGGTGTAGAACTCGGCGGCGTAGCGACCCTGCTCGCGCGGGCCGTAGCTCGAACCCTTCCGGCCGCCGAACGGCACGTGGTAGTCCACGCCGGCCGTCGGCAGGTTGACCATCACCATTCCTGCTTCGGCATTGCGCTTGTAGTCGCTGGCGTATTTCAACGAGGTGGTCGCGATGCCGGACGACAGGCCGAAGCTGGTGTCGTTGGCGACGGTCAGCGCCTCGTCGTAGTCCTTCACCCGAATGACGGAAGCCACCGGGCCGAAGATCTCCTCCCGGTTGATCCGCATGTCGTTCGTGGTCTCGGTGAACAGGGCCGGCTTCATGTAGTAGCCGTCCTTCGACAGCTTCAGGCGGTCGCCGCCAACCAGCTTGGCGCCTTCCTTGCGGCCGATCTCGATGTAGTCCAAGTCCTGCTTCAGCTGGCTTTCATCGACCACCGGACCGATCTCCGTCCCGTCGGCGAGCGCGTCGTCGACTTTCAGGGTGTCGATGCGGTCCGACATCGCCTGGACGAACTTGTCGTGGATGCCCTCGGTCACGATCAGGCGGGACGAGGCCGTGCAACGCTGGCCGGTGGAGAAGAAGGCGCTGTTGACCGCGCAGTTCACCGCCACGTTCAGGTCGGCGTCGTCCAGCACCACGAACGGGTTCTTGCCGCCCATCTCGAGCTGAACCTTTGCCAGACGTCCGGCGCAGGTCGCCGCGACATGCTTGCCGGTCTCGACCGAGCCGGTGAAGCTGATCGCACCGAGCGCGTCGGCGTTCAGGATCGCCTCGCCGACAACCGACCCGCGGCCCATCACCAGGTTGAACACCCCTTCAGGCAGGCCGGAGCGAGACAGGATCTCGGCCAGCGCCCAGGCACAGCCCGGGACCAGATCTGCGGGCTTGAAGACGACGCAGTTGCCGTAGGCGAGCGCCGGGGCGATCTTCCAGGCCGGAATGGCGATCGGGAAGTTCCACGGCGTGATGATGCCGACGATCCCGACCGGCTCACGGGTGATCTCGACCTCGACCCCGGGGCGCACGCTCGCCAGTTTCTCGCCCTGGATGCGTAGGGCCTCTCCGGCGAAGAACTTGAAGATCTGGGCGGCGCGGGTCGCCTCGCCGATGCCTTCCGGCAGGGTCTTACCCTCTTCGCGGGACAGCAGGCGGCCGAGCTCCTCCCGGCGGGCCATGATCTCGTTGCCGACGAACTCAAGCGCGTCGTAACGCTGCTGCGGCGTCGAACGGTTCCAGCCGTAGGCGGCCGCCTTGGCCGCGTCGACCGCTGCCGCCACGCCCTGGGCATCCGCCTGGGCGTAGCTGCCGATGATGTCGCTCATGTCGGACGGATTGACGTTGTCCTTCGCGGACGCACCGTCGGTCCACTTGCCGCCGATGTAGTTCTGCTGGACGCCCATAAGCTTTCTCCCTTCGGGGTTCGTAAGCATTTTGACGACTGAGGTAACGCCCCGGCCGGACCCATGCAAGCGGTCCTCTGCGTTGCATCGCAGCGACGGTCGTGCTTACCCTTGGGCGAACAGTGGTCGCGTGGAGCCAAGACGTCGGGAAATACAACCCCGCTTTCGAGATTGCGCCTGCGCGTGGGGCTTTACCGTCTGAGAGAGGAAAACATCTATGAGACCGATACAGTATGCTGGCGTCCTCGGGGCCGGCATCGCCGCCGCGTTCGCGCTCTCGACTCCGGCGATGGCGAAGGACACCGTATCGCTTGGCATCGTGGCATTCCTGTCGGGCCCTGCCGCCGGTCCCTATGGCGTGCCGGGCCGCAACGGTGCCGAGATGCTCATCGACGCGATCAACAGCGGCACACTTCCGGCCCCCTACAACACCAAAGGTTTCGCCGGCGCGACCGTCAGCGCGGACTATATCGACGAGTCCGGCGGCAACACCAAGCAGGTCTCGGAATACCGCAACCTGGTGCAGAAGCGCGAAGTGGACGCGGTCATCGGTTACGTGTCGTCCGGCTCCTGTGCCGCGATCGCGCCGGTCGCCGAGGAACTGCAGACGCTGACGGTCATGGCGGTCTGCGGCACGCCCCGGATCTTCGAGGAAGCGCCGCGCCAGTACGTCTTCCGGACCATGAGCCATGCGACGGCGGACAACATTGCCGCAGCGCACTATGTCAAGGAGATGATGCCGGACGTTAAGTCCTATACCGGCATCAATCAGAACTACGCCTGGGGCCAGGACAGCTGGCGCGACTTCACGCTGGCCATGAACAACGTGATGCCCGACGCGGAGGTCTCGGACAAGCCACAGTTCCCGAAGATCTTCGCCGGCCAGTACGGCTCGGAAATCTCGGCCCTGTCGCTCGACGGTGCCGAACTCGTCCATTCGTCGTTCTGGGGCGGTGACCTCGAGGCATTCGTACTGCAGGCGACCCCGCGCGGGTTCTTCCGGCAGAAGAAGGTGGTGCTCACGGTCGGCGGGGTGAGCGCCTACCGCCTCGGCAAGCGGCTGCCTGACGGCATCGCCATCGGCAGCCGGGGCCCGTACGGAATCCTGGTCCGGGACCGGGACACGCCGCTGAACACCTGGTTCGTCGAAACCTACAACAAGACCTACGGCGACTATCCCTCCGGCGCGGCCTACCAGTACGCCCAGGCGATCCTCGCCACGAAGATCGCGTACGACAAGGCGGGCGAGGCCGCGGGCTCCTTTCCGAGCCAGCAGCAGGTCATCGATGCTTTCAAGGGGCTCGAGTTCGACAGCTTCGCCGCACCGGTGAAGATGGCGCTCGGAGGCGGTCACCAGGCGATCACCGAGCACATGTACGGCATCGTGAAGTGGGACGATGCCGCCGGCGAGCTCACGGTGACCGACGTGAAGGTCTATCCCGCCGAGTGCGTCATGCCGCCGGACGGTAAGACCAGCGTCGAATGGATCGAGAGCGGAATGCCGGGCGCCAAGTGCTGACGTGAACCGGCGCCGCCGCTGAAACCGACGGAGTGACGGCGCAAGACGCCGTCGCTCCATCGGTGGATCCTCAATCTGCTCACCGCCGGTTCCGGAACTCGGTATCCGCCCCGGCCGGGAAAGTCATATGGACCTAGCTCTGACGATCCTCGTCGAAGGATTGGGCTACGCCTCGTATCTGTTCATCGTCTCGCTCGGCCTGACGATCATTTTCGGCGTGCTGAAGATCCTGAACGTGGCCCATGGGGCGTTCTTTGCCTGGGGTGCCTATTCCTGCGCCTTCCTCATCGGCGAATTCTCGATCATGGGGGTCTCCGACCTCGGGACGATGATCGCGATCCCGATCGCCGCGCTTCTGGTCGGCGTCGTGCTCGGCTCCGCGATCGAACGGACCATCATCCGTAACCTGTACGGTCGCGATGAGGTCATCATCGTCCTCGCCACCTTCGGCCTGTTCCTGGTGCTGGAGGACATCATCCTGCTGGTGTTTGGCGTGGATCCGTACTTCGCCTTCCAGCCGACTCTGGCGATTCCCGGCGTGCAGATCGGCGGGATCTACCAGGACGGTTACAAGCTCACCATGATCGCGCTCAGCCTCGTGGTCGGACTGATCTCCTGGCTGGTTCTCAACCGCACCCATTGGGGCAAGCTGGTCTCCGCCATCATCTTCGACAGCGAGCTCGCCGTCGCCATGGGCGTCAACGTGAAGCGGGTCTTCTACGTGGTCTTCCTGGCCGGTGCCGTTTTGGGCGCGCTCGGCGGCGCCTACATCGCGCCGACCATTTCCGTCTCTCCGGGATTTCGGGGTCGAGGTGATCGTGCTGTCCTTCGCGGTCGTCGTCATCGGTGGCATGGGAAGCATCGCCGGCGCCGCCATCGGCGCTCTGCTGGTCGGCATCCTCCGGGCCTACGCGGTTCTCCAATGGCCGGAGATCGAGCTCTTCGTGGTCTACGCGGTCATGGCCGCGGTGCTGATCTTCCGACCCGAGGGGCTGTTCGCCCCCGCCAAAGCGCGCAAGATCTGAGGGACGGGGAATGACACAGTTCATGGACCGAACCGTCCTAGGCCTCACGGTCGGCTTCGCGCTTGTCGCGATCCTCGGGGTCCTCGTCCTGCCGGACTGGCTGATGAGCCAGATCCTGATCGCCTTCTCCCGTGCGCTCGCCGTCCTAGGATTGATGGTTCTGTGGCGCACCGGCCTCATTTCCTTCGGCCACGCCCTTTATTTCGGGCTCGGCGCCTATACCGTGGCCCTGCTGGGCAAGGATCTCGGAATTACCGAGGTCCTCATCACCCTGCCGGCCGCGGCCCTGGTCGCGTCGCTGGTCGGTTTCGGCCTCGGCTTCATCATCCGCAAGTACCGGGAAATCTTCTTCGCCATGCTGAACCTGGCGTTCTCCATGGTGCTGTTCGGGATCCTGGTGAAGACCGAAGCGCTCGGCTCCACCGACGGCTTCAGCGTCGAACAGCCGACGTTCCTCGGAATGGGCACCGAGGACTCCACGGTCAAACTCACCGCACTGTTCCTCGGGATCTGTCTCATCGGTTGGATCGCCTCGGTGCTGGTCCACCGCTATCTCGGATCGGTGCTGGGCAGCCTGACCACGGCAGTGCGCGACAACGAGATCCGGGTCGAATATCTCGGCTATTCGGTGGCCGAGGCGATCCACGGGAAATACGTGATGTCGGCGGCGCTGACCGGCCTGGCCGGCGGCTTCATGGCACTCGCCCTCGGCCAGGTCGACCCCGAATCCATGGTCAATTGGACGGTCTCGGGCGAACTGGTCTTCGTCACGGTCCTCGCCGGTCCCGGCAGCGTGGCGGCCCCGTTCATCGGCTCGCTGGTGTTCGAACTGCTGCGGACCTACGCGTTTGAACTGGTGCCCTACGCCTGGCAGCTCATCGTCGGCGGTACCCTGCTGGTGGTGATCTTCTTCCTGCCGGGCGGACTCCTGGTCCCTTGTCGCGAAGCTTGGCGGGCGTCGGCATGCGGCCCGGCCTGGGGCACCCGGCGGGGAGGCGGATCGATGAGCGTCATTCTCGAGGCGAGCGATATCAACAAGACCTTCGGCGCCGTGACGGCGGCCAAGGACATCAACGTCACCGTCGCCAAGGACGAGATCGTCGGCATCATCGGGGCGAATGGCGCCGGCAAGACGACCTTCGTCAACATGGTCACCGGCTGGCTGCCGCCGACATCGGGAACGATCCGGTTCGACGGCCGGGACATCACCGGCCTCGCGCCGCGCCGGATCACCCGTCTCGCGAATCTGCCGTTCTTTCCAGGTCGCCCAGGTATTCATGACCGCCACGGTCTTCGACAACCTGATGATCGCTCTGGGCATCGCCGACAGCCACGGCCTCGGCGTGCTCCGACCCCTGCGCCTGGCGGAACGGGAGGCGCGGGCGGAGGCCGATTCTCCGCCGCTACCAGATCCACGAATATCGCGATCAGGTCGCCAGCACCCTGTCCCAGGGCATCCGGAAGCTTCTCGACATCGCCATGGCGATGGTGGCGCAGCCGAAGATCCTGCTTCTGGACGAGCCGACATCGGGGATCTCGGTGGAGGAGAAGTTCGGCCTGATGGACATCGTCATGTCCGCGCTGAAGGAAGACGGCGTCACCGTGCTGTTCGTCGAGCACGACATGGAGATCGTCGAGCGCTATGTCGGCCGGGTTCTCGCCTTCTACCAGGGTGAGATCATCTGCGACGCGCCCCCGGATGAAGCCCTGGTGGATCCGAAGGTGATCGAGTTCGTGATCGGCGACGAGCCGCAGGGGCAGAAGATGCGGGAACGCGCCGCCGCGACCCGGGAGCCTTCGGCCGCTCGGGATGCCGGGCAGGGGGAGACGGAGAATGCTTGACGTTCAGGGGCTCGACGTCGGCATCGGGCCGATCCCGATCCTGAGGCAGGTCTCGCTGAAGGTGCCCACCGGGGCCATGTGCGGGCTTATCGGACGCAACGGTGCCGGAAAGACGACGTTCATGCGGAGCGTCATGGGTCTGCTGAAGGCGTCGGCCGGCAGCATCGGCTTCGATCACCATGATCTGGTCAAGGTTCCCGACTTCAAGCGTGCGCATTTCGGAATTGGTTATATGCCGGAAGACCGCAAACTGGTGCCGGCCATGACCGCCGAGGAGAATATCCTGCTTCCGGTCTGGTCGACCGAGATCCCGGATGCGGAGGATCGGCTCGCCTGGGTCTACAGGCTGATCCCTGAAGTCGAGGAATTCCGCGGCCGTCCGTCGACCAGCCTGTCCGGCGGGCAGCAGAAGATGGTGGCGCTTGCCCGCGCCCTGATGGTGGGTGAACGCCTGCTTCTGCTCGACGAGCCGACCGAGGGCATCGCCCCGGTTCTCGCCCGCCGGATGGTCGATGTTCTATCGGATTTGAAACAAGAGGGGTTGTCGGTCCTCATCGCCGAGTCCAACGATACACATCTGCACGGTCTCCTCGACCGGAGCTATGTGATCGAGAGAGGCAGCGTGCAAGAACAGGGATGAACCAAGAAGACCCTAAGGGTCTCAGGGAGGCTTCGATGTCGAGAACGGGGTACAAGCTCCGCCACATCGTCGATCGGCTGGCACCGGGAGCGAAATACTTCGAACCGCTGCCGGCCCTCAATCGCGTGCTGTACTGTCACGAGGGATCGTTCTCGGTGGTCGGCCAGGAGGAGGAGACGGTCGGCGAGGACCGTGCGTGGTTCGGTGCCGGGGCGGTTGCCGTGCGCGCCGGCAATTCCGGCGCGGTGATCTGGCGATATGAACTAGCGGATGACAACTCTCCGGCCAGACTGGCCGCGGGAACCGGCGTATCGTCGGAGGTCACGATTGAATCGGACCTCGACGGCCCGGATCCGACCGGCGACTGGATCCTGCGCTGCGATGCCGTGAAGTTTCCGATGGGAGGGCACGCCTTCGCCCATGTTCACCAGGGACCGGGCATCCGCTGTCTGCGCGAAGGCCGGATCCGGATAGAGACGGGCGGCAACGCGAAGGAGTACCGCCCGGGTCAAGCTTGGTTCGAGCCGGGGCCGGAACCGGTGGTGGCCAAGGCGTGTTCGGAGCAGTGCACCAAGTTCGTCCGGGTCATGGTGCTGCCCGCCGAGCTGCGTGGTAAGAGCTCGATCCAGTACGTCAATCCGGACGATATCGATAAACCCAAGTCACAGCGGTACCAGCATTATGTCGACGAACCCATCGAGCACTGAACAGCGACGCAACGCCGGCAAGATCGGCGGGCATATCCTGGTCGAGAGCCTGCGCGCCCATGGCGCCGACCTCGCCTTTGCCGTTCCGGGCGAGAGCTATCTTGCCGTGCTCGACGGTCTGGTCGACGCGCCGGAGATCAAGACGATCGTCTGCCGACAGGAAGGCGGCGCCGCCATGATGGCCGAAGCCTATGGCAAGCTGACCGGCAAGCCGGGCATCTGTATGGTCACCCGTGGTCCCGGCGCGACCAACGCGAGCGCGGGTGTCCATATCGCCATGCAGGACAGCACGCCGATGATCCTGCTGGTCGGGCAGGTCGGCCGAGAGATGTTCGACCGCGAGGCGTTCCAGGAGCTGGACTACCGCCGGATGTTCGGTCAGATGGCCAAGTGGGTGGCGCAGATCGACGATCCGGCCCGCATTCCGGAATATGTCAGCCGCGCCTTCCATGTCGCGACCTCGGGTCGTCCGGGGCCCGTGGTGCTGGCGCTCCCCGAGGACATGCTGACCGAGCGGGCGGAGACCGGCGATTTCGATCCCTACAAGCGCACCGAGCCCCATGTCGGCGCGGAGGACATGGGCCGGTTCCGGGACCTGCTGGCCAAGGCCCGCAAGCCGCTGGTGATCGTCGGCGGCGGCGGCTGGGACGAAGGCGTCGCCGCCGATCTCGCGCGTTTCGCCGAGGCGAACGACCTGCCGGTGGGCGCGTCCTTCCGCTGCCAGGACTATCTCGACAACCGGCACCCCAACTATATCGGCCATGTGGGGATCGGCGTGGACCCGAAGCTGGGCGCTCGGGTACGCAAGTCCGATCTGCTGATCGTCGTCGGCTCCCGCCTCGGCGAAATGACGACGAGCGGCTACACGCTGCTCGACATTCCGCGTCCGCGCCAGGGGCTGGTGCACGTCCATGCCGGGTCCGACGAGCTCGGTCAGGTCTATCAGGGCGACCTGCTGATCAACGCCAGCCAGCGGAGCTTCTTCAGGGCCGCCGCCGCCATGGACCCGGTCGACAGTTCGGCCTGGGCCGCCGATACCAAGGCCGCGCGCGAGGAGTACGAGGCGACCCGCACCGTCATCCACGGGCCGGGCGACGTCCAGATGGCCGAGATCGTGAAGTATCTGGACGAGGCGCTGCCCGAGGACACCATCGTCACCAATGGCGCCGGCAATTACGCAACCTGGGTCCATCGCTATTACGGTTACAAAGGCTGGCGGACCTGTCTGGCGCCGACCTGCGGATCGATGGGCTACGGCGTGCCGGCCGGCGTGGCGGCGAAACTGGTCCATCCCGAACGCACCGTCGTCTCGGTCAATGGCGACGGCTGCTACATGATGCACGGCCAGGAACTGGCGACTGCGGTCCAGTACGGGGTGAACACGATCTTCATCGTCGTGAACAACGGGATGTACGGCACCATTCGCATGCACCAGGAGCGCGAGTATCCGGGTCGGGTCAGCGCCACGGGTCTGAAAAATCCGGACTTCGCGGCGCTCGCCCGGGCCTACGGCGCCCACGGCGAGACGGTGACCCGCACGGCCGATTTCGCGCTGGCCTTCGAACGGGCCAAGGCGGCCGGCACGCCCGCGCTGATCGAGATCCAGGTCGATCCGGAGGCGCTCACCATCGCCAAATCGCTGAGCGCCATCCGGGAGACCGCCCTGTCGGACGGGCGTTAGCGTAGGCCGGGAATCAGCGGACCCCACCCGCGGGAGACAGAGAAAGGGAGCGCCATGCGCCTCGCCGACCGAACCGCCATCGTCACCGGTGCCGCCGGAGGGATCGGAAAGGCGATCGCCCTGCGCTTCGCGGAGGAGGGGGCGACCGTGATCGTCGCCGACCTCACCGAAGAGCCGCGGGAGGGCGGGGCGCCGACGGTCGAGACCATCCGCGCCACCGGCGGCCGGGCCGAGTTCCTGACCTGCGATGTCACCAGGGCCGCGGATCTGGAGGCGGCGGTCGCCCGCGCGGTCGCGCTCGGCGGCCGGCTCGATGTCATCGTCAATAATGCCGCGATCGGAACCGACACGCCGCTGCACGAGACCTCGGAGGCCGATTTCGACCGGGTCATGGCGGTCAACGCCAAAGGGGTCTTCCTCGGCTGCCGGGCCGCCGTCCGTCAGATGATGGGGCAGGACCCGCTCGGGGAGGTGCGGGGCCGGATCGTCAACATCTCCTCCCAGCACGGCATGATCCGCGCGCCGCACGACTTCGCCTACGGCGTCGGCAAGGCGGCTGTGGTCTACATGACGCGGCAGATCGCCGGCGATTATGCCGAGCATGGAATCGTCTGCAATGCCGTGGCACCCGGCAAGATACTCACCGGCAAGACCGGGCGGGCGATCGCGCCGGAGATGTTGGAGTACTCCCATTCCCGCACGCCCTGGCCGCGCCTGGGCCGTCCCTTGGATGTTGCGAACGCGGCCCTTTTTCTCGCCAGCGACGAGGCGAGCTACATCACCGGCGAGAACCTGATGGTCGACGGCGGATGGATGGCAAACTGAAGTCTGTCGCCCCACCTCACTTACATACGACACTGACCCAGCGCACGGATCCGGACGTCCCGCCGGATCCGACCAGAAATCGAGGATACCCATGGATCGCGCCGACGCCGCTCCGACCGCCGCCCCCAGCACCGTCCACCTCAAGGACTACGCCCCGCCGAGCCATCTGATCGATACGATCGACCTGACGGTGCGTCTCGGCGACGATGTGACGGCGGTGCGCAGCCGGCTCGCCGGCCGTCGCAATCCCGCCTCCGGCAACGGGCCCGCCGACCTCTATCTCGACGGTGAGGATCAGGAACTGGTGTCGCTCACGCTGGATGGGCGTGTGCTCGCGCCGGGCGACTGGGAGCAGAGGCCCGAGGGCATCGTCGTCCCCAACGTGGGAGAGGCCTTCACCTTGGAGGTGGAGAGCCTCATCCGTCCCCAGGACAATACCCGCCTCGAAGGCCTCTACAAGGCGGGCGGCATGTACTGCACCCAGTGCGAGGCCGAGGGGTTCCGCCGCATCACATATTTCCCGGACCGGCCCGACGTGATGTCGGTCTACACGGTGCGGATCGAGGCCGACAAGGCCCGCTTCCCGGTGCTGCTGGCCAACGGCAACCGGATCGAAAGCGGCGATCTCGACGCGGGGCGTCACTACGCGGTGTGGCATGACCCGTTTCCCAAGCCGGCCTACCTCTTCGCCATGGTGGCCGGCGACCTGATGGTCGACCGGGACAGTTTCACCACCCGCTCCGGCCGCAAGGTGGCTTTGGAGATCTATGTCGAACCGGGCAACGAAGGGCGGACCGGCCACGCCATGGACTCTCTGAAAAGATCGATGGCCTGGGACGAGGAGGTGTACGGGTTCGAGTACGACCTCGATATCTTCATGATCGTCGCGGTTTCTTCATTTAATATGGGAGCAATGGAGAATAAGGGTCTGAATATATTCAATGATAAATTCATCCTCGCGGACCTCGATACGGCGACGGACGCCGATTTCCAGCGCATCGAGGCGATCGTCGCGCACGAATACTTCCATAACTGGACGGGCAATCGGATCACCTGCCGCGACTGGTTCCAGCTCTCCCTGAAGGAAGGGCTGACGGTCTTCCGCGACCAGGAGTTCTCGGCCGATACCCATGATCGCGGGGTCAAGCGTGTGGGCGACGTGCGTCTGCTGCGCGCCATGCAGTTTCCCGAGGACGGCGGTCCCACGGCGCATCCGGTGCGCCCAGAGAGCTATATCGAGATCAACAACTTCTACACGGTGACGGTCTACGAGAAGGGGGCCGAGGTCGTCCGTATGATCCACGAACTGCTGGGGCCGGAGGGCTTCCGCAAGGGGATGGACCTCTATGTCCAGCGCCATGACGGACAGGCGGTGACCTGCGACGACTTCGTCGCCGCCATGCAGGACTCGAGCGGCATCGACCTGACGCGGTTCAAGCGCTGGTACTCCCAGGCGGGGACGCCCAAGGTGACGGCGGACTGGACGTATGATGCGGCCGCGCGGCGCCTGACCCTGGACCTTGCCCAGGAGACGTCGCCCACGCCCGGACAGCCCGACAAGCAGCCTGTCGTCATCCCGGTCCGTGCCGCCCTGATCGGCGCCAACGGCCAGCGTCTGCCGCTGACCGTCGACGGACAGGAGGCCGGTGAGGAGACCGTTCTGGTCCTCGACGCGGCGACACGGCGCGTGACGTTCGACGGCGTTCCGCCGGGGGCGGTGCCGTCGCTGCTGCGCGGATTCTCGGCGCCGGTCAAGCTGAGCGCGGGCTGGAGCGATGCCGATCTCGCCTTCCTCGCCGGCAACGACGACGATCCCTTCTCGCGCTGGGAGGCGCTGCAGACCCTGTCGACCCGCGCGATCCTGGCGATGGCGGAGGCGCGGCGTGCGGGCCGGGCGGCCTCGCTGGATGCACGGGTCGTCGCCGCCGTGCGCGACGGGTTGGAGGACGACAGGCTGGAGCCGGCCTTCCTGGCCGAACTGCGGGCCCTGCCAGGCGAGTCCATGCTGGGACAGGCGATGGAGACCTGGCATGTGGACGCGGTCCATGAAGCCCGCGAGGCGGCCGTCGCCACCCTCGGCGACACGCTGTTCGATCTGTGGTCGGGCGCTCTACGACCGGCTTTCCCGGGACACAGATCCAGCCGATCTGTCGACGGCCGCCATGGGACGGCGGGCGTTCCGCAACCGCGCGCTGCACTACATGGTCGCGTCCGGCCGGGCGGAGGGCATCGCGCGGGCGGCGGCGCAGGTGCGGAAGTCGGCGTCCATGACCGACACGATGGGCGCCTTGGCCGCGCTCAACGACACCGACTGTCCGGAGCGGACCGAGGCGCTGCAGGCGTTTCACGACCGCTGGCAGGACAATCCGCTGGTTCTCGACAAGTGGTTCAGCCTGCAGGCGTCGTCGGCGCTGCCGGGAACGCTGGCGCGGGTCAGGGAGCTGCAGAACCATCCGCGCTTCGACCGGACCAATCCGAACCGGCTGCGCGCTTTGGTCGGCGCCTTCGCCATGGGCAACCCGGTCCGGTTTCACGCTCCGGACGGTTCCGGCTACGAGTTCCTGGCCGACGAAGTGCTGGCGATCGACCGGATCAACCCGCAGGTCGCCGCGCGCCTAAGTCAGGGGCTGGTCCGCTGGCGCCGGTTCGACAGCGAGCGGGCCGCGGCGATGACCCGCGCCTTGCGTCGAATTGTGGAGCAGCCCAAGCTGTCGAAGGACGTCTACGAAATCGCGTCCAAGGGGCTGTCCTGAACGGCCGGCCCCGGCCCCCGTACTGATCTCTGCCGTGAGGAGCACCGCCATGACCGGACGCATCATCGTCATCAACCCGAACTCGACCGAGGCGGTGACCGAGGCCATGGATCGGGCGCTCGATCCGCTGCGCATGGCCGGCGCGCCGGAGATCGAGAGCGTGACCAACACCAACGGTCCGGCCGGGATCGAATGCCAGGCCCATGCCGACGACGTGTCCCGCGACATCCGTCGCATCATCGCCGAGCGCGATGCGGATGCTGCCGCGTTCGTCATCGCCTGCTTCTCCGACCCGGGCATCTACGCCGCCCGCGAGGCGACCAGCCGACCGGTCTTCGGCATCGCCGAGAGCGGCATGTTGAGCGCCATGTCGCTCGGTGCCAGGATCGGGGTGATCGCGATCCTAAGCCGCTCCATTCCGCGCCACATGCGCTATTTCCGGGGCATCGGCGTCGAGGGACGGGTGGCGAACGACCGGGCGATCGAACTCGGCGTGGTCGAGCTCGCTGACGAGGGCAAGACCTTCGAACGCATGGTCCAGGTCGGCACCACCCTGCGCGACACTGACGGTGCGAACGTCCTGGTCATGGGCTGCGCCGGGATGGCCCGCTACCGGGAGCGACTGTCGGACCGTCTCGGGATCCCCGTCGTCGAGCCGACGCAGGCGGCGGTTTCCATGGCGATCGGTGCCGTGCAGCTCCGTCAGACCAACGGACAGGCGATCGCCCCGGCGATGGCCGCGGAATAGGGGCCGCCGCCCAGTGCTCGCCGATCACGGCCGCTACGCCTACTCGTCGATCGAGGAGCGGTCGGCGCCCGACTGGCCCGGCGGCCGTCGTCTCGCCGTCTATATCGCCCTGAACATCGAGGTTTTCGCCTTCGGTGAGGGACTCGGTGCCGAACTGGCGCCGGGCGCGTCCGTCGGCATTCCACAGCCGGACGTCCTGAACTACGCGTGGCGTGACTATGGCAATCGGGTCGGAGTCTGGCGGCTGTTGGACGAGCTTTATCGGCTCGAACTGCCGGTCAGCGTGCTCGCCAACAGCGAAACCTATACCGCCGTGCCCGGCATCATGGAGGCGTTCCGGAAGCGCGGGGACGAGGTTGTCGCCCATGGCCGGACCAATTCGGAGCGCCAGGGCGTGCTGGACGAGGCGGCGGAACGGGCGCTGATCGCCGAGACCACCGACGTCATCGAACGGCAGGAGGGGACACGCCCCAAGGGCTGGCTCGGCCCGTGGATTTCCCAGAGTCGGACGACGCCGGACCTGCTGGCGGAGGCGGGGTATGAGTATCTGCTGGACTGGTGCCACGACGACCAGCCGGTCTGGATGGCGACCCGCGACGGCGGCCGGATCCTGTCGGTGCCGTATCCCCAGGAGCTCAACGACATTCCCGCGGTGGTGGCCCGCAAGGTAGAGGGCCGGGAATTTGCCGAGATGATCGTCGACGGGTTCGACGAGCAGTTGGAGCAGTCGGCCAAACAACCGCTGGTCATGGGCATCGCCCTGCATCCCTACATCGTCGGACAGCCGCACCGTCTGCGCCCGTTGCGCTCGGCGCTGGAACACATCGCCCGGCATCGCGACGAGATCTGGCTGTGCGAGGCGGGGGATATTGCCGCCCATTGGCGGGAGCAGGCGGGGTAGGAGTCGTTGCGGTCATCCTGAGAGAAGACAGGATGACCGAGGGCGCTTCGCTATCCGAACGCCTTGAAGGTGATAAGGGTGAAGGTGTCCTTCACCCCGGGCAGGGTCTGGACGTGTTCGGTGACGAAGCGGCCGATATCGGCATCGTCTCCCAGATAGCATTTCATCAGCAGGTCGTACTGGCCCGAGGTCGAATACACCTCGGAGACTTCCTCGACATCGAGCACGGCCGCATCGGCCACGTCATAGGCCTTGCCGAGCTCGCATTTGACCTGGATGAAGATGGTCTGCATGGGACATCACCGAGATTTGCCGTCCGCCCCGATCCGGGGCGCCCGCAGGATCGGCCACGTGACGTCTCGAATCAAGGGGCCGACCGGCTACGGACGGCGAGGGGCAGGCTCAGCCGCCCATCGCCTTCTTGGGAACCGGACGCAACAGGAAGGCCGGCACGTCGTCTCCGAAACCCACCACCCGGGAGCTGTCGTTGCGGCCGCCCCGACGGCGCTTGTCCGGGAACTGCTCGACAACACCGCCGCCGGTCACCGACTGTTCGGTATTCCGTTCGGCCTTGGGTTCGCGAGCGGTTTCCCGCGGCTTCTCCTCGACGGATTCCGTCGCGGGTGCCACATCCTTCGCCGCCTCTTTCGCCCCGGACCTGCGACCCCCGCGGGACCGGCGCGAGCGCTTCTCGCCGTCAGCCTTCTCGACACCGGCATCCTTACCCGGTGCGTCGTCCGCCTGCTCGACGGTTTGTTCGACCGTCTCCGGCTCCGGCTTGGTCCTGGCGCCGGACTTGGCCTTCGTGCCGCCGATCGGGTTGCCGTCTGCATCGATCTCGGGGATGTCCGTCTTGATCAGGCGCTGGACGGCCGCGAGAAACTTCGCGTCGTCCGATGTCGTCAGCGTGAAGGCGCGGCCGGTCATCCCGGCGCGGCCGGTACGGCCGATCCGGTGAATGTAGTCTTCCGCATTGGAGGGCACGTCGAAGTTGAAGACATGGCTCAGCCCTTTGATATCCAGGCCGCGGGCGGCGACGTCGCTGCACACCACCATGCGGTGCTTCGTTGTTCTTGAACTTCTTGAGCGTCTCCATGCGCGCCGGCTGGGTCCATGTCGCCGTGCAGCGGCAACCGCATCGAAGCCGTGGCGCACCAGAGACCGGTGCAGCACGCCAATGTCGCGCTTGCGGTTGCAGAAGATCAGCGCGCTCTCGACGTTTTCGCGGTTGATAATGTTCCGAAGGACGTCGCGCTTGTCCTTGGGACTGCAGCGCACCAGGTGCTGGGCGACCGTGTCCGCCGTGGAAGTCGGCGGGGCGACCGTCACTTCCTTCGGATTCATCAGGAACTTGTCGGCGATCCGCCGGATCTCCGGCGCCATGGTGGCGGAGAAGAACAGCGTCTGCCGGATCGTCGGCAGCAGCGAGACGATCCGCTCGACATCGGGAATGAACCCCATGTCCAGCATCCGGTCCGCTTCGTCGATGACGAGCACCTTGACGTCGTTCAGCAGCACCTTGCCGCGCTCGAAATGGTCGAGCAGGCGGCCCGGCGTGGCGATCAGCACATCGACGCCGCGATCCAGCTTCTGATTCCTGGTCGTCGAAGGAGACGCCGCCGATCAGCAGCGCCATCGTCAGTTTGGTGTTGGCGCCGTACTTCGTCGAAGTTCTCGGCCACCTGGGCGGCGAGTTCACGGGTCGGCGCGATGATCAGCGAGCGCGGCATGCGCGCCTTGGCCCGTCCGGCGGACAGGATGTCGATCATCGGGAGGGTGAAGGAAGCGGTCTTGCCGGTGCCCGTCTGCGCGCATCCAAGGACGTCGCGACCCATCAGGACGTAAGGGATCGCCTTCTCCTGAATGGGGGTAGGGGTTGTGTATCCGGCGGAGGTAACCGCCTCAACGATCTCGTCCGAGAGGCCGAGATCGGCGAAAGTTTTTTGTGTGTCTGACATGTCGGCTTAGGTTGTGGACTCTCCCAGAATGAACCCGGTCGAGATGCGAGCGGACTATAAGGACAAAACCCCTGATGTCAATCGAAGACAGGCTGAAACGCGCGGGATTCACTAGACCTTCACTGTTCCGACCGGGTCTCGGTGCCGCGCGACTGCTGTTTCGTTCTTATCGTCGACGTCCAGGCGCGGCTGATGCCGGCGATCGCGGATGGGGATGAGGTGCTGGCGAATATCGACCGCCTTGTCCGCATCGCGCGGCTGCTCGTGGTTCCGGTGCGGGCGACGGAACACTGCGCCGACAGGATCGGCGCCACGGTCCCGTTGCTTGCGGCCCGGTTGAACCCCATGGAAACACTGGGAAAACGCCATTTCGACGCGACCCGGGAAGAGACCGTGAAAGACGCCCTGTCCGGTCTGGCGCGGCCCGTTGCCGTGGTTGCCGGCGTGGAAGCCCATGTCTGCGTCGCCCAGACGGTGCTCGGTCTCCGGCGTCTCGGCTGGCGGGTCGCGGTGGCCGAGGACGCCTGCGGCAGCCGTCGGACGGCGGATCGTGAGGCGGGCTTGGTGCGGCTGCGGGCGGTGGGGGCGATCCCCGTGACGGTCGAGGCGCTGGCCTTCGAATGGCTGGAGACAGCGGATCATCCGGATTTTCGTGAGGCGCTTGCCATCGTGAAGGAGCGGTAGCGGTCTAGAAAACTCCCGCCTCCAGGCCCGCCGCCATGTACAGGCCCAACTCCCGTGCCCGCTCCGCGAAGCCGTCGTCCCACGCGCCGCGGAGCAGCAAAGGCTCCTGAACGGCTTTCCAGCGCAGGCCGGTGACGATGCTCTCGACGCCGCGCCGCGTTCCCGTGCCGTCATGGCCGGCGCGGATATAGAGGGCATAGGGTTTTCCCTGGGTTTCCTCCAGGCATGGGTAGTAGCAGCGGTCGAAGAAATCCTTCAGCGCCCCGCTCATATAGCCGAGGTTCTCGGTGGTACCGAGGATCAGGGCGTCGGCGGCGGTGACGTGCTCGGGCGTGGCGTCGAAAGGCGAAAGAACAACCGCGTCGACGCCACCCACGTCGTCACTCATCGCTCCCTCGACGACCGCATCGCGCAACCGTCGGGTGTTGGTCGAAGGAGCATGGGCGACGATCAGCAGTCGTTTGCGCTCTGTCATGTGCGACGGCATTGCATCCTGGGCCGGGTGAGGTCAACGTGTCGCCACCCGGTCGGCTGGAAAACAAAGCGGTGCCCGGGACGAGGGGGAGACGCTCCGATGACGTACTGCCTTGGCATCCTCCTGCCGGAGGGCCTTGTGCTCGCTTCCGATTCCCGCACCAATGCGGGGGTCGATCAGATCGCCACCGTGCGCAAGCTCTCGATCCTGGAAAACCCGGATAAGGCGGTCATCGCCCTGCTGTCCGCCGGCAACCTGGCGACGACCCAGACCGTGGTCACCACTTTGAAGCAGGCGGCGGGCACCGGCACGCCGGAGCGCGACCTGTTCCTGCACAATTCGATGTTCGACGTCGCCCAAACCGTCGGCGGCCTGCTGCGCCGAATCCTGGAACGCGACGGGTCCTATGTGGAGCGGTTCGGCGATCCCAACGGCACCTTCCTGCTCGCCGGCCAGATCCGCGGCGAGCCGCCGCGCCTGTTCCAGATCTACTCCGCCGGCAATTTCGTCGAGGCCACGCCGCGCAATCACTATCTGCAGATCGGCGAGACCAAGTACGGCAAGCCCATCCTCGACCGGGCGCTGCGCTTCGACAACACGCTCGCCCGGGCCGCCAAGCTCGCGCTCGTCTCATTCGACGCGACGATCCGAAGCAACCTCTCGGTCGGACCGCCGATTGACGTGCTCTGCTACCAGGCGGACAGCTTCTCGACGGTCAACCTGATGAAGTACAAGAACAGCGATCCCTATTTCCTCGACCTGAAGGCGCGCTATTCCGCTGGCATCCAGGCGACGGTCGACGGGATTCCGGAGCCGCGGCTCTGTCCGGACGCATGAACAATCCGGACCGGTTTGGCTTCGCCGGGCAGCGGCGCTATTGTCGCGCGCTTCGCAACCTGCAGAGCGACCTTCCGTGTCGGATGTCCGGACCGCCGAAACGTTGATCGCCGAAACGCTGATCGCCGAAACGCTGATCGCCGAAACGCTGATCGCCGAACCCTGGGACGACTACGCCCTGCTGGACAGCGGCGAGGGCCGCAAGCTGGAGCGCTTCGGATCGCGGGTGCTCGACCGTCCCGACAGCCAGGCGCTTTGGGCCCGCAGTCAGTCCGCCACTGCCTGGGAGGCGGCCGACGCGCGCTTCCTGGGAGGGAAGGACGAGGAGGGCCAGGGCCGCTGGGATATCGTGAAGCCGCACGCCCGGGGCGTTTGGCCGCTTGCCTATGGGGACGTGCGCTGCGAGGCGCAACTCACCACCTTCCGCCATGTCGGCATCTTCCCGGAGCAGCGGGTCCACTGGGACTTCATGGCCGGACGGATCGGCGACGGGTTCAGCCTGCTCAATCTGTTCGGCTATACCGGGTTCGCGTCGCTGCTGCCGGCCGCCAGGGGCGCGAAGGTCACCCATGTGGACGCCTCGAAGAAGGCGATCTCCTGGGCCCGTTCCAACCAGGACGCCTCCGGTCTGACTGCAGCGCCGATCCGTTGGATCTGCGACGACGCCGCCCGCTTCGCCGCCCGCGAGGTCCGTCGCGGGAGCCGCTACGACGGCATCGTGCTCGATCCGCCCAAATACGGCCGGGGACCGAAGAACGAGATCTGGCGCCTGGAGGAGCAGCTTCCCGGCCTTCTGGCCGATGTCAGGTCCCTGTTGGACGACTCCTCCTCCTTCATGGTGCTGACCGCCTATGCCACCCATCTCTCGGCCATCACCCTGCGGCGGCTGGTGGAGGATGCGATGGACGGGCTGGGCGGTGCGATCTCCCATGGCGAGATGACGATCCGGGAGCAGGGCAGCGGCAGGCTGCTTCCGACCTCGCTCTATGTGCGCTGGGACCGCAATGGCTGACACGGTGATCACCAGCGCGGCGAATCCCGAGATCAAGGCGATCCGGGCGCTGGCGACCAAGAAGGGCCGCCAGCAGCAGAACGCCTTCGTCTCCGAAGGTCTGCGCCATGTGGTCGAGGCCGCCCGGGCGGGGTGGGTGATCCGCCGTCTGATCGTCGCCGACCGTCAGACGGGGAGTTCCGCTGATGGACGAGGCACGGCAGGCCTGCGTGGACGCCGGCGGCCGGGTCATCATCGTCAGCGGCGAGCTGATGAGCCGCATCGCCAAGCGGGACAACGCCCAGAGCGTCATCGCGGTGATCGAACAGAAGACCAGTCCGCTCTCGTCGGTGACGGCGGAGCCAGGCGCGCTCTGGGTGGCACTGGAGAGCGTCCGCGATCCGGGCAATCTCGGCTCTGTCATGCGCAGCGCCGACGCCTTCGGGGCCGAGGGCGTGATCCTGATCGGCCATACGGTCGATCCGTTCTCCATCGAAGCGGTGCGCGCGACCATGGGGGCGATCGTCAATGTCCCGCTGGTGCGCTGTGACGAACGGGCGTTCCTCGACTGGCGCGCGTCCTGGCCGGGACGGGTCGTCGGGACCCATCTTGCAGGTCCGCAGCGGCCGGAGGGGCTGCGGTCCGAGGTTCCGACAATCCTGCTGATGGGCAACGAGCAGGCGGGCCTGCCGACCGAGATGGCGCGGGCCTGCGATACCCTGGTGCGCATTCCCATGCGCCCCGGCGCCGACAGCCTGAACCTGGCGGCGGCGACCGCGATCATGCTGCACGGTCTGGCCGGCGGGGCCGGGGGGCTGGAATAGCGATGGCTCGCCGTCCGCATCCCGCCGACCTGCGCCGCCGCGACGCCTTCCTGGCCCGCGCGGCCGCCGTCTGGGAGGTCAAACCGCACGAGGCCGAACGGCTCGCCAGCGGCGGGCTTCGCTCGAGTGTCCGGATCAATCCGCTGAAATCCCGCCCCGTCGGCGAGATCCGGGCCGATCTGGAAGCGCTGACCGAGGTCGTGCCGATCCCCTGGTGCGAGAACGCGTTCCACATCCTGGGCGATCGCAAGGCCGTGACCGAGAGCGCGATCCACGCGGCCGGCGAGGTCTATGTGATGAACGCATCGTCCCTGATCCCCGGCCTGGCCCTGGGCCCGAAACCGGGTGAGGACATCCTCGATGTCTGCTCGTCGCCCGGCGGCAAGGCGGCCCATATCGCCGCGCTGACCGGCAACCGGGCGCGACTCCACGTCAATGATGGCATCAGGTCGCGCCTGAAAAAACTCGAAGAAGTCATTGAATTATTGAATGTAAAGATCGTCGAGATGACCGAGATCCAGGGTCAGTACCTGGACAAGTTCCTCGACGCCGAGTTCGACCGCATCCTGCTCGATGCCCAGTGTTCGGGCGAGGGGATGGCCGACCTGTCGCGGCCCGACGCGCTGAAATTCTGGACGCCGGACCGGATCGAGAAGATGAGCCGTCTGCAGCAGCGGATGCTGGTGGCGGCCTTCAAGAAGCTGCGGCCCGGCGGGGTGCTGGTCTACTCCACCTGCACCATCGCGCCGGAGGAGAACGAGGCGCCGGTCGATCACCTGATACGCCACAATGCCGATGCGGTCATCGAGCCGATCGGCGTCGACGTGCCGGAAGGCCGCCCCGGCCTCGCGAAGTGGGAGGGGCGCAGCTACCATCCCGACCTGCGTCACGCCATGCGGGTGGTGCCGAGCGACTTTCTGGAGGCGTTCTTCGTCTGTCGGATCCGCAAGCAACCCGCTGGAGAACCGGCATGATCGAACTCGTCGCCACGCCGATCGGCAACCTCGACGACCTCAGCCCGCGGGCCCGCGAAGCCTTCGAGAAAGCCGATGTGGTGGCGGCGGAGGACACGCGGCGCACCGGCCGGCTGCTGCAGGCAGCCGGGCTGAAGAAGCGCATGGTCGCCTATCACGAGCACAACGAACGCCAGATGGCGGCGACACTGGTGGAATGGGCCGGGCAGGGCCAGCGGATCGCGGTGGCGACCGATGGCGGCACGCCGGGGGTCAGCGATCCGGGCTTCACCCTGGTGCGGGCGGCGGCCCGGGCCGGTGTCGAGATCACCATGGTGCCGGGGCCGGTGGCCTTCGTCATGGCGGCGGTCCTGTCGGGGCTGCCGGTGCACGGCATCACTTTCCGTGGTTTCCCGCCGAAGAAGTCGGGCCAGCGCCAGCGCTTCCTGGAAGTGGATCTCGCCAGCCCGCACACCCTGGTGCTGTACGAGAGTCCGCACCGGATCGGCAAGCTGGTGGACGCCTGTCTGGATGTCTATGGCGACCGGCCGGCGGCCCTGGCGCGCGAGTTGACCAAGCTCCACGAGGAGGTCGTTCGCGGACGGCTGAGCGAGATCAAGGCGTTCCTCGCCGGCCGCGGCACCCAGCCGACCGGCGAATGCTGTCTGGTGATCGCAGGGGCCGAGGTCGCGGCGGACTGGTTCGAGGCGGAATAGAGGCCCCGATCCATCGGATCGGGAGAACCGGGTCGGGTAGCCGATTCCTCTGACCGGAACGCTATTCGGCCGCCTCGGCCCCCGCCGCGGGGGACAGGTCGTACGCCTTCGCCAGAAGTTCATAGGACTTCAGCCGCGCCTGGTGGTCGTGGGTGATCGTCACCACCACGGCCTCGCCGACGCCGTAGCGGGCCAGCAGCGCGTCCAGCTTCTCGCGGACCTGCTCCGGGGTGCCGACGATGTTGCGGCGGCGGTGGAAGGCCGCGCGTTCGCGTTCGGCCTCGGTGTAGTCGTGGTTCAGGGCCTCCTCCGGCGTCGGGATCGGGGTGATGTGCCCCTGGTCCAGGCGCACCCGCCAGAGATCGCGCGAGGCGGCGTGGACCTCGGCCTCCTCCTCGGTTTCGGCGCAGATCACGAACACGCCGATATTGGCCTGCGGTTCGGCCAGCGTCTTCGACGGCCGGAAACGCTTTCGGTACATGTCCACCACCGGCTCGCCGCCCTCGGTGATGAAATGGGCGAAGGAGTAGGCGGTCCCGAAATGCGCCGCCACCTGGCCGCCCTGGTCGCTGGAGCCGAGGAGCCAGACCGGCGGCGATGTCGGACCCGCGGGTTGAGCCGCGACGCCGCGGAACGGATGGTCGTCCTCGAGGTCGCCGTCCATCCAGTCCATGAGATCCTGGACCTGGCGCGGGAAGTACTCGATCGGGATCGGCTCGCGGGTGTAGGCGAGCGCGCGGGCGGTCCGCTGGTCGGACCCGGGCGCGCGGCCGATGCCGAGATCGATGCGACCGGGATACATCGTTTCCAGCATGCGGAAGGTCTCCGCCACCTTGAGCGGCGCGTAATGCGGCAGCATGACGCCGCCGGAGCCGACCCGGATGCGCGTCGTCTCGTTGGCCAGCCTGGCGATCAGAATTTCCGGCACGGACCCGGCGAGGCCGTCCGAGGAATGGTGCTCCGCCACCCAGTAGCGGTGGAAGCCGAGCCGGTCGGCGAGGCGGGCGAGTTCGATGCTCTCGGCCACGGCGTCTGCCGGCGTGGCGCCCGCGCGGATCGGAGACTGGTCGAGGACGGAGATCAGAGGCATGGCACCGGTCGGTTCTGTGCTGCGGAGACTCCATGGTGACCGGATGGCGCCGACCTGCCAACCGACGCTCTTGCATCGGTGTCGTGATCGTGCGGGACGAGCGGCGTCGCGACATGACACTCGTTCCCGAGATCGCCTATCGGTGTCGCAATCTCCCGGCCTAGACTTGGCCCATGCGTATGACCGGCTCCTCCATCGGCTGGGCCGCTCTCGGCGTGCTCGCCCTGTGTTTCCTCCTCAATGCCCTGGCCCGCGGCGCCGGGGAGACCTATGCGGTGTTCCTGCTGCCGATCGGGGATGAAACGGGCTGGGATCGGGGCGGCCCTGACCTCGGTGTATTCGGTCTACATGCTCGCCAACGGCCTCGCTTCGCCTTTCGTGGGCGCGGCTTTCGACCGGTTCGGCGGCCGTGTGCTCTACGTGTTCGGTCTCCTGTCCCTGGGATCCGGCTTCTGGTTGGCCGGACAGATGCGCGAACTCTGGCAGCTCACACTGACTGTCGGGGTGATGGGAGGTCTCGGCATCGCCTCGCTCGGCATGATCCCGGGCTCGGTTCTGATCAGCCGCTGGTTCGACGCGCGCATGGCGACGGCCATGGCCATCGCGTCGACCGGTCTCGGGACCGGAACCCTGATCCTCGCCCCGCTGGCCCAGGTCCTGGTCGATGGTGTGGGCTGGCGCGGGGGATACGGGTGGCTTGGCATCGCGATCCTGGCGCTGGCGGTTCCGATCGGACTGCTGCCGTGGCGGCGGATCACCCGCGGGTCGGTCGAGCGGTCTGCACCGGCCGAAAGCGGGCCGCCGGCGGTGGACAGGGTGCCCCACGGGCTGGTCCGCGCGGTCCGGTCGCGGCCGTTCTGGGCGCTGTTCGGGGCGTTCTTCATCACCGCAGTCGCCGGCTATGCGGTCAGCCTGCAGACCGTCGCCTATCTGGTCGAGCATGGGTTCAAGCCGATCCAGGCGGCGAGCGCCTTCGGTTTCGCCGGAATGCTGTCGATTGTCGGCATGCTGGTCGTGGGGACCGCCGCCGACCGGTTCGGCAATCGGGTGACGGTCACGGCCAGTTACGTCGCCACCCTTACCGGCATCCTGTCGCTTGCCCTGGTTCAGGTCCATCCGGGCTTCGCCTTCGTCGTCGGCTTCGTGATCTTCTTCGGTGGATCGATGGGCGCGCGGGGACCGATCATTTCGACCCTGTCGGCCAGACTGTTCGCTGGCCGCGGCATCGGCGTGATCTACGGCACGATCGCCACCGGCCAGGGGCTTGGGGCGGCGACCGGAACCTGGCTCGCCGGGTTCATGCATGACCTGACCGGCGGCTATACCGCCGGTTTCATGATGTCGAGTGCGCTCATGCTGGTGGCGACGTCGATCTTCTGGCTGGTCCCGGAACTGGCGGCGCGCCGACGGGGTACCGCTCGGGTCGGAGGTCAGTCGTAGTGGGCGACGGCCATCAGCATGTCGACGGTAACCCCGTCAGTGGCCAGCGGCAGCACCAGGGAATGCAGGGTGCGATAGGAGCGGCCGGCATTTCCGAGATCGTCGTGCAGGATCTCCGGCTGGCGGTCGACCACCACCCTATCCAGCACCCGGCGGATCTGCGCGGTGCGGTCCGGTTCGTAGAGCTGGTCGAACCAGAAACCGGTGCCGTCCCGGTTGCGCATATCGACGATGCCGGTGCCGACGAGCCGGTGTCGGTAGCGCAGATCGCCTCTGTTCCGGTGGACCTCGATAAGATTCACCCAGGGCAGGAGACTGCGCGGCATTTCGAGCGGGTCCAGGTCCTGGCGGGAAGGAAGAAGCGCGAGACTGGGCTTTCGCGTCCACCAATAGGTGTATGCGGCGGTATGTGCCGGAGCGTGTAGCTCCAGTTCGAACGGGCGGCCTTGGTCGCCATCCATAAGGTCGTGTCCGTGCCAGTGGTCTACGACGTAGAGTTACATACAAACGTATGTCGTTATCGCTCGTCAACTGAGTAATGTGAGAAATACCACACCCTATGATACCCATGCCGCTGGTGAACACCCTCAGTAATACCGGGCGATACTCAGTGAGTTGATCGAAGTGCGGGTGTGCGTCACGCTTCTCTTCCTGCCTCGGGATCCTGTTGCCAGCGTCCTGTTCATTCCGTCTCCGGAGCCGTCCCATGACCGACATCGCCTTCGCGCCCGCCCATGAACTCGCCGCCAAGATCCGCACCAAGGAGATCGGCGCGCGGGAGCTTCTCGAGCACTATCTGGCACGCGTCGAGAAGTACAATCCGGCCCTCAACGCCATCATCGCCACGGACTTCGACACCGCCCGGGCGGCGGCGGATGCGGCGGACGCCGCTCTGGCGAAAGGCGAGGTATCGGGCCCGCTGCACGGTGTGCCGATGACCTTCAAGGAGAGTTACGACGCGGTGCACATGCCGACCACCTGGGGGCTGGAACATCTGGCGAAGAACATCCCGGATGTCGACAGTGTCCCGGTTGCGCGGATGAAGGCGGCGGGCACCGTGGTGTTCGGCAAGACCAATGTGCCGGTGATGCTGGCCGACTGGCAGAGCTTCAACCCGGTCTACGGCAGCACGAACAACCCGTGGGACCTGGACCGCACGCCCGGCGGCTCTTCGGGCGGATCGGCGGCGGCGCTGGCGGCCGGTCTGACCGGACTCGAGGCAGGCTCGGATATCGGCGCCTCCATCCGCAACCCGGCCCACTACTGCGGTGTGTACGGCCACAAGCCGACCTGGGGCATCCTGCCGCCGCGCGGCCACGCCCTGCCGGGCACGATCACCCCGGCCGACATCTCGGTGATCGGCCCGCTGGCCCGCTCGGCCGAGGATCTCGACATCGCGCTCGACATCATGGCCGGCCCGCATGGGCTGGACGCGGCCTGCTGGACCCTGACCCTGCCTGAAGCCACCCAGCGCGAGCCGGGCGACTTCAAGGTCGCCGTGGTGCTGGAGGACCAGAACGTCGACCAGGATACGGTACTGACCGACGCTCTGCAGAAGGCGATCGACGTGCTCGCGGCCAAGGGCATGAAGATCGTCTCCGGCGCCAAGCCCGGCTTCGACACCAAGGAGGCGCACAGTCTCTACATCCGGCTGCTGCGCGCGGCGACCTCCGGCCGGGTGGATGACGAGGAGATGGCCAAGCAGCACGCGCTGCTCGCCGAGTTGGGCGAGGGCGACGACAGCTACATCGCCGAGATGGCCCGCGGCAACACCATGCTGCACCGCGACTGGATCAAGCTGAACAACCGGCGCAACCAGATGCGCGAGACCTGGCAGGAACTGTTCGAGGAGGTCGACCTGCTGCTCTGCCCGATCGCGTCCACGACGGCCTTCCCGCACGACCAGGAGGGCGAGCGCATCCACCGCACGATCGTGGTCAACAACAAGCAGGTGCCGGTCACCGACCAGCTGTTCTGGGCCGGCTATACCGGCGCGTTCTACCTGCCGAGCACGGTGGCGCCGGTCGGCCTCGCCAGCGACGGGCTGCCGGTCGGCCTGCAGATCGTCGCGCCGCACGGCCACGACAAGCGCGCCATCGCCTTCGCGAAGATGATGGAGCGCGAGATCGGCGGCTTCATCGCGCCGAAGGGCTACGAGTAACGATCAGCCCAGGAGTAACGATCAGCCCAGCGCCCGCTCCAGGTCGGCGATGATGTCCTCGGCCGTCTCGATGCCGACCGAAAGCCGGATCACGTCGTGGCCGGCGCCGGCGGCGGTCCGCTGCTCCTCGGTGAGCTGGCGGTGGGTGGTCGATGGCCGGATGCAGGATCAGCGAGCGGGTGTCGCCGATATTGGCCAGATGCGAGAACAGGTCGCAGCGCCTCCACCACGGCCATGCCGGCCTCATAGCCGCCCTTCACGCCGAAGGTGAAGACCGAACCGGCCGCCCTTGGGCAGGTAGCGCTGCGGCAAGCTGCTTGTACGGGTTGCTCGGCAGGCCCGGCATAGGATGACCCAGGCGACCTTGTCGTGTGGTCCTCCAGCCAGTCGGCCACCGTCTGGCGCGTTGGCGACATGGCGCTCCATGCGCAGCGGCCAGGGTCTCGATGCCGGTCATGGTCAGGAAGGCGTTGCATCGGCGACATGGTCGGGCCGAGATCGCGCAGGCCCGACCGGCATGGCCGTAGGTGGTGAAGGCGAGATCGCCGAAGGTCTCGTAGAAGGTCAGGCCGTGATAGGCCGGCTCCGGCTGCGACAGCGACGGGAACTTGTCGTTCTGCGACCAGTCGAACGTGCCGCTGTCGACCACCGCGCCGCCCATGGCGTTGCCGTGGCCGGCCGAGGAACTTGGTCAGTCGAATGCACCACGATATCGGCGCCGTGCTCGATCGGCCGGCACAGATACGGGGTGGCCATCGTGTTGTCGACGATCAGCGGCATGCCGGCTTCCTGCGGCGATCTCGCGCAATGGCGTCGATGTCGGCGATGACGCCGCCCGGATTGGCGAGGCTCTCGACGAAGATCGCCTTGCATTTGTCCTGCATGGCGCAGCGCGGACAGCTATCCAGATCGCTCGGCATCGACGAAGTCGCAATGCCAGTCGAACTTCTGGAAGGTCTGGCCGAACTGGGTGATCGATCCGCCATAGAGCCGTTGCGCGAGGCGACGAAATGGTCGCCCGGACTGCATCAGCGTGAACAGTGCCAGCATCTGGGCCGCATGGCCGGAGGCGGCCGCAGGCGCGCGCCGCGCCGCCTTCCAGAGCCGCGATGCGCTCCTCCAGCACCGCGACGGTCGGGTTCGATCAGGCGCGAATAGATGTTGCCGAAGGTCTGCAGGTTGAACAGCGAGGCCGCGTGGTCGGCATCGTCGAACACATAGGCCGTGGTCTGGTAGATCGGCGTGTCGCGCGCGCCGGTGGCCGGGTCGGGGGAGGCACCGGAATGCACCGCCATGGTCTCGAAGCCCTTGGGCACGAACCCGTCGCCCACGTCGTTCTGCTTCGACACCCTGTCGGAGCGGCCGGGCATGCGCCGCTTCGAAGAGACGACCCGGCTGTTGAACCCGTGCCAGCCGAGTTCGCCGAACAGGCGGGAGATACTCGATCTTCGGGCAGCGGTCCATGATGACGGTCAGCCCGGCGGCCTCGGCCCGATCGGCGGCCTCGTCATTCCGCACGCCGAGCTGCATCCAGACGACCTTGGCGCCGTGCGTGACGGCAGCGTCGGTGATCGGGCCGGCGGCGGCGGAGTTGCGGAAGACATCGACCATGTCGACCGTCTCCGGCAGGTCGGACAGGTCGGCATAGACCGTCTCTCCGAGGATCGCGCCACCGGAAGCCGCCACCTTCGGGTTCACCGGATAGACCTTGTAGCCCTTCTGCTGCAGGTACTTCATGGCGAAGTAGGACGGCCGGTTCCAGTTGTCCGACGCCCCCACCATGGCGATGGTCTTCACATCCCGCAGGATGTTGCGGATCACGTCATCGTCGTAGACGAGACCGCCCTTGGCGTCGGTCGGTCGGTTCGGGTCGATTTCGGCCATGGTAGTTACTCGCCGGCAGGTTGGAGATTAGCATGGGATTTCGCGCCAACAACTTCGAAGCGCCGCTTTTGGAGCCAGGTCCAGGCAATAGTTGGCAACGATCCGTTGAGATTGTCCGTATCGATTTCCGAGATAACGAAGCTGGTAACCCGCCCGTGTCCGGTCTCGAAATGTGGCTGTAGCATATCCGTCAGGGCGGTAGCGCTTAGGTTGCTTGTCATGAAATAGCAGCCAGGGTGGTAGTGCGCCCAATTGGATACGTCGGTGGATCGAGTAATGGCCTGGTGCAGGCCGTCTGCATCAAGCGTGGGGTCTGGGCGTCATAGGATAGCTGGTAGAGTTTGGTCATGGCTTTGCCGCCCCTTCGTCTTGATCGGGCCGTCTGACTGGGACTGACTCCAGCAGAATGGAGGCCCCCCGTTCGCCAGCCTCATTGTCACCCAAGTGTTCAATGCGCTGACGTTCCAGATTGTATTCTTCCGATTGTAACCGATCCGGGTCTTTGACCATGAAGTAGATGTAAGCGGTGATGCTGACGAGAACAGGGATAGCACCGAGCGCCAGGAGCCAGGGAGCGAAGTGGGCGCTTGACGTGGTGGCCAAAATGATCGAAATCGGCGTTACGATCCCGGAGAGCCAGAGGATCGGGTTCAGCGCGCTGCGCGTTGTGACGCGAGCGACCGCCCGTTCCAGATTGGGCAGATCCGGGCGCTTCATTCACTCCCCCATCCAGACGGGCGCGCGTTTCTCGATGAAGGCGTCGATGCCTTCCTGGGCGTCGCGGGCGAGCATGTTGCGGGTCATCACCGCGCTCGCATAGGCGTAGGCGTCTTCCATCGGCTGTTCGAGCTGGCGGTAGAACGCTTCCTTGCCGATGGTGAGCGTCAGCGGCGACTTGGAGGCGATCTTCGCCGTCAGGTCCCCGACGGCGGCATCCAGGTCCTCGGCCGGCACCACCCGGTTCACCAGACCGGCGGCCTCGGCCGTGGCGGCATCCAGCGGGTCGCCCGTGACCAGCATCTCCATCATCTTTTTGCGCCCGACATTGCGGCTGATCGCCACCATCGGCGTCGAGCAGAACAGGCCGATATTGACCCCCGGCGTGGCGAATTTCGCGGTATCGGCTGCGACGGCGAGATCGCAGGCGGCGACGAGCTGGCAGCCGGCCGCCGTGGCCATGGCATGCACCTTGGCGATGACGATCTGCGGCAGCCGGTTGATCGCTATCATGAGATCGGAGCACTGCTCGAACAGCGCCTTGAAGAACGGCTCGCCGTCGTTCTCGCGCACTTCCTTCAGATCGTGGCCGGCGCAGAAGGCCGGACCGGCGGCGGCGAGGACGACGACCTTGACGCTGCGGTCGTCGCGGATCGCCTCCAGTTCCCGCTGCAGCTCGCTCATCAGGGCGCGGGACAGGGCGTTGCGCTGCTTCGGGCGGTTGAGGGTCAGCGTCGCCACGCCGTCGGAATCCTCGCGGACGAGGATCGGCAGGCTGTCCGTTTCAGGTATGCGCGTTTCCGGCATCGCCATGGTTTCCTCCCGTGATCTCTCGTTGTCCCCACAATGCGCCCGGAGCGCGGAAATTCAAGGCCCCGGACGTCGCGGGACCTATCGCACGTCCAGCAGCCAGAGCACCCCGGCGACCGTGAAGACCGACAGGCCGGTGGAGAGCAGGATGGCGGTGGTCGACTGGGCGACGGCCGACTGGTAGCGCTGGGCCATCAGGTAGACATTCACGCCGACCGGGAGTGAGGCGAGGATCACCGCCACGTCACGCCAGAGCGGCTCGACCGCGAAGACATGGGTCGCCAGCAGCCAGACCAGGACCGGATGCAGCGCGAGCTTCAGCACCGTACCGGTCGTCGCCTGATGGACCGCGCCCGCGATCCGATAGGCGGCGATCGAGGCGCCCATGGCGAACACGGCGCAGGGCAGGGCAGCGCGGCCCAGCGTCTCCGTGAGCGTGTCGACGAAGCCGGGAAGGGACAGGCCCGACAGATTGGTCAGCACGCCGAGCAGCAGGGCGATGATGATCGGATTGGTGACCAGGCCCTTCAGCACGTTGATCGGGAGCTGGCGCATCTCCTGCCGCGCGCCGATTCCGATCTCGGCCTGGACCGTCACCACCGACAGCAGCTGCCAGGAATGGAACGCGATGATCAGGAAAAGCGGCAGGGTGGCGACCTCGCCGAACGTGGTCAGCACCAACGGCACGCCGAGCATTACGGTGTTGGAGAACGCGCCGGTCATGCCGGCGATGGCCGGCTCGGCTCCGCGGGCTCTGAAAACGGACATGGCGATCAGACTGCCGGCAATCCAGGCGACGTAACCGCCGCCGAAATAGGAAATCAGATAGCCCCACTGGATCGTCTCGGGGAGCTCCGTCGTCGCCATGGTACGGAACAGCATGGCTGGGATCGCATAGTCGAAGACGAAACGCGACAGGCCCTTGGTCGCGTCATGCGGAAACAGGCCGCTGCGCGCGGCGGCATAGCCGAGGGCCACGATTCCGAAAACCGGAACGATGATATCGAGAAGAATCTCCATCGCATCGGCTTAGGGGGGTGGCGCCGCGGCGCCAGATGTTAATCTCGCGTTGACCGCGTTTCGGGCGGCGCGGTACCGACGAAGACATGGCCGAAGAGCCGTTCGCTCAACAAGTCCGGGAGGTCAGACATGCCGCATCTTGAGATCGCAGACGGTGAAAGCCTGTATTACGAGCTCACGCCGCCGAGCGACCCGTCCGGCAAGACGTTCGTGTTCGTCAACGCGCTCACCGGCAGCTACACGATGTGGGAGGCCGAAATCGGGCCGGCCCTGCGGGCGGCCGGTCACGGGACACTGGTCTACAATTTCCGCGGTCAGGCGGAGAGCCGCACCGCCCCGACGACAAGGCCGACCCCGACCCAGATCGTCGATGATCTGGACCGGCTGTGCGCCGAGGTCCGACCGGCGCGCCCTGTCCTGGTGGGGCTGTCGATCGGCGGGCTGTTCGCCGCCCAGGCCTATGCGAGGGGCATTCGGGCCGACGGCATCGTTCTCATCAACACCCTGCGCAAGCCGACCGAGCGGCTGGCGTGGATCAACACGGCCATGGCGCACGGAGTCGCCGCCGGCGGTTTCCGGCTGATCATGGAGTTGAACCTGCCGATGCTGGTGAACCCGGACCAGCTCGCCAAGATGCGCGCCGATGTGCAGACCGGGGCTCCCTATGCGCCGATCGACCCGTCCGATGGCGGCTACCGCCTGATGGTCGAGTCGGTGGCGACGGACTGGAATTTTCCATGGGAGACCCTGGACGTTCCCGTACAGATCCAGATCGGGCTGCACGACCGGGTCTTCTATGTCGCCGACGACGTGGACGAACTTGCCGCACGGATCCCGACCACCACCCGGGTCGAATTCCCCGATGCCGGCCACCTGATCCCGATCGAGCGGCCCGGCGCCTTCACGGAAGCCCTGCTCGCGTTCGCCAAGACTGTTTGAGGGGGGAGGCCGTGGCCTGGAAGCCGGCGCTGGTGATCTTCGACTGCGACGGCGTCCTGGTGGACAGTGAGCCGATCGCCACCCGCATCATCGCCGAGGCGCTGACGAAAGCCGGGCTGTCGATGAGCGGGGAGGCGGCGCTGCATCAGTATCTCGGCGGCAAGCTGACCCGGATCAAGCTCAAGGTCGAGGAGGATCTCGGCATCGAACTGGGCGACGGCTGGGTCGAGGGGATCTACGAGAAGCAGTTTGCCGCCTTCCGGGCCGAGCTCAAGGCCATTCCGGGAATCGTCGATGCGCTCGATGCGCTCGATCTCGCGGGTATCCAGTACTGCGTCGGATCGAATGGTCCCCTGTACAAGATGGATGTCTCCCTGGGCGTCACCGGGCTGCACGAGCGGCTGGAGCATCGCATCTTCTCGGCCGATATGGTGCCGGAGCCGAAACCGGCGCCGGATCTTTTCCTTCACGCGGCGGCGAATTTCGACGTGCCGCCGGGCGACGTGGCGGTCGTGGAGGACAGCCCGCCGGGCGTTCGCGCCGGGGTCGCCGCGGGCATGAAGGTCTTCGGCTACGGCCGGGATTCCGGTGTGGATCGCCTCAAGGAGGCCGGAGCGCATGTCACGTTCGAGAACATGGCCGATCTGCCCGGCCTGCTCGGCGTCATCAGGTAGAGCCGTCCCGTAGCAAGGTCACCGGGCTCGGGCGAGGATCCAGGGGTCGCTGCCCCGTCCCTCCCATTGGGCGAGGAAGCGCTGTAGCTGGCTCAGCGCCATCAGCTCGGGAAACGCGGCCGGATCGCGGACCTGCTGCGGCAGCACGGTGACGTCGTGGGTGTCGCGCAGCAGCCCGATCACCGCATCCGCCGTACAGACTTTCTTCACGTGGTGGGTCTCGATCACAAGATCGGCGGACCGCAGCGCATTACCGCCGGTCTCCCGCAGAAGATCGACTTCCGCCCCCTCTATATCGATCAGCACGAGCGTACCGGCGGTGGCGAGTTCGGCGAGGCGGTCGGGTGCGCAAAGCCCGCCGATCTCCACCCGATCCACAACACCGTTGACCGTCGCCAGGTGCCGGCAGGCCTCCTGGGCGTGCGGGTTCAGATCGAACCCCAGCACTTCGATCCCCAAGTGCCGCAGCGCCGCGCCGACGACGTAGTAGCCTTCATCGCAGCCGATGTCGACGAAGCGGGTGTAACGCGACAGATCGTCGAAGACCGGGTGCAGTTCGGCCTCGTAGCAGCCGAGCAGCTTTGGAGAGGGAAGGGAGCCGGAGCCGCCCGCCGGATAGACCATGCCCTCGAATGGTCCGCTGTGAACCCGATCCCCGCAGACCTGTCGCACATAGGCGTCGGACAGGAGCTGGCGGAAGTGGACCCCGATCAGGGAGGCGGGCCACATGGCGTTCGGGTCCTCGCCGGAGCCGAGCACCTTCTTGAGCTTGGCTAAAGGCCAGTCCGTCAGGGATCGCGGGACAGAAAAAGCTGTCGACGTGTTCCAAGGCTCCATATCGATGCGAGACCCTGCGACTCAGCGCTTCGGGACGAAGGAGCCGTGGCCGGCGCGCCAGATATCCGGGCGGCAGCGGACATACTGATCCGGATACTCGATCTTGACCTCCAGCGCCTGGGCCGCGTGCCAGGCCCAGCGCGGATCGTCCATGGCGCCGCGGGCGATGGCCACCATGTCGGCCTTGCCGGTGGCGACGATCTCCTCCGCCTGGGTGGCGTCGGTGATCATGCCGACGGCCATGACCGGAATGCCGACCTCGGCCTTCACCTTTTCGGCGAAGGGGACCTGGTATCCCGGGCCGACGCTGATCTTCTGTCCCGGATCGTTGCCGCCGGAGCTGACGTCGATGAAGTCGCACCCGGCTTCCTTCAGCGCCTTGCAGACCTCGACGGTCTCCTCGACGGTGAGGCCGCCCTCCACCCAGTCGGTGGCCGACAGGCGGACGCCCATCGCCTTGTCTTCGGGCCAGACCGCCCGACAGGCCTTGAAGACCTCCAGTGGGAAGCGCATCCGCCCTTCGATCGAGCCGCCGTAGCCGTCGTTGCGGGTATTGGAGAGCGGCGACAGGAACTGGTGGAGCAGATAGCCGTGCGCGCCGTGCACCTCGGCGACCTCGAAGCCGACCCGATCGGCCCGCCTGGTGCTCTCCACGAATTGCGCTTTGACCGTCTCCAGACCGTCCGCGTCGAGCGCCTTCGGTGCCGGCCAGTCGCCGTAGCCCCGCTCGGAGGGACCGAGCGTCTGCCACGGGTTCTCATCGGGCTGCAGCGGCCCGCCGCCCTTGAGCGGGATCCGGTTCGAGGCCTTGCGGCCGGCATGGGCGATCTGGATGCCCATGACCGACGTCCCGTGGGCATAGCAGAAATCGATGACCCGCTTCAGGGTGCGCTCGTTCTCATCCGACCAGAGGCCGAGGCAACCCGGGGTGATCCGGCCTTCCGGAGACACATGGGTTGCCTCCGTGATCACGAGGCCGCCGGCTCCCATCGCGAACTGGCCGAGATGCATCAGATGCCAATCATTGGCATTGCCATCTTCGGAGAGGTACTGACACATCGGGGCGACCACGATGCGGTTCGGCAAGGTGACGTCGCGCATTGAGATCGGCGAAAACAGTTGGCTCATCGGGTTCCCTCTTGTTGTCCTGACGCGCAGGCGGGGCGACGGTAGCGGGTCCGGCCAGGGGGAGGAAGTGCCATGACGGCAAAAGTGTCGGTCGCGGAAATGAATCAGGTTCTGCAGGAGGACCTGTCCTTCATGGGCAATCTCGGCGCCCGGTTCGAGGAGATGGCGGACGGCCACGTCGTCGCCCGGCTCCCGTACTCGGACCTGCTGCTTCGGCCGGGTGGCACGATCAACGGCCCGGCGATGATGGGACTGGCCGATGCGGTCCTCTATGCCGTCGTGCTGTCGCGCATCGGCATGGTGAAGCTGGCGGTGACCACCAGCCTCACGGCCAATTTCCTGCGCCGTCCGAAGCCGGGCGACCTGATGGCGGTCGGCACGCTGATCAAATGTGGCCAGCGCCTCGCCTATGGAGAGGTGCTGTTGCATATTGACGGGCGCGCGGATGACCCGGTCTGCCATGTGACCGGCACCTATTCGATCCCGCCCCAGGGCGAACGTCCCGCGGAGTAGAGGAGGCAGCTGTCGATGAGCGGACCCATCAGGCTTTCAAGCGGCGCTGTCACCGCGGTGGTCGAGCCGGCCTTCGGCGGCCGGATCAGCGGATTCCGTCATGGCGACAGGGAGCTCTTCGCATCGATTCCGGAGGACGGGTCGAGGGATCTGGATGCTCCCGCCTCCGGCGGCTGCTTTCCGCTCGTCCCGTGGTCCAACCGGATCCGTGACGCCCGGCTGGCCCTGGCGGGCGAGACTTTCGACCTGGCGGCCACCGAGCTGCCGGCGGGCCATGCGATCCATGGTCATGGGCTGCGGCGGATCTGGGAGTCGGACCGGGACGGCGAGACCGTGCGCATGCACTACGCCCACGAAGCCGGCGCCCAGGGATGGCCCTGGCCGTACCGTGCCGCCCAGGTCGTGAGCGTCGATGAGGACGGCCTGTCGATCAGCCTGTCGGTGGTGAATGCGGGTGAGGGGGCGATGCCGGCCGGGCTCGGCCTGCACCCGTATTTTCCGAGAACGGCAGGGACCCGGGTGACCCTGCCGGTGGAGACCGCGTGGCCGCCGACTGAAGCGGAGAAGTTTCCCACGGAAGGCGGGAAGCCTGTCCCGGTCGAACAGAGTCTCGCCCGCCCGTCTCCCGTTCCGTTGGGCCTCGATCAGGGGTTCGGCGGTTGGTCGCGGACGGCGGAAATCGTCTGGCCGGAAAAGGGCGTTGCGTTGACGATGATCGGGGAAGGACCTTTGGAGCACGTGATCGTCTACACCCCGCCGCACCGCGATTACTTCTGCGTCGAGCCCGTGACTCACGCGATCGACGCCGCGAACTTGGCGGAAAATCAGGGCCTTGCCGGTACCGGCCACGTGATGTTGGCGCCCGGAGCGGAATTGTCGGTGACACTGCGGTTTACGATAAAGGTAATATGATACCGCGACGTCAACCTTACTGATTTATCGGGATTTTTTCCGCTTGATTTCGACACGGCCGCGCGGCATAAGGCGCGCTCCGTCGGCGGCGGGGCGTTCCCCGTTCCGACACCAGATTTCCATGAACCTGGTTCCGTTCCCCGGCTTCCGAGCCCCGGCGCGGGGCCGATCGAGCGAGGGGACCGTCATGCGGACCTATTCGGCCAAGCCGAGCGAGATCGAAAAGAAGTGGGTTGTGGTCGACGCCGAAGGCCTCGTCCTCGGCCGGCTCGCTTCGGTCATCGCCCAATACCTGCGCGGCAAGCACAAGCCGACCTTCACCCCGCACATGGACTGCGGTGACAACGTCATCGTCGTCAATGCCGAGAAGGTCAAGCTTACCGGCAACAAGATGACCCAGAAGTACTACTACTGGCACACCGGCCATCCGGGCGGCATCAAGCAGCGCCGGGCCGACCAGCTGCTGGGCGGCGCGCATCCCGAGCGCGTGATCACCAAGGCGGTCCAGCGGATGATCACCCGCGGCCCGCTCGGCCGTCAGCAGATGTCCAACCTGCGTGTCTATGCCGGTCCGGAGCACCCGCACGAGGCGCAGCAGCCGCAGAAGCTGGACGTCGCGGCCATGAACCCGAAGAACGCGAGGTAAGCGATGTCGATGGAAACCGAGACCACGTCGACCGAGGCCCAGGGCCTCGACAAGCTGGCCGAGCTGCAGGCGGAGACCGAAACCGCGACGGCGGAGCCGAAGGTCGATAAGTTCGGCCGCTCCTACGCAACCGGTCGCCGCAAGAACGCCATCGCCCGCGTCTGGGTGAAGCGCGGCCAGGGCATCATCACCGTCAACGGCAAGCCGTCGGCCGAGTACTTTGCCCGTCCGGTGCTGCAGATGATCATCGATCAGCCGTTCGAGGCGGCCGAGCGGACCGGTCAGTTCGATGTGTACTGCACGGTGACCGGCGGCGGCCTGTCCGGCCAGGCCGGTGCGGTGCGCCATGGGATCTCCCAGGCGCTGACCCTGTTCGAGCCGGGCCTGCGCCCGACCCTGAAGAAGGGCGGCTTCCTGACCCGTGACCCGCGCATGGTCGAGCGCAAGAAGTACGGCAAGGCCAAGGCCCGCCGGAGCTTCCAGTTCTCCAAGCGCTGAGGCGCCCGCCCCGAGGGGCGATTCAATCCTTGGAAAAGCGCTGTCTTCGGGCAGCGCTTTTTCGTTTTGTGGTGCATCATCCCGGTATCGTGTCCGATCCGCGCGACCGCTTGACCAAGCGTATCCAAGGCAGGTTCCTCATACGGAGTACATGTGGTGCTGGACCTGAGGGTCGTCGCTCACATTCTCGGCTGGGTCATGCTCCCGCTGCCTGCCGGCTCGAGGTCCTCGCACTGCTTGTGTTCTTCGACCGCGACTTCTGGCGCGCCTGACCGGTAGCGACAGGACTTTTGATCCAGCGCAAAGGGCCAGCGACCGGCGCGGTGCTATCCATGGCCTTCCGTATCTGTGCTGGTGTGGGGAGGCTCTGCGATGTTCGAGGCGCTGCTGGAAACCGATCTGGTGTCGGATCCCGCCAAGGCGGCGATCGGCGGGATGGTCGTCGGCGCCCTGTTCGGATGGTGGGCCCAGGCCAGCCGGTTCTGCCTGCGCAGCGCCTGCATCGAATTCTGGTCCGGCCGCACAGGCTCGGCGATGGTGGTCTGGCTGTCGGTCTTCGGCGCCGCTCTGCTGGCGACCCAGTCGCTCTTCGTCGAGGGCACGCTCACGGCCCCGGAAATTCGCCAGCTCTCTGCCACCGGGACTCTTTCGGGCGCGGTGGTCGGCGGCCTGCTTTTCGGCGTTGGCATGATCCTGGCGCGGGGCTGCGCCAGCCGTCTGCTGGTGCTGTCCGCGACCGGCAACATGCGGGCCCTGGTCACCGGCCTGATCGTCACCGTCGTCGCCCAGGCCTCGCTCTCCGGCATGCTGTCGCCGCTGCGCAGTTGGCTTTCCGGCCTTTGGGTCGTCGGTCCGCAGTTTCGAAGCTATCTGATCGACCTGCCGGGCCGACCCGGACTGTGGCTTGCGGCGGCAATCCTTGCCCTGGCCCTGACGCTCGCCCTGCGGCACCGGCCAGGATGGGGCCGGGTGACCATGTCGCTCGGGCTCGGAGCGACCGTGGCGCTCGGCTGGTGGTTCACCGCCCGTCTGGGGCAGATCTCGTTCGAGCCGGTGACCGCCGGCAGCGTGACCTTCACCGGGCCCTCGGCCGACACGTTGATGGCGCTGATCACCTCACCGAGCCTGCCGCTCAGCTTCGCCACCGGGCTGGTACCCGGCGTCTTCGCCGGTTCCCTGATATCGTCCCTCGCCCGCCGCGAGTTCGCGCTTCAGGTCTTCGAGGCGGAGACGGGAATGATGCGTTATCTGATCGGCGCCAGCCTCATGGGGTTCGGCGGCATGCTGGCCGGCGGCTGTGCCGTCGGCGCGGGAATCACCGGCGGATCTGTGCTGTCGCTGACCGCGTGGGTCGCCCTGTTCTGCATGTGGATCGGTGCGGGGGCGGCGATCGCCGTCCTGGAGCGCCAGAAGCCTATGCCGGCAACAGCCTCGCCGGTCCGGTAGACGGGTGGGGCGCCCGCAGGCGCCCCGGTTTTCGGCTAACGCTCCAGCCTGGGCTCAGAGGCCCATCTTGTCGATATCGGCGGCACTGTGACGTTCTTCCAGTTTTTCGTTGTCCTCGCCGCGGACACGGTTGACCACCCGTCCACGTTTGACGCCCCGCCGTTCGGCGAGCTCGTCGGTCCAGCGCTGGACGTTCTTGTAGGAGGCGACGTCGAGGAACTCGCCGGCATCGTAGAGCTTGCCCTGGGCAAGCTGACCGTACCAACCCCAGATCGCCATATCGGCGATCGTGTACTCGTCGCCGGCGATGTAGCGGTTCTCGGCAAGCTGGCGCTCCATCACGTCGAGTTGGCGCTTGGTCTCCATCGCGAAGCGGTTGATCGGGTATTCCCACTTGTCCGGCGCATAGGCGTAGAAGTGGCCGAAGCCGCCGCCGAGATAGGGGGCGCTGCCCATCTGCCAGAACAGCCAGTTCATGGTCTCGGTGCGCTTGGCCGGATCCGTGGGCAGGAAGGCGCCGAACTTCTCCGCCAGATAGAACAGGATCGAGCCGGACTCGAAGACCCGGATCGGCTTGTCGACGCTGCGGTCGAGCAGGGCCGGAATCTTGGAGTTCGGGTTGATCTCGACGAAACCGCTGCCGAACTGGTCGCCGTCGCCGATCTTGATGATCCAGGCGTCGTATTCGGCACCCTTGTGACCGGCGTCCAGCAACTCCTCCAGCATGATGGTGACCTTCACGCCGTTCGGGGTGCCGAGCGAGTAGAGCTGCAGCGGATGCTCGCCGACCGGCAGTTCCTTCTCGTGGGTCGCCCCGGCGGTCGGCCGGTTGGTGCTGGCGAAACGGCCCCCGTTCTCCTTATCCCAGGTCCACACCTTCGGCGGTGTGTAAGACGGCATATCGTTCATGTCGGATCCACTTTCCTGATGTCTCCCCTCGAGGCGTCGCCCCGTGCCCTCGCGAACTGGGCGCCGACGGTCCCGATTGCAACCCTAGAGCATGCGGGACACCACCACACCGCACGAAACGGTGTCGGTCCGGGACGGCACCAATGGATCCATACCCCGTTCGCGTTCCCCCGGCCCCTCAGTTCTGCACCGGCGGCGGCAACTCCCTGTTGAGTTCGGCGACCCGATGGCGTCCGTCGCCCGTCGGCGTTATGCGGAACAATCTGTTGCCCGTCGATATCAGGGCGTCGATCCTACCACCTCTCATCGACAGGATAGCGGCGGAGGATCTGTCGCCAGCGACGGTTCCCGAGAGGGTTCTGATGGCGGCGGGTGCTCCGAGGACCGCCCTGTTGCGGCTTGCGATATCGATAACCACGCGCACATCCTCGAACAGGCCGAGCGCGATGGTCCTCAGGCCTTCGTCGGTCGCCAGGCGATTGAGGTGTTCTGGCTGCAGCTCGATCTCGCGGGAGCGGATCACCAGGGAGGAAGCGGCGGCGGGAAGGATCGCGGTCCCGGGATCGGCTGGCGACGTTACCAGCACCAGATCGGCGTCCGTCGCCGTCGTGACGGGCGCACCGTCGAGCAGCAGCGCGAACACCCCCATGCCGATCAGGGCAAAAGCGGCAACGGCGACAACGGTCCGGCGCATCTAACGTGCGACCGGTCGGTCTTGACGTCGTTGATCCATGCTGAGCATTCCCTCGCCATGCGCCGACACCGCGAGTCTCGCAGGAGGATTCGGCAACCGCCAGAAACGGAATGCGTGATTTTTCCCACCAACGGAGGCGGGTCGCCGGCGATGATCAGAGCACGCCCAGGAGCAGGGCCGTGAAGAGCACGTAGCGGACGGTCTTGGCGATCGCGACCAGAAGGATGAAGGTGCCGAACGGTTCCCGCATCAGACCCGCGGCCAGCGTGAGAGGGTCGCCGATGAAAGGGGCCCAGCTCAGGAGCAGGGACCAGTATCCGTATTTCCGATACCACCGCGACGCGCGATCAAGCTGCTCGGGAGACGCGGGGAACCAGCGGCGGTCCTTGAACCGCTCGATCTGCAGTCCGATCGCCCAGTTGATGACCGAGCCAAGCGTGTTGCCGATGCTGGCGATGATCACCAGACCCGGGATCCAATAGTCGGTCTTCAGGATCAGCCCGGTCAGAAGGATTTCCGACTGGATCGGCAGAAAGGTTGCGGAGGCGAGCGAGACAAAGAAGAGACCGCCATAGGCGCCGATAAAGTTCATGCAGTCCCGCTCCGATCTCCGACGCTATGGGATATGGAGCGGGGTTCGGGAAATTCATCGTCGGGCGCTAGGCTGCCGCCTTGGCCCGAGTCGACGGGCTCGGGCGATCCAGCCCCGGATCTTCTCGGGCGATGCCGTCTTCACCGAGCCGAACTGCAGAGCCCGGCGGGTCTTCACGCCGCAAAATCCGAGAATCTGGTTGGTGAGAACCCGGCGCCCGGACCGCCAATAGATCAGCGTATCCAGCCAGGGCGGCGTGTCCGATGTGATCACGACATCGGCGGTCTTTCCCGTCAGGTGTTTGTCCCAGCCGATACCGCTGCGGTGATACTTGAACGCGAACCCCGGGGCGAGGGCGCGGTCGATCACCGCTTTCGCCTTGGTCGGCATCGATCCCCACCAGTAGGGATGGACGATCAGGATGTGGTCGGCCCAGGCCACCGCCTCCTGCCAGGCGAGAAGGTCGGGCTCCAGAGCGGCGGCGTGTTTGCCGTAACCGTTCGCGTTGAGGTCGAACTCCATTGCATGCAGATCCAGTCGGCGGATCTCCGCACCCTGGGTTTCGGCGCCCGCCTGATAGGCGTCGGCCAACCCCATGCAGAGCGAAGTCGGCCCGCGGATGGGCGGCCCAGATGAAAACACGTTTGGTCATGGCGCGGCTCCTTTGTTGGTGCTTTACGCTGTGTCAATTGACACGGTGTCAAATATGTCTAGGTTGACACCATGTCAAGAGAACAAGTCGACACCCGCGCGAGAATCCTGACCGCCACCTGGTCCTTGCTGGAGGATGACGATGGTCCGGGGGTACGGATGGCAGATGTCGCCGACCGTGCCGGAGTCAGCCGACAGGCGGTGTACCTGCACTTTCCGAGCCGGGCGGAGTTGCTGATCGCCACCACGCGGCACATCGATGCGATCCACGATGTGGATGGCCGCCTCGCCGCCAGCCGGAGCGCGGCCGGCGGGCTTGCCCGCTTGGAGGCCTTCATCGACGCCTGGGCCGCCTACATTCCGGAGGTCCACGGCGTCTGCAGCGCGCTTCTGGCGATGCGCGACACCGACGCCGCGGCCGCTGCGGCCTGGGATGACCGGATGGCGGCCCTGCGGGAAGGATGTGCGGCGGCGGTCCAAGGATTGTCGGATGAGGGACTCCTGCGACCGGATCTCGACTCCGCTGGCGCGACCGACATTCTGTGGACCCTGTTGTCGGTGCGGAATTGGGAGCATCTTTGCCGGGACTGCGGATGGCCGCAGGATCGGTATGTCGCCGCCATGAAGGATCTGGCGCGGCGCGCGCTGATAGAGGTCTGACGGCCCCTAGGTGCCGGCGCCTTCCGCGTCGCGGAGCGCCTGCCATGCCGCCTCGCTGCAGTCGCGATCTCCCCAGGCGATTGCCGGGTCGGCCGCCAGGGCGGCGTCCTGAGCCAGCATCGGCAGCAGACCGAACATCAGTGCGAACCCCGCGCGCCAGGTGAGATACCGCAAGGCCTGCTCCGTCATCCCCGGGGTTACGGCGAACCGCTGCACAGCCAGGATCGGTCCGGTATCCACGGGGAGCGTCATGACATGAGCGGTCACACCGTAGGACTGGACCCGGTCGCGCAGGGCGAATTCTAGCGCCCGCTTTCCAGGATACTCCGGCGGTGCGGGATGGATGTTCACCGGCTCCAGCGATGTCGCGTCGAGGTAGCGACGCGGGACGATCACGTCGCTGTAGAAGCCGACCAGTCGACCCGGCCACGGACGATCGGCGTCGAAGTGTTCGAACAGGCGGTCGAGGGCGGCACCGTCGGAGACGAAGAAGATGGTGTTGGGCAAGCCGCGGGCCGCCGCGAGAACGGAGATGGCCGCAGCCGACGTCATATCGGTCAGCAACGCGACGGGTGCCGGGCTCATGCGGCTCTCCGGGGGCGGGACGGCGCCATGATTTCGCCACTTGAACCGTGAAGGTCGGGCGTCAGTTCGGCTAGAGTGCACATAGACGAAGCATGCCACTGGAGGAAACAGATGCCAGCCCTGATCCGACCGCACCATGGCCAGACGCCCCGGGTGGCGACCGGCGCCTTCATTGCCGAGACCGCCGTGCTGATCGGCGAGGTCGAGATCGGCGAGGACGCCTCGGTCTGGTACGGCTGCGTCCTGCGCGGCGACGGCCATTCGATCACTGTGGGGGCGCGCTCGAATATCCAGGACGGCACCATCGTCCACATTACCTCCAACCGCTTCCCGACCGTGATCGGCGCGGGGGTCACCGTCGGTCACGCCGCGATCATCCACGCCTGCACGCTCGAAGACGACAGTTTCGTGGGCATGGGCGCGACGGTCCTGGACGGCGCCGTGGTCCAGCGGCATGCGATGGTCGCGGCCGGAGCGCTGGTCACCCCCGGCAAGGTGGTGCCCACCGGAGAGCTCTGGGCCGGATCACCGGCCAGGAAGATGCGGGATCTGACCGACGACGACGTCGCGATGATTCACCGTACGGCCGAGAACTACAGCTATCTCGCCCGCACTTACATGGCGGGCAGGTGATCGCGATGCTGCGTTGTCTTCTCCTGGGCGTCTGTCTGGCCGTCGCCGCGGTTTCCGCCCGACCCGCGACGGCCGAGGAGTCCGATCCCGTCGTTCTCGTCCGGATGCTCCCGTCGGTGCTGTCGTGGTTCGCCGATCCCGACCTCCTCCTGCGGGAGGAGCCGCTGGAAATGTCGAAATACGATGAGGCGACGAAGACGGATGTCGTGGTCCCGCTCGTGACCGATTGCGCCACGCTCCAGGCGAACCAGGCCGAAGGGTTCTACACCTATACCTCATACGGGATGGCCCGGGAGTCTCTCGTAAGCGAGGTCTGCCGGCTGGGCCAGCGCTACCGGACCGCCACCTTCGAGGCGACGGAGGCGCCGAAGCACACGCTTCACGCCGACGTTCTGGATCTCTGGTCCGCCTGGTTCCAGCTCGCGGTTTCCGCCAACGTGGCGGATGCGGTCGAAGTTGCGGTCGAGCGTGGCGTCCCGCTCGGCGGGTTCCAGGAGCCATCGCTCGCCGGCTGCGGACCGCGGGCGGTCGAGCGGAAGGATCCCTGGACCGTGACGGCGGAGAACAAGTGCGACAGCCTGTATCTCTCGGTGGTCGGCGAGGAACACACGGCGTCCGGCAAGATGCGCCCCGTCGTATTCTATCACCTGAGTGCCACCGGCGGGTCGCTGCGGACCAGCGGCTACACCGCCGTCGCGCCGCATCCGGTGACCGGTGTCTGGACGCCTTTGGTCTTTCTCAAATAGGCGCACCTTGCCCGGACGGCGGCCTCAGGCCGGCACCGTCCTCGGACCGGTCACCGGCGGTACCAGCAGGATCGCCGCAAGAACCAGAGCCGATGCGATGATCTCGCGTGGCCCGACAACCTCGCCGAAGGCGATCCAGCCGAGGGCGATCATGGTCGGCAGCTCGACCGCGCCAGCCGCCGCCGTTCGGCCGGGGCCGATCTTCGGCGCGGCGAGGGTGTACAGAAGCTGCGGGATCAGCGCGGTCGTGAGCCCCATGGCGAGGATCGTCAGCCAGACATCCCCATCGCGTGGCACGAAGGCCGCCGGGTCCGTCATGGCGACGACGGGTGCCAGTCCGATCATTGACCCGACCATGCCGCAGGCCAGCTTCTCAAGCGGGGACAGCGTCGGTGTCAGGCAGGTCAGGACGACGATGATGAGGGCGAACATAACGGGGGCCGGCAGCGAGAGCAGCAGGCTCCAGGAGGCGGCGTCGGTCAGGGTGCCGTCGAAGACGATCAGCGCCGCGGTGAGCACGAGGGCGCAGCCAGCCCAGGCCCGTGCGCTCGGGGTCTGGCGGACCAGGAGCCAGGCGAGCAGCAGTGCGAAGACCGGATAGGTCATGTAGACCAGTCCCACCGCCGCGACGGATACGGTTTCCAGCGCGTTCAGATAGCTGATCCATCCCAGCCCCATGAAGACACCGGCCCCGATGAGCCGCACGGCCTCACGCCGCTTCGCCCGCGCCAGCGGCAGGAAGGGCAGCATGACGATGCCGCTGAAGGCATAGCGGAAGAACCCGATCGCAGCCGGCGACATGCCGCTCTCCAGCAACAGCCGGGCGAACAGCGGCACCATGCCGAAGCTGACGCAGGCGGCGATGACCACCAGGGTTGCCGTCGCCGGGGTGAGAACGGTCTGACGGGGGAGAGGGGAAGCGTCGAGGTCATGGGCCCCTGATTAACGCGGCACGCATGATCGGAAAAATTCCAAATTCTCGTCGGTGACATGAAATGATTTAATGGCTCTATGCATCCTCGCCTGACCACGAACCATCTCTCCTTGCTGATCGCGCTGGCGGAGGCCGGCAGCGTCGCCGCCGCCGGCAGCCGCCTGGGCATCACCCAGTCCGCCGCCTCGCACCGGCTGCGCGAGGCGGAGCGTCGGCTCAACGCCCCGCTGGTCCGGCGGAGCGCGACCGGTGTGACCCTGACGGAGGAGGGCGAGCGGATATACGCCTTCGCCGACCGTTTCCTGCGCGAGCTCTCCCGTCTGGAGCAGGATATCGAAAGCGTGCGCACCGATGGGCGCAGCCTGGTCCGGCTCGGCCAGGCCACCTATAGCCGTTATCACTGGCTGCCTGCCTTCCTCGAGTTTCTGGAGAAGCGCGATCCCACGCTGTCCTTCGATCTGTCGGGGAGCGCGACCGCGCGTCCCCTGGGGTCTCTGAGGGAGGGGATCGTGGACGTGAGCACGGTGTTCGGCCGGCCGACCGCCTCTCGGCGCTTCAAATGGACATGGTTGGCCACCGATCCGATTGTCGCGGTCATGGCGCCGGAGCACCGTCTGGCCGACCGCCCCAATGTCGACTCCTCCCTGATGGCGGACGAGCGCGTGTTCTCCTATCCGTTCGCCAGCGAGCCCGGCTTCGAATGGGAGACCATGATCGGGCCGCCGACGACGCCCTACCGGCGCGTCACGCAGTTGCCGACGCCGGAAGCCGCGATCGACCTGATCAGGGCGGGATACGGCGTCGCGCTGTTCAGCCGCTGGGCGATCGAGCCGGAGCTGTCGGACGGCACGCTCATCGCGCGGCCGATCGGAACGGACGGGCTGTCGTTGGACTGGTGGGCTGTGACCCGGGCCGACGACCCGCCGGACGCGCCGTCGAACCGTATGGTGGCCGCGTGGCTCGACTGGTCCCACCACGCGAAGCAGGGGTTCGGCACCCTGTCGTTCGATGCGGCGACGGCTGCCATGCGGGAACCGGGGAGCTGAACGGCAACACGGGCGGTTGCTTTTGTCTCGCCCAGCGGCTTGTCTTCGCGACCCAGTTCCAAGACGTTTGGGCCCAATGGCGTTTGTCGTTCTCTCTATCTTCTGGAAGACCCTGGCCACGGCCGCAGTGATCGTCGCCGCCGGCCGTCTCGCCCGTCGTCTGGGCTCGGTGCTGACGTCGGTGCTGATCACCCTACCGTTCAACGCGGGACCTGGGTTCTTCTTCGTCGCACTGGACCAGGACGCCGCCTTCATCGCCGAGGGGGCGCTGATGGCCTTCGGGGTGACCGGCGTCATTCTGGTCTACTGCACCGCCTGGGTGCATGCCGCGCGCCGGTTCAACTTCGTCGTCACCTCGCTGCTCGCGCTTTGCGCCTGGCTTTCCGGCGTGCTCATCCTCGACTCCCTGCCGGCCATTCTGCCGATTGCTCTGGCCTGCGTGGCTCTCGGGGCTGTGCTGGCGCTGGTGCTGCGCCGCCGGGACATCCCCAAGCCCGCGGCACCGCCCGCGGCGGCGGGCTGGCGCTTCGTGATCGCCCGGGGACTGGCGGCGGGCATCGTCGTGGCATCGGTCGCGACCGCCAGCCCATGGCTCGGCCCACACTGGTCCGGCATCCTGCTCGCCTTTCCGACGACTCTGCTGGCGTCGACCTGGATGCTCTGGGGCCACTATGGCCGGGATTTCACCGCCGCGACCCTCAACGCCGCCCAACCGTCGCTCGTGGTCTATGCGAGCTTCTGTATCGCGCTGCATTGGCTCGCCGGACCGCTCGGATCGGTGACGGCGGTGGTGACGGCTTTCTCCCTGTCGGGCGTGGTCGCCGGTGTCTACGCGGCGGTGCTGATGCGGATCTCCCGCGCCCGTTGATCGTTCGGCCATTGCCGGACCCGGGAATCCGGTGCTCCAATGCCGAGATACCGAAAGTGCTTTAAGGGGACGACGATGGGTTTCGTGACCACCGACGACGGGGTGAAGCTCTATTTCGAAGAGGTCGGGGAGGGCACGCCGATCGTGTTCGTTCATGAATACGCGGGCGATCATCGGTCGTGGGAACCGCAGATGCGGCATTTCGGCCGGCGCTACCGCTGCATTACCTATGCCGCGCGCGGCTATCCGCCCTCGGACGTGCCGGAAAGCCCGGAGGCCTACGGTCAGGACCGGGCGCGGGAGGATATCCGCTCGGTTCTCGACGGCCTGGGCATCGACGCGGCCCATGTGGTCGGTCTGTCCATGGGCGGTTTCGCCACACTCCACTTCGGCTTCCACTATCCCGACCGTGCCCTGTCGCTGACCGTGGCCGGCTGCGGCTACGGGGCCGATGCCGACCGGCGGGAACAGTTCCGCAAAGAGACCGAAGCCACCGCCGACCGGATCGCCGCCGAGGGGATGGCGGTCGTCGGCAAGGCCTATGCGATCGGCCCGACCCGGGTCCAGTTCGAGACCAAGGATCCGCGCGGCTGGAAGGAATTCGAGACCCAGCTCTGCGAGCATTCGACGCTCGGCTCGGCCAACACCATGCGCGGCGTGCAGGCCCGCCGGCCCTCGCTCTACGACCTTGTCGAGCAGATGAACGCACTCACCGTGCCGACGCTGATCGTCAACGGCGACGAGGACGATCCGTGCCTCGATGTGGGCAACTTCATGAAGCGGATGATCCCGTCGGCGGCCCTGTCGGTGCTGCCGAAGACCGGCCACACCATGAACATCGAGGAACCGGCGCTGTTCAACGCCGTCGTGGAGGACTTCTTCCACACGGTCGAATGCGGTCGCTGGGGCTTGCGGGATCCGCGGTCGACCACCGGCGCAATTATCACCGCCGGACCGGTCGACGACAAATGACGCACAGGTAGGGAGGAGGGGCGCACATGGTGGACAAGCTGGAAGGCCGGGCGGCGGTCGTCACCGGAGCCGCGCGCGGCATCGGCCGGGCGATCTGCGAGGCGTTCGTGGAGGAGGGCGCGGCGGTCTACGTGGCCGACCTGCATGGCGGTGAGGCGGAGGCCCTGGCGGCGTCTTTGGTGGAGAGTGGCGGCCGGGCGGCCGGCGGCTACTGCGATGTCCGGTCCACGGACAGCGTGCGCGACGTGGTGGAGCAGGCCGCGCGCGCCTTCGGCGGTCTCGATATTCTGGTGGCGAACGCCGCGACCATGACGCCGAAGGCGACGATAGAGACCCTGGAGGAGGAAGACTGGGCGCAGGCGCTGGCGGTCAATCTCACCGGCGCCTTCCACCTCTGCAAGCATGGCATTCCACATCTCAAGCGCGCCGGCGGCGGGTCCATCATTCTGACCGCTTCGCAGATGGGACGGGTCGCGCGGGCCGGCAGCACCACCTACTGCACGACCAAGGGCGCGCTCATTCAGATGGCCAAGGGCATGGCGTTGGACCACGCGGAGGACGGCATTCGGGTCAACACGCTTTCCCCGGGCGGTACCGCGACCGACCGTATGACCGCGCAGTTCGGCAACATGGAGGAAGCGGAGAAGCATTGGGGGCTCGCCATGCATCCGCTCTGCCGTCTCGGCCAGCCAACGGAGATGGCCCGGGGCGCCGTGTTCCTGGCGAGCGAGGACTCGAGCTTCATGACCGGCGCCGACCTGCTGCTCGATGGCGGCTACAGCGCGCGGTGAGAGGACACCATGACCGGGAGGCTGCGATGACCGAGAGACTACCGATCCTGGAACAGCGCCGGATCGAGGCGGAGGTGATCAAGCCGATCTACGAGGAGATGGTCGCGTCGCTCGGCAAGGAGAAGGCGCAGGAGATTCTCGGCACGGCGATCAAGAAGGCGGCGATCGCCCAGGGTCAGAGTTTCGCCGCCGAGGCCGAGGGCGCCACCAACCTGGACACATTCGCCGACATCCAGAGGCACTGGACGGCGAGCGGCGCGCTGGAGATCGAACCGGTGGACCGCACGCCGCAGACCCTGGATTTCAACGTGACCCGCTGCCGGTATTCGGAAATGTACAAGGCGATGGGACTGGGCGAGATCGGACACCTGCTGTCCTGCAACCGGGACGGCACCTTCTGTGAAGGTTACGACCCGCGCATCAAGCTCGAGCGGACCCAGACCCTGATGGGCGGCGCCAGCCACTGCGACTTCCGGTACACGTTCGAGGAGTAGGCTCACCCTCGGATCTTCGGGCAAAGACGCGAGGCATTCGAGGTTCGGAAACGGCTGGGGCGTTTAGCGTTGGCTTTTTTCCAGCTGCGGCGTTCAATCTATCGCATAGTCGAACCGACGCTGCTTCGTGGACGGTAGGGCCATGTTCAAGATCCTCGTGGAGCGGGAGCTGCCGCGTCCCGTCGGCGACGACGATCCGATGGCTCGGCTGTGGATCTATTGGAACGAGAGGCGGGCCGGCTGTTTGGCGCTGGCCCGTGAGGAGTTCGACGTTCTGGCGTTTCCGGAGCTCCTCGGACGCATCAATCTAGTCACCGTGCATCCGGAGCGGCCGACACAGTTCCGGTTCCGCTTGTTCGGATCCGGCATGGACGATCCGTTCGAGAACGACATGACCCAGCGCGATGTCTCGGAGATCCGGGAACCGGTCTATGCCGATCTCGTCCAGCGGAACTACCTTCAGGCCTATCGTCTACGCCGACCTTTCTTCTGCGAAATCAAGGTCGATATCGGCGGCGGGAACCTCTTCCACTACTGCAGACTGATTCTGCCGATGACCTCTGTCCCAGGCGGGTTCGATATGCTGCTGGTTGCGTCCGCCCGATATGCCGACGACTACCACGAGAAGGGAGCTCTAGGCCTGGATCTGCTGGGGCAGAACCGGGCCCATCGGTACGACGGGGTTTCCCCGGACGCGGTCCACCGGTGGGAGCGCTCTGCACAGACGGCGGGCTGAGAAGAGTCGGCACCTGGGTCCGTCAGGCCACTCGGCTGCCTCCGACCCATACGCCGCGGACCACCGGACGGCCTTCGATCACCCGGACGCGGATCAGGTCGGCGCGACGGCCGGGAGTAATCGTGCCGCGGTCGTCGAGTCCGGCATGGCGGGCCGGGGTGGCGGTGACCGTGGCGATGGCGCGCGGCAGGTCCCAGCCGTCGACATTCTGAACCAGTGAAAAGGCGCCGTGCAGCATGCTGGCCGGCACGTAGTCCGACGAGATGATGTCGAGCAAGCCCTCGGCCGCAAGGTCGCGTGCCGTGATGTTGCCGTAGGACGAGCGGCCGCGGACGAGGTTCGGCCCGCCCATCAGCACCGCGAGCCCCTGCGCGCGAGACGCTTCCGCCGCAGCCCGCGTTGTCGGAAACTCGGCGATCGAGCAGCCGATGGCGGCCGACTCGGAGACGTGCTCCTCGGTCTCGTCGTCGTGGCTGGCCAGGGCAATGCCCCGGTCCCGTGCCCAGGCCGCGATGATGCGGCGGTGTCGCGGTCCATGGGTGCGCGACGCTTCCGTCAGCCGGTCGTAGGCCTCCTCGATCTCCGCTTCGGACTGGCCGTCGACCTCGCGGCGCAGGCGGCGCCAGATCTCGATGTCGGCAGTCTGCCGTTGGCCCGGCGCGTGATCCATCAGCGAGACGAGCCCGATCAGCGGATGATCGTCGTACACGGCCAACTGATCGAGGACGTCGGAGCCGATGACCTCGCAGCGCAGGTGGATGCGGTGATCGGCCCGCAACATGCCGGCCGCGCGGGCCCCGACGATGCCGTCGATGATCGGCGCCACGTGCTTGGCCCGCAGTTCTCCCTTCTCCGACAGGCCGAGGCAGAGCGAATCGAACACCGTGGTGATCCCGGAGGTGGCGATCTGTCCGTCATGGGCGACCGCGGCCGAGATCCCGTCCCAGAAGACCTGGGCGCGCGGCTGGAAGTGCTTCTCAACATTGTCCGTATGCAGTTCCACCAGGCCCGGCATCAGATAGTCGCCCTCGCAATCCACGGCGTCCGCCGGCGCGGCGGCGGTGGCGTCGACAGCGGAAATCAGGGCGCCGTCCGTTTCGAGCGTGCCGTCGATGACGGCGTCGGGCAGGACGATCTTCGCGTTTCTGAAAGCGATGGACATGGTGGGAACAGTGGCTGCCGTTGGGGGGATTGGATTAGGGGGCGCGGGTCGGGGCTGCAAGTTACCTTTCTGTGGCGATCGAGGACAGGAACCCTTGCGTCGCCCGGCCAAGTTCCGTATATACCGGCCTCCGCTGCGGGGGTGCCCGCGGCACCGTGTTTCTATTGGAGTGCGAACGATGGCGGTTCCCAAGCGTAAAACCACCCCGTCCAAGCGGGGCATGCGCCGGGCGCACGACAAGCTGACGTCCGATGCCTATGTCGAAAGCCCGGACACCGGCGAGCTGCACCGGCCGCACCATATCGACCTGAAGACCGGCATGTATCGCGGTCGGCAGGTTCTGAAGGTGAAGGAGCGGGTCTGATCCCGTGGCCGCGGCGTCTTCTGACGCCGAAGAGACTGAGAGGGAGCCCCGATGCGCTGCAGTGGGGCTTTTTCATGTTTGGGTTTTGCGCTTCGGATCCGTCCGCGAGGCGTTGAGGCCGGGCGCGGGGGCGTGTAGGACTAGGGATCATTCCGCTCTAGGGACCCGTTCACATGGCCACCTCGCTGGAGACAGGCAACCTCCTGTTGCTGCTGGCTCAGGCGCTGATCTACTTCGCTGTCATGGCGGCCCTGTTCCGGGCCCGCCGGCGGATCGGGATCGGCGTGTTCCTCTGCGCGCTCGGCGTGATGCATTTCCTCGAGACCTACCTCGCGGCGGTGTTCTACATCCAGTTGCCGTTCGGCATCATCTCACCGGGCTCCACCGTCCTGTTTTCCGGCAAGCTTCTGATGATCCTCCTTCTCTATATAAAGGAGGACGCCGCGACCGTGCGGCAGCCGATCTACGGCCTTCTTATCGGCAATTTCCTGATCGTCGGGTTGGTCGTCGTACTGCGGAACCATGAGGTCGTTCCCGCCATTCCGGAGCGTCAGCCGGACATCCGCTTCGTCGACGAGATGGGGTGGCTGATGGTGTGGGGGACGACCCTGCTCTTCCTCGACGCGATCGGCATCATCCTGCTCTACGAGAGGTTGGGGCGGTGGCTCCGGGATCATCAGTTGGCGCGGATCTTCATCGCCTCCGCGACCATGCTCACCTTCGATCAGCTCGGTTTCTTCCTGGCGCTGCACTACGTCACCGACGCGCCTTGGATTGTGCTGTACGGCGGCTGGGCTGCGAAGATGGGGGCGGCGCTCGTCTTCAGCATTCTCGTCTTCATCTATCTCCGGTTCGTCGAACGGCCCGGCGTCGAAACGCTGCCGAATCCGATTGCGGATGTGTTCGACACGCTGACCTATCGGGAGCGCTATCTCGACCTGCTGGGCGAATCCGGACGCGACCGGCTCACCGGTGCGCTGGATCGGGGCCAGTTCGATTCCCTTGGTCGCGATCTGACAGGGTCGGCTGTCGCGGAGGGCGAGACGGTCAGTCTTGTGGTGATGGACGTGGACGGCCTCGGGCGGATCAACGAGGACGAGGGGCATATCGCCGGCGATGTGGTCCTGCGATCCGTCGCGCGCCTGCTGATCGCCACCGTGGCGGAGGGTGGCCATCACGTCTTCCGCCACGGTGGCAGCACCTTCGCCCTGCTGGCCCGGGGCCTGGATCATCCCGCCGCCCTCGATCTGGCGGAAGTTCTGCGGCGAACCACCGCGCGGGCCGAGCATTCCAACTCCGGGGCGATCGTCACGATCAGCGTCGGCGTCGCGACCGGTCCGGAGGACGGCCGGGACCTTTACACGCTGTTCGCCGCGGCGGAGGAGCGGCTGCAGGAAGCCAAGGCGGCGGGCCGGGATCGGGTCGTCGGCAGGAGCGGGGTGGTTCGAGGCTAGGCGCCGGATGTGCGCCTAGCAGCCCGAACTGAATGCGCCCCTCACCCCAACTCCACGTCGTTCACCCCCTTGGAGCGGGCGGTGGCGACGATATCGTCCCAGGCCTCGGCGGCCAGGGGCAGGCCGGTCTTGAGGCGTTCCGCCATGACCTGCTTTTCCTTCTCGCCCGGTATCAGCACTTCGCCGCCGGGCTCGGTCGGACGGGACGACTTCACGAATTCGACGTAGCTGCGAACCTCCTCGGCGAACGGGGGGCCCAGATGGCTCGGGACGCCGGTGACCGCCTCCAGGTTCACGTAGATCGAAAACATGCCGTTGCAGAACGGCCGGTTGTTCTCCTCGCCGAGCGCGCCGGCGGTCCCGGAACCGGTCAGGGCGCCCGCCATCATCTCCATCAGGAAGTTCATGCCGAACCCCTTGTGATCACCGAAGGCCCGCAGCGCGCCGGGGCCCTTCGCCGGATCGGGATACTGGCCCGGCGGGGTTTCGCCGTAGAGCGGCTTCGGATCGCTCGTGGTCGTACCGTCGGCATCCACAAGAGCGCCCGCCGGCAGCGGCTTGCCGCCCTTGAGGGCGACCAGGGCCTTGCCCTCGGCCACCAGCGACGTGGCGAAGTCGAGGATGATCGGGTCCTCGTTCGGCATGGGAATGCCGGCGCAGAATGGATTCGTGCTGCCGCGCCGGTCGATGCCGCCGAACGGGGCGACGATCAGCGAGCCGCGCACGTTGACCATGTGGATCGACACGATTCCCTCGGCCGCCGCCCGCTCGGCCCAGTCGCCGATCCGCCCGAGATGGCCCGAGTTGCGGAGCGCCGTCATGGCCACGCCATGCTGCTTGGCCTTGGCGACACCGATATCCACCGTTTGTTCGCCGATGCTCTGGCCGAAACCGAATCGACCGTCGATCACGGCGAAGCTCGGCTGGTCGAGCAGCACCTCGATTTTCTGGTTCGGAACCTGCCGGCCCTCGTCGATCCACTGCACGTAGCGCGGTACGCGGATCACGCCGTGGCTGTCATGGCCCCGCAGGTTGGCCCCGGCCAGTCGGGTGATGATCGTCTCCGCCTCTTTCGCGGAACAGCCGCTCGCCTCGAAGGTCGCCTTGCCGACCCGTTCCATCACCTCGACCGGGACGAAGACCTGGTTGCCGTCGCGCCGGACGGCGCCGCCCGCCGAAGCGCTCATCGGTCGCCTCCGCCGAGTTTGCGGAACTCGCCCACGCCTGCCGCCTGGGCTGCGGTGAACAGCCGCACGTCGCTCGCCAGGGTGACGAAGTCGAAGCCCTGTTTGACTGCATCGGCCATGAACGGCGGGTTCAGGCAGTGCATCCCGCATTTCAGGCCGGCGGCCTTGGTCTTCTGCAGGATGCCGTCGATCACCCCGGCCATTTCCGGGTCGGTGTGATCGAGCGCCGGCGGTTTGCCCATGGAGACGGCGAGGTCGCCCGGCCCGACATAGACGCCGGTCAGGTTCGGCGTCGCCAGAATGCCGTCCAGATTCTCGACCGCCTGCACCGTCTCGATCATCGCCAGGGTGACGATCGTGTCGTTGGCGTTCTTGAAGTAGTCCGGATAGATCAGCCCGGCCCGGGTCGGGCCCGAGGAGCGATAGCCGCGCGGCGCGTACTGGCAGGCGCCGACGAACCGCTCGGCCTCCTCGGCGGTGTTGATCATCGGGCAGATGATGCCGAGCGCGCCGCCGTCCAGCAGCTTCATGATGATGCCCGGCTCGTTCCAGGGCACGCGCGCCAGGACGGTCTTGCCGTAGCCGGTGACCGCCTGCATGAGCTGCAGGGCCGACTGGTAGTCGACCAGCCCGTGCTGCAGGTCGAGCGTCAGGCTGTCGTAGTCCTGAAGGGCGGTGAATTCGGCGGTGACCGTCGACGGGATCGAGAGCCAGCCGTTGAGGGCGCCGCGGTCGGCGGCCCAGACGTCGTGCAGACGGCTTTTCATGGTGTTTCCTCCGGTAGCGGGGCCTCTTAGGCGAGGACCTCCTTGTTGACGACCGCGTCGGGGTCGAGGGTGCCGTCGAACACCGCCAGGATGTTCTCCACGGTCTGATAGGAGGAGCGTTGCCGGGCCTCCAGGCTCATGCCCGCGGAATGGGGGGTCATGAGGATGTTTTTCTCGCCGAAGAACGGGTGGTCGAAGGCGGGCTCCTCGTCGAAGACGTCGAGACCGGCGCCGATGACGTGGCCGGACCTCACCGCCTCGAGCAGGGCCGGTTCATCGACGATCCCGCCGCGCGCGCAATTGATCACCAGCGCGCCCGCCGGCAGCGCGGCGAGCTCCGCCTTAGCGATCAGGCCGATCGTCTCCTTGTTCCGCGGGCAATGCACGCTGACCATGTGGCAGTCGCCGAGCACCGTGCGGAAATCCGCCACCGGCTCCACGCCCATCGCCCGGATCGCGTCCGGATCGATATAGGGATCGTAGCCGAAGACCTTCATGTCGAAGGCCAGCGCCCGCTTGGCGAGACGGGAGCCGATCCGGCCGAGGCCGCAGATCAGAAGGGTTCGACCGGCGAGATCGAACGCCTCGACCTCGGAGCGTCGGTTCCACTCGTTGCCGCGCACCATCGGGTCCAGCACATGCATCTGTTTGGCGTGGACCAGCATGAACATCATCGCCTGCTCCGCCACCGAGGGGGCGTTGGAGCGCGGCGCGATGCAGAGCGGGATATTGCGTTCGGTCAGCGCATCCACGTCCACGCTGTCGTAACCGACGCCGTGGCGGGAGACGACCTGCAGGTTCGGGGCATTGTCGATGACGAGGCGGTCGATCTTGGCGACTCTCACGCCGATGCCGTGGGCATCGGCCGCATGGGCCTTGATCACGTCGGGGTCGAGGGTGTCGATCACCTCCACCGTCACGTCGTCCCGTGCCTCGAGCAGGGCCATGCCGTGCTCGTGGATCGGTCCGACGATCAGGACCTTCTTCTTGTTCGTGCTCATGGTGCCGATGCTCCCGTCGCCGTCAGTGGATATCGGCCGACTGACCCATCGCGGCCTTCAGCTTGTCGAAGTCGAAATCGGGCGCTTTGGCCGCCTCAAGGATGACCGCTTCCCGCCGGGTCAGCAGGTCGATGGCGTCGGGCAGCTTCTTGACGGCTTCCGGCGGGATGACCACGGCGCCGTGGCGGTCGGCATGGACGATGTCGCCGTCGTTCACGACCATGCCGAAGATGTTCACCTGGCCGCCATGGTCGACCACATGGACATGGGCATGGCTCGGCCCGACCTTGCGGGCGAGGAGCTGGAAGCCCTCGGCGCTGGCGTCGAGGTCGCGGATCGAGCCGTCGGTGATCACGCCAAGGGCGCCGAGGCCCTTGTGGATGTTGGTGTTCACCTCGCCCCAGAAGGCGCCGAAGCCGGGCTCGCTGTCGAGATCCTGGATCACCGAGATCGACGGAGCCGGCCCGCCCTTGGCCACGTACTCGTAATAGGCCTGACGCGACGCGACATTTTCGGCGGCGGTACGCTTCGGCGCGACCATGGCCCGGATCGTGGCGGTGCGGGCGTAGCCGCAGATCGGCTTCAGGTCGGGGAAGGCGCAGACCATCACGCCCGTGGTGAAACCCAGTGCGCGCCGTTCCGGATTCGTCACTTCCAGGCCGTTGCAGATCGTGGGCGTGTCCCACTCGGTCAGGCGTTCGAGATCAGCCGCCGTGATGTCGGTCATCGTTTCTTCCCTATGAATGCTTTTGGTCGGTGGCGCCGGGCGGCGCCCCTCGCTTGCCGGCCCCGATGGTGGCCCGAAGCCGGGAACCGGCGCAAGCCGGCAAGGGACGCTTTTCGCCCGGCAAGGGACGCTTTTCGCAATGTGGACCAGTCCGTAGGCTGGGGACCATGGGCTGAGGGGCCGGCTGCGGGTAGCACCGGCGGATCGGTCGCGGAGGAGACGCGAGATGGACTTTGATCTGCTGTGCTTCGGCGAGGCGATGGTGGAGCTGACACGGATGGAGTCGGGCGACTACAGGGCCGGCTACGGCGGAGACACCTCTAACTGCGCCATCGCGGCGGCCCGTCAGGGAGCCCGCACCGCCTACGTGACCGCCGTGGGCGACGATGCCTTCGGCCGTGAATTGATGGATCTGTGGCGCGGGGAGGGGGTCGCCATCGACTTCGTGCGCATGGACCCTGCGGCGCCGACCGGTCTGTACATCATCACGCCGAGCCCGGCCGGGCGCGATTTCGCCTATTACCGGGCCGGGTCCGCGGCCAGCCGATACACCGCCGAGGATTTGCCGATAGAGGCTCTGGCCCGCACCCGCATCATCCACTTGTCCGGTATCAGCCAGGCGATCGGCGCGGGGCCGCTCGACGCCGGAGACTGTCTGATCGACGCTGCCCGCGCCGCCGGGTGCGAGGTGGCCTACGACACCAACCTCCGCTTGAAGCTGTGGGACCTGGCGCGCGCCCGGCAGGTCATGAATGAGGCGCTTGCCCGCTGCACCATCGCGCTCCCCTCGATCGACGACTCGCGCATCCTCACCGGACTGGAAGAGGCGGACGCCATCGCCGACGCCTATCTCGCCATGGGGCCACGCATCGTCGCCCTGAAGATGGGAGAGGAGGGCGCGTTGATCGCGACCGCCGATTGCCGTGTCCGCATTCCACCGCATCCGGTCCGGCCGGTCGACGCCACGGGCGCCGGCGATACGTTCGACGGTTCTTTTCTCGCGCGTCTGGCCGCCGGTGACGATCCGGCGACCGCGGGCCGGTACGCGGCGGTGGCAGCCGCTTTGACCACAACCGGATACGGTGCGGTCACGCCGATCCCGAGGTCGGATCAGGTCCGCGCCGAAGCGTCCTGATTCATGGCACGATACCGACGGTTTGATGACGATTTGTGCATCAAACCGTCGGCCCTGACATGGCAACCCCCTTATCCGTGCCAAATGATAAATGGTCTATTGACACAAACCGGACGGGTTCCGGTAAGGTGTCGGCGATCAATCGATCGTGTTGGTCGTGTAGTGCGGGGAATAAGAGCAATAAGCCGCAATAATAAAAGGGAGGTTACCTCTATGTCGTTGAATATTCTCAAAAAGGCTGGGCTCGTTGCAGCCGCCGCGGCGTTCGTGCTGTCGGCCGGTGCGGGCGACGCCGAAGCGAAGAAGGTCCGCTGGAAAATGCACTCGGCGTTCGGCACGAACGTCGCGGTGCTCGGCAACGTCGGCATCCGCATCACCGACTGGGTGAACCGGATGTCGGACGGCGACTTCGACATCAAGCTGTTCGAGCCGGGCGCGCTGGCCGGTGGCTACGCCTATTACGACCCGATCAGCCAGGGCGCGTTCGACGCGGCCTACGGCACGCCGGGCGCCAACCAGGGCAAAAACTCGGCCTTCGCGTTCCTGTCGACCTGGCCGTTCGGCCCGGGCGCTCTGGAGTTCAACGCGTGGCTGCAGTACGGCGGCGGCGTCGAGATCGGCAAGGAGCTCTATGCCCGCGACGGCATCGAGTACTTCTACTGCGGCATGATCCCGCCGGAGACCTCGGGCTGGTTCCGTGAGCCGATCGAAAGCCTCGATCAGCTCAAGGGCCTGAAGATGCGCTTCTTCGGCGTCGGCGCGAAGGTCATGCAGAAGCTCGGCGTTTCGACCCAGCAGTTGGCTGGCGGCGACATCTATCCGGCGCTTGAGCTCGGCACGATCGACGCCACCGAGTTCTCCATGCCGGCGATTGACCGCTCCTACGGCTTCTATCAGATCGCCAAGTACAACTACTTCCCGGGCTGGCACCAGCAGTCGACGACCAACGAGGTCCTCGTCAACCAGGCCAACTGGGAAAAGTTGGAGGATGTGAAGAAGGCTCAGTTCGAAGTGGCCTGCCTGGCCAATATCGGTGTCGAGCTGGCCGAGGGCGAGGCACTTCAGCCGGCGGCGATGATCGCCAACCAGAAGGACGGCGTGACCAACGTTTCCTGGTCCGACGACGTTCTGAACACGCTGCGCGAGAAGTGGGACGAGGTCCTCGCTGAGGAACTCGCCGCGAACCCCGATGTTCAGAAACTCTGGGACAGCTACACAGCGTTCCACGAGGAGTACAAGATCTGGGGTGAGATGGGCTACCTCAAGTAAGCCTCACGACGCCTGGTCGGGGACGGAGTGCCGTCCCCGGCCGCTCTGACTGTATTGCTGCGGCGGCCGGAAGCGCCGCCGTTTCCGTAACGACCGTCAGATTGGATGTGGCCTGCGCACGGAGTGCGTCGGGACCGAGGCGTAGCAACCAACCGAAAGCAGAGAAATGGGTGCACTTCTAAGCGTCGCCGGACTGCTCGACAGGATCGCGAGGTCGATCGGCAAAACGGTCGGCTGGATCATGATCCCTCTCATCCTGGTGATCATCTTCGATGTCATCACGCGGAAGCTGGACTTCACGCGCCTGTTGTTCGCCGGATACACCGCGACGTCGGGGGTTTCCGTGTCGACGATCCTTCAGGACCTGCAGTGGCACTTCCACGCGGTACTTCTGATGATGTCTTTCGGTTTCGCCTATCTGGCCAACGCGCATGTGCGGGTCGACGTCTTCCGAGAGCTCTTGCCGCGCCGGCCCCAGGCTTGGATCGAGGTCTTCGGCCTGGTCGTCTTCGGGTTCCCGTTCCTGGTCCTGATGATCTGGTACTCGTTTCAGATGACCGAACTGTCCTATCACCAGGGGGAGGGCTCCGAATCGATGACCGGTATCGGTCAGCGATGGTTCATCAAGAGCTTCCTGCTCTGGGGGTTCATCGTGACCATGATGGCGGTCCTGGCCACGTTGTTCCGGCTGATCGCCTATCTGTTCGGCAGTCCCGACGCCCAGGAAGAGGCCCTCGAAGGGCTTGAGATTTTCGCAGACGAGAATGAGGAGCTCGCGGCGGCGCGCCGTTTAGCTGAAGAAGCTCTTAAGCAGGGGGGAAACTGACCGATGGAGCTCTTCGACCTCATTTACGATCACCTCTACGACTATATCGGCGCCTATATGTTCCTGGCGCTGGCCTTCACGCTGTTCACCGGCCTGCCGGTGGCGATCGCGCTCGGCGGGATTTCGGTGCTCTTCGGTGGACTTGCCATCTATCTGGAATTCCTGGACTTCGCCGTGTTCTTCCAGGTCATCCAGCGCGTCTGGGGTGGCGACGGTGCCTCGGGGGCGGTGCAGAACCCGATCCTGGTGGCTGTTCCCTGTTTCGTCTTCATGGGAACGATGCTTGAGAAATCCCGGGTGGCCGAAGACCTTCTGCATATCCTGCAGGTGATGCTGCGGCGGGTTCCGGGGGCGCTTGCGCTTTCGGTCACGGTCATGGGTACGATCATGGCGGCGACCACCGGTATCATCGGCGCTTCGGTCGTGATGATGACGCTGCTGGCGCTTCCGGCGATGCTGCAGCGTGGCTACCATCCGGCCCTGGCCACGGGAACGATCGCCGCGTCGGCGACGCTCGGTATTCTGATCCCGCCCTCGATCATGCTGGTCCTCATGGCCAACCTGCTCGCGGTGTCGGTCGGCAACCTGTTCATCGGCGCGATCTTCCCTGGCCTGGTTCTGTCGGGCCTGTATTTCGCCTATATCCTGCTTATCGCCGGCATCAAGCCGCAGCTTGCGCCGCCGCTTCCCGATGATGCGATCGTCCTCGATCCCACGCGGAAAAAGAACGTCGCGCGGGTCTGCTTCGTCGTCGCGGGCATCGTGCTCGTCGCCTATCTCGGCGAGACGGTCATCGGTGACGAGACGATCAACTGGGGCTTGCTTGCGTTCCTGGCGATCTTCGCGTCCTGCATGGTGCTCGGCCGGATGGAAGGCGACACGATGCTGGGCGGCGTGCTCAAGGGCTTCGTCCCGCCGATCTTCCTGATCGTGATGGTGCTGGGCTCGATCTTCGCCGGCTGGGCCACCCCGACCGAGGCGGCGGGCGTCGGTGCCTTCGGATCGCTGGTTCTTGCCTGGTTCAACCGAACTCTACCAAGGACGTCCTGACCCAGGTCATCCATCGTACCGCGCTGACGACGGCGATGATCTTCTTCATCTTCGTCGGTGCCACGGCGTTTTCGACAATCTTCCGGAACGTCTACGGCGAGGACCTGATTATCGAGTTCATCGAGTGGCTTGAACTGAGTCCTTGGGCTCTGCTGTTCATGCTGATGTTCGCGATCTTCCTGCTGGGCTTCTTCTTCGACTTCCTGGAGATCACCCTGATCATCCTGCCGGTCTTTGCGCCGGTGATCAGGACCCTGGCCCCCGCGTTCGCGACCCATCTGGGGTATGCGGAGCCGTCGAACATGGCGGAAACGCAGTTCTTGGAGGCACAGGTCATATACTGGTTCGCCATCCTCGTAGCGACGAACCTGCAGACCTCGTTCCTGACGCCACCGTTCGGGTTCGCCCTGTTCTACATGAAGGGCGTGGCGCCTTCGTCGGTGAAGATGCAGGACATCTACTTCGGCATCATCCCGTTCGTGGCCCTGCAGGTGATCGGTATTATGCTGGTTCTCGAGTTCCCCGGCCTAGCGCTCTGGTTGCCGAACCAGGTGCTCGGCGGCGGCTGACGACCGCTCCGAATCCAACCGCAGAAGCGGCCGCTCCGGACTTCGGGGCGGCCGTTCTCTTTGCAGCCCGGCCACGTTAAGATCCGGCGCTCAAACACAGCCGAAGACCGCCCGAGGAGAGAGACGCCATGTCCCTGGATCCGCAATGCGTCGAGTTGATGGCCGCGATCGAGGAGATCGGTTCGCCGTTCGACACGGACGATCCCGTCGAGGCGCGGCGGCGGGTACAGGAATCCGTCGACCGGGCGAAACCCTATGGCGGACGTTTCCAATCGGTCGAGAACGGTGATTTCGACGGTCCGGGCGGAAAGATCGGCTACCGGCTTTACAGGCCTGAGGATGCGGTCGAGGTGCCGGGGCCGATCCTGATCTACTATCACGGCGGCGGCATGGTCTTCGGCTCGCTCGACAGTCACGACCCGATCTGCCGGGCGATCGCCGAGGCGGTGCCCTGCACGGTGATCTCCATCGACTACCGTCTCGCCCCGGAGACGCCGTTCCCGGGCGCGGCGGAGGACGCCATCGCCGCGTTCCGCTGGGTGGTCGCCAACGCGGACAGTCTGGGCATCGATGCGGCACGGGTGGCGGTCGGTGGCGACAGCGCCGGCGGCAACCTGGCGGCGGTGGTCAGCAACGAGACCCGAGGGGATCCGATCCCGCCGTGTTTCCAGTGGTTGATCTACCCGAACGTCGATCTGGCGGCCGAGGGCGGCTCGATCGACGCGTTCGCCGAAGGGTACTTCCTGACCCGATCGGCCATGGACTGGTACAAGAACTTCTATGCGCCGGATCGCGCCGACCGGCTGAATCCCTTGTGTTCACCGCTGCGCAGCGAGAGCCTGGCGGGGGTCGCGCCGGCCCTGGTCACCACCGCCGGCTTCGACCCGCTCAAGGACGAGGGCAGGGCCTATGTGGAGAAGCTGAGGGCGGACGGCGTCCCGGTCGAGTACATCGACTACCCGGGCATGATCCACGGATATCTGAGGGCCTTCGCGATCGTCGATGCGGCGCGGCAGACGATCGATGAACTCGGCCCGGGCGATCCGCGCCGCCTTCGGGATGCCGGGCGCCTGACGGGGATTCCGGTCAGGACGTCCTTTTTTTCACCACCCGGATCAGGGCGTCCAGTCCGAGCAGGTAGGAGTCGATCCCGAGGCCGGTGATCATCCCGTCCGCCTCGCTGGACGGAATGGACGGGATTCCGCGCCTCTCGATGTTCGACATGTGGACCTCGACATAGGGCAGGGCGACGCCCCGCAGGCAGTCCCGCAGGGCGTAGCCCGCGTAGTTGAATCCGGCCGGGTTCATCATCAGACCGTCGATGCCGTCCCGTGCCGCCTGATAGATCCGCGTGATCGCCTCGCCCTCGACGTTTGTGTAGAAGATATCCAACGCGACACCATGGCGCCGGGCCTCCTCGAACAGCAGGGCATCCAGTTCCGCCGCCGTCGTCGTTCCGTAGACCTCAGGCTGGCGCCGCCCGAGCCATTCCATGTTGGCACCTTGGATCAGCAGCAAATTCACCGGTTTCTCCCTCGATCGGTTGTTGGTCATGCGCCCCTGAGATACCGCACGGCGGCGTCGCGCTCGAACAGGTAGAGGAGGGTCCGGACCGCCTTGCCGCGTGGGCCCTCCAGTTCCGGATCCTTGTCCAGCAGCAGTCGGGCATCGTCGCGGGCGACCTCGAACAGGTCGTTGTGGCCGGCGGCATCGGCCATGCGGAAGGTCGGCAGGCCGCTCTGCCGGGTTCCCAGCACCTCTCCCGCGCCCCTCAGCTTCAGGTCTTCCTCGGCGATCCGGAACCCGTCCTCGCTTTCCCGCATCACGGAGAGCCGCGCGCGGCCGGTTTCGCTGAGCGGTGCCGCATAGACCAGCAGGCAGGTCGAGGCCTTATCGCCGCGACCGATCCGGCCGCGGAGCTGATGGAGCTGGGCGAGACCGAACCGCTCCGCATGCTCGATCACCATGACGGTGGCGTCGGGCACATCGACCCCGACTTCGATGACCGTGGTGGCGACCAGCAGATCGACCGGGCCGTCCTTGAACGACGCCATGACGGCGTCCTTGGCCGGTCCCTTCGAAACGGCCGTGGATCAGACCGACGCGATCGCCGAACCGTTCCCGCAGCGTCGTCGCCCGTTCCTCGGCGGCGGCCACGTCGAGCGCCTCGGACTCTTCGACCAGCGGGCAGACCCAGTACACTTTCGCGCCGGACTCCATCCGCCGCGCCACACCTTCGATGACCTCCATCAACCGGTCGTTGGAGATCACGCGGGTGTCGATCGGCTGGCGGCCCGGCGGCTTCTCGGTCAGGCGGGAGACGTCGAGATCTCCATAGGCCGTCATGACCAGTGTGCGCGGAATCGGTGTGGCGGTCATGACCAGAATGTCGACGCCCTGACCCTTCTGGCCAAGCACCATGCGCTGGTGGACCCCGAACCGGTGCTGTTCGTCGATCACGGCTACCGCCAGGTCGCGGAACTCCACATCCTCCTGGAACAGGGCATGGGTGCCGACGACGATCTGCGCGGTGCCTTCGGCGATGCGGCCCAGGATCGCGCTCCGGACCTTGCCCTTGTCGCGCCCGGTCAGGATCTCGCAGCGGATGCCGGCGGCGCGGGCCAGGGGTTCAATGGTGGCGAAGTGCTGGCGCGCCAGGATCTCCGTCGGCGCCATCAGGGCCGCCTGTGCACCGCATTCCACGGCGTTCGCCATCGCCATCAGTGCGACCAGCGTCTTGCCGCTCCCGACATCGCCCTGAAGCAGACGCAGCATCCGGTTCGCAGCCGCCATGTCGCCCTCGATCTCGGATAGCGCCGTGCGCTGGGCGCCGGTGAGATTGAACGGGAGGCCGGCGAGGATCCGGTCGCGCAGGTGGCCGTCGCCTCTTATGACCCGCCCCTTCTGCTTCTTCATGCGCGCTCGCACCAGGGCCAGTGCGAGCTGATTCGCCAGGATTTCGTCATAGGCCAGGCGCTGCCGGGGCAGGGCCTCGGGCTCCAGGTCGAGCCGGCTCTGCGGGTGATGGACGGCGCGCACGGCGGCGTCCCAAGCGGGCCAACGGCGCTGTTGCATGAGGGTCGGGTTGATCCATTCGTCGAGTTCCGGCAGGCGGGCCAGCGCCCCGTCGACTGCCTTGCGGAGAATCCGCTGGTGCAGGCCGTCGGTCGACGGGTGGGTCGGCTCAACGATGCGGACGGCGTCGGCCTCGGCTGGCGGCACGACATGGTCGGGGTGAGGCATCTGTGCCTTGCCCCGGAACCTCTCGACCTTGCCGCTGATCACCCGTTGCTGTCCGTGCGGCAGGAGTTTCTCGAGCCAGTCGCCCTTGGCGTGGAAATAGACAAGCTCGATCTCGCCGGTCTCGTCGGCGCAGATCACCCGGTACGGCGCCCGTCCGCGTCCGGGTTCGTGGCGCATGACCGTGACCGTCAGCGTGGCGATCATCCCGTCCGGCGCCTCGGCGACCGTCGGCGAGAACCGTCGATCGACCAGACCGCTCGGCAGGTGCCAGAGCAGGTCGACGATCTGCGGCCCGGCGGCCTTTTCGATCAGCTTGGCGTATCGCGGACCGATCCCGGTGAGTTGACCGACATCGGCGAAGAGCGGAAAGAGGATCTGGGGCGCAATGTCGCAACTCGTCCAGTCGGCCTGCCGGGGGGTGGTCTCGGGTCTGTCCCTGCTTTATATCCCACAGCCCGGTATTGCGAGACCATGACCGTCCGGGTGGGGATATTCCGGGCGGGAACGTTCACAGAGGAGTGCCAGATGACCGAGGCACCGGAGGCCCGCCGCAAGCGCTTGCGCTACCGCAGCACCTACACGGGCACGAAAGAGACCGACATCCTCCTCGGCGCCTTCGCCGAGGCGCATCTCGATACGCTGCCGGTCACCGATCTGGATGACTACGAGCATCTGCTCAGCATCGAGGATCCCCGGCTCTACACCTGGATCACCGGTCAGGAGACCCCGCCGGCGGAGTTCGAGACGCCGGTGCTGCAGTTGATCCGCGATTTCGAACTGTCCCGCGCCTGACGAAGAAGGACCGGCCCATGGACCTGGTCGGCGACCACGATCGGCTGTTTTCGACCTTTCCGACCGCCGTGGGCCGCGTTTCTATCGCGTCCGCGCCCGAAGGTGTGGATGCCGAAGCGATCGCCGCTCTGGCCCGCGAACGGGGGCTGCTGCTGCATGTGGCGCGCGACGATACCCGCGTCGCGGCGCTCGCGCGGGCCATCGCTTTCTTCGATCCCGACCTTCGGATCATGCAGCTTCCGGCCTGGGACTGCCTTCCCTATGACCGGGTGTCTCCGAACACCGAGATCGTCAGTCGGCGGATCGACACCCTGGCGCGGCTTGCCGCGCGCAAGCGCGCGACCAAGCCGACCGTCGTCCTCACCACCGTCAACGCCGCCCTTCAGCGGGTGCCCCCGAAGGGATTCTTCGACGGCGCCACTCTGGTCCTGAAGCTCGGCCAGTCGATCGCGCTGGACGACCTCACGGCATTCTTCACCCGCAACGGCTACCACCGCTCCGATACGGTTCGGGAACCGGGCGAGTACGCGGTGCGGGGCGGCATTGTCGATGTGTTCCCGACCGGGACGGAAGAGCCGGTGCGGCTGGACTTCTTCGGTGACGACCTGGAGGAGATCCGGCGTTTCGACCCGATGTCCCAGCGCACCACCGGCAAGCGCAAGAGCGTTGCGTTCCTGCCGGTCGGCGAAGTTCTGCTGGATGACGCCACGATCCAGCGGTTCCGCTCCGGCTATCGGGCGCTGTTCGGTGCGGAGGTGACGGCAGATCCTGTCTATGAAGCGGTGTCGGCGGGCCGTCGCCATGGCGGTATGGAGCACTGGCTGCCGCTGTATCACGAGCGTCTCGACACTGTCCTGGACTATGTCGGAGACGCTCCGGTCACCCTGGACCATCAGGCGGACGAGGCCGCCGCCGCCCGGTTCGAGCAGATCGCCGAATACCACGACGCCCGGATACAGATGCTGCGGGCCGGCGGAGCGGAGGCGGGCGGCATCTACCGTCCGCTTGCGCCGGATGCTCTCTATCTCGCGCCGGCCGACTGGGCGGTGTTGCTGGCCGACCTCGCGGTGGGCGCCTTCACGCCGTTCGCGCTGCCCGACGACGGCGCGGTGATCGATCTGGGCGCCGGATCGGGCATCGATCTGGCGGAGGCGCGGGCGCGCGGCGGTTCGGCCGTCTACGACGCCGTGCGCGATGCGGTCGTCGAGGAGATCGGCCAGGGCCGAAGGGTGATCGTCGCCGGCTACAGCGAGGGGTCCCGCGACCGGCTGGCACATCTGCTCCGGGATCACGGGATCGACTCCACGGCACCCGCCGACACGCTGCGGGCGGCGCTCGACCTGCCGCCCTCCGCAGTGGCTACGGCCGTGCTGCCGTTGGAGCGCGGTTACCGCCGTGGCGATGTGACCGTGATCTCCGAGCCGGACATCGTCGGTGAGCGCCTGGTGCGCCCGTCGCGGCGGCGCAAGCGCCGGGGCGAGGAGTTCCTGCGCGAAGTCTCGTCCCTGGAGGAGGGCGACTACGTCGTCCATACCGAGCACGGCATCGGCCGCTATCTCGGGTTGGAGACCCTGGAGATCGGCGGGGCTCCTCACGACGTTCTGCGGCTCGAGTATCTGGGCGGCGACAAGCTGTTCGTCCCGGTCGAGAACATCGACGTGCTGTCGCGCTACGGCAGCGAGGAGACCAAGGCGCAGCTCGACAAGCTGGGCGGCGCCGGGTGGCAGGCGCGCAAGGCGCGGGTCAAGAAGCGGCTGTTGCGACATGGCCGAGGCGCTGATCGGTATCGCTGCCGAGCGCGAACTGCGGAAGACCGAGCCGCTCTACCCGCCGCCGGGTACCTATGACGAGTTCTGCGCCCGTTTCCCGTTCACCGAGACCGAAGACCAGCTCAAGGCGATCGAGGACGTGCTCGCGGACATGGCGTCGTCGCGGCCGATGGACCGGCTTGTCTGCGGCGATGTCGGCTTCGGCAAGACGGAAGTGGCACTGCGGGCCGCCCTGGTCGCGGCCGGACAGGGGTACCAGGTCGCCGTCGTGGTGCCGACCACACTGCTGTGCCGCCAGCATTACCAAAACTTCCGCGACCGTTTCCAGGGATTCTCGATCCGGGTCGCGCAGCTCTCCCGGTTGGTGACGACCAAGGAGGCCAACGAGATTCGCGAAGGGATGAAGAACGGCGACGTGAACATCGTCGTCGGCACCCATGCGGTGCTTTCCAAGCAGAACCAGTTCAACAACCTCGGCCTCGTCATCGTCGACGAGGAACAGCATTTCGGCGTGACCCAGAAGGAACGGCTCAAGGATCTGCGCAAGGAGGTGCATGTCCTGACCATGACCGCCACGCCGATCCCGCGCACCCTGCAGATGGCGCTGTCCGGGGTGCGCGAGATGAGCCTGATCGCGACCCCGCCGGTCGACCGCCTCGCGGTGCGGACCTTCGTGATGCCCTATGACGGGGTGATCATCCGGGAGGCCTTGCTGCGCGAACGCTATCGCGGCGGCCAGACCTTCTATGTCTGCCCGCGGATCGAGGACCTGAGCCGGGTGCATGAGCGGCTGATGAAACTCGTACCGGATCTCCGCATCGGGATCGCCCACGGCCGGATGGCGCCGACGGAACTCGAGGACGTCATGACGTCCTTCACCGACGGAACCTACGACGTTCTGCTATCGACCAACATCGTCGAGTCCGGCCTCGACATCCCGATCCGCGAACACCATCGTCATTCACCGTTCGGACATGTTCGGGTTGGCCCAGCTCTACCAGCTCCGCGGTCGGGTCGGCCGGTCGAAGACGCGGGCCTACGCCTATCTGACCACCCATCCGACCCGGGTGCTGACCGCCGATCGCCAAGCGAGCGCCTCGAGGTCATGCAGACGCTGGACAGTCTCGGCGCCGGTTTCTCGCTCGCCAGTCACGACATGGATATCCGCGGTGCGGGAAATCTGCTCGGCGAGGAGCAGTCCGGTCAGGTCAAGGAAGTCGGCATCGAGCTCTACCAGGAGCTCCTGCGGGACGCGGTCGAGGCGGCCCGGTCGGGCGAGGGGCCCTCACCGGAGGATACGATCCTGGACGCCGCAGATCGCTATCGGGATGCCGGTCCTGATTCCGGACGCCTATGTGCCGGACCTGTCCGTCCGCATGAGCCTGTACCGCCGCATCGCGATGCTGGTCGACAAGGACGAGATCGACGGGTTCGCCGCGGAGCTCGCCGACCGTTTCGGCCCGACGCCGCCGGAGGTCGAGAACCTGCTGAAAGTGGTGGCGATCAAGGGACTGTGCCGCACCGCCGGGATCGAGAAGGTCGATGCCGGCCCGAAAGGCGCCATCGTCGCCTTCCGCAACAACAGCTTCGCCAATCCCGAAAAGCTGGTCACCTTCATGCAGCAGCAGGCCGGATCGGTGCAGCTTCGCCCGGACCACAAGCTGGTCTACCGCAGGGCCTGGAACAAGCCGGAGCGGCGGGTTCTCGGCCTGACCCGGCTGATGGAGGAACTCGCGGCCCTCGCGGCGTAACGTTTGCGTGACCGCGTCGCCGAGTTTCCCCGCGCCAGGGAACCGACGGGCCGCCCATGCATTCTAGCTTGGATGAAGCCAACAGATACGCCACCTGGCGCCGCGGGCGAGGCCCGCAAGCCGTCGCCGGCCCGCGCGACCGAAGCGCGATCCGACGCGGAAGAGGCGGAGAAGAGCGCCGAACGGGTAGACGAACTCCGTCCGGCCTCGTCGGACGAGATGTTCGAGGTTGTCCGCCTCAACGGTGTCGAGGAACTGAGCAGGCCGACGATCTCGCTGATCTTTTCCGGCCTGGCCGCCGGGCTTGCGATCGGGTTTTCGGTGGTCGCGGAAGCCGCCATCCGGAGCCGGATATCGAGCGACGCGGGCTGGGCGACCCTGGTCGGCGACATGGGCTATACGGTGGGCTTCATCATCGTCGTCCTCGGCAGGCTCCAGCTCTTTACCGAGAACACGATCACGCCGGTCCTGCCGATCTGCCATGCGCCCACCCGCCGGAATTTCGCAGCATTGGCTCGGAACTGGAGCGTCGTGCTTACGGCGAACATCGTCGGCGTCTCCGTCTTCGCCGCTTTTCTGATGTGGTTGCCGTCCATCCCCGAGGAGATGCGGAAGGCGGTCGTGGAACTCGGCCGCCATTCGGTCGACGGCGGGTTCTTCGTGACGATGACCAAGGGCGTCGGGGCGGGCTTTCTGATCGCCGCGCTCGTCTGGGTGAACGCGAACACGCGCGGCGCGTCCCTCGCCGTCGTGTTCGTCGTCACCTATGTCATCGCGCTTTGCGAGTTCTCCCATGTCATCGCCGGTACGATGGAGATCGCGTCCCTCGTCATGGTGGACAGCATCACCCTCTGGCAGGCCGTCTTCGGGTTCTTTCTGCCGGCCCTGATCGGAAACATAATCGGCGGCACCGTCCTGTTCGCCTTCATTTCCTACGGACAGGTCTACCAGGAGATCTGACGTGTTTCTGAGCAGGCCGAAGCGCATCGACCGGACGGGCGACGACCGGCCGGCCGCGAACCTCCTCGCCTTCATGTGGCGGATGAGCGGCTGGTATCAGCTGCCCGCGTGCCTTCTCGCCTTGATGGTCGCGGGGCTGACCGTCGTTCCGCTCGAACTTCAGCGCCGCATCATCGACGATGCGCTGACCGCCGGCGACGCCGACCTTCTGATCACCCTGGCGCTGATCTACCTGGGGGTGATCACGCTGAACGGTGCGATCAAATTCACGCTCAGGGTCTATCAGGGCTGGTTGGCCGAGAGCACCATCGCCTACTGTCGGCGCCACATCATTGGTCTGCACGGGCGCGAGCATAAGGATGACGCCGAAGGTGAAGGCGGCACCGCGGTCTCGATCGTCAATCATGAACTCGAGGCGATCGGCGGCTTTGTCGGTGACGGTATTTCCGATCCCCTGGCGCAGATCGGAGTCATGATCGCCATCGTCGTCTACATGGTGACCGTGGAGCCGATGATCGCTCTCATCAGCGTCGTGTTCCTTGGTCCGCAGATCCTCATCATCCCGCTGATCCAGCGAAAGCTGAACGCCCTTGTCGAGCGCCGGGTCGACCTGATCCGCGACGTCAGCGAGGACGTCACCGACCAAGCGGGCGAGGAGGACCTCAGCAAGCGGACGGAGAACGACATCCGCCGCATCTTCGGCAACCGGATGCGCTTCTTCCTCTGGAAGTTCCTGGGCAAGGTCTTGCTGAATTTCCTGAACGCCGCCGCCCCCCTGATGGTCCTCGGATTCGGCGGCTGGATGGTCGTTCAGGGCGAGACGGAAGTGGGTGTCGTGGTTGCCTTCATCTCCGGCTTCAACCGGATGGCCGAGCCGCTTCGCGATCTCATCAACTATTACCGAACCTACTCGCAGACCGACGTGAAGCACGAAAAGGTCGCAAGCTGGATGGAGCAGCGCGCCTAGTCACGGCTCGGTCGGCTGTCGGTCAGGCGTTGGATGCGGTCAGGCCAGGTTGGCGGCTGCCGGCCGGTTGGCGGCCTCGTTCCGGACCAGTTCGAACAGCGGGAAGAACGCCTCCGGCTCCTGGGCGCCGGCCAGCGCGTAGCGCCGGTCGAAGATGAAGCAGGGAACGCCGTTGATGCCGTTCTCATAGGCGAAGCGGGTCTCCGCCAGGACGTCGGCCACCGACTCGTTGCTCTCGAGGAAGATCTGCGCCGCCGCCCGGTCCAGCCCGGCCTCGGCCGCGAGGTCCGCCAGCGTGTCGATCTCGCCGATATCCAGACCGTCGTAGAAATAGGCGGTGAACAGACGCTCGACCAAGGCGTCGGACGCCCCGTTCTCGGCAGCGAAACGGATCAGGCGGTGGGCGCGCACCGTGTTCGGGGTCGTGCCGATCTTTTCGAACTGGAAGTCGAGCCCTTCCTTGCGCCCGTTCTCGCGGATCGTCTCGTAGATCTGGGATGCCCGTTCGGCGCCGCCGAACTTGGTCTGCAGATACGTCTGTCGCGGCATGCCTTGCACCGGCATGTCCGGGTTGAGCTGGAATGCCCGCCAATGGATTTCGACGTCTCCCTGCGGACGCAGGGAGAGCGCGCGCTCCAATCGGCGCTTGCCGATGAAGCACCAGGGGCAAACCACGTCTGAAAAGATATCTATCCGCATGATCGAAACCTAGCGCGCAGCCTGCATGCAGACAACCCGCCCCCCGATCACCGGCGCTTGACCTTTGTTCGGGTGATGGAAAAGGTAGGTACAGATCCGTTTAGGGAATCCCCTGGCTATGACCGACTCGATTTACGATCGCGACCTTGACCGACGCCCGGCGAATTACGCGCCCCTGACGCCGAGCGATTTTCTCGCGCGCGCCGCCCATACCTATCCGCACAAGGTGGCCGTCATTCATGGCGAGCTGCGCCAGACCTACGTAGAGACCTACGCGCGGGCACGCCGCCTGGCCTCCGCGCTGGTCGGCCGCGGCATAGACGTGGGCGATACGGTGGCGATCCTGGCTCCGAACACCCCGGCGATGTTGGAGGCCCACTACGGGGTGCCGATGGCGGGCGCCGTTCTCAACGCGATCAACACCCGCCTGGACGCCGCCACCATCGGCTTCATCCTTGATCACGGCGCCGCCAAGGTGGTGCTGGTCGATCGCGAGTTCACCGGCGTCATGGCCGAGGCGCTCGCCAGGGCGAAGGGAACGCCGACCGTCGTCTGGATCGACGACATTCTGGCGGAGGGGGGCGACCCGCTCGGCGCCTGCGAGTACGAGGATCTGCTGGCCGAGGGCGATCCCGAATTCGACTGGTCCTGGCCCGAGGACGAGTGGCAGGCGATCTGCCTGAACTACACCAGCGGCACCACGGGCGATCCGAAGGGCGTGGTCTACCACCACCGGGGCGCCTACCTGAACGGCATGGGGAACGCCATCGCCTTTCAGGTGGACCGCACGTCGCGTTACCTCTGGACGTTACCCATGTTCCATTGCAACGGCTGGACGTTCACCTGGGGCGTGACGGCCGCCTGCGGAACCCATGTCTGCCTGCGCAAGGTCGATCCGGCGCTGATCTTCGAGCTGATCGGCACCCATGAGGTCACGCACATGTGTGGCGCCCCCATCGTGCTGACCATGCTGATCCATGCCCCCGAGGAGGTGAAGCGGCGTTTCGACCACGAGATATGGATCGGCACAGGCGGTGCCGCGCCGCCCAGCGCCGTGATCTCCGGCATGGAGCAGATGGGCTTCAAGGTGGTCCACCTCTACGGCCTGACCGAGACCTACGGGCCATCGGGCATCTGCGCCTGGCCGCCGGAATGGAACGAGCTGATCCTCGACGACAAGGCCCGGAAGATGGCGCGCCAGGGCGTGGGCTATCCGACCCTCGAGGGATTCCGCGTGGTGGACCCGGAGACCGGGGAGGACGTGCCGCGCGACGGCCGGACGATCGGCGAGATCGCCATTCGCGGCAACACGGTGATGAAGGGGTATCTGAAGAACCCGGCCGCCACCGCCAAGGCTTTCGTGGACGGCTGGTTCCGCTCCGGCGACCTCGCCGTGATGCACCCGGACGGCTATGCCGAGGTCAAGGACCGGTCCAAGGACATCATCATCTCCGGCGGCGAGAACATCTCCTCGCTCGAGGTCGAGGACGTGCTGTTCCGCCATCCGAAGATCATGGAGGCGGCGGTGGTGGCCCGCCCCGACGAGACATGGGGCGAGACGCCCTGCGCCTTCGTCACACCGAAGCCGGGCGCGGATCTCACCGAGGAGGAGGTCATCGCGTTCTGCCGGGAGAACATGGCCCGATTTCAAGGTGCCGAAGACCATCGTCTTCACCGACCTGCCGAAGACCTCGACGGGAAAGATCCAGAAATTCGTGCTGCGCGAGCAGGCCCTGGCGATGTGATCGCCGCTTCCAGGAAGGCGGCGGCCACCGGTCGCCGCGCGCGCTGGAGTCAGCTGTCCATCTCTCCGCCCCGCGGTGCGCGGTGATCGACCGGAACCTCCTCGGCGACCGGTCCCAGCCGGTGATCCTGCACATCGTCGCGCCGCAGTCGGGTATCCACATGCGGGCGCGGGAAGGCGATGCCGGCGGCGCGCAGCCGCTCCGCCACGGCGAAATGCAGGTCGTTGGTGACGGTCAGGAAGTTGTTGATGTCGATCAGGTAGACCCTGAGCTGCAGGCGCATCGCCACGTCGTCGAAGCCGTGGAAGAAGAGATACGGCTCCGGCCAGGTCGCCACCATCGGATGCTCGGCGGCGATTTCCAGGAGGATCTCGCCGACCTTGTTCGGATCCTCGCCGTAGCTTACCGGGACCGCCACGTCGATCCGGCCGTACTTGTCCTTGTGGGTGTAGTTGATGAGCGCCGAGGTGATGAGTTCCGAGTTCGGGATGATGACCTCGGAGCGCTGAAAGGTCTGGATCTCGGTCGCGCGGACATTGATTCGCTTCACCGTCCCTTCGAAGCCGCCGATCTTGATCCAGTCGCCGACCTTGATCGGCCGCTCCGCCAGGAGGATCAGCCCGGAGACGAAGTTGTTGACGATCGCCTGGAGGCCGAAACCGATGCCGACGGAGAGGGCACCGGCGATCAGCGCGAGATTCGACAGATCGAAGCCGACGACGGCGACGGCCGTCAGAAGCGCCAGGGTGACGCCGACATAGCCGATTCCGGCGGTGACGGAATGCTGGACCCCGGTGTCGATATGGGTGTGCGGGAAGATCCGGCGAACCAGACCGCGCTGGATCATCCGGGTGACGATGAGGGCCACGAAGAAGGCCACGAGGCCGGCGAGAAGGCTGCCGGGTGAAATCCGGACGTTGCCGACAGTGAAACCCTCGAGACCGCGCAGAACGATCAGGTACATGTCGCCGACGCTCATGCCGACGATCAGGGCGATACCGAAGACCGCCGCCAGCGCGGTGACGAGGTCGAACAGGACGTTGAACCAGAACACCGTGCGGCTGATCGCGCCGTCGCTGGCACCGGTCAGGCGTTGCGCCCAGCGGTGTGCCGCCGCGTCCGGGTCTTCGATGATCCCCGTCAGATCGCGGATCAGGCCGCGAAGCATCGCGAGCACCAGCGCCAGGAAGCTGATGTCGATCAGACGGGACAGCAGCCAGATCGCCGCCTCGCTGTAGCCCACGACGGCGAAGCCGACGCTGGAGACGGCAACCAGGATCAGAAGCCAGCGCAGGACGGAGCCAGGATCGATCCCCGTCCTGGAGTTGTCATCGTCGCTCGGCTCGGCACTGTCCGGCGCTTCGGGCTCCCAGTACGCCCGCCGCAGGAGGGCGAGGAGGTTGATGGCGATCAGCACGCTGAAGACCAGGGCGAAGCCGGCGTGCAGTTCCGGTGTGATCGACAGGTTCTGGGCGACCTGGATCAGGAACAACGCCACGTGAAGGGTGGTCAGCAGCACCAGCGAACGCCGCCAGACCCCGGCCGCGGCATCGTCGGAGAAAGTCGGCAGGCGCCAGGGTGCTGCGTGCGGGGCCAGGGCGGCGCGGATCAGACCGGTCAGGATCAGGTACCGGACCAGCGCCTCCTGCGCCGAGACGAGCACGATGCCGGCGAGAACTCGAGGTCGCCGCCATGGTCTCGAGAACATAGGCCGGGGCGGCGATCACGGCCGCCGGCGCAAGGCCTCGGGAGATCGCGACCACCACGGCGGCCAGAACCTTGCGGGAATAGGAGGACGGTTCGCCATGGGGGCCGAAACGGCGTTCCAGCCAGAACAGACTGGCGAGCCAAACCGCCAGCGCCAGTCCGGTCGCGGCGATGAGCGGTGGCAGGATGTCCCCGCCGCGTTCGAATCCCTGGCCGATGCCGGTCAACGGCGCGGAGACGATCCGGCCCAGCACATCGATGCCGTCGCGCAGGGCCGTGAGCATGACCTGGGGGCGGACCGGCGCCGGGTACTGGGTGAACAGGCGGTCGCGCAATTCCATGACACGGGCCGCCCCGATCCGCTCCGTGAGCTGATCGGCAAGTTCGATCAGAAGGCCGATTTCCTTGTGCCGCCCTTCGACCTCCCGAATGCGCTGGGTGAGTTCGGCGCGGCGCCGGATGACTGCGTCAGGCTCCAGGCCGTCGTCCGGCGCCGGTCCGAGGGAGTTCGAGCTGGGCATGCAGATCCGCGATCAGCGCGTCCAGACGGCGCCGGCGGTCTTCGATCGCGCCGCGCGTATCGACGATCTGGCCGCGGATGACGGCGAGCTGCTCCTGGCTGAGGTCGGAGCGCCCGCCGATCAGCCGGTAGACCTCGAGCGCCTGTTCCCAGCGCACGATCCGGTCGTCCGTGTCGTCGAGTAGGCCTTCCGGTTCCAGAGTGCCGGGCTGGCTTCCCGTCTCGGGTGCCCGCGCGGCGGCGGGCTGATCGATGGATCGGGAGACGTCCCCGCGCAGGAGCCCGGCGGCGCCTGGCTGTTCCTGACCCCGGTCCGGAGCTCTCTCCTGCGCCTCTGCCGGGGCCGCCGCGTCGAGCCACAGGAGCGGCGCCAGAATCAGGCCGACGAGGAGGGCGAGGCGAAACATGAGGGCGATGTGCCATGGCCGGGGCTTGTGCACAAGCGACGTCTGGCCGACGCTTGTCGCAGCGCACGGAAGGGGGGCAGGGCATGACCGACAGGGTCGCCATCATCGGGTGCGGGTATTTCGCGGCCTTCCATCACGATGCCTGGGCACGGATGGCCGGCGTCGACGTGGTCGCGATCTGCGATTTGGACCGCGCGAAGGCGGAAGCCGCCCGCGACAGGTATCACCCCTCGGCTCTGATCTTCGACGATGTCGCGCGCATGCTGGACGAGGCCGGACCCAGCCTGGTCGACATCGTCACTCCGCCGCCGACCCATGCGCCGCTGACGACCCTCTGCGCCGCCCGGTCGATCGACGTCATCTGCCAGAAGCCGCTGGCGCCGGACCTGGAGCATGCCCGGCGTCTGGTCGACGATGCCGAGACGGCCGGGATCAGGCTCGCCGTCCACGAGAACTTCCGGTTCCAGCCGTGGTTCCGCGAAGCGCGGCGGCTGATCGACGAGGGACGCTTTGGGGCGCTCCACTCCGTCGCCTTCCGTCTCCGGCCGGGCGACGGTCAGGGGCCGCGCGCCTATCTCGACCGTCAGCCCTATTTCCAGACGATGCCGCGGTTCCTGGTCCACGAAACCGCCGTGCACCTGGTCGACACGTTCCGCATGCTGATGGGGGAGGCGACGTCGCTCTACGCCGACCTGCGCCGCATCAATCCGGCGATCGCGGGCGAGGATGCGGGATACATCCTCCTCGGTTTCGAGGGCGGCGGCACCGGACTGTTCGACGGCAACCGGCTGAACGATCACGTCGCCGACAATACCCGCCTGACCATGGGGGAGATGTGGCTGGAGGGCGAGGCGGGGGTGCTGCGTCTGGACGGCGCCGGCCGGCTGTTCTGGAAGCCCCATGGGGGCGTCGAGACGCAGCACCCTTATGCCTGGGCCGATCGCGGATTTCGGCGGCGACTGCGTGTTGGCGACCAACGCCCATATCGTCGAGGCATGGCGGGCCGGCGCGTCGGCCCAGAATGAGGGGCGGGCCTATCTTCGGAACATGGAGCTGGTCGACGCGGCGTATCGGTCGAGCGACGAAGGCCGGCGCCTTGACGTCTGACGGTCAGGCCAAACGCCAGATATCGATCGGATGGGAGATCCCGCGCAGCGTCCGGCTGCCGACAGTCTGCGCGCCCGACGGCGGGTCGCCCGCGCCCTTGACGGTGATGTCGCTGGCGAGAACGATCACCTCGGCGTCCGGGTCGATCTCCTTCCCGAGCTGCTCGATGCGATTGGCCACGTTCACCGCGTCGCCGACCAGGGTGTAGTTGACCCGACCCGGCGCGCCGATATTGCCGACAATGACCGTGCCGGAATGCAGCCCGATGCGGATCCGAACGGGAGGTTCCCCGGCGGCGGCCCGCACCTCGTTCTCGGCATGCACATTCCGCGCGATTGCCTGAATTCGCGCGGATGGCGCGTGCCGCATGGTCTTCCTGACGGCTCGGCGCGCCCCAGAAGGCCATGACGCTGTCGCCGATGTATTTGTCGATCGTGCCGTCCTCGGCCTCGACGCAGCGCGCCACCAGGGAGAAGTGGGCGTTCAGCATCTCCGAGATCTCGCGCGCCTCCTTGCCCTCGGACAGTTGAGTGAAACCGACGATGTCGGTGAACATCACCGTCACCTCGCGGCTGCGGGTCGGATAGCCGTCCGCCTGGGAGGAATCCATCAGCCGCTTCACCAGGCGGCGCGGGACGTAGAGTTCGAACCAGCGCAGGGCGCCCACCATGCTGTGGAAGGCTGCCGCCGCGTCGCGCAGTTCGGCCACGGAGGTTTCCGGCGCGTCGGGAATGGAGTTGAGATCCAGCCGTCGGATGCTGTCCGACGCCAGTGCCAGAGCCGTCACCGGCTGGCGCACCGATTGGGCGACCCGCCAAAGCAGGAACAGGGTGAGGGCCAGCACCGTCCCGCCCGCAATCAGAATGGCGTAGAGCCGGGTGAACAGGATGTCCGAGCTCTCGGTGCTGACAATCAGGGCCACCGTCCATTTCAATGGCGCGACGACCGGCAGATCGGAAGTGATCACCACGTATTCCCGGTCGTCGATGCTCACGACTGCGGAGTTCAGCCCTTCCAGATCCCGCAGCAGAGTGGTCTCACGATGATCGCCGCGCAGGTAGGCGGCCAGAACGTCGTCGCCAAGTTGCTCCGCCGTCGGCGACGCGTCGAGTGGCACCTCCTGGGTGTTGAGATGCGGGGCGTGATGGGCGAGCACGTTCTGTTTCGAATCAAGCAGCACAGCCCGGAAGGTCGGTGTCGAGAGCTGGAACAGGAACCGGGACAGATCGTCGGTGGTGATCCCGCTCGCCACGAATCCCAACACGTCGCCGGTCTCATCCCGGATCGGATAGCGCGCGACGACGACGGCGCTTCCGATATCGTCCGCCCAGACCGGATCGGTCCAGGTTACACCGTCGACCCGGGCGACCGTGTCGAAATCCGCCTGGGTGACCTCCAGATCGGCCCAGCTTCCCCGGGCGACGAAGTCGTTCCGCCCGATGCGGATCGTGCGGCCGTCCCTGAGAACGACGGCGGTTCCGCGGATCTGCGGCACGGCGGCCATGGTAAGGCGGATCCTGTCGATATCGGCGGAGCGGAAGTCGGACTGGTCGTCGGCGATCATCTCCGCCACCGCTCTTGCGTGATCCCCGGCGGTGCGCAGGTGAGTTGCGGTGCGGGTGATCAAGACGCCCATTGTCTCGGACGTGCGATCGCGAAGGAGATCGACGGTGTTACGTCCGGCTGCGATGAAGCCGGTGGCGAGAACGATGACAAGGGACAGGGTCACCAGCGCGCCGACGCCGCCGAGCAGCAGCCAGGCGATCGGAACGCTACGGGGGCGGAGAAGCGGTTTCTTGCGTGTGAACATCGGATAGGTGCATACGGCGCGCGGGCCTCCAGGTCCAGCGTCCAGCCGCCACTTGATGATAATGGGACGCGGGTTTATCTAGCGGCTATCTCTACAACGTCCGGATCACTCCATGGCCAGCCTCGCCGAGGAAGTCGACCGGCGTCGGACTTTTGCGATCATCTCGCACCCGGACGCCGGCAAGACCACGCTGACGGAAAAGCTGCTGCTGTTCGGCGGCGCCATTCAGATGGCGGGCGCCGTTAAGGCGCGCGGCGAGCGGCGGCGTGCGCGCTCCGACTGGATGAAGGTCGAGCAGGAGCGCGGCATCTCGGTCGCGTCCTCTGTCATGACCTACGAGTATCGACGGATCGCACCTTCAACCTGCTGGACACGCCGGGCCACGAGGACTTTTCGCGAAGACACCTACCGGACCCTGACCGCCGTCGACAGCGCGGTCATGGTGATCGACGCCGCCAAGGGCATCGAGGCGCAGACCCGCAAGCTCTTCGAGGTTTGCCGACTGCGCGACGTACCGATCGTCACCTTCATCAACAAGCTGGACCGCGAGGGGCGCGATCCGTTCGAGCTGCTCGACGAGGTGGAACAGACGCTGGCCCTGGACGTGACGCCGGCGAGCTGGCCGATCGGCATGGGACAACGCTTCAAGGGCTGTTACGACCTGGTCAACGATCGCCTGATCCTGGTCGAGCGCGGCAACAACGATCGGCCGGCCGAGGGCATCCAGTGCAATGGCCTGGACGATCCGAAACTGGACGAGCTCCTGCCCGCGGATCTGGTGACGGAGCTGCGCGAGCAGGTCGAGATGGCGCGGGGCCTCTGCCCGGACTTCGACATTGAGGCGTTCCGCGAAGGCACGATGACGCCGGTGTTCTTCGGCAGCGCGCTGAACAATTTCGGTGTGCGCGAACTGCTTGAGGGCGTGGCGGAGTACGCGCCGCCGCCGCGCCCAGCAACCCGCCATCGAGCGGCCGATCGCGCCGTCCGAGGACAAGGTCACCGCCTTCGTCTTCAAGATCCAGGCGAACATGGACCCCAAGCATCGGGACCGGATCGCCTTCGTCCGGCTGAGCTCCGGCCATTTCAAGCGCGGCATGAAGCTGAAGCACATGCGCAGCGGCAAGATGATGACCATGCACAACCCGGTGCTGTTCCTGGCCCGCGACCGGGAGGTGGCGGAGGAGGCCTGGCCCGGCGACATCATCGGCATCCCGAATCACGGCAACCTGCGGATCGGAGACACGCTGACCGAGGGAGAGGAACTGCACGTCAAGGGCATTCCCGAGTTTCGCTCCGGAACTGCTGCAGCGGGTTCGGCCGTCAGATCCGATGAAAATGAAGCACTTGTCGCGTGCTGTTGAGCAATTGGCTGAGGAAGGCGCGGCCAAGGCCTTCAAGACACGTCTTGGCAGCCAGTGGATCGTCGGCGTCGTCGGCGCCCTGCAGTTCGAGGTTCTGGCCGACCGGATCCGAACGGAATATGACGTGCCGGTCACCTTCGAGTTGGCCGGCCTGCACACCGCCAGATGGCTGGCCGCCGACGATCCGGCCGAACTGAAGAAGTTCATGGACGCGCATCAGGGTGACCTGGCCGAGGATCACGATGGCGACCCCGTTTTCCTGGCCCGCAACGGGTGGCATCTCAAGCACACGGCGGAGACCTGGCCGAAACTGCGTTTGATGGCCACGAAGGAGCAGGTCGGCTGACGCGCGGCGCGACGCCACAGTGTAAGAAAACCGCCATATACTGCGGGTTCTAGAGTGTTGCGGAGGCTTGTTTGAGGAGGCATGCTGCGGCAATGAGCGATGCGACCGTTGAAAGCTTTCTCGATCGGACCCTGCGCAATCTCCGCGGCGCATGGGATGAGATCTCCGTCTCGACCCGCCACTACTGGACCGGCGCGCCCCGACCGGATCTGCCGACCGACGACCTGGACAAGATCCGGGGGCAGATGGCGGATTGCGTCTCGGACAAGGGTGGTGAGGTCACGGCCCGGGTTCGGGCGGCCGATCTCGGGCGTTCCTACCTGTCGCTCAACAAGACGGGCCGTCACCGTTTCCTGTCTCTGCTTGCGACGGAGTTCGGCACCGACCGTCTCGCCGTGCAGTCCGCGATCTCGAAGCTGAACGAAGCCGAGGACGAGGAAAGCCGGCGGCGTGCGGAACGGTCCTTGCGGGCCGCGTTGGTGCCGCGCTGGCGGACCCTGCTGCGCCGGTTTACCGCCCTGCCGGAAGGCGTGAAGTTCCTGGTCGACCTGCGCGCGGAACTCCTGCCCCTGGCGCGGGAGACACCGGAACTGGCCGACCTAGACGCCGATCTGAAGGAGCTGTTGGCCGCCTGGTTCGATATCGGGCTGCTGGAACTCAAGCGGATCACCTGGACCGCGCCCGCCTCGCTGCTGGAGAAACTGATCGCCTATGAGGCGGTGCACGCGATCCGGTCCTGGGAGGACCTGAAGAACCGGCTCGACAGCGACCGTCGCTGTTTCGCGTTCTTCCATCCCAATATGCCGGAGGAGCCGCTGATCTTCGTCGAGGTCGCGCTGGTTCACGGCATGTCCGACAACGTTCAGAGCCTGCTCGACGAGGAGGCGCCGGCGAGCGATCCGAAGGTCGCCGATTTAGCCATCTTCTACTCGATCTCCAACGCGCAGCGCGGGCTCGCCGGGATCAGCTTCGGTAATTTTCTGATCAAGCGGGTGGTCGACCTGCTGAAGCAGGAGATGCCGAATTTGAAGACCTTCGCGACCCTGTCGCCGATCCCGGGCTATCGCCGGTGGCTTGACGGTCGGATCGAGGACGGCAAGGCGCCGGTGCTCACATCCTCGGAGCGCAAGGCCCTCGTCCAGGTACTCGAGCCCGGTAAGGATGTGAGTGACGCGGTTCTGATCAAGACCGGCCTGGGGGTCGATGGCTGGTGGGATGACGAGGGATTGGCCGACGCGCTCAAGGGCCCCTTGATGCGCGGTGCCGCGAGCTACCTGACGGCGGAGAAGCGGCGCAGCGGCGGCGCCGGCGATCCGGTGGCGCATTTCCATCTGTCGAACGGCGCCCGGATGGAGCGGCTGAACTGGCTCGGCGATCGTTCGGCCAACGGTTTCCGCCAGTCCTGCGGGATGATGATCAACTACCTGTATCGCCTGGCGGAGATCGACGACAACCACGAGGCCTATACCGATGACGGCCGCATCGCTCAGTCGTCGCAGATCCGCGGTCTCGCCAAAGGCTGACGCTTCAGGTCGCCCGGCGGTCCCCAGGCACTGTTGACGCCGCCCGCGCCGTCATATAGCAGTGCGCGTCCCCAATGTGGGCGCGTTTGCCCCGGCGCGGGTGTGGTGGAATTGGTAGACACGCTGGATTTAGGTTCCAGTGGCGCAAGCCATGGGGGTTCAAGTCCCTCCACCCGCACCATGCGGCCAGGACGCGCGGCCTTCCGGGGGCGAGACAACCGACCCACGCCTGCAATGGCCCTGTTCGAGCGGGATTTTTCCTTATGCAAGTGAACGAAACCCTCAACGAGGGACTGACGCGCGAATTTACCATCACCATCCCGGCCGCGGATCTCGACGCCGAGCTGAACAGCCGGCTGGTCGAACTGGCGCCGCAGGTGAACATGCCCGGCTTCCGCCCCGGCAAGGTGCCGCCGGCGCTGCTGCGCCAGCGCTATGGCGACGCCCTGCTTGGCGAGGTCATCGAAAAGTCCGTCAACGAATCCTCCCAGCGCGCTCTCGAGGAACGCGATCTTCGGGCGGCGAGCCAGCCGAACGTCGAGATCACCTCGTACGAGAAGGGCCAGGACCTCGAGTACAAGCTCTCTGTGGAGCTGATGCCGGAGATCGACACGGTCGACTTCTCCACCCTCGAGCTCGAGCGTCTGGTCGCCGAGCCGAGCGACGACGACATCAACGACGCGCTGACGCGCATGGCCGAGGGCCAGAAGGAGTTCGGCGCCGATCGAGGACGCCCGGCCGGCGGCCTCCGGCGACGTCGTGGTCATCGACTTCGTCGGCAAGATCGACGGCGAGCCCTTCGACGGCGGCGCTGCGAACGACCATCACCTGGAGCTCGGCTCCAACACCTTCATCCCCGGTTTCGAGGAGCAGCTCGTCGGCGTCGACGCGGGCGCCGAGAAGGCGGTGACCGTCAGCTTCCCGGACGACTATCAGGCGTCGCACCTCGCCGGTAAGGAAGCCGTCTTCGACGTGACCGTTAAGGAAATCCGCGAACCGAAGCCGGTCGAGATCGACGACGCCTTCGCCCAGCGCTTCGGCCTGGACAGCCTGGACGCGCTCAAGGAAGCCATCGGCGAGCAGATGAAGGGCGAATATCTCACCGCCACCCGCACGCGGATGAAGCGCCAGCTTCTCGATATCCTGGCCGACAAGCATTCCTTCGAGGTGCCGCCGAAGATGGTGGAGGAGGAGTACAAGGGTATCGTCCATCAGGTCGTGCACCACGCCGACGGCGAGCAGGGCCACGATCATGACCACGATCACGATCACGGGCATGACCACGATCACGACCACGATCACGGGCATGAGGCTGGTCCCGACGCCGACGAGGCCAAGCTGAGCGAAGAGGATCGCGCCGAGTACCGGACGATCGCCGAACGTCGCGTGCGCCTGGGGCTGCTGCTTTCCGAGGTCGGCCGTCAGAACAACATCCAGGTCACCGACCAGGAGGTATTCGCAGGCGATCCAGCAGCAGGCTGCCCGATTCCCCGGCCAGGAGCGGTTCGTCTTCGATTACTACCAGCAGAACCCGCAGGCGCTCGCCCAGGTCCGCGCGCCGCTGTTCGAGGACAAGGTCGTCGACTTCGTTGTCGAGATGGCCAAGGTCACCGACAAGACCGTGAGCGCCGAGGAGTTGTTCCGCGATCCTGACGCCGACGAGGCGGGCGATGCGGCGGATGACGGCGCGGAGAAGAAGCCGGCGAAGAAGAAGGCTGCCTCGAAGGCCAAATCCTCCACCGGCAAGGCGAAGACGGCTTCGAGGTCGAAGAAGAAGGCCGCGGATTCCGACGCCGAGGCGGACGGCGAATCCTGACGCGAAGGCGCCGGCCCCCGGTGGGCTGGTGCCGGCGCCCTCGAGGAACCATATTGAAGGGGTCGGGCAACGGCCCGCGACCAACCGGACGAAGGAAGAGGCACGATGGCCAACCCGGCCGATATGTATATGAACTCTCTGGTGCCGATGGTGGTCGAGCAGACCAACCGCGGCGAGCGGGCCTACGACATCTATTCGCGCCTTCTGAAGGAGCGGATCATCTTCGTGATGGGCCCGGTGAACGACGCCGTTGCCAGCGTGGTGTGCGCCCAGCTTCTGTTCCTGGAGGCGGAGAATCCGACCAAGGACATCTCCATGTACATCAACTCGCCCGGCGGTGTGGTGACCTCGGGCCTCGCGATGTACGACACCATGGAGTACATCCGTCCCGACGTCTCCACCGTGTGCATCGGCCAGGCGGCGTCCATGGGATCGCTGCTGCTGACCGCCGGCGCCCCCGGCAAGCGCTATGCGTTGCCGAACGCCCGGATCATGGTCCATCAGCCGTCTGGCGGCTTCCAGGGGCAGGCGACGGATATCGAGATCCATGCCCGTGAGATCCTGGCGGTGCGCGCCCGTCTCAACGACATCTACGTGAAGCACACGGGCCAGAAGCTCGATGACATCGAGAAGGCCATGGAGCGCGACAACTTCATGACCCCGGAAGCGGCGAAGGGCTTCGGCATCATCGACGAGGTGATCGAGAAGCGTCCGACTCCGGCAGAAGACGACGCGGGCTGACGGTCGGGATTGTCCTACCGTCGCACAGAGCCATTTCCGGTTTCCCGCGGAAGTTCGCTGGTAAAGGGTTGTTTACTAGTGGTGTGGGATATTTCGCATTGTGACTATGCGGGCCGGATGGCTAACATAGACCTGATGGAACAGATCAACAGGGCCGAGAACCATGAGCAAATCTGGTAGCGGCAGCGGCTCCAGCGAGTCCAAGAACACCCTCTACTGCTCGTTCTGCGGAAAGAGCCAGCATGAGGTCCGCAAGCTTATCGCGGGCCCCACGGTGTTCATCTGCGACGAATGCGTCGAGCTGTGCATGGACATCATCCGCGAGGAACACAAGACCACGCTGGTGAAGTCCCGCGACGGCGTGCCCGACGCCCCAGGACATCTGCCAGGTGCTGGACGATTACGTCATCGGCCAGTACTGTGGCGAAACGTGTCCTCTCCGTGGCGGTGCACAACCACTACAAGCGCCTTGCCCACGGGCAGAAGAACAACGATGTCGAACTGGCGAAGTCGAACATCCTGCTGATCGGTCCGACCGGCTGCGGCAAGACTTTGCTGGCGCAGACGCTGGCCCGCATCATCGACGTGCCGTTCACCATGGCGGATGCGACGACGCTGACCGAAGCCGGCTATGTCGGCGAGGATGTCGAGAACATCATCCTCAAGCTGCTGCAGGCGGCCGACTACAATGTCGAGCGGGCGCAGCGCGGCATCGTCTATATCGACGAGGTCGACAAGATCAGCCGCAAGTCGGACAACCCCTCGATCACCCGCGACGTGTCGGGCGAGGGGGTCCAGCAGGCGCTCCTGAAGATCATGGAGGGAACGGTCGCCTCCGTGCCGCCCCAGGGCGGCCGCAAGCATCCCCAGCAGGAGTTCCTGCAGGTCGATACCACGAACATCCTCTTCATCTGCGGCGGTGCCTTTGCCGGTCTGGAGAAGATCATCTCCAACCGCTCCAAGGGCTCCTCGATCGGATTCGGCGCCGATGTCCGCGCTCCGGACGATCGCCGGACCGGCGAAATCCTGCGCGGGGTCGAGCCGGAGGATCTTCTGAAGTTCGGCCTGATCCCTGAGTTCGTCGGCCGTTTGCCGGTGATCGCCACGCTCGAGGATCTGGACGAGGAAGCGCTTATCGAGATCCTCACCCAGCCGAAGAACGCCCTGGTCAAGCAGTACCAGCGCTTGTTCGAGATGGAGGATGTGAAGCTCGAGTTCCGTGAGGACGCTCTGGCGGCCATCGCCAAGAAGGCGATCGAGCGCAAGACCGGTGCCCGTGGGCTGCGGTCGATCATGGAGAGCATCCTGCTCGATCCGATGTACGACCTTCCGGAGCTGGAAGACGTGGAAGAGATCGTCATCAACGGCGACGTGGTTTCGGCCGGCGCCAAGCCGATCTTCGTCCACGGTGATCGTCGCGAGGATGTCAACGCCGGCGCGTGACACTTCACGCCTTGATCCTCGGGGGTCCGCGCGCCACTTAAGTATTCCTGTGCGCAGGGTTCATCCCCCGCCCTGTGTGACGACAATCCACTTCCGTCACGGGGGAGGCGCTTATTTCGAGGCCAATTGACGTGACCGCAGGAAACGAGGTCTATCCCGTCCTTCCGCTCCGGGACATCGTGGTGTTCCCGCACATGATCGTGCCGCTCTTCGTAGGGCGCGATAAGTCCGTGCGAGCGCTTGAGGACGTCATGCAGGACGACAAGCAGATCCTGCTCGTAACCCAGCGCAATGCCGCTGACGACGATCCGTCGCCCGACGACATCTACGACATCGGCACGATCGGAACCGTTCTGCAGCTTCTGAAGCTGCCGGACGGTACGGTAAAGGTGCTCGTCGAGGGCGGCGATCGCGCCCGGATCAACCGCTACACGTCCACCGTCGCCTTCTTCGAGGCCGAGGCCGAGGTCATCGCCGAGCAGGAAGGGGATGAGCAGGAGGTCGAGGCGCTGTCCCGCGCCGTGGTCGGGCAGTTCGAACAGTACATCAAGCTCAACAAGAAGATTCCGCCGGAAGTCCTTGTTTCTGTTAATCAGATCGAGGAACCGGCCAAGCTCGCCGATACGATCGCCTCGCATCTTGCCGCTGAAAATCTCGGACAAGCAGGAACTGCTGGAGACCGCCGGGGTCATGGAGCGCCTGGAGCGGGTCTACGGCTTCATGGAAGGCGAGATCGGGGTCCTCCAGGTCGAGAAGCGGATCCGCACCCGGGTCAAGCGGCAGATGGAGAAGACCCAGCGCGAGTACTATCTGAATGAGCAGATGAAGGCCATTCAGAAGGAACTGGGCGAGACCGACGAGGGTCGCGACGACCTTGCTGAACTCGAGGAGCAGATCAACAAGACGAAGCTCTCGAAGGAAGCCCGGGAAAAGGCGCTGCAGGAGTTCAAGAAGCTCCGCAACATGAGCCCGATGTCGGCCGAGGCGACGGTGGTCCGCAACTACCTCGACTGGCTGGTGAACATCCCGTGGAAGAAGCGGTCGAAGATCAAGAAGGACATCTGCCCACGCCGAGACGGTCCTCGATGCCGACCACTACGGGCTGGAAAAGGTCAAGGAACGTATCCTCGAGTACCTCGCCGTGCAGGCGCGTGTCGGCAAGGTGAAGGGACCGATCCTGTGCCTCGTCGGCCCGCCGGGCGTCGGCAAGACGTCGCTTGGCAAATCGATCGCCAAGGCGACCGGTCGGAACTTCGTGCGCATGTCGCTTGGCGGTGTGCGGGACGAGGCCGAGATCCGGGGTCACCGGCGGACCTATATCGGCGCGCTGCCGGGCAAGGTCATCCAGGGCATGAAGAAGGCCAAGACCTCCAACCCGCTGTTCCTGCTCGACGAGATCGACAAGCTCGGCCAGGACTATCGAGGCGATCCGTCGTCGGCCCTGCTCGAGGTGCTCGACCCCGAGCAGAACAACAGTTTCCAGGATCACTATCTGGAGGTCGACTACGACCTGTCGGATGTGATGTTCGTGACGACGGCGAATACGTTGCGCATGCCGCAGCCGCTGCTCGACCGCATGGAGATCATCCGGCTTTCGGGGTACACGGAGGACGAGAAGGTCCAGATCGCCCGACGCCACCTGATCGAGAAACAGGTCACCGACCACGGCCTGCGCAAGGGTGAATGGACGATCTCCGACGAGGCCCTCTACGACCTGATCCGCTACTACACGCGGGAGGCCGGCGTTCGAAACCTGGAGCGCGAGCTGGCCAATCTGGCCCGCAAGGCGGTCAAGGAAATCGTTCAGAACGGCAAGAAGCGGGTCTCGATCACGCCGAAGACCCTGGACAAGTTCGCGGGCGTCCGGCGCTACCGGTACGGCGAGGTCGAAGAGAAGGATCTGGTCGGTGTCACAACCGGTCTGGCCTGGACCGAAGTCGGTGGCGAGCTCCTGTCGATCGAGGCGCTCACCCTGCCGGGCAAGGGCAAGGTCACGTCGACGGGCAAGCTCGGCGACGTCATGAAGGAATTGGTCCAGGCGGCCGAGTTGTTCGTGAAATCGCGATCGCTGACCTTCGGCATCCAGCCGACGGTGATCAGTTCCCGCGATATCCATGTCCACGTGCCGGAAGGGGCGACCCCGAAGGATGGCCCGTCGGCCGGCGTCGCCATGGTGACGTCCATCGTCTCGGTGCTGACGGGTATTCCGGTGCGCCGCGACGTCGCCATGACCGGCGAGATCACCCTGCGGGGTCGGGTGCTGCCGATCGGCGGCCTCAAGGAGAAGCTGCTCGCCGCTCTGCGCGGCGGTCTCAAGACCGTTCTGATCCCGAAGGACAATGAAAAGGACCTCTCCGAGATCCCCGATAACGTCAAGAAAGGCATGAAGATTTTGCCGGTCTCGACGGTCGAGGAAGTGATCGGTCACGCGCTGATCTCGCAGCCGGTGCCGATCGATCCGGCCTCGCTGGATCCGGATAGTTCGGACATCAATCCGGTGTCGAAGCCCGCGAAGCCCGAAGGCGTCGAAGGCGTGGTCACGCACTGATCCTGTCCAATTTCGCTCAAATGCGGAACCGGCCGCTCCGATTATGGAGCGGCCGGTTGCGTTTTTCGGGGTGATCGCGCGGTTCCACCTTGAAGTCAAGTTCGAAAACCGCAGAAAACCTTGAATTCTGCTCCTCAGGAGCGTTGACGGACGCAGAATGAGCGGCATAGAGTCTGGCCCGCAAGCGTTGCTCAGACGACGCGCCGTTTATGATTTACCCAGCCACATTGGGGGGCTCTTAACGTGAACAAGAATGATCTTATTGCTCAGGTCGCCGAGGCGGCCGACCTCTCCAAGTCCGATGCGGCCAAGGCTGTTGACGCGGTGTTTGATTCCATCACCGGTGTTCTGAAGTCCGGCGGCGACGTCCGTCTGGTCGGTTTTGGTACCTTCTCCGTTGCGGCGCGTGCCGCCAGCGAGGGTCGGAACCCTCGCACCGGCGAGAAGATCAATATCCCGGCCTCCAAGCTCCCGAAGTTCAAGCCGGGCAAGGGTCTGAAGGACGCCGTCAACTAAGACGGTCTCCTGGTCTACGAGACGCCAGCCTTCCCCGGGAGGCTGGCGTTTTCGTTTTCTGCGCGTGGACGCCTGTGCCAGAGTGGGGCATGTCCTGTGGGGCGGTTAGCTCAGCTGGGAGAGCGAGCGGTTTACACCCGCTAGGTCGGCGGTTCGAACCCGTCACCGCCCACCAATCATTCGGTCAGCACCCAGAATGGCGTCAGGCTGCGGAGCCATCCGCGGCCTGTTTTCGTTCGACCGTTCCGCCGTTCAGGGCAAGTTCCGCCATTCCCGTCTCGGTCAGCCGGTAGGTCCCGCGCTTGACGCGCGCGAACCACCCGTAGTGATTCTTCTGCAGGATCGCGGCGGCACGCTCGACCTGCGACTTGGCCCGGATTTCGGAGACGGGCCGCGGCCCGGCGGCCAGACAGGCGGCACAGCGAATTGCGTCTTGTCGATAGGCGGTCACGATGGTGCGTCGGGAGACCCCGCCCACATTCGGATCGCCCGCCCGGCGGTTGAACTCGATGGCCAGGCGGTGGCCCGCCTTTCTGTCCCGGCGCGGTTTGTAGGGGCCGGGCTCGACCAGGATCTCCACCGACCGCTCGGGATCGTTTTGGGACGGGTCGACCAGTATCAGCCCGAGTTCAAGACGTCTGCACAGGCGGATAACCGCGCGTAACCGGCTGCGCCAGTTCCGCCGCTTCGCGGGCGTGTCGGGGGAGGGCACGGCCAGATAGACGTCGTCCGCGATCCGTTGCCGGTTGATGCCCTGAAAGACCAGATCGAGCGAGAACGCGGTCTTGAGTTCGACGATCAGGGGCGGGCTCGCCGGGTCGGGCAGGCGGGCGACCACGTCACAGCCCCGTACCTCCGCTTTCACGTCGAAGCCCCGGGCTTCGAGAAAGCGCTTCACGGGCGCGTAAAGCTCCGACTCCTTCACCGCGTTCGCTCCGGCGCCGGGTCAGATTCGGGTGCGGCGGAGGATGGCGTAGTTGTACATGGTCTGCAGTTCCCCCCGGACCGCCGGCGTGACCCGACCGTTCTTCACCGTCTCGGCGTGACGGCGGATGTCGCGCTTGGTTTCAACCGAGACATTCCCGCTTTCCATCAAGAAGTCGTACATCTGCTGCAGCGTGGCCTGACCGAGCGGCGGAGGACCGACACTCTCCGGATCCGCCGACTGCGTCTCGGCGTCGGCATCCTCCGGCGCATTCGCGCGCACCGGCAGCAGCTTGCGTGGCAGCAGGATATCGCTCCAGGCCAGGCCGTGGGCGTTGAGCAGTCGGTTGATCGCGCCCGCAGCGTTCAGCACCTCGCCGTCGCTGTCGCTGCCGAGCATGTTGATCAGCTTGAGAAGGCGCTCGTAGTCGCCGGGGGTCATCTGGTCCAAACGGGCCCTCTTGAGGCTGGAAGCACGTCGATGGTCCAGTCTAAACGCATTTGACCGTGCTGAGGATGCATCAGGGGAGAAGGCCGATCCGGCATGCCGACCTGGAATGGGTCGAACCCGAAAAAAGCGCTTTCAGGGTTGTTGACAGCCCCCAGGGGAGCGCGTACACAACGCGCCTCGACGCGCCGGACCGCTCGGTTCTACCAGCGGCCCGGACGTCTCCCGGAGGGGGTGTAGCTCAGTCGGTTAGAGCGCTGGCCTGTCACGCCAGAGGCCGCGGGTTCGAGTCCCGTCACTCCCGCCATCCTCCGATAATCTGGTCGTTCGGACCGGTCCCTGACCGTGCCGCGGTCGGCTGCGCCCGGCCCGGATCCGCGCGTTTTGGCCGCGCATGGAATTCGACCAACGGCCTTCCGAAACGGGTTGCACCGCACTATAGTCCGCCGCATTGTGCGGTGCGCGCCCGGACCGTTATGAAGGGCCGCAGGAAACGGCGCTTAAGCCGTAGAGATAAAAGGGGACTTCCCCATGGACGCCATGCTGACCGAATACCTGCCGATCCTGGTGTTCCTGCTGATCGCCGTCGGACTTGCCGTCGTCATCGTCTTGGCGTCGCTCGTGGTCGGTCATCAGCGGCCCGACTCCGAAAAGCTCTCCGCCTACGAGTGCGGGTTCGAGGCATTCGACGATTCGCGCCGGCAATTCGACGTCCGGTTCTACCTGGTCGCGATCCTCTTCATCATCTTCGACCTGGAAGTGGCCTTCCTGTTCCCCTGGGCCGTGTCGCCTCGGTGACATCGGCCTGTTCGGGTTCTGGTCCATGATGGTGTTCCTTGGGGTTCTGACGATCGGCTTCGTCTACGAATGGAAGAAAGGAGCCCTGGAATGGGAGTGATGCAGTCCGACCGTCCGGTGCCGCAGGGCGCCGACCAGGACGCGGTCCTCTCGGCCGTCGGTGACGAGCTTCAGGAGAAGGGGTTCGTCATCGCCCAGGCCGACAAGCTGTTCAACTGGGCGCGGACCGGCTCGTTGTGGCCGATGACGTTCGGTCTCGCCTGCTGTGCGGTCGAAATGATGCATACGGCGGCCAGCCGCTACGATCTCGACCGGTTCGGCGTCTGATCTTCCGGCCGAGCCCGCGGCAGTCCGACGTGATGATCGTCGCCGGCACGCTGACGAACAAGATGGCGCCCGCCCTGCGCAAGGTCTACGACCAGATGGCCGAGCCGCGCTGGGTGATCTCCATGGGGTCCTGCGCCAATGGCGGCGGCTATTACCACTACTCCTACTCGGTGGTGCGCGGCTGCGACCGCATCGTGCCGGTCGACATTTACGTGCCGGGCTGTCCGCCGACGGCGGAGGCGCTGCTTTACGGGGTGATGCAGCTTCAGCGGAAGATCCGCCGCACCGCGACGATTGCCCGCTGACCGCGGGCCTAGTGAGGGTTGCAGGCGGGTTTCCGCCGCTCAACAGCGAGGACGAGGCGAGCGACGACATGGAGACGGCGACGCCAAACGAGACGGCATCTGCGCTCAAGGACCTGGCGGGCTATATCGAGGCCCAGCTCGGCGGTGACGTGAGCGATGTCGCGGTCAGCAACGGCGAACTTGTCGCTGCGCTGCGCATCGAACAACCTGATCAAGGTCCTGACGTTCCTGCGGGACGATCAATCAGTGCCAGTTCAAGGCGCTGATGGATCTTTGCGGTGTCGATTTTCCGGAGCGCGAGCCGCGATTCGATGTCGTCTACAACCTGCTTTCGATCAGCCAGAACACGCGGATCCGCCTGAAGACGGCGACCGACGAGAACACGCCGGTTCCGTCGGCGACGGCGGTGTTCAGCTCCGCCAGACTGGTGCGAGCGCGAGGCCTGGGACATGTTCGGCATCTTCTTCTCCGAGCATCCCGATCTGCGCCGCATCCTGACGGATTACGGCTTCGAGGGTCATCCGATGCGCAAGGACTTCCCGCTGACGGGCTATGTCGAGGTGCGCTACGACGACGAGCAGAAGCGGGTGGTCTACGAGCCCGTGAAGCTGGTTCAGGAGTTCCGCAATTTCGACTTCCTGAGCCCGTGGGAAGGCGCGCGAGTACGCTGCTTCCGGGTGACGAGAAGGCCAGGGGAAGAGGCGGCAAGCTGATGGCCGAATCTGCAGATCAAGACCGCTCACCATGAACTTCGGGCCCCAGCATCCGGCGGCCCACGGGGTTCTGCGTCTGGTGCTGGAGATGGACGGCGAGGTCGTGGAGCGCGCCGATCCGCATATCGGTCTGCTGCACCGCGGCACCGAGAAGCTGATCGAGCACAAGACCTACCTGCAGGCGGTGCCCTATTTCGACCGTCTCGACTATGTCGCGCCGATGAACCAGGAGCACGCCTACGCCCTCGCGGTGGAGAAGCTGCTGGGTCTGCAAGTGCCGAAGCGCGGCCAGTACATCCGTGTGCTCTACGCCGAGATCGGCCGCATCCTGAACCACCTGCTGAACATCACGACCTTCGCGCTCGATGTCGGCGCCATGACGCCGCTGCTCTGGGGCTTCGAGGAGCGCGAGAAGCTCATGGAGTTCTACGAGCGGGCCTCGGGCGCGCGGCTGCACGCGGCGTATTTCCGTCCGGGCGGTGTGCATCAGGACCTGCCGGCGGGCCTGCTCGAGGACATTAAGGCCTGGGCCGACAACTTCCCGAAGTTCATCGACGACCATGGAAAGCCTGCTCACCGAACAACCGGATCTTCAAGCAGCGGACGGTCGATATCGGCGTCGTCACCCGCGAGGAGGCCCTGGATCTCGGGCTTCTCGGGGCCGATCCTCCGGGGAACCGGCGCGGCCTGGGACCTGCGCAAGGCCCAGCCCTACGATGTTGTATGAAGAGTTCGACTTCGATATCCCGATCGGCAAGACACGGCGACTGCTACGACGCGCTATCTTGTCCGGGTCGAAGAGATGCGCCAGTCGCTGAAGATCATCTACCAGTGCATCGAGAAGATGCCGGATGGTCCGGTCAAGGCGACCGACAAGAAGGTCACCCCGCCGAAGCGCGGCGAGATGAAGCGCTCCATGGAAGCGCTCATCCACCACTTCAAGCTGTATACCGAGGGCTATCACGTGCCCGAGGGCGATACCTATACGGCGGTCGAGGCGCCGAAGGGCGAGTTCGGCGTGTATCTGGTGTCCGACGGCTCCAACAAGCCGTACCGCTGCAAGATCCGCGCGCCGGGATTTGCCTTCCTGGCAGGCGATGGACTTCCTGGGGCGGGGACACATGCTGGCGGACACGGTGGCGATCATCGGCTCGCTCGACATCGTGTTCGGGGAGATCGACCGATGAGCACCAAACCGATCGCCGAGGCCCATCAGCAGCCGGACAGCTTCGCCTGGACGGATGACAGCAAGGCCAAGATCGAGAAGATCGTCGCCAAGTACCCGGAAGGCCGTCAGGCCAGCGCCGTGATTCCGCTGCTCGATCTGGCGCAGCGCCAGCATGACAATTGGATTCCGCTGAACGGCGATCGACGCCATCGCCGAGACGCTGGACATGCCGCGAATCCGCGTGCTCGAGGTCGCGACCTTCTACACGATGTTCAACCTCGCCCCGGTGGGGAAGTGGTTCCTTCAGGCCTGCACCACGACGCCGTGCTGGCTGCGGGGCTCGGACGACGTGATGCGCTGCATCAAGGACAAGCTCGGCCTGTCGAAGAACTACACCTCGACGGCGGATGGCCAGTTCACCCTGCTCGAGGTCGAGTGCCTGGGCGTCTGCGCCAATGCGCCGGTCGTGCAGGTGAACGACGACGTTTACGAAGACCTGGACTACGACCTGACGGCGACGCTGATCGACGACCTGAAGGCCGGCAAGGCGCCGGCGGTGGGATCGATGGCGGGGCGCCGCGGGTCGATGTCGAAGGACGGCCCGACATCGCTGGCTTCCCTCAAGGACAGCGACGGCGTTCCCCCCTGGTTCGCCGAGAAACAGGCATCCGCCGGCGGAGACGATTGAGATGCTGAAGGACGAAGACCGTATCTTCACCAACCTGTACGGTTGGTTCGACCCGAGCCTCGCCGGCGCGCGTAAGCGCGGCGACTGGTCCAACACCAAGGAGATCCTGGCGATGTCCCCGGACGGATATCGTCGAGGTGATCAAAGCCTCGGGCCTGCGCGGCCGCGGTGGCGCCGGTTTCCCGACCGGTCTGAAATGGTCCTTCATGCCTAAGGAGGTGAAGGACAAGCCGCATTACCTCGTGGTCAACGCCGACGAATCCGAACCCGGGACCTGCAAGGACCGGGAGATCATGCGCCACGATCCGCACAAGCTGATCGAAGGCTGCGTGGTCGGCCGGCTACGCCATGCGCGCCCGCGCCGCCTACATCTACATCCGCGGCGAGTTCTACAACGAGGCCGTCGCCCTGCAGCGGGCGATCGACGAGGCGTACGACGCCGGTCTGATCGGCAAGAACGCCTGCGGGTCCGGCTACGATTTCGACGTCTACCTGCACCGCGGCGCCGGCGCCTATATCTGCGGCGAGGAGACCGCACTGCTCGAGTAGCCTGGAGGGCAAGAAGGGTCAGCCGCGCCTGAAGCCGCCGTTTCCGGCCGGCGTGCGGTCTCTACGGGTGCCCGACCACGGTCAACAACGTCGAGTCAATCGCGGTCACGCCGACCATCATGCGCCGGGGTGCCGAGTGGTTCGCCGGACTTGGCCGGCCGAAAGCAATTCCGGCACGAAGATCTTCTCGATCTCCGGCCATGTGAACAACCCCTGCAATGTCGAGGAAGAACTCGGCATTCCGCTCAAGGAACTGATCGAGAAACACGCCGGCGGCGTGATCGGCGGCTGGGACAATCTGCTCGCGGTGATCCCGGGCGGCTCCTCGGTGCCGCTGATGCCGAAATCGACCTGCGACGACATTCTGATGGACTTCGATTCGCTGCGCGAGGTCCGCTCCGGCCTCGGGACCGCGGCGGTCATCGTCATGAACAAGCAGACCGACGTGGTGAAAGCGATCGCCCGGCTGAGCGCTTTCTACAAGCACGAAAGCTGCGGGCAGTGTACCCCGTGCCGCGAGGGTACCGGCTGGATGTATCGGGTGATGCAGCGCATGGTGCGCGGCGAGGCCGATGTCGAGGAAATCGACACGCTGGAAGAGGTGACCCGCCAGGTCGAGGGCCACACGATCTGTGCGCTGGGCGATGCGGCGGCCTGGCCGATCCAGGGTCTGATCCGGCATTTCCGCCCGGAGATGGAGCGTCGGATCGCGGCCCACAAGGCGGGCCAGCCGGTCACCACGACCGCCCAGGCGGCGGAATAACGGCCAGGACAGGTCGGGAGAGAGCACGATGCCGAAGCTGACAGTCGACGGAATTGAGGTCGAGGTCCCCGCGGGATCCACGGTGCTGCAGGCCTGCGAGGCAGCCGGCGCCGAGGTGCCGCGGTTCTGCTTCCACGACCGCCTGTCGATCGCGGGCAACTGCCGCATGTGCCTGGTGGAGATGGAGAAGGCGCCGAAGCCGATCGCGTCCTGCGCGTTCCCGGCGGGCGACGGCATGGTGATCCATACCAAGTCGGAGGTCGCCCGGAAGGCCCAGCAAGGGCACGATGGAATTCCTGCTGATCAACCACCCTCTGGACTGTCCGATCTGCGACCAGGGCGGCGAGTGCGACCTGCAGGACCAGGCCATGGGCTACGGCTTCCACTCGTCGCGCTACGACGAGAACAAGCGGGCCGTGACCGACAAGTATATGGGCCCGCTGGTCAAGACGATCATGACCCGCTGCATCCACTGCACCCGCTGCGTCCGGTTCTCGACCGAGATCGCCGGCGTGACCGACATGGGCGATGCTGAACCGCGGCGAGGATGCCGAGATCACGACCTATCTCGAAAAGGCGATCGACAGCGAGCTCTCGGCCAATGTGATCGACCTCTGCCCGGTCGGCGCGCTCACCTCCAAGCCCTATGCCTTCGTCGCCCGTCCGTGGGAGCTGAAGAAGACCGAGACCGTCGACGTGATGGACGCGGTCGGCTCGAACATCCGGGTGGACGCGCGCGGGTCGCGAAGTGATGCGCGTGCTCCCGCGTCTGCATGAGGACGTCAACGAGGAGTGGATCTCCGACAAGACCCGCTACGCCTGCGACGGCCTGAAGCGTCAGCGCCTGGACCGGCCCTATGTCCGCAAGGACGGCAAGCTGCAGCCGGCCTCCTGGCCGGAGGCGTTCGCCGCCGATGGCGGCGGGCCATGAAGGGACTGTCGGGCACCCAGATGGCCGCCATCGCCGGCGACACGGTCGACGCCGAGTCCATGTACGCGCTGAAGCGATCTGATGGGCGACTTCGGCTCGGCCAATATCGATTGCCGGCAGGACGGGGCGAACGATCGGCGGCGGCCCGCGTGCCGGCTATCTGTTCAATACGACCATCGCCGGCCTCGAGCAGGCGGATGCGATCCTGCTGATCGGCACGAACCCGCGCTGGGAGGCCTCGCTGGTCAACGCTCGGATCCGCAAGCGCTGGCTGCAGGGGCCGGTGTCGATCGGACTGATCGGCGCGCCGGTCGATCTGACCTACGATGTCGAGCATCTCGGCGCCGGGCCGAAGACCCTGGCCGAGGTCGCGGACGGCAAGCCACGCCTTCGCCAAGGTCCTGAAAGACGCGAAGCGCCCGATGCTGATCGTCGGCATGGGCGCGCTCGCGCGCGACGACGGCGCCGCCGTGCTTGCCGCCGCGCGCAAGATCGCCGACGACACGGGCATGCTCATCGCCGCCTCGACCGACGAGGAGGGCAACGAGATCCCGGGCTGGAACGGCTTCAACGTCCTGCATACCGCCGCGTCCCGCGTGGCCGGATTGGACATGGGATTCGTGCCGGGCGAGGGCGGTCGCGACGTGGCCGGCATCGTCGAGGGTGCGAAATCGGGCGCCGTGAAACTGGTCTATCTGCTGGGCGCCGACGAGGTGGACACGCGATTTCGGCGATGCCTTCGTGGTTTACCAGGGCCATCACGGCGACCGCGGGGCCCATGGGGCGGACGTGATCCTGCCGGGTGCGGCCTATACCGAGAAGGACGGGCTCTACGTCAACACCGAGGGCCGGGTGCAGATGGGGGTTTCCGCGCGCATTCCCGCCGGGCGAGGCGCGTGAGGACTGGAAGATCGTCCGGGCGCTGTCCGAGGCGGTCGGCAAGACGCTGCCGTTCACGACGCTGGACGACGTCCGGGCGGCGCTGCGTCAGGATCATGCGACCTTCGCGGCGATCGACACGATCGAATTCGCGGACTGGGGCCCGTTCGGTGCGGCCGGCAGCATGGACGACGCACCGTTTGCCTATCCGGTCGATAACTTCTACATGACCGACCCGATCAGCCGGGCGTCAAAGACCATGGCCGAGTGCACGGAGGCCTTCGTGCTTCCCAAGCGCCAAGGCGATGGTCCGGGCGCAGTGGCGACCGGGACGGACGGATGAGCGGCGGGGCAGGGCGCGGGTAATGGACTTTGTCGACACATACGTGATCCCGGGCGCGATCATCGTCGCCCAGATCCTGGCCGTGGTGGTCCCGCTTCTGGTGGCGGTCGCGTACCTCACCTATTTCGAGCGGAAGGTCATCGGCGCGATCCAGCTCCGCAAGGGGCCGAACGTGGTCGGGCCGTTCGGCCTGTTCCAGCCGTTCGCGGACGCGCTGAAGCTGCTGTCGAAGGAGACGATCCTTCCGGCCGGCGCCAACAAGATCATCTTCCTGCTCGCACCGATGCTGACCTTCGTGCTCAGCCTGATCGCCTGGGCGGTGATCCCGTTCGGCGAGGGAATGGTGCTGGCGGACATCAATGTCGGCGTGCTGTACCTGTTCGCGATCAGCTCGCTCGGCGTCTACGGCGTGATCATGTCGGGCTGGGCATCGAACTCGAAATACGCCTTCCTCGGCGCGCTCCGGTCGGCGGCGCAGATGGTGTCCTACGAGGTCTCCATCGGTTTCGTCATCATCACCGTGCTGCTCTGCGTCGGGTCGCTGAACCTGACGGCGATCGTCGAGGCGCAGCGGACCGTGTGGTTCGCCATCCCGCTGCTGCCGATGTTCGTCGTGTTCTTCATTTCGGCGCTGGCGGAGACGAACCGCGCGCCGTTCGACCTGCCGGAAGGCGAATCGGAGCTGGTCGCCGGCTATTTCGTCGAATACTCGTCGATGAGCTTCGCCCTGTTCTTCCTCGGCGAGTACGCGAACATGATCCTGATGAGCGGCATCACCGTGGTGCTGTTCCTCGGGGGGTGGCTGCCGCCGTTCGACGTCGCTCCGTTCAACTGGGTTCCGGGCCCGATCTGGTTCATCCTGAAGATCTGCCTGATCCTGTTCGTGTTCCTGTGGGTCCGCGCCACGTTCCCGCGCTATCGCTACGATCAGCTCATGCGTCTCGGCTGGAAGGTGTTCCTGCCCCTGTCGCTGCTGTGGGTGGTGATCACCGCGGGCGTGCTCGTGGCCTTCGACTGGGTTGCCGTGAGGAAAGGAAGAGGCTAAGCCATGGCTTCCGTGCAATACCGCGCCAAGAGCATGCTGCTGGCCGAGCTGGTCAGCGGCATGGCGCTGACGCTGAAGTACTTCTTCCGCCCCAAGGTGACGCTGAACTACCCCTACGAGAAGGGGCCGCTCAGCCCGCGTTTCCGGGGCGAACACGCGCTGCGCCGCTATCCCAACGGCGAGGAGCGCTGCATCGCCTGCAAGCTCTGCGAGGCGATCTGCCCGGCGCAGGCGATCACCATCGAGGCGGAACCCCGGGATGACGGCTCCCGGCGGACGACGCGCTACGACATCGACATGACGAAATGCATCTACTGCGGCTTCTGCCAGGAGGCCTGTCCGGTCGATGCCATCGTCGAGGGGCCGAACTTCGAGTTCGCGACGGAGACCCGGGAGGAGCTGTTCTACAACAAGGACAAGCTGCTCTCGAACGGCGACCGGTGGGAGCTGGAGATCAGCCGCAACCTGACGGCCGACGCGCCATATCGCTGAGGCTCAGGTTAAGACAACGAATTAGGAATGCGGGATAACCGGTTGATCTTAGACCGGTATCGGGTCGAAAGACCGGGGAAAGGGATCGGCATGGCTCTACAGGCCTTAGTCTTCTACCTGTTCGCCTTCGTGGCGGTCGCATCGGGCGTGATGGTGGTCACCTCGCGCAATCCGGTGCACTCGGTGCTGTTCCTGATCCTGGCGTTCTTCAATGCCGCCGGCCTCTTCGTCCTGATGGGCGCGGAGTTCCTGGCGATGATCCTGGTCGTGGTCTATGTCGGCGCCGTCGCGGTGCTGTTCCTGTTCGTGGTGATGATGCTCGACATCAATTTCGTCGAGCTCCGCCAGGGCTTCGCGCGCTACCTGCCGATCGGCGGACTGATCGGTCTGGTACTGCTCGCCGAACTGGTGCTGGTCGCCGGCGTCTGGACGTTCTCGCCGGAGGTCACCGCATCGGCGGCGGCGCCGATCCCCGAGGGCGTGACCAATACCGAGGCCCTCGGTCAGGTGATCTACACCCACTACGTCCTGCCGTTCCAGGCGGCCGGCCTGATCCTGCTGGTCGCGATGATCGGCGCGATCGTTCTGACCCTGCGAAGCCGACCCGGCGTGAAGCGCCAGTCGATCGACCAGCAGAACCTGCGCCGTGCGGAGGACGTGGTCGAAGTCGTCAAGGTGACCCGCGGGGGAGGGGTCTGATGATGGAAATCGCTCTCGGCCACTATCTGACGGTCGCCGCAATCCTGTTCACCCTCGGGATCTTCGGCATTTTTCTCAATCGGAAGAACGTGATCATCATCCTGATGTCGGTCGAGCTCATGCTGCTGGCCGTCAACATCAACTTCGTGGCGTTCTCGACCGAACTTGGCGATCTGGTCGGTCAGGTCTTCGCGGTGTTCGTGTTGACGGTCGCCGCCGCGGAGGCAGCCATCGGGCTCGCGATCCTGGTGGTGTTCTTCCGCAACCGCGGCTCGATCGCGGTCGACGACATCAATCTGATGAAGGGCTGAGCGCATGTACGCCGCGATCGTCTTCCTTCCGCTCATCGCCGCGCTCATCGCCGGATTTGGCAACAAGAAGCTCGGGGACCGGGGCGCGCAGATCGTCACCTGCGGCGCCATGCTGATCTCGGCCGCCCTGGCGATCGTCGCGTTCTGGGAAGTGGCCATCCAGGGCCAGTCCCGGACCGTGGAGCTCTTCACCTGGATCGACAGCGGCAGCTTCGAGGCGAGCTGGGCTTTGCGCTGGGACACGCTGACCGCCGTGATGGTGATCGTCGTCACCGTGGTATCGTCCTGCGTGCATGTCTATTCCGTCGGCTATATGAGCCACGATCCGTCGATCCCCCGGTTCATGGCGTATCTGTCGTTCTTCACCTTCGCCATGCTGATGCTGGTGACCGCCGACAACCTGATCCAGCTGTTCTTCGGCTGGGAGGGCGTGGGTGTGGCCTCCTACCTGCTGATCGGCTTCTGGTACGACCGGCCCTCGGCCAACGCGGCGGCCATCAAGGCCTTCGTGGTTAACCGGGTGGGCGATTTCGGCTTCGCCCTCGGCATCTTCGGCTGCTTCCTGCTGTTCGATGCGGTGAGTTTCGACGCCATCTTCGCCGCCGCGCCGGAAATGGCGGGCACGACCTTCGCCTTCTTGTGGTGGGAGGAGGTCGACGCGCTGACGGTGATCGGCATCCTGCTGTTCATCGGCGCCATGGGTAAGTCGGCCCAGCTCGGACTGCACACCTGGCTGCCCGACGCGATGGAAGGCCCGACGCCGGTCTCGGCGCTGATTCACGCCGCCACCATGGTGACCGCCGGCGTGTTCCTGGTGGCCCGCATGTCGCCGCTGTTCGAGTACGCGCCGACGGCCCTGGTCGTGGTGACGGTGGTCGGCGCGGCGACGGCGTTCTTCGCCGCCACGGTCGGCACCACCCAGAACGACATCAAGCGGGTGATCGCCTATTCGACCTGCTCGCAGCTCGGCTACATGTTCTTCGCGCTCGGCGTGTCGGCCTATCCGGCGGCGATCTTCCACCTGATGACCCACGCCTTCTTCAAGGCGCTGCTGTTCCTGTCGGCCGGTTCCGTGATCCATGCCCTGCACGACGAACAGGATATGCGGAACATGGGCGGCATCTGGCGCAAGGTTCCCTGGACCTACGGCATGTTCTGGATCGGCTCCCTGGCGCTGGCGGGGATCCCGTTCTTCGCCGGCTACTACTCCAAGGACATGATTCTGGAATCGGCCTTCGCCGCCCATACCGGGGCCGGGACCTTCGCCTTCTGGTGCGGCATCGTCGCCGCCCTGCTGACGGCGTTCTATTCCTGGCGGCTGCTGTTCATGACCTTCCACGGCAAGCCGCGGATGGATAAGCACACCTTCGACCACGCCCACGAGTCGCCGCCGGTCATGCTGGCGCCGCTGATCGTGCTGGCGATCGGCGCGGTGATCAGCGGTTTCGTCGGCTACGAGTATTTCGTCGGCCATCAGATGGACGCCTTCTGGGGCTCGGCCATCAAGATCCTGGAAGAGAACAACGCCATCGAGGCGGCCCACCACGTGCCGACCTGGGTCAAGCTCATGCCGCTGGTCGTCGGCGTCATCGGCATCGCCGCCGCCTATCTGGCCTACATCATGAAGCCGGAGATTCCGGGCAAGGTGACCGAAGCGATCCGGCCCGTGTACCTGTTCCTGCTGAACAAGTGGTACATCGACGAGCTGTACGACTGGCTCTTCGTCAAGCGCTCCTGGCAGGCCGGTCTCGCCTTCTGGAAGACCGGGGACGGAACCATCATCAACGGTTTCGGGCCGGACGGGGTGAGTTCCATGGCCCGTTGGTGCGCGGGGCAGGTGGCCCGGCTGCAGACCGGCTATCTCTACCACTACGCATTCGCCATGCTGATCGGTGTCGTCGCGCTGATCTCCTGGTACCTGGCCTTCGGGGGTTGAGCCGATGCTCGAACAATGGCTTCTGACGATCGTGACGTTCGGCCCCCTGCTCGGGGTGGCGTTCATCCTCACGGTCCGGGGTACCCCTGAGCAGGTCGCGAGTTCCTCGCGCTGGCTGGCGCTTGTCGCCTCCGGCTCGGTCTTCCTGATCTCGCTGCTGATCCTGACCTATTTCGACCCGAAATCGGCCGAGTTCCAGCTCGTCCAGAAGGTCGAGTGGATCCCGGGCTCGTCCATCGCCTATCACATGGGCGTCGACGGCATCTCGGTCTGGTTCGTGCTGCTGTCGACACTGCTGACGCCGATCTGCATCCTGGCAAGCTGGGAGGCGGTTCAGAAACGCGTGCGCGAGTACATGATCGCCTTCCTGGTCCTCGAGACCATGATGGTCGGGATGTTCTGCGCGCTGGACATCTTCCTGTTCTACATCTTCTTCGAGGCCGTCCTGATCCCGATGTTCCTGATCATCGGGGTCTGGGGCGGCGCGCGCCGGGTCTACGCGGCGTTCAAGTTCTTCCTGTACACGCTGGCCGGCTCCGTCCTGATGATGCTGGCCATTCTGGCGATGTACTGGCAGGCGGGGACGACCGACATTCCGACCCTGATGGAGACGCGCTTCCTTGCGGACGTCCAGATGTGGCTGTGGCTGGCCTTCTTCGCCTCCTTCGCGGTGAAGGTGCCCATGTGGCCGGTCCATACCTGGCTGCCGGACGCCCATGTGGAGGCGCCGACGGCCGGGTCGGTCATCCTGGCCGGCGTCCTGCTGAAGATGGGCGGCTACGGCTTCCTGCGGTTCTCGATTCCGATGTTCCCGGAGGCGTCAGACGCCTTCGCGCCCCTGGTCTACACGCTGAGCGTCGTCGCGGTGATCTACACCTCGCTGGTGGCGCTGGTGCAGAACGACATGAAGAAGCTGATCGCCTATTCGTCGGTCGCCCATATGGGCTTCGTGACGATCGGGATGTTCACCATGACCACCCAGGGCGTCGAGGGGTCGATCTTCCAGATGCTGTCCCACGGCATCGTTTCGGGCGCGCTGTTCCTCTGCGTGGGCGTCGTCTACGACCGCATGCACACGCGGGAGATCGACGCCTATGGCGGTCTTGCGGAGAACATGCCGCGCTACGCCCTGATCTTCATGCTGTTCATGATGGCCTCGGTCGGGCTGCCGGGGACCTCCGGCTTCGTCGGCGAACTGCTGATCCTGGCCGGCGCGTTCCAGGTCAACACCTGGCTCGCCGCCTTCACGGCGACCGGTCTGATCCTGGGGGCGGCCTACATGCTCTATCTCTACCGCCGGGTCATCTTCGGCAAGCTGGAGAAGGAACAGCTCAAGGCTCTGCTCGACCTCAGTCCCCGGGAGATCGCGGTGTTCGCGCCCCTGGTCATCCTGGTGCTGTGGATGGGCATTTATCCCTCGACCTTCACCGATCTGATGTCGGCTTCGGTCGAGAATCTGATCACGAATTACAAGGTGGCGCTCGGCGAAGCCGGCACCGCCGTGGCGACCCGCTAAGGGCGCCGGGAGCACGGATATGGACGCGGCAACGACCCTTCCGATCATGGCGCCGGCCTCGGCGGAGATCTTCCTGGCGGTGGCCGGACTGGCCCTTCTCATGGCCGGTGTCTTCAAGGGCGAGAACAGCCTGAAGCCGCTGTCCTGGGCGGTGATCGCGGCCTTCGCCGTGGCGGCGGTGCTCGTCGTCCTGCGCGGCGGCGAGGCGGTGGCGTTCCAGGGCCTCTTCATCACCGACGGTTTCGCCCAATTCGCCAAGATCCTGATCCTGATCGGGTCGAGCTTTGCGATCGTTCTGTCGCTCGGCTATCTGGAGCGCGAGCAGGCGGGACGGTTCGAGTTTCCGGTGCTGATCCTGTTCGCCACCCTCGGCATGATGCTGATGGTCTCGGCCAACGACCTGATCATGCTGTACATGGGCATGGAACTGCAGAGCCTTGCGCTCTACGTCGTCGCCTCGATCCGGCGCGACACGCTGAAGCTCGACCGAAGCGGGCCTGAAGTACTTCGTCCTCGGCGCGTTGAGCTCCGGTATGCTGCTGTACGGCTGTTCGATGATCTACGGCTTCACCGGGACCACCAGCTTCGACGGTCTGGCCACGGTGCTGAGCGGAGAGAGCGCGCCGTCGACCGGTCTCGTCATCGGTCTGGTGTTCCTGGTGACCGGACTCGCCTTCAAGGTCTCGGCGGTGCCGTTCCACATGTGGACGCCGGATGTCTACGAGGGCGCGCCGACGCCGGTGACGGCGCTGTTCGCCGTGGCGCCCAAGGTCGCGGCCATCGCCCTGTTCCTGCGGGTCATGGTCGATCCGTTCGGCGATCAGGTGGCATCCTGGCAGCAGGTCGTTGTGTTCATATCGCTCGCCTCGATGGTCGTCGGCGCCTTGGCAGCGATGATGCAGAGCAACATCAAGCGTCTGATGGCCTACAGCTCGATCGGTCATATGGGCTTCGCGCTCGTCGGCATCGCCGCCGGGACAGAGGCCGGGGCGACGGGCGTCCTGATCTACATGGCCACCTACATCTTCATGAATATCGGTGCCTTCGCCGTGATCCTCAGCATGCGCCGGGACGGCCGCCTGGTGGAGAACCTGTCCGATCTCGCGGGCCTGTCGCGCACCCATCCGATGATGGCGCTCGCCCTGATGATCTTCATGTTCTCGATGGCCGGCATCCCGCCGCTCGCCGGGTTCTTCGGCAAGTGGTACGTCTTCATGGCGGCGATCGATGCCGGGCTGTACGCTCTCGCCATCGTCGGCGTTCTGTCCAGCGTGGTGGGGGCGTTCTACTACCTGCGGATCGTCAAGATCATGTATTTCGACGAGGCGGAGCAGCCGCTGGACGGCGCGGTCGCGGGAGATCTGCGCGTGATCCTCTACGGCTCGGCGGCGGTGACAGTGCTGTTCTTCGTCATCCTCTCGCCGATCTACGATAGCGCCGCCGCCGCCGCCGCCAGTCTGATCGGCACCTGATCGGCGGCGGCGTGACCGGCGCCACGCCCGGGAAGAACCGATGCTTCTGGTGATCGACTGCGGCAACACCAACACGGTGTTCGCCGTCTACGAGGAAGGGCGCGACGAGGCGGTCGGGTCCTGGCGCACCTCGACCAACGCCGATCGGACCGCGGATGAATACGCGGTCTGGCTGACCCAGCTCATGGCGCTGAACGACCTGGATACGGTGGGTATCACCAGCGTGATCATGGCGACGGTGGTGCCGTCGACGCTGTTCAACCTGAAGACCCTGTGCCGCAAGCATTTCGGCATCGATCCCATGGTCGTTGGCGAAAAGCCGACGGAGCTCGGGATCGAGGTCCGGATCGAGCGGCCGGAGGAAGTCGGCGCCGACCGGGTTGTAAACGCCGTCGCGGCGCACAGATTGTACGGCGGGCCGCTGATCGTGGTCGATTTCGGGACGGCGACCACCTTCGATGTGGTTGAGGGGGATGGTGCCTATGCTGGCGGCATCATCTGTCCGGGCATCAACCTGTCGCTCGACGCGCTCTACATGGCGGCGGCTCAGCTTCCTCGTGTCGCGATCCGGCCGCCGGAGCGCATACCGGGCGATAACGATCCGATCCGCGTGATCGGCAAGAATACCCGTTCTGCGATGCATTCGGGCATCTTCTGGGGCTATATCGCGATGATCGAGGGGCTGGTCGACCGTATCCGCCTGGAGTACGGCCAGCCGATGAAGGTGGTCGGTACAGGCGGGCTGGCGGCGCTGTTCGCAGACTGGACGCCGGCGATCGAGATCGTCGACGACGACCTGACACTTGTAGGATTACGCATGATACATGATCGCAACCGGGCGAAGACGGGCACTGCATGAGCCTTCATCTGGACCCGAACGACGACGACCTCTACTTCCTGCCGCTCGGCGGTTCCGACGAGATCGGAATGAACGTCAACCTGTACGGTTATGCCGGACAGTGGCTGATGGTCGACCTGGGGATCACCTTCGGCGACGACACCACGCCCGGCGTGGACGTGATCCTGCCGGACATCTCGTCGATCGAACCGCACCGCGACAAGCTCTGCGGCCTGCTGCTGACCCATGGGCACGAGGACCATATCGGCGCGGTGCCGTATCTGTGGGAGCGGTTGGGCTGCCCGATCTACTGCACCCCGTTCACCGCCTCGCTGTTGCGGCGCAAGCTGGTGGACGCCGGTCTGCTGGAGAAGGTCGACCTCATCGAGATCCCGGTCGCCGGCTCCGCCGTGATCGGACCGTTCGAGATCGAGATGATCCGGGTCACCCATTCGATTCCCGAACCGAACATGATCGTCCTGCGGACCGGCGCCGGAACGGTCGTGCACAGCGGCGACTGGAAGTTCGATCCCACGCCCTTCGTCGGCAAGGCGACCGATTTCGACGCCATCCGCGCCGTCGGGGAGGAGGGGGTGCTGGCCCTGATGGGCGACAGCACCAACGTGTTCGTACCCGGCCGCACCGGTTCCGAGGCCGAAGTGCGCATGGCGCTGACGGAACTGTTCGCGCAGTACGACGGCATGGGACGGATTGCGGTCGCCTGCTTCGCTTCCAACGTCGCCCGTCTGGAGAGCGTCGCGATCGCCGCGGCGGCCAACGACCGCCAGACCGCGCTTGTCGGCCGCTCGCTCTGGCGCATGCATGACGCCGCCAAGGAGAACGGCTATCTTGCTGATGCGCCGACCTTCGTGAAGGAGGACGAGGCCGGCTACTTCCCGGAGGACAAGATCGTCCTGATCTGTACCGGAAGCCAGGGAGAGGCACGGGCCGCGCTCTCGCGGATCTCCGACGGGGCGCATCCGCATGTCACCTTGACCGATGGCGATATCTGCATCTTCTCCTCGCGCCAGATCCCCGGCAACGAGCGGGCGATCGGCCGGGTTCAGAACCGGTTGGCGGCCCGCGGCGTGGAGATCATCACCACCGAGGACCAGCCCGGTATCCATGTCTCCGGCCATCCGGCCCGCGAGGAACTGGCGGAGATGTACCAGATGCTGCGCCCGCAGATCGCGGTTCCGGTGCATGGGGATGCCCGTCACCTGCGGGAACACGCCCGCCTGGCCAAGGCCTGCCAGGTGCCGGAGGCGGTCGTTCCGTCGAACGGTAGCCTGATCCGACTGGCCGCGGGCCGCGCGGAAATCGTCGAGTGGATCGAAGGCGAGGGCGCCCTGGTCGTCGACGACGGGCAGATCCTCGGACTGCAGTCGGAGACCTTGCGCGACCGCCGGCGCATGCTGCACAACGGCGCGGCGACGGTCACCCTTGTGCTGGATGCGAGCGGCGCCCTTCAGGCGGACCCGATGGTCAGCCTGGTCGGCATCGCCGATCCGGAGGACGCGGAGGATGTCGCCCTGGACGCTGCCGACGCTGTGCGTGACGCGCTGCGCAAGGTGTCCGCCAAGGACCGGCGCGAGGACGAACCGGTCCGCGAGGCGGCGCGGCGGATCGTGCGTCGCATCGTGCGCAACGAGTTCAACAAGCGGCCGGTGACCGACGTCCATATCGTGAGGATCTGACGGAGATCGAGACAATGATCGGCAGATTGAATCATGTCGCCATCGCGGTTCCCGACCTGGAGGCCGCGACGGCGACGTACCGCGATACCCTCGGGGCCGCCGTGTCGCAGCCTCAGGATCTGCCGGAGCATGGGGTCACCGTGGTCTTCGTCGAACTGCCGAACACCAAGATCGAGCTGCTGCACCCGCTCGGGGATGGCTCACCGATCGCGGGGTTCCTGGAAAAGAATGCGTCCGGCGGCATTCATCACGTCTGCTACGAGGTGGACGACATTCTGGCCGCCCGGGACCGGCTGCAGGAGCAGGGGGCCCGGGTGCTGGGCGATGGCGAGCCCAAGACAGGGGCGCATGGAAAGCCGGTTCTGTTCCTCCACCCCAAGGACTTCGCGGGCACGCTGGTCGAACTCGAGCAGGTCTGAGGCGCGTCATGGACCTGGTCTCGGGTATCGTCGTCTATGTGATCCTCTGGTGGTGGATTTTGTTCATGGTTCTCCCCTTCGGGGTGAAACGGGAGGATGAGGTGCAGCCGGGGAATGACGCCGGCGCACCGAAGAGACCGATGCTGATCCGAAAGCTGATCGCGACGACGGTGATTTCGGCGGTTGTTTGGGTCGCCGTCGATCAGTTCATTCGCGCCGACATCATTTCTTTCCGTGAAATGGTCAAGGACTGGATGTAGCGCTGGCCCCGACCTCGGGTGCGCGGAGTGTTGCGCTGCACAATACTGTGCCATTTGTCCGCTTCGAAAAGTGACAATTGCACAAAAAATGCACATACACTGTGATTGTGCTAAAAAAAAGAGCGGCTGAGGCGATAAAGCCTTGCCACTCCCTTTGCCGAGTCCTATTTTCTTAGTTGTGATCGTTGGCGATCACATACGCCTGATGGCGTTTCCTCCCTAAACTCGGGCCGTGCCGGCTATGCCGGTGCGGTCTTTTCTTTGCCCGCGAAAGATAGGGGATCGGGCTGGTCGCGTCGACCCAAAAATTAACGCTGCGGACAATTTTTGAACATGATCGCATCCTAACAAGAATGTTTGTATCCCGGTGTCAGGAGGAACGGTCATGAGCGTGCGCGGCTTTCAGATCCGAAGGTCAAACCCGGGCCGCTCCGCTCCGGCGACCCGGTTCCTCCTCTCGGCTGCGTCCCTTGCCTGCTTTATTGCGGTCGGCGATTTCACGGCCCGTGCGGCGACGATCACCGTCTCGGCAACCGATTGCCAGCGGCTGGTGCAACATCAGCCGGCTGCGGACGTGGCGTACACCCCGGGTGTGGACGTGAACGGAAATCCCGTCGCCCCCGCCGACCTGCCGGGTTCGGTGACCATCAGGACGCCGACCGAGGTGACCTTCGAGGTGACCTACGATCTGTTGTCCAACTATGGCGTGGCCGAGGACAGCGTGCTGGCGGCACGGGGAGAAGCGTCGATCGGAACGGTCAAATACGACCTGCTTTCGGGCGTGCTGACCTTCAACGGCGCGCGGTTGGACGATCCGGAAACGGCCGCGCTTGCGGATCTGTGCCGGGCCGCCGCGGCGGAGTAGCCGGAGGCCTCGGAGACCGCCGGTTCGGCGCACAAGAAAAGCCCCGGGCCGAAGCCCGGGGCCGTGTCGCAGTGCCGGATGGCGCGGACGCGGCGCGCCCGTCATCCGTGTCAGCTCGTGAAGGCCTGCAGACCGGTCTGTGCCCGACCGAGGATCAGGGCATGCACGTCGTGGGTGCCCTCGTAGGTGTTCACCGCCTCCAGGTTCAGCACATGACGGATCACGCCGTACTCGTCGGAGATGCCGTTGCCCCCGTGCATGTCGCGGGCCATGCGGGCAATGTCGAGCGCCTTGCCGCAGGAATTGCGTTTGGCCAGCGAGATCGCCTCCGGCGCACCACGGCCCTCGTCCAGCAGACGGCCCAGACGCAGGCAGGCCTGCAGGCCGATGGTGATCTCGGTCTGCATGTCGGCCAGCTTTTTCTGGATGAGCTGGTTGGCGGCAAGGGGCCGGCCGAACTGGGTCCGCTCCATCGTGTAGTCGCGGGCGGCGTGCCAGCAGGCCTCGGCCGCGCCCAGCGCGCCCCAGGAGATGCCGTAGCGCGCCTTGTTGAGGCAGCCGAAGGGACCGCCCAGGCCGGAAATGTTCGGCAACAGGTTCTCTTCCGGGACGAAGACGTCGTCCATGACGATTTCGCCGGTGATGGACGCGCGCAGGCTGAACTTGCCTTCGATCTTCGGTGCGGAGAGGCCTTCCATTCCCTTCTCGAGCACGAAGCCGCGGATCTTGCCGTCCTCGGTCTTGCCCCAGACCACGAACACGTCGGCGATCGGGGAGTTGGTGATCCACATCTTCGCGCCGGACAGCTTGTAACCGCCATCGACCTTCACCGCGCGGGTCTTCATCCCGCCCGGATCCGAGCCGTGATCCGGCTCGGTCAGGCCGAAGCAGCCGACCCACTCGCCGCTGGCGAGCTTCGGCAGGTACTTCTTGCGCTGCTCCTCGGATCCGTAGGCGTGGATCGGGTGCATGACCAGGCTCGACTGCACGCTCATCGCCGACCGGTATCCCGAGTTGACGCGCTCGACCTCGCGGGCGATCAGACCGTAGCAGACGTGGTTCACGCCGGCGCCGCCGTACTCTTCCGGGATCGTCGCGCCAAGCAGGCCCAGGGCGCCCATTTCCGTCATGATGTCGCGGTCGAACACCTCGTGGCGGAAGCCCTCGTGGACGCGCGGGAGAAGCTTCTCCTGGCAGTAGTCGCGCGCCGCGTCTCGGATCATCCGCTCCTCTTCGGTAAGCTGGTCGTCCAGCAGCAGCGGATCATCCCAGACGAATTCGGCGCGCTTCTTCATTTCGGGGGCCGGCTTCTCAGCCACAGCGGCGACGGGCGGGGCCATATCGATCTACCTCGTAATCTTGTGTCGTTCGTTCTTATATACGGCGGTGATCGCCATCGTCCAAACATCCAGAGACGGGAATGCCGCCGAAACATGACAACCGAGTGATTCTGGAGTTCATCCAGCGGGGCGCCTACGTAAAGGTGAGCGCGATCGATCCGGTCACGGGAACGGAAGTGTCGATTGTCGGCGACCCGATGCGCGGGGAGGCGGCGCTGCGACAGTTGGCGATCCGGAAGCTTGAATACGTGATGAGCAAGCAAAAGAAAGACGGCCGCCGTTAATCCGGCGGCCGTCCATACGCGCGTCTGGCACTTGGGTAGACCTTCGGTCCTGGCAGGTCAGGCGCTTTTGCGGCGACCGCCGCGGCGCGAGGTCTGGCGACCGAGGCCGATCTTCTTCGCAAACTCCGAGCGCTGGGCAGCGTAGTTCGGCGCGACCATCGGATAATCGGCCGGCAGCCCCCACTTGGCGCGATAGTCTTCGGGCGTCATGTCGTATGTCGTCCGCAGGTGGCGCTTCAGCATCTTGAGCTGCTTGCCGTCCTCCAGGCAGACGATGTAGTCGGGGGTGACCGACTTCTTGATCGGAACCGCCGGCTTCAGGGGCTCGGCTCCGGCTCGCCGCCGCCCTCGTTCAGATTGTTGAGGGCGTCATGGACCGTGTTAATGACCTCGGCGATTTGATTGGAGGCAACCGAGTTGTTGCTGAGGTAGGCCGCGACAACCTGCGTCGTCATTTCGATCATGGATTTGCCGGAGGCCGATTTAGTCTTGCTGTCATCGCTCATTGAAAAGCTCAGTTTTGTTGGGAACCTATCGGAATACATCGCTGACACAGGCGGCAAGGCAAGTCAATGCTGTCGTCAAATATTTCACTTACTAAATTCAAGTATGGGCAACCGCTTATTGCAAAAGCGAAGAAATAATTGAACGTGCAATACCGGCGCTATTCGAGCGATCCCGTCGGTGCGCAGGCCGCGCCGGGCGTCGGGCAGGCGAGTGACCGGACGGCGGGGTTTTCACCGCCGATTCGACGCCAGCTTTTGTGGCATCGGACCGTCATGTTGGCTTATATAGGGGTGAACTTGTTCCGGAGCCATAGCCTATGACCTCTGCCGTGATCGCAATCGCGTCCGATCATGCCGGTTTCCCGCTGAAGTCCGATCTCGCCGCGCACCTGCGCGAGGCGGGGCACGAGGTGCTGGATCTCGGTACCGACGGGCCGTCGTCGGTGGACTATCCCGATTTCGCCTACGAGATGGCACGCGCCATCAAGGACGGTCGGGCGGCGCGTGGCGTCCTGATCTGCGGGACAGGCCTTGGCATCAGCATCGCCGCGAACAGATATCCCTGGGTGCGGGCGGCCCTGTGCCACGACGTGACCACGGCCCGGCTGTCGCGGGAGCACAACGATGCCAATGTCATCGCGCTCGGTGGACGGCTGATCGGCATCGAGCTCGCTCGCGAATGCCTCGACGCTTTTCTCGCCACCGAGTTCGGCGGCGATCGCCACGCCCGACGGGTGGCCAAACTGACAAGTCCGCCCGACATCGCGGATGCAGCCTTTGAGACGACCGGCGGCTGATTCCGGCCGCCCGACCTGACACCAGATTGAGGTCCGAAGGAGACCGATCTCTTCATGACCCTCGCCACAGATTTCCATACCGACGCTGGAACCTTCTTCGGGGCCAGCCTTGCCGAGACCGATCGCGAGCTGCTCGGCTCCATCGAGAAGGAACTGCATCGCCAGCAGACGCAGATCGAGCTCATCGCCTCGGAGAACATCGTCTCCCGGGCCGTGCTCGAAGCACAGGGCTCGGTGCTGACCAACAAGTACGCCGAAGGGTATCCGGGGCGCCGGTACTATGGCGGCTGCGAGTTCGTCGATGTCGCCGAGACGCTGGCGATCGAGCGGGCCAAGGCGCTGTTCGACTGCGCCTTCGCCAACGTGCAACCCCATTGCGGGGCAAGCGCCAACCAGGCGGTGTTCCTGGCGTTGCTGAAACCCGGCGACACCATCCTCGGCATGTCGCTCGATGCCGGCGGGCACCTGACCCACGGCGCCAAGCCGAACCTGTCCGGAAAGTGGTTCAACGCTGTCGGCTACGGCGTGACCAAGGAAGAGGGCCGGATCGACTACGATCAGGTCGAGGCGCTCGCCAAGGAACACAAGCCGGCCCTGATCATCGCCGGCGGATCGGCCTATCCGCGGGAGATCGACTTCCCGCGGTTCCGCGCCATCGCCGACAGCGTCGGCGCCCTGTTCCTGGTCGATATGGCTCACTTCGCCGGTCTGGTGGCGGGCGGCGTCTATCCGAGTCCGCTGCCCCATGCCGATGTGGTGACCACGACCACCCACAAGACCCTGCGCGGTCCGCGCGGCGGCATGATCCTGTCCCGCGACGAGGAGATCGGTAAGAAGATCAACTCCGCCGTCTTTCCGGGGCTGCAGGGTGGCCCGCTGATGCATGTGATCGCCGCCAAGGCGGTTGCCTTCGGCGAGGCGCTGCGCCCCGAGTTCAAGGCCTACTCGAAGGCGGTCGTCGACAATGCCCGGGCGCTGGCCGAGGTGCTGAAGAACCGGGGGCTCGATATCGTGTCCGGCGGGACCGACAGCCACCTGATGCTGGTCGATCTGCGGCCGAAGGGGCTGACCGGCCGCGACACCGAGCACGCTTTGGAACGGGCCGGAATCACCTGCAACAAGAACGGCGTGCCGTTCGACCCGCAGAAGCCGATGATCACCTCCGGCGTGCGCCTCGGCACCCCGGCGGGGACCACCCGCGGTTTCGGCGTCGGAGAATTCCGACTGGTGGGTGAGCTGATCGGCGACGTGCTGGATGGTCTGGCGCGCAATCCGGAAGGCGACGGCCAGATCGAGGCCCAGGTCCGCGCCAAGGTCGAGGAGCTGTGCAAGCGCTTCCCAATCTATCCGGACGCGGCTTGATCGAACGAAGGGGTAAAGGCATGCGCTGTCCGTTCTGCGGTAACGAAGATACCCAGGTGAAGGATTCCCGTCCCACCGAGGACAACACCGCCATCAGGCGCCGCCGGTTCTGCCCGGAATGCAGTGCCCGCTTCACGACGTTCGAGCGGGTTCAGCTCCGGGAGCTGACGGTGATCAAGAAGACGGGCAAGCGCGTGCCGTTCGACCGGGACAAGCTGGCCCGCTCGATCCAGATCGCGCTGCGCAAGCGGCCGGTGGATCCGGAGCGGATCGAACGCCTGGTTACCGGCATCGTCCGGCGACTGGAAAGCATGGGCGAGAGCGAGATTCCCTCCGATGTGATCGGCGAGATGGTCATGGATGCGCTCGCCAATGTCGATCCGGTCGCCTATGTCCGGTTCGCGTCGGTCTACAAGAATTTCCGCGAGGCGAAGGACTTCGAGAACTTCGTCGAGGAGATTCAGAGCGGCGGCAACTTCATCGACGACTGAGCTCCCGAAGGGTCGCATGTCCTCTGTGCATCCCCCGGACGCATCCGACCGCGCTTTCATGGCGGTCGCCCTGCGTCTGGCCAGGCGTGGCGTGGGCCGCACGGCCGAGAATCCCTCGGTCGGCTGCGTTCTCGTCCAGGGCGGCGACATTGTCGCCGCGGCCCGGACCGCCGACGGCGGGCGGCCTCATGCGGAGGCCCGGACGCTCGCCCTCGCCGGCGAGAGGGCGCGCGGCGCGACCGCCTATGTCACCCTGGAGCCCTGCGCCCATTGGGGTCGCACGCCGCCCTGCGCCGAGGCCCTGATCAAGGCCGGCGTCGCCCGGGTCGTCGTCGCCCTGGAGGATCCGGATCCCCGGGTGGACGGCGGCGGCATCGCCATGCTGCGCCAAGCCGGAATTCGACGTCGTCATCGGCGTGGACCGGAGGGGCGCCGAAGCGGTTCTCTCGGGCTATCTGAAGCGCCGCCAGGCGGGTCGACCCGAGGTGACCCTGAAATTGGCCACGTCGCTCGACGGGCGAATTGCAACCGCGAATGGCGCAAGCCGCTGGATCACTGGGCCGCAGGCAAGGGCGCGCGGTCACCTGATGCGCGCCCGCCACGACGCCATAATGGTGGGGTCCGGCACCGTACGGGCCGATGATCCGGAACTGACCTGCCGACTCCCCGGCCTGGAGGGGCGGTCTCCGGCGAGGGTCGTCGTCGACAGCGGCCTGCGGCTGGACGCCGACTGCCGGCTTGTCGCGACAGCAGACGCGCCGCCGACCTGGGTGATCTGCCGCGCCGACATCGCCGAAGAGCGGCAGGCTCTCTATCGCCGCCGCGGTGTCGTGGTTCTGCCGGTTGCCGGCGAGGAAACCGGGCGCGTCGATCCGGCCGCCGCCCTGTCGGTTCTCGCCGACCGCGGAATCAACCGGGTGCTGATCGAAGGCGGGGCGCAGATCGCCGCGGCGTTTCTGCAGGCGGACCTGGTCGATTCGATTGCGCTGTTCCGGGCGCCGCTGGCCATCGGCGGCGACGGGCGGGCGGCGCTCGACGGCCTCGGTGTCGTCGATCCGGCCGCCGCGCCGCGCTTCGAATCCGTCCGGATCGAGCGGCTCGGTTCGGATACGCTGGAAACATTGAGCCGTCGGACATAGGTTGCGGCCATGTTTACGGGAATCATCACGGATATCGGCCGCGTGCGGTCGGTCGAGCAGCGCGGCGATACGCGCTTCGTCATCGGAACGGCCTTCGACATGGCGACGGTCGATTTCGGCGCGTCGATCGCCTGCGGCGGCGCCTGCCTCACCGTCGTCGAGAAGACGCCCGACAGCTTCACCGTCGACGTCTCCGCCGAAACCCTGTCGAAGACGACGCTCGGTCAGTGGGTCGAGGGGACGCCGGTCAATCTGGAGCGCTCCCTGACCCTCGGATCGGAACTGGGAGGCCATCTGGTCACCGGTCATGTCGACGGGCTCGCCACCCTGGTGGCGGCGGAGCGGGTAGGGGACAGCCACCGGCTGTCGGTCGAGGCGCCGGAAGGTCTGGAAGGCTTCGTCGCGACCAAGGGCTCGGTCTGCCTCGACGGCGTGTCGCTCACCGTCAACGCGGTCGAAGGGCGGCGGTTCGAGCTCAATCTGATCCCCCATACCTGGGACCACACCACCTTCCGGGACCGCAGGATCGGGGACAAATTGAACATGGAAGTGGATTTGCTTGCGCGGTACGTTGCGCGCCTCGCCGAGACCGGGACGGTGCCCGTCTCGTCGCTGATAAGCCGAACGATTGGATCGTAATGTCCGAGCAGCAACCGCAAGCCCTGTCGGAAGTCTATACCGGCGCGCTGTCTTCGATCGAGGAGGTGGTCGAGGAGGCCCGGTCCGGGCGGATGTTCATCCTGGTCGATGACGAGAACCGGGAGAACGAGGGCGACATCTGCGTGGTCGCCCAGATGGCGACGCCGGAAGTGATCAACTTCATGGCCAAGCACGCCCGCGGCCTGATCTGCCTGTCGATGACCCGGGACCGGATCGAGAAGCTCGGCCTGCCGCTGATGTCGTCGCGCAACGAGACCCGCCACGAGACGGCCTTCACCGTGTCCATCGAGGCGCGCGACGGTGTGACCACCGGGATCTCTGCCCATGACCGGGCGCATACCATCCAGGTCGCCATCGATCCCGAGCGCGGCCGCGAGGAGATCGTCACGCCCGGGCATGTGTTCCCGCTGATGGCGCGCGAGGGCGGGACCCTGGTCCGCGCCGGCCATACCGAGGCGGTGGTCGACATCGCCCGCATGGCCGGCCTGAACCCGTCCGGCGTGATCTGCGAGATCATGAACGATGACGGCACCATGGCCCGGCTGCCCGACCTCGTGCAGTTCGCCCAGTTCCACAATCTGAAGATCGCCACGATTGCCGATCTCATCGCTTACCGCCGCCGAACCGAGAGCGTGGTCGAGCGGGCGGTCGAGACGTCCCTGCGGAGCAAGTTCGGCGGCGACTGGCGGATGATCGTCTACACCAACAAGGTGACCTACGCCGAGCATGTCGTCCTGGTGAAGGGCGACATCACCACGAAGGACCCGGTTCTGGTCCGCATGCACGCCCTGAACGTCCTGGACGACGTGCTGGGCGACGCCAGCGGCAAGCGCGGCGGTACCCTTGGCGCGGCCATGTCGTTGATCGGCGAGGCGGGGCGCGGCGTCGTCGTGCTGATCCGCGAGCCGAGCCCGACCTCGCTTTCCGATCGGGTACGCGACAAGCTGCGGGCCGAAGCCGAGGGTCGGGCTCCCCAGGCGGAGTTGCGCGACTACGGAGTTGGTGCCCAGATCCTGCTCGATCTCGGCATCCACGAGATGGTGCTGCTCTCGAATAACCGGAAGACGATCATCGGCCTCGACGGCTATGGCCTGAGCGTCGTCGACCAGCGTCCCATTCCCGTCGACGACTGAGAAGAGATCCACCCATGCCCCGCGTCCTGATCGTTGAAGCCCGTTTCTACGAGGACATTGCCGACGAACTCGTCCGTGGCGCTGTCCAGCACCTGGAGGCGGCAGGGGTCGAGTACGACCGGGTGACGGTGCCCGGCGCGTTCGAGGTGCCCGCCGCCATTGCCTTCGCCCATCAGGGCTCCACGAAGGGCGGTGTCGCCTATGACGGATACATCGCGCTCGGCTGTGTGATCCGCGGCGAGACGACCCACTACGACTATGTGTGCGGTGAGAGCGCCCGCGGTCTGCAGGATCTGGCCGTGCGGGACAATCTGGCGATCGGTTACGGCATCCTGACGGTCGAGACCGGCGAACAGGCCTGGGCCCGGGCCGGCGTCGATAGCGGGAAGAACAAGGGCAAGGACGCGGCCGAGGCCTGTCTCGCCATGGTCTCCCTCCGCCACCAGTTCGCCCTCACATGAGCACTTCCGCCAAGACGCCGAAGCCCCGCGGCAAGGGCCGCTCCGTCGCCCGCACGCTGGCACGGCTCGCCGCCGCCCAGGCGCTCTACGAGATCGAGGTGGCCTCAGCGTCGCCCCATGAGGTTGTGCCCGCCTTCGTGTCCAGCGGGTTCCGCGGCATCGTCGAGGACGCGGAGTCCGGACCGGTGGATGCGCTTTTCTTCGAAAAGCTCGTGCTCGGAACCGTGGGCGACATGCCGACGATCGATCCGATGCTGACGACCGCGCTGGAACCGGACTTCAAACTCGGCCGGTTGGAGGTTCTCCTTCGGGCGATCCTGCGTCTCGGCGCATACGAGCTCCTGGCCTTCGGAGAGGTGCCTGCCAAGGTCGTCATCACCGAGTATGTCGAGCTGGGGCATGACTTCTTCGCCGGACGCGAGCCGGGCCTGGTGAATGCCGTGCTCGACCGCCTCGCGCGTCTCCTGCGCGAGGAAGAGGTCTCCGACCGGACGTGATCCGGGGCATGAAAGCCGCGCGCCGGACCTGCGATGATCGACGCCAATGACCGATAGACCGGACCAGCTCGGCGAATTCGACAGGATCGCCCGTTTCTTCGCGCCGCTCGCCAAGGGCGCGGCCGGTGCCTTCGGGCTGACCGACGACGCCGCCGTTCTGCCGCCGATGCCGGCCGACCGGGAATGGGTGGTCACCGTGGACGCCCTGGTGTCCGGCGTTCACTTCCTGCCCTCCGATCCGCCTGACCTGGTCGCGCGGAAAGCCCTGCGGGTCAATCTGTCCGACCTGGCGGCGATGGGAGCGTCGCCGCAGGGCTATACCCTTGCGCTGGCCCTACCGAAGGATATCGGGGACGCCACGGCCTGGCTGGAGGCCTTTTCCCGGGGCCTGGGCGAGGATCAGACGGAATTCGGTATCCATCTTCTCGGCGGCGACAGCGTTTCGACCCCCGGCCCGATCACCCTGTCCATCACCGCCTTCGGCCTGGTCGAGCGCGGCCGGCTGCTGCGGCGGACCGGCGCGTCTCCTGGAGACGACCTCTGGGTCAGCGGCACCATCGGAGACGGTGCCCTTGGCCTGGATGTCCTGCAGGGGCGGCTGTCCGGCGCGTTTGAGGATCTGGCCGACCGGTACCGTCTGCCGCGCCCGCGCACCTCCCTCGGCGTCCGTCTGGCGGGGCTCGCCAGTGCCGCGTTGGACGTGTCGGACGGTCTGCTGCAGGACGCCGGGCATATCGCCGAGCAGTCGGCCTGCCGCGTGGTGATCGACGCGCCCGCCGTGCCGCTATCCGATGCCGCGGCGGCGGCGATCAGCGAGGATCCCGAGCTCTTTGCGCGGGCGCTACAGGGGGGCGACGACTATGAACTGCTCTTCACCGCGCCGCCCGCGGCCGCGGATGCCGTCGAATCGGCGGGGCGTGACGTGGGCGTATCCGTGACCCGTATCGGTCGGGTAGAGTCCGGCGCCGGCGTCGAACTGCTCGACCGCAACGGCGCGCCGCTGGACGGCCTGTCGGCACGGGGCTGGCAGCACTTCTGACGGAGCCGCAGGAAGAGGGTAGGCCGACCGATGAAGATCGTGATCATCCTCGTCGTGCTGTTGGCGCTTGCCGGCGGCGGCCTGTTCGGCGTCGCCTCCTTCGCCCCCAACCTTCTGCCGCCCGCATTGCAGCAGCTGATGGGCATTGAGGTGGCGGAGTCCGACGAACCTGCCGAACCGGCTCCGCCGGAGAACACCACCCTCATCGATATCGAGCCGCTGACCATTCCGATTTTCGAGGACGGCGACGTGTCGCGGTTCCTGGTGATGGACGTGTTGCTCGAGGTCGAGTTCGGCGACAAGCAGGCCTATGTCAATCAGCAGATGCCGCGGATTGTCGACGCGCTGATCACCCATGTCCACGCGCTGGCCGCATTGGATATCGCGCCCGGCATTGCCGACAGACAGTTCCTCAAGGAACGGCTGTTGGCCAAGCTGGATGAGACGATAGGTAAAGGTTACGTGGTCAACATATTGTTTCAGAACCTTTTTGAAAGACCGCTTGGGTGATCTAGGCGCGGCGCTTCATCTGGGAGAGGCTCTTGAACGGGAGAGCGTCGACAGGGATGTCTTTTAACGCAACACGGTGTCGTGCGACGGTCCCGGCGATCAGGTCGATCTGAGTGAAATGAAATCCGCTCTCTGGGGGCGGTGGCAGGTCGTCGACACGGCATAGGGTGGCCGTCGAACTCAGGGAAAGTGCAGCCAGGATTTGAACCCCGCCATCGCGCTGGACGGGGAGCATCACGCGCTCGAACTCCGCCGGGCTGTGTCCCCGGTGAACGACATACCCCTTGAAAATGCAGACCTTGGACGAGAGCACGTCGTGGAAGTAGGGGGCTACGATGTCGTAGATCGCCGCCGGTACGACATCCGAAAGTAACTTTCCCGTGTGACTCGTGCCGAATAGTTCGTTCACCGACTCGCCCGATACCCGGTAGCGCAGCTGGTCTCCATCACGCTCCAGCAGATAGAGGTGGGGCAGCAGCGGTGCGGCATCCAGCGGATCGAAGCCAGGAAGGGATCCGGCCGGCGCTGCACGGTAGGACGCATGCCAAAGCTCTGCGAGAGCACGGGTCGGCTGGTATCGGAGCAGACGTTCGGCCTGCTCCTGAAACTGGTCCACCGCCAAGGGAAGGCGGGAGGCGACGGTGTACTCCATTGGGCACCTTCACTACGGCGGTGGTAGGTAAAGTCTAAAGGTCAAATGGTTAAAAACTCGCGAAGACCGATCCGCAGCCGTCAGGGGCTGAACGGTTCGGGGCTGGACGGGATGCGGCGTGGGGAGTAGGGGTCTGGTCCCGCCCGTCCATGTGGCAGCAACCCGCCGCCGATGGACCTTCCGCCAACGCCGGAGAACGCCGTTCCATGTCCCTGCGCGACCCGTCCGTGAAGAACGTCGTGCTGCTGGCGATCTGCCAGGCGCTCTCGATGTCCGGCATGATCATGAACATGACCGTGACCGCATTGGCGGGCGAGACCCTGGCGCCGGATCCGGCCTATGCCACGTTGCCACTGGCGTTCCAGTTCACGGCAACCATGCTGACCACGATGCCGGCGGCACTCTTCATGCGGCATGTCGGCCGGCGTCTCGGCTTCATGACGGGTGTTCTGATCGGGGTCACCGGCGCGTTCATCGGGGTTTCCTCGATCTTCTCCGGCAATTTCTACCTGTTCTGCCTCGCGTCGATGATGATCGGCTCGTTCCAGGGTTTCGCCGTGCTGTACCGCTATGCGGCCGCCGATACGGCCTCGGACAGTTTTCGCCCCAAGGCAATCTCGCTGGTGCTGGCCGGCGGCGTGGTCGCGGCGCTTCTCGGCCCGGAACTCGCCAAGGCCTCTTACGATTGGTTCGCGCCGGTCATGTTCGCAGGCAGTTTCGTGGCGATCGCCGTGGTGCAGGCCGCGAGCCTGCTTTTTCTGGCCTTCGTGCAGATTCCGACGCCGACTGCCGAGAGTCGGGCCGAGAGCGGCCGCCCGTTGCTGGAGATCGTCCGTCAGCCCACCTTCCTGGTCGCGGCTTTCGGCGCGATGGTCGGCTACGGCAGCATGACCTTCGTCATGACCGCGACTCCGCTCGCCATGGAGGATTGCGGGTTCGTCTTCCAGGATTCCGCCTTCGTGATCCAGTGGCACGCGGTGGGCATGTTCCTGCCGTCGTTCTTCACCGGGTCGCTTATCAATCGATTCGGGGTGATCCGGGTGATGCTGACGGGCGTGGTCGCTTACTTGCTGTGTATTGCCATCAATTTCACCGGCATTGAGCTTCTCCAGTTCTTTTCGGCGCTGGTCCTGCTCGGGATCGGCTGGAACTTCCTGTTCATCGGAGGCACCACGCTGCTGACCGAGTCGTACCGGCCTGCCGAACGCGCCAAGGTACAGGGGTTTGGAGATTTCCTGGTGTTCTCGGCGTCGACGGTCGCGGCGTTCTCCTCCGGCTACATCAATCACACCTTCGGCTGGCAGGCGGTCAATCTCGGGATTCTGCCGCTCGCGCTGGCGGTCGGCGCCACCCTGGTGTGGTACGGCAGCAGAAGAAGAGTCACGGCCGCCTAACCCCGCACAAACACCGGGGCCAGTTGAACGGGCAGCAATATTTGTTATTGTCCGACGGCTTTTGAACCGGGGGGCAAGAGCAGCAACGCCAATTCCTCCGGCTGTTTTCATTAGAGCTCCGTAAGCCGTCGTCAGAGATCGGCACCGGAGGCTCCTTAGTAGGGATGGAAGGGCTTCCAAAGATGGATGAAATGCTTCTGTTCGTAGTGGTGTGCGGCGCTGCCGCACTCATCTACGGCTGGTGGGCGAGCAGGTCGATCCTGTCTGCAAGCGCCGGAACCGAGCGCATGCAGGAGATCGCAGGCGCTATTCAGGAGGGGGCGAGCGCCTACCTGAACCGTCAGTACACCACTATCGCGATCGTCGGTGCGGTGGTGACGGTCATTCTGCTCGTGACGCTCGGCCTGACGGTGGCTCTGGGCTTCGTCATCGGCGCCGTCCTGTCGGGCGTCGCCGGCTATATCGGCATGAACGTCTCGGTGCGCGCCAACGTCCGCACCACCCAGGCGGCGACGAAGTCGATGGTTGCCGCGCTCGACGTGGCGTTCAAGTCCGGTGCGGTGACCGGCATGCTGGTGGTGGGCCTCGGCCTGCTCGGTGTCGCGGTCTATTACCTGATCCTGCAGTCGATCTACGACGCCGGCGACCCGCAGGGCCTGCGACACATCCTCGAAGCCCTGGTGGCGCTCAGCTTCGGCGCGTCCCTCATCTCCATCTTCGCCCGTCTCGGCGGCGGCATCTTCACCAAGGGGGCCGATGTCGGCGCCGACCTGGTGGGTAAGGTCGAGGCCGGCATTCCCGAGGACGATCCCCGCAACCCGGCGGTGATCGCCGACAACGTGGGCGACAACGTCGGCGACTGCGCCGGCATGGCCGCCGACCTGTTCGAGACCTACGCGGTGACGGTGGTCGCCACCATGCTGCTGGCGGCGATCTTCTTCACGGGCGCCGACGTGGCGGTGATGATGAGCTATCCGCTGCTGATCTGCGCGGTCTGCATCATCGCCTCGGTGATCGGCACGTTCTTCGTGAAGCTCGGCTCCAGCCAGAAGATCATGGCGGCGCTCTACAAGGGCTTTATCGTCTCCGCCGTGCTCTCGGCGGTCCTGATCGCCGTCGTGACGTTCTACCTGTTCGGCACGACCGACGAGATCGTCATGGGCGACACCACGGTGAACGGGCGCTTCCTGTTCTACTGCGCGCTCACCGGCCTGGTGGTGACCGGTCTGCTGATCTGGGTGACGGAGTACTACACATCGACCGAGTATCGGCCGGTGCGCTCCATCGCCAAATCGTCCGAGACCGGCCACGGCACCAACGTCATCCAGGGCCTGGCCGTCTCCATGGAGGCCTGCGCGCTTCCGGCGATCATCATCGCCGGCGGCATCATCGTATCCTACCTCTGTGCCGGCGTGTTCGGCATCGGCGTGGCGGCGACCACGATGCTGGCGCTGGCGGGCATGGTCGTGGCGCTCGACGCCTACGGTCCGGTCACCGACAACGCGGGTGGCATCGCCGAGATGGCCGAACTGCCGGAGGAGGTCCGCAACGTCACCGACGCGTTGGACGCCGTCGGCAATACCACCAAGGCGGTCACCAAGGGCTATGCCATCGGCTCCGCCGGTCTGGCGGCACTGGTGCTGTTCGCGGCCTATACCGAGGACCTGAAGTACTACTTCCCGGACCTGTCGGTGGAGTTCCGCCTGCAGGATCCGTTCGTGGTGGTCGGGCTCTTCATCGGCGGCATGCTGCCGTACCTGTTCGGCGCGCTCGGCATGCAGTCGGTCGGCCGCGCGGGCGGTGCCGTGGTCGAGGAGGTCCGGCGTCAGTTCCGCGAGAAGCCGGGCATCATGCAGGGTACGGAAAAGCCGGAATACGGCACCTGTGTGGACATGCTGACCAAGGCGGCGATCAAGGAGATGATCGTGCCGTCGCTGCTGCCGGTGCTCGCGCCGCCGGTGGTGTACTTCATCGTACTGTGGATCGCCGGCCAGTCGGCGGCGTTCACCGCGCTGGGGGCGATGCTGCTCGGCACCATCGTCACCGGCATCTTCGTGGCCATTTCCATGACCGCCGGCGGCGGCGCCTGGGACAATGCCAAGAAGTACATCGAGGACGGCCATCATGGCGGCAAGGGCTCGGAGGCCCACAAGGCCGCGGTGACCGGCGACACGGTCGGCGATCCCTACAAGGACACCGCGGGCCCGGCCATCAACCCGATGATCAAGATCATCAACATCGTGGCGATCCTGCTGCTGGCGGCGCTGGCGGCCTGATCCCCGACCCGATCCAGACGAAAGGCCCCGGAGACGATCCGGGGCCTTTTTCGTTCGGAACGATGCTCTCGGGCCGGCGGGGGGGCGAGGCTATTCGGTCGGCGTGAAGCGTCCGATATTGCCGATGAGCTGCTTCAGAAGGGTGATGCGCTGGCCGGCGGTCGGCGTCTCGCGATCGACGAAGACGATCTTGTTGCCGTCTTCCAGATCCAGGGTGCCGATCGATTTTACCGTTCCCTCCGGTTCGAAGTCGATATAGACCACCCGCCGCTCGATCGTTTCCGGTCGGTAGAATGCCTGACGCTCCGTGCGCTGCCCTATATAGTACCAAGTAGGCTCACCGAAATTGCCCTGACTGGACGGCGATCCCAGCAGCGCCAGCACTGTGGATTGGTTGGTGCGGCCCGGTTCGATCTTGGCGAGCGCATCCACATCCACCATGTTCCCGTGGGTGGCGATCTGCGGCGAGCAGGCGGCAAGCGCGGCGGCCAGGGCCATCGCGGCGAAACCTGCTCTTAGACGGGCGAACGTGACGGGCGGGCGCATCGCGGATCCTGATATCGGTGTATCCCGCAGCTTGCGGGGCGGCGGAGTGTCCGCCGTCGAAGTAACGGAGAACAGAGATTTTCGCACGGTTTTTCAAGAGGGACGAGACCCGGCAGGCGGTGGACCGCCTGTACGGGGCGGTCGTCGACCAGGCACGCTCCCCGGTCTTTTACAGCGAATTCGGCGTTGCCGACCATTTGGAAGGGCGCTTCGATCTGCTTGTGCTCCACCTCCATCTGGTCATTCGGCGGCTGTCCGCCAGTGGCGAAAGTGGAGCCGGCGGCATATCCCAAATGCTCTTCGACACCTTCTTCCACGATATGGACCGGACGCTTCGGGCGATCGGGGTGGGCGACATGAGCGTTGGGAAGAAGATCAAGGATATGGTCCGTGCCTATTACGGCCGCTGCGCGGTCTATGAGGAGGCGCTGGCCGGGCGGAGCGATCTGGAGGCGGCGATCACGCGCAATGTCTATGGCGGGGTCGACGACGCGCCCCATGCCGCCGAGCTGTCCGCCTATGTCGTTCGGGCGCGCGAGGCGATCGACGGGATGCCGGTCGAGGAACTGATGGGCGGGCGTGTTACTTTCCCGCCGGTAAGGGAGGTCCCATGACGGAACCCGTGACGCCGCTGTCCGTCGAGCCGATCCCGGTGGAGCGTATCGGCTCGAAGGCCATCACGATCGCCTTCGAGGCCGACGAGACCGCTCGGGCCGCGCTGGCGGAGCGGTTCGGCCTGGTCGAGCTGACGGAGTTTCGTGCCGAGGCCCGTCTCCGGCGCCGGAAGGACACGGGGTGGATCGAACTCAAGGGCACCCTTCAGGCGGCCGTGGTGCAGGAATGTGTGGTCACCCTGGAGCCGGTGGTGAACCGGGTTGACGGGGAGATCGACGAACTGTTCGAGGACGCCCCGGGCGACGGACGGGAGGGGAACGAGCGTATCGAGGTCGATCTCGATCCTGTCGCCGACGATCCGGAACCCCTCGAGGGCGATGTCCTGGACGTGGGGGAGATCATCGCCCAAATCCTGTCGCTGTCGATCGACCCGTACCCGCGCGCGCCCGGCGTACCGGAGCCCGAGGTCTCCGATGAACCGGCCGGGTCCGGCAAGCAGGAGGATGGAGCCGGAGAAGCCTCGCCGTTCGCCGCTCTGGCGTTGCTGAAGGACAGAGATGTCAAGAAACGGTAACGTGGTTGTCCGCCCCATGGGTTCTGACGTACAAGACGCGCCCGGATCGCCGCTGGGCGCCGGGGTGGTCCCCGTCGGGCAACGGTCGACGTGGGTCGGCCTGAAGGCTAAAGTCCGCATGATCGAATCCTTCGGTCTGGCGACGTACGGGACCGTGGGAGAGGCGATGATGAGGGTCGACGAGTGTCGGACGGTCTGACGATCGCGCTGGACGCCATGGGGGGAGACCAGGCCCCCGACATGGTCGTCCAGGGGGCGGATATCGCGTTGGAACGGAGCCCCGAACTCAGGTTCATCCTGGTGGGCGACGAGGCGCGGATCGCGCCGCTGGTGGCCAAGACCAGGCGCCTGAAGAAGCAGTCGCCGGAAATCGTCCATACCGAGAAGGTGATTTCCGCCGAGGACAAGCCGTCGGTGGCGCTCCGCCAGGGCAAGGGCTCCAGCATGCGACTTGCCATCGACCTGGTGGGTCAGGGCAAGGCCGACTGCGTCGTATCGGCCGGAAACACCGGTGCTTTGATGGCTATGTCGAAGCTTGTTCTGCGCCCGATCCAGGGCATCGATCGCCCGGCGATCGCCGGTTTCTTTCCGACCCGGCGCGGCGAGAGCGCGATGCTCGATCTCGGCGCCAACGTGGTCTGCGACGCCACCAACCTGGTGCAGTTCGCTATCATGGGACAGATCTTCGTGCGCACCGTCCTCGGGCTGGAGCGCCCGGTGGTGGGCATCCTCAATGTCGGCAGCGAGGAGCAGAAGGGCCATGAATCGGTCCGCGAGGCGGCGTCGATCCTGCGGTCGATGACCGACATGCCCTTCGAGTTTCATGGGTTCGTCGAAGGCGACGACATCCCGGCCGGCACGGTCGACGTGGTGGTGACGGACGGATTCTCGGGCAACATCGCTCTAAAGACGGCGGAGGGCACCTCGCGTCTGATCGGCCAGTTCCTGCGCGATGCGTTCCGTAACTCCTTGCTTTCCAAGATCGGATATTTGCTGGCGCGCGGTGCCGTCGGACAGCTCCGGCAACGCATGGACCCGCGGCGCTACAATGGAGCGATGTTCCTCGGCCTCAACGGCATTGCGGTGAAGAGCCACGGCGGAACCGACGCGCTCGGCTTCGCAAACGCGATCGGCGTGGCGGCCGATATGAAACGCTACGGATTTCTCGAGAAGGTCCGCGAGGAGCTGACCAACGGCCGTTTCGACCGGCCGGAAGAACAACCAACGGCGGTGGCAACGGCATGATGAGACGGTCCCTGATGATCGCGACCGGGTCCTATCTTCCCGAGCGCGTGGTCAGCAACGAGGAGCTGTCGACCTGGGTCGACACGTCCGACGACTGGATCCGCCAGCGCACGGGGATCACCCAGCGCCATATCGCGGCTGAGGGCGAGCTGACGAGCGATCTCGCCATCAAGGCGGCGCGCAATGCCCTGGACATGGCCGGACTCGAGGGCGAGGACATCGACCTGATCGTCGTCGCCACGACCACCCCGGACGATACCTTCCCCGCGACCGCGACCAAGGTTCAGAAGGCGCTCGGCGCGTTCCACGGGGCGGCATTCGACGTCCAGGCGGTCTGCGCCGGCTTCGTCTACGCGTTGGCCGTCGCCGACAACTTCCTGAAGGCGGGCCAGGCCCGAACCGCACTGGTCATCGGCGCGGAGACCTTCTCCCGTCTGCTGGACTGGGAGGACCGCACCACCTGCGTCCTGTTCGGCGACGGTGCCGGAGCCGTGCTCTTGCGATCGACCGATAGCGGGGCGGGGACCGGCTGGGGCGTGCTGTCGACCCATCTCCATTCCGACGGTCGCGAACGCGACATTCTCTATGTTGATGGCGGTCCATCGACGACCGGCACCGTCGGGCACGTCCGGATGAACGGCAAGGAAGTGTTCCGACATGCCGTGTCCAAGCTGTCCAGCGTGATCGACGAATCCCTGGATGCCAACGGTCTCACCGCGGCCGATGTCGACTGGCTGATTCCGCATCAGGCCAACCGGCGGATCATCGATGCCATGGCCAACCGAATGAAGCTGCCGGCGGAAAAGGTCGTGGTCTCCATCGAGCGCCACGCCAATACCTCTGCCGCTTCTGTTCCCCTCGCGCTTGACGAGGCGGTCCGCGACGGTCGTATCCGCCCCGGGGATCTGCTCCTGCTCGAGGCGATCGGCGGCGGCCTCGCCTGGGGCGCCGGGTTGGTGCGTTTCGGCGTTCCCGCGCGCACGGAGCGGGCCGGGAGCGAGACGGCACGCGAGGAAGTCGCGCCAATCGCCTGAAATCACCGAATTAATTGACGCTGCGATTCGTTCGGGGTACTTTGCCCTTCCACAACGGGGGTGCGTATGGCCGGCGAAACGATCACCCGCGCTCATCTGAGCGAGGCCGTCTACCAGGAAGTCGGGCTGTCCCGGAACGAATTGGCGGATCTCGTCGAGTCGGTCCTTGATGAAATGATTGGCGCGTTGGTCCGCGGGGAGATGGTCAAGATCTCTTCGTTCGGCAGCTTTTCGGTTCGTCAGAAGGGCGAGCGGATCGGCCGCAACCCCAAGACCGGCGAAGAGGTTCCGATCCTCCCGCGCCGCGTGCTGGTGTTCCGTCCGTCGCATGTCCTGAAGAATCGAATCAACCGGGACTCGGAAGAGTGACCCCCCGGGGTAGGGCGCGATGGCGGACACGCAGACAACCTCTTCCTCCGCGCCGCGCCGCAATGGTAAGTCGGCGGCCGCGTTCCGGACCATAAGCGAGGTGGCGGACGATCTCGACGTCCCCCCGCACGTCCTCCGGTTCTGGGAGACCAAGTTCAATCAGGTCCGGCCGCTCAAGCGGGGCGGCGGCCGACGGTATTATCGTCCGGAAGACATCGCGCTCCTGCGACGGATCCGCGAACTGCTGTATCGCGAAGGCTATACGATCAAGGGCGTGCAGAAGCTTCTACGCGAAGGTGCTGTGCGCATGCCGACGGCGGGCGAGACCGCCCGGGCCGTGCAGTCCGGCGATACGCCCACCGCGCCGCAACCGAGCAACACCAACGGGGCCGCCGAAGACCAGCCGGCTTCGGCATCAGACGAGGGTGAAGCCACGTCTGTCGTCATCGACCGCACCACGGTGGAAGGCCTGGTCGCTGAATTCACCGCGCTGAAGAAGCTGCTGGCCGACGCGCGGAGTTGAGACGGCGGCCGGGACGGATTTCCTTTGAATCGGCCGGATTTCGGCGTTGCTGCGTGTTGTGGCCCCCCGATGGATCGCCTATAGTCCGCCGCGTCGGAGCGTAGCGCAGCCTGGTAGCGCACCACACTGGGGGTGTGGGGGTCGTGGGTTCGAATCCCGCCGCTCCGACCATCCGACCGCATCCGACCCGTCCCCACCCCCGCCACTCATAGCCGATCCGCCACCGGATGGCTGCCGATGGAGGGACTAATGTCGCTTGCCGCCGTTTCCGAGACCGACAGCCTCGACGTCCGCGCCAAGACCCGCATCGAGTTGGCGGCGGCGCTGCGCTGGGCGGTCCGCATGGGCATGCATGAGGGGATCTGCAATCACTTCTCCGCCGTGATCCCCGGCGAGGACGACCGGTTTCTGATCAATCCGCACGGCTATCACTGGTCCGAGGTGCGCGCGAGCGATCTCGTCGAAGTCGATGCGGAAGGCAACGCGGTCGATGGCAAGGAGCCGCCGGAGCCGACCGCCTTCTTCATCCATTATCACATCCATCGACTGGTGCCCGACGCCAAGGTCGTGCTGCACACGCATATGCCCTATGCCACGGCGATCACTATGCTGGAAGCGGGCCGGCTGGAGCCGGTGCTCCAGACGTCGCTCAAGTTCTACGATCAGATCGCCTACGACGATCTCTACAACGGACTGGCGCTGGATGACTCCGAAGGTGAGCGGATCGCGGCGGCCCTCCAGGGCGGGAAACGGGTGGCGTTTCTCGCCAATCACGGCGTCGTCGTCACCGGCCGGAATGTCGCCGAGGCTTTCGACGACCTGTATTATCTGGAGCGTGCCGCCCAGGCCCAGGTGATCGCCATGTCGACCCATGCCCCTTTGCGCCGCGTTCCCCAGGACGTCGCCCGCATGACCGCCGACCAGATGGCGTTCGAACTCCGAAAGGGCCCAGGCGCACCGGCATTTCGCGGCGCTGATGCGTCTCCTGGATCGCGACGAGCCCGACTATAAGGACTGAGCCGAGAGCAGGCGCCGCATATTCTGAGATAGCGGTTGAGACTAGTGTCTTAACTTTCTGAATATGCGGGATTTCGGCGGGACGATCAGGGCCAGGGTTGGTCGACCACCTGCATCCCGACGCGCTTGAAATAGGAGTCGAAACTCGTCTCCGGTCCGACGAGCTGGTGGACGAGCTTTGCGATTTCGAGCCGGCGCTTGGGAACCCGGAAGATCGGTCCGGACTCGTCGATCGGCTGCGGCAGGATGCAGCGCCAGCCATCGACCGCAACCAGCATGTCCCGATAGACCAGGGCACCGTTGTACAGGAAGTCGATCAGGACGCCCTGTGCCCTCTTGTTCGGCAATTTCTCGACCCATTGCTCGCCGTAATTCTTATCGCCGACCAGCCCCCATGCCATGCCGAACCGGATGTCGCGCAGAAAGGTGAGGGTGGTGGTGTGCTCCTGCACCTCGAAATCGACGGTCGATCCGCCGGCGGCCCGGATCGGCACGACGCGGAACATGAAGGTGGGCAGCACGGTCGCGCGCCAATCCGCCGGCTTGCTGGCCGCGATCACAGTCAGGTAGTCGTCTAGCGTCATTCAGATCCCCCAGGCGCTGCCTGGATCATGGCGGCGCAAATTCCCGCTGTCCAGCCGCGCTCGACCCGTATGCGCTTCAGGGGTCGGCGATTTTCCGGCCGGCGGCGGTCAGTTTGCAGACCAGCCAGTCAGGCTTGAGCGGGTTCTCGAACCAGGGCTCGGCCCAGCCCCGCTCCATGCAGGCCCTGACCATCCGGGGGTTCACACGCTGACCGTTGTGGTCGAAGAGGGGCAGCTTGCCCCCGGGTTGGTCGAGGCCTCGGCGCAGCCAGTCCCGCTGTGGGCCGGTCGGCCCTGTCCGGACCGCTTTGCCTGCCGATCTGCCGGAAGATTTCGTCGCGCTGACCATGCCCACGACTGTAGGAAGCGGGGCGGCCCAGGGCAAGGACATGAGGCCGAAGGACGGTGCTTGTCGGTGGTTTCCTGCCCATGGGATAGTGCCGTCAGAGAGGAATGCCATGTCCCTGTCGATATCGTCCCGCCTGGCGCTGGCCTTTTCCTGCGTCGGCCACACCTTCTCGCACCTGTTGATGCTGCTGTATCCGACAGTCGTCCTGTCTCTCGAGGGGGCGTGGAACATGTCGTTCGGCGAGCTGATCGCCCTGATGCTGGCGGGGCAGATTTTGTTCGGAGCGGCGGCGGTCCCTGCCGGTTGGCTGGCCGATCGTTGGAGCGCGCCGGGGATGATGGCACTGTTCTTCCTGGGAACCGGCGGCATGTGCGTGGCCACCGGATTTGCCGACGGGCCGGTGGCCATGGCGATCGGTCTCGGCGGCATCGGTCTCTTCGCGTCGATCTACCACCCGGTCGGCATCGCCTGGGTCACCCGGGATCCGGCGACGCGGGGCCGGGCGCTGGGGATCAACGGCGTCTTCGGGTCGTTTGGCACCGCCGGCGGTGCGGCGGTCGCGGGAACGCTGGCCGCCGCATTCGGGTGGCAATGGGCGTTCTTCGTGCCCGGCGCGGTCTGCGTCGTCGTCGGTCTCGCCCTCGTGACCTCCATCGTGCTCGGACTGGTCGAGGACAATCGGGCCGTTCACCATGCGGCGGCCAGCGAGGCGAGCCGGGGCGACATGCTCCGCGGCGCCCTGGTGCTGATGGTGACCATCGCGTTCTCGGGTCTGATCTACCAGTCGACCTCATTCGCCATGCCGAAGCTCTTCGACCAGCGGCTCGAAGGCCTCGTCGACACGACCGCGGGCGTTGGGCTGCTGGTCTCGCTGATCTACGGCGTGTCGGCCCTGGCGCAGATCCTGGGCGGCTGGATGGCCGACCGGTTCGACCTGAAGCGGGTCTACATCGCCTGCTGGGCGCTCCAGATCCCGTTCCTGGCCTTCGCCGCGACTCTTCGCCGGGCCGCTGCTGCTGCCGATCGCGGCGATGATGGTACTGGTCAACACGGCGTTCGTGCCGGCGGAGAACAGCCTGTTCGCGAAGTTCTCGCCGCCGGCCTGGCGGGGAACGGCGTTCGGCGTGAAGTTCCTGGTGTCGCTCGGGGTGTCGGCGATCAGCGTGCCGCTGGTGGGTCAGCTCTACGACATGGCCGGCGATTTCGAACCGCTTCTCATCTTGTTGGCGCTGTTCGCCGCCGCCGGCGCCATCGCCGGGCTGCTGCTACCCTCGGTGCGTCGGGCGGAACCAGCGGTACAGCCGGCGGAGTAGCCGGTCGATACTCCGCAGCGCGGGTTGAAGCCCGGACTCAGTTCCGCTTCGCCGCGAACCTGACCGCTTCTTCGGCGGCGCGGATCAGGGCACGGGCCTTGTTCTGGGTTTCCTGCCATTCGGCCTCGGGATCGCTGTCGGCGACCACGCCACCGCCGGCCTGGACGTACATGGTGCCGTCCTTCACCAGGGCGGTGCGCAGAGCAATGCAGGTGTCCATGGCATTGGCCGACAGATAGCCGACGGCGCCGGCGTAGACGCCGCGCCGCGAGACCTCGAGCTCGTCGATGATCTCCATCGCCCGGACCTTCGGTGCGCCGGAGACCGTGCCCGCCGGGAACCCGGCGAATAGCGCCTCCAGCACGTCCTTGTCGGCGGCGAGCTTGCCGTCCACGTGACTGGCGATATGCATCACGTGGCTGTAGCGCTCGATGGTGAACTGGTCCTTCACCTCGACCGTTCCGATCTCCGCAACCCGGCCGACATCGTTGCGTCCCAGGTCCAGCAGCATCAGGTGCTCGGCCCGCTCCTTCGGGTCGGCGAGCAGTTCCTCGGAGAGCGCTTTGTCCTGTTCGGGCGTTTCCCCGCGCTTGCGGGTGCCCGCGAGGGGACGAATGGTGACCACCCCGTCGCGCAGCCGAACCAAAATCTCCGGGCTCGACCCGACGATGGCGTAGGCGCCGAAGTCGAAGTAGAACAGAAACGGCGAGGGGTTCAGGCGCCGAAGCGATCGGTAGAGCGCGAAGGGGGGCAGGCTGAACGGCACGGACATCCGGTGCGACGGCACCACCTGGAAGGCGTCGCCCGCGTTGATGTAGTCGACGGTCCGTCGCACCATCTCGTGGTACCGTTCGCGGCCGGTGTTGGATACCGGTTCCGGCAGCGCGTCGATGTTCCGGGCGCTCTCGCGGCGGTAGGGCAGGGAACGCTCGAAGTCGGACACCACGTCGGCCAGACGCTCGGCCGCGGCGGAGTAGGCGGCGGCGGCCGACATGGCGTCACTCGGATAGACCGGCGTGATGATGGTCACCATGTCGTCGATGTTGTCGAACACGCAGACGATGGTGGGCCGCAGCATGATCCCGTCCTGGATGCCCAGCGTGTCGGGATTCTCGTCCGGGATATCCTCGAACAGACGGATCGCGTCGTAGCCCATATAGCCGAACAGTCCGGCGGCCATCGGCGGGACGGCGTCAGGAAGGTCGATCCGGCTTTCGGCGATCAGCGCGCGCAATGACGTGAGAGGCGGTTCGGCGACCGGTTGGAACGCGTCGGTATCGATCCGGGCCTGCCGGTTGATCTCGGCCTTCTGCTTGTAGAAGCGCCAGATGACGTCCGGCTTCAGACCGATGATCGAATAGCGCCCGCGCACCGCGCCGCCCTCGACCGACTCCAGCAGAAAGGCGTTGGCCCGGCCGTCGGCGAGCTTGAGCATGGCCGAGACGGGCGTTTCCAGGTCGGCGACGAGCGTGGTCCAGACGACCTGCGCCCGCCCCGCCTCGTAGTCACGGCGGAACGCGTCGAAGTCCGGACTGGTGCTCATTGGGCGCCTTCGCTCGTGGTGAACAACTGGCGGACCACGGCGGGATTGACGTTCACGTCGTGGCGCTCCTCCAGGTCGGCCAGCAGCAACTCGACCACGTCGGACGAAATCGCTCCGGCCAGTTCCTGGCGGATCCGGTCCTCCGGGGCGGCCATGTCGCCGCCCCCTTCGATCACCTCGACCAGGGTGACGACCGCGGCGCCGTCGTTGCTGCTCACGGCGCTGGCGCCGCCGGCCTCGAGACCGAAGAGCGCGCCGGCAACCGCCGGCGGCCAGCCGCTCGGCAGGCCCTGACCTCGGCGGGTGATCGCCGGCAGCCTTTCTACCAGCAGCCCACGCTCGGCCGCGGCGGCTTCAAGCGGCGCGCCATCCTCGACCGCGGCGACGATGGCATCGGCGGTCTCCTCCGCGGCTTCCAGGCGCTGTTCGACGATCCAGTCGGCGATCACCTTGGGGCGGATCTGATCCAGCTCCGGGATCCGCGGCGGCTCGACGCCGTCCACGCGCAGAATGAAGAACGTCCCGTCCCGGGTCTCGTCCAACTGGCTTAGCTCGCCCGTCTGGATCTCGAATGCGGTCGTCAGGAAGGGGGCGCCGGGAACGGTGGTGACGATGCCCCCGGCCGGCTGGCTGCCGTCGCGGGCGATGAAGGGAATCTGATTGAGCGCGATGTCGAGCGTCCGGGCGGCCTCTTCCAGGGTCGAGCCGCCGGCCAGTTCGTCCTCCAGCGCGTTCGACCGCTCGAACACCGTGTCGTAGGCCCGGTCCAGCGCGAGGTCGCGGCGGAGATCGTCGCGCACGTCCTCGAACGTCGCCGGCGCGCCGATCTCGGCCTCGCGGATCCGGAACAGATGCCAGCCGAAATCGCTCTCCAGCGGCTCTGTCACGCCGCCGGCCTCGGTTACCGCGAAAACGCCGTCGGCGGTTCCCTCGGGCAGGTCGGCGCGCGAGACCCTGCCGAAATCCAGCTCGGCGGCGGCCATGCCGGTCAGGTCCCCGGCCACCGCGGCGAAGTCCTCGCCGGCCTGGATCCGATCGTAGGCGGCGCGGGCACTCTCCTCCTCGGTGAACAGGACCTGGTCGACCGTACGCGACCCGCGGGTGCCGTAGCTGTCGCCGCGCTCCTCGAAGGCGGCCCGCAACTCGTCCTCGGGGATCTCGATGGACTCGGCCACCGACTGCGGCGAGATCTCGATCCAGCTGATGCCCCGGTATTCCGGCGTCTCGTAGGCCTGCTTGTTCGTCTCGTAGTAGGACCGCAGCGTTTCCTCGTCAGGCTGTGCCGGCGCCGGCAGAGCGCTGGCGTCGATCCGCACGGCCTCGGCGACCCGGCGCTCCTCCCGATAGTCGTGCAGAGCCCGGACCAGGGCTTCCGGAACGGTCTTCTCGCTGCTGGTCGCGACGGCGCCGATCAACTGGTTGCGGGCAAGATCGCGGCGCGCCCGGGCGACGAACTCCTCCTCCGTCCAACCGTTCGAAGCGAGGAAGGTCTCGTAGGCCGTCCGGTCGAACTGACCGAGGCTGTCGCGGAACTGCTGGCGGATGAGCCCGACCACCTGGGTGTCGCTGGCGGAGAGGCCGAGGCGGTTGGTGGCCGCGACCATCAGGCTCTGCACGGTCAGGTTCTGCAGGGTCTGGTCGAGCAGGCCGAGTTGGATCGCCTGGTCCACCGAAAGCGGCACGCCGAGACGGCGGCGGGCGCGGTCGAACTCGCTCGCCGCCTCGACGGCGGTCACCCGCACGTCGTCGTCGACCTCGACCGCCGCCCGGCCCGCCGGATTGCCGAAGATCGTGTCGCCGATGCCCCAGACCGCGAAACTCGCGATGAGCAGGACGAACAGGATCTTCACGAAGATCGAGGTGACTTTGGAACGGATGAACTGAAGCATGATCTGGCGGCCTGATGCAGCGGGTCGCGGGTACTCTTCGGATCAGGGTTGTAGGCTCCGGATGCGTTGGAACGCAAGGCTTCGGGCATGGAGCGGGGGAGGCGGTCCGGCCGGGCGGTTGGCGTCGGGCTCCGCCTCGTGCTAGAGCACAGCCGAAATCCGATGCACCGAACAACGACCGAGGAGGATACCGCCGTGGCTCCACGCGCGCTGATCGCAGGCAATTGGAAGATGAACCTGGACCGCGTGACCGCCGAAACCCTGGCATCCGCGCTCGCCTACAAGGTCGGCAGCGTGGGGGTGGAGCTGGCCGTGTGCCCGCCGTCGGTCTACCTCTCGCCGGTCAGCGTCGTCCTCGGATCGAGCGGTGTCGCCCTCGGCGCCCAGGATTGCCATACGGCAGAGAGCGGCGCCCATACCGGTGACGTCTCCGCCGAGATGCTGGCCGACCTCGGCTGTACCTATGTGATCGTCGGCCATTCCGAACGGCGGGCGAATCACGGCGAGGATGACGCGACGGTGTGTGCCAAGGCCGAGGCGGCGCGCCGGGCCGGGCTCGTGCCCATCGTCTGCGTCGGCGAGACCGAGGCGCAACGGGACGCGGGTCGGGCGCTCGAGGTGGTCGAAGGCCAGGTCCGCGGGTCGGTTCCGGACGGGCTGAACGGCGAGACGCTGGTGATCGCCTACGAACCGGTCTGGGCGATCGGCACAGGACGCACGCCGACGGCCGATGACGTCGCCGCCGTCCATGCCCATATCAGGAAGGTGTTGGCCGACATCACCGGCGACGCAGAAAAGGTGCGGCTGCTTTACGGCGGATCCGTGAAGCCGGGCAACGCGGCCGAACTGATGGCGGTCAAGAACGTGAACGGCGCATTGGTCGGTGGCGCCTCGCTGAAGGCGGACGATTTCCTCGGCATTGCCGAGGCGACGCCCTGATCGCATCGACCGTGGACGACAGAGGGGCCGGTTCGAACTCGGGTCGAGTGAACGACGGACTGGCCAACGACCGGAGGAAGCGGTACAAACCGCGCCGACCGAAGACCGGGGTTCGACATGGAACTGATCATTCTCACCGTACATCTCATGATCGCGCTCGCGCTGATCGTCACCGTGCTGCTGCAGCGCAGCGAGGGCGGGGGCCTCGGCATCGGGGGCGGCGGAGGCGGCGGCGGTGGCCTCGGGTCCTTCATGTCGGCGCGCGGCACCGCCAATCTGCTGACTTCGGACGACGGCGATTCTGGCCGCCTGCTTCATGGCGACCAGCCTGACGCTGGCGATTCTCGCGTCTCAGACGACGACCTCCTCGATCGTCGACCAGACTCCGGCCGTCGAGGAGCCCGCCGAGCCAACGGCTCCGGCAGCACCTCTCTCGCAGTAACACCTTGATACGGCGGGTGATTCCCGCCCGTTCTCGGCCGGCACCGCATTCGTGGCGCCGGATGGTCACAACGCGTGCTTGGATCGCGCCCGATGATGTATAAGGAACGCCCATGACGCGGTTTATCTTCATTACCGGCGGCGTGGTCTCCTCCCTCGGAAAAGGTCTCGCCTCCGCAGCTCTGGGCGCGCTGCTGCAAGCCCGCGGCTATAAAGTCCGCCTGCGCAAGCTGGACCCCTATCTGAACGTGGATCCGGGCACGATGAGCCCGTATCAGCACGGCGAGGTCTACGTCACCGACGACGGGGCGGAGACCGATCTCGATCTCGGCCACTACGAGCGCTTCACCGGCGTTTCGGCGCGCAAGAGTGACAACGTGACCACCGGCCGGATCTATATGGACGTGATCGACGCGGGAGCGGCGCGGCGATTATCTCGGCGCCACGATCCAGGTGATTCCCCACGTGACCGACGCGATCAAGGAATTCGCCAAGGGCGACATCACCGACGAGGATTTCGTCCTGTGCGAAATCGGCGGCACGGTGGGCGATATCGAGGGCCTGCCCTTTCTCGAGGCGATCCGCCAGCTCGGCAACGAACTCGGCCACGAGCGCTCGCTGTTCCTGCATCTGACCCTGGTGCCCTACATCCGCCTCGGCGGGCGAGCTGAAGACCAAGCCGACCCAGCATTCCGTGAAGGAGTTGCAGAGTGTCGGTATCCAGCCCGACATCCTGCTGTGCCGCTGCGACCGGGACATCCCGAGCGACCAGCGCCGCAAGATCGGACAGTTCTGCAACATCCGCCCCGAGGCGGTGATCCCCGCCCTCGACGCGTCGTCGATCTACGCGGTGCCGCTGCGCTATCACGAGGACGGGCTGGACACCGAGGTTCTGCGTCATTTCGGTCTGCTCCAGGACGAGAGCGAGCCGAATCTGGAACGCTGGACCGAAATCATCGGACCGGGTCGACAATCCGGAGGGCAAGGTCAAGATCGCCGTCGTCGGCAAGTACACGAGCCTGCTGGACAGCCTACAAGTCGCTGGCGGAAGCGCTGACCCATGGCGGCATCGCCAACAACGTGAAGGTCGAGCTCGACTGGATCGACAGCGAGATCTTCGAGACCGAGAGCGAGGCGGTGATGCGCCTCGAGGACGTGCACGGGATCCTGGTTCCCGGCGGGTTCGGAGAGCGCGGCTCGGAAGGCAAGATCGCCGCCGTCACCTTCGCGCGCGAACGGCAAGATTCCGTATTTCGGGATCTGCTTCGGCATGCAGATGGCCGTGCATCGAGGCGGCGCGCAGTCCGGGGCGGGGTGCCGACGGCCGGGTCGACCGAGTTCGGTCCCTGCGATGAGCCGGTTGTCGGCCTGCTGACCGAATGGACACCGGGGCAACGTCACCGAAACCCGCGACAACGACAGCGACTACGGCGGGCACCATGCGTCTCGGCGCCTACGAGTGCAAGCTGGAGGAGGGGAGCCGGGTGCATGCCATCTACGGCGCCGACCTGATCCATGAGCGCCATCGGCACCGCTACGAGGTGAACATCAACTACCGCGAGGCGCTGGAGAAGGCGGGTCTGCGGTTCTCCGGCATGTCGCCGGACGGGCTGCTGCCGGAGATCGTCGAGCTGCCGAGATCATCCGTGGTTCGTCGGCGTCCAGTTCCACCCGGAGCTGAAGTCGAAGCCGTTCGATCCGCATCCGCTGTTCACCAGCTTCATCGCCGCGGCGGTGGAGCAGTCGCGCCTGGTCTGACCCGGAAAGGGACACCCCGATGGTTGCCGCCCGCACCGTGCGCATCGGCGACGTCGCCGTCGCCAACGACCGCCCGTTCACGCTGATCGCCGGCCCCTGCCAGATCGAGAGCCGGGAGCATGCGCTGGAGATCGCCGAGGAGCTTGTGAGGGTGACCGGCGAGGCCGGGGTTCCGCTGATCTTCAAGGCCTCCTACGACAAGGCGAACCGGACCAGCCTGAACGCGGGACGCGGCGTCGGCATCGACCAGGGCCTGTCGATCCTGGCGGAGGTCCGTGAACGCTTCGGGTGCCCCGTGCTGACGGACGTCCACGAGCCGCCGCACTGCGCGATCGCGGCCGAGGCGGTCGATGTTCTGCAGATCCCGGCTTTCTTGTGCCGGCAGACGGATCTGGTCGTGGCCGCCGGCGAAACCGGCAAGGCGGTCAACGTGAAGAAGGGTCAGTTCCTGGCCCCCTGGGACGTGGCCAACATCGCCGCCAAGGTCGCCGCCACCGGCAATCACGATATTCTGCTCACCGACCGGGGCACCAGCTTCGGCTACAACACGCTGATCTCCGACATGCGCGGTCTGCCGGAAATGGCGCGTGACGGGTATCCGGTGGTGATCGACGCCACCCATTCGGTCCAGCAGCCGGGCGGCAGGGGCGGCTCTTCCGGCGGCCAGCGCGAGTTCGTGCCGGTGATCGCCCGGGCGGCGCTCGCGGTCGGCGTGGCGGCGGTGTTCATGGAGTGCCATCCGGATCCGGACAGCGCCCCGTCCGACGGTCCGAACATGGTTCCGCTCGACCAGGTCGCGGGCCTGTTGGCGACGTTCAAGGCCTTCGATAGCATCGCCAAAGCGAATCCGATCACGCTCGACTGAGCGAAAGGACCGTCATGGCGACACAGGAAGGCCGCTACGGCCTGAGCTACACCACCCGCAGCCCGGAGGCCGTGCAGGCGTTCGACGGCATGGTCTCCTCCTATCTCGGCTTCGGCCGGGATATCGGCGACCGGCTGAAACAGGTTCTGGCGGCCGATCCTGACATGCCCATGGGCCATGTCGCCAAGGGATACCTGTTCAAGCTTTTCGGCAGCGGCGCCATGGCCGAGCGGGCGAAAAGCGCGCTGGCCACCGCGAAGGCCCGGGTCGACGCCGACGGCGTGACCGACCGGGAGACGCTGCATCTGGCGGCGCTGGAGGCCTGGTGCGCGGAGAACATCGACCGGACGACCGACTGCTGGGAGCGGATCGCCGTCGATCATCCGAAGGACGCGCTCGCCCTGCGTCTCGCCCATTTCAATCATTTCTACGCCGGCGAGGGCCGGATGATGCGGGACAGCACCGCCCGCGTCCTGCCGGAGTGGAGCGACGCGGACCCGGACTACGGCTATCTCCTCGGCATGCATGCCTTCGGCCTGGAGGAGGCGGGAGACTACGCCCGGGCCGAGGCGATCGGGCGCGAGGCGGTGGAGCGCAACCCGTCGGATGCCTGGGCCGTTCACGCCGTCGCCCACGTGCTGGAAATGCAGGGCAGGCACCGGGAGGGTGTCGATTGGGTCAGGGGTTTGGAAGTGTCATGGTCGGTGACCAACAATTTCCGCTTCCATCTCTACTGGCACCAGGCCCTGTTCCATCTGGAACGCCACGAGTTCGACGCGGTGCTCGCGCTGTACGACCGCCATGTCGCGTCCGACCTGGACGCCGACATGTATCTCGACGTCTGCAATGGCGCGTCGCTGCTGTGGCGGCTGGAGATGTACGGGGTCGATGTCGGAGACCGCTGGAAGGACCTCGCGCGGATCTCCCTGCGCCATGTCGAGGACCACGAGCTGATCTTCGTTTCGCTGCACTACCTGATGGCGCTGATCAAGGGCGGGGAGCCGCAGGCGGCGGCGTCCCTGGCCGGGCACCTGGAAAGCTATGCCAATGCCGCCACCACCCAGGGGCGCGTCGCGGCCCGGGTCGGAACCGCGACCGCCGCGGCGATGGCCGCGCTGGCCAGGGGCGACGCGGCGACGGTGGTCGGGGCGCTCTATCCGGTGCGCTACGACCTGTACTGCATGGGTGGGAGCCACGCGCAGCGCGATATCTTCGAGGAGATGCTGGTCACGGCCGCGGTGGAGGCTGATCCCGCGCTCGCCCGGGCGCTCCTGGCGGAACGGACGGCGGCCAAACCCACTTCCGCCTGGAGCTGGCGCAAATACGCCGATGCGCTCGCAGCGACCGGTCGGAAGCAGGCCGCGGAATTGGCGCGCCACAAGGCTGCGGCTTTGCTGTCGTCGGACGGTTAGCGGCCCTTCACGCCTTCTGAATGACCGAACCGTCGCTGCGGCGCACGAAGTATTGCTCGCCCTCGCGCCAGCGCACGCCCATGTCGACATCGGAATAGTCGACCTCGTCGAACTCGCTGCGGTCGCCGATCTCCAGATAGGTAGCCTCGGCGTCGGAGCGGTTGTGCAATGCGTGGCCGTCGCCGGTGCCCTTCGGGAAGGCGGCGCAGTCTCCGGGCCCCAGGATCCGCTCGCCCGCATCGGTCTGCAGCACCAGCTCGCCGGTCAGCACCATGACGAACTCGTCCTGCCTTGTGTGCCAATGGCGCAGCGAGGACTGGCAGCCGGCGGGGAGGGTGACGTGGTTCACGCCGAAATTGGTGATGCCGCCATGGTTGCCGAGCTTGCGTTTGATCCGTCCGGCCGAGGATGTCGCATAGGCGTCGGGATAGCCGTTGCCGGTCTCGGGCCGGACCGAGTGGGCGGAATAGGAGGGCGTGGTCGGGCTGTCCGTCATCAGAGTTCCGTTTCGACAGAGGTCGCCGCAGCCAGTCTACAGGTGCTGCTCAAAATAAAAACGGCGGCCCGGAGGCCGCCGCGATTAGAGACCGGTCGGTCGTTGGCGCTAGACCAGAAGCGATACGCCGCGTGTATCGGTCGATCCATTGGCAACGCCCGCCGTCGTGCCCGGAGCGAGCGAGTTGGTGCTGTTTCCGGCGACCACCTGCTGCTGCCGGGTTTCGTCGGCGGCAGCCGACTGCGCGTCGTTCTGCTCCTCGCCCTGAGCCGGGGTCTGACCCTGGGGACCGGCCTGCTGCTGCGTCGTCAGAATCAGCGCGCTCAGCGACTGGCTGTCCAACGTCGTGGTGGGGCTTCCGAAGCCGGATTGTTCGGTTCCGGTCTCGGTCGTGCCGAACCGGGACTCCCGGTTTTCGGTCTCCGTGGCGCCGCTGGAGATGAACCGGGCATCCTGCGCTTCCTGCTGGGCGCGGGCGTCCTCCGTCCGGGACGTCTGCGCGTTCCTGAGAGCGGAAAGCTGAGTACCTGCCTGTGTGTCGACGCCGCCGATGGCCATGTCGAACTCCTTAATGATTTGCCGCCCGCACGATCAGGGCAACACCTTCAACTTAGTGCGAATGGGCGCGGATTTCAAACACCGAGAGATTTACAATCGGCGAGGCGCACTCACGTCTTGTTGAACTTGGCGTGTTGAACGCGACGGGGAGCGGAGCTATTGAGAGCGCGCCCGTCGCAAGCACGACGCCCGATCGCCACTCCTTTCCGCACAGAGGACAGATATGAGCGCCATCATCGACATCATCGCCCGCGAGGTCCTGGACAGCCGAGGCAATCCGACCGTCGAGGTGGACGTCACCCTCGAGACCGGCGCCGTCGGTCGGGCCGCGGTGCCGTCCGGCGCATCGACCGGAGCCTACGAGGCGGTGGAGAAGCGCGACGGAGACGCCAAACGCTACGGCGGGAAGGGCGTGCGCGCGGCGGTCGATGCGGTGAACGGCGAGATCTTCGAAGCCCTGTCCGGCCGCGAAGCCTCGGAGCAGCTCCTGGTCGATCGCACGATGATCGAGCTCGACGGCACCGATAACAAGGGCCGGCTGGGTGCGAACGCGCTGCTCGGCGTGTCCATGGCGGTCGCCAAGGCGCAGGCCTCCGAGATGGAGCAGCCGCTCTGGCGCTATATCGGCGGCGCCTATGCCCATGTGCTGCCGACACCGATGATGAACATCATCAACGGCGGCGCTCACGCGGACAATCCGATCGACTTCCAGGAATTCATGATCATGCCGGTGGCGGCGCCGACCTTCGCCGAAGCCCTGCGCTGTGGCGCCGAGGTGTTCCAGGCCCTGAAGAAGCGGCTGGCGGCGGACGGCCATAACACCAATGTGGGCGACGAAGGCGGCTTCGCGCCCAGCTTCAAGGGGGCCGACGAGGCGCTGGGGGCCATCATGAAGGCGATCGAGGCGGCCGGCTACACTCCGGGCGAAGACGTCATGATCGCGCTCGACCCGGCCTCGACCGAGTTCTTCAAGGATGGAAAGTACGTGCTCGAGGGGGAGGGCAAGACCCTCGACACCGGCGGCATGATCAAGCTCTATGCCGATCTGTCGGCGCGGTATCCGATCGTGTCGATCGAGGACCCGCTGGCCGAGGACGACTGGGACGGCTTCAAGGCGCTGACCGCGGAAATCGGGCGCAAGGTGCAGATCGTCGGAGACGACCTGTTCGTCACCAATCCGACCCGTCTGCGGCGTGGGATCGCCGAGGACAGCGGCAACGCCATTCTGGTGAAGGTGAACCAGATCGGCACCCTGACCGAGACGCTGGAGACCATCCGCACCGCCCAGGGCGCGCGGTTCGGCACGGTCATCTCTCATCGCTCGGGCGAGACCGAGGACACCACGATCGCCGATATCGCTGTCGCGACCAATGCCGGTCAGATCAAGACCGGGTCGCTGTCCCGCTCCGACCGGATCGCCAAGTACAACCAGCTTCTGCGCATCGAGGAGGCCCTCGGCCCGGCCGCCGTCTACGCCGGACGCCAGTCGCTGGCCCCGCTGGCCGGCTGACGTTCCGACCCGGGTGACCGACAAGACCGATAAGGCGAAACCGTCCGGCGACGCGCGCCGCCCGGAGAAGGCTCGCCAGGGGAAACCCCGCACCCATCCGTCCCGGCTCGGCGACAGTGCCACGCTGAAGCTGCCGGGATGGCGCCGCGGGGTGTTTCCGTTCGCCTGCGCGGTGGTCGCGGCGACGGGTGGCGCGATGCTCGTCGGCGAGGAACCCCGGCCCGAAACCGGCTGGCCGATGGTCGCCATCGGCTTTGTTGCGGGCGGCCTGTTTCTCGTCGCCACCAACCTGCTCAACCGTCTGCAGGTCCGCCTCGACCGGGAGGGAATGACCGTCGCGCGGCTGTGGACCGTACGTCGGTACGGCTGGGACGAGGTCTCGGAATTCTCGATGGCGGGACGCGGTACCGGGCGCAATCCGAAACTCGCTTACGTGGTCTTCGATGCCGACCGCGGGTTTGCCGTCATGCGGGCGTTGAACCGGTTTCTGACCGGCCATTCCCAGATCCTGCCGGTGGGCCTGGTGTTCGAGGATGGATCCGGCGATGCCATCATCATCGCCGAGGTGCTGAACGCCTGGCGGGAGCGGGCGTTGAAACACGCCCGCAGGAGCTGACGCGCCGCACCAGTCGTCCGGCGGGCGTTCTGAGTCATTTCTGCAACACGTCGCCGGATTTGCCCTTTGCAGACCGTCGATTTGCGTTCTGTTCACGGTGACCGTTAATTCCGCTCATGATTTAATGACTTCGATTCGTGATCTGGAGGGCCGGATGTCCCTGACGGCGGAATTGAAGCGTCGCGTTCCCAAGGTTCTCGGGCCCCTGATGGCCTCGCTGCTGATGGCCTATTTCGCCTATCACGCGGTGGAGGGGGATCGCGGGCTGCGCGCCTGGCAGCGTCTTGACGTCGAGATCGCCGATGCGGGCTCCGTGCTCGCGGAGGTCGCGGCCGAGCGCCGGGCGCTCGAGGGCAAGGTGGCGCGCCTGAATCCGAACAGCCTGGACACCGATCTGCTGGAAGAGCGGGCCCGATTGGTCCTCGGCTATGTTCCCGCGGACTCCGTTGTGATCGGGAACGGGATCATCCCGACCGGCGACCTGGTGTTGAACGTAGCCGTTCGCTGAGTGATTTCGAACGCTTAACCGAAAATCAGTTGAATGACATTTTTGCGTTGCAGCACAAGATGTTACGCATCTTGAAAATGTGACGTGTTTCCCTTAGTTCTGTGCGTACCGAGTTGGCGCGGACTGAAAGCGCCCCGGCCACGAACAGGGGGAGACCCATGGCCCGCGCAGCCACGACGAAGTCGGCCTCGAGCACATCGGGGACCACGAAGAAGCCTGCCGCCAAACGCACGTCCCGAACCGCCAGATCCGCGCCCGCGAAGAGCGAGATGCCGTCGAAGGACGAGCTGATCGGCTTCTACCGCGACATGCTGGTGATCCGCCGCTTCGAGGAGAAGGCGGGTCAGCTCTACGGCATGGGTCTGATCGGCGGGTTCTGCCATCTCTATATCGGCCAGGAAGCGGTCGTCGTCGGCATGCAGGCGGCGATCGGCGAGGGGGACACGGTTGTCACTTCCTACCGGGATCACGGCCACATGCTGGCCTGCGGCATGGAAGCCCGCGGCGTCATGGCCGAGCTGACCGGGCGCATCGGGGGCTACTCGAAGGGCAAGGGTGGCTCGATGCACATGTTCAGCCAGCGAGAAGAACTTCTTCGGAGGTCACGGCATCGTCGGCGCCCAGGTGCCGATCGGAACCGGCCTCGGCTTCAATCATCGACTACCGCAAGACCGACCGGGTTTCCCTGACCTATCTCGGTGACGGTGCGGTGAACCAGGGGCAGGTCTACGAGAGCTTCAACATGGCCGCCCTGTGGAAGCTGCCGGTGATCTATCATCATTGAGAACAACAAATACGCCATGGGTACGTCGACAGCAGCGTCGCCGCGGCAGGACCCTCGCTGGCCCAGCGCGGCCATGCCTACGGTATCCCGGGCGAAGAGGTGGACGGTATGGACGTGCTGGCCGTCAAGGCGGCCGGCGAGAAGGCGGTCAAGCACTGCCGCGACGGCAAGGGGCCGTTCATCCTGGAGATGAAGACCTACCGTTACCGAGGCCACTCCATGTCCGATCCGGCGAAGTACCGGACCAAGGAGGAGGTCAACAAGATGCGCCAGGAGCACGACCCGATCGACACCCTGCGCCGTCTGGTGCTGGACCAGGGGGTCGACGAGGACACCCTGAAGAAGGTGGATCGCGAGGTGAAGGATCTCATCACCGACGCCGCCGACTTCGCCCAGCAGAGCCCGGAACCGGACGTCGAGGAACTCTGGACGGACGTGCTGGTCGAGGCGCACTGACGGACCGGCCGACGGACAGGACAAGAACGCTCGCGAGCGAACCAATCGCGCGGCTCGGCCTCCAGGGCGACATGCCCAAGGGCGAAATGGCCGCTGCACCCGAGAGGGGGGACACCGAATGCCTACTCCCATTCTGATGCCGGCTCTGTCGCCGACCATGACCGAGGGGAACCTTGCGAAATGGATGGTGAAGGAGGGTGACACGGTCTCCGCCGGCGACGTGATCGCCGAGATCGAGACCGACAAGGCGACCATGGAGGTCGAGGCCGTCGATGAAGGCACCGTCGGCAAGATCGTCGTCTCCGAAGGGGCGGAGGGCGTCCAGGTCAATGCCGTGATCGCCTATCTCTTGGAGGAAGGCGAGAGCGCCGGGGATATCCCCTCGGACGGCGGCGAAGCGCCGCCTGCGAAAGCCGAGTCCGACAACGGCGGGGATGAGAAGGACGACGCGCCGGCGGCGATTGCCGACGGTCCGAACCGTCCGGCCGCCGTTTCCGCCCCGTCCGGCGATCCGAGGCTCGCCGCTCGCGACCGCGACGCAGATCCCCGAGGACGTGGACGAGGACAAGTTCTTCAAGGAAACCACGCGGCAGACGGTACGCGAGGCGCTCCGTGACGCCATGGCCGAGGAGATGCGGGGCGACGAGGAAGTCTTCCTCATGGGCGAGGAGGTCGCCGAGTACCAGGGCGCCTACAAGGTGACCCAGGGCCTGCTCGACGAGTTCGGCGCCGACCGGGTCATCGACACGCCGATCACCGAGCACGGTTTCGCCGGTCTGGCCGTCGGCGCGGCGTTCGGCAAGCTCAAGCCGATCGTCGAGTTCATGACCTTCAACTTCGCCATGCAGGCGATCGACCAGATCATCAATTCCGCCGCCAAGACGCTCTACATGTCCGGCGGCCAGATGGGGTGCCCGATCGTGTTCCGCGGCCCGAACGGCGCCGCCGCCCGGGTCGCCGCTCAGCACTCCCAGTGCTACGCGAGCTGGTACGCCCACTGCCCGGGACTGAAAGTCGTTTCGCCCGTGGTCGGCGGCGGATGCCAAGGGGCTGCTCAAGGCGGCGATCCGCGATCCGAACCCGGTCATCTTCCTGGAGAACGAGGTCCTCTACGGCCAGTCCTTCGACGTGCCGACCGATCCGGATTTCGTGCTGCCCATCGGCAAGGCAAAGATCGTGCGTTCGGGCAAGGATGTGACCATCACCGCTTTCTCGATCATGGTCGGCAAGGCGCTCGAGGCGGCCGAAAAGCTCGCCGAGGAGGGGATCGAAGCGGAGGTCATCGACCTGCGGACAATCCGTCCGCTGGATATCCAGACCATCGTCAACTCGGTTCAGAAGACCAACCGGCTGGTCACCGTCGAAGAGGGCTGGGCCTTCTCCGGCATCGGATCGGAAATCGCCAGCCAGGTCATGGAGGTCGCCTTCGACCACCTGGACGCGCCGGTCGGCCGGGTCGCGGGCGCCGACGTGCCAATGCCGTATGCCGCCAATCTCGAGAAGCTGGCCGTGCCGCAGGCGGAGAACATCGTCGCCGCGGCGAAAGCCGCCTGCTACCGCGCCTGAGGGGGACCGAGCGATGCCTACTCCCATTCTGATGCCGGCCCTGTCGCCGACCATGACGGAGGGTAACCTCGCCAAGTGGCATGGTGAAGGAGGGTGACAGCGTCTCGCCCGGCGACGTGATCGCCGAGATCGAGACCGACAAGGCGACCATGGAGGTCGAGGCCGTCGACGAGGGAACGATCGGCAAGATCGTCGTCTCCGACGGGACCGAGGGCGTGGCCGTGAACGCGGTCATCGCCTACCTGCTGGAAGAGGGCGAGAGCGCCGACGACATTCCCGCCGATGGCGGCGGGGCCGCGCCCGCGCCGAAGCAGGAGGAAGCGCCGAAGGAGGAGCCGAAGGAAGAGGCGAAGCCGGCTCCGGCCGCCGCTGCCGCTCCGGCTCCCCAGGCCGCGCCGACGCCCGCGAGGAGCTCCGGCGGTCGCGTGTTCGCCAGCCCGCTGGCCAAGCGCATGGCCGAGCAGGCCGGCATCGACCTGAACGACGTCGCCGGATCGGGCCCGAACGGCCGCATCGTGAAGGCGGATATCGAGAAGGCGATGGCGGGCGGCGCGCCGAAGAAGGCCGCCGCGTCCCAGGGTGCGGCTCCCTCCGCGGCGCCTGCTGCAGCGGCTCCGGCCGCCCAGGCGCCGTCGCCGGATGTACCGGGCCTGCCGAGTTACCAGGAAATTCCGAACACCAACATGCGCAAGGTGATCGCCAAGCGCTTGACGGAATCCAAACAGTTCGCCCCGCACTTCTACCTGACTATCGATTGCGAGATCGACGAGCTGCTCAAGGTCCGCAAGGAGCTGAACGCCAAATCTGACTCCTACAAGCTCTCGGTTAACGATCTGGTGATCCGCGCTTCAGCGATCGCGCTGAAGCAGGTCCCGGCGGCCAACGCCACCTGGACCGAGAAGGCGATCCGGATCTACGACCAGGTCGACATCTCCGTGGCCGTCGCCATCGAGGGTGGTCTGATCACCCCGGTGATCCGCGATGCGGGCTCCAAGGGCCTGAAGGAGATCTCGGCGTCGATGAAGGATCTCGCCACCCGGGCCCGGGACGGCAAGCTGTCGCCGGAGGACTACCAGGGCGGCACCTTCTCGATCTCCAATCTCGGGATGTTCGGCATCAAGGACTTCGCCGCCGTCATCAATCCGCCCCAGGGCGCGATCCTGGCGGTGGGTGCGGGCGAGCAGCGGGCGGTGGTCAAGGACGGCGCCCTGGCCGTCGCCACGGTGATGAGCTGTACCCTGTCGGTCGACCACCGGGTGGTGGACGGTGCCGTCGGGGCCGAGTTCCTGGCCGCGTTCAAGAAGCTGATCGAAGATCCGCTCACCATGCTGCTGTAAGGGGAGGCGAGATATGGCCGATACCCAATTCGACGTCATCGTGGTCGGTGGCGGGCCGGGCGGCTACGTCGCCGCCATCCGCGCCGCCCAGCTCGGCATGAAGGCGGCTGTGGTCGAGCGCGAGCATCTCGGCGGCATCTGCCTCAACTGGGGCTGCATCCCGACCAAGGCGCTGCTGCGCTCGTCCGAGGTCGGGCACATCCTGCACAACCTCGACGCCTATGGCTTTTCCGCCAAGGACATATCGTTCGATCTTAAGAAGGTGGTTAAGCGGTCGCGCGACGTTGCGAAGCAGCTTTCCTCGGGCGTCGCCCACCTGCTGAAGAAGAACAAGGTCACCGTCATCGACGGCCAGGGCAAGCTGGCCGGTACGTCCGGCGGTCTGCGCAAGCTGGAGGTGACCAAGGACGGCAAGGCGGTGGGCACCTACAGCGCCAAGCACGTCATCCTGGCGACCGGCGCCCGCGCCCGCACGCTGCCGGGCATGGAGCCGAACGGCAAGACCATCGTGACCTACAAGGAAGCGATGGTGCCCGAGACCATGCCGAAGAAGCTGCTGGTCATCGGCTCCGGCGCCATCGGTATGGAGTTCGCCAGCTTCCACCACGACCATGGGCGCCGAGGTGACCGTGGTCGAGGTGGTCGACCGGATCCTGCCGGCCGAGGACGCGGAAATCTCCGCCTTCGCCCTCAAGCAGTTCACCAAGCAGGGCATGAAGATCCACACCGGCGCCAAGGTGCATAAGCTGGAAGGCACGGCCAAAGGCGCCAAGGCCGAGATCGAGGTCAAGGGCAAGAAGGAGACCCTGGAGGTCGACCGGGTGATCTCTGGCCGTCGGCATCGTCGGCAATGTGGAGAACATCGGCCTCGAAGGCACAAAGGTGAAGGTCGAGAAGACCCACGTGGTGACCAACGAATGGATGGAGACCGGCGAGCCGGGCGTCTACGCCATCGGCGATCTGACCGGCCCGCCGCTGGCTCGCCCACAAGGCCGAGCCATGAGGGCGTGCTCTGCGTCGAGAGGATCGCCGGCGTGAAGGGCCTGCACCCGATGAACACCGACCTAGTACCGGGTTGCACCTACTGCCGTCCGCAGATCGCCAGCGTCGGCCTCACCGAGGCAGAGGCGAAAGAAAAGGGGCATGAGCTGAAGGTCGGCCGCTTCCCGTTCATCGGCAACGGCAAGGCGATCGCGCTCGGCGAGCCCGAGGGCATGGTGAAGACCATCTTCGACGCCAAGACCGGCGAGCTGCTGGGCGCCCATATGATCGGCGCCGAGGTCACCGAGCTGATCCAGGGGTACGGCGTCGCCATGACCCTGGAGACCACGGAGGCGGAGCTGATGCACACCATCTTCCCGCACCCGACCCTCAGCGAGATGATGCACGAGTCCGTCCTTGACGCCTACGGCCGGGCCATCCACTTCTGAGGTTCGCGTTTGCGAACGGATAGATCCGGCATAAGGACCGTACGATGACAGAGGCGACCATTTCTGCCGATAAGGCGCGGGTCCGCCATCCCGAGAAGGCGCACAAGCCGGACAACCCGGTCCAGAAGCGCAAGCCCGACTGGATCCGGGTGAAGGCGCCGACCTCGGCCACGTATCACGAGACGCGCAAGATCATGCGCGACCACAGCCTCCACACCGTGTGCGAGGAGGCCGCGTGCCCGAATATCGGCGAGTGCTGGTCGAAGAAGCACGCGACGATGATGATCCTGGGCTCGGTCTGCACCCGGGCCTGCGCGTTCTGCAATATCGCGACCGGCCGCCCGGATCTGCTGGACCCGCACGAGCCGGAGAATGTCGGCAAGTCCGTCGCCAAACTGGGCCTGAACCACGTGGTCATCACCTCGGTGGATCGGGACGACCTACCGGACGGCGGCGCCGGTCATTTCGCCGAGACCATCCTGCAGATCCGCAAGCACTCGCCGGGCACGACCGTCGAGGTGCTGACGCCGGACTTCCGGCGCAAGAAGGACGCTCTGGCCATCGTCGTCGCCGCCAAGCCGGACGTGTTCAACCACAATCTGGAGACCGTGCCGCGGCTCTACGGCACGGTGCGGCCCGGCGCGCGGTATTTCGGCTCGCTGCACCTGCTGCACCAGGTCAAGGAGATGGACCCGTCGATCTTCACCAAGTCCGGCATCATGGTCGGCCTGGGAGAGGGCAGCGAGGAAGTGCTGCAGGTGATGGACGACCTGCGCTCCGCCGAGGTCGATTTCATGACCATCGGCCAGTATCTGCAGCCGACCCCGAAGCACCACCCGGTCGACCGGTTCGTCGAACCGACGGAGTTCGATACCTACAAGTCGCGCGCCTTCAACAAGGGCTTCCTCATGGTCTCGGCCTCGCCGCTGACCCGGTCGTCCTACTTCGCCGGCGACGATTTCGCGAGACTGCGGGCGGCCCGTGACGCCCGGCTCGCGGGCAAGCCGGTGCGCGAGGCCGACGTGCTGGCCCAGCCCGCTCAAATCCAGCCTGCCGCCGAATAACCGGACCAGATCAGACCCGGATGCCAACACACGCCGAAAAGCGCGTCGTTCCCTATTCGCCGGACCAGATGTATGCGCTCGTCGCCGACGTCGAGACCTACCCTGAGTTCCTGCCGTGGTGCGTCGGCGCCCGCATCAAGAAGCGCGAGGGCAACGTCTTCTTCGCCGACCTCATGATCGGCTACAAGATGGTCCGGGAACGGTTCACCTCCCGCGTGGAACTGCACCACGACGAGCGGCGGATCGACGTGACCTATACCGACGGGCCGTTCCGCTATCTGAACAACCACTGGGTCTTCCGCGAGCAGGGCGAGGGGTGCCTGATCGATTTCTACGTGGATTTCGAATTCAAGAACCTGATGCTGCAGCGGATCATGGGCCTGTTCTTCAACGAGGCCGTCCGCCGCATGGTGCAGGCCTTCGAGGACCGGGCGAAGGCGCTGTACGACTGACTACAGCCGCTCCCGCAGCATCTCCAGGGCGGTGCGGACCGTTTCCCGCCGCACGTCCGAGCGGTCGCCGTCGAAGACCACCCTTCGATGCAGCGTCTCCGCATCGCGCATCGCGCAGCCGAAATGCACCAGACCGACCGGCTTCTCGGGGGAGCCGCCGCCGGGCCCCGCAACTCCGGTGACGGCGACCGTCAGCTGCGCGCGCGACCGCTTCAGCGCCCCCTCGGCCATGGCCCGCGCCACCTCCTCGGAGACGGCGCCGACGGAGGCAATCACCGGAGCCGGCACCCCCAACATCTCCGTCTTCGCCTCGTTTGAGTAGGTGACGAAACCGCGTTCGACGACGGCGGAGGACCCGGCGATCTCCGTCAGACAGCCGGCGATCAGGCCGCCGGTGCAGGATTCCGCCGTGGCGATCATCACACCGCGCGCCTTGGCCCGATCGAGCACGTCGGCGGCGAGTGAGAGCAGGGGACTGGGCAGCATCGGTGTCTCCGTATCCGTCCGTCGGTTCAAGCGGGGGACCCGGGCGCGCCGGCCGGTTCGGCGATGATCTGAAACTGTATCAGCCGTCGGGTGCGGTCACCCTGGTGTACCGGTGGCACACCGTGAAACGTACGTTTCGACGGGGCGAAGGCCACCGCCTGATTGGCCCGGAACGGCACGGTGCAGACGGGGTGGAACTGCTCGATCCGATGTCGGGCCTGGGACGGATATTCCGCATAGTAGAGTCTCTCGTCCTTCGGCCGGTAGAGGCAGGTGCCCAAGGTTGCGTCATCGCCCGGCCGCGGCAGGTAGATCAGCAGGGTGATCGCCTTGCTGTGGGAGTCGGTATGGGGCAGAAGTTCGTAGCCGGTGGAGTCCTCGACGTAGGTGAACGAGGTGTCCAATCTCAGCGGGCTGCGGCCGTATTTCCCGGCAAGTTCGCTTCCGAACACGGCAAAGAACGCGTCGCGGACCAAGCTGTGGCCCAAAATCCTGTAGGCGTTTGCAAACGCCGGCTCGCTGATCCGGCCTTCTCTCAAGTCCGCTCCCGTATAGACGAGCGAGAGCCGATTCCTTTCGGATTCGGTGCCGGCGACACCATACGGGGCCCCCTGCATGGCCTCCTTCGCGATGTCGATTTCGATCAGGGAATCATAGAGCGGGGCGGGGAGCAGCGGTTGCATCTGCAGATGGGGAAAGGGCGACGGATCAACCGCCGTGCTGCGGATCACGTGGGCGATCTGGCCGGCATGCTCGGCGATCGCCTGCTCGCTTGGTTCCATGACCTGCCGTCCGGGTAAGGGGTCCATGTGGAGCATGTCTATATCCAGGTCACCGCGGCAAGAAGCAACGCCGCCGAATAGACCCCGGCCACGAGGTCGTCCAGCATGACCCCCAACGGTCCTTTGACGTTTCGATCGATCCAGCCCGCCGGGAACGGCTTGGCGATGTCGATCACCCGAAAGACCAGGAAACCGGCCAGCCACCAGACCGGGTCCAGCGGGCAGACGGCGAGGGCGATCCACTGTCCGGCGAACTCGTCGACCACCACCGGGCCAGGGTCGGACTCGCCCGTGCGGTCGACATAGACGCGGACCGCCCAGAGCCCGGCGACCGTCGCCAGGATCGCGGCGGCGATCAGCGCCGGAGCGCCGCCTGCTCCGGCCAACGGCCAGGCGAGCAGGGCCGCGAGCAGCGATCCCCAGGTCCCCGGTGCTTTCGGCAGGTAGCCGCTGCCGAAGCCCGTGGCGATCAGGATCGCCGGTGACGCAAGGGAGGGTCTGGCGCCGCTCACGGAAAATCCCGGGCGGGGAGGGCGATGGTGGCGGCGGCCTGGGCTGCGATGCCCTCGCCGCGGCCGGGGAAGCCGAGACGCTCGGTGGTGGTGGCCTTGACCGACACCCGGTGGACGGAGACCCCGCAGATGTCGGCAATGCGCGCGCGCATCGCCTCTCGATGGGGGCCGACCTTCGGGCGCTCGCAGATCACCGTCAGGTCCAGATGCCGGATCGTCCCGCCGGCGTCTCGGACCCGGCGGCAGGCGTCGGCCAGAAACCGATCGGAGGCGGCGCCTTTCCATTGAGGGTCACTCGGCGGGAAATGCGCGCCGATATCGCCGTCGCCCAGCGCACCCAACAGGGCGTCGGTCAGCGCGTGGAGGCCCACATCGGCATCGGAATGGCCGAGCAGCGCGCGCTCGTGGGGAATGACGATACCGCCCAGCGCCACGCCGTCCACGCCGCCGGCGGTCTTCTCGCCCAGCCGGTGGACGTCGAACCCGGTGCCGACCCGTGTCTCCATTGCACCGGCGATCAACCGTTCTGCCATGGCGAAATCCTCAGCGGTGGTGATCTTCATCGCTTCCTCGGCGCCGGCCACCAGCGCGACGGGGTGGCCGGCCCATTCCATCAGGGCGGCGTCGTCGGTCACGGTGACGTCCTCGGCCGCGGCCCGCCGGTGGGCGTCCAGAATGGCCGGGTAGAGCATGCCCTGGGGGGTCTGCGCCCGCCACAGCCCGTCGCGGCTCACGGTTCCGGCGGCGACCCCATCGGCGCCGCGCCGGAGGGTGTCGGCAACGGCCAGCACCGGGAGAGCCGCCGGCGTGTCGTCCAGGGCGTTTAGCACCCGGTCGATGACCCCCGGTGGCACCATCGGACGGGCGGCATCGTGGATCAGCACCCGGTCCGGCTCGGCATCGGCCAGGCTCTCCAGGCCGTTGAGGACGGAGGCCTGACGCTCCGCCCCGCCGATGACCGTCGGCCCCAGGTCGAGCCCCGCCGTAGCGGAACTCGTAGAGGGCCCGGTGCTCCTCGGCGATCATGACGCGGACCGCATCGACGCGTGGATGCTGAAGGAAGACGCCGATCGCCCGGCGCAGAACCGGGATGCCGGCGAGGGACCGGTATTGCTTCGGCAGGCCTCCGCCGGCGCGCTCGCCCCTGCCGGCGGCGACGATCAGGGCGACGGTGGTCATGGATGCGGGTTCCGGGCGGTCATGGCGGAGGATCGGCGCTATCTTGATCGTGGAGTGGGGACGGATCTTAGTGTAGGCATCGGCCCATGTCTCTGTTCGGCAACTCTCTGCTGGTCAATCTGTCGGCGGTGGTTTCGATCCTGCCGATGGTGCTGCTTGCCTGGCGGCCGCAGCCGGCCCGCGACCGGCGGTTCTGGGTGGCGGTGGCCGTCGCGGCGATCGGAGCGGTAGGCTGGACCCTGGTCCGGTTCGGCGACCATTGGGATGGCGGGCTGGGCGCGGCGCTCTGGGTCTCGGCGGCCACGACGGTCGGTCTTTTCGCCGCGATCAGTGCGGTCTCGGGCACGATGGCGCGGCTCGCGGGGCTGCTCGGGCCCTATCTGTTGATCGTGGCGGTGCTCGCCAGCGTGCTGGATGCGCCCCATGCGGGCGGCGTCGGTGGCATGCCGGAAGGCTGGGTGATCCTGCACATCGTGGTGTCGCTGGCGACCTATGCCCTGGCCACGCTCGCCGCCGTCGCCGGACTGGGGGTGTTCATGAAGGAACGGGCGTTGAAGGCGAAGCGGCCCTTCGGCATCAGTGCGGGACTGCCCGCCGTCGCCGATGCCGAAACCCTGCTTTTCCGACTGCTGACGTCGGCGGAGGTCGTGCTGGGTGTGGGCATCCTCTCCGGCATCGCGCTGAACGTCACCGGGGGCCACGCGTGGATCAGCGGCGACCACAAGTCGGTCCTGTCGCTGGTGGCGTTCGTCGTGGTGGGGGCGGTTCTGTTCGCCCATGCCCGTCTCGGTCTGCGGGGACGCCGGGCGGTTCGCGGTGTTCTGGCGGTCTACCTGCTTCTCACCCTCGCGTATCCGGGCGTGAAAGCGGTTCATGCGCTTGTCGGGACTTAGCTGTCCCTCGGGGCAATAGACCCTTTGCGATCCATCGAAACCCGGCTATCTTGCCTAAAGATTGGTCACAACCCCCGGATGCTCAATTAATGTGCATTCAGATCGGCCCGCATAGGCTTTCGGCCCCGGTAATGGTCGCCCCGATGTCCGGTGTGACCGACCGGCCGTTCCGCCGTCTCGCCCGACGGCTGGGCGCGCCGCTGGTCGTGACCGAGATGATCGCCAGCCGTGCGGTGCTCCGCGACGTCCGCGAGGAGACCCGAAAGGCGGAAATCGACGCCGAGGATACGCCCGCCGTGGTTCAGATCGCCGGCTGGGAGCCGAAGGTGATGGCCGAAGCGGCGCGGATGATGGCGGATCGGGGGGCGGACGCGATCGACATCAACATGGGCTGCCCGGCCAAGAAGGTCGTCAACAAGTATGCCGGTTCCGCCCTGATGCGCGACGAGGTGCTGGCGGGACGGATCATGGAAGCGGTCGTGGCGGCCGTCGACCTGCCCGTGACCCTGAAGATGCGGCTCGGCTGGGACGCCGAGAGCCGCAATGCGCCGCGCCTGGCGCGGATCGCCGAGACGGCCGGCATCCGCCTGATCACGGTGCATGGACGCACCCGCTGCCAGATGTATACGGGGACCGCCGACTGGGCGGGCATCCGCGCGGTGGTCGAGAGCGTTTCGCTTCCGGTGGTCGCGAACGGCGACGTCGTCTCGATCGAGACGGCCAAGGCCTGCCTGGAGCGGTCCGGGGCCGATGGGGTGATGATCGGGCGCGGTTGTTACGGTCGTCCCTGGTTCCCGGCCCAGGTCGCCGCGGCCCTTACCGGGGGCGTCGTTCGCGCCGACCCGGACGCGGAAGAGCGCCGAAGCATCCTCACGGAGCATCTGGACGCCATGCTCGGGCACTACGGGATCCATGCGGGCATCCGCAACGCCCGCAAGCATATCGGCTGGTACACCGACGGCCTGCCGGGTTCGGCGGCCTTTCGCCAGCGCGTCAACAACACGATGGATCCCGAGACCGTCTTTGCGGAGATCGACAGGTACTTCGCCGGACTCGAACAGACCGACAGCACCGGGAGGATCGCGGCATGACGGCCGTGGCGGCACTCGGACGGGGTCAGATCTCGTCCTACATGGACGGGAATACCGTTCTCAACGCGCTGCCCTGGGCGGTCATCGTCCTCGACGGCGAGAACTGCATCGTCTCGCTCAACATCGCGGCCGAGAACCTGCTGGCCTCCAGCGTGGCGGCGGCGGCCGGACGCAACCTCACCGACTGGGTGCCCCAGGACAGTCCCCTCCTCGGCATGATCGCCCAGGCCAGGTCGTCCCAATCGGGCCTCAGCGACTACGATCTGGAGATCGAGTTCCCGAGAATCGGGCAGATCGTCGTGAACGTGCAGATCGCGCCGATCCCGGAAGCGCCGGGTGCGATCGCGGTGAACCTGCAGGAGCGCACGATCGCGTCGAAAATGCACCGGCAGCTCTCCTATCGCGGAGCCGCCCGATCGGTCAGCGCCATGGCGGCGATGCTCGCCCACGAAGTGAAGAACCCTCTGTCGGGCATCCGCGGTGCCGCCCAGCTTCTGGAACAGTCCGTCCACGGCGACGAGCAGATTCTCACCCGGCTGATCTGCGACGAAACGGACCGGATCTGCGCGCTGGTCGACCGCATGGAGGTGTTCAGTGACGAGCGTCCGATCGAACGGACCGGTATCAATATCCATGAGGTTCTGGAGCGCTGCCGCCGGGTCGCCCAGAACGGATTCGGCCGAAACGTGACCTTCATCGAACGCTACGACCCGTCGCTGCCGGCGGTGCTCGGCAACCACGACCTGCTGGTGCAGGTCTTTCTCAACCTGATCAAGAATGCCAGCGAGGCGGTGCCGGAAGAGGGGGGCGAGATCACGCTCACCACCAGCTACCGCCACGGTATGCGGGTCGCCGTCGCCGGATCGCGGGAGCGGGTGCACCTGCCGCTGCAGGTCACCGTTCAGGACAATGGTCCCGGCATTCCCGAAGAGCTTCAGGCCAACCTGTTCGAACCCTTCGTCACGACCAAGACCAACGGTTCCGGCCTCGGCCTCGCCTTTGTCGCCAAGGCGGTCGCCGACCATGGCGGGGTGATCGAGGTCGATTCGGTGCCCCGACGGACGATCTTCAGACTCACCCTGCCGATCGTCGACACACCCAAACCCCGCCGCGTACGCCGGCGGCGAGGCCAGAACGCCGGGAGCGACAACGCATGAGCCAGCGGGCGGCCTCGATCCTGATCGCGGACGATGATCGGGCCATTCGCACGGTTCTCGGCCATGCCCTGACCCGCCTCGGTCACTCCGTTCGCAGCACCGGAACCGCCGCCGGACTCTGGCGCTGGATCGAGGACGGGGAGGGCGACCTGGTCATCACCGACGTGGTGATGCCGGACGATAACGGGCTCGATCTCCTGCCGCGGATCCGCAAGATCCGTCCGGACCTGCGGGTCATCGTGATGAGCGCCCAGAACACGCTTCTCACGGCTGTGAAGGCGAGCGAGCGGGGCGCTTTCGAGTACCTGCCAAAGCCATTCGACCTGAACGAGCTGGTCGCCACCGTGGGCAAGGCTCTCGCCGCGCCGGCGCCTGGGGTAAAGGAGGCGGAGGGCGAGGTCCGCGAGATCCCGGAGCGCAGCGATGACGCCCTGCCGCTGATCGGTCGGTCGCCGGCGATGCAGGAGATCTATCGCGTCCTGGCCCGGCTCATGGGAACCGACCTGACGGTCATGATCACCGGGGAGTCCGGAACCGGTAAGGAACTGGTCGCCCGCGCTCTTCACGACTACGGCAAACGGGCAACCGGTCCGTTCGTCGCCATCAACATGGCCGCGATCCCGCGTGAGCTGATCGAGTCGGAGCTGTTCGGACACGAGAAGGGCGCTTTCACCGGCGCCACCGTGCGTGCCACCGGCCGGTTCGAACAGGCCCAGGGCGGCACCCTGTTCCTCGACGAGATCGGCGACATGCCGCTCGAGGCGCAGACCCGGCTGCTCCGGGTGCTGCAGGAGGGGGAATACACCACCGTCGGCGGGCGCACCCCGATCCAGGCGAATGTCCGGATCGTCGCCGCCACCCACCGCGATCTGCGCCAGCTGATCCGCCAGGGCCTGTTCCGCGAAGATCTGTTCTACCGGCTGAATGTCGTGCCGATCCGCCTGCCGGCCTTGCGGGAGCGGCGCGAGGACGTACCCGACCTCGCGCGCCATTTCCTCGCGCAGATGCCGGCGGAGGGGTTGCCGAGCAAGCACCTGGACGCCGGCGCGATCACCCGGCTGCAGGCGTATTCCTGGCCAGGCAACGTGCGCGAATTGGAGAATCTCTGCCGTCGGCTGGCGGCCCTGTATGTCGAGGAGACCATCGGGGCCGAGGCCATCGAGTCGGAACTGGCCGAGCCGCCGCCGGGCGAAGCCGACGGTGGGTCCGCGGCGGCGGACGACGAAAATCTCTCGGGCGCGGTGGAACGGCATCTCGCCGCCTATTTCGACGCACACAAGGACGACCTGCCGGCATCCGGACTGCATGAGCGGGTGTTGCGGGAAGTCGAACGGCCCCTGATCTCCCTCAGCCTGAAGGCGACGCGCGGAAACCAGATCCGGGCGGCCGAACTGCTCGGCCTGAACCGCAACACCCTGCGCAAGAAGATCCGCGAATTGGACATCCCGGTGATCCGGAGCGTACGATCCGAGTGATGATCGCCGCCGGATCGGGACGTATGCCCCGCCACGGGGGGCGATCCATTTGATCTCCGCGACGGCACAATGACCGGACATTCCACGTTCAGCGACGCACAGCCGGAGCCGCCGCGGCTGACCCTGTGGCGGGCGTTCCGCCGCTGGGCGCGGCGAGTCGCGCTCGAGCGCAAGCTCGCGGTCGCGTTCAGCGTGCTGGCGATCCTGTCCGGCGCCGCCACCGCCATCGTGATCACCCGCTCGGGCCCGCTCGGGCCCGATCCGGATCTGGTCCTGCTCTGCGTCTACCTGAACATCGCTTTCCTGCTCGGCCTCGGCGCGCTGGTGGTCCGCCAGCTCATCCGGATCTGGATCGAACGCCGCCGGGGTCTGGCCGGCGCGCGCCTTCACCTGCGCCTGGCACTGCTGTTCGCCCTTATCGCCGTCACGCCGACGCTGATCGTCTCGGTGTTCTCAGCGGTCTTCTTCGATCTCGGGGTCCGCGGCTGGTTCAGCGAGCGGGTTTCCACGGCGGTGACGCAATCCGCCGCCGTCGCGGAGGCCTATCTCGAAGAGCACCGCCAGACCATCCGGGGCGACGTGCTGGCCATGGCCAACGACCTGAACCGCGAGGCGCCGTTCCTGCTGTCCGACAGCCGCCGGTTCGAGCAGGTGATCACCGCCCAGGCGGCCGTGCGAAACCTGACGGAGGCGGTGGTGTTCGACGGGGCCGGCCGGGTCTACGCCCGTACCGGTCTCTCCTTCGCCTTCGATTTCGAACCGCTGCCGGAGCAGGCGATGGAACGGGCGCGGCGGGGCGAGGTGGTGATCATCACCTCCGAGGACGACGACCGCATGCGCGCGCTGGTGGCGCTGAACCAGATCGTCGACACCTTTCTCTTCGTCGGCCGCTTCGTCGATCCGGCGCTGCTGGCCCGGGTCGAGGATACCCAGCAGGCGGTCTCCCAATACGAGGCGCTGGAAGGTCGTCGGCTCGACTTCCAACTCACATTCGCCATCGTCTTCGCCCTGGTGGCACTCCTGATCCTGCTCGCCGCCATCTGGGTCGGGCTGCTGCTCGCCGACCGCCTCGTGCGCCCGGTCAGTTCGCTGATCGACGGGGCGGAGCGGGTCCGCCATGGCGACCTGTCGGTCCGCGTGCCGTTGGGCGTCGGCCTGGACGAGATCGCCAGCCTGACCCGGGCCTTCAACCGGATGACCGCTCAGCTCGAGTCCCAGCACGAGGAACTCGTGGAGGCCAATACCCAGCTCGACGAACGTCGGCGCTTCACCGAGACGGTGCTGGGCGGCGTTTCCTCCGGCGTTGTCGGGCTCGACGAAGACGGTCGGATGAACCTGCCGAACCGGGCGGCCAGCCGGCTGCTCGCGCTCGATCTGGAGGAGAAACTGGGCACGACCTTCGCGGAGACCCTTCCCGAGTTCGAGCCGCTGATGGCCGAGGTGGTGCAGCGTCCCTGGCGCGAGGCGTCCGACCAGATCGCCATGACCCTGGAGAACGGCGAATACCGGACCTTCCATGCCCGGCTTTCGGCGGAGATCTCCGACGGACTGGTCACCGGCTATGTCCTGACCTTCGACGACGTGACGGAGCTTCTCTCGGCGCAGCGCAAGGCCGCCTGGGCCGATGTGGCGCGCCGGATCGCCCACGAGATCAAGAATCCGCTCACCCCGATTCAGCTTTCGGCCGAACGGCTACGCCGGAAGTATCTGAAGGAGATCGTCTCGGATCCCGACACATTCACCCGGATGATCGAGACCATCGTCCGGCAGGTCGGCGATATCGGCCGCATGGTGGACGAGTTCTCGTCCTTCGCCCGGATGCCGACCCCGCAGATGCGCGACGAGGATCTTCGGGAGGTGGTTGTCGCGGCTGCCGACCTGCAGCGCAGCGGTCGGACCGGTGTGAACGTCACCGTCGATGTCGGCGACGAGGCGGCGGTCCTGCGATGCGATTCGCGTCAGATCCGCCAGGCGCTGACCAATCTGCTGCAGAACGCCGTCGACGCGGTGGAAGCGCGCCAGGCTGCGGAAGGCTCCGATGCCGAGCCCGGCCGGATCGATGTCAGGCTGGAGCGGCGCGAGGGGGCGTTCGCCGTCGCCGTGGCCGACAACGGCCGCGGATTGCCTGACACGGAACGCGATCGGCTGACCGAACCGTATGTGACGACGCGGGAGAAGGGCACCGGCCTCGGGCTGGCCATCGTCAAGAAAATCATGGAAGATCACCACGGTTCGATCGAACTCCGGGACCGCCCGGAAGGCGGCGCGATCGTTACTCTGATATTCTCAATAGCGCCTACGGTCCTGAACGAAACCAACCCGGCTCTGGCATCCCATGGCCAATGACATCCTCATCGTCGATGACGAAGCCGACATCCGGATGCTGATCGGCGACATCCTCGAGGACGAAGGTTACGAGAGCCGCCAGGCGGCCAACTCGACGGAGGCGCTGGAGGGTATCCGCCGGCGCATGCCCTCCCTCGTGATCCTCGATATCTGGCTGCAGAACAGCGAAATGGACGGGCTCGGCATCCTGAGCGCCATTCAGCGCGACCATCCGGGCCTGCCCGTCATCATGATCAGCGGGCACGGCACGATTGAGACCGCGGTTACCGCGATCAAGAAGGGCGCCTACGATTTCATCGAGAAGCCGTTCAAGGCGGACAGATTGCTGTTCATGGCGCAGCGGGCGATCGAGGCGGCCCGGCTGCGACGCGAGAACGACGATCTGAAGCGGCGCACCGGCACCGGCAGCGATCTGGTCGGCCTGTCCGCCGGGATCAACACGGTGCGTGCGTCGATCGAGAAGGTCGCGCCCACCGGCAGCCGCGTGCTGATCACCGGCCCGGCCGGGGTCGGCAAGGAGATCGTCGCCAGGCGGATCCACGAACGCTCGCGGCGGACGACCGGCCCGTTCGTGGTCCTCAACTGCGCGACCCTCACGCCGGACCGATTGGAGACGGAACTGTTCGGCACGGAGCCGGGCGGGGCGGAACCGCGCACCATCGGTACCCTGGAGCTGGCGCACAAGGGCACGCTGCTGCTCGACGAGGTTGCCGATATGCCCCTGGAAACCCAGGGCAAGATCCTGCGCGTTCTCCAAGAGCAATCGTTCCGGCGGGTCGGCGGCGATACCGAGGTCGAGGTCGACGTGCGGGTCATCGCGGCGACCAACAGGGACCTGCAGCAGGAGATGAGCGCCGGCCGATTCCGCGAGGACCTGTTCTACCGACTGAATGTCGTGCCGATCCGGGTCCCGCCGCTGCGGGAGCGTCGCGAGGACGTGCCGTTGCTCGCCCGGCATTTCGTCACCCAGTCCTCGGAGGCGAGCGGCATGGCCGCGCGGCCTCTCGGCGAGGATGCGGTCGCAGCGCTGCAGGCCTATGAATGGCCGGGCAACGTGCGCCAGCTCCGCAACGTGGTCGACTGGATGCTGATCATGGCCGGCGGCGGCGCCCGCGACCCGATCCGCGCCGATCAGCTGCCGCCCGAGATCGGGTCGGCCACGCCGGCCGCCCTGCGGTGGGAGAAGGGCAGCGAGATCATGGGGCTGAGCCTGCGCGAAGCCCGCGAGACCTTCGAACGCGAATATCTGCTGGCCCAGGTCAACCGGTTCGGCGGCAACATCTCCCGCACCGCGTCCTTCGTCGGCATGGAGCGCTCGGCGCTCCACCGCAAGCTCAAGTCCCTCGGTCTGCAGCAGGCCGAGAAGCCGGTCCGCCCGACCGGCTGACGCCCTCATGAAAGCCCTGACCCGATGAAAGTCGTCATCTGCGGCGCCGGCCAGGTCGGCACCAGCATCGCCCGTCATCTGGCGGGGGAGAACAACGACGTCACCGTTCTCGATCAGTCGCCGGAGCTGATCCAGAAGCTCAGCGACACCCTGGACGTCCGCGCCATCTCCGGCTTCGCCTCCTATCCGAGCGTGCTGGAGCAGGCCGGGTTGCGCGATGCGGACATGCTCATCGCGGTGACCTACAGCGACGAGGTCAACATGGTCGCCTGTCAGGTCGGCCACTCGATCTTCAACGTCCCGACCAAGATCGCCCGCGTCCGCAATCAGGACTACCTCCTGCCGATCTGGGCCGATCTGTTCTCCCGCGAGCACATGCCGATCGATGTCATCATCTCGCCCGAGCGCGAGGTGGCCCGCGCCATCGGCCGCCGCCTCCAGGTGCCGGGCGCGCTCGACGTCGTCCCCATGGCGGACGGCAAGGTCCGGGTCGTGGGCGTGCGCTGCGAAGAGAACACCCCGATCATCCACACGCCGCTGCGTCAGCTGACATCCCTGTTCACCGATCTGGCCGTGGTGATCGTCGGGATCCTGCGGGAAGGCCGGGCGATCGTCCCGAAGGCCGAGGATCAGATGCTGCCCGGCGACGAAGTCTACTTCGTCTGCGACAGCCGGCATCTGTCGCGGGCGTTGGCCAGCTTCGGGCACGAGGAGCCGGAGGCGCGCAGCGTCATCATCGCCGGCGGCGGCAATATCGGTCTGACCCTCGCCGAGGAGATCGAGCGCGAGCATCAAGGCGTCAACGCCAAGGTGATCGAGTTCAACCGGACCCGCGCGCGTTTCGTCGCCCAGTCCCTCCAGCGTACCATGGTGTTGAACGGCGACGTGCTGGATCCGGAGATTCTGGAAGAAGCGAACATCAGTCAGACCGAGACCTTCGTCGCCGTGTCCAACGATGACGAGGTGAACATCCTCAGTTCTCTGCTGGCCAAGCGGTCGGGCTGCGCGCGGACGGTCGCGCTGATCAACGCATCGACCTACGCGCCGCTGATCACCCAGCTCGGTATCGACGCCGTGGTGAACCCGCGGGCGATCACGGTCTCGACCATCCTCCAGCATGTCCGCCGCGGTCGCATCCGCAGCGTCTATTCCTTGCGGGAGGATTTCGGGGAGGTCATCGAGGCCGAGGCGCTCGAGACCTCGGTGCTGGTCGGGCGGCCGCTGAAGGACGCCAAGCTGCCGAACGGCGTCATCGTCGGCGCCATCGTGCGGGGCGAGGAGGTGATCGTCCCGCGGGCCGAAACCGTCATCCAGGCCCGCGACCGGGTGGTGGTCTTCGCCACCTATGAAGCGGTGAAGAAAGTCGAGAAACTGTTCGCCGTCCGTCTCGATTTCTTCTAGATACCGACTACGTTTCTGCTCTCCTCTTTTCCCCGCCCAACCGGAGGTCCCATGTCCCGGATCGCCTACGTGAACGGTCGTTTCGTCCCCCATTCCCACGCCGAGGTCCATGTCGAGGATCGCGGCTATCAGTTCGCTGACGGGGTCTACGAGGTCGTACTGGTGCAGAACGGGGTGATGGTCGACGAGATCCCGCATCTCGACCGTCTCGACCGCTCGCTCGACGAGCTGCGGATCGCGCACCCGATGAGCCGTGGCGCGCTCCGGGCGCAGATGCGCGAGCTCGTGCGGCTGAACCGTATCCGCAACGGTCTGGTCTACATGCAGGTCACCCGGGGCGTCGCCAAGCGCGACCACCCGTTTCCGAAAAACGCCAAGCCGAGCATCGTGATGACCGCCAAGCGCATCGCCATGTCCAGCCCGGAGGCGGTGGAGAACGGGGTCAAGGTCATCACCATCAAGGACATCCGCTGGGAGCGCTGCGACATCAAATCGGTCGCCTTGCTGCCCAACGTGCTGGGCAAGCAGCAGGCGCGGGAGAACGGCGCCTTCGAGGCCTGGCAGGTCGACGACGACGGCAATGTGACCGAGGGCACGTCGAGCAATGCCTGGATCGTCACCCAGGACGGCGAGCTGGTGACGCGGCCGGCCACCAACGAGATCCTGAACGGGATTACCCGCCTGTCGATCCTGAAGCTCGCCGACCGCCAGGGGCTGAAGTTCGTCGAACGGCCGTTCTCGGTCGAGGAGGCCAAATCGGCGCGCGAGGCCTTCGTGTCGTCGGCCACCGCCTTCGTGACCCCGGTCACGCAGATCGACGATACGGTCATCGGCAACGGAAAGGCGGGCTCGCTGTCCCGCGGACTGCGGACTTCCTACATGGACTACGCCGTCGGGGAGGGGGCCACCGCGTGAGCCGCCTGCCGCGTCCGGATGCGGTGCTGTTCGACTGGGATTCCACTCTGGTTGACAACTGGGGCGGGATCGCGCAGGCCATGGCGATCACCTTCACGGAATACGGCCTGGATCCCTGGAGCGAGGAGGAGTGCAAGGCCAACGCCAAGCTCTCCATGCGGGAGCGTTTTCCGACCCTGTTCGGCGACCGCTGGGAGGACGCCTCGACGCTGTTCTACGACAGTTTCGCGGCGATCCATCTGGAGACGCTCAAGCCGCTTCCGGGTTCGGTCGAGCTGCTTGAGGCGCTCGCGGATGCCGGCGTTCCCGCCGGTGTGGTCAGCAACAAGACCGGCAGGTATCTGCGCGCCGAAGCGACCCATCTCGGTTGGAACGGATACTTTCACAGACTTGTGGGCGCGACCGACGCCGCGCGCGACAAACCGGCGCCCGATCCGATCCATCTGGCGCTGGACGGAACCGGTGTGTCGGCGGGTCCGACGGTCTGGTTCGTCGGGGACAGCGCGGTCGATCTTCAATGCGCCCATGGCGCCGGCTGCGTACCGATCCTGCTCCACCCCGACAATCCACCGCCCGAGGACATGACGGCGCACCCCCCCGCCGCGCATCTTTTTGGATGTAATGCGCTTCTCGACGAGCTACGCGGTTGAGTCGCAACGATTTCGCGGTATATCTTTCAGAACGATCTCGCATCTGCGAAAGGGGTGGTGCCACCACCCTCGCGGACGAGCCGATTGAGGAGCGAAGGAAAAAAACCATGGCCGCAGAAAAGAGCCAGAGCGTCCAGGATGTCTTTCTCAACAAGATCCGCAAGGACAAGACTCCCGTCACGGTGTTCCTCGTCAACGGCGTGAAACTCCAGGGTATTGTCACGTGGTTCGACAATTTCTGCCTGTTGCTGCGCCGCGACGCCCATTCCCAGCTCGTGTACAAGCACGCTGTGTCGACGATCATGCCGCAGCATCCCGTCAGCCTGTTCGAACCGGGCGAGGAGAGCGATAGCTGACCCAATCGCCCCCGCATGGGTTAAGCTGTCGGTCATGACCGGAATGCCGAATGGGTAAGACCCGCGCGATCGTGCTGCATCCGCGCCTGCCATCGAAGGGTGACGACGCTCCCGGCGTCCGTGACCCCGAGGCACGGCTCGAGGAAGCCGTCGGCCTGACCGCGGCGATCGACTTGGAAACCGCGCACGCCGAAGTCGTTACGGTGAACCGGCCGCGGCCGGGAACCCTGCTGGGCGGCGGTCAGATCGAGCGGTTTCACGCGCTCGCCGAGGCGATGGAGGTCGAGGTCGTCGTCATCGACCACATGCTGACGCCGGTGCAGCAACGCAATCTCGAGAAAGACCTGAACGTGAAGGTCATCGACCGCACGCAGCTCATTCTCGAAATCTTCGGCGCCCGCGCCCGCACCCACGAAGGCCGGCTGCAGGTCGAACTCGCCTCGCTCACCTTCCAACGATCCAGGCTGGTCCGCTCCTGGACCCACCTGGAACGCCAGCGCGGCGGTGCCGGGTTCCTCGGCGGCCCCGGAGAACGGCAGCTCGAGCTCGATCGCCGGCTGATCGGCGACCGCATCACCCGCATCAAGCGCGAGCTGGAGGAGGTGAAGCGGACGCGCGAATTGCACCGCGAGGCGCGGCGGCGTGTACCGTTTCCGATCGTCGCCCTGGTCGGTTACACCAACGCCGGCAAGTCCACGCTGTTCAACCGGCTGTCCGGCGCCTCTGTCATGGCCCAGGATCTGCTGTTCGCCACCCTCGACCCGACCATGCGCCGGATCGACCTGCCGGGCGGGCGAACGGTCATCGTATCCGACACGGTCGGTTTCATCTCCGATCTGCCGACCCATCTGGTCGCCGCCTTCCGGGCCACGCTGGAGGAGGTCACCGAGGCCGATATCGTGCTCCATGTGCGCGATATCTCCCATCCGGACACCGAAGCGCAGAAGCGGGACGTGCTCGCGGTCCTGGAAGACCTCGGCGTCGACGAGACGACGCGCGCCGGTCGTATGCTGGACGTGCTGAACAAGATCGACCGGCTGCCCGAGGACCGCCGGATCACGCTGCGCAACGAAGTGGCGCGGCGGAACGGCGACACGGTCTGCGTCTCCGCCGTCACCGGCGAGGGCATCCCCGACCTGATCGGGGCGATCGACAAGCTGCTCTCCGCCGATCACCGGATCGTCACGCTGCTCGTCGATTACGCCGACGGCGAGATCGCCGCCTGGCTCCACAGTCATGGCGACATCATCGAGCGGGTCGACGACGAGACCGGTTCCCGGATCACCGTCGGACTCAATCCGGGCACGCTGGCCCGGGCGGAAAAGCGATTCGGTGACCGGTTTCAGCGCCTCGACTGAGGCCTGCCGGTTGACATCGGGGGGTTGAGCCTCCATACCCCTGGCACTCATTTACGGTGAGTGCTAACGCTCATCGTCTTCCATAACCGAGCATGCAGGAGGCCCTATGAAATTCCGTCCGCTGCACGACCGCGTGGTCATCGAGACGCTACAGGCCGACACGAAGACCGCCGGCGGGATCATCATTCCCGATACGGCCAAGGAAAAGCCGATGCAGGGCAAGGTCGTGGCCGTCGGCCCCGGCGCCCGTGACGAGAACGGCAAGGTTCAGCCGCTGGACGTGAAGAAGGGCGACACCGTGCTCTACGGCAAGTGGTCCGGCACTGAGGTCAAGATCGACGGCCAGGAACTCCTCATCATGAAGGAATCCGACATCATGGGTGTCGTCGGCTGACGCCGGGCTCCAGACCCTCACGACATCAGGAACGACCTACGGAGACTGGAACATGGCTGCCAAGGACGTGAAATTCGACGTCGACGCCCGCGACCGCCTGCTCAAGGGCGTGGATACGCTGGCGAACGCCGTCAAGGTGACCCTCGGCCCGAAAGGCCGCAATGTGGTGCTGGACAAGTCGTTCGGCGCGCCGCGCATCACAAAGGACGGCGTGACCGTCGCCAAGGACATCGAGCTCAAGGACAAGTTCGAGAACATGGGCGCGCAGATGGTGCGCGAAGTGGCCTCGAAGACGTCCGATCTCGCCGGTGACGGCACCACCACCGCGACCGTGCTGGCCCAGGCCATCGTGCGCGAGGGCGTCCGCGCCGTCGCTGCCGGCCTGAACCCGATGGACCTGAAGCGCGGCATCGACCTGGCGGTCGCCGCCGTGGTGAAGGACGTCGAGAGCAAGTCGAAGAAGATCAAGTCCTCGAGTGAGGTCGCCCAGGTTGGCACGATCTCGGCGAACGGCGATGCCGATGTCGGCAAGCTCATCGCCGAGGCGATGGACCGGGTGGGCCGCGAAGGCGTCATCACCGTCGAGGAGGCCAAGTCGCTGCACACCGAGCTCGACGTCGTCGAGGGCATGCAGTTCGACCGCGGCTATCTCTCGCCGTATTTCGTGACCAACGCCGACAAGATGGTCTGCGAGCTCGAGAACCCGCTGATCCTCATCCACGAGAAGAAGCTCTCCAGCCTGCAGCCGATGCTGCCGCTGCTGGAGCAGGTCGCCCGCTCGTCGCGGCCGTTCCTCATCATCGCCGAGGACGTCGAGGGCGAGGCCCTGGCCACCCTGGTGGTGAACAAGCTGCGCGGCGGCCTGAAGGTCGCGGCCGTGAAGGCTCCGGGCTTCGGCGATCGCCGCAAGGCCATGCTCGAGGACATCGCGGTCCTGACCGGTGGCACGGTGGTGTCCGAGGATGTCGGCATCAATCTCGAGACCGTGGACATCAAGATGCTGGGCACGGCGAAGAGCGTGACCCTGACCAAGGACGAGACCACGGTCGTCGACGGCGCCGGCAAGAAGAAGGACATCCAGGCCCGCGTCGCCCAGATCAAGGCGCAGGTCGAGGAGACGACCTCCGACTACGACCGCGAGAAGCTGCAGGAGCGGCTGGCGAAGCTGGTTGGCGGCGTCGCCGTCCTGCGCGTCGGCGGGGCGACCGAGATCGAGGTGAAGGAGCGTAAGGATCGCGTCGACGACGCGATGCACGCCACCCGGGCCGCGGTCGAAGAGGGCATCGTCGCCGGTGGCGGCACCGCGCTGCTCTACGGCACCAAGGTGCTGGACAAGCTGAAATACGCCAACGACGACCAGCGGATGGGCATCGATATCGTGCGCCGGGCCCTGCAGGCCCCGTGCCGTCAGATCGCTACGAACGCCGGCGCCGACGGCTCCGTCGTCATCGGCAAGCTGATGGAGCAGAAGTCGCTCACCTACGGCTACAACGCCGCGACCGACACCTACGAGGACCTGATCAAGGCCGGCGTGATCGACCCGACCAAGGTCGTCCGCACCGCCCTGCAGGACGCGGCCTCCATCGCCGGTCTGCTGATTACCACCGAGGCCATGGTCGCCGAGAAGCCTGAGCCGGCCGGCTCCGGCGGCGGCGGTATGCCCGACATGGACGCCATGGGCGGCATGGGTGGTATGGGCGGCATGGGCTTCTGAGCCTGTCGCTCACATGCTAGGGAAGGGGCCGGGCCGTGTGCCCGGCCCTTTTCGTTTGTCTGCCCGTCTTCGCCCTGAATCCGCCTTCCGGAGCGCCCTGCAATGACATCCGTCGACCTCGATCGGCTCGCCGCCACGCTCGATGCCGTGGCCGAGGAGGAGATCCTCCCGCGTTGGCGCAATCTCGCCGACGGCGAGATCCGCGAGAAGACCGGACCGAATGATCTGGTGACGGTGGCGGACGAGGCCGCCGAACGGCGCCTGGTCGAACGCCTGCCCGCGCTCTATCCGGGATCCGTGGTCATCGGCGAGGAATCCGTCGAGAAGGACCGCTCCCTGCTGGAGAAGATCGACGGCGAGGCGCCGGTCTGGATCGTCGATCCGGTCGATGGGACCAAGAACTTCGCCGAGGGCAAGGATCGGTTCTGCGTCATGGTGGCGCTGACCCATCGCGGCGAGACCATCGCGTCGGCCATCCACCAGCCGGTCGACAAGCGCACCGCCGTCGCCGCCAGGGGCGAAGGGGCCTGGATGCTGGAGCAGGGCAGCCGCAGCCGGCTGCAGGTCGCCCCGGCCGCAGCCATCGACGCGGCCGAGGGCTCGTTCAATTTCCGCTTCTTTCCCGAGAGCGTGCGCCCGGGCATCCGCGAGCGGGCGAACGCGGTGTTGGGCGATCGGCACTACCGGCGGGGCTGCGCGGGCTACGACTACATCCAGCTCGCCACCGGACGCTGGCACTATGCCGTGTACTGGAAGAACATGCCCTGGGATCACGCGCCCGGCCTGCTGATCCACGCCGAGGCGGGCGGGTACGCCGCCCGGCTCGACGGTCGGCCGTACCGCCCGGCCGAACTGCATGGCGGGCTGATCGCCGCCGTCGACGAGGCGGGATGGCGGCAGCTCCGCGACCGGGTGATCGGCGAGATGCCGCCGTCCTAGGGCAAAGCGTGCCCGGGTCCTCAGCCGTCGGGCGGCGGACCCCTGCGCTTGTCGGCCCAGGCCCGGGCGCGGTCGGCGAAGGCGGCGCGCTGTTCCGGCGTCAGGGCGGCCACCACGTCGGTGACCGCCTCATGGATCGCCGCGTGCATCCGGCCCATCGCGGTGCGCATCTCCGCCAAGGCCGCTTCGTAGTCGGCGCGCACGAACGGGTCCGCCGCCAGGGCATCGGCAACGGCCGACCGCGCGGCATCCGCCTCGGCCCGCAACGGATCGATGGCCGGTCCGTGCCGGTCCCAGACCGAGCGGACGGTATCGATCCCTTCCTCTCCCACCATGCGCCGCAGCCAGCGGGGTCCCGGCCCGTCCGGAGTCGACGAGCTGGCGTGGCGGTGCGGCCCGTCGCGCCAGCCCCAGCCATGATCGACCCATCTGCCGATGGCGAGACCGCCGACGAACAGGTTCACGGCGAGGGAGGCGAGCAGGGCGAGGATCAACCAGCGGGTGCGCGTCATATCGGGTCTCGGCTCAAAACAGGCTTGCGGAACTCAGAACGTGTCCAGGGAGGCGAAGCCCACCGCCGAGGCAGCGGCGAGCGAATAGGTGTCGGTTTCCACCGTCTCGGCGGACGGCGCGGCGACGGCTTCCGCCTCAAAGCCGGGCAGCGGCAGGTCCGGATTGGCGGCACCGATCAGAACGCCCAGGACCGCCGCCGTCGCCAGCCCGGCCGCCGGCCGCCACAGGCCGACCCAGCCCGAGATCAGTGCCAGCAGTCCGCCGCCGCGTTCCGGAATCTCCTTCAGGCGGACCCGCAGGGCCGGGTCCGGGAGCGGATGGGGCAGCGCATCCAGCGCCAGATCGAGCAGCCGGGCCTTGTCGGCGGCCCGGGCGAGCGCGGGATCGCCGGACAGCCGCGCCAATGCCGCCTCGCGCTCGGTCCCGGGCCATCGGGCGGGGTCGCCGCCATAGGCCTCGATCAAAGCAAGCACCCGCTCGCGCGTGATGTCGGTCATCGTGTTTCTCCCAGCAGTTCGACGCGCCTGTCGGCCAGCGCCTGGCGCAGGGCGCGACGGCCGCGCGCCAGCAGCGACTCCAGAGCCTCGACCGAGATGTCGAGGGCGGCCGAGGCTTCCGCCCCGGAAAGACCTTCGTAATGGACGAGCACGATCGCCGCGCGCTGGCGTTCGGGCAGCGCATCCAGCGCGCTCCGCACGCTGTCGGCTGTCGCCGCGTCGTCGAGCCCGCGATCGGGGGCGGGGCCGGCATCGATCAAGGTGACGTCCTCGGGGGCCACGGTCGGTCTGACCTTGCGCAGGCGGTCCAGCGCGGCGTTGCGGGCCACCCGGTAGAGCCAGGTGGAGACCCGCGCCTTCGGTGTCCAGTCGCCGGCCTTGCGCCAGAGGGCCATGTAGGTGTCCTGAACCACGTCCTCCGCCGTCGCACGATCGCCCAGCATGCGCTGGGCGAAGGCGAGGAGGCGGTCGGCATGACGGTCGACCAGGATCCGAAAGGCGGTGGCGTCACCATCGGCGATCCGGGGCATGAGCGCCGCATCCGGGTCCTCCTCGGGTTGATCGGTCAATCCGCCGCCTCCTCGCGCGGGTGGCCTCAGCGCTTCGGGCCGTGATGGCCCTTGGCCGCCTTCATCTCCTCGAGCGAGACGGCGCCGTCGCCGTCCGTGTCGAGCCTCATCATCCGGGCGCCGCGCATCGGCATCTCTTCGGCGCTGAGCTGACCGTCGCCGTCCTTGTCGAGCTTCGCGATCATACGGCCAAACCGCTCTTTGCGCTGCTCGGCCCTGGCATTGGCCATTTCCTCGACGCTGAGCTTGCCGTCGCTGTCGGCGTCCGCCGCCGCGAACCGGGCCGCGCGATGGGCCTCGATCTCCTGCGCCGTGACCTTGCCGTCGCCGTCGGCATCCATCTCGGCGAAGCGTTGCTCCATGTAAGCGGCCCTGTCTCCGCCCTTCGGTCCGTCGCCATGGGCCACGGCGAGGGAGGGAACGATCACCGCCGAGCCGAGGGCGGCGGCGAGGGCGAGAGCTTTGATACGGGTGGTCATCTCTGATGTCTCCGTTGGGGGGTGATCTCGGGTCAGGTGGCCACCTGTACCGTCCTCAACGGCGGCGCTCCCGATATCCGTCGCGCCCATCGTCGCGGAACGGATATCAGGGTCTTTGATCCCCGCGGGCGACCCGCTACCGTAGCGCCCGAACCAAGAAGCCGGTCAGACGGAGGAAACCATGGCGGCGAAGCAGAACAAGGTGATCATCACGTGTGCGGTGACGGGGTCGATCCACACCCCGACCATGAGTCCGCACCTGCCGATCACCGCCGACGAGGTGGCCCAGCAGGCGATCGACGCGGCCGAGGCCGGCGCCTCCATCCTGCACCTGCACGCCCGCAATCCCGACGGCAGCCCGACGCCGGACCCCAAGGCGTTCATGGAGTTCCTGCCGCGGATCAAGCAGAACTCCGACGCGGTGGTGAACATCACCACCGGCGGCGGTCACGGCATGACCCTGGAGGAGCGTCTGGCGGCGGCCGTGGCGGCCAGCCCGGAGATGACCTCGCTCAACATGGGCTCGATGAATTTCGGCCTGTTCCCGATCCTGGACAAGATGAAGGACTTCCAGCACGAGTGGGAGCCGAAGTTCCTGGAGAACAGCCGAGACTTCATTTTCCGCAATACTTTCAAGGATATCGAGTACGTCCTTAAGGAATTGGGCGAAGGCCACGGCGTCAAGTTCGAGTACGAGTGCTACGATGTCGGCCACCTGTACAACCTGGCCCATTTCCTCGACCGGGGCCTGGTGAAGCCGCCGCTCTTCGTGCAGACGATCTTCGGCATTCTCGGCGGCATCGGCGCCGATCCGGAGAACCTAATGTTCATGAAGCGCACCGCCGACAAACTGTTCGGCGACCAGTACAACTGGTCGGTCCTGGCGGCCGGGCGCCACCAGATGAACTTCACCACCATGGCCGCGATCAACGGCGGCAACGTCCGCGTCGGCCTGGAGGACAGCCTGTTCATCGGCAAGGGGCAGATGGCCAAGTCGAACGCCGAGCAGGTCGCCAAGATCCGCCGCATCATCGAGGAGCTGAGCCTCGAAGTCGCCACCCCGACCGAGGCCCGCGAGATGCTGGCGCTCAAGGGCGGCGACATGGTGAAGTTCTGAGGCTGAGCGCGGATGCCCACCCTCAACATCACGGGCAAGACGGCCGTCTACGGCATTCTTGCCCACCCCACCGACCATGTGCGCGCGCCGCAGGTGTTCAACGCGGCCTATGAGGCGGCGGGGATCGACGCGGTGCTGGTGCCGCTCGACGTCAAGCCGGAGGATCTGGCCACCGTCGTCGCGGCGCTCAAGGTCACCCGCAACTTCCACGGCCTGACGGTCACGGTGCCGCACAAGGTGGCCATGGCCGAGCTGTGCGACGAGCTCGCCCCCGGCGGCGAACGGGTCGGCTCGGTGAACGCCATCCGATTCACCGAGGACGGCCGCATGCTGGGCGATAATTTCGACGGCAAGGGCTACGTCACCGGCATGCAGAAGGCCGGGTACGACTTCACCGGCAAGAAGGTTCTCCAGCTCGGCGCCGGCGGGGCGGGGATGTCGATCGCCTTCTCCGTGGCCGAGGCCGGGGCGGCGGAGATCGCCATCGCCAACCGCACGGTGGCCAAGGCAGAGGCCCTCGGCGCGCGGGTGCAGGCGGCGTTCCCGGGCACCAAGGTGTCCGGCGTGGCGGCCGATGCGGATCCGGCGGGCTATGACCTGGTGATCAACACCACCTCCCTCGGCCTGCATGACGGCGACGCGCTGCCGGTCGACGTGGACCGGCTGTCGCCCGGTACGGCGGTCAGCGAGATCATCATGACCCCGGTCCACACCGAGCTGCTGAAGCGGGCGGAGGCCAAGGGTCACCCGATCTATTTCGGCAAGCCGATGCTGGACGAGCAGATCAAGCTGATCGGCGCCTTCATGGGGTGTCCGCTGCCGGATTAACGGCGTACCGGGGACCGCATTTTTATTGACGCCGTTCGGGCACTGAACCGCTTCCAGCCCGTCCGGTTCCGATCGGTTGCGGCATCGCGGCACCGTCCCATCTCCATGCGAGCCCGATCCGGGCGCCGACATCGAGGGAGGGGGCCGCCATGACCGATCAGCCGATCCATGTGATCCATGAGAACCCGGAATGGCTGCCGCCCTTCGCCCGGGCCTTCGAGGCGCGCGGCGAGGCGTTCGTCGATCTCGACCTGTCCGACGGGGCCATCGACCTCGCCGCCGAACCGCCGGCGGGGCTGTTCTACAACCGCATGAGCGCGTCAGCCCATACCCGGGGCCACCGCTACTCGCCGGAATACGCGGCGGCCGTGATCGCCTGGCTGGAAGCGCATGACCGGCCGGTGATCAACGGCGCGGGCGCGATCGCCCTCGAGGTCAACAAGGCGGCCCAGCTTGCGAAGCTCAAGCGGGCCGGCGTGCCGGTGCCGCGCACCGTCGCCGCGCTCGGCGACGCCAAGGTGGCCGAGGCCGCCAGGCTCTGGGGCAGCGGGCCGGTGATCGTGAAGCCGAACCGGGGCGGAAAGGGGCTCGGCATCCAGCTCTTCGAGGACGCGCGCGAGGTGGCAGAGCGCGCCGCCGCCGGCACCCTGCAGGGCTCGATCGACGGGATCACCCTGCTCCAGGACTACATCGCCACCACCGACGGCAGCGTCACCCGAGCGGAATTCATCGGCGGCAAACTGTTCTACGCCGTGCGCATCGATACCGGCGGCACCTTCGAACTGTGCCCGGCCGATGTCTGCGCCCCGGAAGAGGCCGCGGATACCGGCGGCCCGGTCTTCACCGTCGTGGAGAACGCGGTCGAGCCCGCCTTCCAGGCGTCCATCGAGCGCTTCCTGGCCGAGGCGGGCATCGACATCGCCGGCGTGGAGTTCGCCCGCGACACCCAGGGTCGGCCCTTCGTCTACGACGTGAACACCAACACCAACTACAATCCCGACGCCGAGGCGGCCGCCGGGGTCTCGGCGCCCCAGGCCCTGGTCGACTACCTGATCCGCGAGCGCAATCGCCGTCTGGCGGCGCCGAAGGTCGCGGCCGGCCGGGGCTAGGGCGCTCGCCGGAACTTTTTCACCCCCGAAATCAGCGCCTTGACGCCGGCCCGACCGGCTTTGGCGGCCGGGCGAGTCGCGAATTGTGCTAAGAGAACCGGGCATCGATTTCCATCGGCGGAGTTGGCGTTGGTGGAACTCAGCGCCAACCGCGAGTTGCGGCGAATCAACAACTTCTTGTGTTATCCACAACATTCTGCGCCAGATATGGGGAAGGCGCTTGTGGCGTCACCCCATATCCCGTAGCCTCTTGCCAGTTAGCCACTAAATGTGGGTGCAACGAGTTGGAAGGGCCCGTGCGCCCTGGTCCGGCCGGCAAGGAGGCAAGAATGGGCGACAATTCGCAGAGCGTGTGGGACGAAGAGCGGTTGGAGCAGCTGAAGGCGCTCTGGGGCGAGGGGCTGTCGATCACCCAGATCGGCCTGAAGCTCGGCGTGTCGCGCAACGCCGTGGTCGGCAAGGTGCACCGCATGGGCCTGCCGAAGCGCCAGTCGCCGATCGTGCGCAGCGCCAATCCGAAGCGCGACGAACGGCCGATCCAGCGCCGTCGCGCCGTGCCGCTGACCCTGGAACAGTGGGACCGCAACACCTGCTCCTGGCCGATCGGCGATCCCAAGACCGACAATTTCAGCTTCTGCGGCGCGACGGTGGAGCCCGGCCGGCCGTATTGCTCGCAGCATTGCGCCGTCGCCTACACGACCTCCCGCGAACGCGACACCAGCGCCGCCTGACGGCGCGGGCGCGCAGGGCCGACGGGCAGGGCCGACGGGCAGGGATCCTCGGCCCCGTTCCGGCGGGGCTGAGGAGATCCGGGGCTAGGGCCGGGTCTACGGCCGAACGAAGACCAGAAAGAACAATGCGGCCGACGCCACGTGCAGCGGTTGCAGCATGAGCACGGGGTAGGGCAGACGGCCCGTCAGGCGCCGCAGGGGCGCGATGCCGTAGAAGACCGCCGCCGACAGGGCGGAGACGGCGATGGCGATGATCGGGAACCCGAGCAGGTAGACCACGAGGTAGCTCACTGCCGACGGTCCGCCGAAGCTTCCGTCCACGAAGATCGGGACGAGCCGGCCCAGCATCAGCAACAGCACCACGGCCAGGAACACGACCAGAGACCGCCAGAACGCGGCGTAGATCGGATCCTGTCCGTCGTTGACCCACATCCGGCGGGCTTTCCGCTGTCGCCGACGGCCTAGGCGGCCGCCGCGGCCTCGATCCCCGCGTCCTCCGGCATGCCGAGCAGCAGGTTCAGGTTCTGCACGGCCGCCCCCGACGCCCCCTTGCCGAGATTGTCGAGGCGGGCGGTGACGACGGCCCGGCCGGTCTTCTCGTCGCCGAAGACGAAGAGTTCCAGCATATTGGTGCCGTTCAGGGCCTGCGGATCCAGTTCCTTCATGCCCTCGGACTCGCCGAGCGGCGCGACGCGCACGAAACGCGATCCGCCGTACTGGGCGAGCAGAACTTCATGGATCGCCGCAGCGGACGGACCGTTCTCCATCGCCCACAGGGCGAGGGGCACGCTGACCAGCATGCCCTGGGCGAAACGGCCGACCGCCGGCTGGAAGATCGGCGGATTGGCCAGATCGGCCCAGCGCGTGATCTCCGGGACGTGCTTATGGGTCAGGCTCAGGCCGTATTGCCAATAGGCGTCGGGCCTGTAGCCGCTCTCTCCCTCGGCCTCGTAGCGCGCGATCAGCGCCTTGCCGCCGCCCGTATAGCCGGAGACGGCGTTGATCGTGACCGGGTAGTCGCGCGGCAGCAGGCCGGCGGAGACCAGCGGCGCCAGGATGGCGATCGCGCCCGTCGAATAGCATCCCGGATTCGAGATCCGCGCGGCGCCCATGACGGCCTCTCGCTGGCCCGCCCGGAATTCGGGAAAGCCGTAGACCCATCCCTCGGCGGTGCGATGGGCGGTCGACGCGTCGATCAGTTTGGTATCCGATCCCTCCGCCAGGGCGGCCGCTTCGCGCGCCGCGTCGTCGGGCAGACAGAGGATGGCGACATCCGCCGCGTGCAGCGCGTCACGGCGGGCCCCGGCGTCCTTGCGCTCGGCGTCGCCCAGGGAGACCAGCTCGATGTCGCGACGCGCCAGCAGACGCTCACGGATCTGAAGACCCGTCGTTCCTGCCTCGCCGTCGATGAACACCCGTGCCGATCCCATGATCGCCTCCTCTGATTCGGGAGGCGCACCATACAGGAAAGACGGGGAAAAGGGGTAGGGGCGTTTGCCGGCGGCGGTTGCGGGGGGAGGAGGTTGCTGGATTTGAGGGACTGTGTCCGAGCGCCGGGTCCCGGTCCGTCTCCGGATCAAGTCCGGCGACGTCCGGGATGACGAAGCGTCCTTTGTTGTCGCCGTCATCCCGGCGGGTATTGTCGCCGTCATCCCGGCGGGCTCCGGGCTTGACCCGGAGGCCGGCCGGGACCCTGGCTTCGGCGGCCGGGTCCCGGCACGGCGTGTCGCCTTACTTCAGGCCGCGCACGATGTTGAACGGCGAGAACGCCTGGGCGCCGGCCATGATCTCGATCCGGTTGACATTGATGTTCTTCGGCCGGGTAGCGGCCCAGAACACGGCATCCGCCACGTCCTCCGGCTTGATCGGATCGACGTCGTCATAGACCGCCGAGGCCTTGTCCTTGTCGCCCTTGAAGCGGACCTCGGAGAACTCGGTCTCGGCCAGGCCCGGCTCGATATCCGTGACGTGGATGTTCTTGCCCACGAGATCGGCGCGCAGGTTCAGCGAGAACTGGCGCACGAAGGCCTTGGTCGCGCCGTAGACGTTGCCGCCGGGATAGGGCCAGTAGCCGGCGATGGAGCCGATATTCACGACGTGGCCGTACCCGTTCGCCACCATCTGCGGCAGGAGCGAGCGGGTGCAGTAGAGCAGGCCCTTGATGTTGGTATCGACCATCAGTTCCCAGTCGTCGATCGACACCTCGTCGGCGCCCTCGAGCCCGACCGCGAGACCGGCATTGTTCACCAGCACGTCGATCGGCGTGAATTCCTTCGGCAGCCCCTCCACGGCGGCGTAGACCGCCGCCCGGTCGCGCACGTCCAGCACGATGCTGTGGCAGGGGTTGGTCAACTCGGCCTTGAGCGAGTCCAGGCGCTCGCTGCGGCGGCCGGAGATCACCGTCTGCCAGCCCTCGGCGTCGAACCGTTTCGCCGTCGCCCGGCCGAAACCGCTGGTCGCGCCGGTGATGAATGCCGTCTTTGCCATTTCGTCCTCCAATGACTTTCAGGTCAGTCTCTTAGGATGTGTCTTTCGAGCTGTTTCTCAGCGTTTTTCGCTGGCCTTGGCGCGCTGCCAATGCCGTTCCATCTCGGCCAGGTCCACAGTCTCGAGCGATTTTCCGTCCTCCGCCAGGGCGCCTTCCATATAGCGGAAACGGCGCTCGAACTTCGCGTTGCAGCGGCGCAGGGCGGTTTCCGGATCGACCCCGAGATGGCGTGCCAGGTTCACCACGGTGAACAGCAGGTCGCCCATCTCGTCCTCGATCCGGTCGGCATCGTCGTCGGCGCCGCCGGTGACTTCGGCCCGCAGCTCGCCCAGTTCCTCCTCGATCTTGTCGAACACGCCGGCGACCGTCGGCCAGTCGAACCCGGCCCGCACGGCACGCTTCTGCAGCTTTACCGACCGCATCAGGGCGGGCAGGGCGTCGGACACCCCGTCGAGCACGGAGAGCGTGCGACCCTCGGCCTCGGCCTTGGCGGCGCGTTCCGCCGCCTTCTGCGCCTCCCAGGCCGCCGTCTGCGCCTCGGCATCCTCGACGCTGGCGCCGGCGAAGACATGCGGGTGGCGGCGGATCATCTTGTCGGCGATCCCGCGCGCGACATCCTCGAAGGCGAAGGCGCCGTCCTCCTCGGCCATGCGCGCGTGATAGACCACCTGCAGCAGAAGGTCGCCGAGCTCGTCGCGTAGGGCGTCCATGTCGCCCAGGGTGACCGCCTCCGCGACCTCGTAGGCCTCCTCGATGGTGTAGGGGGCGATCGTTTCGAACGTCTGCTCAAGATCCCAGGGGCAGCCGCCCTCCGGATCGCGCAGCTTCGCCATCACGGCGATCAGCCGGGCGATGGCCGGCGCGTCGGGCAGCGCGTCGAGGGCCGCGGATCCGTCGTCCTGGTGTGGGGAATGGGTCATGACGGCGCGAGACTAGCGACCCGGCGGCGCGGAGAAAAGCCTCGTGAGCCCCGCCGGGACAGTGCTCCTCATAACGCTTGGACGGCGCAGGTGCCTGCGCGGGCAACGACCGCTTGCGCAGCGGGTGAAACACTGCTTGCGTGTATATCAAGGGGGTAAAGCGTCACCGGCCATGCCCCCCAATGAGTGGGAGGGACAAATAGTGGCGACCGTGAAGGAATTTGTGACGGACACGCTCACGCAGATTTCTGAAGCTGTGCGCGAGTTCTCGGCTCAGAGCGATGAAACTGGAGCGTCGGCCACGCCGCATCTGGATGGAGGTCAAGACCCAGCGGTATGGGCGCAAAACGGCTTGCTTCTCACCTCCACGATCCGAGACGGTTTGGGCAGGCACCAGGGCAGAAGGTTTGCCACTGTCGTTGACTTTGATGTCGCCGTTACGACGACAGAGGCCGAAGGAACCGCTGCTGGCGGTGGAATTCAGATTGTTCAGGTTTTCAAAGCCGGTGTGGATACGACTGCTGAATCCACCAACACCAGCGTTAGTTGTGTAAAATTTCGTATTCCGTTGGAGTTGCAGAACGGCTGAATTCGCCGTGTGCGCTCCGCGTAGGGCGGTGGCCTTGCCCCCGCACCCCCGCGTCTCGCCGACGGGCAGGGTGCCTGGGCAGGAAGAGAGGCGCCGCTGCGCTCTGCCTCTTTCCGGTCCAGGCACCCGCCCCGAGCATGGGAGCGCTTCCGCGCCGTCAAGGGCCTTCCGCCGCGTGCTGCGCACGCGGTCTCCCGAGAAGGCCCTGGACCGCGCTCCCGCGCCCTGGAGCCCAAACGGATAAAGCGCGCGTCGGTCTGCCGTCCGTAGGCGATGCTTTACGGCCGTCATGACAGATCACCGGCATCTGCCGCCGGGACACTGCCGAGGTTCGACAGGAACGACGTGAGGCCATCAACGGCTACACGAGGTCCGCGTCCCGAAGCACCCGCGACACAGTCGAGGCAGAGACGGGCCCATACACGCGACGTGCAGCCAGACGTTGGGCGATGCGGCTTTGGCTGCACTCGGTCTCCCGCAGCCTTAGGATCTCTCGATTGCGCCGACGCTTGAGCTTCGAGCGGAGCTTCTTTTCGAGAGCCCGGATGACCAGCCGCGCTTGATCAGGGTCGAAATTAAGGGCGAGGGCCGCATCGGCGATGATCTGATCGAGCGGCTGACTGTTCCGGGGATTGGCGCGCACCTGGCGCACATGCCGCTGCAAGAGCCGGTGTCGGCGCCGCCGGTCCGCCATCGCCCTGACGGCTGGGTCAACGGATCTGGGCTCAGCTACAGGCGGTGAGGCTGGATCGGGATTTACTTCGGGCGATCTCCCAATGTCCGCTGAGCCGCCCTGAATTGCAGAAGCTGCAACGTTGAGAAATGCGACGAGGGCGTTGGATTGCTCAGCCGAGAGGGTGATCTCGACAGTGACCGATCCGGAATTATCTCGGCGGATGAATACGTTAGGTCCCATTGGGAACCTCCGTCATCAGCAGCGCAGGGAGCGGGCGCGTCGTAAGCCCTAGGTGAACATCCGTTCTATGTAACGCGCATAATGTATATTATGGGAAATATCGGCCAAGGCCGAGACCGGGACTCGCCATCGCTCGCGCCTTCCATTCGTACCACGGCGATCAGACTTAACAGTATCGTAGCCGATACGCTCCCCGCTCTGCCTTCATTCCACGTCCGGGCCCCAAACCTTGACCCCCGCGATCTTTCCGCCCCAAATCACCGGACTGACGTGTGGGGGCTGATCAGGTGGCGGAGCGAGAGTTCACCGGGATACAGAACGCGCTTGAGCGGGCACTGGCCGATCCGCTCGCGACCGGCGCGTCGGCGCGGACGGCGGCGGAGTGTGCGGAGCGCCACGGAGAAGCCTGCCGGCGGGCGATGGCGGCCGGCGGGGCTGCGCGCCGGGCCGCAGACCACGGCAGGAACCGGATTCGCCGGCAGCTCGTCGGCACGACGCTTCCCGCCATCGACGCCTATTTCACGGCGCTGGCCGAGCGCTCCTGGAAGGACGATGCGACGCTCTCCCGGGAGGTTTCGCCGCCGGAGGTCGCCGACCTGTTGCGATGGCTCGCCGTCTGGGAGCGGACCGTCACGACCGACAGCGACGCGAACGCGCTGGTCGCCAAGATCTGCAGCCGCATGTCCCGCGATGCCCGGACCTGGGTCGAGCGGTTCAAGGCGCAGCAGACGCCGACGGACTCACCGGACTACCGCGCGATCTCAGCCGCCCTCGCCGCCCTTGAGGACATGACCGGTCTGGCGTGCCGGCTCGACCGGCCGGCCGCCGTGCGGGAGATCGCCCTGCAACGCGACCATTGTGCCAAATCCGCGCTGCTCGGCGCGTTGGCGGTGATCGAACGGGCCGACGATACCGCCGACATGTTCGTGCATTTCGACATCGCCGCCATGTTGGTTTCGGTCGAGCACATGGTCTCGGTGATCGCGCGCACGATCGCGGTGGTCGACCGGGAGCGCGACCAGGCGCACCCCCATGTGGAGTCGACCAGCGAGCATGTCGTGCGGGATTTCGCCTCGGGCCTGTGCCGGCTCGCCCCCAGCTATCGGCGGATGTTGCAGAAATCGATGGCCACCCAGCGGAGCGCCGCGCCGCAATTCACGTTCTCCGTCCTCCGCGTCCTGGTGCAGTTGGCCCGGCTGATCCGCATCCTGCATCATATGACCGGCGACGACGCCCTCGCGCAGGCCGCCGATCGGATCGCCACCGACATCGACGCTGTCCGCGAGCCGCTGCGTGCGCGCGCGGCCGATGATCCGGATCTGCTGAGCCGGGTCGACGAGGCCCTGGACGCTCTCGGCGCGGTCAGGGCGGGCACATGAGCATCCCGACCGCCGGCTTCACCACGTCACGGCCGGGCCGATCCTGGGCAATCGACCGGAGCGACGACGCCATCCACTTTCAAGTCGAAGAGCATTGCATCTTAACGGTATGTTAAGACTACTTATTGGAGAACGAGTGCCTCGCCGATTTCGGGCATACAAGATAGATACAGTTCTCATGACGGCGCAGTCTCGGGCGCCCTGATGTGAGCCGTAAATTCCCGCCCACAATTCGCCGAGGACCCGATGAATTCGCTGCCGAAAAAGATGCATGCTCTGGCCAACCCGCAGGCGTCGACCGCCACGGATTCCAACGACCCTGAGCAGATCATCCAGCTCAGCGAAGAAGTCGCCCGCATCAGCCGCGAGAAGATCGCCGATATCCAGTCGATCACCGAGCGCACCCGCATCCTGGCGCTGAACGCTCTGATCGAGAGCGCCCGGGTCGGCGAACTTGGGCGCGGCTTCGCGGTGGTTGCCGGTGAAGTCAAAGGCGTTTCGACGGAAATCGCCGAGATCGCCGACACCCTGGTCAAGGAACTCTCGGAGAAGACCGCGCTGCTGGAGACCATCGGCCGCCAAGTGGTCGATCACCTCACCGGCCAGCGGCTGGTCGATCTGGCGCTGAACGCCATCGAACTGATCGACCGCAACCTTTACGAGCGGACCTGCGACGTACGCTGGTGGGCCACCGACAGCGCCGTGGTCGACTGCCTTCAGACGCCGCAGGACGACGTCATTCGTCATGCATCCCAGCGGCTCGGCGTCATTCTGTCGGCCTATACCGTCTATCTCGACCTGTGGATCTGCGACGCCCAGGGCCGGGTCGTCGCCAACGGCCGGCCGGACCGCTATTCCGTCGCCGCTGCCGACGTCTCGAAGGAGCCCTGGTTCCGCGAGGCGATGCAGACCGCGACCGGCGACGACTACGTGGTCGCGGACATCGCCGCCAACACCCACCTCGGCAACCAGCCGGTCGCCACCTATGCGGCGGCGATCCGTCAGGATGCCAAGGCCACCGGCCGTCCGCTCGGCGTGCTGGGCATTCATTTCGACTGGGGACCGCAGGCGGAAGCGATCGTCCAGGGGGTTCGGCTCTCGGATGCCGAACGGGCAAACACCCGGGTGATGCTGGTCGATGCCAAGAACCGGATCATCGCCGACGCCGGCCAGGGAAGCGGTAAACCAGGCGTCGGCGGGGGCACGTTCGACCTGCGGACCAACGGTCAGGACTCCGGAACTTATCAAAACGCCGACGGCGCCACGGTCGGCTTTCACCGCACGCCCGGATACGAGACCTATGCCGGGCTCGGCTGGTACGGCGTCCTGGTCAGGTCCTGAGCGCCCTTCTCCACCCGGCTGCGTCTAGGCTGGGGCGGCAGCACCCTTGAGGGCATCTAGCAGTCCCTGCTCCTCACCGGTTAGCTCTTCGGTTGCGATGTGACCGAAGACTGCCGCCGCAGCCAGGGTGCGCTCCGGGGCGTCCGCAAGCGCGTCGGAGCCGGCAAGCCGGAACGACGCCGGGGACAGCGGCCCGAACATGAGCGCCCGCTCGAGCCCCGGCCAGTCCTCGGGCGACGGTTCGGCTCCCAGCAACCGCGCGAACATCAGGGCCACCGCATTCATCGGCATGGCCGGTGGGCGGCGGAACTCGGGCGGAGTCGCCGCAATGACCTCGGCCATGCTGTCGACCTCGGGAAGCAGTTCCGGATGGGCCACCGTCCTGGCCACCCAGCGGGCCTGGAGTTCCAGGACCGGCAGGTACGGGCCGAGCAGGTCGTAGAGGCCGACAAACGCCAGGCCGGGCAGGTCGGGATGATAGGTCTGGGCGTAGAGGTCCATCCCCTGGGAGTTGAGCTTCAGCGCGTCCGCCGTCTCCCGGGACAGGAACGGCAGGGACAGGGCGTAGCCCGTGCCGAGCAGGATGCCGTCCACCGCGAGGGCGCTGCCATCGGCAAACCGGACGGTGTTGCCGTCGATCCGCTCGATCCAGGGCTTCGTCGCGATCCGGCCCTCGGAGACCGCCGGCAGAAAGCCCTGCGACTGCGTGATGCCGGCGGCGAACACGTTGCCATGGGGCGTCTGGGCGCCCCAATCGGCCGGATTGCCGGCGACCTTCAGCACCTGGGCCCTGAGCCCCTCCGCGACCGCCTCCGGCGGAAACCGCTCCGCCATCAGGGCGGCGGCGCGGGTGAACATCACGTGATCGGTCGGCACTCCGACGATCTGCTTCGGCAGGACGTAGCGCTGACGGCGATAGGCGACCGCCACGCCGCCGGACCGGTGGGCGAGTTCGGTCGCGATCTCCAGGGCGCTGATCGAGCAGCCGGCGACCAGGACCGAGGCGTCCTGCCACTCCTCCGGTCCCCGATACGCGCTGGTATGCCGCGATCCCAGCCGGCCGGTGAAGCCGTCAAGACCGGGAATGTCCGGAAGGCTGGCCTCGACCTGACGGCCGGTGGCGACGATCACCCGCTCGAACCGCGCCGTCTCGGCCCCCTGCTCCGTCTGCCAGTCCAGGCGCCAGCCGCCCTGCTCGCGGGTCATACCCCGGACCCGGCAGCCGAAGCGGATATCGGCTGCGAGCGCGAAGCGATCCGCATAGGCCTTCAGATAGGCGTGCATCTGTTCGCGGGTCGGGTAGACGGCCGTTCCCTCCGGGTGGTCGAGGTCGGAGAACGCGGTCATCACGCGGCTCGTGTTGGTCCGCATTCCCGGCCAAGTCGCGCTGTGAGGCGCGCCGGGGTTCCACTGTCCGCCAAGATCGTCACCTGCCTCGAAGACGACCGCCCTCTTGCCGGCGGCCTTCAACCACCTGGCAGTGGCAAGCCCCCCGGGGCCGGCGCCGATGATCGCGACGGTGGGGCTGGGATCTTCGGATGTCATGCTTCGTCTCCCGACAGGCTGGACAGTGCCCATACCATCATTCCGGGATTGAGGTCTTGCGCTATTCGGGAGCGGGAGACGGGCTCTTGTAGTCGATCTGCGCCGCCGCGCAGCGCCCCTCCTTGTCGACCATCGCGCGGAGCACGGTGCGCTGGTCGCTGTCGGCGAACACTTTGGAGAATTCGGATCGTCTGGTCGGCCGTGCGCAGGAACACCCGATGCTGTCGGCAGACCGCCATCAGATCCTTCAGGAAGGCGCGCGCCTCGTCCCGGGTCATGACGTTCTTCTGATGATCCTTGGCGAGATCGCCCAGCAGCTTGGGGTCAATCATGGCGGGACGCCGCTCCGTTTTCAGACTACGCTTCGTGCATGACCAGGGTAGCACTCGAACGCGCGCTGAAGAAACCGGGCCGCATTCTGACCTGGCATGCCGGCGCCGGCTGCCGCAGCCACCGATCCTCGACGCGCGAGGACTATTACACGGTCATCCCCCCTCACCTCGCCGCCTTCGTCCACGGTTTCGGCTCCGACACCACCGAGGCCGACGTGCTGGAGCTGTTTCTCGAGGAGATGCTGATCGACCTCGCGGTGCTGGAGGCCGAGATGGAGGAACTGGCGCGCGACGATCCCCTGATCCCGCAGATCCCGGAGGGCAGCGGGCCGATCCTGTTCGAGGTGCGCGGCTATTTCCAGGGCTGCATGGAGTTCTACGTCACCCAGCGCGTCCAGGCCCGCACCGATCCGTTCCGCGCCGAGAAGGAGCCGCGCTGGCTCATCCTGGCAAGCCCGCATATCAGGCTGCCGGCCCGCTGCGCCGCTGCGTTCGACGAACTGCTGGACCGCTGCGAGGCGGTCTCGGCCCGGCACGACCTGGTGCTGGATATGGAGCGGGTGCGCGACGGGTTCCGGACCATGCTGCGGCGGCGGCCGGGGCACCGGCCCGAGCGGATGGCGGTGCTGGCGGAGGACGCGGTGCCGGAGAGCGTGTGGCGGTAGGGTGTGTGGCGGTAGGGCGCCCTCACGCTTTCCCGTCATCCTGACGCACGTCAGGATCGTGACACCCACGTCAGCATTGGGTCCCGGCCGACCTCCGGGTCGAGCCCGGAAGTCGCCGGGACTTGATTTCGGGGGCGGGTCGGGGCCTGTGCTGGCGTTTGCGGCTGGGTCCTGACATGCGTCAGGACGACAGTAGGGGTGAGCGGCGTCTTAAACCTTCACCACCAGCCCGTCATAGCCGGGCTCGACCCCCGGTGGGCACTTCGCCAGCGTCGTCGCGTAGTCCAGCCGACCGTTCATATGGGTGAGATACGCCTGTTTCGGCGCCACCCGGGCGATCCAGCCGGTCGCCTGGGCGAGCGAGGCGTGGGCGCCGCTTTCCTCCTCGCGCAGGCAGTCGACGATCCACAGATCCAGTCCGAATGACGCCAGCCGGTCGAGTTGGGCCTCGCTCAGCGTGGCGACGTCGGTGGAATAGGCCACCTTGCCGTCGAAGACGAACCCCAGACTCTCGCCGGACACGCCGTGGTCCTGGCGCATCACCTCAACGCTCATGCCGGCGATCTCGTAGAGCCCCTCGTCGATGTCGTGGCGCTGCAGCGGCGGCACGAAATGCGGCGGCGAATTCGGCGCCGGCTCGACCATGTAGCCGAACCGGGTCATCAGGTCGGCCCAGGTCACCGCGTCGGCATAGGTCGGGATGCGCTGCCGGGTGGTCCAGAACAGCGGCCGCAGGTCGTCGATACCGTGGGTGTGGTCGGCATGCATATGGGTGAAAAGCAGCGCGTCGATGCTGTCGACCCGGGCGTCGATGAGCTGCTCGCGCAGGTCCGGCGATGCATCGACCAGCACCCGCCGGCCGTCTTTCTCCACAAGGATGGAGCAGCGGCGGCGGCGGTTGCGCGGTTCGGTCGGGTCACAATGCCCCCAGCCGCCGCTCAGGCTCGGCACGCCCACCGAGGCCCCGCAGCCGAGCATGGTCACCTTCATGCGCCGGCGCTGCCGTCTTCGGTTCCGACTCCATCGGGCCCGAACCCGTCGGGCGCCGGGACCCGGTTGAACAGGCGCAGGAAATTCTCGGTGGTCATCCGCGCGCTCTCGCGCTCGTCCAGCCCTTTGGTCTCGGCCACGACCCGATGGGTGTGGACCACATAGGACGGCTCGTTGCGCTTACCGCGATAGGGCGGCGGGGCAAGAAACGGGGCGTCGGTCTCCACCAAGAGCCGATCGGCGGGCAGGTCGGCAACGATGTCCCGCAGATCCTGGCTCTTCTTGAAGGTCACGATGCCGGACAGCGACACGTAGAAACCGATATCGACCGCCCGCATCGCCAGCTCCCGGCCGCCGGAGAAGCAGTGCAGCACGCCGGTGAACGGCCCCTTGGCGTATTCCTCCTCCAGGATCGCGGCGGTGTCCGCGTCGGCGTCCCGGGTATGCACGATCACCGGCAGGCCGGTTTCGCGGGCGGCGGCGATATGGGCGCGGAACCCCTCTTCCTGGGCGTCCCGCGGGCTGTTGTCGTAGAAGTAGTCGAGCCCGCACTCGCCGATTGCGACGACCTTCGCGTAGCTGTGGGCCAGCTTCACGATCTCCTCGGTCGGGATGCCCCGCTCTTCTCCCGCCTGGTGCGGGTGAGTGCCGACCGAGCAGTAGACCGACGGGAACCGGTCGGCCACGGCGCGGATGCGGTCGAACCGCCGGATCCGGGTGCAGATCGTGACCATCCGCGCGACGCCGGCGCGCTCGGCCCGCGCGACGATGTCGTCGAGCTCCGGCGCGAAGTCGTCGAAATCAAGATGGCAGTGACTGTCGACGAGAATGGGCGGTGTGGCGGTCATGTCTGAACGATCGGTCGGTTGAACGGCGGAGCGGCGCGGCGCCGGGTCTGCCTAACCCGTGGCGCATAGGCGATCAAGCGGGGCCTCATGCCCGACGGCGCTCCAGGCCCTCGCCATAGGCCAATGTGTGCACCGCGTCGATCAGCACCTGTTTGCGGTCCAGGTTCAGGGCGGCTTCCAACTGGACCAGGCGGCGCACCGCCTCGCGACGCCGGAAGGTTGCCTCGACGCCGGTCTGAGCCACGAAGGCGCGCCCCGCCTCCAGGTCGCCCGGCACGATTTCCCGCAGACCGGGGGCGTGGTTGGCGGCGCGGATGGCGCGGTCGATCCAGCGCAGCATGAGGTCGGTCCCGGTGCGGAACGGGTCGACCTCCCCTTCCTTGGGTTTGCGCCCACCCCAACTCCCGGCCAGCGCGTGCAGGTTCTCGCCATTCACCTCCGGCAGCTCGCCCAGGACCTTCGCAACGTTGCGGTACAGGTCGGCGCCGCCGGCCGCCACGAACTCGAGGGCGCGGCCGGGACTGCCCTCCGCCAGACGCAGCACGAGGTCGAGATCCGCCGGCAGAATGTCCGGATGCGCGCGTGTCACCAGCGTCGCTACGGCATCGTCCGACAGGGGCGACAGCATCAGTCGACGGCAGCGTGACCGGGTCGTCGGCAGCATGCCGTTCAGCGCATTGGAAACAATTATTATCAATGTTTTGGATGGTGGTTCCTCAAGTATTTTCAGAAGTGCGTTCTCCGAGTTGCGGTTCATCCGCTCGGCCTCGTCGACGATCGCCACCCGCCAGCCGCCGCCGCTGGTCTTGAAATGCAGGGAACTCTCGAAGGCGCGGACATCATCGACCCGGATGACGGCGCTCATCACCCCCTGCTTATTCTGCTCCCGCCGCAGGATCCTCAGGTCGGGATGCGCCTCGGCGGAGACCAGTCGGGCCGCCGCGTTCTCCGGATCGACGGCGAGACTGGTGGGCGGCAGCGCCTCGCCGAACAGCCCGCCGGAGGCCGCTCCGCCCCCGGACAGCACGAACTTGGCGAGCCGGAAAGCCAGGGTCGCCTTGCCGATGCCCGGAGGCCCGGCGAACAGCCAGGCGTGCGGCATCCGCCCTGAGGTCCAGGCGTCCAGCAGGAGACGTTCCGCCTCGCCATGGCCCAGCAGGTCAAGGGCGGCCGCCGGAGACGGGAGACCGCCCTCCCCGTCATTCTGCTGATCGTCGCTCATGGGCGGCAGTCTAGACCAGGGACAGGCGGTCGGACACGGCGGCGAGGATGTCCCTGGTCACATCATCCACCGGACGCCGGGCGTCGATCAGGACGCACCGGTCCGCCTCTCGGGCCGCAAGCTCCCGGAACCCCTCCGTCACGCGGGCATGGAATGCCGCCCCCTTGCTCTCGAACCGGGTCTCGGATCCAAGGCGCCCGCCGGCGCGGTCCAGCCCCATTTCCGGATCGATGTCCAAGACCAAGGTGAGATCGGGCCGGGTGTCCTCGACCGCGACATCGATCAGCGCCTGCAGGGTCTCGGTTGCGACCCCGCCGGCAGCCCCCTGATAGACCAAGGTCGAAATCGAAGAACCGATCGCAGATCACCCAGTCGCCCCGGGCCAGCGCGGGGCGGATGGTTCGCACGACGTGGTCGCGGCGGGCGGCGTTCATCAGCAGCGCTTCGGTGACGGCATCCCACTTGCCGGGCTCGCCGGTCACGAGCAGCCGGCGGATCTCCTCGGCGCCGGGGGCGCCGCCGGGTTCGCGCGTGCGCAGGGCCGTGAGTCCGCGCTGCGCGCACCAAGCGCAGAGCGCCGCCGCCTGAGTCGACTTGCCGGCCCCTTCCCCGCCTTCCAGCGTGATGAAGCGTCCGCGTGTTCCGGGTGATTGCGGATCCGTGGCGTCACTCACCCGTCGGAGGTCCCCAGATCAGATGTCCGATCGCCGAAGTGATCCGGCCGAAGGGGCCCAGCTTGGCGACATCCTCTCCGGCGCGCAAAGCGATGACCCTGTCTTCCATGTCCGGGGCCGCAACCCTCAGGCGGGCCAGGACCTGCCCGTTGACGATGGGTGCGGGGATCGGACCCTCGTACTCGACGGTCACCCGCATGTCCTTGCGGGCCGCGCGCGGCATCGTCAGGACCAGTGCCTCCTCGGTCACCAGGGGAACGGTCTCCCGGTCGCCCAGCCAGACCGATGCCTGCTCAATCACCTCTCCGCGTTCGAGCAGAGTGTAGTTGTCGAACTCCCGGAACCCCCACTCCAGGAGCCGCTCGCTCTCGCTGGAGCGTTCCCGCACGCTGCCGAGGCCGTTGACCACCAGGATCAGGCGGCGGTCGCCGCGCTTTGCGCTTGCGGTCAGACCGTAGCCGGCGTTCTCGGTATGGCCGGTCTTGAGACCGTCCGCGCCCATGCCCTTGTAGAGCAGCGGGTTGCGGTTGCCCTGCTTGATCCCGTTGTAGGTAAATGTCGTTTCCGCGTAGATCTTATAGTACTCGGGAAAGCGCCGGATCATGTCGCGCGCGAGAAGCGCCAGGCCGTGGGCGGTCGTGCGATGCTCCGGATCGGGCCAACCGGTCGCGTTGCGGAACGTCGTATCCTTCATGCCGATCGCCGACGCCTTCTCCGTCATCAGTTCGGCAAAAGCCTCTTCCGTTCCGGAGATCGCCTCGGCCAGGGCGATCGCCGCATCGTTGCCGGACTGCACGACGATCCCGTGCAGGATATCCTCCACCGTGACCCTGGAACCGACCTCGACGAACATCTTCGAGCCGCCCTTGCGCCAGGCTTTCTCCGAGATCGGGATTTCGTCTTCCATGCGCAGCCGACCATCGGCCAGACGCTCGAAGGCGATGAAAACCGTCATGATCTTCGTCATGGACGCCGGCGGCATCGGCTCGTCGGCATCCTTCTCGAACAGGATCTGGCCGGTGTCATAGTCGATGAGGATGGCCTCACGGGCGTTGGTCTCGATCTTCGCCGCATGGGCGGACGGCGCCGCGGTCAGGGCGAAAACAAGAACCAGAGAGGCGATGCTGGCGAGGAAGCTCTGTCTCATCGTCGGACGGTCCGCTTCGGTATGAGGGGCTGCTTAACGGGAGAGTATCGGAACTCTTGCCGGAGAATGGGACGGAAGTGCGGCGGGGCACATGGTCAGTCGACGACGATGCGGGAGCCCGGGTAGCCGGCGACGATCACGCGCTCGAGGAGCCGGTCCGCATTGTCGACATCGGAGATCGGCCCGATCCGGACCCGGTAGAAGGTCTTGCCGGACACCTCGGCCGGCTGGACATGGGCGCCGTGGAAGAACGCCCCGAGCCGGCCGGTCAGCCGGTGGGCGTTGTCCGGGTCTTCGAACGATCCCGCCTGGATGAAGATCTCCGTCGGCTCGGGAGCCGACCTGCTGACCAGCGGCCGTACCGTCGCGGCGGACCCGGCTGGAGCCGCGGCCGGTCCCCGTCCCTGAGGGGCAGCCTGAACCGGCGGCGGGGCATCGGATACTGCGGTCTGCGCCGGCCGCGCGCCGCTCGGTGCGTTGAGAACGGCGACCTGGACGCTGCCGGACGGCGCGGCCGAGGGCGGGGGCGCCGTCGGCAGGGTCGGGTCCGGTGGCGGAGCGTAATTCTCGCCGAGGGCCTCCGCCCGTTCCTGCCGGCTTTCGGGCGTCAGCAACTCCACCCTTACCTTGGCGGTTCCCTTGCGCATGAAGCCGAGGAGCTGGGCCCCGCGCCGCGACATGTCGATGATGCGGCCATGGGCGAACGGGCCCCGGTCGTTGATGCGCACCACGATGGACCGGCCGTTATCCAGATTCGTCACGCGCACGATGCTCGGCATCTGAAGCGTACGGTGCGCGGCGGTCAGAGCATTCTCGTCGAACACCTCGCCATTCGCAGTCTGCTTTCCGTGAAATCCGGGCCCGTACCAGGAGGCGATGCCGGTCTCCGCGTAGTCCCACTCTTCCTTCGGATAGTACCAGACCCCCTTGATCTGATACGCCGACCCGACCTTGTAGTATCCGCCCGACGGGGGGGCGCTCTGGCTCTTGGCCGTCTTGGCGGTGTGCACCAGGAGCTGCGTCTCGGCGCAGCCCGACAGCATGAGGGCGAGGCTCATGGCGAGGATTGCGCCCCAGCTGCCTGCCCGATGAAGACGCGTCATATTTCTCATGATGTGGTGGTCCCGCTGATTTCCACCGCTAGATCGTGAAACTACCGTGCTCCAAGGGCATCGGCAAGCGTACCGACCGCGATCGCGAAATAGGTCGAGCGGTTCCATTTCAGGACCGTCTCGAAATTCCCATAGGCCAAGAAGAAGCGGGAGGAGCCGTCGCGCTGCGTCACCTCGACGATCCGGCCCTCCACCGGCCGCTCGGGGAGCGCTCCACCGCCCGCGCGGCGAACGCCCATGGCCTGCCATTCGGGCAGGCTCTTGCGCGTCTCGCTTTCGATCAGCGCCCGATCGAAACCGGCGGGAATCGAAACCTCGCGCCCCCAGGTCAGATCGTCCCGCCAGCCCGAGCCCGACAAATAGTTGGCGATCGAGCCGAACACGTCCGGCAGGCTGCCCCAGATGTCCTTGTCTCCGTCGCGATCGTGGTCGATGGCGAAATTGTGGAAGCTGGAGGGCATGAACTGGCTCTGCCCCATGGCGCCGGCCCAGGATCCCTTCATGTCGTTCGGCCGGATATGACCCTGTTCCAGGATGTCGAGCGCCAGCATCAGCTCCTTGCGGAAGAAAGCGCTGCGCCGCCCGTCATAGGCCAGGGTCGCAAGGGCATCGACGACCGGGAAGCCGCCGGTGATCCGGCCGAAATCGGTCTCGATCCCCCACAACGCCACGATGAAGCGCTTCTGCACGCCGTACTGCGCCGACACTTCGTCCAGGATCGCGGCATGCCGCTGCAGCAGTTCCCGGCCGTAGCGGATACGGCCCTGGGTGACGACGCGGCTCAGATACTCGTCCACCTTGAGCTTGAATTCAGGCTGACTGCGGTCGAGCTCGATGATCCGGGGGATCGGCTTCACGCCGGCCAGCGCCTGATCGAGGATGCCCTCGGACACGCCGCGCTCCCGCGCTTCCTGCCGGACTCCGTCCAGCCAGACGGCGAAGGGCTGTTCGTTGGCCCGGACCGGGCCGGCCAGACCGGCGATCAGCAAGGTCAGCCCGACCCATCCAAGCGCTGCGCAGCGCGCGATCGCGGGTGCACGTCCAAAAGTCTTCGTCACCGCCAACTCCCTGGCCGATGTATCCGTGCCCACCCCGTGGATGCCGTGTGCCACGGCTGGCCCGCCGCTTCAAGTCCGACCGGTGGTCTCGGCCCGGGTCCATGCGCGTTCGCGCCTCCCCCGAGGTTCTTGCAGTGCGCCGCGCGCGCTTGTATCGATGACCGTGCACACCGGGACCGAAAGCGCCGGTCGTGCCGCGGACGGGTGGCCGAGTGGTTGAAGGCAGCGGTCTTGAAAACCGCCAGGGGTGCAAGCCTCTCGTGGGTTCGAATCCCACCCCGTCCGCCAAATCCCAATGAGTATCGGGTAAACCGTGGGACACACGCCTGGAGACTGCGGTTCTCGCGGTTCGGACGGGTCGGTCCATGTTTCGTTAACCATTCTAGGCTAACTCTGATCGCGCTGCATGCATGCCGGAGCCAGACATGACCGTTCGCCTTTCGACCACCTCGCGGTTCAACGGCATCCGCCGACTACATGGCGTGCTTCTCGGTCTCGTCTGCGCTGGCGCCCTGTTCGGCGGGACGGCAGTCGCTCGGGCTCAGACCGACGAGCCGTTTCGAACTCGGAGCCTCCGCGACCGGGATTCTGGTCTGGGTCGCGAATGATCTCGGTCTGTTCGAGCAGAATGACGTCGACGTTGCCCTGCGATCCCTGCCGTCCGGTGTCGAAGCGCTGACCCTTGTCCAGGACGGCACCCTCGATCTCGGTGCGAGTTCCGAATTCGCGTTCATCAGCCGCGCGATCCACGACCCCGGCCTCTGCATCTACGCGACGATCTCCGCGTCGCGGACCATCCGACTGCTCTCCCGGGCGGATCGTGTCGGCAAAGGGGCGGAGGCCCTGCGCGGCAAACGGATCGGGGTGACCTTCGGCGCCGCAACCCGTTTCTTCCTGTGGCAGTATCTGGCGCTGGCCGGGATCTCGGAGGACGAGGTGACCCTGGTCAACCTGAAACCCGATGCGGTCACCGAGGCCATGGTGGCCGGAACGGTCGATGCCGGCATCGTCTGGGAACCCCATGTCACCAACATCCGGAAATCGATCGACACCGGCCTGATCGAATACGCCGAACAGAGCGATCAGCACTATTACTTCACCTTGCAGGGGCGCTGCGATCTTGCGGAACGGAAACCCGATCAGCTGCGCGGGGTCCTGCGCGCGCTGGTCGAGGCCGAGCGGGTCTCGCTTGAAGACGCCACCAGGGCTCAATCGGCTTTCGCGAACCGCTTCGGTCTGGATGCCGCGGAGGCCTTGGCGATCTGGCAGTTGCACACGCTGAACGTCAGCCTGCCGCAGGATCTGCTGTATCTGATGGAACTGCAGACGAAATGGCGGGCCTCGACCGGCAGGGATGAGGGTGCCACGCTGAACGCCCTCGAACGGATCCGAACGGAGCCCCTGGCCGAAGTCGCCCCCAATGCCGTTCGGATCATCCGGTAGCCTGCGATAAATCTGCGCGCCAAGATTCTCGCCTTCAGTCTGACCATAGGGGCCACCGCGTTCGTCCTGGCCGGGCTCAGCGCCGGAACGATCTACTTCTCCGCGCGCGACCGGGACCGGCTCAACCTGGTGAGAACGATCGACCGGGACATCCGTGACGCGGAAACCCTTGCCACCGAAATCCTCATCGATGGGGGCGAGCGGCCTTATCGCCAGTGGCAGATCCTGTACCAAGAGATATCTGGTGACATCGACGGCCTGCTGGCCCTGCCGAGCGTATCGCCGGGCACGGTGCAGGAGCTTCAGAGCCGGTTGCAGGCCATGGATCGGGCTTTCGAACGCATCGCCCGAATCGGCGTCCTTGAGGACTCCCCGGCCCGCTCCATCCTCGCAGCCCAGGTGCGGACGAACAAAGGCGCCCTGATTTCCCGAATTGCCGCGCTCGAGGCCCGCGTCCACGCCAGCCAGGAGCAGACCTTCAGGATCATCATCGCCGCCAACACCTTCGTCCTGATCGTGCTGCTGCTGTTGGGGATCAGCCATCAACTGCTGCTGCGCCGCTTTTCGACGCGCGCCTTGGACGAACTGATCGGATCGATCCAGCAGATCGAGGATGGGCGCCTGTCGGACCCGATCGAGACCGAGCGGACCGATGAGATCGGCCGGATCCTGTCGGCGCTGGACACCATGCGGGCGCAGCTCAACCAACGGCTCCTGGCCGAGGACAGCGCCCGGCAGAAGGCGGAGGATCTGAATCAGGCGAAGTCCCGCTTCGTCGCGTCCGTGAGCCATGAACTCCGGACGCCGCTCATGGGGCTGCTCGGGATGATGGATCTCGCCCAGCGCCGAGAGGATCCCGCTCAGATCAAGCAGGATCTCGCCTCGGCCAGGAAGGCCGGCACCCACCTTCTCGATCTGGTCAATCAGATCCTCGATTTTTCGAAGATCGAGGCTGGAAAGATGGAGATCTCCGAAGAGTCGTTTTCTCCGGCCTCCCTCGTCGAGACCGCACGGTCCGTCTTCTCGGTTCAGGCATCGGAGAAGGGGCTACAGCTCGATCTCCTGGCGCCAAGGCACCCCTGTCCCAATCTGGTCGGCGATCCGCAGCGCATCGCCCAGGTGCTCTTCAACCTGGTCGGAAACGCCGTCAAATTCACCGATCTCGGCGCCGTCTCCATCCACTACAACGTCGAGGAGCGGCCCGACGGACGCTGGCGCCTGCGGGTGGATGTGATCGACACGGGCCCGGGCGTTCCGGCCGAGAAGCAGACCGAGATCTTTGCCGAATTCGCCCAGGTCGGAGCGCGGAGCGTTGTCGGAAAGGTCGGCACCGGTCTTGGACTGACGATTTCGAACCGGCTGATATCCCTGATGGGCGGCGAAGTCGGCATCCTGCCAAGGAAGGGCCGCGGGGCTCACTTCTACTTCTATCTGGATCTCCCGGCGGCCCCCGCAACGGAGGAAACAGCGGACGATGGCGCCGCGTCCGCCGCGCTCCCGCTTCGACCGTACAAGATCCTGATCACCGAGGACGTCAACATCAACCGGATGATCGTGGCCGAGTTCCTGAAGATCGACGGTCACTCCGTGGCCGAGGCGGTCAACGGCGCCGACTGCCTGGAGCAGCTCGGCAGGGATGCGTTCGATGTGGTGCTGATGGACGTGAACATGCCGGTGATGGACGGGGTCGAGGCGACAAGAGCAATTCGCAGGAGCGCGGAACCCTGGAGCGCTATCCCGATCGTCGGCCTGACCGCCAACGCTTTTGAGGACCAGGTGGAGGGGTATCTTGCCGCCGGGATGGATGCCTGCATCTCGAAGCCGGTGGTGCAGGACGAGTTGAGAGCGGCGATCGCACAGTCGGTCCGGTTGAGGCAGAGCGCTGTTGCGTGACCGGCGTATTGTCCAATCCTCGCCTTAGGCGTGTCGCGGCCCGCTCTGATCCAAGCGGTTCCTGTGCTCAGGCAGCGGGAGAGTGCCCGGTGCGCAGCCACGCCATGGCCGCGTCCCGGTCCAGGAACCACCGCCGGATATTGGGCATGTCGTCGTCGAACCCTTCGGCCCACAGACGCAGGATATGGGTGTCGATTTCGTCCGAGACGAGACAGGCGACGCGCAACTGCCTGTTCGGCTGCATGGCATTCTTGGATCTGAACACTTCGCGCAGGGTCGACGCGGTCAGGTAGCTCAGGTCCGCCTGACGGAGATCCCAGAGGACTCCGACCGTGTCACCGTACCGGGGAGACCGTTTCAGTTCCAGGATCGCCGGAAGGATGGTTTCCGATACGAACTTCTCCTGGAAGAGAACCGTCGCGACATCGCCCTCCGGGTTGTAGATGATCGAATATGCTGTCATCTCCTGTCTTCCGCCGCCCTGCCGTTGCTGGTCTTGCCGTCGATCGCTCTCATGCCGCGCCCTGCCCACGGTTGGACCGCGAAATAGCTGAATGAGTGGTCAGACGCTATAGGTACCTTCTCTTCTCGGGATAGGGTTCAAAGACCGCGTAAAAGACGAATGCATATTCGCGGTCTGAAATTCTATAGGGCGCAATCAGGCGGCGCACGCGGCGGACGTAGTCGACGGCACCGATATAGGGACCCATGGAGAAAACGGGCCCACCGTGGCGAAGCGTCCAGTAGAATTCGCGGCGCATGACTTCACGGTTCTTCAGCGGGAGTTCCCGCATCGGCCTGTTGTTTCCTAAGAATCCATTATGGGCTTCGATGGCGCTGCCGATCATCGAGACATGGAACATCCGTTTCGGAGAACCGATAAGCTTGGTGAGGCATATGTTGGGCCACAGGGAGGGCGAGAGGTTGAGAATGTCGAATGCGGCATAGTTCGGCATGGCGCCGATCACACCACCAGACGCGAACCAAAGTTCCGCGAGCTCCCGCCATGGGCCTTCGGGGCCGTCACCCCCATGGGTCAGGAGATGCCGGAACTCCGTGTCGTAAGGCCCGGCACCGGTCACGTCCCGCACACCGACCTCCTCAGTCTCCACCCTTCTCCCCGTTGAAGCATGGCGCTTCGGGCCTTATGTTGTAAGCGGTACGTCAAAGGATAACGAATATGCCCGACGGTGCAGTACAGGATCGTGTCTTTGGCATCACAGCCAGTGCCGCCAAGCGCATCGCCTTCCTGAAGACGCAGGAAGACGGTGGCGAGGCGTTGAAGATGCGCGTGTCGGTGCTTGGCGGCGGATGTTCGGGCTTCCAGTACGTCTTCGACTTCGATCGGACCGTGAACGACGACGATCACGTGTTCGAGCGGGACGGGGTGGAGGTTCTGGTCGACGACGTGTCGCTCGATCTGCTCGCCGGCGCCCAGCTCGACTACAAGGACGAGTTGATCGGCGCCTATTTCGCCGTCGAGAACCCGAACGCGACGGCGTCCTGCGGCTGCGGGACGAGTTTCGCCATCGGGTGATCCCCCCTGCCCGCTCCGGCTCCCGGCCCGTTCCGCTAGGACTTGCGGTCGTCACGCGTTTGCGCTGACCTTGCGCTCCCGCGACCGAGAAGGCCGAGCCGATGAAGATCGCCACCTGGAACGTCAACTCGATCAAGGCGCGTCTGCCCAACGTGCTCGACTGGCTGAAAGCCGCCGAGCCGGATGTTGTCCTCCTGCAGGAGATCAAGACCGTCGACGAGGGATTTCCGCGCCTGGAAATCGAGAAACTCGGCTACGACTGCGCGGTGCACGGCCAGAAGAGCTACAACGGCGTGGCGATTCTCTCCAGGCGCGGTCTGGAGGACGTGTCCACCGGTCTGCCGGGCGACGACGGCGACGAGCAGGCGCGCTATCTGGAGGCGACCGTGGACGGGGTGCGGGTGGCGACGATCTATCTGCCCAACGGGAACCCGACGGACAGCGAGAAATACCCCTACAAGCTGCGCTGGATGGCGCGGTTGAAGGATCGGGCCGCGGCGCTGCTGGCCGATGAGCGGCCGGTAGTGCTGGGCGGCGACTACAACGTCATTCCGACCGATGACGACGTTCACGACCCGGTCGCCTGGCAGGGTGACGCGCTGATCAGGCCGGAAACCCGGGCCGCGTTCCGCGAAATCCTGTGGCTCGGCTATACCGACGCCTTCCGCGCCAAGGATCCGACCCCGCACCGCTACTCGTTCTGGGACTATCAGGGCGGCGCCTGGCAGAAGGACCACGGCATCCGCATCGACCATCTGCTGCTGTCGCCCCGGGCGGCCGACCGGCTGCTGGATGCCGGGATCGACAGCAAACCGCGCGGCCGCGAGAAGGCAAGCGACCACACCCCGGTCTGGTGCACCCTGTCGGACGCGCAATGACGTCCGACGGGGGCGTGGCGGGAGGCTGTCTCTGCGGGGCGTTGCGCTACCGGGTGGACGGGCCGACGGAAAACACTCTCCGCGAGACTACCCATTGCCACTGCACCATGTGCCGTCGCACGTCCGGCGCGCCGTTGGTCACTTGGACGGTCTGCGCTCCGCAGGACTTCCATTGGACCGTCGGCGCTCCGGCCCGCTATGTCTCGTCTCCAGGCTGCGCGCGCACCTTCTGCGCGGTGTGCGGAGCCAAGCTGACCTTTACCGACGAGAAGCGACCGGGCGATGTGGACATCGCGGTGGGCTCGCTGGACGCGCCGCGGCTCGCCCCACCGCTGAACCAGATCTATGGCCGCTCCCGCCTCGCCTGGATCGACATCGATCCGCAGATCCCGTTCCGCGCAGAAGACGCGCCGACCGAGGCGACGCCCGTCTCCGGCGATCCGCTGGCCAGCCACGCCGGGTCCTGCTTCTGCGGCGGGGTGCGGTTCACTGTGACGGGTGCGCCACTGCGGAGTTCGCTCTGCCATTGCGATATCTGCCGGCGCGAGACCGGCGGGCCGTTCGGCGCCGGCGGCGTCTGGCGCCGCGATGCCTTTACCCAAAGCGGCGCCACCACCACCTATGCCTCCTCCAAGAAAGCCCGCCGGCATTTCTGTCCGACCTGCGGCGCCACGGTGTTCTTCGAGGATCTCGCCGGTCCGAATGTCTGGGAGGTCATGTTGGCGCTGCTCGACGACGCGAATGACCTGGCCCCGGCCTGTCATCTGTTCGCGGCCAACGCGGTGCCCGGCCTGGTGATGGGCGACGATCTCCCGCGCTATCCGCGATCCCGGACCGACGGCCCGCCGGATCCGGCGCTGCTTCGTGATACACTCAAAAGCTAATGCCGATAGCACTAAAGCCCGTTTAACGCGTATTTCGGATCGACATAACATATTACTCAGATTACTCTCCCCCCTAGATTGAGGACGCGGAGGGGGTGGCATGTCGGCGGTCAGGGAGAGATGGGGCATCGCCCTGCTCACCGTTGCTCTGCTGGGCTTGCCGGCCTGCGCCCAGGTTACCATCCATGCCGGTGACGGCAGCGTCTATCAAGCAACCCGGTTCGGTATCTTGTCGATCACCCCCCAACCTGGAACGACGGCCCAGATCGTCGACCTGGAGGGCATCGGCCTCGTTGGCCAGAACGGCAGCATGACGCTCGGCTACGCCTCCTCCAGCACCGCTTTGCTACCTATGGACGATTGCCGAGTTGTGGTTTGGGTCGAGCAGGCGACGTCGGCCCCACCACGCTGGCGACCCTGCTCGACGGACGGCCCGAGATCTGCGACGTCGGTCCTGGGACCGACTGATTCCCACATGCACTGACATGTTAAAGGAGGGGAGTATGAAGCCGATCATATCGATAGCGGCCCTGACCTGCCTGATCCTGGCCGCGTGCGGCAAGAACGAAGGCGCGGACCTGATCTTCGGACAGCAGGAAATCCGTCGGTCTGACGATTTCCGGGTCCGCGCCGCAGCAGGGCGGCGGGCTCAATCTCGGCTATAGTAGCCTCGATATCGCCGTCGTGCCGGTCGTGGTGGAAACGCCCGACGGCGCCAGGGTGGTCAAGGGAGAGACCAAGTCCCTCGACGACCACGGCAATTCAGCCGGCGGGCTCTCCGATGCGCTGTCGACCATCGGTCAGTTCGACCTGGACACCGGGACGGCCGGGACGGTCTCGGCCGGGCTGCAGAAGTTCTTCGCCACCGGCAATGCCGCCCAGATCCTGGCCCAGGGCTTCGCCGACAAGATGAGCTCGGCTCCGCCGGCGGTAAAATAGACCTAACCGTTCCAGACCGGCCCCAGCGGGGACAGGCGCATCCCCGTGCGCAACCGTTTCCACGGCAGCATCGCGGGGTCGGCGATCATCGGCCCGGGCGCGGCGGCGACCAGGATCTCGTGGGCGATCGGCGCGAAATCGGCGCGGAAATGCACCGACGACTTGTTGACGAGGATCGCCTGCTCCGTCGGCTCGATCCCGACATAGCGGTACAGGTTCTGGTCGGCCATCTGCACCTTGTGGGTCGCCAGCGCGATCCGCACCCCGCCGATCCGCAGACAGGCGGATGGGCCGAGCCGCATGGTGGCGTTCTTGTAGAATGGGCCCGTCCCCGTGGTGTGCCCGTCATGCAGGGCTTCCACCGTATAGGTCGCCTCAAGCGGCGTGTCGCCCGGAATGCCCGAGCAGCCGCCGAGCGGGATGGTGATCTCCGCCCCGACACCGGCGGCATGGGCCGCCTTGGCGGCCTCCGGATCGATCATCAGGCCGATCGCCGCCTTCTCCACCCCGGCCGAGACCAGGGCCTTCAGCATGCCCGCCGTGTCGCCGTTGCCGCCCGCACCGGGATTGTCCTGGGTGTCGGCGATGACCACCGGCTTCGACGCTCCCCGTGACAGGCGCACCGCCTCGGCAACCGCTTCGTCCGGTTCGTAGATCTTGCCGGCGAATTCCGGCTCCAGCCGGGCGATATCCGCGGCGATGGCATCCGCCGCCCGGTCCGCGTCTTCCTGGGTGGCGCCATAGGCGAAGACGGTCGGCGCCGCAATCGTGGATGTCCGCCGCCGGGAAGCCGGGCAGGTAGGACGTGGTCCACACGCCGCCGGTCTCCATCGCCGTCATCCGGTCGTAGACCGGCCGGAGGCGCGCCATCATCGTGCACTGCCAGGCAGCGGGATCAGGAAGTCCAACTGGCGGTAGGCCTTGGCCGGCCGGCCTGCAGCGAGGATCCGGTCGAGCACGGCCGCCGTGCGCCGGCCGGTATCGGCCATGTCCACATGGGGATAGGTCTTGTAGGCGACGCAGGCGGTGACGAGATCGTGGAACCGCCGGGTCACGTCGCCGTGCAGATCGAGGGAGACGATCACCGGCAGGTCCGGCCCGACCACATCGCGCACCCGGGCGACGGTCTCCCCCTCCCCGTCCTCGTGGCTCTCGGTCACCATGGCGCCGTGCAGGCAGAGATAGACCGCGTCGATGGCGCCGGCGTTGCGGATGCCGTCGCAGATCATGCCGGTGATCCGGTCGAACGCCTCGTCGGTGACTTCGGCGGATGGAGACGCGGCGGCCCAGGTCGTCGGGATCAGTTCATGGCCGGATGCCGTCGCCCCGTCGATGAAACCGGCGCAGGAGATGTTCCGGCCCTCCATGGCGGCGAACAGCTCGTTGCCGGTGGTCACCGGCGGCCAGCCGCCGCCGATATTGAAGGCGTCCCATCCGGCCCTGGTCGGCGCGAAGGTGTTGGTCTCGTGCTGAAAGCCGCCGATCGCGATCCGCGCCATGCTCAGTCCTCATCGCCGCAGTGGGTTGACGCGTAGGAGCTCAGACGAGAGCCGGCTCCGGGAAAACGCATGGAAATCGGGAAGCCGGGCGGCGGAAGTCCTCCGGCCGCATGCGGCTCCCGTTGCCTTACCCGACCTGTTCCAGCCTGCTCAACGCGGCGGACAGGCGGTCGCGGCGCTCCTGCTCCTCGGCGAGGCGCTCCTTGTTCTCCTCGACCACCGCCTCCGGCGCCTTGGCGAGGAAGCCCTGGTTCGACAGTTTCTTGTCGATCTTCGCCATCTCGCCCTCAGCCTTGGCGATCTCCTTCGAGAGCCGGGCCCGTTCCTGGGCGATGTCGATCACGTCGGCGATCGGCAGGACCAGGGTCGCCTCGTCCAGCACGCCCTGAACCGCGCCGGCCGGAGCCTCGCCACCCATCTCGATCGACGAGAGGCGCGCAAGACGGGTGATCAGGTCGCGATGCGTCTCCGCCCGGGCTTCGGTCTCGGTATCGGCGCCGACCAGCAACAGCGGAATTCTGGGCCGAGGGCGGCACGTTCATCTCGGCCCGGATGGACCGGACCTCGGAGATCAGCCGTACCACCCAGTCCATCTCGGCCGAAGCCTTGGCGTCGATCAGGTCGCCGGCCAGCGCCGGCCAGGGGCGCGACACGAGCAGCTGGTCGCCCTCCTCGCCGAAGCTCGCCCAGAGCTCCTCGGTGATGTACGGCATGATCGGGTGCAGCAGATGCAGCGCCCGGTTCAGCGCCCAGGCCGTGGTGGCCCGCGTCTCGGCGGCGCTGGGATGTTCGGGGCCGCCTTCCGGGGTCTGCAGGATCGGCTTGGTGAATTCCAGATACCAGTCGCAGAAGGTGCCCCAGAAGAACTGATACAGGGCGGCCGCCGCGTCGTTGAACCGGTAGCTCTCCATCGCCGCGGCGACCGCGTCGGCGGTCTTGGCTGACTTCACCGACGATCCAGCGGTTGACCGTCTGCCGTGCACGGTCGCCGGATCGAAAGCCGGCCGTCGGCCTTGCAGCCGTTCATCTCGCAGAAGCGCGCGGCGTTCCAGATCTTGGTGGCGAAATTGCGGTAACCCTCGACCCGCTGCTCGGCCAGCTTGATGTCCCGCCCCTGGGCGGCCATGGCGGCGAGGGTGAAGCGCAGGGCGTCGGTGCCGTACGTCTCGATCAGGTCGAGCGGGTCGATGACGTTGCCCTTGGACTTCGACATCTTCTGGCCCTTGTCGTCGCGCACCAGGGCGTGGATGTAGACCGTGTGGAACGGCACCTCACTCCATGAAGTGCAGCCCCATCATCATCATCCGGGCGACCCAGAAGAAGATGATGTCGAAGCCGGTGACCAGGACGTCGCCGGGATAGTAGCGGTCCAGCTCCGGCGTCTTGTCCGGCCAGCCCAGCGTCGAGAACGGCCAGAGGCGCGGAGGAAAACCAGGTGTCGAGCACGTCCTCGTCGCGGATCAGCTCGACCGCCTTGCCGTAGTGCTTCTCGGCGGCGGCGGCGGCCTCGTCTTCGCTCTCGGTCGACGAAGACCTCACCGTCGGGGCCGTACCAGGCCGGGAATCTGATGGCCCCACCAGAGCTGGCGCGAGATGCACCAGGGCTGGATGTTGCGCATCCACTCGAAATAGGTCTTCTCCCAGTTGCTTCGGGACGAAGACTGGTCTTGCCGGTCTCCACCGCCTCGATGGCCGGCTTCGCCAGGGTCTTCGGCGTCCGCGAACCACTGGTCGGTCAGCCACGGCTCCAGCGGCACGCCTCCGACGGTCGCCATGGGGCACCGTGATCGGCGATGTCGGCTCGATCTTCTCGAGCAGCCCGAGCTTCCTCCATGTCGGCGACCACCGCCTTGCGGGCGGCGAAACGCTCCATGCCCCGATACTTTTCCGGCGCCTGCTCGTTCAGGTGGCGCGTGCGCGTCGAAGATGTTGATCATCTCGAGGTCATGGCGCTTGCCGACCTCGAAATCGTTGAAGTCATGGGCCGGGGTGATCTTCACCGCGCCGGAGCCCTGCTCCGGGTCGGCATACTCGTCGCCGACGATCGGAATGCGGCGGCCGACCATGCGGCAGGATCGCAGTGCTTGCCGATCAGGTCCGTGTAGCGCTCGTCTTCCGGATGCACGGCGACGGCCGCTGTCGCCCAGCATGGTCTCCGGGCGGGTGGTGGCGACGATGATGAGCTGCACCGTGCTCGCCCTCCAGCGGATAGCGGAAGTGCCACAGATTGCCGTCGATCTCGCTGCTGCTCGACCTCCAGATCGGAGATCGCCGTCTGCAGCTTCGGGTCCCAGTTGACCAGCCGCTTGTCGCGGTAGATCAGGCCTTCTTTGTAGAGCTGGACGAAGACCTTGAGCGACCGCCTTGGACAGGCCCTCGTCCATGGTGAAGCGCTCGCGCTCCCAGTCCGGGATGGCGCCCAGGCGGCGGAGCTGGCTGATGATGGTGCCGCCGGATTCCGCCTTCCATTCCCAGACCTTATCGACGAACGCCTCGCGCCCGAGATCGCGGCGGTCGATCCCGTCGTTCGGCCAGCTGGCGCTCGACCACCATCTGGGTGGCAATGCCGGCATGGTCGGTGCCGGGCTGCCACAGGGCGTCGCGGCCGGCCATGCGGTCGATAGCGGGTCAGGATGTCCTGCACCGTCATGGTCAGCGCATGGCCCATATGCAGGCTGCCGGTCACGTTCGGCGGCGGCATCATGATCGTATAGGGCGCCGCGTTCGAGTTCGGGTCGCAGGCGAAGGCGCCGGACGCCTCCCAACGGCCGTAAAGCCGGGCCTCGACATCGGCGGGCGAATAGGTCTTCTCAAGCATCGCTCGGGTCCTTGAGGGTCGCGGCGGCGAGCCGCCGGACGCGAGATCCGCGGCCGCCTGAACGCTTCAATGACGACGGAGGCCGTTCATAGGCCAAGCGCGCGCGAAACGCCACACCCGGCCGGCAGATTTCCACCGCACAGCAAGCGGGAAAGGACTGCGGGTCAGGCGCCGGAACGGATCGGTCGCGCCCGGGCTACCAGCGGTCGCGGCGCTGGGACAGCATCACCAGACGCTCGATCTCCTCGCGGACCAGACGCTCGACCATGGAGGGCAGGTGCTGGTCCAGCCAGTCCTTCAGCATCGGGCGCATCAGCTCCCGGGTCAGACGCTCAAGGGTGACCGCACCGTTGCCGAGCGGCAGCTCCTGATAATCCTCGTTGAGCTTGGCCTGCAGCTCGGAGAAGGAATGGACCGTCTCCTGAGCCTGGGGAGGAGACACCAACCCCTGGGGCTGAGGCGCCGGCCGTGTCGCCGGAGGCGGCGGAGGGGCGTAGACCGGCTGCGGCTCGGGTTCCGGCTCGGGTTCCGGTTCCGGCAGCGGTTCGGGTTCCGGTTCGGGTTCCGGCTCCGGTTCGGGCTCCGGGACGGAATAGCGCTGCTCGTCGAACAGCGGCTCGGCATCCTCGTCATCCTCGTCGGCTTCCATGTCCGACAGATCGAGGACGTCCTCCTCTTCCTCGTCTTCTTCTGGCTCGGGTTCCGGTTCTGGCTCCGGTTCGGGTTCGGGCTCGGCTCCGGTTCGGGCTCAGGATCGGGTTCCGGCTCCGCCGCAGCCGCTTCCTCTTCCGCCGGGAATTCTTCCTCTTCATCCCCATCCTCGGAAATGATCCGGCGAATCGACGCCAGGATCTCTTCCATTGATGGTTCTTGCGTATCGCTCATGCCTTCGCCCCGGCGACCCTGGCTGTCCGGTACATTTGAATCTGAAGATTACCCGATAAACGACTGTCCGGCCAATACTTCACGCGAATCGCCGTCACTTGCCCGGCATGGTGCCCGGAGGCTCCGTTCCGTAATACTTCGAACTCGACCGCCAGGTAGTGCTGGTCATAATCGTAGATCTCGACCGGCAGCCCCAGATCCTGGGCCGTCAGACGCCCGAGCGCCGACAGCAGGGTGAACGCGGCAACGACCGCATTCCGGTCGGCGACGACGAGGCTGACCTGCGCGTCCAGCAGTTCCTGCTCCGCATCCAGCACGTCGAGCACGGTCCGTGCGCCGACCGTCGCTTCCTGCTGCACACCGTCGAGCGCGATCTCGGCGGACTGCACCTCCGAGCGGAGGGGATTCGATCTGGGCCAGCGCGGTCTTGAAGTCCTCATATGTGCTGGCGGCGTTCTCCACGACGCTGCGTCGGGTGTTGTCGACCAGCAGACGGATCCGGTTGACGTTCTCCTTCGCCGCGCGAACCTGGGAGTAGACAATACCCTGCTGGTAGATCGGCACCGAGAGCTGCAGTTCCGCCGAGAGCGTGCTGACCTCGTTGTCACCGCCGCTGGTGTTGTAGGTCTGCTCCGCTTGGGCGACCAGATTTAGTTCGGGAAGCAACCCGCCCTCGGCCTGGGAAACCAGATGCTGCGCCGCCAGCTCCTGGAACTTGGCCTGAATCAGCGTGAAGCTCTCCTGAATGGCAATCTCGACCGCCGCGTCGCGCGAACTCCGGCAGACCAGGGGGAATAGACGGTTCGGTCAGGTTTGCCGGCACCACGCCGACCACGCGCTCGAATGCCACCCGGGAGGTGACCAGGTTGCCCTCGGCCTGGGTCCGGTCGGCCTCGGAGCGGGCCCGGCGCGCCTCCGCCTGGGCGACGTCGGTCCGGGTTACCTCGCCGACCCGGAAGCGATCGCTGGTGGCCTCCAGCTGCTTGTCGAGGCGCTGCACATTGTTGATCTGGAGTTCCAGGATCGAGGTGTCCCGGATCACGTTCACGTAGGCCACGACGGCGTCGAGCAGCGTGTTCTGCTCGCTTGCGAACAGGCCCGCCCGTGCCGCCTGGATGTTGGCGTCCGCCTCGTCGACCTCGGCATCGACGCGCCCGAAGGTATAGATCGGCTGCGTCACGTTCAGCGATCCGGTGATCGGAAAGGAATGATCGTCGGTCGTGGTGACACCGCGGCTCTCGGCGTTCACGTCGGTAACCCCGAAGCTACCGGTCGCGGTGATGCTGGGCCGCCAGCCGCCCCGGGCCTGGGGCGCGGCCTCATCGGTCTGCCGCAGGTCGGCGCGGGCCGCCAGAAGTTCCGGGTTGGTCTCGTAGGCCAACGCCAGCGCCTCTTCCAGGGACTGCGCCCCGGCCGAGGAAATGCCGGCCGCCATTCCGGCGATCAGGGCCACCACGGCGGCCGACGAACGGAGCGACTTCGCGAACGAGGTCATGGACTTCCTTTCAGCTTGCGATAGGCCTGGCAACCAAAGGTCGGAAGGGAAACGGCATATGGGCGATCAGAAAACAAAACCGGCTTCCTGGCGAAATCCGTTCAGCAGCGGGGTTCCGGCGTCGAACAGGATTCGGCGACCGATCCGGCCTCCGAGTTTCTCATACAGGACCGCAACTCCGGGTTCGGTCGGTGAGCCACCCTCGATGGTAACCAGTCGGCCGCCATCCGCCAACTCGTCGAACAGCGCCTGCGGGACCACTTCGACACCGCCGTCGATGAGGATCACGTCATAGGGCGCCTGCTTGCCGTATCCCTGGTCAAGCGGGCCGTTGACGATCGCCGCGTTGTCGATCTGCAGGGTTTCGAGATTGGCGTTGCCCGAATCCACCAGGGCCTGGTCCTCTTCAACCCCGACCACCATGGAGACCAGCTTGGAGAGTACGACGGTGGCGTAGCCGGTGCCGCACGCCACGTCGAGCGCAACGTCCCCCGGTTTCGGGAGCGCGGCCTGCAGCAGGCGGGCGAGCACCATCGGCTCGAGCATGTAACGTCCGCCGCCGATCTCCAGCGCCTCGTCCACATAGGCGATGCCCCGCTTGGATTTCGGCACGAAGAGTTCGCGCGGGATCGTGTCGAAGGCTTCGATCAGGGCCGGGTCGGTGACCTTGTTGGTCCGGATCTGGCTCTCGACCATGTTCAGGCGCGCCAGGGCGTAGTCGACCATCGCATTCCTCACCGCAACAGGCGCCCCACCGCCCCCGCGATGGCCGACACCGAAAAACCTAGATCAGCTTTATAGGCAAGAGCTTGTCCCGACACAATGAACTCCGGCGGTGCAACGCCGCCGCCGCGTCCACCCGCCGCCTGTGGAAAAGCTGTGGATGAACTGGACGAATCCCTAATTCATATAGGATTTTTCGGATTGACGCACGTCGTGCGCCAACCCATGGTTTAGATCCCTGCAATTGGTCAATGGAGGCAACGATGCTCGCATCGCCGTATCTGGCCTCCGGTTGGTTCGGAGTGCGCAGACGCTGAGGCAATCATGCCGGAGAGAACCTGAGCCGCGGCACCGCAAGGGTCCGCGGCTTTTTCTTGCGCCTCTGAGAGCCAGAACCACCTGGGAAACCGCACCCCCTCCTGTGGAACCCGTCAGCGCGTCCCCGCGGGCGGATGGGTTGCGTGCCAATGCTCGGCGATCTCGATGCGCCGGGTGATCCAGGTCTGTCCCTTGGCCTGAACGTGATCGAGGAATTGGGCCAAGGCCCGCGCCCGCCCCGGCCGACCGACCAACCGCTGGTGCAGTCCGATCGACAGCATGCGCGGATGCTCCGCGCCCTCCTCCCAGAGCTGGTCGAAGGCGTCGGTGATGTAGCGGAAGAAGTCCTCTCCCGATCCGTAGGAGGCCGGGGCACCGAACTTCACGTCGTTGGTGTCGAGCGCATAGGGGATCACCAGATGGTCGGTCCCGTCGACATCAACCCAATAAGGAAGGTCGTCGCTGTAACTGTCGCTGTCATATCGGAAACCGCCCGCCTCGATCAGCAGCCGGCGGGTGTTCGGGCTCGGCGCGTAGCGACAGTACCACCCCTTGAGGCGCTGACCGGTCAAGCGCTCGGTGATCTCGATGGCACGGGCGATGTGCTCGCGCTCTTCGTCCTCGCTGAGTTCGTAATGGTTGATCCAGCGCCAGCCATGCCCGGCGAACTCCCAACCCGCCTCGGCCATGGCTTCTGTGGCGACCGGGTTGCGTTCCAACGCCATCGCGCAGGCATAGACCGTCAGCGGCAGGTTGCGGTCGGCGAACAGACGATGAATCCGCCAGAATCCGGCCCGTGGCCCATAGTCATAGAGCGATTCCATCCCGAGATCGCGTTCCCCCGCGGGATGTCGGCCACCGACCACTTCGGACAGGCCGCCCTCGTTTTCTGGCGTCACCGTGCAGGACGTTGGTCTCCGACCCCTCCTCCACGTTGAGCACGAAGCTGAGCGCGACCCGCGCGGCGCCCGGCCATTGGGCATGGGGCGGCTTCCCGCCATAGCCGACCAGGTCCCTTGGATAGTCGCTCTCTCCGGTCTCGAAGCTCATGCCCCATCCTTTCGCGCCAGATCCTTGGCCACCCGCGCCGCCTGCTCGCCGGCGATTCGGCCCAGCGTCACGGCGGTCAGCAGACCGTTGCCGGAAAGATACCCCTCCACCCCGCTGCCGGACAGGCCGACCGCGGCACCGCCGCCGGCGAACAGGTTCGGCAACTGCGCGCCGGTCGCGGTCAGTACCCGGGCGGTGGTGTCGATCGCCAATCCGCCCTGGGTATGGAACAGGGCGCCGGTCACCCGAACGGCGAAAAAGGGCGGCGCATCGAGTGCCGGCGCCGTCATGAAATCGCGACCGAACGGGTCGGCCCGTTCACCCTGCGCCGCCTCGGCCGCGTGCCCGAGCGTTTCGGCCAAGGGCGCTTCCGCACAGCCGATCAGCTTGGCGAGGCTGGCCAAATCCGGCACTTCCCGGATCGCGCCCATCTCGTTAGCCCGACGGTAGTCCTCGTGGCCCATGCCCAGTTCGTGGAGCCGACGGTCGTACACGTTCCAGGCAATCTGGCCGGGCTGGGCGAGCACCTTGAGTGACTGCTCCGAATACCCCTCGTGTTCGTTGGAGAACCGCCGGCCTTCGGCGTTCACCTGGATGCCGCCTTCCATCATGATCGCCCAGGAGATCAGGACGCCATGCGGGTGAGCGACCGAGCCATGGCCCTGGTAGCTGCCCATCTGGGCGATCGCCGCGCCGAGCTCGGTCCCCAATTCACCGCGTCCCCCCGGTTCCCGGCATGCCCGAAATACAGGGCGTCGGCCATCTCCGGGATGTGGGTGCGCAGCATCTCCGGGTTCCCGCCATACCCGTTGCAGGCCAGCACCAGCGCGTCACAGCCGATCTCGTCGGTCGATCCGTCCGGCCGCTCCACGACCACGCCCAAGATCCGCCCGTCCGCGTCCGCGAGGAGGTCGCGCACCGCCGCCTCGCAGACGATGTCGATGCCCGCCCGCTCCACCGCCGCGGCCAGCGAACCGACCAGGGCGGCCCCGGTCTTCTCCGGGTGCGCATGCATGCGAAAGGCGGTGTGTCCCGGGTAGAGGAACTTGGTCTCGAGCACGAACGCCTGGCCGTGAGCGTCGGCGAGCCACTCCAGCGCCGGTCCCGATGCGGTGCAGACCGCGCGGCCGAGCACCGGGTCCCCCTCGTCGTGGTTCTTTCGCTGGATGTCCCCGAGCATCCGATCGACGTCGTCCTCCGCCTTCGCCTCGCGCTGCCACCGGGTGCCGCAGGCCGGGATGTAGCCGGCGGAGAGCGATGTGGAGCCGGACGGCACCGGATCACGCTCCAGCACCAACACCTCCGCCCCCGCATCATGGGCGGCCAGGCCGGCGATCAGGCCGCAGGCGCCGGCGCCGACGACCAGCACCGGGACATGGGCCTCCGGACCGGCCTCGCGCCGGAGCACCGCCATCACGCCGTCTCCCAGGCGGCGGCGACCTCGGCGATCGTCGCCACCTTGCTGACCGGCCGAAGGGCATCGATGGCCGTGCGATGAATTCTGGTCGGAGAACGCGGCACAGCCATCTTCCAGGACGACCGTGTCGAGATCGCGCACATGGGCGTCCCGCACCGTAGAGGCCACGCCGCCATTGGTGACGATCCCGCCGACGATCAGAGAGGTAATGCCGGCTTTCCTAAGAACCCACTCGAGCCGGCTCATGTAAAACGCTGAAAAAGCGACTTTCTCTACCTTGATATCGATCGGCTGTAGTGCTTCGACCACGTCATGCCCCCAGCCGCCGGAGACGAAGTCACCTTTGGTCAGGAACGGCCGGATCGCCTTCAGGTGGGGCGAGATCAGCGGTTCGCCCCCTTTTCCGGCGACCAGGGTGAAATGGGTCGAGACGATCCATCCTCCCCTGGCGCGAACCGCATGCGCCAGCGGCGCCAGCCGGGCCGGCAGGGCGGCGATGTCCGACGCTTTGGCGCCACCCCGGGCATAGGCACCATCCGGATGGATGAAGTCGTTCTGCAGGTCGACCAGCAACAGCGCCGTGGCCGAGGGATCCGGGAAGGAGAGATCGGCGCTCATGAGGCCTCTCCGATCAGAACGTTGCCATAGGCGTCGACCTCGCCCACCAGCCCCGGTTCGATGAGAATGGTGGTGTCGCTCTGCTCCAGCACGGCGGGACCGTCGATCCGGGCGCCCACCGGCAGGGCAAGACGATCAACGATGGTCGCCTCGTGCCAGGCGCCGTCGACGTAGATCGACCGCGTTCCCCGGATCGCGTCGTCGACGGTGGTCCCCGCTTCCGGCGCGAGCAACGACAGGTCGAATTCGGGGGCGTTTGCCGACCACGGCGACCCGCAGGTTCATGATCCGCATGGGGATGCCCGTGAGCAGCCGGCCGTATGTGGCCGAATAGGCGTTCTCGAAGGCTGCCCGAACCGCTTCTTTGTCGACGGCCTTGCCGGCGCCGGTCTCGATCGGAACGGCGACCGTGTGGGTCTGGCCGACATACAGCATGTCCAACTCGACAACGGTTTCGAGACCGTCCAAGGCAACACCGGCGCCGCGCACCGTTTTCGTCCCCTCCTCCGACAGTCGGTCGATGGCCGACCGCAGCGCTTCTGCGTCGAGTTCGTCGAGCAGCACGTTCCAGGTTTCGACGAAGTCCTGGCGCAGGTCGGCGATGGTGCAGCCGAGCGCGCTGGTCACACCCGGGTAGCGCGGGACCAACGCCTTCTCAAGCCCGACCTCGCTGGATCAGGGCGCCGGCATGGAGCGAGCCGCCGCCGCCGAAAGGCACGGCGACGAACTTCTTCGGATCATGGCCGCGCTCGATGGACACGACGCGGATGGCGCCGGCCATCTTGGCATTCGCGACCTTGATGATCGCCTCGGCCGCCGCCTCGACGCTTTCAAGCGCCAGCGGCATCGGCGACATGGTCGTTGATGGCGCGCGCGCGCCGCATCCACGTCCAGCCGGTCGAGCTTGCCGCCGATCGGCCGGTCGGCGTTGATGCGCCCCAGCACCAGATTGGCGTCGGTCACGGTCGGCCGGGTGTTGCCGAGGCCGTAGCAGACCGGGCCCCGGATCCGAACCCGCGCTTTCCGGCCCGACCTGCAGCAGTCCGCCGGCATCGACCCGGGCGATGGAGCCGCCGCCGGCGCCGATGGTGGTGATCTCGATCATCGGCGTGCGCACGACCAGGCCGAAATCGATCGAGGTCTGGGCCGCGAGCGCGCTTTCCCCCGTCGGCCACCAGGGACACATCGAAGGATGTCCCGCCCATGTCGCAAGTGATCGAGGTTCGGATAGCCGGCGACCGCAGCCGATATGGGCCGCCGCCGATGACGCCGGCGGCCGGTCCGGACAAGCGCGGTGCGCACCGGCAGCCTTGCGGGCGGTCTCGACGCTCATCACCCCGCCGTTCGACTGGACGATCAGCACCTCGCCGGGCGACTTCGCTTCGCCCAACGCCTGCTCCAGGCGGTCGAGATAGCGTCCGACCGGCGGCTGCAGATAGGCGTTGAGCGCGGCGGTCGAACTGCGCTCGAACTCGCGGATCTCGGGCAACGATCTCGATGGCTGGCGGTGATGTAGTCGTTCGGCCAGACGCTCGCGCAGCGGCCTCGAGCGCCACCCGCTCGTTCTCCGCGTTGGCATAGGCGTTGATGAACACGATGGCAGACGGCCTCGCAGCCGAGCTCGTGCAACTGCGTCGCGCGCCGCCTTGACCTCCACAGGATCGACCGCCTGCCAGCACGGTCCCGTCCGCCAATGTCCGTTCGGCCACTTCCAGCCGCCGGTCGCGCGGAACGATGGGCACGAACTGACCCCACAGTCCCCAGGTCTGCGGCCGGTCGCGGCGGCGCATCTCGAGCACGTCCCGGAACCCGGCGGTGGTGATCACGCCGGTGCGCAGCGCCCTTGCGTTCGAGCAGGGCGTTGGTACCGACGGTGGTGCCGTGGACCACAGTCGAGAGTGCCTTCAGGTCGTCCGCCGCGGCCAATGCCGTCTCGAGAGGAAACCGACGGCCTGGTCGGCCGCGGGTCGACGGGACCTTGGCGACGCGGGCCGTGCCCGCCGCCTCGTCCAGCACGAAGACATCGGTGAAGGTGCCGCCGACGTCGACACCTGCGATCAGATGAGGATTCTGCGGTACTCATGCTGCGCGGCTCCGCGCCGCAGAGCTTGGTTGTCGCGACTGCGTCGACGGTTCCGTCGTCTGCGACGGCCACTCGGTAGCGCTCGCGGGCCGCCGCGGCGCTGACATAGCCGAGGCGCACGTCGTCGGCCGACGCGGTCCGGGTCGCGCTCCGTCGGCGGCGCCGTAACCGCCGCCGCCCGGCGTCTCCAGACGGACCGACTGGCCCTGTATCAGCTTGATGCCCGACCATTTTCGAGGCCATCGGCGGGTGCGCCTCGCCGCCGTCAAGGCCGGCGGGATAGGTGAAGCGGTTGAGGGCCGCCGCCTCGCCGCCGACCACGCCGGCCGGCGCGTATCGCCCGCGTTCGCCGAACAGGAACGCCTCCGCCTGGTTCTCCAGCAGCTCGATCTCGTAGACCGCGCCGAGCCCGCCCCGGTATCCGGCCGGCACCGCCGGAGTCCGCGCGCAGCGCCCATTGCGTGAACACGGACCGGATAGGCCGCCTCGAGAATCTCCAGCGGCGGGATGGTGGCGGTGGAGATCGGCGCGTTGCCGTGGTTCAGCCCGTCACCCTCGGGGTGGCCGCCATGGCCGCCGCCGAAGAAGCGAGAACATCACCCAACGCCGTCCGTCCTCACGCCGGTAGCCGGCGAGCGACAGCGCGTTGATGGTGCCGTAGGCGCAGCCGTTGACCCGTTCGGGCGCCGCCTGCGCCAGCGCCTGGAAGCTGACATCGATCAGCCGCAGGATGGTCTCGGTGTAGCCGCCGACCGGCTTGCGGCGCCTTGACCGCCAGGAGCGAGCCCTCGGGAATGACGAAATCGATCGGTTCCAGGACGCCGGCATTGGCCGGGACTTCGCTGGAAAATGTGCTTCAGCGCCACGTAGCAGGCCGCAACGGTGGTCGATCGCGCGATGTTGACCGGCCCGAGGCAGGCAGGCGCCGAGCGCGGTGAAGTCCAGCGTCAGCCGGTCGCCGGCCGATGGTCAGATCGAGCGCGATCTTCAGGGGCAGCGCCTCATCGTCGATGCCGTCGTTGTCGAGGAAGTCGCTCGCCCGGTAGGTGCCGTCCGGCAGCGCCGAGATCTGCGCCCGCATCAGCGTGCGCGGCGCGGGCCTTGAGCTCCTCCAACGCCGTCGGACACGGTCGGCGTCGCCGTACTCGTCCAGCAGGTCGCGTCAGGCGTCTCTCGCCCAGTTCGCAGCGCGTTGATCTGGCCGTTCAGATCGCCGTAGAGGCTGACTGGGCAGGCGCGAATTGGCCTGCAGGATGTCGACCACGTCCTGCCGGAACTCGCCCCGCATCGATACAGCTTCACCGGCGGGATCAGCATCCCTTCCTGAAAGCATCTCGGTCGCTGCCGGGTTGTAGTTGCCCGGCACGTTGCCGCCGACATCATGCCAGTGGCCGACCGAGGCGAGATAGCAGAACACCTTGCCGTTCGCGGAAAATCGGCTGCACCAGCCGGAAGTCCGACAGATGCGTGCCGCCGTCATAGGGATCGTTGAAGATCCAGACGTCGCCCTCTTCCACGCCGCCCTGTCACGCGCGGCCTTGTCGATCACCGCCTTGACCGCGAAGGCCATGGCCCCGACGAAGATCGGCAGGCCCGATTTACCCTGTACCAGCGTCTCGCCGGTCTCGGCGTGATACAGCCCGTGGCGACGCATCATGCGCCTCGGCGATGATCGGGTTGAAGGCGCTGCGGAACAGGGTCGCGTCCATCTCGTCCGCGATCTGCTCCAACCGGCCCGTTCAGGACGGCCAGCGTGACGGGATCAATCGTCCCCATCGGTTCCTGTTCCTTTGTGAGTTGCCGTCTTCGCCACCGAAGCGGCGTCGTATCTGGCGCCCTGGGCCAGCATCTCCGGGGTGCCGAGAACCTCGTTGAGCTCCGTGAGGTCGAGCATCCGGTCGCGCCAGGGTGCGGTCGTGCCGTGCTGTTTCAGCGAGGCGAAATAGCCCCTGCAGGGCCGGGACCATCGCCCGCGCCGTGCCGCCGGGGAAGATCACCACCTTGAAGCCGAAGGCCGCCATCTGCTCGGTCGAGCGGATCGGCGTGGCGCCGCCCTCGACCATGTTGGCCAGCAGCGGCACCCGGTCGGCGAAGCGGCGGGATATCTCCGCGATCTGCTCGTCGCTTTCCGGCGCCTCGACGAAGAGCAGATCGACACCGGCCTCGACATAGCGCTCGGCTCTGTCCAGGGCGGCCTCGAATCCCTCGACCGCGATGGCGTCGGTCCGGGCCATGATCAGGGTATCCCGCCGCGTATCCAGCGCCGCGCGCAGCTTGCCGACCATCTCGTCGGTGCTGACCAGGGCCTTCCCCTTGAGATGCCCGCAGCGTTTCGGCAGGGACTGGTCCTCGAGCTGGATCACATCGGCCCCGGCGCGCTCGTACTCGCGGACCGTCCTCTGCACGCTGAGGGCATTGCCGTGGCCGTTGTCGCCGTCGACGATCATCGGGATGGTAATCCGCTCCCGGATCGCGGTGAGGGTGTCGGCGATCTCGCGCAGCCCCATGAGGCCGATATCCGGGCGCCCGAGCCTGGAATAGGCGATCCCGGCCCCGCTGACATAGGCAGCCTTGAAACCCGCCTGCTCGATCAGCAGGCCGGTCAGCGCGTCCCAGCAGCCGGGTGCGAGCACGATGCCCTCGTCCCGCAACAGCGTGCTCATTCGCTTGGTCGTATCGGTCATGCGCCTACTCCCCGGCCTCGGCCAGGGAGACCGCATTCAGCCGGCGCGTCAGCGCGTTGATGTCGTCCAACTCTTCGAGACGGAAGCAATCCTCGTAGACGCCGCGGGCGACCGCGTCCGGCCAGACCAGACTGCTGAGTTCCGTGTACTTGCGATCCAGTTCGGCGTCGTCATACGGGTCTTCGGTGTCTCCGCGGTTGGTCTTCGTCTCCGCCTCCAGCACCGTTCCGTCGGTCAGGGTCACGATCACCCGGGCCGGGCGGAAATCGGGCATCATGGCGGTCAAGGCCGGATCCTCGGCCACCTCCACCTTATCGGCGAAGGCCTGAATGCGCGCGTCCAGCACCTTGTCCCAGGTGAAGCTGGCGACACCGCTGGAACCGTTGATCAGGGTAGAGGCGACCGCGAAGGGCACCGAGAATTTTCCGGCCAGGGTGTTCTTGGGCGAAGTGTCGCTGAGCTGGGCGGCGAGCGAATATGTCTCGACCCGCGCCCTCTTCACGTCGTCCGGCGCCAGGCCGCCACGCCGCTCGACGATCATCGCCAGGGCGTCGAGCGTGCCGTGGTTGTAGCGGCAGCAGGCATGGCGTTTGAAATAGTTGCGGGCGATCTCCCACCGGGAACCGAGCTCGCGGGTCATTTCCTCGGGCTTCCACTCGGTGGAGATCACCGTTCCCCAGATGGTGGACAGGCCGTCGGCCTCGCCGGTGAAACCGCTCTCCACCATTTGCCAGGCCAGGATCCCCATCTGACCGGAGAACCCGGCGAAGGAGTTCCGCACCGTGCCGCCCTGCAGCATGGTCTGACGGCTGGTGGCAAGACCGAGCGAGGAGGCGACGTTGATGGTTTCGCGCACCTGACCGGCATCCGCCCCCGCCAGCTTGGCGACCGTCACCGCCGCGCCGACGGTGCCCCAGGTGCCGTGCGGATGCATGGTCGGCAGGATCTTCGCGGCGATTCCGATCCGCGCGCCGATTTCGTAGCCGAGGATCGCGGCGGTCAGAACCTCCGCACCGGTATTCCCATGCGCCTCGCCCCAGGCGAGCGCCGCCGGGATCGCATGGATGCCGGGATGCCCCCGGCTGTACTGGTTGCCCTCGTCCAGTTCGAGGAAGGTACCGGCGGTCCCGTTCAGAAACGCGGCCTTGGCCGGCTCGGTCCGCTGACCCGTGCCGATGATGCTGCTCTCGCCGCCAGGCACGGGGACGATCTTCGCCTTGAGCGCCTGTACCTCCGGCTCGCGCGCGCCGGCCCCGACCGCGGCCATGGTGTCCGCGAAGACACGATGGCCCCGGTCGACCGCCGCCGGCGCGATGTCGGCCAGTGTGGTATCCGCGACGAAGTCGCAGACCGTATCCAGATAACCGCTCATCTCATCCTCCCTAGGTGTTCTTTTCTCGGCCCTCGATTTTGTCTCTCAGCGGGCCGACATCATCCGCCGCTCAAGCCGCGACAGCAGGCGGACCATCGGCCACAGCATCAGCAGGTAGATCGCCGCCACCGCGATCAGCGGCGTGGCGTTGTAGACGAGCCCCTGGGCCACCCGGCCCATGCGCAGCAGTTCCGGCAGGGCCACGACGCTGGCGATCGACGTCGCCTTGATCAACTCGATGGTATTCGATGTCAGATCGGGCGCCACGTTGCGCAAGGCCTGGGGCAGGATCACGTAGATCATCGCCTGCACCCGGCTGAGCCCGGTGGACCGTGCGGCCTCCAACTGGCCGGCCGGAATGCTCTCGATCCCGGCGCGGACGATCTCCCCGTAGTAACTGCCCGAATTGAAGGTGAATGCCACCAGAACGGCGGCGAAGGGTGGCACGTCCCAGCCGAAGAACGGCAGGCCGTAGGTCACGTAGATCAGCAGCACAAGCGGCGGGATCGACCTGAAGAAGTCGACGAAGACCACCAGGAACCCGTTGACCCCTGGCAGACGGAAACTGTGCACCGTGGCCAGGAACACGCCGAAGAGGAAGCCGAGCGGCACCACGGCGAGGCAGAGCTTGATCGTCATCCACCAGCCGCTCAGCAGCAGCGGGTAGATCTCACGCAGGCTGTCGGCGTTGAAGAAGCTGAACTTGATGACTTCCCAGTCGAGCATGTCCGTCCCTCCCTCAGCGTTTCCAGGCGTAGCGGGTCTCAACCCAACGCGACGCCATGGTCAGCGGGAAGAAGATCAGCAGGTAGCCGATGGCGGCCATGGTCAGCGGCGACGTGTTGGCCGCGTAGGCAAGCGAGGTCTGGGCAACCGTCAGCATCTCCTCCACGGTCACCACGCTGGCCAGCGCGGTGTTCTTGGTGATGGCGATCGTCCGGTTGGTGAGCGGCGGGATGGTCATCCGGATCGCCTGCGGGATCACCACGTAGAACAGGGTTTCCGTGAACCCGAGCCCGGTCGAGCGCGACGCCTCCCACTGGCCCATGTTCACCGAGGTGATGCCGGCCCAGTAGATCTCTTCGGCGAAGGCCGCCAGCACCGACGCGAGGACAATCCACGCGATGACGAAGGCCGACATGGTGAGGCCGATGAACGGCAGGCCGAAGTAGAAGATGATCAGAATCACCAGCGGCGGCAGCGCCCGGAACAGGTCGACGAAAAGGATGATCAGCCAGTTGACCGGTCTGATCTGAAACGCCCGGATCACCGCGAGCAGCAAGCCGAAGGCCAGGCCGGTGACGATCACCGAGAGTGCCAGTTGGATCGTGACCACGAACCCCGCCGCGACGTCCGGCAGGTATTTCGCCATTACTTCCAGATTGAAGAACTGATCGAGAAACCGCTCCATCTCGGCGCCTCAGTGCCCGGTGACGCTGTGGAGGAAGGACTTCAGGCGGTCGGAGCGGGCGTCCGTAAAGATCCGCTCCGGCGTCCCCTCCTCCACGACCAGACCGCCATCCATGAAGATGACCCGGTCCGCCGCATCGCGGGCAAAGCGCATCTCGTGGCTGACCACCACCATGGTCATGCCGCTCTCGCGCAGTTCGCGCATGACCTCCAGGACCGACCCGACGAGTTCGGGGTCCAGGGCCGAAGTGGGCTCGTCGAACAGAATGACGTCGGGCTCCATGGCGATGGCGCGGGCGATGGCGACCCGCTGCTGCTGACCGCCGGAGAGTTCGGTCGGATGATTGCCGGCCTTGTCGTCCAGACCGACGCGCCTGAGCGCGGCATGTGCCCGGTCCTCGGCCTCGCTGCGCGCCATCTTCTTCACTTTCCGAAGGGCGAGCGACACGTTCCCGAGCGCCGACATGTGTGGATAGAGATTGAACTGCTGGAACACCATGCCGATGCGCTGGCGGACCTTATTGATGTCGACGCCACGGGAGGTGATCTCCTCGCCGGTGATCTTCACCTGTCCCCGACTCGGCTGCTCCAACAGGTTGCAGCAGCGCAGCATGGTGCTCTTGCCCGACCCTGAGGGACCGATGATGAATACCAGCTCCTGGGGTGCCACCGTCAGGTTGACGCCTTTCAGCGCCTCGAAATCGCCGAAGGACTTATGGATGTCGTAGGCCTCGACGACGTATCTCGAAGCGGGGTCGGGGGCTTGCGCCATGGGGAACCTCGGGCGGCTGGGCGTCGGCGGGAGAGCGAGCGGGCCGCCGGCCGAAGAGGGTCGGCCGGCGGCGGAACGTCAGCGGATCAGCAGCCGCTGTCCGACGCGGTCTCGTCGTAGCCGGGCATGCCCGGGACGCCGATGCCGGCCTCGACCTTATAGGCGGCGCCGCCTTCGATCGGCTTCTGGCCGGTCCACTTCTCGTGGATCTTGGCGACGGTCCCGTCGGCCTTCATGCACTCGACGATCTTCTCCATCTTCGCGCGCAGCTCGGCGTTCGAGGGATCGAACGCGAAAGCCCCGACCCGACCGGAGGAGATGACCAGCGTCGACGGTTCGACCAGCGGGTTCTTCTTGGCCGTCCAGCCGGCCACCGTGTCACCGGCGAAGTTGGCATCCGCACGGCCGGCGGCAACGGCGGCGATGGCATCTGCATTCTTGCCGAAGCGCTCGATCTTCCAGCCGTACTCGGCCTCACGCTCGCTGAGCCACTTGTCGTAGAAGTTGCCCTTGTTGACCGCGATGGTCTTGCCCTTCAGGTCCTCCAGCTCTTCGACCTGCGGCGCACCGCGCTTGATCAGGAACTGGTAGTTCACCTCGAAATACGGCTCGCCGAAGAGCATCTTCTCGGCGCGCTCCTCGGTGACCGTGGTCGGCGCGATGATGGCGACATACTTGCCGGCGGCGAGGCCGGCGAAGATGCCGGACCATTCCTGATCGACGATCTCGTACTCGACCCCCATGCGTTTGGCGATCTCGGCGGTCAGGTCGACGTTGTAGCCCTCGACCCCACCCGACGGCGAGGCCATGACATGCGGCGCGTAGCCGACATCGGCAGCGAACTTCATGGTTTCGGCCATGGCCGGTGCGGCAACCAGGCCAAGCGCGGCGATGGCCCCCAGGATCATTGATTTCTTCATTTCATACCTCCGGTTCCTGTTCAGGTATCTGGCGATGGTCTCGCCGGTGGTACGGCCCCCGTTCTGATGCGAGGGTCCGCAATTCGAATGCGTGCGTCCCTAACGTCCGTCTTCCCCCTGTGCGTGCCAGGCATAGGCGGGCGTCCCGGTTACGGCATCGGCCGACCATTCCATTTCCGGGTCGTCGCCACGGCTCAGGGTCATGGTCAGTCGGTAGAGATCCGATCGGTAGAGGGCGACCAGCAGTTCGATCGACCGCCCGTCGCTGTCGCGTACGTTCCGCCGGATGCGAAGAAGCGGCGCGCCGACATCGAGGTTGAGACGCTGCGCGACCACCATGTCGGCCAGGGTCGCGGTCACGGTCTGATCCGCATGGGCGGGCGTTACGCCGGCGCGCTCGAATAGAGAAAGCAGGGGCGTGTCGGCCAGATCGGCCCGGTCGAAGCTACGCCCGATGTCTTCCGGTACGTAGGTTGTCAGGTGGGAAAACGGATCGCCGCCGACCGATCGGACGCGCACGGCACGCTGGACGGGCGCGCCGACCGGCAGGCCGAGGGCATCGGCGACATCCGGAACGGCCGGCGTGTAGCCGAACTCCTTTACTGCGACCTCCGTCTCTCCGCCCATGGCCAGGAGCGGGTCGAAGGCCCCGGTGCCCTGCCCCGAGATCCGCGCGCCCGTCCGCCCTTCGACGAGCCGTGTGCCTCGCCCGCGCTCGCGCACGACAAGACCGTCCTTGGCCAGCTCGTCCAGGGCGCGTTTGGCGGTGATGCGGGAGACGCCGTGGAATTCCGCCAGGTCCTGCTCGCTCGGCAGGGTCCCGCCGCTGCCGAACTCCCCGTCGGCGATGCGCTGGCGCAGGATCAGATAAATCTGGTGGTAGAGCGGCGACCGGAACCGTCCGAGCGCCCCGGCCTCGCCGGCGGCGGAACGTTCCGGGCCGCGCGGTCCGATCTTCGGAACGCGGGAACCGGCGTCGATGCGGGGCGGTCGGGACCTCATGAAATGATATAATGATATATCTTTCAGTCGTGGCAATCCCCGAAATGCTGCATATGCACAGTCAGCCCTGAAGCGCTTACCGCCGAGCCTGGCTCCGAGGCCGGACGGCAAGCGTGGGGATCGCCGCCCCAATGCCGCAGAGTGGAACCCCCTTGCACGGCCATGCCGCCTCGGGTATCACGCCTCTCCCGCTCAGAGACGGCCCCGTGGCAGAGTGGTTATGCAGAGGACTGCAAATCCTTGTACATCGGTTCGATTCCGGTCGGGGCCTCCAGAGTGGGATTTTGAGTGGATTTTCAGGGCATATTCGCCTTGAACGACATCGGACGGGACGCTATACAGCGCCGTCTCTGGTCCCGGGTAGCTCAGTGGTAGAGCGAGCGGCTGTTAACCGCTTGGTCGGGGGTTCGAATCCCCTCCCCGGGAGCCACAGTCTCCTTCAAAACATCCCCCAGTGAACCGGACCGGAATGGCGCCGCAGATGCATCGTTGCCGTGGGCGTCGGTTTTTTCCACTCGCCGTTCATGCATAATGCTGTCGCGGTCGCGGGGAGAGACATGATCCGGAACAACGCCTGCCTTTCCGCCGCGACGAGTGTTCAACCGGCAACTGTCAGGTGACTCGCCGATGATCAATCCACGTCAGTGCCGGGCCGGGCGCGCCCTTCTCGGCATAACCCAGCAGCAGCTCGCGGAGCGGGCCGGGGTCAGCAAGCGGACGGTGATCGAATTCGAGGGCGCTATCCGGGTACCGCAGCCGAACACGACCGCGAGTTTGCGGATCGCCCTGGAAGCGGAGGGCATCGAGTTCCTGCAGGGCGATGGCGCCGGATCGGGCGTGCGATTCCGCGATCCCGACTACGAGGATGCCATGGCCCCGAAGCTGGTCTCCCGGCGCCAGGCGATGGGTCGGGTGGGCCTCCTGGCCAGCGGTGCCGCCGTGGCCGACGCGATTCTGGGGGATCCGAAGTCGGGTGGAAGCGGCACCAAGGTGCCGGATTCCTTCGCCGCCACGGAACTGTCGGCGGACCGCTTCGAGGCGCTTGCATCGGCGGAGCAGAAGCAGGCCCTGGACATGTTCCGCGCCGGGATCGTGACCGTTCCGGATGCCGTGGCGCGGCGGGCCACGCTCGTGCATTTCGACGGGTCGCGCCAGATCATCGACTGGCAGGGAAGCGGCATCCGCCTGTTCCCCAAGGCTCGAAGCCTGTGCGGCACGCCGATGGCGGAACAGCCAGACGCGAACTACGGGCGCTGGGCCGAAAGCCGGGTGATGCGCGCCTTCCAACGCGGCGAACCGGTCTTCGAGCTGTGCCGGGGGCTGGTGGAGGTGGATGGGAGCCGGACCGTCTGGCGCTACTACTCGCTCCGGCTCCCCCGCCCCGACGGGACGACTCTGAACGTTACAAAGAGCGCATGAAGTCATCCGCCTGCCGGCGGGCGAAACCCTGCGAGGCGTAGCCGAACAGGCGCGGCAACCCGAAAGGTTGGCCATCGCGGATCCACTCGACCTCCGGCTCCAGGCGCTCCGGGCGGAAGCGGATGCCGAGGCCCGGGATGTTCGGCTTCACCATGAAGACGAAATGCGGCGCGTCCCAGCGCTCGATCCCGAGCGCCCGTCCGACCATGGGCAGCATCCACACCAGCATCTTCGAGATCTCCGTCTTGCGCATGTCGGGCGTGACGACGATGCCACCGGAGAACACCGCCATGTCGCGGATCCGGTCGGTCAGCGCACGGGCCGATCCGGCGACCCGCCACCGCTCCGTGGCGGACGGATACCAGCCCTCGATCTCGACATGGCTGGTGAGGGTGTCCGAGAGCACGATCGGGTAGGCTCCGTAGGTTGCGATCGGCCGACCGTGCAGACGCGCCTCGATCCAGAACCCGTCGGGCGAAGTGTCCGGCGTGAAGCCCCTGAACACCGGTTGGCCGCCGCGGTCCATGGCGAGGGCGTCGAGCCCGTCGAAGCCGCTATGGGGGATCATTTCCAGGTCCATATCGCGCAGGAATGCATTCGTTTCGACAAGGATATGTCGCATCTCACTCTCCCTCGGCCCGCAGGCCGTCGCTCGGTTTCGCAAAGCGACCGGACGCGACCGTCGGGTCCGCGGGAGACGCGGCGAGCGGTCGAGAAGGCCGCTCGAAACACTACCTTTAGAAGAGAAATCCGCAGATCGGAGGAGGACTGCGACGGCGGTATGCCTAGACCAGATCTTTCGGCGTGATGAAGCGGCTGAGTTCCGCCGTCCGGGATCCGAGCGCGGCCCAACCGGAACTGCTTGTCAGGGTGGCGAGTGCTCCGGTCGGAAACTTCGAGGCCGCGGCCTGACCGGTGAGGAGACGGACGGTGTCTTCCATCCCCGGATTGTGGCCGACCACCATCGCCACCTTGACCTTGACCGGGATCCGCCTCAGCCGGGCGACGATCTGAGCGGCTCCGACTTCGTATATGTCGCGGGTGAAGTCAACGCTTACGCCCTCGGGCATGCCGTGCTGGAGCACCTTAAGGGTCTCGACGGTGCGACGCGCGGTCGAGCAGAGGATGAAGTCGGGAGCGATGCCCTGCTGTCGGCAATAGACCGCCATCGCCGCGGCCGCCCGTTCGCCCCGAGTCGCCAGGGGGCGGTCGTGATCCGCTTCGCCCCCGGCCCAATCCGATTTGGCGTGTCGCACGAGATGAAGCGTGATCATCCAACGGGCTCCTAAGGCTGCGATCCCTCACCGTCGATGGTCGTGACGATCGAGATCTCCGAATGCAACGTTCGATGAACGGGGCACTTATCGGCGATTTCACGCAGCTTCGCCTTCTGGTCGGCATCGAGCGGCCCTTCGATCACCAGGCGCCGGTCGATCCTGTCCACTTTTCCCTGCCGGGTTTCACACTCGGCGCAGTCCTCGGCATGGATCTTGGCGTGTCGCAGATGGGTCTCCAGCCGGTCGATCGGCCATCCCTTCCGATCCGCGTACATCTTGATGGTCATGTTCGTGCAGGCGCCCAATGCCGCCAGCAGAAGGTCGTAGGGGCTCGGGCCGGTATCGGTGCCACCGACCGCCGCAGGCTCATCGGCACGCAGCCGATGATGCGGTCCGGCGGAGATCAGTTGCGGAAACAGACCGTCACCGGCATCCGCCACAAGGACCTCGCCGTCCTTCGCACGCGCTCCGATCGGCGCCGCCTCGGACAGGAATCGCTCCGCCCATCCCGAAAGAACGGCGGCGACATACGCGCTGTCGGACTTGCGGGTCAGCAGGTGGTCCGCCTTGTCGAGCGAGACAAAGCTCTTCGGATGCTTGGCGGCGACGAAAATGTCAGTCGCGTTGGATATCCCCACGGTCTCATCCCGCGGCGCGTGGAAAACGAGCAGGTCCTTCCGGAGCTTTGAAACGAGGTCTGTAAGCCGATGATCTTTCAGGTCGTCGATGAACGATTTGCGGACGCGGAAAGACCGCCCGCCGAGCTCGACCTCCGCTTCCCCATCGCGCTCGATGTCGGCGACACGGTCGCCGAAATTGTGGACCACGTGCAGCGGATCGGAGGGCGCTCCGATCGTCGCCACGCCCTTGACCTCGTCGATTCTGCCGGCGGCGGCCAGCACCGCCGCGCCGCCGAGCGAATGCCCCACCAGGATCTCCGGCGCGCGCATCGTCTCGCGCATATGGTTGGCGGCGGCGATCAGATCCTCGACGTTGGAGGCGAAGCTCGTATTCGCGAACTCCCCCTCGCTGTGGCCTAGGCCGGTGAAGTCGAATCGCAGCACGGCGATGCCGCGTTCGGCCAGACCGGAAGCGATCCGTCGCGCGGCCGCCAGATCCTTGGAGCAGGTGAAGCAATGGGCGAACAGCGCGTATCCGCGCGGCTTGCCGGCCGGGTAGTCGATCCGGGCCGCGAGGGAATCCCCCAAAGCCCCGGTGAAGTTGACACTTTCCGTACGCACAGCCATGGTCGACCTCACTGGTTTGCGGGGACAGACGGGGTTCTACCACATGGCGGTTGAGGAGGAAGCGCTCGCCCATGGCGGCCGGGAAACGGCGTCCGTGGATATTCGCTTCGCCCTGCCCTCCGATGCCGACGCGCTCGCCCTTCTGAGCCAGGAACTGCTCGCCTTCTACTCCCTGCCGGTCCACTACCAGCGCTCCTACATGGCCCATGTGATCGCCGACAAGGCGTTCAGGGACCCGCCGGCGGTCGAGATCCTGCTTGCGACCGGCGCCGACCGGGCCATCGGTTTCCTCGCCTTCAACGAGACTTTCGCGCTCGCCAACTGCCAGAGTGCGGTGTTCATCCAGGACCTGTTCGTCACCCGCAAAGCGCGCACCGGCGGGATCGGCCGGCGCCTGATGACCCGGCTCGCCGAGATCTGCGTCGAGCGCGGCGTCACCCAGCTCGACTGGACCGCCGATCCCTGGAACGACAAGGCGCGAACCTTCTACGAGGCGATGGGCCCGCTGCTGAAGAGCGAGAAGATGTACTATCGGTTGCTCGGCCCGCACCTGACCAGACTGGCCGACTCCGAGGGCCCGCACTAGCTGGGATCGTCCGCAAGCGGGCCGACCGGCGCACGCTCTCCCCTTCCGTCATTCGCTTCCGCGAACGCTGTCTTGACCGTATGCCGCCGGTTGGCGGGCCGCGGCGGCTTTATCCCGGCAGCCCATCCGGCTAGGCTCCCGGCAACGAGTTCGGTGCGACTTGCGCCGACCGGACGGTGACGGATGGAGACGACCCCATGGACGTGCGTGACGGTTTCATAGGCGCGATCGGAAACACCCCCCTGATCAAGCTCAAGGCGGCGTCGGAACGCACCGGCTGCACGATCCTGGGCAAGGCCGAGTTCCTGAATCCTGGCGGCTCCGTCAAAGACCGCGCCGCGCTCGCCATCGTGCGCGATGCCGAGGAGAAGGGACTGCTGCGCCCCGGCGGCGTGATCGTGGAGGGTACCGCCGGCAATACCGGCATCGGCCTCTCCCTTGTCGGCAACGCGCTGGGCTATCGCAGCGTGATCGTCATGCCCGAGACCCAGAGCCAGGAGAAGAAGGACATGCTGCGCCTGTGCGGCGCCGATCTCCGGCTGGTGCCGGCCGTGCCGTACAAGGATCCGAACAACTACGTGCGCTATTCCGGCCGCCTCGCCGAGGAGATCGCCGCGACGGAACCGAACGGCGCGATCTGGGCGAACCAGTTCGACAATGTCGCCAACCGCAAGGGCCACTACGAGACCACGGGACCGGAGATCTGGGAGCAGACCGACGGCAAGGTCGACGGGTTTGTCTGCGCCGTCGGCAGCGGCGGCACTCTCGGCGGCATCAGCATGGCGCTGAAGGAGCGCAACAAGAACATCCAGATCGGCGTGGCCGACCCCATGGGCAGCGCGATCTTCGGCTATTACGCCCATGGGGAGCTGAAGGCCGAGGGCAACTCGATCACCGAAGGCATCGGCCAGGGCCGGATCACCGCCAACCTGGAGGACATCGTCGTCGACCAGCCGTTCCAGGTGACCGACGAGGAGGCCCTGCCGGTGGTGTTCGACCTCCTCAAGGAGGAAGGTCTTTGCCTCGGCGGGTCCAGTGGAATCAACGTGATGGGCGCGATCAAGCTGGCCGAGCGCATGGGACCCGGCCACACCATCGTGACCATCCTCTGCGACGGCGGTGCGCGCTATCAGTCGAAGCTGTTCAACCCCGCCTTCCTGCGCGAGAAGAACCTGCCCGTTCCGGCTTGGCTGGACGACTGAAAGGATCCGAAACCATGACCGACCCACTCGTCACCTCCGACTGGCTGGCCGCGCATCTCGACGACCCGAAGGTGGTGGTCCTCGACGGCACGTACCATCTGCCCACCGCCAAACGCGACGCCGATGCCGAGTTCCCCGAGGGTCACATCCCCGGTGCCCAGCGCTTCGACATCGACAAGGTCTGCGATCCGGACGACCCGCTGCCGCACATGATCCCCAGCGCCGAGGTCTTCGCTCGGGCGGCGAGCGACCTCGGGATCGACCGCGACACCATGGTCGTCGCCTATGACGTCTACGGGCTCCAGTCCGCGGCGCGCACCTGGTGGATGTTCCGACTGTTCGGTCACGACAAGGTCGCCGTGCTCGACGGCGGCATGCCGAAATGGACCGCGGAGGGCCGGCCGCTCGAGACCGGCCCGGCCAGGGCGCGTGCGACGACGGATTTCAAGGCGACGCTGCGCCCGGCCCTGGTCAAGTCGCGGGACGACGTTCTGGCGGCGGTGAAAACGGGCGATATCCAGATCGTCGATGCCCGGCCGGCCGGACGGTTCACCGGCGAGGAACCCGAGCCGCGCCCGGGGATGCGATCCGGACATATCCCCGGCTCACGGTCCCTGCCGATCGGCGACCTGCTGGACAAGGGGACGAAGACGGCGCTGGATGCCGACGCGCTGGCGGCGAGGTTCAAGGCCGCCGGCATCGATCCGTCGAAGCCGACGATCTCCTCCTGCGGCTCCGGCGTGACCGCCTGCATGATCGCGCTCGCCGCCCACCGGCTCGGCCACCCCCACATGGCCGTCTATGACGGGTCCTGGTCCGATTGGGGCTCGCGCCAGGACACGCCGGTCGACACCGGACCGGCGGACCCCGCGTGAGTTTGGACTTCAGAACCATCGGCGACGGCGATGTCGACGGTGTCGTAGATCTGTGGGAACGCTGCGGGCTTCTGGTGCCGCACAACGATCCGCGCCGGGACATCGAATCCGCCCGGCGCGCGCCCGACGCCGATGTTCTGGTGGCCGACGTGCTGGGCAAAATTGTGGCGACGGTGATGGTCGGCTATGACGGCCATCGCGGCTGGATCTACTACGTCGCCGTCGATCCGGGCCGGCAGAGCAAGGGCGTCGGACGGCAGGTGGTCGAGGCTGCCGAAGCCTGGATGACCGCGCGCGGGGTCCCCAAGGCGGAGCTGATGATCCGCGCGACCAACGAGAGAGTTCGCGGCTTCTACGATCGTCTCGGCTGGGGTCAGGAACCGGTGATCGTCATGAGCAAACCGTTCACCGACGCCCCGGCGATCGGCCTCGGCACGGTTGAGACCGTGGTCACCGCCCTGGAAATGCTGAACCGTCCGACCCGGCCCTCGCCGCACCCGCCGGGCGGCAAGCGCACCGCCCTGATCCGCGCCGAACCTCCGACCGTCTCGTTCTACCGATATCTCTACAACACGGTCGGCGCCGACTGGACCTGGGTTTCGCGGCGGCTGATGAATGACGCGGAACTGCTGGGTCACATCGCCGATCCGAAGGTGGAGGTCTATGTCCTGTACGTGGACGGCGCTCCGGCAGGCTACGGGGAGATTGACCGGCGGCAGAGCGGCGGTGACGTCGAACTCGCGTATTTCGGGCTGTTGCCGGACTTCATCGGCGGCGGCGTCGGCCGCTACCTTCTGGACACGGTGGTCGACATCGCCTGGTCCGGTCCGACCCGGCGCCTATGGGTCCATACCTGCGATCTCGACCACCCGCGGGCCATCGGCACCTATCAGAAAGCCGGGTTCCAGCCCTTCGACCAATGGGTCGAGACCCTGCCGGATCCCCGCCTCGCAGGGCTGCCGATCCCGGAACGCCGCCCTGCCCCATCCGACATGGTGGTCGCGTCAGGGGATGACACGGTGACGCCGATACGCCGCTAGGGCGCCGAGCAGACTTTCCCGACTGGCGTAGACCCGATCGAAGCCCGCGCGGCGGATCTTCACCGTGGACGACATGTCGTCCCAGGTGGCGGCGAAGGTGGCATCCCCGTAAGGCCCGTTGGCGATCCGACCGATATCCGGCTCGCTCAGTCCGTCGCGCGCCGCCATCGCCCGCCAGGTGTCGGCCGCCGCGGCGAAGGACTCGGTGAGGCTCTCGGTCACGACTCCTCCGGCTTCCAGGCCGAAGAACGCCGCGATCTCGGGCCAAACGTCCTTCCAGCGGAAATAGTCCGAATTGATGACGTTGAAGGCCTGGTTCGCCGCGGCGGGAGCGGTGGCGCACCAGCGCATCGCATCGACCAGAAATTCGATATCGGTTACCTGGGAGACCCTGTCGAAATGTCCCTGGGTGCCCGGGAAGGTCAGCTTCCGCCGCTGCTCGCGACACAGCACGGCGTGAACGGCGACGACGCTCAGAATGTTGTGCGGGTAGCCGAGCGAGAAACCGATCAGCAGGTGCGGACGGGTGGTCGACCAGGAGAAGCCGCGCCGTGGCGCCTCGGCCTCCAGCCAGTCCTGCTGATCGAAATAGAAATTGGGCACCGGGCAGCGCGGATCGTCCTCCTCGGCCGGCGTCTTGAACGGCCCGACATGGCTTCCGTACCACTTCGTGCCATGCACCGCGTGCACATGGGCAAGCGACGCCCCCTTAGCCGTCACCGCCTCGACAGTGTTGACCAGCATGGCGGTGTTCCGGGCAGCCTCCACCGCCGGGTCGGGATCGGGCGCGCGGCCGGCGTAGAACACATGGGTGACGTCGGCGCCCGCAGGGCCGAGCGCGTCCCGCAGATCGCGCCCATCTGTCAGGTCGGCGGATACATGCTCCAGACCGTCTATCGCCGGCTTCGGCGGGGTGCGCGACAGGCCAATAACCCGCCAGCCTTCTACCAGCAGCCGTGTGGCGATGCCGCGTCCGACGATTCCGGACACACCGGCGATCAGGGCCACGCCCTTCCCGTCCACCATGGTTCTCTCCCGATTGATCCTGCCCGATTGATCTAGCTTTTCAGCCATCCGAACGCAGAGGGGGCGCACCGGCAGACCGGTACGCCCCCAGGACCGCCCCCGCCCCCCGCGGGTTTGGCCGTCTCGTGAGTTTCCGCCGCGCCGTCGCCCGGAACCCCGCCCGTCAGTGCGCCAGAATCTGGCTCAGGAACAGCTTCGTGCGGTCCGACTTCGGGTTCGTGAAGAACTCGTCCGGAGTGTTCTGCTCCACGATCTCGCCCTGGTCCATGAAAATCACGCGGTCGGCGACGCGCTTGGCGAAGCCCATCTCGTGGGTGACCACGAGCATCGTCATCCCACTTTCCGCCAGACCGACCATCACGTCGAGCACTTCCGAGATCATTTCCGGATCCAGGGCCGACGTCGGCTCGTCGAAGAGCATGATCGTCGGGCTCATGCAGAGCGAGCGGGCGATCGCCACCCGCTGCTGCTGGCCGCCGGAGAGCTGGCCCGGATACTTCAGGGCCTGTTCGGGGATCTTCACCCGCTCCAGATACTGCATGGCGATCTGTTCCGCCTCCGCCTTGGGCAGGTTCTTCACCCAGATTGGCGCCAGCGTGCAGTTCTCCAGAACGGTCAGATGGGGGAACAGGTTGAACTGCTGGAACACCATGCCGACGTCGCGTCGGATGGCGTCGATGTTCTTCAGGTTGTTCCCCATCTCCGTGCCATTGACGATGATGTCGCCCGCCTGGTGTTCCTCCAGACGGTTGATGCAGCGGATCATCGTCGACTTGCCGGACCCGGAGGGGCCGCAGATCACGATCCGCTCGCCCTTGTTGACCGACAGGTTGATGTCCTTGAGGACATGGAACTCGCCGTACCACTTGTTCACGCCGGCGAGCTCGATCACGACCTCGTCGGAGATGGCGGAAGCGACATGGACGACGTCGTCGAGAGCTTGTGTGTCGAGGCTCATGGGCACATTCCCTGTTCGCGTTCTTCGCGTTTGTTATCGGTCCGTCACCGCCGGCCGTAGCCGCCGCCGATCGTCCGCTCGAGATGCTGGCTGTACTTCGACATGGCAAAGCAGAGGACGAAGAAGAACATCGCCGTGAACAGCAGCGGCTCCGTGTGGAAGCCGAGCCAGCTCGGATTCTGGCCCGCCGCCTTGCCCATCAGGAGGATGTCGTAGAGACCGATGATCGACACCAGGGTGGTGTCCTTCATCAACCCCATGAAGCTGCCGACGATGTTCGGGATCATCAGCTTGAGGGCCTGCGGCATGACGATGAGAGCCATCATCTTCCAGAAGTTCAGACCCATGGCCTGGGCCGCTTCGTACTGCCCCTTGTTCACCGCCTGCAGACCGCCGCGCACCGTCTCCGCCATGTAGGCGGCGGCGAAGATGCAGACAGCGACGATGACCATCGCCAGTTTCGGCGGGTTGAGCTCAACCGGCAGGAACAGCGGCATCATGGTCACAGCCATGAACAGGATGGTGATCAGCGGCACCGAACGGAACAGCTCGATGAAGGCCGTGCAGAACACCCGGATGACAGGCATCTTTGACCGGCGGCCGAGCGCGAGAAGGATCCCGTTCGGCAGCGCCGACGCGATACCGATGCCCGAGATCACCAGGGTCAGGAACAGCCCGCCCCAGATGGTCGTCGGTATTTCGACGAGATCCCAGGAGCCCAGGTAAACCAGCGCCAGGACGAAACCGACGGCGAAGGCGCCGAGCAGCACGTACTTGTGCAGACGGTCGTCCTTGTTCGCGAAGCCCGTGATGTTGACCAGCAGGTCCGGCAGGGAGCGGCCCAAGAGATAGGTGCTCGCCACGTGGAGATAGACGGCGACGAAGAGCGTCAGCGCGACCGAGGCCATGACGTGCAGGAAGATGCCGAACTCGCCACCGAGGAACATCGCCGCGCCGAGGAACGGGAAGGTCAGCACGGCTGACATGCCGATCTGGATCTTGCCGGTGATCTTCGGCAGCCAGAAGGGGATCAGCCAGAGCAGCAGGATGATACCTCCCAGATTGACCCGCCACTGCTCCTCGTCCGGATAGCGGCCGTACATCATGCTATTGAACCAGACCCCGATGCCGGCCCAGCACGCGCCCTCGCCCCGATTGATGTCGAGGCATTCCCGGTAGGTGTCCGCCGTCCAGATCGCATTGAGGATCCCGTATTCGACCGCGAACTGCAGGATCAGATAGACGAGGTAGAGGCTGACCAGGGTCAGGATCGTGTCGATCGGACCGCCGAACAGGTTCTTTCGCAGCCAGCCGACCGCGCCGACGGTGTTCGCTGGCGGCGGCAGGCTGGGTTTCGGCCGAAAGGCGGTGTCGGATTGAGTCGCATCCGTCATGGCTCACCGCTCCTTAATCTGGACGAGTTTGTTGTAGTAGTTCAGCGCCGCAGAAATCGTCAGGCTGACGGTCATGTAGAACAGCATGACCATGGCCACGATCTCGATCGCGTGGCCGGACTGGTTCAGGGACGTCTGCATGAACACCGCGACCAGATCCGGATACCCGATGGCAACCGCCAGAGACGAGTTCTTCACCACGTTCATCCAGTTGCTGATCATCGGCGGCACCACCGCCCGCATCGCCTGCGGGATGACGACGAGGCGCAGGGTCCAGCTCGGCTTCAGACCGAGCGAATAGGACGCTTCCGTTTGGCCATGACTGACGGACAGGATGCCCGCGCGCACCGCTTCGGCCATGAAGACCGTGTGATAGAGGACCAGTGCGAACAGCAGCGCGCAAAACGCCCTGGGGACGTCGGTCCCGCCCTGGAAGTTGAAGCCCTGCAGGGACGGGTAGTCGAAGCTCAGCGGCGCGCCCAGCGCGAGGAACGCGATCAGCGGCAAGCCGACAATCAGCCCCACGCCGGTCCAGAACGCCGGGAACTTCTGACCGGTGGCGAACTGTCGCTTCGTCGCCCAGACACTCACGCCGTAGGCGGCAACGATGCCGACCAGCAACATGATGACGACGATCTGGAAACCCTCGCCGGGGACCGGCGCCGGAACGTATAGGCCGCGGTTGTTCAGGAAGACGCTGTCGAACAGCGCGATCTGGTTCTCCTTGTCGCGGGGGCTCGGCAGCGCCGCCGACAGGGTGAACCAGAACAGAATGTGAAGGAGCAGCGGAACGTTCCGCATCACCTCGACGAAGGCCGAGGCCAGCTTCGACACGAGGAAGTTCTTCGACAGCCGCATGACACCGACGATGAAGCCGAAGAACGTCGTGGCGATGATGGCGAAGAAGGACACGATGAGTGTGTTCGCGATGCCCACAAGATAGACATCGAAATACGTGTCGCCGGGCTCGTAGTCGATGATCGACCACGCGATCGAAAATCCCGCCGTGGACCCGAGAAAACCGAAGCCGGCGGACATGCCGCGCGCCTGCAGGTTCTCGGCGGTGTTGGTGATGAGGTAGTTCGCCGCCCAGATCACCGCGAGAGCGACGATCACCTGATAGAAGACGGAGCGATACCGCTCATCGTTGACGATTTCTGAGAACGATCGCGCGTCCTTGCGCGGGCCAGCCTTATCGACCACGGCCATCGCCAAGCCCTCCGATCCGAAACAAATTGTCTAACGAAAACGGACGGTGCCCGATCGACGAAGCGACCGGGCACCGAAGCGTTCAGACGATCACCGGAACGGCGGGGAGTACATCAGCCCACCGCGGGTCCACAGGTCGTTCACCGACCCCGGACGCGGGATGTTCATGACGGTCTTGACGCCCATGTGCTCGTCGTAGTTCTCGCCGTAGTTGCCCACCATCTTGATGATGTTGTAGGCCCACTCCGGCTCCAGGCCGAGACCCTTGTTCAGGTCGCCCTCGACGCCAAGCATACGCTTGACTTCCGGATTGGTGCTGTTGGCCTTCATCTCGTCGATGTTGCCGGAATTGATGCCCAGCTCCTCGGCATTGACCATGGCGAAGACCGACCACATCACGATGTCGTTCCACTGGCTGTCGTTCTGACGAACGACCGGGCCGAGCGGCTCCTTGGAGATGGTCTCCGGCAGGATCGTGAAGATGGACTGGTCCGGCGCCTTGGCGCGGATCGACGCCAGGCCCGACTTGTCGTTGGTGACCGCATCGCAGCCGCCCGAGAAGAACGTGCTGTCACGCACGTTGCTGTCCTCGAACACAACCGGCTCCATGTTGAGATTGTTGGTCCGGCTGTAGTCGGTCAGGTTCAGCTCGGTTGTGGTACCGGTCAGAACGCAGACCGTCGCACCGGCGAGCTCCATTGCGCTCGTCACGCCGAGGTCGTTCGCGACCATGAAGCCCTGGCCGTCATAGAAGTTCACCGTGGTGAAATCCAGGCCGAGCTGCGTATCGCGGAACAGGGTCCACGTTGTGGTACGCGACAGAACGTCGGACTCGCCGTTCGCCATGGCGGTGAAACGCACCGCCGAGGTGACCGACTGGAACTCGATGTTGTCCGGGTCGCCAAAGATCGCCGCGGAGACCGCGCGGCAGTTCTCGACGTCAAAGCCCGACCACTTGCCGTCGTCGGACAGCGAATAGAAGCCAGGAGCCGGCGTGCCGACCTGGCACCGCAGGATGCCGCGGTTCTTGACGATTTCGAGCGTGCTCTCCTGCGCCAGAACCGGCTCGGGAGTAAACGCAAGGCTTGCCAGGAACCCCGCGCCCAGAGCCAAAAGGCTGACCTTCTTCATGATGTGAAACCCACCCAGGTTATCGTTGTAACTGGATCGTCCGATGCGATCCCGGGACCCTGCCTTCGCAAGGATCTTGCCAGAAAAACATCGACCGAATTCCGCGACCTTCCGTCCCCCGACACGCCAGACAACTGCCTAAAAGGCGTGCAATTGCCGTTTGGCTGCCAATTAACGGAGCAGTCCGCCCGGAACTCGATCATTCCAACATGGCGTTTACCTGAAAAGCAAGCTTTCGACGCCCGGCGCCCGAGTGCTCTTGCCCCGAGCCCCAGAGAAATCGACACTGCGCTCCCACGAACACTGCGCGGCTTTTGGAGCCGGGCGTATGACAACCCAGTCGAGGATCCGATGGCCGAAGACCGTCCGCACAAGACCCGAACACGCCTGGTACATGCCGGGCGCACGCCGCACGAATTCAGAGGCGTTGTGAACACGCCCGTCTTCCACGCCTCAACGGTCCTCGCCCCCAGCCTCGACGCCTGGCGCAAGGTCCGCGCAGCGCCGCCACCGAACTATCCGGAGGGCATCGATGCGCCGGTCACCTATGGCGTCAGCGGCACGCCCACCACCTATCGCCTCGAAGCGGCGCTGTGCGAGATCTACAAGGCCGGCGACGTTGTCATGACGTCTTCCGGCCTGTCGGCGATCACGGCCGGGTTGCTCGCCGTTCTCCAGGCCGGCGACCACCTGCTGATGACCGACACCGCCTATTTTCCGACCCGCAAGTTCTGCGATCAGGTACTGGCGAAATACGGCGTCGAGACGACCTACTACGATCCGCGGATCGGTGCCGGAATCGCCAACCTGATCCGGCCGAACACGAAATGCGTTTATACCGAAAGTCCCGGTTCTCAGACCTTCGAGATCCAGGATATTCCCGCCATCGCGGAACAGGCCCATAAGGCGGGAGCCGCGGTCATGATGGACAACACCTGGGGGACCCCGCTCTTCTGCAACCCGTTCGCGCTCGGCGTGGATATCGTCAACGAAGCGGTCACCAAGTATATCGGCGGCCATTCCGATGTGATCATGGGACTGATCGCCAGCACCCGGGACTACGCCAGTCAGGTCCGCACCGCCGTGCGCCTGCACGGCCACTACGTCGCGCCGGACGATCTCTATCTCGCCGCCCGCGGCCTGCGCACCATGGAGTTCCGACTGCGCCAGACCGGCGAAACCGGTCTCGCCCTCGCCCGCTGGCTCGAGAAGAGGCCGGAGATTGAGACCGTGCTGCATCCCGCACTGGAGAGCCATCCTGACCACGCCCTGTGGCAGCGCGACTTCAGCGGCTGCAGTGGGCTGTTCTCCGCCGTGTTCAAACCGGTGCCGGACCAGGCCCTCGCCGCCTTCTATGACGGGCTTGCCCTGTTCGGCATGGGGGCAAGCTGGGGCGGATTCGAGAGCCTAGTGAAACCGACCGACGTCTCGCTGGAACGCAGCGCCACCGCGTGGCCCTACGAAGGACCGATCGTACGGTTCTATACCGGCCTCGAGGATCCGGAAGATCTCATCGCTGATGTGGAAGCGGGCCTCGAACGCATGCTGGCGGTGGCGGCGGCCGCCGGAGCCTGAAGCGTTAACCCATCGTGAAGCGAAAGACGTATAACAGCGGATAGCGGCATGGCTGCCGGTGCCTCCGGCGCCTGCGTGACGAAGCTTTGAGGTGATCCGTTGGCCGACAACAGTCTCGGCGCAGACCGCAGAAAGCGGCTGGTGTTCTGCACCAGCCGCCCATCGCGCTATGCGACGGTGCTGAATACCCTGCGCCAGACCTTCACGATCACCGTCACCGGCAGCGGTCCGTCCGCCGCAACCGCCATAGAGACCGCCCCCGATGTGGTGATGATCGAGGATCAGCTCGTTGGCGGCGACGGTGTCTGGCTGGCCCAGCAGGCCCGGATGGTACGCCAGGGCCGGTCGAACACCGTCGTCATGCTCGGGCCGAAGCAAACCTCCACGATCGGTCGTCTGCTGGAGGAAGGCATCATCGACGCGGCCCTTGTCGGCGACCTCAGCCCGGGCGAATTCCTCGAACAGTTCTGGCGGGTCTACGGCGCGGCGGAGGAAGATGCCCGGATCGGCGCGATCTCCACGCCGGCGGCTCAAGTCATGGATGACGGCCGCAGAATGTACAGCCGGCTGGAAGAGATTGTCGCCGAAGGCGGCATCAGCCGGGAGGACCGTTTGGTCGTCACCGCCGCCGCCGACAGCGTCGTCAGCCTGGCCGGCGACCCCAGTGTCGCGCCGATGCTGCACCAGCTCCGCGGCCACCACGACAGCACCTTCGCGCACAGCCTCAGGGTCGGCATCCTGATGGCATCGTTCGGCAGGGCGATCGGCGTTCCCGACGACCAACTCCGGCTGATGGCCGAGACCGGCCTGCTGCACGACATCGGGAAAATGAAGATCCCGCTCTCCGTTCTCGCCAAGCCCGGACGGCTGACCGACGAGGAGCGCCAGGAGATCAGCCGCCATCCCGAATTCGGCGCCCAACTCGTGGCCGAGGGATATCGCGATCTGCCCGACCTGGTCACGGCGGTCCGCCACCATCACGAAAAGCTGGACGGAACGGGCTATCCGGACGGTCAGGCCTATGGCGAGATCCACGAGATGTCGCTCTGCACGGCGGTGGTCGACATCTATTCCGCGCTGACGGACCGGCGCGACTACAAGGAGGCCATGGACCAGGAGGAGGCCTTCGCGATCATGGATTCGCTGACGGGGCACCACCTGGAACCCAGGCTGTACCGACGGTTCCGCGAGCTGCTGATGGACAGCCGCCAGGTGGGCGCCTCGGCCCTCTGAACAGACTCATCGCCACCGCATCCGACGCGGAACGGCGGATCCTGGGTCGCGCCGTACCGCCCGCGCTTCGCTACCCGCACGGACAGCCGCTTCGCCGGCGGTCACGCCGCCGGGAAATGCCGGAAGCTGATCCCGCCCGCCTTCTTGATCTGCTCGACCAGCGCGACTTCCCAGGTGAGATAGTCGTTCATCGCCTTCTCGATCTCGGCCTTGTTGGTCCGGTCATAGGGGCGCAGGTAGCTGTCGTTCGGTTCCGACAGGACCGCGGTCATGCCGCTCTGGATCGGTAGGCCGGCGGCTTTCCAGGCCTCGGTCCCGCCCTCGATCAGGCGTACGTCGCGGCCGCATCCGGCAAGGTCGGATCCTGCGAAACGGGCGAGCACGCCGTCCGGGGAGGTGATCAGAATGATCCTGTCGGCCGGAATCTTCGAGAGATTGTCCGCGATGGCGACCCGGCCGGCCCACCACGCGCCTTCGGGATGGGCATCGCGATAGTCCAGGGCCTTGGCGAGATCGAGGATCACCGCGCCGGTGTCGGCCAAGGCCTTCGCTTCGGCGGGTGCGACGGCCGGGACCGTGTTCAGCGCATCCAGCCCCAGCACCGCCGGTGTGTACGGACCGGAAGCGGTCGGCTGTCCTTCGAGGCCGCCCTCCAGGACATGGACATCGGTCCAACCCAGTTGGACCAGCCAACTCGCCGTCATCAGCGCGCGTACCATGCGATCATCGACCAGAACGACCCTGGCATTGCGCACCGGCAGGTAGCTGTCGGTCGCCTGGACGAGTTGTCCGCCCGGCGCGTGCCGGCTGTCGGCAATCCGCCGCGCTTCGAACTCCTCGAGGGTGCGCACGTCCAGGATCGACAGGGTTCGGCTTACCCGCTGGCTGCGCCACGTATCGAGGGTCGCGGCATCGATGGTCTTCACCCCGAAGCGCCGGGCGCAGGCCTCGGCCCGGACCACCGCCTGCTCCAGCGTCTCGTCGGACGGATCGGGCGCGGTTCGGCCGTTGCCGTGCTCAAGCTGGTAGCCCGACAGGTGCCACCCCATCGTGCCGTTGCGCAGCGCGACGACCTTGTTCGGGATACCGGCGTTGATCAGCGACTGCGCACCGATGATCGACCGGGTGCGCCCCGCGCAATTGACCACGACGGTGGTATCGGGATCGGGCGCCACCTCGCCGACCCGGTAAACCAGTTCAGCCCCCGGCACGTCGATGCCGCTCGGAATGTTCATGACCCGGTATTCGTCCATCGGCCGGCTGTCGAGGACCACCAGCTTCTCGCCGCTGTCCATCATCGCCTTCAGCTCGTCGGCCGAAACCGACGGGGTGTCGTAAGCATGCTCGACGAATTCGCCGAACGCCTTCGACGGGACGTACATGCCGCTGAACAGTTCGAACCCGGCAGCCGCCCAGGCCGGCGTACCGCCATCGAGGACTGAAACGTCGCTGTAGCCGAAACGCTCCAGCAGGGCCGCGGCGCGCTGGGCGAGTCCTTCGCCCGCATCCTCGACCACGATCGGCGTCGACCGCCGGGGGATCTGCTCGCCGACCCGGAGTTCGAGCTGGGCGAGCGGGATGTTGGCCGCCAGGATCGGGTGCGACGCGCCGTACTCCGCCTGTTCGCGGACGTCGATCAGCGCGATCTCTTCCGTCCCGTCGAGCGCCGCTTTCAGGCTGACGGCATCGATCGTCTTGGCCATTCCCATTTCCTCCCTATGCCGCCGTCGCTTCCAATGCCTCGGCGGTTTCAAGCCAGTGTTCCTCGGCCTTCTCGATGGCCGTATCCAATTCTGCCTTCTTGTGGATCAGGCGCTGCAGTTCCGCGGTCGATCCGTCATAGGTCGTCGCGTCGCCGAGTTTCGCCACGACGGCGTCGCGCTGCTGCACCAGTTTCTCCAGCGCCCTCTCCGCATCCTTGGCGGCCTTGCGCAGTTCCGCGTTCTGGCGGCGTGCTTCGGCATTCTGTCGGCGCTGGTCCTTCTTGTTGACCTTATCACCGTCCTTGTCCCTGGACCTGTCGCCTCGCCGGTCGTCGCGGATGCGATCGCGGTAGGCGGCGAGGTCTCCCTCGAAGCGCGAAACGGTGCCGTCCGCCACCAGCCAAAGCCGGTCAACGGTCAGCTCCATCAGGCGCCGGTCGTGGCTGATCAGGATGACCGCGCCCGGGAAGTCGTTCATCGCCTGCACCAGGGCCGTCCGGGCGTCGATGTCCAGGTGGTTGGTCGGTTCGTCGAGCACCAGCACATGCGGATCGTCGGCCATGACCAGGGCGAGGGAAAGCCTCGCCTTCTCGCCACCGGACAGCGCGCCGACCCGCGTGGTCTGCTTGTCCTGGGTCAGGCCGACGGACCCGAGACGCGCGCGCACCCGGTCCACCGGCTGGCCCTTGAGCCGCCGCGACAGGTGCTCGACAGCGGTATCGTTCGGATCGAGCTCGTCGGCGTGATGCTGGGCGACGTACCCGACCCGGAGCTTGGCGGCTCGGTGCACGTCGCCGGTCTCGGCGTGGAGTTCGCCGGCAATCAGGCGGGCGAGCGTGGTCTTGCCGTTGCCGTTGGCGCCGAGCAGACCGATGCGGTCGTCAGGATCCAGACGGAGGTCCAGATGGCGCAGGATCGGCTTGCCCGGCTCGTACGCGACCGACGCCTTGTCGATGGCGAGCAGCGGCGGCGCCAGCTCGTCCGGCTCGGGAAAGCGGAAGCGGGTCTCCGGATCGGCGACTGCCGCCGGGATCACTTCCATTTTCTCCAGCATCTTGATCCGGCTCTGGGCCTGGCGGGCCTTTGAGGCCTTGTAGCGGAACCGGTCGACGAAGGCCTGAAGATGCTTGCGCTGGGCGTCCTGCTTGGTGCGCTCGGCCTCGATCTGCGACAGCCGCTCCTCGCGCATCCTTTCGAAGGTATCGTAGTTGCCGGTGTACTGGGTGAGCCCCAACCGCTCGACATGCAGAATGGAGGTCGGCACCGCGTTGAGCAGATCGCGGTCATGGCTGACGATGATCAGGGTCTTGGGATACGCCTTGAGGTGCTGTTCCAGCCAGACCGTGGTCTCCAGGTCCAGATGGTTGGTCGGCTCGTCGAGCAGCAGGAGTTCCGGCTCCTGGAACAGGACCGCCGCCAGGGCCACGCGCATCCGCCAGCCCCCGGAATACTCCGACAGCGGCCTCTGCTGCATCGCTTCGGTGAACCCCAGTCCGGCGAGAATACGGGCGGCCCGCGCCGGCGCGGCATGGGCGTCGATATCGACCAGACGGGTCTGGATCTCGGCGATGCGGTTGGGCTCGGTGGCGGTCTCCGCTTCGGCCAGAAGGTCGGCGCGCTCCCGGTCGGCGGCGAGCACGTGATCTATCGGCGTTTCGTTGCCGCCCGGCGCCTCCTGCCGGACCCAGCCGATGGCGTTGTTCAGCGCGAACGGCCCGGTCAGGCTGACCGATCCGGTATCGGTCTGAAGCTCGCCGACGATCACCCTCAGCAGCGTTGACTTGCCCGTCCCGTTGCGGCCGACAAGCCCGACCCGGTGTCCGGCGGAACGGTGGCCGACGCGTCCTCGATCAGGACACGTCCGGCCACGCGCACGGTGATGTTGCGGATCGACAGCATGGGCCGGGTGATAGCATCGCTGCCGGTGGCGGGCCAAGCGGGAACCCGTTGCGTATCGCTCGTGCCCGCACCGCGCCGGAAGACGTCTGACGGACCGCCCCGACCCATCGCCATACCTTCCCTCGCCGGCGTGTCGGGCGTATGACTTTTCGGATGTCCTCGCCCGCCCTGCCCGCCACACCCTCCGCGACGGCCGCCAAGGCCATTCTGATGATGGTGGCGGCGGCCGGCATCCTCACCGTGAACGACGCGATCGCCAAATGGCTGACCGAGCGCTACCCGGTGGGTCAGGTTCTGGCGATCCGCGGGGTTCTGGTGGTCTCGCTGGTCTACGGCTGGGCGGTGGTCTCCCGGCGGACCCCGGTGCTGCGGGTCAGGAGCTGGAAGCTGAACCTGACGCGCGGCGGGCTGATGGCGCTATCGACCTTCCTGTTCGTCACGTCGCTCTCCCTGATGCCGATCGCCGATGCCATCGCGATCTCCTTCGCCGGCCCGATCTTCGCGACGGCGATGGCCGCGCTGCTCCTGGCCGAACCCGTCGGATGGCGGCGCTGGAGTGCGGTCGCCGTCGGTTTCGCCGGCGTGGTCGTGATGGTCCGGCCGACGCCTGAGATGTTCCGGATGGTCGCCCTGATCCCGATCGTCGCGGCCTTCGTGGGCGCGCTGCGCGACATCGTCACCCGCAAGATGGGGACGGATGGAGAGTTCGACCCTGATGGTCCTGATCGTCTCGACCAGCGTCGTCGCCTTTGCCGGGCTGCTGACCCTCCCCTTCGGCTGGGTGGTCCCGACGCCGGCCGAACTCGGCCTGTTCGTCCTCACGTCGGTCCTGGTCGCCGTGGCCCAGGGGCTGATGATCGAGAGCCTCAAATACGGCGAGGTCGGCCTGGTCGGGCCGTTCAAGTACACCAGCCTGCTCTGGGCGCTGCTGCTGGGACTTCTGGTCTGGGGCGACGTGCCGGGACCCTGGACCTGGGCCGGCGCGGCGCTGGTCATCGCCAGCGGCCTCTACATCTGGCGCCGGGAAACGGTCGTGCGGCGCGGCGTCTGAACCAACGTCAGAAATCCTTGACGGATCGCTATCATCGCCACAAATTGACCTCAGCGCCGATTTGCATCCTGCTTGCGGGCGCTTAACAAATGCGGCTAAACGGATCGATGCATCCGCCCGGCCGTGTTGGCTTTTGGGGCGGTTTTTTTTGCCGTTCTCGAGACTAGGGCCTGATCCTCCCCGATGGATCCCCGGTGATTTGAGGGGCAGCTTGCTCCGGGTCAACAAAAGCTAAAGCGCTTCGGCACGACCGGCCCCTCGTGAAGAAGACTGAGGAGTCCGAAGATGTCGGAACAAGGACACGCAATATCCGAAAATCGACGCATCGATCCCGTGGTCAAACCCGCCGACCACGCAGAATTGTCGAATTTGAATATTCCGTCGTATACAGAACAAAATCACGATTTTTGCTCAGATTCGAAGTCTTCGTCGTCTCTTGAACAGACGGGTACCGCCACTCCCCCCAACGATTACTCTCCAAGCAAAGAACTGTCGGTCGGTCAACGGCCGATAACAGGGAAGGAGAGCGCTTCGATGATGGATCCAGCAACCGCGGTCATTGCCTCAACCGCGCCGTCTCCAAGCCTCGTTTTCGGGCCACGTGTGCGCACCTCGCCCTACTACGCGGCGACGAAACGATGGGGAGCGAGCGCGTTCACCATCTACAATCACATGTACATGCCGGTCTCCTATCGCGGCGAAGCGGATTACTGGTCGCTGATCCACGACGTAACCGTCTGGGACGTGGCCGCCGAGCGCCAGGTCGAGATATCCGGACCGGACGCAGCCGCCTTCGTCCAGTATCTCACGCCTCGCGACCTCTCGAAGATGCAGGCCGGTCAGGCCAAATACGTGCTGCTCTGCGATCACGACGGCGGCGTGCTGAACGATCCGGTGCTCCTCAAGCTCGCCGAGGACCACTACTGGCTCTCCCTCGCCGACGGCGACCTGCTGCTATGGGCCAAGGCATTGGCCCGCGCCGGAAACTGGCGCGTGACGGTGACCGAACCCGACGTCTCTCCGCTGCAGATCCAGGGTCCGAAAGCCGGCATCCTGATGCAACGGGTGTTCGGTGCCTGGATAGCCGATCTGAAGTATTTCCGCTTCGTGGAGGCCGACCTGGACGGCGCACCGGTCGTGGTCGCCCGGACCGGCTGGTCCGGCGAGTTCGGCTACGAGATCTTCCTTCGCGACGGCCGGTACGGCGACGCCCTGTGGGAGCGGCTGTTCGAGGTCGGCTCCGACCTCGGCGTGGCCCCGGCCGGTCCCAACGCCATTCGGCGGATCGAGGCCGGCCTTCTGTCCTACGGCGCCGACATGACGTCGGAGAACAATCCGTTCGAGCTCGGCCTCGACCGTTTGATCTCCCTGGATCTGGATGTGGATTTCGTCGGCAAGCAGGCGCTCAGGGCCATCGCGGCAAACGGTGTCACCCGGAGGCTTGTCGGCATCGAGATCCTCGGCGATCCGATTCAGGCCAATGTGGAGCACTGGACCGCCCGGTTCGGGGCGAGGGTAACCCCGGCCTTGTGACCAGCGCGATCTACTCCCCGCGCCTCCACCGCAACATCGCGATCGGCTACGCCCCGACCGGCGACGACGCGGTCGGGACCGGACTGATCGTCGACACGCCTGAGGGGGCCCGTGCCGCCACCGTCGTCGCGATGCCCTTTGTCGATCCGACTAAGGCCCTCGCCAAGGGAACGGCCCGGGCCGCCTGATCAGGCGGCCCGGAAGGGTCGACATGGCGGCCCAGACCGGTAGGCTCTGTCTCTATCCGTATCGCTCCGGATCATAGAAACGGCGGACAGAGACTGTGACGGACTACGACAAGATTCTACGCGGCGATGGTCAGGTATCCAGGGATGGGGCCGCCAATGCCGAGAGCTATGACGCCTGGGCCAGCGACTACGACCGTCAGCTTGCCGCGTGGGGATACGAGGCGCCGCAGCGCGCCGCCGGCCTTCTCTCCCGTCATCTGGAAGGGATCGCCGATGCCCGCATCCTGGATTGCGGCTGCGGAACGGGAATGACCGGCGCGGCACTCCGCGATGCCGGTTTCGGCGGGCCGATCACCGGTTTCGACATGTCGACTGCGAGCCTCGAGATCGCCCGTTCCAAGGGGATCTATGCCGACCTCGAGCAGGTGGATCTGAACGGCCCGCTACCGCTCGAGTTCCGGCACCATCGACGGCATCCTCTGTGTCGGTGTCCTGACCTATATTGAGGAGGCGCCGCTTCTGCGCGAATGGATGCGGGTCCTGCGGCCGGGCGGCGTCGCCGTGTTCACCTGCCGAACCGATTTCTGGGAAAGCCGCGGCTTCGAGGCAACCCTGTCGGGTATGGAGAAAGCCGGCTCACTCAAGCGCCTGGAGACAACCGGCCCGCTCCCCTACATCCCCGGCAATCCGGAGTTCGGGACCAAAATCCAGATCATCTACGGTGTCGTCGCCGCGGTCTGACCGGCTGCTGTCTGCTCAGACATATCCGCTTCCGGTTGCCCTGCCGCCGGGCTGTCGTCGTCGACACGACGGGCCGCCGGATCGTTCACGAACAGTTGGAACTGCAGCAGCCGGCGGGTTCGATCGCCCTCCGAGACCTCCCTCACCCCATGGAACGTCTTCGGCGACGGCGGAAACATCAGACCCCCATTTGGGCGGTAGGGTGCGGTCGCCACTCGCAGGAAGCGTTCGCGCTGGAAGCGCGCCCGCATCGGGTAGCTGCCGGTCAGCGTTACGCCCGGCGCCGGCATATACATTTCGGTGCCGTACGAAGGATCGGCGCCGTCATCCGCCAGATAGATCAGCAGAGTGACAGCCTTGAACGGCGTATCGGTATGCGGCAACAGCGCATAGCCGGTCCGGTCCTCCACCATGAGCATGGTCGTCGCGATCGGCAGTTCGGCCCGGCCGAAAAAGGCTATGAGGTCGCGCCCGAAGACCCGCGAGAGGGCCGTCACACACAGACGGTCGGACAGGACCTTGTAGGTGTAGCGCAGCAGCGGATGCAGCGTCGGATCGGTATCCACCGTATCGGGGGTGATGCCGATGCCGTAGCGGTTGACCTCGGCCGCGAGGTGTCCCGTGGCCGAGCCATGGAGCCGAGGCGCAGATGCCGCGACATCCAGCGCGCGGAGAGCGCGGAACAGATCATCCGGCAACACATCCGTGAGGATCGAGTGCGGATAGGGCCATTCGAGACGAGGTGCGTTGTAGAGACGGTAGGCGATCAGGGCCGCACGCTCTTCCGGCGCGACCGCCATCACCGCATCCACCTCAGCGCTGACAGCCTCTGGGCTGGCCATATCGACTCGCGTCATCCTGCCTCTCTCCGGTCGGTTCCGTTCCCCAGCTCGGGGAAATGGCGCGCCCAGCAGGACTTGAACCTGCAACCGTCCGCTTAGAAGGCGGATGCTCTATCCAGTTGAGCTATGGGCGCTCCAAGCGCTCGACCCGTCCCGGTGATCCGTTTTGGCGCCGAACGTCAGTGCGTCCAGTTGCCGCGACGGTTGAACGCGAAGTTGTCTGCATAGGCCTTCGGTGTGAGCTTGCGCTCGCGCGGCTCCTGCACGATGAAGGCGAAACCGTGTTTGCGGGCGAAAGCGATGGCCTCGTCCTTCGTGTCGAACGGGATACGGACCTGATTGGTCGTGTCGCCGGCCGAAACCCAGCCCATCAGCGGCTCCGGGATCCGGCGGCTCTCGGGACGGTACTCCAACAGCCAGTCCTTGGTCTTCGCCCGTCCGGACTGCATGGCGGTTTTCGCCGGCTTGTAGATCCGCACCATCATCGCTAGGCCGCTCCTCAAACTCGCGCCGCACTGTCGGGACACACCCTGCGGTCCCGTGGCGGAACCGGCGGAACAAGTATATCCCAGGTCGTGGTCGGGGTGGACTGGATTCGAACCAGCCGGCCCTCTGCTCCCAAAGCAGATGCGCTACCAGGCTGCGCTACACCCCGTGACCCCGACGTCGAGACGGATGGATATCCGCACCGCATCGCTACCGCAAGCCCGGTGTGGTTTCCGCACCCGATCCGCATCGGCCACAGTTGTCCGGCCGATCGGATCCGTCGCCCGCCTCGGCCGCTTTTCGGTCGTCGGCGCTTCAAAAGTCTCGCCCGCACGCCTACCGTGCGGAGCGCAAGCGCCCAACATGCGAGAACAGAATGGCAAACCGTTCCCTGGTCTTCGACAACTCCCTCCATGCCTACCTCACCAACATCGGCGGGCGCGAGCCGGAAGTGGCGGCGCGCCTAAGGGCCGAAACCGCCTCGATGGCGGAGGCGGGCATGCAGATTTCCGCCGACCAGGGCAACCTCATGGCGTTTCTCGTTGAACTGCTGGGCGTCAGGCGGGCGGTGGAGGTCGGCACGTTTACAGGATACTCGGCGCTGAGGATGGCGATGGCGCTGCCGGAAGACGGAACGCTGATCTGCTGCGATGTCAGCGATGCCTACACGCGGATCGGCCGGCCGTATTGGGAAGAGGCCGGCGTGGCGGGTCGAATTCGATCTGCGGCTGGCGCCGGCGACCGAAACCCTGCAGGCGATGATCGACGACGGCGGGTCGGGCACGATGGATCTGGTGTTCATCGACGCCGACAAGCCGAACTATGACGCCTATTACGAACAGGCTCTGGTTCTGGTCAGGCCCGGCGGTCTGATCCTGGTTGATAACGTGCTCTGGTCCGGTGCGGTGGCCGACGCGGAAGACCGGCGGGACAGCACCCAGGCGATCCGCGCCCTCAACGCCAAGATCCGCGACGACGACCGGGTGTCCATGGCGATGCTGGGCATCGGCGATGGGTTGACCATGGTCCGCAAGCGGTAATCGACGTTTGCCCTGGATGAGGGAAACCTCGTCAGTTAGGTTCCGCCTCCATGGACCTCCGCGCCCCGTATTCCCGCCCTATTATTGTTGCCGGCCTGCTCTCCGGCGACGGACTGGCGTATCTTCAGAGCTACGCGCACTCGCTGGCGTCACCGACGTCCAATTCGGACGGACGCCTGGATCGCGGGACCAAGTGGTGGCGAACCTTCGCGGACATCGCTGCTCAGGAAGGTCCCAAGGCCCGCCTGTCCCTCATTGAGACGCTGGTGGGCGCGAAGCTGTTCGGTTTCGCGCGCGCCAGCCTCGGCGACGATATCGCGATCATCACCGAATACTGCCAGTTTCGGCGCTATGATCCGCGGCCCGGTCTCCTCCCATCCCATTGGCACTACGACACGTTCCTGATCAGCCGGAACGCCAGGATGCTCACGTTCTGGATAGCGTTGGAGGATGTCGACGAGGCGACCCCTGGGCTGACGATCGCCACCTCCTCCTGCCGGCCGACGCCGATTTGGAACAAGGTTTTGGCGGGCTATGGAGACCCGGACAGGATCTATCCGCGCGAGAAACGGGACACCGCCGTTCTCCAGGACGAGGACGTCGCCCAGGCCGTCGCACTCGATCCGGAGCTCGAATTCATCTCTCCGAGACTTCCCGCAGGCGGCGCCATCGTCTTCGACGGGCGCTTCCTGCATCGTACGGAGATGCTGTCGCCCGCGCATTCGAAACCCCGCTTCTCCCTGGAGGTCCGGGCGCTTGCCTGGAATGATCTGCCGGCGGACATCTTCGGCTCGAATTACGAGGTCGCCCGAACGGTGTTCGATCCCGATCAGGGCACCAGCGACATTTCGATCGTCACGACGCGCTGACCGCTCGCCGGACGGCCTCGCGCCCAGCAGCGGCTATCGCATCGCTTCCGATGCGACGAGCGCCCCCTCCCCGATCCCGAGCCGTTCCGCTGTCCCGCCGGCCAGTTCGAGGACATAGCGAACCCGGCGGCGCGACGAGATGGTCGTCTCGGAGTACGGCACCGCGCGCTCATGGATCTGAACCACCCGCCCGTCGTCGGTGATGAACAGCATATCGAGGGGGATGCGGGTGTTGCGCATCCACATGGCGATGCGTTCGCGACGGGGAAACACGAACAGCATGCCGCGATCCGCCGCCAGGTCGTCGCGGTTCATCAGGCCCCGGCCGCGCTCTTCCGGCGTGTCGGCGATCTCCACCTCGAAGATATGGGCGTCGCCCGCGGCGGTGGTGACGGTGAGCGGCATCAACTCCTCGGCCCGGACGGATGGCAGGAAAAGGATCAAAACGACAAGAAGAACAAAGACTTCATGGCGATAGCACGGCCTCGGCAAGACGGTGGATCTCGTCGCGGACGGGGCCGCGGTTCGAGGGGTCGGCGATCGTGGTGAACCAGTGCCCCGGCGGGTTGCGTCCCCGGCTGTGGTTCCACTCCAGTCCCCGCAGCACCTGTTCGGCTTCCCCCTCCAGCGGGATAACCGGATCGATGCCGTTGAGCGTCGCCCAGATCCCTGTCCAGGCCCGGGCGACCGACCAGGGATTGTATCCCCCACCCCCGACCACCAGCACCCGCGGCGCACACGGCACCAGACGTTCGACCGCCGCCCAGAGCGCGCGGTTCGAGAGCTCGAGCTTGGCCTGCGGATCGTCCGCTAACCCATCGGCGCCGGTCTGGATGACCAGGGCATCGGGAAAGAACCGATCGACCAGCGGGACGACCGCCCGGTCGATCAGGACCTCGAGTTCGCTGTCGTTGAGGCCGCGCGGCACCGGCAGGTTCCGGGCCATACCGCCCGCCCGGTCCTCGACCGCGCCCGTGCGCGGCCAGCGCCCGTCTTCATGGATCGAAACCGTGAGCACCCGGTCATCGTGGTGAAAGGCGTCCTGCACCCCGTCGCCGTGATGGGCGTCGAGATCGACATATGCAATGCGCTCGAGCCCGTGATCCAGCATCGCCAGAATGCCGAGCACCGGGTCGTTGAAGAAGCAGAAGCCCCAGGCCATGGACCGGCGGCCATGATGGGTGCCGCCGGCGAGCGAATGGATGACGCCGCGCTCCACGCCGGCCAGCAGCGCGCCGGCCAGGATCGAGGCACCCGATGATGTGGCCGGACGCCTGAAGATCTCGGCGAAGACCGGATTGCCGTTGCGGCCGATATTGTAGCGGTCGGCGGATCTCCTCCGGCACGTGACGGGTGCGCTCGGCCTCGGCGACCGCCGCGATGTAGTCGGGGTCGTGGAACCGGACGAGCTGGTCCGGCCCCGCCTGGCGGCAATCGAGATACTGCGACTCGTCGAGCCACCCCAGCGACCGGGCAAGATCCAAAACCGGCGTCACCCGCTGGATCGAGAGCGGATGGCGCCGACCGTAGACCGAATGGCGGTAGATCTCGTTGGCGATCAGGATCGGGCGGCGCGGGAAGGACGGCGGCGGCGCGGTCAGCACGCCCTCGGTCCAGGACGGATCCCGGCGGGCGGTCACGGACGGATCGACGATCGGGCTCTCAGGGGCGTGTCTGGCCATATCCAGTGGGCGCGATCTGGAGCGACGATCCGGCGTTGCCAAGTGCCTCGCGCTTCACGTCACCGATTGCCAACCGGCCCGCGCCGGTCCATTGTGCCGCCTGCCACTTCGGGGGAGCCGCATTTTGCGGCTGAGAGGTCCGATCGTCGGACGACCCCAGGAACCTGATCCGGTTTGTACCGGCGTAGGGAGCAAGGAGGCCTGAATGCGCGCCCGCGCACCCGCCCGACAGTCCGACTATGCAGGCCTTTCCAGCCTGCGGCCTCTCGTCATCGCCGCCGGCCTCGTCGCGATGTGGCAGGCCGTGGTCTGGATCAGCGGCGCCCCGGCCTACATCCTGCCCGGCCCCGCCGGGGTGGCGCAGGCCTGGATAGACCGGTCGGAGACGATCCTGCGCCATGCCGGCATCACCTTTCTCGAAATCGTCCTGGGCCTGGCGATCGGTGTCCTGGTTGGGCTGGCGACGGCCGTCCTGCTGTCCGAATGGCGACGGCTGCGGCCCTGGCTGCTGCCGGTCCTGGTGGTCAGTCAGGCGATTCCCGTCTTCGCGCTCGCGCCGATCCTCGTCCTGTGGCTCGGCTACGGCATGGCGAGCAAGGTCGCCATGGCCGCCCTCATCATCTTCTTCCCCGTCACGTCCGCCTTGTATGACGGTTTGCGCCGGGTCGATCCGCTCTGGCTCGAGGCGGCGCGCTCGCTCGGCTGCACCCGGATGCCGCCTGTTCCGCCGGGTGCGCCTGCCCGCCGCGCTGCCGGCCTTCGCTTCCGGACTGCGGGTGGCGACGGCGGTGGCGCCCATCGGCGCCGTCGTCGGCGAGTGGGTCGGGTCCTCCGCCGGGCTCGGCTACCTGATGCTGCACGCCAACGCGCGGCTGCAGATCGACCTGATGTTCGCCGCCCTTCTCACCCTCGCCGTCATGGCGGTGGCGCTCTACGCCACCGTCGACGCGATTCTTCGCCGCGCCGTGGCCTGGCAGCCCGGCGAGGCCGATCCTGAGCCAGCCAACCGGAGACGACCGCATGCGCCTAGATCCTCGCGGACCCTGCTCGTTCTTTCGCTCGCAGCCACCGGCGCGGGCTGCGGACAAGCTTCACGATCCTGCTCGACTGGTTCGTGAACCCGGACCACGCCCCGCTCTACGTCGCCCAGGCGATCGGCGCCTTCGAGGCCGAGGGACTCGAGATCGAGATGATCGCCCCGGCCGACCCCAACGATCCGCCGAAGCTGGTCGCCGCCGGCAAGGCCGAGATCGCCATCTCCTACCAGCCGCAGCTTCACATCCAGGCGGCGGCGGGTCTCCCGCTGGTCCGCTTCGGCACCCTGGTCGCCACGCCGCTGAACACGCTGGTCGTGCTCAAGGACGGGCCGATCAAGGAGATCGCCGACCTCAAGGGCCGCAAGATCGGCTTCTCGGTCGGCGGTTTCGAGCATGCCGTCCTCGGGACGATCCTCAGGGAGGCCGGCTCGAGCGAGAACGACTACGAACTGGTGAACGTGAACTTCTCGCTCTCGCCTTCGCTGATTTCGGGCCAAGTCGACGCGGTGATCGGCGCCTACCGCAACTTCGAGCTGAACCAAATGGACATCGTCGGCCGTCCGGGCCGCGCCTTCTATGTGGAGGAACACGGCGTGCCGCCCTATGACGAGTTGATCTATCTGACCAACAAGGCCCTGGTCGGCGATCCCCGTCTGAAGCGCTTTCTCGATGCCGTCGAGATCGGCACCCAGTATCTGATCAACCACCCGGACGACTCCTGGGCCAAGTTCATCGAGCTGAACCCGGACCTGGACGACGAGCTCAACAGGCGGGCCTGGCGCGACACCCTGCCCCAATTCGCCCTGCGCCCCGCCGCCCTGGATATCGGCCGCTACGAGCGGTTCGCGGCCTTCATGCAGGCGGCGGGACTGATCGACACCATTCCGCCGGTAGAGACCTACGCCACCGCCCTGCGGTAGGCGCTGCCGGCGCTCGGCAGGCGGCTCGCTTCGATATGGGCCGCGTAGAGATCATGGGCGGCGCGGAAGATCGGCCCGGGCTGAAGCTCCCGCGCCTCCCAGCCCATCACCGTCTGCACCTTGCCGGCATTGCCGGTCATGAAGATCTCGTCGGCATCGTCGAGATCGGCCGGGAAGACCGCCCGCTGCTCGACCGGGATGCCGGCTTCTTGCAGCAGGGCGATCACCCGGTTCTTCGTGATCCCGTCAAGAAATGTGCCGTTCGGCGTCGGCGTGAGCGCGACTCCGTCCTTCGCCAGCCATAGATTGGCATGGCTGAACTCGGCGATGTTGCCCTCGTGATCGCAGACGGCGGCGAGACTGAATCCGCGCGCCATCGCTTCTCGCCGGGCACGCTGCGAGTTCGGGTACAGGCAGCCGGCCTTGCTGTCTGTCGGAGCCTGATCCGGAGCGGGCCGGCGGAACGGCGACAGGGTCGCCTTTCCGGCGTTCTCGCCGGGCATCGGCATCTCGAAGATCGCCAGGGTGAACAGGCTTTCTCCCGTTTCCGGGAGGATCGTGCCGCCCCGGCAGAAGACCATCGGTCGGATATAGTAGTCGCGATCGATCGGCAGCTTCTCCAAGCCTTCGAGACAGAGCCGATGAACATCCGCGCCGGTGACGGTCGGCGCTAGGCCGATCGCCGTCGCCGACCGGATGAGCCGCGCGCAATGCTGTTCGAGATCCGGTGCGCAGCCCCCGATCGCCCGGGCGCCGTCGAAGACCGAACTGCCCGACCAGAGGCCGAGATCCGTCGGCCCCGCCACCCTTGGCGGTTCGTTGCGCCATTCGCCGTCATTGTAATAGATACCCAACATTTTTTGCTCCTCCACGACATGAAATTATTATGTCAGAGGTTCTGTCCTATTATAGGTCAATACTCCAGACCTATTTTTGCAAAGCGGTTTGCAGGAACCCGGTGTCACCGTGACAATCGGTCGAGCCACAGGGACCCCGGCACCCCGGGAAGCCTCCTTGAGCCTTGCCGGCAACGCCTGTCGCAAGGTGCCGAGCCTCATTGCCTCGCACCCGCGCGCCCGGTACGGTTCCGCTCCACGTTCAACGACAAGAAACCTGACCGGAGACGTCCCGATGGCGATCAAATCGATCCTTTGCCACATGGCCAACGACGAACGGCACCGCGACCGCCTCGAGCTCGCCATCCAGATGACCACCCGGTTCCAGGGCCATCTGGACGTGCTCTACAATACCGCGCCGGTCACCATGCCGGCGGGTGCCACCGGTCGCGCCGCCTCCAACGTCTTCCTGGCCGAACAGCGCGAGATCGCCAAGGCCAAGGCCGAGGATATCCGCCAGGAGCTGGTCGACCGCTTCTCGAAAGCGGACTGCAGCCACGAGTATCACCAGACCGAGGGGGACCACGTGGCGACCCTGGCGGAATACGCTCATCTGAGCGATCTGGTGATCGTCTCCCAGGCGCCGCCCAAGGGCGTCACCAGCAGCATCGCGCTGCACCATCCGGAGGAGATCGCGCTGGAAGCCGGGTGCGCCACCCTCGTCCTTCCCCACGAAGAGAACTTCTGGTCGCCGGGTCGCCGCGTCGGCACCCGGGTCGCCGTCGCCTGGCGGAACTGCAAGGAGGCGATCCGGGCCGTGCGCGAAGCGATGCCGTTTCTTCTCGAGGCGGATGAAGTGCACGTCTTCACCGAGCAGGAAGAGGCGAGGACGCTCAAGGGGGTCGGCATCGGCCGGTATCTGTCGATGCACGGCGTCAGTTCGACCGTCCATGCCGACGTCAGCGACGGGGGCAATGTCGGCGAGCAGCTCCTGGCCCGGGCCGACGCCTACGACTGCGACCTTCTGGTGATGGGGGCGTACAGCCGGGCGCGCTGGCGCGAAATGCTGCTGGGCGGCGTGTCCGAGTACATCCTGCACCATCTGGACCGACCGGTCCTGATGTCGCACTCGATTCGAACCCTGGACGCGCAAAGGCCGGGCACCCGCTGGGGCGCCCGGCCTTTTTTTGTGGGCGACCCGTCCCGTCAGCTGAAGAAGACGAAGCCGACCAGAAGGAAGATCGGCATCAGGATGATCCCCGACCAGATCATGTAGCCGAAGAAGCTCGGCATCGGGATGCCCCGCTCCTCGGCGATCGCCTTGACCATGAAGTTCGGCGCGTTGCCGATATAGGTGTTGGCGCCCATGAACACGGCACCGGCCGAGATCGCCAGCAGCGTATTGGCCATCGGCCCCATCAGCTGCTGCGCGTCGCCACCCGCCGTGTTGAAGAACACCAGGTAGGTCGGCGCGTTGTCCAGGAAGCTGACGACAGCAATGCCGGTCAGCCAGAAATAGGCCAGAGTTCACCGGCTCGTCCGGTCATCGGTCGACACCGCGGAGACGACGTCCGCTGAGCGCCCCGTCACGTGCCGGCCTTCAGGATCGCGATCGCCGGAATGATGGTCAGGAAGATGCCGGCGAACAGCTTGCCGACCTCCGACGATCGGGAACCAGGTGAAGCCGTTGGCCAGCCGGCTCTCCAGACTGGTGATCTTCCAGGAAACGAACGGCAATGCCGAGCAAGCAGGACGTCGCGCACGATGTTCTGGAGGTCCGACTGCACGTATGGTAGACCTCGAGACCGAGTCCCCGGCTTCCAGTACGCCGCGACAGCAGCACCGCGCGCGACCACGCCGCCGAGCAGCAGGATGTTGACCCCGCCTTCGAGGCCGAATCTTCTGGCCGTCGGAGCATCAGGACCGCGCCGGACCGGCCTGCGTCCTCCTTGCGGCCCAGAAGAAGCTGTCGAGCCCGATAGAACAACCACCAGCAGGATCGCCGAGACCATCGGCCATCGGCAGGCAGCATGTGCGTCGTCGGCCAGAAGAACGATACGCCCTTCAGGAACCCGAGGAACAACGGCGGATCGCCAAGCGGCGTCAGGGACCCGCCGACATTGGCCACCAGGAAGATGAAGAAGACGACCACATGGACCTTGTGTTCGCCGGTCGTTCGTTGGCGTTCAGGATCGGGCGGATCAGCAGCATGGCCGCTCCCGTGGTGCCCATCCAGCTCGCGATCACGGTGCCGAGCAGCAGGATGCCAGTGTTCATCGCCGGGGTTCCGACGCAGTGTGCCCGTCAGCCGTACGCCGCCGGCCACCGTGAACAGCGACAGCAGCAGGATGATGAACGGGATGTACTCCAGGCAGCCCCACATGTGAACGACTTCGTAGAGCGCGAGGTCGAAGCCGAAGACAAACGCGAAGGGGATGAGGAAGGACAGCGGCCCACGCCGCCCGAAATCTTGCCGAAATGGTGATGCCAGAACTCGCCGGCGACCAGCGGGAAGATGGCGATCGACAGCAGGATGCCGGCAAAGGGGATGACCCAGAGCAGGTTCATCTCCGCGCCGTCGAGGTGAGGCGCGCCCTCACCCGCCGCGAAGGCGGCGGTGCCCCGTGACCGTCGTCAGGACCAGTGCCGCGATCAGGTAGCTCGTGATACGGCGCAACCCGGATCCGGCCAATCAACGTCTTCGGCATTCCTCTCCATCCTCCCAAGGCGTGCTGCCGCCGATTTGCGCGGTGTCGCCGATGCGGCGCCAAGCAAGCCGGTCTCCCAAAGGCGCGCGGAGTTATGCCCGAACGAAAGTCCACCCGAAACCCCCCGGCCATCCGCACGATCCGCCACCGCCGGGTCGGTGACAAGTCGCGCGCAATCATGATAGATGCCTCTCGAAAGCAAATCCCGACGACCCAGGAGATCGTCCCGATGGACATGACCGGCCAGCAGACCATTCCCGCCCCCCGCGAGACGGTGTGGGAGGCGCTGAACGACCCGGATGTGCTGAAAGAATGCATCCCGGGCTGCGAGGAGATCGAGCGGACCGGCGACAATGGCTTCACCGCGAAGGTCTCCGCCAAGGTGGGCCCGGTGAAGGCCAAGTTCTCCGGCGCCGTCGAGCTGCAGAACCTCAACCCGCCGGTCAGCTACACCATCGCTGGCGAGGGCAAGGGCGGGGCCGCCGGTTTCGCCAAGGGCAGCGCGGACGTCAAACTTGAGGAGGTCGAGGACGGAGCCGCGACCCTCCTGACCTATGACGTCAAGGCGAATGTCGGCGGCAAGCTGGCGCAGATCGGCGGCCGGCTTATCGATTCAACGGCCAAGAAATACGCCAACGACTTCTTCGAGAAGTTCACGGAAATCGCGTCCGCGCGCGCGGAGAACGCCGGCGGCGGTGCGACCGCCCCTACCGCGACGACGCCGTCCGACGCCAGTCCGGCCGGGGCCGCAACCAAGCCTGCTGTAGACAAGAAGGAGGGCCACGCCGTGGGTGAGACTGCAGATACGCGTAGCGAAGAAATGAAGCGCCTCGGGATTCCGGCCGAGAACGTCTATGACAGCCTTCATTGGGCCGCCGCCCTGGCCTGGATCGCCCTGGCCGCAACCGCCGTCCTGCTGGTCATGACGGCCAACGGCTGATCGCGGCATTCCAGGCCGGGCGACGAGACCCGGCGATCCACAGACGAGCCCGAGGGGGATTCCAATGAAGACACGCGCCGCCGTCGCTTTCGCCGCAGGTAAGCCGCTGGAGATCTGCGACGTCGATCTGGAAGGTCCCAAGGAGGGCGAGGTCCTGGTCGAGATCAAGGCCACAGGCGTTTGTCACACCGACGCCTTCACCCTCTCGGGCGGCGATCCGGAAGGCATCTTCCCCGTCGATCCTCGGCCATGAGGGCGCGGGCGTCGTCGTCGATGTCGGTCCCGGCGTGACGAGCGCTGAAGAAGGGCGATCACGTTATCCCGCTCTACACGCCGGAATGCCGGCAGTGCGAGTCCTGTCTGTCCGGGCAAGACCAACCTCTGCACAGGCGATCCGCGCCACCCAGGGCCAGGGCGTGATGCCGGACGGCTCCGTCGCGCTTCTCGATCGACGGCGAGCCGATGCTACCACTACATGGGCTGCTCGACCTTCGCGAACTCACACCGTGCTGCCGGAGATCGCGCTGGCCAAGGTGCGCGAGGACGCGCCGTTCGACAAGATCTGCTACATCGGCTGCGGCGTCACGACGGGCATCGGCGCGGTGATCAACACCGCGAAGGTCGAACCCGGCGCGCAATGTCGTGGTGTTCGGCCTCGGCGGCATCGGCCTGAACGTGATCCAGGGCGCGCGGCTGGTCGGGCGCCAACATGATCGTCGGGGTCGATCTCAACCCGGCGCGGCAAGCGAGATGGCCGAGCAGGTTCGGCATGACCCATTTCGTCAATCCGAAGGAGGTCGACGGCGACATCGTGCCCTATCTGGTCGACCTGACCGGCGGCGGTGCGGACTACTCGTTCGAATGCATCGGCAACGTCAACACCATGCGCCAGGCGCTGGAATGCGCCCATCAAGCGGCTGGGGCGAGAGCGTCATCATCGGCGTCGCCGGCGCCGGGCAGGAGATCTCGACCCGCCCCTTCCAGCTGGTCACCGGCCGGGTCTGGCGCGGCACCGCCTTCGGCGGCGCCAAGGGCCGTACCGACGTGCCGAAGATCGTCGACTGGTACATGGACGGCAAGATCGACATCGATGACCATGATCACCCACACCATGCCGCTGGATGAGATCAACGACGGCTTCGACCTGATGCACGAGGGCAAGTCGATCCGCAGCGTGGTCGTGTACTGATCGACCCGTCGATCCCAGCATCATCTCCAGCATCGACTGGGCGGCCGCCGGCGACGACCGGCGGCCGTTTTCTTGCGGGGGATCGTACCCGTTTCCCGGGTCTCACCGCTTGACCTCGGGCGGGCGGGGAAAGAGACTGCACCCTGAGAGGGGCGGCGCCGGATCCGGGAACGCCACAGACCCCCGCCACCAAACCAGTCGACTGCTTCACGAGGGAGAATAAGGGCATGCCCACGGTATCCATGACGGTGAACGGCAAGGACGTATCCGGCGAGGTCGAAGGCCGGACGCTGCTCGTCCAGTTCCTGCGCGAAAACTCTGCATCTGACCGGCACCCATGTCGGCTGCGACACCAGCCAGTGCGGCGCCTGCGTCGTCCATGTGAACGGCAAGCGCGGTGAAGTCCTGCACCATGCTGGCGCGCGCAGGCCGAAGGGCGCCGAGGTCACCACCATCGAGGGCCTCGCCGACGGCGACTACCCTGCACCCGATGCAGGAGGCCTTCCGCGAACAATCACGGCCTGCAGTGCGGTTTCTGCACGCCGGGCATGGTGATGACGCGCCATCGACCTGGTCGACAGAACAACCCGAAGCCGCAGCGACGACGAGATCCGCGAGTGAGCTGGAGGGCAACATCTGCCGCTGCACCGGCTATCACAACATCGTCAAGTCGATCAAGGACGCGGCCGGCCATGCATGCGGCAGCAGTGACGCGACGATCAGGCGAGCCGGCTATCGCAGATGCCGCATATGGAACGAGAGCATCATGACCGATACCGGCATCGGCGCGTGCGGTCAAGCGCGAGGAGGATGACCGCTTCCTGACGGGCCGCGGGCAACTACACCGACGACATCAACGCTGCCGAACCAGACCCTACGGCCTATATCCTGCGCAGCCCGCACGCCCACGCCAAGATCAACGGCATCGACACCGGACGCGGCCGCGGCGCGCCGGGCGTGGTGGCGGTGTTCACCGGGCGACGACATGGCCGAAGGCGTCGGCGGTCATGCCCTGCGGCTGGCAGGTCCATTCCAAGGACGGCAGCGCCGATGCGCGAGCCGATGCACCCGGCGCTGGCGCATGGGCAAGGTCCGCCATGTCGGCGACCCGGTTGCCGTGGTCATCGCCGAGACCCAGGCCCAGGCGCGCGACGCGGCCGAGGCGGATCGAGGTCGACTACGAGGACCTGCCCGCCGTCGTCGATCCGGACAAGGCGCTGGCCGAGGGCGCACCGCTGGCTGCACGACGACGGCCCCGGACAACCTCTGCTACGACTGGGAAATCGGCGACAAGGCGGCGATCGACGCGGCGTTCGCCAAGGCGCACCCACGTCACCGACGCTCGACATCGTCAACAACCGCCTGGTCCCGAACGCCATGGAGCCGCGCGCGGCGATCGGCGACTACGACCGGGCCACCGACGAGTACACGCTCTACACCACCAGCCAGAACCCGCACGTGATCGCGGCTGCTGATGGGCGCCTTCGTGCTGTCAATTCCCGAACACAAGCTGCGCGGTCGTCGCGCCCGGATGTCGGCGGCGGCTTCGGCTCGAAGATCTACCACTATGCCGAGGAGAGCGATCGTCACCTGGGCGGCGGCGCAAGGTCGGCCGTCCGGTCAAGTGGACGGCGGACCGCTCCGAAGCCTTCATGTCCGACGCCGCATGGCCGCGACCACATCACCCATGCCGAGCTGGCGCTGGACGCGGACGGCAAGATCCTGGGCGCTGAAGGTCAGCACCAAGGCGAATATGGGCGCCTATCTGTCCACCTTCGCGCCGCTGCGTGCCGACCTATCTGTACGCCACGCTGCTGTCCGGCGCAGTACGACATGCCGACGATCTACTGCCAACGTGAAGGCGATCTACACCAACACCGTCCCGGTCGACGCCTATCGCGGCGCCGGGCGGCCGGAGGCGACCTATCGTGATCGAACGGCATGGTCGAAATCGCGCCGCGCGGAGACTGGGCATCGACCCGGCGGAAATCCGCCGCGCGCAACTTCATCCAGCCGGACGCTTCCCCTACCAGACGCCGGTGGCGCTGCAATACGACAGCGGCGATTACGACGCGACGCTCGACAAGGCGCAGTCGGCACGACCGACTGTGGCCGGCTTCGCGGCCCGCAAGGCCGAAGCCGCGAAGCGCGGCAAGCTGCGCGGCATCGGGCTATTCGACCTATATGGAGGCCTGCGGCATCGCACCCGTCGGCGGTTGTCGGCATCGCTCGGCGCCCGCGCCGGTCTCTGCGAAGTCGGCCGAGGTGCGCGTCAACCCGATCGGGCATCGGTCGACGGTCTTCACCGGCTCGCACATGCCCACGGACAGGGCCACGAGACGACCTTTGCCCAGCTGGTTTCGGACCGGCTCGGCGTGCCGATGGACAACATCGACGATCAGCCACGGCGACACCGACAAGGTGCCAGTTCGGCATGGGCACCTACGGCTCGCGCTCCGCTGGCCGTCGGCGGCGAAGCGATCATCAAGGCGATGGACAAGGTCGTCGCCAAGGCCAAGAAGATCGCCGCCCATATGCTGGAAGCCGCCGGAGGCGACGTCGATCTTCAAGGACGGCATCGTTCACGGTCGCCGGGCACCGACAAGACGATGGCGTTCGGCAAGGTCGCGCTGGCCGCCTACGTGCCCGCACAACTTCCCGCACGACGACATTGGAGCCGGGCCTGGAGGAAGAGCGCGTTCTACGACCCGCCGAACTTCACCTTCCCGGCGGGCTGCCACATCTGCGAGGTGGAGGTCGACCCCGATACCGGCGTGGTGCGAGATCGTGCGACTTCGACCGCGGTCGACGATTTCGGCACGCGTGATCAATCCGATGATCGTCGAGGGCCAGATCCATGGCGGCCTGGCCCAGGGGATCGGCCAGGCGCTGCTGGAAGGCTGTGTCTATGACGAGGACGGCCAGCTGTCTGACCGGCTCCTACATGGACTACAGCATGCCGCGGGCCGACGATGTGCCGGCTCCTACGTGCTCGGTACGGAAATCACGCTGTGCACCCACAACTCGCTCGGTGTGAAGGGCTGCGGCGAGGTCGGAGCCATCGGCTCGCCGCCGGCCGTGATCAACGCGGTGGTCGACGCGCTGTGGCGAGCTCGGCGTCACAGATATGCCGATGCCGGCCACCCCGCAAAAGGTCTGGACGCGCCATTCAGGCCGCGCACCGGCTGCGGCCGCAGTGCGCGCCGAGATAAGGGAGCGAACGATCCATGTACGACTTTACCTATCACAAGCCGTCGTCCGTCTCGGACGCGGTCGCCGCCGCTGCGGCGCCGATGACGGCACATATCGTCGCCGGCGGCCAGACCCTGCTGCCCACGCATGAAGCAGCGCCTCGCCCAGCCGTCCGATCTTATCGACCTGAGCGGCGTCGAGCGAACTCGAGCGGCATCACCGTTGCGCGGCGACACCGTAACCATCGGCGCGATGACCACCCATGCGGCCGTCGCCGGCTCCGCCGACGTCAAGTCGGCCATCCCGGCGCTGGCCGCGCTGGCCGGAGGTGATCGGCGATCCGGCAGGTGCGCAACCGCGGCACCATCGGCGGCTCGGTCGCCAACAACGATCCGGCGGCGGACTATCCGGCGGCCTGTCTCGGCCCTCGGCGCGACCATCATGACCAACAAGCGCGAGATCTCGGCCGACGACTTCTTCACCGGCATGTTCGAGACCGCGCTGGAGGATGGCGAGATGATCACCGTCGGTTCAACTTCCCGATGCCCGAGAAGGCGGCCTACGCCAAGTTCCCGAACCCGGCCTCGCGCTATGCCCTGGTCGGCGTCTTCGTCGCCAAGACCGGCGGTGGCGCGCGGGTCGCGGTGACCGGGGCCGGCCAGGACGGCGTCTTCCGCGTGCCTGACATGGAGAGCGCGCTGGGATCGACCTGGTCGCCCGATGCGGTTGCCGGTGTGTTCCGTCGACGCTGGATCCCTGAACTCGGACATCCACGCGAGCGCGGAATACCGGGCGCATCTCATCACCGTTATGGCCAAGCGCGCCGTCGCCGCCGCCGGTTGATCGCCGATCCTGTCTCCTGAAGTCGGGCCGGCTCCCCAGTGGAACCGGCCCGTTTCGTTTGCGTTCGTGATATCGTCGGACGGTGGGGAGTTCAGGAGACACGCATGTCTATCAAGCCGCTTACCCTCGCGGTCGCCCTGGTGGCCACCCTCGCGGCCCCCGCATCGGCAAAGAACGACAAGGCTCCGGGCAACGCTGGCGGTGCCTCCAACGGCAAGCCCGCCCATGCCGGCAAGGTTATCGACAAGAGCCTCCGGTCCCCTGGGACGTCGGGCGGCGTGGACGCGGCCGTGGCGGCCGGAGCGGTGCTGGCGGGCGTGCTGCTGAGCGATGCGGAACGAGCGACGATAACCCGCTATTTTCAGTCTCACCCACAACCGGCAGCCTCCCTCCCGCCGGGGATCGCGAAAAATCTCGCGCGCGGCAAACCGCTGCCGCCCGGCATCGCGAAGAAGGCTGCTCCCGATGCTCTCGTCCGCCAGCTCTCAATTCCGAAAGGCTACGAACTTCAGACGGTTGGGAGCGACGCTGTGTTGGTTCAGATCGGCACCCAGATCGTTTCGGACGTCATCAAAGACGTGCTGCAACGCTAATCGCTCCTTGCCGTGGCCCCACGAGCGGTTTATGTCGCACTGCAGCATTTTAACTTCACGCGATCCTCGGGGACTCTCCCATGCGCATCTCCCAGAATTCCGGTTGGCAAGAACCCGCCGTACGACATCAACGTGATCATCGAGGTCTCTCTCGGCGCCGATCCGGTGAAGTACGAGTTCGACGAGGACAGCGGCGCGCTGTTCGTCGACCGCTTCCTGCACACCGCGATGACCTATCCGTGCAACTACGGTTTCATCCCGCACACGCTGGCCAATGACGGCGATCCGGTCGATGTTCTTGTGGTCGGCAGCAATCCGATCCTGCCGAAATCGGTGATCAACGTCCGGCCGGTCGGCGTGCTGATCATGGAAGATCAGGACGGTATGGACGAGAAGATCCTGGCGGTGCCGGTCGACAAGCTGCACCCCTATTATACCGACGTTGCCTCCTGGCGCGACCTGCCGGTCATTCTGACCGACCAGATCAAGCATTTCTTCACCCACTACAAGGATCTGGAAGTCGGCAAGTGGGTCCGGGTCGATCGCTGGGGCGAGGCCGAGGAGGCGCTCGAGCTGATCCGGGACGGCATCAAGGCCGCTAAGCAGGGCGCGGAGTGAGCACGCCGACCGACCACAAGAACTGATTTCGGGGCCGCATCGTCGGCCCCGTTCTCTTTCTGATCCGCCGTCAGCGGCAGCTTTCCGCAGCTTCCCCAGAGAGCACGGTCGCACGGACGACGGAACGCCAACGCCCTGCGCCCGATACGGCACCGCGCCCGCTTGTCGCCCTCCCCCCCGTGGTCTAAAACCGGCGAAAAGCGTGCGATCGAGGAAGGGAGAACCCCGCATGGCAGCGGAGGAAAAGGCGTCGGAGCAGTCGTCGGCGGAGACCAGGACCGGACCGCTCAGCGGCATCACCGTGGTCGATCTCGAGTCGCATTCTCGCGGGCCCCTACTGCACGCTGATGATGGCCGAGCTCGGTGCCCGCGTGATCAAGGTGGAGACACCCGGCACGGGCGACGATGCGCGCCACTACGGTCCATTCGTGAACGGCAAGTCGGCATACTTTCAGTCGGTGAACCGCGGCAAGGAGAGCATCGCGCTCAATCTCAAGGACGACGCTGACAAGGCCGTCTTCGAGAAACTGCTGGCGAAGGCGGATGTCGTCGTCGAGAACTTCCGTCCCGGCACCATGGAGAAACTCGGCTACGGCTGGGAGGATCTTCATGCGAGAGTATCCCAGACTGATCTACGCCTCGGCCTCCGGCTTCGGGCATTCCGGACCGGAAATGAAGCGGCCGGCCTACGACATGGTCGTTCAGGGCATGGGCGGCATCATGAGCATCACCGGCCATCCGGGTTCCCCGCCGACCCGCATCGGCACCTCCATCGGCGACATCGGCGCCGGGCTTTTCACCGCGATCGGCGTGATGTCCGCCCTGTTCAACCGGGCGATGACCGGCGAGGCGTCCAAGGTCGATATCGGCATGTTCGACTGCCAGCTCGCCCTGCTGGAGAACGCGGCCATGCGCTCACTTCGTGACGGGCAAGGCTCCCGGCCCCCTCGGCGCCCGGCACCCGTCCATCACCCCGTTCCAGGCGTTCAACACCAAGGACGGGCACATCATCATCGCCGCCGGCAATGACGGGCTGTTCCACAAGATGGCGGACGCCCTCGGCAAACTGGAATGGAAGACCGACCCGCGCTACGCGACGAACGACCTGCGCGCCACGAACGTCACGGATCTCGAGCGGGAGATCGAAGCGGTCCTGACGACCGAGCCGACCGCCCACTCGATGATGGCTGCCATGGACGCGGCCGGTGTTCCCGCAGGCCCGATCAACGATATCGGGCAGGCGGTGAGCTACCCGCAGGCCGGCGCCCGCAACATGGTCGTCAGCATCGAGGACCCGGTCACCGGTCCGATGAAGGTGGTCGGCAACCCGATCAAGATTTCCCGGCTTTCCGGACCCGTCGACGCGGCCCCCGGCGCCCAACCTGGACCAAGACCGCGAGACCATTCTGAGGGAGATCGAACAATGAACCTGATGGTGAGCGATCTGCGACTTCGGCCAGGAGCCGTCGCTCGAGCCGAACCTGGATCCCTACGCGCTGGCCAAGGCGCTCTCCGGCCGACATCTGATCGGCGGCAAGCTGGTGCAGGCCGCGTCGGGCAAGACCTTCGAGGTCATCTACCCCGCCACCGGCGAGATCATCGGCTTCGGCGCGAACGGCGACGCAGAGGACGTGAATTGGGCGGTCGAGGACGCCGCCGCCGCCCAGAAGAGCTGGGGCAAGATGCGCGCCCGCGACCGCGGCAAGCTGCTCTACGAATGCGCCGAGGCGTTGGAGGAGCATGTCGAGGAACTCGGCCGGCTCATCGCGCTGGAGACCCGGAAAGGCCCTGCGCACCGAAAGCCGGGTCGAGCGCCTCGATCCTGGCCGACGCGTTCCACTTCCACTGCCGGTCTGGCTCGGAGCTGAAGGGCGAGGCGACCGCGACCATCCGGACACGCCGACCATCACCGTGCGGGAGCCGATCGGCGTCGTCGGCGCCATCATCCCGTGGAACGTGCCGCTGTTGCTGATGGCGCTGAAGATCGCCCCGGCGATGCTGGCGGGCAATACCGTCGTGGTGAAGTCGGCCGAGGAGGCGCCGCTCACCGTTCTGCGCGTGTGCCAGATCATGAACGCGATCCTGCCGCCGGGCGTATTCAACATGCTCTCCGGCTTCGGGCCGGAATGCGGTGCGCCGCTGGTCGAACACCCGAAGGTCGGCAAGGTCGCCTTCACCGGCTCCGTCGAGACCGGCAAGATCGTCCACAAGACCGCCGCCGACAAGCTGATCCCAGTGACCCTGGAACTGGGCGGCAAGTCGCCGATGATCATCATGGCCGACGCCAATATCGACAAAGCGCTGAACGGCGCCGTCGTCGGCATGCGGTTCACCCGCCAGGGACAGTCCTGCACCGCTGCAAGCCGCATCTTCGTGCATGACAGCCTCTACGACACTTTCGTCGAGAAGCTGCGGGCCCAGGTCGACGCCATGGTCATGGGCGATCCGCTGGACGAGAAGACCGATATCGGCACCATCATCTCGCCGGACCAGTTCAAGAAGGTCACCGGCTATATCGAGCACGGGCAAGTCCGAGCCGGGCGCCAAGCCGATCGAGTGCTCGGCCATGCCGACCGACGAGAAGTTCAAGGACGGCCTGTTCGTGCGCCCGGTGCTGTTCACCGAGATGACCAACGACAGCAAGCTCTCCCGCGAGGAGATCTTCGGCCCGGTGACCTGCATCATCCGCTGGACCGATCTGGAAGAGGTTGTGAAGGCGGCGAACGACACCGAGTACGGCCTTGCCGCCACGCTCTGGACCAATGACCTGCACGCCGCTCTCAACGTGACCGAGAAGCTGGAGGCCGGCTTCGTGCAGGTGAACCAGAACCTGGTCGTGCAGCCCGGCCTCAGCTACGGCGGCGTCAAGAGCTCGGGCCTCGGTAAGGAGGCCACGCTCGAGGCGATGCTGGACCACTTCACCCACAAGAAGACGGTCATCTTCAACAAGACCTGACCGACCCTGCGATCCGACCGATCACCGAGCAAGCGAGAGACATGGCCTCCAGCCTGACCCGGCGCCTGGTGATCGGCGCGATCCTGACCTTTCTCGGCCTGAACTTCCTCGGCGCCCTGGGGCTGTACTGGCTCCAGGCTCCCTGCCCGAGACCGACGGCGAGATCGTCGGCTTTTCCCGCCTCTCCGCCCCCGCCCTGATCGAGCGCGACGAGGCCGGCACGGTCACCATCCGCGCCGCCACGCCGGAGGATGCCAGCTTCGCGCTCGGTTACGCCCATGCCCAGGATCGCCTGTGGCAGATGGAACTGATGCGGCGGGTCGGCGCCGGGCGGCTGTCCGAACTCATCGGCGACGGCGGCCTGTCCTACGACAAGCTTCTCCGCACCCTCGGCCTGCATCGTCTGGCCGCTGCCAGTTACGACCGCCTGTCGCCGGCGGCAAAGGATCATGTCGACAGCTACGTCGCCGGCGTGAACGGCTATCTCCAGTCCCGCAGCGGCCCGCTCCCGCCCGAATTCCTTTTGGCCGGGATCGACCCGGAGCCCTGGACCCCGGCGGACAGCCTAGTCTGGGGCAGGCTGATGTCCCTGCAGCTCGCCGGCAACTGGTTCAGCGAGATCACCCGCGCCCGGATGCTCAAGGCCGGTCTGACCGCCGACCAGATCGACCTGCTCTTCGCGCCGTTCGACGTCGGCCAGCATGTGCCCGCCGCCCCCGACCTGTCGGCTCCCCACCTGTCCGCCATCGAGGGTCTCGACGCCCAGCGGCTTGCGGCCGTCGCCGCCGGCCTGCCGGAGACCCTGCGCCCACGCCGGGCGTCCAACGCCTGGGCGGTGACCGGGCTGCTGTCGCCCTCGGGCAAACCCATTCTCGCCGGCGACCCGCATCTCGGCTTCCAGAGCCCCAACCTGTGGTGGCTGGCCCGGGTCGAGGCGCCCGGCTATCTGCGCGTCGGCGCCTTCGTCCCCGGCGTCCCCTTTCTGGTGATCGGCCACAACGGATCGGTGGCCTGGACCTTCACCACCACCCACTCCGATACCCAGGACCTTTTCGTCGAACGGATCGATCCGGCCGACCCGGCGCGCTATCTGACGCCCGACGGCTCGGCGCCGTTCGAGACCCCGGGGTCGAGCGCTTCGACCTCGACGGGGAGACGGTGGAGCATGTCGTGCGCGCCACGCGCCACGGCCCCGTGGTTTCCGACGCGCTCGACGACGCCGCGGCGGCCGCCGCCGACGGCACCGTGCTGGCTTTGGCCTCGTCCTCGCTCGCCCCGGACGACGACACCGCCCAGGCGCTGTTCGATCTCGGCGGTGCCCTCGACATCGACGGGGTGACCGCCGCCCTCCGACAGTTCCACAGCCCGCAGCAGAACATCATGTTCGCCGATGGGAGCGGCCGCATCGGCATGATCTCCGCCGGCCGGGTGCCGCTGCGCGCGTCAGGCGACGGGTTCTATCCGAGCCCGGGCTGGCACCGGGAGCGCATGACTGGATCGGTTGGGCGCCGTTCGAGGCCCTGCCCAAGAGATCGATCCGTCCGGCAACGCCCTCGTCAACGCCAACAACCGGGTGATCGGCGCGGACCCGTCTCTCTTCATCGCCCGGGGATTCGATGCGCCGTACCGCGCCCGGCGGATCGCCGCAGCGCTCGCGACCGGCACGCGCACCCCAGAGGACATGGCGGCGCTGCAGATGGATACGGTCTCGCTCTTCGCCCACGACCTGCTGCCGCTTCTGCTGCCGCACCTTCCGGACACCGAGGACGAAGGTCTGGCGGCGCGGGCGGCCGGCGTGCTCCGCGAATGGGATGGCGACATGGCCGCCGACCGGGCGGAACCCCTGATCTTCGCCGCCTGGATCCGCGCCCTCAACCGCCGCCTGTTCGCGGACGAGTTGGGTGAACTCGTCAACGAATACAGCCGTGCCCGGTCCGCCACCCTGCTGAACGTGCTCGGCGGGCGAAGTGAGTTTTGCGACGACGTCGCCACGGCGGACGCCGTCGAGACCTGCGCCGACATGATCGCCGGTGCCTATGCCGATGCGCTTTCCCTGATCGCGCGGCTGCACGGCAACGACATCGACGGATGGACCTGGGGCAGTGCCCACCGGGCCTGGTTCAGCCATCAGATCTGGAGCCGTATTCCCTTGATCGGCCGGATTCTGACCACCCGGACGCCGACCGGTGGCGGTGACTACACGGTCTCGCGCGGCACCTATTCCGGACCCGACGACGATCCGTTCCGCCACCGCCATGGCGCCGGCCTGAGGGTGGTCTACGACCTAGCGGATCTGGACAACTCGCGCTTCGCGGCCGCTCTCGGCCCGTCCGGGAACCTGCTTTCGCCGGCCAGCTTGACATGGCACGCGGCCTGGGCCCGGAATAAGGAGTGCGGCTGACCGCGCCCGAAGAACCGAGTCACACACTCACCTTGTCGCCGTGATTTACGATAAATCAGTCTTTTAGAACCTGATCTTCGCGCCGATCATGAACTTCTGATCGACCTGCGGACCGATCTCCGAGCCGCTTCCATCCGCGGGACCGCGAACGGAAGCCCGATACTCCGCGTTGAGGTCGAGCGCTTCGGAGATCGACACTTCCGCCCCGATACCGAGTTGCGCCGCCGGAGCGAGGTCGGTTGCCGGCGCTCCGTAGGAGCGCAACCGTGTGGGCGCGCCGTTGGGGTCGAGGTAGCTCACACCAACGCCCGCCATGAAGCGCGGCGTCACGATCGTCCCGGTGTGCCAGTCATAGGCGCCGGACACGAGAAAGGTGAAGCGGTCCTCGGCTTCGTCGCCGAGAACCGGAGACGGCGCGGTGAAGCTCAAGGTCCGGTCCGCCTCGGCATTGGAGAACGTCAGACCTAAGGCGACGGGACGCCGGCTTTCGTCACCGACCGCCAACCGGTCGTCGAAACCGGCGAACCGGTTGAAGCCTGCCGAGCGGTCATCGGCGCCGATATTTCCGACCACGTACCATTCGGCCGCCGGAGGGTCGGCCGCCACGGAGTCCCGCGTCTGCGCCAAACCGGGTGTCGCCGTCGCCAGAGTTGTCCCAAGCGACACGGCCGCCACCGCGATGGCCATTCTTCGAGACTGAGACCAGAAGAAACGCACCTGCGCCTCCCGACAAAGAGCTTCAATGCCCCACACGCCGATCCGTATCAAATATCATGCCGTATTGCGGAATCCAAACGCCGCCGCGTCACTTTTTGCGAACTCTTTGTGGGTGGCCGGGCGAAAAGCGGCAGCACTCGAAGGTAAATGTCGGGAATCGCTTCCCATCTTCCGAAGCCTGGGATATCGCCTCTTCATGAGCGAGACCGCATCCCCCCTGCCCGTCACACCGTCGATGATCGTCGATGCCGCCCACCTTTTGCAGGGAGCGGTGCTCCGGACGCCGCTCGTTGCCGCTCCGGCGCTCGGCCAGTCGCTGGGCTGTTCTCTCCTTCTGAAGCTCGAGAATTTACAGCACACCAGTTCCTTCAAGGTCCGTGGGTCGTATGTGAAGCTCCAGGGGGTCGACGCGGACGAGCGGCGGCGCGGTGTCGTTGCCATGTCGGCCGGCAACCACGCCCAGGGCGTCGCCTATCACGCCGCCCATCTGGGGATCCCGGCGACGATCGTGATGCCCGCCACCACCCCGTTCTCCAAGGTCGAGCGCACCCGGGCCCATGGCGCGCGGGTCGTTCTCGAGGGCCGCACACTGGCCGACTGCGCCGTCCGGACCCAGGCGCTGATCGAACAGGAGGGGCTGGTTCCCGTCCACCCCTACGACGATCCCGACATCATCCGGGGCCAGGGCACGGTCGGTCTGGAGATCGATGCCGAGGCCGGGCCTCTCGACACGGTCGTCGTTCCGATCGGCGGCGGCGGCCTGATGGCCGGCATGGCCATCGCGCTCAAGGATCGCCGGCCGGACATCCGGATGATCGGCGTTCAGGTCGACAGCTACCCGTCCATGTACGACGCGGTGAAGGGCCTGCCGAACCGAGCCGGCGGCACCACCCTGGCCGAGGGAATTGCGGTCAAACAGCCCGGCGCCCTCACCCGGCAGATCATCGCCGACCTGGTCGACGAGATCGTGCTGGTGCCCGAACGGGCGATCGAGCGTGCGGTACAGCTTCTAGTCGAGCAGCAGAGGGTGGTGGCCGAAGGGGCAGGAGCGGCGGGTATCGCCGCCCTGCTCCACGCGCCCGAGCGCTTTGCCGGCCAGTCGGTGGCGACCGTCATCTGCGGCGGCAACATCGACTCCCGCCTACTTTCGTCGGTGCTGATGCGTGGGCTGGTCCGTGACGGCAGGCTGATCAGCCTCCGGCTGGAGATCTCCGATGAGCCGGGCGTGCTGGCAACAGTCGCCGAAACGATCGGCCGGACCGGCGGCAACATCGTCGAGGTGCTTCACCACCGAATGTTCCAGGACATCCCGGTGAAGAATGCCGATCTCGATGTGGTGGTCGAGACCCGGAACCCGGCGCATGTCGACGAGATCCTAGCGTCCTTCGCCGAACTCGGCATTCCGGCACGGCTGCTCGGAACGGACGGGGCCGGACCGAAGCCCTGACCGCCGAGCCTTAGTCGGCGCGTTCAGCTCAGCTTGCGATAAGAGCCCCGCCAGTAAACCAGGGGATCATCGTCGGCCAGCACGGCCAGTTGGCGCACGCGTCCGACCAGGATAATGTGGTCCCCGCCGTCGTGCCGGGCATGAACGCTGCAGTCGAGGGCGGCAAGCGCATCCGCAGGATCGGGGCGCCGGTCGACCAGTCGGCAAAGCCTTCCTGGCTGAACCGGGCCGCCAGCGGGTCGGCGAACCGGTTGGAGACCGCTTCCTGCCCGGCCCCGAGGATGTTCACCGCAAAGCCCTCGGCCGCCTCGAAGGCGGGCAGGCTTCCGGCGTCGCGGTCGAGGCAGCAGCACCAGCGGGGGCTCCAGGGAGACCGATGTGAAGCTGCTGACCGTCAACCCGACCGGCTCGCCATCGGGGGCCCGCGTCGTGACGACGGTCACGCCCGTGGCATAGCGGCCGAGGACCGCCCGGAAATCGCCGGGTGAGACGGTGTCTGGGGCGTCCATGGAAACCTCGCGTTAAGGAACGGAAGGGTACATAGCGCGGCCAGAGAGGTGTTTCAAACTGCCGAGCGGCGAAAGGCTCGCGAAGCGCACGAAGACAGGGTATTCTCTGGTATTGTGCTGGCGCCGGTGCGTCGGGAACCGGTGGGACCGCAAGCGGAGCCGAAGATGTTCATTATCATCGGATGGATCACTGTCACTGTCTGCGTGATCGGCGGATACATGGCCATGGGTGGAAAGCTGGCGCCGCTCTGGCAGCCGTTCGAGCTCGTGATCATCGGCGGCGCCGGCGTTGGCGCGTTCATCGTCGCCAACCCGAAGCACATCCTGACCAAGGCCGGCTACGGGTTCAAATCGGCGCTCAAGGGGCCGAAATACAACAAGGATGATTATCTGGAGCTGTTGTCGCTGCTCTACGCCATCTTCAAGCTGGCGAAGACGAAGGGCATGCTCGCGATCGAATCGCACATCGAGAGACCGGAGGAAAGTTCGCTATTTCAGGCATTTCCAAAATTCTCCTCCGATCATCACACGATGGAGTTCTTGTGCGACTACCTGCGCATGATGACGCTGGGAACCGACAACCCGCATGAGCTCGCGGACCTGCTCGACGAAGAGTTGGAGACCCATCACGCCGAAGATGCCGCTGTCCAGTCCGCCTATCAGACGATGGGTGACGGCTTCCCCGCCCTCGGAATCGTCGCCGCCGTGCTCGGCATCATCAAGACCATGGGATCGATCACCGAGCCGCCGGAAGTGCTCGGCAAGCTGATCGGCGGCGCCCTCGTCGGCACGTTCCTCGGCATTCTCCTAGCCTACGGCTTCGTCAGCCCGCTGGCCGCCTCGATGGCGAACACATTTGCGGCCAATTCCAAGTATATGGCCTGTATTCGGGCCGGATTGCTGGCCCATGCGTCCGGTTACGCGCCGGCGGTCTCGGTGGAGTTCGCCCGCAAGACGCTGCTCTCGAAGGACCGGCCGTCCTTCTTCGAGGTCGAAGAAGCCGTCGCCGCCCTGCCGCCGGTCTAACGAAACCCGGTGGGATCCGTGGTGACGGGGTTGACGCCTTGAGGTCCGGCACCGACTTTGCATGGGCGTAGCCACTGGTCACGATTAGAGGACGCGTACGGTGGACAACCACGCCACAATCGTCATCAAGAAGGTCGACAAGGGCGGCCATGGCGGCCACCACGGCGGCGCCTGGAAGGTCGCCTATGCCGACTTCGTGACCGCGATGATGGCGTTCTTCCTGCTTCTCTGGTTGCTGAACGCGACCACCGAAGAGCAGAAGATGGGCATCTCCAACTATTTCGACCCGACAGCGATCAGCCGCTCCACGCGCTCCGGCTCCGGTGGCGTGCTCGGCGGCACCTCGATCACGGTGCCGGGCGCCCTGAAATCCGCCTCCTCGCCGCCGATGATCTCCACCCCGCAGGTCGCCCGCCCGCAGGCGGAGCGGACCGAGTCCCTGGACCCGGATTCCGACGATCCGGAAAACATCGAGTCCCGCCTCGGCTCACGCGAGGACGAAGAGGGCACGGTCAATCAGGAGGTCGTCGAACAGCTCCTCCGCGAGCGCGAGCAGCAGCAGTTCGAGGACGCGGAGGCGGCCCTCAGGGAGGCCATCGAGCAGACGCCGGAACTCTCCGAGGCCGGCGAGGCTCTGCAGATCGACGCGGTGCCGGAAGGGCTGCGCATCCAGCTGATCGACCAGGAGCGTGTCGCCCTGTTCCCCAACGGCAGCGCCGCCATGTACGAGCAGACGCAAGCGCTGCTGCAGAAGGTCGCCGAGGTCATCAAGAAGCTGCCGAACAAGATCGAGATCTCCGGCCATACGGACAGTTCGCAGTTCGCGCCCGGTTCCACCTATACGAACTGGGAGCTGTCGTCCGACCGGGCCCACGCGTCTCGGCGCGTTCTGGAGGCGAATGGCATCCCCCGCGACAGGATCGAGAAGGTGGCCGGTCGAGCCGACCGGGAGCCGCTGGTCGACGACAATCCCGCCGATCCCACCAACCGGCGGATCAGCATCGTGCTGAAGAATCTGACGCCGACGGAGGCGCAAGACCTCAACCTCCTGGATCCGTCGGTGTCCGGCACCACGCGGGGCTCCGGCGCAGGAAATCCGAACGATTCCGGTGCCCCTGCCGGAACGCCACCGGCCGCCTCGAACGACACGGGCGCGCCTGTCCTGAACGATACGGGGGCCCCGGTCCCACGGGTTGGAGGCTGACCTACCAGCATGCATGACGCCACGCTCGCTCCCCCGCTGACCTTCTTCCACACCCTGCCGATGCCATGCCCGTACCTTCCCGGGCGCAACGAACGCCGCCTGGTCTGCGATCTGTCGACCCGGCGCGGCCGGCACGCGCATGACACGCTGGCCCGGGCCGGCTTCCGCCGGACCCAGCATCTGGCGTATCGACCGGCCTGCGAGAGCTGCCAGGCCTGCGTGCCGGTACGCATCCGGGTGGCCGACTTCCAATGGTCCAAGAGCCAGAAGCGGGTGCTCCGCGCCAATGCCGATCTGACCGGAGAGGCGGTACCGAACGAGGCAACCCGGGAACAGTTCGACCTGTTCTCCCGCTACCAGTCCGGCCGGCATGGCGACGGCGAAATGGCGCTTATGGACGAAGCCGACTACGCCGCGATGGTCGAACGGTCCCCCATCGAGTTGTCCCTGATCGAATACCGCGACCGCCGCGGGGCGCTATGGGGCACGATTTCTGATCGCACCATCAGGACGACGGGCTTTCGGCGGTCTACAGCTTCTTCGAGCCCGGTGCGCCGAAGCGGGCTCTGGGCCGGTTCATGGTGCTCGACGCCGTGCGAAGGTCCACCGAGGCCGGTCTGCCCTACGTTTACCTGGGCTACTGGATCGAGGGCTGCCGCAAGATGTCCTACAAGACCCTCTACCGTCCGGTCGAAATGCTCGGCCCGAATGGGTGGTCGACATACGAGCCCGTGGCGGAACAGCCCGACTAGTCGGCCGTGCCCATCCGCCACCCCCGGGATTTCCGGGAATGGCGGGCTTCTACGCTTACGTGAAGCGCGGCGGCCGCGGGAACCCGGTCGGCGGCTCCTTGCCGGCACCGGCGCGCTTGCCGCGCCAACGGGCGAGATCCGTCTCCGTGCGCCGCCGGCCACCCTGAAGCGACCAGGACAACCCCTCCTCCGCCTTGAACACCGTCACGTCGGCGAGCGAGCCACCTGCCTTGTACTTCTGGAGGATCACGCCCTTTCCGCGCCCCATCTCCGGCAGGTCGGCCACATCGAAGATCAGAAGCTTGCGGTTGCTGCCCACCACCGCGACCGTATCGCCGTCCGCCGGAATACAGACCCGGGCCTTCGACTTGGCGCCGGTGACGTTCAGCACCTGCTTGCCGGTCCGGGTCTGCGCCACGACATCGTCTGTCGCGGACGATGAAGCCCCGCCCGTCGGACGACGCCGACCAGCAGCTTCGCGTCCCGGGTCGGTGGACGAACAGGGTGACGATCTCCTGATCGTTCGGCGAGGTCGATCATCAGCCGCACCGGCTCGCCATGGCCGCGCCCGCCCGGCAGCTTGTCGCCGCCGATGGTGTAGAACCGGCCGTTGGTGGCGAAGACGAGCGATGCTTGTCGGTGGTCTGGGCGTGCAAGACGGAAGCGCGCGCGCGTCGCCCTCCTTGTATTTGACGTCGCGGATCTCGCGCCGATGTGCCCTTGCATGGCGCGGATCCAGCCCTTCTTCGGAGCAGATCACGGTGATCGGCTCGCGCTCGATCATGCGCTTCGAGCGGGACCACGATCGCGGTCGGGGGCGTCGCCGATCTCGGTGCGGCGGCGACCGAGCTCGGTCGTCCTTGCCGAACTCCTTGCTGGATCTCGGCGATCTCGCCGGCGATCTGTCTTCCAGCTGCAGCTTCTCGTCGCTCGAGCAGCGTCGTCAGGTCCGTCGTGCTCCGCCGTGAGCGCATCGTGTTCCTTGCGGATCTCCATCTCCTCGAGCTTGCGCAGGGCGCGCAGGCGCATGTTGAGGATCGCTTCCGCCTGCACGTCGGTCAGCTCGAACGTCTTGATCAGTTCCGCCTTCGGCTCGTCCTCCTCGCGGATGATGCGGATCACCTCGTCGAGGTTGAGATAGGCGATCAGGTAAGCCGTCGAGCACTTCCAGGCGCTGTTCGATCTTGCCCAGCCGGTGCTGCGAGCGGCGGACGCAGCACATCGTGCCGGTGATCGAGGAACGCCTGCAGCACCTCGCGCAGGTTCATCACCCGGGGCACGCTGTCCGCGTCGCAGCACGTTCATGTTCAGCGAGAACGCGGCTTTCCAGATCGGTCTGCCGGAACAGGCTATTCCATCAGCACGTTCCGGATCGACGTTGCGGCTCTTCGGTTCGAGGACCAGGCGGACGTCCTCGGCGCGATTCGTCGCGGACATCGTCGAGCAGCGGCAGCTTCCGGTGCGATGCAGCAGTTCGGCGATCTTCTCGATCAGCTGCGACTTCTGCACCTGATAGGGAATTTCGGTGACGACGATCTGATAGCGTGCCGCGCCTCAGTCTCCTCGACTTCCCAGCGTGGCGCGCACGCGGAAGCCGCCGCGCCCGGTCGCGTAGGCCTCCAGCGATCGCCTCGCGGTCTTCGACCAGGATGCCGCCGGTCGGGAAATCCGGCCCCGGCACGAGCTCGACCAGCTTCTCGATCGTGGCGTTCGGGATACTTGATCAGGTGCAGCAGCCGCGTCGCAGAGCTCGGCCGCATTGTGCGGCGGAATCGCTGGTCGCCATGCCGACCGCGATGCCCGGCGGCGCCATTGGCCAGCAGGTTCGGGAAACGCGCCGGCAGGACGACCGGCTCCTCGTCCCTCGCCGTCATAGGTGGCGCGGAAATCGACCGCGTCCTCGTCGATGCCCTCCAGCAGCAGCGTGCGCGACCTCGGTCAGCCGCGCTTCGGTGTAGCGCATGGCGGCGGCGTTATCGCCGTCGATATTGCCGAAATTGCCCTGGCCGTCGACCAGCGGATAGCGCACCGCGAAATCCTGCGCCAGCCGCACCAGCGCGTCGTAGATCGCCTGGTCGCCATGCGGATGGAACTTACCCATCACGTCGCCGACCATCGCGGGCGCATTTCTTGAAGCCGCATCTGCCGGGTCGAGCTTCAACTGCCGCATCGCGTAGCAGCAGGCGCCGGTGCACCGGCTTCAGGCCGTCGCGCACATCCGGCAGCGAGCGCGCGCATGATGGTCGACAGCGCATAGGCGAGATAGCGCTCGCCCAGCGCGTCGGCCAGCCAGGTGTCGCGGACGGTGCCGGGCTCCCGTGGCGGGTCGCGCATCCTCGATCGGTCAAGGTGTCGTGCGATGCCATACGTTCGGAACCTCCACCAGATACTGTACACGCGCTCGGCGAACCGTTCAACGAATCGCGTGCGGGCGGGCCGGCGTTCCTGCCGGTCGAGTGGGTGGCAAACACAGTGGCGCTCAAGGAAAAACCCGGTCAGAGCCAGCCCGTCCGCGAGCAGGTCGTCCGAATGCCGCCGTCGCGATCCCGGATCTCCGGCCAGGAAGCCCGGCAAGCGCCAGCAGCTTGTCGCGGTACGGCTCCCCGGCCGCACAGCGACACGGCCCGGCCCGATCCGCGGGCGAGACGATAGGCCAGGTCGTCGTTCGAGTCCCGGTCTGCGGCGCAGGTCTCGAGGTCGAGGCCGTATCCGAGATCGCGTCAGACAGCCCGAGTCTCCCACCGCACATAGACGGCGATCCAGGCATCGCCGAGTGTATCGTCGGCCATGCACATCGAGCAGCGCACCCAAGCGCCTCGTAGAGACCCGGATGCGGTTCGCGCTCCGGCAGCGCGGCATCGGCGACCGCGCAGACGGCGGACAGACCCGCAAGCCTCAGCGGATCGTTCCAGCACCCCGGCCGCGTACCCGCGTCATCCAATTCGCAGGTCCAACGCGCCGAGATGTCTCGGCAAGGCGGGCCCGCCAGGTCGACGTAGCACCCGGTTGCCCGGCTGATAGACGCCGCGCCCCCGGCTGGAAAACGCGCCCCGCGCCAGCCCGGCATGGCGCCCGTGTTCGGCGGTCAGCAGCGACACCACGGCCGACCCCTCGCCGTGCGGGCGGGCGGATAGAACGATGCCGGTGTCTTGCCAATCGATCATGGGGCCGGGTGACCGTGAACGGTGGGCCTAACTCATCTGCCCCTACCCTATCCATCCTCTCACCCTCGCCCCAACCGTCATCCTGACTTGCGTCAGGATGACGGGAATGGGTAGTGGCGGAAGGCGCGGAGGATTGCGGCTACACATCCCATTCCAGACCCCACTCGCTCAGCCGCTGGCGGTCGTCCTGCCAGTTCTCGCGCACCTTGACGAACAGGAACAGGTGCACTCGGCGCTCGAGCATCTCCTCGAGCTCGGTGCGGGCGATGCCTGAGCCGATCTCCTTGATCGTCTGCCCTCCCTTGCCCAGCGCGATGCTTCTTCTGGCTGTCACGCTCGACATAAAGCGTCTGGTCGATCCGCACCGATCCGTCGTCCCGCTCCGTCCCACTGGTCGGTCTCGACCGTGCGGCCGAATAGGGCAGTTCGTCATGAAGCTGCAGATAGACCTTCTCGCGGGTCACCTCCGCCGCCATCAGGCGCAGTCGGCAGGTCGCTCAACTCGTCCTCCGGATAGAGCCAGGGCCCCGGGGCCATGCGGTCGGCCAGGTACTTCCGCAGATCGGCACAGCCGCTGCCGTTCAGGGCCGAGATCATGAACACATCGCTCGAAATCGAACACCTCGCTGAACGCGGCGGCCAGCCGGCAGGAGCTTCTCCCGCTTGATGTCGTCGACCTTGTTGAGCAGCCAGCACGGCCTTGCGACGGGCCTGCGTTCAGCCCCTCGATGATCCGCATGGTGTCGTCGTCCAGACCCTGCGCTGAGCATCGGCGACCAGAACGACCACGTCGGCATCGCCGGCGCCGGCCCAGGCCGCATGCACCATCGCCCGGTCGAGCCGCCGCTTCGGCTTGAAGATGTCCCGGCGTGTCGACCAGCACGATCTGAGCGTCGCCCTCCAGCGCGATGCCGCGGATGCGGGTCCGCGTCGTCTGGACCTTGTGGGTGACGATCGAGACCTTGGCGCCGACCAACTGGTTCACCAGCGTCGACTTGCCGGCATTCGGCGCCCCCAGAAGGGCGACGAACCCGCAGCGCGATTTCGGGGCTGTCTTCATGCTCCTACCCTTTTGATCAGTTCCGCCGCCGCCACCTGCTCGGCGAGGCGTTTGGAGCGGCCGGTCACCCGTGGCGCGGTGCCTGCTCCGTCGACGATCACCTGCACCGTGAACTCCGGCGCATGGGCCGGGCCCGACTGCTCGATCGTGACGTAGCGCGGCAGCGCCAGCTTGCGCCCCTGGGCCCATTCCTGCAGCGTGGTCTTCGGATCCTGGGGCGGGCGCAGGTCGAGCTCCAGCAGTCGGTTCCACTCGGTCAGAATGAACCGCCGCGCCGCCTCCAGCCCGCCGTCGAGATACAGAGCGCCGATCACCGCCTCCATGGCGTCCGAAAGAATGGTGTCGCTGTCGCGCGACCCCGCGTCGTCTTCGCCTCGGGAGAGGATCAGGAACCGGCCGAGACCGATGGTTCGCGCCACCTGGGCCAGGGCCTCCCGGCGCACCAGATTGACATGCCGTTTGGCGATCGCCCCTTCCCGTTCATGCGGGAAGCGGTCGAGAAGCTGCTCGGCGACGATCAGCGCCAGCACCCGGTCGCCGAGAAATTCCAGCCGTTCATAGGCGTTCCAGGCCCGCGGTTCGGCGCTGGCATGGGTGACCGCGCGGCGCAGGACTTCAAGGTGTTCGAATTCGTGGTTCAGGATCCCGGCAAGAGTCGCCAGATCATGATCGCCGGAGGTCATTCGATACCGTCCAGCAGACGTCCGTAGCGGATGGCGAACGGCCACTTCCACACCTGCCAGAGTTCCGCCGTCCCGTCGTGGGAGAAGAACAGGACCTCGGCCCGGCCCACAAGGTTCTTGGCTGGGATCGGGCCGACCTCCGGGAACCGGCTGTCCCGCGAGTTGTCGCGGTTGTCGCCCATGGCGAAATAGTGACCCTCGGGCACCGTGTAGATCGGTGTGTTGTCCGCGCTCATCCGGTCGCTGAGTTCCAGGATGCGATGTTCGCGGCCGTTCGGAAGGGTTTCGATGAACTGCGCGATGTCCCGGCCGCCGTCTGTCGGGGTGAAGTCCTCGATCCGCCGGCGCTTCACCGCCTCGCCGTTGATGTGCAGGATGCCGCTCTTCACCTGGATGGTGTCTCCGGGAAGGCCGACGACCCGCTTGATGTAGTCGGTCCGGTTGTCGCTCGGCAGCTTGAAGACGACGACGTCGCCGCGCTCCGGCGGGGTGAACAGAATGCGCCCCGGAATCAGCGGCAGCGACAGCGGCATGGAGTAGCGGCTGTAGCCATAGGACAGCTTGGAGACGAACAGGTAGTCGCCGACCAGCAGCGTCGGTTTCATCGATCCCGAGGGAATGTTGAACGGCTCGTAGAGAAAGGTGCGGATCCCCAACGCGATGGCACAGGCGATTACCACGGTGCGGATCAGTTCACCGTACCCGCCCGATTTCTTAGCTGCCATCGAAACCCATCCTGACAAGTCGTCCACACCCTTCGCAGGCCGCGAGAGCACGGCCCGGTATGCCGAATTTGACGCGCCGGGGCAAGCGATCCCCAAGCTCCGCATTCCCCACCCGGAGGTCGTAACCGTCTCGGAGCCCCAGCCGGCAGCGCCCGCCGGCCCGTCGGGCCCGCGACCCTATTCCGCACCAGGTCGCAGGGCCTCCTGCTCGGCCGGGGCGGCCGACACCACGACGAAGGCCTGGGCGTAGGGCGGCTCGTCCGACAGGCTGAGGTCGATCCGCGCGATCATCCCGTCCGGCGTCAGCGCCGCCAGATGGGCCGCGGCCTGCCCCGACAGCACGACCCGAGGCTTGCCCGATCGGGCGTTCTCGACCACCAGTTCGCGCCACTTGATGCCGTCGCGCAGATCGTCGCCGAGCGCCTTCCAGATCGCCTCCTTGGCGGCATAGCGCTTGGCGTAGACCAGCGTCGGATCGGCCGCCTGCTCGGCCCGTTCGATCTCCCGCTCGACGAAGCAGCGCTGCCGGAAACGATCTCCGAAGCGTTCCAGCGTGGCGCCGATCCGGCGGGTGTCCACGAGATCGGCGCCGATGCCCAGGATCATGGTCCCGCCCCTCTCAGCCCCGGGCCCGATCGACCGAATTGATCACCGGCGTCGCCCGGAGCGCGGCGATGATCGTCGTCAGGTGCCGGATGTCGGCCACCTCCACATCGATCAGCATCTCGAAGAAGTCGATGGACCGGTTGACGATCTTGAGATTCATGATGTTGCCGCCGTTCTTGCCGATCACGGTCGACAGCGACCCCAGACTGCCGGGCTCGTTGGCGATGACCACGTCGAGCCGGCCGACATGGGCGCTCTCCGCATCGTCGTCCCACGCCACGTCGACCCAACGCTCCGGCTGGTCCTGGAACCCCTCGAGGGTCTCGCAGTCTATGGTGTGGATCGTCACGCCCTTGCCCGTGGTAACGATCCCGACGATCCGCTCCCCCGGCAACGGGTGGCAGCAGCGCGCGAAATGCATCGCCATCCCGTCGATCAGACCGCGGATCGGCAGCGCGTCTTTCTGCTTGCCCCGCTTGGCCCGCCCGCGGGCCCGGGCGATCGGAACGACGTTCTCGTCCTTCTTTGGTTCGATCACGGGCGGATGGACGGCGTGCACCACCTCCACGGCGCTCTCCAGCCCCTCGCCGATCCCGGCGTAGAGATCGTCGACATGCTCGGCATGGAAGCGGGCGAGCAGCGGCTCCAACAGCTTCTCGGAGAACGGGTGGCCCTCCTGCCGGAACGCCTTCTGAAGCATGGCCTTGCCAAGATCGGAGAACTGCTGCCGGCGCTTAAGGCGGACGAACCTGCGGATCCGCGCCTTCGCCTTGCCGGTCACCACGATCTGTTCCCAGTTCGGCGACGGCGTCTGAAGTCTTCGAGGTGACGATCTCGACCTGATCGCCGTTGCGCAGCTGGGTCATCAGCGGCACGAGCCGACCGTTGAGCTTGGCGCCGACGCGTCTGGTCGCCGACCTCGGAATGGACCGCATAGGCGAAGTCGATCGGCATCGGCGCCCTGGGGCAGAGCGATCAGGTCGCCTTTCGGCGTGAAGCAGAAGACCTGGTCCTGGATACATCTCGAGCTTGGTGTGCTCGAGGAAACTCCTCCGGCCTCGACGCGCTGCTCGAGAATGTCGAGCAGTTCTCTGCATCCAGCGATACTGCCGTGCCTTCGTTGATCGCCTCGCGCTGCTTGTAGTTCCAGTGCGCAGCGACGCCGAGTTCGGCCACGTCATGCATCGCACGCGTGCGGATCTGCACCTCGATGCGCTGGCGGTGCGGGCCGATGACACCGGTATGCAGCGACCGGTACCCGTTCGGCTTCGGCGTCGAGATGTAGTCCTTGAAGCGGCCGGGCACGACCGGATAGGAGCCGTGCATGGCGCCGAGCACACTGGTAGCAGCCGCCGATATCGTCGACCACGAGCCGGAACGCCATGATGTCGGAGAGCTGTTCGATCCCGACATTCCTTGCGCTGCATCTTCTGCCAGATCGAGTACGGCGTCTTCATCCGTCCAGAAATCTCGGCGATCACCCCGGCCTCCGCGAGCTTCTGCTGCAGCTCGGCGATGATGCTCTCGACCATGTCGCCGCCCTCGACTGCGCAGGTAGTCGAGCCGCGCCTTGATCGAGCTGCGTGGCATCCGGGTTGATCTCGGCGAAGGCCAGATCCTCGAGCTCGTCCTTCGATCTCGTTGATGCCGATCCGCGCGGCCAGCGGCGCGTAGATGTCCATCGTCTCGCGCGGCGATCCGCCGGCGCTTGTCCGGATTCTTGATGAAATGCAGGGTACGCATGTTGTGCACCCGGTCCGCCAGCTTCACCAGCAGCACCCGGATGTCCTGCGCTCATGGCGAGGACAAGCTTGCGGAAGTTCTCGGCCTGCTTGGTGCGGTCGGATTGCAGTTCGAGTCCGGGTCAGCTTGGTCACGCCGTCGACAAGACGCGGCGATCTCGTCGCCGAACAGATCTGCGCACGTCCGAGAGGGTCGCCTCGGTATCCTCGATCGCGTCGTGCAGCAGCGCGGTAATGACCGATGCCGTGGTCGAGCTTCATCTCGCGTCAGGATGCCGGCGACTTCCAAGGGATGGGAGAAATACGGATCGCCCGAGGCCCGCGTCTGCGTAGCCGTGCATCTTCATCGCGTAGACATAGGCGCGGTTCAGCGCGGCCTCGTCCGTCGTCGGGATCGTAGGCCCGAACCCGCTCCACCAGCTCGTACTGGCGGATCATCGGTGTCAGCACCTCAATCCGCGGCCCTACCTTCAGCGACTGCCCAGTGCGCAGACTGCTTGGCCGCAGACTGCCTGGCCGCAGACTGCCTGGCCTCGTTCAGGCGGGCGAGCGCCACCGCCCGTGCTTCAACCCTCGCGGTCGAGCTCGCTGTCGTCGACATCCTCGAAGTGCTGGCCGCCGTCACTCTGCTCGACCTCCATGCCAAGGTCCTCCGCCGCGTCCTCACCGAGAGTTTCCCCCTCCGCGAGCCGGCCGTCCAGCCCGACGCTGCCGGCACCGGCATCGGAGCCGATCAGACGCTCCATGTCGTCGTCCTCCGGCTCGTCGACTTCAACATGCTTCTGCAGGCCCTTGATCAGGGCTTCATTCAGAGCCGGGATGTCGACCGTCTCTTCGGCGATCTCGCGCAGCGCAATGACCGGGTTCTTGTCGTTGTCACGATCCACGGTGATGGACGACCCCGAGGAGATGTCGCGCGAGCGCTGGGCGGCGGCCATCACCAGGTCGAACCGGTTCGGGATCTTGACGATGCAGTCTTCGACGGTAACGCGGGCCATACAGAGCCTCTCGATCGGATGCGCACAAGATTGAGCGGAGCCGCGGAATATATCGTTCCCGCAGGTGCGAAACAAGCGAAGATCGAGGCGTTCCGCCGGAAAATACGCCGGGACCGACGCCCACCGCTCCCGAAGGTCACGCCCCTAGAGCGCCCGGATGACACCGTCGCCCGTATCGAGACCCGCAATGAGGGTTTGGACATCCTCGCCCGAGACCGGATGCCGCCAATCGGGATTCAGATCCCGGGATGGGAAGCAGGACGAAGGCCCGCTCGTGCGCCCGGGGATGAGGGAGCGTCGGGTCGATCGCGCCGATCCGGACCAGCCCGTTGTAATCGATGATGTCGAGATCCAGCGGCCGGGCCTCGTTCCGCACCCGCCGTACCCGGCCGAAGGTGTCCTCGATGACGTGCAGCCGCGCCAGCAGCACCTCCGGATTGAGGTCGGTCTCGATCGCGACCGCGCCGTTGATGAACCACGGCTGGTCCGATTTCGGCACCGGCTCGGACTCGTACCAGCGCGACCGCCCGACCACGCGCAAGGCGGCGTCCCGGTCGATCCGCGCGACAGCCGCCTCGCAGGTGGCGAGAGGGCTGTCGAACCCGGCCGCCGGAAGATTGGCGCCAACCGCGATCAGGATCATGGGCGGCGCTGTCCCGAACCGTCCGGCCGGCGGTTCCGCTTCGTCGGATATGCCATCTGAAGGGGCGCTCCAATCCGGGCCTTTGCCCTGTACATCAGCCCGTATTCGGACCTAGACTGCCGACCGATGGTCTCGGACGGCTCTATTACTTAGCCGCCGCTTAAATACCTGAAATATCAGTCAATGCGATAGCTCAAAGCAATTGAAAGGATTGTATATGTTTTTTCACCCGGACGAACGCATGGCGCTGTTCGTCGACGGGGCAAATCTTTACTCGGCGGCACGGTCGCTCGGGTTTCGACATCGACTACAAGCGCCTGCTCGATCTCTTCGCCGGGAAAGCCCGTCTGATCCGCGCATTCTACTATACCGCCCTTCTGGAAGATCAGGAGTACTCTCCGATCCGCCCGCTGGTCGACTGGCTGGACTATAACGGCTACACGCTCGTCACCAAGCCTGCCAAGGAGTTCACCGACAGCGCCAGGGCCGCCGCAAGGTGAAGGGCAACATGGACATCGAGCTGGCGGTCGACATGATGGAGATGGTCGATCGGGTCGACCATGTGGTCCTGTTCTCCGGCGACGGCGACTTCCGCTCGCTGATCGAGGCCGTTCAGCGCAAGGGCGTTCGGGCCTCGGTGGTCTCCACGATCCGGACGCAGCCGCCGATGATCGCCGACGAATTGCGCCGTCAGGCCGACCAGTTCATCGAGCTGGATAAGCTCGCCGCCCAGATCGAGCGCGTGCATTCGGACCGGGGTCCACGTCGAGAGAGGCCGGGCGCTCCGCACGCGGCCCCTGTCGAGGCGGAAGAGGAACTGGACGACGACTACGTGGATGACGAGGACGATTTCGAGGATGAGCCGCCGGCGGTCGTCCGCCGCGGTCCGGCCCATCGACGCGACTGACCGACCCTTCGTTCCCACCACGCGCCCGCCCGCCATGCTCAGCGATCCATCCCCGGACTGCGCTCTCTGTCCGCGTCTGGCCGCATTCCGGGCGGAGAATGTCCGGCTCTATCCCGACTTCCACAATGCGCCGGTGGCGAGCTTCGGCCCGGCCGACGCGCGTCTGCTGGTGGTCGGGATGGCGCCGGGCCTGAAGGGAGCGAACCGTACCGGCCGCCCCTTCACAGGCGATTATGCGGGAGACCTGCTGTACGACACGCTAACAACCTTCGGCTTCGCCTCCGGCGCCTACGGCAAGCGGGCGGATGACGGGCTTGCCCTGAATGACTGCCGGATCACCAATGCGGTGCGCTGCGTGCCGCCTCAGAACAAACCGGTGGGCTCCGAAGTCGCCAATTGCCGGCCCTTCCTTGAGACAACCATCGGAGAGATGGCGAAACTCAAGGTCATTCTGGTCCTTGGCTCCCTCGCCCACGGCGCGACCCTGGCCGCCCTCGGCCGCAAGAAGTCTTCGGCGAAGTTCGGCCACAATGCCGAACACGACCTGGGGGACAGCCGGATGCTCGTCGGCTCCTACCACTGCTCGCGCTACAACACGAACACGGGCCGGCTGACGGAAGCGATGTTTCACGATGTGTTCAGACGGGTACGCGGACTGCTCGACGCGGCTTGAAGGCGCCGTCTAGCCTTTCTCGCGCAACAGCCGGGCCTTCTGGCGTTCCCAATCGCGCTTCTTCACGTCCTCGCGCTTGTCGGCCAGCTTCTTGCCGCGCGCCAGGCCGATTTCCAGCTTGGCGATGCCGCGCGGATTGAAATAGAGCGACATCGGCACGAGGGTGTAGCCGTCGCGGCGGATCATGCCGAGCAGCCGGTCCTTCTCCCGACGGTGAGCCAGCAGCCGACGCACCCGACGGGGTTCGTGGTTGAACGGTTCCGCCGGCTTGTATTCCGGGATATGGGCGTTGATCAGCGCGAGCTCGCCCTTCTCCTCGCCGGCATAGGCCTCGCTGATCGATGCGCGCCCCTCGCGCAGCGACTTCACCTCGGAGCCGGTCAGGACAAGACCGACCTCCAACGTATCCTCGATCTGGTACTCCCGTCGCGCCCGCCGGTTGCGAGCAACCTCTTTGCGGGCGCCTTGCGTCCCCGCCATGGCGCTCTCTCCTACAAATCAGACGTGCGTATATTGCACCCGTCTCTTCTTGTCGAGGCCGGGCGCCCGAACGGCGACGGCCCGCCCCGAAGGGCGGGCCGCTCCGGCTACCGCAGAAGCGAACGGGCGTGTCTAGTTCAACAGCCCGGCATGCCGCATGGCGCTCTCGACCTTGGCCTTGCTCTCGTCGGCGATCTCGTAGATCGGCAGACGGGCGGTCGGCTCGCAGAGGCCCAGAAGGCTGGCCGCGAATTTCACCGGACCCGGGCTGCTTTCGCAGAACAGGGCGGCGTGCAGCGGCTGAAGGCGTTCGTTGATCGCGAAGGCGGTATCGAGATCGCGGTTCTGCCAGGCCACATGCATCTCCGAGAGCTGCTTCGGCGCAACATTGGCCGTCACCGAGATGCAGCCGTGCCCGCCATGGGCCAGGAACGGAAGCGATCGCCGCGTCCTCGCCGGAGAGCTGTGTGAAGTCAGTGCCCCATGGCCATCCGCTGTTCGATCGGACGCAGCCGGGTCGCCGGTCGCAGTCCTTGACGCCGGTCACGTTCTTCAGTTCCTCGAAGCACCGCTTCATCGTCTCGACCGACATATCCATCGATGGAGCGGCCGCGGGATGTTGTAGATGATGATCGGAATATCGACCGCGTTATCGATCGCCTCGAAATGCCGGTAACATGCCTTCCTGCGTCGGCTTGTTGTAGTAGGGCATGACGTGCAGAACAGCGGTCGCGCCCCGGCCTCGGCTGCGTGTTCGGTGAATTCCACCGCTTCCTCGGTCGATGTTCGAGCCCGCGCCGGCGATCACGGGCACGCGGCCGGCGGTCTGCTCGATGCAGATCTCGATGACGCGCTTGTGCTCCTCATGGCTCAGCGTCGGGGCTCTCGCCGGTCGTTCCGACCGGAACGAGACCATGGGTGCCCTGCTCGATCTGCCACTCGACGTGTTTTCGGAACGCCATCCTCGTCCACCGCGCCATCTTTGAACGGCGTGATCAAGGCAACGAGTGATCCCTTGAACATCGGCTGTCCGAATGCGTAGCCCATCGGTTCTCTCCCGCAGTTCGGCAGTTGCGAGAATGTCGAGCGCGGGACATTACGCCCCCGTCGGAAGGGTAGCAAGTGCGGCTCGCAGCCTAATTCTCCATGCACGCTTGGCGGTTAGCAGCCGCAGCATTACCTTGTGCGTTCGACACCGGCTCCGCCTCCCCCCTGCGGATGTCCTGTGATCGTGCGGAGGACAGCAATGATCGCTCGCGGTCTCCCAGCCCTTTTCGGCGCCGCGGTCTTCGCATTGGCGAGCGCGGCCCAGGCCGCCGACCCCGCTCCCAAGCCGGAACTCCGTCCCGGCCAGGCGGCAGCCATATCCCCCGATGGCATCCCCGTGCCACAGCCGCGACCGGTCGGGCTCGAGCGGGCTCTCGGCGCTCCGACGCCGCCTGGAGGACCGCGCTGTCCTTCGCCCAGGACGGCGACTGGGAGCAGGCGACCAGGGTGCGTGGGCGGGTCAGCGATCCGACATTGGAAGCTCTGTACACGTGGATTTGACTGCGGGATGACGGCCAGCCCGCCTCGTTCGCTGCCATCCAGCAGTTCCTCGGCGCGCACCCGGACTGGCCGGACGAGGCGACCCTGGTCGCGCGGGCCGAGTTCTGATCACCGACGACATCGACCTGGAACGCCGGCTGGCCTGGTTCGCCGAGCACGCGCCACGCACGACGAACGGACGCCTGGCCCAGCTGGCGACGCTCGACGCGGCGGGCGACGACACCGCTCTGAGGGAGGCGGTCCGCGAGACCTGGCGGCGGATCGAGCTCGGTCGACGCGACGAGGCCAAATTCCTCGCGCGCTACGGCGAGCATCTGCGGCAGATCGACCATATCGAACGGCTGGACCAGATGCTCTGGCGCGGCCGGGCCGGAGCGGCGCGACAGACCATGGACCTGGTGCCGGAGGGTTGGAAGCGGCTCGCCGACGCCCGCATCCGACTGCGCTACCGCGAGGCCGGCGTCGACGCCGCCATCAAGCGCGTCCCCGCCGAACTGCGGGACGACCCCGGCCTGCATTACGAGCGGCTGCGGTGGCGCCGCCTCGCCGGCATGCGGACCGCGGCGCGAGAGCTGATGTTCGAGGCGCCCCCATCAGGAGGAGTTCGTCGGCCTGTGGTGGCGCGAACGGGCCTGGCACATCCGCGAGGCGTTGGACGACGGCAACCTCCAGGACGCCTATCTTCTGTCCGCCTCGCATTCACAGACATCCGGCGCCGCCTTCGCCGAGGCGGAATGGCTTGCGGGATGGATCGCGCTGCGGTTCCTCGACAGGCCAGAAGACGCCCTGCGGCATTTCTCGATCCTGCACGCGAATGTCTCGACACCGATAAGCTCGGGCCGCGCCGCCTACTGGACCGGCCGGGCAGCGGAGGCTGCGGGGAAGCCGGACGAGGCCCGCGAGTGCGTACGCCCATGGTGCCGCCTTCCAGACCACCTTCTACGGCCAGCTGGCTGCGGCCCGCATCGGTGCCAAGCGGATATCCCTCCCGGAGCCGGCCGCCCCGGACGCCGCCGCCCGGGCGGCCTTCGCCGCGTCCGACGAGGTCCGCGCGGCCAAGGCTCTGATCCGACTGCGACTGGACAAATCGGCCCGCCTGTTCCTCCGCCATCTGGCGGTCGGCAGCCGGGATATGGACCGGTCGGCCCTGATAGCCGAGACGGCCGCGGAGGCAGGCGAACTCGGTACGGCCGTGTTCACCGCCCGCCGCGCCGCGGTCGGCCGCATGGTGCTTCCGGCCCTCGGCTATCCGTTGCTGGACCCCCTTCCGACCGAGGGCCCGGAGCCGGCGCTGGTTCACGCGATCATCCGTCAGGAGAGCAGCTTCGAGACCACCGCCATCAGCCGGGTCGGCGCCCGCGGCCTCATGCAGCTCATGCCGGCCACCGCCAAGAGCACCGCAAGGTCTCTCGGCCTGGACTACGATCTCGGCTCCCTGATCGCCCGTCCGGACTACAATGTCCGGCTCGGCAGCACCTATCTCAAGCAGATGGTGGACCGGTTCGACGGCCACTACATCAAGGCGATCGCCAGCTACAACGCCGGTCCGGGCCGGGTGGTGCGTTGGGTGGCCGAACACGGCGACCCGAGCGACCCGAGCGTTGACGTGATCGACTGGATCGAGCGCATCCCGTTCTCCGAGACCCGCAACTACGTCCAGCGCGTGCTGGAAGCGCTGCATGTCTACCGCGAACGGTTGGCGGGCCATCGCGACCAGGCGGCGGCCCTCGCCGCACTCGGCACGGGAGCTCAGAAGGTCTGGTGCGTCTACTCCTGCGGTGTTCTGTTGGACCGTCAGCAGGCGGCGCTCAGGAACAATTGACGCGGCATGAATGGGGGGAGTGCCATGACCGACCGTTTCGAGGGCATCGAGGCCTGCGTCTTCGATGCCTACGGGACCATGTTCGACGTCCATTCGGCCGTTGCCCGCTGCCGCGACGATTTCGGCCTGGAGGTCGAAGCGGCGCAGATCATGTCCGACGTGTGGCGCACCAAACAGCTGTCCTATTCCTGGCTGCGCAGCCTGATGGGGCGCGCGCACTACGTGCCGTTCTGGCAGGTCACGGGCGACGCTCTCGACTTCGCCCTGGAAACCGCCTTCCCCGGCGGCCCGCCGACCGGGCTCCGCCAGGCGCTGATGGACAGCTACCGCACCCTGGACACCTATCCGGAGGTGGTCGGCGTCCTGAAGGCTTTGAAGGCCGGCGGCATGAAGACCGCGATCCTGTCCAACGGGTCCCCCGACATGCTGCGGAGCGTGTGCGACAGCACCGGCTGCACCCCGCTGCTGGATGCCGTTCTCTCGGTCGACGACCTCGGCGTGTTCAAGCCGGACCCGAGCGTCTACCAGCTCGCGATCGACCGGCTCGGCGTGTCGAAACCGGCGGCGATCAGCTTCCAGTCCTCCAATGCCTGGGATGCGGCGGCGGCCTCCTCCTTCGGCTTCCGGGTCGCTTGGTGCAACCGCTTCGGCCAGGTTCGAGAGCGGCTTCCGGGCAAGCCGGACATCGAATTGACGACCCTAGACCCGCTGCCGGCGATCGTCGGCGCGGCGTGACGGAGGGTCGCATGGGAGTTCCTTGTCGGGAGCGTTTCGTGACCGTTCGGTCAGGCGCCCGCGTGTTCACCGCCGATTGGGGCGACCCGCTGGATCCACGCCTGCCGGTGCTGGGGCTGCCGGGGTTCGCCCGCAACGTGAAGGACTTCGCCCATATCGCCGAGGCGATCGCTCCCCGACGGCTGGTCAGCCTGGACTACCGCGGGCGTGGACGATCGGATTACGAGGACGACCCGGCGAACTACGCCCCCGGTGATCGTCGACGACATCCGGGCCGTGATGACGGCGCTCGGCCTGCAGCGGGTGGTGGCGATCGGGACGTCCTTCGGCGGGATCATGGCCATGGGGCTGGCTCTCATGGCCCCGACAAGCCTGGCCGCGGTCGTGCTGAACGACATCGGCCCACACATCCCCGATAGCGGCGGCAACTATCTGATCGAGGCCATGGGCCGCGAGAGACGTCCGGCGAGCTGGAAGGATGCGGCGGCCGAAATGCATGCGATCCTTCCCGCCCTCTCACTCAGAACGGAAGACGAGTGGATCGCCTTCGCCAAGACGACCTATCGCGAGGAGCCGGACGGCACGCTGCGCCAGGATTGGGACACCGCGATCGTGAGGCCGTTGGCTCATCCGGAGTCGAAGAACGCCGATCTCTGGGAGCTGTTCTGCGCCCTGACCCCGATCCCGACCCTCACCTTCCACGGCGGACGCTCGATCGTGCTCGACGCCGAGACGGCGGCGGAGATGCAGCGCCGCCATCCGACGATGGAACTGGTCACGTTGTCGGAGGTCGGGCATGCCCCCACCCTGGACGAGCCGCCCGCCCGCGCGGCACTGCAACGGTTCCTCGCGCGCTTCTAGAAGTCTCTGCCGTCCGGCGCCTCAGACCTCGAGCACGACCTTGCCCACGACCCTGCGGCCCCGGATCACCGCGAGCGCCTCGGCCATCTCCGCCAGCGGATAGCTGGCCATGACGTTGGCGTTCAACCTGCCCCCGGTGTGCAGGCGGAAGATCTCGGCCTGGGCTTCGGCCATCCGTTCGGGTGCGCGGTCCCGATAGTCGGACCATTGCAGGCCGCTGACGGCGATGTTCTTCACCAGCAGATAGTTCGCCTTGATCACCGGTATGCGGCCGGCAGCAAAACCGACGACGACCATGCGGCCGCACCAGGCCAGCGCCCGCATGGCGGCGTCGAACGGATCGCCGCCCAGAGGATCGATACAGATATCGGCGCCGCGGCCGTCGGTGACGGCGTGGACCTGATCCCGCAGACTGTCGCGCAGGTTCTCCACCGACAAGTCGATGATATGGTCCGCCCCGGCCTCGCGCGCGGCATCGGCCTTCGACATGGTCGACACACCGGCCAGCGCGATGCCGCCGAGCGCCTTGACGAGTTGGATCGTCGCCATCCCGACACCGCCGGTGGCCCCCATGACGAGCACGGTCTCGCCAGGCTTGAAACCGGCGCGATCGAGCAGCGCGAACCAGGCCGTTTGGTAGACGAGTCCCATCGCCGCCGCGTCGGCGAAGTCCATCCCTTCGGGCAGGCCGAAGCACTGCTCGGCGCCGGCCACGACCTCCTCGGCGAAGGCGCCGTATTCGACCTGGGCCATGACCCGGTCGCCCGGCTTCCAGCGCGCAACGCCCGGTCCGACGCTCAGGATCTCGCCCGCCAGTTCCTTGCCCGGCGTGAACGGCAGCGGCGGCTTGTGCTGATACTTCCCCTCGACCACCAGCAGGTCCGGGTAGTTAACGCCCGCGGCGCGGTTGCGGATCACCACTTCCCCCGGCCCGGCAACCGGCGACGGCAGGTCCTTGACCACCGCCGTCTCGGGCGCGCCGAACGCCTCCATCACCACGGCCCGCATGGCGCTACTCCTTCAGAAGATCGGCGTTGGCGTCCCCCAGGGCCGGGAACGACTGCCCGCCTTCGGGATCGCGATAGATCGGGGCGATCGGCGGCGGCAGTGGAACCATCGCCGTGTCCCCCGCCCGCATGGATCCCGCGAACAAACGGCGCTCCCGGAAATGCGGGTCCTCCGCCGCCTCGGAAATCGATTTCACCAGGGTGACGCAGGCATCCACGCCTTCGAATGCGGTCAGCCATGCCGCACTGGATTTCGCACCGACGATCGCTGCCACCGCCCGACGCGTGGCGTCCGGGTCCCTCGCATCGTCGCGCAATGCCGGGTCGAGACCGATGACCTCGCAGAAATTGGCCCAGAACTTCGGCTCCAGTGGCGCGCAGGCGAGCCAGCGTCCATCGGCGCAGCGGTAGACCTGGTAGCGCGGGGAGCCGCCGGTGACCAGCTCGCCGCCGGGCTTCGGATCCCCCTTGCCGGCCGCGCGCTCGCCGAGCGCCCAGTAGCCCCAGGCGAACAGGTTGTCGGCCATCGCCACATCGAGATGAGCGCCCTCTCCGGTCTTCTCCGCATCGCGCAGGGCGAGCAGGATGGAGATCACCGCCGGCATCGTCCCGCCGCCGATATCAGCGACCAGCACCGGCGGCAGAACCGGATCGCCCCGGCTGTCGGCCCCGAGATTCAGGATGCCGGTCTCGGACATGTAGTTCAGATCGTGGGCCGCCAGATCCGCCTTCGGCCCGGTCTGGCCGAAGCCGGTGATCGAGCAGTAGACGAGCGCCGGGTTGAGCGCCTTCAGGGTCTCGTAGCCCAGGCCCAGCCGATCCATCACGCCGGGCCGGAACTGTTCGACCAGCACGTCGGCGTCCTGGATCAGCCCCTTCACCCGTTCCACCGTCGCCGGGTCTTTCAGGTCGACGGCGAGCGAGCGCTTGCCCCGGTTCAGCAGCGCGAAGTTCACCCCGCTGTCCTCGGTCACCATCGGCGGATAGGCGCGCATGTCCTCACCGCTGCCCGGCCGTTCCAACTTGATCACTTCGGCCCCGGCCTCGGCCAGGATCAGGGTCGCCATCGGGCCGGGAAGCAGGGTCGAGAAATCGACCACCCGCACGCCCGCGAGCGGCTTGCGCGGGGCGACCATCAGGCCAGGCCCCGCTCGGCCCGCTTCTTCGCGACCCGCGCCCGGCGCGCCGGGGCGTAGTGTTTCGTGCCGTAGACCTCGAACAGGGCCTGGGTGACGTCATGGTGGTGGTGCAGGCCCGTCCGCTCCAGCAGCTCGATCGGACCCTCCGGATAGCCGAGGCCGAGCTTGACCGTGAGATCCATGTCGTCCGCCGTCGCCAGTCCTTCGTCGAGCTTGGCCAGCGCCTCGTTGTAGTAGGGCCGGATCAGACGGTCGAGAATCCGGCCGGCGAAGTCGAAGCACTCCGAGACCTGCAGTCCCGCCCCTTCCAGCACCATGCGGGCCGCCTCCAGCGCGGCCTGATCGGTATGCGGCTGGCGGACCAGTTCCACCAGGTCGGACGGCGCCCCGTCGCCGAGACGGAACCGGGCGAAGCCGACGGTGTTCGATCCCTCCTCGCCTCTGCTCTCGCCGGTCGCCTCGCCCAGGGTCTCGGTCGTGAGCTCGACCAGGATCGCCGTGCGGGCCGGGTCCTCATTCCAGGCGGCAACCGCGCCCGCACCGATATAGGCCACGACCTCCCCGCCCTCGCCGGCGCCGGCCAGGAACGGATGGTCCTCGGGGAACGACCGGCTGCCGCCGGTATCGACGATCGAATAGCTCACCATGGCTCAGGCCCCGTACATCTTGTCACTGTCGTACTGAAAGAATCCGCGTCCCGACTTCCGGCCGAGGTGCCCCGCCGCGACCATGCGATGGAGCAGCGGCGGCGCGGCGCAGCGGGGATCGTGGGTGACGCCGTAGAAGGCGTCGCAGAGCAGTACCTGGGTGTCGAGCCCGATCAGGTCGAGCAGTTCGCACGGCCCCATCTTGTAGCCGAGCCCCGCCTTGATCGCCCGGTCGATATCCGCCGGTTCGGCCACGCCCGCCTCGATCAGCCGGATGACGTCGTTGTTAAACGGCACCAGGAAGTAGTTGAGGATGAAGCCGGGCGCGTCCTTGGTCTTCACCGGCTTCTGGCCCAGCGCCTCGCAGAACGCCCAGGCGGCGGCGAAGGTGGTGTCCGACGTGTTCAGCCCGGGCGACATCTCCACCAGCTTCATCAGCTGCGCCGGCAGACAGAAATGCATGCCGACCACCCGGTCCTCGCGGCCGCAGCCCGAGGCGATCTGGGTGATCGACAGGGTCGAGGTGTTGGAGGCGAACAGGGTGTGCTCCGGACAGACCGCATTCAGCTTGGCGAACAGCTCCTGCTTGACGGTCAGGTTTTCGAAAACCGCCTCGATGACGATGTCGCAGCCGGCAAGGTCGTCCAGCGTGTCGGTGGTCTTGTACCCGGCCAGGGCGGCGTCGACCTGCTCCTGGAGCAGCTTGCCGCGCTCGACTGATTTGGCGAGGAAGGCCTCGGTCTGGCCCTGCGCCCGTTCCAGCGCCTTGGCATTGGTGTCGTAGAGCACGGTGCCGTAGCCGGCGCGGGCCGCGACGATGGCGATCCCCGCCCCCATGGTCCCGGCACCGCACACGCCGACGGTCTGGATGGTGGTCATGCGAACCTCTCAATCATCAAACGCATCGTCATCCCCGTGGTGCCCGTCGGGCGCCGCCCGGGACCCAGGACGGTCCGGAGGCTGGGTCCCGGCCCGCCCCCGGATCGGATCCGAGATCGGCCGGGATGACGGATAAGGGGAATTGATCAAACGCCACAGCCTCACTCCTTGCGGGCAAAGCTGCGACCGATAAGCTGACGGTGGATCTGGTTGGTACCTTCCCAGATCTGGGTGATCTTGGCGTCGCGCATCAGCCGCTCGACCCGGTAGTCCTGGCAGTAGCCGTAGCCGCCATGGAGCTGCACCGCCTCGTCGGCGATCCGCATGGCGAGGTCGGAGCCGCGCATCTTGAGCATCGACGCCTCGATACCGAAATCCGTGGCGCCGGCGTCGACCATACGGCCGACCTTCCACAGCCACGCCTCGCACATCGCCAGGTCCGTGGCGAGGTCCGCCAGCGTGAACTGGATGCCCTGGAACTCGACGATCCGCTTGCCCGACTGGCGGCGATCGTTGATGTAGTCGATGGCGTCCTCGAACGCCGCCCGGGCGATGCCGAGCGCATGGGCTGCCACGCTGGGCCGCGACTTGTTCAGCGAGGACAGCAGGATCCGCAGGCCGTCGCCCGGCTCGCCGATGATGTTCTCGCGTGGGATATTCATGTCCTCGAAGGACAGGGCGACCGTGGGCGCGGCCCGGTGGCCCATCTTCTCCTCCTTTCGGAGGACCTCGAGGCCCGGGGTGGCCTTATCGACGACTAAGGCGGTGATCGACTTCTTCGGATCGTCGATCTCGCTCCATTTGCCGAAGACCAGCAGGTGATCCGCAACGTTGCCGTTGGAGATGAACGTCTTGCCGCCGTTGATCACCACGCTCTCGTTGCCGTCCGGGGTGATCCGGGTCTTCATGCCGGTGGCGTCGGAGCCGGCCGTGGGTTCGGTTATGCAGAGCGACCCGATCCCGCCGGCCGCGATGGTCGGCAGGATCCGCCGTTTCTGCGCCTCGGTGCCGAAATCCATGACCGGCTTCATGCCGTGGAAGTTCGTGGCCCAGATGATGCCGGTCGACGCACAGGCCTTCGAGATCTCCCGCACGCAGGCGAGATAGACGGTGTAGGACAGTCCGAGCCCGCCGTACTCCTCCGGGACGAACATGGCGTTCATGCCGAGCGCGTTCATCTCGGCGATGTTGTCGGCCGGATAGGTGCCGTTGCGGTCATGGTCGGCGGCACGTGGGGCGATCTTCTCGGCGGCGAGCTGTCGGACGCTCTCGAGCACCATCGCCTCGTCATCGGGAAGGTCCAGGCTCGCGTCCAGGCGGTCGAGTACGGTGGCCATCAGCGGTCCTTAAAACTGGGTTTGCGCTTCTCGACGAAGGCGGCGAGGCCCTCGTCGGCGTCCTCGGTGCGGAACGCGAGGGTCGAGAGGTCGGCCTCCACCTTCAATCCCTCATGGACCGGCAGGTCGAGAGCGCGGGTCACCGCCTGCTTGGCGAAGCTGATCGCCGGCAGGCCGTAACGGGTCACCTCGCCCAGGAAGCCGGCCGCTTCGGCCAGCGGATCGGCTGTCTCGGTGAGTCGGTTTACCAGGCCGATGCGATGCGCCTCCTCGGCCTCCACCGTGCGCCCGGTCAGGATCATCTCCAGCGCCCGTCCCTCGCCGATCAGCCGCGGCAGCCGCTGGGTGCCGCCATAGCCCGGGATCAGGCCGAGCTTGATTTCCGGCAGGCCCATCTTCGCCGTCGGCACCGCCATCCTGAAGGTGCAGGCCAGCGCCATCTCCAGCCCACCGCCGAAGGCGAAGCCGTTGATCAGGGCAAGCGACGGGATCTCCAGGGCGGCGATCTTCGCGAAGGTCGCCTGTCCGGCCTCGGCGCCGCGCTTCTGGGCCATCAGGTCGCGGCCCATCAGCTCCTTGATATCGGCGCCGGCGCAGAACGCTTTCTCGCCGGCGCCGGTGATCAACAGCCCCCGCGCATCGGACTCGAGGACTTCGTCCAGTTTCGCAGAAATATCCGATATCAAGCTGAAATTAAGAGCATTCAAAGCCTCCTGACGGTCGATGGTCAGGGTGGCGATCCCCTCGGACAGGGCCAGGGTCACGGTCATGTCGGCGCCCTCCTCAGGCGTCTTCGGGAATTTTAAACCGGCAGGGTTCCGGCGCGATCCGTCCGCTCTTCGCCCACTCCGCCAGCTCGCGTTTCAGGATCTTGCCGCTGGGCGTCAGCGGGAAGCTGTCCATCACCAGGAAGTATTCCGGCATGTCGTATTTCGACAGTCCCACCGCGTAGAGATGGTTCAGCACGGCGGTCGCATCTGGCGCCTCGCCGCTCGACAGGATCGCCAGGGCCAGCTTCTCGCCGAGCCGCTCGTCCGCAATCGGGAAAGCCGCCGCCTTGCGCAATCTTCGGATGCTTGACCGCCAGATCCTCGACCCGGGCGGGGAAGATGTTGTGGCCGCCGCGGATCACCACGTCCTTCAGGCGGCCGACGATGGAGAGGTTGCCGTTGCCGTCGAGCACGCCGAGATCGCCGGACAGAAACCAGCCGCCGCGGTTGAACGAGACCCTCGGTGGCCGACTGATTGTCGAAATAGCCCAGCATCAGCGCAGCACCCTTGCCGCCGATCTCGCCGATGGTGCCCGGGGGCACCTCCTGGTCCCGGTTCTCCTGGGAGAAGATGCGGACCTCGTAGCCCGCCCCACCCCGGCCGCAGGTCGCGCATACCGTCGCCTCGTCGTCCCCCGGATGGGTGTACTGGTGCGACGAGTTCTCGGTCATGCCGTAGATGTTCTGGGGTCTGATGCCCTGTCTGACGAAGCGTTCCGCGACGGCCGGCGGGATCGGGGAGCCGGCCATGTAGAACAGATTGACCGACCCGAGTTTCTCGATGCCGCGCCGGGCCTGCTCCGCCTGGATGTCCATGGCATGAGTCGGCACACCCATCACGTAGGTCGCGCCGGTCTCGATCATCCAGTCGAGCCGAGACAGGCCGGGCGCCGGGTCGTCGATGATCAGTTCCATGCCGGCGACCAGCCACTGGCCGACCGCCACCCAGGCGATGTGGTGGCTGAGCGGCGAGAGGGTCAGCAGCACGGTGGCATGGTCGTGGCGCCAGTCCGTCACAAGATCGCGGCAGTTGGCGAGCAGGGAGTTGTCGGAATGCATCACCCCCTTCGGCCGTCCGGTCGTGCCGCTGGTGAAGGCCAGATAGCAGACGCTGTCCGGGTTCGGGTCCGGCGCCCGCAAATCGCGCGGCGCCGTGCCGATGGGGGGCAGGTCACCCTCCTCGCGCTGCGGCGGCAGGACGAAGACGCGGCGCATGGCCTCAAGCCCCGCGAGCGCTGCGACCGGGTCGTGCCGGTCGGTATCCGCCCCCCAGCCGGTCTCGACCACCGCCGCCGTCGCCCCCACCCGGTCCAGCAGGCCGGCGATCTCCTCCACCGTGTAGTTGCGATGGAGCGACGGGTTGCAGACGTAGCCGTTGCGCGAGCAGGCGAGGAAGGCGGCGACCACCTCGACCCGGTTGGACGCCCAGAGCGCCACCCGCTCGCCGGTGACGACGCCGGCCTCGTGCAGGCTGTCGGCGATCGCGTCGACCCAGTCCTTAAGCTCCGCCCAAGTCAGGTGACGTGCGAAATCCCGCACCGCCTTGGCGTGCGGCCGCGTGGCCGCGTGCTTCGCCAGCAGGGCGTAGAACGTCTCGTCATGCCACAGGCCGGCCTCGTAATACCGCCGCGCCGTGGCCGGGTCGTGCAGGGTGAGCAGCCGGCTCATGGGGCTTTCCTCAGTGGCCGAACTTATCCGGATCGGGCGACCGGCGCTCGCCGAAGGCCTTGGACAGTTCCTGGCTCTCCTCGGTCTTGAGATACAGCTTCAACAGCATGTCGTGGGAGACGCGCCCCAGGCCGCCGACGCCGCCGTGACGGGCGAGGAAGGCGTGCTTTATGCCCGCCAGCGCCAGCGGACCGCGCTCCGAGATCGACAGCGCCCAGTCGCGGGTTTCCTCGCGCAACGTGTCGTCCGGCACCACCCGGTTGATCAGGCCCCAGTCCAGGGCCTCGGCGGCGGTGAGCTTGCGGTTGGTGTACCACATCTCCTTCGCCCGCTTCTTGCCGATGGCGTCCTCCAGGTACCAGGTGCCGTAACCGGCGTCGAAGCTGCCCATCATCGGCCCGACCTGACGGAAGACGGCGCTCTCCTTGGCGATCGAGAGGTCGCAGACGGTCTGCAGCACGTTGCCGCCGCCGACGGCGAAACCATTGACCATGGCGATCACCGGCTTCTGCAGCTTGTCGATGGCGTCGTACATCTCCAGCGTCGGCAGGACGCCGGCATAGAGGGTCGTGTCCTCCATGCCGTCCTTGCGCCCGCCGATGCAGAAGAACTTCTCGCCCGCACCCGTCAGCACCACCACGCGGGTCCGGGTCTCGCGGCGGATCGCCTCGATGCAGTCCCGGATCTCCACGCAGGTCACCGGCGTGAACATGTTCCCGTCTTCCGGCCGGTTGATGGTGATCCAGCCGATGGGGCCGTCTTCCTCGTAAAGGATCGTCTCGAACGTCTGGGACATGCGTCTCTTCCCTCGGGGTGGGTTTGGTCTGTTTCAGCGCTCACCAAGCCAGTCGGCGCGGATCTCCGCCTCGTCGGCCCCCAGATCGGGCGGCGCGCGGCGCGGGGTGTTGGCGCGGCCGTCGATCTGCACACCGGTGCCGACCTGGGGCGACGGTCTCCTGCCCGGCCGCTCGATGGTATAGAGGAAGCCCCGGTCGTGCAGATGGCGATCGGCGCAGACCTCGTCCACCCGCTGGATCGGGCCGGCCGGCACCTTGTTGGCGTCGAACAGCGCCAGCCACTCCGCTCGCGGTCGCGCCCTCAGGAGGTCCTGAATCTCGGAGACGAGTTCGGCGCGAACCTTGCGACGGTCGGCATTGGTCGCCGTCGCCGGGTCCTCACCGCGTGCCGCGTCGCCGACCGCCTGCCAGAACCGCTTCCAGATGGCGTCGTTGCCGAGCCCCAGCGTCATCGGGTCGTCGGCGGTGTCGAACACCTGATAGATCGCGATCACGCTGTCGCGTGCGCCCGAGCGGACCGGTACGTCGCCAGAGCCGAGATAGCTGGCGATCCGGGGCACCATGAAGCGGGTCATGCTCTCGACCATCGAGACGTCGATCACCGCTCCCTGCCCGGTCCGGCCCTTGCGGACCAGCGCCGCGGCAACGGCCAGCGCCAGGTCGTGACCGGCGAGCAGGTCGGCGGCCGGCGTTCCAACCTTCTGCGGCGGGCTGTCGGCCTCGCCGGTGAGGTCCATCACGCCGGAATAGCCCTCGGCGATCAGGTCGTAGCAGGGCTTGTCCCTGCGGTCGCCGGTAAGACCGAAGCCGGTGACGGCGGCAACGATCAGGCCGGCATTGAGGGCCTGCAGGCTGGCCGGATCGGTCTTCAGTTTCGCCTGCACCCGCGGCACCTGGTTCAGCACGACCACGTCCGCAGCCCGGACCAGATTCTCGAACAGGGTGCGTCCCGGCTCGACCGTGTAGTCGACGGCGACACTCCGCTTGTTGCGGTTCACCGACATGAACCAGAGGGAGTCGCCGTCGAGGAAAGGCGGGCCCCAGGCGCGGGCGTCGTCGCCGCTGCCCGGACGCTCTATCTTGACAACATCGGCGCCGTAGTCGGCGAGAAGCAGCGTGGCATAGGGCCCGGCGATGGATGTGGTCAGGTCCAGCACCCGGATACCGTCGAGCATATCGAAGGCGGTGCCCGGGGGCGCCGGCGGCAGATCTTCGAGAGGCAGGCGTTGATCGGACATGGGCGTTTCCTCCGGAAGCCGGCGCAGCAACCTTCATGCCAGCCGCCCGACCGGCCGAAACCCGCACGCAGTCAGGCAACTCTGTCCTCGACGCGGACATATCGGTTTTCTAATGTCCATGACATGGACACAGCACCCAGCATCCGTCTGATCGACACGGACGGCATCCCGATCTTCACCGACGGCCCCCGCCTGCCCGACGGTGTCGAGCGCGCCCTGACGGCCGCGACACACGGCGAGCGGATCTGGAGCGTCGATCTGGATAATTCGGTCTGGTCGGTGCTCTCGCGTCGGTCGGATACGGGCATCGCCCTGCATCTGGTCTGGCCCAGCGGCAGTGAGGATCCGGTCTTGGACTTCGCCGTCAGCGTCGACTTCGCGCCCGAGATCCTGGCGCATTTCCTCACCAATCCCTACGAGGCGATCACCGTTGTCGATGCCGACGGCCTGCTGCGCTGGGTCAGCCCGGTGCATGCCCGGTTCTTCGGCATGAAACGGGGCGAAGGCCTCGGCCGGCCCGCCGGCGAGGTCATCGAGAACACCCGTCTGCCAGACGTCGCCAAGTCCGGCCGGGCGGAGATCGGCCGGCTGCAGGAAATGAACGGGGTCGCCCGCATCGTCAGCCGCTTCCCGATCCATCGCGGTCCGGAGACCGTCGGCGCGATCGGCCAGGTGATGTTCAAGGGTCCGGATCAGGCCCTCGAATTCGGCCGGGAGATCGCCAAGCTGCGGGCGGAGGTCGATTACTATCGCCGGGAACTCGAAGAGATGCGGCCCCGTCCGGCCGATCTGGACGCGATCATCGGCGACAGCCCGCCGATCCGGAAGCTGAAGGCGGACATCGCCCGCGTCGCTCCGCTCGACATCTCCGTGCTGATCCGCGGCGAGAGCGGCACCGGCAAGGAACTTGTGGCGCGCGCGCTGCACGGTCAATCAAACCGGGCTACCAAGCCACTGGTGGTCCTGAACGCCGCCGCCCTTCCCCCACCCTGGTCGAGGCCGAGCTGTTCGGCTACGAGCCGGGATCCTTCACCGGCGCCGACAAGCGCGGACGCAGCGGCAAATTCGAACTGGCCGACAAGGGCACCCTGTTCCTCGACGAGATCGGCGATATGGGGATCGACATCCAGGCCAAGGTCCTTCGGGTCCTTGAGGAGGGAACGTTCGAGCGTCTGGGCGGCCACCGCTCGCGCAGCGCCGATTTCCGCCTCGTGACCGCCACCAACCGGCCGGTGGAGCGGATGATCCGGGACGAGGACTTCCGCGCCGACCTCTATTTCCGGATCGGCGCCCTCACCCTGTGGCTGCCGCCGCTGCGGGACCGCGCCGCCGACATCCCGGCGCTGGTCCGCACCTTTCTGGCCCGCACCGCCAAGCGGCACAATCTGGCGGTCCGCAGCGTGCGGGCGGATGCCATGACGCTGCTGACCGGTCACGCCTGGCCGGGAAACGTCAGGGAACTGTTCAACACGGTCCAGAAGGCAGCGATTTTCTGCGACGGCGAGGAGCTGACGCCGGCGAATCTGCCCGACATCGTCGGCGAGGAGCCCCACCCGGATCCGAGCACGACGCTGGAGCAGCAGGTGCGCGCGCTCGAGGAGCGCCTGATCCGCGAGGCGCTGGAGCGTGCCGACGGCAACAAGAAGCGCGCCTCCCAGGCGCTGGGGATCAGCCGGACCTATCTTTACAAGCGGCTCGCCGGCATGAACCCTTAGGGTCTTCGCGCCGATTGGAGGCTAGGCGTGCAGGGCGAACAGCATCGCGTACAGCCCCGAGTCGATCTTCTTCGCCCCGCGCTCCTTCAGGCCCTCCACGATGCCGGCCTCCTTGAGCGCCGCCTCGACGAACGCGCGGTCTGTGCCTTCGATCACCGCGGCGAACGGCGCCTCGCCGTCTTTGCCGGTGCGGATCGCCTGCTCGCCGGTCTTCGCCAGCGAGCGGCCCATATCCGCCTCCCAATGCTGCACCCGGGTGATGCCTTCGCGGGTCCGCAAATCGTGCAGGGCGGTACCGGCCAGCCAGCGGGCGATCGCCTCGGCGTCACCATCGCCGGGCGCGTAGCGGACCGTCGCGACAACCGAACCCAAAGCCTCGCCGCTGGAGAACCGGACCCGGCAGGTGGCGCGGACGAAATTGCGGAAATGCACCATCATCCGCGTCGTCCATTCGGTCGGATGGTCGAGCGCGTAGCGGTAGGCCGGATCGTCAAAACAGGAAAGACGGTCCACGTCGTACACCGCCAGATACCTGTGCTTGCCGCGCCCGATCTTGCGGTAGCGCCGGCCATTGCGCCAGCCGGGCATTCCGACCCGTTCCGGTACGTGCTCCCGATGATACCACTCGCTGAACTCGGCATCGCCGTCAGACGCCGCGTCCCCCCAAACCGCCATCACCGCGTCGGTCATATGCGCAATTCCCCCCAGTCCATTCAGTCTTCTTCGTTGAGACCGTTCAGGCCGCGTCGATCCGGCGGGTCGGCCCTTCCGGGTGATCCGGCGTGGCCGCCGGAATGCGCGGCGTTTCGCGCTCTTCCTTCGGCCGGCGATCGGGCGGCGTCACGATACCGCCGGAAACCACCATCTTGATCCCCTCCTCCACCGTCATCGACAGGACGTGACAGTCCGCACGCGGAACGAACAGAAGAAAACCGGAGGTCGGGTTCGGCGTCGTCGGCAGGAAGACGTTGAGGGTATCGTCCTCGGTCAGGTTCTGCACCTCGCCGACGGTGTCGCCGGTGAGGAACCCGATCGCCCAGATGCCGCGGCGCGGGTACTCGATCATCACCACCTGACGGAACGCCTTCGATTGCTGCGCCAGAACGGTTTCGAGGATCTGCTTCAGGGCGCTGTGGACGTTGCGGATGATGGGCATGCGTGCCATCAACCGCTCCGACAGGCTGACGAGCCAGCGGCCAAGGAGCCCGGCGGTAAAGGCACCGACCACGGTGAGCACGATAGCCGCCACGATGAGGCCGAGGCCGGGGATCGAGAACGGGAGATAGGTCTCCGGATTATAGCGGGCCGGGATGAGCGGCGTGACCCGGTTGTCGATGAAATCGATGATCAACCAGGCGAGGTACAGCGTGATCCCGATCGGCGCGGTCACCAGAACGCCGGCGAAGAAATAGGTTCTCAGGCGCGAGAACAGCGAAACCTTGGTGTTCGGCGCCATATGAGGCCGCCTCCTCTGCGCGACAGGTCAGTGTTGCCGTAGTGATGTAGGGTGCGACACCTCGGATCGCCAGACGTCGCGCGGCCGAAGGTGTGCGGTGCAATATCGAGCACGAGCATAGACCCAGGCCGCAAGGTCATACAATCGGTGCTCCCGATTGCCGGTGCTCCCGAATGCCGGTGCTCCCGAATGCCGGTGCTCCCGAATGCCGGTGCTCCCGAATGCGAGTCGAGAGCCAAAGTGCGCTGGCGCACTTCTGGCTCTTGGCGGCCGACAGCCCGCTGCGGCACACTCTCGCTATGACGACCGCTCCTTCCGCCTTCGGCACCGACCTGCGTCCGCTCTTCGTTCTCGAAGACGGCTCCGTCCACCTGAACCACGGGTCGTACGGCGCCACCCCGCGCGCGGTCCTCGAAGCCCAGAGCGCCTGGCGCGAGCGCATGGAGGCCGAGCCGAGCCGGTTCATGGAGTTCGAGTTTCGGCCGGCCCTGCGCGCCGCCGCCAACCGATTGGCGCCTTATATCGGCGTCGAAGGGGATTGGCTCGCCCTCGTCGAGAACCCCACCCAGGCGGTCAACGCGATCCTGCGCTCCCTCGACCTGAAGCCGGGCGACCGGATCCTGATCAACGATCAGACCTACGGGGCGGTGCGCAACACCGTGCGGTTCGTCTGCTCCATGACCGGCGCCGAGATCGCGGAGTGGGAGCTTCCCTTCCCCACCGAATCTCCGGATCAGGCGCTCGCCGCGTTCGAAGCCGCGTTGGCCCGGAGCCGCCCGCGTCTCGCCATCATCGACCATGTGACTTCCTCCACCGCCCTCGTTCTTCCGGTCGGCGACATGACCGCCGCGGCGCGCGACGCCGGCGCGCTGGTCCTGGTCGACGGCGCCCATGCGCCGGGAATGACGGCGCTCGACGTCACCGCCCTCGGCGCCGACTGGTATACGGGCACCTGCCACAAATGGCTCTTCGCGGCGAAGGGATGCGCGTTCCTGTGGGCGGGCGACCGGGTGATCGACCGCCTGCATCCGGCCGTCATCAGCCACGGTTACGAAGGCGGGTTCCGCGAGGAATTCGACTGGGTCGGGACGCGCGACGGTTCGGCACAGCATGCGCTTCCAACCGCGCTCGACTTCGTCGACCGGTTCGGGGTCGAGGCGATCCGCACCCACAACCATGCCCTGGCGATGGCGGCGGGACGGCGCCTGGCCGGGGCCTGGGGGACGGAGATGGGCCAGCCGGAGAGCATGGTCGGCTCGATGGTGATGGTCCGGTTGCCGGATGGCTATGGCCAGGGCTTCGACACGGCCCGCGACCTGCGCCTGCGCCTGCTGCAGGAGGACGGGATCCAGACCCGCATCAACCCGCTTGCGGGCGGTCTCTACGTCCGGGTTTCAAGCCAGATCTACAATCATATCACCGAAATCGACATTCTCGCGGACGCGGTGCTGTCGAAGCGGCCCAACGCTTGAGACCGGAGATCCGCTGACTGGAGATCTCCTTGGCTGGAGAGCCGTCGGCTGGAGATCCTATGGCGACGACGAGGTCGGCTCAGTTCAGCTTGTGCCGGAACTTGCGCTCCAGATGGCGGAGGATCTCCTCGCGGCGCTTTCCCCCGTTCTCCAGCGCCGCCTTGAACAGACGCGACGCTTCGTTCTCCGGTTCCGGCGGCTCCTGACCGATCTGCGCGAACGCGGCCCTCTGGGCGCGCGCGAGCACGTCGGGATCGATCCGCTGGCGGACGGTGCGCAGGAGTTTGAGGGCCTTGTCTCGCTCGCTCATCAGGCAAGTATGTCCGAATCGGCGGTTGGCGACAATGCGGCGCGACTCCCACAGCCGTCGCGGCCGCTCTCGCAAGACATCAGAAGAACTTCGTGACGAAGGCGGCTGCCAGCGCATTGCCGACGATCTTCGTTACCACCGCATCCGCGCGACCCTTGACCTCTTTGTTGTCGTAAGTCGCATTGATTTCGAAACGGAACCTCTGCCCGGAAATAACGACATCCTTATCATACGGGTCGATGATAAAGCCCTTGTCGTTGATTTCACGGATATTGAAGACGAACTTGTCTATCTTCACCGTTCCTTTGGACGCCGGTTTGTTAGGGTTGCCCACCGGCTTGGCCCGTACCGGGCTTTTCTTTTTTTCTTTACTGACCTTGAGAAAGTCAAACATCGCCGAACCCCCACGCGTCCCTGCGATTAACGCAAGTGCAATATACGATGAGCATTCGATTCTGAAAAGCTTGTTAACTCTTACATATTTCAAATTCGAGATGAATACGATCGAACCGGAAGACAGCGGGAACTCCCCACGCAACAGTCATCGCGCGCCGGCGCCAAGTAACGGCTCGATGCTTCAGCCCAAGCATCGGTGACGAACCGACAGGCCTGGCGCAAGGCCTCCGGAGTCCGGTTTCCCGTGGGCCGGGTCTTGCCGGATCGCACCTGTCGAACTTGGGAGGGGATGGTGAGCGCGACAGGGATCGAACCTGTGACCGTCTGATTAAAAGTCAGATGCTCTACCAACTGAGCTACGCGCCCGCCATGGACGGCGGGAAGCTAGGCAGAGGGCCGCGCCGGGTCAAGCAAAAGCGCCTCGATCATCTCATCCTTTTTCGGACCCGAGCCTCCTCCGCTGGGAACGGCGACCGACGGGCCCGGACGGAGCGGGTGCGATCGCCGTACCGGTCTGCTAAGGGAACACCATGTCCGCCTCGGAAGATCACCCATCCTTCGTCCCGCCCCCCGACGCCGTCGGCGATCTGGTCGAACGCGCGCTGACCTTCGCCGATAACGGCAACCGTATCGGGGTGATCGCCGCGTTGGGCGGCGCAGCCGTGTCCGCCGAGGACGGCACCGTCCGAATGATGCTTCTTCGGGCCCTCGCGCCGCTCACCAGTGTCGAAGGACGGGCCGCCTTTCTGCGCCAGTGTGCCCATCTAAGCCCGACGCTCCCGGCCCAGTATGCGGCCGCCCGCGAGGCCACGGTGGCGCGTGGACTGAAACGGGCCGCGCTTCCCGACCGGATGACCGCCAGCGACGACTTCATCGAGTGTGTGACCTTCAAGTCGCTGATCAATGAAACGGACAACCCGTTGATCGGGCAAGTCATGGCGGTCGTGAGCGACTACTTCGGCCGACGGGCCGCGCAGGCGATGGTTGGAGGCGCGTTGCCGATGGCCCGACTGGCGGGCGACGTCTTTACGGTTGGCCTCGGATCCGGTGCCGTGAAGCTTCGGCAACGCAGCGAGGAGACCAATGTTCAGGGCGGTCTGTTCTTCATGTATGAGCCGGGCCTGATCCGCTGGATCGCCGGCTTCACGCCCGACGATGTGTTTCTCGATATCGGGGCGAATATCGGAAAGTATGCGCTCACCGCAGCGCGACTGACGGCCGCCCGAACCTATGCGCTGGAACCGTTTTCGACGAATGTGGAAGCCTTGGAGGACAATATCCGGCTGAACGGGTTGGAGGGCATCGTCACGCCCTTGCGGCTCGCCCTGTCGGACCGGACGGGAGTGGCCGATCTCGGTTTCGGCCGTCGCTCGGCCGGGGAAGCCAACCAGAATCTCGTCCACACTCTCCCGAGCGCAGGCGTGTCCACCGAACCGGTTGAGACGGCTCGGCTTGACGACCTGATCGACGCGGGCCGGGTGCCGACGCCGACGCGGATCAAGATCGACGTCGATGGCGAGGAATGGCGACTGATCAACGGCATGCGGCGGACCCTGCTGGACCCGCGCCTCACGTCGATCCGCATCGAGATACGCCCCTCGGACGCCAATGCCGCCGCCATACGCCGGATCGAGGACAGCGGCTTCATCGGCGCCAGCGACGACGACGCCAAGAACGTGCTGTTCATGCGCCGCGTCAGGCCGCTTCGGACGTGAACGAGAATCCCCGGTCGAATACCCGTTCGCAGGCCGCAACAACCTCGGCATCGTACCGGATGCCGCTGCCGGCCTGCAGTTCTTCAAGAGCTGATTGCAGGCCCAGACCGGCGCGATACGGACGATGGCTGCACATCGCGTCCACGACGTCGGCAACGCCGATGATCCGCGCCTCCTGACAGATTGCATCGCCGCGCAGGCCCTGAGGATAGCCGGTCCCGTCCAGACGCTCGTGGTGCTGGTGAACGATATCGGCCACCGGCCAGGGGAAGTCGATCGACCGCACGATGTCATAACCGTGTTCGGCGTGACTCTTGACCACCTCGTACTCGCTCCTGGTGAGCACCCCTGGCCGCGTGAGAATATCGGTCGGAACAGCCAGTTTCCCTACGTCGTGCAGCAGACCGCCGTACTCCAGCCCCTCGCACCTGTCGTCCGACAGCCCCATCTCGCGGGCGATTTCGAGCCCGAGGATTGCGACGCGCTTCTCATGGCCGGCCGTGTAGGGGTCGCGCTTCTCGACCGCCATGGCAATCGCATCGACTGTCTGCTTCAGAACGTGTCTCGCTCCTTTGAGCGCGCATCGCAAGCGCTGCTGGGTGTCCTTGAGATCGGTCATGTCGACACCCACGACAGCAATGGCCGACACGTCGCCCCGCTCGTCGAAGAGAGGCGCGCCATGCCAGCGATAGGCGAGGGTTCGGCCATCGGCGGATACCACCCGGACATCGGCGCATGCGGGTCGACCGGTCTTCAGCACCTCCGCAATCGCATCGCGTGCGGCGGAAAGGTCGTCGGGATGCGTGAGGTCCGAAAGGTCCTTGGTCGACAGTTGAGAGGTCGAGTATCCGAGAACAGCCTCGTTCGCTGCATTCCATTCGATCAGTTGGCCGTTCGGATTCAGAATGACCAGTGGGTTGGGAAGAGCGTTGCTCAGATCGCCGAGCCGCTTGCGCGTCTCTTGGTGCAGCCGGCGTTCGTGCGTCTCGCGAGACTTCGAGGCTATTCCATACCAGAAACAGCGCTGCCGCGGTCAAGAAGACAAAGGCGAAACCCTTGGTCGTCTGAATTTCCGAGAGCGCGGCCGGGTCGGTCCAGATCGCCGCCACGAGCTGGTCTGAGAGAGCGATGTACAATGTGGCGACCGTTGCATAAACCACAGTTACCAAAAGGCCTTTGGACCACCGCAGTCGGGCAGGACTGCTGCGTGGCGGATCCTGAGGACGCCTCATCTCCGATACTCTTCGTAAGTTGCTTGGGTATGGAGAAGCAACCTAGCGGGGGATGGTTAAAATTACGTTTAGGATATTCCCGGACCGAAAAAATAAACCTGCGGGAGAACTCGCCAATAAGACTTGCCCGCTGCGACAGCGAGGGCCGCTGCCCACCTTCCCCGAAGCATGGGATCCCCGCGCCTGCGCGCGGGCCCGCAACTGGATCGGGTTGGCTGCTAACCGGTGAACGGACCGGTCTGCTTGGCCTGGCTGTCCTTCGACGGATCCCCGTCGAACCGGTGCATCACCCTTTCCGCCACGCGCGACGAGACGAATTCCTTGATCTCGCCGCCCAGACGGCCGATCTCCTTGACGAAGCGCGAGGAGATGAACTGATGGCGGTCGGACGCCATCAGGAACAGAGTTCTCGATCTTCGGATTTAGACGGGCGTTCATCCCGGCCATCTGGAACTCGTACTCGAAGTCGGACACCGCGCGCAGGCCGCGGATGATGACGCCGGCTCCCTGGGATTCGGCGAAATGCATCAGCAGCGAGCCGAACGGTTTCACCTCGATGGTGCCGAAAAATCCATCCTCCCGGTTCTGGGCGAGGATATCCTCGACTTCATCCCGGACCATCTCCACCCGTTCGTCCAGGCTGAACAGCGGCCCCTTCCCGGCGTTGCGCGCGACGGCGACCACCAGATGGTCGACCGTCTTGCTGGCCCGGCGGATGATGTCGATATGGCCCTTGGTGATCGGATCGAAGGTGCCGGGATAGACCCCGACGCGCGTCGTCTTCTCGGTCATTGCGGCGCCTCTCCCCCTTCGTCCGCATCGTCCGGGGAGGCATTCGGCGACGGTCCACCCGACTCCCCCGTATCGCCGGCGCCGGTCTCTCCCGAGCCGGTATCCTCCGTCCCCGCCTCTTCCGGGCCGGCCTCGTCATCCTCTCCCGTCTCACCGACCAGGGAGACCGAGACGACGTTCTCCTCGTCGCTGACGCGGAAGATATACACGCCCTGTGCCTGACGCGCGGTCTCCCGCACGTCGCCGATCGGGCACCGGATCACCTGGCCCTTGTCGGTCACGGCCATGATCTGATCGGTTTCGGCCACCGAGAACGAACCGGCCACGAGACCGTTCTTGTCGGTCAGATCGACATTCGCGATGCCCTGCCCGCCTCGGTTGGTCAGGCGGTAGTTGTCAATCAGCGTCCGCTTGCCGAAGCCCTTGGTGGTGACCGTCAGAATATGCTGGCGACGGATCTCGTCGGACACGTCGGCCTCGCCCCCGGCCGCCCCCTCGATATCGAAGCGGCGCAGGATTGACATGGAAACCACCGTATCCCCGTCGAGCAGCCGGATACCGCGCACGCCCAAGGACTCGCGCCCCTGGAAGACCCGCACGTCGCTGACCTTGAACCGGATCGCCTTGCCGTTGCGGGTCGCCAGAAACACGTCATCCGCGTCGGTGCAGGGCATGACGCCGATGAGGCGGTCGTCGCCCTCCAGCCGCATCGCCCGCTTGCCGGCCTTGTTGATGTTGGTGAAATCGCTCAGCGCGTTGCGCCGCACCGTGCCCGCCTCGGTGGCGAACATGACGTGGAGCTGCTTCCAGCTTTCCTCGTCCGCCGGCATCGGCATCACGGTCTGGATCCACTCCCCCTCCTCGAGCGGCAGCAGGTTGACCATCGGCCTGGCCGCGGGACTGGGGCGTGCCCTCCGGCAGGCGGTAGGTCTTGAGCTGGTAGACCATGACCGCGGGAGGTGAAGAACAGGATCGGGGCGTGGCTGTTGGCGCATGAACAGGCGGCTGACCACGTCCTCGTCGCGGGTCGCCATGCCGGCACGCCCCTTGCCCCCACGTTTCTGCGACCGGTACGTGGTCAGCGGCACGCGCTTGATGTAGCCGCCATGGCTGACGGTGACGACCATGTCCTCGCGGGGGATCAGGTCCTCGATGTCGTGCTCGAACTCGTTCTCCTCGATCTCGGTCCGCCGCTCGTTGGCCGAACAGTTCTCCTTGGACTGCTGCAGCTCGCCGCGCATGACCTCGAGCAGCCGCGGACGGGAGGTGAGAATCTCGAGGAAGTCCTTGATCTTGGCGGCGATCTCCTCCGCCTCCTCGATCAGCTTGCCGCGCTCCATGCCGGTCAGGCGCTGCAGGCGCAGCTCCAGGATGGCACGGGCCTGGATCTCGGACAGCATGTAGGTCCCGTCTTCGCGGACCTCATGCCCCGGATCGTCGATCAGGGCGATGAACGGAGCGACGACGCCGGCGGGCCAGGCCCGCTCGCACAGGCGGCGCGCGTGCCTCGCCGGCGTCCGACGACGCCCGGATCAGTTCGATCACCGGATCCAGGTTCGAAATCGCCACCATGAGGCCGGCAAGAATATGCGCCCGTTCCCGCGCCTTGCGGAGCAGGAAGCGGGTGCGTCGGGTGATCACCTCTTCTCGGAACTGCACGAACGCATAGATGACGTCGCTGCAGATTCATCTGCTCCGGCCGGCCGCCGTTCAGCGCCAGCATGTTCACGCCGAAACTGGTCTGCAGCGGGGTGAACCGGTAGAGCTGGTTCAGAACCACCTCGGGTACCGCGTCGCGCTTCAGTTCGACGACGACGCGCACGCCGTCCCGGTCGCTCTCGTCGCGCAGGTCGGCGATCCCCTCGACCACCTTGTCGCGGACGATCTCGCCGATCCGCTCGATCATGCGCGCCTTGTTGACCTGGTAGGGGATCTCGGAGACGACGATCGCCATCCGGTCCTTGCGGATCTCCTCGATGACGGCCCTGCCGCGCATCACCACCGACCCGCGGCCGGTGCGATAGGCCTCGCGGATGCCGGCGCGGCCGAGGATCAGGCCGCCGGTCGGAAAGTCCGGCCCCGGCACGAACGCCATGAGTTCGTCGACCGTGATGCCCGGATTGTCCACCATCGCCAGACAGGCATCGATCACTTCGCCGAGATTGTGCGGCGGAATGTTGGTCGCCATGCCGACGGCGATACCGCCGGCGCCGTTCACCAGAAGGTTCGGGAATTCCGCCGGCAGGACCGCCGGTTCCTCCGTCGTCTCGTCATAGTTCGGAACTGAAATTGACGGTTTCCTTGTCGATATCGCGCAGAAGCCCCTCGGCAGCCTTGGCGAGGCGGGCCTCCGTATATCGCATGGCCGCCGCCGGATCGCCGTCCATGGAGCCGAAATTGCCCTGGCCGTCGACCAGGGGCAGACGCATGGAGAATTCCTGCGCCATGCGGACCATGGCGTCGTAGATCGCGCTGTCGCCATGGGGGTGATACTGACCCATCACCGCACCGACGATGCTCGCCGACTTGCGGTAGGGCTTGCTCCAGTCGTAGCCGCCTTCCTTCATGGCGTAGAGGATACGGCGGTGCACGGGCTTCAGGCCGTCTCGGACGTCGGGCAGCGCCCGGGCCACGATCACGCTCATGGCGTAATCGAGGTACGAGCGACGCATTTCGTCTTCGATGGAGACCGGCGCGATGTCGTGCGGATCGGGTGTGGAATCAGACAACCGAGGGGTTCCGATCGTAGGTTTCGACAGAGATCAGGCAGGCGATGGGTAGGACGGGGCCAGAAATCCGCCTGATTCGCTAAAGCTTAGCAAAATCGGCGTTTTCCAGCAATGTTGCGCCGCCGAAATATCAGGGCTCGACCCGTCGCGATCAAGCGCCGATTCCGCCGCCCGATCTGCGCTCCCCCGGCCTGCAGGATCGCGGCACTTTCCCTGGGCTTGAGGCATCGCGGCGCGGCGGCGGATATGGCCCGGGATATCGCCCGGCGCACCGCTCAGTTCCCCGTTGCGATAACAGGCGTCGCTGCCTCCCCGGCTGGCTCGGGGCTGTGGGGCAGCAGGACGGTCACCGTCGTTCCAACACCGAGTTCCGACTCGAGCCTGACGGATCCGCCGTGAAGGTCGACAAGTCGCTTTACGATGCTCAACCCGAGGCCGCTGCCCTCCGCGCCGGCAACGCCGAGGATCGAACCGCCCCGGGTGAACAGATCGAAGGCTTTTGCCATGTCCGCCTCGGACATACCGCGGCCGGTATCGCTGACGCTTATGACGGTGCCCAGTTCGCAGGAGTCTCCGGCGACCGTTATGGCGCCGCCCGCGTCGGTATACTTCGCGGCATTGCCGACGAGGTTCATCAGTATCTGCCCGAGTGCCCCCTGATCGACGGTGACGGACAGACCGGTCGGCGGCGCCTTCACGGTGAGCGCCTTCGACTCGAACGCCGTGCCCATCAGCGACAGGCAGGCTGCGATCTCGCTGTCCAGGGAGAGCGTTTCGCGGTGCAGGTCGTAACTGCCGGCATCCAAACGGGCGACATCGAGGATGCTGTCGATCAGGGTCCGCAGTTGATCCCCGCCCGTATGGATCTGGCGGGCGTAGTCCCGGTACCGTTCCGCAGCCGCCGGGTCCGATCCGAAGGTCTGCAGAGCGATGACTTCGGAGAAGCCGAGAATCGCATTCAGCGGAGTCCGCAAGTCGTGGCTCATCTGAGCCAGGAATTCGGTCTTGGCCCGGTTCGCGCGATCCGCCTCGTCGCGTGCCAGCCGCAGCGCCTCGGTGCGCTCGTTCAACGCCTGGTGAGCGGCGAGGATCTGATCGACGGTCACCCGTATCCTTCTGATGATCCAAGCGAGGGAGAAGGCTGCGATCAGCACGACGGCGAGCATAGGTACAGCGAGAGTTCCTGAAGAAAGCAGTACCGGGGCTGGGGCTTTGCCAAACGAGTTCTGCGACCAGCTCTCCATCGGGTCCAAACAGCACGAGTCCGTCGGCGACTTCGTGCTCGCCGACAACCAGGGAGAGATTCTGAACCATGTAGTCATTCGCGAACTCCGCCAGCATCACCTGGTCGATCTCGCGCAGATACAGGAGGACGACGGGCCCGCCCTTACGGACCGGTAACGCGGTCTCGGCCTCCCACTTCGCGACGGATGCAGCCGCTATGAAGACGCGGGAGTCGATCAACACGTAAGCCCCCTGCGGCGACGGACGCTGATCGACAGGACCCGCGGCCTGACGCGCCGACCGGGCAAGCCCGACGAGACTTGCCGGCAGCGGGGTAAGCGAAGGCCCGAGATCCGCTTCCTCGGTCATGGAGACTACGTACGGCTCGTTGGAGCCATCCACGACCAAGGTGGCATCGACATCGAGATTTTCCTGGGCGTAGCGACCGATATTGTCCTCGATCCAAATCGGATCCGGCGTCAGGACGACATTTTCGACGAATGAATCCCAATAGGCGTAGTCGGAAACCCAGCCACCGAGTTCTCTCCGGTTCGACTCGATCACGCTGCGGACCGTGTGACGCATCGCGTTCACCGCCTGCCGATCCTGGGCACGCGCGGCAAACCAGGCCACGGCGAGAACGGCGGCCGTCAGACCGATGATCAGCCCGACAACCGGTATCGTCAGGCCAATACGGCGCGCACCTGGCTGACCGCCGACGTCGAGGGAGGTCGGATCCATCACCGGTCTAGCGATACCTCTCGACGTTGTTCGCGTGTGTCAGGTTACCGGACGTCCGCCGCTATTTACTAGAATTCGAGTCGAATTCCTCAAATAAAGTGGCATCCCACTGCGAACAGTGCGGCTAAGACCCTGGGAAAGGTGTCAACCCGGCCGGCGGGCCGCAAAGGACAGGCTGAGCGGCAGGATCGGATCGGTTCCCTCCGGCCAGCCGTAAAGATGTTCCCCCCGGGGCACGAGGCCGGGCAGTAGCGCCCAGGTGATGTGAGGGTGCTCGTGCAGGAACTCGAAGCGCAGGCCGGCGGCGGCCACCGCCGTGACGATGTCGCTCACCGGATGGGCCCATTCGTAGGTTCGCGTCTGCTTTGTCGTATGACCGCTGGCGTAGTCGCCCGCATCGTCCAGCGCGATCGGTTCGTCGGAGTGGAAATACGGATACTTGGTTTGAAACCGGCCCGCCGCGGGATCGCAGGCTCCCTCGCCCTCGTCCCAGATATAGGCCATGGGATGGCAGTCTGCGAAATAGAGCCGTCCACCCGGTTTCAGGAATCCGGCAGCGATCCGGGCCCAGCCGGCGAGATCCGGCAGCCAGCAGATCGTACCCCAGGACGCGAAGACCAGATCGAACGTCTCTCCGATCAGATCGGGCGCGGCGTAGAAATCGCCCTCTACGAAGGTGCCGCCGAGCCGGTCTCCGCCGCAAGGGCTCGGGCGGCCGCGATCGCCGGGGCCGAGAAGTCCAGACCGGTGACCCGCGCCCCCTGCTGGGCGATCGTCAGGGTGTCCAGACCGAAATGGCACTGGAGGTGCAGAACCGAGAGCCCGGCGACGTCGCCGAGTTCCCGTTCCACGATCGGGTCGAGTCTGCGCTCCCCTGCGCGAAGCGCGTCCACCGAATAGAATCCGGAGGTCAGGTGCGGCTGGACGAGTTCGTCCCATTTTGCCCGATTGGCGTCCCGGAACGCGTCCATCCGATGGTCCTCAGAACGGGATCTCGTCGTCCAGATCGCTCGGACCGCCCATCGGCGGCTGGCTGCCCCCCGAGCTGCCGCCGCCGGCCGAGCCGGAACCCGAGGAACCGCCGCCACCGTAACCGCCGCCGTAATCGTCACCGCCACGGCTGTAGTCGCTGCTCCCGCCCCCTTCACCCCGGCCGCCGAGCAGGGTCAGCTCGCCGCGATAGCGCTGCAACACCACCTCGGTGGTGTATTTCTCCTGACCGCTCTGGTCGGTCCATTTGCGGGTCTGGAGCTGGCCCTCGATGTAGACCGAGCTGCCTTTGCGCAGATACTGCTCGGCGATCCGGGCGAGGTTCTCGTTGAAGATGACCACCCGATGCCATTCCGTGCGTTCCCGCTGCTCGCCCGTGTTGCGGTCGCGCCAGCGCTCCGACGTCGCCAGCGCCAGGTTGACGATTTTCATGCCGTCCTGGGTCGATCGCACCTCCGGGTCACGGCCCAGGTTGCCGACCAGGATCACCTTGTTGACGCTGCCCGCCATCTCTCTCGCTCTCTCTGTTCCGGATCCGTCCCACGAGCGCCTAAGGTGACCCCCAGGCAGCGCCCATGGAACGGTTTGGCCGACAATCCCACAGCCGGGCGCCCGGCGCAAAGGCTGCAGACCGGAAATCGATGAACCTGCATTACGGGTTTCGCCTCTTGCCGCGTCGACCATATCAATTCGATTGCGCAACAAACCGAGTCGTCCCACCCGTGCCGCGGCATCCTGAAAGTTCTCCACAGCCTTGTCTCAGGAGTCCGTGGCAATACTTAGAGGGCTATCCTCTCCGGTCGGTCATACCGACCGCCGGTGTACTATATTTGTCTCTCGACAAGATCTCCGAGGACCCGATGGCGCCCGACTCCTCCAAGCCCAAGCCCGTGGCCGACGAGCTTCGGGCGATCCGCGTCCGCGGCGCGCGCGAGCACAATCTCAAGCAACGTCGACGTCGACCTGCCACGCGACAGCCTGGTGGTGATGACCGGTCTTCAGCGGATCGGGCAAATCCTCCCTCGCCTTCGACACAATCTATGCCGAAGGCCAGCGCCGCTATGTCGAGAGCCTGTCGGCCTATGCCCGTCAGTTCCTCGAACTGATGCAGAAGCCGGATGTCGATCTCATCGAGGGCCTGTCACCGGCGATCTCGATCGAGCAGAAGACCACGTCCCGTAACCCGCGCTCCACCGTCGGCACGGTCACCGAGATCTACGACTATCTCCGTCTTCTCTACGCCCGCATCGGAATCCCCTACTCGCCGGCGACGGGACTGCCGATCGAGAGCCAGACGGTCAGCCAGATGGTCGACCGGATGCTGCGCGCTGCCGGAGGGCACGCGCCTGTATCTGCTGGCCCCCGTGGTCCGCGGCCGCAAGGGTGAATACCGCAAGGAACTGGCCGAGCTACCGCAAGCGTGGCTTTCAGCGCGTCCGGGTCGACGGCGAGATGTACGAGATCGAGGACGTTCCGGCACTCGACAAGAAACGCAAGCATGACATCGAGGTGGTGGTCGACCGGCTCGTGGTGCGCGACGGTATCGCAGACGCGTCTGGCCGAAGCTCGATCGAGACGGCCCTGGAACTCTCCGACGGCCTGCTGTTCGCCGACGATGCCGACAGCGAGCGAGCGGCACACCTTCTCGGCCAAGTTCGCCTGCCCGGTCTGCGGCTTCACCATCGACGGAGATCGAGCCCCGGCTGTTCTCGTTCAACAACCCGTTCGGCGCCTGCCCGACCTGCGACGGGCTCGGCAGTCAGATGTATTTCGACGAGCAGCTTGATGGTCCCGAACCCGAAGCTGAGCCTGAAGGCCGGCGCCATCGCCCCCTGGGCCGAGATCGTCCTCGCCCTACTACGCCCAGACCCTGAAGAGCCTGGCGAAGCACTTCGATGCTTCGACATGGACACCGCCTTCGAGGATCTGCCCGAGGAGGCGCGCGACGGCATTCTGTACGGCACCGGAACGACGCCGGTCGACCATCGACCTATCGACGACGGGCTGCGGAGCTACAAGACCAACGAAGCCGTTCGAGGGCGTCATTCCCAACATCGACCGCCGCTGGAAGGAGACCGACAGTTCCTGGGTCCGCGAGGAACTCGGCCGAGTACCAGTCCGTCGCCCCCTGCCCGGCCTGCGACGGCCAGCGTCTGAAGCCGGAGGCCCTGGCGGTGAAGATCGCCGGGCTGACCATTTCCGCAGGTGACCGGAGTTCTCGATCGCGCAAGGCCGGCGCCTGGTTCGACGGACCTGGCCGAGATCCTGACCGCCAAGCAGAACGAGATCGCCGACCGCATCCTGAAGGAGATCAACGAGCGGCTCGGGTTTCCTCAACAATGTCGGTCTCGACTATCTCACCCTGGCGCGGTCGTCCGGCACGCTTTCGCGGCGGCGAAAGCCAGCGCATCCGCCTCGCCTCGCAGATCGGGTCCGGCCTGACCGGCGTGCTCTACGTGCTGGACGAGCCGTCCATCGGCCTGCATCAGCGCGACAATGACCGCCTGCTCGACGACGCTGCAAGCGTCTGCGCGACCTCGGCAACACCGTCATCGTGGTCGAGCATGACGAGGACGCGATCCGCGACAGCCGACTATCGTGGTCGACATGGGTCCCGGCGCGGGCGTCCATGGCGGCGAGGTCGTCGCCGCCGGAACGCCGGCGGAGATCATGGCCAATCCGGCAAGCATGACCGGCAAATACCTCGACCGGGATTCGAGCAGATCGAGATTCCGGCGAAGCGCCGCAAGGCCAGCAAGGGCAAGCAGCTGAAGGTCATCGGGCGCGACCGGGCAACAACCTGAAGAATGTCGACGCCTGACGATCCCGCTGGGCACGTTCACCTGCGTGTCACGGGGTTTCGGGCGGCGGCAAGTCCACGCTGATCATCGAGACCCTGTAGCAAGGCGCTGGCTCGCCGGCTGCACGATGCGCGCGAGCACCGCCGCGCCGTACGAGCAGCATCGACGGGCTGCGAGCATCGTCGACAAGGTCATCGATATCGACCAGTCGCCGATCGGCCGCACGCCGCGCTCCAACCCCGCGACCTATACCGGCGCCTTCACCCCGATCCGCGACTGGTTCGCCGGACTGCCGGAGGCGAAGGCGCGCGGCTACGCGCCTGGCCGGTTCTCGCTTCAACGTCAAGGGCGGGCGCTGCGAGGCCTGCCAGGGCGACGGCGTCATCAAGATCGAGATGCACTTCCTGCCGGACGTCTACGTGACCTGCGATGTCTGCAAGGGCAAGCGCTACAATCGCGAAACCCTGGAAATCACCTTCCGGGACAAGTCCATCGCCGACGTTCTGGACATGACGGTTGAGGAAGGGGCGGCATTCTTCAAGGCCGTGCCGTCGATCCGCGACAAGCTGGAGACCCTGGAGCGGGTCGGCCTCGGCTACATCAAGGTCGGCCAGCAGGCCACAACGCTGTCCGGCGGCGAGGCCCAACGGGTCAAGCTGGCGAAGGAGTTGTCGCAAGCGGGCAACAGGCCGGACCGCTCTACATCCTCGACGAACCGACCACGGGCCTGCATTTCGACGATGTGCGCAAGCTGCTGGAGGTCCTGCAGGCGCTTGGTCGACCAGGGCAACACGGTGATCGTGATCGAGCACAATCTGGAGGTCATCAAGACCGCCGACCACATCATCGACCTCGGTCCGGAGGGCGGCGACGGCGGCGGCCGGATCGTGGCCGAGGGGACGCCGGAGGACGTGGCGGCCAACGGAGAAAGCTATACGGGCCAGTATCTGAAACGCTATCTGCGGCCGTCTCCGGCGAAGAAGTCGGCTTAGACCGGCAGCGCTCCCCCTCCTCGCGACCAATCAGTGAGATCGGTCCCCGCGACCGATCAGATGTTGAACACCTTGCCGTGGATCGGCATCGACGGGGCCACGCCGAGGCCCTGAACGTAGTCGAAGCGGGCGCGGCGCGCGGCCGTCGCGGCATCGAATGTCTGGGCGCCGTAGAAATAGCGCCGCATCTTTCCGGCCCTGTTGCCGGCGCTGAACTCCTTGAGATCCTTCATCGCCTCTAGGCTCGGGGTTCCCATCCCGCTGCCGTCCACCGCCACGGCCACCAGCCCGACCCCGCCCAGTTTATCCGCGCGCCGGAACGACAGGCTGAAGTCACCGATGAATCCGGCGAAGAACGGCGAAAGATACGTGAAAATCGTGTGCAGCCGGCCCTGGGGTACGTCGTCGGGGAGGTTCCGCACCATCAGCATCATCCGCTGCTCGGCGATCCGCGGCAGCAGCTTGCAGACATCGAGATAGGCCGAACGGAAGCCCTTCGCCGCCAGGGTCTCGAAATGCACCGGCACGATCAGCAACGCCCGCAGCTTCCGTCCCGCCGCCTCCGTGAGCGCGCGGCCGGCATGCTCCAGGACCATGCGGTCGAGGGCCGCCTCGACGGCGCCGGTGCCGGACGTGCCGTCCTCACCCTGGCCCAGATCGAGATCCGCCGGCACATGAAGATCGGCGTGGTAGCAGGACACCAGCCGCTTGCGGACATTGGCGACCGGCCAGAAGCGCATCACCATCTGGTCCTTGGCCGCCTCGACCCGCGCCTCGTCGGCCTTTTCGGCGTCGCGCTGGGCCTCTTCGACCGTTTTCTCCAGCCCCGCCGGGCTCTTCAGCGGCGCCGGATCGTCGCGCGGCACCTCGAACACGACCGGACGAACCGAAACGGCCTCCATGCCGGCACCCGCGCCACTGAGCTTGGCGTTGACGTCCTGGGCAATTTTCCTGGCGGTGGCATCGGCCTCCGGCCGGCTCGCCTTGCCGAACAGCACGACGAACTTCTCGTCGTTCATCAGCAGAAACACGTCGGAGGCGGAGATGTGCTTTTTGATGATTCCCTCGGCGAGGAGATGGACCTTGTCCTTAATACCCTCCCAACTGTCGCCGAAGCGCTCCTTCAGCGCCTCGAACCCCAGCATCTGGACGTTTCCGGCGATCAGCGCATCGGCGGCCACCCGGTTCTCGCGCACGAAGGACAGCACCTTCGAGGTGAAGTCCGCCGCATCGCTCGGATCCAGTTTCTGGCGGTCGAAGGACTGCAGAAACCCGGTCTTCCGCGTTTCCCTGGGAATTCCTCTTTCGTAGGACTCTGCCATACACACTCCGGCCGGCTCCCCGGCAGCCGGCGGTCCACGCCGGTCAACGGTTACCTTAAAGCAAAAATCGCATCTATTTTAGGCGAAACCGAAATATCGCTTCCGCGCCGTGCCCTTGCGTCCCCGACAGCCGAGGGCTATTTCCGGCAGAGACTGCGAGGAAATCATGTCTATTCCGTTAACCACTGCTCCTGTTCACGTCGTCGGCGGCGGCCTCGCCGGCAGTGAAGCCGCCTGGCAACTCGCCCAGGCCGGCGTGCCCGTCGTGCTGCACGAGATGCGTCCGGTCCGGGGCACCGCCGCCCACCAGACGGACCATCTCGCCGAGCTGGTCTGTTCCAACTCCTTCCGCTCCGACGATCACGACCGCCAACGCGGTCGGCGTGCTGCACGAGGAGATGCGGCGCTGCGGGTCCCTGATCATGGCAGCGGCCGACGCGCATCAGGTGCCGGCGGGCTCGGCCCTGGCGGTCGACCGGGACGGGTTCTCCGCCGCCGTGCACGGCGCGCCTGGAAGCCGAACCGCTGATCACCATCGAGCGCGGCGAGATCGCCGGCCTGCCGCCGAAGGAGTGGGACAGCGTGATCGTGGCCACCGGCCCCCTCACCTCGGATCCGCTGGCCGAGGCGATCCGGGATCTCGACCGGCGCCGACAGTCTCGCGTTCTTCGACGCCATCGCGCCGATCGTCCACGCCGACAGCATCGACTTCGACACCGCCTGGTTCCAGTCGCGCTACGACAAGCCGGGTCCCGGTGGCTCCGGCGCCGATTACGTGAACTGTCCCCATGGACGAGGCGCAGTACACCGCCTTCGTCGCAGGCGCTGCTCGACGGCGACAAGATCGGACTTCAAGGAGTGGGAGGCGAACACCCCCTATTTCGAGGGCTGCCTGCCGATCGAGGTCATGGCGTCGCGCGGCCGGAGACCCTTCGGTTCGGGCCGATGAAGCCGGTCGGACTGACCGACCCGCGCACCGGACGGCGTCCGCATGCGGTGGTGCAGCTGCGACAGGACAACGCGCTCGGCACCCTGTTCAACATCGTCGGGTTTCCAGACCAAGCTGCGCTACGGCGAACAGACCCGGATCTTCCGGATGATCCCCGGCCTGGAGAACGCCGAGTTCGCGCGGCTCGGCGGCCTGCACCGCAACACGTTCATCCATTCGCCGAGCCTGCTGGACGGCACGCTCAGGCTTAAAGCGGACCCGCGCCTGCGCTTCGCCGGGCAGATCACCGGGGTCGAGGGCTACGTGGAAAGCGTCGGCCATCGGTCTGCTGGCGGGGCGCTTCGCCGCGGCCGAAAGGCTGCGACACCGCGCCCGACGTGCCGCCGGCCACCACGGCCCTGGGCGCGCTCGTCGGCCATATCACCGGCGGTGCCAACGCCGAAACCTTCCAGCCGATGAACGTCAATTTCGGGCTGTTCCCGCCGCCGGAGGAGCAGATCACCGCCAACGGCAAGCGCCGCAAGCTGAAGGGGACCGACCGGCGCAAGGCGCTGGCGGAGCGGGCCCTCGCCGATCTCGACGGGTGGCTGGGCCGGCCGGCGGCAGCGGCGGAGTAACTGCGGCCGGGGCCGACGTCACGGCCGGCAACCGGACCCCTGCACGGGCTCTGAGCAGGATTCGGCGACGTCAGATCACCAGAGCCGATAACGGACGGCGCGGAGGGCGTGGCGCCAGGCGAGGCCAACGGGCATATCCGCCAATCCGGGGACGCGCGGGTCGCAGCCGGCACGCTCGAGCGCGTCGGCGAGATCTCCGGCCCGGGCCGCCAGCAGCCGCAGGGGGCGCGCGCTCCGGGTCCGCAGCGCGGCTCCGTCGGTGGCGATCCGGAGCAGGTCGCGGCCTTCCCGGACGATCGGTCGACACAGGGGAGCGAGGTCGATCGAGGTCGGAAGATCTTTTATACGTGATATACTTAGATTATTTTCCTCGAGTAAGGCCTGAGGTATCGGTGCCCGTCCTGCCGCCAGCAGCATCGGCACCGCCCGCACCAACCCGATCAGTGCCCAGGCGGTCCCGAGCGCCCGGGCCGCCGCGATGTCCGCGCCCAGGACCCGTGCCATCGCGGCGGTGATTTCGCCGCCCGTCTCGGCGGCATAGGCGGTCAGCGCGGCGAGATCGGTGGCCGGCTCCCCCGTCAGGTCGGTCTCCCGCGCCTCGACAACCCGGCGCAGATGGCCGAGCACATCCGGCTGCCGCTCTGCGACGGCGGCGAGCGGCAGGACCACCTCATGGACGCGCGGGGTTCCAGCCTCAATGCCGTCGAACGCCTCGCGCCACCATTGGAGCCGAATCTGGCCGATCATGGGTTCACTCACCACTTCGGCGGTCTTGGCGATCTCGTGGTTGGCGGCAAGCAGCGCGAACAGGCCGTCGCGCGCCGACGGTTCCGCGAACAGGGACACGAGATAGCGCTCCCGATCGTGCCGTCGGACGATCTCGGCGCAGGCGTCGGTGTGGCTTTCAAGTCGGTCGGTCATCCACCGAGAATGTCAGTATTCGGCGCCGCTTCAAGCCCTGGCGGGAGCAGATCGGATCAGCCGTCGGCGTCGGGGATGAAATGCTTGGCGAGCGCGATGCCCTGGCCCTGATAGTTGGACTTGATGGACTCGCCGTAGACCCTGTCGGTCTGGCCGTTGGCAATCCGCCGGTAGTCGAGCCAGCCGACGATCTGACCGTGCTCCAGGGTGAAGGGCACGCCGTAGGAACGCACCTCCAGAACAGCCCGGCTTCCCTGCGCCTTGCCGTCGACCCAGCCGAAGCCGGGGTCGAAGAAGCCCGCGTAGTGCACCCGGAACTCACCCGACTGGCTGTCGAAGGGCAGCATCTCAGCCGCGAGATCCGGCGGGACGGCGACCTCTTCCCGGGTCGCGAGGATGTAGAACTCATCCTTCTCCAGGATCAGCCGGCCCTGGTCCCAGTGCAGCGGTTCCCAGAACTCGGCGACCGGATAGGAGCGTGGCCGGTCGACATCGATCTTGCGGGCGTTCTTGCGCGCCTTGTAACCGACGATGGCCCCCTTGCCCGCCCCCTGGAGGTCGATGGAGAACGGGACCAACGTATCGCGGGGGGCGATCAGCGCGTCCCCGTCCTGCACCTTGGCGAAATGGCCGAGCGCGTGACGCTCGCGCACCTCCTTCGCCGAAAGGGTGCTGGCGCCGCGCTGAAACCGGAGCTGGTTGAGTCGCGAGCCCTGGCTGACGACCACGCTGAACGACAGCGGCACCACCTCCAGGAACAGGCGTCCCTTGTATCCCCTCTCCACCCGATCGAAAGCCGTGCCGCCGTCCGTTATCAGGCGGGTCAGGATGTCGAGACGCCCGGTGGAGCTCTTCGGGTTGGCCAGAGCCTCCACGTCGTGGGGCAGATTGAGACTTCTCCAGCAGCTCGATCACGTAGACGCAGCCGCGTTCCAGCGCTGCCCCGCCGGTCAGGTCCAGCTCCGGGCGCCCGTCGAGCTGATCGATCTTCTCCATCACCGTGCCGTCCTGGCCCGGCAGGAAACTGGCACGCACGCGATAGGCCTTCGGGCCAAGACGAAGATCGAGGCTGGCCGGCTGGATCTGCGCGGGATCGACCGCAACACTGCCCTGGATCTGGCGCTCGGCGATCATCCGTTCGATATCCTGATAGGGCAGGACGCCGGTTGCCGGCTTGGCCCATTGGCCGCGGCCGCCTTCGCCGGACTCGATCAGGTCGCTCGGAGTGTCGAAATTCATCGCGGAAACCCTCGTCTCCCGCCGGATCGGCGGTCGGTCATCCTAGCGTGGCGACCGGAGCCGGGAGAAACGGGAAAGAATCCCGATTCGATACCCTCATCCGTCCAGACCGCCATCGGCCTGTAAACGTTGCCTGACCTGCCCCGGCGGGCTTTATCCCCGCTATCCACAGCCAGCACCCGCAGGTCGCCTGTGAACGGGCGACTCGCCCGGGACACGCCTCACTCGACCGGCAGCAGCGCCGCCGCGACCCGCCGGCCCTCGGCCAGAAGCAGGTTGAAGGTGCGGCACGCCGCACCGGTATCCATCACCTCGGCGACCGGCCCCTTCTCGCGGATCTCGGCGCGCCGCACCGGCGGCAGGAAGACCTGTCGGGTGCCGGTCCCGATGAGCAGGATGTCGAAGCGCTCGTCGGCCATCAGGATCGGCGCCAGTGTCGACAGGTCGAGATCGGCGATCGAGACGTCGAGAGCGACATCCCAGGCAACCGTGGCCTCCGGCCGGACCAGAACCGGGCCCGAATGGCTGACGTCTCCGATCCGAAACTTGCCGTCCCCGTAGCCGTGGATGACCTGCACGCCCTGGGGAACCATCGGCGTGATGTCGACCATGGCTATTTCCCCTTGCCGCCGGCCCGCTCGTACTCAGGCACCAGGCTCTCGTCGACGCCTTCGTCATCGTCACCCCGGCGCAGGTCCGTATAGAGCAGCAGCGGCACGGCGATGAAGATCGAGGAATAGGTGCCGACCACGATGCCCCAGATCATCGCCAGCGCGAAGTCGGCCAGCACCGCGCCGCCGAAGAAGTAGATGGCGAACAGCGCCAGCAGCGTGGTCAACGAGGTCATCGTCGTGCGCGACAGTGTCTCGTTGATCGACTGCGTAAACAGCTCGGACAGCGGCATGGTCTTGTAGCGCCGCAGGTTCTCGCGCACCCGGTCGTACACGACGACGGTGTCGTTGATCGAGTAGCCGGCGATGGTCAGCACCGCGGCCACCGTCGCCAGATTGAACTCGTGCTGGATCAGCGCGAACAGGCCGATGGTCGAGACGACGTCATGGCTCAGGGCGACAATGGCGCCGACACCGAACTGCCATTCGAACCGGAACCAGATGTAGACCAGGATCGACACCAGGGCGAGGCCGACCGCCAACACACCGGCTTCGATCAGCTCCTGCCCCGACGGTCGGGCCGACGAACTCGGTGCGCCGGAACTCGACGTCGGACGGCAGCGCGTCGCGAACGATCTCGATCGCCTTGATCTGCTCCGCCTCCTCGCCTTCCTGGCGCTGGATGCGGATCAGCACGTCGCGATCGGAGCCGAACTCCTGGAGGCTGACATCGCCGAGCCCGAGCGCGTTCAGGGTCGAGCGCATCTGAGCGATGTCGGCCGGCCCCTCGCGTCTGGACCTCGATCAGGGTGCCGCCCTTGAAGTCGATTCCGAAATTCAGGCCGATGCCGAACACCGCGCCGATCGACCCGAGAACCACGAAGGCCGACAGGGCGAAGGCGATCAGCCGGTACTGGATGAACTGGATCTTGGTGTTCCGAGGAACGAGGCGGAGGGGTTTCATCGGCTCTCTCCTCCTCAGATCGGCAGCGTGGTCGGCCGCCGGCGCCGCAGCCAGAGCGCGACGAACAGACGGGTGACCATGATGGCGGTGAACATCGACGTCATGATCCCGATGCCCAGCGTGACCGCGAATCCCTTCACCGGCCCGGAACCGAACGCGAACAGGAAAATGGCGGCGATCAGTGTCGTCAGGTTGCTGTCGACGATGGTGGTCAGCGCCCGGCTGTAGCCGGCATCCAGGGCGTTGATCGGCGACCGGCCGGCATCGAGTTCCTCGCGCACCCGCTCGAAGATCAGGACGTTGGCGTCCACCGCCATGCCGATGGTCAGCACGATTCCCGCGATCCCCGGCAGGGTCAGAGTCGCCTGCAGGGCGGACAGGGCGCCAAGGATCAGGGCGATGTTGAAGAACAGCGCGATGTTCGCGAACACGCCGAACAGGCCGTAGCAGACGATCATGAAGCCGACGACGAGCACCAGACCGATCACCGCGGCGATCTCGCCGGCGGCGATGGAGTCCGCGCCCAGGCCGGGACCGACCGACCGCTCCTCGAGCACGGTGAGGGGCGCGGGCAACGCGCCGGCCCGGAGCAGCAGGGCGAGGTCCTGCGCTTCCTGAACCGAGAAACGTCCGCTGATCTGCGCCGAGCCGCCGAGGATCGGCTCGCGGATCACCGGGGCGGAGATCACCTGTCCATCGAGCACGATGGCGAAGGGCTTACCCACATTCTCCGCCGTCGCCCGACCGAAACGCTGGCCGCCGGCGCTGTCGAAGCGGATGGTGACGACCGGCTGATTGCTCTGATCGAAGGACGGTTGGGCATCGACGAGGTTCTCGCCGCTGACCATGACCCGCCGCTCGATGACGATATCGCCGCCTTCCAGGAGCGGCAGGGTTCGTGCGCCCGGCGGCGGACGGTTGGCGTCGGCGCCGACCGAGACCAGGTGAAAGGTCAGCTTGGCCGTCTGGCCGATCAGCTCCTTGATCCGCTGCGGATCGTCGATGCCCGGGAGCTGGATCAGGATCCGCTCGTCGCCCTGACGCTGGATCAGCGGCTCGCGGGTGCCGGTCTCATCGACCCGTCGGCGCACGATCTCGATCGACTGCTGCACCGCATTGATCTTGATCTGACGGATGGCGTCTTCGCCCATGAACAGCGAGACACGATTGCCGTCGACGCTGACCGTGGCGTCGCTGTCCAGATCCGCCGCGATCTGGCGCGCCCGGTCGACATCGCCGGGCTCGCGGACCGTGAAGCCCGCCGTCCCGTCTTCGACCCCGAGATCAACATAGCCGATCCGGGCCTCGCGCAAACTGCGCCGGGCGCCGTCGACGATCGCTTCGAGACGCTCCTGGATCACGACGTCGGCTTCGACCTCGAGCAGCAGATAGGAGCCGCCCTGTAGGTCGAGGCCGAGGTTGATCTGCTTGCCCGGCACGCCGGTGGGCACCGCGTCGCCAATCCCCTTCTCGAAGAGGTTCGGCGCGGCATAGGCGATGCCCGCCAGACAGACGAACGCCACCAGGATCGTCTTCCAGGTATCGAACTGCATCATGGGCGGGGTCTCCGCTGAGTTCGGGGCAGATCAGGCGCGTCCGGACGGGACACCCGAGCGGATCAGGACTTCTCCGTCTTTTCTTTTTCCCCGTCCGCGGCCGGGAACTCGGAGCCCGCGTCGTTGGCCTCGGCGGGAACGGCGGACGCCAACTCGTCCGACTTGGCCCCCTTCTTCTTCGGAGGCTTGCTGACCGGCTCGCCCTTGCCGCGGACCTCGGCGAGCATGGAGCGGACCATCTGCACCCGCACCCCGTCGGAAATCTCGACGGTCAGGGTATCGTCGTCGTCGCTCACCTTGGTCACAGTGCCGATCAGGCCGCCATTGCCGACCACACGGTCGCCGCGGCGGACGTTCGCCAGCATTTCCTTGTGCGCCTTCATCCGCTTCTGCTGCGGGCGGATGAGGAGGAAGTAGAAGACGACAAAGATCAGCACCAGCGGCAGGAGCTGGATGAGGAAGTCGCCGCCCGGGGCGCCTCCCGTCTGCGCATAGGCAGTCGAAATGAGCATGCGAAGGTCTCCCGCGGATCGGGTCCGCTCTCGGTTATCCCGCCGTATATGGGGGCGCGAAGTGGCGGGACTATACCGACGGAGGCATGAATTGCAACGATGCGCCCATTCACGGCAAAGGGCGATTAAGAGGCGAATTGACCCAGGGTTTGCGCGCCGGTAACGTCCGGCGCCGCCGCACGCGCGACAGTCCACATTCGGGACCGCGCCACGGCACCGAATTTCGGTGTCCAAGCGGACCCTTCAGGCGCCGTTCCCGGTGCCGCCCTGGACGTCACAACCCGGACCGCGACCGATGAGCATTGATGCCGAGACCCGCGCCCTTCTGACCCGCATTGCCGACGCGCTGGACCGTCTCGCCCCGCCGGCGCCCGCGCCGAGCGACATCCACGCCGCCGAGGGGTTCATCTGGAACGCCGAGCAGGGCCGCCTCGACCCGGTCAAGAAGATCAACCGCGTCGACATGCATCTTCTCAAGGGCGTCGAACTGCAGCGCAAGACCCTGCTGGAGAACACCAAGCGCTTCGCCGAGGGCCTGCCCGCGAACAACGCGCTGCTGTGGGGCGCGCGCGGCATGGGCAAGTCCTCTCTGGTCAAGGCGATCCATGCCGAGATCAATGCCTCGAACCCGGGGTCTCTGGCCCTGGTGGAGATGCACCGCGAGGACATGGAGAGCCTGCCGCAGCTTCTCAACGTGCTGCGCGACGGGGACCGGCGCGCCATCGTGTTCTGCGACGATCTCTCCTTCGACCATCAGGACAACGCCTACAAGTCGCTCAAGGCGGTGCTGGACGGCGGCATCGAGGGACGGCCGGACAACGTGCTGTTCTATGCGACATCCAACCGCCGGCATCTCATGGCCCGCGACATGATCGAAAACGAGCGCTCCACGGCGATCAACCCGTCGGAAGCGGTGGAGGAGAAGGTTTCGCTCTCGGACCGGTTCGGTCTGTGGCTCGGCTTCCACACCTGCGACCAGGATACCTACTTCGCCATGATCGAAGGCTATGTCGCGGCCTACGACATTCCGGTGAGCGGCGACGAGTTGATCGCACGGGCCCGCGAATGGTCCGTCACCCGCGGATCGCGCTCGGGCCGCGTCGCCTGGCAGTTCATCCAGGATCTGGCCGGCGAGTTCGGCAAGAAGGTCGCCTGACCGTTAGATCACGCCTCTGAGCGGCCGTTGGAGGGTAGATGCTCGAAAGCCTGACCCTTCTCCTGGCCTGCCAGCTCGTGGGCGAGGTCGTCGTCGCCTACTTCGCCATTCCCGTCCCGGGCCCGGTGGTGGGCATGGTTCTGCTCTTCCTCGGTCTGTGTGTCCGCCGGGGCGTTCCCGCCCCGCTGCAGCAGACCGCGAGCGGCCTGCTCTCCCACCTGTCGCTACTGTTCGTGCCGGCCGGGACCGGCGTGCTGCTCCATGTCGCGCTGATCCGCGAGGCGCTGCTCCCGATCGGCGTCTCCCTGGTCGTCAGCACGCTGGTCGCCGTCGCCGTGACCGCGCTCGCCATGGTCGGGTTCGAACGGTTGTCCGGCCGCAAGGGGAGCGACGGCGGATGACCGATCTCGGCGACATCTGGGTCTACCTGTCCTCGAGCCCCCTGCTCCACCTGACGACCACGCTCGTCGCCTACCTGATCGGCGCCCGGCTGTACCGGCGCTTCAACCTGCATCCGCTGCTCAACCCGGTGCTGATCGCCGTGCTGATCTTGGTGACCGTGCTGCTGGTCACCGATACAGACTACGCGACCTATTTCGAAGGCGCCCAATTCGTTCACTTTCTGCTCGGACCCGCGACCGTCGCCCTCGCGATCCCCCTCTACAATCAGATCGACCGGGTACGGCGCTCCGCGGTCTCGCTCCTGAGCGCGCTGATCCTCGGCTCGCTGGCGGCTGCCGCCAGCGCGGCGGCGATCGCCTGGGCGCTCGGAGCGGCGCCGGAAGTGGTGGCGTCCATCGCGCCGAAATCCGTCACCACCCCGATCGCCATGGGCATCTCGGAGAAGCTCGGCGGATTGCCCTCGCTGACCGCCGTGCTCGTCATCCTCACCGGCGTCCTGGGCGCGACGCTGGGTCCGCTGCTGCTGAATCTCCTGCGGATCCGCGACTGGCGGGCACGCGGACTCGCGATCGGCGTCGCCGGCCACGGCATCGGCACCGCCCGGGCGATGCAGGTCAACGAGGTCGCCGGTGCCTTTGCCGGTCTCGCCATGGGCCTGAACGCCCTGGCGACGGCCATCCTGCTGCCGCTGCTCTGGGCCTGGGTGTTCTGATCCCCATATCGGATCGACGGGGTCCGGGGATTGGCGCGTTCACGGGAAAGCCGGATCCGTGACCGCAGGGGAGTTGGACAAATGAACACCAGGCGAAGCGCGACCGACAGAGCGACAAGCCCGGGCAGCTCGACCCGGCTTGCCGGCCTGCTGACCCTCCTTCTCGTTCTCAGCGGCTGCGCTGGGGGGCAGTTGGCCGCGCCGGCGGATCTGTCCTTCGGTGCGGGCGATCCGCGGGCGGTCGTTCTCGTAGGAATTCAGCGCGGGCCAGCGCGACGGGACGCTCACCTTCACCCGTCTGGCCGATGCCAGCAACCGGCTGATGTCACCGTCCGAGGGCGACGGCGGGGTTCAGTTCTCAATCTGCAACGACGATGCCGCCGCCGTCTTCGTGGTCTCTCCGGGCCGCTATCTGGTCAGCGAAGCCTCCATCGTCACCGGTCGCGGAGAGGAGTATCGGCGAGGCTACGACCGACCGTTTGGCTATCACTACGGGCTGCACCCCTCCTATTTTCACCACGGCTGGTTCCACGATTGGGGACCGAGTCGGGTGACCGTGACCGAAGGCGAACGGTTCCGGGTGAAGGACGGCCCTCGGGGAATTGAGAACCGATCCTGGCTCATTACCGTGCCGCCGGGACAGGTCACGGCGCTCGGCCATTTCGCCTTCGAATGGACGCCGTCGAGCAATGTCCTCAACGTCGCGCAGACGCCGTTCGATGAGCGCGCCCTCACCCTGGCTATGGCCCCCTACCCCGGCGTTACCGCCCCGGTGGCGGAGGCCGACTGGACACTCTACGGCCCGGACCTTCCGCCGCCGCCGATGATGCACTGGTCGCGTTCCTACTGAAGAGCGCTCAGGTCGCTGCCAGTTCCCGGATCACGGACCAGGCCTCTTCCACATGGCGTTGTTCGGTTGTCGTCTGGCCGATCGACATGCGGATGACATACCGACCGTTCACCCGGTTCTGGGTCAGGTAGATCCGGCCGTCATCATTGATCCGGTGCAGCAGCGCCTCGTTCAGGCGGTCCAGTTCGGTGTCGTCGTCGATCCCCTGGGGATGATAGCGGAAGTTGATCAGCGACAGGATCGGCGGCGCCATGATCTCGAAGTCCGGATCGGCCTCGACCCATCCCGCGAACAGGCCGCCGAGGCGCACATGTTCGCGGATGATCGCGCGCAGCCCCTCCACTCCATAGCTGCGGATCACGAACCAGAGCTTCAGCGCCCGAAACCGACGCCCCAGCGGCACGCCCCAGTCGCGGTAGTCGATGACCGCGTCGGCCTCCCGGCTCTTCAGGAACTCAGGCAGGATCGAAAAGGTACGAATCAGGGCGTCCGGGTCCTTCACGAAATGTGCGGAGCAGTCGAAGTTGGTGAGCATCCACTTGTGCGGGTTGAACACCACGCTGTCCGCCAGCTCGATCCCGTCGAACATCCAGCGATGCTCCGGGCAGATCAGCGCGCTCCCTGCCCAGGCGGCGTCTACATGCAGGAAGATGTCGTGACGCCGGCAAAGCGCGCCGATCTCACGCAGCGGATCGACCGCCCCCACACCGGTGCCGCCGATCGAGGCGACGACGCAGGTCGGTCGGATTCCGGCGGCGAGATCCGTCTCGATCGCCGCCGCCAGGGCATCCACCCGCAGCCGAAACGCGTCATCCACCGGAATTTTGCGAAACCCGGCAAGGCCGAGGCCGGCGATCTTCACGTTCTTCTCGGTCGCCGAATGGGTCTGCTCGGAGGTGTACACGGCAAGCGGCGGCTGCGCTTTCAGTCCCTCGGCATTCGCGCCCCATCCCGTTGCCTTCTCCCGGGCGGTTAGAACGGCCGCCAGGATGGCGCTGGACGCGCTGTCCTGGATCACGCCGGTAAAGCCCTCCGGCATGCCAACCATCTGCCGCAGCCAGTCGAGGACCCGGGTCTCCATCTCGGTCGCCGCCGGGCTGGTCTGCCATAGCATGCACTGGGCGCCGAGGGTGGCGGTGAGCATCTCCGCCAGAACCGAAGGCGGGCTTGAGTTCGCCGGGAAATAGGCGAAGAAGCGCGGGTGCTGCCAGTGGGTCACGCCGGGCAGGACGTCGCGCTGAAAGTCGGCGAAGATCGTCTCCATCGCCTCGCCGGTGTCCGGAGGCCCGTGCGGAAGCCGTGCGGCGATGTCCCCCGGCGCGGTCTGCGCCCGAACGGGAAACCGTTCCACGCCTTCGAGGAAATCGGCCATCCAGTCGACCATGGCGTGGCCGTGGCGGCGAAATTCTTCTGGCGTCATATCCGCCGCCCCCTACTCGACCGCCAGCATCGAGACCTGCGCCGGCGGAAGCTCCTTGCGCGGGTCGACCGGGCGCGGGCCCTTGCGGATCTCGAAATGGAGCTGCGGTTCGGACACGTTGCCGGTCTGCCCCACCGTCGCGATCACCTGGCCGCGCCTTACCTTGTCGCCGCGATTCACCAGGAGCCTGTCGGCATGTGCATAGGCCGTCGTGTAGCCGCCGTCATGCTTGACCAGCAGCAGGTTGCCGAAGCCGCGCAGCTCGTTCCCGGCATAGACCACGATGCCGTTCTCGGCCGCCCGGACCTCAGATCCGGCCGGCGCCAGGATGTTGATGCCGTCATTGTGCAGCCCCCCTTCACGCGGCCCGAACCCGGAGATGACCCGGCCCTGTACCGGCCATGTGAATCCCTTCCCCGCACGCGACGGCGGGGTCAGGGATACGGTGCGCGCGGGACCGCCGGACTGGGACCTGGCGACGACAGGCGAAGACTGGGGCGCGGCGGCCGTGGCGGTCGTGATCTCCCGCGGTCTTGGCTGCGGCAGAGGTGCCCCGGACGACGAGGTTGCCGGCACGGATTGCGACGCTGAGCGCGTCACCGGGAAATGCAACTGCCCGCCGCCGCTCCAGGGCTGACCGGACGCGGCGCCGGCGGAGCCCCTCGGCTGGGTTCCTCTCGGTTGGGCAACCGGCTCCGGTACGGCCTTGGGCGCCCGTGCGGCGACCCGCACGCCGGTGTCGACCGGCGCGGTGCGGGCACCCGGAAGGCGCAGCGTCTCCCCCACACGGATCACGTAGGGCGGACGCAGACTGTTGGCGACCACCAGGGACCGCATCGACACCCCGTACTGCTGGGCGATCTCCGACACGGTGTCGCCCGACCGAACCACGTGCACCGATCCACCCGGCATGCGCAGCCGGTCGCCGGGGCGCAGCAGATAGGGGGGCCTCAGCCCATTGGCGTCGATGATCTCACGAGGGGTCACGCCATAGCGCTGGGAAAGCTTGTAGACGTTGTCTCCCGGCCGAACGGTGATGACACCGCCGGCGGGAACGCCCGCCGAACTCTGCGGCCCGATGACCGCACGCGGCGGCGCACTCACGGCACAGCCGGCCATGAGCAACCCGACAACGGCGAAGAGAATTGCCCGCTTCACGTCACCACCTTCGAGACACAGGGCGAGGACGATATCCTGTCCCATCGACCTTATCGCCCGAAAAGCCGATTCATTCAATGAAATCCGTAAGCTCCTGGAACTGCTTAACGCTTGATATGATGAACGGTTCCAGAGACCGGCGGACGCGGCGCGGTTCGCCTACCGAGAGGCCGCGGCCTTCACCTCGCCCGGGACGAGCGGCACGAACCGCACATCCATTAAAGGTTCCTCGACGATCCCGTCGGCTGTTCGGCGATAGCGGACAAGCTTCTGGACATCGGAGGAGCGGCCGATCGGGATGACGAGCCGACCGCCCTCGCCCAACTGCTCGAGCAGGGCCGGCGGAACCTCGGGCGCGGCCGCGGTCACGATGATCGCCTGGAACGGCGCCTGTTCCGGCCAGCCCTTCCAGCCGTCGCCCACCCGTGTGTGGATATTGTGCAGCTTCATCCGGGCAAACCGCTCCTCGGCGGTCGCCATCAGTTCCTTGTGCCGCTCGATCGTGTAGACCCGGCGCGCGACCTTGGAAAGGACCGCCGCCTGATAGCCGGACCCGGTCCCGATCTCGAGCACCTTGGTCCGGTCGGTCAGTTCCAGGGCCTGGGTCATGAAGGCGACGATGAAAGGCTGGCTGATGGTCTGACCCTGGGCGATCGGCAGTGCCCGGTCCTCCCACGCCTGATCGATGAATGCCGGATCGACGAACAGCTCCCGCGGGACCCGCTCCAGCGCACCGAGCACCCGCGAGTCGGTGATACCACCGCGCCGCAGGCCCATGATGAGCCGGATCTTGCGGGCCTCGTCGTGGCTCACCCAAGCACTCCCTTCAGGGTCTCCAGCGCGCCCCGATCGGTCGCGTTGAGCGCGACGGGCGTCACCGATATGGCATTCTCGGCGACCGCTGCCACGTCGCTGCCGGGCTCCGCATCGCGGGTCTTCAGCATGGCGCCGACCCAGAAATACGAGCGGCCGCGCGGATCGGTGCCGCGCACGATCTGGTCACCTGTCTTCTGCCGCCCCTGCGCCGTCGCCCGTACCCCGGTCACGGCCTCCGGTCCGCAGGCCGGAAAGTTGACGCTGATGACCGTGTCGGTCGGCCAGCCGGCGGCACAGATCCGACGGATGAGGTCCGGTGCATGGGTTTCGGCGGTATCCCAGGGCGCCTTGCCGTCCGGCGGTACGAACTGGCTGAGCGCGATCGACGGAATGCCGAGCATCATCCCTTCCATCGCCGCCGAGATCGTCCCCGAGTAACGCACGTCCTCGGCCAGATTGTAGCCCTGGTTGACGCCGGACAGCACGAGGGCGGGCGGCTTGTCCTTCAGCACCACGTTGACCGCCAGCAGCACGCAGTCCGTCGGCGTGCCGTCCACGGCGAACCGCCGTTCCTCCACCTCGCGCAGGCGCAACGGACGCTGCAGGGTCAGGGAATGCCCCGTACCGCTCTGGTTGGTTTCCGGGGCGACGACCCACACATCGTCGGTGAAGGTACGGGCGATGCGGGTCAGGACGGCGATGCCGGCGGCTCGAGTAGCCGTCGTCATTGGTGACGAGGATCCGGGCGCCTTCGAGGTCGACGGGAATGGCGGTCATTGCGCCGGCTCGATCCGGTCACGGCCGAAATAGGGCTTCAGCGCATCCGGGATCGCGACCGCGCCGTCCGCCTCCTGGTAGGTTTCCAGAATGGCGATCATGGTGCGGCCGACGGCGAGGCCGGAGCCGTTCAGCGTGTGCACGAACTCGGGTGCCTTGCGCTCGCCCTTGGGCCGGAACCGGCCCTTCATGCGGCGGGCCTGAAAGTCGACCGCAGGTGGAGCAGGACTGGATATCTCGCGATACTGGCCCTTCCCGTCGTCCTGCCCCGGCAGCCAGACCTCCAGGTCGTAGGTCTTGCGCGGCGCGGTAAAGCCCATGTCGCCGGTCGACAGCATCATGACCCGGTAAGGCAGATCCAAGCGCCTGCAGGATGGTCTTCGGCGCAGGCCGTCATCCGCTCCAGCTCCTCATCGGACTTGTCCGGATGGACGATGGAGACCAGTTCGACCTTGGTGAACTGGTGCTGGCGGATCATGCCGCGCGTATCGCGCCCGGCCGCCCCGGCCTCCGACCGGAAGCACGGCGTGTAGGCGGTGAACCGCAACGGCAGGTCCTCCTCGTCGACGATGCGTGTCGGCGACCAGGTTGGTCAGCGGCACTTCCGCGGTCGGGATCAGCCAGCGGCCGTCGGTCGGTCTGGAACAGATCCTCGGCGAACTTGGGCAAGCTGCCCGGTGCCGAAGACGGCGGCGTCGCGCACCATGCAGCGGCGGAACGATCTCCGTGTAGCCGAATTCGCCCGTATGGGTGTCGAGCATGAAGGAGGCGATCGCCCGTTCCAGCCGCGCGAGATCGCTCTTCAGCACCACGAACCGCGCAGCCGGCCAGCTTGGCGCCCAGTTCGAAATCCATCATGCCGAAGGACTCGCCGAGCGCGACATGGTCCCTGACCGGGAAGTTGAAGGTCTTCGGCGTCCCGACTTCGCGCACCAGCGCGTTGGCGCTTTCGTCCGCGCCCTCCGGCACGTCGTCTGCCGGGATGTTCGGCAGGGTCGCCAGCATCTCCTCGACAGCAGCGGCCAGATCGCGTTCCGCCTCCTCGAGCTGGGCCATGCGTTCCTTGAGCTCGGCGACCTCCGCCATCAGCGCGCCGGCATCCTCGCCGTTGCGCTTGGCGATGCCGATCTGCTTGGACGCCTCGTTGCGACGCTGCTGGGCCGCCTGCAGCTCCCCGGTCACGGACCGCCATTCCGCATCCTTGGCCAGGATGGCTTCGGAGGACGGCGCCACGCCCCGGCGGGCGAGACCTCTGTCGAAGGCGGCGGCGTCGTCGCGGATGCTGCGGATATCGTGCATGACCGGCTCTGCGGGCTGGTTTCGGGTCCGGCGGTTATATCGGCGGCACCCGAAACGGTCCAGTGAGCCTTACGCGGCGGGCAACTCCGATCACGGATCCTCGGCCGCTGCCTCCTCCTCGCGCTTCTTCTCGATGAACTGGGCGATGAAGATCGAGATCTCGTAGAGCGCGATGATCGGCACGGCGAGCAGAACCTGGCTGATCACGTCCGGCGGCGTGAGAATCGCCGCGGCGACGAAGGCGACGACGATCGCGTATTTCCGCTTCGACTTCAGCCCGTCCGAACTGACGATTCCCACTTTGGCCAGGAGAACCAGAAGCACCGGAAGTTCGAAGGCGACGCCGAAGGCGAAGATGAGACGCATCACCAGCGACAGGTACTGGTCGACCTTCGGCTCCAGGGTCATCGCCAGATTGCCGCCGGCGCCGGACGTCTCGAAGCTCGCGAAGAACTCCCAGGCGAGCGGAATGACGATGTAGTAGACCATCGCCGCGCCCATCAGGAACATGACCGGCGTGGCCAGCAGGAACGGCAGCAGCGCCTTGCGCTCGTGCTTGTACAGGCCGGGCGCGATGAACAGCCAGATCTGTCCCGAGACGATCGGGAAGGACACGCAGGCGGCGAAGAAGAAGCCGACCTTGATATAGGTGAAGAATGCCTCGTGCAGGGCGGTGTAGATCAGCCGCCGCCCCTCCTGCCCCGCCCACATCTGGTGCAGCGGCTCGACCAGGAACCGGAAGATCGGCTCGGCAAGCGCGTAGCCGATGAAGAAGCAGGCGATGAAGGCGGCAACCGCGTAGATCAGGCGCGTGCGCAGCTCGACCAGATGGTCGAGCAGCGGCATTTTGCCGCCTTCAAGATCGGAGTCGGGGTCTTTCGTGCTCTCGGCCATGGCTCACCCCTGCCCCGAAGCGGTTGTCGCCGAACGGGAGGCCTCCGCAGCGGCCGGAACGGTGGTGCCGGCAGCGGTCTCGGTCTTTGCGGCCGGCTCGGGCTTCACCGGTTCCGGCGCGTCGGCCTTGGGTGCCGAAACGGATTTGGCGGCATAGTCCTCGGCGGTTTCCACCGGCAGTGCCGTGGCGGAAGAGGAATGGGACGAAGACGATGCGGCGGAAGACGAGGGCGACCCGGATGCGACCTTCCTGGTCTCGCCCTCGAGGCTCTTCATTTCCGCCTCGATCTCCTCGGCGTTCGCCGATTTGCGCGCGTCTTCCACGCTCTCGCGCATGGATCCGTCGGGATCGATCTGTTTCTCGATGCTCTTGCCGATCCCGTCCTTCGAGATCGACTGAACTTCCCGGCGCACGTCGTCGAGTTCGGCTTCGCGGGCGACCTCTTCCAGGCTGGTCTGGAATTCGCGCGCCATCGATCGCGCCTTGCGCACGAACTGACTGACCGAACGGACGACGCGCGGCAGGTCCTTCGGGCCCACCACGATCACGGTAATGATGGCGACCAGGAGAAATTCCTGCCATCCAAGGTCGAACATGGCGGCCCTCGCTGCGCCCGCTTATGCCCGCATCCGGCCCCGAGGAGCGCGGCCGCGAACGGGGATCAGCTTTTGACGGTCTGATTGGTTGTCTTGTCGACGTCCTGCTTGTCGCCACTGTCGTCGGCGACCGACTTGTTGGCGGTATCCGCCTCCTCGTCTTCCGACTTCATGCCCTGCTTGAAGTTCTTCAGGCCTTTGCCGAAGTCCCCCATCAGGCTGGAGATCTTGCCTTTGCCGCCGAACAGCAGGAGCACGACGGCCAGGACCACAAGCCAGTGCCAGATGCTGAAGCTACCCATGAAACACTCCAAACACTCGAGTCAGGGATGATTCTCCGACCGTACCGGGCGATTGCGGCCGGATCATGCCCACGAATTCGGGCGGACCATACACGACCAACCCCAAGGGCGGCAACGTACTCGCGCCGTTTCCTTCATGTGGGGTCCGGGACCGGGAAGACAAATGTCTGCCCCGGATCGACCGAAACCCGAACCCGGGTGCCGGGACGCGGCAGATAGACCCCCGGCACCCGGGCATGCAGATGCAGCGACTCGGCCAGTTGGGCGCCCTGTCGCCACACTGTCAGATGCACGAGGCTCGTCCTGCCCAGCAGCCGGGCCTGCTCGACCTCGCCCGACGGTGCGCCGGCGAAGGACTCGGTCCACGGGTCGAGCCGGACCGCCTCTGGGCGGACGACGACCGACACGGCCTCGCCGTCCCGGAAGCCCTCGGCCGGCACGATCCCGAGCGGGGTATCGATGCGACCCGCCTCCACGAGACCCTCGATCTGGTTCACGTCGCCGAAGAATGCGGCGACGAACGCATCCGCCGGCGCGCAGTACAGCTCGGCCGGCGTTCCCTGCTGGACGATGCGCCCGTCGCGCATCACGGCGATCCGGTCGGCCATGAACATCGCCTCTTCCGAATCGTGGGTCACCATGAGACAGGCGGACCCGCTGGACTTCAGAATGTGGAGAACCTCGTCCCGCACCCGGTCGCGCAGGCGGGCGTCAAGACCTGAATACGGCTCGTCGAGCAGCACGACGCGGGGTTTCGGCGCCAGGGCGCGGGCGAGCGCTACACGTTGCTGCTGACCGCCGGACAGCTCGTGCGGGTAGGATCCGGCCATGTCGTCGAGCCCGACCAGCGCCAGCACCTCCCGGCCCCGGCGCTCCCGGTCCCCCGGCGGCCAAGCGGTGAGGCCGAACGTCACGTTCCCCATCACATCCAGATGCGGAAACAACGCGTAGTCCTGGAAGACCAGGCCGACACCGCGGTTCTCCGGCGGCAGATTGATCCCCTGCCCGGCCACACGCCGTCCGTCCAGGGAGACCTCGCCCGCCTGCAGATCCTCCAGCCCCGCCGCAAGGCGCAGGACCGTGGTCTTGCCGCAACCCGAAGGGCCGAGCAGACAGACCACCTCGCCGGCAGCCACGGACACGTCCACGCCATCCACCGCCAGGACGGCGCCATAGGCATGGCGGATCCCGCTCATGCCGAGCGCGGGAGGAGCGGGGATCGGTGCGGCCGCCTCGCCTGCGGGCGGAACTGTCTCGGTCGCTGTCATGGCTGTGAGATACACACCGGCAGCCGGGGCGACAAGGCGCGGGCTGAATTCTCGAGCCGGTCTGCCGCGTGTCGCCGACCCCGCCCCGGATCTCAGGCCTGATCGCCCTCGTCGGGATCGTTGGTATCGGGGAGGAAGTCGAGCTGGATATCCTCGTCCTCCTCCGGATCGTCCTCCAGATCATCCTGCTGCATGGCGATGCTGGTCGCACCGCTGCGGCGATCCAGCAGCCCGGCGGCGCGCAGTTCCTCGATCCCCGGCAGTTCCTTGACCGACTCCAGGCCGAAATGGTCCAGGAAGGCGTTCGTTGTCCCCCATTGCAGCGGCCGACCCGGCGTTTCGCGACGCCCGCGGGGCGCGATCCAGCCGGCTTCGAGCAGGGTGTCGATCGTCCCCTTCGACAGGGCGACGCCGCGGATCTCCTCGATCTCGGCACGGGTGGTCGGCTGATGATAGGCGACGATGGCCAGCGTCTCGATGGCGGCGCGGGACAGCTTGCGGCGCTGGGGACGTTCGTGCCGCAGCATCGGACCGAGATCGATCGCCGTCCGGAACGCCCAGCGGGTGCCCGACCGGTTCAGCACCACGCCGCGATCGGCATAGTGCTCCGCCAGATCCGCCAGCAGCCCCTTCACGTCGATCTCTTCCGGCACGCGGCGGCGCAGCTCGCTCTCGTCCAGGGGATCGGCGCTGGCGAACAGAAGCGCCTCGACGAAGCGCAGCCAACGATTCCGCTCGGCCGGATCGACCAGCAGATCGGGGAGTTCCGCCTCGCCTGTGCCGTCGGTCACGTCGTTCATCCGTCAGAATCCTTCCGTGCCTCGCCCGAGCGCAGCCAGATAGGTCCGAAGGCCTCATCCTGGCGGAGCTCGGCGGCGCCATCCTTGGCGAGCTGGAGCCCGGCGACAAGATGGGACGCCATGGCGGAACGGATCAGAAGAGACCCGCGCAGGCCTTCCGGCAGGAAGGTGAACAGCATCCGCCATTTCGGAACGCGGCCGATGAATCTCTGAAGACGGTCAACCGCGTCCTCCACCGCAAAGAGGTCGGTGGCGGCGATGCGGAGCGTTTGGTGCTGCCTGCGCGCATGCTGGTCGCCGTAGCCGCGCAGAAGATCGTAGAGCGTGACATCGTAGACCGACCGGAACCGGGCCGAGACGTTCTCCGGCGCACCCCGCGCGAACACGTCGACGCCGAGCTGGGCCCGGCCCATCAGCCTGCGGCCGGCATCCTGCATCGCCTCGAGGCGCTGAAGCTGGAAGCGCAGAGCCTCAGCCAGGGCGGCCGGATCCATCTCTTCCTCGTCGCTCTCGTCGGGCGGCAGGAGCAGGCGCGACTTCAGATAGGCGAGCCACGCGGCCATCACGAGGTAGTCCGCCGCCAGTTCCAGGTTCAGGGTCTGGGCCTGCTGGACGAACTGCAGATATTGCTCGGCGAGCGCCAGGATCGAGATCTGATGCAGATCGACCTTCTGCTCGCGCGCCAGGGTCAGCAGCACATCGATCGGCCCCTCGAAACCGTCGAGGTTGAGGAACAGCGAGAGCTGCACCGGCTCGGGGCGGCGGTAGTCCGGCTCAGGGCTTTCGAAAGGCTGGTTCGTCGCCAATGGGACGCGTTCCCTCCTCAATGCATTTCCCGGTCGCGGGCCCGTCAGGACAGCTCCCCGCGTGCGGGGTCAGTGACCGGTCAACGTCGCGATCACCGACATCAGAAAGTCCACCGGTGCCCAGATCAGGACGCCGGCGACGTTGAGATTGTACCCCAGTTCGCCCGCCACGTACGGCAGCAGGAACAGCACGCCGATGACGATGAACAGGCCCGCCCGCTCGAGCCGCGCCACCTTCCACGCCGCCCAGTCCGGCAGGATCGCGACCAGGATGCGCCCGCCGTCCAGCGGCGGTACCGGCAGCATGTTGAACACCGCCAGGATCAGATTCAGGAGCACGAGACGCTGCAGCATCTCGGCTGCCCACTGGGTGGCGGCATCCGGCAGCGCCGGAACGAGGTGGAACGCCAGCGCGCCCAGAACCGCGAGCAGAATGTTCGAGGCCGGACCCGCCAACGCCACCAGCGCCATGTCCCGGCGGGGATTCCTCAGCCGGGAGAAATTCACCGGGACCGGCTTGGCATAGCCGAACAGGAACGGCGCGTTCATCACCAGCAGCGCGAGCGGAATGATGACGGTGCCGACCAGATCGACATGGGCGAAGGGGTTCAGGGTGACCCGCCCCATCAGCCTGGCGGTCGGATCGCCGAGCTTGGCCGCCGCCCATCCGTGCGCCGCCTCGTGCAGCGTGATCGCCAGCAGCACCGGCAGCGCCCAGATCGACGCGTTCAGGACGAAGCTGTTGATGTCGAGATCGGACATCATGACCGCAGATCCTTCAGGAGGGCTTCGAGGCGCCGGGCGGCATCGGCCCTGCCGGCGGCAGTATCCGTCGACGAAACCGCCGACGCGAGCGCCGATCTGTGCGCATCCGCCGCCGCCGCGCGCCGCACCGCGTCCGGCCCCATCGGCCCGACCGCCGCCGCCACCGCGCGCATCTCCGTCATGTCGCCGTTGCAGTGAAGCAACACGTCGCAGCCGGCCTCGATCGACCGGAGGGACCGGTCGCCGATCGAACCGCCCCCCCCCCTTGCTTCCGACAGCGCCCCCATGGAGATGTCGTCGGTGAAGAGCAGCCCGTCGAAACCGATCTCGCCCCGGATCACCTCGCCCACCACGCGCGGCGACAGCGTCGAAGGCCGGTCCGGGTCGAGGGCGGTGTAGAGCAGATGTCCTGTCATGCCATAGGGCACGCGGCCCGCGAAATGCCGGAACGGCAGGTAGTCGACCGCCCGTAACGCCTCGGCGGACGCGTCGATCCTCGGCAGGTCGGCATGACTGTCCACCAGCGAGCGCCCGTGGCCGGGCATATGCTTGATCACGCCGCAGACCCCGGCCCGCTCGATCCCGGCGACCATGGCCTCGGCAAGCCGAATGACGGTCTCCGCGTCGTCGCCGAGCGCCCGGTCGCCAATAACCTGCCTGTCGGAGTCGGGCTGCCGGACGTCGAGCATCGGCACGCAATCCACGTCGATGCCGATCTCGAAGAGATCCGCTGCCATCAGTTCCGCCGACAGGGCGAAGGCTTCGAGCGCCTGCTCGGGCCGACGGGCGTAGGCGTCGGTGAAGACGCCCGGAGCGAGATAATCGCGCCATTCCGGCGGGCGCATGCGCCGGACCCGGCCGCCCTCCTGGTCGATCAGGACCGGCGCGTGGGGATGGGTCACGCAGCGTCGAAGATCGTCGACCAGGGCGCGGACCTGATCGCGGGTCTCGATGTTGCGCGCGAAGAGAATGAAGCCGTAGGGATCGACGTCGCGGAAGAACGCGCGCTCCTCGTCGCCCAGCACCGGCCCGGCACAGCCGAAGACGATGGCGCGGCCCATCCTACGGACGAACCAGAAGACAGGCCTGATTGCGGGACTTCAGGGTGGCGCAGACCCGGTCGGCCGCGGCCTCGGTCAGCATGCCGCCCTGGATCCGATGGAAGACGCCCTTGCCCGCGCCCAGATCGACCTGCTGAACGCGCAAGGTCAGCCCGGAGAGCACATCCGGGTAGCGCCGGGTCAGCCGATCCCACTCGCGCCGGGCCGCCGCCTCGTCGCGGAAAGCCCCGAGCTGAACCCGGAACGCTCCCACCGGTGCCGGCGGAGCGGCCACCGCCGGCGGTGGCGGAGCGGCGGGTTCAGCGGCGGGTTCAGGGGCGGGTTTCGGTTCGGGCGCCGGCGACGGTGCCGCGGCCACCTGATTGCCGGCGGTCGCGGCGGCGGTGTCTTGCGTCTCCGCGGTTCCGGCGGCCGCATTCTGCGTTCCGGTATCCCGACTGTTCCGGTCCTGAGCGTCGGCCACCCGCGCCGGCGGGACCCCGGTGGCGTCGGGCTGCGGGCGCGGCTCCGGCGCGGCATCCGTCCCGGAACCCTGCGTAGGCGGTGCGGCCGGCGGCGGCACCGCCTCGGTGCTGGCGGTGGCTGGACTGGCGTTGGCCGTCGCGTCCTGGGTCGGTGCGGTGACCGCCTGGGGGGTCCGGGCCGGTATCGGCACCGTCGACGAGACGGCGGACCCGGTATCCGTGGCGGTTCCCGCATTCTCCGCAGGCGCGCCGTTGTCCGGCGAGGTCCCGGACCCGCTCGCGGCATCGGCAGCCGTATCCGTCGAGGGCTCGGGCTGCGGCGGTTCCACCGGCGCTTCGGGCGGCGGCAGCAGACGTTCGACCGTTTCTCCCCTGTCCTGACCGGGACGCAGGGCTCCATACACCAACTTGTCCTGGTTGGGGACTTCGAGGCCGCCGGGCTGCTCCGGCCGGACCTTGATGGGCGACGGGTCGGCCTGGATCAGCGGCGCCGTCGCCTCGCTCCCGGCCTGCAGGCCCCGGTCATAGGCGTACCAGACGACGCCGGCGAACGCGGCCAGGGCGAAGGTCGCAAGGAAGGCGCCCAGAGCCCGCGAGCGGCTGGGCGGATCGCGCAATTCCGGCGGCGGACCGGGACGATCGATCGCGTCCGCCTGCAGGCCGTCGCCGTCTTGGCTCATTCCCTCAGCTCCTCCACCGGCGTGACACCCATCACCCCGAGACCCGATGCGATCACCGTCGCCGTCGCCCGCACCAGGGCCATGCGGGCGAGCGTCGTCTCGCGGTCGTCGTCCAGGATGAAGCGCAGCCGGGCGTCCTCCCGTCCCTTGTTCCACAGACCGTGGAACGCGGCGGCCACGTCACCGAGATAGAACGCGACGCGATGCGGCTCGTGCGCCTCAGCCGCGCTTTCGACGACGCGCGGCCAGCCCGCGAGAAGTTTGATCAGACCAATCTCGTCCGGATCGGTCAAGGAAGCGACGGAAGCCTTGGAAAGCGCGGTGTCCGAGAGGTCTTCGCCGGCGAAAGCCTCGCCGGCGTTGCGAATCACCGAACAGGCCCGGGCATGGGCGTACTGCACGTAGAACACCGGATTGTCCCGACTCTGCTCGCTGACCTTCTGATAGTCGAACTCCAGCGTCTGGTCGTTCCGCCGGGTCAGCATGATGAACCGCAGCACATCCGGGCCGACCGCATCGAGCACGTCTGAGAGCGTCACGAAAGTGCCGGCCCGCTTCGACATGCGCACCGGCTTGCCGCCGTCGAACAGATGAACCAGCTGGCAGAGCTTGACGTCGAGGTCGCCCTGTCCGCCGGTGATCGCCGTCACCGCCGCCTTCATCCGTTTCACGTAGCCGCCGTGATCGGCGCCCCAGACGTCGATCATCTCCGGAAAGCCGCGCTCCAGCTTGTCCAGGTGGTAGGCGATATCGTTGGAGAAATAGGTCCAGGAGCCGTCCGACTTCTTCAACGGCCGGTCGACGTCGTCGCCGAACCGGGTCGCCTTGAACAGAAGCTGCGGGCGCGGTTCCCAGTCGTCCGGCGTCTTGCCCTTCGGCGGCTCCAGCACGCCGGTATAGACCAGCCCGTCGGCTTCCAGCTTGGCCAGCACCCGGTCGACCGCCCGGTCCTCGACCAGCGCTCGTTCGGACGAGAACCGGTCCATGCGGACGCCCAGGGCCACCAGGTCCTTCTTGATGTCGGCGACCATCAGTTCGATGGCGAAGCTGCGCACCGGCTCGAGCCATTCGTCTTCCGACGCGTTCATCCACGTGTCGCCGTCGCGCTCGGCCAGCGCCTTGCCGACATCCTTGAGATATTCACCCGGATAGTGTCCCTCCGGGATCGTGACCGTCTCGCCCAGCGCCTCGCGATAGCGCAGGTAAGTCGACCGCGCGAGGGTATCGACCTGGGCGCCGGCATCGTTGATGTAGTACTCGCGTCCGACCTCGAAGCCCGCCTTCTCCAGAAGGGCCGCGAGCGCATCCCCGAACACCGCGCCTCGTGCATGGGCGGCATGCAGCGGACCGGTCGGATTGGCCGACACGTACTCGACATTCACCTTGCGACCGGACCCCACGTCCGACGCCCCGTAGGCCGCTCCCGCGTTCAGAATCGAGCCGACCTGTGCCCGCCAGAGATCCGGTGAGAGCCGGAGGTTGATGAAGCCCGGGCCGGCGACCTCGACACTCTCAACCGCGTCCAGCGCCTGCAGCGCCTCGGCCAAAGGCTCGGCGATGGCGCGGGGCTTGCTGCCGACCGGCTTGGCAAGGACCATGGCAGCGTTGGTGGCGATGTCACCATGGGACGGATCGCGCGGCGGCTCGGCGGTGATGCGGTCGAATGGGAGGCCGTCCGGCCACCCTTCCCGGGTCGCCGTATCCTCTAATATCGATTTAATTTCGTCTTTCAACCAATTGAATATATTCATCTTCGTCGCGTTACCTGGCGCCGGTGATCAGGAGTCGGTCGGAGCGACCGCGCAGGATGTCAGCCGCATCGCTCGGGTCGCTGCCGTTGTAGTGCCGATGCGGACGGCGGAACGCAACGGATTTCACGGCGACGGGAGAGAGTCGCGCCGCCGCCGGCGCGCTTCGTGTGAGCCTCCTTTGCCCTCTCCGCCGATATCGCAGCCTTCTGGTCCGCTTGGTTGGGGCCGTTTCCCCGGGAATGCCCTCGCCGTTCACCGGCCGCAGCCGTCACCCCGAAGACAGTGGCGCGAGCCCACGGTATCGCGGTGCGCGGCGTTGCGGTCAAAGCCGCGGCATCCTCGACGACACTACTCCCGACTTCGAGAACGGTGCAGGTTCGGGCGCGGAACAACAGGCCTCGCTCATCAAGCTCACCGGGCGCTACTGTGTTCTCCATCAGACCCTGTAACGCACCCCCGACCCGCCACCGCCCGCGATCAGACGGGCCCAGGCCGAAGAACGGGGGGCCGAGAGGAGGAAGCTCATGCCTGCCCGATCCGAAACGGCTTCTGCATCGACCCCGCTGGCCGAGGCCTTCGCCCGCGACGGCTACGCCTTCCCGATCCGCGCGCTGTCGCCGGAGCGGTCGGCGGAGCTGCGGCGCATCCTGGAAGCGGCGGAGGCCGGCGCGCCGAACCCGAAGGCGCGGTCGATGGCGACGGGCCAGCCGCACCTGATGCTGCCCGACTTCTTCGACGCGGTGCGCGATCCCGCCATCACCGGGCCGGTCTCGGAGATCCTGGGCGACGACCTGATCGTCTGGGGCTGCTCGTTCTTCACCAAGGAACCTCGGACGAAGAGCTTCGTGTCCTGGCACCAGGACCTGACCTATTGGGGCCTGGACGAAGCCGACAAGGTTACCGCCTGGGTGGCGTTGTCGCCGGCGACGGTCGAGAGCGGCTGCATGCGCTTCGTGCCGGGCAGCCACACCGAACAGATCGTGCCGCATAAGGACACGTTCGATCCGGACAACCTTCTGACCCGCGGCCAGGAGATCGCCGTCGACGTGCGGGACGAGGACGCGATCGACGTGGTTCTGCAGCCGGGCGAGATGTCCCTGCATCACGGCCGGATCTTCCACGCCTCCCACCCCAACGGCTCCGGTGACAGGCGTATCGGCCTGGCCATCCGCTACATCAAGCCCAGCATGCGCCAGACCTCGGGGGTCAAGACGCTGGCCGTACTTGCCCGGGGCGAGGACAGGTTCGGCCATTTCGAACTGTGCGGCCGACCTGAAGGCGGATTCTCGGCCGCCGATATCGAGCGCGGGCATGACGCCTTCCGGCGGCGGGAGGGAATTCTCTACGACGGCGCGGCGGATACCGGGCGGCGCAAGCTCGCATAGGGGGCCGGCGCTATCGTTCTCAGCCGCCGTTCACCCAGGGCTTGAGCGCCGCCCAGGCCATGGTGTGCAACGGCACCGGTACGCCGAGGGCACGGCCGCGCCGGGAAACCAGGCCCGACAGGCTTTCGGCCTCGGTCCGCCGGCCCCGAGCCAGATCGTGATACAGGGATGCGTACATTCCGGGCGGGAACGTTCGGGTGAGCGCGATCGCCTTCTCCACCGTATCGGGCGCGATCGCCACACCCTCCGCCGCCGCCAGGGCCGCCACCTCCTGCATCATCTCGCGGGCGATCCCGGCGAGTTCGTCGTCGGTATAGATCTCCCCGGCGGGCTTACGCAGCACACTAGTAAGGGCCGAGTTGGTGGCGAGCAGGACGAACTTCTCCCACAGGGTCGCCCGGATGTCGGCGGAGACGTCGGCGGTGAACCCGGACGCGGTGCAAACCTCGGCGAAGGCGGTGGCGCGGGGCGAAACCTGCCCGTCCAACTCGCCGAAGACGATCCGCGACATGTCCGAGGTGTAGCGCACCACCCCGGCCTCGGCGATCAGGGCGGAAACGTAGGCGGCGCCGCCCAGGACCCGGTCCCGGCCCAGCACTCCGGCAAGCCGGTCCGGACCGTCCACGCCGTTCTGCAGCCCGATCACCATCGTATGGGGTCCGACGATGGGCGCAAGAGACCTGCCGGCGGTCTCAGTGTCGTAAAGCTTGACCGCGAACAGGACGACGTCGGCGGTGCCGCCGAGACTGGCCGGATCCTCCGCCGCCGTGACGGCCGGCAGGACGATATCCCCGCGCGTGCCCTCCAGCCGCAATCCACGCGCCCGCATGGCGGCAAGATGCTCGCCCCGGGCGATGAAGGCGACGTCGTGGCCGGCCTGCGCCAGATAGGCGCCGAAATATCCGCCGACCCCTCCGGCCCCCATGATCACGATCCGCATCGCCCCTCCCCCTAGACTGCCTCCGGTTTGGCTATATCAGCGCGTTTCGGGAGCGTAAGGGAACCCGCAGTCTTTCGGGCAAGAACCCCGACCGTCACCCGAAACTGAGGAAGTCCGCCCAGACCCGATCCAGTTTCTTCAACGTGCGCAGGGCCTGCTGAAGGTCGGGGCCGAGCCCCTCCTCCTCCGCCGCGATTCTGGCCAGCCGCTCGTCCAGGGCCCGCAGGCGGTCCGCCACCTGATGTCCGGACGGGGCGAGACGGAGCCGCACCGAGCGGCGATCATGCTCTGAGCGTAGCTGTTCGAGATATCCGTAATCGACCAGCTTCTTGATGTTGTAGGTGGCGGAACTGGCCTGGTAGTAGCCTCGCTGGATCAGATCGCGCACCGGCACTTCGCCGTCGCCAATGGCCAGCAACAGAAGACCCTGACTGCCATTGATCTCGGTCACGCCGATGCTTTCCAGACCAAGCCGCACGACGTCCAGATGCCGCCGATGCAACCGCTCCAGCAGGCCGGTGAGATCCTCGTAGAGCGCGCGAACCGAGGCCGCATCCGTCTCCCCGGCGTCGCCGTCCGATCGATCTTTAAGACCGGTCGGTTCACGGTCCGATAACGAATGTCCGTTACCGTCGCCCTCTTCCGCTTCGACCGCCCGGACCGTCGCGTTCCGCATGCATCCCTCCTGAACGCCCCTCAACCCGAATTGAGGTAAGGAATAATTAACTATTTCAGAAATATATTACAGAATGAAAGGCATATTGATATATTTACCTTCAGTTTACCGATTTCGAATCGTGCCCTGAAGACCGACTCGGGGGTGGAGTTGACATGAAACGGTTGGCGATCTTGATCGGGGCGCTGTTCATGGCCCTGCTCGCGCCGGACCCGGACCGCTCGGCGGCCAAGGCCGACGAAACCGGCGCGGCCGGGCTGGTCTCCATGGCCGAAACCGCCGAGGCCCGCGGCGATAACCGCATGGCGATCGCGCTCTACCGCAGGGCCCATGAAGCCTTTCCGGAATCCGGTGAAGCGTTGGCCCGCTGGGGCCTGCTGGCGGCGCGGCTGGGGGCCGTCGAGGAGGCGGCAACGCTTCTCGCCGCCGCTCTCGACGTCGATCCCGGCAATCTCGAGGCCGCGGCCGGTCTCGCCGAGGTGCTGGTCGACCTTGATCGCCCAGCCGAGGCGCTCGTGCTCTACGACGCGCTGCTGGAAGCCGACCCTGCGGATATCGCCGCGCGCGACGGCCAACTCTTCGTGCTGGCGCTCATGGCGAACCCGACCCAGGCCGCGCTTCCGACCGCTCTTGCCGAGGCCGGCACGGATCAAAGGCAGAAAACGGATGCAGCACTGGCCAGCGGTCCGGTCAGCGGGGCGGCCATCGTCGAAACGGCTTCGCCCGGGCAAGGAACGGCGATCACGAGATAGCAGGTCGCCGGGCGGCACCGGGCCCGCACGCACAGGCGGATTTCTGAAAGCGTAGAATGCGACGGCCGGCGCTGGGCGGTTGGGAAGGTGAGCAGCCGGCCGCCGCCCGGGGATGTCTCACAGAGACGGCCCCGTATCGAACTCTTGGTCGAAACAGTTTCATACCCACCGAATATTTCCGACCCGTTGTAGACCTGATTCGCGTTTCAGTAATCGGGGCAAGAGAACTGTACGGTGTGAGCAATTCATCTTCCAGAAAATCCTTCTGCCGCGTTATTGTGTTTTAAAGCATCCGAATCACGTGCTTTTTTCGCTAAAATCCCGTTCTTCCACGCAAAAAAAGGACCCGCCGCAGCGGGTCCAGGCTTCAGGTCGGAGAGGGACGTCACTCGGCCGGCGGTCGGACGGCGTGCCGGGTCGTCTCGTCGACGCGGGCGCCGGCGCGCGTCGGGTCGGTCAGGTTGGCGCCGCGCAGGTCGGCGCCCCGCAGGTCCGTCCCGTGCAGGACGGCGTTGGAAAGGTCGGCGCGGCGCAGGTCCGCACCGCGCAGGTCCGCACCGCGCAGGTCGGCGCCGCGCAAATCGGCGAAGCGCAGATCGACGCCGTTGAGGCGGGTGGGCACGCTGCGTCCGCTTTCCGTCACCAGGGACCGCAGATTGGCCCCGGTCAGCCGCGTGTTCTGCAGCCGCGCCCCGGTCAGATCGGCACCGCGCAGATCGGCCTCGCCGAGCTGTGCAAAACGCAGGTCGGCCCCTGCAAGGCGAGCCGCCGCCATCCGCACACCGGTAAGATCCATGCCGCAGAAAACCGAGCCCTCGGCGATCACAGCGGTGAGGTCGTGTGTGGCCAGGGCCTCGATTCCGCGCAGATCCATGGCCGACAGATCCAGCTGCGCGCCCTTGCCGCCGGCGGTGGTCACCCAGATCTCGTGGCGATCGAGCAGCAGCGCCATCGGCGTTTCCAGATCCTCCACCGTCGGGCCGGCCGGTCGATCGGTCAGCGCCCCGGTCAGGTCGGCGCCCCCGAGTTCGGTCATGCTCGTCTTGATGCGGGTGAAGATCGCGTCGCGCAGCACCGCCTTCTCCAGGGTTGCCCAGCTCAGGTCCGCCCCGTCGAGATTGGCGCCGCTGAGATTGGCCCCGCGCAGGTTGCATCGGACCAAATGGGTGTCGCGCAGAACGGCGTCGGCGAAGTTGGCGTTGACGCAGACGGCGCCGGAAATCTTCGCCCGCGTCAGGTCCGCACCCGCCAGATCCGCCTGGTGCAGTTCGGTGATCGACGGTTCGATGTCGATCCAGTGCAGGTCGCGGTCGACATCCCCGCTCTCGGCCAGCCGGCTCTCGCGCAGGTCGGCGTCGATCATGGTCGCGCCGATCAGGCGCGCGCCTCGGAGGCAGACGCCCCGCATGTCGGTCTTCACCATGCTGGCGCCGTCCAGATTGGCGCCGCGCATGTCGACGGCGAACAGAGAGGCGTAATCGAGGGTCGCGCCGGTCAGGGTCGCGCGGGACAGACAGGCGCCGGTCAGATCCGCATCCGTCAGATCGGCACCGCGAAAATCCAGCCATGCGAGATCGAAGAACGAAAGTACGGCCCGCGCTCCCCCGAGCCGGCCGTTGCGAAACCGGGCGTGACGCCGGATCAGGCCGTCCAGATCCTCCTGGGAAAGCCTCTCCAACGTCCGGGGTGGGTGTCTGACCGCTTCCATCTGACCGGCTCCATGCCTTCTGCAGCAAGCCTCCGGGCAATTGCGCCGGGACGTTGACACGCCCGAGGCGGATACCCGCATTTCCCTAAGTATCGAGAACTGTTCTGCGGAAATCAATTGCGATCTGGAAAGTAAAATGTGACTTTTTGATCCGGCACGGAAACTCCTTGGCGGTTTGGACGTCGCATGACTGGGCTTACGCTCGCGTCCCTGTATGACACGGTGCACACGCTCGAGCGCGTGCTCGATGCCCTTCCGGTGCTGATCATCGCCACCGACAGCGCCGGCCGTATCGTCATGACCAGCCGGCGCACGCGGGACGCCCTTGGCCTGCCGGAAGTCGATCTGCTCGACAAGCCCGTGGCGGCCGTGGTTCCGGGGCTGACCGTGTCGGTGTCCGCTGCCTCGGGCGACGACGAGCCCACGGTGGACATCGGTCCCTCGCGCCGCCGCGCGCTGAGGCGGGACGCCACCGCCTTCCCCGTCGAGATCCAGGCAACCGCTCACCGATTGGGCGACGACGTCATCTGCCTCCTCGCCCTCCTCGACGTGACCCAGCGGCTCCAGACCGATCACGCGATGCGCGAGTCCCGGGCGCTGCTGGACGCGATCCTTGCCGGTCTGCCGGCCATGGTCGGAGCCAAGACGCCGGACGGGACCTATGAGTTCATCAACGCGTATCAGGCCGATGTCTTCGGGATCACGCCGGAGGAAGCGGTCGGGCGCACCGCCACGGACCTGCTCGGCGCCGAAGCCGGACGGCAGATCGACGGGGCCGACCGACGCCTCGCCAGCGGGGTCGCGATCGCCCATTTCGGTCCCGAAAAGCTGATCGACGCCGACGGACGGGCCCGGACCTTCATGGTCACGCGCTCCGCCATGCGCGATGCAAAGGGCCAGATTCAGCGGGTCCTGACCGTCGGCATCGACGTCACCCACGCAACCGCTGCGGAGGAACGGGTCGAACGTCTCTCCCTGCTGGACGATATGACCGGTCTGCCGAATCGCGGTGCCCTTCAACAGATACTCGGCGCTCAATTGCGCGGCGCCAAGAGGGACCAAAGGCGTATCGGGCTGGTCCTGATCCGGCTCGCGAACCTGTCGGACATCGCCGACGGTTTCGGCACCTTGGTCCGGGACGGAGTTGTCCGCCAGCTGGCGATCCGCCTGGGCGGGTTGGTCTCCGAGTCCGCCGTCCTGTCGCGCTTCGACGAGACCACCTTCGCCCTTCTCGTCCCCGACCCCAAGGACGCCGGCGACTTGGAGCAGGAAACCGTCCGACTGGTCGCGCGCGCCGGCCGGCCCGTCACCGCGGCGGGCAGCACGGTCACCGTCAAGTGCCGCGCGGGCATTGCCCTCTACCCCGATACCGCGCTCGACGCGGACAGCTTGCTGCAGGCTGCCGAACACGAGCTCCGGATGCGCCGGAGAATGCCGGCCGCAGCCGTTCCCCGTGCCAGCTCGGACGCCGAAGCCTATTTCGACGCCCGCCGGAAAGCCGCCCAGGCACTGCGCCTGGACTTCGAGCATGATCGTCTCCAGCTGCGCCTCTTGCCTATCAGATCGCTCGATGGCCATGCGCTGACCGGTTTTCGAACCTGCCTGCTCGACAGCCTCGATCGACCGCTCCTGGGCCTGTCGGCGCCGGACACCGCGACCGGCGCTCCCCTGACCGCGGCGGTTGAAGGGCTGGCGTCCGACCTGTGCGAGCGGATGCTGCGGGACGCCTGCCAGTGGGCTGGCGCGTGGAGCGGCTCTCCGCGCGTCACCGTGCCGCTGAGCGCAGACATCCTGCTTCAGCCCGATCTGGTCGACATGATCCGGGATCTGCTGCGCGACGCCGGTCTCCCGGCGAACCGGCTCCGCCTTGCGATCGACGAGACGGCACTCGCGGACGACCCCGAGTTGATGGCGGATGTGCTCGAGTCGCTGGCAGATCTGGGACCCGACCTCTGCCTTACCGGATTCGGCGCCGGCGGCAATCCGATGCTGTCGCTGGCCCGGCAGCCCTTCCGGCACGTGACCCTGGACATGGCCTCGCTCGGGGCTCTCGACGAGGGCGTTGCGGCGACCGTCGCCTTCGCCCGCGCGCTGGGGCGCTCAGTCGGCGCCGACGGCGTGCGCACCGCCGACCACCTTGCGTTCCTGCGCGATTGCGGCTGCACGGAGGCCTGTGGCCCGGCTCTGGGTGGGCCGTTGGTCCCGGTCGATGCCCGGGCATTGGACGCCCCACCCGGTAGCGCCAAAAAGGCAGACCGCGTCAAAAAGCCAAACCCCGCCCTGAACAGCGCCTGACATCTCAACTCGCGGGCGTTCATCGCCGCGTCGCTCCCGGCTACACTGCGCGCCGCATTCGAGGGAGTGACCATGGACCCTATGAACAACGGTCTCGGCGGATACATCGACAGCTACTACAGCCGCACGCGCGACGCGGACGATCCTTTCCCCGCGGTGGACGGCGATCTGGATGTCGAGGTCTGCGTCGTCGGAGGCGGCATGGCCGGCGTCTCGACCGCGCTCGGTCTTGCCGAACGCGGCAAGTCCGTCGCCCTGGTGGAGGCCCGGCGGATCGGCTGGGGCGCATCGGGCCGCAACGGCGGCTTCGTCGGCGCCGGCTTTTCGCGCGGACTGTCCGACCTGATCGCCCGGGTCGGCAAGGATCACGCCCTGCGGCTCTATCGGCTGAGCGAGGACGCGGTCGATCTGGTGCGCAAGCGCGCCCACGCGATCGCCGGCGGCGTGGCGCCGATCGTCGATGGGAGGGTCACCTGCTCCTGGTTCGACGACCGGGACGGCGTGAAGCGCGAGGCCGACTGGCTGAACGACCTGACGGACGCGGGGATCGAGGTCTGGGATCGCGAGACGGTCCGCTCGATCTGGCGAACGAAGCGGTATTACGAAGCGATGTGGAAGCCGAAGGGCTTCACCTTCCATTCGCTCAACTTCACCCGGGGCAACGCCCGGATGGCGGCGACGGCGGGCGCCCGGATCTTCGAGGCGACGCCGGTGCAGCAGATCGAGATCGGCCGCGATCCAAAACTGGTCCACACCAAGAACGGAACGATCCGAGCGGATCACGTGGTGATCTGCTGTTCCGGTTACATCGAGGGACTGGTGCCGCGCCTGGCCGCCGCCACCCTGCCGATCGGAACCTATGTGGTTCTGACCGAGCCGGTGGGCGACCGGCTCTCGGAGGTCATGGGCCTGCCCAACGGCGTCGGCGACACCCGCTTCGCCAGCGACTACTACCGCCCCCTGCCCGACACCAGGATCCTGTGGGGCGGGCGCATCAGCCGGTGGACCAACCCGGCGCATCTGGCGGACATCATGATGGCCGATCTGAGGAAGGTGTATCCGCAGCTCGGCGATCTGAAGGCCGAAGTGGCATGGCCCGGAACCATGGGCTATGCGGCCCACAAGATGCCGCAGATCGGCCGATTGCGCCCGGGCGTCTGGTACAGCCAGGGATACGGCGGCCACGGCATGGCGACGACCACCATGGGCGGCGAACTGATCGCCTCCGCCATCGCCGAGGGGGACGACCGCTGGACCCTGTTCAAGCCGTTCGGCCTCACCCCGGTCGGCGGCCCGATCGGCGCCTGGTACGCGCAGATGGTGTATTGGGGCTATCAGGCCAGGGACGCCTGGCGCGAGAGCTTGGGATAGGATTCAGGATGACGACCACACGCAGCCCGCTCGGCATCATCGGTCTCGGCACGATGGGCCGGAATCTGGCTCTGAACCTCGCCGACCACGGCGTGCCGCTGGTCGCCTGGGAGCGCGACGCCGAGCTCGCCGCCCGCGCCCGCGCCGAGCTGCCCGAAACCGCCGACTGGGCGCGCGATGCCGCCGACCTCGCCGCCAGGCTCGACGCCCCCCGGAGCATTCTGCTGATGGTGACGGCAGGCGCCGCCGTGGACGCCGTGATCGCCGCCCTGCGACCGCATCTCGCTTCCGGCGACACGATCATCGACGGCGGCAACACGGAGGCCGCCGACACCGCCCGTCGGCAGACGGATCTGGCCGGCGACGGAATCCATCTGATCGGCCTCGGCGTCTCCGGCGGCGAGGAAGGCGCGCGGCACGGACCCGCCCTGATGGCCGGCGGTGATCCGGAGGCCTGGGCGCGGATCGCCCCCACCCTTCAGGCGATCGCCGCCCGGGCCGCCGACGGCGCACCCTGCTGCGACCGGCTCGGCCGCGGGGCGGCGGGACACTTCGTGAAGACCGTCCATAACGGCATCGAATACGCTGTGATGCAGTCCCTGGCCGAGACCTACGACCTGATGCGGCACGGGCTGGGTATGGACGTGGACACCATCGGCGCGACCTACGCCACGTGGAACCGGGGACCGGGTGGCGGCTATCTCGTCGAAATCGCCGCCGACGTGGTCCGCACCCGGGACGCCGACGGGGCGCCGCTGCTGGACAAGGTGGTCGACCGGGCCGGTCAGAAGGGAACCGGGCGCTGGGCGTCGCTCGCCGCCCTCGACCTGGGAGTTGCCGCCCCCTCCATCGCGGAAGCCGTCTTCGCCCGAGCCGTCTCGGCCGCGCGCGACGAAAGGCGGGACCTCGCGGCGGATCCGCCTGGCCGGGTCGACGTCACCGTCGACGACCTGGAATCCGCCATGCGGGCCGCCACCCTTCTGGCCTTCCTCCAAGGTTTCGCGCTGATCTCCGCCGCCGATGCCCGGGACGGCTGGTCGGTCGATCCGGTGGCCGTCGCCCGTGTCTGGCGCGCCGGCTGCATTCTCAGGGCCCCGCTGTTGGACCGCCTGGCCGGTGCGTTCGAGAGCTTGCCTAAGGGCGGCCATCCCCTCTCCGCGCCGTCCCTGCGCGGCGAGCTGGCGGAGACCCTGACGGGTCTGCGGCGTGTGGCGGCGGCGGCGATCGGGGCCGGCTACGCGGTCCCGGCCCTGACCTCGGCGCTGTCCTGGCATGACGGCATGGTCCGCGCCCGGGTGCCGGCGGATTTCCTCCAGGGCCTGCGCGACCGGTTCGGCGCCCACACCTTCGAGCGGATCGACGCGCCCGGCAGCCACCATGCGGACTGGACCGGCTCATGAGCGTCGTGCCGCCGACGGCGCCCGCAACCGCCCCGCTGGTCGTCGTAATGATGGGCGTTTCCGGTGTCGGCAAGACCACCATCGGAACCCTGCTTGCCGAACGGCTCGGCTGGGGCTACGCCGAGGGCGACAGCTACCACCCGCCGGCCAACGTCGCCAAGATGCGCGCCGGCACGCCGCTGGACGATGCCGACCGCGCGCCCTGGCTCGACGCAATCGCCGCCGATATCGACCGCTGGCGGGAGGCCGGACACGGCATGGTCGTCGCGTGCTCGGCGCTCAAGCGAAGCTATCGAGACATCCTTATCGGCGGCCGCCCGGATGTGAGGCTGGTCCGTCTCGCCGGCGACGAGGCACTGATCCGCGCCCGTATGGAGACGCGCACGGACCACTACATGCCGCCGAGCCTGCTGTCCTCGCAGCTTGCAACCCTTCAGCCGCCCGGCGACGACGAGGAGGCGATCACCGTGAACGTCACCTGCTCTCCGCAGGCATGCGTGGCACAGATCCTTGAGGCGCTCGGCATCGAACCGCCCGCGGCCTGAGCCGCTGGATTTCGCGAGACGCCCCCGCGGCAGACAAGAGGAGAAGAAAGCGCATTGGCAGACCCATCGGACACCGGCCTGAAGGTCTCGAAGGTGTTCTTCGAACCCAAGGAGATCCTGTTCAAACAAGGCGACCCTCCCGCCGGCCTGTTCTTCATCGAGGAAGGGGCGGTCGAGGTCTTCCGGGATATCGGCCCCCGGACCGTCACCCTGGCCCGGCTGGGCCGGGGCGATGTGGTCGGGGAGCTGGCGATGGTCGAGGGCATACCGCATACCCGCGGGGTGCGGGCCATCACCGACGTGACCGCCTTGAAAATCACCCCCTTGCAGCTTGAAGAGGCGCTGAAAGCGAGTCCCGCGCTGGTCCGTATGGTCCTGAAACGGGTCGTCCGGAAGCTTCACCGCACCAACGATCTCGCCTTCGGGCCGTCCAAGCCCTCCACCTGATCCCTGGGAAGGCCCCGCTCAGCGGGTGGCGGCAAGGCCGTCGGCCAGCTCTTCCGCGAACAGCGAGCCTCCCCCGAGGCGGCGCGCCGCTTCGCGGTGGTGCCAGGCGCCGGCGCAGGCCGCCTCGAAGGGCGGCAGGCCATGCCCGAGCAACGCGGCGATGGCACCGGCTAGCACGTCGCCGGTCCCCCCGGTGGCCAGGGTCGCGGGGGCGCCGTCGAGCACGGCGCATTGGCCGTCGGCCGCGGCCACCGTCGTGTCCGGCCCCTTCAGAAGGACCGTTCGCCCGCTCGCCTCCGCCGCCCGGGTGACCGCCGCGATCCGGCCCGCCGCACCGATGTCGATATCCTCGAAGAACCGGGAGAATTCGCCGCCATGGGGGGTCAGCACCGCCGGCGCGCCTTCCGGCAGCTTCCGGTCCGCGAACAGCGTGAAGACGTCGGCGTCGAGCACCAGCGGGACGTCACAGGCCAAGGCCGCCTCAACCATGCGCGCCGCCTCCGGGCTGCGCCCGAGACCCGGTCCGACGACGATCGCCGCCACCTTCCTGTCGGCCGAGAACGACGGCAGATCTCGGGGATGCTCCTGCACGATCAGACCCGGCGCGTCGCCGGCGATCAGGCCGACCTGCTCCGCCGCCGCGCAGACCGTCACCAATCCGGCCCCCATGCGCCGGGCAGCACGGGCCGCCAACCGGGCCGCCCCCGGCATCTCGCCGGCCAGCACCAGGACATGACCCCGGCTGTACTTGTGGTCCTGCGGTCCCGCCGGCTGCAGCCGGTCGGCCCACAGCGCCGGGCCGATCACCCGCGCGGTGGGATCGACGGCGGCCATCGCCGTCGGATCGATGCCGATATCGATCACCCGGATCCCGCCGCAGAGCGCGTGGCCGGGATAGAGCACATGCCCGGGCTTGCGCCGGTGGAAGGTCAGGGTCAGGTCGGCCGGACACGCGGTGCCGAGGACCGCCCCGGTATCCCCGTGCACGCCGCTCGGGACATCGACGGCGGCGACCTTGAGCCGGCCGCTCGCCGCCCGTCCTGCGGCCCGCGCCAGAAACGCCGCCGCCTCGCCCTCGATGGGGCGCACCAGACCGGCGCCGAACAGGGCGTCGACCAGAACGCCCGCCCCGTCCAGCAGCCCGACGGACAGCGGCTCGACCGGCCCGTCCCACAGCGCGCAGGCCTGGGCCGCGTCGCCCCGGAGCCCGTCGACCGATCCGAGCAGCGCGACGCGCACGTCCCAGCCGTGCCGGCGCAGGTCGTCGGCGATCACGAAGCCGTCGCCGCCGTTATTGCCCGGACCGCAGGCGACCAGGGTTCGGGCCGGCCGCAGAGCGCGGCGGATATGCCGGGCCGCTCCCTGCCCCGCGCGCAGCATCAGCGTGAACCCGGGAGTACCGCGCTCGATGGTGAGGCGGTCGCAGGCGCCCATGGCGCCGCAGGACAGAAGCGTGTCGTCGGGATGGAAGCTGGAGACGTCGGTCATGGCGCCAGTATAGGCCGGGTCGGACCGGTTCCCCGGAGGGAAAATGGGGCGAGTGATGGGAATCGAACCCACGACCTCCAGAGCCACAATCTGGCGCTCTAACCGACTGAGCTACACCCGCCACCGGGCGCCGGGCCATATCGGCTCGGCGGACGCCGTTGCTATCCCAGCCCCGGCGTGGCGTCAACCTAAATGCCGAGCCCCACCTCTCTCAGATAGGCGTCGAGCTTCTCGACGGCACCGTCCAGCACCGCGTCCCGCTTGGCGAAGCAGAAGCGGATGTAGTTGCGCGGCGCGCTGAGCGGATCGAGATAAAAGGCCGAGACCGGCACGGCCGCCACCCCGGCATCGGTCACGAGACGGCGGCAAAACCCCTCGTCGGTCTCGGCGTCGTAGAGATGCGCGGCCACGTCGACGAACAGGAAATAGGTGCCCTGGCAGGTCACCGGAGCGAGGCCGATGGCGGTCAGACCGTCGGTCAGCCGGTCGCGGCGGCGCGCCATCTCGTCGCGCAGCCCGTCGAAATAGGCGTCGTCCTGCTCCAGCCCGAAGGCGACGGCGCGCTGCAGGTTGGGCGCGGTGGTGAACACAAGGAACTGGTGCGCCTTCGAGATCGGCCCGAGCAGGTGCTCCGGCGCGGTCAGATACCCCACCTTCCAGCCGGTCAGCGAGAAGGTCTTGCCGGCCGAGCCGATCCGCACGCAGCGCTCGCGCATACCGTCCAGGGTCATCAGCGGGATGTGCGGCCGCCCGTCGAAGGCCAGATGCTCGTACGCCTCGTCGCAGAGGGCGTAGGCGTCGTATTTCTGGCAGAGGTCGGCGATCGCGGTCAGCTCCTCCCGCGTGTAGACCTTGGAAGCCGGGTTCTGCGGATCGTTCACGACGATCATCTTGGTGCGGTCGCTGAACGCCGCCTCCAGGGCGTCCAGATCCAGCTCCCAGCCCGGCGGGGTCAGGCGCACCGGACGCGGGATGCCGCCGGCGCGGCGGATCATCGGCAGGTAGCAGTCGTAGAGCGGCTCGATCACCACCACCTCGTCGCCCGGCTCGATCAGGCCGAGGAAGCAGGCCGCCAGCCCTTCGGTGGCGCCGGTGGAGACCATGACCTCCTTCTGCCAGTCGACGTCGAGCCCGTAGAACCGCGTGTTATGGGCGGCGACCGCCTGGCGCAGCTCGGGCACGCCCATCATCGGCGGGTACTGGTTCGGCGGGTCGTAGAGCGCCTTAGACGCCTGTTCCAGCACCGGATCGGGTCCGCGGTCGTCGGGGAAGCCCTGGCCGAGATTGATCGCCTTGTGCTCGATGGCGAGCCGCGACATCACCTCGAACACCGTGGTGCCGTAGGAGGACAGGAGCGAGTTGGCGGCCTTCATCGGGCGGTCCCCCGTGCGTCATATCTGGGTCGCGCGGTTTAGCACCGGGGAAACCGGGCGGCAACGGCGCACGATCAGCGCACCGCCGCCTCCAGATATTCGACCAGCCGCGCCTCGGCGGCGGTGAACTCGTGGCCCTTGCGCCAGACCAGACCGATCTCCATCGGCGGCGGGGCGTCGGTGATCGGAATCCATTCCAACCGCCCGCCGTCCAGCGACCAGGGACGGAACAGCATGCGCGACAGGATCGTCACCCCCTGCCCCGTCGCCACCATGCTGCGCAGCGCCTCCAGGGACGTGGTCTCGAACAGCACCTTCGGCTCCAGACCGGAGGCCGCCAGATATTCGCGGGACGACCGGTCGGCCTCGTCGATCTGGTAGAGGATGTAGGGAAACTCGATCACATCGGCGCGGCTGACGGTGTCGCGGCTGGCCAGCGGATGGTTGGTCGCCACCCAGGCGCCGCGCGGGCTCTGGAACAGCCCGCGATGCTCCAGGTCCGGCGCGTTCGACAGGTTGGAGGTGAGCAGCAGGGCGATGTCGACGGTGCCGGCCAGCACCTGATCTTCGAGCTCGACGCGCTCGCGCTCCAGCAGCTGCACCGACACGTTGGGGAACGCGCGCTGAAACCGGGCCAGCGGCGGCACCAGGAAGTAGCCGGCGCCCGCATTGGTGACGCCGAGTTTCACCGTGCCCTCGACGTCGGTGCGGTCCGGGTGCATGTCGGCCACCGCGTCGGCAACGGCGGCCTCGATGTTGCGGGCGTGCCCGATGAAGTTCTGGCCCTCGCGGGTCAGGGCGACGCCGCCGACCCGGCGCTCGAACAGCGTGACGCCGAGCTGGTTCTCCAACTCCTTGATCGACAGCGTGATCGCCGATTGGGAGATGCCGAGATTGGTGGCGGCGGCGGAGACCTTCTCGGTCTCGGCCACGGCCAGGAAGTATCGGACCTGGCGCAGGGTGATCATCGGAAATCTCCTTCGGCCGGTACTCCCGGCAATCAGCTATATGAGTTTTTTCAATTTTGCATCTTTAAATTACGAATTTGTAATGACGCACTGCGAAGGTCATCTTGTGTCTCACAGATGGACGGCGACAGGAAAAAGAGGGTCGGCCGTCCCAGACAGGAGATACGCCATGAGCACCCAGACGATCCAGATGCGCACCATCACCGACGAAGACATCGCGCGCGGTATCGCTGCCGGCCGACGCCTTCGCGCCCTCGCGGTCAAGTCCGCGTTCCAGAGCGCTTTCGCGGCGATCACGACGCCGGTCGTTTCGCTCTTCTCTGGCAGCAAGTCCGCCGGTACCGGCGGCGCCCACCCGGCAGCCGTTTGATCCCTGCTTAACGGCTGCCGTACGAGCGGCGTCGCCCCCGCCCCGGGGCGGCGCCGCACTCTTTTCAAGGTCCGGAAACTTCCTGCTGCATCGCAGCATAATTTTATTCAATGGTCCGCCGATAGAGCGCGATGAGACGCTCCCAGTGACGCTCGGCGGCCGGTTTGTCGTAGCACCAGCGGCTGGGAAACGCGAAGCCGTGATGGGTGCCCGGATGAACCTCGAGTTCCCCCTTCGCCCCCGAGGCGTCGAACAGCCGTTTCAGTTCGGCCACCATGTCCGGCGGCGCCAGGTCGTCGGTTTCCGCGCAGCTTATGTAGAGTTCGCCCCTGGCCTTGCCGAGGGTCGCGTGCGGACTTTCCTCCGCAGCGCTGACGATCCAGGTGCCGTAGAACGAGGCCGCCGCCGCCACCCGGTCGGGATAGCGCGCCGCCGCCGCGAGCGCATAGGGTCCGCTCATGCAGTAGCCGTGCACCCCGACCGGACCCGGCCGGGCCACGCCCGTGCTGTCGATGTGATCGATCATCGCGGCCACATCGGACATTACCGGCGGAATCGTCATCTTGGTGCGGATCGCCCGCATGGCGGTATGATCGGCGCTGCCCGCCGTCAGCACGTCCGGCCCGTATTTCGTATCGCGGCCGGCGCGATAGTAGAGGTTCGGCAGAAGCACCGAATACCCGACCGTCGCGAGCCGCCGGGCCATGTCGTAGAGTTCCTCGCGAATCCCCGGCGCGTCCATCAGCATCAGCACGGCGGGGTGGGGCCCGCCCCTCTCCGGTCGCACGAAGAAGGTCTCCATCGCCCCGTCCGGCGTGGCGATGTCCTCGATGGCTTCAATCATGATGGGCGCTTCCGCTACGTTTCGATCTGATTCGCCCGCTGGCGAATTTGCTGAGGGCAGCGTATCACTGCCGCTTCGAGCGTCGCCAGAACGCAAAGACACCAGACCGATTTCGAGGAACCGCCCGATGACCGCCGTGCTCGCCGACCGTATGTCCGTCCTCGGCACCGAGACCGCCTTCGAGGTGCTCGCCCGTGCCAACGCCCTCGCCGCCTCCGGCAAGGACATCATCAACCTCGGAATCGGACAGCCCGACTTCAAAACGCCCGAGCACATCGTCGAGGCGGGAATCAAGGCGCTGCGCGACGGCCATCACGGCTATACGCCGGCCGCCGGCATCCCGCAGCTCCGCCAGGCCGTGGCGCGCGACCTCAACACGCGGCACGGCGTCACCGTCGACCCCGACACCGTGATGATCATGCCCGGCGGCAAGCCGACCATGTTCTTCGCCTGCCTGATCTTCGGACAGCCCGGCACCGAGATCCTGTATCCGAACCCGGGCTTCCCGATCTACGAGAGCTCGGTGAAGTTTTCCGGCGCCACCCCGGTTCCCTATCGTCTGTCGGAAGAGACAGGGTTCGCCTTCTCCGCCGACGAGATGCTGTCGAAGATCACCGAGCGCACCCGGCTGATCATCCTGAACTCGCCCGCCAATCCGACCGGCGGTGCCGTCCCGAAAGAGGAGATCGACAAGCTGGTGGCCGGCCTGCAGAACTGGCCGAACGTCCATCTCCTGTCCGACGAGATCTACAGCCAGATGCTGTATGACGGACGCGAGCATGTGAGCCTGCTGACCTATCCGGAGATCGCCGACAGGGTGATCCTGCTGGACGGCTGGTCCAAGACCTACGCCATGACCGGCTGGCGGCTCGGTTTCTCGGTGTGGCCCAAGGCCATCTTCGGCCATGCGGAGAAGCTGGCGGTCAACTGCCACAGCTGCGTCAACGCGCCGACCCAGTTCGCCGGACTCGCCGCGCTCGACGGGCCGCAGGACGCGGTGGCGGACATGGTGAAGGCGTTCGACGAGCGCCGCCGGGTCATCGTCGGCGAATTGAACCAGATCCCCGGCTTCCGCTGCGTCGAGCCGGGCGGGGCGTTCTACGCCTTTCCGAACATCGAGGGAACGGGCCTGTCGGCGAAGGCGCTGCAGACCAGACTGCTGGAGGAGGCCGGCGTCGCCGTAATCGCCGGGACCAGCTTCGGCGCGTTTGGCGAGGGCTATCTGCGGTTCTCCTATGCCAATTCGACCGAGAACATCCGTGAGGCGATCCGGCGCATCAAGGAGATGCTGTCGGCCTGACGACGGGCCGGAACGGGCCCGACCGCCCATGTCTTAGGCGATCTTTGACTAACTTTTGGGCGAATGGTGAAATTCAGGGCATCATAGGTGGTGAACTGATAGCGATCTCCAGGCCGAATGCTTGGGAATCAAGGCTCTAACCCAAGTGCGATGGTTGGCACACACCGTGCTAACGACCAGTCAGCCCTGCCGTTCGGCGGGGCATTCGCACGCAACCCCGAAGGCACGGACCCATGAAGAAGGTCGAGGCGATCATCAAGCCGTTCAAACTCGACGAGGTGAAGGAAGCGCTCCATGAGATCGGTATCCAGGGGATAACGGTCACAGAGGCGAAAGGTTTCGGTCGGCAGAAGGGACACACGGAACTGTACCGCGGCGCGGAGTACGTGGTCGATTTCCTGCCGAAGGTGAAGGTGGAGATCGTGATGGAGGACGGTCAGGTCGCGCGGGCGGTCGAGGCCATCCAGAGCGCGGCCCACACGGGACGGATCGGCGACGGAAAGATCTTCGTCTCCACCGTCGACGAAATTGTTCGTATCCGCACCGGCGAGACCGGGTCGGACGCGATCTGACGGACTCTCAAGGTCCGAAACGTCGGCTCGGGAACAGGCCGGCATAGCGAGAGGGAGTGTGGCGCCCGCGGCAACCGCCGGGGCGCTACGGCAACGATAGGAAGGAAACCATGTCTGACGACGTGAAGAACGTTTTGAAGATGATCGAGGAGCACGACGTCAAGTACGTCGACCTCCGCTTCACGGACCCGCGCGGCGCGGTCCAGCACGTGACCCAGCACGTGCGCACGATCGACGAGGAAAGCCTGGTGGAAGGCTTCATGTTCGACGGCTCCTCCATCGCCGGCTGGAAGGCGATCAACGAGTCCGACATGGGTCTGAAGCCGGACCTGGCCACCGCGGTCATGGATCCGTTCTTCGCTCAGCCGACGCTGGCCATCACCTGCGACATCGTCGAGCCGTCGACCGGCCAGCCGTACGAGCGCGACCCGCGCTCCACCGCCAAGGCGGCCGTCAAGTACATGGACAGCCTGGGCATCGGCGACACCGCGTTCTTCGGTCCGGAAGCCGAGTTCTTCCTGTTCGACGACGTGAAGATCGAAGTCGGCATGAACAAGGGCTACTACGAGGTCGACAACGAGGAAGGCCCGTACAACTCGGCCCGCGACTACGAGGAAGGCAACCTGGCGCACCGTCCGGGCGTCAAGGGCGGTTACTTCCCGGTCCCGCCGGTTGACAGCGGCCAGGACATCCGCTCCGAAATGCTCTCCGTCATGGAGGAGATGGGCGTCAAGGTCGAGAAGCACCACCACGAGGTGGCGCCGTCGCAGCATGAACTCGGCATGGAGTTCGGCACGCTGATCACCACCGCCGATCACCTGCAGATCTACAAGTACGTGGTGAAGCAGGTCGCGGCCGCCTACGGCAAGACCGCGACGTTCATGCCGAAGCCGATCGCCGGCGACAACGGCTCGGGCATGCACGTGCACCAGTCGATCTGGCGGGACGGCAAGCCGATGTTCGCCGGGTCGGGCTACGCCGACCTCTCGGACATGGCGCTGTACTACATCGGCGGCATCATTAAGCACGCCCGCGCGATCAACGCCTTCACCAACTCGACGACCAACAGCTACAAGCGCCTGATCCCCGGCTTCGAGGCTCCGGTGCTGCTGGCCTACTCGTCGCGCAACCGCTCGGCCTCCTGCCGTATCCCGCACGTGAACAGCCCGAAGGGCAAGCGCGTGGAGGTCCGGTTCCCGGATCCGGCCGGCAACCCGTACCTGTCCTTCGCCGCCATGCTCATGGCCGGCCTGGACGGCATCCAGAACAAGATCCATCCGGGCGATCCGATGGACAAGAACCTCTACGACCTGCCGCCGGAAGAACTGTCGGACATCCCGACCGTCTGCGGCTCGCTCCGCGAGGCTCTGGAGAATCTGGACAAGGACCGCGCCTTCCTGACGCAGGGCGGCGTGTTCACCGACGACCAGATCGACGGCTACATCGAGCTGAAGATGGAAGAGGTGTACGCCTTCGAGCACACCCCGCATCCCATCGAGTTCGACATGTACTACTCGAACTGATGTCGGCCCCCGGCTCCGGTCGGGATCGAGATCGTGGCGGGCCGTCCTTCGGGACGGCCCGTTTCGCTTTGAGAACACCAATTCTCGGGAGTGCTGGACGGGATCCTTGCCTCGATGCCTTTCGCCGGTCGACCGGCCCCGCTCCACCGCCGGCCGATCCAGCGCGGCCGCCTGCGGGGCAGTCACACCTACCGGGGCAAGGACACCTGGATCTCCGCGCCGCCGTAGCCGTGCACGCTGTCATGGGCGCGCAGGGTGACCGTGTCGATCCCGTCGGGAATGGCGACGCCGCCCAGACTGCGGGTGAACGGCTGTTCGTTGACATGGGGATGGTACAGCGTTCGGGTGGCGAGCACGGCGCCATCCGGGGCAACGACGTCCCATTTGTCGGCGTAGTGATCCCACCCGGTATCGGCATGGCGCACCGTCACATCGAAGGACCAACCGTCGCCGCTACGTATGGCCTCGACGCCGACCACGTCCGCCTCGCCCGCCCGGGCGGATCCGGCGACGGCCATAAGACAGATGAGGCAGAAAGGTATGAGGCGGTTCATGGCGGTCCCCAAGCGGCTGTCCTGGAGCGAGGATGCGGGACACCGGCCGTGTCGTCCAGGAACGGACGCGTGAGCGGATCGCGGGTGGGGCTCACTCCCCGTCCTCTTCCGCCTCGTCGCCCCGCTCGTCCTCCCCGGTGCCCGGACGCGGAGCGGACCGCTTCCGCTGCCCCGACCGGCTCGCGTCCGACGGCGGCGTGAACCGCTCCGGCCCCTCACCGCTCTTTTCCTCACCGTCGACGCGGGTCGCGTCCGCCTCGATATAAAGCGAGCGGCTCGGGAAGGCGAAGCCGGCACCGGCCCCTTCGACCGTTTCCTTGATGTGATAGGCGAAACGCTCCCGGATCTCGAGCCACTCGCCCCAGTCGGTGGTCCGGGTGAAGCAGTAGACCAGGATCTCGATGGCGCTGTCGGCGAAGTCGTTCACCCGAACGAACAGAGTGCCCTGGTCCGGCTGTACGAACTCATCGTTGTCGATCAGGTACGCCTCGATGCCGTCGCGGATCCGGCGAAGCTGTTCGACCGTCGTCCGGTACTCGACACCGATGCTCCAATAGATCCGCCGCTCGGGCATGCGCGAGAAGTTGGTCAGCGCGTTGTCCGACAGCTTGGCGTTCGGGACGTAGACGGGAGACAGATCGAAGCGGCGGATCGATGTCGACCGAAAGCCGATCTGGACCACTGTCCCCTCGATCACCCCGTCCACCTCGATCCAGTCCCCGTTCTCGAAGCGGCGCTCGGCCAGGATGAGGATTCCAGAGATCAGGTTCTTGAACAGATCCTGGGCGCCGAGCGCGACCGCCACGCCGACCAGGCCGAGCCCGGCGAGCAGGCCGGCGACGTTCACACCCCAGACTTCCAGCACCGCGGTGATGCCAAGGAACACGGCGACGACCTTGGCGGTCTTCGCCAGCCAGTCGACCAGCGGTCCGCTGATCCTCTCGCGCCAGCGCACGCAGACTTCGGCGACCGGGTCCACGGCCCGATAGACGGCCCAGAACAGCATGATGACGATCAGCGAGCGCGCCAAACTGGCGGCGGCCCAGCGCAGATCGCCGCCCTGCTCCAGATATCCGGTGGCGACCATCGCCGCGATCACCAACGGGAGCAGGCGCATCGGCACCTTGATCGCCTCGACAAGCTTGCCGTAGCTGACATCGCGGTCGTTGCGATCGGCGACCGAAACGACAGTCTTGGATATCAGTCGGCTGAGAACGCTGGGCAGGACGAGGCAGAACAGCAGGACCGCGAGACCGGTCACGACCACGCCGGCATTGATGCCGAGGATATCGCCCGTCCAAAGCTGCGCTGTGCCCTCCCAGAAATCCATGAGAGCGGTTTCGACATCGGAGAAGTTCATGGGCTTGCCGGCGGCCCCGGTTCAACGCTGTGCAGGTTCGGCCCCCGCCAATCCCCGGCAGCGGCTAACCCGACAACGGTTCGCGCCCCAATCGGTTCCCCGATGCGGGCCGTGCCCCTCGGTCAGCCCACCGCGCGTTTCCTGCCCTTCTCGTCGATCGCCACATAAGTGAAACGGCCCTCGGTCACCAGCAGCCGCTCCTCGCGCTCCTGGAACCCGCGGATCTTCCAGACCTCGATGGCGACCGTGATCGAGGTCGTTCCGACCCGTTCGATATCGCCGTAGCAGCAGATGACGTCGCCGACGCTGACCGGACGGATGAAGGTCATCGCCTCGATCCCCACCGTGGCGACCCGTCCGGCCGCCCGGTGCGCCGCAGCGAGGCCACCGGCGATGTCCATCTGGCTCAGAACCCAGCCGCCGAAGATGTCGCCGTTCGGGTTTGTGTCAGCCGGCATGGCGATGGTACGGATCTGCATCTCGCCGCGGGGCCGGCGGCCTGATTCGGTTTCCATGCGACGCCTCCGTTAACCATGCGCACTATATCTTGCGCTCGCCCTGACGGCAGCTACAGGATAGACTACAGCGTTTCCGCCACCCTCGCACAGTCAGACATCATGGCAGACCTGTTCGCAAGCAACGCCGCGGCCGACACTTCCGGCTACTCCGCCAAGGACATCGAGGTCCTTGAGGGGCTGGAACCGGTCCGCCGCCGTCCCGGCATGTATATCGGCGGAACGGACGAGCGTGCGCTGCACCATCTGGTCGCCGAGGTCCTGGACAACTCCATGGACGAGGCCGTGGCCGGCTTCGCCTCCCGGATCGAGATCGAACTCGCCGCCGACCAGACCGTCACGGTCCGGGACAACGGCCGCGGCATTCCGGTCGACCCGCACCCGCGCTTTCCAGACAAATCGGCTCTGGAGGTGATCCTCACCACCCTGCATGCCGGCGGCAAGTTCTCGGACAAGGTCTATGCCACCGCCGGCGGCCTGCACGGGGTCGGCATCTCGGTGGTCAATGCGTTGTCCGACCGCCTCGAGGTCGAGGTCGCCCGGGACAAGCGACTCTACGCCCAGCATTTCTCCCGGGGCATGCCCCAGGGCAAACTGGAAACCGTCGGCGCCGCCCCCAACCGCCGCGGCACCACCGTCCGATTCCATCCGGATGCGGAGATCTTCGGTCCGAGCCTGCGGTTCCGCCCCGCCGCCTTGTTCAAGATGGCCCGCTCCAAGGCCTATCTCTTCAAGGGCGTGGAGATCCGCTGGAAGTGCGATCCGGACATGCTGCGCGAGGGCGACGACACGCCGGCCGAGGCCGTCCTGCACTATCCGGGCGGACTCGCCGACTTCCTGGCGAGCGCCATCGAGGGACGGCGAACCGTGGCGACCCGTCCCTTCACCGGCGATGTCGAGGCCCCCGGCGAACAGGGTCGGGTGGAATGGGCCGTCACCTGGCCGGACGATCAGGACGACGGCTTCCTGCACGCCTACTGCAACACCATTCCGACGCCCCAGGGCGGCACCCATGAGGCCGGCCTCCGGGCGGCACTCGCCCGCGGCGTGAAGGCCTATGGCGAGCTGGTCGGCAACAAGAAGGTGGCCCAGGTCACCGCCGAGGACGTGATGGCCGGCGCCTGCGTCATGCTGAGCGTCTTCATCCGGGAGCCGGCCTTCCAGGGTCAGACCAAGGACAAGCTGGCCAGCCCGCATGCCACCAGGCTGGTCGACCAGGCGGTGAAGGACCATTTCGACCATTGGCTCTCCGGCGATCCGGACACCGCCAATCTCCTGCTGGAGCGTCTGATCGAGCGCGCGGAGGACCGCCTGCGCCGGCGCCAGCAGAAGGAGGTCAGCCGCAAGACCGCGACCCGCAAGCTGCGGCTGCCCGGCAAGCTGGCCGACTGTTCGCGCTCCGACAATGAGGGCACCGAGATCTTCCTGGTCGAGGGCGACAGCGCCGGAGGCTCGGCCAAGCAGGCGCGCAACCGGGCGACCCAGGCGGTTCTGCCCCTGCGCGGCAAGATCCTGAACGTCGCCAGCGCCTCGGTGGAGAAGCTGCGCGCCAACCAGGAACTCAGCGACCTGATGCTGGCGCTGGGCTGCGGCACGGGCGCCTCCTACAAGGAGGACGCGCTGCGCTACGAGAAGGTCATCATCATGACCGACGCCGATGTCGACGGCGCCCATATCGCCTCGCTGCTGATGACCTTCTTCTACCGCGAAATGCCGCGGCTGATCTCAGACGGCCATCTGTACCTGGCGATGCCGCCGCTGTACCGGCTGGTCCAGGGCGGCAAGACGGTCTACGCCCGCGACGACGCCCATCGCGAGGAACTGATGAAGACCGACTTCAACGCCCGGGGGAAGGTCGAGATCAGCCGGTTCAAGGGCCTCGGCGAGATGCCGCCGAAGCAGCTCAAGGAAACCACCATGGACCCGACCACCCGCCAGCTCCTGCGGGTCAAGATCCCGCCGAGCGGCGGTCCGGGTCTGGTGATCGAACCGGAGCTGGAAAGCGAGACCATCCGCACCCGTGAGATGGTCGAGACGCTGATGGGCAAGAAGGCGGAGAAGCGCTTCGACTTCATCCAGGCGAACGCCCAGTTTGTACTTGAGGTGGATGTCTAGGCACCGAAGGCCATCACGCCAGGCTATTCGGACGTCGGCCGAGGCTGCAGCGGCGGCCGCACGTCGGCCGGGATCGGGCAGATGTAGGGCTGTTTCGCCAGGCGGTCCTGGTGATCCTTCCTGGCGCGGGCGAGCAGGACTTGATCGGTGAACAGCTTGCGGGCCAGCGCCCCCATGGCCGCCCCCGCATAGGTCATCCCTTTATGCGCCGCCGGGGCCTTGCCCTGTGCGGTGATCTGCCAGGAATGGCCCGGCGTGCCGATGGCGTGGGTCGCGACGCGGGCCTGCACCGTCGGCACGGCCCATGAGACGTCGGCGACGTCGGTCGAGCCCATCATGCCGTCGCCCCGGATCTCGCGCGGCACCACGTAGTCGCAAAGCGGCTCGTTCGCCCGCGGCTCCAGGCCGAACCGTCGGTAGCTGGCGGCAATGTCCCCCTCGCTCAGGGTCGCCTGGATCTCGGCCGCGTACCTGCGGTCGGCCTCGTCGAATTCTACGCCGCCGAGACCGTCCATGATGTCCTGCAGCGCCTCCTCCAGCGGCGTGTTGCCGAGCAGGTTGGAAACGGCGGAGATCACTTCAACCGTCACGGAGGTCTCGGTCATCAGCGCGGCGCCCTCCCCCACCTTCTTGACCCGCTCGACCAGCGCCAGCATCGACGGCAGATCCGCGGCGCGGACGGCATAGCGGGCCTTGGCCCGGCCCTGGACCACGTTCGGCGCGGTGCCGCCGGCATCGAGATAGGCGTAGTGGATCCGCGCGGAGCTCGGCATATGCTCGCGCATGTAGTTGACGCCGACATTCATCAGCTCCACCGCGTCGAGGGCGCTGCGGCCGAGATGCGGCGCGGCGGCGGCGTGGCTGGAGCGGCCGGTGAAGGTGAAATCGAGCCGCGTGTTCGCCAGACTCTGCGCGTCGTCGACCTTCGTGTGGGTCGCCGGGTGCCAGGTGATCGCCGCGTCCACATCGGCGAAGGCGCCGTCGCGTACCATGAAGGCCTTGGCGGCCCCGCCCTCCTCAGCCGGACAGCCATAGTACCGCACCCGGCCCGGCGTGCCGGTCTCGGTCAGCCAGTCCTTCAGGGCGCAAGCGGCCAGCAGCGCGGCGGAACCCAGCAGGTTGTGGCCGCAGCCATGCCCCGCGCCGCCGGCGACCAACGGCTTGGGTTCGGCGATGTTGGCGATCTGGCTGAGCCCCGGCAGGGCGTCGTATTCGCCGAGGATCGCGATCACCGGACCGCCCTCGCCCGCCTCGCCCATCACGGCGGTCGGGATGCCCGCAACCTCCTCGGTCACCGCGAAGCCCTTGGCCTTCAGCATGGCGGTGTGCTGCGCGCAGGACTCGTACTCGGCGTACAGGGTCTCCGGCATGCCCCAGACGGTATCGGACAGAACCACCAGATCCGGCCTGTGGGTGTCGATATGGGAGAGGATCGGCTCGGCGTTCTTCATCTCGGCTCCCGTTCGGTTGGGCCGGTGTGGCGGCGTGGAAGGCTTTCTCCGCCAGCCTATCCGCGGTCGCAGAGCAACGGAATGCAGGAAATCGGGTGGGGTCAGGCTGTTAGGCCACGAGCCAGGACCGCATCCGCCCGCCGCACTCCTCGGGCCGTTCCAGTGCCGGCAGATGGCCGCACTCCTCGACGATATGGAGGACGGAGCCAGGTATGCCGTCCGCCATCTCCTCGCTCAACTCGACCGGCGTGAGCTGGTCGTCGCGGCCGCACATCACGAGCGTCGGCACGGCGATATCCGCCAGCAGGTCCCGGCTGTCGTCCCGGCTCAGGATCGCCTTCTGCTGGCGGATAAAGCCGTCCTTTCCGATCCGCCCGGCCATGTCGAAGATGGGCCTGGTGACGGTCGGGTCCTCCAGCCGGCTGCGATGAACCAGCATCGGCAGAAGACGGGGCGTGACACCCTTGAACCGCCCCTTGTCGGCGAGTTCGATCAGTCCGGTGCGACGTCGGCGCTGCTCATCGGAATCCTGCCGGGCCGAGGTGTCGATCAGCGCCAGCCGCTCGACCCGGTCCGGCGCCTGCCGCAGGATCTCCAGCGCCACGTACCCGCCCATGGAGAGCCCCGCCACCGCCAGCATCCCCTCCGTTTCGGCCAGCACCTGGGCGGCCGTCTCGCGGATATCCTCATGCGCCGTCGTATCGGGGATGACGATATGGTCCACCAGATCGTCCAGCATCGGGATCTGCCTGGCCCAAAGCTCGGCGTCGTTCAACAATCCGGGGATGAGGACAAGAGTGTCGGCGGGCACGGAAACTCCACGGTCGGGGTTGTCGAGCGACGCCAAGCGGGCGGATGATCGGACCCAAGAGGCGTGTGCAAACGCTTACTCGCTAAGATCGCAGGGGGGAACCGTCCATGGCCATCGATCGCATCCGCACCGATCATTTTCGCATCCCGCTTCCGGTGGTCCTGTCGGACTCGACGCATAAGGAAATCACCCATTTCGAGCTCGTCACCACCCGTATCGGCACGGCCGACGGGGCCGAGGGGCTCGGCTACACCTACACGGTCGGACGCGGCGGCGGATCGATACGCTCGCTGATCGCCGACGATCTGGCCGACATCCTGATCGGGGCGGACGAAACGCGGATCGAGGCGCTGTGGAAGGAGATGTGGTGGGCGCTGCATTGGGTCGGGCGCGGCGGGTCGGCGGCCTTCGCCATGGCGGCGGTGGATGTGGCGCTGTGGGACATCATGGGCAGGCGCGCCGGGATGCCGCTCTGGCGCCTGCTCGGCGGGGCCGAGCCGACGGTGCCGGTCTATGCCGGGGGAATCGACCTCTTCTTCACCCTCGACGCGCTGCTCGAACAGACCCGCGACAACCTGGATGCGGGGTTCGAGGCGATCAAGATGAAGGTCGGCCGCAGAAATCTGCGCGAGGACGTGGAGCGGGTTGCCGCCATGCGGGAGTACCTGGGCGACGGGTTCGCGCTGATGGCGGATGCCAATATGGGGTGGGACAGGCCGCAGGCGATCGCCGCGGCCCGAGCGCTAGAACCCTACGATCTGGTCTGGCTCGAGGAGCCGATGGAACCGGAGGACGTGGCGGGCTACGCCGAGGTCGCACGGATCGGCACACCCATCGCGGCGGGGGAGAACTTCCACAACCTCCAGGAGTTCGAGCGGCTGATCGCCGCCGCCGGGGTCCATTATGTCGAGCCCGACCTCGCCTGCCTGGGCGGGATCACCGCCTGGATGAAGGCGGCGCGCATGGCCGAGGCGGCGCATCTTCCGGTCACCTCCCACGGGGTCCACGACCTGCACGTCCACCTGATGGCCGCCGTGCCGAACGCATCCTATCTGGAGCGTCACGGGTTCGGACTGGAACGGTTCATGGAGGACCCGCTGGTCATCGAGAAGGGCCGCGCCGTCGCCCCGGAACGGCCCGGCCACGGCGTGGTGCTCAACTTCGACGCGCTGGAGGAGTACCGGGTCTCCTGACGGAACAGGCTCGATCTACCAGACCGGTGCCTCGTCCTGGGTCGAGACATGGGCGGCGACCACCTTCCAGCCGACATCCGGAAACTTCACGAAGGTCTGGCTCTGCCGCCCGGTGCGACCATTCGGCATCCGGAACTCGAGATTCGTCGTCGCGACGTCGGTGCCGATCGTGGTGATCACGAGTTTGAGCCGCTCCTGCTTCAGGCTGATCCCGGGCGGGCGGCGAACCCGGTGGGCATGGATCTCGTCGAACCCGTAGCCGTTCTCGTGCATGGCGTAGCGGATGGTATGGGGTGAGTTCCAGAACGTGGCGTCGAGCACGTCCACGTCCTTCGTCGCCAGGGCCGTCTCGTAGCGCTCGAAGATCTCGGTGACCTCGGCCAGAACCTCGGGAATGTTCACGCGGCGGTCGGGCGAAGCGGGTTCGGTCATCGGTGGTCCTCCAGGGCTTTGGCGACAGCGATCAGAGTGGCATCGGTCCCGGGAGCCCCAACGATGGACAGGCCGATCGGAAATCCGTCAACCGTCGCTCCCGGGATCGAGACCTGCGGACGTCCCGCCAAGCCTCCAATGGCGCACAGGCAGGTGATCTGTTCCCGCAACGGGGTCTGCTCCGAGATCGACAGGCCGGTGGGGGGCGCCGGGAACGGCGTGGTCGGCAGACACAGGATCGTGCCCGGCGGCAGCAGGGCCTTGAGCCGGCCCCGTGCCTCCCGACGCATCTGATTGGCCCAGCCGAGTTCGGCGTCGGTGACGGCCGCCCCCTGGATCAGACCGCGGGCGACGCCGAACGCCATGCGCGGATTGGTGTCGAGCCAATCCCTGAAGGTTTCGTAGGCCTCGCGGGGTTGGATGGTGCGCTGCGCCCGGGCCCAGACCGACAGGCCCTGGGGAGCGAGCAGCGCCTCCTCGCGGGCGCCGATCAGGTCGGCCAACCGATCCACCAGCGGCGCGAGTGCCTCGGCCACGGAATCCTCGGCGAAAGCGAAAGTGTCGGTCGTGACCAGCAGCCGGGTCGGCAGGTCCCTCGGGATGGCCTCGTCCAGCAGATGGCTCGACACCCGGGCGAAGGTGGCCGCATCGCGGGCGAACCAGCCGGTCGTGTCGGAGGTCGGCGCCTGGGGCATCATCCCGTCGAGTGGCAGACGCCCATGGGTCGGACGGATGCCGTAGAGACCGCAGAAGCTGGAGGGCACCCGCACGGATCCGCCGGTATCGGTGCCGAGCGCGGTGTCGCAGAGCCCGGCGGCCACGGCGGCGGCGGAGCCCGAGGACGAGCCGCCCGGCACCCGTCCCGGCGCATTGACGTTGACCGGCGTTCCGTCGAAGGCGCTATCTCCCAGGATGCCGAGAGAGACCTCGTCGGTGATCGTCTTGCCGATCAGGGTCGCACCGCCATCCAGCAGCCGCTGAACCGCCCAGGCGTTCCGCTTGGGGATCGGGCGTCCCGTCGGCCAGTCGTGATTGCCGCCCCCGGTCGGATGGCCGGCCACGTCGAACAGGTCCTTGGCGGCGAAGGTCAGGCCCGACAGAGGCCCCTCCGCGGCACCGTCCACGCGAATCTCGGTGCCGGGCACGAATGCGCCGATGCTGTCCGTCATACCGACCTCCCCCTTCCCAGTCCCCCACCCGCCGGCAGCATAGCGCCGCCGCGGGAGTCTCGGACGGGAGGCCCGGGACCGGGCCTCCCGCCTCGGCATGTTAGCTGTGCGTGCCCGGGAACATCGAGCGGAAGCTCTCGTCATCCATCTCGGTTTTGAAGGCGTGGCGTTCCTTGATCGCCTCGGCCCGCTTGGCCGGCTCCGTGGCGCTGATCCGGGCGACCAGGTCGGTCACGTTCGGATACTTGGCCGCCGCCTCCTCGCCGAGCACGAACTTGGCCATCCGGCCCCAGCCCCACAGGGCCATGTCGACGATGGTGTAGGTGTCGCCGACCATCCATTGCTTCCCTTCCAGATGGTCGTTCAGGATGCCGTAGTGCCGGTTCGCCTCGAAGTCGTACCGCTTGATCGCGTAGTCGAGCTTCTCCGGCGCGTGCATGGCGAAGTGCACCTTCTGGCCGGAATACGGTCCGAGGCCGGTGGCGACGAACATGAGCCAGGAGATCAACTCACCCCGGTTCTTGTCGCCCGCGGGCGGCAGGAACTTGCCGGTCTTCTCGGCGAGATACAGCAGGATGCCGTTGCTGTCGAAGACAGTGGCGTCGCCATCGACGATGACCGGCACCTTGGCGTTCGGATTCAGCGCCTTGAATTCGGTCAGGTGTTGCTGGCCCTTGCGGGTATCGACCGGAATCGCCTCGTATTCCAGCCCGGATTCCTCGAGGAACAGGGCCACCTTCATGGGGTTCGGGGCCAGGCTGTAGTAGAACTTGAGCATGCATTGCCTCCGCTGAACGCGCGGGGCCGCTTCCGGCGGACGCGCGTCTCGGTGAATGATTGGACCGACAGGATGCTGCCGGTGCCGCGCACCCTAGCGCAATGCGCGATGTCGGCCAGTCATCTCCCGTCGATCGGAACGAATGAAGCCGTGAAACACGGGATCGTGACCGGGCGGATACCGCCGCTTGTGGCGGTCCCGGACATGGGGGAGCATCCGGGTTTCAAGTCGCGAGAAAACCCACCGGAGGAACCCCACAATGGCGCTCTACGAATTGCGGACCTACAAGATCGTCGTCGGCAAGCTGCAGGAGGTCCTGAAGCTCTACGAGAGCGAGGGTTGGCCGGCGCTCGACCCGCATAAAGACAAGCTGGTCGGCTACTTCGTCGGCGATGTCGGCGGGATGAACGAACTGATCCACATCTGGAAATACACCGACGACGCCGATCGCCGCGCGCATTGGGCCGCGGTCTATGCAAACGAGAAATTCATGGCCTTCGCCGCGAAGCTGCGGCCGAACCTGATCAGCCAGGAGAACAAGCTGATGACCGGGGCGCCGTGGGGCCCGCAACCCTGATCCCGGCCTCGCCTTCGTAGAGCGCCAGGGCTTCGGCCGGGCGGACGGCCCGTTCGCCCAGGACGCTCGTCCACAGCCAGGCGATGTCCTGATCACTCGCCCCGCGTACGGCGGGCAATCGGGTGGGCTCGACGGTGACGAGCGTCCCGCCGTCGCGCTCCGCGACCTCGAACTGGAAGACGTAGTTCGGGGTCACGCCCATCCGCAGGTCGGCGACCCGCAGACGTCCGTCGACCTCCCAGAGCTTGAAGAACCCTTTCGAGAAGTCGGAGAGCACTGTCGCCGTCTCGATGGTCTCCGCACAGGCCAGCAAGTCGCCGCCCCGGGGATGTGCATAGGCGGTGACGGCCTCCTCTCCACCGAGGAGCGGCACGTAGACGTTCAGATAGCGATCGTTCTCGACGGCGATCACCCGCCAGAAAAGCGTGTTGAACGGCATCGGCGTGGCGATGGTCCGCTCAGGCTCTATGCCGAGCCCGGCCAGCGCCGCCTCCCCACGCGCGGCGGCCATCTGCTGCGCGACCATGCTCCAGCCGAGATAGGCGGTGGATACGATCAGGGCCGCCGACACGACTCGGGCGAACGGCCGGGTCCACTGCCGCAGGCACAACGCCCATGCCAGCAGGACCAGAAGCGGCAGTGTGTAGAGCGGATCGATGATGAAGAGCGAGCCGAGACCGACCGGATCGGGCATGACCGGCCAGAAGATCCGGGTGCCGTAGATGGTCACCGCGTCGAGCAGTGCGTGGGTGGCGAAGCACAGGTAGACGGCAAGATAGGTCACGACGCGCCGGCCGCGCAGTCCCTCGAACAACCGGACCAGCGGCTCGGCGAAGAGCGGCGTGACCAGGGCGTGGATGATCAGCGAGTGGCTGGGCCCCCGGTGCAGCACGAAGTCCGACACCGGGTCGCCGAGCGGCACGAACACGTCCAGGTCGGGCACGGTGCCCATGACGGCGCCGATGAGCACGGCCTTGCGCGGCCCGACGAGCGGACCGAGGACGGCGGCGCCGATGCCGGCGCCGAGCGCGAGTTGGGTGACGGAATCCATGGATGTCGGGCCGGCCGGTTTGTTGTCGACCGGCACGATATGGGGTGGGGAGACGTAATGACCAGCATGGCAGGGCCCGCCGGTCGGGCGATCAGGCCGCCTTGCGCAGCCCCTCGGCGGCCGAGGCGATCGCGTCGATGGTCAATGCCACGTCGGCGTCGGTGTGGCACAGGCCGATATAGTACTTGCTCTCCGGCTTCAGGATCCCCCGCTCGCGCAGCAGGGCGTTGAAACGCTTCGCCATGGCCGCGTCGCCCGCGAACATGCCGCGATAGTCGTGCACGTCGCGATCAGTGAACACCACATCGAACAACGGCGGTTCGCCCACCACCTTCGCCGCGATGCCGGTGCGTGACAGGTGCTCGTCGAGCGCCGCCATGATCGTCCGACCGGTGGCGAACATCTTCGTGTAGGCATCGTCGCGCTTGAGGATCTCCATCGTCTTCAGGCCGGCGACCGAGGCGACCGGGTTGCCGCTCAGCGTGCCGATCTGGAAGGTGAACCCGTCCTCGCCGACCTTGCTCCTGTCGAAATGGGCCATGATCTCCTCGCTGCCGGCGATCGCCGCGAGCGGAAAGCCGCCGCCGATCACCTTGCCCAAGGTGCACAGGTCCGGCGTGATCCCGTAGTATTCCTGGGCGCCGCCATAGGCGAAGCGGAAGCCCGTCACGACCTCGTCGAAGATCAGCGGCACGTTGTGCTTGCTGGTCGCCTCCCGCAGCGCTTCCAGGAAGCCCGGTTTCGGCGGCAGCAGGCGCTGGAACGGCTCGACGATGACGCCGCCCAGCTCCCGGGCATGCTCGGCGATCATCTGCACAGCGAGGTCGGTGTCGTTGTACGGGGCGACGATCACGTCGTCGCGCACGCCCTTGGGGATGCCGGCGCTGTCCGGCACCGCCTGGGGGAAGTTCGCCAGGCGCTTGGGAGCCAGGCTCATCAGACCGAAATCGCTCATGCCGTGGTAGCCGCCCTCGAACTTGAGGATCTTCTCGCGCCCGGAATGGGCCCGAGCCAGGCGCATGGCGTACATGTCGGCCTCCGAGCCGGAGCTCACGAACCGGACCTTGTCGGCGCAGGGCACGGCGCGGCAGATCTCCTCGGCCAGCACGATCCCCGGCTCGCTGTCGGCGAAGAAGGTGCTGCCGAGCGGGAGTTGCGCCTGAACCGCCTCGTTCACATCGGGATGGGCGTGGCCGACCACCATGGGGCCGGACCCGAGCAGGTAGTCGACATACTCGTTGCCGCTGACGTCCCAGACGCGGGAGCCCTGGCCCCGGGCGATGACGATATCGGGTGTGAAATTCCCGAACCCGCCGGCCGGCAGCACCGCCCGCGCCCGCTCCATCAAGTCCTTTTCCGCCTGCGTCTTGTTCACGCCGCTCATCGCCGCCTCCGTGCCTGGGAATGACTGAGTCAGCGGTATCTTTCTCCGAAGCGCCCCTCGCTGCAAAGCCGCAAACCGCCTTTGCTCGGAACGCCAGGCCATGGACACCCCGTCTGACGTGCGCCCATGCTGCTCCGTGGCCGGCAAGAATCCGGGCGGGGGAGCGGAACGCGCATGGAACTCTGGATACCGATCACGATCTTCGCCGCGTTCATGCAGAACGCCCGCTCGGCGCTGCAGAAGCATCTGAAAGGACGATTGACCACCCTGGGCGCGTCCTATGTGCGGTTTCTCTACGCCATGCCCTTCGCGCTGATCTACGCCGGCGCGGTGCACGAAGTCGGCGGCTATCCCTGGCCGGAAATCAGCACGCCCTTCCTCGTCTACTGCCTCCTCGGCGGTATTTCCCAGATCCTGTTCACCGCCGTCCTGCTCTGGCTGTTCCAGTTCCGCAACTTCGCTGTGGGCACGACCTATTCGAAGACCGAAACCGTGCAGGTCGCCCTGCTCGGTTGGCTGATCATCGGCGACGGTCTCGGCGTGGTGCCGCTGGTCGCGATCGTGATCTCGGCGATCGGCGTGATGGCCCTGTCGGCCGGCCAGACCAAGCTCTCGGTCGCGCGGCTGTTCACAGGCCTGGTCGAGAAGCCGACCCTGATCGGACTCCTCTGCGGCGCCCTGCTCGGTGCCTCGGTCGTGTTCTTCCGCAAGGCCGCCCTCACCCTGGACTATGACGGTTTCGTCATGGCAGCCGCCTTCACCCTGGCGGTCTCGGTTGTCATGCAGACCGTGATCATGGGCGCCTATCTCGCCGTCTATGAAAGACGAACCCTCGTGGACGTCCTGGTGCACTGGAAATGGTCGCTGGCAGTTGGCGTATGCGGCGTGCTCGGTTCGATCGGATGGTTCACCGCCTTCACCCTGGAGAACGCGGCCTTCGTCCGGGCGCTCGGCCAGATCGAGCTGGTTTTCACGTTCATCGCGTCGGTCTTCATCTTCAAGGAAACAACCAACCGGGCGGAGATCGTCGGCATCCTACTCGTGGTGGCTGGTATCCTGCTGCTCGTCCTCGGTCGATGATCGGAAATAGAGCGCTCGGATTCACGGTCCCTTAACCGGAACCGTGGTCTGGTCCGCGTAGTTTATCTCGAATGGACGAGATTCTGCGGTGCCAGAGGACGGATCACGAATGCGCATGATGGCGGATGGCGGCGGCAGCGACCCTGGGAAGCGGGCGCCGGCGCGGAAGACCGCGGTTGAGGACAAGCTCTCCCGGGCGCTCGAGACCATCGAGGCACAGCGCCGACAGCTGTCCACGGTCTTCAATGCCGTGACAGATGCCATCGTCGTGGTCGACGACAGAGGGATCATCGAGACGGTCAACGACGCGGCCTGCAAGATGTTTGGCCGCCCGAGCTTCGATCTGGTCCACCATTCTGTGAACAAGTTGATGCCGGAGTCGGTGGCGATGAACCACGACCGCTACCTCCGGAACGCCCAACCGCAAGGTTCTCCGGTCTTCGGCGTGGCCCGCACGCTGGCGGCGATCGACTCGAAGGGCCGGCAGTTCCCCGTCTCCATCACCCTGTCCGAGATGCCGCGCTCGGTCGACGACCGGCGACGGTTCGTCGCCACGATCCGTGACATAACGCACGAGCGCGCGCGCGAGGATCGGATCCGTTTCCTGGCGTTTCACGACGATGTCACCAAACTGCCGAACCGTCATGGCGTGGTCAGCTATCTCGAATCCTATTTCGCGTCGTCCGAACCGTCCCCGATGCTGTTCGTGCATCTCTCCCTGAACAACACCAGCCAGCTTACGGCCTGTTTTGGGATCGAGGAGTTCGAACAGCTGGTGATCGCATTCTCCCAGCGTCTGAAGAGGGTCTTCGGGACGGCACTGCTGATCGCCCGTGGATTCGGCAACACGTTCCACGTGATCCTGCCATCGGAAGAAGGCCGCAAACTCGAGGCCAAGCTGCTTTCCGTCGTCGCCGAACCGATTGAGATACAGGACATCGCGGTCGTGGTCGACGTCTGCGCCGGTACCGTGGCTCTCCCCCGGGAGGCGCGTGACCCCCGGGAGGCCATGCACCGGGCCGCGGCGACCCTCATGGAGGTCAAGACGACGACGCCTCAGCCCGGCATGCCGCGGCTGCAGGCCTACCGGCCGAGCATCATCAACGAAATGAGCCGGCGCACGCGCCTGGTGCACAAGATCAACCACGCGATCGAGGGGCGGGAATTCTCCGTCTACCTTCAGCCCAAGGTCGACCTCACCGACGGCACCTGGGTCGGCGCCGAGGCTCTGGCCCGCTGGACCCAGCCCGACGGGTCGATGATCTCTCCGGGAGAGTTCATCCCCATGGCGGAACGGTCGGGTCTGGTCACCGCCCTGAACCGCTTCATTATGACCGAGACACTGCGGAGCCTTTCGGACAGCGACTGGTCGCGGGATGCGCCGATCGCCGTGAACATCTCCGCCCAGGATCTGAACACCCCGTTCTTCGCCACCGATATCGCCAGGCTTCTGCACGAGACCGGCATTCCGCCCCATGCCCTGGAGCTGGAAGTCACCGAGCGCGACATGGCCCGGGGCAGCGACGTCATCAGGACCGCGATCGACGAGCTTCGTGACCTGGGCGTGGTCATCTCCATGGACGATTTCGGAACCGGTTATTCGTCGCTCGGAGCCATCGCGGATCTGCCCGTCGACATCCTCAAGATCGACCGACAGTTCCTGCGGCGGATCGAAGACCGGGAGACCGATCGGAAACTCCTCAAGACCCTGGTTACCCTGGGTCACGACCTCGGCCGCATCATCGTCGTCGAGGGAGTCGAGACGGAAGGACAGGCGGAGATCCTGCGGAGTGTCGGTGTCCGGTGGGCGCAGGGCTTCCTCTTCGCCAAGCCCGTCCCGGCCATCGCCGTGCTCAACGATCCGCGCCGGCCCGTCGCTTCCGGCTAACCACCCGTCCTGCCCGGGATCCGCGCGCCATGTCAGTCCGGCGCCGGCCGAAAGCCATGGCCGGTGCGGGAGCACCAGTTCGACAGCAGCGAGGCCACCGTGCGGATCGGATTGCCCGGCTCGTTGTCCTCGCTTCGGATCACAGCAGACCAGGACGAGACCACGCCCTCACGGCTGACCCGCGCCGCGCGGATCCGACCGGCCCGAACCGCCGTTTCCACAGCCCATCCCGCCAGCACGCTGCTCCCCTGTCCCGCGGCGACCAGCTCGACGATGACCTCCGGCAACTCGACCGTGACCGATCGGCCCTTGGTGCTGTCCCCGTTGCGCAGCATCTGGCCGATCTCGCCGTCCGACCCGGGAGTCTTGCTGTAGGTGATCAGGTCTTCCATGGCGAGATCCGACACTTCGACGAAGTCACGGCCCGCAAGCCGGTGGCCGGGGGCCATGATGAAGAGCTGTTCATCGTCGAACAGCGGCACAGCAGTCGCTCCGGGCCGGGCGATTTCTCCGCTCATGATGGCCAGATCGATATGGCGGTTCGACAAACTCTGCAGCGGCTCGCGGCTGGCCCCGGCCATCACCTGAATGTCGACGTCCGGTGCTGCATTCTGAAGAAAACTGAGGAAGCCGGGCAGCCAGTGATAGGAGCTGTAGGCCTCGATGGCCAGTCGGACCACATGCACCACGCCCCGACTGGTCCGCCACACATCCTCTTCCGCCCGTTCCATATCCGCCAGCACACGTCCCGCAACGTGTGCCAGATGCTCGGCCGCCGGAGTCATGCGCAGGCGCTTGTGCAGACGCGTGTAGAGCGTCACGTCCAACCGCCGCTCCGCCTCCCGGATGCGATGCGAGAGGGCCGACGGCGTGAGGCCAAGCATTTCAGCCGCCTCGGTCACCCGACCGGTCTCGGCGATCGCCTGGATCATCTGCAGGTGACGAACTTCAAGTCTCGGTGCCATGCATGGATATTATGCTGAACCACTTTCAGTGAAAATCACGAAATTGCGTCCACATATTCACGTAAACTGTTGACAACTCCATCGTGTCAACTTTTGGGAGAATTCGATCAAAGAACTGGCAAACTCTCGGTCATTCCGTTTTCTCAGGGTTGTACCCCTGACAGGAGCCAATCTCGAACCCGTACGGCGTTTCGGGTTATCGGTCGGTCATCCGGCCACACCACGTGGAACCCCAGGCCAGTCCGGTGAACGTGATCGCTCGCCGGGATCAACAATTGTTGTTCAACCATTGGGTCAGTCAGGTGCTTCCAGCCGAGCGCTATCCCCTGTCCCCCCAGAACCGCCTGTACGACCAGCACATAGTCGTTGATCAGCAATCCCTTCGCCCGGGACGGCGGCATGACGCCGACGCCCTTGAACCAGTCCTCCCAATCGAGGGTCGGACGGAACGGCTCCTCCAAATGGATCAGCCGATGTCCGGCGGCGATCTCGGCGACATCGGCCGGCATGCCGTTGGCGTCGACATAGCTCGGCGCGACGATGGCCGTGACCTCCTCCTCGGCCAGCAGGGCGTCGCCGCAGCCCGGCCAATCGCCGGGCCGTCCGGTCCGGATCCCCAAAGGAAGTGCCTCACGCCGCAGGTCGACGTTGCGGTCTGACGTCTGGATCCGCAGGTCGATATCCGGCAGGTCATCGCGCAGCCGCGCCAGCCGGGGCAGCATCCAGTAGCTGGCAAAGGCGGTGGAGGCGGACAGGGTCACGTGCCGGTCGCTTCCCTGGGCCTTCAGTTCCTCGGCCGATTTGCGGATATGGGTCAGGCCGAGGGAAACATCGGCATGGAACCGCTCGCCGGCCTCTGTCAGCGCGATGGAGCGGTGGCGCCGGGTAAAGAGCGGCACGGCGAAGTCGCGCTCCAGGTTGCGGATCGCGAGACTGACCGCCGCCTGGGTCATCGCCAACTCCTCCGCCGCGCGGGTGAAGCTGCCAAGACGACCCGCCGCTTCGAAGACGATCAGCGCGCCCGGAGACGGCAGGAGGGAACGAAGGCTTGGCATAAGGTGAGATTATCAGAAAGCCAATTTATTTGAAGTATCAGGCGACTTTCCGCCGGTGACAGACTGGTTCCTCTAATGAGTGGAGGGCACGCCATGTCTGTCGCGATCACCGGGGATACCGCCGCGCCGTCCGATTCCGCCGGTCCCAGTGGCATCAGCAGGGCCCGCGACCGCCGGCGTCAACGGCGGACGGCCTCGGCTGTGATCCAGGGCGCGCCTTATGTCACCCGAAGAATTCCGACATACGACATCCTCGAAGAGGAGAACCTCGCCCGGATCGAGAAAGTGGCCGAACGGATCCTTGCGGAGATCGGCATCGACTTCCGCGGCGGCGACACGGCAAGCCTGGACCTCTGGCGCCGTGCCGGGGCGGAGGTGACCGGCGAGAACGTCCGCTTCCCGCCGGGTCTGCTGACCGAAACCCTGCGCTCCGCCCCGACGACCTTCACCCAGATCGCCCGCAACCCGGCCCGCTCGGTCGAGATCGGCGGGCCGAACGTGGTGTTCTCGCCGGCCTATGGCTCGCCCTTCGTGATGGATCTCGACCGGGGCCGGCGCTACGCGACGTTGGAGGACTTCGAGAACTTCGTGAAGCTCGCCTACGGCTCGCCCCATCTGCACCATTCCGGCGGCACGGTGGTGGAACCGACCGACGTTCCGGTCAACAAGCGCCATCTCGACATGGTCTACGCCCATATCCGCTATTCCGACCGGGCTTTCATGGGTTCGGTGACCGCTGAGGAACGGGCGGAGGACTCGATCGGGATGGCCCGGATCCTGTTCGGCGCCGACACTCTCGAGCACGCCTGCGGGATCATCGCCAATTTCAACGTCAATTCACCGCTGGTCTGGGACGCGACCATGACGCGCGGCATCCGCGCCTACGCCCGCGCCAACCAGGGCACGGTGATCGTGCCGTTCATCCTCGGCGGCGCCATGGGGCCGGTCACCAGCGCCGGCGCCATTGCCCAGGCCCATGCGGAGACCCTGGTCGGGTGCGCCCTCGCCCAGTTGGAACGGCCAGGGGCGCCGGTGATCTACGGCAACTTCCTGTCCTCGATGTCCCTGCGCTCCGGATCGCCGACCTTCGGCACCCCGGAGCCGGCCGTGGGGTCGCTGGTCGTCGGCCAACTCGCCCGCCGCGCCGGCCTTCCGCTACGCTGTTCCGGCGCCTTCACCACGTCGAAGCTGCCGGACGCCCAGTCGACGATGGAGAGCGCGACGTCGATGCAGGCCGCCATCCTCTGCGGCGCCAACTTCATCCTGCACGCGGCGGGCTTTCTCGACGGTCTGCTCTCCATGTCCTACGAGAAGTTCGTGCTGGATGCCGATTACTGCGGGGCGCTGGCCCGATACTGCGACGGGGTGAGCGTCACCGACAACGACCTCGCGCTGGAGGCGTTCCGCGAAGTGGGACCGGGAAACCACTTCTTCGGCTGCGCCCACACGATGTCGAACTACGAGACGGCCTTTTTCGATGCGGCCCTTTCGGACAACACTACCTACGAGCAATGGAGCGAAGCCGGCGGCGATGACAGTGCGACCCGAGCCAATCGGACCTGGAAACGGATGCTGCAGGAATACGAGGCCCCGCCGCTCGACGACGCCATCGACGAGGCGCTGAAGGACTTCATCGCCCGGCGCAAGCGCTCCATGCCGGACGCCTGGTACTGACCGCCGACCCTTGGGGGAACGATGCCGACAGACCCGCTGCTGCAGCCCTACCGCCTCAAGCACCTGACCCTGCGCAACCGGCTTATGTCGACGGCGCACGAGCCGGCCTATTCCGAGGACGGCATGCCGACCGAACGCTACCGGCTGTACCACGCGGAGAAGGCCAAGGGCGGCATCGCGCTCACCATGACGGCGGGCTCGGCGGTGGTCAGCGCCGACAGCCCGGCGGCCTTCGGCAACCTCTACGCCTACAAGGACGAGATCGTGCCCTGGCTGGTGGATCTGAGCGACGCCTGCCACGAGCACGGCTCGGCCATCATGATGCAGATCACCCATCTCGGGAGACGGACCAACTGGAACCATTCCGACTGGCTTCCCGTCCTGGCGCCGTCGCCGGTGCGGGAGCCGGCCCACCGCGCCTTTCCCAAGGAGGCCGAGGACTGGGACCTGGACCGGATCGTCGCCGATTACGCCGACGCGGCGGAGCGGATGCGGGCGGGCGGGCTCGACGGGATCGAGATCGAGGCCTACGGCCATTTCCTCGAACGGGTTCTGGTCGCCGGCCACCAACCGGCGCACCGACGAGTACAACGGTTCGCTCGACAACCGGCTGCGCTTCACCTGGCGGGTGATCGATGCGATGCGGGACCGGGTCGGTCCGGACTTCCTGATCGGCCTCCGCATGGTCGCCGACGAAGATTGGGAGAAGGGTCTCAGCCGCGAGGACGGCGTGGAGATCGCCCGCCGGCTCGCCGCCAGCGGCAAGGTCGATTTTCTGAATCTGATCCGCGGCCATATCGAGAGCGACCGGGCGCTGGCCGACGTCATACCGATCCAGGGTGCACCTTCCGCCCCCCATCTGGATTTCTGCGGCGAGATCCGCGAGGAGACCAAGTTCCCGATCTTCCATGCCGCCCGGATCAGCGACGTCGCGACCGCCCGCCACGCCATCGCCGAGGGCAAGCTCGACATGGTCGGCATGACCCGCCCGCACATCGCCGATCCGCATATCGCCAACAAGGTCGCCGCCGGTCGCGAGGCCGACATCCGCCCCTGCGTCGGCGCCACCTACTGTCTCGACCGCATCTACGAAGGGCATGAGGCGCTCTGCATCCACAACCCGGCGACGGGGCGCGAGCGCACCATCCCGCATGTCATCGCCCGGAGCGACGGGCCGCCGAAGCGGGTCGTCATCGTCGGGGCCGGTCCGGCCGGCCTGGAAGCGGCCCGGGTCGCCGGCGAGCGCGGCCACGCGGTCGTCCTGTTCGAGGCCGCCGACCAACCGGGGGGTCAGGTCCGCCTCGCATCTCGGGTACCGCGGCGGCGCGAGCTGATCGGAATCGTCGACTGGCGGGCCGAGCAATGCGCGAAGCTCGGCATCGACATGCGGTTCAACACCTACGCCGAGGCCGAGGACGTGCTGGCGGAAACGCCGGACATCGTCCTGGTCGCCACGGGCGGCCTGCCGAACACCGACATCGTCGACGGCGCCGATCTGGTGGTCAGCACCTGGGACATTCTGTCCGGCGATGTGAAACCGGGCGAGCGGGTCCTGATCTACGACGACAACGCCGCCCATCAGGGCCTGTCGGCCGGCGAAGTCATCGCCCATACCGGCGCCCAGCTGGAGATCGTCACACCCGAGCGGTTCTTCGCCGCCGATATCGGCGGTCTCAATCACGTCGCCTACGCCCAGGCCTTCGACCGCTCAGGAGCCCGCATCACGATCAACAAACGGGTGTTGGCGGTGCGCCGTTCCGGTAACGGGCTGATCGCCGAAATCGGCTCCGACTACTCCGAACGGATCGAGGAGCGCGAGGTGGACCAGGTCGTCGTGGAACATGGCACCCTTCCGCTGGACGGGCTGTATTTCGATCTCAAACCGGGGAGCAGCAACGGCGGCGAGGTCGACTACGACGCGCTCATCGCCGGCCGGCCGCAGACGGTCGTGCGCAATCCTGAGGGCCCCTACCGGCTGTTCCGGATCGGCGACGCCGTGGCGTCGCGCAACATCCACGCGGCGATCTACGACGCGATCCGGCTGGCGAAGGATTTCTGAACCGCCGCCACGCCCTGTCCAGACCGCCATCTCGGACCTGACCCTTGGCGCATCGAAGCTCCCGGGATTGGCCATTCCCGGCGGTCTTGTGTACCGTGCTGCAGTGCGGCGAAAATGGGACGTGGCGCTTTCCCGCCATGGACATCGGCGCCGCGGACCCTAAGTGGGAAGTACAGCAGATCACGGAGTTCGGAATGACCGCGACCGATGCCGGAACGGCTCCGGCGGCCGGAAATCAGGATGTGGACGTCTTCGTCATCGGCGGCGGCGTAAACGGGTGCGGGATCGCCCGCGATGCGGCGGGGCGCGGCTACTCGGTCGCGCTCGCCGAGATGAACGATCTGGCGTCCGGCACATCCTCCTGGTCGACCAAGCTGATCCACGGCGGCCTCCGATACCTGGAGCACTACGAATTCCGCCTGGTGCGCGAGGCGTTGATCGAGCGCGAGGTCCTGTGGGCAAACGCCCCGCACATCATCTGGCCTTTGCGTTTCGTGCTGCCGCACCACAAGGGACTGCGCCCGGCCTGGCTGCTGAGGCTCGGCCTGTTCCTCTACGACAATCTGGGGGGGCGCAAGCACCTGCCGCCGACCCGGACCGTCGACCTCGCAACCGACGAAGTGGGCAAGCCGCTCAAATCGTCCTTCAGCAAGGGGTTCGAGTATTCCGACTGTGCGGTCGACGACGCCCGTCTGGTCGTCCTGAACGCGCGTGACGCCGCCGACCGGGGCGTCGATGTCCGCACCCGTACCGAAGTGACGGGGCTGATGCGCCAGGATGGGCGCTGGCAAGTCACCCTGCGCGATCGGATGACCGGCGCCCGATCGACCGTCCGCGCCCGGGTCGTCGTGAACGCGGCCGGACCCTGGGTCGATACGGTTCTGAACCGGGCCGCCGGCAAGAACGACGCCCGCAACGTCCGGCTTGTACAGGGCAGCCACATCGTGGTGCCGAAACTTTACGACCACGACCGCTGCTACATCTTTCAGAACGCGGACAACCGGATCTTTTTCGCCATTCCGTATCAGCGCGACTATACGCTGATCGGTACTACCGATCGGGACTGGAAGGCCGATCCGGGCGAGGTGAGAATCTCTGACGAGGAGATCGCCTATCTCTGCCGGGGTGCCGGCGAGTATTTCGAGAGGGAGATCTCCCCCGCCGATATCGTGTGGACGTTCTCCGGCGTGCGCCCGCTCTACGACGACGGCGCCTCGGCGGCGCAGGTCGCGACCCGGGACTACGTGCTGCGTACCGAGGGCAAGGGCAAGGACGGCCTGCTGATCAACATCTTCGGCGGCAAGATCACCACATACCGCAAGCTCTCCGAGGCGGTCGTCGAGAAGATCGAGGAGGCGCTGGGCAAGCGCGGCAAACCATGGACCCATAGCGCCGCCCTCCCCGGCGGCGACTTTCCGATCGGCGGGTTCTCGGATCTCGTTGCCGACCTGATCCGCGACTACCCGTTCCTGACCGAGCGCCATGCCTACCGGCTGGTACGCCAGTACGGTACACGCGCCCGCCATTTCCTGGCCGATGCCGAGGGCCTCGAAGATCTGGGGAAACACTTCGGCGACACCCTGTACGAGGCCGAAGTTTCCTATCTGATCGAGAACGAATGGGTGCGCGCGGCCGAGGACGTTCTCTGGCGCCGCTCGAAGCTCGGCCTCGAGATCGGCAAGGATGAGACCGATGCGCTCGAAGCCTGGATTAGCGCTCGCACCCGCCGGGCGGAGGCGGCAGAGTAATCGTATAGACGCAATCCGGGGATCGCCCGGCCGACCGTGCCGGGGCCTAGAAGAACAACACCGCAGGGAGGCCGAATGTCCGGCTACGTTCTCGCCATCGACCAGGGGACGACCTCGTCCCGCGCCATCGTCTTCGACGGCCAGTTCAGCATCAAAGGCGTCGGCCAGCAGGAGTTCGACCAGCATTTCCCACGCTCCGGCTGGGTCGAGCATGAGGCCAGGGATCTCTGGCACACGACCGAGGCGACCGTGCGCATCGCGCTCGCGGATGCCGGGCTCTCCGCCCGCGACATCGCGGCCATCGGCATCACCAATCAGCGCGAGACGGTCGTGGTCTGGGACCGGGAGACCGGAGAGGCGATCCATCGGGCGATCGTCTGGCAGGATCGGCGCACGGCGGATATGTGCTCGCGGCTGAAGGCCGCGGGTCATGAAGCCATGATCACCGGGAAGACCGGCCTGCTGCTCGACCCCTATTTCTCCGGCACCAAGCTCGCCTGGTTGCTGGACACCGTCGATGGCGCCCGTGCGAAGGCGGAGGCCGGTAAACTGGCCTTCGGCACCGTCGACAGCTTCCTGATCTGGCATCTGACCGGCGGCAAGCGCCACGTCACGGACGCCACCAACGCGGCCCGAACCCTGCTCTACAACATCCGCGAGGGCCGCTGGGATACGGACATCCTCGACCTGCTCGACATCCCCGAGGCGATGCTGCCGGAGGTCCTCGACAGCGCGGCGGAGTTCGGCACTACGGAAGCCTCCCTGTTCGGGGCGGAGATTCCGATCCTTGGCGTCGCCGGCGACCAGCAGGCGGCCACGGTCGGTCAGGCCTGCTTCGAGCCGGGCATGGTCAAATCGACCTACGGCACCGGCTGCTTCGCGCTGCTGAACACCGGCGATTTGCCGGTCCTGTCGAAGAACCGGTTGCTGACCACCATCGCCTACCAACTGGACGGCAAGCCGACCTACGCCCTGGAGGGCTCGATCTTCGTCGCCGGCGCGGCGATCCAATGGCTGCGCGATGGCCTCGGCATCATCGATCGGGCCGATCAATCCGCCAAGATGGCGGACGAGGCCGACCCGGAGCAGTCGGTCTATCTGGTCCCGGCCTTCACCGGCCTCGGCGCGCCGCACTGGGACCCGGAGGCGCGGGGGACCATGTTCGGGCTGACCCGGGGAACCGGGCCGAAGGAATTCGCCCGCGCCGCCCTCGACAGCGTGTGCTTCCAGACCGCCGACCTGATCGACGCCATGCACGCCGACTGGTCGGGCGACGCCGACGTCGTCCTGCGGGTGGACGGCGGCATGGTGGCCAACGACTGGATGATGCAGCGGCTCACCGATATTCTGGCCGCCCAGGTGGATCGGCCCATGGTGCTGGAGACCACCGCCCTCGGCGCCGCCTGGCTCGCCGGACACAAAGCCGGCGTCTGGCCCGACATGCAGGGCTTCGCCAAACAATGGAAGCGCGACCGGCGGTTCGAGCCCACCATGGGCGAGAACGTGCGCCAGCGCCTGCTTGACGGCTGGCGGGACGCGGTCCGGCGGACTCTCACCGCATGAGCGACGTTCTGGCCGATATCCGCGGGATCCTGGGCGATCTCATCTCGTTTCCGACGGTCTCGGCGGAGAGCAACCTGAACCTGATCGAACACTGCGCCGGCCGGCTTGAGAGCCTCGGGGCGACGGTCTCGATCACCAGTGACGACAGCGGCCTCAAGGCCAATCTGTTCGCGACGATCGGCCCGCAGACCGATGGCGGCATCGTGTTGTCCGGCCACACCGACGTGGTCCCGGTGGAGGGACAGGCCTGGAGCTCCGACCCCTTTCGGGTCGACGAGCGCGACGATCTGCTGTTCGGACGCGGCGCCTGCGACATGAAAGGGTTCATCGCCACCGCCATGGCGCTCGCCCCCCGCTTCGCCGCCGCCAACCTCGCCCGTCCCCTGCACCTCGCCTTCACCTATGACGAGGAGATCGGGTGTTTCGGCGCTCCGCGCCTGATCCAGGGCATCGCCGAGAGCGGCTTGCGCCCGAAGGTCTGTATCGTCGGAGAGCCGACCGAGATGCGGATCATCGAGGGCCACAAGGGCTGCTACGAATACACCACCGAGTTCACCGGACTGGAGGGCCACGCCTCCAATCCGGATGCCGGCATCAACGCCGTCGAGTTCGCCGCCCGCTTCATCGCCAAGGTCCTGGAGACGGCCGAAGTGATGAAGCACCGGGCCCCCGCGGACAGCCGCTTCGACCCGCCGCACACCACCCTGCAAAGCGGCGTGATCCAGGGCGGGATCGCCCGAAACGTGATTCCGCGCCACTGCCATCTCGAATGGGAAATGCGGCCGGTGAACCGCTCCGACGCCGATCTCGCCAAGGAGATCCTCCGCGACTATGTCGACCGGGAGCTTCTGCCGCGGATGCACGCGATCGACCCGAAGGCGACCATCGTCACCCATACGATCGGCGAGGTCGAAGGCCTGGAGCCGATGTCGGACAGCGAAGCGGTCGCCCTGGTCTCCGAGCTGACCGGCGCCAATGCCGCCGAGGTCGTCGCCTTCGGCACCGAAGCCGGTCTGTTCCAGGCCGCCGGGATTCACACCGTCGTCTGCGGCCCCGGCAGCATCGAACAGGCCCACAAGCCCGACGAGTTCGTCAGCCTGGACCAGCTCCAGCAATGCGCCGTGATGATCGAACGGCTGCTGCCCAAGCTGGCGGCCTAGGCAGCTCTCTTAAGCCCGGGAACGGCGAAGAGCCGCCCGCCCGCCGGCACCGCGTCTTCGAGGCCTGCCAGACGCATCATATGCCAGGCGAGCACCTGGTTGCTGGCCAGCACCGGCACCCCGACCCGCCGCTCCGCTTCGGCGAGCACGGGCGCCATGCGCAGGTTGGTGCAGGACATGAACACGCCGTCCACGTCCTGACCGGACACCGTCTCCTCAATGGCGGCGAGAAGCGATTGTGGGGTCATGCGGGCAACCACGCTTTCCCGGCCTTCATCGAAGCTGGCGAACGCGGTGATTTCGGTGCCCGACGCCTGGAACGCCTCCCGCAGGGCGCGGGAGACCGGTTCGATATAGGGCGACAGAAGCGCCAGCCGCCGGATGCCCAGGGCCTCGAAGGCGGCCCGCGCGGCCGAGAGCGGCTCAGTCACCATCGCGCGGGGGAAATGCCGATGGATGCCCGCCGCCACACCGTCCGGGCCGATCACCGTCGCACCCGACGTGCAGCCGTAGCCGATCACATCGAACGGCGCGGTCTCCGGCAGCATGCCGGCGGCGTGGGGGATATCGTCCCGCATCCGGCCCAGCGTCTCGGCGGTCACGTCGGCGGCCATCGGCACCCGGCTGTGGTAGAGCGCGACGCCGTCACCCGGCACGAAGGTCCGGAACTCGTACTCGATGGTCTCGTCGGTCTTCAGCACGATCAGGCCGAGCGTCGCCCTGGTGCCGATTCCGTCATCCATCTCGAACGCCAGGGGCATGGCTTGGGTCCTTCCAGTCGATCCCGGCCCGCCGCTCCAGATCAGGCCATGGTCGGCAAAGCATGCCAGCGATCGGCCTAGATCTCCAGCACCGGTATGTGCCGGGACGCCCGCCGGGTCAGCAGTCTCGCGGCGCCGTCGGTGATCGCCACATTCTCCTCGTGCACCATCATGCGACCGGGTCCCGTCGCCATGCCCGGCTCCAGCGTCATGACCATCCCGGGCTCCAGCACCGTCTCGTCCCAGGCCGCGATCGACGGAAACTCCGTCAGGACCATGCCGAGCCCATGGCCGAGCCGGCCGACATCGCCGGCGGCCGATGGGTCGGCATGGGGGGCCAGAACCCCGTTCATCGCCCGGAACAGGTCGGCACAGGTCGCGCCCGCCGTCGCCGCCGCCATCCCCGCTTCGGTTGCCTGCCAGACGATGTCGTAGCTCCGTCTGACCGCGTCCGAGGGTGGTCCGACGGAGAAGTTGCGGTCGAAATCGCAGTAGTACCCGTCCACGGTCAGCCCGACATCGAGGATCAGCACATCGCCCGGTTGCAGGCGGCGATCCGATGGCGGCGAGATGATGTCGCCGTACCCGCCGGGCCCGGCGCCGCCGACGAGATAGTCCACGTCGTCCGCCCCGGACTCCAGGCAGGCGATCTTGAAGGCGCGGAAAAGCTCGATCTCCGTCATGCCGCCATGGGCGATCTCCGGCATCCGGTCGAACGCGTCGCAGGCGACCCGGCAGGCCTCGGCGATCTTGTCGATCTCCGCCGGGGATTTCACGCGCCGCATCTCGCGCATCAACCCGGTCGCGTCCGCCCAGACGACGCCAGTCATATCGGACCGCAGCCGCTCCAGATCGCCGAGCGGCATGCGGATATGGGTCTCCGGTCCGGTCGGCAGACCGATCGTTCCGCCCTCGCCCGCGACATCGCGCAGCGCCCCGGCAAGGAGCGTGAGCCCGTCGTCCGCCGGGCGGGGCGCGGGCCAGGTGCGGATGTCGTCGATCCAGGTCCGGGCCATGGCGTCGCACCCGATGCTGGGGATCACTGCGACCGGTTTGCCTCGGAGCGGAACCACGAGGAACCAGGGACGGGTGGGGCTGAGCCAGAACTGGGTCAGGAAACCGGTGAACCAGCGGATGTCCGGTTCGGTGGTCAGCAGCAGGGCGTCGAACCCGCAATCGGCCATGCGCCTCTGCGCACGGGCGAGACGTTGCGCGAATTCGGCGGTCGGGAAACCGCGGATCGGCGGGCGCTCGGGCATCGCGGCGGCACCGGCCCGGCCCGGCGTTGGCCGGGCCGGGCACGGCGAGCGGCGGCTAGTTGAGTGCCTTGTCGGTGATGGCGTGCGTCCAGGCGCCTTCCGGTGCCTTGGAGATCACCGGATCGGAGCCGCCGGCCAGCAGCGTGTCGACGGTGCGCTGGTAGTCGCCCTCATCGAGCGCGCCATTGGAGCCCGCTGTGAGCTTGGCGATCTCGCCCATCATCCGCTTCTGGTGCTTTTCGGTCTGGGCGCCGGTCGCGTCATTGTCCAGCACGATCTCCGCCGCCTCGTCCGGATTGGCCTCGGCGTATTTCCAGCCCTTCATCGACGCGCGCACGAAGCGGACCATCTTGTCGACGAAGGCCGGGTCGTTGAGGTTTTCCTCAAGCACATAGAGGCCGTCTTCCAGGGTGGCCACACCCTGATCCTGGTACTTGAAGACCACCAGATCGTCCGGCGTGAGACCGGCGTCGATGATCTGCCAGTACTCGTTATAGGTCATGGTGGACACGCAGTCGGCCTGCTTCTGCAGCAGCGGGTCGACGTTGAAGCCCTGCTTCAGGACGGTCACGCCGCCGTCGGAGCCGTCGGTCGGGATGCCGAGCTGGGACATCCACGACAAGAAGGGGTACTCATTGCCGAAGAACCACACGCCGAGCGTCTTGCCCTTGAAGTCGGCCGGGGTGGTGATGCCGGTCTCCTTGCGGCAGGTCAGCATCATGCCCGAGCTTTTGAACGGCTGGGCGATGTTGACCAGCGGCACGCCCTTCTCGCGGCTGGCCAGCGCCGAGGGCATCCAGTCGATGATCACGTCGGCCCCGCCGCCGGCGATCACCTGGGGCGGCGCGATGTCCGGGCCGCCCGGCTTGATGGTGACGTCGAGGTTCTCCTCTTCGTAGAACCCCTTGTCCTGGGCCACGTAGTAGCCGGCGAACTGCGCCTGCGTGACCCATTTGAGCTGCAGCGTCACCTCGTCCGCCGCCATGGCCTGGGAGGCGGCAAGACCCATCACTCCCAATACGGTTCCTGCAATCAGTCTGCGCATGTCTGTGCTCCCTGTTCTCGTTGATGCGCCCGCTTACCCGTCCCGAAGTCTCAGGTCCGGTTCGACGGATGCCAGAAGGTGACCGCCCGCTCGATGAGCGCGACGGCACCGAAAAACGCGGACCCGGCCATGGCCGCGACCGCGATCTCAGCCCACACCATGTCGACATTCATGCGGCCGACTTCGGTGGAAATGCGGAACCCCATCCCGACGATGGGCGTGCCGAAGAACTCGGCCACGATGGCACCGATCAGCGCCAGGGTGGAGTTGATCTTCAGCGCGTTGAAGATGAAGGGCGCCGCGGCCGGGAGCCGCAGCTTGATCAGCGTCTGCCAGTAACCGGCAGCATAGGTGCGCATCAGGTCGCGCTCCATCCGTCCCGCCTCGGCCAGACCGGCCACCGTGTTCACCAGCATCGGGAAGAAGGTCATCACGACGACGACGGCCGCCTTGGACGGCCAGTCGAACCCGAACCACATCACCATGATCGGCGCGATCCCGATGATCGGCAGGGCCGAAATCAGATTGCCGACCGGCAGCAGGCCGCGTTGGAGGAACGGCGACCGGTCGATGGCGATGGCCACCAGGAAAGCCGAGCCGCAGCCGAGCGCATAGCCGATCAGCACGGATTTGAGGAACGTCTGCTGGAAGTCGGCCCAGAGGATCGGCAGAGACGCGGCGAAGCGCGCGCCGATGGCCGAGGGTGGGGGCAGCAGCACCTGGGGCACGTTCAGACCGCGGGTGATGACCTCCCACAGAACCAGAAGGGTGACGCCGAACAGCACCGGCACGGCGACCGACGCCCAACCGCCGCCCCGACCCGATGCCGTCAGTCGCTCGACGAACAGCCAGGCGGCGAGCCAGCCGGCGGCGGTGAGGCACCAGAAGCCGGCCGCACCCCGGTCGATGACGGACAACGACATCAACAGGGCGATGCCGGCAGCGAGGGTCAGACAGCCGTCGACGAACACCGGCAACGGGCGGTGAAAGCGCACGAGACTCAGCGCCGCGAGCACCGCGAAAGTCGTCAGGAACGGGGTATCCAACACCCCGGTCTCCGCCGAACGGGGCAGCACAAGGCCGAGCAGTCCCAGCAGCCCGACCGCGCCCGCCAGTCCGGTCTGAAGGCGGCTCACGGCCGAACCCCCATCCGGCGCAGGACGTAAACGTTGGCGATCCCGACAAGGGAGACCAGCACCGCCGCGAGCGCCGCCGCGGTGATCAGCGCCGACCAGATCTGGATGGTCTGGCCGTAGTAGGATCCCGCGAGCAGCCGCGCGCCGAGCCCGGCGACGGCGCCGGTCGGCAACTCGCCGACGATGGCGCCGACCAGGCTGATCGCCACCGCGACCTTCATGGAGGCGAAGAGATAGGGCATGGAACTCGGCCAGCGCAGCTTCCAGAAGACCTGGGCCGTACTGGCGCTATACGTCCGCATCAGGTCGAGCTGGATCGACTCCGGCGCGCGCAGCCCCTTCACCATCCCGACCACCACCGGGAAGAAGCTGAGATAGGTCGAAATGAGCGCCTTCGGCAGCAATCCGGAGAGCCCGACCGCGTTCAGCACGACGATGATCATCGGCGCGATGGCCAGGATCGGAATCGTCTGGCTGGCGATCACCCAGGGCATGACGGAGCGGTCGGTGGCCCGGTTATGGACGATGGCGACCGCCAGCGCGATTCCGAGCGCGGTCCCGATCAGAAACCCGAGCAGCGTCGCCGAGAGGGTGATCCAGGCGTGAAAGACGAGGCTCCGCTTCGAGGTGACCTTCTTCTCGACGGTGGTCTCCCAGATCTCGACGGCCACCTGGTGCGGCGCCGGCAGGACCGGACGGTCCTGCGCCATGGTATCGGCGACCAGCTCCGACGCGGTCCAGCCGCGTCCCTCGCGCTCGTAGACACCGAGTTGCCAGGGGGTGTTGAGCCAGACCGTCGCGGCGTACCAGACGGCCATGATCGTCGCGACCACAACCAGGATCGGCACGGTCCTGCCGCCACCCATGCTCAGACGTCCTCGTAGGAATGGCCGGCGCGCAGCCCTTCCCGCACCCGGTGGGCGATCTCCAGGAATTCCGGCGTCTCGCGGATGTCGAGGGGTCGTTCGTGCGGCAGGGTGCTCTCGATCACGTCGGTGACGCGGCCCGGTCGCGGCGACATCACGACGATCTTCGTCGAGAGATAGACAGCCTCGGGGATCGAGTGGGTGACGAAGGCGATCGTCTTTGTGGTGCGGGCCCAGAGTTGCAGGAGCTGCTCGTTCAGGTGATCGCGCACGATCTCGTCGAGCGCGCCGAACGGCTCGTCCATGAGCAGGATATCGGCATCGAACGCGAGCGCGCGGGCGATCGACGCGCGCTGCTGCATGCCCCCGGAAAGTTGCCAGGGGAATTTGTTCTCGAAACCGGTCAGGTTCACCAGATCCAACGTCCGCGCCACTCGGTCCCGCTGCTCGGCCCTGGAAAACCCCATGATCTCGAGAGGCAGCGCCACGTTGCGGGCGATGGTGCGCCAGGGATACAGGCCGGCCGCCTGGAAGACATAGCCATAGGCCCGGTTCAGCCGCGCCTGTTCCGGCGTGACACCGTTCACGGTGATGCTGCCGCCGGTCGGCTGCTCGAGACCGGCGATCACCCGCAGCAGCGTGGTCTTGCCGCAGCCGGACGGGCCGATGAAGGAGACGAAATCACCCTTGTCGATATCGAGCGTGACGTCGCTCAGCGCCCGGACCGCCCCGTCCCCGGTCTGGAATGTCAGATCCAGGTTCCGGGCACGGATAACGGGTTTTCCGTCCTGTACGGCTCCATTCGGCACGGCTGGTTCCAAGCGCACGCCCTCCTCGGCGTTCTCGGCAGTGTTCCCGAAGGTCCGACCCAGCGGCCGGAGGAAGTCCAATTCGGCTCAGACGCCCGCGGGCATCTTCGACGGATCGCGGATCACCTTGCGCGGCGCGGTGATCTCCTTCCAGGTAGACAGCGCCCGGTTCGGCGCCGGGTTCGGCGGCCGCTTCACGAACTCGCCATGGCCCGGCCGCGCCTTCATCTCGCTCTCGACCACGGCCACCTCGCCGCGGGTCAGCGTGAAGCGCGGCAGGCCGGTGACCTCTATGCCCTCGAACACGTTGTAGTCGATGGACGACTGCTGCTTGTCGGCGGTGATCGTCTTCGACCGTTTCGGGTCCCAGACCACGATGTCGGCATCGGCGCCCTCGCGGATCGCGCCCTTGCGCGGGTACATGTTCAGGATCTTGGCGCTGTTGGTGGAGGTCACCGCCACGAACTCGTTCATGGTCAGCCGGCCGGTGTTCACGCCGCGGGTCCAGAGCACCGGCATCCGGTCCTCGAGACCGCCGGTGCCGTTCGGGATCTTGGTGAAGTCGCCGACACCGTAGCGCTTCTGCTCGGTGGTGAAGGCGCAGTGATCGGTGGCGACCACCTGCAGGCTGCCGGCGGCGAGCCCCGCCCAGAGCCCATCCTGGTGCTCCTTGTTGCGGAACGGCGGCGACATCACCCGGCGCGCGGCATGGTCCCAGTCGGCGTGCTGATACTCGCCCTCGTCCAGCACCAGATGCTGGATCAGCGGCTCGCCATAGACCCGCATGCCCTTCTGGCGGGCCCGGCGGATCGCCTCGTGCGCCTGCTCGCAGGAGACATGGACGATGTAGAGGGGAACCCCCGCCTGATCGGCGATCATGATCGCCCGGTTCGCCGCCTCGCCTTCGACCTCGGGCGGCCGGGAGTAGGCATGGGCCTCCGGGCCGGTATTGCCCTCGGCCATCAGCTTGGCCTGCAGATGGGCGACCACGTCGCCGTTCTCCGCGTGGACCAGCGGCATCGCCCCGAGATCGGCGCAGCGCTGGAACGAGGAGAACATCTCGTCGTCCTCGATCATCAGCGCGCCCTTATAGGCCATGAAGTGCTTGAAGGTGGTGATGCCGCGATCGACCACCGTCTCCATCTCCTTCCAGACCTGCTCGCCCCACCAGGTGATGGCCATGTGGAAGGAATAGTCGGCGCAGGCCTTCGACGACTTGTTGTCCCAGGCCTGCATCGCCTCCAGCAGGGACTGGCCCGGCGCGGGCAGACAGAAATCCACCACCATCGTCGTGCCGCCGGACAGGCCGGCGCGGGTGCCGCTCTCGAAATCGTCGGCCGAATACGTCCCCATGAAGGGCATTTCCATGTGGGTGTGCGGATCGATACCGCCCGGCATGACGAAGCAGCCGGACGCATCCAGCACCTCGTCGCCGGTCAGGTTCGGGCCAACGGCCGTGATCCTGCCGCCCTCGACCAGGACATCCGCTTCGAAGGTCAGGTCGGCGGTGACGACGGTCCCGCCCTTGATCACCTTGCTGGCCATTCTTTCCTCCTCTGTCCGTCCCGGTTCCGCGGGCGTTGTCTCAGGTCACGATCTCGGCCGCCTCGACCACGGCCTGGAACAGCACGTCGGTCCCCGCGCGGGCCCAGTCGGGGGTGATCTCCTCCGCCTCGTTGTGGCTCAGCCCGTCGACGCAGGGGCACATGACCATCGCCGTCGGCGCCACCCGGTTGATCCAGCAGGCGTCGTGCCCGGCGCCGGAAACCAGGTTCCGATGGCTGTAGCCAAGCCGGTCCGCCGCCTCGCGGATCATGGTCACGCAGCCCTCGTCGAACTCGACCGGGTCAAACCCGCCGACCTTCTCGACCTCCAGGGTCAGGCCGATCTCGTCGCAGATCTTCTGCGCCCCTTCCTTCAGGCGGGTCTCCATGTCGTCGATGACGGCCTTGTCCGGCGACCGGAAATCCACGGTGAAGACGGCGCGGCCGGGGATGATGTTGCGGGAATTCGGATACACCTCGCAGTGGCCGATGGCGCCGACTGCGTGCGGTTCGTGGCTCCAGGCGATCTCATCGACGAGCTGGGTGATCCGCGCCATGCCGAGTCCGGCATTGACCCGCATCGGCATCGGCGTCGACCCGGTGTGGCTTTCCTTGCCGGTCACGGTGAGCTGCAGCCAGCTAAGCCCCTGCCCGTGGGTGACCACGCCGATATCCTTTCCTTCGGCCTCCAGGATCGGCCCCTGCTCGATATGCAGCTCGAAGAAGGCTTTCATCTTGCGGGCGCCGACCTCCTCGTCGCCGACCCAGCCGATGCGCTTCAGCTCGTCGCCGAAGCTCTTGCCGTCGCGGTCGGTCCGCTCATAGGCCCAGTCGAGAGTGTGGATGCCGGCGAACACGCCGGACGCCATCATCGCGGGGGCGAAGCGGGTGCCCTCCTCGTTGGTCCAGTTGACCACCACGATCGGGTGCTTCGTCTTGACCCCCGCCTCGTTCAGGGTCCGCACGATCTCCAGCGCGCCGAGTACGCCGAGCACGCCATCGTACTTGCCGCCGGTCGGCTGGGTGTCCAGGTGGCTGCCGACATAGACCGGCAGGGCGTCGGGATCGGTGCCCTCGCGCCGGAAGAACATGTTGCCGGCCTTGTCGACACCCATGGTGCAGCCCTCGGCCTCGCACCATTTCTGAAACAGCGCACGCCCCTCGGCGTCCTCGTCGGTCAGGGTCTGGCGGTTGTTGCCGCCGGCGATGCCGGGGCCGATCTTCGCCATCTCCATCAGGCTGTCCCACAGCCGGTCGCCGTTGATCCGCAGGTTGCTGGCCGACGCCATTCTCGACTCCCTCTCGTCCCCGGGAGTCCGCCCGCCCGCACAAGGGCCCACCAGGATCGGGGGTTGCGGGCCGCGCGACTTCCGCCTGTAATCGAAGTGACCTTTACCAAATGGTCAAAAACTAGGCTATCAGGCCAGGGGGGCCGGTCAAGGACATAGTTTGCGCGCCGATTGCCCGATTTTTGTGCAATATCATGCGCCTATCGCTTTCTGAGCCGTAACGGACACACATGGCCCGCGCCGCTGAAACACGCCGAAGAACCCGCATTCAGGAAGAAAAAGAGACCCTTATTCTCTCTGCGGCCCTGGAGGTCTTCGCCCAGACCGGCTTTGCCGGCACCACCCTGGACGACATCGCCGGTCTCGCGGGCATGTCGAAACCGAACCTGATCTACTATTTCGCCAGCAAGGAAGAGATCTACCGGGCCGTGCTCGGCCGCACCTTGGCGACCTGGCTCGAGCCGCTGATCGCGCTCGACCCGACCGGGGAACCGCTGGCGGAGATTCGCGACTACATCTCGCGCAAGCTGGAGATGTCCCGGGAGCGGCCTCAGGAGTCCCGACTGTTCGCCGGCGAGATCCTGGCCGGGGCGCCGCTGATCCGCGATGCGCTGGAGGGCGACCTCAAGAACCTGGTGGACGAGAAGGTCGCGGTGATCCGTCAGTGGATCGCCGACGGCATGCTGGCCGCGCACGACCCCTACCACCTGATCTTCGCCATCTGGGCCATGACTCAGCACTATGCCGATTTCGACGTCCAGGTTCAGGCCGTACTCGGCCGCGAGACCGACGAGTCGGCGCGCTATGCCGGCGCTGAGCGGTTCATGGAGGAGGTGATCCTGCGGGGGCTGCGGCCGGAGTGACGAGGATTCCGATGCGCTGAATACACTTGCGCTCGTCACCCATTGTGCCGGCCTGTCGGGATGGGGATGCTGGACGCTCAGGATCGGGGCAGCGTTGAATGGCCGCCCTGCTCTCCCAGTCCCACCGCCCGGACGAAGGGCGCCGCGAAACGAGACGTTGTTCCCATGAAGACGCTGACCACCGACGCCCTCCTCGACGCCGTCCAGCAATGGGTGGAAATCGAGAGCCCGACGCAGGATGCGGCCGCCGTGAACCGGGTGGCCGACCTGGCCGAGAGCCAGCTCCTGGCGATCGGTGCCACCGTCGAGCGGGTTCCGGGGACCGACGGGTTCGCCGATATCCTGATCGGCCGGATCCCCGGCGAGACCAACGGCGAGGGCATCCTGCTTCTGGGCCACATGGACACCGTGCACCCCGTCGGCACCATGGCCGGGCCGCTGCCGTGGCGGGTCGAGGGCGACCGGGTCTACGGCCCAGGCATCTACGACATGAAGGGCGGCAACGTGATGGCGCTGCAGGCGCTGACCCATCTGCACGATACCGGCCGCCGGCCGAAGCTGCCGGTCACCGTGATGTTCATCCCGGACGAGGAAATGGGCAGCCCGAGCTCGCGGGCCCGCATCGAGGCCGAGGCGCGCCGGCACCGGCTGGCGCTGGTGGTCGAGCCGTCCGGCGACGGCGGCCGCATCACGGTCGCCCGCCATGGCATCGCCCGCTACTACCTGAAGACAACCGGGGTGCCGGCCCATGCCGGCGCATATCACTGGAAGGGCCGCAGCGCGATCCGCGAGATGGCCCATCAGGTCACCGCGGTCGAGGCCATGACCGACTACGCCCGCAACATCACCCTGAACGTCGGCACGATTTCCGGCGGCACCCACGAGAACCTGGTGCCGATCGAGTGCCGGGCGTGCATCTACGTGATGGTCGGAACCGTTGAGAACGAGGCCGAGGTCCGCGAGAAGCTGACGGGGTTGGCGCCGGTCGATCCGGATGTTCGGCTCGAGGTCACACCCGGTCTCTTCCGCCCGCCCTACGCCAAGAGCCCGGAGATCCAGGCGCTGTACGACCATGCCTGCGACCTGGCCCGCGAGATCGGCTTCGAGATCCCGGGCGAGCGCGTCGCCGGTGGCGGCAGCGACGGCAACTTCACCGGCGCCCTCGGCCTGCCGACGCTGGACGGGCTGGGTGTGGTCGGCGACGGCCCGCACACCCACCATGAGCACCTGCTGAAATCGTGCCTGGTGCCGCGCACCACGCTGCTGGCCCGGCTGTTCGAGACCCTGGAATAGGGGTTTGGAGGACGCCCCTGCTGCTACCGCGCAGGGTCGCGGTTCAGCACGAGCATCAGCAGCGCCAGCAGCGTAGCCGCCACGCCGAGCAGGACCGGCGGCGCGACCCAACCGTGGCCGCTCACCCCCTCAAGCACGATCACCACGGTCGGGATCAGGTAGCCATAGGCCATCACCTTGGCCGCCGGCAGACGCAGTGCGCCGTAGCGCATCAGGAAGAAGGTGAGCGCCGAGGCGAATACCGAGATGTAGACCGCCGTCACCCAGACGATCGCCGGCAGCGCCGTCCAGTCCGTCCTCAGGACCTCCGGGAACGCGTAGAGGCCGACGACGAAGAATCCGCCGAGCACGGTCCACAGGGTGAACAGCTTGCCGCTCTCTCCCCGGTTCAGGATGGTGATCATCGGGATATAGAGCGCGTGGCAGACGCAGGCGCCGAGGAAGATCAACTCGCCGGGACCGAGATCGAAGGCCAGCATCGCTTCGACATCCCCTCGGAACACGACCCAGACCGCGCCGGTCGCGGCCAGCAGAAGACTCCCGCCGACCAGCGGTCCGATCGTCTGACGCAGCAGCACAAGACCGAACAGCGCGGTCATCAGCGGGGTCATGGTAAACACCGCCGCCAGACTCACCGGGTCGGTGAGTCGCAGCGCCTCGAACATCAGCACGAAATACGACCCGAGCAGCACGCCGAGGACCAGGAACCGCCAGGGCGCGCGCACGCCGAGCTGCCGCTCGCCGTTGCGCCCGGCAAGGATCGCCCCCGCCATCACCGCCGCCGCCAGGCCGAAACGCAGGGCCGTCAGCGCACCCGGATCGATATGCGGGGCCGTGAGATGACCCAGCGTGAAGGAACCGCTGATCAGCGTGGCGAACAGCAGCATCGCCGCATGCCCCTTCAGCGCCTCGATCCGCGCCGTCGCCGCGTCAGCCATCACCGATCGCCTCGATCACCCCCGGTTCGTCCGGCTGCCAGCCGAGCGCGGCCCGGGTGCCGGGGGCGTCCATGGTTTGGTCCAGGGCGTAGCCCGCCGCCCAGGCGCCAAGTTCCGCCACGGTCTCCTCGACGGATCTCACGACCGGCGCCGGCGCGCCGAAGCGCCGGGCGGCCGCGGCCGCGATGTCGCCGACAGCAACGCCGGTTTCGGAGACCCCATGATAATCCACTCCGCCCTCGCCCCGCTCCAACGCCAGCCGGTAGACCCGGGCCAGATCGCGCCGATGCACCAGCGGCCATCGGATACCCAGCGCTCCGGTGACGATCGGTGCTCTGCCCGCGCGTGCCTCCTGGATGAACCCGCCGATCACGCCGGCGCCATGATCCCATACCATGGCCGGATGCACGACCCGGGTCGACAGTCGAGTGTCGGCGAACAGCCGGCGGCGGTGGTCCACCATGAAGGCGAAGTCCGGGAGCGGATCGAAGGGCGCACCTTCCACGGCCGTCCGATCGCCGACCGGCCCGTAGAGCCAGCATCCGCCCGTATAGACGACCGGCAACGCGGTGTTATGAGCCTCGATCCAGCCGTCCGAGAAATCGGCAAGGGCGTCCAGGAACGCCGCTTCCGCCTCGACCATATCCGGGCCGAAGGTCGCCGCCGTATGGATCACCGCGTCTACCCGGTCCGGCGCCGGGAGCCATGCGGGCGCATCCTCGATCCCGCCCCGCACCGGGCGGCAGCCGATGGCTGCCACCACATCTTCCGAGGACTTGCTGCGCGCCAGGGCGAGAACCTCGTGCCCGGCGCCCAGCAAGTCCCGTGCGACCGCCGAGCCGATGAAGCCGGTGCCGCCCGTTAGAAGGATTCGCATACCTCACCTGACCTTTTGCCGTGGAGCCCAGGGTGCATCGGAAGGGAGGTTTAGCGTCGCGGCGGTATTAAAACAAGCATTTGCTTGCTAATTACTGAGCGTCCTGCCGATGCAGATAGGGACCTTGATCCGGACCCATTCCCTCCCCGTCATCCTGACGCAAGTCAGGATCCTGTCTCAGAGGTTCAATTCCATTGTCCTGATGAAAATCAGAACCCCTGCGGGACCAAGCGTAGGAGCGCCGACCCTGAATTGGGTCAGGATGACGCGAATGGCGATGCCCGGTCCTGACCTGCGTCAGGACGACGGCCGGGTCTTCGCGTGCCCCGTCCCGGCTCCCCTTACTCCGCCGCCACCGCCGACGGGTTGTTTGGATGCTGGGTCCAGTTGCCGTATTCAGCCGGGACCGTGCGGCCCGTGCGCGGATCGACCGTTCCGGCCGGCAGCTTCTCCATGGTGATGCAGCCCTCGACGGGGCAGACATTGACGCAGAGATTGCAGGCGACGCACTCGGCGTCGATCACCTCGAAATGGCGCACCCCGTCCTTCATCGCCGTGATCGCCTGGTGCGAGGTGTCCTCGCAGACGATGTGGCAGCGGCCGCATTTGATGCAGAGATCCTGGTCGATGCGCGCCTTCGCCACGTAATTCAGGTTCAGGTACTGCCAGTCGGTCACGTTCGGCGTCGCCAGGCCGGTGAAGTCCCCCGTCCGCCCGTAGCCCTTGCCGTCCATCCAGCGGGACAGGCCGTCGATCATCTCCGTCACGATGCGGAAGCCGTAGGTCATGGCGGCGGTGCAGACCTGAACGTTGCCGGCGCCGAGCGCCATGAACTCGGCGGCGTCGCGCCAGGTCGTCACGCCGCCGATACCGGAGATAGGCAGGCCGGCGGTCTCGGGATCGCGGGCGATCTCGGCCACCATGTTGAGGGCGATCGGCTTCACCGCCGGTCCGCAATAACCGCCATGGCTGCCTTTGCCGTCGATGGTCGGCTCCGGTGCCATCAGGTCGAGATCGACCGAGGTGATCGAGCTCACAGTGTTGATCAGCGAGACCGCGTCGGCCCCTCCCGCCTTAGCGGCGCGCGCCGGATAGCGGATATCGGTGATGTTCGGCGTCAGCTTCACGATCACCGGCATGCGGGTGTTCGCCTTGCACCAGCGGGTGACCATCTCGATGTATTCCGGCACCTGGCCGACGGCGGAGCCCATGCCCCGCTCCGACATGCCGTGCGGACAGCCGAAGTTCAGTTCCACGCCATCGGCACCGGTATCCTCCACCTGCTTCAGGATCTCGGTCCAGCACACCTCCTCGCAGGGCACCATCAGGGAGACCACCACCGCCCGGTCCGGCCAGGCGCGCTTGACCGCCTTGATCTCGTCCAGGTTGGTCTGCAGCGGCCGGTCGGTGATCAGCTCGATGTTGTTCAGGCCGAGCAGCCGGCGGTCGGCGCCCCACACGGCGCCGTAGCGCGGGCCGTTGACGTTGACGATATGCGGGTCGAGGCCGAGGGTCTTCCAGACCACCCCGCCCCAACCGGCCTGGAAGGCGCGGACCACATTGTATTCCTTGTCGGTCGGCGGTGCCGAGGCGAGCCAGAACGGGTTCGGTGACTTGATGCCGACGAAGTCGCTGCGCAGGTCTGCCATGCTCTGGTCCTCCGTCTCACGCCGTCAGGGCGCGGTGGATGCTTTCGGCGGCGTCGCGGCCCTGGGCGACGGCGGTCACGGTCAGGTCTTCGCCCGCCGCAACGCAGTCGCCGCCGGCCCACACCCCCTCTACGGTGGTGCGGTATTCGGCATCGACGACGATGCGACCGCGCTCGACCGCCGGCCCATCGGGCTCGGCAAGCGTCTGGCCGATGGCCTTCAGAACGACGTCGGCGGGCAGGAAGAAGGTCTCGCCCGTGCCCTCCAGGCCGCCGTCGCCGGCACGGGTGTATTCGAACTCGACCCCGCGACGGTCCGCTTCCGCGATCACGCGGACGGGTCGGGCCCAGTGCTTGATCCTCACACCTTTCGTCTGTGCGAGATCCTGCTCGTACGCGCTGGCGTTCATCGTCTCCTGGCCGCGCCGGTAGACGATGGTCACGTCCTCCGCCCCCAGGAGCTTTGACTGCACCGCCGCGTCGATCGCCGTCATGCCGCCGCCGATCACCACCACGCGGCGCCCGACCGGCAAAGTCGAGGGATCGGACGAGCCACGCAACTCGGCGATGAAATCCACCGCGTCCCCGACGCCGGCAAGGTCCTCGCCCGGTGCTCCGAGCGCATTGACACCGCCGAGACCGATCCCCAGGAACACCGCGTCGTAGTCCCATTTCAGGCCGTCGAGCGACAGCTCCCGGCCGAGAGCCTTGCCGGTCTCCACGGTGACGTTGCCGATATCCAGGATGAAATCGACCTCCGCCTGGGCGAAGCCGCCAGGCGTCTTGTAGGCGGCGATCCCATACTCGTTCAGCCCCCCTGCCTTCGGCTTCGCGTCGAACAGGGTGACGGCGTGTCCGTGCAGCGCCAAGCGGTGGGCGCAGGCCAGTCCGGCGGGGCCAGCCCCGACCACCGCGATCCGCTTGCCGGTATCCGCCGCGCGCTGATACGGGTGGACGCCCTCGGCCATCAGATGGTCGGTGGCGAAGCGCTGCAGCCGGCCGATCTCCACCGGCTTGCCCTCGGCAGCCTCGCGCACGCAGGCCTCTTCGCACAGGGTCTCTGTCGGACAGACGCGGGCGCACATGCCACCCAGGATGTTCTGGTCGAATATGGTCTTCGCCGCGCCGTTCGGATTGCCGGCGGCGATCTGGCGGATGAACATGGGGATGTCGATGCCGGTCGGGCAGGCGGTCACGCAGGGTGCGTCGTAACAGAAGTAGCACCGGTCGGCGGCGACCGAAGCCTCGTGGCCGGTCAGCGACGGATGGAGGTCCTGGAAGTTGTCGGCCACCTGTTCGGGCGTCAGCCTGCCGGCTCTTACATCCGATCCTTCGAAACCATGCGTCATGGCACTCTCCCATGGCCGGGCCAGAGGAAAGCGTGCCCGCAGCAAAAAGTTTTATCAAGTGGTCAAATTTATGGAGGATCGCCGGTGACTTTCTTCGACGGCATGACCCTGGAGACGATCGAGATCGGCGACAGCCCGGCCGACCGGCGGCCGATGCGCCTGCGCCATGGCGGCAGCGGGCCGCCACTGCTGATGGTCCACGGCAATCCGCAGACCCATGCCATGTGGCACGCCATGGCGCCGCGCCTCGCTGATCGCTACACGGTGGTCTGCCCGGACCTGCGCGGCTACGGCGGCAGCCACAAGCCCCCGGCGACCGCGGACCACGCCCCCTATGCCAAGCGCGAGATGGCCAAGGACCTGGTCGACCTGATGGCCCGTCTCGGGCACGCGCGGTTTCTCCTGGTCGGCCATGATCGGGGGGCCCGGGTCTCCCACCGGCTGGCCATCGATCACCCCGAGCGTGTGGAGAAGCTCGCCGTGCTCGACATCGTGCCGACGATCGAGCATTTCGAGCGCGCCGAAATGGCCTTCGCCATGGGCTACTATCACTGGTTCTGGTTCGCCCAGCCCCACCCCTTTCCGGAAGACTTGATCGCCGCCGCACCCGAATCCTGGTTCCGCGCCCATACCAACCGCGAACCGAAGGATGACGGCTTTTTCCACCCCGACGCCCTGGCCGACTACCTCGCGGCCGCCCGCGATCCGGAGATGATCCGGGGCATGTGCGAGGACTACCGTGCCGCCGCCACCATCGATCTGGTCCACGATCGCGAGAGCCGGGAGGCCGGGCAGCGGATCCGCTGCCCGCTTCTGGCGATGTGGGGCGCCAAGGGCAAGATCGGCCAGTGGTACGACCCGGTGGCGATCTGGGAGCGTTACTGCGACGGGCCGGTCGCCGGCCGGACGATCGACACGGGCCACTATCTGGCGGAGGAAGACCCGGACGCCACCCTGGAGGCACTGATCCCGTTTCTGGCGGGCGGGTGAAGGGCAGCGACCGCCACCGCCCCTTCCCGCTTGTGTCGGGGGCACGGAGCGGCTCTCATAACGCCAGGGCTCCGCTATGAGACGGGTGCGATGTACCGATACCTGCTGATCGTCCGCTTCGTGCTGATCAACGTGGTGGCAGCCGCGCTGCTGGCCGGGATCTATCTTCAGGGCTGGCTCGAGGCGGTGATCGGCGGCGATCTGATCGAACTGTCGGCGGTCATCGCCGCCGTGTTCGTCTACGGGTTCCTGTACTGCGCGCTGCGGGTCGGACAGACCAGCGGCGAACTGGACGACGTGCGCGGCGGAGACCCCGAGGACAAATCGCCGGCCGGCGCCTATCTGGACAAGGCGCGCTATACCCATGACCGGGAGAGCCTGCGCTCGGTGCTGCGGCTGCGGCTTGGGCGGCGGATCGCCACCGTGCGCCACATCGCCAACTCCCTCGTCTTTCTCGGGCTGATCGGCACGGTGATCGGCTTCATCATCGCGCTCTCAGGCGTGGATCCGACCCGCGCCGCCGACGCCGACAACGTGGCCGACATGGTGGCCACCCTCATTTCCGGCATGTCGGTCGCGCTGAACACCACCCTGGTCGGCGCCGTCCTCTATGTCTGGCTGATCGTGAACTACCGACTGCTGGCGAGCGGCACCGTCGATCTGCTGACCACCACGATCGACCGCGGCGACGGTTAAGTCGGGCGATGGAGGATCCGTTCGAGGAGTTCGAGGAGAACGGGACCGATACGGTCTTCCGCGACGTGATCATGCTGGCGCTGATCGGCTTCGTCGCCATGGTGATCATGCTGCTGCCGCATATCAGCAAGGAAAAGCAGGAGACCAAGGACACCAACGCGCCGGGCAACGTCATCGTCGAGATGCACTGGCCCTCGGACCTGGAGAACGACGTCGATCTCTGGGTGAAGGCGCCCGGCGAGGGCCCGGTTGGATTCTGGAACCAGGGCGGCGAGGTGTTCAACCTGCTGCGCGACGATCTCGGCGCGATCGGTGACGCCACCCAGGAGAACTACGAGGTCAGCTACAGCCGCGGCATTCCTTCGGGCGAGTACGTCGTCAACGTCCATATGTACGGTGCGCCGCCGAAGGACCGGGCGATTCCGGTGAAGGTCGTGGTCAGCGTGAAGAAGCCGCGCGAGGAAACCCGACAGATCCTGGAGACCACGGTCGAACTGCGCCGATACAACCAGGAGGAAACCGCCTTCCGGTTCCGCCTGTCGGCAGACGGAGATCTGGTGAAGGACAGCGTCAGTACGCTGCGCTACCCGCTGATCACCGGGCGTTGAGCCGGTGCCGGGCGAACGGCGGTTAATCAGGAGGACAGGATGGACAACCTGATCTGGGTCTTCGCGTTCAGCACCGCCGTGGCCGCGGCACTGGCCAGCCTGGCGATCTGGGCACCCCGACTGCCCTGGGCCCGGATCGCCGCCGTTGTCGCCGCGACCGCCCTGATCCCGATCAGCTACATCCAGTTCGTCGAGTTCCTCAGCCGGCCAAAACCGCAGTCGATGGAGTGGATGCAGCGCAACGTCGATGCTGCCGAGGTGCTCGGCGTCAGCCTGGCGGAGGGCGAGGCGATCTATATGTGGCTCCGGCTGAACGGTGAATTGGAGCCGCGATACTACAAGTTTCCCTGGAATCTGAGGCTCGCGGAGCAGCTCGAGGAGGATATCGACACCGCCATGCAGGAGCAGGGCAAGCTGGTGCTGCGCAACCCGTTCGAGAACAGGAGACCGAGCGAACTCGGCGACCTGAACGTCGAGATCGTGCCGCCCCCCTTGCCGCCGACCAAGACCCCGCCCTCGGCACCGCGCTTCTACAATCCTCGCGACCTCAAGATCTGAACCGTTCGGCGGGGTTGCGCAAACCCTTCGAAGAGTGCGCGAAATATAAAAATCTCGAAATTTCAACGCATCTTGGTTACGATTTGATAATCCGATTCGCACAAAAGCGACACGGAGCGGCCGACCGCCTTTGCGGGGAGAGGGCCTGGCCGCCTCGGCTATGGAGAGTAGGATGGGGACGCGCACCCGCGAGGACTACCGCAGCATCACCGGACCGGAAAAGGCCGCCATCCTGCTGATGTCGCTGGGCGAGCAGCAGGCTGCCGCCCTGTTTGGCCAGATGGACGACGAGGAGATCAAGGAGATCTCCCAGGTCATGGCCGGACTCGGCATGGTGTCGTCCAACATCGTGGAACGGCTCTTCGTCGAATTCGCCGAACAGGTCTCGTCCACCGGCTCGCTGGTCGGCTCGATGGACTCCACCCAGCGCCTCCTCGCGAAGGTGCTGGGCGAGGACCGGGTCGAGGACATCATGGAGGAGATCCGCGGTCCCGCGGGTCGCACCATGTGGGACAAGCTGGCGAATGTCAGCGAGCAGGTCCTCGCCAACTACCTGAAGAACGAGTATCCGCAGACCGTCGCCGTCATTCTCGGCAAGATCCAGCAGGGCCATGCCGCCAAGGTGCTGGCCACCCTGCCCGAGAACTTCGCCATGGAAGTGGTGATGCGCATGCTGCGCATGGAGGCGGTGAACAAGGAGATCGAGAAGGACGTGGAGCGGGTGCTGCGCACCGAGTTCATGTCCAACCTGGCGCGCACCAACCGGCGCGACAGCCACGAGATGATGGCGGAGATCTTCAACAGCCTCGACCGCGCGACGGAGAGCCGGTTCCTGTCGGCGCTGGAAGAGCGCAACAAGGACAGTGCCGAGAAGATCCGCTCGCTCATGTTCACCTTCGAGGATCTGAACCGTCTCGATCCGGCCGGCGTGCAGACGCTGCTGCGGGCCGTCGACAAGGACAAGCTGACCATTGCCCTCAAGGGCGCGTCGGAGGAGCTCCGCGACCTGTTCTTCTCCAATATGTCGGAGCGCGCCGCCAAGCTGATGCGCGAGGACATGCAGGCGCTCGGACCGATCCGTCTGAAGGACGTCGAAGACAGCCAGACCGCCATGGTGCAGTCGGCCAAGGACCTGGCCGACCGCGGCGAGATCGTTCTCGGCGGCTCCAGCGGCGACGATCAACTGGTCTACTGAGCCGTCCGATCGGATCCGTCGGACCGGTCGTGCGCGGGACCGACCGGCGGATCCAGTCGGCCGGCCCTGAAATCGGCCGCCAGATCCTCCACGACCTGCGCCACGGTAGCCACTCCGCGCTCGAAGCCGAGCATCCGTTCGACCTGATCCGGCATCCGCGCGGCGACCGCGCCGCGGAACGCGACGTCGTCGATCAGGCGGGCGACACGGTCGAAATAGGCGTCCAGGTCTTCTGACAGGTCTTCCGGCCCCAGCAGGGTTGCCGCATCGCCGGCGTTCAGGCTCACAACCGGGCATCCGACCGCCATCGCCATGGCGACGCCGGTTCCGCCCCCCTGACGGTCCGGATTGAGCACGGCGTCGCACCCGCAGAACAGACCCGCCAGGTCCGTGGAATACCCAAGCGTGATGACCCGGTCCGCGACCGGCAGGAGTTCCCGGCCCAGCAGCGCGGCGCGGCGACCGCCGCCGACCAGGAGAACATGGGCTCCCGGCCGCGCCGCCAGGAACCCTGCCAACCGCTCGGCGAAGGTGCCGCGAAGTTCCTCCTCCAGCCGTGTTCCGGCGATCGCCAGGATCGACGTCGCATCCGGCCGGATCTCCTCCCGGGTTTTCGGTGTGACCGGACCGGGGACCCGCACGCCGGTCGCCCCGAACACCGCCCTCTGGGCCAGCCGGGCCGGCCAGCGCCTCTGCTCAACCCGCTCCCGCAGCGCCGCCTCGCTCCATTCGCAGGCGAAGCGGTCGAGCGCGCCGACCGGTGGTCCGCTGCCGGTCGGAATGAGCAGGATCGGGACACGGCCCGCCAGCACACCCTGGACCGGCGATGCGTCGCCATAGGCAATGACCGCATCCGGGCCGAATTCCAGAATCTCCGACGCGGTCATCGGCGCCTTGCGGACCTGTCCGTCATCGAGCAGGTTCCCCGTGATCCCGATCTCCACGCCCTCGAACGAAAGCCGGGTCGCGAGCAGCTTATCGGCCTGCGCGTTGTACGTACTCACCATCGCCACCGGCGCGGTCGGACGGAAGAATGTCGGACCGCCGGCGAATACATGGACGTGATACCCGTGGTCGCGGATGAGCGCAGCGGCCAGTTCGAGCACCCGCATCGTCGGCGCATGCAGATGGCTTATCAGCGGTGCGGTGAGAATGGCGATCCGACCGCTGCGCTCGGCCGGATGGCGGGACTCCTCCAGCCTCCGTCGGCCCTCCGCCCCCATCGCCGCACCGATGCGCTCAAGCCAGCGGCAGTGCAGGACGCTCAGGAGATCGTAGCGGGCATCGAAGACCGCCATGTTTCCGGTTCCAACCGTGTGGTTGATGGCCGACTGCAGGGCGGCAAAAGACCCCGCGCCAATCGAATCGGTCTCTGCCAGCTCCAAGATCCGTCGGATCGCCTCCTCCGGCCGGTCGCCGAATCTGAGCATCAGGGTCGCCCAGAACAGGCGCGCTTCCGCTGACCAGGTCCGGCTGCGGACCTCCAAGGCGGCGAAGACATGCGCTTTGGCCGCGGCATCGAGCTGCTCGGCGTTGAACAGCATGTCGGCGATGCGGGCCCTGTAGGCGTTGGAGATGCCGGTGTCGGTGACGATCTCTTCAACAAGGGGGATCAGCCCGGTGCCGGTTCGCGCGAGCCACTCTTTGACGCGAACGGCGATGAGGTGACCGGCCCGCTGTGAAAGCGACCGAATGCGGTCCATCCGCTCCACCGAGCCCGCGATCTGGTGGATTCTGAGCGCCCATTCGATCCCATTGGGATCCTCCGGCCACCGGTCGCAGAAGGCGTCGATCGCCTCGCTCGCGTCGTCCAGCTTTCCAGAGGAGAACAGCAGGGCCGCCCTGACGAGCTGAAACGAGGCCGAGGCCCGCTCCGCTTCGGAGGTCGTCCGATATCGGTCCCAGGCGGTATCCAGATCCCCGATATCCAGCGCGTCCCACACGGAATGCAAACTCGGCTTGGCCTCAGCCACGGGGATCATCCATGTGTCAATCAGCGTCTACCGCAATCCGAATGCCGGCGTCCGACAATCGCAGCGGAGACCACGCCACCTCGTCGGAAGTCGATCGAAACCATAGAGTTCCGCCGTTCGAAAATCCATAGGCGCCGCCCGGTTCCCAACCCGGGCGGGGAGGAAGTCCGGCGACCGTCTCGCCATCGGCCGATCGTTCTGGCATAGTCCGCGGCCCGTTCCCCCGACGGAAGCTCCCATGGCCACCGCCTCCCGATCCGCAAAGCGTCTCGACACCCAGGTCGACGGCGACTACAGCATCGACGTCTCGAAGGTCGATGCCAGCGTGCTCACGCGCATCACGGCCATGGCGTTCCGGCACCGCTGGCGCATGGCCGTCGCCGTGGTCACGACCGTTCTGGGCGGCCTGTTCCAGCTCATGGTGCCGCAATATCTCGGCCAGGCGGTCGATCAGGCCCAGGGACTGCTGCGCGACGCCGCCGCCGGGGCATCGGGCCAGGAGGCTGCGGAGTCCGCGCTGCTCACCACCGCCCTGCTGCTGCTGGGTGCCGCCATCCTGCGCGGCGTGTTCACGATGCTGCACAACTATCAGGGCGAGGCGGTCGGACAGCTCATCGGCTATCAGTTGCGGCTCGACTACTACCGACAGCTTCAGCGCCTCAGCCTCTCCTGGCACGACCGGGTTCACACGGGCGACCTGATGACCCGCGGCATCCTGGATATCGAGGGCGTGCGGCTCTGGGTCGATACCGGCATCCTGCGCAGCATCCTCCTGACTGTCCTGATCGGCGGCGGGGCGGTGGTCCTGTTCCGCAACGACCCGGTGCTGGCCTGCGTCGCCCTGAGCTTCGTGCCGATCGTCGGTATCCGGGCTTCGATCGCCCGGCTTCGGCTCCGCGACACCTGGATCGCGCTACAGGACAAGATGTCCGACCTCACCAATGTCATGGAGGAGAACCTCGGAGGTATCCGTGTTGTGCGGGCCTTCGCCGCCCAGGCCTTCGAGCTGACCCGCTACGACAAGATCTCGGCGGAAGGGCTGGCGATCGCCAGCCGTCGGGTGCGGCTCTTCGTGCTGTCCACCACGCAGATGACCTTCGTCTACTTCCTGGCGATGGGCCTCACGCTCTGGGTCGGCGGCACGAAGGTCGCCACGGGCGAGATCTCGCTGGGGCAGCTCACGGAAGCGCTGGCCTTTATGCTGATCCTGCAGATGCCGGTGCGTCAGATCGGCTGGATGATCAACTCCATCGCCCGGGCCTCGACCTGCGGCGGCCGGCTGTTCAACGTGATTGACCTCGAACCCTCGATTGCCGATCGACCGGGTGCGAAGGATCTCGACCTTACCGAGGGCGTGGTCCGGTTCGAAGACGTCGACTTCAGCTATCCGACCTGGGCCAAGGACGAGCGGACCCTCGCCGGCATCCGGCTCGAGGCGCGGCCGGGCAAGATGATCGGCATCGTCGGCCCGCCCGGCTCCGGCAAGACCACCATCGCCCAGCTTCTCGGCCGCTACTACGACGTCACCGGCGGGCGGATCACGATCGACGGCCAGGACATCCGCGACGTCACCCTCGCCTCGCTGCGGACGGCCGTGGCCATCGTGCAGCAGGAGCCGTTCCTGTTCACCGCCAGCATCGACCACAACGTGGCCTATGGAGACCCGTGGGCCGGACGATCCAGCATCGAGCGTTCGGCCCAGACCGCGCAGCTCCACAACTACATCAAGGCGCTCCCGAACGACTATGGAACCCTGGTCGGCGAGCGCGGCGTGTCGCTCTCCGGCGGCCAGCGCCAGCGGCTGTCGATCGCCCGCGCGATCCTGCCCGACGCCCGGGTCCTGGTTCTCGACGACAGCACCGCCGCCATCGACGCCGCCACCGAGCGGCGCATCCGGGAATCGCTGAAGGAGTACACCAGGGAGCGCGCGGTGATCGTCATCGCCCACCGGCTGTCGTCGCTGATGCACGCGGACGAGATCGTCTTTCTGGAGGCCGGCCGCATCGTCGAACGCGGCAGCCACGACGACCTCATGACGCTCGGCGGGCGCTACGCCCAACTCTACGAGTTGCAGGCCAGCACCGGGGCCGAACCGACCGCGGGTGGCCCGGCACCGGAGGGCGCACGATGACGACGGCGCAGAACCAGCAGGACGCCGCCCGGCGCGGCCACGCGGATGAAGACCGGCCGCCGCTCGCCGTCGTGGGCTCGCAGATCAGCCAGGATGAGGAACTGTTCGGCCGCGCCTTCGATCCGTGGGTGGTCAAGCGGTTCATGACCTATCTGGCGCCCTATCGGCGGCAGCTGCTGATCGGACTCGGCTGCGTCCTCGCCTTCACCCTCACCCAGCTCACGCTGCCGCTCCTGGTGCGCGCGACGATCGACCACGCGCTGGCCGACGGCGCCAGCGACCTGTCGCTGCTGCAGATCTTCGTCGGCGCCTTTCTCGGCGTTGTCGTCCTCAACTACGCCGCCAACCACTTCATGGAGACGCTGATCGGCCGAACGGCGCAGCGCCTGCTGTTCGATCTGCGCCGCGCCATGTACGCCCACCTCCAGGTGGTGTCGCTCTCCTTCATGGACCGCACCGAGGTCGGCCGGTTGATGTCGCGCCTGCAGGGCGACGTCTACGCGCTGCAGGAGTTCCTGGAGTCCTCGATCTTCGCCATCGGCGACCTGGTCCTGCTGGTCGGCATCGTCATCGTCCTGCTGAGCCTGGATCCGGCGCTCGGCGGGCTGACGCTCTCGGTGCTGCCGCTTCTGTTCCTGGTCCGCATCGTCTGGCTGCCGCTCGCCCGCAAGGCCTTCATGCGGGCCCGCGAAGCGAGCTCGACGACCAACGCGGCGCTGGCGGAGAACGTCCACGGCATCCGCGCGATCCAGGAACTGCGTCGCGAGGCGGTCAATTTCGACCTCTTCGAGGAGAAGGCGCGCGAGAACCTCAACGCTCATCTCGCGGCTTCGCGCTACACCAATGTGATGGTGCCGATCGTCGATACCCTCACCGGCTCGGCCATGGCGATCGTCATCCTGATCGGCGGGTCCATGGTGCTCGACAACACGCTCGATGTCGGCGTGATGGTCGCCTTCCTGTTCTACGTGCAGCGGTTCTTCGACCCGATCCGCTCGCTCACCCTGCAGTACAGCATCATGCAGCGGGCCATGGCGGCCGGGCAGCGCATCTTCGAGGTGATGGACGTTGAGGTCGAGGTTCAGGACGCGCCCGATGCCGAGGACCCGGCGGAGATCGACGGCGCCATCGAATTCCGCGACGTCACCTTCGGTTACGAGCCCGGCAACCCGATCCTGCGCAACATCACCTTCAAGGTGAATCCGGGCGAGACCGTCGCCCTGGTCGGGCCGACCGGCTCCGGCAAGACCAGCACCACCGCCCTGGTTCACCGGTTCTACGACGTCTGGGAGGGCCAGGTGCTGGTCGGTGGACGGGACGTGCGCTCCGTCACCCAGGACAGCCTCGGGCGCCACATCGCCATGGTGCTCCAGGAACCGTTCCTGTTCTCCGCCACCATCGAGGAGAACATCCGCTACGCCAAGACCGGCGCGACCCGCGTCCAGGTCGAGGACGCGGCGAAAGCCGTCGGCGCGCACGAGTTCATCATGCGCCTGGAAAACGGCTACGAGACCATGCTGGACCAGCGCGGATCCAACCTGTCCCTGGGCCAGCGCCAACTGGTCAGCTTCGCCCGCGCCCTCCTGGCCGATGCCAAGATTCTGGTGCTCGACGAGGCGACGGCCAGCATCGACAGCTATACCGAGCTTGAGATCCAACGCGCGCTGGCCCGGCTGCTCAAGGGCCGCACGGCCATGGTGATCGCCCACCGGCTGGCGACGATCCGCGGCGCCGACCGCATCATCGTGCTGGAAGGCGGCGAGATCGTCGAACAGGGCAGCCACGACCAGCTGATGGCGTCCGGCGGGCTCTACGCCCGGCTCTACCGCATGAACTACGCCTCCTTCGACGACATCCCGGCCGACGAGGTCGCCAAGGCCATCGCCTCGGGCGAGCGCGAGACCTGATCGCCCCTGGCACGCCGCGGCACCCGCCGCTAGTCTCCTCCTCCAAGAAGATCAAAAGGGCGGAGACAGGCATGAAGTGGAGTGAGCGGCGCGAGCGGTTTCGGGCGGTGCTGAACGGTGGAACCTGCGTATACCCGGGATCGGTATTCGACCCGATCTCGGCGCGGATCGCCGAGGAGGTCGGCTTCGAGATCGGCATGTTCGCCGGCTCCGTCGCGTCGATGACCGTGCTCGGCGCCCCCGATCTGATCGTGCTCACCCTCAGCGAGTTCGCCGACCAGGCCGGGCGGATCTGCCGGGCCTCCTCCCTTCCGCTGATGGTCGACGCCGATCACGGCTACGGCAACGCGCTCAATGTCCAGCGCACCGTCGAGGAACTGGAGATCGCGGGCATCTCCGGCATGAGCATCGAGGACACGGTCCTGCCCTATGTCCACGGTTCCGGCGGGAAGACCGCCCTTCTCTCGGTCGAGGAAGGGGTGGGCAAGATGAAGGCGGCGCTGTCCGGCCGGGTCGACAGCACCCTGTCGATCTTCGGCCGGACCAGCGCGCTCGCCGTCACCGGTCTCGACGACTGTATCAAGCGGGTGAAAGCCTATGACGCCGCCGGGGTCGACGCGATCTTCCTGGTGGGGGGAACCGAGAAGTCGGACCTCGAGGCGGTGGCGGCCGAGACCGACCTGCCGATCATGCTGGGCGGTCTGCCGGAAAGCCTGCGCGATGCCGACTGGCTCGCCTCCCTCGGCGTGCGCATCTGCCTGACGGGCCACCAGCCCTTCGCCGCCTCGGTGCAGGCAACCTACAACACCCTCAGGGCCCTGCGGGACGGCACAGCGCCGAAGGACCTGCAGGGCGTCGCCTCGGGCGATCTGATGAAACGGGTCACTCGGGACGCCGACTACGCCCGATGGACCAAGGATTTCCTCGAAGGGTAACAGCATGGCGTCGTCGGGCAGTGCGCAGACCTATGCGATCCTCAGCATCCTGACCGGCGCCCTGCTCGCCGGTCTCTACGTGACGCTGCCCTACTTCCAGGCGTTCTTCACCCTGCCGTCGATCAACGACATCTCGACCGACCTGGACGATCCACCGGGGTTCCGGGAGATCGACGCCCCGCCTTATCAGCGGAATTTCACCTCCGCTCAGCGGGAGGCCTATCCGGCCCTCACGGGTGCTGTGCTGTCGCTGTCGCCGCAAGAGGCGTTCGCGCGGGCCCGGGACGCCGCGATCGACCTCGACTGGCGGATCGTCTCCGCCGCCGAGCCGGAGGACGCGGGCGAAGGGGGGCTGGAAGCGGTCGCCACCACGCCCGTATTTCGTTTCAAGGATGACGTCGTCGTCCGTCTGAGACCCACCGAAGCGGGAACGAGGGTAGACGTGCGGTCGCGCTCCCGGATCGGGCGGCACGACCTCGGCACGAACGCCAAACGCATCCGGGCGTTTCTCGACCGGGTGCAGCGATAGGAGGCCGCCATGGCCGAGAGCGACTACGATATTCTGGACGACCGGTTCCGACTGCTCGTGAAGACGGCCGCGAATGTGGAGCGGATCTGGACCGGCGGTCGATGGACCGAGGGAGCGGTCTACTTCCCGGCGATGCGATCGCTGCTGTGGAGCGACATCCCGAACGATCGGATCATGCGCTGGGACGAATGCACCGGCGAGACCGGGATTTTTCGGGGCAATCACGGCCACTACACGAACGGGCATACGGTCGACCGCCAGGGTCGACTGGTGAGTTGCGAGCACGGCACACGCCGGGTCACCCGCACCGAGCATGACGGCACGATCACCGTCCTGGCGGACAGCTTCGACGGCAAGCGTCTGAACAGCCCGAACGACGTGGTCGTGCGCTCGGACGGGTCGATCTGGTTCACCGATCCGGCCTACGGCATCGACAGCGACTACGAGGGCTTCGCCGCCCCGCAGGAACAGGACGGCGACTATGTGTTCCGGCTCGATCCGGACAGCGGCGGGCTGACCGTTGTCGCCGACGATTTTCAGCGGCCCAACGGCCTCGCCTTCTCGGTGGACGAACAGATCCTCTACATCGTCGACAGCGGGTTCAGTCGTTACAAGGACGGCAACCGGCACATCCGGAAATTCGCGGTGAACGCCGATGGCGACCTGTCCGGCGGCGAGGTGCTGATGACCTGCCAGACCGGCATCTATGACGGCTTGCGCCTGGATACCGAGGGCCGGATCTGGACAAGCGCAGGCAATGGGGTCGAGTGCTACGCCCCGGACGGAGCCCTGCTCGGTCGGATCAGGATCCCCGAGCGGGTGGCCAATCTGGTGTTCGGCGGACCGAAACGGAACCGGATGTTCATCGCCGGCACCACCTCGATCTATTCGGTGTTGCTACCGGTCACGGGGGCCAGGACCTTCTGATCCGCCCAGGTTCGCGTCTGCCGCGTCGGCAAGCTGCTCGCTCTCCGGTGCGTCCTGAGCCACCTCGGAGATCGACCCGCCTGGGACGGTCGGCGTGCCGGTCACCTTGCGCTCGCGATGCCAGACGTAGAGACCTGCCCCGGCCAGCAGACAGGTGCCGGCGATGGTCGCCGCGTCCGGATAGGAGCCGAAGGCGAAGAGACCGATCAGGGTCGCCCAGACGATGGTGCTGTAGGAAAACGGGGCAAGAACCGAGGCCGAGGCCAACATGAAGGCCCGGATCGTGAAGTACTGCCCGGCCGCGTGGCAGAGTGCGATCGCGGACAGCATGCCCCACTGGGCCGGCGTCGGCATTTCCCAGCCGACCAGCCCGAGCGGGGCGATCACGATCATGCCGCTCCCGGTCGACCAGATGAGGATGGTCAGCGGTCCCTCGCGGCCGCGCATGGCCCGGGTGATGATCAGACCGCAGGCCCAGCAGAACGATGACACGAGCGGGATCAGCATCTCCGGCACGAAGGCCGTCGTGCCCGGGCGCAGGATCACCAGAATGCCGACGAAACCGACCCCAACGGCAGCCCAGCGCCGCATCCCGACCTTCTCCCCGAGGAACGGGATCGACAGGGCGGTCACGTAGAGCGGCGACGCGAAGCCGATGGCCGTCGCCGTCTCCAGCGGCAGCGCCCGCATCGCGTAAACGAACAGCGTGGCCGAGCCGATGAGCAGCACTCCGCGCACGATATGCAGGATCGGGCGGCTGGTCCGCATCGGCCTGTGTTCCCACCGGGCCACGACCACGGGCGCCAGGATCAGCGATACCAGGACGTAGCGCAGCAGGATGATCCGCTCCGGTGGCATGCCCTGCCCCGCCAGCCCCTTGGCGATGCCGTCCATGGCGGTGAACACGAACATCGCGAACAGCAGCATGGCGATCGCCTGGGTCGGCCGATCGTCCGGCATGTCGTCGGTCCCTGGCTGCTCTCCAGCACGGACCGCCGGCAACGGAGACTTCTTGTCGGACATCGATGGCGTTCCGGGGCCGGAGTCGAGGACCGACCGGTGACGGGAATCGGATCATAGCCACGGCTTTCCCTCCGGCGCAAAGTCTCGTGAACGGAAGGCACTTCACGGGACGGGGTGTCATTGGCTAGATTATCGTTGCCAAGACAACGAATAAGGCCGGGAACCCGGCCATCGGAGGAGACATCCCATGACCAGCGAAGCCACCCTGATCATCCGCGGCGGAACGATCGTGGACGGCACCGGCGCCGCCGCCTACGCAGGCGATGTGGCGCTGGCCGGCGACCGGATCCTGGCGGTCGGCGACATCGGCAGCACGACGGCGGCCGAGGAGATCGACGCGCGCGGCAAGATCGTCACGCCCGGCTTCGTGGACATCCACACCCATTACGACGGTCAGGCGGTCTGGGACCGCCACATGGCACCCTCGGCCTGGCATGGCGTGACCACGGCGGTGATGGGAAACTGCGGGGTCGGTTTCGCCCCCTGCAAGCCGGCCGACCGGGAAAAACTGGTCGAACTGATGGAAGGGGTCGAAGACATCCCCGGACCGGTCATGCACGAGGGACTGAACTGGCAGTGGGAGAGCTTCGGCGAGTATCTCGACGTGCTGGACCGCCAGCCCCGCGACATCGACCTCTGCACCCTTCTGCCGCACGCCGCACTCCGCGTTTACGTCATGGGCGAGCGCGCCATCCAGCACGAGCAGGCCAATCAGGAAGACATCGCGCGGATGCGGGACCTGACCCGCGAGGCCATGGAGGCGGGCGCGTTCGGCTTCTCCACCTCACGCACCATCAGCCACAAAACCCTCGCCGGCGACCTGACACCGACCCTGCGCGCCCATGAGGACGAACTGACCGGCATCGCCATGGGCATGAAAGAGGCCGGCTCAGGATTCCTGGAAATCGTCTCGGACTGGAACGAGCCGAGCCCTGAAGGTGAATTCGCGGTCCTGCGCCGGGTCGTCGAGAAGAGCGGGCGCACGGCGGTGTTCTCCCTCACCCAGCGCCACGACCGCCCGGATTTCTGGCGCGACCTGATGCGCATGTCGAACGAGGCGAAGGCCGACGGCCTGTCGATCCGACCGGTGGCCGCGCCGCGCCCCATCGGCATCCTGCTCGGCCTGGAGGGCAGTCAGAACCCGTTCTCCGGCACCCGGACCTACCGCTCCATCGCCCACCTGCCCCTCGACGAGCGGGTAGAGGCGATGCGCGATCCGGAGGTGCGGGCGAAGATCCTGGCCGACGATCCGATCAAGGAGAGCACCTTCCCGCTCATCCACCGGATCTCGTTCTCCAAGATGTTCCGTCTCGGCTCGCCGGCGAACTACGAGCCGAAGCGGGACGAGTCGATCGCCGCGATCGCCGAGCGCGAGAGCCGGACGCCCCAGGAAGTCGCCTACGACATCCTGCTGGAGCGTGACGGCAAGGCGTTCATCTACACGCCGCTGGTCAATTTCGTGAACTACGACATGTCGACGCCCGAAGCCATGCTGGCCGATCCGAACGTGATCATGGGCCTGGGCGACGGCGGCGCCCATGTGGGCTTCATCCTGGATGCCGGGTTCCCGACCTGGCTGATGAGCTACTGGGGCCGCGACCGGGCGCGCTTCCCGATGGAGGACGTGATCCGGCGGCTGACCTCCGATACCGCCGGCGCGGCGGGCCTGTCGGACCGCGGCGTGCTGAAGCCGGGCAAGAAAGCGGATGTGAACGTGATCGACTGGGATGCGGTCGGCTTTTCCGATCCCTATGTCACCTTCGATCTGCCGGCCGGCGGCAAGCGCCTCCTGCAGAAGTCGCAGGGCTACACGGCAACCATCGCTTCCGGTCAGGTGACCTACCGGGAGGGGGCGGCAACGGGCGCCCTTCCCGGCCGGGTGGTGCGGGGCCAGCGCTGAGCCGGCCCGAGCCGACGACGTGTAGCCTCCCAACTGCACTCCCCGACCGCTGACGGCCGGGGAGTTTCTTTTTGGACGACTGGAGCGCGTGCGGGCGCCGGCCGTGCCGACCCGTCAGCCCGCGACCCGCTCTAGTTCAGCAGCTTCTCGACACAGGCCGAGGCCACGCGACGATCGCCGTCCTCCGTCCCGGGCATGGTGGTCCAGCCGGTATCCATCATGGCCTCGTTGCGCTGGTAGGACGGCTTGGCCCGGATATCCTCGATCTTCGAGCCGCGCTGGTTGTCGCGGCTGGCAAGCTCCACACAGATCGGCAGGAGCGCAGCGCTGACTTCGGCGGTCGCCTGTTCGTTGGCCACGACCTGGGCCTTGCTGGTCGTCATCCAGAAGCCGGTCGCGAAGCCGGCGACCGTCGCGATGACCGCGCCGATCGCGGCGCCGAACAATAGCGGTTTAATCCAAGTAGGAAGCGTCATCCGAAATTCCTTAGCTGGAAGAGAAAAATTATTTTTTCTCACTCCCCTAAATCTTCGCATTTTATAGTAAAAAGTCAATTTATAATTTATAATGTCAAAATAAAATTCCGAATTTTTCGCATCGATTTCAATAATATATCAAATTTTCAAATCTGTTATTCTTAGAATATTATTTACATACAGCGAGATGCGGCCGGTTCATCTATGGGCCGGAGCGGGCGCGCGAGAGCCTGCTGTCCCGGCACCGCGCTCCCCCGCATGGGTCGCCGCCCGCATGAGAAGGCGGCTTGGGGACAACAGGGCACCCGGCGTATCCTTTGACGATGGAAAACAAACCTCCCCTGCGCCTCGGCCTGATCGGGGCCGGCGCCATCGGCGCCCACGTCATCGAGTTCGTCTCCCGCGAGCTGACCGGTCGGGTCGACATTCCCGCCGTTCTGGTTCGCACGCCGCGCCCCAAAGCCGCCAACGGCCCCGAGTACCTGACCGACCCGGTCGAATTCCACGCCGGCAACTACGACGTGGTGCTCGAGGGGGCCGGTCATCAGGCCGTTCGTGACCATGTCGTCCCGCTGCTGCAACGCGGCGTCCGGGTGATCGTCACGTCGATCGGCGCCTTCACCGATGACGCGCTGTACGAGCGCTGCCGCGAAGCGGCCGAGGCCGGCGGCGGCTCCCTGACCCTCGCGTCCGCGGGGATCGGCGCCCTCGATATCCTCTCCGGTGCGGCGGTCGGCGGACTGGAGTCCGTTGAGATGACCGTGCGCAAGGATCCCAGCGCCTGGTACGGGACGGCGGCGGAAACGGCGTTCGATCTCGCCGCGATGACCGATCCGACCGTGATCTTCGAGGGTTCGGCCCGGGAAGGTGCCGCCCTCTATCCGCAGAACGTGAACATATCGGCGGCCGTGGCGCTCGCCGGGATCGGCCTCGACCGCACTCGACTGACCATCGTCGCCGACCCGACCATCGAGACCCACATCATCACCGTCGAGGCCCGTGGCGCCTTCGGCTCCTTCACCTTCACCGAGGATGTCGCCGTCGCCGAGGAGAACCGAAAGACCGGCAAGATCGTCGCCATGGCGGTCACCAAGACGGTGAGACAGCTCGCCAGCGCCGTTCGGATCGGGGGATGACGCCCCTCACCGGCTTAACCGCGTAGCAGTTCCTCCACCGCCAGCGCGATACCGATCAGCTTCGCGTCGTCGTAGAAACCGCCAACCAGCTGCAGTCCGACCGGCGCTCCCTCGGTCGGCAGCGGCAGGCTGATCGCCGGCGTTCCCGCATAATTGGCGATGGAGGTCAGGTCGGCCTGGTTCACCGGCACCCGGGCATCCGCGCTGAAGGCGGTCTGCGGCACGGTCGGCAGCACCAGGGCATCGACCTCCTCGAGAGCGGCGTTGATCCGCTCCCCCGCGTCCTCGATCCGCCGGAACGCCTTCACGTATTTCGACGCGGGCGCGTCCCGGCCAAAGGCGAGCATAGCCGCCAAGGTCTCGGAGAAGGCTTCCGGATGGCTGTCCCAGAGCCGCTCGAGCGCGACCGCCCCTTCGGCTTCGATCACCAGCAGCGCCGCCCGGCGCAACAGCGAGAGTTCACCGAGCCCGAGCTTGACCTGGCGGATCGTCACTCCGCCGGCCCGAAGCAGATCGAGGGCGGCGTCGATCACCCCCTGGACCGCCGGCTCTATCTCGCAGGAATCGACCTCCGCCGGCCAGCCGAAAACCAGACCGCCGAGGTCGGTTTCCTCCGGCGCCACGTTCGCCAGGACCGGCAGGGACAGCGCCAGATCCACGACCGAGCGGGCCAGCGGGCCCACGTGGTCGAGCGTCCAGGCGAGCGGCGTCACGCCGGCGGTCGGCAGCAGATCGAAGCTCGGTTTGAAGCCGACCACCCCGCAATAGGCCGCCGGGATGCGGACGGAGCCGAGCGTGTCGGTGCCCAGCGCCAGCGGCACCATCCCCGCCGCCACCGCGGCCGCCGACCCGCCGGAGGACCCGCCCGGCGTGTGGCCCGGCAGTGCCGGATTGTCGACCCGCCCGCGATGCGGATTGTCGCTGGTGGCGCCGAGCGCCGCCTCGTGCATGGCGAGCTTGGCCAGCGGTATCGCTCCCCCTCGCGCAGCCGGGCGGTGACCGCCGCGTCGCTGCCCGCCGTCCAGGCGGTGGCCAGGCCATTGCTGGAGGGGCGGCCGGCCACGTCGATGTTGTCCTTGAGGCCGACCGGGATACCGTCGAGCTCCGACAGGGTCCTGCCGCCCCCGCCGGGCGTCGCTGTCGCGAGCGGCGGTCAGGGCACCCTCGGCATCCACGTCCCAAACCGCGTTCAGCTCAGGGTTCGCCGCCTCGATGGCGGCCAGATGGGCCGCCACCAGGTCGACGGAGGAGATCGCTCCGTCCTCGAGCCCGCCCACCATCTCGGCGAGCGAGAGATCCGCCAATCCAGTCATCGCCATCCCGTCATTTCCATACGGTCATCGTCATGCGCTCCCCCCGACCGCCGCGTCACCCGGTTACCATCAGGCGGCCACCATCAGGTCGAGCAACGCGCGGGCATCGTCCACCGCCTCCAGATCGTCGATCAGGGCGATCAGCCGGTCGGCGTTCTCCGCCGGCAGCCCGCCGCGGGCGTGAGCGAAATTGCGGCAGAACTTTTCCAGATGCGCTTCCCGCGTCATCGGTTTCGCGGGATTGCCGTAGACCGTGCCGACCGTCCGCTCCAGACGGCGTCCGTCCTTCAGCACGACGGCCACGGTCACCGGCGACAGGGCATTCGGGTCCGGGTTGCCGTCGACGGTCACCGCGATCCGGGCGCCCAGGTCGAAAGTCGCCGGATCGGCCAGGGCCGCATCGGAGAAATCGTCGAGATCGAGCGTGCCGGTCAGCAGCATGCGCGCCGCGGTGTAGGGACCCGAGAGCCGCGCGTAATTGGCTTTCATGCCCTCCTTCACCGGCCGGCCGATCAGACGGTGGGTCAATGATGGAACCGACGCCTCGACCCGTTCGATGGCATCCGTCGGGAACCCGTGCTCCGCCTTCAGCCCGGCGACCCCGTCGATGAGTCCGTGGGTCGCCCGTCCGCTCGGAAACGGCTTGTGCGCCAGCTCGGTGACGCGCCAGACCCGTCCGAGCCCGGCCAGCAGCGCATCCCGGTCGTAGCCCTCCTCCATGAGGCGCAGGAACCCGAACGGCCCCTCCAGGGTGCCGCGCGTGCCCGCGATCCCCTGTTCGGCCATCTGAACGGCGACCACCGCGTTGCGCGAACAGAACCCCGCCTGCATCGCAAGCAGCGCAAGTCCTTCCGAATGCGCCTGCATGGTGCCGCCCGCCTGGGCGTAGTACACGCCGAAGGCATCCATCAGCCGCTGCCGGTCGAACCCGGCGACGGCGCCGATCGCCGCCACGGCGCCGAACCCGCCCGCGGTCGCCGGACGGAAGAACCTGAGACCGGTCGTCACCGCGTTGCCGATCGACGTGGAGACGTCGATGCCGAGCACAACGGCCCGCAACAGCGCCCGCCCATCGATCGCAGCCCCCCGGTCGGCCCGCACCTCCGCCTCGGCGAAGAGAGCCGGCAGCAGGGTCGCCATGGGATGCAGGACGGCGGCTTCGTGGACGCAGTCGTACTCGGAATTATGGATCAGATAGCCGTTCACGGCGGCCGCGGCCGGGGTCGGCAGAGTACCGCCAATGCCCCAGATCCGCGCACCTTCGCCCGCCGTCCCCGCCCGATGGCCGGCGATCCAGTCGTCGACATACGGCGCGCGGGTCCCGGCCAGGCCGACACCGAGGCTGTCCAGCAGAAACACCTTGGCGGCGGCGACCGCCTCGCCCGGGATCGCCTCGAACGGCGTCGAGACGACATGGTCGGCAAAGGCTTCGATCGCGTCGGGTCTGTCGGTCATTGGTCCAGTCTCGCGGCTGTCGGTCCGCCGCAAGGTAGACGCCCGGCGCGACGACCGGAACCGATTGAATCGATTCCGGCGATGTCGATGCTATTCGCCCGCCTCGGCCGACGGCACATGAACGTGGCCGTGCTCCGGGCCGTTCGCCTTGGCCTGCTTCAGTTCGGCGATGGACTGGGTGAGGATCTGGTACGCCGATCGCAGGAAGAGACCGGACATGAGCAGAGCGACGATCACGTCGGGCCAGCCGGTGCCCGTCATCCAGACGAGACCGGCGGCGATGACCACGGCAACGTTGCCGATCGCGTCGTTCCGCGAGCACAGCCACACGGAGCGGACATTGGCGTCGCCATCCCGCCACTTGAACAGGATCAGCACGCTGACGACGTTCGCGGCCAGCGCCATCAGCCCGATGCCGCTCATCACGGCGGCATTCGGAACGCCGAGCACGAAGACCTGATAGACGGTGGTGGCGAAGACACCCACGCCCATCACCGCCAGCGAGAGCCCCTTGCCGAAGGCAGCCCAGGCGCGCCAGGTCACCGCCTTGCCGATCACCCATAGGCTGACGGCGTAGGTCAGACTGTCGGCCAGGAAATCGAGGCTGTCGGCGGTCAGCGCCATCGAGCCGGCAAAGGCGCCGCCGGCCAGTTCGACCAGGAACATCGCCGCGTTGATGACGATAACTGCCACCAGGGCGCGCCTGTAGCCCGCCGACATGCCGTCGAAGGCAATTCCATCGTCCTGTCCGCAGCAGCCGGACATAAGTCACCTCCAGGTTGCCCCGACGGTGCCCCTGACCAGCGGATACGGCAATGGCGGGCGTTAAGATATAACGGTGCGTCGGTGCCGGCCGGCCCGACGCTCGTCCTGTCGCGCTACTTGAAGAGTTCGTGCGCCGGTCTTCGACGACAGATCCACCCGTGTCAGGCAGTCCCCCAGCCGCTCGTCGCCGCGTTCGCAGTCGAGGAAGCTGTTCACCAGCACCTCGCCGATCTGGTCGCACTGCATCCCTGCAAGGCTGACGATCAGGACGCTGGTCTTGTTCGGCCGGATCGGTGCGAGATCGATGGCGAGGCGGTTCTGGATGACGCCGTCGGTGTCGAAGACCAGGACCTCCATGTTGAAGGCGGTAAAGGTCTGGTCGGCCGGGTTTCGCACCACGATGTAGGACCGACAGGCATTCTCCACCGGTTCCAGTTTGTTCAGTTCGATGCCGATTCGCGCTTCATTGGCATACGCCGAGGGCGCGGCGGCGAGGCCGATCAGCACGGCGGCAGCGGCGAAAATGCGGGCGCTCATCGTCATGGATTCCTCCCGTTGCAGGTGATGAAGCGATAGCCGGAAATCGTGTCTTTCTCAAGGCGTTCGCGACATTTCGGCGGGTCCGAGCCGACCGTAGATTCCCATGCAAAAACAGGCGCTACGACGGTTTTCCGAAAATGTAGCTTAAATTTCATTGTTGCCAGGCTCGCCAACAGATTGAGACTCTCGACGTGATCTTCATCCCTTCACTTGGTGCAGTCCCATGGCTCTGATCAGCGGAACCGTCTCCTCCGACACGATCACCGGCACAACAGACGGCGATACGGTATTCGGCGACTTCGGAAACGACTTCATTCAGGGGCTGATCTCCTCGGATCTGCTGTACGGCAACGGCGACAACGACTCGATCCAGGGCAATGCCGGGGAAGACACCATCTTCGGCGGGGACGGCCACGACTACCTGACGGGCAGTCAGGGCGTGGACATGGTCTACGGCAACAACGGCAACGATTTCCTCTACGGCGGCGACGGCATCAATTCGCTCTATGGCGGGCAGGGCAACGACGTGCTCAGCGGGGGCGTCGGCGAGGACGTGATCTACGGTAACGACGGCAACGATACACTGGTCGGAAACGAACAGAACGACATCCTGATCGGCGGCGTCGGCATCGACCGGATGAGCGGCGGCACCGGCAACGACACCATCAAGGGCAACGACGACACGGACTACGTCTTCGGTGAGGCCGGCGACGACGTCGTGTACGGCAACAAAGGCGAGGACGTGCTGTCCGGCGGCGCCGGAGCCGATACGATCTATGGCGGCCAGGACGCGGACCAGATCTATGCGGATGCCTCGTCGAGCGTCGAAACCTCGGACGACCTGCTCTACGGCAACATGGGCAACGACACGCTGATCGGGTCCTACGGCAGCAATACGATCTTCGGCGGCCAGGACAACGACAGTATCTTCGGGTCCCGCGGCAACGACGTGCTCTACGGAAATCTGGGCGACGACACCTTGAACGGCGCCGTGGCGGGGTCCAACGCCTCCGTCGACGACGCCGATACGCTATATGGCGGCGCGGGTCTCGACACTTTTGTCGTTGATGGCGACCAGCGGAACTACACCGAGGTCGATGTCATCGCCGACTTCGAGATCAGCGAGTTCATCGATGTCTCCGGAGCGTTCGCCTCGGGCGTGTCGGGATCGACCACCTATATGCGCCTTGTCGATGACGGCGACGATCTGCTCCTGCAGATCGACCCCGACGCCGCGAGCACGACCCACGACTACACGGATGCCGTCCGACTGGTCGGCGTGCAGAACATCGGGCTGAGCGACATCAATTTCATCTTTTGACGCCTCGAATGATCGCCAGAGAACACGCCGCCCGACTGAAAAGATGGGATTTCAGGCGCATTTTATGTTACCCATCTTCAGTGGGGAAATCGGGGTAGCCATCGGGATTGCCGACGCTATCCCTGTTAAGTGGGACGGGCATGTCCGATGAAAAACGGCTGAGCGACATCGATCGTCGCGGCCTCAAAATCCTGGCGCGGTCCAGTAAGACGACGACAGCGGGCGGCCGCCTCTCCGAACGTCTGGAGCGTGCGGCCGAAACCGGATTGCAGCTGGACTACGAGAAGGCCGAACGGACCTTCGACAGCCTGCCGGCCGAAGATCGCGCCCGCATCGGGCAGAAGGCGGAGAAACAGGCCGAGACGGAACGGAGCCTGGAGGCCGGGCGCAAACGCCGGAGCCAAGCCGAGACCGTTGTTTCACCCACAGGATCCCCTCTCAAGTCTCCTCCGTCTCGCAAAAGATCGGGCGACGACACCCTAGAGTGGACACCGATCTTCGCCCCCACCGCTTCAGCTCCCGCTCCCGCACCCACCGGCCCGGCTGAGAAGCCACAACCGCAGACGCGGCGCCCGAAGTCGCCGAAGACCAGCCCTGCCGAGCGCAGACCGGCGGCGAAGCCGACCCTGACGGTCGCCGAGGACTGGGAACGGGACGACGAGGACGAGCACAAGGACTGGAACTGGCGGGACATTCCCGACGATCCCATCCTGAACGGCGGACGCAAGAAAACCGGCCCCGCCGACCCCATCGAGGAGCTGCGCCGGGAAATGCTCGGCCTGGACGCCAAGTACGGTAAGCGCTGAGCCGCGGAAGCGCCGCAGAGCCGTCGATCCTGCGTCAGTAGCTCCTCGGCAGCCCCAGCACCCGCTCCGCAATGAAGCATTTGATCAGTTCCGGCGAAACCGGCGCGATCCGGGTGATCAGCACCTCGCGGAAGTAGCGTTCCACGTCGTACTCGGCGGCATACCCCATGCCTCCCAGGGTCATGACCGCCCGCTCGCAGGCGCGGAACGCCGCCTCGCCGGCCAGGTACTTGGCCGAGTTCGCCTCTGCCCCGCAGGGTTCGCCGGCGTCGTAGAGCGTTGCCGCCTTGAGCACCATCAGCCATGCCGCTTCCAACGCCATCCAGCACTCGGCCAGGGGATGCTGAATCGCCTGATTCTGCCCGATCGGCCGGCCGAAGACCTCGCGCGCCCGGGCGTAGTCGGTTGCCGCCGCGAGCGCCTGGCGACCGACGCCGACCGCTTCGGCGGCGATCAGAATCCGTTCCGGGTTCAGGCCGTGAAGCAGGCAGCGGAAGCCCTCGCCCTCCCCGCCGATACGGTCCTCGACCGGGACTTCCAGGCCATCGATGAACAGCATGTTGGAATCGACGGCGTGTCGCCCCATCTTGTCGATCGCCCTGACCTCGACCTTGCTGCGGTCGAGAGGCGCATAGAACAGCGTCAACCCGTCGGTCGGTTTCTTCCCCGCCTCGATCGGGCTGGTGCGGGCGATGATCAGAACCCGATCCGCCTCCTGGGCGGTCGAGGTCCAGATCTTGCGGCCGCTGATGCGGTAGATGTCCCCATGCCGCTCGGCCCGGGTTTTCAGACGGCCGGTGTCGAGGCCCGAGTCAGGCTCCGTCACGCCGAAGCAGCCCCGCTCCTTCCCCGCAATCAGCGGCGGCAGGAATCGCTGGCGCTGCTCGGGCGTGCCGAAGACCACGACCGGGTGCAGACCGAAGATGTTGATGTGGATCGACGAGGCCGCCGCCATGGCGCCGGGGGAACGGGCCACCCGCTCCATCATCAGCGCCGCCTCGGTCACCCCGAGACCGGCGCCGCCGAGATCCTCCGGCATGGCGATGCCAAGCCAGCCGCCCTCGGCCATCGCCGCGGCGAACTCGTGCGGAAACACGGCAGTCGCATCTTTCCCGCGCCAGTAGGCGGCATCGAAACGGTCGACCACCCGGCCGACGGCGGCCACCAGTTCCTCCTGATCCTGGGTCAGTCCGAAGGTCACAGCGCCGGCCTCCGATGGAACCACGGCCGCGCCCGCTCGAGTTGCCCGGCGAGGCGGAACAGCAGATCCTCGCGCCCGAAGCCGGCGCCCACATGGATGCCAATGGGCAGCCCGGACGGACTCCAATAAAGGGGCACCGACATGGCCGGGCATCCTGTGATGTTGAAGAATTGAGTCACGGGCATCCTATCCCATACGGTTTCCAGGAAGTCGTCGGCATCGCCGCAGTCGGTGCGAATCTCGCCGATCTGCGCCGGTGGCTGACCGAGCACCGTCGACACCAGTACGTCGTAGCGCTCGAAGAACGTGCCGAAATGCCGCCCGAGCCGGTGAAAGGCCTGTAGCGCCTCGGCATAGTCGGCGGCGCTCACCGTCCCGCCATACTCGGCGAAGGCACGGGTCACCGCTTCCACATCCCCCTCCTCGGGCTCGCGGCCGAGCTGAGCGTAGCGGCTCTCCAGCGCCAGTCTCTGGTTGGCCCCGACCACCGTCATCATCGCCGGCGCGAGCGCCGCGAGGTCGACGTCCGGATGCGCCTCTTCGACCTTGTGACCCAGCGCCTGGAGCAGATCAACGGCGTCCGCGACCGCCGCCTTGGTCACCGGGTCGAGAGCCGTTCCGCCGAGACCGGTCAGATGAAACGCGACCCGCAGGCTACCCGGCTCCGTTTCGACTTCCTCGAGGTAGGGCCGGGACGGCGGAGGACAGGCGTAGGGCTCTCCCGATTCCGGCCCCTGGGTCACATCGAGCATGGCCGCGCTGTCCCGCACGCTGCGCGACAGAACGTGCTGGGTGGCGAGCCCGGCCCAGCCTTCGCCGGCGAACGGTCCGAACGGGTTGCGCCCCCGCGTCGGCTTGAGGCCGAACAGCCCGCAATTGGCGGCGGGGATGCGGATCGAGCCGCCGCCGTCGCTGCCGTGGCCCATGGGCACGATTCCCGCCGCGACCGCCGCGCCCGTCCCGCCGGACGAGCCGCCGGCCGACCGCTCGAGATCCCAGGGATTGCGCGTGGGTCCGTGCGCCGCACTCTCCGTCGAGATGCTGATCCCGTATTCCGAGGAGGCGGTGCGGGCCACCGCGATGGCGCCGCTCGCGGCGACGCGGCGCACATGGGTGAAATCGACCGGGGCGACGAAGCCCTTCCACAGGTTCGAGCCGGCCTGAGCCGGCCACCCCTCCTGCCAGCAGAACAGGTCCTTGAAGACGAAGGGCACACCGGCGAAGACCCCGTCCCGCGGGGACCCGGATGCCCGACCCCGGACGACATCGTCCCGCCGGGCGACCAAGGCGTTGATCGCCGGGTCGACCGCGTCGGCCCTGGCCAGCGCGGCGTCCACCACTTCGGCCGCCGTCACCGCGCCATCACGGATCAGCGTTGCCAGGCCGAGCGCGTCGTGGCGCACGTAGTCGTCGAAGGACAGCACCGACTCAGATTCCCGGGTGTCTGTCGGCCCAGGGCTTGGCCTGCTCGATCTGGGACGCCAAGCGGAGCAGCAGATCCTCGCGCCCGAACGCAGCGCCCACATGGATGCCGATCGGCAGACCGTCGGCGCTCCAGGCGAGCGGCAGGGACATGGCCGGGGTCCCGGTCATGTTCGCAAGCGGCGTCACCGGCATCTCGTCGGCGAGGGCCGCGATGAAGTCATCGACGTCGCGCTCGTCCTGCCCGAGGAAGCCGAGCGGCCGCGGCGGGTTGCGCATGACGGTCGACAGCATGACGTCGTAGCGCTCGTAGAAGGCGGCGAGCTGCCGTCCGGCCTGATGAATGACCCCGACCGCGGCCGCGTAGTCCGATGCGGGCCGCTCGTTGCCGCGCTGCGCCCATTCCCAGGTCACCCTTTCCAACCCGTCGCCATCCGGACGCTTGTCGAGCTGCTTGTATCGGGCGGCGATGGCGACCCAGAGATTGCCGGCGATGATGACTTCCAGGGCATTGCGCAGGGCGTCGGTATCGACCTCCGGCATCGCCTCCTCGACCTCGTGTCCGAGACTAGCGAACAGGTCCGCCGCCGCCTTGGCCGCCGCGACGTTCTCGGCATGCAGAGGCGTGCCGTCGAGGGCTGTCAGATGAAGCGCCACGCGCAGCTTGCCCGGGTCACGGCCAATTTCGTCCAGATAGGCGCCGGCCGGGACCGGCGCCGCATAGGGATCGCCGGGCGCCGGCCCGTGGGTGGCGTCCAGGAGGGCGGCACTGTCGCGAACGGTGCGGCTGACCACGTGCCCGGTGGAGAGCCCCGACCATCCTTCGCCCACAAGCGGCCCCGCCGGATTGCGTGCGCGGGTCGGCTTCAGACCGAACAGGCCGCAATGGGCGGCGGGGATGCGGATCGAGCCGCCGCCGTCGGTCGCATGGGCGACCGGTACGATGCCCGCCGCAACCGCCGCCGCCGCCCCGCCCGACGACCCGCCGGCAGAGTGGTCCAGGTTCCATGGGTTCCGGGTCGGGCCGTTGGCCACGGGCTCGGTGGTCCAGGAAATGCCCATTTCCGGGGTGTTGGTCCGGCCGAAGACGACCAGTCCCGCCGCCTCCGCCCGCTCGGTATAGGTGGCGTCGAGCGGCGCGACAAACTCCTCCCAGAGCCGCGACCCGTTGCCCATCCGCACACCTTCCTGCAGCGCCCCCAGGTCCTTCAGCAGGAAGGGTACCCCGGCGAGCGGGCCGTCCGGCAGACCGGCGGCCACCCGCCCACGGGCGGCGCCGTCGTTGCGGGAGACGATGGCGTTGATCGTCGGATTGACCGCATCCGCCCGTTCCAGCGCTGCCTCCAGCACTTCGCCGGCGGTGACCTCGCCCTGGCGGATCAGCGCCGCCAACGACAGGGCGTCATGGGACATGTAGTCGGAGAACGTTGCCATGGAGATCTCCCGGAGGTCGGCGACGGGCACGCCGATGGGCTGGAATGTTGCAAAGACAGGACGCGGTGGGTATCGCTCTGCCCATGTTCACCGTTGTCGTCCCCCACTTCAACCATGCGCGGACGCTGCCGCGCGCGCTGGCCGCCGGCCCGGAAGCCGCGGAATGGGTCGTCGTGGATGACGGATCGGACCCAGAGGCGGTCGCCGACGCCCGAACGGCCGCCGCAGCCGCGGGTGCGCGGTTCGAGGCGCTGGCCGCCAATCGTGGCCCCGGTGCGGCGCGCAACCACGGCGCCCGGTTGGCGACCCAGCCATATCTCGTCTTTCTCGATGCCGACGATGCGCTGGCGCCCGGTTTCGGCGCGGCGGTGCAGGGCTTTCTCTCCGAAAATCCGGACGTCGACGGCGTTCACCCCGCCGTGCGCTACGAAGGCCTCCCGGCCGATCTGGTCGACGCTTTCGACGACCTGCGTCGCCGCAACTCCGACATGGTTACGGCGAGCGGTCTGGTGGTGCGTCGGGAGACGTTTCTCGCCATGGGCGGCTTTCCCGAGGATCCCGTGTTCCTCGGGAAAGCCGGCGGCGAGGACGTCGCCTTCGTGAACGCGCTCAGCCGGCTGGCCGACTACCGCTACTGGGGACGGACCCTGGTCGTCGCCCAGGCCGGCGGGCACTTGATCGACTATCTACGGCGCACCCGGGTCGAGAACGGCGCGGTCCTGTTCGACGAGAACACGGCGGAAGAAGAAAGCGGCGCCCTGTCCCGGGCCATGCGGGACTATCTCGAGCGGGCGACGGCGAGAATGGCGGCGACCTGACGCCACCATTCCCCCCTTTGGGCCCGGCCCTACTCCATCGTGCCGCGGATCGGATAGCCGTCTCTGCCCCGATCGAGCCCACGCACGATCAGGTCGAGATCCGGACGCACGAAGGGAGCGTTGGCGATCTCGACGATCTGTACCTTGCCTTCCGGCGTGGTCACGAACAGGCCGGGTTCCGGGAACGGCCGGTCCGTCTCGGTGTCGCTGCGCGGCGTGGAGATGTAGAGGCCGAGCTGGCGCATCTGGTCCACGCTGAGTCCGTACGCGACCGGCATCGTCAGCCCAACCTCCGCGGCGAAGGCCTCCGCCTTCTCCTTCGGATCGCCGGACACCGCGACCACCTCCGTGCCGAGTCCGGCGAAGTCACCGAGCTTGGCCTCCAGCTTGCCGAGATAGGTCTTGCAGATCGGGCAATGGAGCCCGCGGTAGACGAACACCGCCTGCCATCCCTCCCGCTTGCCGCCGACCTTGATATCGCCGCCGCCGACCGTCGGCAGCGTCATTTCCGGCAGGTCCGCGCCGGCCGCGATCTTGTTGCCCATCCTGGCGTCCTCTGTTCCTGCCGACACCAGCGTCGGCTCCGCTGTAATGCAGTCAAGCGAGGCCGGGATACGCGGGCAATGAACGTTTTCGTTAAGAGACCGTCAATCAGTTGGATATATTAGGGGTTGCGCCGCAGCCCGTTTGGCTGTCTCCTTGCGGCCCTTTCGCAAGTGCGAAAACCGACACCCGAATCGAGGGATCAGATTGCTCTACTCGATGTACGAAGCGCAGCGCGCCTTCATGGCGCCCATGCGATATCTGACCCAGACGTCGAAGGCGCTCAACGGTCATCCGCTCGGTCCCTTTTCCTATACCGCTTTCGGCCGGGCACTCGAAGCCGGCATGGAAGTCCTGGATGGCGTGATCAAGGATCGCGGCAAACCGGATTGGGAGATCGACGAAGCGATCACGCCGGACGGTCCGCTCCCCGTCAGCTTCGACCCTGTGATCGAGACGCCGTTCTGCGATCTGGTGCACGTCAATCGGACGACCAAGCGTAAGGACCCGAAGGTCCTGCTCGTGGCGCCGGTCTCCGGTCACTACGCCACGCTGCTGCGTGGGACCGTCCGCGGCCTCATCCAGGAGCATGACGTCTACGTGACCGACTGGAAGGACGCCCGCACCGTCCCGATGAGCCAGGGTTTCTTCCATCTCGACGACTATATCGACCTGCTGATGACGTTCATGCGCCATCTCGGGCCGGATCTGCACGTGGTCGCGGTCTGCCAGCCGGCGCCGATCACGCTGGCGACCGTCGCCCTGATGGCCGACATGGACGACCCGGCGCAGCCGGCCTCGATGACCCTGATGGGCGGTCCGATCGATCCCCACGCCGCACCGACGGTGGTCACGCAGCTCGCCGACGCCCGGCCGATGAGCTGGTTCGAGACCCGCTGTATCACCCGGGTGCCCGTCTTCTATCCGGGCGCGTTCAGACGGGTCTATCCGGGCTTCATGCAGGTCGGCGCGTTCATCGCGATGAATCCCGATCGCCACTTCTCCGCCCATCTCGCCATGTTCCGCCATCTTGTGGAAGGCGACGGCGAGGAGGCCGAGGCCAAACAGCGATTCTACGACGAGTATCTGTCGGTGATGGACGTCCCGGCGGAGTACTACCTCGAGACGGTGGAACGCGTGTTCAAGGAGCGTCAGCTTCCCCGCGGCATCATGGAATGGCGCGGCCAGCTGGTTCGGCCCGCGGCGATCAAGAAGACGGCCATGCTCACCGTCGAGGGCGAGAAGGACGACATCTCGGCTCCCGGCCAGACCCTCGCCGCGCACGATCTGACGGTGAACATTCCCGAGGATCGCCGTCGGAACCATTTGGCGATGGGCGTCGGCCATTACGGCATCTTCAATGGTCGGAAATGGCGGGAGAACATCTTGCCGGAGATCACCAAATTCATCCGAGAGGTCTCCTGACCTACGCCCTGGCCGAAATCGGCGGCGGACCCTGGCCGGACCGGGTCGCGATCGCCCCCCTGCCCCGGGCCCGGCAGGATTTCGACGACATCCGCGCGTGGGGCGCGGGCCTCGTGATCTCCTTGGTCGGGGATGATGAGTGCGCCCGCGCCGGCATGCCGGGTCTGACGGGAGCGTTCGAGCGGGTCGGCATCGCCTGCATCCGCGCGCCGATCGGCGACTATGGCAGTCCGGATCCCGCGTTCGAACTGGAGTGGCAGGCCCATCGCGAGCGCGCCCTGGGCGTCCTGCAAAGCGGCGGAAAGGTCCTGGTTCATTGCCGGGGCGGTCAGGGACGCAGCGGCACGATCGCCGCCGCCCTGCTGATCGCCGGCGGTTTGGCGCCGGCCGATGCGATAGCCGAAGTCCGCCGCAGCCGCCCCGCGGCGATCGAGACGGAGGGGCAGGAAGTCTGGCTCTACACCCGGAGCATCGACCGGCCGGACTGAGGCCTGAATGAGCGCGCGTTCCGGGGCGCCGACACAAGCCGACGCCCCGACGTCATCGCCAAAGCTGGTTGACGACTCCGACGCTCTACCGGATCAGTCGACCGCCGCGATCACGCCGATCTCGACCGTGAAGACCGGCCGCGCGAGCCGGGGCGACTCCACGCAGGCGCGAGCCGGTGCTGCACCTTCCGGCACCCAGGCATCCCAGACCGCATTCATCTCGTCGAAATCGTCCATCGTGTTCAGCCAGATGGTCGCCGAGAGCAGTTTGCTCTTGTCGGTACCGGCCTCGGCCAGGAGGGCGTCGATCCGCTCCAGGATATTCTTCGTCTGGTCCCCGGCGCTGGCGCCCTGCTTGTCCTGGGCGACCTGGCCGGCGAGATAGGCCGTGCCGTTGTGCACCACGACCTGGCTCATACGCTTGGCGGTCTGGAAGCGCTTAATGCTCATCGCATCGATCCTTCTATTCGGTTCTGGGCTTTGCAGCTCTATGGCGACCTAGCCGCTTGCGCGCGAGGCCGTTAAGGTTGGCGCGCCATCCTAGCCAAGGACCCACCTGTCGAGCGAGCCCCGATGGACGTGCCTGCCGAATTCTTCCGCCCCCGGGTCGCCCCAAGATGACACCCGACCAACTCGACCGCCTCGCCGGATGGACGGCGCCCCGCCTGAACGCCGACAGGGTGCGCTTCGCCGAACCTTCGAAGATGTCCGGAGGCGCGATCCAGGAGAACTGGAGGCTCGACGCCGAAGTCCACGGCGGCCCCCATGCGGGCTCCCTGGCTCTTGTGCTGCGCACCGACGCGCCGTCCGGTGTATCGGTCAGCCATCCCCGCGCCCATGAGTTCGCCCTGCTGAAAGCCGCCTTCGCCGCTGGCGTCACCGTCCCCGAGCCGCTTGCGCTCGACACCGCCGGAGAGGTCCTCGGCAAGCCGTTCTATCTCATGCGCCGGGCGGCGGGGACGGCGAATCCCCGGACCCTGGCGCGGGATAAGGCGCTCGACCCGCACCGCACCGCGCTCACTGAAACGATCGGCCGGGAGCTCGCACGGATCCACTCGATCACGCCGCCCCGGGAAGAGCTGTCCTTTCTGCCCCTGGACGCTCGGCCCCCGGTCGCGCGGCGACTGGACGAGTTCAGAGCCCAGCTCGACGCCCTGGCCCAGGCCTATCCGACCCTGGAATGGGCGATCCGCTGGATGGAGATGAACGCGCCGCAGAACAGCGCCAGCGTGCTGGGCCACGGCGACTACCGCTGCGGCAACATCATGGCCGACGGCGCGGCCGTGACCGCCGTGCTCGACTGGGAATTCGCCAGCTGGTCAGACCCGATGGAGGATGTCGGCTGGATCTGCGCCCGTTGCTGGCGGTTCGGTGCGGATGCGCGGCGGGTCGGCGGCATCGGCGATCTCGCGGATCTCCGCCGCGGCTACGAAGCCGTGTCCGGACGGCCGCTGGACTGGGAGAGGATCGGTTTCTGGGAGGTTCTGGCGACGGTCCGCTGGGCGATCATCGCCCTGCACCAGGGACAGCGCCATCTGTCCGGCGAGGAGCGGTCCATGGAATTGGCCCTGACCGGACGCAAGGTGGCCGAAATGGAACTGGACGTGCTGACCCAGATCCGGGCGATCGAGGAGAACGGCGATGGTTGACCGACCCAACCGGGGCGAACTTCTCGCCGCCGCCGAGGAAACCCTGCGCGACGCGGTGATCCCGGCCCTGGACGGCGAAGCGAAATATACGGCGCTGATGGTGGCCGCCGCACTCGCCACCGCCCGACGGGAACTGGACTCTGGCCCGGACTGCGCCCGCAGGACCCTGGACGCCTTCGCGGAACTGTATGGCGAGGACTATGTCCATCGCAGCGGCGAGATCGCCGACCAACGGATCCTTGCCCTCTCCCGCGATCTGGCGTCCGAGATCCGCGCCGGCGCCTATGACGGCGCGCTGCTGGGACCGGTCTATGCCGTGCTACAAACCCAGGTGGTCGAACGTCTCCGCCTCTCCAACCCGCGCTTCCTGGAGGCCAGCGGCTACTCCGCCGAACCGGTGGATTGAGTTCGTCGCATCGCGGCCCGGGTCAGGGCGTGGCCTCCGCCGGCGCCGGGGAGGCGAGACCGTTGCCGGATTTCGCGACAGCCGGCTTGACCGGCTCGAGTTTCGGCAACGACTTCTTGTCCGCCTCGTTCGGGAAATGACGGCAGTTCCCTTCGAAGAACGCCCCCGGCTCGATGGACAGGCGCTCCTGGATCACGTCGGCGATCACACGGGCCGTCTTCGCCAGGGTCACATGCCTAGCCTTGATCTGCCCCGTCACATGGCCGGCGATGACCACCGTCTCGCATTCGATGGCGCCGCGCACGGTGGCGGTCGAGGAAACCGTCAGTTTGTTCGAGATGATATCGCCTTCGACCGTTCCGTCGACCTGAACGTCGCCCTCGCTCGTCAGGTTGCCGTTGATCGTCAGGTCGGAGCTGATGATCGACGGAGCGGCCGGCGCCTTCGGAGGCCCGCCGGCGTCCGACCTACTCGGCGACTTTTGCTTGTTGCTGAACATGGGTGCCCGCTTTCATGAATTTGGACGGGTTGATCGGCTTGTCGTTGTAGCGCACTTCGTAATGCACGTGCGGCCCCGTACTGCGGCCACTGGATCCGAGCAGCGCGATGGTCGTCCCAAGCTCGACCTTCTGGCCCGTCTTTACCTTGATCTTAGCGAGATGGGCGTAACGCGTCACCAGCCCATGTCCGTGGTCGATATCGACCACCCGACCATAGGCGGCACGGCGGCCGGCGAACGTCACAACACCCGGCGCCGTCGCCGTCACCTTCTGCTTGTAGGGACCGGCGAGGTCGATCCCGTTATGCATGGAGTACCGACCGTTGATCGGATCCTTGCGGCGGCCGAAATAGCTGGTGATGTAGTAGTCCTCCAACGGCTTCACCAGCGGCAGCGATCCGTAGAAATTCATCACCTGTTCCCACCGCTGCAGGCGACGCTCCAATTCGATCCGCAGTGCATCGTCCTCGTCGCTGAGGTTCATGTCCGGGGCGAGGGCCTCGAAAGGACCGCCCTTTCCGGTGGCGTCTTCCCGACGCAGCGGGACGACCTTGTCCAGCTTCAGCCCGGTCCGGCGGATCACATCCTCGACCTGAGCGATCTGACCGTGGGTCCGGTCGGAGATCGCCAACAGCTCCCGCCGGTGACTGTCCCGCTCATTTTCGAGGGTGCTCTCGAGATCAGCGACCTGCGCCCGGAGGGTATCGTTGTCCACGGCGACAGCGCTGCGTTCCAGAATCACGGTTCGCAAATCGGTCTTCAGCGCCCGCACGTTGCTCTCGAGCAGAGTCACCTTCGCGTTAGACGCCTCAAGTTCGTTGTGGAGCGCCCAGAGCCGATCGTCGAGCGCCGCCCGTTCGGCGGCGATCTCGGCCTTCTCGGCTTCGACCACGGCCAGATGCTGGCGCAGCGTGCCGATATGCGCCTCCAGGGCGTTGTTCTTGCCGGTAATCTGACGCAGTTCCGAGCTGAACAGCTCGAGCTGATCGTTCAGCTGTTTACGCGCCGAGGCGATGCGGTTGCGCTCGGCCTCGGATGTGCGGAGCGCGACCTCGGTCGAGCTCAGGTCCTGTTTCAGTTCTTCGTTCTGACTGAAAAGACCTCGGAGATGCGCTTCCGTTTCTTTCAGATCGCGGGTGATCCCGACGATGGACAGTTGGTAGTCCGAAACCTGATCCAGCAATTTGCGGTAGGCCTGGCGGGACCGGGAAATGGCATCGGCCTTCTCGGCGATCATCTGCTGCTGGTTCTGGAATCCGACGGTCGTGAAGCCGACCCAGCCGGCGACGCCCACCCAAACAGCTATCGCGCCGGCCTGAACCGCCGTGCTCAACCGCAGATAGCTGGTCTCGCCCTCGGTGCGGATGATGATCTGGCGCTCAGGCAGGAGCCGCCGGATCCGTTGCACCGCCCGGTCCGTCCAGCCAACGGACTCATCGGTCATAAATAGTCCCCCGCAACATTTTTGCGTAGCCGGCAACCACCGGCCTGCCGTTTCCTTTCGTCGAGCGCCTCTCCCGAGCGGTCGCCGAAAGGTACATTTGAGGAGTAGGCTTTAGCAAGGCAGTAAGCATAATTTCTGCTGGATCGTGCGACCTGGAGATGCAGTTGGGCGAACCCGCACCGTATCACGACCAGCTTCGTGGAATGGCGATGGCTCTACGCCACTGGTTCGAGGTGCGGGACGTGGAAGTGGAGCAGCGCCGCCTCGGACTGCTGCCCTCCCCCGACGGCAAGCGGGCGGCGGGCAAGCCCTACGACAAATCGCTCCGTCCGTTGGCGATGACGGCGCTTCCGCCGCAGCTCGTCCGGCTGAAGCCCGACTCGCCGATGGTCACGTTGCACTACATGCAGGACGTCTACGACGACGGGGTCCTGCGGGGCGATCCCTGGCGGTGGTGGTTCGCCTGGATCGCAGTCGAGCTGATCGCCCGGTCAGGCCCGGATCCGGAAGGAGGCCGCGCCCGCCGTTTCGTGCTGGAAGACCCCTCGCTGGAATCGGTGCGCCATCAGGCTCCCCGCTGGCTGGCAGCGTCGCCCGCGCGCGTCGGAATCGTCCAGGACCGCCTGCTGACGCTGGTGGACCGCATGCTGACCGAGGCCGATTCGCCGGGCCGGACCATCGCCGAGCGGCTGCGCGGCAGCGTCGACCACCTCGACCGGACGCTGGTGGAGGCGATGGCGGACGAGGCCGGCCGGGTGTCCGCCGCCATTACCGCCCGCATGTCCGAAAGGGCCGCTCGCGCCTAAGCGCTCGGCACAGTCCCCGCCCGTCGTCGGCAACAACTCTCATTCGGTCACCAGTAATTCTTCTAGGAATCACCAATCAATCGCGCAAATACAGCCCTCAATCGGCTTGCCGGGCTAAGGGCAATGCATATACTGGTAAGCGTAACTTTGCATTGCGTGAAATATCCATAATATTGGTGGGTACTTAGAATCCAATGTTGGACCGTCCTCTTCTGACTGTGCACGATGCGGCGACAATGCTCCAAGTGCAGGAAGCAACCGTGCGGTCCTGGATACGGGACAAGCGCATTCGCGCGATCAAGCTCGGCAAGGAATGGCGGATCGCCCAAAAGGATCTCGAAGCCTTCCTGAACGAGAACACCAATCAGACAAGCTGATCGGTCGAGACGACCTCCGCGTCGCGCCTTTCGAGCGTTTGCGGCAGCCCTATCGTGCAGGTCCGGCGGCAAGACCGCCCGGCCGCCGCGGATCCGAGAAGCCTCGGAAGCCGTCACCGGCGACAAGAGCCGACTGAACGGCGCCGAAAGCGCGGCGGCGCTCGACCACATGGCCCATGGCACGCAACAGGGTCAGCGTATCCTCCGACACGCCCTCCTCGGCCCAGATCCGATCGGGTAGCCACTGATGGTGGATTCGCGGCGCAGCCGTGGCTTCGGCCAGGTTCATGCCATGGTCGACCAGATTGAGAATGACCTGGAGCACCGCCGTTATGATCCGGCTCCCGTCGGGACTGCCGATCGCCGCGACGGCCCTCCCGTTCGAGAGCAGCAGCGTCGGCGTCATCGAGGACAGGGGCCGTTTGCCGGGCGCAACGGCGTTGGCCTCGCCACCGATCAGCCCGTAGGCATTCGGTGCGCCGGGCTTGGCGGAGAAGTCGTCCATCTCGTTGTTGAGGAAGATGCCGGTACCCTCGGCGACGATCCCGCTGCCGAAGCCGAAGTTCAGGGTGGTGGTCATCGACACGGCGTTGCCGTATCGGTCCATGACCGAAAGGTGCGTGGTGTTCGCCCCTTCTGGGTTCGGCGTGCCGGCCGAGACCTTATCGGATGGGGTTGCCCGGCCGAGATCGATCGCCGTCCGGATGTCGGCGGCGTAGGCTCTCGAGGTCAGCCAGTCCAGAGGCACATCCCAGAAGTCGGGGTCGCCGAGATGGCGGGCCCGGTCGGCGTAGGCGCGGCGCATCGCCTCGGCCATCCGATGCAGAACTCGCCGCGGTATTGTGGCCCAAAGTTCTCAGATCCCAGCCTTCGAGGATGTTCAGCATCTGGACGAGATGCGCCCCGCCGGAGCTGGGCGGCGGCATCGAGGCGATGTCGACACCCCGATAGCTGCCGCGAACCGGATCGCGCCAGACGGTTCTGTAGTCCGAGAGATCGGCGGCGGTGATCGGGCCGCCGTGGCGCGCCATCTCGGCGACGATCAGATCGGCGATACCGCCATCATAGAAGGCGCCCGCGCCCTGCCCGGCGATCTGCCGCAGGCTGGCCGCCAGATCCGGCTGGCGCATGATGTCGCCCGGCTGCAGGGCGCTGCCGTCAGGCCGGGCGATCACCGCCAGGGTCGCCGGCCAGGGGCTCAGCCGCTCCAGGCGCGAGGCGATGTTGCGATGCAGAACCGGCGTGACCCGCACCCCCTCCTCCGCGAGCCGGATCGCCGGTGCCATGACCCGCTGACGCGGCCACGTTCCGAACCGGTCGAGCAGGTCGAGATAGCCCGCCACCGAGCCCGGCACGCCGACCGCATGGTGGGAATAGCGGGACCGGTGACTGTCGACCGCGCCATCGGGACCGAGGAAGACGTCCCGATGCGCCGCGGCCGGCGCCTTTTCCCGGAAATCCAGGGCGTGGGTCGAACGATCCTCGGCCCGATGAACCAGGGCGAATCCGCCGCCTCCGAGATTGCCGGCCTGGGGCAGCGTCACCGCCAGCGCGAAGGCGACCGCCGTCGCCGCATCGGCCGCGTTGCCGCCCGCCGCCAGCACCTCGACGCCGATCCGGGTCGCCGTGGCCTCGCGGCTGGCGACCATGCCGCCGGAGGCTTCGACCGGGGTGTGCCTGTCGGCCGAGGTCAGCTCCGCCGGAGAGAAGGCGCGGGCAATTGAGGGGGCGAACGCCATACCGCCCAGTCCGCCGACGATCAGTCCCCCCGCGAAGTGCCGTCGTGTGATCATCACCGCATCTCCCGATCCCGAACCGCGCCCTAAGACAGCATAGTGTCGGCACCGTGCCAGAAACCATGCCATCGCGGACCGTCATTCGTTCCGATAAGCGCATTAATATATCGCTTCATACCCATTACCTTTATCGAAACGGAATGAAACGATGCCCAAGCACGGGAAGAGGACGTCATGAACCAGATGAGCCCCTCGCAGACCGGGACCGTTGGCGGCCGGACCATCACCGCCCCGTTGGGCTTCACAGTGCCCCAGGACGACAAGCCGGTCTTCCACAGTTCGGCCCTCACCGGCGGCGAGCCGAAGATCTTTTTCCAGGTCGAGCAGATCCCGGTCGAGATCAACGACATGCGGCCCGTCGCGGACGGGTTCGATCTGGATCGGGAGGGTTTCGAGCTGCGCACCGAGCCGACCGCCGTCGCCGATCTGTATGACGACGACGCCGTCACGACCGCCTACTACGCCGAAATCGTCGACCTGGTGAAACGGGCCACCGGCGCGACCCGCGTCGCCATCTTCGACCACACCCGGCGCTCCGACGGCGGCACGGGCGCCGCCAATAGAGACGGCAACCGAGGCCCGGCCGCCCGCGTGCACGTGGACTATACCGCAGCCTCCGGGCCGAAGCGGGCCGATGACGCACTGGGCGACGACGCGGTTGAGGAGATCCTGGCCAAGGGCGGCCGGGTCATCCAGGTCAATGTCTGGCGGCCGATCAAGGGTCCCGTTCTGCGTGCGCCCCTGGCCCTGGCGGATGCCGGGTCCGTCGCGCCGGAGGCCCTGCTGGCCACCGACCAGGTTTTCCCCGACCGGGTCGGCGAGATCTACCAGCTTGCCCACCAGCCGGGCCAGCGCTGGTACTGGGCGCCGGAGATGGGACGCGACGAGGTCCTGCTGATCAAGGGGTGGGACACGGCCGAAGGCGTGGCGAAGTATACCCCGCACGGCGCCTTCCAACTCCCCGACCAGGACCCGAGCGCCCCGCCGCGCGAGAGCATCGAGGTCCGGACCTTCGCCGTGATCGAGAATTAGGGGTCCGCAACGACAAATCGGGAACGGACCATTTCGCCGTTCCCGCTTCCGTTCTGCGTTCTCGCTTCCTTGGCCCGCACTTCCTTTGACACCGCCGGTGCGCGCGCTTATCAACGCGCCAACCGCAACCGGGCATACGGGTTTGGGATGAATCATCTCGACGCACTCGAGGCGCAGTCCGTCTACATCCTGCGCGAGGCGTACAACAAGTTCGACCGGATGGGGATCCTCTGGTCGCTGGGCAAGGACAGCAACGTGATGCTGTGGCTCGCCCGCAAGGCGTTCTTCGGCCATGTCCCCTTCCCGACGCTGTTCTGCGACACCGGAAAGAAGTTTCCGGAGATGTACGCCTTCCAGAAGCGCTACAAGGACGAGTGGGGCATCAACCTGATCGTGCGCGACTGCCCGCCGATCGAGGAGATCGATCCGACGCTGCCGCCGGCCGCCCGTTCCGCCGCGCGCAAGACCGAGGGCCTGAAGCGCCTCATCGCCGAGCTCGACATGCAGGCGGTCGTCGCCGGCATCCGTCGCGACGAGCAGGCGACCCGGGCGAAGGAACGGGTGTTCTCGCCCCGCGGCGAGAATGCCGAATGGGATTTCCGCGACCAGCCGCCGGAATTCTGGGACCAGTTCAAGACCGACTTCGCGCCGGGCACCCATATCCGGGTGCATCCGCTGCTGCACTGGACCGAATTGGACATCTGGCTCTACATCCAGCGCGAGCGCATCCCGGTCGTCGATCTCTATTTCGCCAAGAAGGGCAAACGCTACCGCTCGCTGGGCGACGTGGACATCACCTTCCCCGTCGACAGCGACGCGGACACCGTCGAGAAGATTATCGCCGAGCTGCGCGAGACCAAGGTCGCGGAACGCAGCGGCCGCGCCATGGACCACGAGGCCGAGGACGCGTTCGAGCGCCTGCGCTCGGCGGGATACATGTGAGAAAGCCTGCCGATATGACCGCCACCCCCGTCACCGACCTCGCGCCGATGAAGCTCGTCATCGTCGGCCATGTGGATCACGGCAAGTCGACCCTGATCGGCCGCCTGCTGCACGACACCGGCTCCCTGCCCGACGGCAAGGTCGAGGCGGTGAAGGCCATGTCCGACCGCCGCGGCATGCCGATGGAATGGGCCTTCGTGCTCGACGCCCTGCAGGCCGAGCGCGATCAGGGCATCACCATCGACACCACCCAGATCTTCTTCAAGACGCCGGTCCGGCCCTACGTGATCATCGACGCGCCGGGCCATAAGGAATTCCTGAAGAACATGGTCTCCGGCGCCGCCTCGGCCGACGCCGCGATCCTGGTAGTCGACGCCAAGGAAGGCGTCCAGGAGCAGACACGACGCCACGGCTACATCCTGCATCTTCTCGGCCTCGACCAGGTGGTGGTCGCCGTCAACAAGATGGATCTCGTCGATCACGATCAGGCCCGGTTCGAGCAGGTCGCCGGGGAGGTCCGCGACTATCTGGCCGGCATGGGCATCACGCCGTCGGCGATCCTGCCGGTCTCGGCCCGCCACGGCGACGGGCTGGCATCGACGTCCGCGAACATGCCCTGGTTCGGCGGCCCGACCCTGATCGACGCGCTGGACGCCCAGCAGCAGAAGCCGCTGCCGGTCGAGCTGCCGCTGCGGTTCCCGATCCAGGATGTCTACAAGTTCGATGAGCGCCGGATTCTCGCGGGCCGCATCGAGAGCGGCAAGCTGAACGTCGGCGACACCCTGCTGTTCAGCCCGAGCAATGCCACCGCGAAGGTCCAGAGCATCGAGGCCTGGAGCGTCGACGGCCCGGTCCTCTCGGCCTCCGCCGGGCAGTCCATCGGCGTCACCCTGGACGACCAGCTCTTCGTCGAGCGGGGCTTCGTGGCCAGCCATCGGTCGGACCCGCCGATCCAGACCAACGTATTCCGGGCGCGGATCTTCTGGCTCGGCCGGGCGCCGCTCGAGGTGGGCCGGCGCTACAAGCTCAAGCTGTCGACCCTGGAGCATCCGGTCGAGGTGCAGGCGATCGAGCGGGTGATCGACGTCGCCGACCTGTCCGAACGGCCGGCAGACCGGATCGAGCGCAACGAGATCGGCGAGGTCGTGCTGCGCGCCCGCGCCATGCTGTCGGTCGACGAGTTCACGGCGAACCCGCGCCTCGGCCGTTTCGTGCTCATCGACGGCTACGACATGGCGGGCGGCGGCCTGATCTCGATGGAGGGGTTCCACGACCTGCGGCGGGCCAACGCGCCGACCTCCCAGAACATCACCGCCGTCGAGACCCGGGTGACCACGGACGCGCGCTGGGCCGCGAACGGGCACCGCTCCGGCGTGCTCTGGCTCACCGGCCTGTCGGGCGCCGGCAAGTCGACCCTGGCTCTGGAACTGGAGCAGACCCTGTTCCGCAAGGGCTGGCAGGTCTATGTGCTCGACGGCGACAACATCCGCTTCGGCCTGTCCGCCGATCTCGGCTTCGCGCCCAAGGACCGGGAGGAGAACATCCGCCGGGTCGGCGAGGTCGCGGCCCTGTTCGCCCGCGCCGGCGTGCTGGTGATCACCGCGTTCATCTCGCCCTATCGTTCCGACCGCGACCGCGCCCGGGCCGTCGCCCCGGACCTGTTCCACGAGGTCTTCGTGAACGCCGGACTGGACGTCTGCGAGGAGCGCGACCCCAAGGGCCTGTACAAGAAGGCGCGCCGGGGCGAGATCGCCGAGTTCACCGGCATTTCCGCGCCCTACGAGGCACCGGAGAATGCCGAGGTGGAGATCGACACCGGCGCGCTCTCGCTCGCCCAGTCGGTCGAGCAGCTTCTGGGCTATGTGGAAGCGAATTTCGGCTCCAACGGCAAATAGGCCAGGCGTGATGGCCGAGGGCCTTGAACTTTCGGTAACCGTCGGCGACGAACTCCGCATCACCGCCGTCGATCGGTTGGTCGTCGGCTGGCTGAACGACCATTCCGCCGGCTTCGGGGTGACGTTCAACAAACAGCACTTCGTGATCGAGGCGGAGCGTGGCGGCCGGACTATCGGCGCGCTGGTCGGCTCGACCAATCTGTCCTGGCTGCACGTGGCCCTGCTGGCGGTGGACCCGGCCGCGCGGCGCGGCGGCGTCGGGAGCAGCCTGCTCGCGCGGGCGGAGGAAATCGGCCGCGAGCGCGGCTGCGTGGGGGCTTGGCTGGATACCTACGATTTTCAGGGTCCGACCTATTATCCCCGCTTCGGCTATGTCGCCTTCGGCCAGATCGACGACATGCCGCCAGGTCGCGTGCGCTATTTTTTCTCCAAACGGCTTTAGCCGCAACCTGCGCGGATGTGACAGGTTGATGGCGGCGCCCGACCGCCCCATTTTCCGGCACTAACGTGGCGAGCTCGGCTGAAATACCGCTTCCGAGAGCGGGGCGCCCCGCGAGGAGACAACCATGGACTACGAGGCCTACTTCCGGGACCAGCTCGACGCCCTGCGCGGCGAGGGCCGCTATCGCGTGTTCACCGATATCGAGCGGCAGAAGGGAGCCTTTCCGCGCGCCACCCGCTATCGCGACGGCGAGGTCAGCGTCGGCGAGGTCACGGTGTGGTGCTCCAACGACTATCTGGGCATGGGCCAGTTCCCCGCCGTCCTGCAGGCCATGCACGAGGCGCTCGACCGCTCCGGCGCCGGCGCCGGCGGCACCCGCAACATCTCCGGCACGAACCACGACCACGTCCTCCTGGAGGCCGAACTCGCCGACCTGCACGGCAAGGAGGCCGGCCTGCTGTTCACCTCGGGCTACGTCTCGAACTGGGCCGCGCTCGGGACACTGGCGTCGAAGATGCCGGGCTGCGTGGTGCTGTCCGATGCGTCCAACCACGCCTCGATGATCGAAGGCATCCGCCACAGCCGGGCGGAGAAGGTGATCTGGCAGCACAACGACCCTGAGGACCTGAACCGCAAGCTGGCCGCGCTGGACCCGTCGCGCCCGAAACTGGTCGCGTTCGAGAGCGTCTATTCCATGGACGGCGACATCGCCCCCATCGCCGAGATCTGCGACGTGGCGGAGATGCACGGCGCAATGACCTATCTGGACGAGGTGCATGCGGTCGGTCTGTACGGCCCGCGCGGCGGCGGGATATCCGAGCGCGACGGCCTGGCGCACCGCCTGACGGTGATCGAGGGGACGCTGGGCAAGGCCTTCGGCGTGATGGGCGGCTATATCGCCGCCTCGGCGGCGCTGTGCGATTTCGTGCGCAGCTTCGCCTCGGGCTTCATCTTCACCACCGCCCTGCCTCCCTGCGTCGCCGCCGGGGCGCGGGCCAGCATCCGCCACCTGAAGTCCAGCTCGGCCGAACGGGAGGCGCAGCGCGACCGGGTAGCAAAGGTGCGCGCCGGACTCGACTCCGCCGGCATCCCGCATCTCGCCAACCCGAGCCACATCGTGCCGGTCATGGTGGGCGACGCGGTGCAGGCGAAGCGGATCAGCGACGCGTTGCTGGACGAATTCGGTATCTACGTGCAGCCGATCAACTACCCGACCGTCCCCCGCGGCACCGAGCGCCTGCGCATCACCCCTTCACCGATCCACTCCGACGCGGATATCGTCCATCTTGTGGCGTCGCTGGAGACGATCTGGGCGCGGTCGGGGCTCCAACGGGCGGCATAGGAACATCCTCAAAGTCGAAACCCGCTCAACTCCTCGACATCGCGGAGGCGGAATACTGCGGTCCCCGCTGCCTCTGCGGCCTGAATCTGGGTCCGGATGCCCGGCATGAGGTCGCGGTCGATCATCCACATGAACTCGAACAGACGGCGGGTGTCCGGCCGGTCACCGCGACCGCCCGGTGTCGCCTCGGCGGTACCGGCCGCCCATGCCGCCTGACGCTCGGCGGCAAGCCAGTAGTGCTGCCACAGGGGCAGGTCGACCAGGATCACCGCCGTCGATCGGACGAACCGCGCCTCCAGCGACACCGGCAGTCCCATCCCGTCGAGCACCCATGCGTCCCGGTCCAGAACCTCGCGGTGGCGGGCGTCGTACTCGGCCTCCGGCAGCAACTCCCAGTCCGGCGTCCACAGGAAGCTGTCGACCTCGACATAGGGCAGTGCGTGCTCGCTCGCTAACCGCCGGGCCAGGGTCGATTTCCCGCCGCCGGCATTGCCGAGGATCGCGATGCGCATCCCGACCCTCCCGCTACGCCGCCTTATCCAGGCCGAACACCCGCTTCGCAAACCCCGGATAAATCTCGGCGATCTCCCCGGCGATGCGGCCGCGCATCAGCGCCAGCGTGTCGGCGTCCGGCAGCGGCGTGGTCGGCACCGCGTCCGGCACGTCGTAGTCGAAACCCGTGTTCTCGGCGATGCTCTCCACGCTCTCGCCCGGATGGACGCTCTTCAGCACGAAGCGGCGGCGCTCCTTGTCCACATCGAACAGGCATCGGTCGGTGATCATCGCGAAGGGTCCGCCGGGGCGGTAAACGTTGGGCTCGGAGAAGCCGGGGGCGGAGATGAAATCCACCTGCTCCACCAAGGTGCGCTTCGTGTGCTCCAGCCGGAACAGGATCACCCGCGGCACCACGTAGTAGAGATAGCCGGAGCCGAAGGAGCCCGGAAACCGCGCCTTGGGCAGGTCCGGATCGCCGATGGAGACCAGGTTGATGTTGGCGTTGCCGTCGATCTGGGCGCCGGACAGGAAGAAGGCGTCGATCCGCCCCTGCCCCGCGCAGTCGAACAGTTCCTTGCCGCCATCGGTGAAGAAATTGTGGTCCTCCGACCCCAGCACCGAGACCCGCGTCCTCTCGTCGGACCGCGCCCGGGCCAGCAACGCCGCCGCGCCCGGCACCGGCGACGACGCGCCGACCGCCACGTGGCGCAACCCGTCCAGCATTCCGGCGATGGTATGGATCAGGATCTCTTCCAGCTGCACGTCGGAGCTCATTCCGCCGCCTCCCGGCCGATGACGAACTCCGCCAGGTAGGCCGCGAACCCCTCTTCGGTCCTGGCCATCTCGGCGTAACGCGCCAGATGGGCATGGTCCGGCGCGAGGTCGGTGGCGGGCAGTCCCTGCGGCCAGCTCCCCTGCTTCGCCTCGGCCATCGCGGTGACGTAGAGACCGGGGATCGTTCCGGCCTTGGTCGCCGGATCGGCCATCAGGTCGCCGTCGACGATCTCCTCCACCGTCACCAATGTGTCGCGCGCCGCATGGGCCATGACCATCAGTTCCCGGCGCACGCCGATCCACACATTGCCGTGCCGGTCGGCCTTGGCGGCGTGGAACACGGCGAGATCCGGGATCAGCGCGGGGATCGCGACCACCGGGTCGTTCTCGGCGAACGGGTTGTCGATCACCTTCCAGTCGTCGCGCCGGGCCAGGATGTCGGACCCGATCAGCCCGCGCATGACCGAGAACGGCGCCCCGCGCTCGGCCGCCTGCAATCCGGCATGGATGGCGGGACAGGTGGCGTCCTTCACGGTGATGCTGCCGGCCTTGACCGCGGCGGTGAAGCGCGGCGCCAGGCCGTGCTCGCCCAGGGTCACAGCCGAGGTCTCGGCAACCTTCACGCAGCCCGCCCCGATCAGCAGGTCGCCGTGATAGCCGAAGACCGGTACGCCGACGAGATGCAGGTCCCTGACCCCGCGCCGGATCACCGCCCGCCACAGCGCGTTGGCGCAGCCGGAGTAGTCCGGCGGCAGGGCGATCTTGGCCCCGTCCATCACCTTGGCGGCGAGCGAGTTGACGCCGACCAGCATCTTGGTCATGATATCCTCCGACTATCTATCGACAGTTTACCTTGGATATTCGCTCTTACCACCAAGCGTGCCCTGCGGTGTGCATGCGATCCGCGACGCACTCCAGAAATGATCCATAAGCCCAATGGTCAAAACAAGTCGGACCTTTGCCTTCCGGGCCCAAGAAATGTAGCAACCAGGCTCCGAAGAGGGCACTAGAACCAGTTATCACTAACCACAGAGCAAATTTCCTCAAGACACTTTTACCTTTGCCGCCTTCATTGTCACCGTCCATACGTACCTCACGCTATATTTAAGGAAATCAAAGAATATCATTGAAAAAAGTCAAAGAGCATCAGTAACGAATTACTGCCCGAACCCGTCGATCGGCGCGACGTAGCTGCTGTAGGTGGTGTTGGCCGCCCAGCCGGCATCCACCGGCAGGGTGACGCCGGTGATGGCAGCGGCCGCACCGGAGAGCAGGAAGGCGATCGGTTCGGCGATATGGCGCGGGCGGACCAGCATCTTCAGGGCGCCGGCATCCTTGATCGCCTCCGGATCCCGGTGGCCGCTGTCGATGCGTGCCTGGATCGCCGGGGTGATGGTGTAGGTCGGCGCCACCGCGTTCACCCGGATCCCGTGGACCCCGTACTCCACCGCCAGGATCTCGGTCAGGCCCTTCACAGCGATCTTGGAGATGTTGTAGCTCGGGATCGGCAGAGGCGCGAAGCTGTTGATCGAGGCGAGGTTGACCACGGCGCCGGTCTGCCGGGCCTTCATCCGGCGGCAGGCGGCGACGTTCACCGACCAGGTGCCGCGATAGTTCACGTCCATGATCCGGTCCGCCTCGGCCCGGTCCATGCGCTCGGTCGTCATGGCGTTCTGCAGGATGCCGGCGGAATGGACGACGGCGCCGACCGGACCGACCTCGCTCTCGACCGTGTCGAAGAAGTCTTCCACCGCGCTGTCGTCGGCGACGTCGAGGACCATGGCATGGGCGGCCGTCCCGAGGGCTTTCAGCTCCTCCACCGCCTTGGTCGCCGCATCGCCGTTGATGTCGGCGATGACGAGGGTGTCGCCCTGCTCGGCCAGAACGTCCGCGGTCGCCCGGCCGATTCCGCTGGCCCCGCCGGTGATGACGCTGATGCGGCTCATATCTTCCTCCCCTGGGTCTGCGCCCTTTTGATGCTTACCGGACGGTCGATCCGCCGCCCTACTCCCGGAACCTCACGAACTCCTCGAGCGGCGCGCGCTCGGTGACCAGAGTGTTCTCCACCTTGTCCCAGTCGGCATAGCCAAGCGACATGCCGCAGACCACCGCCTCGATCTCGTCCAGGCCGAGTTCGGCACGGATCACCTTATGATAGGGCGCGAAGGCCGCCTGGGGGCATGTCTCCAGACCGTGCGAGCGGGCCAGCACCATCACGTTCTGCAGGAACATGCCGTAGTCGAGCCAGGAGCCGATCTCCAGATCCCGGTCGATGGTGAAGATCAACCCAACCGGCGCATCGAAGAACAGGTGGTTGCGGCCGTGCTGCGCGTGCATGCGTTCGCTGTCGCCCTTCTCGATGCCGAGTAGGCCGTAGAGGTCCCACCCCACCTTGCGGCGGCGCGCCAGATACGGATCGCGGAACTTCTTGGGATAGTAGGCCCACTCACCCGAATGCTCCTCATCGCCGTCGAAGGCCTTCAGGATGGCGGCCGACAGACGGTCCTTCGCCGCCCCGGTCAGGACCTGAACCTTCCAGGGCTGCATGTTGGTGCCCGACGGCGCCCGGGCGGCGATCCGCAGGATGCGTTCGACCGTCTCGCGCGGCACCGGGTCGGGCTTGAAGGCGCGCACGGAACGCCGCTGGCCGACGGCCTCCTCGACGGGGTTGAGGTCGGACACGGGAAGCGGAATCAGGGGGGCGATGTCTGTCATGGCGCGACGCTAGCCGGATCTCCGACTGCCTGTCACCCCCCGGCGCGGAATGGGTCTCGTCCCGTCCCGGGACCGTCACGAACACTTAACAAAACCGCAACACGTTACTTGACCTGCATCAAAGGTCATACCGGGTCGCCCACGAATACTGTCGGTCATGCAGTACCTGTTCGAGAAAAAGCTGGATTTCCCGGACGGCCATCACCATCCGGAACACGCCGCCAAGATGACGTGCGAAGCCGTCGACTTCTGGTACGGCGATACACACGCCCTGAAGGCGGTCGATCTCGAGGTCTTTGCCAACGAAACCCTCGCCTTCATCGGGCCCTCGGGCTGCGGCAAGTCGACCCTGCTGCGCTGCCTGAACCGAACCAACGACATCATCCCGGGGGCCCGGCTGGAAGGGCGGGTGACCCTGGACGGGCGCGACCTCTACGATCCCGCCCTCGACCCGACCGAAGTGCGCCGCCGCTTCGGCTGGGTGGCGCAGAAACCCAACCCGTTTCCCGCCTCAGTCTTCGACAACGTCGCCTACGGGCCGCGAATCCGCGGCATGGTTCATCGCCGCGACGAGACCGAGGAGCTGGTGCGCGGCTGCCTGGAGCGCGTCGGCATGTGGGAGGAACTGAAGGACCGGCTGCGCGACCCAGGCACCGACCTGTCCGGCGGCCAGCAGCAGCGCCTGTGCATCGCCCGGGCAATCGCCTACAAGCCCGACGTCATTCTGATGGACGAGCCGTGCTCCGCCCTGGACCCGACGGCGACGGCGCGGATCGAGGCACTGATCGACGAGCTGCGCTCCGACTTCACGGTCGTCATCATCACCCACAACATGCAGCAGGCGGCGCGGGTCGCCCAGCGCACGGCCTTCTTCCATCTGGGCGTGCTCGTCGAGGTGGCCGACACCGAGACCCTGTTCACCCAGCCGGTCGACTCCCGCTGCAGCGACTACATCCTCGGGCGCTTCGGCTAGAAAAGACCGTGCGGTGGCCGGATCACTTGCTGGTCGGATCAGGGGCGAAAATCGGCTCTAGAGTTCGACGTTGCGGGCGATCATCCAGAGGCCCAGCCCCAGCAGCGCGGCGAACAGCGCTCGGCGAAACGCCGCCTCCGACAGCCGGCCGCGCAGCCGCCGGCCCACCTCCATTCCGGCAAACGCCGGCAGCACGCCGATCAGCGATCCGAGCGCCATCGACCCGCCGATCAGGCCACGGCCCCCGAGCCCCAGCGCGAGCGCGACAGTCGCCACGGTGAACGTCGCGCCCATCACCTGAACGAGCCGGTCGCGGCCGAGGCCGAGGGCCTGGAGATAGGGGACCGAGGGAATGACGAAGGATCCGGTCATGCCGGTGAGCAATCCGGTCCCGAGGCCGCAAAGCGGTCCCATCCAGCGCTCATGCCGTCCGGGTCGGGGCCAGGGCGGCACGAGCAGGCCGAGCGCGGCATAGAGGGCGATGGAGCCGCCGAGGAGCGCGACCAGGATCGCCGTGTCGACCTTGGCGACGGCGCCCGACGTGACGAGTGTGCCCAAGGCGACGGCGCCCAGGAACGGCCAGAAGCGGCGCAGCATCTGGGCCAGGTTTCCGCCCGTGAGCGCCTGCTGAAGGTTGGTGAGAAAGGACGGCAGCAGCATCGCCGCCATGGCCCCGGGCAGGCCCAGCACGGGCGTCAGCACGGCCAGGCTGACCGTCGGCAAGCCGAGCCCGACCACCCCCTTCACGACACCGGCGAGGAAGAGAACGCCGGCGATCGCGGCAAGGTCGGAGCCATCCATCATCGGACCAGCCTAGCGGAAACGGGTGGCCGAAGCTTCGCCGAGAGCCGAAGCGTCATCGACCGTCTTCTTCGGCGTTCCGTTTGGCCCGGACGAGCTTCCGGCCTTCGATGTAGACGGCGTCGATTTCGCTTGTCGTCAGGAAGGCGATGGCCTGCTCCGGCGTCTCGACGATCGGCTCGCCGGGTCCGTTGAACGAGGTGTTCATCACCACCGGCACACCGGTCAACGCGTCGAAGGCCTCGATCACCCGACGGAAACCGCCGCATTCCACGCCCACCGTCTGGACCCGCGCCGAGCCGTCCACATGGGTAATCGCCGGCAGGTCGTTGCCCTTAACCTGCGCGGTGAAAAGCATATGCGGTGACGGCAGCGGCCCCTCGAACCAGTCGCCCGCCTTCTCCCGCAGCACGGCCGGCGCAAACGGGCGCCATTCCTCGCGCTTCTTCAGCCGGTTCACCCGACGCCAGTTCTCCGCCGGGCGCACATCCGCCAGGATCGAGCGATGCCCCAACGCCCGCGGCCCGATCTCGCTGCGGCCTTCGAACCAGGCCACCACCCGCCCCTCAGCCACGTCCCGAGCCGCCGCCGACGGCGCGTCTTCACAGTCGACCACCCGCACCGCATCGCCCGCCGCCGAGATTGCCCGCTCCACCGCGGCGTCGTCATAGGACGCGCCGAGATAGGCGATCTCGGCCGACTCCGGATCCACCGCCGGTCGTGGTACGCCGAACAGATCATGCGCCACGGCCTGTGCCGCCCCGATCGGCAGCCCGCTGTCGTCCACCGCCGGCGCCACCCGGACGCGGTCGAACGGCGTTTCCAGCGCAGCCCTGGTGTTCGCCGGGCAGTTGAGCGCGACCCCGCCGCTCAGGACCACGGCCTCTACGGGCCGGCCCGCTTTGGCGAACCCAGCGTGCATGTCCCGCAGAGTCGCGAGTAAATTCTCCTCCATCACCTTCTGGGCGGATGCGGCGAGTTCGGGTCTTCTGGTGCGTCACATCCTTGGCGCCGAACGCGTTCGGATCTATTCCGTCGAGGAGGCGATCAATATCGAGCCCCTCATCCGCCAGCGCCTTCTGCGCCAGCTCCAGCATCGGCTTCGCAACCGCGTCGCGCACCGGCTTCATTCCACGGGCGTACTCCAGGCCGAAGACAGAGACCGCATCGCCAACCATCGATGGTTCGAAGTAGACCGGCTCGCCATAGGGCGCCAGACCCATGAGCTTGCCGGCCGCACCCCCGTGACCGAGCCCGACGAACTCGGCCACCCGCTGATAGAGATGGCCTTCAAAGGCAAACCGGAAATCGAGCACCGTAAGGGACGGTCCGTCGCCGACCGCCAGGACCCCTCCTGAGTATCCAATGAGAGTCATTCCATCGCCGTTGTCCAAAGTAGCGATTGCCGCACGCTCCTCCCCGCTTTGGTAAAAGCCGTAGGCGGCATGAGACAAATGGTGAGGAACGAGAACGCCAGGCTTTTCCACGCCGTCAAAGCTGACCCGAGCGGTGACGTAACCGACTTGGGGGGAGCACAGTCTCAGACTACGGTCTATGGCTGTCGGAATATCGGTTCGGTTTTCCGCTAATCGGTTGAGCCAGTGGCGTGAAAACTCCGGCCATTCCAAGCAGAGCGCAAAGTGCCCAGGCTCGCCGAGTTGAGCCGGATCGACGGAGAAATACTCACCATACCCGCCTTTTGAAATCAGTTTGGCACGAGCCAGGGCCATCCCTTGTTTTCGTTCGAAGGCCGGCGCAGAGCGCCGTATCCGTTCTGACATGCCGGGCCGCAACAAGAGCTCGTCCGCAACCGACGGATCGAAAGCGAAGCGAAACCGCTGCGGCTCAGTGAACAGATAAGGCCAGGACTGACAGGTCGAGATGGCGACCACGTCGATATCCGCCCAGGCAACACCAAGTTGAGCGAGTGCGGCTTCCAGAAAATCCGGAGTGATCAGAGCGGATCGCTTCACCCGATCATACCGCTCCCTTTGAACAAGACCGACGACCCGTCCGTCGTCGACCAACGCAACTCCAGCGTCATGGGCGACGCAGAGACCTAGAACCAGCATCGAACATCCAAACTAATTGCACCGGATGGGAGGGAGCTTTTAGCAGGCTGCTCCACCATCAGCAATCAGCGGCAGCCGACCGGATGAGATCATCGGGAAGCGAGATCAACTGCTCCGAAGCAGCTCGTAATGAGGGATGCCGTCCTCGTCATACGGGCCCTTCACGGCCGTGTAGCCAAGGCTCTCGTAAAACTCCTTCAGGTAGGCTTGGCCGTTGAGCCGGACCGCCGGCGTGGCGAACCGGGCCTCGGAGAACCGGTGGCATTCGTCCATGAGCAGACGGCCGATCCCCCGGCCCCGGGCCGCCGACGTGGTCAGGACCCGTCCCACCGTCGGTTCGGCATAGTAATCGCCGGGGGCGAACAGCCGGGCATAGGCGAGCAGCACGCCCTCGCCCGGATGGCCGTCATAGCCCAGCAGATGCAGAGCCTGGGGGTCCCTGCCGTCGATCTCCGGATATGGACAGGTCTGCTCGACCACGAAGATATCCACCCGCGCCTTGAGGATCGCATAGACCTGATCCCGGTCCAGCTGATCCCATCGATGCCAGCGCCAGGTGACCGGAGGCAGCCGATCCGCGCTCACGGTCGGCCCGCCTGCTGGGTGGCGAGGCCCTGGCGGATCTGCAGCACCGAGGTCAGCGGCACCAGCACGAAGCCGGCCTCCCGGGCCTTCGGGATCCAGGCCTCCAGCACGTTCAGGGTTGCGTCCCGGGGGTGGCCGATGGCGATCGCCGTGCCGGTCTGCCGGGCGATCCGTTCGGTCTGCGCGAGACGCAATTCAACCTCGGCGGCCGTATCCGTATTGTCCAGGAAGACGTCCCGTACCGTCGTCGGCACACCCATTGAAGCGGCGGTGACGGCGGCAACGCTCCTCGGCGAGGTCAGGCTGTCCAGAAACATCAGTCCCCTGTCCCGCAGCCCTTCGGCGACGAGGCGCATGCCCTCCTCGCTCTCGGTGAACAGGCTGCCCATGTGATTGTTGATGCCGACATATCCCTCGAACCGGTCCAGATCCCACTCCAGCCGGCTCAGGACCTCGATGGCGCCGAGCCGCATGTCGAGCGCATTGGGTCCGGGATCGGCATCGGCGCCGTGCGGTTGCATCGGAATATGGACAAGCAACTCATGCCCGGCCCGGCGCGCCGCGCGGGTCTGGTCCTCCAGGCCGTCGGCATAGGGCAGATAGGCCAGGGTCAAGGGCGCGGGCAGCGCAACGGCCCGATGGGAGCGCCGGGTATCGATCCCGAGATCGTCGAGGACGATGGCGATCTTGGGCGCATCGGAGGTGGTGTCGCCGGCCACGGCGAATCGACGCCAGGTCGGAAGGGACGCATCGGTGCTTGGCGGTGGCGGGACGGCGGCCACGGTCGCCGCCGGCGCGCCAGCGGTCAGTGTCGGCGCCTTTGCCCGCGCCGCAGCCTCCACCGCGCCGGTCATCTTTGGCAGGGGAATGCCCGGCGCCGTAACAGGTCCGGCCGCCGCTGACCCTGCCGCGGGGACGTCGGGAGTTCGCAGCGGCGCCGGCGCGTCGGCCATCGGCGCGACCCTCTGCGCCGTGGCGTCCGACGGCCGATCACCGGCGATCCAGGCCCCGACCCCGATCCCACCCCCGAACAGAAGCCCGGCGCCGACAACCGCCAGCGCCGTGCGCAGGATCACGGCGCGGGCGGGCGCCGCCGATTTCTTCGCCATGCCTTTGAGCTTCTTGCGCTGGGCCGCCATGCTAGCCGCTTCTCTGCCGGTGCCGAGGTTGTTAAGGTAGCATGCAACGGCTATCCCGCTACATAAACAACGATCTCCAAGCGTTTGAAATGTTTCTGCTGATCGATAACTACGACAGCTTCACCTACAACCTCTACCACTTCCTTGGGGAATTGGGCGCGCGGTTCGAGGTGCGGCGGAACGACAAGATCACCGTGGACGAGATCGTCGATCTCAACCCGGAGGGCATCGTGCTGTCGCCCGGACCCTGCGATCCCGACCGGGCGGGCATCTGCCTCGAGCTGGTGGAGCGGTGTGCGGCGACCATCCCGATGCTGGGCGTCTGCCTCGGCCACCAGACCATGGGCCAGGCCTTCGGCGGCACGGTGACCCGGGCGCCGGTGCCGATGCACGGGAAGGTGTCGGCGGTGCATCACGACGGGACCGGCGTGTTCGAGGGCCTGCCCTCGCCGTTCGAGGTGACCCGGTATCACTCGCTGATCGTCACCGACCAGGGCTGGCCCGAGGTGCTGGAGAAGACCGCCTGGACCGAGGACGGCATCGTCATGGGGCTGAAGCACCGGGACTATCCGTGCTACGGCGTGCAGTTCCACCCGGAAAGCATCGCCTCGCAGTTCGGCCACCGTATGCTGGCGAACTTCCTGCGGCTGGCCGGCTTCAACGGGCAACCGATCCAGCCCATCGAGGAGATCGAGGCGCGGCTGCAGAGAACCGGGACATGAGCGGCGACCTCGGCGACATGAAGGCGCTGCTCGCGCTGGTCGCGGACGGCACCCCCCTCAGCGAGACGCAGGCCGAGGCGGCGTTCGACATCATCATGTCGGGCAACGCGACGCCGGCCCAGGTCGGCGGCTTCCTAATGGCCCTGCGGGTGCGCGGCGAGACCGTGCCGGAGATCACCGGGGCCGCCCGCGCCATGCGGGCCAAGGCGCTAAAGGTCGAGGTCCCGGCCGACGCCATGGACAATGTCGGCACCGGCGGCGACGGGGCGAAGACCTACAACGTCTCCACCGCCGCCTCCTTCGTGATCGCCGGCGCCGGGGTGCCAGTGGCCAAGCACGGGAACCGTGCCCTGTCCTCGCGCTCCGGGGCGGCCGACGTTCTCACCCATCTGGGCGTGAACACCGATTGCGACATGAAGCTGGTCAAGAGGGCGATCGACGAGGTCGGGATCTGCTTCTTCATGGCGCCGCGCCACCACACCGCCATGCGCCACGTGGCCGGTCCCCGGGTGGAGCTCGGCACCCGCACCCTGTTCAACATCCTGGGGCCGCTTTCCAACCCCGGCATGGTGAAGACCCAGCTCGTCGGCACCTTTTCACGGGACTGGGTGGTACCGATGGCCGAAACCCTCGGCAAACTCGGGTCAACCCGCGCCTGGGTCGTGCATGGCGACGGGCTGGACGAACTCACCCTGTCCGGGACGACCCATGTGGCGAGCCTGCAGGACGGCAGGGTCGAGACCTTCGAGATCACGCCGGAGGATGCCGGCTTGAACCGCGCGCCGCTGGACGCCGTGCGCGGCGGCGATCCGGAGCAGAACGCCACGGCGCTGCGGGCGGTGCTGGACGGCGCGCCCGGGGCCTATCGGGACATCGTTCTGCTGAATGCCGGTGCGGCGCTGGTGGTCGCCGGAAAGGCCGCCGACATCAAGGCCGGCGCCGAGCTCGCCGCCGAGACCATCGACAGCGGAAAGGCCAGGGCCAAGCTCGACGCGCTGGTCGACATGACCAACCGGGAGACCGCGTGATGCGAGACGTCCTGGCGGAGATCTGCGACCACAAGCGCGGCGAGATCGCGGACCGCAAGAAGGCCCGCTCCCTGGCGGAGCTGGAGGCGCTGGCGAAGGCGGCCACCGCGACACGGGGCTTCGCCAAGGCCCTGCAGACGGCCTCGCGCACCGGCTACGGGCTGATCGCCGAGATCAAGAAGGCGTCCCCGTCCAAGGGGCTGATCCGCGCCGATTTCGACCCGCCTGCCCTCGCCCGCGCCTATGCGCAGGGCGGTGCGAGCTGCCTGTCGGTGCTGACCGACGAGAAATACTTTCAGGGAGCGGACGCCTATCTGGAGGCGGCCCGGTCGGCAGTGGATCTGCCGTGCCTGCGCAAGGACTTCATGCTCGATCCTTATCAGATCGTCGAGGCCCGGGCGCTGGGCGCCGACTGCATTCTACTGATCATGGCGGCGCTCGACGACGCTCTGGCGGCGGAGCTGGAACGGACGGCGACGGATCTGGACATGGACGTCCTGATCGAGGTCCACGACGCCGAGGAGATGACCCGCGCGCTGAAGCTCTCCTCGCCGCTGATCGGGGTGAACAACCGGAATCTGAAGACCATGACCACGGATCTCGCGACAGCGGAAACGCTGGCGGAGATGGTGCCGCCGGACCGAACCCTGATTGCCGAGAGCGGCCTGTTCACCCAGGACGATCTCGCCCGGATGGCGCGGGCCGGGGCGCGGTGCTTCCTGATCGGCGAATCCCTGATGCGCCAGGACGATGTAACTGAGGCGACCCGGAAGATCCTGTCGGATCCCCTTCCCGCCGTCGCCTGACCCACGGGCCCGACCGATGAGCGATTTCACCCATTTCGACGCGGCCGGCAAGGCCCACATGGTCGATGTCGGCGACAAGGACGAGACCGAGCGGGTCGCCACCGCCCGCGGCTCGGTCTACGCCGCGCCCGAGACCATCGCCCTGATCCGCGACGGCGGCGTGAAGAAAGGCGACGTGCTGTCGGTCGCCCGGCTCGCCGGCATCATGGCGGCGAAGCGGACGCCGGATCTGATCCCGCTCTGCCATCCACTGGCCCTCACGTCGGTCAAGGTCGCGCTGACCATCGACGAGGAGCGCGACGCGGTCGATATCGAGGCCACCTGCAAGCTCAAGGGCCGTACGGGCGTCGAGATGGAGGCGCTGACCGCCGTGTCGGTCGCGGCACTCACGGTCTACGACATGGCCAAGGCCGTGGATAAGGCCATGCGGATCGGCGACATCCGCCTGGTGGCCAAATCGGGCGGCAAGTCCGGAGACTATCGGTCGGGAGAAGACGGGGGTGAGTGACGAGCTGCTGCCGGTCTCCGAGGCGCTGGCCCGCATTCTCTCGGCGATGACGCCGATGCCGGCGGAAACGGTGGCGCTGACCGAGGCTCTCGGTCGGGTCACCGCCGAACCGATCACCGCACGACGCACCCAGCCGCCGGTCGCCGTATCGGCCATGGACGGTTACGCGGTCCGCTCGGATGACGTCGCGGCCGTGCCCTCCAACCTGAAGCGTATCGGCTCCGCCCCGGCCGGCGGGATGTTCGAGGGGACCGTCGGCCCCGGCGAGTGCGTGCGCATCTTTACCGGGGGCCCTGTCCCGGCCGGCGCCGACGCGATCGTCATCCAGGAGGATGTCGACGCCGACAGCGAAGCCGACGGGGCAACGGTCACCGTGCGCGAGGGTGCGGCCGCCGGGACGTATGTGCGCCCGGCGGGGTTGGACTTCAGCGCCGGCGATCTCGGAATCGCCGCCGGCCGCCGGCTGAGCGCCCGCGACATCGGTCTGGCAGCGGCCATGAACGTCCCATGGATCCAGGTGCGCCGCAGACCGCGTGTCGCCATTCTGTCCACCGGCGACGAGATCGTGCGGCCGGGAGAGCTCTCCGACCCGATGCGGATCGTCTCGTCGAACGCCTATGCGCTGGCCGCCGTCGTTCGGGCGGTCGGCGGCGAACCGGTCGATCTCGGCATCGCGCCCGACGACGAAGGCGCGCTGCGGCGCATCGCGGCCGGCGCCCGCGGTGTCGATATGCTGGTGACCACAGGGGGCGCATCCGTGGGCCGCCACGATCTGGTGCAGAAGGCACTCGGCAACGGGGAACTCGGCACAGATGCGCTAGAGGTCGGGTTCTGGAAGATCGCCATGCGGCCGGGCAAGCCGCTGATCTTCGGCCGCTTCGCAGGCGTCCCGATGCTCGGACTCCCCGGGAACCCGGTCTCGACCGTGGTCTGCGCCACCGTCTTCCTGCGACCCGCCATTGAGACGATGCTCGGTCTGCAGACGGTCGGCGCCCGCGAGGAGGACGCGGTCCTCGCCGTCGACCTCAAGGAGAACGACCGGCGACAGGACTATGTGCGTGCCGCCTGGGAGCGGGGCGATGACGGCCGCCGCCGGGTGCGGCCGTTCCCGCGCCAGGACAGCTCGATGATGTCCCGCCTCGCCGCCGCCGACTGCCTGATCGTCCGACCCGCGCACGACCCGAGTCGCCGGGCCGGAGAGACGGTTCGTATCCTCTGTCTGGACGGGGACTTCCTGTCCATCTAGGCGAGTCGCGGCCGGTTTGTCCCCCGAGTTATCCACAGGCCTTGACGGTCCGGCGGATCAAAAGTAGAACATTCGCGTTTGTACTGTATTTGTTCGCGTGATCGCGGCGCACTGCCGATGATCACCGGCCGCGACAGACCGAGGGACCGCCGATGCTCACCCGCAAACAGCACGAACTGCTGACGTTCATCCACACGCGGCTGGAGGAAGGCGGGGTCTCCCCTTCATTCGACGAAATGAAGGAGGCGCTGAACCTCAAGTCCAAATCGGGCATTCACCGCCTGATCACGGCCTTGGAGGAACGCGGGTTCATCCGGCGCCTGCCGCACCGGGCCCGCGCTCTGGAAGTGCTGAAGCTTCCGGACGGCAGCGCTCCCGCCACGGCGCAGGCGGATGCGGAACCGGCGCCGGAAATCCGCGGCTTCGCGCCGAACGTGATTCCCGGAAACTTTCCCATGCGCAGCGGCGGCCGCGAGCAGCCGTCCGAGAGTGACGGCGGGTTCGAACTGCCGCTCTACGGCCGGATCGCCGCCGGAACGGCGATCGAGGCGATCAGCGATCCGACGAGCACGGTTTCGGTGCCGCTCTCCATGGTCGCCGGCGGCGAGCATTACGCGCTGGAGATTGCCGGCGATTCGATGATCGAGGACGGCATCCTGGATGGCGACACGGTCATAATCCGGCGTTGCGATACGGCGGAGAACGGCGCCGTCGTCGTGGCCCTGATCGATGAGCGGGAGGCGACGCTGAAGCGGTTGCGCCGCAAGGGCAATTCCGTCGCGCTGGAACCCGCCAACGCGGCCTACAAGACGCAGATTTTCGGACCGGACCGAGTCCGCATCCAGGGTCGTCTTGTCGGGTTGATCCGAAACTACTGAAGACAATCGGGAACGCGCGGCCACCGTCCGATCGGTCGGTGCCGCCTGTCTACCGGCGGCAGAGACGGCGGTTGGTCAGGTCCGCGTGCTGGCAAACAGATTGCCCCAGTCCACGCCCTGTGGCTCGGCAACGCGCTTGTCCTCGGCCCGGCGCTTGTCCCGCTCCACATACGCCTTGTCCATGGCGTTCGAGCGGATCTGCTTCCGGTTGCTGACCGAGATCTGACCGAAGAGGTTGGACGCCCATCTTTCGCGGGCGGGATTGTCGGTCGACGCCGCCTGCTTGATCGCCACGTAGGCCAGATTCTTCTTGCCGACGACCTCGGCGACGGAGTCGGCAAGGATCGCGAACGAGCACTCCCGTATCGGCATGCGCATCACGGCCCCTTTCACCTGACTCACCCTGTACATTGCATTTAATGCATAAGGCGCTTTCAAGACAGTGAAAAGTTTTACCGGACCACCATCATATCTTTAACTTGCTACGGTGTTCCGGTGATCTGTCGGACACCCGGGTGGAGGACCCAGGGTCGTTCGCCGCGCCGACCGCGCACGGTCTCTATCCTAGGCCCCGCGTCAAAGACCCCGACGGTCAGCCAGAAGGCGTGGGCACCGTTGCGCTGAAGATCGGGGCGGTGCACCACGATGGCCGGCGCCCCGCATGTCGTGCGTATCCGGACCACCGCGATCAGCACGTCGGCGGCGGCGCAGTCCTCGAGTGCCGCCTCATGCGACGTGACCAACGACAGCAGAAGACCGTTCCGGCGCAATGTGCAGCCGAGGTCGTCGCAGGCCAGCGCCGCCGCCTGGTCTGCCCCCTCGCCCGCCGCCTCTCGGCCGCGGTCCCACGCGGTGAGGGAAATGTCGTCCTCCACTCCCCATCGGCGGGACCAGACGGACCGAAGGAACCGGTTTCCCCGCGTCGAGGATACCGCCCATTCACCATTGTCGCCGGCGGCGACGGCACTGAAACGCCCGTCGGCGGAGACCAGCACATCCGGCGGGGAGACCGAGGCCCATAGGGTGGCGCCGGCCAGGATCGGGAGAAGCCCGGCCCACCGCAGACCCGTGCGCCAGATCGCGATCCAGCATCCGCCGAGCGCGACCGCGGCGAGACCGGCGCCGGGCAGCGGATAGACGGAGGCTGCGGGGCCGGTCATCGCAACGACAGCCTCGGCGACCGACAGGGTCGCGTCGATCCCGATACCCATCGCCGGAAGCACCCATGCCTCCAGGCCCAACGCCATGGCCAACAGTCCGGCGATCCCGGCCGGCATGGTGATGAACGCCGTCAGCGGCACCGCGAGCAGGTTCGCGGCGAGCCCTCCCAACGCGAGCGCCTGAAAGTGATAGGTTACGAACGGTGCCGTCGCCACGCTCGCGACCAGTGAGGTCAGTGCCACGCCCAAACCGTAGCGCAATCCGCCCACCGCCCATCGCGCCGGACCGTCGATTCCGGCGCCGATACGCCCCCCCGCCAGCCTTCATGCACGGCGACCAGGGCGACGACCGCCGCGAAGGACAGTTGGAAGCTCGCTCCGACCAAGACGTCCGGGCGCAGGGCGAGCACGCAGAAGGCGGCAAGGGCGACCAGCCGAAGGGTCACCGCCTCCCGGTCGACCAGGATCGCCAGCAGGACCACGCCGGTCATCAGGAACGCCCGTTGCGTCGGCACGGGTGCGCCGGCGAGCAACAGATAGGCGGCGCTGCCGGCAAGAGCGATGAGGGCCGCAATCTTCTTGACCGGCCAGCGCAGGGCGATTCCGGCACCCAGGCACAGGGCCAGCCGCACGGAGGCGAACAGGGCGCCGGCCACCAGGCCCATATGCAGACCAGAGATCGCCAGCAGATGCGCCAATCCGGAGTCCCGGAACGCCGCAACCGTCGCGTCGTCCAACCCGGCGCGCTCGCCGACGATCAGCGCCGCCGCCACCGCACCGGTCGCCCCCGGCAGGGCCTCGGCGAGACGCTCGGCGACGGACGAGCGCAGGGCCGCGAGGGCGACCGCGAGCCCGCTCTGTCGGATGGTGGACAGCACCTCCGGCTGGCCGATGGCGAACCCGACCGCTCCGAGCCCCTCGAAATACGCACTGCGCTGGAAATCGAACCCGCCCGGCACCGACGGCGGGGGCGGCGGAGACAGGCGGGCGCGCAGGCGGATCCGCTCGCCGATCTGCAGCGGCCGGTCAAGCGTTCGGACGACCACCCTGACACGCCGCGGCAAGGCCGAGGGCGGCCGGTCGGCGGCAATCCTTACCTCTCCGAGGGTCAGCCGGACATCGCCCGGCCGGCGCTCCAGCCGTTCGACCGTTCCTTCGATATCGGTCCAGAGCGGTCGGTCCAGCAGAACGGTGTCGACCAGGGCCGTCCGGCCGGCGGCCACCGCGAGGCCGAACGCCGCGAAGAACAGAACGAGCGTTGCCCAGAGAGCCGCATCGTACAGGCGCAATCGCCAGGCCAATGCGAGCAACACGGGCGGCGGCAACCAGACCGCCAGCGGTGCGGGCTCCGACGGCAGGCCAAAATAGGCTCCGATCCCACAGCCGAAGGCCACCGGCAGCCATAGCGGCCACCGGGTCCGATCGACGGCGAGTGCGCCCGACAGCGCCCGGCCCCACCGTCTCAGCCCCGACCCGCGTGCCACCTGCGCGACCGGGCCGGACACCGGCGTGCGGAGCGGTACCGGAACCGGTTCCCGAGCCGCGGAGCTTGACGGCGTCGAGGTCGGGCGGCCCTGTCGCGCCCCGCCTACGGCTGTGCTAGACACCGCTCGCGCCTTCCCTCACCGGCCCCGTCGGCGGGTATGCGCCGAAAAGACCCAGTGCAACTGCACGTGCATGTGAGAGGCTGTCCATGTCGGTCGTCACCCGCTTCGCCCCCTCGCCCACCGGGTTCCTGCATATCGGCGGGGCACGAACGGCGCTGTTCAACTGGCTGTTCGCGCGCCATCACGGCGGGCGCTACCTCCTGCGTATCGAAGACACAGACCGCAAACGCTCCACCCCGGAGGCCGTCGACGCGATTCTCGACGGTCTTACCTGGCTCGGGCTCGGCGGCGATGAGGCGCCGGTATTCCAGCTTTCCCGGATCGAGCGGCATACGGAGGTCGCCCTCGAGCTCCTGGAAAAGGGACAGGCCTATCGCTGCTACTGTTCGCCGGAGGAGCTCGAGCAGATGCGCGAGAAAGCGCGGGCCGAGGGCCGCCAGCCGCGCTACGACGGAACGTGGCGCGACCGCGACCCGTCGGAGGCCCCCGCCGGCGTCGATCCCGTCATTCGCATCAAGGCGCCGCAGGACGGCGAGACCACGATCGTCGATGCGGTGCAGGGGTCGGTCACCGTCCCGAACGCGCAGCTCGACGACATGATCATCCTGCGGGCCGACGGCACGCCGACCTACATGCACTCCGTGGTGGTCGACGACCATGACATGGGGATCACCCATGTCATCCGGGGCGACGACCATCTGAACAACGCCTTCCGTCAGGCGGTGATCTATCGCGCCATGGGCTGGGAGGTACCGGTCTTCGCCCATATCCCGCTGATCCACGGGTCGGACGGCGCCAAACTGTCGAAGCGGCACGGTGCACTTGGCGTCGACGCCTATCGGGACATGGGCTACCTGCCGGAGGCGCTGAACAATTACCTGCTGCGCCTCGGGTGGGCCCACGGGGACGAGGAGATCGTGCCGCGCGACAAGGCCGTTGAACTGTTCGATCTGGACGGGGTCGGCCGCTCCGCCGCCCGGTTCGACTTCGCCAAGCTGGAGAACCTGAACGGTCACTATATCCGGGAGGCCGACAACGACAGGCTGACGGCGCTTGTGCTCGAGCGGCTGGAGGCCGACCCGAGCGGGATCATGCTCGACGACACGGCCAGAACCCGCATTCGTGCCGGTATGGAAGGGCTGAAAGCCAGAGCCCGGACGCTCGTTGAATTGGCCGCCAATGCGCGATTCTACGCCGCCACCGTGCCTCTATCCTTTGACGACAAGGCTCAGAAGCTGCTCGACGACGACGCCAGGCGTGTGCTGTCGGGGCTTGCGGAAAATCTCCGTGGGCTTAATTCTTTCCAGGAGGGAGAGGTCGAGGAGGCTGTGCGCTCCTTTGCTGAGGCTCAGGAACTGAAGCTCGGCAAAGCGGCGCAACCTCTGCGCGCAGCCCTCACTGGATCGACCACGTCGCCGGGAATTTTCGAGGTCCTGGCGGTCCTGGGAAAAGACGAGTCGCTCAGGCGCATCGACGCCGTTTGCGGCACTGCACACTAGCGGATAGTATCCGCCCGCCGCCGCGCGCGAATCCTGGCCAACCAGGGGCGTGGCTTCGAAACAGGGGACTATAAAATGAGCCAGAGCAATACCGGCACGTTCACCCTCACCGATAACGCGACCGGCGAAAGCTACGAGCTTCCCGTGATCCCAGGCAGCATGGGTCCGAGCGTGATCGACGTGCGCAAGCTGTATGCGCAGACCGGACACTTCACCTACGATCCCGGCTTCACCTCCACCGGGTCGTGCGAGTCCGCCCTGACCTACATCGATGGCGATGTGGGCATGTTGCTGCATCGCGGTTACTCGATCGAGGATCTGGCGGAAAACTCCGACTTCATGGACGTTGCGCATCTTCTGCTGAACGGGGAACTGCCGACCCCGAAGCAGAAGGAAAAGTTCGTCCACGACGTCACCTACCACACGATGCTGCACGAGCAGCTCGCCAACTTCTATCGGGGCTTCCGCCGGGACGCCCACCCGATGGCCATCATGTGCGGCGTCGTGGGCGGTCTGTCGGCGTTCTACCACGACAGCACCGACATCCATGATGAACGGCAGCGGATGATCGCGTCGTTCCGTCTGCTGGCGAAGATGCCGACGATCGCGGCGATGGCCTACAAGTACTCGGTCGGCCAGCCGTTCGACTATCCGCGCAACGACCTCTCCTACGCCGAGAACTTCCTCTACATGACCTTCGCGGTCCCGGCCGAGGAATACGTGATCAGCCCGACCGTGGCCCGCGCCATGGACCGGATCTTCATCCTGCACGCCGACCACGAGCAGAACGCCTCGACCTCGACCGTGCGTCTCGCCGGCTCCTCGGGCGCCAATCCGTTCGCCTGCATTGCGGCGGGTGTGGCCTCCCTCTGGGGTCCGGCCCATGGCGGCGCCAACGAAGCCGTTCTCAAGATGCTCGAGGAGATCGGCCACAAGGACAACATCCCCGAGTTCATCGAGCGGGCGAAGGACAAGGACGATCCGTTCCGCCTCATGGGCTTCGGCCACCGGGTCTATAAGAACTACGACCCGCGGGCCAAGGTGATGCAGAAGTCCTGCCACGAGGTGCTGCAGGAACTGAATCTGGACGATCCGCTGCTCGAACTGGCCATGGAACTGGAGAAGATCGCGCTGTCGGATCCGTATTTCGTCGAGAAGAAGCTGTTCCCCAATGTCGACTTCTACTCCGGCATCGTGCTGAAGGCGCTCGGCTTCCCGACCTCGATGTTCACCGTGCTGTTCGCCGTCGCCCGCACCGTCGGCTGGGTCGCGCAGTGGAAGGAGATGATCGAGGAGCCGGGCCAGAAGATCGGGCGTCCGCGCCAGCTCTACACCGGCCCGACCAAGCGGGACTACGTGCCGCTGGAGAAGCGAGCCTGATCCTGCGGGACCGGACTGAGTAAGACGCAGAGGGCGGCCTTCGGGCCGCCCTTTTAGTTGGACGGCCGAAAGATGCCGCCTGCCGGTGCGGCCTTAGTCCGCCACCAGCGCGTCGGCCCCCCGGCGCACCACCTCCATCACCGCCTTCGCCGCGCGGACGGAAGGGTCTTCACCCTCGACGGTGAGCATGGTGCGGACCGCTTCGCTGGCGGCCCCCTGCTCGGCCCGGGCACGCGGGTCGTCGAACAGGCGCTCGATCGCAACGGTCAAGCGGTCGGCGGTGCAGTCCTCCTGCAGGAACTGCGGGATCACCCGCTTGCCGATCAGCTTGTTGGTCAGTACCACGGCCTCGGGATCGACCAGCCGGCGGGCGATCGCCGCGGACAGGGCGTTCACCTTATAGGCCACCACCGTCGGAACGCCCGCGAGGCTGAGTTCCAGCGTCACCGTCCCGGACGCCGCCAGTGCCACGGTGCAGGCGGCGAAGGCATCGGCCTTGTGCCGGTGGTCGGTGACGACGCTGACCGGCGCCCGCCAACCCGTCGTCCCCTCTCGCACCATCTCCTCGACGACGGAGACCGTCGGCAACACCACGCGCAGGCCCTGGTAGCGGGCGGCGAGCCGGTCGACCACCTCGCCGAACACTGGCAGCAGGCGCTTCACTTCGCCCGGGCGGCTTCCCGGAAAGACCCCGAGGACCGGGGCGCCGGCGGGCAGCCCGTAACGACCCTTGAAGCGCTTACCACTCCCGGCGGGCGCGATCGCGGCGGGATGGCCGACAAAGGTCGTGGGCAGCCCGTGCGGCTCGAAATACGGCGGCTCGAACGGATAGAGCGCCAGCAGATGGTCGAGGAACCCCGCGATCACCTTCGCCCGACCCGGCCGCCAGGCCCAGACCGTCGGCGGCACCCAATGCACCAGCCGCGGCCCCTCTCCCGTCTTGCTCCGCAGCGCGTGCAGGCGCTTGTTCACCCGCATGGTGAACGCCTTGCTGTCGATGGTCACGACCGCTGCCGGCTTGCGGGAGCGGATATCCGCCACCGTTTCGGAGATGCGACCGAGCAGCTTCGGGGCCTTGGGCAGGATCTCGAAGATGCCCATGACGGCCATCTCGCTGATCGGGAACAGGCTCTGCAGCCCTTCCGCCGCCATCCGCTCGCCACCGACACCGGCGACGGCGACCCGGCCGCCGGTCTCTTCCCGGAGCGCGCGGATCAGCCCCGCCCCCAACGAATTCCCCGATGCCTCGCCGGCGATGATGTAGATCAGCGGCACGTCGGGGTCGACGGCATCCGCCGCATCGGAGACCAGGCTCACGGCTGCGCTCCGTCGAAGGGCATCGCATGAAGGAATAGCCCCGCGTCGTCTGCCGCGGTCACGGCGGCCTCGCGGTCGACGATCAGGGTCTGCGCCGCTTCGACGACGATCCCCGCGAAACCCGCGGCCGCGGCCGCGGCGACCGTACCGGGACCGATGGTCGGCCGATCCACCCGGTCGCTCTGGCCGGCCTTGCGGCCCTTGACCAGCACCGGCGCCGCGGCCTCGCGCTTCAAAGCGCCGGCACGGGCGATCATCGCGTCGGTGCCCTCCACCGCCTCTACCGCCAGCACCAGTCCTTCCTGCACCGCGACAGCCTGGCCGATATCGGCCCGTCCGAGCGACGCCAGCGCCTCGATCCCGCGCCGGGCGTCGGCCAGGGCACGGTCGTCCGGCCCCGACCTGGAGAGCGTTCCTGCCGGGGTCAGATACCCGCCGAGCACGTCCTCGATCCCGATCACCGTGAAGCCGTCCCGCTCCATCTCCTCGACGATCAGCGACAGCAGACCGTCATCGCCGAACACGCGAGCCCCCGCCCGGGCGATCGCGGCGGTCGACCGCAGGTCAAGGCCGAGGGAGGACAGCGCCGGGCGCTTCATCGGCCCCGCCATCACCACCTCCCCGCAGCCGGCGGCGTGCAGCGCCTGGAGCGTCTTGGTGGTGGCGCCCAGGCGCATCCAGGCGTGCGGCAGCCCGTCCACGGTCGACGGGTCGGTCTGACCCTCGAACGCGATCACGAAGACCGGGCGACCGGCGTCGCGCGCGACTTCGGCGATCCGGCGCGGCAGCGCACCGCCACCGGCCAGAATTCCGAGCCCACCCTTTGGATGACCGGTCATCGGACCCTCAGAGATCGTTGGCGTCTTCCGGCTGGCAGATCTTGCGCGAGGAGTCGGAGCGGATGAAGTCGACGATCTCCATAACCGGAGCCGAGGCCGTGAACTCCGCCGCCACTTCCTCGAGACGCTCCTGGAAGGTGCCCTCGCTGGCGAACAGGAGCCGATAGGCCTTCCGAACCTCATGGATCTCGTCGCGCGACAGGCCCCGGCGCTTCATGCCGACGATGTTGATGCCGGAAAGCCGCGCCCGGTCGCCCATGACCGAGCCAAAGGGGATGACGTCCCGCTCAACGCCGGTAACGCCGCCGACCATCGCGTAGCGGCCGATCCGGGCGAACTGGTGCACCGCCGACAGGCCGCCGAGTACGGCGAAGTCCATGACGGTCACATGGCCGGCGAGCGTGGCGTTGTTGGCCATGATCACCTGATTGCCGACCTTGCAGTCATGGCCCACATGCACGCCCACCATGAGCAGGCAGCCGTCGCCGATCCGCGTGACCATGCCGCCGCCATCGGTCCCGGGGTTGATGGTCACATGCTCGCGGATGACGTTGTCGGCGCCGATTTCGAGTGTCGACGGTTCGCCCTTGTACTTCAGATCCTGCGGGCGCAGGCCGATGCTGGCGAACGGAAAGATCTCGGTCCGGGGGCCGATCGTCGTCCGGCCGCCGACCACCACATGCCCGTGAAGAATACAGCCATCCCCCAGCGACACGTCCGGACCGACGAGCGTATAGGGACCGATCTGCACCCCCTCGCCAAGGCGCGCGCCGGGCTCAACCACCGCCGTCGGGTGGATCTGCGTGGTGGCCACGGGGAACTCCCTCAGTTGTCCAGAATCATGGCCGAGTACGTCGCCTCGGCCACCAGCGTGCCATCGACCTTGGCCTGCCCCTCGAACTTCCAGACGTTGCCGCGGTTGCGCAGCTTCTTCACATGAACCTCAAGTCGGTCTCCGGGCACAACGGGTCGGCGGAATCGGGCATTGTCGACGGTCATGAAGTAGACCAGCTTACCTTCGGATTCCTTCCCCAAGGTCGCCACGACGAGACATCCGGCGGTCTGCGCCATCGACTCCACGATCAGCACACCGGGCATGACAGGGCGCTGGGGGAAATGGCCGGCGAAGAACGGTTCGTTGATCGACACGTTCTTGATGCCGATACAACCGACATTCGGCTCGATCTGGACAACCTTGTCGACCAGCAGAAACGGATAACGGTGCGGGATCAGTTCCATGACCCGCATGACATCGATATCCGGGTAGCCGCCGACCGGCTCGCTCACCGCTTCACTCATGGCTTTTCCCGCCTCACCCTTCGTTCCGCGAGCCGGGATCGGACTTGCCCTGGCCCAGTCTCTTCCATGCCGCGATCTGCCGCCGCCATTCGCGCACCGGGATCGCCGGGGCGCCCCCATAGGCGGCTCCGCCGGGCAGGCTGCGGTTCACACCGGACATCGCCGCGACCTGAACGTCGCTGCCGATCTCCAGATGACCGGCGACACCGACCTGCCCCGCGAGGACGACACGATCGCCCAACCGGGTGCTGCCCGAAATGCCGACCTGGGAAACGATGATGCAGCCGCGCCCGAGGACGACGTTGTGACCGATTTGTACAAGATTATCAATCATCGACCCCCGGCCGATCACCGTATCCGCGTTGCTGCCCCGGTCGATGGTGGTGTTGGCGCCGATCTCCACATCGTCTTCGACGACGACCCGGCCGAGCTGGGGCACCAGAAACGGCCCCTCGTCGTCCATCTCGAAGCCGAACCCGGGCTGGCCGATGCGGGCGCCGGGATAGATGTAGCAGCGGGCGCCGATCAGAGCGTGCGAGACCGCCGCGCCGGCCCCGATGCGTGTCCCCTCGCCGATCCGAACCGACGCCCCGATGACGGCATTGGCCTCGATCCGCACACCGTCCCCGATCTCCGCTCCGGCCTCGATCACCGCCCCCGCGGCGACCGAAACACCGGCGCCGAGACGGGCCGAGGGATCGACGGCCGCGGCCGGATGGATCCCGGCCGGCGCCTGCTCCTCCGGATGGAACAGCCGGGCAAGCCGGGCATAGGCCCGCCGCGGCCGGGCGGTGACAAGCACAGCCATGCCTTTGGGAGCCTGATCGGCGAAAGCCGGCGCGACCAGACAGGCGCCGGCCCTGGAGCTGCGGAACCCGTCGACGTAGCGGCGGTTCTCGAGGAACGCCACATCTTCCGGTCCGCCGCCGTCCAAGGTGCCGACGTCGCTGAAGCGGCGCGCCGGGTCGACACCGCCGCGGAGTTCGGCACCGGTCATCTCAACGATCTCGCCGAGCGTGAAGGGACCCGCCTCGGCATGAAATCTGCTGTCGACCATGACTCGTCGTCCTTCCTTCCGGCCGCTTCTCAGTCGAGGGGCGGCAATTCGACCGGCACCGAGGGCAGGCGCTCGTTCAGACGGCGCAGAGCCTCGTCGCTGATATCCAACGACTTCTCCGCGATGACGATGTGATCCTTGAACAGCACCACCTTCGCCCCCCGCTCGTCGGCGATCTCGGCAATCACGGAGACCAACTCGTCCCGGACCTGATTCATCGCCATCGTAAAGGCCTGGTCGAGCGCGCGACGGCGTTCCTGGACCGACTTCTGCACGTCGGCGACCCGGTTCCGGAACGAGCGGAGCCGCTGCTGATAGACATCCGGCTCCAAGGTCGAGCGCTCCTGCTGGAGATCCTGCTCGCTGGACCGCAGAGCCTTCTCCTCCTCGGTCACCTGGCGTTGGTAGGCCTGGCGCCGCTCGTTGATCCTCGACTGGATTTCCTTGGCGGGATCCGAATTCCTGAGCACGCCCTGAACATCGACCACTGCGATTGGCAGTTCGACCCCCTGCGCCGATTGCTGGGCGAGGGCCGGGTCCGCCGCAACCGGCAGAAGCAGCGCTGCGGCGACGATCACCTGCTTCAAGACCCGGGCGGCCGCACGCCTGTTGAGAGACCGCAGCATCACGCTTTCCTTTCCGGCATCGACATGATGTCCACCGCGTCCCTCGAAGCCTGTTGCCCGCCCAGGGCCGGCACGATCGAGAATCGCGTGCCGAAACTCAGGCGGAAGATCTCGGTAACGTCGAAATCCTCCTTCAAGACCGCCTCGGCCGCATCCACACGGATGGTCCCGAATGCCGTCGAGAACGAGAGCCCCATGCCCAGCGATGCGCGGATCGAGTTCTTGTCCGCAACCTCGGGGCCGGACTCATCCACTCCCCATACGCTGCCGAAATCGCTGAACAGGAAGGTGCGCACCCCGAGATCCTCGGGCAGACCCGACGGGAAGGCCAGCTCGATCGAGCCGACATAGTAGCTGTTGCCGCCGAGCGCGTCGTCGGTACTGGTGTCGCGCGGACCGACGCCGGCCCGCTCGAAACCGCGGAACGAACTGGCACCGATGAAGAAGCGCTCGGCGATCGATACATCCTCGCCGATACCGATGATGAACCCGCCCTGGGCGAGGAAAGCCAGGCCCCAGACATCGTCGAGCGGATAGTAGTATCCGGCCCGGACGCGGGTACGGAAGAACCGTTCGTCGCCCCCGGCGCCGGCCACCTCCGTGGTCAACTGGGCGATATAGCCTTCCCGCGGATCCAGGCGGTTGTCACGCTTGTCATAGGTGAGAGTCTGTCCGACCTGCGAGACGACGCGTGTGCCTTCCTGGTCCTTGATGAACCGGGAGGCGTCTTCGTCGATGTCTTTGATCTCGGTCTGTTCGATCCGATAGTTGATCGACTGGGTCAGATCCGGCTGCAGCGTATACGACGCGCGCAGGACGCCGCCGAACCGGAGTTCGTCATAGGAGCTCTCGTCCAGCGACCGTTCGATCCGGAACAGGTCGAAGCCCGCGGCGACATCGCGGTCCAGGAAATACGGCTCGGTGAAGGCCACGTCGAACTCGGTGGAGCGACCGGACGCGGTCACGCCGAAGCGCAGGTCCTGGCCGCGCCCCAGCAGATTGCGTTCGCGGATGCCGACATCGCCGATGAGCAATTCCGCCGTGGAGAAGCCGATACCGAAGGAGATCTCGCCGGTGGACTGCTCCTCCACATCGACCTCGACCACCGTGCGGTCGGGCGCCGACCCCTCGGTGTTCTTGACGTCGACGGTCCGGAAGAAGCCGAGATTGCGAATGCGCCGCTCGGAGCGCCGCAGCTTTGCGGTGTTGAACGCGTCGCCTTCGACCAGGCTCATCTCGCGCCGGATCACCCGATCCAGGGTGCGGACATTGCCGTTGATGTTGATGCGCTCGACGAAGACCTTGCTCGCTTCGCCGATCTGGTAGGTGATCGAGACCGTCCGGTTCGCCGGATCGCGGTTCACGCGCGGACGCACATCCACGAAGGCGTATCCCAGGGTGCCGAGATGGTCGGTGATGGCGTCCACCGTCTCGTCGATCAGGGTGGAAATCGTACTGCTCGCCCTCTTCCGTCACCACGAACTGACGCAGCATCTCCGGGTCAACTTCGCGGCAGGGAAATGTCGAACTCGTTCGGGCCGAAGGCGTAGACCGGCCCCTCTTCCACCGTGAAGGTAACGACGAAGGATTCGCGATCGGGCGCCAGCTCGGCCACCGCCGACAGGACCCGGAAATCTGCATAGCCGTTCTCGAGATAGTACCGACGCAGCAGCTCTCTGTCGAAGCTCAGCCGATCCGGGTCGTAGGTGTCGTCGGAACTGAGGATCCGATAGAACGCGTATTCCTTGGTGCCGATCACCCCGCGAAGCGTCGAATCGCTGAACTCGCGATTGCCGAGGAACGTGATGGTGCGCACCGGCGTCAGCGACCCCTCGTTGATCTCGAACACCAGATCGACGCGGTTCTGGTCCTGGCGGATGACCTTGGGCTCCACGGTGACGCCGTAGCGGCCGGAGCGCTGGTAGATCTCGATGATCCGCTGCACATCCTGCTGGACCCGTGTCCGGGTGTAGACCAGGCGTGGGCGGAGCTGGATCTCCCGGTCCAGTTCCTCGTCGTCGATCCGCTTGTTACCCTCGAAGGCGATCCGGTTGATGATCGGATTCTCAACAACCCTGATGACGAGGGCGTCGCCCTCGCGCCGCAGGGTCACATCGGCGAACAGGCCGGTGGCAAAAAGCGCTTTCAGCGACCTGTCGAGCCGGTCCGGGTCGAAGGTGTCACCGGGCTGGACCAGCAGGTACGAGCGCACCGTCGCAGGGTCGATACGCTGCGTGCCCTCGACGGTGATGTCCGTGACGGTGCTCTGGAGCTGGGTGGACAGGAACTGCGCACGGGCGTCCGGCGTTACAGTTACGGCCACGGCCGTCGCAAGCGCGACCCCCTGAAGAAACCGGATCAGTGGCTTGGGCAAGGTCGGTCCCCAGTGGTCAAGTCAGCACCCGCCGGCTTGGCCGGCCTTCGAACGCGGTCCCGGAGAGAACCCCGGGCGCGCGACTATAGCGTTGCGCCCCGGTCGGGCAAACCGCTGAATCCGTGATGGTTCTACGATCGGCGGTCAGCCGATCAGCGACCCGAGATACCCGACGATGTCGAAGCGCATCAGGTCGTTCCAAGTGACGAACAGCATGAGCATGACGACCATGCTGAGCCCCGCGATCGACGCCCATTCCTGAGCCCGTTCGCCAAGCGGGCGGCCACGGATCGCCTCCAGGGCGTAGAACATCAGATGACCGCCGTCGAGGATCGGCACGGGGAAGAGATTGATCAGGCCGAGATTGATCGAGAGCACGGCGGTGAACCACAGCGTCATCACCAGACCGCTCTGGGCGACCGTTCCCGACATCTCGGCGATCCGCAACGGCCCGCCCAACTCCTCGGTGCCGCGCACGCCGATCAGCATTTCGCCGACCGCGTCCAGGGTCTGCTTGATGATCGAGCCGGTCTCGACCGTCGCGGTCAGAACGGCGTTCAGAGGATCGAGCTTCTCGACCGTCATCTGGTTCGACTGAATGCCGAGGCGGCCGAAGCTGATCTCGTTTCCGAACCGGTCGGTTTCCGTGACCAGATCCGGGGTGACCGTCAGCTCGCGCACCCCGCCCGCACGCTCGACCTCGAGGACGATCGGTTCCCCCGGCCGCTCGAAGACGATGCGGCTGAGATCGGAAAACCGGGAGATCTCCGCGCCGTCAGCGGACAGGATCCGGTCCTCGACCTGCAGTCCCGACCGCTCCGCGGCGGAGTTCTCGATCACCGCATCGACCACGGCCGGTGCGTAGGGGCGGCCTTCAATCATGTACAGGCCGGCCAGAACGAGAATGGCGAAGATGAAGTTCGCCAGCGGCCCGGCGGCGACGATCGCCGAGCGGGCGCCGAGGCTCTTGTGGTGGAAGGACTCGCGCCTCTCTTCCTCCGAGAAGCCGCTGTCGTCGGCCGCGCCGGCACTCGCCGGGTCGGCGTCGCCGAACATCTTCACGTAGCCGCCGAGCGGAATGGCGCAGATTTTCCAGCGCGTTCCGGTCTTCGCGTTCCAGCCGAAGAGTTCCGGACCGAAGCCGATGGCAAACGCCTCGACACGCACACCGTTGCGGCGCGCGACGAAGTAGTGCCCCCATTCGTGAACGAAGACCAGAACGGTCAGAATGACCAGAAACGGCAGCGCGTAGTCGGCGATGATATCGATCATCCGAAACCTGTGTCCCTTACTCTCTCCGCCCGCCTGACATCGCGAACTTAGTTCGCCGCTCCCGCCTGCGCAATGGAGACGCCGCCGCCGGCCTCAACTCCGGCGATGATCTCCCGTGCTACCCGGCGTCCCTTCGCATCGGCCGCGTACACCGCGTCCAGGTCAGCGATCGTTTCGGTCGGGCAGCGCTGGAGCGTCTCGGCGACCACGGCGGCGATCCGGGTGAAGCCGATCCGGCCGGCGACGAAGGCCTCGACCGCAGCTTCGTTGGCAGCGTTCAGGACCGGCGCGGCGTCGCCCCCCACCCGGAGTGCCTCGCGCGCCAGTTCCAGGCTCGGGAAGCGCACCGCGTCGGGAGCCGAGAACTCGAGACGGCCGATTGCCGCGAGATCGAGGCGCTCGACCGGCGTGTCCATCCTCCCCGGCCACGCCAGGCAGTAGGCGATCGGCGTCCGCATATCCGGAGACCCGAGCTGGGCGAGAACCGATCCGTCGATATAGGACACCATGCTGTGCACCACCGATTGCGGATGGACCAACACGTCGATCCGCTCCTCGGGCAGGGCGAACAGGTGGTGCGCCTCGATCAGCTCGAGGCCCTTGTTCATCATGGTGGCGCTGTCGATGGAGATCTTCACGCCCATGGACCAGTTCGGGTGCGCCACCGCCTCCGCCGGCGTCTTGCGCGACATCTCCTCGATCGACAGGGTACGGAACGGGCCGCCGGACGCGGTCAGGATGATCTTGTCGATCCCCTCGCGCCGGGCGTCGTCGAACACCTGGTAGATGGCGTTGTGCTCGCTGTCGACCGGCAGGATCCGGCAGCCGGCGCGCTCCGCCTCCTGGGTGAAGAGATGGCCGGCGCAGACCAGCGCCTCCTTGTTCGCCAGCGCCACGATCCCGCCCCGGCGGACGGCTTCAAGGGTGGGCGCGAGGCCGGCGGCACCGACGATGGCGCCCATGGTCCAATCGGAAGGTCGGCGCGCCGCCTCCAGCACAGCCTCGCGGCCCGCGGCGGCTTCAATGCCGGTACCGGCGAGCGCATCGCGCAGGTCCGGCCAGGCGGCCTCGTCGTCGATCGCCGCGAATGCCGCCCCCAGGGATCGGGCCTGCTTCGCCAGTAACGCCGCATTCGACCCGCCGGCCAGCGCCTCGACGGCGAACCGGTCCGGCTCGCGCGCGATCAGGTCGATCGTGCTGGTGCCCACGGAACCCGTGGCTCCGAGGATCGTGACCCGGCGCACGTCCGAAGTTCCGCCTACCATTGCAGCACGCTCCGACCGCTGACCCACATGGCGAGGGCGACGACGGGCAGGACGGTCATCTGCCCGTCGACCCGATCGAGAATCCCGCCATGTCCGGGGATCAGACTTCCGAAATCCTTGACCTTGAAATGGCGTTTCACGGCAAACTCCAGCAGATCGCCGGCCTGGGCGATCACGGCGATGGCGATCGCCAGGGGGACCAGGGCGGCGCCCCGCGCATCCTCATAAATCAGCGTGAACAGCCCCGCAACCAGCATGGCACCGGCCATCCCGCCGCCGAGCCCCGCCCAGGTCTTCGACGGGCTGACCTTGGGCATGAGCTTCGGCCCGCCGATGGCGCGCCCGGCAGCATAGGCACCGATGTCGGTGGCGACGACACTGGCGATCACGTAGAGAACCGTCAGCAATCCGAAATCGTTATGGGATCGCATCCAGACCAGGGCCAGCGCCGGAAACACCGTGCCCACGACAGCCACCCCGACCCAAAGCGGGCCCACGACCCGGAGTTGCCGGGCGATCAGCACCGAAATCGGCGCCAAAACCGCGGCGCAGGCGACACCGGCCGGCACATGGACAACGATGGCCACGCCGAACGAGGCAATCAGGGCAGTGATCAGTACGGCACGGGTCCGGTGCCGGTCGGACGGCGCCGAGACCAGCGCCCCCCACTCCCAGGCCATGACGCCGGCGATCGCCAGAATGCCGATGTCGAAGGCGATGCCGCCGACACCGATCAGGAGACCGGCCGCCGGAACGAGCACGAGGGACGACAGAACCCGCTTGCGAAGATCACTCGATCTCGGCGCAGCGCCGGGTGCATCCCCGCGCCCGTCCTGCTTGCCCGCCGCCACGCCGCCGCCCCTCTAACCGGTCGCCCGGCCGAAACGCCGGTCGCGGCGGGAAAACTCCTCAACCGCGGCAACCAGGTGCGCGCGGTCGAAGTCCGGCCACAGGACGTCGGTGAACACCAGCTCGGCATAGGCGATCTGCCAGAGCAGGAAGTTGGAGATGCGCTGCTCGCCGCTGGTCCGGATCAGCAGGTCCGGATCCGGCAACCCGTCGGTCTCCAGTTTGGCCTGCACGGTCTCCTCGTCGATCGCCTCCGGCGACAGCGTGCCGGCCGCGACCGCCTCGGCAATCCGGCGGACGGCGTTGGTAATCTCGTCGCGCGCGCCGTAGCTCAGCGCGATGGTGAGGTTGAGGCCGGTATTGCCTGCGGTGATCTGCTCGGCATTGTCGATCAGCGCCACGATATCGGCCGACAGCCGCGCCCGGTCGCCGAGCATGCGGATCCGCACGTTGTTGCGGTGGAGCTCCGCCACCTCGCGCCGCAGATAGAAGCGCAGGATGTTCATGAGCTCCGACACCTCGTCCTGCGGCCGGGTCCAGTTCTCCGAGGAGAAACCGAACAGCGTCAGATGGGTGATGCCGAGTTCGGGGGCGTAATCCACCACTCGACGCACCGCCTTGCACTCCTTCGCGGTGGCCGAAGGTGCGGGGCATGCCTCTGGCGCGCGCCCAACGACCGTTGCCGTCCATGATGATGGCGACGTGTAGGTCTGCGGCCGCCTCTCCGGCGCCGGTGGAGGGAGCGGCGTCCACCATGTCAGACCTGCATGATATCCTGTTCCTTGACCTCCAGCGCCTCGTCGATAGCCTTCACGTGGGCATCCGTCAGGTCCTGGATCTCCTGTTCATACAGGTGACGGTCGTCCTGGCTCAGTTCGCCGTCCTTCTCCAGCTTCTTCAGCAGTGTCCATGCCGTCGCGGCGCACATTGCGCACGGCGACGCGCGCGCTCTCGGCGTATTTCGACGCGACGCGTGACCAGTTCCCTGCGGCGGTCCTCGGAAAGGTCGGGCAACGGGATGCGGATGAGCTGGCCGTCCGACTGCGGGTTCAGGCCGAGGTCGCTTTCGCGAATCGCCTTCTCCACCGCCTTGGCCATCGACCGGTCCCAGACCTGCACCGACAGCATCCGAGGCTCCGGAACGCTGACCGTGCCGAGCTGGTTGATCGGCATCTTCGCGCCGTAGGCATCGACATTGATGGGATCGAGGAGGCTCACGGAGGCCCGGCCGGTCCGCAGGCCGCCGAACTCGGTCTTCAGGGCGGCGACGGCGCCGTCCATGCGGCGCTGAATGTCGTCGAGGTCAGGCTCCGCCATTGTCTCTCTACTCCGTGATGATCGTGTACCGGCCCTTACCGTGGACCACGTCGGCAAACGCCCCGTGATTCGTGAATGGAAAACACCAGGATCGGAATCTCGTTCTCGCGGGCGAGCGAGATCGCCGAGGCATCCATCACCTTCAGGTCACGCGTCAGCACATCCATGTAGCTCAACCGGTCGTACCGGTTCGCCGTCGGGACCTTCATCGGATCCGCGTCGTACACGCCGTCGACCTTCGTCGCCTTAAGCAGTGCGTCGCAGCCCATCTCCGAGGCCCGGAGCGCGGCGGCCGTGTCCGTGGTGAAGAAGGGATTTCCGGTACCCGCGGCGAAGATAACCACGCGACCCTTCTCCATGTGACGCATGGCGCGCCGGCGGATATAGGGCTCGCAGACCGCGGCGATCGGCAGGGCCGACAGGACCCGGGTCTGAATGTCGCGGCGTTCCAGCGCACTCTGCATGGCCAGCGAGTTCATCACCGTGGCCAGCATGCCCATATAGTCGCCGGTCGCCCGTTCCATCCCGGCGGCCGCCGCCGAGACGCCCCGGAAGATGTTTCCGCCGCCGATGACGAGGCAGACCTCCGTCCCGGCCCTGGAGACCGACTCGATCTCCCCGGCCACGCGATCGACCATCTCCGGATCGATACCGTAGGCGAGGCCCCCCATGAGGGCCTCGCCTGAAATCTTCAGCAGGACGCGTTTGTAGAACGGGATCCTGGGAACCGGTTTCGTCGCCGGCCTTGTCCCCGCTGCCAGTCCTCCGCCATCCGCGTTACTCCGCTGCCGCTATGGCGTCTCGAGTTCAGCTGGCGAGCGTTGCCGCGACCTCGGCGGCGAAATCGCTCTCCTCGCGTCTCGATGCCCTCGCCGAGCTGGACGCGGGCGAAGCCCACCAGCTTGACCGGGGCGCCGGCTTCCTTGCCGGCGTTCTCGACCACCTTGGCGACCTTCGTCTCGCCGTCGACCACGAAGGTCTGCTCCAGCAGAACGACCTCCTCGTAGAACTTGCGCAGACGGCCGTCGACCATCTTCTCGATGATCTCCTCCGGCTTGCCGCTGTCGCGGGCCTGCTCGACCAGGACAGCCCGCTCGCGCTCGATGGCGGCCGGATCCAGGTCGTCGGTCGACAGGCTCTGCGGCGCGGCGGCGGCCACATGCATGGCGATCTGCTTGCCGAGCTCCGTGCAGCTTCTCCTTGTCGCCGGTCGAACTCGATGGCCACCAGGACGCCGATCTTGCCGAGACCCGGCTTCACCGCGTTGTGCACATACGGAACGACCACGCCGTCACCGACCGACAGGACCCGTGCGCGGCGCAGGGACATGTTCTCACCGATGGTGGCGATGTTGTGGGTCAGCTGTTCCTCGACCGTGCGGCCGGTTTCCGGATACGCGACACCCTTAAGGGCCTCGATATCCTCACCGTTCGCGAGCGCCAGGGTCGTCACCGTCTCGACGAAGTCCTGGAACGTGTCGTTACGGGCGACGAAGTCGGTCTCGGAGTTGACCTCCATCACCGCGCCGCTTGGTGCCGTCGACGGCGGTGCCGACCAGGCCCTCGGCCGCCACGCGGCCCGACTTCTTCGCCGCCGCGGCCAGGCCCTTCGTGCGCAGCCAGTCGACCGCCGCGTCCAGGTCGCCGTCGGTTTCGGTCAGGGCCTTCTTGCAGTCCATCATGCCTGCGCCGGACTTCTCGCGCAGTTCCTTCACCAGAGCAGCCGTGACAGCCATGGTTCGATCCTCGTCGCTGGTATGGTTCCATGGCGGCGACCTCATGGCCGCCGCCTCGACTATGCCGTTGATGTCAACGCCCGAGCCGAAGCCGGGACCGTATTCCCGATCCGGGCAGGATCAGGCGCCGCAGGATCAGGCGCCGGCCTGCTCTTCGACCGGCGCGGCGGCCGCCTCGGTCTCGGCGGCAAGCGCCGGTTCGACCGGCCCGTCGACGCTCTCACCCACGTCGCCGCCGGACGCCATCGCCTCGGCCTGGATGCCGCCGATCACGGCGTCGCCGAGCAGGTCGGCAGTAGAGCGCGATGGCGCGCATGGCGTCGTCATTGCCCGGGATCGGATAGGTCACACCATCCGGATCGCAGTTGGTGTCGAGGATGGCCACGACCGGAATGCCGAGCGTATTGGCTTCCTGGATGGCCATGGCTTCCTTGTTGGTGTCGATGACGACCATGATGTCCGGCAGGCCGCCCATGTCCTTGATGCCGCCCAGGGCGCGCTCAAGCTTGTCGCGCTCGCGCGTCAGGCCAAGCGGTCTCTTTCTTGGTCAGTCCGCCGATGCCGCCCTCGAGGCGGTCCTCGAGTTCGCGCAGGCGCTTGATCGAGTTGGAAATGGTCTTCCAGTTGGTCAGCATGCCGCCGAGCCAGCGGTGGTTAACGTAGTACTGGCCGGACTTCTTCGCCGCTTCGGCGATCGATGTCGGCCGCCTGGCGCTTGGTGCCGACGAACAGCACGCGGCCGCCGTTGGCGACGACGTCGCGCACCGCTTCGAGAGCACTGGTGCAGCAGCGGAACGGTCTGACGCAGGTCCAGGATATGGACGTTGTTGCGCACACCGAAGATGTACGGCTCCATCTTCGGGTTCCAGCGGCGGGTGTGGTGGCCGAAGTGGACGCCAGCCTCGAGCAGCTGGCGCATGGTAAAGCTAGGGACGGTCATGTCTTTCCTCGGATTTTCCGGTTCAACCTCCACGAGCGATAGCCGAGACACCGTCTCGACACCGGAGCGGTCCCGTCGATCCGGCGGAATCCGGGGTCGGGGGAACGCGTGCTCGTGTGCGGATTTAAGCGGGCGCCTATCTACAGGCTGCAGCCGGATATTGCAAGGCCGCAGAGCCGCGGCCGCCCTGCTTCTGGCGACCGCCTGGACCGCCGGCATGGCCGGCTTCCCCGCATCCGCGGATGCGATGGACCGACGGCTCGGAAACCGGATCGCCGAATTCCTTTGCTACCCACCGAGCGCCGAACGGCTGGCAATCGATCCGGCGGAACGCGACCGGCTCACCTCCGCGCCGCCGATCTCCGGCGCCTATCGCGACATTCAGGGAAGCGAAGCGCGCGCCTGGTTCGAGATCCTGCCCGACGGCAGCGCCCGTTGCCGGGTCCCGGCAAACTCGGCCATGTCCCTGTACTTCTGCGGCTCGGTGACGATCAGAGATGGCGCCCTCGTGAGAGATACAATGAAATTGTGCGAATTGCCGGATAGTCGCTGAACAGGTACCTTGGCGGCAACGGCAGCACGGAGACCGGGGCGATCGCAGTCAGCACCATTTCGCGGGCCTTGCGGGCCGACAGCATGCGCTCGCCGCTCATACGCCAAGCCTATGCGTATTGGAGCGGCAAACGGCGCGGTGACCGCCTGCCCGCGCGGACCGACATAGACCCGGTCGACATCCCGGCCGTGTTGCCGCATCTCGCCCTGGTGGAACGCGATGCCGAACTCGAGGCGCATGCGCTACCGTCTGTTCGGATCGGCCCTGGTGGAGCTGCTCGGCCAGGACGCCACCGGACGGTATCTGGACGAGGTCTATCCCGACTTCATCACCAGCCCGAGCAGGATCTACCGGGAGCAGGTGTTCGACATGGGCAAACCAAGTCATCGGATCGGCCGACCGACCCTACGCTTCGCCAAGGATTTCTACAGCGTCGAGCGGCTGTATTTGCCAATGGCGGAGGACGGGTGCCGGGTCGACATGGTGATGAGCGTCCTGGTCTTCAGCCTGGATACGTTGGACTGAGCGCCCCCTCAGGCGGGAGGAGTCCAGTCGGTCTCCGGGTCGAGCGGATAAACCGGTCGGGGCAGTCCCTTCCAGTCGAAATTCGCCAGATTCGGCGATGTCAGCCCCGGAACGTCGATCTCGACGATCCGCTCCGGCGGGAACAGATGCTGGAAACCGGCGCGGAAATGGCCGCGCGACTTCACCACGATCGATCGGGCCCCGACCACGTCCAGACCGAGCTCCTCGATGAAGTCGGTGGACAGACACTGCTGGCGCTTGGTGATGACGATCAGGGTGATCCCATCGAGCGCCAGGATCGCCGTATCGCCAAGGCTCACGCTCTTGTTTTCGACCATGCCGTGGCGGCCGACGAACTCGCCGTCATGCAACCGGACGACCCGCGCGTTCCATTCCAACGGGTCGGAGTAGTTTGCGGTCTCCTCGGTGTTCAAGCGGGCCCGGAAGTTCTGGCCCACGCCGGCCGCCTGGGCCTGCTTCACCAGGGCAGGGTCGTAGAACACGGCGAACACGGCGCCATGGACCCCGGCCTCCAGGAAGGCTTTCAGGATATAGGTGGTGTTGCCGCGCCCGCCGCCGCCGGGGTTGTCGGCCGGATCGGCGAACAGGAGCGACGGCTGCATCTCGTCGGCGCCCACGGCCAAAGCGCGGGCGACCGCCTGGTCCAGCGGCATCATGTTGGTCCGGTAGCGCTCGTGGTCGGCCCAGCCGGCCTTGGCCAGTTCGATCGCCAAAGCCTTCGCGTGGGCCGGGTCGTTGCGGGTGGTGACGATCACGGTCATGCCGTTCTTCGGCGTGTCGGCGAAGGCGAAGCCGGAGACGATGGAGATGTTCATCACCTTTTCGTCCAACTTGCTCTGACCGAGACGGATCAGGTCGCCATAGGGATAACTCGGCGCGGTGAGCTGGGTGACCGACGGCGCGACCACGGCAGTCGGATCCGATAGGCGGTCGGCGTCACGCCGGTGGTCAACATTTCGTCCATCAGAGTCGCCGCCTCCGCGCCGCGCTCGAAGATGTCCACATGCGGATTTTCGCGGTAGCCGATCAGGATGTCGGCGCTGTCCATCATGACGTCGGAGATGTTGCAGTGCAGGTCCAGGGTCGCCACGACTGCCACGTCCGGCCCGACGCAGCGGCGCACCAGCGCGAAGACCTCGCCGTCCGGATCGTGGGTGTGGGTCGCCGTCGCCCCGCCATGCTCGGCGATGTAGACGCCGTCGAGCCTTCCAGCCGCCTTCAGCCCGGCCTCGAATTCGGCCAGGAGCTCGTTGAAGAACCCCTCCTCCACCGGTCCGGCGGGCTGCGAGGCGGCGTGGGTGATCGGGACGGGCTCCCAGCCGCCGGGTCCGTACTTCCCGTCCATCACCGCGTAGAAGCCGCGGATGCCGTTATAGAGCGGCGACGGGTCCTTGCGCGCCAGCTCGGTGATCTCCGCGCCCCGGTAGTAGCCGCGCTGCTCGAAGTCCCAGCGGCTGCAGGGCGGCGCGAACGCGTTGCTCTCCAGGGAAAATCCGAGAATGGCGATGCGTTTCATGGCGGGCTCTTGGGTATGTGAAATCTACCCCCCGACCTCATCACCGAAACGGCGCGAGGGCAATCCACGGAAACGCGCCTAGAGATCCTTCACGTAGTCGATCCCCGGCAGCGCCTTGACCGCGCCGCGCAGCCGGCTCGACACCTGATAGGCCTCCGGCAGCTTGATCCGGACATCGCCCCTGGCCGTCGGCACCACCACCTGGATGCGGCCCCGTCCCCGGCCCTCGTTCTGGATCAGGCTCTTGAGGGTCTCGAGCGGCGTGACGTCGTGCAGGAAGATCTCGAGCCCCGGCGGCCGTCCGCTCCACCGCCTTGTCGAGCGGCTCCAGGGACGACGCCAGCAGGCGCAGGTTGTCGTCCTCGATCCGGGCGTCGGCGCGGACAAGCAGCGGCTCGCCGAAGTCCAGCAGATCGCGCGACGCCGCGAGCACCTCGGAGAACAGCGTCACCTCGAACACGCCCGTGCGGTCGGTGAGCTGGACGAAGGCGAAGCGGTTGCCCGACTTCGAGGTCCGGATCTGCCGGCCCACCACGATGCCGGCGAGCACCAGCCGGGCCTGCCCGCCCTTGCGCGCCGCCGCCGCCTGCGCCTCGGTCGAGGACACGACCTCCAGCCGGGCCAGGCTCTCCGCATAGGCGTCGAGCGGATGGGCCGAGAGATAGAAGCCGAGGGCGTCGAATTCCTCCTTCAGGCGGTCCATCTGCGGCCATTCGGGTCGATGCTTGAGGCGGATATCCGGCTCCTGGGAGGCACCGCCCTCGATCGCGAAAAGGCTGACCTGATTGGACTGCCTCTCGCTCGCCGCCGCGCTCACATGCCGGATTACGGTCTCAAGGTTTTCAAATAGTTCCGCGCGGTTCTTGTGAATTTGGTCGAAGGCTCCGGCGCGGACCAGAATTCTCCAGCAGCCGCTTGTTGACCTGAGTCGGATCGGCGCGGTCGGTGAAGTCGGACAGGCTCTTGAAAGGACCACCCTCCTCCCGCGTCTGCACCAGGGCGTCCATGGCGGAGGCGCCGACATTCTTGATCGCCGCCAGCGCGTAGCGGATGCCGTAGGTCCCGTCGTCCTTCCGCTCGACCGCGAAGTCGCGGCGCGACCGGTTGATGTCGGGCGGCATGAGGTCGATGCCCAGCTTCTGCAGTTCCTGACGGAACACGTTGAGCTTGTCGGTGTTGCCCATGTCGTAGGTCATGGACGCGGCCAGGAACTCCACCGGATAGTTCGCCTTGAGATAGGCGGTGTGGTAGCTGACCAGGGCATACGCCGCCGCATGCGACTTGTTGAAGCCGTAGCCGGCGAAGGCGGCGATCTGGTCGAAGATGCCGCTCGCCTGACCCTGATCGACCCCCTGCTCGACCGCGCCGTTCACGAACTTCTCGCGCTGGGCGTCCATCTCCTCCTTGATCTTCTTGCCCATGGCCCGGCGCAGCAGGTCGGCGCCGCCGAGGGTGTAGCCGGACAGCCGCTGCGCCGCCTGCATGCACCTGCTCCTGGTAGATCATGATGCCGAAGGTCTCCTTCAGCACCGGCTCCAGGACCGGGTGCATGTAGTCCGGCCGCTCCTCGCCGTGCTTGCAGGCGATGTATTTCGGGATGTTCGCCATCGGCCCCGGCCGATAGAGCGCGACCAGGGCGATGATGTCCTCGAAACGGTCGGGACGCAGGCGGCGCAGCACGTCGCGCATGCCCGAACTTTCAAGCTGGAACACGCCGGTGCTCTCGCCCTTGGCCAGCATGGCGTAGGTCGGGCCGTCGTCCAGCGGTACCTGGGAGAGGTCGATCTCGATCCCGCGCTCCCGCAGATGGTCGACCGCCCGCTGGAGAACCGTCAGCGTCTTGAGGCCGAGGAAATCGAACTTCACCAGACCGGCCTGTTCGACCCATTTCATGTTGAACTGGGTCACCGGCATGTCGGAGCGCGGGTCGCGATAGAGCGGCACCAACTGGTCGAGCGGGCGGTCGCCGATGACCACGCCGGCCGCATGGGTCGAGGAGTTGCGGTACAGCCCCTCCAGCTTCAGAGCCGTCTTGATCAGGTTGGCGACATTCTCGTCCGCATCGCGCTGGGCCCTGAGGTCTTCCTCGGTCTGCAACGCCTGTTCCAGGGTCACCGGATTGGCCGGATTGTTCGGCACCAGCTTGCAGATGCGGTCCACCTGTCCGTAGGGCATTTCCAGGACGCGGCCGACGTCGCGCAGGGCTGCACGGGCCTGCAGCTTGCCGAAGGTGATGATCTGGGCGACCCGATCACGGCCGTACTTCTCCTGCACGTAGCGGATCACCTCGTCCCGGCGATCCTGGCAGAAGTCGATGTCGAAGTCCGGCATGGACACACGTTCGGGGTTCAGGAAGCGTTCGAACAGCAGGCCCCAGCGCAGCGGGTCCAGATCGGTGATCAGCAGCGAATAGGCCACCAGCGACCCGGCGCCAGATCCGCGGCCCGGACCGACCGGGATGTTGCGGCCCTTCGCCCATTTGATGAAGTCCGACACGATCAGGAAATAGCCGGGAAAGCCCATCTGCTCGATGATACCGAGCTCCATGGCCAAGCGTTCCCGATACGGCCTGGCCGCCGCCTCGCGGGCCGCATCGTCCATATCCGCGGTGAAGACGTGGGCGGCGAGCCGACCCTCCAGCCCCTCCTCCGCCTGGGCCCGCAGTTCCTCGGTCTCCGTGCGTCCGCCTTCCGTCTCGAAGCGCGGCAGGATGGGCGCCAGTTTCTCAGGCATCACGGCGCAGCGCCGGGCGATCACCAGCGTGTTGTCCAGCGCCTCGGGGATATCCGAGAACAGGTCCCGCATCTCCTCGGCAGTCTTGAACCGGTGGTGCGGGGTGACGCGCCAGCGTTTCGGATTGCCGATGGTCGTGCTCTGGGCGATGCAGAGCAGCACGTCATGCGGCTCATGCATTCCCGGATCGGCGAAAAAGACGTCGTTGGTCGCGACCAGTGGCAGGTCGCGCCCATAGGCCAGCTCGAGCAGGGACGCCTCGATCCTGTTCTCCTCGTCGAGGAAATGGCGCTGCAGTTCGATATAGAGACGGTCGGGAAAGAGCCCCTGGAGCCGGGTTAGCATGGCCTCCGCGTCGCTCCTGCGCCCTTCCAGCAGCAGGCGGCCGAGGGCACCCTTGATGCCGCCGGTCAGGGCGATCAGCCCATCGGTCCGGCCCTCCATGTCGTCCAACGCGATCTGCGGCGCTTCCTCGCCGGTGCCGTCGAGGAAGGACTGGCTGACCAGGCTCATGAGGTTGCGGTAGCCGACCTCGTTCTGGGCGATCAGCGGAAGCTGATCCGGCATCACGTCGCGTCCGCCGACGACCCTGAGGCCCCGCTGCTCGGTGTCGATCGGTCGGCGGATATTGAGCTGGACCCCGACGATCGGCTGGACCCCCTCGCCGGCGGCGGTCACCGCGAATTCCAGTGCACCGAACATGTTGCCGCTGTCGGTCATGGCCACGGCCGGCATGTTGTGCTGCTTGGCGAGCTTCACGAGCTGCTTGGCATGGATCGCCCCCTCCGCCAGCGAATAGGCGGAGTGCACGCGGAGATGGACGAAATCGGCATGGGTCATGAAGCGTCTCCGGAAGGTCGCGCGATCCTCTCACAGCCGATCGGCGGGGTCATCCCGTCCGGCGATCGGACGCGGCGGGCCGGGCACGCACGGTCGCTCTTCCGGCCGACCGATGCATGCAGCCTCGCGCGACTCGCGGCGGTCTCTGGCTCGAGCTTCGACAGCCGGGTGCGGCCGGTTCGTCAGGTCTGCCGCGAACGGGGGCGAGTTCGATAAAGTTAATTCTAAGCAACTGCAATGCTTTGGAAAAATTCTACCGCGCATTGGCGATTTTAAGACTGTCTTAAGACCGATCCGTCATGGTTGGCCCATGGAGGTATCCAACTCTCATGTCTGTCATGGCTCGATCTGAATTCAGCATGCTCCCGAACGACACCGGAGCCGCGTTCAAGGCCCATACCGCGTTTCTTCGCGGAGAGGTCGGCGGCCGCAGGTGCATGCTGAAGTCCGCCAAACTGGACGGCCTGAACATGGATGGCGTGGAGCTGCCGCAGGCGACCCTGTCCGGGTCGACCCTGACGCGCAGTTCACTCGAAGATGCCGATTTGACGCAGGCCGACCTGTTCGGCTGCGACTTCTCCGCCGCCAACCTGAAGAATGCCAAGCTGGAAAAGGCCGATCTGCGCGGCGCCAATTTCACGCTCGCCAATCTGTCCGGAGCCAGGCTTCAGGGGGCCGATCTGCGTCCCGGCCACATCATGCAGTGGGGCGAGGAGGTCAAGCGGTCGGCCGATCTGTCCGACGCCAACCTGGACGGCGCCGACTTCTCCTTCGCGAACATGAGCGAAGCCAACATGGCGGTCTCCAGCGCGAAGGGGGCCGTCTTCCGGGACGTCGTTCTGCACGCTGTGAACCTGGCCGGCGCCGACCTCACCGGCGCGGACCTGCGCGGCTGCAATCTGAAGAACGCCAACCTCACCGGCACGAATCTCGACGGGGCCGATCTGAGCGGTGCGAATCTGGTCGACGCCAATCTCCGCAACGTCGACCTGTCGAAGGCCAATATCGAAGCCGCGAACATGATGGGTGCGATCCATCGCGACAGCCAGAAGCCGCTGCCGCCGGAGATCGAGGAGATGCTGCGGGAACACAGCAAGTGGATCGCCAGCAACGGCGCGATGGGCTACCGCGCCAATATGAAGGACGCCGAGTTGGAGGGGCTGGATTTCTCGAGTTGCGACGTGCGCGGCGTGTGCTTCGACGGCGCCAACCTGAAGGGGGCGGCCTTCGTCCGGTCGGAGCTCTTCCTGACGTCGTTCCAGGGCGCAAACCTGGAAGAGACGGACTTCTCCTTTGCCCGCGCCTCGGGGACCAACTTCGCCGGCGCGCTCCTGCACAAAGCGATCTTCATCAGCACACGGGTCGAAGACGCGGAAATCATCGGTCCGGACGGGCGCAAGACGGGCCGGGCCCTCGCCGCCCGCTTCCGCGGCGCCGACCTGAAGGGTATCAACTTCACCGGAACGATCTTCGATGGCGCCGACCTGTCGGACACCGACCTGTCCGACGTCAAGCTCAACTTCGCCAAGATCAAGCGGGCCAAGGGCGTCGAGTGACCCCGATAGCCGCCAAGGTCTAGAGACGACGCTCGACCAGCACGCCGTTGCTGAGTTCGACGGCCCTGTCCATCTCCGCCGCCAGATCCAGGTTGTGCGTCGCGATCAGGGCCGATAGCCCCGTGCCGCGCACGATCCGCGTGAGCTGGGCGAAGACGTCGGCGGCAGTCTGCGGATCGAGGTTGCCGGTCGGCTCGTCGGCCAGCAGGACGCGGGGCACATTGGCAATGCCACGGACAATGGCGACCCGCTGCTGCTCGCCGCCGGACAGCCGGGCCGGTCGATGCGATGCCCGCTCGCTCAAGCCGACCATGTTCAGCAGCTGATCGGCTCGGATGCCGGCCTCCTTGCGGGACAGCCCGGCGATCATCTGCGGGATCATGACGTTCTCGCGGGCCGAGAACTCCGGCAGCAGGTGATGAAACTGGTAGACGAACCCGATGGTCGTCTGGCGGTACCGCGTCCGTTCGGCGTCCCCTAGCTCGGCACAGTCGCGGCCGCCGATGAGCACCTTGCCGCTGGTCGGCTGCTCCAGCAGGCCGGCGATATGCAGCAGGGTGGACTTCCCCGCACCAGACGGTCCCACCAGGGCGACAATCTGGCCTTCCTCCAGGCTCAGATCGATCCCGCGCAGAACCCGGAGCGACTGCTCTCCCATCCCGAAGACGCGGGTCACCTTCTCCAGAACCAGCGCCTTTCCGTCGCCCGACGATCGCGGCGGCGACGGCGGCGGAACCAGGGTCTCACTCATAGCGGAGCGCCTCGACCGGATCGACTCGGGCGGCCCGCCAGGCCGGATAGATCGTCGCCGCGAAGCTCAGGGTAAGCGCCATGCCGACGACGACCGTCACTTCGGTCGGATCCATCTTCGCCGGAACGTTGGTCAGGAAATAGACCTCCGGCGGAAACACGGAGGTGCCGAACACCGTCTCGACCCAACTCTGTATCGCCTGGATATTGATCACGAACAGCAGGCCGAGCGCCGCCCCGACCACGGTGCCGAGCACGCCGACGCTGGCACCGGTCATGAAGAAGATCCGGGTGATCATCCCCCGCGACGCGCCCATGGTGCGCAGGACGGCGATGTCGCGCCCCTTGTCCTTCACCAGCATGATCAGCGAACTGATGATGTTGAAGGCGGCCACCAGAATAATCAGGGTCAGGATCAGGAACATCACGTTCCGTTCGACCTGCAGCGCGTTGAAGAAGCTTCTGTTCTGCTGTTGCCAATCTCGGAAATAGACCTCGGGCGGCAGCGCCTGCAGCATGTTCAGGCGCACCTCCGTCAGGGAGTCCGGATCGACCGTGAAGATCTCCAGGGCGTTCGCCGAGTCGCCTTTCTGGAAGAAGACCTGCGCGGCCTGGAGCGGCATGTAGACGAAGGTGTTGTCGTATTCGAACATCCCGACCTCGAACAGGGCCACGACTTCGTAGGCCTTCATCCGCGGCATGCTGCCGACCACGGTCACCGAGGACGTGGGGGAGATCATCGTCACCCGATCGCCGACCCGCAGGCCGAGCCGGTTTGCCAGCCGGGTCCCGAGCACCACGGCGTCCTTGCCCTCGAAGGCGTCCAAGGACCCTGCCTCGATGCTGTCCGAGATCAGGGATTTGGCCAGGAGATCGCTCGGCCGCATGCCCCGCACCACACCGCCCGAGGCGACGCCGTTGGCGGTGAGCATCGCCTGGCCCTCCACCTGCGGTGTGACGCTGAAGACCCCCGGAACGGAGGCAGCCTCGACCACGAGCTGGTCGTAGTTCTCGATCGAACCGTCGACCGCATACACCGCCGCATGGCCGTTGAGTCCAAGGATACGGCCGATCAGCTCGGCCCGGAACCCGTTCATCACGCTCATGACGATGATCAGGGTCGCCACACCGAGGCCGATGCCGAGCAGGGAAAACCCGGCGATCACGGAGATGAAGCCTTCCTGACGGCGCGCCCTGAGATAGCGCATCGCCACCATGCGTTCGAATGCTCCGAAAATCATACCCGCCCTCTCGGTGAGGTCGGCACTCTCCGGGTCATATGCGGCGAGATCGTGGCGCGCTGGACCATCGCCCAACTCCCAGCCGGGTTCAGCCGGCGAACCGCTTGAGTGCCGCGTCCGGCGTCAGCTCCTCGCGTTCGCCAGACTTGCGGTTCTTGACCTCGACAACGCCGTTGGCGATGCCGCGCGGACCGATGATGATCTGCCACGGCAGACCGATCAGGTCCATTGTCGCCAGCTTGGCGCCCGGGCGATCGGCGGTGTCGTCCATCAGCACATCGATCCCGGCGCGGCCAAGCTTGGCGTACAGATCCTCGGTCGCGGCATCACACGCGGCGTCGCCGACCTTCAGGTTCACCAGTCCGATGTGAAAGGGGGCCACCGGCTCCGGCCAGACGATGCCGTTCTCGTCATGGCAGGCCTCGATGATGCCGCCGACAAGACGCGACACGCCGACGCCGTACGACCCCATATGGACCTCGGCCTCCTTCCCGTCTGGCCCGGCGACCTTGGCCCCCATCGGCGCGGTGTACTTGGTGCCGAAATAGAAGATGTGCCCGACCTCAATACCGCGCGTATGAACGAGATCCGCCTCGGCCACCGGACAGGTCGCCGGGTCGTGCTTCTCGTCGGTCGCGGCGTAGCGGGCCAGGCACGAGTCGACGATCGGCTGGAGGTCCCCTTCGTAGTCGACATCCGCCGGCACCGGGTCGTTGGTCAGCCAGTCTTTGTGGCAGAACACCTCGCTCTCGCCGGTCTCGGCAAGAATGATGAACTCGTGGCTCATGTCGCCGCCGATGGGCCCGCTGTCGGCGGCCATCGGGATCGCCTTCAGGCCGAGCCGGTCGAACGTTCGAAGATAGGCGACAAACTGACGGTTGTAGGCGAGCCGGGCCGCATCCTTATCGATATCGAAGGAGTAAGCATCCTTCATGAGGAACTCCCGCCCCCGCATCACGCCGAATCGGGGGCGGACCTCGTCCCGGAATTTCCACTGTATATGGTACAGACGTCCCGGCAGCTCCCGGTAGCTGCGCACGTGGGCCCTGAAGATGTCGGTGATCTGCTCCTCGTTGGTCGGCCCATAGAGCATATCGCGTTCGTGCCGGTCGGTGATTCGGAGCATCTCCTTGCCGTAGGCGTCGTATCGGCCGCTCTCACGCCACAGATCGGCCGGCTGGATCGTCGGCATCAGGACTTCGTTCCAGCCCGCGGCATTCTGCTCCTCGCGCACGATCTGCTCGATCCGCTTGAGCACGTTGAACCCCAGCGGCAGCCAGGAGTAGATCCCCGCGCTCGACTGCTGCATCATCCCTGCCCGCAGCATCAGACGGTGGGAGACGATCTCCGCTTCGCGCGGCGTGTCCTTCATGGTCGGCAGGAAATAGCGGGACAGGCGCATCGACATCCTCGGCAAGAACGGCACGCGCGCCGGTCGGCACGCGGATATGACGCGCCATCCGGCGCAGAGCCTCGGGCGCGGTGCGGCGCACTCTAGAAAAGGGCTGGTGCGGTGTCCAAGGGAAATCCGGCCGCCCGCCGGCCGGAGCGGGGTGAAATCCGGCCGCTCACCGGCCGGAGCGGGTCAGACCCCGCGCAGGCCGAAGTTCAGCAGAGAGATCCAGAACCGCTCGAGGTCGCGATAGGAGGCACTGGCCTTGTTGAGATTGCCGGCATCGACCGGCACGCCCGGCAACGCCTTTGCGTGGCGCTCGAACATGGCGTCGATCTCCCGGCAGAGCGACAGGCCCTTGTCGGACAGGCGGACCCGGATCGACCGGCGATCGTGGGTCGAGCGCTCCTGAACCAGGTAGCCGTTCTCCACCATCTTCCGCACGTTGTACGAGACGTTGGAGCCCAGGTAGTACCCGCGGTTGGTCAATTCGCCGACCGTCAGTTCCTCATCGCTGATGTTGAACAGGATGAGAGCCTGGATGTTGTTGATGTCCTCGACGCCGATCCGGTCGAGTTCGGTCTTCACCACTTCCAGAAACTGGCGGTGAAGGCGCTCGATCAGCTTGATCGCGTCGAGATACTCGCGGCGCAGGTCCGTCACATCATCCGTCATTGCCATTACACTTCCCGCCGCCTTCAAATCGTTCCGGTAACCGATACCATCGGAGACGCGCGCCCATCAACGGGTCTAGACCAACACGTGTGGGCACGCAACTCGTTTTGGTGAATAGAGAAATCACTCTCCGCCCCGGATCATGTTGATGATGCCGGAGAAATCGATCTCGCCGTTTCCGCGATCGACAAAGTCGCGGAACAACTGCAAAGCCTCGGCACCGAGCGGTGTCTGGGCGTGTACCTGCCCGGCGGCGTCCTGGGACAAACCGAGGTCCTTCAGCATCATTGCAGCTGTGAAACCCGGCTTGAAATCACGGTTGGAGGCCGCGGTTTCGGTCAGGCCCGGCACCGGACAGTAGGTCGTCATCGCCCAGCTCTGACCCGACGAATTGGCGCTGATGGCGAACAGCTTCGCCGTATCCAGGCCAAGCTTCTCCGCCATCGAGAACGCCTCGCACTGGCCGATCATGTTGATCGCCAGCATCATGTTGTTGCAGATCTTCGCCGCCTGCCCGTTGCCGCTGCCGCCGGCATGAACGATGGTCTTCCCCATCTGCTCGAGGAACGGTTTGGCCCGTTCGAACGCCGAGTCCGACCCGCCGACCATAAAGGTCAGTGTCCCGGCTTCGGCACCGGTCGTGCCGCCGGATACCGGGGCATCGATCATCTCCAGGCCACGTTCCTCCGCCTTCGCGGCCACGTCGCGGGCGGTGGCGACGTCGATCGTCGAGCAGTCGATCAGCAGCGTCCCGTCCGAAACGGCGCCCAGAATCGACGTGTCGTAGACCTTGCTGACCTGCGGGCCGGCGGGAAGCATCGTGACGACCACATCCACCGAACCGACGCAGGCTTCGGTGGAAGCCGCGGCGTTTCCGCCGGCCGCCTCCAACGCCTTCACCTGTTCGGACGAGAGGTCGAACCCACGGACGTCATGGCCCGCCTTGATCAGGTTGACCGCCATGGGCAGGCCCATGTTGCCGAGGCCGATGAATCCGATCGTCGCCATACTGTCCCTCCCGAAGACCTCTGTTTTTCCGCCGCTGCGGCATTCGCGAGATGCTCGCCACTGGCCGTCCTTTGGTCAAGCCGGCGCCCACCTCTCACGCCAGGGACCAGTCTCCATGGGCGGGTGCCGCGAAATGCGCCGCGACGATGTCGTCTCCGACCTCGGCCAACGTCGCCGGCTGCCATTTCGGCGCGTGATCCTTGTCAACCAGTACGGCCCGGATCCCCTCGTAGTAATCGTGCCCCGCCATGCAGGCCTGTGACAGACGGTACTCCAGGAGCAGCACGTCTGCCAGATTGGAAGCTTCGCGTCCCCGCCGCATGAGCTCCAGGCTGATCTTCATGCTGGTCGGCGACTTGCCGAGCAGAGCGTCGCGGGTTTCGAGGGCGAAGTCCGACCCCTCTGCGGACAGCGCGTCGATGATCCCTTCCACCGTAGCCGCGCTAAAGCAGGAATCGATGATCGCGCGGTTGACGGCCAGCGGATCCGGCCCCGGCAGATTCCGCCAGACGCTCCAGAACATCGTTCACTGCCGTCCTCGCCGGGCTGCCGGCGGCGATGGCGGAGCCCACCTGGGCCTCGAAGCCTTCCAAGCGGGTGGACGGCACGTAGTGCGTGGCGATACCCAGCGCGCAGGCGCCGGCCGCGTCCAGACGGGCGCCCGTCAGCGCCAGATAGGTGCCGGTCTCGCCAGGCAGGCGCGGCAGGAACCAGCCTCCGCCCACATCCGGGAACAGGCCGATCGCGGTTTCCGGCATCGCGAACATCAGCCGTTCGGTGGCGATGCGGTGGGAGCCGTGGATCGACACGCCGACCCCGCCCCCCATGGTCACACCGTCGATCAGGGCGACGAAGGGCTTGGAGAAGGCATGGATCTGGTGGTTCAGCCGATACTCGTCGAAGAAGAAGGTCTTCGACAGTTCGGACGGCTTCCCGCCATTCTCCTGAACCACCGACTTCCACACGGCTCGCACGTCGCCGCCGGCGCAGAACGACTTCTCGCCCTCGCCCTTGATGACCACCGCGCCGATGGCGTCGTCATGCTCCCACTCGTCCAGTTTGGCCGCCATCTCCTTGACCATGCCATGGGTCAGGGCGTTCAGCGCCTTCGGGCGGGTCATCTCGATCGTCGCCAGGCCACCATCGGTCGAAAAGTTGATCTCGTCGCTCACATCCGTCTCCGGCAGGGTCTCGTTCGCTACGTCAGGGAGGGTAGGTCAGTTGGCCAGCAGCTTGCGGGCGATGATCACCCGCATGATCTCGTTGGTTCCTTCCAGGATCCGATGAACGCGCAGATCCCGCAGCAGCCGCTCGACCGGGTAGTCCTTGAGGTACCCGTAACCGCCATGAAGTTGCAATGCCTCGTCGACGATGCGGTAGCCGATATCGGTGGCGAAGCGCTTGGCCATGGCGGCATGCTGCGTCGCCTCGGGCGCCTTGGCGTCCAGGCTGACCGCCGCCCTGTGGACCATGAGACGGGCCGCGTCCAATTCGGTCGCCATATCGGCGAGCCGGAACTGGGTGGCCTGGAAATCGGCGATGGCCCGGCCGAAGGCCTTGCGGTCCTTGACGTAATCCAGGGACGCCTCGAGGGCCGCCCGCGCCCCACCGAGCGAGCAGGCGGCGATGTTGATCCGGCCGCCGTCCAAGCCGGCCATGGCGATCTTGAAGCCTTCGCCCTCGGCCCCGACCAGATTCTCGGCCGGCACCTTGCAGTCGTCGAAATTCACCATCGCGGTCGGCTGGCTGTTCCAGCCGAGCTTCTTCTCGTTCTCGCCGAAGGAGAGGCCCGGGGTGTCCTTCTCCACGAGGATGCAGGAGATGCCGCGCGATCCCTCCTCGCCGGTCCGGCACATGACGGCATAGACATCGCTGACGCCGCCGCCGGAGATGAACGCCTTCCCGCCGTTCAGAACGTAGTGGGAGTTCCCCACCTTCTCTGCCCGTGTCTTCAGCGCCGCCGCGTCGGACCCCGCTCCCGGCTCGGTCAGGCAGTAGCTGGCGATCAGGTCCATGGTGGCGAGCTTCGGCAGGAAGCGCTGGCGGAGTTCCTCATTGCCGAACCGGTCGACCATCCAGGACACCATGTTGTGGATCGACAGGAAGGCGGCGGTCGAGACACAGCCCGACGACAGCTCCTCGAACACCACCGCCGCATCCAGTCGACCGAGACCGGAACCACCGAGATCGTCGCGCACGTAGATCGACGCGAGACCGAGTTCGGCCAATTCCTTCAGGACGTCGACCGGGAAATGGCCCGTCTGGTCCCATTCGGCGGCATTCGGCGCCAAACGTTCGGTGGCGAAGGACCGCGCCATATCCTGGATCGCGTGCTGCTCCTCGCTGAGCTGGAAATCCATCCTGTCCCTCCTGGGCTTGCCGCCGACGAACCCTCCCCCAGGTTCGACGATGGCGCGGGATAGTGTGAACCGCCTGACGGCAAGTCAACGGTCACCCAAGGTCAATCCGGTTTTCGTGCCGTTGCATCGGTAGGCGGGTCGCTTACACTTGGTCTCAACAACAAGACGAACGAGGACGCCATGCCCTTCAACGGCCGCCCGAAGACCCTGATTTCGCCGTCCACAGGATATCCTACCACCCGATTGCGCCGGCCGCGCCAGGCCGACTGGTCGCGCCGTCTGGTCGCCGAGAACACGTTGACCGTCAACGATCTGATCTGGCCGGTCTTCGTCCATGGCGGCGACGAGCCCCGAATTCCCGTGGAAAGCATGCCCGGTGTCATGCGGTATTCGGTCTCCGAACTGGCCGAGGTGGCGCGCGAGGCGGCCGATCTCGGCATCCCTGTCATCGGCGTCTTTCCCTATGTCGAAACCGACCTGAAGGACGCCCAGGGAAGCTATGCGGTCACCGAGAACAACGTGGTCTGCCAGGCGGTGGAGGCGGTGAAGAACGCGGTCCCGACGATCGGGGTGATGTGCGACGCGGCCCTGGACCCGTTCACGAGCCACGGCCATGACGGTCTGCTGGAGGACGGCTCGATCCTGAACGACGAGACCGTCGATGTGCTGGTGCGCCAGTCGGTGCTGCAGGCCAGCGCCGGCTGCGACATCATCTCGCCATCGGACATGATGGACGGCCGGGTCGGCGCCATCCGCAAGGGGCTGGACGAGGCCGGTTTCGAAGGCGTGCAGATCATGTCCTACGCCGCCAAATATGCGTCCGGCTTCTATGCCCCCTTCCGCGCCGCCGTCGGCTCGGCCTCCACCCTGGGGTCGGCGTCCAAATCGACCTACCAGATGGACCCGGCCAATTCCGACGAAGCCCTGCGCGAGGTCGCCCTCGACATCGCCGAAGGCGCCGACATGGTGATGGTGAAGCCAGGCATGCCCTATCTCGACATCGTGCGGCGGGTGAAGGACACGTTCGGTGTGCCGACCTACGCCTATCAGGTGTCCGGCGAATACTCGATGATCATGGCCGCCACCGAGCGCGGCTGGATCGACGGCGAACGGGCGATGATGGAGAGCCTGCTCGGATTCAAGCGCGCCGGCGCCGACGGCATCCTCACCTATTTCGCCATCGAGGCGGCCAAGCGTCTCAAGTAGACCTCTGCCAGATTTCTTCCTGGTCATGGCCCGGCCCCATTGCATTCGCATGCGGGCCGGGCGGAGCGTCGGGAAGAGTCAGAGGGTCTTCAGGAACCGCACCGCTTCGGCGTCCGACCAGATCCCGTCCGGTCCGTGGAAGCCCACATGGCCGCCATGCCGCGTCAGGGTCGCGTGAACGCTCCGACAGGCGTCCCAATCGACTCCATGGTAGGCATGGCTCGGGATCCAGGGGTCGTCCAGGGCGTGAAGCACCCGTGTCGGGATGCGGATCCGCGCCAGGAATCGGCTGGCCGAATTCCGCGCATAGTAATCGGCGGCATCGGCGAAACCGTTGCGGGGCGCGGTGAAGGCGTCGTCGAAGGCGATCACCGAACGTGCCGCCGAAAGACGCTCACGCTCAGGGTCGGCAAGACCGCCGGGGCCCCCGGCGACCTCGGCGCGCATCGCGGCCAGCAGGTGACGGTGATAGGCGACGTTCCTGGTCGCTGTAAATCTCCGGGCGGTGCCCATCAGATCGATCGGCGCGGAGATGGCGACCGCGGCCCGGACACCCTTCTCCGCTCCGAACTCCGCCGCCCCCTTCAGCAGCATGTTCGCCCCCAGCGACCAGCCGACGAGCGCGACCCCGTCGGTCATACCGCCGTCCTGGTCCTGCAGCCGGTCGATGACCGCGGCGAGATCGCCGCTCCGGCCGGAATGATACTGCTCACGGCAGAACGGTCGGCTGGCCCCCGCTCCCCGAAGGTTCAGGCGCAGGGTGGTGAATCCCGCGTCCAGGAAGCTCCGCGCCGCCCGGCGCATATAGACGCTCTCGGCACTGCCCGTCAGACCATGAATCAGCACTGCCAGCGGCAGGCCCGCCACTGGATCCGCCGGCCTGTCGAGAACGCCGATCAGGATATCGCCGGTTCCGTCCGGCATCTCGAAATCGGCGTAGTTCGCTCGATGCCGAGGGAACCGGCTCGTCCGGACGAATGATGAAATCGCGGAGGGTCTGAAGGTCGCCGCCGATCCAGGGGAACCGCTGGCGGAACGCGCGGACGCCGATCTCAGCCGGCATCTGTGGCGGAGTCCTCCTCGTCCTCCTCGTCGAAGGACCGCAGCCAGTCGTGGACCACCTTGATCTGGTCCTCTGTCATGAGCGCGGGCGCATGGCCAACACCGGGGAATTCGATCAACTCCGCTTTGGGACCGGAGCGGGTCATGCGCTCGGCGGTCTCGCGCGTCAGAACGTCCGAGTTCTCGCCCCGCAACACCAGAGTCGGACAACGGACATTGTCCCAGACATCCCACAGCTTCACGTCCGCCATGTCCTCGGTGAAGACGTCGCCGATCGCCGGGTCGTAGTGCAGCGCGTAGGTTCCATTCTCCTGACGGATGGCCGAATGCAGGGTCAGGTCGGACCAGCCGAGGTCGTCGGGAATCCCGAAATCCGCATAGACGCCCTTGAAGTACTCGGCCGCCTCCTGGAGGTTCTTGAACCGCGGGTCCTCGCCGACGCGCGCGCCGATCCGGCTCAGCGCCGCGCCCGGAATGACCGGGCCCACATCGTTCAGCACCAGCCGACGGATCGGCAACTCCTCGCGCGCCGCCAGCATCATGCCGATCAGCCCGCCCATGGAGGTGCCGATGAAGTCGCATTCCTCGATGCCGCGATAGGCGAAGAACGCGTCCATGTGCTTGAGATAGGTCGGATAGGTGTACTCGGTCTTGTCGGCCAGCCAACCCGACCGGCCACGGCCGGCGATGTCGACCTCGATCACCCGGTAATCCTTGGCCATGGCGATGGCCAAGCGGTCGAAGTCCCGGCCGTTTCGAGTCAGCCCGTGGACGCAGACCACCACGCGCTCGCGCGACCGCTCACCGAAATCCTGGAAAGCGAGCCAGACGGTGCCGTTGTGGTCGGTGTAGGGGAAACTTCCAGCGCTAGGACGCATGGCCGGGAACCCGGTCTATTCTGAATTCGCTAAGCAGTGTCGGGCGGTTCGTCGCCAAGTTCAACCTGCGCATCCGCAAAGAACCCGTTAAATCGTGTCGCAAGTGCCGCTCCATAGGCTCCGATCTGTCCGACCTCGATCCAGTCCCCTTCGGCCACGTCCGCCGGCAGGCGGAAGGGCGTGGGCAGGACATCGTTGCCGTCACAGGTCGGGCCGAAAATCGTGAAGTCCTGCATCGGCGCCGGATCCGACCCGCCTCCTCCGCTGTCGGGGCGGATCAGCCGCGCCGGTAAACGCACCCGAGACCAGTACGGTTCCGACAGATTGCCGTAGACGCCGTCGTTCAGGTACAGCCGGTCCCCCTTCCGCAGGTGGACCTGGCAGAGCATCGAGCAGCCGTCTGCGACCAGCGCCCGCCCCGGTTCGCACAGCAGGGCGACATCCTCGTCGATTCCGGCTTCCCGCCGACCCTCGAGGATCTCCGTCACAAAATCCTCAAGCGGCGGTACGGGCTGCCCCGCGTAGGCCACCGGAAAGCCGCCGCCGACGTCGATTTCCCGGACCTCCGCCCTGGTGCCGCGCCAGACGTCGGCGATCACGGCGAAGGCGGTGCGGAACGCCCGCGGGTTCAGGCATTGCGACCCGATATGGAAGGCGATGCCCGCCTCCAATCCCTCATCGGCGATCCTATCGAGAATCTCGATGGCCTCGGCCTGGCTGGCGCCGAACTTGATCGACAGCTCGAACGCCGCGCCGCCGCCCGGCGTCGCGACCCGGACGAAGATCTTCAGGTCGCGGCGTTTCGTGACCTCCAGCACTTTCTCGAGTTCAGCCATCGAATCGACGCAATAGGTCGAGACGTCGTAGACCCGGTCGGCGGCCAGGATGGCAGCCCGACTCTTCACCGGATGCATGAACAGCGCATCCGCCTCAGGCAGGCGTTCGCGCACGGCGGCGATCTCCGTCAGGGAGGCGGTATCGAAGGCGGTCACCCCCGCCTCCGCCAGCCAGCCGAGCATGCGCGGCTCGATATTGCACTTCACGGCGTAGACGACCCTGCCCGGGAAGGTCTCGACGAAATGGCGGGCGACGGCTCGCACCTTGTGCGGGCGGAAGCAGTAGACCGGATAGCTCGGCCGCAGTGCGGCGGCCAGCGCCGTGGCGTCGGCAAACCTCCGGCGGCTGCGGGTTTCGATGCCGGGCGTGTCGGCCATTTCGAACGGCTCCTGCTCAATCGGGAGGGGTGCGGCGACGCCTCGCAGCGCCATCGATGAAACCGATGGCCGTCCCAAACGTTGTCACCCCAGTATTCACACACTCAGGAGCATCGACGATGGCCCAAGGAACCCAGCCGGGCAAGAACTCCGAAGCGACTGTCGAGGAGCAGCTTCGCATTCTGCGCGAAGACCTGCGCGGCCTTGCGGAATTCCGTGACCGCACTCGCCAGCGACCGCACCGACGCAGTGAAGGACGGGGTCCGTCAGCGCGCCCATGAAACCGCCGACAGGGCCCGGGCCGCCGCGGGCCAGGCGCGCGACCACGCCAACGAGGCGCACCAGAAGGTCAACGGCGTGATCGAAGCCAACCCGACCACCTCGGTCCTCGCGGCTTTCGGCGTCGGTATGCTGCTGGGCATGTGGTCGCGCCGCTAGAGGCCGGCGTCCCCATGTTCTCAGGACTGATTACCATTGCCCGCGCCGAAATCTCCCTGATCTTCCGGCGCGGGCTCATCGCGTTCGCCGGGACCATCCTGATGCTCGGCGCGCTCGGCCTCGGCATCGCCGCCGGGGTGGTGGAGACCGCTAACCACGTGGGCGTCGCCGCGTCGCTCGGGATCTGGGGAGGTGTCACCTTCCTGGTGTCGGCCGGCGTTCTGATGATGGCGTCCGGCCGCCGGCGCACGATGGACCCCTCCGCGACCCGCACCGCCGTCCACACCTCTACCGGCGCCGGACCGGTTCCCGTCACCGGGTCCTCCGCCGCCGTCCAGGACGCGTACCGCCTGGGCGAACAGATCGGCGGATCGGTTTCGCCGGTCGTCCTGCTGGGCGGTCTCCTGGCCCTCGGCATCCTGACCGGACGCAAGCGGGGCTGAACACACGGCATTCGACCTCGGCGCCCCAAGCAGAGAAAACCCCGATCCGGCTCCCGTCGGATCGGGGTTTTCGTTTGCGCATCTCCTCGCAGATCAATCGGTGCCCCGCCAACTTCCGTCAGTCATCCACCTCATCCCCCACCGGGTCGTCCTCCAGGCCGGCCATCTCGCGCCAGCGCCGCAGCGTGGACAGGACGATGACGGCGGTCGGTACCGCGAGGACGCCGCCGACCGTCCCCCACATCCAGGCGCCGAACAGGACGGCGAGGATGATCACCACCGGACTGGTGTAGAACCGGCTGCTCATCACCATCGGGATCACCACGTTCTCCTCGACCGCGTTGACGGCGAAGACGATCGCGGGGGGCAACAGGCACATCTGCAGGGTTTCATAGGTGGCCAGACCGCCGACGAAGGACAGCACCGCGATCAGGAACGGTCCGATGAACGGCACGAAATTGGCGACCGCGATCGCCCCGCCCCAGGTCGCCGGCGCGGGCATGCCGATGAAATAGAAGCTCACGGCCGTCACCAGACCGACACCGGCCGAAATGGCGATCTGGATCAGGAAGTAGCTGCCCACATTGCGTCGGATCTCCCGCGCGACCTGGGCGATGCGATAGCGCTCCTTATAGGTCGCGAAGAAGCCAATTCCGCTGCGGAGCAGCCATCTGCGCTCGCGCAGGAAGAAGAACGAAACAATCGCCGTGGTCAGGACCTGAATGACGATGAACGGCGCACTGCCGAGCACGTCGCTCAGGAATCCGCCCTTCTGCTCCACCGTGACCGTCGGCTGATCGGAGTTCGACAGATTGGCGGCGTCACCCACCTTCTCCGTCGCCTTCTTGACCTCGTCGATGGTGGAACTGATCGGCCAAAGCTTGCGTTCGGCGTTCTCCACGAATTCGCCAACCGTCCCTGCCAGCCCTCCGTTGCCGGTATCAGGATCCATAGAGCACCGGCGACGATACCGGCCGCCAGGATCAACGAGACAAAGGCGGCGAAGCCCCGCCCGAAACCGGCGCGGCGTTCGAGGAACCGGGTAATCGGGCTGAGGGCGATGGCAATCACCGCGCTCGCCAGAACAGGCGCCATGAAGGGCTTGGCCTCACGGAAGAAGAACACGAGCGCCACCGCGGCCAGAAGCCAGAGCGGCACCAGCATCCGCCGATCGCCGATCACGGAACTGACCCCCGCCCCGAGCCGATGCCCTATTCCCTCCCGGTGGTCGACTTCGGTATCCGGTACACTAGATACCGGAACTACGTCCTGCGGGTGCGCCATGGTGTTCCCGTTCTCGAAAGTTCGATCCGGGCGAATGAAGCCGCTAGGATGTGCCCGGCACTTCGCCCCTGAGAGGCAACGCACCATGACCATGACGGTTCTCCTGGCCCTGCACATCGTCGCGGCGACCATCTGGGTCGGCGGCATGTTCTTCGCCTATGTCGTCCTCCGGCCCGCTGTCGGCGGCATCGAGCCCCCGCCGGAACGCGCGCGGCTCTGGCGGCGGGTGTTCGAACGGTTCTTCCTCTACGTGTCGCTCTCGGTCCTGGCCTTGATCGCCACCGGCTACGGGATGATCTTCCTGGTGTTCGGCGGGTTCGCCGAAGTCGATCCCTACGTCCACATCATGCATGCGGTCGGCCTGATCATGTTCCTCGCTTACGGCCATCTGCGGTTCGCCGCCTGGCCGAAGTTCCGCAACGCGGTGGACTCGGACGATTTCGAGCAGGCCGGCCGGCGCCTCGGGCTGATCCGCAAGATCGTCGCGGTCAATCTCGGCCTCGGCTGGATTACCGTGATTGTCGGCGCGACCGGACGCTACTGGCCGTAACGACCTGCGCTCGACCGGCCAATAGATCCAAAAAACAGAAGAAAACAGTTCGGAACATTCTATATTCGGCCTTATGGATCGGCTGAACTACCATCACCTGCGCTATTTCCGGGAAGTCGCGACGGTCGGAAACCTGACCAAGGCGGCCGCCCGCCTGAACCTGTCGCAATCCGCCCTGTCCACCCAGATCCGTCAGTTGGAGGAGCGTCTCGGGCATCCGCTGTTCGACCGGGTCGGCAGGCGTCTGGTCTTGACCGAAGCCGGCGGAATCGCGCTCGACCACGCGGATCGGATCTTCGACGCGGGAGAGGAGCTTGTCGCCGCCCTCGGGCAACGGGACGGGACGGTCCGTCCCCTCCGGCTGGGCGCTCAATCGACGCTTTCGCGCAACTTCCAGCTTCGGTTTCTGCGCCCGGTCCTGGCCGCCGGCGAGGTCGACCTGATCCTGTCCTCCGGCAGCAATGCCGTGATGCTGGAAGGTCTGCAGGCCTTGGCCCTGGACATCGTTCTGACCACCGTGGTTCCGACGCGCGACACATTCTCCAATCTGATCGCCCATCGGATCTCCGGTCAGCCGGTCGGCCTGTACGGCGTCGCGGACCGGCTGCGCCACGGCTCGCTGAAGGATCTGCTCGCTCGGGAGCCGGTGATCCTGCCGACGGAGAGTTCGATCCGGACCGGTTTCGACAGTCTCATCGCCCGGCTCGGAGTCGTACCGCGGATCGCGGCGGAGGTGGACGACATGGCCATGGTCCGCCTCCTGGCCCGCGAAGGCATCGGCGTCGCCGCCGCCCCCGCCGTCGTTCTCACGGATGAGATCGAACAGGGCATTCTGCACCCCGCCCCCTTTCCGCTCGACATCACGGAGAGCTTTTACGCGATCGTCGCCAAGCGAAGTTTCCCCCACCCCTGTCTGGACGCTTTGCTCGGGGTGACCGAAAAGAGTGACGCCGCATCCGAGCCGGCCATCAGCCGCGCCCCCTGAAGAACGCTCCCCTCTGAAGAACGCTCCCCTCTGGAAGAACGCTCCAGGGGCGCGCCCCTGGCAGACCCCTGGTTCAAGTGCTATGTCGGTACCGTGAGCGGCCACCCACCGCCCCCTTTTCACCCTCACCCGTTTCCAACCCTCGATGGACTCCAAGATGGCCCATGAGCAGCCGAAATCCGTTGACGCCACCCTCGAGCTTCTCGGGGCCGGCCGGTACGTGGCCGATCGCTCCCTCGCCACCGCCCTCCATTTGGCGCTTAGCCTCGGACGGCCACTGTTTCTGGAGGGCGAAGCCGGGGTCGGCAAGACCGAGATCGCCAAGGTGCTGAGCGAGACGCTCGGACGCCGGCTGATCCGCCTCCAATGCTATGAGGGCCTGGACGTCTCGTCGGCGGTCTACGAATGGAACTATGCCCGCCAGATGGTCGAGATCCGCCTGGCGGAGGCGGCCGGCGGCGCCGATCGCGAGGCCCTGGCCAAGGACATCTTCGACGAGCGCTTCCTGATCAAACGGCCCATTTTGCAAGCGCTGGAGGAAGATGCTGCCGGCGCCCCGGTGCTGCTGATCGACGAGCTCGACCGCACCGACGAGCCGTTCGAGGCCTTCCTGCTCGAGGTGCTCTCCGACTTCCAGGTGACGATCCCGGAACTCGGCCCGCAGATCGCCAAGACGCCGCCGATCGTGATCATCACCTCGAACCGGACACGGGAAATCCACGACGCGCTCAAGCGCCGCTGCTTCTACTACTGGGTCGACTATCCGTCGGCGGCGCGGGAACTGGAAATCCTCAAGGTCAAGGCACCGGGGGCACCGGAGGATCTGTCGCGTCAGGTCGTCGCTTTCGTGCACGAACTGCGCAAGCTCGACCTGTTCAAGGTGCCCGGCGTGGCCGAGACGATCGACTGGGTGCATGCGCTGGTCCAGCTCGACCACCTGGCCCTGAGCCCGGAAGCGATCGAGAACTCGCTCGGCGTGCTGCTCAAGTACCAGGACGACATCGCCAAGATCCAAGGCCACGAGGCGACCCGGATCCTGAACCAGATCAAGGCCGAACTGGCGGGCGCGGCGGCGGTCGTCTGAGCCGGCGGAGCGGAGCATGCCAGACGACATCCCCCCGTCCGATCTCTCCCTGCCCGACGCCGGCGCCGAGGGCGGCGGCAAGCTGATCGAGAACATCATGCATTTCGGCCGCACCCTTCGGGCGGCCGGCCTGCCCGTCGGTCCGGGCAAGGTGCTCGACGCCGTCGAGGCGGTGCGCGTCGCCGGGATCGCCAATCGGCGCGACTTCTACTGGACCCTGCACGCGGTCTTCGTGAACCGCCGCGACCAGCGCGAGATTTTCGATCAGGCCTTCCATGTCTTCTGGCGCAATCCCCGGCTGCTCGAACGCATGATGCAGATGATCGTGCCGGAGTTCCGCGGGGATCCGGAGGAGAAGAAGGAAAAGGGCGAGGAGATGAACCGGCGCCTGGCCGAGGCGCTCAAGTCGGAGAACGCCGCCGCCGAGACCCAGGACCCGAGGAAGAGGAGATCGAGCTCGACGCCGCGATGACCTGGTCCGACCGGGAACTGCTGCGCGAGATGGATTTCGAGAAGATGACCGCCGAGGAGATCCTGCGGGCGAAGCAGGCGATCCGCGACATGCGCCTGCCGATCGCCGAGATCAAGACCCGACGGTTCCGACCGGCACCGCACGGCCGCCGGCTCGACCTGCGCCGGACCATGTCGGCGACCATGCGATCCGGCGGCGACGAGATCGACCTGCAGCGCCGCAAACAACGGACCCGCCGGCCGCCGCTCGTCGTGCTGTGCGACATCTCCGGTTCCATGAGCCGTTACTCGCGCATGCTGCTGCACTTCATGCACGCCATCACCAACGACCGCGACCGGGTGCACACCTTCCTGTTCGGCACGCGATTGACCAACGTCACCCGCTACCTGCGCCACAAGGATGTCGACGAGGCCCTAGTCCAGGTCGGCGACGTGGTCAACGATTGGTCCGGCGGCACGCGCATCGGGCACTGCCTGCACGAGTTCAACCGGTTCTGGGCGCCGCCGCGTGCTGACGCAGGGCGCCATCGTCGTGTTGATCACGGACGGGCTGGACCGCGAGGTCGGGGCCGGGCTCAACAAGGAAATGGAGCGGCTCCACAAGTCCTGCCGACGATTGATTTCGGCTCAATCCGTTGTTGCGCTACGATGGCTTCGCCCCCAAATGCTCAGGGGGTGCGGGCCATCCTTCCCATGTCGACGACTTCCGGCCGGTACATTCGCTCGACAGCCTCGAACAGCTTGCGGAAGCCATCGGCCGGCCGTCCTTCCGCCGGCGCGAAGGCATGGACGACTGGCTCGCGGAGCTGCGCCGGGTTGAGGAAGAGGCGCGACAGGCGCAGAACTAGATCCGGGCACGATTACACCGGGTACGATTACACCGCGGAGGGCGCAGGCATGACCGATCCGACACCGTTCGCCAGCATCGACGACGTCTTGGGAACAGCCGAAACCTGGCTCGACGAGGGCCGCAAGGTGGCGCTGGCGACCGTCGTGAAGACCTGGGGCAGCTCGCCGCGCCCGGTCGGGTCGCGGCTGGTCATCGACGGCGACGGCGCCATGGTCGGCTCCGTCTCGGGTGGCTGCATCGAAGGTGCGGTCATCAAGGAAGCGTTCGAGATCATGGACGGCGGCGAGGCCCGGCTGATGGAGTTCGGCGTCAGCGACGAGCAGGCCTGGGATGTCGGGCTCGCCTGCGGCGGAAACGTCCAGGTCTGGGTCGAACGGATGGAGGCCTGAGCGATGCGGAGCGACATCTTCTCGAAGCTGCAGACCGCCCGCCGCTCCAAGACCCCGGTGACCCTGGTCGACGGGCTAGACGGCAAGACGCAGGCGCTGGTGTTCCACGATGGCGTGGACGGCGATCTGCCCAAGGCCGTGGTCGCCGAAGCGCGGGAGCGGCTGCGCGACAACAAGAGCGGCGTCGCCGAGGTTTCGGGTGGACGCTGGTTCTTCGACTGTCACAATCCGCCGCTGCGCCTGATCATCGTCGGGGCCGTCCATATCAGTCAGACCCTGGTCCCGATGGCGGCGATCGCCGGCTACGAGGTGGTCGTGATCGATCCGCGGGCCAGCTTCGCGACCGCCGAGCGCTTCCAGCGTCACGCTGGTCGACGACTGGCCGGACGAGGCCATGGAAGCCCTGCAGCCGGACAGCCGCACCGCCATCGTCACTCTGACCCACGACCCCAAGCTGGACGACCCGGCCCTGGAGGTCGCGCTGAAGTCGGAGGCGTTCTACATCACCTGCCTCGGTTCCCGACGCACCCACGCCAAGCGGGTCGAGCGGTTGAAGGGGATGGGGTTCGACGATGCCGCCATCGGCCGGATCCACGCCCCGGCCGGAACTCGATATCGGCGCCGTCTCTCCGGCCGAGATCGCCATCTCCATCCTGGCCGAACTCACCGCCGTTCTGCACGCCAAGCCGATCGTGGCGGCGGCGGCATAGCGGTGCCCACCGACGTTCGTTTGGAGGCCGCCCGACCGTGATCTTCGGTGACACCCCGTTGGAGCAGGCCGAGGGCGCCGTTCTGGCCCATTCCCTCAGGCTGGAGAAGCGCAGCCTGAAAAAGGGCCGGGTGCTGGACCGCGACGACGTCGCGGTGCTGCGCGACGCCGGCTATGCGAGCGTCATCGCGGCGCGTCTTGAAGAGGGCGACGTGGGCGAAGATGCCGCCGCCGACCGCCTGGCCGCCGCCCTTGCAGGCGAGGGGACCACGGTGAGCGCCGCCTTCACCGGTCGGGCCAACCTGTATGCCGAGACCGCCGGCGTCGTGCTCTACGATCCCGTCCGGCTGGATGCCTTCAATCTGGTGGACGAGGCGATCACCCTGGCCCTGGTGCCGCCTTATCAGGCGGTCGAGGAAGGCCAGATGATCGGCACCCTGAAGATCATCTCCTTCGCCGTTTCCGGCGACAGGGTGATGCTCACCGAGGAGATCGGCCGGCGCGAACAGCCCATGATCCGGCTTCAGCCCTACCAGCCGACCCGCGTCGGGCTGGTACAGTCGCGCCTGCCCGGCACCAAGGACAGCGTCCTGGACAGCACCTTCGAGGTGACCCGCTCGCGGCTCCATCCGATGCACAGCGAGATCTGCCACGAGGTGCGCTGCGACCACGCGACGGACACGCTGGCGAAGGCGATCGACGAGACCATGAACAAGGGCGCGCGGCTGGTGCTGGTCTCGGGTGCCTCCGCCGTGGTGGATCGGCGCGACGTGGTTCCCGCCGCCATCGAAAAGGCCGGTGGCGTGGTGGAGCATTTCGGGATGCCGGTGGATCCCGGGAACCTGATGCTGATCGGCCGCATCGGCGACGTTCCGGTGGTCGGCCTGCCGGGCTGCGCCCGCTCGCCGAAGCTGAACGGGTTCGACTGGGTGCTGCAGCGGCTGATCGCGGGCGTGCCGGTCGGCCGGGCGGAGATCGGCCGGATGGGACCGGGCGGTCTGCTCAAGGACATTCCCACCCGTCCGATGCCGCGCTCGCGACGGCGGTCCAGCACCGGCGACACCGCCTCCGCCCGCGCGCCGAAGATCGGGGCCCTGATTCTGGCGGCCGGCCAGTCCCGCCGCATGGGCAAGGAAAACAAGCTGCTGGCAGGGGTCAATGGCAAGCCGATGGTGCGCCATGTGGCGGACGCGGTGGCGGCCTCGAAGGCGGCCTCCATGACCGTCGTGCTCGGACACGAGGCGGACGCGGTGCGGGCGGCGCTGGCCGACCTGAAACCCTCCTACGCCTACAATCCGGACTACGCAGAAGGCCTGTCGACCTCGCTGAAGGCCGGGCTGGCGGCGGTCGGCGAGGATGTGGACGGGGTGATCGTCTGTCTTGGCGACATGCCCAGGATCGGTACCGCGACCATCGATCGGATGATCGCCGCCTTCGATCCGGTCGAAGGACGGTCCATCGTGGTGCCGACGCGGCGCGGCAAGCGGGGGAACCCGGTCTTGTTCGCCAAGCGGTTCTTCGAGGAGATGGCCGGCGTTTCCGGCGACGTGGGCGCCCGGCATCTGATCGGCAATCACGAGGATCTCGCGGTCGAGATTGAGGTCGACGACGAGTCCGTGCTGACCGATGTGGACACGCCGGAGGCGCTGGCGCGGATCCGGGGAGGCGGCGGATGAGCGATGCGCTTTACCAGGACGAGATCCTCGCCCTGGCCCGCGAAGGCCGCGCCCTGCCCCGCCTGGAGGACGCCACCGTCACCGCCCGCGTCGACAACCCTGTCTGCGGCGACCGGGTGACCGTCGACCTGGCGCTGGAGGACGGGACGGTGACCGCCGTCGGATCTAAGGTCCAGGGCTGCGCCCTCTGCCAGGCCGCCGTCGCGGTGATCGCCGACCGGGCGGTCGGCCAACCGGCACGCGATCTGCCGTCGGTCGCCGAAGCGATGGAAGGCTACCTCGCGGGAAAATCCGAGGATCTGCCGTGGAAGTCGTTGAGCGCCTTCGCGCCCGTCCGCGCGGCGAAGTCCCGCTGGGAATGCGTCATGCTCCCCTTCAGGGCCGCCATCAAGGCCCTGACGGCCCGAGCCTGAGGGTCAGCTCAGAATGTCGAGGGTGGACTCGAAGGTTCGTCGGCCGTTCGGATCGTCGCCAGATTGGCCTCGAACTGCCTCTGGGCGGCGATCTGATCCACTGCCTCGCGCTCCAGGGCGACATTCGGCCTGTTCACCAGCCCCTCCCCGTCCGCGTCCGGGGCATCCGGGTCGTAGCGCTGAACGGAGACAGGATCGGCCAGTTGCTGGCTCGAGCGCACGCCGCCGACCGTCGTCGTGGTGTCCAGTGTCCGCTGCGCGCGGAACAGCGCGTTGCCGTCGGCGTCGGTCGTCGCCGTCGAGCCGTTCGGCGCCGCCACGCTCTCCAGATTGGCAACGTTGTTCGCGGAGATATCGAACCGCCGCGTCGCCGCGTTCACACCGCTCAGGCGCGCTGTAGATGCCGTTGGTGATTGCCATGAACACACCTTACCATCCGATCCGTTTCGAAATCTACTGTACCCCCGGTTTAGATCGGGTTAACGGGAGGGTCGGTGGCGCGATCCGCAGAGTTGGCGGGCATGGTCATCGCCGACCCGTGGCGTTACTCTGGCCTCGGCATCATGACGCCGTCACCCGACAAGCGGAGCGCCCGTCCCAATGCCCCTGGCGAGAACGTTCCTCATTCTTCTGACCGTTCTTCTTGCACTTCCCGCGATCTCGGCCCGCGACGCGCTGGCCCAGCGCATCCAATGGTATGTGGAGGTTCTCACCGACCCGATCAGCGGCCGGCCGATCCTCGAGGCTCGGATCCTCACCCGCGAAGGGTATCGATTTAACCTGTTGCGGAAGAAGGACAACTCGATCTGGGGCCAGTTCTCCCTGCCCCGGTCGTCCCAGGCGATGCTGACACCGGACAACCTGCCGACCTACTGGGTCGACGAGAGTGATCCGATCAATCTCGAGGACCTGAAGGCGCTTGAGGTCTCGAGCGAGCCAACGCTGTACAAGGTCGCCGGACGCGACGTGCAGTTCATCATCTGGGGCGACGCGCGCGAGGGCTTCATCCCGCCGCAACTGCGTCAGATGATGCTGGGCGAGACGCTCTATGTTCGATATTTCACGCTTCTGGGCGAACGCCATACGGCAGAGATCACACTGAACCGGGCGAACCAGGCGATCGCGCAATTCCTGCGGGTGCGGGCGCTCAATCCGGAAAGCAACTCTATCGAGGATCAGACCCAGACCTTCGCCCTCGTCGCCAAGCGGTTCATGGAGTTGTGCGACGACATGCAATTCAGCGGAAGCGAGAGCGACTACTCAACCTGCCGCAACACGTTCTACACGTGCTCCGAAGCGCCCGAGCAGACGGCGGAGAGCTTCAAGGCCTGCCTTGGCTTCGACCCGGACATGCTCGCCGCCCGCGACGAACCGCCGCCAACGGAAGCGACCGAGGCGGAAGGGCAGACAAAACGGGAGTGACATGACCGCCGATCGGCGCCGAACGAGCCGCCGAGACCGGATCAGACGGTGATGGACACGACCTGCGGCGGCGGGATCCGGCTGTCGAACCCCGTGGACGCGCGGGCGACCGGACCGGCAATGTCGAAGGGCGAGGCCTGGGCCGGGAATGCCGATGACGGCGCGATCCGCGGCCCCACACCCCCTCCTCGGTACCCGCGAGCGCAGACGCGGCGCCCCCGCGCTCTTCCGACGCTCCGGCCGAGCCGCCAATGGCCGGTCCCCCCGCGTTGAAACCGCCCGACGGGGCCGCACCATCCTGCGGCCCAGCGATCGTCAAGGCGGCGGCTTCGCCGCTTCCTTCCGCCGATCGGGTATCGGCGGCGGCAGCCGTGTCGGGGCTGTCGTCGGATGATGCCGGCTGACCACCGCTCTCGCCGGTCAGCTCGGACCGGCGTTCGGCGGCGATCTCAGCTTGGGCCTGGCGCTCCAGGGCGGACGCGGCGGCGGCGACCGACTTGTCCTGGCCGGAGGGATCGGCCGGGGCGAGTGCGGCGGCGCGGATCTGCCGTGCCTTCTGCAGCGTCGCTTCGGGATCGCCCTTCACCGGGGCGGTGTCGATGGAGACGGACCCGCCAACCGCGTACTGACGGCCGTCGGGGCCCCGCTGATAGGTGTATGTCGGTGCGCCGGCGTATTGCCCCCCCGCGGCCGCATGAGCGGCCTCGTGGCGACGCACCTCCTGATCGCGCTGCTGCAGTTCGCGAACGACCTTCTGTTCTTCCTCGGTAAGCTGGTTCGGCCCGGTACCGCCTTCGCGCCCGGCGGCCTGGGTCGCGGCGATTTCAGCCGCCTGCGCCGGATTGTCGGCGCTGCCGGCGCTCGCCGGCTGCTGTGACTGGTCGGCCTGCAGGCCGAAGGCGACGGCAAGCGTGAACGGGCCACCGCCGAGGAGCGGACGGCCAGGCCGCAGCGGGGCCGCCTCCGGTTGCGTCTGGCCGGGCGCCTGTGGTCCCGCCGGCTCCCGGCCGGGCAGTGTCCGCTCCGGCTCCCGCGCGCCCACCGGTCCCTGGCCGGCACCCGATACCCGATCCGCGGACGGTCGCTGACCGCCCGGCGGGGGGCCGAGCGGTGGCAGACTGCCGGTTCCTGGAGGAAGAATGGGCGCCGTCGAGGTCATTCTGACCGCACACTCCTGGTCTCTAGGCCGGATTTTCCAGCCTTACGAAATTGCACGCGTCCCACTGCTCCCATTGTTCGGATAGCACGAATCAGCCGGACATGCGAGAACACAGGTTCGCGATCGGCCCTCCGGCCGGTCCGGCTCCTCTCGCCCGTCAGGCTCCCCCGCCCCCATGACGATCCTTCCATATCTCGCGCCGCCGGTCTTCGTGCTGCTCTGGAGCTCGGCCTTCGTCGGCGCGAAGTTCGGCCTCCCGCACGCGGAACCGCTGACCTTCCTGGCGATCCGGTTCGCCCTCGTGACGCTGCTGTTCGCTGTCATCGCCCGCGCCCTGTCGGCCCCCTGGCCGACGAGTTGGCGGCAGACAGGCCATATCGCCGTGGTCGGCGCCCTGGTCCAGGGCGTCTATCTCGGTGGGGTCTTTGTGGCGATCCACCGGGGGGTGCCGGCCGGTCTCGCCGCCCTGATCGTCGGCCTGCAACCGATCCTCACCGCCCTCCTGGCCGGCCGGCTGCTGGGCGAGCGAACAAGTGCCCGGCAATGGTTCGGGCTCGGGCTCGGGCTGGCAGGGGTCGCGATGGTGCTCGGGGAGCGCATGGAAGCGGCGACCATCGACAAGATCGGGCTCGCCACCTGCGTTGCCGGTCTGATCGCCATGAGCGTCGGCACGCTGCACCAGAAGCGTTTCGCCAGCTCGATGAACGTCGCCACCGGCAGCGCGGTGCAGAACGTCACGGCCGCCGTGCTCACGCTCATCGGTGCGCTGGCGCTGGAGGACCTGCAGGTGGAGTGGGTTCCGGCCTTCACCCTGTCGCTCGCCTGGCTGACGGTCGTGGTCTCGATCGGTGCCTTCTCGCTGCTGATGGTCATGATCCGGCTCGGCGAGGCGGTCAGGGTCGTCAGCCTGTTCTACATGGTCCCCCCGACCACGGCGCTGCTCGCCTGGATCCTCTTCGACGAACGGATCGGCCTGGTCGGCGCCTGCGGAATCGCCGTGACCGCGGTCGGCGTCGCCCTGGTGGTGCGGCGAGCCGCCGGCACTGGTCGTCCGTGAGTCATACGTTAGGTTAGTTCTTCAACCCGCGCCCGAAGGCTCCATGCAAGACAAGCCCCTCCCTCCGCCGATCTGGATCCTGATCGTGGCGACGGCCACCGGTCCGCTGGCGCTGAACATCTTCGTGCCGTCCATGCCGGGGCTCGTGGAAGTCTTCAGACCGATTACGCCACCGTGCAGCTCGCGCTGACACTGTACCTCGTGGCCGTCGGCGTGGCGCAGCTCGGCTACGGACCGATCTCCGACCGGTTCGGACGCCGTCCCGCCCTGATCGGCGGCCTGATCATCTACTTCGTCGCCAACGTCGCCTGCATGTTCGCCTGGTCGATCGAGAGCCTGATCGTGGCGCGCGTCCTGCAGGCCATCGGCGGCTGTGCCGGCATGGTGCTCGGCCGGGCCATCGTGCGCGACGTCTACGACCGCGACCGCGCAGCCAGCGCCATCGCCATCATCACCATGGCGATGGCGGTCGCACCGGCCATGGGGCCCGCCATCGGCGGCATCATCGACGCGCATTTCGGCTGGCAGGCGACGTTCCTGGTTCCCATGGCGGTCGGACTGGTGGTGCTGGTCGGCGCCAGCCTGCGCCTGAACGAGACCAACCTGCACCCGATCCCGACAATCGACATCACGGCGATGCTGCGCAACTACGGGAGCCTGCTGCGGTCACGGGCCTATATCGGCTACGCCGCCAACACCGCGATGTCGGTCGGCGCCTTCTTCTCTTTCATCGCCGGCGCGCCCTACGTGATGATCGAGGTGCTGCAGCAGGGACCGGAAGTCTACGGGTTCTATTTCGTGCTGATCTCCGTCGGCTACATGACCGGCAACTTCCTGGCCAGCCGCCTGTCCAGCAAGCTCGGCGTCGATCGGATGATCCCGCTCGGCGTCGGCGTCTCGCTCTGCGGCGCGGTGCCGGGCTTCGCCCTCGCCATGGCTGGCGTCGTGACCCCGCTGTCGGTCTTCGCGCCGATGTGCGTGGTCGCCATCGGCAACGAACTCAGCCAGCCGAACGGCATCTCCGGCGCGGTCAGCGTCAACCCTTCCATCGCCGGCGCCGGCTCGGGCCTGATGGGGTTCGGACAGATGGTGATCGGCGCCTGCTTCACCGTCATCGTCGGCTACTTCCAGAACGACACGGACCATTCAGCCATGGCGACCATGATCCTGCTCGCCACGTTGAGTTCGGCCCTTTTCTTCGCCCTCGCCCGGACGGCGCCGCGGTCGTCATGACGGTCCCGCCCTCGGATGATCTGGACGGCCTCGCGGCGGATGTCTGCGCCCGCCTGAGCCAAGCTGTGGACGGTCGCGAAGGTCCTTGGCGCACGCCCGTGCTGTCGACCGCCGGCCCCGACGGGCCGAATGCGCGGGTGGTGGTGATCCGGTCGGTCGACCTCGGTAACAGACGGCTGGAGATCTTCACCGACAGACAGTCTGCCAAGGTCTCCGAAATCGGGGCGTGGCCCAGGGTCGCGCTTGCCTTCTGGGACCCGGCGGCACAGCAGCAGCTCCGCATTGTCGCCGTGGCCCGGGCCTCGGACGAACCGGAGCTGATCGCTGCCCGCTGGCAGGCGATCGGGTCGGCCGGGCGCGCGCTTTATGACGACGATCCCGAGCGTTTCGTGGTGATCGAAGCGGTATGGATTGAATGGGATTGGCTGTGGATCGGCGGAACGCCCCATCGACGTGCCCGGTTCTCCTGGATCTGCGGACTGCCGGAAGGGCGCTGGATCGCCCCCTGAGCCCGATACGGGCAGCCTCAATCGGTGGCGACCCCGTCGCTGAGCCGCGCGAGCCGGAACGCCCGCTGCCCCTTCCCCGCCCGATGGTTCGGCATCACCAAGATGCAGTCGTCATAGGGTGTGCGGATCTCCTCGCCGCCATCGACGGCAATCACCGCGCCGGCCTTGTCGAACCTCTCCAGCCCCTTGAAGGTCTCGGCGAAGAAGAAATCGTCGGTGCGGATCGCGTAACCGTGGGTGACGTCCACCATGGTCTGCCGGGCGACCGGTTCGGTGCGACGATGCTCTGCCAGAGTCCGCGTCGTCGATCATCTCGAGGGCGCGCAGGTAATACAGGGCGGTGTCGATGGCGACATCGCCGCTGCCTTTGGCCCAATGCTGACCGCACTCGACGAGACAGGCGACGCGATCGGTCGTCGGATCGTTGAACGGCGCGTATTCGATCAGCCGGAGGCCTTCCACATGGCCGGAGCCGCAGGCGATCATCGCCGGGTATCCCATGGCGCGGGTGAAGCGTCGCTCCTTCTCCAGCCCGTGAATCAGCATGATCGGGTCCGAATAGGTCCCATGGAGTGAATGTCGAGAAGCCGCTCGACCCGGTCGTACAGCGGGCGCAGCTCGCGGGCGCGGCGCAGTTCCACCGTGTCGTCCGGGCCGTCCAGGCGTTCCCGGGTCCAGACCCGGTTCATGTCCTCGTCGACGAAACGGGTTCTGGTGGGCGCGGCCGGGTCGAAGCGCAGATAGGCTTCCGGATTGACGAAGGCGACGGTCAGCTTGCCGCGGACCGGCCGGATATCGTTGCGCATCAGGTAGTCGAGCGCGATGGCGCCGCACAGCTCGTTGCCGTGGATCACCGCGTTGATCATCGCATCCGGCCCGGGGACACCGGAGTCGAAGGTGTGCACGTAGTCGATACCGACATTGCCGTGCCGGTAGGCAGAAATATCGGGCGCCTCCAGTTCAACTGGATACGCTGGGTCCGCAGTCATTATCGCCTCCTGGGAATGAGGCTGCAGTCTGCGTCGAGGTGCTCGTGCCGTAAACCTCTATAATCCCGTGCTACGGCGGTCGGCGACCGCCTCAGAAGATAAAGATATCCGCTGTGTTGAGCTGGGTGACCGAGTAGTTCGACAGCGTCACCGTGTTGCCCGAACCGAGATCGACGACCACGCTGGTGCCGACCTGGCTGGCGCGGGCGATCACATCGGCATCGGTCGCGATGCCGGTGCCGTTCACGTTCGCCTGGACCGCCAGATAATCGATGAAATACTCGAAGTCGGTGACCGTATCGTTGCCGCCGTTGGACGTGATGTAGAACCAGTCGTAGCCGTCACCGCCGGTCATCTGGTCGTTGCCGAGATTGCCGTAGAACCTGTCTCCCCCGGTGCCGCCGATCATCGTGTCGTCGTCCTGGCCGCCGAACAGCGTGTCGTTCGCCGGTGCCGGCGTCGATCAGATCTGCGCCGTGATTTCCGTAAAGCAGATCGCTGCCGGAGCCGCCCGAGATCGTGTCCGACCCTTCGCGGAAGGCAAGCGTGCTGCCCGACCCGTAGGTCATGGTCGCGCCGCCGTTCTGTCCGCCGAAGATCGAGTCGGCCCCGTCCCCACCCAGCATGAAATCGGTGCCGATATTGCCGTACATGAGGTCGTTGCCGGCGCCGCCGGACAGGGTATCGGCGCCGTAACCGGCCATGACCCCGTCATCGCCGGCGCCGAGCAGGAAGATGTCGTCGCCGCCGTTGCCGATGAAGTAGTTCACACCCGAGCTGCCGGTGAAGGTCTCGGCCGTGTCCGCGCCCAGGTGACGTTCCCCATGGTCGCGGCGGTACTGACACCGTACAGGTACTGCGCCGCCTGGACGTCCAGCCATCCGAGGGTGGAGGCGTAGCTCACCGAGCCGTCATTGTAGGACATGACGGTGGTGTCCGTGTTGTCGATGCCGCTCGGCAGGAACGGCCCTTCCGCGTCGGCGCTGTAGTTGCCCGGGTGTTTGAGGCCGATGGCGTGTCCGATCTCGTGCAGCATGGTCAGATATCCGTAGCCGCCGACCTCCGGGTTCAGGTTGTAGGCGAAGTTGTTGGCGATCATGATGTCGCCGCCGATATCGCTGGTCGACGGATAGTAGGCGTAACCCGACGATCCCGACTGGTAATTGGCGCCGAAGCGGATCTGACCGCCGTCGCCCGCGTCCGACACCTCGACGAAAGAGATGTTCGCCGCCGCCGCCCAGACGCTCAGGGCGCTGCGCGCCGCCGCCTCCATGGCGGAATTGAACACGGTGAACGTCGAGTCCGCGCCGTGGTAGCTCGGCAGGCTGTCCATGAAGGAGTAGGTGACGGTTGTGCTCACCCCCATCATGCCCACGCCCCATTTGCTGGCGACACCGGCGACGACCGCGTCCAGGTTGCCGTCACCCGAACTTTCGCCGGTGGACAGCGCCTGACGGCCCTCGGCGGTCCCGTTGGTGTGGCCCATACAGCCGCAGGTACCGCAGGAACAGGGGGCTGGAGCCGCCGCAGGGGTATACGCCGTCATGGTCTAGCCTTTCTTTTCGGCCGGAACGTGACCAATGGCCGGCGACGCCCGTTTCCAGGGTCCGACCACGGTTTCGAACAGCAACGTCCCGAGGCTGTCCGCAACTTCCGAAGATTTGGTTAACAAGGCGTCGGCGCCGACGACGATGGGAGCCGGCCCGTACAGGCGGCCGTCGACGTGACCGCGGCGCAACAGACCGACGTCGATCACCATCACCGGCCCGTCCGGTCCTTCAACCTCGTAGCCATTGACCAGGACCGTGAGAGCGGCGGGATCCGACAGTGCGGCCGTCCCGACGGCAACGTCGGTGCCGGACAGCTCTTCGAGGACGGATATCCGCGAGTTCGCAGAGCGCCGCACGGCGCTCCGTGCCCTCGGGACGCCCGCAGAAGACGGCGAGCCGTTCGACATTCCGGAACAGGGGAACGGGCGACAGGGCCCGCGCCGGTGCGGGCAACACGAGCGATGCCGCCAAGAGAAACGCCGCTGCCGCGCCTGTCCTCGAAGTCAATCGCATTACCGCTGCCCTGCCGATACCGGTAAGTCTATGCCAAACAAGGCATATACTACGGCATGCATAACCAATTGCACAGGGATCGCCGCTGTGAGTCACCGCACAGCTCGGTGAACGCACCGAGAGCCTACCCGCCGCTGCGGGGCACTTGAAGGATTTGATCGTCGGGAGGAATTTTGGCGACCCCTACGGGATTCGAACCCGTGTTGCCGCCGTGAGAGGGCGGTGTCCTAGGCCTCTAGACGAAGGGGTCGCAGAGGCGAGCGGGTAGATATCAATCCGCCGCCCGCTTGGCAAGCGCGTTCCGAGACGACGGTCCGAAATAGTCGGTGCGTCCCGCAACGCCGGTAGAGTGGCGACCCCTACGGGATTCGAACCCGTGTTGCCGCCGTGAAAGGGCGGTGTCCTAGGCCTCTAGACGAAGGGGTCATCCGAGGAAGGTGGAGATACAAGCCGGCGCATCGGAAATCAAGTCCGAAGCGCATCTTATCGACAGCGTGCCGTTCCATGTCGGTCGGACGGCCATCGGATCACGGCCGGGGCCGCCCCGTCGCCGCGGCGGCCCCGAACAATGCTTTCGGCCCCGGGTCGGCGTATCGCCTCAGGTGACCGCGATCGGCGAGCCCGCGGACCCGGTCCCGCCTTTGATCGGAGTCGGCGCGAAGATGTAAACGAAGCGGAATTTGCCGTCGGCGATCAGTTCGTCGAAGAACAGGTTCTCATGGTTGAAGATGCCGTTCTTCGTGATCAGCTCGGCATGGACCGGGAAGGCCAAACTCGGGTCCGGATTAGGGACCACTTCGGTGGGCCAGGTATCGGCGCCGGTAATCGAGATCTCCTTCTCGATGAGCCAGCGCGCCACCTCCATGCCGATGCCGGGGCAACCGGAGTTGAAGCGGTCGTTGTTCTTCATCCAGAGCGATCCCCAGCCGGTGTTGAAGAACACCGCATCGCCCGACCGGATGTCGCCCTCGGACATGCCCTGCTTCGACAGCGCGCCCTGGACATCGGCCAGGGTGATCTCGTAGCCGGCATCTTTCATCTCGCCGAGCGACCCGTGCACGTCGATCAGGTGCGCCGGGGTGAAGAACGGCTTCACATGTTCGACGCCGAGCTTCGACAGGCCGTAGGCACCGCTGACCGCGGTCCCGTCGAAACCGTTGTAGTACTTGTGATCCTTCTTGTTGGCGACGTCGCCACTGAGCACGCCGATATGGCCCAGCCCGTCAAACTGCGTTCCGACCTGACCGATCTCGGTCGCCAGGAACTCGTCGTTGTAGATCAGGTTGTTCGCGCCGAACGGACCGCCGGTCGGAGCGCCCGGGATACGGACGCCGAACACGCGGGCACCGAACAGCGGCATCCCAGCCTCGTAGACGCGGCCGATCTTGTAGACCTTGCCGTCCCTGATCTGGGTCGCCGCCTCGAGCGTCTTTTCCGGTGTCATCCAGTTTGACGCGCCGGCCTCATCCTCCGCGCCCCAGCGCGACGGCCACCAGGTTTCCCCTGAGGCGGTTTGCGCCTGGGCGACCTGATCGGCGCCGCCGCTGCCCACCAGGGCCGCTCCGCCGGCGGCCGCACCGATGGCGGCGGTCTTTATGAAATCACGCCGGCTGGGCGCAACCGGATCAGTGCCGTCACCGGCCTCGAATTTGCTCTTGCGCATGCCCCTGTCCTCCCGAGGTTGTTCTGGTTATCTGGGCGTAGAATTCGTCGTCGGCTTCGGCCCCCATTGGTGGAATGGTGACGACGGCTGCGACAAAGTGTCAAGCTGTGCGAAACGCGGCGGCACCGGAACCGCCGCTCTGCCCGGGAGGAATACGATCCATGAGCCTGTTCGAAGCGGACAAATCCGCCGACCGCATCCCGGTCTCGGTGTTGACCGGATTCCTCGGCAGCGGCAAGACGACCCTGCTGAACGCCCTTCTCCGCGATCCCGCCCTGGCCGATACCGCAGTCATCGTCAACGAGTTCGGCGAGATCGGGCTCGACCACCTGCTGATGGAGACGGTCGATGGCGAGATGACGGTGATGGCCTCGGGCTGCATCTGCTGCACCATCCGCTCCGATCTGGAGAGCACCCTGCGCGACCTTCTCGCCCGGGCGCGCGGCGGATCGATCCCGCAGTTCCGGCGGGTGGTTGTGGAGACAACCGGTCTGGCCGACCCCGCGCCGATCGTTCAGATGCTCCTGAACAACCCGCTGGTCTCCGGCTTCTTCCGGCTCGACGCGGTCATCACCACGGTCGACACGGTGAACGGCGCCACCCAACTCGACGCCCAGGAGGAAGCGGTGAAGCAGGCGGCGATGGCCGACCGGCTGATCCTGACCAAGACCGACCTCGCCGACCCCGGCGCGACCGACGCACTGGACGGTCGGCTTGCGGTGCTTAACCCGACCGCGGAACGGATCCGCGCGGTCAGCGGCGCGATGGCCGCCTCCCGGCTTTTCGGCGCCGGCTGGTACGATCCCGACAGCAAGACACCGGATGTGCGCCGCTGGCTGCGGGACGAGGCCCTCGCCGCGGACGGCCACCATGACCACGGCCATGACCATTCCCATCGGCACGACGTGAACCGGCACGACGGCGGGATCGTGGCCTTCGCCCTGACCTATGACGAACCGCTGGACTGGGACCTGGTGAACACCTGGCTCGCGGGCCTGCGCGAGATCCACGGCGAGAAACTGCTTCGGGTGAAGGGCATCCTCAATCTCGCGGACAAGTCTGAGCCGGTGGTGGTCCACGGCGTGCAGCACGTCTTCCACTCGCCCGCCCGGCTGCCCGCCTGGCCCGACGGAGACCGCCGGTCCCGGATCGTGTTCATCACACGGGACCTGGACGAAGCGACAGTGCGGGCATTCTGGGATCAGGCCGCGGCCGCCGCCTGAAGGCCCTCAGACGGCCGGGGCCGCGTCGTCAATCACGAGCTGCACGGTGTCGCCGCCGCGGAAATCGTCGAGCCGAAGATGGCCGGCGACGTGAATCGGGAGTTGGCCCGCCTGCAGCAGGGCCGGGCCGAGATCGCCGGTCATCGCGCGGAAAGCGATCGCATTCACCCGGCCGCCGTCGCCGCCGGCCAGCGTGCAACGCACGTGGTTCTCGCCGACGACGCCGCTGGAGACGATCCGGGCGCCGGCCAGGACGAAACGCGGCTCGGAATTGCCGGTGCCGAACGGCCCCACCCTGGAAACCGCGCGGACCAGATCGGCATTGGCGCCGCGGGGTGAAACGGCGGCGTCGACCGACAGCTCGGCGACCCGCGGTGTCCCCGAAAGCGCCGCCGAGACCCGCTCGGCCAGGAAATCCCGAAACGCATCGATCCGACCGGCGGCGACCGTGAAGCCGGCGGCCATGGCATGGCCCCCGCCCTTCTCCAGGACGCCCGCCTGATGGGCGGCGATGACGGCGGCGCCCAGATCGACGCCCGGCACCGAGCGCCCGGAGCCTTTGCCGACGCCATCCTCCACCCCGATCACGCAGGCCGGCCGGTGGAAACGGTCCTTCAGCCGGCTCGCGACGATCCCGACCACACCTGGATGCCAGCCATCGCCCGAAACCACGAGAACCGGGCTGTCGCCCGCCTCCTCGGCCTGGGCAATCGCGCGGTCCAGAACCTCCGCTTCGATCGTCCGCCGCTCCTCGTTGTAGCGGTCGAGTTCACCGGCGATCTGCCGCGCTTCCGCCGGGTCATCGGTGGACAGAAGACGGGCGCCGAGATCCGCCCTGCCAACCCGACCGCCGGCGTTGATGCGCGGCCCCAGGACGAAGCCGAGATGATAGGGATCGGGCTTGCGGTCGAGCCCGGCAACATCGGCCAGCGCCGCCAGTCCCGGCGTGGCGCGGCCGGCCATGACCTTGAGGCCCTGGGCGATGAACGCGCGGTTGAGGCCAGTGAGCGGGACCACGTCACAGACCGTGCCGAGCGCCGTGAGATCCAGAATGCCGCGCAGGTCCGGCTCGCGCCTGTCGGTGAACCAGCCTCGAGCCCGCAGCGCCCGATTGACGGCGACCAGGGTGACGAAGGTGACGCCGCAGGCGGCCAGATGTCCGAAACCGGGCTCCTCGTCCAGGCGGTTCGGATTGACCACGGCGACGGCGGCCGGGAGGTCCGGTTCGGCGATGTGGTGGTCGACCACCACCACGTCGATGCCGGCGGCGCGGGCCTGTCCCAGCGTGTCCACTGCCAGGATGCCGCAGTCCAGGCAGACCACGACACCCGCGCCCTGCTCCACCAGCCCTTTGAGCGCCGGCAGATTAGGGCCGTACCCCTCGTCGATCCGGTCGGGAATGTGCAGCAGCGTGCGCGCCCCCACGGCCCTGAAATAGCGGGCCATGCTGGCGGCGGAGGTGGCGCCGTCCACGTCGTAATCGGCGAACAGCCCGATGGTCTGACCCGTCACCACAGCGTCGGCAAGCCGCTCGGCGGCGGCGTCCATGTCGCGAAACCGACTCGGATCCGGCAGTTCGGTTCGCAGGGTCGGGTCCAGGAACCGGTCGACCGCCTCCAGACCGATGCCGCGCTGGGCCATGATCCGGCCGACGATCTCGGGGAGGTCGAACCGCTGGGCGATGGCCAGAGCCAGCCGGTCGACGTCGCCCCCGCTGCCGCCGCGCAGCGTCCAGCGCCGCGCCGTCACCGATCTCTCCACCCCGAGGAACGCGTCTCCGTCCGGCACGCGCCCTCCTCCTTCTCCGGTGGCCGCCTTCTCCACCCGTGCCCCAGTCAGTCGATCGACGGCTTGCGGGTGAAGTCGTGGGTGGCCTCGACCGTGCGGACCGTTCCAGTCTTCGAGCGCATGATGATCGAGTGGGTGGTCGCCCCGCCGGCATAGCGGCGCACGCCGCGCAGCATCGCACCATTGGTCACGCCGGTGGCCGCGAACATCACGTCGCCGCCCGCAAGACCCATCAGGTCGTATTTCTTGTCGAGATCGGTGATGCCCCAGCGCTTGGCCCGCGCCTTCTCATCGTCGTTGCGGAACAGCAGTCGACCCTGGATCTGGCCGCCAATGCAGCGCAGGGCGGCGGCAGCGAGCACACCCTCCGGCGCGCCGCCGGAGCCCATGTAGATATCGACGCCGCTGCTCGGCTGGGAGGTTGCGATCACGCCGGAGACGTCGCCATCGGAAATCAGCATGATCCGGGCGCCGGACTCCCGCACCTGGGCGATCAGGTCGGCATGGCGCGGGCGATCGAGGATGCAGGCGACGATATCGGAGACGTCGACGCCCTTGGCCTCGGCCAGGTTCTTCATGTTCTGCTCGACGGAATTGTCGAGATCCACCACGCCCTCGGGCAGCCCGCCGCCGACGGCGATCTTGTCCATGTAGACGTCGGGAGCATTGAGGAAGCCGCCCTCGGAGGCCAGCGCGACCACGGCCAGCGCGTTCTGCCCGCCCTTGGCGGTGATGGTCGTGCCTTCCAGCGGATCGAGCGCGATGTCGATCTTCGGACCGCCGCGGCCGACCTTCTCGCCGATATAGAGCATCGGAGCCTCGTCGCGCTCACCCTCGCCGATGACGACCGTGCCGTCCATCTCGAGGTTGTTCAGCGCGGTGCGCATGGCGTCGACCGCCGCCTGGTCCGCCGCCTTCTCGTCGCCCCGGCCCATCAGCCGCGAGGCCGCGAGCGCCGCCGCCTCGGTGACCCGCACGGCCTCCAGGGCGAGGTTGCGGTCCATGGTGAAGACTTCGGCGGTGTCGGACATTCTTTTCTCCCGGTCTTTCCTGGGGCGGCCCGTTGACGGGCGGCGATGATTCCCGTTGGCCGGGTTCTTAACCGATCCGAACCGCCTTCGCGACTCCCTATTCCACTGTCAGAGGTCGACGATGCGGATCATCGCGGGCGGTTCCTGAACGGCATCGAGCTTGCCGATCTCGACCAGGGCCTTGCGCATGGAGGCCTCGTCCACCTCGTGCGTCGTCAGGGCGACCGGCACCTTCTCGTGCGGATCGCGGCCGCGCTGGACCATCGATTCCATCGAACACGTTCTGGTCGCGCATGATGGCGGTGACGTCCGCCAGCACACCCGGGCGGTCGATCACCATCAGGCGGACATAGTAGCCGCCGCGCATGGTCTCCCACGGCGCTTCCCGGCTCTCGGAAAGCTGGTCGGCCGGACGGCCGAAGACCGGCGCGCCCCGGCCGGAGGCGATGTCCACCACGTCGCCGATCACCGCCGAGGCGGTCGGCCCGGCGCCCGCTCCCCGGCCATAGTGGAGCGTGGTGCCGACGGCGTCGCCCTCGGCCACCACCGCGTTGAAGACGCCTTCGACCTGGGCGATCGGCGCGCTCTTGGCGACCATGCAGGGATGCACCCGCTGGCGGATGCCCTCCTCGGTCTGCTCGGCGATGCCCAGCAGCTTGATCCGGTAGCCGAATTCCTCCGCATAGGCGATGTCCAGGGCCGATACCGACCGGATGCCTTCGGTGTGCACCGCATCGAAATCGACCGCATGGCCGAAGGCGAGTGCGGACAGCAGCGCGAGCTTGTGAGCGGCGTCGATCCCGTCGACGTCGAAGGTCGGATCGGCCTCGGCGTAGCCCAGGTCCTGCGCCTCGGCGAGCACGTCGTCGAACGCCCGGCCGCTCTCGCGCATGGCGGTGAGGATGTAGTTGCAGGTCCCGTTGAGGATGCCATAGACCCGGCTGACCTCGTTGACCACGAGACCTTCGCGCAGCGCCCGGATGATCGGGATGCCGCCGGCGACCGCCGCCTCGTAGGCCAGGGTCACCCCGCCCGCCTCGGACAGACGGGCGAGATCGGAGCCGTGATGGGCGAGCAGCGCCTTGTTGGCCGTGACGACGGACTTGCCGGACCGCATGGCGGCCTCGACCAGCGCCTTGGCCACGCCTTCGGACCCGCCGATCAGCTCGCACACGACATCCACATCGTCACGCGCCGCCAGGGCCATCGGATCCTCGGCCCAGTCGATCTTGGACAGGTCGATGCCGCGGTCCCTGGCCCGGTCGCGGGCGGACACGGCCACCACCTCGACCGGCCGGCCGGCATGGGACGCGATCGCATCCCGCCGCTCCGCCAGAAGGCGCACCGTCTCCGCGCCGACCGTGCCCAACCCTGCGACGGCAACCCGTAGCGCCTCGCTCATTTTCTCACCTACTGTATTAGAAAACTCTAACAGCTAATTGAATTTGCTATATTTACATTCTCAGTACTGGAACAGGATCTCGGCCCGCCGATTGCCCGCCTCGCCCGACGGCATGCTCTCGAAGTAGAGCGGCTGGCTGGCGCTCATGGCCTCGACCAAGACCCGTTCCGCGGGAACCCCGGCCCGGATCAAGGCCTGACCGACGCTTTCCGCCCGAGCGAGGGACTCCTGGAAATTGACGAGCTCGTGGCTCGACAGATCCATCTCCGCCGTCCGGGCCGACGCATGGCCGATCACCCGGATAAAGGCATCGGTTTCCTGCGCCGCCGACGCGATCGAACGCACCATGTCCAGGTCATCGGCGCCGAGCCGCGCGGAACCATGTGCGAAGTTCACGGTGCCGACCAGATAGGCGGGACCGGAAAAGCCGAGCTGATACTGGTCCAGACTGGGCCCGTCGACGATGACCGAGGAGGATTCGTCCGCCGCGGCAGGATCCGCCGACGCGGTCATTGTATCCGGCATGGCCGTGTCCGTCGTCGGCGCGGCGGCCATCGAGGTCGCCTCCGTCGATGACGCTCCCGGACGCGTGGTCTCGGTCCGCACGGTGCCGTCCGTCAGGCGCTGGGTTCGGGTCTCGGAAACCAGGGTACGGGTCACTTCCGGACCGGTCCGACCGGTTTCGGCCGGCGCGCTGCGCGGCGGCGTGCGCCCGCCCGTGTCGCCGGCGGAGTCGAGGCGGGTATCGGCTGTCCCGGTTGCGGACTGGCCGGTCATAGTGTCGGCGCGGGTCAGCGTCTCGGCCAAAGGCCGACGCCCGGACGAACCCGTGGCGCTCGCCGAGGCCGGATTACCGACCACCGAGGAGTGCGTATCCGGCACCTTGCCGGTGGTCATCGGTGTCCGGCTTTCGGGCTCGGGGGCCGGACGGCGCGGCCAGAGGTCGGACCGCCCGCTCGAAGCCTCTGCAGACGGCTGGGAGGCCGGTTGAGGCGCCGGCTCGGCGGCCGCCGTCTGCGTGGGCGCCGGAATGCTGGGCGCCGCCACGCTGGGCGCCGCGCTGCTGGGCGCCGGGATGCTCGCGTCCGACCGTGCCGGCGGCGCTGGCGGAACCGGCGCGGCGATCGCCGCCGTCGATTGGGCCGCCGTCGATTGGGCCGCGGTCGATTGGGCCGATGTCGATTGCCCGGCCGGCCGGCGGCGCGGCGGATCGGCCGGCGCCGAGGCGTCGGCGCTGTCCGTGTAGCGGGCGTTGTTCCGGTCGGCGATCAGTCCCTGCTGGATCTGTTCCCGCTCCTCCGCGGTGGTCGACGGGGTCGGACGCTCCGGGACGCTCGCCAGGTTCGGGAAGTCCTTGTCGCCCTGCGTGCTTCCGGTATCGGCGGTGGCCGGCGGTTCGTCGTCGGAGAACCAGCCACCGACGGTGTCGGTCGTCCCTTCGTACCACTCGACCGGATTGAGGGCATCCGGCACCGAGGAACAACCGGCGAGCAGCAGAAGGGCCGCGACACTGGTCATCGGCGCATTCCACAGGCGGCGCCGCTTCGCGCCAGAATCCCGGATCACCCTCTCGATCATCACCTTCTCCCGCATCGATTCCGAAGACACCGACCTTCGGCGGTCGCAGTTTACGTGTCCTGGCACCTCAACACCAGCGCTGCAAGCAATTAGAACCACTAAGCTTTCCTCGGCTCGACCCGCTCGCCCCCCCTCCCGGGCCCCTTCCTTCCGGCTTACGGGCCACCCAACAACGCCCGAACGAGGAGACGTCTTTCGCAGTTTTCTTTATATAGTTGTAGATATGATATATTGTTCGATCTTGCAGCGTATATTCATCCGGAGGAAATCATGATCGATCTCACACAGTTTCTCGGCAGCACATCGACGCTGGGGGCGCCACTGAAGTACTCGTTCAACGGCACAGTCCAGCCGGACTCCTCCGCCGCGTTCCTGGTCAGGGTTCCACAAGCCCTTATCTTGTATGGGAAATTCGTCCTCGGCCTTGTCCCGATCTCCGGCACACTGTCCCTGACCGCGTCGTCCACCGGCGACGGTGGCACGATCATCTACACCCCCACATCCGGTGGCGGATCGATGTCGCAGACTGTGAGCTTCCAAGTAAACGGGAGCGTCCTGACCCTGACACCGACGGACAGCACCATCCACGGCAGTCCGAACGACGAATTGCAGAAAGTGTTCAGAGAGACTCTGGATGCGATAACCTACTTCACCCTGCAGCCGGTGGCCGGGACGCCTGGCGCGACCAACACCCAGCTTTTCGCGGATGTTGCCGGCCTCAGCGCAACCACCGTCCTGGTACCCGCCAACTAGACGATCGGGCGGGCCCGCGCCGTTCGGCCCGCCCCCTCCGCGACCCCGCCGGCCTTGTGCGACCAGACCGACAAAGCCCACATTCCCGGATCATCGCCCAATCGGCCTTCCCGTTGGCCAAGCCCTCACCATTTCTGCTAGAAGGCGAAGCGATCACGCCGCCTCCAATCGTCAGGAATGAAGGCAGACCTCATGGCCAACTCCACTGAGAAACAGGTCACCGCGCCGGATCCCGTTCAGATGTCCAAGGCGATGACCCAGATTGCCGAGCGCAGCCAACGCCTCGTAACGGAGTTCCTGCAGCACCAGGATCCGAACGCGCTGGGCCTCTCCGATCCGCTGAACATCGGCAAGGCCTTCATCGACATGACGTCGAAGATGATGGCCGATCCGACCAAGCTGATGAAAGCGCAGATGGACCTGTGGCAGTCCTACATGACGCTTTGGCAGACGACCGCCTCGCGGATGATGGGGGCCACCGCACAGCCGGTCGTCGCCACCGATCGTCAGGACCGGCGGTTCAAGGACGAAGCCTGGAACGAGAACGTCGTCTTCGACTACATCAAGCAGAGCTACCTGCTGACGGCCGAGTGGATGCAGCGCACGGTCAACGATGTGGAGGGGCTGGACGACAAGACCCGGCGCAAGGTCGATTTCTACACCAAGCAGTTCGCCGACGCCGTCGCGCCCACCAACTTTCTCATGACCAACCCCGAGGTCCTGCGCGCGACCGTCGAGAGCGGCGGCGAAAACCTGGTGAAGGGCCTCGAGCACCTGCTCGACGACCTGGAGCGCGGCAAGGGAAAGCTGTCCATCAAGATGGTGGACGAGAGCGCTTTCAAGATCGGCGAGAACGTCGCGACCACCCCCGGAAAGGTGGTCTTCCAGAACGACCTGATGCAGCTGATCCAGTACGCGCCGACGACGGAGACCGTTCACCGCCGGCCGTTGCTGATCGTCCCGCCGTGGATCAACAAATTCTATATCCTCGACCTCCGTGCCAAGAACTCGTTCATTAAGTGGGCGGTCGACCAGGGCATCACGGTCTTCGTCGTGTCCTGGGTGAACCCGAACGCCGAGCTCGCGGCCAAGAGCTTCGAGGATTACATGCTGGAAGGCCCGCTGACGGCCCTGGATGCCATCGAGCAGGCCACCGGCGAGCGCGACATCAACGCAATCGGCTACTGCATCGGCGGGACGCTGATGGCCAGCACGCTCGCCTACATGACCGCCAAGGGCGACGACCGGATCAAGTCGATCACCTTCTTCACCACCATGATCGACTTCACCGAAGCCGGGGAGCTGTCGGTCTTCATCGACGAGGAGCAGCTCGCGGCCCTCGAAGATCGCATGAACAAGGACGGCTATCTCGACGGCCGCGCCATGGCGACCACCTTCAACATGCTGCGCGCCAACGACCTGATCTGGTCCTTCGTGGTGAACAACTATCTGTTGGGCAAGGAGCCGTTCCCGTTCGACCTGCTGTACTGGAATTCGGACAGCACCCGGATGCCGGCGGCGATGCACAGCTTCTATCTCCGCAACATGTACCAGCAGAACAGGCTGGTGGAGCCGGGCGGCATCACGCTGGACGGCGTGCCGATCGATCTCAGCGAGGTGAAACTCCCGACGTTCGTACTGTCGACCCGCGAAGACCACATCGCGCCCTGGAAGTCGACCTACGCGGCGACCCAGATCTACAAAGGCCCCGTGAAATTCGTGCTCGCCATGTCGGGTCACATCGCCGGCGTGGTAAATCCGCCCTCTGACCCGCCGAAATACGGGTATTGGACCAAGTCCGGCCGCGCGCCCAGGGATCCGGAGAAGTGGCTGGCCGGCGCGACCGCCCATGAAGGGTCCTGGTGGCCGGAGTGGAAGGCCTGGCTCGACAAGCATGGCGGCGGCCAGGTGCCGGCCCGCGCACCGGGCGACGGCAAACTGAAACCGATCGAAGACGCGCCCGGCGGCTACGTCGCGGTGAAAGCTGGAGACTGATCCTGGTTCAAGACACCGACACCCCGAGCCGCGCGGCACGGCAAGGCTATGCTCCCCTCGCCGAGCGGGTCACTCTTCCGAAGATGGACCGCCAATCCAGCGGCGAGCTGTACAATACCTTCCTCGACTGGAACGCCGAACAGCGCGGCCGCAAGATCCAGAAATGGCATCACTATTTCGACGTCTACGAGCGGCATCTGGCCCGGTATCGCGGCACCAGATGCCGGATGATGGAGTTCGGCGTGATGGACGGCGGCTCGCTCATGCTGTGGAGCGAGTATCTCGGCCCCGACGCGGAGATCATCGGCGTCGATATCGACCCGCGCACCCGGGCCTTCGACCGCCTGCGCCCGAACATCCGCGTGCTCACGGCCGACCAGAGCAGTCCCGCCGCGCTCGCCACGCTGAGCCGCGAATTCGGCCCCCTGGACATCGTCATCGATGATGGAGGCCATACGGCACGTCAGCAGATCAACACATTCAACGGCATGTATGCGGCGGTGGAGGAGCGCGGCGTCTACATATGCGAAGACACTCACACCAGCTACTGGCCCAACTACCAGGACGCCGGCGATCTCACGATGATGGGCCACGCCAAGGCGCTGATCGACGAGATGCATTCGATCTACAGGCCGACAGTCGCCCCCGGCAGCCGCTACAGCAAGCCGTTCGCGGAGCGAAAGGGCAGTCTCCAGGTATCGCGCTTCGCGGCGAGCACCTTCAGCATTCAGTTCTATGACTCGATGATCGTGTTCGAAAAGCGTCCCCGGTCCGAGCCGCTCTCGGAGTTCCGCTGATCGGCTTTCCGACCAAGGTCGGCCGTTTCGATGCCGGCCACGCGGTACCCTTCCGCCGGCGATGAGCCTTCCGACCTCCAGCCGTGATGCGAGCGATGAAGCCTCGAAAGACCCTCAGTGATCCCGTCACCCTGATCAAGGCGGTGGAGCAGTCCAGCGGACCGCTCTACGAGCTGTTCCTGGCCGGCCATGACGAGCGGGTGCATCGCTGGCATCACTATTTCGACGCCTATGAGCGCCATCTGGCCCGCTATCGCGGCACCCCCGTGAGGATGCTTGAGATCGGCGTCCAATACGGCGGCTCCATCGGGATGTGGGCGGAGTATCTGGGCGAGGACGCGACCCTAGTGGGAGTCGACATCGATCCGGACGTCGCTCGCTTCGACCGGTCCCGACCCAACATCCATATTCGCGTCGGCGATCAGCGGGACACCGGATTCCTGCAGTCGGTGGAGGAGGAGTTCGGGCCGTTCGACGTGATCATCGATGACGGCGGCCACACCGCGCTGCAGCAGATCGAGACCTTCAATTTCCTCTATCCGGCGATGACCGAAGACGGCGTCTATGTCTGCGAAGACACCCATACCAGCTATTGGGACAGCTATAAGGATGGGGGAAAGAGCGTCAGTTTTCTTCAATATATCAAAAAATTAATAGACGTTCTTCATGCACCGCATCATCGAGAAGATCTGTTCCTTCACCGCTACATGGTGCCGCCGGAAGAGCGCGATGGAGACCTGCAGACATATCGCTTCGCCGCCGAAACGCAGGCCATCCTGATCTACGATTCCATGGTATTCTTCGAGCGGCGGCGCCGAGCCGAACCCTTTGCCGAACGGCGCTGAGACAGCCATGACACCGCCCGAGAGCGCCATTTTCGCCCGCCGCGCGCGCCTACCCGCAGGCTGGGCCCATGGCGTCTCCCTGCGGCTGGCGAACGGACGGATCTCCGCGATCGACATTGGAGCACCCCAGCCGGGGAATGCCGTCGCCGTCGATACGCTGCTACCGGCGCCGGCCAATCTGCACAGTCACGCGTTCCAGCGCGCCCTGGCCGGCATGACGGAGCGCAGGCAGGCGGGCCAGGACAGCTTCTGGACGTGGCGCACCCTGATGTACGCCTTCCTCGAACGGCTGACCCCCGACCAGATCGAGGCGATCGCCGCCCAGGTCTTCCTGGAAATGCTGGAGGCCGGCTATTCCGCCGTCGGCGAGTTCCACTACCTGCACCATCAGCCGAACGGCATGCCCTATGACGACCTCGCGGAGACCAGCGCGCGGATTGCCGCCGCGGCCGCGGAGACGGGGATCGGGCTCACCCTGTTGCCGGTGCTCTACACCTATGGCGGCGCCGGACGCCTGCCGGTCGAGGGAGGTCAGCGGCGCTTCGCCAACGACCCCGACCGTTTCGCCCGGCTGGTCGAGGCGGCCGGGGCGGCCGCTTCAGATCTTCCACCGGACACCGTGGTCGGCATCGCCCCCCATTCCCTGCGCGCCACCGACCCCGAAGGCCTTGCCGCGACGGTGGCCGACCATCCGAGCGGACCGGTCCACATCCATATCGCCGAGCAGACCCGCGAGATCGACCAGATCGAGGCCTGGCTCGGCGCGAGGCCGGTGAAATGGCTGTTGGCGAGCCAGCCGGTCGATCGGCGTGGTGCCTGGTCCACGCCACCCACATGACGCCCGAGGAAACCGAAGATGCCGCCCGCTGCGGCGCGGTCGCCGGGCTGTGCCCGATCACCGAAGCCAATCTGGGCGACGGGATCTTCGATGGGCCCGGCTATCTCGCGGCCGGTGGCGCCTTCGGCATCGGCTCGGACAGCAACGTGCGCATCGCCCTGGGCGAGGAGCTTCGGACGTTGGAGTATTCGCAGCGCCTGCGCGACCGGGCCCGGAACGTTCTCGTCCCGGAGGAAGGATCGGTCGGAGAGACCCTGTACCTGGGGGCGGCGGCCGGCGGGGCGCAGGCGCTGGGACGTGACGCCGGAACCCTCGCCGTGGGGGCGCTCGCAGATCTCGTGGCCATCGACAGCCGCGATCCGACCCTGGCCGCCCTCTCGGATAACCAGATCCTCGACGGCCTGTGCTTCGCCGCCGGAGACCGGATCGTCACCGACGTCTGGTCCGCCGGCCGCCATGTGGTCAGCGGCGGCCGCCACCCGAAGCGCGAGGAGATCCGCGCCCGCTACGCCCGTGCGGTCGCCGATCTGATCAGCTCGTGACCGAGACCGGCTGCAGGTCCTCGTCCAACGGGAAGATGGGCCGGCGCACGGTCTCGAAGTTCAGCATCGAATAGTCCGAGGTGCAGACCCCGACCCCGGCGCATTCCACCGTCTCGGCGGCGATGTCGCGGAAACCGGCACGCCAGTGGATCCGGCTCTTCAGCATCAGGTACTTCTTCGCCCGCGGGTCGATGCCCAGAGAGGTGAAGGCGGCGGTGTCGTTCGGTTCCTGCTGGCTTGAGGTCACGACGATCTCCACCTTGCCGGTATCCAGCACGACGGTCGGCCCCATCGCGTTCATCACGCCGCGCCCCATCGGCCCGACATTGCGGAACCGGCCGTCGGAGATCAGCTTCACCCGACCGCTCACCTCCAGCGGTTCGCCCGTGCGCCCGATCGAGGGCATGTCGGTCTTGCCGCCCAGCGACACGGTGACCTCGTTGCCGATGCCGGCGGCGATCATCGTCTCCACCGCGGCCGGATCGCAGACCGCGAAGGCGGCCACGTCTTCAAGGCCGGCCTCCAGAATGCCCTTGAGCACGGCCATCGTGTCCATCGATCCGCCGGAGGCCGCGTTGTCGTAATGGTCGAGCAGGACGATCGGCCCGTCGGCGGTCAGTGTCGCAGCCCGCTTCAGGGACTCCTCCAGGGGCTCGATCTCGTAGACGAAGGCCCGGCGTTCCTTCCAGGCGAGGTCGAGCAGCTCGTCGACCATGCGCTGGGCCCCCTCGGGATCGTCATCCGTGACCACCACCGCGCTGGACCCGGCCAGCCGGATATCGGCATGGGGGAAGCCGGTGAAGAAGCTGGCGCAGAGCGCGCCGTCCGCTTCCATCTTCTGCGCCAGTTCCTGGATCTGCTTGTTCGGGAAATCGTCGGTGCCCTGGCGCATCACATGGGGCAGCATCGGCCGGTTGCCCCAGGCCATGGTCGGTTTCGCCGCGCCGCGCACCATCGCCAGGATCGGCAGGGCCGTGCGCCGCCCGGTCTCGTAGACGTCCACATGGGGATAGGTCTGATAACCGGCGACCACGTCGGCGTTGTCGACGATCGCCGGGTACATGTTGGTATGCATGTCCAGGGTGACGCCGATGGGCGTATCGGGCGCCAGTTCGCGCACCCGGGCGACCAGCGGCCCCTCCCCGTCCTCGCGGCTCTCGGTCACCATGGCGCCGTGCAGGTGCAGCAGGATCGCATCCGGCTTCTCGGCGGCGACCGCCTCACAGATCTTGTCGGTCATATAGTCGTAGGCCGCGTCCTCCACAGGACCGCTCGGCCAGGCCATCGCCGCGAGCGGCAGCACGTAGTCCAGCCCCTCGGCCTCGCAGATCTCGATATAGGCACCGAGCGCCGATCCGGTGCCCTTGAACGCCTTGATCGCCGCCTCACCCTCCCAGGGAACGCCGGCCGGGTTGCCGCGCGAGAACCGGGCGAGCGGGGTCGGCACCGTCGAGAAGGTATTGGTCTCGTGCTGCATCATCGCCATCAGGATCTTCATCGCCGCGCTCCTCCTCGCCATCGTGGAAGACAAGCGTAGCGTGGCTGCACGAGCCGGTGAATGGCCGGTGTTCTTTGCAGCCGATCCTGAATGGCCGAACCGCTCGACCGCTCACGCCGTTCAGCGCAACTTGTTGAATTGGCCCAACCCCGTCGCGGGCCGTTTTCCGGGTTTCTGCTTCCTGGTGACCGGCGGCGTTCCGGGGTACTCGCCCTGACCGGCCATTTTGCAGCTACGCTGCATCTCCGGGCGCTCGATCTCGCAGGACTTCTGAGTATCGAAAGCCTTCGCATGATCACCGAGGGCGCGATAGGCGAAGACGGCATACGGAATAAACTGCGGAATCTCACCTCCGGCATCACCCTCAGCCTTGGCGACGATATCCAAGATCCCGTCATAGGCCCGCTTCTCGTTCTCCAGATCGATGTACTCGAAATACACCAACATCGGTACGACGTCGCTCCGCTGGGCCAACTGCAGGTTCTGTTCCGCCTTTGAGTGCTGCTTCTGCGCCCGGCGGACCTTCTGGAAGACCACCCTGGGAAACGCGTGGCTCGAGGTGATGCCAGTCACCGACTTGCGCGCCAGTTGTTCGGCCCGCCGCAGATCCCCCTCGCCAAGCGCGGAAAGGGCTTCGTTAGCCGCGTCATAGGCCCGCATGATCCGGTTGACCGGATGATCCTCCGAGGCGACCCACGGTGCCGCGACCTTCAGCCCCGGGACCGCATCGCTATAGTGCTTTTCGCTATACTCGAAAATCTCCTCGGCGCGCTCCTCAGCCGGATAGTGGTCCGAACTGATGGCAGCGATCATCTCGCCAAGTCCGCCCGCGATACCCGCCAAGATCGGGTTCGACGAGATGTCCTCATCGCTCAACCCAAACGCCTCGGCGCTCCGGGTCTTCATCAGCGTCTTCGACCCCTCTCGATTGAGTTCGACCCGCGCCTCATGCGCCGCCATGACCTCCATGACCCCTTCGGCATCGAACGGGTAGTAACCAGCGCCGACCATCAGATCCAAGCCGAGGTGGTCGGCCTCTTCCTCCTGTTCGCGCCCCCAGGCGGAGAACATCACATTGTCCGATATATCATAGATGATAGCGCCTATCTGATTGGCCCGCTTAAGCTTCTTCGACATCGCGGAATCCGTTCCGCCAACCTTCTCCGCAAGTCCGCTGCCGATGGTCCGCAACGTCTCAACTCCTGTCAGCATGCGTGACTCGGTCTCGACGAACCAATCGGCGGAATGGTGCTGCAGAAGAAAATGCGAAACCTCGTGCGCCAGAAGAAAGGCGATCTCCCCTTCCGTACGCAATGCCTGCACAAGGCCGATATTCAGAATTATAGCGCCATCCGGCGTTGCGAGCGCGTGGGCCGCCGTATCGGCGTGCAAATACACCCGAGGTGCAAGATCACCGAGACCGTTGGCCGCCAGGATCTTTCGCAAGATGCCGTTGAGGTAGTGCTCTGTCTCCGGTTCGGAAATCAACCCGGAGCCGCGTGCGTTCTGCAACCGGATCGCTTCCGGGCGCCGTGCCGTGATCTGACCGTAACCCTCTGTCGGCCGCTCGAACTCCGATAGCTCGGTGCCTTCGGAACCGAACAGGCCGAAAAACGACCCATCCGTCGACGCGTCACGGTCTTTCGAAATACTGCTACCGGCGAACGGATCGGCCCGGTCCTCGTCGGCGTATGCCGCCGGCGCCAGCAACAGCCCCGAGACCAGACACATGCCCCCTAGAGACCAGAGACCGATCTTCGACATCACAATTCTCCATCACCGTACCGGCAGCGCCGCGCCATAGCGTCGCCTCCCGTCATGCAGGTTAGAGGGATCAGTTCTTGCAATTGCCGCCGATTCCGCGGCTGGCCCCCGCACTTGAGCCCCCCAGTCGGCTACCGCAGCTCAGTTCGGGACGCTGCCCGGAAATCTGCGCCTGGTCAGATTGGACCCACTTCCGCTGATCCTCGATCAGGATCTCTATCCACGTACCCTGAACGGCGATGATCGAGAGCGGTGTATCCTTGAACTTGCGGCCATCACGCCGGGAGACTTCGCCGACCTTGGCGCCGCCCGGCTCGGCATAAAGGCTCATCGACGGGCCACGAACGCCGGTGACCAGACCATTCCCCGCCGCAGCCTCAGATGCCGCCAGGACCATGATCGCAAGACAGATCGAAGCGATTCCGAATAACCAAGAGATCGACCGGACCGTCATGAGAACCCCCACCTTGAGTTTCCAAAAGGCTAGTTGTCTAGCGGACGCCCCTGCAACCCTTAATCGCGTAAATCTAGTATCGTCCCGGCGGAATCATCCTGGCGTATTTTCGGATTTATGAAATTTCAAGGTATTGGCGCACCATCCAAAGATCGGCGCATGCGGACCTGAGCCAGGAGCGACTGAAACCATTCGAACACTGGTCAATCCATCGCTTTGTCGTCCCAGCGCTCATACATGACGCTGCACAGTCGGGCGCTGGTCCAGGTCAGCAGGAGCGGCGCCGCCAGGAAGGAGAATTCCATCAAAGATGTGAACCAGCCGTAAGGAGGAAACCGGTAATAGATCAACAGATAGGACAATACTGAAAAGACCACGAACCCGATACTGCCGGACCTTAACATGTTCACTCGGTACCCGGTGCGCGTAGGTTCGACAAAAGCGATGCACGATCTCGCCCAGGGGTTCTTCTCGACCAGGATCGAATAGGCCAAAGCCGATACCAGCACAGCCATCACCAGTACGGCTGTCGACTTGTTTATCCCGATCAGATTTTTGCGCTCTCGAACGTAGTCGAGACCGAACTTGAACAAGTTATCGACTGCGACTGCGTGCACCAGGGCTCCCGGGCGGGCCGCGGCATTTGGCGTATTGCGAAAATCAGCCGCCGATCGTTGGGCGGAACCGATCACCACAACCCTCCCCTCAATCAGATCCTTCGTGGCCAAGGTTCCATCCATAGGGGTTTCCGGAAAGACCAGAAAATGGGCCGGCATCATGGGCGGGCCGCTCATCGGGCGCGAGAGGATCGACATGTCAAACAGGACTCCGCGGACGATATCGTTGACGTTATTCAACCATCCGCTGGTCGGCTTACCCTCCGACATGAAGAGCGTGTTCGTTACAACATGGGAGCGACGGTCCCAGAATAACGACATTGTGGGTGTTTCAGGCGTCATGAGGGGCCGCTGCCTTGGCCGCGCAGCGGTAGCAGCATAAAGCGTCGGGGCCACGGTCATCGAGACACGCTCCCCGCCATCCCTTTCCAGCGCCTGCGCCCCACCACATTGCGTTGCCGGGCCGCGCTTGTCGTGGCCCCCCGACAGTTCTTCGCCGTCCAATCCGGTGATCGGGCGAGCGGATGTCACCCACATCTCGTAGTCGCGGATGACAGGTCGGATCGGCAGGATGGCGGGCACGAACGATACCACCGTTCCACCGGCCTTCTTATTTGCCGCCGCCACCGCTTCGATCATGTCCCTAAATGCCGGCGGCCCATCCCAGTCGATGTCGCAGGCGATGAAGAGCGAGGTTCTCGACCCGGCGAACGCCAGGATCTCCGACGCAAGTTCCTCCCACGTGTCGTCTACCCGCTTCGACAGGAATACGAAGTCCAGGAAAACCGCTTTGGCCCGCATCGCACGCGCCTCGTAAAGGGCTGCGGCGTGCGTCGCATAGCTGATCGGCCAGATTTCCTCCGAGTACCTTTCCTCCTTCATCACCGACATCGCCTCGTCGGTCCATAACACCAACGTGACGCCGTCCGGTCGGTCCTTACGCCAGGACGTGGCAACGTCCGTCTGGTCGAACCCGGGTCCCCGCAAGGGGTCGTGCTCCGGCCAGAAGCCTACGGAATTGCCGACCTGCATCATTATGTCGTGAAACATCGCGTTCGCAGCGGACTTGCTGCCGAACGGATCCAACCGGTCGAACACCAGCATGATCAGGCAGATCAGCGCGACCCGGTACCCGTGCCGGACGAAAGGATACACAAACATCCTGCGGAGCAGTCTCGCGACCGGTCCCTTCCGCGGCCGGAGGCGGCGGCAGTCGGATACTTCCGCCGAAGTCCGATCGCCCCCGTCTTCAGCGCCCGGGGATGCCGTCATGTTATCGTCTTCGGCCATCCCGCCCGTATGCCGCCATCCGTATACCGAGTGTCACCGACCTCATTTCCCGCATCGAGGGTAGACCGTTCGTCGCGCATAGCACAAGCCGGTCGGGCGATTGGATGGTCCGCTGCCGCCTCGGAATCAGATTGGGTAGAACAGAGTTATGTTGCCGAGCGCGAACAGAAGCAGGCGAACCGGCGCTTGCCATGGCGCGATCACGGCGAAGGAGACGGCGGTCAGCCCGAGCGCGACCTTAACGGCGGCCAGCAGGGCGAGACCCGGCGTCTCCGCCAGGGCGATCAGGTCCGGATTGGCGATCATCGCCAGTGGGATCAGGTAGAGCCCGATGCCCAGCGCCATGGCGTGGACGGCCACTTTCAGCCAATTCTCCTCGACCATCCCGGCGGCGATGAACACCGCGCCGCAGACCGGCGGCGTGATCGTGCTCAGCAGGGCGAACCAGAACACGAACAGATGCGCCTGCAGCGGCGTGAGCCCGAGTTCGGTCAGCGCCGGCCCCGCCACCGAGACGCAGATGACGTAGGCCGCCGTGGTCGGCACCTCCATGCCCAGCACGAGACAGGCCAGCGCCGTCAGCAGCAGGGCCGGCCAGAGCGATCCGCCGGAGCCGGAGAGAATCAGCGAGGTGATCTTCACACCGAGGCCGGTGATGCCGAGCACGCCGATGATGATCGACGCGCAGAGGATGATCGAGGCGATGGTGGCGATCTGCTTACCCGCGCCCATGCAGGCCGCCTCCACCCGGTCGACGGTGCGCCGCCAGTCGAAGGACAGGCGACCGTCCACCAGCAGCAGCACCGCACCGGCCAGGATCGCGAGACAGGCGGCGTATTGCGGCGTGTACCCGGCACCGAACATCCCCCAGAGCAGCACGGTGAAGGGGATCAGGAAGAAGGCGGAGGTGATCAGCACGTCCCGGCCCGAAGGCCGGGCGTCCGCTTCGAGCCCGCGCAGGTCGTGGCGCAGGGAAAACCCGTCGATGCCGACCCAGACCGCCAGGAAATACAGCACCGCCGGCAGCAGGGCGGCGGCCATGATCCCGGTATAGGGCGTGCCGGTGAGCTCGACCATGACGAAGGCCCCCGCCCCCATCAGCGGCGGCATGATCTGCCCGCCGGACGAGGCGACCGCTTCCACCGCCGCGGCGAGCGAGCGCGGATAGCCGAGCTTGAGCATGGTCGGCAGGGTGATGGCGCCGGTGGACGCGACGTTGGCGGAGGCCGAGCCGGAGATCGAGCCGAACAGGGCCGAGGAGATCACCGAGACTTTCGCGGCGCCCGCGCGCAGACGGCCGGCCGCGGCGGCCGCGACGTTCATGAAGCCCTGGCCGGCCTCGCCGGCGTTCAGCACGGCGCCGAAGATCACGAAGATGGCGACGATGTTCACCGACACGGCGGTCAGACTGCCCCACAACCCGCCCTCGGCGATGGTCAGCGTGCCGAGAAAGCTCGACAGCGGCGTGCCCGGATGGCCGAACTCCCCGGGGATATGCTGGCCGAACAGGCCGTAGACGAGCGCCATTAACGCCACGACAGGCAACGGCCAGCCGATCGACCGGCGCGCCATCTCCAGCACAACGACCAACAGCGTGGCGGCGACGAGGAACTGGAAGTCGCCGTCGAGAAAGCCGTACTGGTCGGACACGGCGTCGGCGTTAAAGACCAGCCAGAGGCAGGCAGCGAGTCCGGCCGTTCCGAGAACCGCGCCGCTGATCAGCTCCGCCCGGCCGCGGGCGACGAAGAGCATTGCCCATGGCAAGGCCAGGGCCATGTGCAGCGGCCGGCTCACCAGGTTCGGCACGAGGCCGGAAAGATCAGCCAGAGATGGAAGCCGATCGAGACCGCGCCGAGGGCGCTCCAGATCAGGCGGGCGGAGGGGGACATGCGCGGCCTCGAAACTGGGACCGGCCCGGGCACGATCAGCCCGGGCCGGCAGGGTCGAATTCAGACGGTTACTGCTGCGCGTCGGTCAGCGTGAACCCGGTCTCCTTGTAGAAGCGCACCGCGCCCGGATGCAGCTTTCCGCTGATATTGGCCAACAGCCCTTCGTTCACGCCGTTCCACCACGCCGCGTCCTTGCCCATCTTGGCCTTCTGGTCCCAGAAGGTCTTGGTGAGCTGGTAGGCGGTCTCGTCGTCCATGTCGGTCGTCGTATAGGCGACCACCGGCAGCGAGGTGGTGACGATGTCCTTGTCCTGACCGGCATAGGTACCGGCCGGGATCACCAGCTTCGCCCGCTTGGTCTCGGCGATCTGGTCGTCGGTCAAGGACAGAACGGTGACGCCGGTGCCGGCGGCGGCCTCGATCACGTTGGGGGCCGGATAGGAGCCGGCGGTGACGAACCCGTCGATCTGACCGTTCTTGAGGGCGGGCACGGCGTTCGACAGCTCGACATCGGCGAGCTCGACCTTGCCCTCCAGCCCGAACAGCTTGAGGTACTTCTCGCCCTCCCGGGCGCCGAAGGAGCCCTTGCCGAGCAGGATGGTCTTGCCCTCCAGATCGGCGAAGCTGGACGCGCCGGCATCCGCCCGGACGACAAAATGCATGGTCAGCGAGGGGATCGGGAACAGGGCGCGGATCTCATCGAAGCGCGGATTGCCCTTGCCCTCGAACATGGCCTTGCCGCCCTGGGCCAGGCCGACCAGCGCCGGCGGGGTGGTGAAGACGTAGTTACCCTTGCGGCCCGCCACCTCCATCACGTTCTGGACCGAGCCCTGGCTCTCCTCCACGGTGACGATGATGGCGCCGTCGGAGCCGGACTTCATGGCCTCGGCGATCTGCACGGCCATCTGGTAATAGGACGACGACGACTTGGCGGATTTGTAGGTGACGCGGGTCTCGGCCGAGGCGGCGGTGGCCGACAGGGCGAGCGCGAGGCCGGCCACGGCCAGCGACTTCACGAACTTCATGGCGTTCTCCCGAACTGACGAGGCGACCGGCATTCGAGGCCGACCGGTTGATGCCGGGAGTCGTGACACGAGCCGCCGGGCCCGGAAAAGCGCCGAAACCCGAGCGGGAGCTTCCTCGCCCGCCGCCATTTCGAGTGTGCGATGAAAGCTGTCCACCGTTTGCAGGCACTTTGCGTGCACCTCTTCGATCGGCAGGCTTCGTAGCCGTGTCGCCGGGTGCTCCAAAATTGAGCACAACAGTTTGCGCTGCAAATAATTCGAGCAGGCAGGGCTGCCCCACGCCAAGGTCAGTGTTCCAGTGGCGGAGGAAACACAAGGGTTTACGAGATCAATCAACTTCGCGCCACAGTGGCACATCTCTTGCGCTGATCGCCCATTGTTGCGGGCTTCTGCCCGCCCAAAGAGGGGCTTCATCCATGAAAATTACGAAGATTTTGAGGGGATCGGCGCTCGGCCTGGCCGCCGGGCTGCTGCTGTCCACCGCGGTTCAGGCGCAGGAGACGATCAAGGTCGGCATTCTGCATTCGCTGTCCGGCACGATGGCGATCAGCGAGACCACGCTGAAGGACGCCATGCTGATGCTGATCGAGCAGCAGAACGCAAAGGGCGGCCTGCTGGGCAAGAAGCTGGAAGCCGGTCGTCGTCGATCCGGCCTCCGACTGGCCGCTCTTCGCCGAGAAGGCCCGCGAACTCATCACCGGCGAGAAGGTCGACGGCCGTGTTCGGCTGCTGGACCTCGGTGTCCCGCAAGTCGGTGCTGCCGGTCTTCGAAGAGCTGAACAGCATTCTGTTCTACCCGGTCCAGTACGAGGGCGAGGAGAGCCAGCGCAACGTGTTCTACACCGGCGCCGCCCCGAACCAGCAGGCGATCCCGGCCGTCGATTACCTGGCCGAAGTCGAGGGCGTGGAGCGCTGGGTGCTCGCCGGCACCGACTACGTCTATCCGCGCACGACCAACAAGATCCTCGAGACCTACCTGCTCGACCAGGGTGTGGCCGCCGAGGACATCATGATCAACTACACGCCGTTCGGTCATTCCGACTGGCAGACCATCGTCGCCGACATCAAGTCGTTCGGCTCGGCCGGCAAGAAGACGGCCGTGGTCTCCACCATCAACGGCGACGCCAACGTGCCGTTCTACAAGGAACTGGCCAACCAGGGCATCAAGGCCGAGGACATCCCGGTCGTCGCCTTTTCGGTCGGCGAAGAGGAGCTGGCCGGCATCGACACCGCACCGCTGGTCGGCCACCTCGCGGCCTGGAACTACTTCATGTCCGCGCCGACGCCGGAGAACGACGAGTTCATCGCCGCCTGGCACAAGTTCATCGGCGACGAGAACCGGGTCACCAACGACCCGATGGAAGCCCACTATATCGGCTTCAACATGTGGGTGAAGGCGGTCGAGAAGGCCGGCACCACGGACACCGACGCGGTGATCGACAGCATCATCGGCGTGTCCGTGCCGAACCTGACCGGCGGCTACTCGGCGATGATGCCGAACCACCACATCACCAAGCCGGTTCTGATCGGCGAGATCCAGGACGACGGCCAGTTCGAGACCGTGTTCGAAACGCCCGGTCTGGTGGTCGGCGACGCATGGTCGGACTTCCTGCCGGACTCCAAGGACCTCATCGCCGATTGGCGCAAGCCGATGAACTGCGGCAACTTCAACGTCGCCACCGGCAAGTGCGGCGGCAAAGGCAGCTGACGCGACACCCGGATATCGGAGCCCCATCTCGACGGCGGCGGCTCCCCTCCGGTCCTCTCCCGGACATTTCCCGAGTCAGCATGCGAGCACCCCGAGCCATGCCGCGCTCCTGCCTAGCGATTCTACAGCGGATCGCGCTTGTGCTTGTCCTGGCAATCGCCGCCCTCGGCGGGCCAGCACAAGCCCAATCCGCATCCCCTTCCGAGCTGATCTCCCGCCTCGCCGGGGCCGATTTCGGCGAGACCGAACGGATCGTCGAGGCCCTCGCCGCCACCGGCGACCCGGCGGTCGCGCCGGTTCTGGAGGCGCTCGGCGAAGGCGATCTCTACTTCCGACGCGCCGACAACGCGGTGTTCATCGCCCGGCGCGGCGGGGCCGGCTATCTGCTGACCGACCCGCTGACCGGCGCCGATGTGGGCGAAGCGGGCCGGCGCGAGGTCGACCAAGGTGCGGGTGAACAACAGCCTCCGCCGGGCCGTGCGGTCGGCCATCGGCACGCTCACCCTTCAGAGCCCCGACGCGGGCGTGCGTCTCGGCCGCCGCCCAGGCGGTTCTGAAGAGCCGCGATGCCGAGGCCATCGAGTCGCTCGACGCGGCCATTCAGCGGGAGCAGAACGACCGGGTGCGCAACCGTCATGCAGCGGGCACGGGCCGCCGCCGTGCTGAACAGCGACGCCCCCGACACCGAGAAGATCGCCGCCGCGGACGATGATCGCAGAGAAGAGCGACCAGGAGGCCCGCGCCATCCTGCTGGCCGCGAGCAATGGTGCCAGTGCCGAGCTGGGGGAGGCGCTGGCCGCTGCGGTACGCAAGGTCGAGCGGGACCTCGCCATGTGGTCGGCGGCTCAGAACGTCTGGTACGGGCTGTCCCTCGGATCGGTGCTGCTGCTCGCCGCCATCGGGCTCGCCATCACCTTCGGGGTCATGGGCGTGATCAACATGGCCCATGGCGAGATGGTGATGATCGGTGCCTATGTGACCTACGTGGTCCAGGAGATCATCCGCAACCACGCGCCCTTCCTGTTCGACCTGTCGCTGCTGATCGCCCTCCCCCTGGCCTTCGCCACCGCCGGTGCGGTGGGCATGGCGATCGAGCGCGGCATCATCCGTTTCCTCTACGGCCGGCCGCTGGAAACCCTGCTGGCGACCTGGGGCCTGTCGCTGATCCTGCAGCAGGTGGTGCGCAGCCTGTTCGGCCCGACGAACCAGGAGGTCGGCGCCCCGAGCTGGATGAGCGGCGCGTTCGAGTTGGGCGGCCTGACCCTCACCTACGGGCGGGTCTGGATCATCGTCTTCGCCATCGTGGTCTTCGCCGTGCTGGTCCTGGTCCTGCGCCACACATCCTTCGGTCTGCAGATGCGCGCCGTCACCCAGAACCGGCGGATGGCGAGTTCCATGGGGATCCGAACCAACTGGACGGACGCGCTCACCTTCGGGCTCGGCTCCGGGATCGCCGGGATCGCCGGCGTCGCCCTGTCGCAGATCGACAACGTCGAGCCCCAACCTCGGCCAGTCCTACATCATCGACAGTTTCCTGGTCGTGGTGTTCGGCGGGGTCGGCAATCTCTGGGGCACCCTGGTCGGCGCCCTGTCGCTCGGCGTGCTGAACAAGTTCCTGGAACCCTATGCCGGCGCGGTGCTCGGCAAGATCCTGGTGCTGGTCTTCATCATCCTGTTCATCCAGAAGCGCCCGCGCGGCCTGTTCGCGCTCAAGGGCCGGGCGGTGGACTCATGATGACCGGTCGGTTCCTTCAGCTCACCGGCACCTCCGGGCTGATCCTGCTGGCCTGTCTGGCGGCGGCGGCCATCTACGTGCCCGTCGCCAACCAGTTCATCCCGGAAGCGTCGCCGTTCCACGTGTCGACCGCGTCGGTGGTGGTGTTCGGCAAGTATCTCTGTTTCGCGATGCTGGCCCTGTCCATCGACCTTGTCTGGGGCTATTGCGGGATCCTGTCGCTCGGGCACGGCGCGTTCTTCGCCCTCGGCGGGTATGCGATGGGCATGCATCTGATGCGCGAGATCGGAGCCCGCGGCGTCTACGGCAACCCGATTCTGCCGGACTTCATGGTGTTCCTGAACTGGGAGGAGCTGCCGTGGTTCTGGCACGGCTTCGACATGTTCTGGTTCGCCATGGTCATGGTGGTGGTGGTGCCGGGAACGCTGGCCTTCGTCTTCGGCTTCCTCGCCTTCCGCTCGCGGGTCACCGGCGTCTATCTCTCGATCATCACCCAGGCCATGACCTTCGCCCTGATGCTGGCCTTCTTCCGCAACGAGATGGGCTTCGGCGGCAACAACGGGCTGACCGACTTCAAGGACGTGCTCGGCTTCGACCTGCAGGCGGATAGCACAAGGATCGGTCTCTACCTGCTGTCGGTGATCGCCCTCGCCGTGATGTTCCTGATATGCCGCACGATCGTGCGGTCCAGGCTCGGCAAGGTGTTGATCGCCGTGCGCGATGCCGAGAGCCGAACCCGCTTCATCGGCTATCGCGTGGAGCACTACAAGCTGTTCGTCTTCACCGTCTCGGCGATGATGGCCGGGGTGGCGGGCGCGCTCTACGTACCGCAGGTCGGCATCATCAATCCGGGCGAGTTCGCACCGGCCAACTCGATCGAGGCGGTGGTCTGGGTCGCGGTCGGCGGTCGCGGAACCCTGGTCGGCGCGGTGATCGGCGGCATCGGGGTCAACTTCGGCAAGAGCTACTTCACCGGCGCCCTCCCCGAGGTCTGGCTGTTCGCGCTTGGCGGGCTGTTCGTTCTCGTCACCCTGTTCATGCCCAAGGGCATCCTCGGCCTGCTGTCCCAGTGGCGCCGCAAGAAGGCGTCGGCCGAAACGGCGGCGCCGACCGCCGCCGAAGCGGAGGAGCGGGCATGAACACCCTCAGCAAGGAGCTGACCCACACCGTCCTCTATCTCGACGGCATCAGCGTGTCGTTCGACGGCTTCAAGGCGCTGAACGAGCTCTCCTTCGTGGTCGAGCCGGGCGAGATGCGCGCCATCATCGGTCCGAACGGCGCCGGCAAGACGACGATGATGGACGTGATCACCGGCAAGACGCGACCCGATACCGGCACCGCCCTCTTCGCCGGCCAGCATGACCTCACTAGGCTCGACGAGGCGTCGATCGCCCAGCTCGGCATTGGCCGCAAGTTCCAGCGTCCCACCATGTTCGAGAGCCACACGGTGCGTGACAATATCGTGCTGGCGCTCGCCGGCAAACGGACGGTGTTCGACACGCTGTTCGCCCAGGCCACCGAAGAGGAGGCGGAGAAGATCGACCGGGTGCTCGACACCATCCGCCTCGCCGACCGGGCCGGCACGATGGCGGCCGACCTCAGCCACGGCCAGAAGCAGTGGCTTGAGATCGGCATGCTGCTGGCTCAGGACCCGTCCCTGCTGCTGGTGGACGAGCCGGTGGCGGGCATGACCGACGCGGAGACGGTGCAGACCGCCACCCTGCTGAAAGAGATCGCCCGGGACCACTCGGTTGTGGTGGTGGAGCACGACATGAGCTTCGTCCAGGACCTGGGCGTCATGGTCACCGTGCTGCACGAGGGCTCGGTCCTCGCGGAGGGATCGCTCGACCGGGTGAGCGCCGACGAGCGCGTGATCGACGTCTATCTCGGCCGGTGAGGCCAGGGAACCGGGGAACCGACCATGCTGACGATCAAGGATCTCACCCTGCACTACGGCGCCGCCCAGATCCTGTGGGGCATCGACCTGCAGGCGGAAATCGGCAAGGTGACCTGCGTGCTCGGGCGCAACGGCGTGGGAAAGACCAGCCTGCTGCGCGGCATCGTCGGGCACCATCCGGTCAGCGGCGGGACCCTGGCCTGGGACGCGACCGACCTGACCGCCCTGCCCTCCTTCGAGCGGGCGCGGGCCGGCATCGCCTACGTGCCCCAGGGACGGGAGATCTTCCCGTTGCTGACGGTGAAGGAGAACCTGCAGACGGGCTATGCCTGCCTGCCGGCGGGCGAACGCCGGGTCCCGGACGAGATCTTCGAGCTGTTCCCGGTCCTGAAGTCGATGCTCGAGCGGCGCGGCGGCGATCTCTCCGGCGGCCAGCAGCAGCAGCTCGCCATCGCCCGGGCGCTGGTCACCAAGCCGAAGCTGCTGATCCTCGACGAGCCGACCGAAGGCATCCAGCCGTCGATCATCAAGGATATCGGCCGCGCCATCGAGATCCTGCGCGGCCGGGGCGAGATGGCGATCCTGCTGGTCGAGCAGTATCTCGATTTCGCCAAGGCGCTGGCCGACAGCGTCTCGGTGATGAGCCGCGGCCGGGTGGTGTTCAGCGGCCGACCGGACGGTCCGGATTCCGGCGAGATCGACCGCCTGATGGGCCTGACCTGAGCCGCCGCGCCCGGTCGGGCGCCGTCAATCCCGCGCGTCGAGCTGCCGGTAGCGGACCAGTGCCGCCTGGGCGAGGCGGCCGAGAGAGCTGAGGAAGGGCATCGGCTGGACCTCCAGCTTGGGCAGGCCGAGTGCGTCGGCCGGTTTGCCTTCGGCCCAGTCGGCCAGTTCCCGGCCCATGGCGACACCGATCGCCATCCCTCTCCCGTTATAGGCGATCGGAGAAATCGCGCCCGGCCCGATCTCGTGCACCCGGGGCAACCGGTTCGGCGTCATCGCGATGCGTCCGTTCCAGACATACTCGAGCCGCCGATCCGTGATCTGCGGGAAGGCATTGCCGATACGCTCGGCGATCCACGGCCGGATGCGGGCATCCATGTTCAGCGGCAGAGCCAGGGTCGCTCCGGTGACGAGACGGCCCGCCCGATCCTTGCGGAACGGGTACAGATCGGCGCGGGTATCCGAGGAGGAGATGTCGCTCGGGATCACGCCGGCCGCGACCTCCGCCGGCATGGGATGGGTTGAGACCTGATAATTGATGATCCGGACCAGGCTCCGGGCGAGCTCTGGGATCAACGCGCCGGTATAGGCATTGGTCGCCACCACCAGCCGGTCCGCCGTCACCTGCCCCGAGGGTGTGGCGACGCGCCACTTTCCGTCCGCGCGCTCCACGGTCAGCGCGGGTGAGCCGGTGAAGACCCGCGCCCCCTGCTCCATGGCCGCCCCGGCCAGTCCCTGCGCCAGCGCCAGCGGGTTCACATGACCGCCGGTGTGCATGAACAGGGCACCGTGATAAACGCCCGTCCCTAGCTTGCCGGCGATCTCGCCGGCGTCCAGCAGCTCGACGCGCGTCTGACGCCGGGTCCATTCCTCGTAGCGCTTCTCCAGCAGCTTCATGCGCGAAGCCCGGTGCGCCGGTTGCGCCCATCCGTTCTGCACCGCATCGCAGTCGATGCCATATTTGCGGATCAGGTCGAAGGTGAGCGAGGCGCTGTCGCGGAGGAACGCGATCATCCGCTCGCCCGCATCGGCACCGAGTTCGGCGACCAGCATATCCGGGTCACGAGCTCCCAGTGCCGGAATGATATGCCCGCTGTTCCGTCCGGAGCCGCCAAATCCGGTTCGCGCGGCTTCCAGCACAACGGCGGAGATGCCGCGCTCGGCCATGTGCAGGGCGCTCGACAGGCCGGTCACGCCACCACCGACGATCACCACATCGGCGTCGATCGCCTCGGTCAGTCTGTCCGTTGCCGGCGGAGGGGGTGCCGTCGCAGCCCAGAGCGACGGCGCGTGGTCCGGCTGGTCGGTCGATGCGGATGCGGCCACTATTCCCCCGGCTGCGGCCTCGGTTGGCCCGGTGTCCCGGGTGTCTCGGAGCGCCGCTCGAACGCGTCGATAAGCCGCCCGACGACGCCGCGCGGCATGTAGATGATGAACAGAACCAGCATCGCACCGTAGATCATGACGTCAAGACCGTGAACGTCATGGCCGACGGTCTGCCGCAGCGTTTCGGTCAGCAATAGCGTGATCACCGCGCCAACCGTCGGGCCGAGCTGCACGAACATGCCCCCAGCGATCGCGGCGAAGACGATCTGAAGGGAGATGGCGATACCCGACGTCGTCTCCGGGTTGATGTAAAGCTGGTACTGGCCGTAGATCGCCCCACCCACGGCGGTCATCCCCGCCGAGATCATGGTGACGATCAGCTTGGTACGGGTCACGTGGACGCCGACCGAGGCCGCCGCGTCCTCCTCCTGGCTCACCGCCTCCATGGCGTAGCGGATCATCGATCGATCCACCATCCGCCAGATGAAGAGGCCGACCACCCAGACCCCGACGACGATGTAGAACCAGCTCACCTTGTCCGAGAACTGCATCGCCAGGAACGACGTCGGATTGTCGGCCGAGATCACGCTGACAGGCGTCACCCCGAGAGAGCCGCCGGTATAGTCGCGCAGCGCGACGATCAGCAGACGAACCACTTCGGAGAGCGCCAGGGTGACCAGGGCGAAATAGTGACCGGTGATCCGGAAGCGGAAACAGGGGAAGCCGATCATGAAGCCGACCGCCATGGACACCACGACCGCGACCGGGATGCCGATCCACGGCGTGATGCCGGCATGGTTCCACAGCATGGTCACCACATAGGCCCCGATGCCCATGAAGGCGCCGTGGCCCAGCGAGACCAGGCCGAACCGGCCCATCACCGACCAGCCGGTGTAGATATAGCCCCAGAGCAGGATCGAGATCGCGATGTGCAGCACGTAGTCGCTGAAACCCAGCGCCGGGAAGGCGAGGATCGCCAGTAGGCCGACCGCCTTGATGACCGTTCCGACGTTCATGCCCGCCCCCTCAATTCTTGGTTCCGAGAATGCCCTGCGGGCGGATGAACATCATGACGATGAAGAACGCGAAGGCGATCACGTAGCCCCACTCGATCTCGGCGTAGAACCCGCCCAGGGCGATGAACTCGGCGAAGATGAAGGCGGCGATGAACCCGCCGATCATGTTGCCGAGGCCGCCCATGACGCAGACCATGAACGTGATCGGCCCGAAGGTCAGCCCGATCGCCGGATGGATGTCGTAGAGCAGCACCAGCAGGCAGGCGCCGAGCCCGGCGAGACCGCCGCCGAGCGCCGAGGTCACGAGGTAGATCTTGCGCGGGCTCACCCCCATGAGCGGCATGACGTCCCGGTCCTGGCTGATCGCCCGGATCGCCGTGCCGAGATAGGTCCGCTTGAGGAACAGCCACAACCCGACCACCGCCACCAGGCTGACGATGAAGGCCAGCAGCCGCGTGGTGGGAATGTACATGTCGCCGGCCTCGATGCTGCCAAACGAGACGCCGAGATTGCGGAACTCGACGGAGAAGGCGAGCGTGGCGAAACCCTGCAGGAAGAACAGCACCCCGCCGGTCACCAGGAGCTGGTTAATCGGCTCGGTATGCAGGATCGGGCGGATGATGAAGTGGTGCAGCGCCGCGCCCAGCACCGCGACGACCAAGACCCCGCCGCCCATGGCAAGCGGCAGCGGCACGCCATAATCGCTGTATAGGAAATAGATCGTGTACATGCCGATCATGATCAGCTCGGCGTAGCAGATCCACACGACGTCGATGACGCCGAAGATGATGTTGAGCCCGAGCGACAGCAGGGCCAGGACGCCGCCGAACAGCAGGCCCTGAATGACGGTCTCCCAGAAGAACGGGTCGGTGAGCGGGAAATCCACGGCGCTTCTCCTTCAGAGACCGATATACGCGCGGCGGACGTCGTCATTCTCCAGGAGCTCCTGGGACGATCCGCTCATCTTGATCTGGCCGACTTCGAGCAGGTAGGCGCGGTCCACGACCTTCAGGACCTGCTGGATGTTCTGCTCGACGATCAGCACGGTGTAGCCCTCTTGCCGGATCCGCCGGACCAGCTCGAACACCTGCTGCACGATCACCGGCGCCAGGCCGGCGGACGGCTCGTCCAGCAGCAGCAGTTTCGGTCCGGACATGAGCCCGCGGCCGATGGCGCACATCTGCTGTTCGCCGCCGGACATGGTGCCGGCGAGCTGGTGACGGCGCTCCTTCATCCGCGGAAACAGCTCGTAGACATAGGCCAGCCGATCCTCGAAATGGGCGCGGGCATCGGCGATGAAGCCGCCCATCTTCAGGTTCTCCTCGACCGTCAGCCGCGGGAACAGCCGGCGGTGCTCCGGCACATGGGCGATCCCGAGCTCGATGATCTTGTGCGCCGGCACATCGTTCAGCGCCACGCCTTCCATCGAGATCTGTCCGCCGTTGAGGTCGATGACCTTCGAGATCACCCGCAGCAGCGATGTCTTGCCGGCACCGTTCGGGCCGATCACCGCCACCGCCTCGCCGGACCGGACTTCAAGGCTGACGTCGAACAGCGCCTGGAAAGTCCCGTAGCCGGCGGAAACGTTCTTCAATTCCAGCATGCCGCCCCCCGTCACGCGCCGGCCGTTTCGGGCTGGCTGACAGCCTGACCCCCAACCTGATTCTGCACCGAACTCGGCGTCGGAACCGAGATAGACCTCGACCACCTTCGGGTCGTGGGCCACCTCCTGCGGCAGGCCGGCGGCGATGATTTCCCCGTGGTCGAGAACGATGCAGCGGTCGACCACCCGCATCAGCACGCCCATGATGTGTTCGACCCAGATGATGGTGATTCCGCGCTGCTCGCGAATGTGGCTGAGCATGTCCGCCGCCTGGTCCATCTCCTTCTCGTCAAGGCCGCCAAGGCTCTCATCGGCGAGGAGCAGGCGTGGTTGGGTCGCCAGCGCGCGGGCGAGTTCCAGTTTCTTCAGGCCGGCGGCCCCCAGGCCGTCGACGCGGGAGCGGGCATCGACCGGGAGCTGGGTCAGATCCAGGGCATCCTCCGCCCGTCTCCAGGCCTCGGTCCGCGAGATCGAGCCGTTGGCGCCGAAATAGGCCGCCAGGGCCACGTTCTCGAGGATCGTCAGCTTCCGGAAAGGCCGCGGGATCTGATAGGTGCGGCCGACGCCTTTGTGGCAGACCTGGGTGGGGGCGAGACCGGTGATGTCCCGCCCCTCCAGAGTGATGGAGCCGGCGGTCGGCGTCAGCGCCCCGGCGATCAGGTTGAAGGTGGTGCTCTTGCCCGAGCCGTTCGGTCCGATCAGGCCGAGGATCTCCCCCTCGCCCAGATCGAACGCGACCTCGTCGACGGCGGTGAAGCCGCCGAACTTCTTGGTCAGGCCGCGGACCTGCAACATCTCTCCCATCGCCGAACCCCCTATGCCGACACAACTCGGTCGACGTGACCGACTATTTGGACACCGAAACCCGGCGTCAGCGCGCGTAGGTGTGCCCGTCGGGCAGCGGAAGCACCGGATCCATGGTCTGGATCGCGGTCGGCCAGACGATCTTGGTCGCCCCGTCCACGTACTGCATGACCACCGGCGAGGACCGTTCGTTCTGACCCGCCATCTTGTGGCCCGGCGGGTTGAACTTCACGCCATAACCCTGGACCGTGCCGCCGACCGGAATGTCGGTTTCCAGCGCGGCCTTACGCAGAGCTTCCGGATCGTAACCGCCGTGCTCCTTGATGGCCCGGGGCAGGACGTCGGTGAAGAAGATCCAGGCCTGATTGAAGCCCATGGAGGTGTGCGGCGGCACTTCGGTCGCGCCCGTCTTCTCCTTGTAGCGCTTCACCATCTCCGCCGTCAGGTCGCCGAGACCCGGCGCCAGGGTCGACGGATCGAGGAGCTGGGCCGCGACCGGATCGGTATTGTAGATGTAGTTGGCGTCCTTGCCGAAGGCCTCGGTGAGCTTGTCGATCTGACCGTAGCCGGCACCGTGGCCGATCAGCGCCTTCCACTTCAGGCCCTGCTCCTTGGCCTGGCGCAGGAACAGCGTGATGTCGGGGTTGTAGCCGGTGTGCAGGATCACGTCCGCCCGGGCCCGGCGCAGTTTCGTGACGAGGCTGGACAGGTCCGGCGCGGTGGCCGAGTAGCCTTCCTTCAGCGTCACGTCCATGCCGTATTCCTTGCAGGTCGCCTCGTTGCCGGAGGCGACGCCGGAACCGTAAGGACCGTCCTCATAGATGATCGCGACCTTCAGATCCGACGGCTTCATGCCGAGCTTGTTCTCGGCGTACTCGTTCAGGAACGTGCAGGACGCCCAGCCGAACTGGTCGGAGTGGACCTGACCACGAAACACGTACTTGAGGTTCTTGTCCTTGAAGACGGCGGACGAGACGCAAACGTTGGCCCACATGAACTTCTGCTGGGCATCGACCTTCTGGGCCATCGGCACGCAATGGGCGGAGGAGAACACGCCCATGATGAGGTCGACATTCTCCTGATCGAGCAGGCGGGTGGCCTCGTTGATCGCGACCTCGGCCTTCGACTGGGCGTCGGCCACGATGGTCTCGATCATATGGCCCTCAACGCCTCCCTGTTCGTTGATGAGCTCGACCGCGATCTCGTTGCCGACGGCGGCCGCCGTCGATCCGCCGGCCGCGAACGGGCCGGTGAAGTCGTAGATGACGCCGATCCGGATCGGATCGGCTGCCTGGGCAAGACCCGGCACCAGCGTGGCGATCGGCAGAGCGACCGCCGCTGCGCCGAGCACGGACAATGCCGCCCGGCGGGCGTACTCAGTTGATTTCATGACGTTTCCTCCAGCTCTTCAGAGCATTCACGTCCGGTGATCCCGGATCGTTGATTGGACGCCAAGTGTCGAAACCGCGGCTCCTAAGAGTCAAGACCGTAAACGCACACGAATACCCTGCATTCCTGACGCGGTATTGCGTGCCGCGCATGCGAGCCGCATCCCGGATCCTGCGCGTGGGCAATTCCCAACCGGGTATCCCATGGTCTAGGAAGGAGCAGCGACAAACTGGGAGGAAACCCATGACTGACATTCCGGCCACGATGACGGCGATCGAGATCGAGGGGGCCGGCGGACCGCCCGAGGTGCTGAAGCCGACCACCCGCGACGTCCCCGCCCCCGGCGCCGGCGAGGTTCTGGTCAAGGTGGCCTATGCCGGCGTGAACCGGCCCGACTGCATTCAACGGTCTGGCGGCTATCCGCCGCCGCCGGGGGCCTCCGACATTCCCGGCCTGGAGATCGCCGGCGAAGTGGTGTCGATCGCGCCGGACGTGACCCGGTGGAAAGTGGGCGACCAGGTGACCGCGCTCGTGCCGGGTGGCGGCTACGCCGAGTATTGCACCGCCGCCTCGGATACCTGTTCGCCGGTCCCCAAGGGCTATTCGCTGGAGGAAGCCGCCGCGATCCCGGAGAACTATTATACCGTGTGGACGAACGTGTTCGAACGCGGTCGGCTGCAGAAAGGCGAAACCATTCTGATCCATGGCGGCTCCTCCGGCATCGGCACGACCGCGATCCAGCTCGCCCACCACTTCGGCGCGACCGTCTACGCGACCGCCGGTTCCGCCGAGAAATGCAAGGTCTGCACGGATCTCGGCGCCGACCGGGCGATCAACTACCGCGAGGAAGACTTCGAGGCGGTCATGAAGGAGGCCGGCGGCGCCGACGTCATCCTCGACATGGTCGGCGGTCCGTATATCCAGAAGAACCTCGAATCCCTGAAGCTGGAGGGACGGCTGGTGCAGATCGCCTTCCTGCAACCGCCGCAGGTGGAGAACTTCAACTTCCTGAAGGTCATGACCAACCGGCTGACGATCACCGGCTCGACCCTGCGGCCCCGCACGGTCGCCCAGAAGGCCGCCATCGCCCGGCAGCTTGAGGAGAAGGTCTGGCCGCTCCTGGAGGCGCGGACGGTCAAGCCGATCATGTACAAGACCTTCCCGCTGGCACAGGCGGCCGAGGCCCACGCGCTGATGGAGTCGAGCACCCATATCGGCAAGATCATGCTGAAGACCTGACGGAGGAGGCCCCATGTCCGACGATACGTACGCTGACGATGCGCATGACGAAGAACCGGAGACGGTGACGCTGGAGCAGTTGCGGGCCGCCGTGAACATGCGGGCCGCCGCCTACGGCCATATCTTCGACGTTCTGGCCGAAAGGTTCGGGTCCGACGAGGCCGTCGCGCTCCTCGGCGAGGCCACCCGGCGGCTCGGCACCGACATGGGGAAGCACTTCGCATCGCACGGTCCGGACGATACCGCCGGCCTGTGCGAAGCCTTTCTCGGCGGCATTCCCGGCCGCGACGCCCTCTTCGCCCCCGAGGTGATCGAACGCAGCGATACGCGGATGGAAATCCAGTTCCACCGCTGCCCGCTCAAGGATTTCTGGGTCGCCGACGGCCGCTCGGAAACCGAGATCGAGCAACTCTGCCGGGCCGCGGGCCGGATCGACGGCGGCCTGTTCGAGCGGGCGGGCTTCGTCTTCAAGGGCAGGACCTGGAAACCCGGCCAGACCGGCTGCTGCCGCCTGATCGTGGAGCCGGGAAGCGCCGGCTAGGCGCCTCTCACCTTCCGCCGCCGTCCGGGCCGTCGCCCTCCGCCTCTTCTCGCGGCCCGACCCGCTCGGGAACCAGATCGAACAGGGTATCCGCGCCGAGATCGTAGCGGCTGGCGGAGAACCGCCGCGCCTCGTCCATGGTCTCCACCTCGTCGAGGACGAAGCCGGCACGCCCGGAGCCGAGAATGGTCGGCGCCACCAGCAGATGAAGACGGGAAAGGCACCCCGCCGCCAGGAACCGGGAGACCGTCTTCGCGCCGCCCTCCACCAGGACCACGTCGAGCCCGAAGGCGGAGAGGCTGTCGAGCACGCCGCGCGGATCGACATGACCGTCCGCATCCGGCTCGCAGGGGAGGTCGACACCTGTCACCAGGGTCGGCGCGGCATCGTCCGTGAACAGCCTGCGGTCGCGGGGAACCCGGCTGGTGCCGGCCAGCACCACGCGGGTCGGATTGTCGCCGGCGCAGCGCCGAACGGTGAGCGACGGGTCGTCCGCCCGCAGCGTTCCCGACCCGACGATCACTGCGTCCACAAGGGCCCGCAGCCGGTGCAGATGGTCGAGTGCCTCCGGACCGTTCACGTAGTGGGAATGACCGCGGGCCGTGGCGATCCTGCCGTCCAAGGTCTGGCCGCTCTGGCCGATGGCGACGGGGCCGCGCGCCGCCGCCTCGACGAGATCGAGCAGAGCCCCGAAAGCGGGAATGTCCGCCCCTTCCGACCGCATGGCCACCAGATCCGCGATCAGCGGCCGCGCGTCGCCGTCAAGCCGGCGCACCTCACGGGCACGCACCATCGCCTCGCGCAGACTATCCCAGGTCACACTCACACCAGTCCCCTGAACTTTGAGAGATCCTCGATCACCGCTACGAGGCGGGCGGCCATGGCGCCGATGATGCGCTCGCCCAGTTCCGCAGTTGCCGCCGCGGCGTTGCCGGTCACGCCGGCCGGATTGAGGTCCTGCGCCATCCAGCCGAGACCGGTGGCGCCCTCCCCCTCAAGTGCGGAAAAAGCCTTCTCCCAGGTCTCGGCTGCGTTGCCGAAATCGGCGACCGCCTGCCGCCGCACCAGTTCCGGGGCGGCCGCCAGCATCATCGAGGTTTCCAGCAGCCCGCCATGCAGGCCGTAGCGCGCCTCGCGGGCACCGAGATCCACCGCGTGCCCGAGCAGCCGGAAGGTGGTCGCCCGCACCACGGTCATCCCGTGCTCGGACCGCAGCCGCGTCGCAACGACGTCGACCAGGCCGGTCTGCCCGCCATGGCCGTTGAGGATCACCAGCTTCGACACGCCCGCCCGGGCCGCCGAGGCGCCGATGGCGGACCAAGCCGCAATGACCGTTTCGGCGTCCAACGAGAGGGTCCCGGGATAGGCCGTATGCTCGGGACTCAGTCCCACCCGCTGGGTCGGCAGGCGCAGGACGGTCGCGTCCGAGACCCCCGCGCTCCGAGCGGCCGCGACCACGGCATCGGTCAGGATCGCATCGGTTCCGAGAGGCAGGTGCGGCCCATGCTGTTCGACCGCCGCCACCGGCAACAGGGCCACTGCCGTCTGGGGCAGGCCGCCGGCGAGATCGGTGGTCGTCAGATGTTCCCAGTCCAGCCAGGCAGCTGTTTGAATTCGTCATGGCCGCGAGCGAACGCGACCTTGCCGGCTCCGTCAACTCCCCGGTGCCGCCGTCGGTCAACTCTCGGGCCGCAGCGGTACCGGTATCCGGTTCGAGAGCATGGGCGCGACCGGACCTCCCGCCGCCAGCACGCCGACGATGTCCTCCCGGTCGGCCGGCGCCTGCACGGCGGCGATTTCCGCCGGCGTGTCGAACTCCTCGGGGACCGCGCAGAGCCGCCAGCGCTGGAGGGTCCGACCAAGGCCCGGCACGGCGCTGACGACCGCGAACGGCACCGCCAGCAACCAGGCGACGACGATCGGCGCCGCCCAGGGCAGCATCGACGGGGCGAAAACCGCCAAGGTGCCGACGAACGCCAGGCCGACCAGACTCTGCGGCCAGAGGGTCGACAGCGCCTGACCCCACCGCACCTCCCGGGGATCCCGCATCTGGGCGTTCCAGGTGATCCGTTTGCCGCAGAACAGCCCCGCGATGAAGATGGTCTGAGCGACCGCGACCACGGGCGCCACGAACATGCCGAAGACCAGTTCCACAAGAGCGCCGGCCGCCATCCGCGATCCGCCGCCGTAGCGCCGGCGCTTCGCGGCCGAGAGCATGATGTCGAGGACACCCATGATCTTCGGCGCGAAGGTGATGGCCATCATGGTGGCGAACAGCGCCACGCCTTCGTTCCACTCGACCGCCGACCAGAGGGCCTCCGAGAACGCCAGATTGCTCTGCGGATCGATGCCGCCGGCGAACAGCCGGGTCATGCCGAGGGCGATGAACCCGAGCCACATGGGCGCCGACAGATACATCAGGATCGCGAGCGCGAGCTGCACCCGGCCAAGCGGGCGCCAGATCGGCCAGCCGATCAGTTTGAAATACTGCAGATTGCCCTGGCACCAGCGCAGGTCGCGCTTGATGAAGTCGAGCAGGCTCGGCGGGTTCTCCTCGTAGGAACCGCCCTCAACGGGCAGGACCCGGACGTCGTAGCCGGCGGCGCGCATCAAGGCCGCCTCGACCTGATCGTGGCTCAGGATCTCGCCGCCCAGCGGCGGGGAGCCCGCAAGGCGCGGCAGTCGGCAATGGGCGCGGAACGCCGACATGCGCAGGATCGCGTTGTGCCCCCAATACGGACCGCTCTCTCCCTGCCACCAGGCGCTGCCGGTGGTGTAGGCCCGCATGCCGTGGCGCATTCCGAACTGGAAGATCCGGGCGAAGGCGCTGGAGGACGGCAGGCCGACGGCCAGGGTCTGCAGGATACCGAGCCGCGGATTGCGCTGCATCAGCCGGACCAGTCGCAGGATCGCCTCGCCCGACATGAGGCTGTCCGCGTCCAGCACGATCATGTGCTCGAACCGATCGCCGTGGCTGTCACAGAATTCCTCGATATTGCCGACCTTCTGGCGCGTGTTCTGAACCCGTCGGCGATAGTGGATGCGGTGCGGATACGGCGAGATCGCCTGCCAGGCGGCGAAGCGCCGCTCCTCTTCGGCGGCGATCTCCGGGTCGGTGCTGTCGGATAGCAGGAAAATCTCGAAAGCGGCCGCGTGCCCGGTCGAGGCGAGCGAACTCTCCACCACCCGTAGGTGGCGGAAAACCCGCTGCGGGTCCTCGTTGTAGACCGGCATGACGATCGCGGTGGCCTCCGTGATCGCGGAACGGTCATCGTCCAGTCCTTGAATGGGCAGCACGGCCGACAGCCAGTCGCGGCGCAGATGGAGAAGACCGACGCCGATCACCGCGTTCCACAGACCGATGATCACCCAGGGCAGCGTTCCGCCGTAGAGCGCGAGCATCACGACATCCAATGCGTCTATCCCGTCACCGCCCAGCAGCCGGGTCATCCAGCCCAGCAGCCCCAGGCAGGTTGCCGTGACCAGGCCGAGAAAAACCACGCGGCGGCGGCGCATGACCTGCGCCTGCCGCTCCGCCGGACGCCGCGCTTCGGCAGCCCCCAAATCACTGACAGTCATGAATCCCTTCCGAGCCGAATGCTGGTCTTGCGGGTACGCGAGGACCGGCGTGCCGGCTTAGTGCCGACGCGTCGGAATATGTGCCTGTCCGAGCCCGCCTTCCAGAGGGTCGGGCCCCAAATGACCGAAACGTGAGAACGGTTGATTTCCGGCGTTCACGAACCCGTCAGCCGCGCCTGACGGGGACTTGATTGGTCTTGAGCCCGAAGACGCCATATTTGTGACAGTAGACAAGACCGCGTTTGTCGGGGCCGACCCGACCCGTCGTCGTTTCTTCCGTCGAGGAAGCCGAAATGAGCGTTCCCGGCCGCGCGCCGCGCGACCCCAGACTGGATTTCTTCCGTGGCATCGCGATGCTGATCATCTTCATCGCGCACGTCCCGGAGAACCTGTGGGCGAACTATATTCCGGCGCGTTTCGGCTGGTCGGACGCGACGGAAATGTTCGTGTTCTGCTCGGGCTTCGCGGCCGCCCTCGCCTTCGGCTCCACCTTCTCCAAGGCGGGCTTTGCCTACGGTACGGCGCGGATCGGCTTCCGGGTCTGGCAGATCTACGTCGCCCACATCACCATGTTCATCTTCATCGCCGCCATGGTCTTCGCCGCGACCGCGCTTTACGGCGATACGACCGACTACGTCGATCAGCTGAATCTGGGATGGTTCTTCGACAATCCCGGCCGCGGCCTCATGGGCCTGTTCACGCTGACCTACGTTCCGAACTACTTCGACATCCTGCCAATGTATATCGGCGCCCTGATCCTGGTGCCGGCGGTCATGGCGCTCGCCCGGATCCATCCCGCCGCCGCGTTGGCCTTCGTCGCCATGGTCTACGCGAGCGTCCACGCCTTTGGCCTGGCGCTTCCGGCGCATCCTGACGAGAACGGTATCGGCTGGTTCTTCAATCCTCTGGCCTGGCAACTGCTTTTCTTCACCGGCTTCGCCTTCGCCTTGGGCTGGCTGCCCGCGCCCCGGATCAGCCGGCCGTGGGTCATCGCCGCCGCCGTCTTCGTGATCGCCTGCATTCCGGCCGCGCACTGGGGCTTCGCTCAGGACATTCCGTTCCTGCGGTGGGTGCGCGAGGTTGTCTGGGGACTTCAGGACAAGACGGATTTCGGTCTACTGCGCTATGTGCACTTCCTGGCCCTGGCTTACCTCGCCCTCGCCGTCGTCAACCCGCGACTGGAAGCCCTGCGGTCCGACTGGGCGAAACCGATCATCACGGTCGGGCAGAACTCGCTGGCCGTCTTTCTGTTGAGCATGGGACTGTCGCGGGTCGCGGGGATCGTCCTGGATCAAATCGGCCGCTCGACGTTGACCGTTTCCCTGGTCAATATCGCAGGCCTGTCCATCGTCATCGGGTTCGCCTACTGGTGCACGCTGCTGAAGAAACAGCCCTGGCGCAAGCTCGCCGCAGAGGCCGACGCGCGGAACCGCGCCGCTTCGGACATGGCACAGCAGGCGGCCACCCGCTCCCGCGACGGCAACCGGGACCGGTCCGGCTATCCCGCCCCCGCCGAGTGATCGGGTTCCTTTTCGCGCTCTGCCTTCTCCTGGGGGCGCCGGCGGCGCTTGCCGGCACGGTCGAGACCCGCGCGATAGAGAGTCCTGTGCTCGGGCAGGCCATCGATGTCCGGGTCTACGTCCCGAAGACCGCAGCGGCCGACCGGCTGCCCGTCCTCTACCTGCTTCACGGTTTCGGCGGCGGCGCCGGGGACTGGCTCGGGGCGGGCGAAGCGGCGGCAACGGCGGACGCGGTATTCGCCGACCCCGACGCCGTGCCGATGCTTGTTGTGATGCCCGGTGTCGGAAATTCCTGGTATGTCGATTCCGCGAAGTTCGGCGCCTGGGAACAGGCCCTGATCGACGACCTGATCCCCGCCATCGAAGCCCAGTATCCGGTACGGCGAGAGCGCGGACAGCGGTTCGTCGCCGGACTGTCGATGGGCGGATACGGTGCATTGCGGCTGGCGGCGCATCACCCGCGGCTCTTCCGCGCGGCCGCCGCGTTCAGCCCCGCCATCTTCGAAGACGTCGCTTCGGCGGCGGAATTTCCGGAGTTCCAGCTCCGGTTCTTCGTCGGTGCCTTCGGCGAGCCCTTCGATCCGGCGCTGTTCAACGCCGCGAATGTCTTCGCACCGCTGTCGTCCGTCCCATCAGACCTGGCGACGGATTTCTATGTCATGACCGGAGACCATGACGGTCTCGGACTCTGGGACGGCGCGCTCCGGTTCTTCCGGGCGGCACGCGCATCCGGGCACACCGTCGAACTCCGGGTCCGCGACGGCGATCACGAATGGCGGCTGTGGCGCGAGGAGCTCGCACCGGCGCTGCGCTGGTTCGCCACCCTGTCGCGGAAGGCCGACGGCCGCTGACGGTCAGTGCGCCAGGCCGAGATCCAGTTCTTCCGCATCCGCCAGCGACCAGTCGTCGCCGATTGCGTCGAGCAGTTCGTCCATATCGGCCGACAGGATGGCCGCCTCGGCGACTTCTGTTGGGGTCAGGCCGTAATCGTCGGAAAACTTCGGAACATGTCGCATCTCTCTATCCTCCATTGAGAGGAACCTCCGCTCCTCGCTTTGACAGAAGCAACCTTTGTGCCAATCGCGTCAGTCGATGATCTGCCACTGGCCGTCCGGCTGCCTGCAGGCGGTGCCGTGCATGGTCGTCGTGCGGCCACCGACCACCGCCCTACTGGTGTATTCACGGCAGTAATCGGCCCCGGCGGCGGAGAAGGTCCGCTGTGGCGTGATCTGGATATCTCGGGCGCCGTCCGGAGCGTTCCAGGCCACGGTCTGTCCGTTGCGCGCCGACTGCAGGGCGTATTGAGCACTGGCGGCATCGGCCGGGGCGATGGCCGCAGCCACCTGGCCGCCCAGCAGCACGCCGATCAGGGTTCCGCCCGCCGTCGCCGCCAGGTTGCCGCTGCCCTGGCCGAACTGGGCTCCCGCCACCGCGCCGGTCGCGCCGCCGAGGATCTGCCCGATCAGCTCGGCATTGCCGGACAGAAGACTTCGATCGCAGGTCATGTAGGCCCTGTCGGCTGTCGGTAGTAGAATTGTCGGTATCGCGGGAACGCGAGCAACAGGCTGTCCCTGCTTCGCCCGCCAGCCATGGGCCGGGGCCCAGGGCGGCGGGTCGGCGGAGGCCGGCAGGGAGATCGCGACAGAAAGGGCCGCCACCATCGCGCCGACAGTGGCCTTGGCCCTGCGGATCATCGCCTTCTCCATGGAGCTTTCTCCTCGGTTTTCCTTCTCGGTCGACGGACAACCGCCGTCGCCTATCCAAGATGGCAGCGACGCTGTGATATGCCTGTGACCAAGCCGTGGGAATTGCGGGCCGGCGGGGAGCGGAGGGAGCATCATGCGATCCAGCACCATGATCCAGATCGTCGGCTGCCACGCCGAGGGAGAAGTCGGCGATGTCATCGTCGGCGGGGTCGCGCCACCGCCGGGCGAGACCCTCTGGGAGCAGTCCCGCTTCATCGCGTCGGACGAAACACTGAGAAATCTGGTCCTGAACGAACCGCGGGGCGGAGTTTTCCGCCACGTCAACCTGCTGGTTCCGCCGAAGCATCCCGACGCCGCCATGGGTTTCATCATCATGGAACCGGCCGATACCCCGCCCATGTCTGGTTCCAACAGCATCTGCGTTGCCACGGTCCTGCTCGAAACCGGTATAGTGCCGATCACCGGCCCGCAGACGGCGATCATCCTCGAGGCACCCGGCGGCCTGGTACAGGCGACCGCGACCTGCCGCGACGGCAAGGTCGAGCGCGTCCGGACGCGGAACCTCCCCTCCTTCGCCGATCGGCTCGACGCCGCGCTCGAGGTCGCAGGGCTCGGGACCCTCACCGTCGACATCGCCTTCGGCGGCGACAGTTTCGTGATCGTGCCCGCCGAGCGGCTCGGCTTCGCCCTGACACCGGACGAAGCGCGGGATATCGCCGGCATCGGCGCCCGCATCACGGCCGCGGCGAACGAGCAGCTCGGTTTTGTCCATCCGGACCTGCCCGATTGGCGCCACATCTCGTTCTGCCAGATCGCCGCCGCCATCGAACCCGACGGCGATGGTGTCCGAAGCCGCAACGCGGTGACGATCCGGCCGGGCAAGATCGACCGCTCCCCCTGCGGCACCGGCTGCTCGGCACGGATGGCGGTGCTGCACGCGAGAAAACAGCTCGCGATCGGCCAGCGCTTTACCGGAATCTCGCTGATCGACAGCCGATTCGACTGCCGGATCGAGGAGGTTGAGAATTGAGGCGGACGGGACTGGATCATCCCCTCCCTGGAAGGCCGGGCCTGGCTGACCGACACTCGACAAATCCTGCTCGATCCGGCCGATCCGTGGCAGGGCGGCTACCGGCTCAGCGATACCTGGCCGGGGGCTTAAGCTTGACGCCGCCCGCTCCGTAGCCAAATTTCATCCGACGGCTTCCCGCCGCCAGTCCCTTCCCCGCGTGCTCCATTGCGGGCGCTCATCCGCCCGATATCAATTATTGAGAAAATCCCGCCATGGCCAATTCGAGTGACGACGCGTCCCCGTTCGGGGCGGTCATGGTGAAAGACGAGACCTGCGCGACCATCGTGCGCGCCGAACGGGCGGCGCTCATGGTGGACGGCGAGGAGTATTTCGCCGCGTTGCGCAACGCCATGCTGCAGGCGAAGCGGATGATCGTGATCGTCGGCTGGGACCTCGACAGCCAGGTCGATCTGGCGCCGCAGCTGCATGACGGATCCGGGCTTGACGCGGACGGCGTGCCGACCCGTCTCAAGCCGCTCCTGGAATACCTGACCGACCGGACGCCAGAGCTCAAGGTCTGGCTGCTTCTCTGGGATTTCACCCCGCTGTTCGTGCGCGACCGCGAGCCCTTGCCGATGGTCAACCTCATGCTGACTACCTCGTCGCGGATACGCCTGCACTTGGATGACGCCCTGCCCTTCGGCGCCTGTCACCACCAGAAGATCGCCGTGATCGACGACGCCATCGGTTTCTGCGGCGGGTTGGACGTCACCCGGGAGCGGTGGGATACCAGCGACCACACGCCGAACGATCCGCGCCGCGTCTCGCCCAAAGGGGGCCTCTACACACCGTTTCACGACACCCATATGGCCGTGACCGGCCCCGCGGCGCGGGCGCTTGGCGATCTTACCCGCCGCCGCTGGCGCGCCGTGGACCCGGATGACATTCCAGAGATCGAGGATCCCTCGGAGATATGGCCCGAGGGTCTCGAGCCGCATTTCACCGACATCGATGTCGGGCTGTCCCTGACCGAACCGTCCCTGAACGACAACCCGGCCGTCTGGCAGATCGAAGACCTCTACACAAAGGCCATCCGCCAGGCCGAGCACCTCGTGTTCATCGAGAATCAGTTCCTGACGGCCCCCGGCGTCGCCGAGGCCCTGACCGACCGGTTGCGGGAGCGGCCGGATCTCGAAGCCGTCATCATCACGCCCGCCGTCCAGAACACCTGGCTGGAAACCAAGTCCATGGGTGGCGGACGCCAAATGTTCCGCGCTCAGCTCGAAGAGGCCGGCGTCACCGACCGCGTGACCCTGGTCGCGCCGGAGACCCGGGCGGCCGACGGAACGACAGCGTCGGTGATGGTGCATTCCAAGCTGATGATCGTCGATGACCGCTTCCTCACGGTCGGCTCGGCCAACCTCAACCGGCGATCCATGCGGTTCGACACCGAAGCCAATCTGGCGCTGATCGGCGATACCGAGGAGCGCTGCCGCACCATCGCCGGCCTGCGTCACCGTCTGCTGGGGGAACATCTCGGACTTTCCGCGGAGGAGTTTGCGGAGCGCGCCGAGACCAGCGACAGCCTGGGAGCTTTGGTCAAGGAGATCGCTGAACACTATCGGTCCGGCTCCGGCGAGGGCCGCTGCCTTCTGCCGATCGAGGAGCCGGCCGCCTTCGAACTCGATCCGGCGACCAGCGTGCTGCTGGATCTGGCCGATCCGGACCGCCAGCTCAAGGACGGCGCCCTTGGCTTCCTCTCCATGGAGTCGGTCCCGTCTTTCCGCCCGCGTCTGCAGAAACTGGTGCTCGGAATCACCGTGCTCTGCCTGATCGGGCTCGGCGCCGTCTGGACCACCACGCCGCTCGCGGATTTCGCCAATGTCGACCGACTGGGTCCGCTGTTCGAGCGGTTGACGGGCACGATCTGGACACCGCTTCTGGTCGCCGCGGTCTACTCCGTCGCCAGCCTCACCATGTTCCCGATCACCGTTCTGCTGGTGCTGACCGCGATCACCTTCGAGCCGGTCGTCGCCATGCTCTATTCGGTGTTCGGCACCACCCTCGGCGCCATCCTGACCTACGGCATCGGCCGCTGGGGCGGGCGCCGACTGGTCCATCGGCTGATGGGGCATCGCCTGAAGAGCCTGTCCGGAAAGGTGGGCCGCCAGGGGATCGTCGCCGTCCTCGCCCTGCGCATGACCCCGATCGCGCCGTTCACCCTGATCAATGTCCTCGCCGGCGCCACCCATATCCGGCCTTGGGACTTCGTGATCGGCACCGCCCTCGGCCTGCTGCCAAGCGTCATCGCGTTGACCGCCGTCGGGGAAAGTCTGTGGCACCTGATCACCGACCCGACGCCGACAAGGGTGGCGATTCTGGTCGGCGTGCTGCTCGGCTGGTTCGCGCTAAGCGTGGTCCTGCAGCGCGTCGTCAACATGGTCAGCCCGGATACCGACAACAAATCCGGTGACGACTGACGCCCGATGCCCCTCACCGTCGCGACCTTCAATACCCATGACGCGATCGGAACGGACGGTGTCCGCGACATAAGCCGGATCGCCCGGACCGTCGAGGAGACCGGCGCCGACATCGTCGCCTTGCAGGAGGTCTCCGGCCCCGGGGACGAACCGGGGACCCGCCCCGATCATTTCGCGGCCCTGACCCGGTCGTTCGGCGGCTATGCGGTGGAAGGACCGGCGATGCAGAACCGGGAGCGGCGCTACGGCAACCTTCTGCTGTCGCGCTGGCCGCTGACCGACTGGCGCGTCGCCGATCTGGCGTATCCCGCCCGCGAGCCGCGCAACGCGATCATGGCCACCGTCGACTTGCCCGAGGGTCCGCTCCGGGTCGTGGCCAGCCATTTCGGCCTGTTCCACCGCGAACGCCGGGCACAGGCGCGGCTCATCGGCGACCTGGCGGCGGAGGGCGGGGATATGGCGACGGTCATTCTGGGCGACTTCAACGACTGGCTGCCGCTCTCGCCGGTGGTCCGTCTGCTGAGCCGCTCCCTCGGCCAGCATATCGGCGCGGTGCGCCGCCTGCCCACCTTCCCGAGTCGCCTGCCCGTGCTGGCGCTGGACCGCATCCTGGTGAACGACCGGGTCCGCCTCCGCGGTGTGCGCGTACCGGGCACGCCGCTGGCCCGGACCGCCTCGGACCACCGGCCGCTCACCGCCCACATAGAAATCGTTCCGACCGGGGGGTAGTCGCTCACACCCGGTCGAGCGGCTCGTGGGGTTCCGGCGGCAGGACGACCGTGATCGAATCGCCCGGACGGACCTCCCCGCCCGTGCGCACGATCCCCATGATTCCGGCCTTGAGGATCAGGCTGCCGTCCCCGGCCCGGTCCAGTACAGCCTTCAGCAGGCCGGTCTGGAACTTCTCGATCTGACTGCACGGGTTGCGCAGGCCGGTGATTTCCACCTCCGCCTCGGCACCGATCCGGAGCACAGTTCCGCGCGGCAGGGACAGCAGGTCGATGCCCCGCGTGGTGACATTCTCGCCCAGTACGCCGGGGGCCACGGCGAAGCCCTGTGCCGTCAGCTCGTCATGGAGTTCACCGTGGATCAGGTGCACCTGACGCAGGTTCGGCTGAGTGGGATCGGCGCGCACCCGCGACCGGTGCTGCACCGTCACCCCGCGATGGGCGTCGCCCTCCACCCCCTCCCCGGCGATCAGCCGGATGGCGGCGCGAAGCGGCTTGGAGAAGCGGTGGTCGCCGTCGGCGGCGACATGGGTGACGGTTGGGATCGGGCGCTCGCTCATGGCAATCCGTTTGGCACAGCCCCGGCACCTCGACAACCGCCGCCGAAGCCCACAAGATCCGGGAGGTGTCCACGCGCCGTTTTCTCCAACCTGACCGGAGCCGTCCCATGCGCCTGCTCGTTGCCATGATGAAGCACGAGACCAACACGTTCTCGCCCGTGGTCACCGATCTGGACCGGTTCATGGCCTGGGGCGGGTATGTCGGCGAGGCGGCGTACAAGGCCTACAAGGGGACGGGCATGCCGTTCGGCGCCTATCTCGACATCGCCGAAGCCGCCGGCCACGAGGTCGTCACGCCGGTCGCCGCCGAGGCCATGCCGTCCGGTCCGGTCAAGGCCGAGGCCTATGAGTTCCTGGCGGGCAAGATCCTCGACGCGGTGCGCGAGGGGGTGGACGCCTGCCTGCTCGACCTGCACGGCGCCATGGTGGCCGAGACCACCGACGACGGCGAAGGCACCCTGCTGGAGAACATCCGCAAGATCGCGCCCGGCATCCCGATCGCGGTGACCTATGACCTGCACACCAATCTGACCCAGAAGATGGTCGACAACTGCACCTGTCTGATCGGCTACAAGACCTACCCGCATATCGACATGGTCGAGGTCGGCAGCCAGATCGCCCATGTGCTCATGCGCACCATCGCCGGCGAGGTGACCCCGGTCATGGCCTGGGGCCAGCCCGCCCTGCTCGCCCAGACCCTGCGCATGGGGCACGACGACGAGCCGATGAAGACGCTGCTGGCCCTGGCCCGCGAGGCCGAAGAGGACCCCAAGGTGCTCGCCGCCACGGTGTTCGGCGGCTTCCCCCTGGCCGACTTTCACGATGCCGGATCCAGCGTCGTCGTGGTCACCGACGGCGACCAGGCGCTGGCCGACAAATGGCGCGACCGGCTGGTCGAGGAGATGTGGAAGCGGCGCGAGGAGTTCGTCTATCAGCACGAGCCCCTCGATCAGGCGGTCGCCCGGGCCAAGGAGCTCGACACGCTCAAGAGCGACGGCGGCCCGACCCTGCTGCTGGATCATGCGGACAACACCGGCTCCGGCGGCACCCAGGACGTGATGACGGTGATCGAGGAGGTCATCGCCCAGGGGCTGGAGGATGTCGCCGTGGCCGCGGTCTACGATCCGGAGGCGGTGACGCAGATGCAGAAGGCCGGGATCGGCGCCACGGTCACCCTCAAGCTCGGCGGCAAGACCGACATGCCGTCGATCGACATGAAGGGCCGTCCGCTGGAGATCACCGGCACGGTGAAAACCCTGACCGACGGACGCTGGACCGTGCGCGGACCCATGTATACGGGCGTTCAGGTCTCCATGGGGCACAGCGCCGTGCTCGACACCGGCAAGGTCGAGATCGTTGTCACCTCGAACCATCACGAGCCCTGGGATATCGGCGTGTTCACGTCGGTCGGGATCCAGCCGCAGCACAAGCGCTACCTGCTGCTGAAGTCGCGCATCCACTACCGCGCCGGCTTCGGCGATCTCGGCAAGGCGACGATCACGCTGGACGGCGACGGCGTCACCACCTCGGACAATTCGATCCTGGATTTCAAGAAGGTGCGTCGGCCGATCTACCCGCTCGACCGGGTGAACGAGCCCTGAAGCGACCGATTAGTCCTCCAGGATACGCCCCATGACCGTGCGGGAGTGGCCCCGGAACTCGGCGACGGTGCGACCGGTCTGATCGGTGACCGTGACGTCGTAGATGCCGCTGCGCCCGGCCAGCGACCGTTCCATTGCGGTCGCGGTCAACCGGTCGCCGATTGCGGCCGACGCGATGAAGGTCACCGCGCAGTGCTGGGCCACGGTGCGCTGGTCACGGGTGTTGCTCGCGTAGCCGAAGGCGGTATCGGCGAGGGTGAAGATCAGCCCGCCATGGGCCGTGCCGTGGCCGTTGGTCATGCCGTCCGTGACGGTCATCGACACCACCGCCTCGCCGGGCGCCACCCGGTCGAGCGACAGGTCGAACGCGCGGCAGACGCCGTCCCGCTCCCACATGGCCGCGGCGCAGGCCTCGGCGATTTCCTGCGCTGTTTCGTCATCGGCCATCGACACGCTCCCTCCGGCATTCGTACGCTAGGTTAATGATGGCTGTCGGTCCAATGAGGTTAACGCGCGATGTCCAAGAGCGCTCTCTCGGCCGTCCTGGAACATGCTTCGACACGAGCCACCGGATATTCTCAGGAGTCTGCGCATGAACCGAGCAATGGACCTTACCGGGCGCGTTTGTCTCGTTACCGGGGCCTCAAGAGGCATTGGTCAAGCGATTGCTCTGGAACTCGCCGCCGCCGGCGGGGATATCGCGGTCAACTTCAGGTCGGATGAAGCAGCAGCACGGAGTGTCGCCTCTCGGGTGGCGGCTCTCGGTCGCCGAGTCTTGTTGGTGAGAGCCGACGTGAGCGATAGCAACGACGTCTCCCGAATGCTGGCTGAGATCGAACAAGACCTCGGTCCCGTGGACGTTCTCGTCAACAACGCGGGCATCGGTCTCAAGCGCACGATAGACGAGCTGACCGAGGCGGAGTTCGATCAAACGATCGCGGTCAATCTGAAGTCGGCGTTTCTCTGCACGCAGGCGGTCCTGCCGAAGATGCGGGCCAGGAAATGGGGCCGGATCGTCAACATATCCTCGGGCGCGGCGCGCGGTGCGGGTGAAATCGGCGTGCATTACAATGCGGCCAAGGCCGGAATGGAGGGACTGACGCGTGGATACGCGATGCGGGTCGCTGGAGAGGGAATCACGGTCAATTCAGTCGCTCCATCGCTCATTGCAACGGACATGGCCTCGGCGATAGAGGACTCCGCGATCAACCGGGTTCCCGTTCGCCGGATGGGACGTGTCGAAGAGGTTGCCCAGGCAACCCTGATGGCAATTTCGAACGATTTCATCACCGGCCAGACGATCCCGGTCAACGGTGGGAAGCATCTGATTTAGAGCCGGCCTGGCGGCGCTACTCCTGGACGTCGGGAAAACCGTCGATGGGGCCCAGTCCCTGAGTATCGCGGGCGACCACCGGCGGAGACGCCATATAGACCGCCACGAGGCGGGCGATGGCGATCAGCGAGTCCACATGCACCCGCTCCCAGCCATGGCTGCCGTCGAGCCCGAAGGCGATCAGGGCGGTCCGGATGTCGTTGCCCGCTTCGATGGCCGAGGCGGCGTCGCAGCGGTAATGCTTGAACACGTCGCGGCTGTGCTCGATCCCAAAGCGTTCCGCGAGGGCGATCAGGCCATGGGAGAGGTGGTAGTCAAACGGTCCGGTCATATCGCCCATGGCGATGGTGGCACCGTATTCCGACGAGTTCTGGCCCGGCGCGACGGTGGCGTTGTCAACCGACAGCAGCTCAGAGACGTCGCCATGCAGGATCGACGAGGCGCCGGACCCGGTCTCCTCGGAGATCGTGAACAGGAAGTGGCAATCGACCGGCAGGGGCAGTTTCTCCTCCAGCACCGCCTCGAGCGCCGTCAGCATGGCGGCCACGCCGGCCTTGTCGTCCAGGTGACGGCTGTTGATGAAGCCGGTCGGCGTCACCTCGGGATTGGGATCGACCGCGACGATGTCCCCCACGTTGAACCTGGCCCCCACCAGGTCCCCGTAGGACGAGACGCGCTCGTCGATCCGAATCTCGAGATTCTCCCAATCCGACGGCTGGGTGTCGATGCCGGTGTCGAAGACGTGACCCGACGCCTTCAGCGGCAGGATCGTACCGCGGCGCGGGCCGGTATCGGTGAAGATCGTCACCCGCGCGCCCTCGGCGAAACGGGCCGCCCAGGTGCCGATCGGCCGGACGGAAAGCCGGCCGTTTTCCTTCAGCGCGGTGACCTGGGCCCCGAGGGTGTCCAGATGGGACACCACGGCCCGGTCCGGGCTGTAGACGTCGCCGCGCAGATTGACGCGGATCGCGCCGCGCCGGGTGATCTCGTACTCGACCCCCAGCGCCTTCAGATGGCCGCAGACATGATGGACGATCGTGTCGGTGTATCCGGTGGGGCTGGGAATGGCCTGGAGCTCCAGCAGCAGCTCGATGATCCGTTCACCGTCGATCCGTCGGAGCACCCGCGCCATCGGATCGCGGGTATCGATCGGTCGCAGGTGGCCGTGTTCAGCCGCTGGCATGTCTTGGCTCCTTCATCTCGAGAAAGCGGTCCGTGGTCTGGGGAAACAGCAGATCGACAAAGGCTTCGGCCGTCGGCTGCGGTTCGTGATTGGCGAGACCGGGACGCTCGTTCGCCTCGATGATCACGTAGTCCTCGCCCTCGACATCCGGGACCAGGAAATCGAAACCGACCACCGGGATATCGAGGATGCGGGCACCCTCCTCCGCCACGTCCCGAAGGTGCGGATTGAGCCGGTCGGTCACGTCGTGGATGGTGCCGCCGGTATGGAGGTTCGCCGTCTTTCGCACCGCCAGAGACTGACCCTTGGGCAGGATCATGTCAAAATCGTAGCCGGCCGACCGGACACAGCGTTCGGTCTCCGAGTCCACCGGAATCCGGCTCTCCCCACCGGTCGCGGAGGCGCGGCGCCGGCTCTGCCGATCGATCAGGGTGCGCACGTCGCTGACCCCGTCGCCCACCACCGTCGCCGGCACCCGGACGGCGGCGGCGATGACCTTGAATCCGATGACGATGATCCGGAGGTCGGCGCCCTCGCAGAACTCCTCCAGCAGCACCCGGTCGCTGACGATCTCGGCTGCCTCGATGGCCCGGACCATATCGACCGGATCGGTGATATCGACGGAGATGCCCCGTCCCTGCTCGCCGCGTGCCGGCTTGACGACGATGCGGCCATACTTCTGCAGAAAGGCGCGGGCGTCGCTCTCGTCGTCGACCTCGTGCTGGGCCGGCACCCGCAGCCCGTGGCGGGCGAGCAGCCGGTGGGTCAGGGATTTGTCGTCGCAGCGGCTGAGCGCGACCGCACTGGTCAGCTCCGACAGCGACTCCCGGCAGGACACCCGCCGCCCGCCGTGGGACAGCGCGAACAGCCCGCCCTCCGCATCCTCGATCTCCACATTGACCCCGCGGCGCCGGGCCTCGTTGATGATGATCCGGGCGTAGGGATTAAGCTTCGCCTCCGGCATCGGCGCGCTGTAGAGCTTCTCGTTGATCGGGTTCTTGTACTTCAGGCAGAACAGCGGCACCCGCTGGAACCCGAGCTTCTCGTAGAGTTTGATCGCCGGCTCGTTGTCATGCATGACCGACAGGTCCAGATGCGCCAGTCCGCGCGTCTGGAAGGTCTCGATCAGGTGACGCAGCAGGACCTCGCCGATCCCCGGCAGTGGCGCCTGCGGGTCGACGGCCAGGCACCACAGGCTGGATCCGCCCTCCGGGTCGTCATAGACCCGTTCGTGGTCCACCCCGGTCACGGTACCGACCACCTGATCCGTGGTCTCGTCCACCGCCACCAGGTGAACGATCCGGCGGGAGCCGCGGTGCGCCAGCAGGAAGTCGCGGCCGACGGGCACCATGCCCACCTTGGCGTAGATCCGGTTCACCGCCTCGGCATCGGCGCTGGAGCGCAGGCGGCGGACATAGACCCCGACCACCCGGTCGCTGCGCGGCCGGTAGTGCTCGAACTCCAGTCGGAAGGTGTGCGACGGATCGAGGAAGAACGCCTCCGGCGCCTGGGCCAGCACCACGTGCGGGTTATTGACGTTGATGGTGATGTCCCGCTCGTCCGGCGCCTCCTGCCGCATGACCTCGGCGAGGCCTTCGGCGGTCTCGAACGTGTCGGCGAAGATCAGCCTTCCCCAACCGACATTCACCACGGCGTTGGGCTGACCCCGCTCCTCGGGCGGCCCCTCGCCGGGCTGCCGGGTCCAGGCGCGGCGGGATCGCCCGCGCGCCCGGGCTCGACGCTGCTTGAATTCTCGCTGGGCGCGGTCGGTCATTCCTTGGTCCTCCGGGAGTCCGCAATCCGATGGGCGGCTTACAGTCCGTTGGACTGGAGCCACGCCTCGAGCAGCGTGACCTGCCACAGCTTCGAGCCGCCGAGAGGCGTGATCTGGTCCTCCGGCTTCTCCAACAGCTGGTCAACGTAGCCGCGCTCGAACAGTTCCCGCTCCCGGGCCTTGCGGCTGTCCATGACGCCGCGCACGTAGTCCAGCGTGTCACCCTGGATGTACTTGAGAGCCGGGACCGGGAAATAGCCCTTCGGCCTGTCGATCACCTCGGACGGGACGATCTGGCGCGCCGCCTCCTTGAGGATGTGCTTGCCGCCATGGCCCGCCTTCAGGTCCGGCGGAATCTTCGCCGCCAGTTCCACAAGCTCATGGTCGAGGAACGGGACCCTGGCCTCGAGGCTCCAGGCCATCGTCATGTTGTCGACCCGTTTCACCGGATCGTCGACCAGCATCACCGTGGTGTCGAGGCGCAGGGCCTTGTCGACGGCGGCGCTCGCCCCCGGCTTGTCGAACATCTCCTCGATGAACGCGCCGGCATGATCCCCGTTGCGGAAGCGCGGGTGGACAACCGACAGGTATTCCTCGTGGGTGCGGTCGCGGAACAGGCGGGCGTAGTCCGCCGCGCCGGCGCCGTCCTCCATGAGCGGCGGATACCAGTGATAGCCGGCGAAGACCTCGTCCGCCCCCTGGCCCGACTGGACGACCTTCACGTGCTTCGACACTTCCTGGGACAGCAGATAGAAGCCGATGCAGTCGTGGCTGACCATCGGCTCGGACATCGCGGCGATGCAGCCCGGCAGGCTCGGCAGCAGCCGGTCGCGGCTGTCGACCTGGATCTTGTGGTGCCGGGTGCCGAACTTGTCGGCGATCACGTCGGAATAGCGGAACTCGTCGCCCTGCTCGTTGCCGACGCTCTCGAAACCGACACTGAACGTGTCGAGGTCGCCCCCCGTCTGCTCGGCGACCAGAGCGGTGATCATCGAGCTGTCGACACCGCCGGACAGCAGCACGCCCACGGGCACGTCGGCGACCAGACGGCGCTGCACGGCGGTGCGCAGCGATGCCAGAACCCGGTCACGCCATTCTTCCTCGGACACACGGGCGTCCTCGCTCGGTGTGCCGTAGACCGGCTCCCAGTAGCGGCGCTGGGTCTCCTTGCCGTCGGCGGTGACGGTCAGGGTGGTGGCCGGCGGCAGCTTGCGGACGCCGGCGACGATCGTGTGCGGCGCCGGAACGACGGCGTGGAAGTTCATGTAGTGGTTCAGCGCCACCGGGTCGATGTCGGTATCCACACCGCCCGCGGCGAGCACCGCCTGCATGTTGGAGGCGAAGCGAAGCCCGCCGTTCACCCGGGCGAGGTACAGCGGCTTGATGCCGAGCCGGTCGCGCGCCAGAGTCAGGGTGCGGTTGCCGCGGTCCCAGACGGCGAAGGCGAACATGCCGTGAAAGCGTTCGACGCAGGCCTCGCCCCAGGCGTGGAAAGCCTTGAGGATCACCTCGGTGTCGCCGTCGCTGTAGAAGCTGTAACCCTTGGCCTCCAGCAGCGGGCGCAGTTCCTTGTAGTTGTAGATCGCGCCGTTGAAGACGATGGTCAGACCGAGTGCGGGGTCGTGCATCGGCTGCTGCGCGCGATCCGACAGATCGATGATCGACAGCCGCCGGTGCGCAAGCCCGATACCGCTCTGAACGTAGGTCCCCTGGGCGTCCGGACCACGGGCAGCCATGGCCTCGGCCATGGAGGACAACCCATCGAACGTAACAAAGCCTCCGTCGAACTTTAGCTCGCCGGCTAAACCGCACATAAGCATCTCCAATGTCGTGTTTGGGACAACATGACGCCTCTGATATATTTTTCAAGGTTGGGGTCTTTGGGTAGACGGACCCGAGATCCGTCTTATATCGAATACAAACAACCAAATTTTCGCGTGCCCGACGGCAGCCTTTCAGGCGCCGGAAGGCGGAGCGTTTCAACAACGGGGGACATTTTCAATGGCTCGTTCGATCACCTCAGGACCGCTGACGGCTCTGGCGCTTGGGGCCGCCCTGACGCTCGGAGCGAACAGCGTGCCGGCACAGGCGTCCCTGTCCATTTCCTGCGGCGCCGTCGGCGTCGAACTCGAACTCTGCAAGGCCGGCGTCGAGGAATGGTCCGGGAAGACCGGCGTCGAGGTCGAGATCGTATCGACCCCCAACTCGTCCACCGAGCGGCTTGCACTGTATCAGCAGATCCTGGCGGCCCAGGGCGACGACATCGACATTCTTCAGGTGGACGTGGTCTGGCCGGGAATTCTCGGCCCCCATCTGGTCGACCTGCGCGCGTACGATGATCAGGCGGGCGCCGGCCACTTCGAGGCGCTGATCGACAACAACACCGTCGACGGCAAGCTGCTCGCCCTGCCCTGGTGGACCGATGCCGGCGTGCTCTACTACCGCGCGGACCTGCTGGAGAAGTACGGCTTCGAGCCGCCGGAGACGTGGTCGCAGCTCACGGAAGCGGCCCGGACGATCATGGCGGAGGAACGGGCGGCCGGAGATTCCGATCTCTGGGGCTTCGTCTGGCAGGGTAAGGCCTATGAGGGCCTGACCTGCACCGCGCTCGAATGGGTCGACAGCTTCGGTGGCGGCGCCATCGTCGACGCCAACGGCGACGTCACCATCAACAATCCGCAATCCGTGGCCGCACTCGAGATGGCGGCTTCCTGGGTCGGCGACATCACGCCGGGCGGCGTTCTGAACTATGACGAGGAAGCGGCGCGCGGGGTGTTCCAGTCGGGTAACGCCGTGTTCATGCGCAACTGGCCCTACGCCTGGGCGTTGGCGCAAAGCGACGACAGTCCGGTCAAGGGCAAGGTCGGCGTCGTCGCCCTTCCCCGGGGCGGTGAGGATGGCGGCCATACCGGGACGTTGGGCGGCTGGAATCTGGCTGTCTCCAAGTACTCCAGGAACCCGGAGCAGGCTGTCGATCTCGCCATGTTCCTGACGTCGAAGGCCCAGCAGAAACGGCGCGCCATCTCCTCCTCCTACAACCCGACCTATCCGGAACTCTATGCCGACGCGGACGTGCTGGCGGCCAGCCCGTTCTTCGGGACCTTGGAGGAGACCTTCACCAACGCCGTCGCGCGCCCGTCCGCCATCGTCGGCGACAAGTACAATCGGGTCTCCTCGCAGTTCTGGTCGGCCGTGCATGGCGTGCTGGGCGGCCAGGAACAGGCGGCTCCCGCGCTCGCAGGCCTGGAGAACAGCCTGAACCGGCTCGGTCGGCGCGGACGCTGGTAACGCCGGGGTCCGACCCTCAGCGATGGCCGAAAGCGCAACCAGGAGCTCCTCCCATCAACGCAGGCGCGCGCGGATCGCGTGGCTGTTCTTGTCGCCGATGCTGATCGGCTTGGCGGTGGTCGCCGTCTGGCCGCTGGCGCGCACGGTTTTCTACGCCTTCACCGACGCGTCCCTCACCGCACCGGGAGACTACGCGTTCCTCGGCTTGGAGAACTTCGCGGTGGAGGACGGCGGCTACTGGTACGGGCTGCTGGCCGATCCGCTCTGGTGGAACGCGGTCTGGAACACCCTGATCTTCGCCGCGGGATCGGTTGCCATCGAGGTCGTGCTCGGCGTGATCCTGGCCCTGGTGATGAACGTTTCGTTCCCCGGGCGGGCGCTCTTCCGCGCCGCGGTCCTGATCCCGTGGGCGATCCCGACTGTGGTCTCGGCCAAGATGTGGGCCTGGATGCTGCACGATCAGTTCGGCGTGGTGAACCATGCGCTGATGACGCTCGGACTGGTCAGTCAACCGGTCGCCTGGCTGGCCGACCCGGACCTCACCATGCTGTCGGTGATCCTGGTGGATGCCTGGAAAACCACGCCGTTCGTCGCCCTGCTCGTGCTCGCCGCCCTGCAGATGCTGCCGAAGGACTGCTACGAGGCGGCGCGGGTCGACGGCATCCATCCGCTCAAGGTGTTCTTCGGTGTCACCCTGCCGCTCATCCGTCCGGCGCTGACGGTTGCCGTGATCTTCCGCCTGCTCGACGCGCTCCGGGTGTTCGACGTGGTCTACATCATGACCGGCAACGCGGAGTTGACCATGACCATGTCCGTCTACGCCCGTCAGCAGCTCGTCGACTTCCAGGACGTGGGCTACGGCTCTGCCGCATCCACTCTGCTGTTCATGGTAATCGCCTTCATGACCGCGCTCTACCTCACCGCGGTCAAGGCCGACGTCGTGCGGGAGGGTCGCTGATGGCGCGCCGTGGTCCGTCTCCGGTCGCGAAACTTGGCTTCTGGCTGCTGGTCGCCATCCTGCTCGTGATCCTGCTGTTCCCGTTCTACTACGCGGTGATCACCTCGTTTAAGTCGGGCTCAGGTATCTTCGAGGTCGACTACCTGCCGAGCGAGCTGTCGATCGCCAACTACACCTCGATCTTCGCCGAACAGCCCTTCGCCCGGAACATCTTCAACTCGCTGGTCGTGTCGCTGGCGGTGGTCGGGATCTCGCTGTTCCTCGGCCTGACGGCGGCGCTGGCGCTCGGTCGGTTCCGCTTCAAGGGGCGCCGGTGGATGCTGCTCGCCGTGCTCAGCGTGTCGATGTTTCCGCAGGTCGCGGTGCTCTCCGGCATGTTCGAGCTGATTCGGGTCCTCGGCCTGTTCAACAACCCGGGCGGGCTGATCCTCTCCTACCTGATCTTCACCCTGCCCTTCACCGTCTGGGTCCTGACCAGCTTCATTCGGGACCTGCCGGTGGAGGTCGAGGAGGCGGCGATCATGGACGGTGCCGGCCCCTGGACCCTGCTGACGCGCATCTTCCTGCCGATGATGTGGCCCGCCATGGTGACCACCGGTCTGCTCGCCTTCATCGTCGCCTGGAACGAGTTCCTGTTCGCCCTCACCTTCACGCTGAGCAACGACCAGCGGACCGTGCCCGTCGCCATCGCACTGATCACCGGCGGCAGCGAATTCGAGGTGCCCTGGGGCCGGATCATGGCCGCCTCCGTCATCGTCACCGTGCCGCTGATCGCCCTCGTGCTCATCTTCCAGCGCCGCATCGTCTCCGGCCTCACCGCCGGCGCCGTCAAGGGATAGGAGAGACATGGCCACCGTCAGCCTGCGCGGCCTGCGCAAGAGTTTCGACGATACCGAAGTGATCAAGGGCGTCGACCTGGAGATCGAGGACGGCGCCTTCTGCGTGCTCGTCGGCCCCTCCGGCTGCGGCAAGTCCACGCTGCTGCGGATGATCGCCGGACTCGAGGACATCAGCGCCGGCGAGCTCGACATCGGCGGCCAGATCGTGAACGACGTCGCCCCGGCCGACCGGGGAGTGTCCATGGTGTTCCAGAGTTACGCCCTGTACCCCCATATGACGGTCTACGAAAACATGGCCTTCGGTCTGAAACTTGCGAAAACCGACAAGGACACCGTGGACCGGCGGGTTCGCGATGTTGCCGAGATTCTTCAACTCGGTGAACTCCTGGACCGCAAGCCGAAATCGCTGTCCGGCGGTCAGCGCCAGCGCGTCGCCATCGGCCGGGCGATCGTGCGCGATCCCGAGGTTTTCCTGTTCGACGAGCCCCTGTCCAACCTGGACGCGGCGCTGCGCGTGCAGATGCGGCTGGAGATCAGCCGCCTGCATCGCCGTCTCGGCACCACCATGATCCACGTCACCCACGATCAGGTCGAGGCGATGACCCTGGCCGACAAGATCGTGGTGTTGAACCGGGGTCGGATCGAGCAGGCAGGCGCGCCGCGCGATCTCTACGACACCCCGGCCAATACCTTCGTCGCCGGCTTCATCGGCTCGCCGGCGATGAACCTGCTCGCGGCCCGGATCGACGGCGGTGCCGTGGTGCTGGAGGGCGCGCCGGGGGCGGCGCGGATCGAGGGGGTCGAGGCCGCACGTGGCGCGGACGGGCCGGTGACCCTTGGCATACGCCCCGAGCATTTCGAGCTCCTCGAGGACGGCGGGATGGGCTTCGATGTGGAGGTGGTCGAGGACCTGGGCGACACCTGCGTCCTGCACGGCATCCTCGCCGACGGACCGCAGGCCACGGTGCGCGTTCCGGCCGAGATCGCCTTGCCCAAACGGGGCGACCGGCTGGGCGTCGCTCCCGGCGAGGGCCGCTGCCATCTGTTCGACCGCGAAAGCGGCCAGCGGCTCTAACGCCGGGAAACCTGGCGCGCGAGGGCGGACCGGACCGGTTCGTTAAGGCAGGCGGGCGCGTTCCAGCACGGCCACAAAGAAGCCGTCCGTCCCCTCGCGATGCGGGGCCAGGGTCAGATACGGGCCGGTCGCCGGACAGGGCGTGTCGCCCACCGTCTCGGCCCAGACGCCGGCCACGGGAAGCACCGAGAACCGGTCGCTCTCGGCCAGGAAACCCTCGACGACATCCTCGTTCTCGGCGCGCAGCACCGAACAGGTGACGTAAATCACCCGTCCCCCCGGTTTCACAAGGCTCGCCGCCCGTTCGAGAATGGACCGCTGGGTCTTCGTCAGTTCGGCCAGATCGTCGGCACCGTAGCGCCATTTGGCGTCCGGGTTGCGCCGCCAGGTCCCGGTGCCCGAGCACGGCGCGTCGACCAGCACCCGGTCGGCCTTGCCGGCCAGCCGTTTGACCGACTTGTCGCCTTCGGACAGCACCTTGCGCTCGGCATTGTGAATGCCGGCACGGCGCAGCCGCACCGCCGCTCGGTCGAGACGCCCCTTGGAAACATCGAACAGGATCAGACGGCCCTTGTTCTCCATACCGGCCGCCAGGGCGAGCGCCTTGCCGCCTGCGCCGGCGCAGTAGTCGACCACCAGCATCCCCGGACCGGCACCGGCCAGTAGGGCGGCAAGCTGCGAGCCCTCGTCCTGGACCTCGACCGCGCCCGACTTGAACACCCCCATTTTGTCGACCGGGCGACGGCGGTCGAGCCGCAGCCCCAGCGGCGACAGGTCGGTCGATACGGCGGGAACCTGCTCCTCGGCCAGAGCGGCGATCACCTGCTCCCGGCTGAGGCCGGCGAGCGGGTTCACCCGCAGATCGAAGGGAGCCTCCAAGCCCAGTCCGGCAACGGCGGTCGATACCTCGTCTCCGAACCGCGCCTGCATATGCGGCCAGAGCCAGGCCGGACACTCGGCCCGCACCGCATCGCTCATGTCCGGGCTGTCGAGATCGTTGCCGACGATGCGACGCAACGCCTCGCTCTCGGTTCTCGCCAGGGTTTCGGGGGCGTGACGGGATCCGTCGAACATTTCGGCGATGCCGCCGACATCCTGACGGTCGTGCAGCACCAGATCGGCCAGGACGCGACCGCGGGCGTCGCGGCCGATCCCCTTACCCGCCTTCTTGATCCACCAATCCAGCCGGGCGCGCCGACGGAAGATGCCCCAGACCCGCCCGGCGATGGCGGATCGATCGCCGCCGCCGATATAGCGCCGGTCGCGAACATAGCGGTCGAGAACGCGATCCGCCGGCCGATCGGTCGCGTCGATCGCCTCGAGAATCTCGATGGCTGCGGCCAGGCGGCCCGCGGGTTTCATCTCGATACGCCTGCCGGCCTACATGCCGGGTCGGTAGTTCGGCGCCTCGCGGGTGATTGTGACGTCATGGACGTGGCTCTCCCGCAGTCCGGCATTCGAGATCCGCAGGAACTTGGCATTGGCCTGCAGCTCCGGGATCGACGCGCTGCCGGTGTAGCCCATGGCCGCGCGCAGACCGCCGACGAGCTGGTGAACGACCGCGCCGGTCGGACCCTTGTACGGCACCTGGCCTTCGATGCCTTCCGGCACCAGCTTCAGGGTGTCGCTCACCTCCTCCTGGAAGTACCGGTCGGCCGAGCCGCGGGCCATGGCCCCCATGGAGCCCATGCCGCGATACGCCTTATAGGAGCGGCCCTGGTAGAGATAGACCTCGCCCGGGCTCTCGTCGGTCCCGGCCAGCAGCGACCCGATCATGGCGCAATCCGCGCCGGCGGCGATCGCCTTGGCGAGATCGCCCGAGTACTTGATGCCGCCATCGGCGATGCAGGGCACGCCCGCCTTGCGGCACACCTCGGAGGCGTCGACGATGGCGGTGAGCTGTGGCACGCCCACGCCCGCCACCATCCGCGTGGTGCAGATCGAGCCCGGCCCGATCCCGACCTTCACCGCATCGGCACCGGCGTCGATCAGCGCCTGGGCGCCGGCCGCCGTCGCCACGTTGCCGGCGATGATCTGGGTATAGTTGGCCCGCTTGCGGATCTCCTCGACCGCACCCAAGACGCCTTCGCTGTGCCCGTGGGCGGTATCGATGACGACGATGTCGACCTCGGCGTCGATCAGCGCTTCGGCGCGGGCGATGCCCTCCTTGCCGACGCCGGTGGCCGCGGCGACCCGCAGGCGCCCCTTGTCGTCCTTGGCGGCGTTCGGGTGATGCCGCGCCTTTTCCATGTCCTTAACGGTGATCAGTCCGATGCAGCGCTTGTCGCCGTCGACCACAAGCAGCTTCTCGATCCGGTGCTTGTGCAGCAGCGCGCGGGCTTCGTCAGGCCGCACGTCGTCGCCGACGGTGATGAGCCGCTTGGTCATCAGTTCCTTGATCGGCTGGCTCTCTTCGGTGGCGAAGCGCACATCGCGGTGGGTCAGGATGCCGACCAGCTTTCCGGTCCGCGGCTGGACCACCGGCACACCGTTGATACCGTGCCGCTTCATCAGGTCCAGCGCTTCGGCGAGGGTCGCGTCGGGGTGGATCGTCACGGGATTTATCACCATCCCGGCCTCGAACTTCTTCACCGCCCGGACTTCGTTGGCCTGGGCCTCGATGTCGAGGTTCTTATGGACGACGCCGATGCCGCCGGCCTGGGCCATGGCGATGGCGAGGCGGGACTCCGTCACGGTATCCATCGCGCTGGAGAGCAGCGGGATGCCGAGTTCGATGCTGCGCGTGACTTTGGTTCTTGTGTCGACCTTGGCCGGCAGGACGTTCGAGCGGGCGGGTTCGAGTAGGACGTCGTCGAAGGTGAGCGCGTCGCGAATGTCCATGGTGCCTCCGGGGGTCGGTGGCGGCGCAATATACACCGCAACCGCGACATGCCAAGCGGCATCGTCCGACCGGGCGATTTCGCCGCACCGCCCCGGCCTTGCCGCCAACGGACCCGCCGATTTCAGTCTTCTTCGGGCTGCTCCGCCGCGTCCGGCCGGCCGCGGTAACCGGTGGCAATCACATAGGTTTCCGCCGACTCGGAGCGGCTGGCCGGCGGCTTGAAGTGTCGGACCTGGCGGAACGCCTGGCGCATCGGGTTCAGCAGATCGCGCTCGCTGCCGCCCAGGAACACCTTGGCGACGAACACGCCGTCCGGCGCCAGGACCTCGAAGGCGAAGTCGAGCGCCAGTTCGGCCAGCATCACGATCCGGATATGGTCGGTCTTCTTGTGCCCGGTGGAGGACGCGGCCATGTCCGAGAGCACCACGTCCACCGGCCCGCCCAGCAGGGCCTTCAGTTCTTCCGGCGCACTCGCCTCGGTGAAGTCCGCCTGCAGCAACTCCGCACCGGGGATCGGATCGAGCGGCAGGATGTCGAGACCGACCACCTGCCCCTTCTCCGGCGCCCCGACACGCTGGACGGCGATCTGGGTCCAGCCGCCCGGCGCGCAGCCGAGATCCACCACCCGCTGGCCCTTCTTCAGGAACTTGAAGCGATCGTCGATCTCGATGAGCTTGAAGGCCGCGCGCGATCGGTATCCGAGGCGTTTCGACTCCGCCACATAGGGGTCGTTGAGCTGGCGCTGCAGCCACCGCTGGGACGACGCCGAACGGCCGCGGGCGGTCCGCAGCTTGACCGTGGTCTGCCGGCTGCCGGAGCCCCGGCGGGCGCCTCCCGATCCCCTGTTCGTCATCCCGGTCCGTCGCTCCCAGCCGCAATGCGGGGATCAGGACGCCCCCGCGATAAGTCCGAACAGAATGCCCTCACGCACGCCCCGATCGGCAACCCGCATCCGTGCGACCGGCCATTGCCGGCAGATCGCTTCCAGGATGGCGCAGCCGGCCACGACCAGATCGGCACGCTCGCGGCCGATGCAAGGGTGGGCGGCCCGATCCTCGAAACTCTGTCCGGCCAGCCGGCGGCCGATCGCCAGGGTGTCTGCCACATCCAGGAACAGTCCGTCCACCCGATCGCGGACATAGCGCGGCAGGTCGAGATGGACTCCGGCGAGCGTGGTGACGGTGCCCGAGGTGCCGATGATCTGGACGCGACCGGCGGCCACCTCGGCGGCGATGGCGTGTTCGCGCTCATAGGCCGCGAGCCACGCAGCCACATCGCCCACCATCCGCTCATACACGCCCGCGTCGTAGCGGTCGCCCCCGTAGGTTTCCGCCAACGTGACCACGCCGATCGGAATGGACGTGACCGCGGCGGCGCCGTCACCGTCCTCCCGCCGCGACCAGGCGAGTTCCGTGGAGCCGCCGCCGATGTCGAAGACCAGCGCGCCGGGGACGGTCGGGTCGAGCAGCGGACCGCAACCGGCCAGCGCCAGTCCGGCCTCCTCGGAGGAGGAGATGACCTCCAGGGGTATGCCGGTCTCCTGCTCGACCCGCGCCAGGAACTCCGGACCGTTGCGGGCCCGGCGGCAGGCTTCGGTCGCGACCGCCCGGAACCGGGTGACATGGCGCCGGCGCATTTTCGAGCCACAGACCTTGAGCGCTTCCAAGGTCCGCTCGATGGCGGCATCCGCGAGCTCGCCCGACGCGCCGACCCCCTCGCCGAGCCGGACGATCCGGGAGAACGCGTCGATCACCCGGAAACCGCCCCGGTCGGCCGGCCGCGCCACCAGCAGGCGGCAGTTGTTGGTGCCCAGATCCAGCGCGGCCAGCACGTCGTCCCGCCGGACGGGGCCGTCATTCCTCGAACTGTGCCGGCGCAGTGCCGGGCTGATGCTGCCGTCGCCGATCCCATCCCGAATAGCCACCCTCGGCGAACGGTCGTCCGACCGTCGCAGCGGGCCCCGCGGGCGGGAACGGCCGGCACTTTCGGCACCGGTTGCCATTCCCCTGACGTCCTTCCCTGTTCGCCGCGCCTGGGTTGTCCCGGCGCGTTTCTGTCGGGAGCAGTCTAACGGCCCCCCGCGCCGCCCACCAGTCTCGTGCGAGTCACGGCCCGCCCGCACCCGATGCGGCCGCTCGAATTCCATGTGAAAACCACCATGGCGAGCGCCGGGAACCTGGCCTGACGGCCGGGATTCGAACGCTTGAACAATGTCCGATGGAGGGGTTTGCATCCAGCCCCCGGGCTGTGTTAGAAGCCCGGCTCACCGCGTGGGAACGGCGTCTTGGCTTTGCCTCGGGCCGTCCCGATCCTGCTGGGGGATCGTCTAGCGGTAGGACTACGGACTCTGACTCCGTCAACCCTGGTTCGAATCCAGGTCCCCCAGCCACTTCCCTTTTCTATCTTAAAATCAGATACTTATAATGATCGACGGTACACACCGCAGGGACAGATCAGTGGCGCCGTCCTAACAACGGGCTACCGACCAACGCGTGCCCGAGGTAGGCACTCCGTCTTCCCAGACATGTAACTGCTTCTTCGGTGTTGGTGAAATGGTCCGTTGACCAGCGATCAGTGCCCGCGCGTGGACTATCCAGACGAGGGGCTTCCGACCATTCGGCTCTCATCAATCGACCAGCTCTCGGTTTCGCGACTCCATACAAAGACATCTTCATCGCTACCGATCAGGTAGACCCGTTGAAATGGGCTGGCCGACAGATCTCGCCCGAGGTCGCCGAACTCGTTCAAATGCACAACGCCAAAAGTGTACATCGCCCGCGAAAGCGAGACGCCTCCGTAGATGACGAGCCAGAGCTCATGGAGTGTCCGATAAGGTCTGTTTGACTTGCGCTGAACGATCTCGCGAAGTTCGGGCTCGGTGACGCCAACGGAGCCGACGTCCCCGTTCCAGCTCCACTCCATCCAAGCGCCGGGACGCCAAAGACAGAGGCTTCGCAGGTATCGGTGCAGGAGCGAGCACGGCCTAAAGGTTGGAGGAGGAAACTCCCGGAGTTCACCGTCGATCCGGTCGGCCAGTGCCGCCGCATACTGCTCGACCTCCCTGATGATAAGCGGTGACCTCAACACAAATCCTTTCACCGTCAAGAGTAACGATGAAATCCGGCGTTTCGCACTTTTCTGTTCGAGTGGCTCGCCTCCAGCGCGAGACCTGTCCACGCCGACAGATCGGTAACGGTTGCCAACCCAACTCGCGATGGAAGAGCGCGACGGGATCATCGAGATCGCACTCGCGTGCAGCAGCCGGGTTCGGGTCGATGCCCAAGTAAACGACCGCACGCTGGCCCGGGTGCTGCGAATCCTGAGGGCAACCTTATGATCCCGGTTCCGTCCGGCACGCGGGTCTTGCTGGCCGCCGGAGTCGCAGATAGGCGCGAGGGCTTCGCCGGCCTCAAGGGACTCCTTCGACCAACTATAGTAGAGGCTATCCGCGATCCCTTCACGCCGACACAGCTCGGCGATGCTGTCCTCGCCACGCAGGCCGGCCAGCACAATCCGGATCTCCTCTTCGGCGGAATACTGCTTGCGAGTCCGACGGCGGATGTCCCGCACTGTCTGCTCTGCCCCGGCTTTCAAGGCGTCTGATTTATGGCTCATCGTTGTGACCGAACGGAACGGAGATGAGACAGAAATCCTCCTCTACGACTACTCCCCAATCCGTCCCACGAACGCTGACGTCAGACACACGCCAGAGGAGATCGCAGGCAAGCTGAAGCAGGCGAACGTACTGCATAGTCAGGAAAGATCGATCAAAACGTGAGTTTTATAGAGTGGCGGCGATGCCTTCGGTCCATGGCGGCGTTGAAAGGTCGAGTCCCGGTTGTGTTTGATGTCGAGCGGGTGCTAGCCTTTCTCTTCTCGAGTATTGAGGGGTGCTCAAGGCCATGGCTGACGATGACTTGTGCTATACGCCGGCGACTACGCTTCTTGAGATGATCCGCACCCATCAGTTGTCTCCGACCGAGCTCATGACTGCGGTCGTCGGCCGAGCCGAAGCGCTGAACCCGAAACTCAACGCGATTTGCACGCCCACCTACGAGGCGGCCCGTGACGCGGCCCGTCAGGCCGAGGATCGGCTCGCCAAAGGCGCGTCGTTGAGAGCTCTTGAAGGACTGCCGGTCACCATCAAGGACCTGGTGATGACCAAGGGAACCCGATCGATGGCGGGGTCGCATATATTTGCGAACCGAGTGCCCGATGTGGATGCGCCGATCATCGAGCGCCTTCGAGACGCTGGGGCGATCTCGATCGGCAAGACCACCACGCCGGAGCTTGGCTGGAAGGGCTGTGGCGACAGTCCGCTCACCGGGATTTCTCACAACCCCTGGAAGCACGGCTACAACGCCGGAGGGTCGAGCACCGGGGCGGGCATCTGTGCGGCTGCCGGCATCGGTCCGCTGCATCAGGGGTCCGATGGAGCCGGCTCGATTAGGATGCCGGCCTCGTTCTGCGGCGTTTATGGGATCAAGCCGACCTTCGGGCGGATCCCCTATGCCCCGGCGCCAAACAACGACAACGTCTCGCATATCGGTCCGATGACCCGCACGGTCGGCGACGCCGCCCTGATGCTCGACGTGCTGGCGGGGCCGGACGACAGGGACATGACGAGCCTGACCGACCAGCCGTCGTCCTATCTGAAAAACCTGGAAGCCGACATCAGCGGCCTGCGCGTGGCTTACAGCCCCGATCTAGGCTATCTGAAGGTCGATGCTGAGGTGGCGGAGCCGGTGCGCAAGGCGGTCGATGCCTTTACCGAGCTGGGCTGTCATGTCGAGGAGGTCGGTAAGCTCTGGGACGATCCGAGCGAGATGCACCGATGCTTCTGGGTCTCCAACTTCGCCGGCAATATCGGCCTGTTGCTGGACGAGTGGCAGGACCGAATGGACCCGGGTCTCGTTGCCTGTGCCCGCGACGGGCTGGCGGTTACCGCCGGCGAGTATGTCCGGGCCAAGCAGCAGCGTCTGGATTTCTATGCCAAGGTCCAGGATGTGTTCAGCCGTTATGACATCCTGCTCACACCCACAATGTCGGTCGCGGCGTTTCCGGCCGGCCTGCTGATGCCAGATCATTGGACCCAGCATCCCTGGGACTGGATCCAGTGGGCCGGGTTCTCCTATCCGTTCAACCTGACCTGGGTGCCGGCGGCGACCTGCCCGTGCGGCTTCACCCCTGATGGCCGCCCGGTCGGGCTGCAGATCGTCGCCGGACGCCGCCAGGACCTGCGCGTTCTCCAGGCCAGCCGCGCGTTCGAGCGGGCACGCCCCTGGGCCGGCGCCCGGCCGGCGTTGTAAGCCCGTGATCGCCCTTATCATCAAGCGCCTGGTCGCGACGACCTTCGTCATGGCCTTCGTTGCACTGTTCGTCTTCGGCCTGCTGCACCTGGCGCCGGGCGATCCCGCAGCGGTCATAGCCGGCGATATCGCCACCAAGGAGGATATTGAACGTATCCGCAACGCCCTCGGCCTCGACCTGCCGTTCCACACACAGTTCTTCAACTGGCTCGGGGCGATCATGCAGGGCGACCTCGGCACGTCGATCTTCTCCGGCCGGCCGGTTGCCGAACTGATCCTGCAGCGGGTCGAGCCCACCCTGGCGCTGACCACTACGACCATCCTGCTGAGCGTCGTCGTTGCGGTCCCGCTCGGCATCGTGGCGGCATGGCGGGCGGGCTCCTGGGTCGACCGCAGCATGATGGGCTTTGCGGTGCTCGGCTTCTCGGTACCGGTCTTTGTTTTCGCTTACCTGCTGATCATGATTTTTGCGGCCCATCTCAAGCTTGTGCCGGTGATGGGCTACGTCTCGCCGACAGACGATGTCGGGGGCTTCCTGCGGTCGATCGCCCTGCCGACGGTGGCGCTGGGAGTTACCTATGTCGCCCTTATCGCCCGGATCACCCGGGCGTCGATGCTGGAGGCGATAAACCAGGACTACATCCGGACGGCCCATGCCAAAGGGCTCGGCATCATCCCGATCCTGTTCCGCCATGCGTTGCGCAATGCGTCAGTGCCTATCGTCACCACGGTCGGGATCGGAATTGCGTTGTTGATCGGCGGCGTGGTGGTGACCGAGAGCGTGTTCGCAATCCCCGGCCTCGGGCGCTTGACGGCGGACTCCATCCTTCGGCGCGACTACCCGATTGTTCAGGGGGTAATCCTCATCTTCTCTGCCATCTACGTCCTCATCAACCTGACGATCGACATCATCTACATCATCGTCGATCCACGTATCCGCTACTGATGTCGGCCGAGACATCGCAGCCCTCAGCCGAAGGCGGCACCTCCCGTTTCTGGCGCGCGCTGCGCTGGCTTCGGCGCCATCCAACGGTCCTGGCCGGCCTGGTCATTCTGGTGTCCGTGAGCCTGCTGGCCGTTTTTGCCCCACTCTTCACCATCTACGATCCGGAGCGCCTGGACCCGCTGCGGCGGCTCAAACCGCCCTCCGCCATGCATTGGTTCGGCACCGACCAGCTCGGCCGGGACGTCTTCGCGCGGACGATCTACGGTTCGCGGGTATCGCTCATCGTCGGCTTTACGGTTGCCGCCTTCGCCTGCATCTCCGGCCTTCTGATCGGCCTGGTGTCCGGCTTCGTCCAAGTCCTGGACCCGCTGGTGATGCGGATCATGGACGGGCTGATGGCGATCCCGGCAATCCTGCTGGCGATCGCCATCGTCGGCATAACCCGGTCGAGCATCTGGGCGGTGGTGGTGGCCGTTACCATCCCTGAAGTGCCGCGGGTCGTGCGCCTGGTCCGAAGCATCGTGCTGACTCTCCGCGAACAGCTCTTCGTCGATGCGGCCGTGTCGCTGGGCGCCAAGCTCCCGCGGATCCTCTTCGTGCACATCATGCCGAACACCATGGCGCCGCTGATCGTGCAAGCGACCTATGTCTGCGCCTCGGCGATCATCATCGAGGCGATCCTGTCGTTCCTAGGCGCCGGCACCCCGCCGGCGATCCCCAGTTGGGGCAACATGATGGCTGAAGGGCGAACCTACGTCCTGGTTGGCTGGTGGCTGCTGCTGTTCCCCGGGCTGTTCCTCAGCCTCGTGGTGTTGGCGGTGAACCTGCTCGGCGACGGCCTGCGCGAGACCTTGGACCCGCGGCTGCGCCGCTCAACAACCAACGAATGAGCGACCAGCATATGGACCGGCAGCGTTTGATCGAAGTCCGAGATCTCAGGGTCCAGTTCCCGGTCGAAAGTGGCGTCTTGAAAGCTGTCGACGGTGTCTCTTGGCATATCGATCGTGGAGAGACTCTAGCAATTGTCGGCGAGTCCGGCTCCGGCAAGTCGGTGACCGCGCTGTCACTGCTGCGGCTGTCCGAGCTCGGCGGCGGCCAAATCGCTTCGGGCGAGATCGAGTTCTGCCGGAAATCGGGCGAGATCGTCGACTTGGTCCAGCAGCCGCTACCCGTGCTCCGCGACATCCGGGGCAATGAGATCTCGATGATCTTTCAGGAGCCCATGACGTCGCTGAACCCGGTCTTCACGATCGGCTTCCAAATCGTGGAAGCGATCCGGCTGCACCAGGGCAAGTCGGCGCGTGAGGCGGATAAGCTTGCCCTGGATATGCTGGAACTTGTGCGTATGCCCGAGGCGCGCAAGCGGCTCGGCGAGTATCCGCATCAACTCTCCGGCGGCATGCGGCAGAGGGCGATGATCGCCATGGCGCTGGCCTGCCGCCCGGCTTTGTTGATTGCCGACGAGCCGACCACCGCACTTGACGTCACGATCCAGGCGCAGATCCTGGACTTGATCAAGTCGCTGCAGCGCGAGATCGGCATGGCGGTGCTGTTCATCACCCACGACATGGGCGTGGTGGCGGAGGTCGCCGACCGGGTCGTGGTTATGTTGGGCGGAGAAAAGGTCGAGGAGGGAACCACCGAGGAGATCTTCCACGCGCCGAAACACCCCTATACCAAGGCGCTGCTCGACGCGGTGCCGCGCTTGGGCGCGATGCGCGGCGAGCCGCAGCCGATGAAGTTTCCCAATCTAGACTACCGCGCGGAGACAGGGGGCACTGTGGTCGCGCGGGTCGCGGCGGCGGCGCCGACTCAACGGGCCGTGGCACCGGATGCGGCCCCGCTGCTGGAGGTCGACGGACTGGTGACACGCTTCGCCGTCGGCGGCGGGCTGCTGGGCAAGCCGAAAGCGGCGGTACATGCGGTGGAGAACATCTCCTTCAGCCTCGGTGTCGGCGAGACCCTGGCGCTGGTCGGCGAGTCCGGCTGCGGCAAGTCGACGACCGCCCGGACCATCCTGCGGCTGCAAGAGCCGACCCGCGGCAAGGTGGTGTTCGGCGGCCGCGACATCACCAAGCTGGGTCGGGGCGCCATGGAGAGCGTTCGCCGGCAGATGCAGATGATCTTCCAGGATCCGTTCGCCTCGCTGAACCCGCGCCTGTCGGTCAGGGACCTGATCGGCGAGCCCCTGCGCATCCACCGCCTCGCCTCGGGCCAGGCGCTTCAGGACCGGGTGGCGGAGCTGCTCCGCCGGGTCGGGCTCGGCCCGGAGCATGCTCGACGCTATCCCCATGAGTTCTCCGGCGGCCAGCGCCAGCGGATTTGCATCGCCCGGGCCCTGGCGCTTAACCCGAACCTGATCGTCGCTGATGAGGCGGTCTCCGCCCTCGACGTGTCGATCCAGGCACAGATCGTCAACCTGATGCTCGACCTGCAGGCGGAGTTTGGGATTTCCTATCTCTTCGTTTCTCACGACCTCGCCGTTGTCGAGCGCATCAGTCACCGAGTCGCCGTGATGTATCTTGGGCAGATCGTCGAGCTCGGGCCTCGCGCCGCCGTGTTCGAGGATCCGCAGCATCCGTATACCCGCAAACTGATGTCGGCTGTTCCGGTCGCCGATCCGCGCCAGCGCCGCACGGAGCTGCGTCTGATGACCGATGAGATCCCGTCGCCGCTCAAACCCTGGGGGTTCGAGCCGGAAACGGTGCCACTTGAGGAGGTGTCGCCGGGGCATTTCGTCATGCCCCACTGAGTGCCCCTTGAGCACCACCCGAAGAGAGTTCGCATGGAGTACGCCTTTTAGGGGAAATCAACGATTAGGAGGATGCCGTGAGACACGCAAAACTAGGATGGACGGCTTTGCTGGGAGCCGCCGCACTCGTCACCAACATGTCCCTGGCGATGGCCGAGACCACGCTCAAGGTCGTGCCGCAGGCCGACTTGAAGAACGTGGATCCGGTCTGGACGACGGCGGCCATTACCCAGAACCACGGGTACATGGTCTATGACACGTTGTTTGCGCTGGACAGCAAGTTGCAGCCGCATCCGCAGATGGTCGACACCTGGAGCACCAGCGATGACGGCCTGACCTGGACCTTCACGCTGCGCGATGGCCTGCTGTTTCACGATGGCTCGCCAGTCGAGACCAATGACGTGATCGCCTCCATCAAGCGGTGGTCGGTGAAGCGGGCCGACGGTCAGGCGATGATGAGCCGCGTGAAGGAGATTGTGCCGGTCGACGCCAAGACCTTCGAGATCCGGCTCGAGAAGCCTTTCGGACCGATGCTCAGCGTGCTCGGCAACCCCACTCTGCTGCTGCCGATCATGCGGGAAGAAGAAGCCAAGACCGATCCGAACACTCAGGTCACGACGATCATCGGCTCCGGTCCGTTTAAGTTCTCCCAGGACGAGTGGGTGCCGGGCGATAGGGTGGTCTACCGCAAGTTCGAAGAATACCAGGCACGCTCAGAGCCGGTCGACGGCTTCGCCGGCGGAAAGGTCGTCAAGGTCGACAAGGTGGAGTGGATCTACATCCCCGACACGAACACAGCGACCCAGGCGCTGATGTCGGGCGAGGTCGACGTCTACGAGATCCCGCCGATGGATCTGATGCCGATCCTGAAGGCGGATCCGAACATCACGGTTCAGGTGCTCGACCCACTGGGCAAGATGGGGCACATCCGGCCGAACCACCTTTACCCGCCGTTCAACGACTCGCGGGCTCGGCAGGCGCTGCAACTGCTGGTCGACCAGCGCGAGTTTTTGGCTGCTCAGGTCGGCAATCCGGACTTCGAGACCGTCTGCTACTCCGTGTTCATGTGCAACTCGGCGCTGGAGAGCGAGGCCCATGCCGAGCCGTGGATGAAGCCGAATCCTGAGAAAGCGAAGGAGTTGCTCAAGGAGGCTGGCTACAACTTTGAAGACCCGATCGTCGTCATGCTGCCGACCGACCAGCAGATCATCTACAACAACGTTCTGGTGATGGTCGGCAAGCTGAAAGAGATCGGCGTCAACGTCGATGCGCAGGCGATGGACTGGTCGAGCCTGACTTCGCGCCGTGCGAAGACCGACGACCCGAACGCCGATCCGAAGGTCGGCTGGCACCTGTTCCCGACTTGGTGGACTGGCGTGCCGATGTCGAGCCCGCTGACCAACGCTCCGCTGGTGGCGACCGGCGATCCAAAGACCGCCTGGTTTGGCTGGCCGAAGGATGACGAGATAGAGCGCCTGCGGTCCGCCTTCATGGAGGCGACCACGAAGGAAGAGCAGATGGGAATTGTCGATGCGATCCAGAAGCGTTTCTACGAGGTCATCCCCTATCTGAACACCGGCCAGTTCGTGACCCCGGTCGCATGGCGGACCACGCTCACGGGTGTACCGAACGCGCTGCTGTTCGTGGCCTGGAATGTAGAGAAGACCGAGTAGGCGACCCTGCCCATCAAGCAACCCCGGTGTTGCTCGGGTCGGCAACGGGAGCAATAGCAAAGAACGGCGGCCGTCATGATGGCCGCCGTTCGCATCTGTCGTCCTCTCGCCAAGCTGACGGAGGACCTGGCCCCGGAGTGATGATGCAATTTGGCTTGGTTCTGGTGCTGCAGACATCTGGCGTGGAAGGGGGCACCGCAAGTCTTTAACGCCAGAATGCGCTACGGGGCGTTGTCACGAACTCGGAGCCGGCACGCACGAAGTTAACGGATCCTCTGAGGGTCATGCTGCTTCGGCCGCCGATTGCCACTTGACCTGAGCCCCTGTATCTCCTCCAGATTTGAGTAGCGTCCGTCGCCAGATGATCTGCGCTCCGTTATGTCCTCGTTCAGAGGTTGGTTCTGGTCCGGTTTTGGTCCTCGTGCAACCGGTTGCACTATGCCTACGGTGCGAGCCCGTCGGGGCTCGTGTGGGGATGATGGTAGTTGTCGTCATCCGGCCATGCGCAGATCACCCAAAGTTCAACCGAGTACTCTGCGGGAGAAGAGACCCTCGTGGGAAGCGGTTCAACCTCCGGGTCGGGCGGCCCGCTCGACCAGGTAGTCGATCGCGCTGCCCCATCGGTACATCCGCGGATAGTCGATCTCCGGGATGTCGATGCCGGTGCGTTCGTGGATCGCCATCACCAGATTGAGAATGTCCATCGAGTTGAGATCCAGCCTGTCCCGCAGGTCGTCATCCGGCTGCAGGCCGCTCGGGTCAGCATCCGGCGCGATCACACCGATCTCCTCGATCAGCAGTCTCTTCGCCTCATCCTCGGTCATAGCGCCTCCGGCGTCTGTAGAAGCTTCTCGATGGCCGTCAGGAACAGCCCGCCGCGGTGCCCGTCGGAAACCCGATGGTCTCCGGCAAGCGTCGCCGAGATCACCGGGCGCGGCACCACCGCGCCGTCGACCACCCAGGGCCGTACCGTAACCCGACCGAACCCGACCAGGGCCACCTGAGGCGGATAGATCACGCCGAACAGGGACCGAACCCCGCGATCGCCCAAACTGGAAACGGTGATCGTCGCCCCCGCCAACTCCGAGCTCCGCAGGCGACCGGCCCGGGCCCGTGCGGTGACGTCTCTCAGCTGGCGCATGAGGTCTTGCAGTGACGATCTGTCGGTGTCGCGGATCGCCGGCGCCACCAGGCCACCGCCGCGGATCGCGGTCGCAGTGCCGACGTGAACGCCGTCTGACGGTCGGAACGTGCCGTCCTCGTAGGTCCCGCTGAACTCCGGCAGCTCCCGCGCCGCAAGAGCGACCGCCTTCAACAGCAGCACGCCCACAAGCAAGCGCTCGGATACCGGCCGCGACGCGTTGGCAGCCTCGAGCCATTCGGTCGCGGCACCGAGGTCGATGTCGTGCGCCAGGTAGTAGTGCGGGATTTCCCGCTTCGAGCGGGCCATGGCGGCGGCGATGGCCTTGCGCATCTCGCCGAGGTCGATCCGCCCGGTCTGAGGCGGCGCGGCACGCTTCGCCGTACTCTGAGCGGGTTCAGTGAATGCGGGTTCGGCGGATGCGCGTTCGACATCCCGAAGGACGATCGCGCCGCCCGGTCCGCTCCCGATAAGCGCATCGACGGCGACACCGGCACGATCGGCCGCACGCCGGGCCGCAGGAGACAGTTTCGGTCGCACCCCTGCCGCACCCGTGACCGGTGCGGCCACGACTGTCGGAACCGTCGGGGTCGGCGCCGCGTCGAGAGCCGGAATGGCCGAAGACCCGGACAAGGATTCTTCGGCTGCCTCTTCCACCCCTTCCCCTTCCGCCCCGTCGCCGCCGACGATGCGGGCGATGGGTGTGCCGACGGGCACCGTCGCGCCGATCGCGACAAGGTGCTCCGACAGGACCCCATCCTTGAAGATCTCGATCTCGATCGCGCCCTTCTGGGTTTCGACCACCGCCACAATGTCGCCCCGATGCACCGCGTCCCCCGGCTGCTTCAGCCACTCGACGAGCGTGCCGGCCTCCATATCGGCACCAAGCGACGGCATGCGGAACAGAGACATCAGACCCCCAAAGTCGCTTTGGCGGCGGCGACGATTGCCGGAACCTGCGGAATCGCCGCCTGCTCCAGATGTTGGGGATAGGGGATGGGCACCTCGGCGCTGCACACCCGGGCGACCGGGGCGTCCAACTCCCAGAACGCCTGCTCGACGATGCGGGCCATGATCTCTGCGGCGAGGCTGCCGGACCGCCACCCTTCGTCGACGATGACCGCCCGCCGGGTGCGGGCGACGGAGCCGATGATGGTCGCGTCGTCGAGCGGGCGCAGGGAGCGCAGGTCGATGACCTCGGCGGAGATGTTCTCACCCGCCAGCGTCTCCGCCGCCTTCAGGGACTTCGCCAGCGAGCCGCCATAGGTGATCAGGCTGACGTCGTCACCCGGCCGGCGCACCATGGCGCGGGCGATGTCCGTCGCCCCGGCGCCAGTGGCGCTGACCTCGCCGCTCTCGTTGTAGAGCATGACGTTCTCGAAGATCAGCACCGGGTCCGGATCGTCGAGCGCGGATTGCAGCATCCAGCGTGCGTCCTCCGCGACCGCTGGCGCCAGCACCTTGATGCCGGGAATATGGGCGTACCAGCCTTCCAGGCTGTGGGAGTGCTGAGCGGCAAGCTGCTTGCCCGCGCCGGTTGCCATGCGAATGACCAGGGGAACGCCGAACTGCCCGCCGGACATATGCCGCAGGGTGGCGGCGTTGTTCATGATCTGATCGAGGGCGAGCAGGCTGAAATTTACCGTCATCAGCTCGACGATCGGCCGCATTCCCGCCATGGCTGCACCGATGCCGGCCCCGGTGAAGCCGGACTCGGACAGCGGCGTATCGCGGATGCGGTCCTCGCCGAATTCGGCCATCAGACCTTTGGAAACCGCATAGCATCCGCCATAGGCACCGACATCCTCGCCCATCAGGAACACCCGCTCGTCGGCCCGCATGGCGCTGCGGATCGCCTCGCGCATCGCCTCCCTGTAGGTCATCGTCTGGCTCACGGCGCGGCCTCCGCATAGACATGCCGGGCAAGATGCTCGACCGGCTCCCAGCCCCCTTCTTCGGCATAGGCGACCGCTTCCGCGATTTCGGCTGCGATCTCGGTTTCCATCGCCTCGCGTTCCTCGGGCTTCATCATGTCGGCCGCCTCCATCCATTCGATGAAGCGGACCAGTGGACCGCGTTGTTTCCACTCCTCGACTTCGGCCTTCTCGCGATAGAGCTGGGCGTCGAACATCGAATGGGCGCGGAACCGGTAGGTCCGGCACTCGAGGAAAAAGGGGCCGCCTCCGGAACGAATATGCGCAGCCGCCTTGGCCGCCGCCGCCTCCACCGCCACCACGTCCATGCCATCGACCTGCACCGCGGGGATTCGGTAGGCGGCAGCCTTGGCATGGATATCGGTCTCGGACTTCGATCGGCCGAGCGCGGTGCCCATGGCGTACAGGTTGTTCTCGCAAACGAACAGCACCGGCAACTGCCAGAGTGCCGCCAGGTTCAGACTTTCGTGGAACTCGCCCTCGGCGACGGCACCCTCGCCGAAGAAGCAGCAGGCGAGTCTCGGGCTTCGACTGCATGCGGGCGGCAAGCCCGATCCCGACCGCCAGTGGCAGGCCGCCGCCGACGATGGCATTCCCGCCGAAAAAGTTCGTCGCCGCGTCGAACACGTGCATCGAGCCGCCACGGCCGAGCGAACAGCCTTCCCGCTTGCCGTACATCTCGGCCATGAGCGGGTTCATGCCGACGCCCCGGGCAAGGGCGTGGCCATGCTCGCGGTAGGTCGCGACCACGGAATCCGCAGGTTGCAGCACCTGCATCACCCCGACCGCCACCGCCTCCTCGCCCACATAGAGGTGGAGGAAGCCGCGGATCTTCTCTTCCGTATAGAGTTCCGCGCATTTCTCTTCGAAACGGCGGATCCGCAGCATCTGCCGCAGCAGACCGTGCAGGTGCTGGCGGGACAGCCTTGGCTTCGCCGCATGGGCGGCCGCGTGGTCCGGTCTCTCGGTCATCGCTCGTCACTCTCCAGGGTCGAGATGTCCCCTTCCGGCAGACCCAGTTCACGAGCCTTCAACAGGCGGCGCATGATCTTGCCGCTGCGGGTCTTCGGCAGGTTGTCGCGAAAGTCGATGGCCCGCGGGGCCACGGCCGGTCCCAGGCGCTTGCGGGCATGGCCCATGAGCTCTCGCCGCAGCGCGTCGTCGCGCACGTAGCCGGGCTTCAGGGCGACGAAGGCTTTGACCACCTCTCCGGCATGCTCGTCCGGCACGCCGATGACGCCAACCTCGGCGACGGCCGGGTGCTCCATCAGTGCACTCTCGACCTCGAAGGGGCCGATCAGGTGCCCGGAGGACTTGATCATGTCGTCGGCCCGGCCGAGGAACCAGAAATAGCCGTCCGCGTCCCGCATCGCCAGGTCACCGGACAGGTACCAGCCGTCTCGGAACGCCTTCGCGTAGCGCTCCGGATTGTGCAGGTAAGCCCGCATCATCGACGGCCAACCCGGTCTGAGCGCCAGTTCGCCCGCCGTCATCGGCGCATCGACCGGGCGCACGCCCTTCCCGTCCACGGTGACCACGGCGGCCTCGATGCCCGGAAGCGGACGGCCCATAGACCCCGGCTTGACGTCCATGGACGCGAAGTTGGCGATCATGATCCCGCCGGTCTCGGTCTGCCACCAGTTGTCATGGAACGGCCGGCCAAGAGTCTCATCCCCCCAAACCACGGCTTCGGGGTTGAGCGGCTCACCGACACTGGCCATGAACCGGAGCGCCGACAGATCGTATTTTCGGGCGATGTCGGCCCCGAGCTTCATCAGCATGCGGATGGCGGTCGGCGCCGTGTACCAGACCGTCACCCTCTCATCCTGCAGGATCCCGTACCAGCGCTCGGCGTCGAACTCCGCTTGATCGACGACCATGGTCGCCCCGTTCGCAAGCGGCGCCACGATGCCGTAGGAGGTTCCGGTCACCCAGCCCGGATCGGCCGTGCACCAGAAGACGTCCTCCGGATGCAGGTCGAGCGCGAACCGACCGGTGACCCGGTGGGCGAGCACCGCGTCATGCACATGCACCGCGCCCTTCGGCTTGCCGGTGGTTCCGCTGGTGAAATGCAGGAGCGCCATGTCTTCCGGCTCGGTCTGCGCGAAGGCGGTGTCGCCGGCCGCCGCCTGCATCAGGCGATGAAAGCTCAGCGGTGCGCCGTCACCCGTTCCGTTGCCCGCGTCATCCACCAGGAGGACGTATTTGAGGGAGTCCAGGTCGCGGACCCAGGGCTCCACTTTGCGCCGGTAGAGCGGTTCGGTCGTCACCAGAACCTTTGCGTCGCCGATTGTCATGCGGTCGCGCACCGGGTCCGGACCGAAGGCGGAGAACATCGGGCAGAAGACGCTGCCGTTCCGCAATGCCCCGAGCGCCGTTATGTACAGTTCCGGGCGTCGGCCCAGGAGAGAGAACACCCGATCGCCCTTGCCGACGCCAAGCTGCCGCAGCAGAGCGGTGAACCGCCCGGTCTGCTCGGCGAGATCGCCATAAGTGTAGTCCGCACGGGCGCCGTCCCGGTCGATGAACCGGATCGCCAGCCGGTCCCCGTGCCCCTCCGCCACATGCCGGTCCACCGCCTCGTAGGCGATGTTCAGACCGCCGCCCGGCAGCCCGGCAAGCTCGGCGCGCTCGGTCATCCAGTCGAAACTTCGACAGGTCGCCTCGTAGTTGCGGAGCACCGCGGCGGGTTCGGTCGCCGTCTTGCGGATCACGGGCCAAGGCATCGTCCGGCTCCTCAGTGTCCTCAACACTCAATGAGAGTAGAGAACGGTGCGAGGCCGCGTCCTTGACATAGATCATGCGATCCCGACCCGAACGCCTGGGCGGCAAGCGATGTCAGACCCGCGCAACGGCGACCCTTCCCAAACGGGGACGGCGGAACCTGCCTCAACCGAGCATCCTCCATCCACAAGGAGACTCCGATGCCGGATTCTCCGAGCAAATGCGAGGTGGAGCATGACTGGCGGAGCGGGAGCGCACCAATCGATCGTGGAACTGTGCGGATCGGAAGAGGAAGTGAACTGGGTCAGGTCGCGCCTCGAGTCCTCCGGACTGGTCTGTGCGCTCATCGACACTGCCCTCTTCGGACGATCCGACCGTGTGGCCGGATCCGGCAGAGCCATTCTGGTCATGCCGAGCCGCGTAGCCGACGCCGCGGCGGTCCGCCGGTCGCGGAGACACACGCCCATCATCGTCCTGTCCGATGATCCGGACGCCCGGATCGACGCTCTGCGCTCCTTTGCTGACGATGCCGTCCACTCGGCCGTTGCGCCTGCCGAACTGGCGGCGAGAATTCGACGCCGTCATCCGTCGAGCAGAACACGCGACACCGGCTTCTCGGAAACACGTGCCCGCACAGGGGCGCAGCGTCTATGTGGATCCATCGAACCTTTCAGTCGTGGTGGACGCCCGTCACATCCGGCTGACCCCGAGACAGATCGAACTCGTGTCCCTTCTCGAATCGCGAAACCCGACGAATCCTCTCAGCCTCGAGCGCATTCGTCAGATCATTAGCGATAAGAAGGTCTACAAGTTAAGCAAGGAGACGATCCGTGTTCATATCAGCATGGTGAACAAAAAGCTGACCGAGGCCGCCGTCGCCAATGTTCGGATTTGCAGGAACGTCCAGGGCTATTACATGCAGTCTGCCTGAGCCCGACACCTCTAATTCGACTCAGTTCGAGTTCAAGGAATTGGCGAACTCGACCCATTTCTCAATTGGTCCGATTTCTGCAAAAGCCGTCATGTCGTCCTGCGCCAGCACCTTCGAGGCGAAAGTGACGATCTGAGCGGACGTCGACAGATCGCCGACGGAATTGTCGGCGAGTTCGGCAACGGCCGAGGCCAGAGGGTCCGGCAGTCCCCAGGTGCCAAGGAGATAGGCGCCGACCAGGGCATGCGGCACGCCGAACGTGTCCCGCTCGAATTGCAGCAGCGCATCCCGCCCGAGCGCCTCGAACTCACCCCATTGCCCGAAGGCCTCGGGGAAGTTCTCGATCAAAACAAGCAGCCCGACATCCGCAAACAGGCCCAGCGTCGCGACAAACTCCTCGTCAACCCGGTCTGGTTTCAAGTCGCCGGCGATCCGAGCGGCGACCCGGGACGTCATCACCATGCGGTCGACCAGGCGCTGGGCGACCGGAACGCCGTCGATCTCATGGTGTGCCATCTGGCTGACGATGCCGTGGGTGAGCACCAAAGACTTCAGGGTCTCGATGCCGAGAAACTCGACAGCCCCCCGCACCGACGCAATCCGCCGCGGCGCGCCGAAATAGCTGGAGTTGGCGACTTGAACCAGCCGGGCGGCAATGCCCGGGTCTTTCGACACCGTCGCAGCGATCGCATCGGTGTCCAGCATGTCGCCCCGAAGCTGACCGGTAAGCTCCTGATAGGTGTCGGGCAATGCCGGGATGACCGCCATGCGCCCAACGAGCTGGACGATATCGTCCCCGCCCAGGCGCTGCCGCAGGGACAGAGCCTGATCGATCGCCGCGACCAGGGTGGTGCCGTCTGTCGGTTTGGACAGAAAGCGGTGGGCGATCCCAGCGGCCCGCAATCCAGCTTCCTCCGCGCTGTATCCCGACAGCACGAAGCGAATGGTCTCGGGGCATTGCGCTTGCAGCCCGTCGATCAGCGCCAGCCCATCCATTCCCGGCATCCTCATGTCGGTAACGACAACGGTCGCCGGATCTCCCACGCAGCTCGCCAGTGCCCGGCGCGCATCGTCGAAGAAGGTCATGTCCCAGACATCGCGCCGGTGCCTGAGCATGCGCCGCAGGCCGTTCAGAACATTCGGTTCGTCGTCGACAAAGATGATCCGTGGCTTGACCATGAGCGGCCGATCCTCTCCGCAGTCGTGCCCGGTGCAGGCATTCCTAAATGGGGATACGAGGCCGGCACCACCTCGTTCATTCTGCGGCCCGCGTAACAAACGTCACGCGAAATCCACGGACAGCCATACAGAAGGATGGACTCCGATGCACAACACTGCACGTGTCGCCCTCGTTGACGGCGATGCACAGGCCAGGGACACACTGGCCTCCTACCTGCGGGACGACCGTTTCGACGTTGAGATCGTCGGCTCCCTGAACACTCTGATCGACACGACCGGCCAACCCCGGAGCGACTGTGTGATCGTCGCTCTGGGCGCCGCCGGTCAACACGGCTTCGAGGACATCCGCTCCTTCCGCAGCCGCGACGATCGACCGGTCATCGCCGTCAGTCGGCCGGACCATGCTGTCGATCGGATCGTCGCCCTCGAACTCGGTGCCGACGACGTGATCGATCGCAATATCAACCCCCGAGAGGTTTCCGCCCGCGTGCGTGCGATCATGCGCCGGATCCGATCCATCGGCGATCAACCGACAGGTACCCCACCCGGCCGCACCATGCTTCGTTTCGGCCGGTGGTCGCTTGATCTCGTGCGCCGGCGGGTCTTCACGGAAGCGGGTGAAGAGATCGAGATGACCGGCGGCGAATTCGATATTCTCAGATGCTTCGTGCAGAATCCGCTTCGGCCTCTGACGCGCCAGCAGATTCTGGACGAAACGCGCGGCGGCCGCTGCGAAGGCTACGAGCGTTCTATCGACGTCTTGATCGGACGCATCCGCCGCAAGATCGAAGAGGACCAGGGAAACCCGCGGCTGATCCAAACAGTCCGCGGTATCGGCTACGTCTTCGCCGCGCCTGTCCAACAGACCGCCTGATCCATCGGCTGCGCCATAGTAATGGCGCAGCCTTTTTTTGTATTTTTGTTTATAAATACTCGTTTATTTTCCAAATAAAACCTCATTTTTGTTGTTTTTTATTTAATTTACTCATCGATATGAGTGAACTATCTCTTGGTCATCCCAGTGAGAACACTGGATCAACCGAGGAGAACCACGATGCTTTCCATCAACACCAATTCAAGCGCCATGGCCGCCGTGCAGATGTACAAGTCGGCTTCCAGCGAGCTGTCCCAGGTACAGAAGCGGATCTCGACCGGCCTCAAAGTCGCCGATGGTTTCGACGACGCGTCGACCTTCGCGGTCGCGCAGCGGCTCCGTTCCGACATCAAGGCGTTCGACAAGATCGACCAGTCGTTGAACGGCGTGAAGGGTTCCGTCGAAGTCGCCATGGCCGGCGCGACGGCTGTCAGCGACCTCGTCGGCTCGATCCGCGAGAAGGTCACCCAGTTGGCGGATGACAGCATCAACGCCGAGACTCGGGCGGCCTACACTTCCGATCTGAACTCGATGCTCGCCCAGGTCGACTTATTCATCGCCAATTCCAGCTTCGACGGCAGCAACCTGCTGGAAACCGGGGCGACCGATCTCAGCTTCGTCGCCTCCGCTGACGGCGGGACCATGTCGGTCTCGGCCTACGACCTCGAAGCCGCGAAGGGAACGCTGGACGGGGCGGTCGATGTCTCCGATGCGACCAACGCCCGCACCACGCTGGCCGCGCTGGACACCTTCGAGACCGCCGTCAACAGCGCGATCAGCTCGCTTGGCAGCGACGGAAGCGCCCTCGACATGCACAGCGACTTCATCGGCAAGTTGAGCGACGCGACCGAGAAGGGTCTCGGCAACCTTGTCGATGCCGATCTGGCCGAAGAAGCCGCGCGGCAGAGCGCCCTGCAGGTCAAGCAGCAGCTGTCGGTCCAGGCCCTGAGCTCGGCCTCCCAGGCCCCGCTGAACCTGATCTCACTGTTCCGCTGACCCGGCCCCCCAACGCGCCGCGCCGGATCGCGTCCGGCGCGGTGCCTTCGCGCCCATAAACGACATCGAGGGAGTGACCGAAGGATGCACACGCCCCATTCCGCCTATCGGCGAACCCTGCGCACCACCGGTCCCGCACGCGACCGGGACGCCGACGAGCTCGCCCGGGTCACCTACGAGCTCCTGAACGCGGAAACCGTCGACGCGCGGATCGATGCCATCGACAAGACCCGCCGTATCTGGACACGCTGCGGCGTGAACGCCTGTCACGACAACGGCACCATGCCGGAACCGTTGCGCCGGTCGATGGAGGAGCTCGCCAGCAACATGGTCAGAGCCTGCGACAAGGCCGCGGCCGGCGACTACTCGTCAATTCAGGCCCTCATCGACGTCAATCGGGACATCATCTCTGGGTTGACGCCCACCATGAACGTGCTCCCGAGGGCCGGCGGCTTCCATTCCAGGGTGCGCCAGTCCGCTTAAGCAGGATGTTGTCGCTGCGGTTCCCATGTTTGTTCCGTGGGTCGATCAAGGCATATATATCTGTGATCTGATCGAGCTGATGGCGGACGCATGGTTACTTCCGAACGCCCCGTGGTCGCATTCGTCGACGACGAACCCATGGTTCTTGAGGCTCTGAAACGGTCGTTGCGGTCCCGGGCGAAGGACTGGGACATGATTTTCTTCGCCTCGGCCGAGGCCTTCTGGTCGGTGCGCAACGAGGACTGGCCGGATGTTGCCATCCTGGATCTGACTATGCCCGGCTGGTCGGGGCTGGATCTCGCCACACGGCTGCGTGCGGTCGGTGCCGAAACCCGCTGCATCATGCTTACCGGCAATGCCAGCCTCGACGATGCGATGTCGTTCATCAACGAGGCCGCTGTCTTCCGCTACTACATGAAGCCCTGCAAGGCGGAGGTACTGGCAGAAGCCGTCGAGGCGGCCCTGCAGGATGCCCGAAACAGGAGCACCGAAGCCGGCTCCGCAAGTCTGGATCGCCCTCCCCAGGACACCGACACACTGCTCGCCGACCGGCTCTCGATTGGCACGATCGTTCTGGACGCCGATCAGCGGGTCCGTTTCGTAAACAAGGTCGGCTTGAGCATCCTGGGTAGCGATCGCGGCCTGTCGCAGGATCCGACAGGCCTTCTCCGTGCCCGACATCCTAACTCGGCGAAGGCGCTGGACGACGCCATCAAGACCGCCGCCGGGATCGGACGAACCGGCTTCGTCGCTCTCAGCGACAGACAGACCTCCAACACTCTCCACGTTACCGTCTGCGGCGATCCCACAAGCGGGGGCGACGGAGAGGTCACGTTGTTCATCAGTGATCCGGAACAGACGCGATATCCGGCGGCGGACACGCTTGCGAAGCTGTTCTCCCTCACCGGGTCGGAGAGCCGCCTCGTCGAGCAACTGGTCCGCGGGCTGACCCTGGAGGAGGCGGCGGAAGTCAACGGCTTGAAGATCAGCTCGGCACGAACCTACCTCAAGGCGATATTCCAGAAGATGGGCGTGGTCCGGCAGGCAGAATTGATGCAAAAGGCGCTGACATCCTCCGCGTCTGTAGTCCGCCCCGACGATGACTGACATTTCCCAACTGCACCGCCCTCCCCGTTCGTGGATAGTCCTCGCGCCCGGTCGACGATAGCGATGGGTTCGGGCCCATAATCGCCGCAAGGGAGCAGACCGATGCCGTTCATACGTGTTTGTATTGCAGCCCTCACTCTGCTGGCGGCGTCTGTTTCCGGACCTAGTGCGGCAGGCGCACAAGAGGCACGGGCCTACACCTTCGGTGTCGTGCCGCAACAATCCGCCACCCGACTGGCCCGAGACTGGGTTCCCTTCTTGAGTGCGGTGTCCAAACGCTCCGGTATCGACCTGCGCTTCGCGACGGCAACCGACATTCCGACCTTTGAGGCGTGCGTCGCCGCTGGCCGGTACGATTTTTCCTACATGAACCCCTACCACTACACGGTCTTCGCGCAATCGCCGGGATACCGGGCGCTTGCACATCAGCGTGACCGGCGACTCCGCGGCCTCATCGTGGTTCGGGCCGACTCGACGATCCAGGATTTGAACGGACTGGACGGCATGGAGGTCGCCTTCCCCTCGCCCGCCGCTTTCGGCGCCAGTGCGATCCAGAGGGCGGAGCTTCGCAACCTCGGCATCACAATCACGCCGGTCTACGTCAAATCCCACGACTCCGTGTACCGAACGGTCGAGGCGGGGATTTATGTGGCCGGCGGAGGCGTGACGCGCACGTTGAACACGGCTCCCGAGGAGGTTCGCGTGAACCTCAGGGTCCTGCATCGTACACGCGACTACACCCCCCATGCCTTCGCCGCCCATCCCCGGGTGCCCCGGTCGGCGGCCGCAGCGGTCGCCCGCGCCATGGCCGACATGACAACCGACGAACCGACCCTGGCCGCCTTGGGAATGGTCGGTCTGCAGTCCGCGACCGACGAGGACTGGAACGATGTCCGCGCCCTGGGGCTGACACCGTCCGACACCGGCATCCAACAGACGGATAACGGACTGTGTCCTTCCGACTGAAGACGATTCTCGGTGTCGCTCTGGTCGAGGCGGTCTTGCTGTCGGCCCTGATCGTGAGCGGCATCTACTACCTTCGCGCCTCCAATGAAGCGCAACTGCAGGAACGCGCCGATACGACCGCCCAATTGATTGCGACGATGACGGCGGACAGCGTCATCAGCACCGATCTGGCGACGTTGGACATCCTGGTTGAACAGGCACTGACCAACCCGGCGATAGACTATGTCCGGGTCCGCGGAACCGGCGACGTGGTGCTGAGCGAGGGCGGCGATCCGATCGCTCTCGACAGGCCCTTTGCCGAAGACACCTCGGTCGAAGCCGCGCAGGCAGACGGTACCCTCGACGTGTCCCGGCCGATTGAGATCGCGGGTCAGGTCTTCGGCAGCGTCGAATTGGGGCTGTCGACGACGGCTCTGAGCGATGTAATGAGCGACGCGCTCCGTTGGATGGGTGCCGTGGCTGTGTCCGGCATGCTGCTCGTCGGCCTCCTGGGGCTCGTGCTGGGCCAGTATCTCGTGCGCCAGCTGACCTCCTTGCGCGATGGGGCCAGGCGGGTGGCCGAGGGAGAGTTCGGGTTCCAGATCAACGTTCGAGGTCGCGACGAACTGGCCGACACGGCGATCAGCTTCAACTCCATGTCGGCGGCGCTCGCCGACTACGCGCAGCAGGAGCGCGCCGCGCGAACCGCGGCCGAGCAACGGTCACGCGAGGCGGAGGCTATTCTCGACGACGCGGTCGCCAGCATGGCGGAAGCCATCCTGATTGCCGATGATCAAGGGCGCGTCATGCGGGTGAACGGTGCCTTCAGGCAATTCTACCCCGATGTCGGCGAAGACGTTCTCTCTTCCGGGTCGATCCGCGATGTCATCGCCATCACCGAAGGACTGAGCGACGGCGGCTTGCAGGCCAGGATGGATGAATTGGCGACCCACACGAAAGGGTCCCATCACCTGACCCGACCGGACGGCCGAGCCCTGCAGGTCGACCATCGACAGACCGGTCTGGGCGGCGTGGTGATCGTCGCCACCGATGTCACCGAGTTGAAGGACATGCAGGAACGCGCCAAGAGCCTGCAAATGGAGCTGCTGCAGGCGCAGAAGATGGAGAGCCTCGGAACGCTCGCCGCCGGCATTGCCCACGAGATCAACACCCCGATGCAGTTTATCGGCGACAACCTCCGATTCCTGAGCGAGGTCGTCGACGACGCGATCGCCGCCGGTCACGACAATCGCCCGCTGCCGGACGACCTCTCCCTGGAAGCCCCAGACGCGATCAGCGACTCCCTTTCGGGCGTCGCGCGGGTCGCGGAGATCGTCGGTTCCATGCGGAGCTTCGCCCACCCGGATCCCCGAGAGCCGGAACCGAACGATCTGAACCAGTCGGTGAGAATCGACGGTGAACGTGTCCCGCGCCCTCTGGAAGCCGGTTGCAGCAGTCGACCTCGATCTCGACGAGTCCCTGCCCCCGATCCTCTGCAAGCCGGGCGAAATCAACCAGGTCCTTCTGAACCTCATCTCGAACGCGGTCGACGCCATCGAGGAAACGGCCCGACCCGGGGATATTGGAGAGATATTGATCCGTACGGGCCTCAACGGGTCCATGGCGGAGCTGACCGTCAGCGACACCGGGACCGGCATCTCGCCTGACGTTCGGGAGCGCATGTTCGACATGTTCTTCACGACCAAACCGACCGGGAAAGGGACCGGTCAGGGACTCGCGATCGTCGCCGGAATTGTCGCCAGCCACGGCGGACGGATCACCGTTGACAGCAGAGCGGGCGGGGGCTCGACGTTCCGCGTCCTCCTTCCGTTGCGCAGGTAGCCCGCATCCGCGCATGTGTCGGTGCTTGGACCATCGAACGCTCGTGAAAGCCCAAGCCGACGCCATCGTCGAAAGAAGCCTTCAGACGAGAGGGTGTTTTCCAACTGCGACAGGGCCGGATAGAGAGATCTCACGGCAATAGATCTGCCCGCCAATAGTAGATAGTCCCCGCAGGAAACCATCCCGAAAGATCCGCAAAACCTCGCTCTATCCCGATTTGGGGATAGAGAACGAATCTGGCTCATGTTTTCTCATCCTCGACAGTCCAGCGAGGTGAGAACGTTGAACCACTACGCAGTCGAAACGCCAGCGACGGAGTTGCCAAAGATCACGGCGAAATCAACTCTGGGCGATTTGGCCAGGACCGCCGTGATCCTCACGCGGGACGCGGTCTTGAAAGACGTCCAGAGTGCATTCTTCGCCAATCCGGGCATCAAGGGCGTCGTTGTTCTCGGACAGGCTGGCCGGGACCCCGAGCTCATCAGCCGCGACCGGTTTACGGAATTCCAGTCCCGCCCGTTCTTCGACGAGCTCTTCTCCACCCGTCCTATTGACTACTACCTTCAAACGGTTCCCGACGAGTCACTCGTCTTCGAAGCCCAGGCTCCAATATACGAAGTCGCCGAGCTCGCGCTCGGGCGCGATGGCGACGATGTCTACGCGCCGATCATCGTCGAGCCGACGGACGACCGTCCGGCTATGCTGGTCGATATGCGGGATCTGATCCGCGCCCAGGCGGATATCCTGCGCGCGTCGAGCCGTACCGCCAACGAGGCCCTGAGCCGGTTCCTCAAGACCCAGGAGGAGCTCCTCCAATCGCGCAAGATGGAGGCCGTCGGCACGCTCTCGGCTGGTCTTGCGCATGAGCTGAACACACCGCTCCAGTTCCTCGGAAGCAACGTGAGCTTCCTCGAAACGCTCCATGAGGAGTACGAGGCGTCCTTCACGTCTCAGCCCCTTCCGGATTTCGGAGAAACGTTCGTCGAAGACTGGTGCGAGGAGTTCCCCGGCGCGATCAAGGACATGCGAACGGGCATCACGCGCATCGCCGAGATCGTCGCGGCGATGAAGACTTTCAGCGATCAGGACGGCGCCAATTGCGGAGATGTCGACGTCAACAGCACCATTGAAACGGCCGTCGCATTGGTTCGCGGCCGGATCGCGGGCAACGCCGACCTAGGACTCGGGCTGGCTGACGGACTTCCCACATTCCAGGGCGTGTCGAACGCGCTCACCCAGGCCTGGGTCAATATTCTCACGAACGCTCTGCAGGCAATCGAAGGCTCGGCAACCAACGACCGCGGTACGATCACCGTGACGTCGCGCGCTATCGCGGACGGCCGGATTGTGCTCGCGTTTTCGGATACCGGCGTGGGTATGGATGAGGAAACGGCGAAGCGCTGCCTCGAACCGTTCTTCACCACCCGCCCGCCCGGCCAGGGCACGGGACAAGGCCTGACAACGGCGCACAGAGCGATTGTCCTCGAGCACAAGGGAACGATCCGCGTTGAGAGCCGACCCGGTCACGGGACGACCGTCCATGTGGTCCTGCCCGCCGCCCCCCCGCCGGGTGATCGTCAAACCACCCGCTCGATTGCCCCCGTTTGAGGAGTTCCAGGACGGGCGCGTCGCAGTACGTTTGATACCGGAGACTTACGGGTAAGAAAGTTACCGCCAAGGGTCCAGCCATGACGCAGCAGAAGAAACTGCCCCCCGAAGCCGGCATCGATCGTGTGCTGATCGTCGATGATATCGAAGAGATGCGGCAAACCCTTCGCAGAATGCTCCGGTGGGCAGGCGTAGGAGACGTCAGCCTGGCTTCCGATATCGACCAGGCGAGACAGGCGCTCGAACTCGCCAAAGAGCGCGGACAAGCCTACGATCTGGTGATCGTGGACCAGATGATGCCGGGCGGATCCGGCGTCGAACTTGTGCAGGAGATCGTCGCCCGCTCGTTGATCGAACGCAGGCATACAGGGTTGTTTATCCTCACCGGCGTCCCGGATTATTCGATGGATGTGGAGGCCAAGAAGAGCGGCGCGATCGCTGTCCTGGAGAAGCCGATCAGCGCGGAGAAACTGCTTGCCATTGCCGCACGGTGGGGCACCTACCGGGCGGCGCGGAAGGCGGGAGCGGTCGCTTGAACGGCTCCCATCCCAAACCGACCCTGATCTTCCTCGACGACGATCAGCTGTTCCTCGAAGGGCTCAGACGCGCCCTGAACAAGTACAAGAACGATTGGAACATCTCGTTCGTTTCCACGGCCGACCAGGCCTTCAAGCTCTTTGCCGACCGTCGGGTCGACCTCATCGTCTCCGACCAGGACATGCCGGGGATGATGGGTGACTCCGTCATGGAGATCGTCCGCTACCGCTGGCCCGGCACCGTGAGAGTGATGCTGTCGGGCCGGCCGATCCCGACAATCGCGCCGCTCCTTATGGGCGTCGCGCATCGAACGCTCTCCAAGCCATGCGACCCGGACAGGCTCGCAGGGTACCTGTCTCGGGTGTTCAAGGCGGCGCAACCGTTGAAGAACCCGCTGGTGCTGGAACTCATCGCCGGTCTCTCCACCCCACCGCTGCCGCGCAGCATGTTGCTGGCGGCAAAAGACAGGCATCTGGAACCCAATTTGCTGCTCGGCGCAGCGCTCTTCCAACTGGCAACAAGCCATCTGAGTGGCGAAGGCGCGGGCGGCTATGCCGATGACGGCAGCCTGCGCATGGCCATCTCCGAACTTCAGCGGACCGCCGTCGAAAGACTGAAACCGGTCGGCAACCCCGTGGTCGACGATCTTTGGCGCGAGGCGGCCGATATCGCCGCCACCACTCAACGAATGGGGCAGGCAGCGAATTTGGAGCCCGCCAAGCAACGGGAACTGAGCATTGCCGGCCCCTACTGCAACGTCGGCTCTATCGCACTCGCCGAGGTCCTGCCCGGGACCTACGCTTCGGCCGTCAGTGGCGCCGATACACCGGAGCGCTGGCAACTGGAGAAGGCGACATTCGGTGTCAACGGGTTGGAGGTCGGCGCGTTTCTGCTGACCATGTGGGGCTTTCCGGATTCCATTGTTGACGAGGTCGTGTCCCAGAGCGTCACGATCTCGACGATGGGCGATCATCCTCGAGAGGTTCGCGTCCTTGCAGGCGCTCGCGACCGGTCCTGGCCGGAACTCGTCGAAATCGAAAGAGAGCTGGCCGAGGGGTAGGCAACCGGTCGGTGAAACGGCCGATCAGGCGACGCGTCAGCCGGCCTTCAATTTCCCCAGAGCCTCGCACCATGCCTCAAGTCGCTCGGCGACAGACGGGATCGCACGGATGTCCTCGGGAATCAGCGATCCGTCGACGGGTACATCCGGCACGGCCCATGCCGCCTCTTCGACCAGCAGGCTCGCCAGGCAGACCGCAAGCGGCGTGTTCATCGTCGCCGTTTCCTGCAGGTCGGGACGATGATGCAACTCCAATGCCCTTACGATCGACGGCGGCAGTCCCCAGCCCCCCAGGAGATAGGCCGCCACCGCCGCGTGATCCGCTCCGAGGAGCTCGCGCTCGGCGCGCACCAAAGCGTCGCCATGACGGATGTGATCCTTCAGAACAGCGTCATACCGACAATCCAGATTGTCGGCGAGGACCAGAATTCCGATGTCGAGCATCAGTCCGGCGACATAGGCTTCGTCCTGGGCGATCTGGTCCATTCCGGCATCCCGCACGATCACCCGGGCCAGGATGGCGGTCTCCAGACAGCGTTCGATGATCTCGCAGACACCGCAGTCGCCAACGGTGTCGCGTTTCAGCTGGCTGAGCACGCCGAACTTGAGGGCCAGTGCCTTTACCGTATCCACGCCCAGGAAACTCACCGCCTGGTGGATGGAACGCACCTGGGAGGCGAGGCCGAAATAGGATGAATTACAGATCTGCAGGAGTTTGGCCGCGAGTTCGGGGTCCCGGGCGACTATCTGATCAATGCGGTCGGCGGAAACCTGCGGGCTCTCCAGCTCCATCGTCAGATCGGCATAGACCGAGGGACGACTGGGTACCGAGCCGAGACTGGACATCAGGCTGCGCAACGGCTCGGTCGAAAGCTTCGTTCTTTCCGCCAGCGCCCGGTCCAGCTTGCCGACCAGCTCATCGGCATCGCAGGGCTTGGACAGATACTGGTGACTTACGGACACGGCGCGCAGGGCCGTCTCCTCATCGCATTGTCCGGACAGAACGAAGCGCGCGGTATCGGGAAACGCCTTCTGAACGGCCTCGAGGAGGGTGGCGCCGTCCATCTCGGGCATCCGCATATCCGTGACAACGATATCGATATGCTCGCGTGCCATCAGTTCGAGCGCCTCTCGGCCGCCGCCGGCGAAGTGCATCTTCCAGACACCGCGTTTGTGGCGCAGCATCCGCCGGATCCCCTTGAGCACGTTGGGCTCGTCGTCGACAAAAAGAACGCCTGTCTCAGTCACCTGCTTTCTCCCCACCGCGCTCCTGTCCGACGGCTCTGAACCTGAGGGTGAAAACGGTTCCCGCTTCGGCCCCGGGCGCGACCGACATCTCGCCGCCGTGTTTCCGGATGATCGCGTCTGAAATGGCCAATCCCTGACCGGTTCCACGCCCCGGTTCCTTCGTGGTGAAGAATGGCTCGAAGACCTTGGAACGGATTTCCTCCGGGATGCCCGGTCCATCGTCGGAGATCTCCAACTCCACCGCTCCGTCGCCACAGCGGGTGGAAACAACGATCGTCCCGAGATCCGGACGGCGCTGATCCTCGATCGCCTGTGCCGCGTTCACGATCAGGTTTACAACGACCTGATTGAACTCACCCGCGTTCCCCAGAATGACCGGGTTGGCTCCGGACAGCACCGTCTCCACCTCCGCGTGGTACTTCCATTGGTTTCTGGTGACCGTGAGAGCCGTCTCGATCGCGGCGTTCACGTCGATCTCCATCTCCTGACGTTCGCTCGGATGGGAGAACTCCCGCACGGCGCGCACGATCTGGGCGATACGCTCCGCCCCCTCGATCGACTGCGCGGCGGCTGACGGCAACTCCTCCTGAAGGAATTCGTAGTCGACGTCTTCGAGAGTCTGGCCGAGCCTGGAAACGGCCTGCTCACGGGCCTCCGTCCCCTCGGCCTCGACAACCGCACGACAGGCGTCGAGAACCGGCACGAGGTCCTCGAAGGACGTCTTGAGAAAGGAAAGATTGTCGCTCAGGTACTGGACGGGCGTGTTGATCTCGTGCGCGATGCCGCCGGCCAGCGTTCCCAAAGCCTCGAACTTGCGCGCCTCCATGAGTTGGCGCTCCATGCGATCCTGTTCGTCGGCAGCCGCCCGCCGGCCCGTGGCATCCATCTGCACCCCGACGAAATTGGAGATCGCCCCGTCGGAATCCCGGACCGGGAAGACCGACAGGTCGTTCCAGAACGCCTCGCCGCTCTTTCGATAATTCAGGATCTCCAGTCGAACGGCTTCTCCCGCCTGTACGCTCTCGCGGATTCTGCGGCGGGCATCGGCGTCGGTGCCCTCTCCCGTCAGGAAGCGGCAGTTCTTCCCGTCGATGTCCGCCATCGTGTACCCGGTGAGATCCGTGAAGCCTGGGTTGCAGTAGATCAGCGGATTGTCCGGATTGCGCGCGTCCGAGATCGTCACGCCGCTCGGAATGGCATCCACCACGGCGGCCAGGAGCGTCTTGGACTGCACCTCGGCCCGTAGCTCCTCGGCCACCGCGTCCAGTTCTGCGACCCGCTCGCGGACCTTCTGCTCCAGCGTCTCATTCGTCTCGCGCAGCTCGTTCTCGACCCGCTTCAAGGCCGTCACATCGGTCCGGATCCCGGCGATACCGCCATCCGGCATCCGCCGTTCCGATACCTGAATCCATCGCCCGTCCCCCAGTTGCTGAAGGAGCGTTCCTTGAGGGTTCCGGTGCTGGCTCACCCGCTCGGCGACCATCTCGTCCACGGTTCTGCCGTCGAGCGCGTATTGACCGTGCTCGGCGCCGAAGCGGATCACATCCTCAAACCGCGCTCCCTCCTGGATCACGGGCGCGCTCGCCCCGTAGAACTTGACGTAGTTCTTGTTGAACGTAACCAGACGATCGTTCGCATCGTAGTAGGCGAAGCCCTCCGAGATCGTGTCCAGGGCGGCCTGAAGCTGGCGCCGCGCGTCGACGACCGCGCGCCGCAATCGTCCAGGCTCGCTCTCGACGCGACGAAGGAAGACGAAGATCGCGATCAGAAAAGCCAGCAGCAGCCCGCACTGGAATGTCAGCGCGCGGATGACGCCGGTGTTGTCTCCGATCAAAGACCAGCCTCCGACCGGCCTTGCCATGAGCTGCCAACTGCCCCCGTTGAAAAGGATATCCGCGATGACCGGATTGTCGCCGACCACCGAGAGATCACCGAAGAAAACATCGCCCTCCGCGCCCTTTCCATCCCGCCCCCGGATGGCCAGGTCCAGCTCGTCCTGGGCATCGAGAAGACCGGTGTCAGCGAGCAGGGGCATGAGGTCGATCACGACCGTCGCCATCCCCCAGAACCGTCCGTCGTCTTCTCCGACAAACACCGGAACCCGACCGATAACGGCCGTGCCTCCCTGCCGCAGTTCGACCGGTCCGGCGAGAATGAGGGAGCGCTCCTGGATCGCCAGTTCCACCGCGGCCCGCCGCCGCGGATCCTGGAGCAGATCATGCCCGATCGCCGCTTCGTTGCCGATCAGCGGGTGGACGTGCGAAACGACCGCATCCTTGGCCAACTGGATGCTGCGCACGGACGGCAATCGCTTCATCGCCGCCGTCGCGTACAGGCGAAAATCGTCCTGGGAAATCTCCGGATCCACCGCGACCACGTCCGAGAGGCTGTTCGCCACCGCCAGACGGCTGGAGAGCGCGTTTTCAAGTCGCTCGCGCAGTGCGGACACGCTGCGCACCACCTCGATTCTTTGCATCTCGGCTGCGATGTCGAGCTGACCGGACGCCTGCCAGAGCGAGAGCGCGATCATCGCAATCGCGGAAAGAATGACCGTCTTTCTCAGGTCCAAAACCATAGCCCTCGCTCAAACGCTCCACACCGAACGCTTCCGACTCCCGACACTGCCGGGCCAAGACGAGAACGGCCATCCCAGTGTGGGGAGGGTCAATGGCCACTCGGACAGAGGTGGGGTATCGCGGATAGGCTCTTCCGTCCGAGCCCCCCCGATATGGCAACCCTGGGCAGCCCAGGTCGCGCTGTCTCGGCTTGAGCCGGCATGTCCGGGATACAGGTGGCGGGAGCCAGCATTCCTTCACGCTCCCCGATCGTGTCCTGTTCTCGAGGCGAGACAAGGGCTACGCCCCCTTTTACGCTCGCAAGCCGAAGCGGATGTCCTTCCAGCCAGGTCCGGCTCTACCGGCGGACTAGGCGATATGAACTCTGAGGTTTGATAACTCTGCCCCGGCAAACGCGTTGCTCGCACCGGCTGCCATGCGTGTCGAGACGGTGACCGACAGCACCGATGGCGCACCGTCGACTTCCAGCAGCAGGGAACCGGTCTTTCCTCCGGCAACGGTTTCCACGCTCTCGGCGGCCACCTGACCGCCCCCATCCCCCGAGCGAACCGTTACCCGGAACTGCACCGGATTCGCCTCGATTGAGGCAACCCGCAGGTCTGCCGCGATGGTGATTCGAGAGCCGTCGCACCGGAGCCGATCGAACCAAATCTCTGCGTCACAGCCGGGCTGGTCATTCGGGTGCAGGAACATCCGGTGCCGGGCAACAGCGGCACCATCCGGGAGCGCGTTGTTGATCCTGATTTCCTCCGCCAACTCGAACAGAGATACCGGATCGTCAGGCCCACCCGCCGCAGGTCCCCGTCTGCAAGGCGCACACAGGCCTTCACGTTCGAAGCCGTTGACACCAAACGCCGGATCCAAAGCCGACTCCACAGAGCCTGGCAACGTACGTCCGCCATAACGGTTCTCGACCGAACGACCGTCCCGAATGTCTCGGATCCTGCGATATTTGATCCGGCCAAAATAGGGGTCGGAGAGGATCGGCGTATAGTAGAGACAGTCCTCGAAGTAGTAATGCGTCACCTGACTGTGGCGGCTTCGTTCCCTGTCGCGTTGAGGTATGCCGCCATGGAGCAGGTTGGCTGCCCAGATTATGGCGCCCCCTTGCGGGACCTCAAGGGTCTTCCGGGACAGACCGGCGGCACCAGGGAGTGCCTGCCAGAGCGTGCCGTATACGTCGCGCTCCGACCTGCCGCTATCCTCCGAGCCAACTACCCCGAGTTCCGAATAGTGGTAGCATGGTAGACGGTGACTGCCCGGCACGTATTCGAGCGGGCCGTTATCGCTGTCCACATCTTCCAGAGCCACCCAGACGCCGCACATGAAGCGTTCAGGAACGCTGTTGAAATGGGCGGCATCACAGTGCAGGGGCTGTTCGGTACCGATAGGAAAATTCAGTGTCTGAAAGGGTATCGGCTCACGGCCGTATAGAAAACGCAGGACATCGAGGATCGGCTCGTGCACGGCGATCCTTCTGACGTCATCGTCGAAGGTCCAGGCGTCTTGAAGTCGCCGCTCGCCGCCGTAGCGCGGCGCGAGATTGCGGACGATGCGCTGCGCCGTTTGCTCGAAATCGGGGAGATCGAACGGTAACGCCAAGTATCCATCGCGTCGGTAGGACCGAGCCAGCTCCTCTCGGCTCGAACCGATATCCATGTTGGAGAGATGCCACTCGAAGAACGGAGATTCGACCCAAGGGAAATTGGGCAACGGGTCACGAGCGGTCATCCGGAGGCCTCCAGCTCCAGGAACGGGCGGGGGTGCCGGTCTGGCCAATTGAAATCGACATGAGTTTGAAGTTCCCGCGACAGGTTCGGGCTGTAGAACGGGTCGATAAAGGTGCCGGTCGCCCATCTGTCACGCAGAAGCCGCGCCTCGCGCCGCGCCTGTCCTGCGGATTCCATGGACCGATCTCGGCCGCGGCTGGCCGATTCATGGTGATAGAGCCGAGCATGAGGCGTCCAGATCACCCGGCGCCCCAGGGCGCGGAGCTTCATGCACAGGTCAACGTCATTGAAGGAAATCGGCAGGTTCTCGGCATCCATCCCGCCGACCGACCGATAATCTTCGGTCCGGCACACCATGCACGCAGCCGTCACCCCCGAGACGTTCTGAACAACGATCGCCGAGTCCAGATACCCCGTCTCATACTCGGCAAAGACCTGCTGCGCATTGTCGGCAACGCCGTGCTGGCCGACGACAACGCCACCGTGCTGAAATCATCCCGTCGGGGAAGAGCAACTTGGCGCCCACCGCCGCCACGTCCGGCCGAACGGCATGACTCATCATCTCACTAAGCCAATCCGGGTGAATGATTTGCACGTCATTGTTCAGAAGGCAGATATACGGCAGATCGATCTCGGCGATCACCTCGTTATGCAGAGCGGCGTAATTGAACGGACCCGGACACCGCCGGACCGAAACCGCCGGCTGATCTGCGAGGTACCGCAGGTACTCCAAGGTCTCATGTTGACGGCTATCATTATCCACGATGATCACGCTCAAGCCAGCATAGCTCGTCTTCTGCAACACCCCCTCGACGGCGACGCGCAAAAGATCGACGGAATCGCGTGTGGGAATGATCACCGCGACAGCGGGCGCCGGATCCGGCAGCGATCGCCGGACCCGCAGTCGCCCGCCAGGAAGCGGTTCGACGACGGCCAGCGGATCCCCATCCTCGGCAAGCCAGCGCTGAACCCGGGCCATGCGGTCCTGCTCGTTGCGCCAGGCCGGCATGCGTTCCGGACAGTGCACGAGGACATGCGGAAGGTGCCGGATCGCATCGTCGCGCGCTCCAACCAAAGCCCAATCGACGACCGCCTCCACCCACTTCTGGATGTCGCCATGCCCGGCCGCGTCCCCGACCTGTCGGATCGCATCCAGCAGGTGCGACCTAACGATCGCGGCCTCTGTGGCAACGTACGGCTTGTCGCGGTGCCGGTCCGGATCCCAATCTGGCAGGAAATGGGGCTGCAAACGCTGTCCATCGGACTTTAGGTGATCGAAATCCGTGTAGACGATCTTCGCGCACTGATCGCCGAGCGCCGCTGCGACCAGCGGCTCGAAGTGGTCGTGCAGTCGGACGCCCGGCCGCCGCAGCACGACGGCAGACGCGGTCGAGGCGACGATCCGAGCAACGAGGTGGTCGACCGCAACCCCATTGTCGACGTCAATGATCTCGATTGCGGGGCAGTTCACCCCAACTTCCTTCAGATATCGAACACGCTCCCCTATCGCCGTTTCATGGCCACCGAGCCACCGCCGATACGCGTCGGCATCGTTGAGCCGATTGAGGGGCTCGTTGGCCAGGTCCTGCTCCTGCTGACGCAAGGCCGTCCGAGCGTTGCGAACCGCTCGTTCCATCCTGCCCCTTCTGGTCGTCAGCATCTCGGGCGGATAGACAAAGTCGAATGACCCGCCCTCAAGCGTTTGTCTGGTGTTCGCAAAAAAGAGCTCGAGATGATGGGACCGACCGTCCATGACATCGGTCGAGAGGGCATGGACGAAACCGCCGCCGCCGAGAACCCCGTGCGCGCGAAGGTCCGGACGCGGCAGGCCGCAGCAGACCCTGTCAAGCCACACGCCATCGACGACCAGATCAAGGGTCGCCGGACGATCGGGCATCAGCATGTTCACAGCCCAGCCCTTCAGGCTGCCGTGGTCGACGTTCTCGACCTGACCACGATGGAAGTTCGGGAAAAACACGTCTCCGGCGCTGTTCGGCAGGTACCGCCGTTCGCCCGCAATGGCAACCTCCAAACGATGTGGTCGCCCATCCAACAGGTCGTCTGGCAACCGCACCTCGAACGCACAGTGCCCGTCACCCAGACCCGCCGCTCCCAGATCAACCCGATACTGATCGGCGACAAATTCAGTCGCGCGTTTGCCGTCGCACCAAAGCACGAGCCGAACCCGTTCACCCGGGCGCTCCGGGTTGAACGCCCAACCTTTGGCAAACCAGCCGACGTCGAAGTAGTGGTCGACGGCCTCAAAAGTACCTTGGACCCCCATGATCAGGTGCTGCTATCCATCATCCAACTCATCCCGGGTAGCTCGACAGAACCACCCGCCGGAACCCATCGGAAGTCACAGGCTCGACCCGACGGACGATCGCGCTCGAACTGATGAAGCCGACCGACGTGTTCGTGGTCTCGCGGAAACCGTACAGGGGCACAATGAAGGACGGCTGGGACATCGACGTCTCGACGACCTCGAACCCCGCCTCGGGCCGAAACAGCGAGCGCCAAGCGCTGTCGGAGAAGCGGAAGAAGTCCCATGGCATGTCGTGCATGCCGATCGTCTGGTGGCTGTGGACAAGGCCAATACTGCCGAGCGAAAAGGATTTTCTAAGCTCATCGACGACAACCCAAGGGCTCTCAAAATGCTCGAACGACGATACCGAAATGAAAGCGTCATACTTGTTCTTTGGCACCAGAACTGAAAGCTGATGCGCATCGCCTACATAGTCGACGTCGCCACGGTCCTCTATGTCCAGCACGTCCCGATCGGCGAACTTGGGAAACTTGACCGGATCGACCCCGCTTCTTTTACTTCCACCAACGTCCAATAAAGATACTCTCTTTTTCTTCTTTTCCTTCATGTCGGATTCAAGCAATTCACAGAAGCGATCGAAAAGGCTGGATCCATCCCTCCCGCTTACCCAGCCATTCAGATCCCGCACAGCGATCGCATTTGAAGCAGCCCTTTTGCCAATTTCCGCGAAGATTATGTCGCTCTTCCAGATATCGAACTCTCCGGGCCAGGCGCACTGCACGTATAGAAAGCTTGGATTACCGCTTCCCTCCCACCAGAAATTGCATTCGACCTGCCGCTTCTTCGACTTGTCGCTCAGAAAAATTCGGAGATTGTCAGATCGATCTGCACCGCCGAAATCAAACATCGACAACACAAACGAGTTAAAAAGGAAACTCAGTCTATCTGGTTCGAATCGCTCAAGGATTTTCAATTTATGCCTCCATTCCGATGATTTTACCGAGGTGTCGCTTCATCTATACCTCGAATGCATTCAAATTAAGAACCACGGGAAATGCTCGGACTCGCAATCCTTAAGATATCCAGTGATCGACGTTCTATCGACTTCATTCAAAGGAGAAACCATTCCAGGACGAACAAAAGGAACGCCTTCCGGATTAGAAAGCATTAGCTCTTTTTTTAGAAACCCATAACTATAGCTTTCTATGAGTAAATCCCAGAATGTATGCTGAGGATTTCTTGGTCTTCCAATGATCAGATCAGATTTGACATTCAAATAAAACTGCAGCGCATATCGAAAGTGGCTGGTAATTTGGCTATTGTACTCGGCTTTGTAACCACACGTCGTTGAAATTTCCGACAGACACATTTCGATCAGATCATCTGATATCGCCAAGAAATCTCTGACACACTTACGATACGGAATTAAAATATCGAATTCTTGCCCTATACTATTCAGAAACCGAGAAAAACCAAGCTCCCCCTCTACGATCACGCAATTCTTATCCATCGGATAACTGAAATCTTCGAAAAAAGTAAATTTTCTAGACAAAATCAAGTCCTGATCCATGGCGAAAGCAGAAGACTGAAGATGATATCCGTTCTGGTATGAGTCCGTTAACGCACTAACTCCTGACTTTGAATTCATGAGAAAGCCGATATTCTGAGAAAAATTTTTTAGGGGGTAAATGAAATCATTGATGAAAAGCAGTTTTCCGCTCTGAAGCAAGTTCGCACCGAGATAGCTGAGCGCTGTCGCCCAGGATCCGAAATCCCGGCCGCCCCCGTCCCTCGCAATGTAGAAGGCGCCTAGATCGGACGTCGCTTCCGCAAGTTCCAACGGCTTCGAGCTCGAGTTAACCACAACGACGTCAAGTCGAAGCCCCTTCAGCGCCTTGATCATATCGATCTGATGTCGCTTGAGACGTTCCTGTTCCGTATAGATCGCGAGGATCGCGACATCTTTCCCACCATCGAGATGTCCTTCGGCCATCGTGACCTTCGGCCGCCGGATCGCGATATCCTCCGTATCCGCGCTCCTTTTCACGAAATACGGGGAGTTCTCCAATTCCTGACCCGCAACGAAGCAGCGGATCGATGCCGAGCCCTGATTCGCCAACCAAGTCTCCAACGATACTTTAAATCCCCGCGCCGAACCGAAACCCGCTTCGACCACGTCCGGGCGATCGAGATCCGCTTTTTTGTCGGTAATCTGCTTGCCGTCGACAAAAACGCTGACGGTCCCATCTAAATCACTGTCTATCCAGCCGAACAGGGATCCATTCAGCAACGTGTCAATATGACCGACCACATGATTCATATCAGTTCTTCCCAATTCGCATCATTCTTTTCAGCCGCAACATATCTTTGTGCGAAAGACAGAAGATCATTGGTGCAGAAACCAAAGCAAAAATTCGATAATAATCTGATCGCATCGGCGGGATGACGAACTAACTTCTCATAGGATAGAACGACCGTTGGCGCTGTTGATTGAACTTCTACCTCTGACATCATTGTGATTCGAGAAACGGCATTCGACAAAGCGCTGCTATAGTCGATTCCGACACTTTCTTCATGAATCGCAGTCGCTACCGGGTCCCGATAAACGATGACGAATCGCGGACCATCAACATGGTCGATAATATCGTCGAGGTATTCGATGCATATCGGATCTTTGAACCCCCACACGTCGTGCATTGAAGAGCGTTGCGCCTGAATTTCCCTGAACTTTCGGATGCTCCGCCGCCGACGAAGAAAGCCGAACTTTTTTTCTCGGGATTCCAGTATTTCACTTCCGACATCTCTGATCTCGAGATCTTCCTGGTTTCCCTGGTCCAGACGTTCTCCCATGAAAACGCCGATATATCTCAGCATGCCCGAAACGACCGACGTCCCTCCGCGCGGGTTGCCAAGAACGATGAAGCAACCCTTTCGGAGGTTGTCGTTCGAGCGAATGATCCGACCGGCCTTGTTCATTGCCTAAGCCTCTACCAGCGCGACCTGATAGAACGAGGCCAGCGTGTCCCACGCCTTTTCTTCCTCTTGCGGACCCCAGGCGATCCGAGCGTCATTGCGCATCGACAAGGGCTCGTCGATTTCCGTCTGCTCCCCGAACGCGACAGGTGTGTCGATGTTCAGGCGCGGCCCGAGATGTCGGGCGCACCGCCTCACGAAATCGGCCGTACTCTCGACATACCCCGATGGCGCGGTCCGATCGATGACCGCGTGTCCCTCAGTCTTCGCTTCGCAGAACTCTGCGTAGACCCGCGCCAGAGGCCCGACATGAACGTTATCTCGGACGTAATCCGGCTTATTGATCGTCGCGGCCCGGTTCTCTCTCCAGTTTCGAACAAGGTAGTCGACGAGCCGGGCTTCCTGATACGCGCCGAACGGATTCGGAATGACGAACTTGCCTATCGGGATTCCGATATGTCGGCACCAGAACTCAAACGTTCGATAGGTCAGTGATTTTGATAGGCCGTATGGGGAGAAGCAGGTCTCCGATGGGGCCCTGTTGCCCTCGTCGGGCTCGAAATAGCTCCCCGTGGCGATGACCGCCTTGCCGCCGGCGTTCCCGAAGGCGGCGAGCACGCGACGGGCGTTGAATGTATTGGCCGCGACGGCAGCCGCGACATCGAAGTCCGGTTCTGAATACCCTCCGACCTCTGCACCGTGGAGCGCCAGCAGATCGAAACGGTCCGCCGCAACCAAATCCAGGAACCGATCCGATCCGAACGGAGCGGATGGAATCACATCGACCGCCCTGCCGATCTCTAGAAGCCTTCGGGCTCGGACGTCGCGATACTCCTCGGGATTCCTTCTGAGGGGCGCGACGACCTCATGTCCTCGCTCTGCGAGGACGCGAGCGAACCAGAACCCCGTGAAAGAACTGACCCCCGTCATAAGGATCTTCATGCCAATCCCCGTAGCTCTTCAACCAGCGCCCCCTTGAGATCGATGTCTGGCCAATTCCGGTCCTTCGCGGAGATCTCGATCGGCTCGATCGGCCAATCGATGCGGAAAGCCGGGTCATCGAAGCGAATGCCACGCTCGAACTCGGGCGCGTACGCGTCACTGACGAGGTAAAGTGCCTCAGTGTTCTGCTCCAACGTCAGGAAGCCGTGAGCGCAGCCTCTCGGGACGTACATCATCTGCCGGTTTCGGGCGCTCAGTTCTGCGCCGAACCACGTCCCGAACGTCGGGGAGTCGGGTCGGAGGTCGGCGATCACATCGAACAAGGCTCCCTGAATGCACCTGACCACTTTCACTTCGCCATGCGGCGGCAGCTGCAGATGCATACCGCGCATGGTTCCGGCACTAGCGGTCAGGGAATTGTTGATCTGAACGAAGTCCTCCTGGAGCCCTTCGGTCCGGAACTCCTGTCGGCAGAAAAGCCGGGCGAAAAAACCTCGATCGTCGCCGCGCTTGTCGAGCGAGATGAGCCGGGCACCTTTGATCGGTGTGTCGATGAATTTCATTGGTTTGAATATCTCCTGCCAAACTCAAGCAGCAACGCGCCACCAGAGTTCATCGTCGAGACATCCGTCCCGAATATGGCCTTCCAGGACTTTCAGCCGGATGTGATGAGAGTTGCGGAAGTTCGGATCAGCGAAGCCGATTTGCTTCAATCCGCGATGTAGCTCATCGATAGTGCGCTCGAGCGTCATCACGGGCTGGTGGTCCGGTGCGAGCCCTGCGAACGTGCTGAAATCCACGCGATAGGAGCGCTTGTCCGGAGGAGCTTCCCGGTTGATCGAGACACGGGTACCCGGAATCGCCGAGGCGACCGCTTCCGCCAGGTCGCTAACCTGATAATTCCAGGCATCACTTCCCGCGTTGACGCAGAGCATCTGTCCGCCGTCGGCGACGTTCCGGACGATGGCCCATTCGATCGCCCGCGCCATGTCCTTGACGTCGATAAGAGGCCGCCAGGGCGTCCCATCGCTCAAGACGCTGATCTCACCGGTACTGAGCGCGCATGCGACGAAATCATTGAGGACGAGATCCAGCCGCAGCCTGTCCGACATGCCGCACGCGGTCGCGAAGCGGAGACAGGTGACCGCCATCCCCCCGAGGTCCATCTCCGCAAGCCCCCGCTCCGTTGCCACCTTGGACCTCGCATAGGCCGTCAGCGGGTTGAGCGAGTCCGTTTCTTTCTTGGCCGCCCCCGACGCGGCGCCATACATGCTGCAGCTGGACGCGAAGATGAAACGGCTCACGCCCCGTCGCTTCGCCTCATCAGCGAGATCGATCCCAGCCCGATAGTTGATGTGGTCCGTCACGTCCTCGAACCGCGACCCCATCGGATCATTGGACACGGCGGAGAGATGAACGACCACATCCATGCCATCCAGGAGATCGAACGGAAATCGCCGGATGTCCCCGAAATACTGCGCGGAAAGCAGACGCTCCGGCAGGCCTCCAGGCCGTGTCAGACAATGACCGAAATAACCGTTGTCGAAACCGATCAGCGTCGCGTCGGGAAAACACTGGCGCAGATGCTTGATGAGCTGCGGACCAACATACCCCATGTTTCCGGTAATAAGAATCCTCATATCTAGGGCCCTCCTCCAATAATTTCACCAATTTTTCCAGGGTGCGTTTCCGCTATTCCAAAGTTCTTCGAGATATTTTTTCTCTCTCAACGTATCCATTGGCTGCCAAAACCCTCGATGAAAATAGACGCTCAGTTGATTATTGGCCGCTAGCTCTTCAAGCGGCTCGCGCTCCCATACGGTATCGTCGCCAGCGATGTAGTCGTCGACTTTCGGCGAAAGGACGAAGAAGCCGCCGTTGATCCAGCCGCCATCGCCCTCGGGTTTTTCCTGAAACCGGGTAACCCTTGATCCCTCATGTCTGAGTGCGCCGAACCGTCCCGGAGGCTGCGTGGCCGTCACCGTCGCCAATCGTCCTTCGGACCGGTGAAAGTCGATCGTCTTCCTGATGTCGACATCAGAGACCCCGTCGCCATAGGTGAGACAGAACGCGTCATCATTGGCGACATGAGGCAGTATTCTTTTTATTCGCCCTCCGATCATTGTCTGCTCGCCGGTTTCGACAAGCGTTACACGCCACGGTTCCGCATTGTTGTGATGCACTTCCATGTTGTTGCTGCAGAGATCTATCGTGACGTCTGACATGTGCAAAAAATAGTTAGAGAAATACTCCTTAATAAAATACCCCTTATATCCAAGACAAATAATGAATTCATTTATTCCATGAGACGAATAGGACTTCATTATATGCCAGAGAATCGGCTTTCCGCCGATTTCAACCATTGGCTTGGGGCGGGTCTCCGTTTCTTCTGCCAATCGAGTTCCAAGACCACCTGCGAGCAATACAGCCTTCATAATCCCTCTCCCATTTGAATAATAAACTAAGTGCTATTGGTACCTCGCGAACCATCGAGCCGTGTCTTCAATCAATTTATCCAAATCAAGTATCGAGGGCTCCCAATCAAATTCTTGATTGGCAACGCCGGTGTCGGCAACCAGACAGGCTGGATCGCCATGGCGACGACCGGACAGGCGCCGGGCCGCGGTCTTGCCGACCACACGCTCGACAGCGTCGATCACTTCAAGGACTGAATAGCCCCGGCCGCTGCCAATGTTGGCGACGATGTTCGCCTCGCTCCTGATCAACCGGTTCAGGGCCATCACATGGGCGTCTGCCAGATCGCTCACATGAACGTAGTCGCGAATGGAGCTGCCATCGGCAGTATCGTAGTCACCTCCATAGATGACGATCTCCTGACGATCGCAGCCAACCACTGAGTTGATCGCCAGCGGAATGAGATGTGTCTCCGGATCATGGTTCTCGCCGAGCTCGCCTTCCGGGTCTGCGCCAGCGGCGTTGAAGTACCTGAGCACGCAGTAGCGCAGCGAATAGGCTGCTGCCGCATCCCGCAGGATCTCCTCCACCATCAGCTTCCCGCGACCATACGGGTTCATCGGTCGCAGCGGATGGATCTCAGGGATCGGGAGGATCACAGGCTCGCCGTAAACGGCGGCGGTGGAGGAGAAAACGATCCGATCAATCGACGCTGCGCGCATTGCCCGGAGCAGCGACAGGGTGCCCGCGACATTGGTGCCGTAGAACCGGATTGGATCGTGTACGGACGCACCGACCTCAATCTCGGCCGCGAGATGCAGGACGGCGATCGGCCGATAGCGGGCCATCACGCTTTGCAACCGGCCTTCCTCGCGCAGATCCGCGATCTCCAGCGGACCCCACCGCACCGCATCAACGACGCCATTCGACAGGTTGTCGTATGTCACCGGCCAATAGCCCGCCTTGCTCAGAGACTTGCAGATGTGACTGCCGATGAAGCCGGCCCCTCCGGTAACGAGGACGGACGGACGACCCTTCTGGGGTACCGTGTCGCCGACGCAGAAGCAGCCCGCCCGGTATGCACCGTCGATGGAGTTTCTCCGCTTCATTTCTGCAGTACCACGATGTCCTGAAACGGCGTATCGGGGGTTGGCGCGGTTTGCCACCAATGCCCGCGTCGCCGATTGAAGAGCGAGTAGCCCACCGTCTCGATGGCGTGCTTCAGCAGCCACTCCTCCTCGACCGCGACTGCAGCCAGCAACGTGTCGTCTGCGAGATGATGGATCGCTGATCCAGTCGCGGGCAGAAACGGGTAGCGGGGACTGTTCGGGACGGCGTCGCGGTTCTCGTCGTTCACCAGAAAGAACGTTGCGAAGAGCCGCCCGCCCTTTCGGAGCATCGCATAGGTCTCGGCCAGGTATCGCGTGATCATGGGTTCGGACAGATGCGTGAATACGGAAACCATCATCACGAAGTCGACAGGCCGGGGGAGGACCTGGAGATCGGCCTGCTCAAGGAGCACCGCCCCACCGTCGTTGTAGAGTGGATGAAAGGCATCAAGGTGAGCGAAGCCGAACCGCGGGTCGCCATTGACGACATGACGCTGACACCAGTCGATGCTCGACCGCGACACATCGACACCAAAGTAGCGCGCCCGCTCGTCGAGAAAGTGCTGCAGGGGACGGGCCATGCGGCCCAAGCCGCAGCCGACATCCACCACGTGCTCATGAGGCCGCAAACCGCCGACCCGAACCATGCTCGCCAGGAACTCCGCACCAATCTGGCGATAGTCACCGTCGCCGATCTCCGCCGGATAGTTCGGAGGAAGGTCATCGACGGGCTCCGTCAGGTACCGGTCGATGGCTTCCTCGGCTCTGCGAATGTCCAACACTTCCGGCATCATCCTGCCCTCTTCAACCCGAACAGTTCGATGTAGTCGTTCGCCGCTTGATCGAGGGTTCGTGGAAGACCGATACCGCGGCTGAGCTTGCTCCAAAGTGCCGGGTCCTCGGCCGCGCGGACAATGGCCTCGCTCCAGGCGACCACATCACCGGCCGGGACATGAAGACCGTCGACGCCGTCGGTCACAGCCTCGGCCATGCCCCCGATATCGCTACAGAGCACCGGTCGGCCGGCATCGAACGCCTCGTTCACGACGAGCGGGGCGTTCTCCCACCAGAGGGACGGCACGAGAACCCAGGCACACCGTGCCAGGAGATTGCCGGCATCAGCGCTCCTATAGCTGCCATGCAGCTGGATTCGCCCCTCCGCCCGAGCTACTTCCGCGGTCACCGCATCAACGAACTCCTGCGGCTGATAAAGCGGAGCCCCGAACACATCGAGCGAAAGACCAGTCTCCGGATGGCGTGAAAGCGCGTCATTGAAGGCCTTAAGAACGACGAGCGTCCCCTTCGTCTCCCTCAGATTGCCGATCAAGGCAAACCGGCCGTTTTGAGGTCTCTCGCTGCCGATGGACCCGGACGGAACGATCGGCCAGCCGTTGCGCACGACCTGGATGCGACTTTCGGGAACCCCCCATTCAACGAACTTTCTCTCTAGAAAGACACTGGGAGCGATGAGCTGATCAACCAGCTCCAGATGCCGCTGCACGTTCAGCTGGCGGGCGCGAAATTGCGCGGCTGGTACCGCCGGGAAGCACCGTGCGCAATCCGACGGCTGGGGGGAAGCGCAACGCGCACCCGCCTTGGTGAACATCAAGCCGTCATTCGCGCACATCAGGTAGTAGTCATGCAATGTGAGGACGATCTTCGTGCGCTTGTATCGGGACTTGATGAATGCGATCGCCTCCAGACCGAAATGGTTCAAATGGTGGAGGTGGACGATGTCGGGTCGGAACTCGTCCATGAACCATTGGAAGTTGTACAGGAGCGGTTCCAGGGAAGTGCGCGATTGAGACACCGGATCGAATCCGGGAGCGCGGAAGAAGTAGACCCCATCGCAGTCCGGCATGGACTGGATCGCCGTGCCCGGGAGTTCGGGCCGCAATGCCGGATCGAGGGCGGCTATCAGCCTGGCGTCGACGTCGGATCGGTTGGCATAGGACGCGTGCAATGCCTCCGCGAAGAGCTCGGTTCCGCCGGGGTGAAGGCTCGAGTGGTTGTGGACAACTGTAAGGATCCGGACAGGCATCGGGTCAGTTCCCCCAGGCCAGTTGGATTGCCGTCAAGCCGCAGGCAGCAATCGCCGCCACCAGCGCCCAAACATCAAACCTGACGAACCAGGCCTGCCGAATTCCGGCGTCGAGGCGATTCAGGTTTATCTCCGCCTTCTTAAGGCGCTCGTCATTCCGCACTGTGAAGGCCTCGAGGTCTTCGACCGAACGCGCCACACGATCGAAGCTCTCCCTTACGGACTTCGATCTGCGCGACACGGTCGCGCTGGAGGTCGGAACTCGGATGGGCCATATGGACCAGACTGACAACCGCGCGCTCGCAGGCCTCCATCCGCGCGACAACCGCTCCAAAGTCGGTGTCCGAGAGCGCGACAGCACAGCGCCCCGGGTCGAGCGACGCGGCCACGGCCTCGGGATCGAAGGCTGTCCGCTTGAGCAGGGAACAGCGGGGTCCCCTCAACAAAGGGACGCCGGTCCCGGCATAGCAGGCATGAAAGGTGCTCGGGTCCGCCGACCAAAGGTCCTTCGGAAGGGTGAAGACGAAGGCGTGACGGCCGGACCCGTCACCATGGCCCACAAGATCTTCCCGGTGCCGGTCTGCGACCACGCTGCCGATCTTGTTGCGGCCATGAAACAGCTCCACGGATATCCGTTCTGCCGGATTCTCCGGATCGTAGGCCCAGCCGAACACGCGACCGTCCTCGATCGCGTCGATGAATCCCTGGAACCCGGCGGCGCGCAGGTCAGCCTCAGAGAGGAGCAGATCGTCGCGCATATTGTGGTCAGGCGTATCGGTCATCGCCCCTACTCCTCGCGGAAGCCAAGAAACATCGCGCGTAGAATTGGCGACATGAGATATTCAAGGAATGTCCGCTCTTCCGTCGTCAGGACCACGTCGACGGGCATGCCGGGCTGCAACTGGAGATCAGACCGAACCCATTGATTGTGGGGAGCGAGGCGAACGAACACCTCGTAGTAAGGTTCCTGCGTGGCTGAATTGACCAGGCGGTCGGCGGAAACATGGGTGACCTCGCCCGGTACCGGGTCCGTGTACTTCTGATTGAACGCAAGCAGTCGGATCTCGGCAGACTGGCCGAGATGGACCGCGTCGATGTCTTCGGTCCGGATCCGGGCCACAACCAGAAGGGTATCCGGCGTCGGGACGAGATCGAAGATGACCTCTCCGGGCCCGACAACGCCTCCTTCGCCGTAGAAGTTCAGCCCGACGACGATCCCGGCCTCCGGAGCGCGCAGCTCGGTGTTCTCGAGCAGCGCCTTGGCGCGCAGGCGACGCTCGACGTATTCGGCGAGTTCGCCTTCGGCCCGGGTCAGCTCGCCGATCACATCAGTTCGGTGTTGGTAGGTCAGGCTGGCAAGTTCAAGCTCGGCGCCATTCTCTCCCTCACGAAGGCTTGCGAGGTTCGATTCCAGTGCGCCGACCTCACCAAGGAGTTCTGCGATATCGCGCTGCAGTTCGAGAAGACGCGGGCGACGCTCGTATCCCTTCTGGAGTAGCTCGCCGACATTCGCCGCTTCCTCGCGGGTCAACGACAGCCGATCCCGCATTCCCTTGAGTTGGGCCGCAATCGCATCCCGCCGGGTTCGAAATTCTTCAATTCGAGAGAGCAGAACCTCCCGTCGACCCTCCAGATGCTGCCGCCGAGCATCGAACAGTTCCTCCTCGAACTGCATGAGCTGGGCAACCTGCTTTTCGTCCTGGCGCCGCAGGAGTTCATCTGCCCACCCGATGCGCGCGTCGCCCGCCGCTTCGGACTTGAGGCGCGAATGCTTGGCGAGGGTTCGCATGTAGACGGCGTCGAACACGTCGAAATCCGCCTTGGCTTCCACCCGGTCGAAGGTCGCGACAACATCCCCCTTCTCGACCCTTGTGCCTTCGCTGACATGAAGCGCCTTGATCGTGCCGCCGGCCTTACTCTGGACGCCGCGCCGATTTGCTTCGACGGCGACCTCGCCCGTCGCGATCACCCCACCCGCCATCGGCAACATGTTCGCCCATACTGAAAAAGCGACCGTCGCGAACCCGAAGGCCAGGATCGATGCGACAACACTCGACCTTATGGGGGGGCGATGCGCACTTCTCTCGATCGGAGGAACACGGCCGGAACCTGGTGCGGGAGCAAGTGTCGTCATACGCCGTCTCCCTGTCTGGTATCACCCGGCAGGGCCTGCAGCGTGCGCTGTGGGCCACGAACACCGATATAGCCGCGATCGTCGAAGACCAAGTCGTCCGGGACGGCGATCCGTTCGATCATCCCCGCCCGCATCACGATCACGCGGTCCGCGAGACGCACGAGGTTCGCGCGATGGCTGACGACGACGGTCGTCACGCCGTCGGCTTTCGCCTCTTCGAGCGCGCTGACGAGGGCCATGTGTCCCTCTGTGTCGAGGCTGGCATCGGGCTCGTCGAGCACCAGCATCGCCGGATTGCCGAATAGCGCCCTGGCGAGGCCCACGCGCTGGGCCTGACCGCCCGTCAAACGTTTGCCGAACGCACCGATATTGGTGTCATAGCCGTGCGGGAACTGGCCCACCATTTGGTGGACACCCGCCCGCTTCGCCGCCTCGATAACCTTCGGCGCGGGCGCGTCGCTCAACCTGGCGATGTTCTCCCGCACGGTTCCGGAGAACAGCTCCACCGACTGTGGAAGATAGCCGATATACTGCCCAAAATCCTGGCGGTTCCATGTATAGACCTCGTGTCCGTCGAGCCGGACACTGCCCCCGGTCGGCGCCCAGACTCCGACGAGCATTTTCGCCAGAGTTGACTTGCCGGCAGCGGAGGGACCGATCACGGCGACCAGTTCGCCGGGCTCGATCTCGACGCTCACCCCCCGGAGTGCCGGCGTATTGGAGCCGGGAGGGAGGAATACCAGTCGATCGACGGTGACCTGTCCACGGGGCCGCGGAAGGGCCATCCCGGAGCGTGGACGCTTCGCCGCGTCGTCGGCTGCGACCTGAGCAAGCCGCTTCATCGTGAAGCGGGCGCTCATCCATTCCCGCCAACCCGTGATAACCGCTCCATATGGCTGCACCGCCCTGCCGGAGATGATCATCGCAGCGATGACGGTCCCCATTGTCGTCCCGCCCTGAATGACGAGGTAGGAGCCGAGGGCAATGACGCTCATCGTGAGCATAAACTGTATTCCGCGGGATAACGCGCGGACCGCCCCCGCCTTGGTCTCCGCGTCCTGGCTGATTTTGAGGGTCTTGTCGTTGGAGCGCTGCCATCGGTCCAGGACATGGTTCATCAAGCCCATGCCCTCGATGACTTCCGCATTCCGAAGCGCGTCTCCCAAATCGCCATACGCGACCATGGCCGACTGCTTCGCGTCGTGCGTCGGCTTGCGGATCATCAATTCGTTTATGACCGCCAGCAGGATCAGGATACCCGCCCCGGACGCGGCAAGGATGAAGTAGGCGGGGTGAAGGATGAACAGCACCAGGAAGAACAGCGGCGACCAAGCGAGTTCCAGACCCGATGCGATCGTCGGGCCGGCGACGAACTGCCGAAGCTCGCTGACATCCTTCAGGGTGTCGCCGACACTGCCTTTGCCTCTCAGGGACTGTCCGAGGGCCGGCTCCAACAGAACTTCGTTCAGCGCTTGGCCCAGCCAATTGCCGATCAGAATGAACGTCTTCGCCCGCAGGAACTCCAACGCCACGAAGAGAAGAATTCCGATAAGCGCCGCGACGGATATTCCGATCAGGGTCGAAAGACTGTGGCTGTAGAATACCTTGTCGAAGACATTGATCATGTACAGCGGCGGCACGAACATCAGAACGGCCGTGCTGAAGCTGAGCAGCATCGCGAAGAGCATCGGCGGCGTCATCCGGCGCACAACGTTCTTGAGCCCTTGCGGCGCGGTCCTGCCGGTGTCGATGGAATGCAGCAGTCATCCGACACCTCCGGTCTCGAGCAATGGGAAGCCCCGGTCGCCCCCGGAAAACCAGCGCCGCATGTGGAGCCAGCGGTTGTAGTCTTCCGCTCTGCTCGTACGGTGGGTCTCGTGCTGGTCGATCGACTGGCGCTCGAAATGGAACAGTTCCGCGCGCGGCTCGTACTCCAGCCGGAAACCATTAGCCCGCAAACCGAGGCAGAGGTCGGTGTCCTCAAAATCGCCGATGACATAGTCTTCGGACAGTCCGCCGACCGCCTCCCACGCCTCCCGTCGAAGCAGAAGACACGCGCCGGTCAGCGCTTCCTGGGTGGAGCGACGGTTGGCCTTGCGATGGTCGCGCGGATACCCTTTGAACAGGGAGCGGTTGAAGACCCGGCCGTCCGCCGCTCGCGCGAACGACAACCCGGCGTGCTGAATCGAGCCATCCTGGAACAGGAGTTTGGGGCCGACGGCGCCGACGCGCCGATCGACGGCCAACCGGCGGACCAATCTGCGTACGAAGCCCTTTTCGGTGGGAACGACATCAGAGTTCAGCAGCAGAAGATGCTCGCCCGCCGCCTCGTCCGCGCCAGTGTTTACGGCCGGCGCATATCCGTAGTTGTCATCATGAACGAGGATCCTGGCGGGCAACCCATAGACCCCGAAAAGACCCGTCAGTTGTGCTTTGACGCGGTCCGCTATCGACGGATCGTCGACGACGTAGATCAGCTCGTCATGGCGTCGAACATCGGCATCAAGCGCCAAGCCGGCATACTGGCTGGAAAGATAGGCGCTGGATCCGTAGATCGGGACAATGATCGAGGTACGCGGGAGATCCGGCCTACGACCTAAGCTGTAGGTATTCACGACAGACTTTGTGGCCAAAGCCAGCCGATGGAATGACCCGACGATTTCTCCTAGGCCGTTGTCGAACACGGCGTCGAGGCTTGTGTTGGGGTCAAACATCGACAGGATCAGATCGCGCGCGACCTTGACGTTTCGCGTCGGCGGAGCGACGAGCGCTTCTTGGCGAACACCATTGGCAAAGGTGACCCGGAACCCTTCCGACCCTAGTGGCACCAGGGGTCGGGGAGTGCATATGCAGGCAACGAACGGTCGCACCCGCCTGCCCGGCTCCAGAAGATCCTCAGCCTGGGTCGGGAGCCCCCGGTGTGGAACGCTGAGAGCTTTATCGCCGAACGCGATCCTTACGTCGTTCGGACCAAGCCAAGCCATTTCAGCGACAGAATCATGACTGTCGATCCGCCACCCGAACACGGCGAGACCGGCACCCGGGGAACGGAAAACAGCGCTCAATCCGACTCTCGCGTGGTCGCCCGCCGAGAACTCCGCCTTGCCTGACAAGCATGCGGCGATATCTGCATGGTGAAGAACCGCCGCAGTCTTGGAGGCGGGAGAACCGCCGGCCCCTAGCGAGTAGGACAACCATCGGACCGTTGGTATCGCCGTCGGCTGCTGCAAATCCAGGACCTCGCCGAGCTTCTCCGGTCCGCAAGTCCGCATGTCGGATGGGCCGCACACCCTGACAACGTTCCCAGCCCACAGAACTGCCGTGCCTTTCTGGAGGTAGTGAACCGGGTGCTCGAACCGAAACAGTTTGAGGCCGCTTCCACCGACCGGCATTGCGGGTCCGACGGGACGGCTGAACCCGAATTGTCCGAAATGATGGAGAATCAGATGGGACGCGCCCGTCTCTCCCGTGTCGATTGCCACGACGGTTTCACGCTCTCCGACATCGATCAGCGAAATCGGAACGTCGACGAACGAAGGCGCGAGAGACATGACCAGCGCATGACAGAAGTCGCTCACTCCCGCATTGCGCTTCTGGCGCATGTGAACGCAGATGGTCTCGATCAATTGGCAGACGAACTCCCGCCGTTCCTGCCCCTCCGGGGCGAGAGCGGCAAACGCCCCGGGATCGGCGTCAGCTTGGCGTATGCGCTCCCCGACCCTACCGTTAGCCAGAACGGTATCGCCTACCGACCAGCGGACGTGGTCGCCGGCCCCGATCCCACCCGACGCGACCGTCACTACCACGGGTCGCCTTTCCGAGCGCCGCAGATGAAACGTGACCAGCGGCCCCTGCACCGGCCGGTTGTCGATCGAAACGGATACGTCGCGAGAATCCACGTCGATATCCGGAGCGCCAATCATGGCGAAGACGCCTGGAACCGGCCGTGTCGCAAGCACTGAGCGTCCACTTAACAGGACGTCATGCCGGTCCAGCATTGCTGCTTCAATCACGACCCACCTCTCCCGTCAGGGCCCACCAAACCAAGGGAGCAGTGGCAATCAGACGATCTGAATGTAGGAATCCAGATTGACGAGCAGATCGCCGTGGGAGAGACCGACAATGGTTATCTCGTTGCCAGACCCAAGATCGATCACCGCGTTGCCGCTTGCGTCAGCGGTGATGCGGAGGGTCAGGTCATTGGTTGAGACGATGCCGCTGCCGTTCACGTCAGAGCGGATTTGGATCACGTCAGATCCGGCCGTGAAGTCGTAGATAACGTCAGAACCGCTCTCGGACTCGAAGACGAACGCGTCGCTTCCCAGGTTTCCGTGAAGCGCGTCGTTGCCCTTGTTGCCGTAGAGGACGTCTTCGTTCTGGCCTCCGTAGATCGTGTCGTCTCCCTGGCCGCCATACAGCGTATCGTTCTGCTGGTTGCCGTAAACGACATCGCCAGCCTGGTTGCCGTAGATGACATCGAGGTCTGTCCCGCCGGAGAGCGTATCGGATGCATCACCGGCGGAGAGCGTATCATTGCCGGTCCCGCCGAAGAACAGATCGGTGCCGGGGTCGGACTTGATGAAGTCGTTGCCGACGCCGCCGGAAATCGTGTCGTTCCCAAGTCCGCCTGACAGAAAATCGTTTCCGGCTCCGCCCTGCACCCTGTCGTCGCCCAGACCCCCGGTGACGGAGTTGTCGCCGTCGCCAGAGAGGATGTTGTCGCTACCGGCACCTCCGGCCACGGTCGCATTCCCTGCGCCCGCGACAATCACGGTTTTACCGACGGTGCCGCTCAGCACGATGTTCGTCGACTGCCCGGCCGAAAGCGTCGTGGTGACCGTCGGCGTCGTGTCGTCAATCGTCGTTGTGCCACCAACTGAAGCAGTAACCGTGGTGATCGACGTCTCGGTGATTCCAAGAGTGTCGATGAAGCTTGAAATCAGCGCCGCCTGGTCAGTGCTGATGCTTGAATTCGTCGAAGTATCGAAAATACCGCCTGGAACCGTTGGCATGATGAATTCCCTAATGATGAAACGCCGTGTGGTTCAGAGTTTCCGTAGACCGCAATCCCGTCGGTCAATCGCTCGAGGAACACGCTATCCAATCACCCGGAATGAGCAACTCGTTCGGTTTTCCAAAAATCGAACAGGGAAAAAATTCACAATTCATTCACGCATTACACGTTTTTTAGATTTTGGAAAATTGAAAGCCTGTTGTTATTTCCACTTGTAGGGGCACTTTATGCGCCGGACTAGGGGGACTATTCCATGACGATAAATTCGACTTTATGCACAGAAACAACCTATAGAGCCCATTGCTCAGATCATCAATCAACCACTCATAAACTGACTATTCCAGCGGAGGAATCCGCCCTGTTTTATCTACCCAAGTCAGTCTATCAGCTAGAACTTGAGATTTTCCGGATGCGGGAAATGGCGAGATTTTGGATCGAAGAAAACGGCATATCTCCATACAAACTTGCCTTACAGGCGAACGTTTCGACCAGTCAGACTCACCGCGTTCTTTCCGACGACTGGTCGCCAACAGCAAGATTGCTCACGAAGATCGCGAGTTCTCTACCATCGGACTGGACAGATGAGTTTGAACAGGACTGTAATTTCGTTCTACCCGACTGCATTGAGCTTCCGGATTCCAGCAATATAGTCGTTGACGTCAAGGAATTGAAGAAAATCTACCAGACCTCAGAAGACATAGAAAGCTTTCTGTACAACTTAAGAAAGAGACGGTTCTCATATTTTATCTTTGAGCCGCTTCCCTCACGCATCGAGATGTCACAGCTTTTCATTTCGGATCTTGGGCTCTACGATTATTTACCCCAGCAACATAAAGGATTTCCTTTTTTCAACCCACAACTTCGGATTTCCCAGAGTAAAAAAAGTAACGCCACCAAACTGCACCGCCATCCGGTGACAAATAGATCCGGATCACACGTATTAATTTACTGGTCAGTCAAACACGAAATAAATAATATAAACATAAATATATTTAATATTATTGATATTTTATCTTTTAATTCCAATAGACAGGAAAAAATACTATCGCGTTTTGAAACATATTTTTCAAAACTGCCTTACCCCTCATAAAATCACTTCGGCTGGGAAAATAATTTGTATTTCCACGCCCGCTCTTCCAGGATTTTTACCCGGCGGACTGGCCTTCAATCGACAGCGTTGCAAATAACTCGTCACTGATTTTTCAATTCAGGGGTGTCCCATTCGGGACGCCCCGTTTCATGCGCACACACAACCGGAAACATCACAGCAGCCGATAGTAGCTATCACTATCGGATTATAAATATAAAATTTACTATATAATTTAACGGTATCTGAAAAAGTACCCGGCAGATTGCCCGCTGGAACTGAGGAGGCGCTCCACGATGCGCCGCCCCTGGCGAGGACGATCTGCAATGCTGGCAAACCCTATTTATTGGGCCGGGAATACGCTTTCGTATTCAATCAATCAGAACGTGAATTACGATCCCGCAGAGATCCGTGCCGGTCTGGCGTTATGGGAAAGCGTCGGCGATATCGGATTTAATGAGGTCGCGCCTGGAACGGATTCCGATATCGTCTTCGTCATGCTCGAAGAGTTGAAACTGGCGTTCGATATGACCGCCGACTATGCCGGGCTGGCCATTGTGATCACAGACGATACCTCAGGAGACGTCATCGGACGGAAGGCGTATGTAGGTTTGGATGCGTCCCTGATCCCGAGTTTCGATCCGGCCCGGGTCGCCGCGCACGAAGTCGGTCATGCCTTCGGCTTCGTTGACCACCCGGCAGCCTCTCCCGGGGACACGATTTACTCCTACGTGGGCAGCAGGGCACGCCGACTCGGCAGCGAGGATATAGAAGCCTTTCAGGCCGCCTACGGCCCCTCGCCGCAGAGCAACACGATCCTGCATGGCGACGGGGGCGGGCGAGTCCTGGGTGGCGCCGGAGACGATACGATCCACGGCGAAGGCGGAAATGACCTCGTCTACGGGAACCAGGGATCCGATGACCTGTCCGGTGGCGCTGGCAACGACACGCTCCTGGGTGGTCAATCCGACGATATGGCGACCGGCGGAGCTGAGGACGACCTGATTTACGGGAACCGTGGCGCCGACAGCCTCTCCGGCGGAGACGGCGCTGATACGCTTTATGGCGGACAGGACGATGATGTGCTCTTCGGCGGGACCGGAGACGATGTTCTGATCGGCAACCTCGGTGCCGACACGCTCTTCGGCGGAGACGGCGCCGACCTGTTCCTGGTTGATCCAGCGGACATCATTATGGATTTCGACCCGACGGAGGGTGACCGGATTGTCGGAATCCCGGTCGCGCTCAGTCTCATCGGATCACCGGTCGATAGTGGTTTCGACGGGCTTTTGTAAGCCCGCTAGAATGATCCGTAGCTCCGGGTGAGTTCCGGCAGACGCGTCGGCACCCGTCACCATCTCCGCACCGCAGCTCGCCCGGCCGTGCTGTCTGGTCGCCGGTGACGGCGAAGGATATCGTGCCATCGGGGCATGGGCTGGACGAAGCCAATACTCTGATGAATTGCTCCGTCATTGCCCGGCCGGCAACGGCTGAGAGGAGGCAGGCTGTCATGGAACCCGAAACGGCCCCCGACGACGCCATGCCGGAACCGGCCCATCCGGTCGCGCGCAGATCGGCCCTCCCGTGGGATTCTCCGAAGCCGGACCTTGACGATCCGAGCGCCAGCGGTCTGGTGACGGCGATCGTGCGGAGTCCGGAGTATCGTGAGGCCGATCGAGACATGGACTTCCTGCAGGAGGACTTCGACCCGCGGACTGCGCCTCCAACTCGATTTCCTGAAAGCCGACGAATTGCTAAAGGCGCATGGCATCGCCCATACGATCGTCGTCTTCGGCAGCACGCGGGTGACCGAGCCCGGCCATGCGCGGCGACGGGTGGAGGAACTGGAAACCGCGCTGGCCGAATCCCCCGGCAACGCGGAGACCGAGCGGGCACTCCGGATCGCCCGCCGGATCCTGGCCAAGAGCCACTACTACGACGTCGCCCGGGATTTCGGTCGGCTGGTCGGCAAGGCGGAGAACCGCGCCGACAGAAGGCTCGTCGTGGTCACCGGCGGCGGTCCCGGCCTGATGGAGGCGGCCAATCGGGGCGCCCACGATGTCGGGGCGAAGACGGTCGGTCTCAACATCACCCTGCCGCATGAGCAGTATCCCAACCCCTACCTCACGCCCGGACTGTGTTTCCGGTTCCACTATTTCGCCATACGCAAGATGCACTTCCTCCTGCGCGCGCGGGCGCTGGTCGTCTTTCCGGGCGGTTTCGGGACGATGGACGAACTGTTCGAGACCCTGACCCTGATTTAGACGCGGAAGATCGCACCTGTCCCGGTGATCCTGGTCGGAAAGGACTATTGGAAACGGGCGTTCGACCCGGACTTCCTCGTCGAGGAAGGGGTCATCGATCAGGAGGACCGCGACCTGTTCTGGTACGCCGAGACCGCCGAGGAGATATGGGGAGATATCCTGCGCTGGTACGAACGCGCCGGTGTTAGGTTGATCGACTAGGATTGAAAAGGAGACTGGCGTGAAGCTGTCATTCCACGGCGCCGCGGGCGGGGTCACCGGATCCTGCCACCTGCTGTCCGCAAATGGCCGCAACATTCTCGTCGACTGCGGCATGTTCCAGGGCGGGCACGAGCTGACCGAGGAGAACGCCGAAGCGTTCGGTTTCGACCCGGCGTCGATCGACACACTGCTTCTCACCCACGCTCACCTCGACCATTGCGGCCGGATTCCGCTGCTGGCGAAACGCGGGTTCGAAGGCGAAATCATCTGCACGCCGGCGACACGGGACCTCACCCGGCTTGTGCTGCTCGATTCCGCCCACCTGCATGAGGAGGAAGCCCGCTGGCGCCGCCGCAAGGGTGGGCGCGACGGTCCGCTCTACGACACCCTCGACGCGCTCTCCAGTCTCGACAGGTTCGGTCGAAAGGCCGCTTACGGCCAACCGATGGAGCTCGGCCCCGACCTTACAGCCACGTTCTACGATGCCGGCCACATTCTCGGATCGGCCAGCATCGCCATCGATGTGACTGAGCGCGGCAAGAAGACACGACTGCTCTTCTCCGGCGATATCGGTCCGCGGGAGCGCCCGCTGCTGAACCCGCCCTCCCCGCCTTCGGACGCGGACATCGTCGTCATGGAGAGCACCTACGGCGATCGCGATCACCGGTCGCTGGAAGCGTCGGTGACCGAGTTTCTCGATGCCGTGACCGAAGCCGACAGCCGGGGCGGCAACGTGCTGATCCCGACCTTCGCGCTCGAGCGGGCCCAGGAGCTCCTGTTCTACCTGCGCGAGGGCAGGCTGACGGGCCGGTTGCCGGCAAACCTGAACGTCTTCCTCGACTTGCCGATGGCGATTTCCGCGACGCGGCTGTTCGCGCGACACCCCGACGCCATGAAGCCCGAGATCGCTGCGCTTCTGCATGATGACACGGATCCGTTCAGGCTGCCGGGCGTCCATTTCACCCGAGAAGCGTCGGAGTTCGATGGCGCTGAACCGCATCCGGTCGGGCGCGCTCATCATCGCCGGGTCAGGCATGTGCACCGGCGGCCGGATCCGGCATCATCTGCGCTACAACCTCGGGCACACGGATTGCAGTGTGATCTTCGTCGGATTCGCTGCGGAGGGCACGCTGGCCCGCATCATCATCGACGGGGCGAAGTCGGTGAAGCTGTTCGGCGACGAGATCCCGGTCCGGGCCAAGATCCATACGATCAACGGCTTTTCGGCCCATGCCGGCAAGGCCGACCTGATCGACTGGCACGGCCGCACCGGCAAGCCGTCCCGCACCTTCCTGATTTACGGCGAGGACCGGAGCCGCAAGCCGCTGGCCAAGGCGCTGGCCGACACCCGGGTCGAGTTGCCGGGCCCGCACAGCGCCTATGAAATCTGACGACGACCGGGCTTCACGAACACGGGCCGCGCTTTCGCCGCACTATCGTAACGGGGGGCGATGGCGCTAACCTGAGATGCGGGCAGCGCGACCAAAGCGGACGATAGAACCCATAGGGGGACAGCGATCATGCGGAGCGGCGATGCCAGGGTCATGGATGTCGACGGGCTGGAGGCGCTGCTTCGGGCGCTGTCGGATCGGGGATATCGGGTCGTCGGGCCGACGATCGTCGATAAGGCCTTCGTTTACGACGACATCGGCAGTACCGAGGACCTTCCCCGCGGATGGACCGACGAGCAGGACGGCGGGCGCTATCGGCTTGTAAGGCGCGAGGACGACGCACTGTTCGGCTATGCGGTCGGACCGCAGTCGTGGAAGCGGTTTCTCCACCCGCCGCTCCAGAAGCTCTGGGAGGCCGAGCGCGACGGGGATTCCGTGACGGTGAGGCCCATCGCGGTCGAGCACGTTCCGTTTGCCTTCATCGGCGTGCGTGCGTGCGATCTCCATGCGATGGAGATCCAGGATCGGGTGCTTGTCGATGGCCCCTACCCGGATCCCCACTACGCGGCACGGCGCGCGGCGAGTTTCGTGGTTGCCGTCAATTGCGGCACCGCGGGCGGCACCTGCTTCTGCGTGTCGATGGAATCGGGCCCTGAGGCGCGGCACGGATTCGACCTGCAATTGACCGAGATCATAGACGGCGACGCCCACCGCTTCATCGTAGCGCCAGGAACAGAGGCGGGCCGCGCCGTCCTGGCCGACGTGCCGGCCCGAAAGGCCGGCGTGGCGGATCTGGAGTCGGCCGCCGCCGTTGTGGAGAGGACGGCCGCCTCCATGGGACGCACGATGCAAACCGACGACATTCATGACCTGCTGCTGGGTAATCTTGAGCACGCGCGTTGGGACGATGTCGCCGCGCGCTGCCTGACCTGCGGCAACTGCACGATGGTCTGCCCGACCTGCTTCTGCACGACGGTGGAGGATTCCAGCGACCTGACGGGCACGCAATCGTCGCGAAGCCGTCGCTGGGATTCCTGCTTCACCGCGGATTTCAGCTACGTCCACGGGGGCAGTGTGCGAAACAGCACCCGGTCCCGCTACCGCCAATGGGCGACCCACAAACTGGCGACCTGGCATGACCAGTTCGGCACCTCCGGCTGCGTCGGCTGCGGGCGATGCATCACCTGGTGCCCGGTCGGCATCGATATCACCGAAGAGGTCCGGGCGATCCGCGAGACCGCAGCAGAGTAGGCGCCGAACTGCGCCGGGACGGAGGCACGAGATGGAAGGGTTGGAACGGTTCGTCAGCGAGCATCCGTTCTTTGCCGGGCTCGACGCCGGGTACTGCCAGATCGTGTCGGGCTGCGCGAGGAACGTCCGGTTCGACCCCGGGCAGTACCTGTTCCAGGAAGGCGGGGACGCAAATCAGTTTTATCTGTTGAGGCACGGTCGCGTTGCGCTGGAGGTCGAAATGCCGGGCCGCGGCCCCCTCACCTTCCAGACCGTGAGCGAGGGCGAGATCGTCGGCGTCTCCTGGCTCATTCCACCGTACCGCTGGGCGTACGACGCCCGCGCGCTCGACCTCGTCCGGGCCATCGCCATGGACGCGACCTGTCTGCGCGGCAAGTGCGATGACGATCCCGCCCTCGGATACGACATGATGAAACGCTTCCTGCCGATCCTCGTCGACCGACTGCAGGCGACCCGCATGCAGATCATGGATGTCTATGGCGCTTCCGACTGACGCGAGCGGACAGGTCCGCGACCCGATGCTCCCGCTGATCGCGCGCGTTCGGCGCCGGCGGCGCGACGGGCCTGGGGTATGGACTCTCGACCTGCGGACGGAGGACGGCGGCATCGCGCCGTTCGCCCCCGGTCAATTCAACATGCTGACCGTCTTCGGCGTCGGCGAAGTGCCGATCAGCGTCAGCGGTGACCCGGCCGACGGCGGGCGTCTGCTCCATACGGTCCGCGCGGTCGGACCGGTCTCCGCCGCGTTGGCCGATCTGCGTCCGGGCGCCCCGGTCGGAATCCGGGGGCCGTTCGGCACCGGTTGGCCTGTCGAGGAAATCACCGGTCGCGACATTCTCCTGATCGCCGGCGGCCTCGGTCTCGCGCCGCTGCGACCCGCACTCTACCGACTGTTGGCCGAACGCCACCGCTATGGCACGCTCACGCTGATTTACGGAACGCGCAGCCCCGACGACATCCTGTTCCATCGGGAGCTGCAGTCGTGGCGCCGCCGGCTGGATCTGGACGTCCAGGTGACCGTGGACCACGCGACGAAGACCTGGGACGGGCATGTGGGCGTGGTGACGACGCTGCTGGCCCGCGCCACACCCGACCCGTCACGGACGACAGCGTTTATCTGCGGCCCGGAAGTGATGATGCGGTTCGCGGTCAACGCTCTGCGGAACGCGGGGCTCGACGAAAAGGCCATTTTCCTCTCGATGGAGCGCAACATGAAATGCGCGATCGGCCTATGTGGGCATTGCCAGTTCGGAACGGTCGTCGTCTGCCGCGACGGCCCGGTCTTCAGCTTTGACCGGATCCGCGCCATGCTCGGCCGCAAGGAACTCTGAAATGGCGCGCACAGCCCGCAAGCCGCGCCTGGCCGTCTGGAAGTTCGCTTCCTGCGACGGCTGCCAATTGAGCGTTCTCGATTGCGAGGACGAGTTGCTCGCGATCGCCGGTGCCATCGACATCGCGTATTTTCCCGAAGCCAAGCGCGCGGCCGCGACGGGACGGTATGACGTCTCGCTGGTCGAAGGGTCGATCACCACGGCGCACGATGCCGAGCGGATCCAAGAGGTACGGCGCCGCTCCCGCACGCTCATCACCATCGGCGCCTGCGCGACGGCGGGCGGCATCCAGGCATTGCGCAATTTCGCCGATGTCGAGGAGTACACATCGGTCGTCTACGCCCGGCCGGACTACATCGAGACGCTGGCGACCTCGACCCCCATCGCGGCACATATCCCGGTCGATTTCGAACTGCGTGGCTGCCCCATCTCGAAGTATCAGCTGCTGGAAGTCATCACCGCCTATCTGGCGGGCCGTCGCCCGGTCACGCCGGCTCACGCCGTGTGCCTGGAATGCAAGCTCGCGGGCCATGTCTGCGTGATGGTGGCGCACGGCACACCGTGCCTGGGTCCGGTGACCCATGCCGGCTGCGGCGCCATCTGCCCGGCCTACGACCGCGGCTGCTACGGCTGCTACGGACCGAAGGAATTCAGCGAATGCACCGGCGCTGAGCGAGGCGTTGACGGATCTCGGCATGGAGGCCCCGGCGCTTCAACGGTTCTACCGGACCTTCAACGCGGGGGCCCCCGACTTCAGCGACGAGAGCGAGCGCCATGGCCCGTAAGACGATCAAGGTCGACTACCTCGCTCGGGTGGAAGGTGAAGGCGCGTTCAAGGTTGTGGTGCGCGACGGGCAGGTCCAATCGACGGAACTCAACATCTTCGAGCCGCCACGCTTCTTCGAGGCGTTCCTGCGCGGCCGGGCCTTCACCGAGGCGCCCGACATCACCGCCCGGATCTGCGGCATCTGCCCGGTCGCCTATCAGATGAGCGCGGTACACGCGATGGAGAACGCACTCGGCGTCACCGTCGACGGTCCGATCCGGGAGCTGCGCCGGCTGCTGTACTGCGGCGAATGGATCGAGAGCCACGCACTCCATGTCTACATGCTCCACGCGCCCGACTTCCTCGGCTACGACGGAGCGGTCGACATGGCGAAGGACCATGGCGATATCGTCCGCCGGGGCCTGGATCTGAAGAAGGCCGGGAACGAGATTCTGTCGCTGATCGGCGGACGCGAGATCCACCCGATCAACGTCCGTGTCGGCGGCTTCTACAAGGCGCCCCGGCGGCGGGATCTCGCCGCTCTGGCCGACCGCATGAAATCCGCGCGCGATGCGGCGTTGGAGACGGTGCGCTGGGTCGCCGGGTTCAACTTCCCCGACCGGGAGCGCGACTACGACTTCGTCGCCCTTCGCCACGACGACGAATACCCGTTCAACGAGGGGCGGATCGTCTCCAACCGAGGCCTCGACATCGAGGCGAATGACTATGACGCCCATTTCGAGGAGCTGCATGTGGAGCGGTCGACGGCTTTGCACGCGCGAATGCGGGACGACGGCTCCGCCTATCTGGTCGGTCCGCTGGCGCGCTACAGCCTGAACTTCGACCGGCTGTCGGCGCCGGCACAAGCCGCCGCCAGAGAGGCCGGCTTGGCCGAAACCTGCCGCAACCCGTACCGCAGCATCGTCGTTCGGGCGATCGAGATCCTGCAGGCCTGCGAGGAGGCGCTTCGGATCATCGACGCGTACGAGCAACCGGACCGCCCCGCCATCGAGATCGAGCCGAGGGCCGGAACCGGGTTCGCGGCGACCGAAGCGCCGCGCGGCCTGCTCTATCACCGCTACCGCCTGGAGGAGGACGGCGCCATCGCCGAGGCCCAGATCGTGCCGCCCACCTCGCAGAACCAGGCGACCATCGAGGAGGATCTTGCGAGCTTCGTCGGCGGATTTCTGGATCTCCCGGACGAGGCTTTGCGCCACCGCTGCGAGCAGACGGTGCGGAACTACGATCCCTGCATCTCCTGCGCGACGCATTTCCTCAAGCTCGACATGGACCGGGGGTGAGGAGCATGGCCGCTGCGACATCCGTGTTACGCGTCATCGGTATCGGCAATCCCGATCGCGGCGACGACGGCGCCGGGACGGGCGGTCGCCCGGCAACTCCTCGGCACGCTGCCCTTGCATGTCCAGGTCGTCGAGCACGGCGGCGAAGCAACGTCGCTGCTGAGCCACCTGGAAGACGCGTCGGCCGCCTGGCTCGTGGATGCCTGCGCCTCGACGGCTCCCGCCGGCACGGTGCATCGCTTCGACGTCGCCGCCGCGCCGCTACCGCAGGATGCGTTCACCCTGTCAAGTCACGGGTTCGGTCTGGCCGAGGCGATCGAGCTGGGCCGGGTCCTCGGCCGGCTGCCGTCGCGTTGCGTCGTCTACGCCATCGACGGCCAGTCCTTCGACGCAGGCCGGCCGGTCTCGCCGCCTGTGACCGCCGCCGTCGGCGAGGTTTGCGACCGCATACGGCGGGAGGTGTTGGCCGCATCGGAGACGGAGGACGCGCGCCGTGCATGAGGCTTCTCTGATCGCAGCCATGATGGCCCAGATCGAGCGCCTTGCCAGTGCCGAGAACGCCAGCCGCGTGGTCGGCGTCAAGGTCTGGCTCGGTGCGCTCAGTCACATGTCCGAAACCCACTTCGTCGAGCACTTTCGGGAAGCGGCGGCCGGTACCATCGCCGAGGGGGCTGCCCTCGACATCACGCTCTCGGACGACATCCACCATGCGAACGCGCAGGATGTCGTGATCGAGAGCGTCGAGGTGGAGACCTGACGACGATGACGCCGATCGCCTCCCAGGCCGTTTGTCGCCCCAGCCGCGAGCGGTGGCGGTTGCGCATCCGCGGGGTGGTCCAGGGGGTCGGCTTCCGGCCCTTCGTCTGGCGCATGGCGACGGAACGGGGCCTCACCGGCTGGGTACGCAACGAGTCTGACGCCGTGCTGATCGAAGCCGAAGGCGATACGGCGGAACTGACAGCGTTTGAACAGGCCCTCCGGCACCGTCCCCCCGCCAACGCCCGGATCATCGAGATAACGGCCGAAGCCGTCGCGCTGGAAGACGCGGCCGATTTCGAGATCCACCGGAGCATGGCGGGCCGCGACCGCGCCGCACACGTTCTCGCCGATCTGGCCCCCTGCCCCACATGCCTCGCGGAAATGGCCGACCCCGCGGACCGACGCCATCGCTATCCCTTCATCAACTGTACCGACTGCGGTCCTCGCTACAGCATCATCGAAGACCTCCCGTACGACCGGGCGCGGACCGCCATGCGGGCGTTCGCCCTCTGCCCGGCCTGCTCGGCGGAGTACGGAGATCCCGGCAGCCGGCGTTTTCATGCCGAACCGACCGCATGCGCGGCCTGCGGCCCCGAACTGTCGCTGCTCGCGTCATCCGGCGACATGCGGCCTCGGGGAGACGATGCGCTGCGGGAAGCCGCGGCGGCGTTGCGGCACGGACAGATCGTCGCGGTGAAGGGTGTTGGCGGCTTTCACCTCATGACGGACGCGCGGAACGACTGGGCCGTCCGGCGACTGCGCGACGGAAAGGATCGTGAAACGAAGCCGTTCGCCGTGTTGTTCCCAGACCTCGCGACGGTGGGTCGGCACTGCCGTCTGGATGCCCTCGCCGAGGCGGCGTTGACCAGCCCGGCACGCCCGATCCTGCTGCTGCCGAAAGCCGGAGCGGCGCTGGCGCCTTCCGTGGCGCCGGGCAATCCGCGTCTCGGCGCCCTGCTGCCATATTCGCCGCTGCATCATCTTCTGCTGCAGGACCTGGGTTTCCCGCTGGTCGCGACCAGCGGCAACCGAGGCGGTGAGCCCATTGTCCGCGACGATGCCGCCGCTCTCAAGCGGTTGTCGGGGGTCGCCGACCTGTTTCTCACCCACAACCGCCCGATCGTCCGGCCCATCGAGGATTCCGTGGTGCAGGTGGTCTGCGACGGTCTGCAGGTTCTGCGACGCGGGCGCGGGTATGGTCTGCTCGCGGCACCGCTGAAGCATCCTGCGGGCGGCATCCTGGCCTATGGCGGCCATCTGAAGACCACGGTGGCCCTGACAACGACGGACGGCATCCTCTGCAGCCCGCATATCGGCGATCTCGAGACCGCCGACGGTCGGCGGGCGCACGGGGACGCTGTGGCGGACATATCCCGACTGCACGCCGTCGCGCCAAGGTTGGCCGTCCGCGACCCGCACCCCGACTATCCGTCGAGTACTGCGGCGGAGAGGAGCGGCCTGCCGGTCACCGTCGTCCAGCATCACGTGGCCCACATCGCCGCCTGTCTGGCGGAACATGGGTCCGCGCCGCCCGCTCTGGGCTTCGCCTGGGACGGCTCGGGATATGGGCCGGACGGCACCGTCTGGGGCGGGGAAGCGTTGCGGCTCGACCGGACCGGATGGCAGCGCGTCGCCCGGCTCCGACCGTTCCGCCTTCCCGGAGGCGATGCGGCCATCCGCGAACCACGCCGGTCCGCCATCGGGCTGCTCCAGGCGGCTTATGGGGATGGCTGGCTGACGATGGACGATCTGCTCCCCGTCGCGGACTTCGATCCGATCGAGCGGGCGGTGATCGGCAGAGCGATCGCCCGTGGCTTCAACGCCCCCCTCACCTCCAGTGTCGGCCGACTGTTCGACGGGATCGCGGCCCTGTGCGGCCTCGGTCTGCGGTCGGGACACGAGGGTCAGGCAGCCACCGCCCTGGAAGCAGCGGCAGGATCTTTGCCCTTCTCCGCCGCCTATCCGTTCCCGGTGAGGGACACCGACGGCGCGCCGGGGCTCGAAATCGACTGGCACCCGGCCCTCGACCTGATCGTCGCCGATCTCCGGTGCGGACGCCCGGTCGCCGAGATCGCCGCCGCCCTGCATCACGGTCTGGCCGGATCGGTCGTGACGGTCGCCCGGCGCATCGGAGAGCCGAAGGTCGTGTTGACCGGAGGATGCTTCCAGAACGTGCGGCTGACGGAGACCGCCGTCGACGCGCTCCAGTCCGCTGGATTTGCGCCGCTCTGGCACCGGGAACTTCCGCCCAACGACGGCGGTCTGGCGGTGGGACAGGCGGCCTGGGCAACCTGGATGGAAACGCGGGAGGAGCGGTCATGTGTCTAGCCGTCCCCGGCCGGATCCTCGACATCGAGGGGGACGACCCGCTGATGCGCACGGGGCGCGTCGATTTCGGCGGCGTCACCAAGACGATCAACCTGGCCTACGTGCCCGAGGCGACGGTCGGCGACCACGTGCTGGTCCATGTCGGTTTCGCGATCTCGGTGATCGACGAGGCGGAGGCGATGCGGATGTTCGAGCACCTGCGCGAGATCGACGACCTGGTACGCGGCGAAGCGAGGACGTCATGAAGTTCCGCGACGAGTATCGCGATGCCGGCGCCGCCCGCACTCTGGCCGAGGCGATCGCCCGGACGGCGACCCGCCCCTGGACGATCATGGAAGTCTGCGGCGGCCAGACCCATGCGATCCTGCGCTTCGGGATCGACGGGTTGCTGCCGGACGGGCTCGAGCTGATTCACGGACCCGGCTGCCCGGTCTGCGTGACGCCGGTCGAATTCGTCGACAAGGCGATCGAGATCGCCGGGCTCCCGAATGTCATCCTGTGCTCGTTCGGTGACATGCTGCGCGTACCCGGAAGCCGCGACGACCTGTTCGCGGCCAAGTCCCGGGGGGCCGATGTCCGCGCCGTGTACTCGCCGCTCGACGCGGTCGACCTGGCGGCGACCCATCCCGATCGGGAGGTCGTTTTCTTTGCGGTCGGCTTCGAGACGACGGCGCCGGCCAACGCCATGGCGGCCTACCGGGCCCGGCGCGCCGGTCTGGCCAACTTCTCCATGCTGACATCGCATGTGCTCGTCCCCCCGGCGCTGCGAGCCGTGCTCGACGGACCCGGCAGACGGATCGACGGATTCCTGGCAGCCGGTCATGTCTGCACCATCATGGGAACCCGCGAGTACGAGCCGATCGCCCGCCGCTACCAGGTACCGATCGTGGTGACCGGGTTCGAGCCTCTCGACATTCTCGAAGGCATCTATCTCTGTCTGCGGCAGTTGGAGTCGGGGCAAAGCGTGGTCGAGAACCAATACGCCCGGGCAGTGCGCGCCGACGGCAACCCGGCCGCGCTGGAGATCATGCGCCAGGTGTTCCGCGTCGTGCCGCGTTCGTGGCGCGGGCTGGGTGACATCCCCGAGAGCGGATTGGGCCTCGCCGACGCCTATGCAGAACTGGACGCCGAGAACCGGTTCGGCGCGGTCCTGACCGACAATGCCCCGGACGGTGACTGCATCAGCGGAGCGGTGTTGCGCGGTGACAGCAAACCCACCGACTGCCCGGCTTTCGGGACCCGCTGCACACCGGAGCATCCGCTCGGCGTGACCATGGTGTCGTCCGAGGGTGCCTGCGCCGCCTATCATCGGTACCGCCGGGCCGACATGCGGGCGGCCTTATCTTGACGATGGGCGACGGAAGCGGCGGCGTGGTGTGTCCCCTACCGGTCAACACGACCGATACGGTCCAGCTCGCCCATGGCGGCGGCGGCCGACGCATGGCGCATCTGCTCGACTCGATCCTGCTGCCGATCTTCGACGATCCCGAATTGGGCCGGCGCCACGACGGCGCCACACTCGATCTCGACGGACCGCTCGCGTTCACGACCGACAGCTATGTGGTGGAGCCGCTGTTCTTTCCCGGCGGGGACATCGGGACGCTCGCGGTCAACGGGACGGTCAACGATCTCGCCATGTGCGGCGCCCGCCCGCTGTATCTGAGCGTCGGCCTGATCCTGGAGGAAGGCTTGCCGCTCGAAACCCTGCGCCGGGTTGCGGTCTCCATGCGCGATGCGGCGAGAGCCGCCGGGGTCCGGCTGGTGACCGGCGACACCAAGGTGGTCGATCGCGGCAAGGCGGACGGCATGTTCGTAAACACGTCGGGGATTGGCCGGGTCATCACCGAGGGCCGGATCGGCCCGGAGGCCGTGCGCGACGGCGACGCGATCATTCTCAGCGGCGATATCGGCCGGCACGGGATGGCGGTCATGGCGGCCCGGGAAGGCTTCGGGTTCGAGCCGGCAATCGAAAGCGACTGTGCCGCGGTCAACGCCCCCGTATCGGCGATGGTCGAAGCGGGGATCGGACTCCATTGCCTGCGCGACCTGACCCGGGGCGGGCTGGCGAGCGCCCTGGTCGAGATCGCCGAAACGGCAAAGCTGGCTATGGCCATCGATGAGGCCCTTGTCCCGGTCAGTTCCCAGGTATCCGCGGCGTGTGAGCTGCTCGGCCTCGACCCGCTGCATGTTGCGAACGAGGCACGCTTCATCGCCTTTGTCGCTCCGAATGACGCGGACCACGCTTTGGACGAGCTGCGCCGGTTTGATGTCTCGCGGGACTCCGTCGTCATCGGAAGGGTGCAGGACGGGCCGGCCGGCCAGGTCAGATGTCGGGGAGCGCTCGGAATCGATCGGATGATCGACATGCTCAGCGGCGAACAGCTTCCGCGTATCTGCTGACCTCATGGCCGCCGAAGGGTCCATCGTCGGGGTGATTGGGCCTGTTGATTTCGGTTGCTAACGGAGGATCTGGCTCCCGTTCGCTGATGGTGTGCGGCTTGGTTTGGGTGTGCCGGGCGTCTGGCTCGGAGAGTTGCCTCTTTGACCCTTCTGCGATTCCCGATGATGATCCGATTGCGCCCGAAGAAGACGTCGGCCGGTGTCTCCAGCCAGCCGGGCTAAGGCCGGTTGGACCTCCGGTCCTACTGCGACGGTTCGATATCCTCTCCGGACCTGCCGCGAATCTCCCATCCGGCCGCGACAGATCGCGCCCTTAGACTGCACTGAAGCCGGGGAGTGCTATATGTCTTTCACAATGCATCGGGGAGGGACGCGTCTTGTCTGATTGGATCGACCAGTTTCCCGGGCTCTCGCGGCTGGATGCGGATCTCCGGAAAACCCTGACGGAACGCAGCCGGATCGTCACGGTACCGGCCGGCACCGTGATCTTCGGACCGGGAAAGGCGCCGGAAAACCTGTTACTTCTCCTGTCGGGCGTCGTCCGGGTTCAACAGGTCTCCGAGTCCGGACGCGAGATCGTTCTGTACCGGGTCCATGCCCATGAAAGCTGCGTCCTGACGACGGCCTGCCTCCTGGCCTACGAGGACTACAGTGCCGAAGGCATCGCCGAAACCGATGTCTCCGCGGCCGCCATTCCCCGCAACGTCTTCGAGGACATGATCGTCCGCTCGAGCGTGTTCCGGAGTTTCGTCTTTACCGCCTATTCGAAGCGCATCACCGATCTCTTCATGGTGATCGAGGAGATCGCCTTCCAGCGGGTGGATATCCGCCTGGCACAGAAGCTCCTCGAACTTGAGAGCGACAAAGGCGACATTCAGCTCACGCATCACCAACTTGCGACGGAGCTCGGCACCGCACGGGAAGTGGTCTCGCGCCAGCTTCAGGAGTTTCAGCGGCGCGGGTGGATCGCCGCGGCGCGGGGACGGATCACGGTGCGCGACCAGGGCGCGCTCGAGGCCTTCGCCGCCGCCTAGCCTAAGGTCCCACCGACGCCCCGGCTGGGGTACGGACGGTCTTTCCGCATTGCCATAGCCTTGGTGACAATGTCACCGACGTCCTCGCGGCAAACCGCCAAGGTACGGGTGTTCAACGAAGCACCCGGAGAAGCCGCCATGACTGCAAACGTCGGAAATTTCGACCGCATCGCCCGCTTGGTTCTGGGCGTGGCGCTCATCGCCCTGCCTTTCGTCACCGAATTCGCCCTCTGGGACATGCCTGTGGCCCGTTTCGGCGTCCCGGTCGTCGGCGCCGTTCTCGTCCTGACCGCCGGCCTGAGATTCTGCCCGCTCTATCGGCTGCTCGGCATGAATACCTGCCGGATCTGAAACCTCTCTCAGACAGGAGTTCGCCATGCGATTTCTTCGCAACACGATCGCCGCCTCTGCCCTACTTGCCATTACCGGTGTGATGGGCGCTTCCGCCGCCCTGGCCGGGGACGACAAGGCGCTGGTGACCGTCGTCACGTCGCCGGATCCGCAGACCCAGCTGATGGCAATGGTGCTGACGATGCAGGCGGTGCAACAGGGGGCCAAGGGCCACATCCTGCTGTGCGGCCCCGGCGGGGACATCGCCCTCAAGGAGGCCCCCGCGTCGGCGACGGCCCCCCAGGCCCCCAAGGACATGAGCCCGCAGGGACTGATGAAGAAAATCATGCAGGCCCACGGCACATCGGTGCAGGTCTGCGCCCTCTATCTGCCGAACCGGGGAGTCGGGGCCGGCGCCCTGATCGACGGCGTGACCGTCGCCAAACCGCCGGCGATGGCTGCCCGGTTGATGGACGACGACACCCGGGTCCTGAGTTTCTGAGGAGGCACGACCGATGACCACGTTACGAAGAGCGGTTCTGGCCGGCGCCATGGCCTGCGCCCTGACGCTCGGACCCCTTCCCGCCCATGCGGCCGACGCCCCGAGCGATCCGGCCAAGCAGACGCCCTGGGGCCTGTACCTCACGGCCAAGGAAGCCCACGACATGAAGACGGCCGAAGGCAGCAAGGTGCTGTTCGTCGACGTCCCCGATCCGATCGAGATCATGTTCACCGGATTCACGGACGTGGTCGACGTCAACATCCCCTTCCTGCTCTCCAATCCGGGGGCCTGGAACGCGAAGAAATCTGTGTTCCTGATGGAGCGCAACCCGGGCTTCGCAGATGCCATCGATGCGGCCCTCGCCGCACAGGGTCTCGACAAGTCGGCACCGGTCATTCTGATGTGCCGCTCCGGCGGATCCCGCGGGGCGCCTTCCGCCAAGGCCCTGGAGGGTCGAGGGTTCGAGCGTGTTTACGTCGTCGTCGACGGCTTCGAGGGCGGCGCCCTGAAGGACCACCCCAACGGGCCCTGGCGCCTGAAGGACGGCTGGAAGAACAGCGGCCTGCCGTGGGGATACACGCTCAACCGGGAAAAGATGTTCGTCAGAAGCGAGTAGCCGCTCCCGCTCCTTCCCGAGTCCCACTACCAAAGAAAGGATCCATTCCATGACCGAGATTCAATTCCCCCGGCTGAACGAACCCGCTCCGGCGTTCGACGCCCCGACCACCGACGGTCGGCGCCGGCTCGCCGACTACCGCGGCAAGTGGCTCATCCTGTTCTCGCATCCGGCCGACTTCACCCCGGTCTGCACGACGGAGTTCATGGCCTTCGCCCGCCGGGCCGACGACTTCGCCAAACTCAACTGCGATCTTCTCGGGCTCTCGATCGACAGCCACTACGCCCACATCGCCTGGATGCGCAACATCAAGGACAATTTCGGCGTCGAGATCCCCTTCCCGATCATCGCCGACCTGTCGATGGAGGTCGCCAAGGCCTACGGCATGATCCAGCCGGGGGCCTCGGATACGTCGGCGGTCCGCGCCACCTTCGTGATCGACCCCGACGGCATCCTGCGGGCGATGGTCTACTATCCGATGACGAACGGACGCTCGATCGACGAGTTCTATCGGCTGATCCAGGCGCTTCAGACGTCCGACGCCAACAAGGTCGCGACTCCGGAAGCCTGGCAGCCGGGCGAGGCGGTCATTGTCCCGCCGCCCGCGACCGCCGCCGCTGCCGAAGCCCGGGCGTCAGAGGGCTATAAGACGACCGACTGGTACTTCTCGACCCGGATGCTCGGCTGACCGCCCGCATCGCGGCCCGTTGGTGACTTTGTCACCGACGGGTCCGGCGGATTGGTGGATCATATTACATACGCCATTTCCGTAGACGTGGAGCTTGCTGCATGGAAACCACTTTCACCCCCTTCGCGTCACTCGCAGGCGGCCTTCTGATCGGGCTGGCGGCGGTCCTTCTCATGGCGCTGCACGGCCGGATCGCCGGCGCGACAGGAATTCTGTCGGGGATCGTGCTGCCCTCCGGATTTCAGGAATGGGTATGGCGGGCGGCGATGGTTGCCGGCATGGCGAGCGCGCCGACGGTCATGCTTCTGGCAACCGGCGCCCTCCCCGAGATCACCGTTCCCGTCTCGCTGACCTACCTGATCGTCGGCGGCGTGATCGTCGGTTTCGGCGCGTCCCTGGGCAACGGCTGCACCTCCGGCCATGGGGTCTGCGGCATGGCCCGACTCTCGCCCCGGTCGATTGCGGCGACGCTGGTGTTCATGGCGACCACCGCGACGACCGTCTTCGTCATTCGGCACGGCATCGGAGGCTGATCATGCGAAGTCCTCACCGCCTACCTGATCGGTCTCGTCTTCGGACTTGGCATCGTCATCTCCGGCATGGCGAACCCCGCCAAGGTGCTGAATTTCTTCGATGTCGCCGGCACCTGGGATCCGAGCCTGATCTTCGTGATGGGCGGCGCGCTGGCGGTCACCGCCCTCGGCTACCGCTTGGTCCTTCGCCGTCCGGCCCCCGTCCTGGCCGAGACGTTCCAGGTTCCGACCCGGCGGGATCTGGACACGAGACTGATCTCGGGCGCGGCGATCTTCGGCATCGGCTGGGGGATCGCCGGCTTCTGCCCGGGCGGCGCGCTGCCGGCCCTGGGAACAGGGCGCATCGAGATGGCGGCGTTCGTGGCCGCCGTCGTCGCCGGCATCCTGGCCGCCCGCATGCTTCCCAAACCGAGCGGCACCGGCCCGTCCGCCGCCCAATCGGAGCCCGGGCCCCAAGCCACCAGATAACGACCAAATGGAGGAACACCCGATGACCGACAATCCCATCGACATGTCCACCAGACCGGAGATCGAGGCCTTCTTCGACGAGGCCACCAATACGATCAGCTATGTCGTGAAGGACCCGGCGTCCAGCGCCTGCGCCGTCATCGACTCGGTAATGGACATTGACTACGCGGCCGGCCGGATCACCTACGATCACGCCGACGCCATCATCGCCTATGTGAGGGACAAGGGCCTGACGGTCGAGTGGCTGATCGAGACCCATGTCCATGCCGACCATCTGTCCGCGGCGCCGTATATCCAGCAGGCCCTCGGCGGCAAGCTCGGCATCGGCCGCAACATCACGGTGGTCCAGGAGACCTTCGGCAAGGTGTTCAACGAGGGCACCGAATTCCAGCGGGACGGGAGCCAGTTCGACCGGCTGTTCGACGACGGTGACACGTACCGGATCGGCGGCATGACAGGCTTCGCAATGCACACGCCCGGCCACACGCCGGCCTGCATGACCCATGTGATCGGTGACGCCGCCTTTGTCGGCGACACGCTGTTCATGCCCGACGGCGGCAGCGCACGGGCCGATTTCCCCGGGGGCGATGCCGGAACCCTGTACGACTCGATCCAGAAGGTCCTGGCCCTGCCCGACGATATGCGGCTGTTCATGTGCCACGACTACGGCCCCAACGGCCGGGAGATCCGGTGGGAGACCACGGTCCGGGACGAGAAGGCCCATAACATCCATGTCGGCGGCGGCAAGACCCGCGACGAGTTCGTCGCCATGCGGGAAGCGCGCGACGCGACCCTGGACATGCCGCGCGCTCATCCTGCCGTCGCTTCAGGTGAACATGCGGGCCGGCCAGTTGCCCCCGCCCGACAGGGACGGCCGGACCTTCCTCAAACTGCCGGTCAACGCGCTCTGAAGATCGGCGGGTACCCGCGAAAAGAATCCAGGGAGGATCTCGGTATGGAAGAGAACAGAAAGCTCACCGACGGGCTCACGGTCCGCCCGCAGGTCTCCCCCGCCGACATGGCCGAGGCCGCGGCGGCAGGATTCCGGGCGGTCATCTGCAACCGCCCCGACGGGGAAGGCGCCGATCAGCCGACATTCGAGGAGATCCAGAAGGCGGCGGCGGCGGCCGGTATGGAAGCTCGGTACCAGCCGGTGACCTCGGGGATGGTGCGGGACGAGGATGCCGCCGAATTCGGCAAGGTTCTCGCCGAACTGCCGAAGCCGGTGCTGGCCTATTGCCGCACGGGGACCCGCTCCGCCACTCTATGGGCGCTTTCGGAAGCCGGCACTCGGCCGCTGCCGGACATCCTGGCCCGCACCAAGGCGGCGGGCTACGACATGGCGGGTGTCGTACGGCGCATCGCCAACGGCGGCCGCACGCCGACGGAAACCGGCGACGCCTCCCACGACGTCGTCATCGTCGGCGGCGGGGCCGCCGGAATTTCTGTCGCCGCGAGCCTGATCGCCCGCGTGCCGAGCCTGGACGTCGCGATCATCGATCCGGCGGACGTGCACTATTATCAGCCGGGCTGGACCATGGTCGGCGGCGGCATCTTCGAAGCGGACGAAACCGCCAAGACCATGGCCTCGCTGATCCCGCAGGGTGTGCGCTGGATCAAATCCGCGGTGGCCGCGTTCGAACCCAAGGCCGACGCCGTCATTCTCGATGGCTGCCGGGTCGTCAAGTACAAGCGCCTGATCGTCTGCCCGGGTCTGAAGCTGGACTGGCATGGGGTCGACGGCCTCGTCGACACGCTCGGCACGCAACGGCGTGACGTCAAATTACCGCTATGACCTCGCGCCCTATACCTGGGACCTGGTGCAGGGGTTGAGGAGCGGCAAAGCGGTGTTCACCCAGCCGCCGATGCCGATCAAATGCGCCGGCGCACCGCAAAAGGCGATGTATCTTGTCGGCCGATCATTGGCGCCGCACCGGCCGGCTCAGGGACATCGATGTCGGCTTCTACAACGCCGGCGGCGTGCTGTTCGGGGTGAAGGAGTACGTCCCGGCCCTGATGGAGTATGTCGAGCGTTACGATGCGCGAGCTCAACTTCATTCCACCGATCTGACAGCGATCGACGGCCCGGCGAAGAAAGCCTGGTTCGAGGTCGACCAAACCGGACAAGGCGCCGGAGACGGTGGAGGTCGGCTTCGACATGATCCATGTCTGCCCGCCGCAGACGGCACCCGATTTCGTGCGGGTCTCCCCGCTCGCCGATGCTGCGGGCTGGGTCGATGTCGACCAGGAGACCCTGCGCCATAAGGACGTACGCCAACGTCTGGAGCCTCGGCGACGTGATGAACGCGCCGAACGCCAAGACCGCCGCCGCCGCCCGCAAGCAGGCGCCGATCGTCGCCGAAAACGTGGTGGCCGACATGGCCGGGAAGGCGCAGGCATGGCGCACTACGACGGCTACGGCTCCTGCCCGCTGACCGTGGAGCGGGGCAAGATCGTTCTGGCCGAATTCGGCTATGGCGGCAAAGCTGCTGCCGAGTTTCCCGGGCTGGCTGATCGACGGGACGCAGGCCGAGCCGATTGGCATGGCTGCTGAAGGAGCGGTTTCTGCCGCCGATCTACTGGCGGGCCATGCTGCGCGGCCGCGAATGGCTGGCCAAGCCCGAGAAGGTGAGCGCCGGCCCCACTGGCGCCTGACGACACCAGAGCGAAAGCCGAAACGGCATGTCCGACCCTCAGACCCAGATGCCGGCGGGAGCGGCGCCCCCCGCCGCGCGACCGCTCGCCAGATACCTGCCGATCCTCGACTGGGGGGCGCGCTACGACCGGGACACGCTGGCCAGCGACCTGATGGCGGCGGTGATCGTCACCATCATGCTGATCCCGCAGTCTCTGGCCTATGCGCTGCTCGCAGGCCTCCCGGCCGAGATGGGGCTCTATGCCTCAATCCTGCCGCTGGTCGCCTACGCGGTGTTCGGGACCAGCCGCGCCCTGGCGGTCGGGCCGGTGGCGGTCGTCTCGCTCATGACCGCGGCCGCAATCGGAAATCTCGGGCTCACCAACCCGGCGGACTACGCCGCGGCAGCCATCGTGCTCGCCCTGCTGTCGGGTCTCATTCTTCTGGCGATGGGAGCCCTGAGGCTCGGCTTTCTGGCGAACTTTCTCAGCCATCCGGTGATCGCCGGATTCATCACCGCCTCCGGTATCATCATCGCGACCAGCCAGCTCAAGCACATCCTCGGCATCGACGCCTCGGGCCACAATCTGTACGAGCTGGCGAGGTCGCTGGTCACCCATCTGTCGGAGACGAACCCCGTCACCCTGGCAATCGGCGCCGCCGCGACGGCGTTTCTGTTCTGGGTCCGCAAAGGTCTGAAGCCCTTGCTGATCCGTATGGGGATCGGCGGCCGGATGGCCGATCTGCTGGCCAGGGCCGGCCCGGTCGCCGCCGTCGCGGCGACGATCCTGGCGACGCGGATTCTCGACCTGGACTCCGTCGGCGTGGCCATCGTCGGGACCGTACCGCAAGGCCTGCCGCCGCTCACGATCCCGGTTTTCGACATGGATCTGTGGACCAGCCTGCTCGGCTCGGCGGTGCTGATCTCGGTCATCGGATTTGTCGAGTCCGTCTCCGTCGCCCAGACCCTTGCCGCCAAGAAACGCCAGCGGATTGCCCCGGATCAGGAACTCATCGGCCTGGGCGCCGCCAACGTGGCGGCCTCGGTCACCGGCGGATATCCCGTCACCGGGGGCTTCGCCCGCTCGGTCGTCAATTTCGACGCCGGCGCGGAAACACCGGCGGCGGGCGCCTTCACGGCGGTCGGCATCTGTCTCGCCGCCTTCGCCCTGACCCCGCTGCTGCACGACCTGCCGAAGGCGACGCTCGCCGCCACGATCATCGTCGCCGTTCTGTCCCTGGTCGACTTCACGGTCCTCAAACGCACCTGGGGATATTCCAAGACCGACTTCGCCGCGGCCGCCGCGACCATCGCCGTCACCCTCGGCCTCGGAGTCGAAGCCGGGGTTTCCGCCGGGGTCGCATTATCGATCCTCCTGTTCCTCTTCAAGACCTCGCGCCCCCACATCGCCGAAGTCGGTCTGGTCCCGAAGCACCCAGCACTTCCGGAACATCCGGCGCCACGCCGTCCAGACGGTGCCGACCGTCTTCACCCTGCGGGTAGACGAGAAGTCTCTACTTCGCGAACGCCCGGTCTCTCGAGGATTACATCTACGACCGGGCGGCCGGCGACCGGCAACTGAAGCATGTCATTCTGATGTGCTCGGCGGTCAACGAGATCGACAGCAGCGCGCTGGAATCCCTGGAGGCGATCAATCACCGCCTGGACCTCCTGGGGATTCGGTTCCACCTCTCCGAGGTGAAGGGACCGGTCATGGACCGGCTGCTGCGGACGCACTTCATCGACGATCTGACCGGGAAGATCTACCTCTCGCAATACGACGCGGCCGTCGATCTGGGTCCGGATATCCTGGAGCAGCCCGCCGCTCTTAAGAAGTCGGCCTGACAGCCCTCCAAGTGAATAGGCCCTCCGGTCCGGCGCGACCAAACGCGCCGGACCGGAGCCATTCGGAGATCGACGGCTTGCGGAGCGGTCGTCCTCAGGCACCGCGCGCGATCCGCTCCACGGCCTCCTCGGTCCACCAGACGGCGTTGGCGACCATCCGGAAATTGATGATGGCGGCCAGATAGCCGTCCCCCTCGGGAACCTTGGCACCGGCGGTCGCGTCCCGCACGACCGCGACTTCGAAGCCGAGTTCCAGGAGCTCGTAGAGATGCGCCTGGGTGCACAGGTTAGCCGACATGCCCGCCAGAATGACCTTGTCGATGCCGCGTTTGCGGAGCTGCAGGTTGAGATCGTTCTGGGCCGGACCGTAGATCTTGTGGGGCGAGCAGACGATCGTCTCGCCATCCTCGATGTACTTCTTGTACTGCGGCATCCAGTCGGCACCCGATCCATCGAAGCCCTCGAGAGACAGGGGGCCCGGCCGATCGAACATGCCGATCCCGTGCATGGTCTTCTCCAGGGTGCCCTCGAACTGCCAGCGGTGGTCGTGCGGATAGTAGTAATGGGGCGAGATGAACACCGGCATGCCGGCGGCCTTCGCGGCGACGAACAGGCGTTCGATGTTGTCGACCGTCCCCTGCTCGGTGACGCTTTCACCGACGACCCCCCAGGTGACCCCCTTCTCCGACAGGAAATCGATCTGCGGGTCGGTAACGACCAGCGCGGTCCGGCCCGGATCGACGACCACGTCGATCTGCGGCAGGCCCGGCTGATCCGGATCCGCGTACAGGGCCCGGGCGTCGTCGGTGGCGGCCATGGCGGTCCCGCTCACCCCGGCGGCGCCGGCGATCGTGGCTCCCGCCGCACCGGCAAGCAGGCGGCGGCGCGCCAGGTCGACGCGCTCATGCGTGGCGCCGCAGCCGCAGTGCTGGTCGTGGACGTGATCATGCTTGGTATCCATTGCAGTGCTCCTTCTCTCGGTTAGGGTGGGACGGACGCGAGGTCCGCCGCGGTCGGTCGGGGCAAACTTCTCCCGTTCGCGGGCATGGGCTGCCCGCGGGGGGTGGGTCCGTCTCGATGGATGGCGGGCGCCCAGAGGACGGCGCTCAGGTTCTATGTGGCTGCGGTTCTTGCGCTACAGGCCCAATGCCGACAGCCCTGGGTGATCCTCCGGACGTGGTCCGAGCGGCCAGTGGAACAGCCGCCGGTCTTCGGTGATCGGCAGGTCGTTGATTGAGGCGATGCGCCGCCGCATCAGGCCGTCCGGCGCAAACTCCCAGTTCTCATTGCCATAGGCCCGGAGCCAGAAGCCGCCGTCGTCCCGGTATTCGTAGGCAAATCGGACGGCGATGCGGTCGCCCCCGAAAGCCCAGAGTTCCTTGATGAGGCGGTATTCGTGCTCGCGGGCCCATTTCCGGCTCAGGAACTCCACGATCCGATCGCGGCCCGTGAAGGTCTCGGCCCGGTTCCGCCAGAGGCTGTCCGCCGTATAGGCCAGGGCCACCTGCTCGGGAGATCGGCTGTTCCAGGCGTCCTCCGCCTTACGCACCTTCAGTCGGGCCGTGGCGTCGTCGAACGGTGGACAGGGCGGACGGGTCATCGGATGTCTCCTTCTTCGATCCCGAGAGGGCCGCGCCGCGGGCGGGAATGAAATCCACCCGCAGCGCGGAGTTCGTCAGGCGGCGTTCGCGCTGACGGTCGGGAAGTCGATCGGCGTCCCGAAAGCCTCGTTGAGGTAGTTGGTCAGCGTGTTGAGCGCGACATGCGCCACGATCTCGACGATTTCGCCGTCCCCGTAGCCCGCAAGACGGACCGCCTCGACGTCTGCGGAGGTCACGTGGCCGCGCTGTTGCACGAGTTGCACGGCAAACCGCACCGCCAGATCGGCTTTCGGGTCGCTCGAAGAACCGGCTCGGTTCGCGGCGATCTCCGCATCGTCGAGCTTTGCCAGGTTCTTGGCGAGATAGGTATGGGCCGAAAGGCAGTAGTCGCAGCCGTTGATCTGCGCCACGGCGAGCGCGATGCGCTCCCGCGTCTGCGGCTTGAGCGCGCCTTTGGACAGGGCCGAATTCAGGCCGAGATAGCCTTCCAATGCGGACGGGCTGTTGGCGGTCAGGCGAAACAGATTCGGCACACTGCCGAGCATCTTTTCCACGCCTTCGAGAAACGGCCGGGCTGCGGCGGGCGCCGCGTCGATGGTGGCGGGAAGCGGAATACGGGTCATCGGGACTCTCCTCGGATCAGGCGCCAGCGCGCCGTTGCGATGAAGAGATATATACAGACCTGTCTGTCTTTTCACAAGTCCTAAATCGCATTTCTTCGGGTCCAGCCCGGATTCTCCTTTAAATCCAGCAGGAACCGATACATATACAGACCTGTCTGCATAATTTCCTCTGAGCCTTTGGAAGGAGCGAGTGCCGTGAAATCGCGCCGAGACGAGCTGGTCGATACCGCCCTGCGCCTGTTCTACACCCAAGGCTTCCACGCCACCGGAATCGACAAGGTCCTGGCCGAGGCCGGGGTGGCGAAGATGACCCTCTACAAGCACTTCCGATCCAAGGACGAACTGATCCTGGCCACTCTGCAGCGCCGGGACGAGCAGTTCCGGAACTGGCTGACGGGAGAGATGGAAAGGGCCTCCGCCGATCCGCGCGATCGGCTTCTCGCGATGTTCGATGCGCTGGAGGACTGGTTCCGCGGGCGCGCATTCGAAGGGCTCGGCTTTTCCGGCTGCGCCTTCATCAACGCAGCCGGCGAGTTCGCCGAGCTGGACCATCCGGCGCACCGGACATCGGCCGAGCACAAGCAGCAGATCGTCGACTACCTGGTCACACTCTGCACGGAGATCGGTGCACGCGATCCGAAGGAACTCGCGGAACAGCTCGCCCTGCTGAAGGAGGGCGCCATCGTGACCGCGCAGGTCCGGGGAATGCCGGAGGCGGCCGGCACCGCCAAATCCATGGCCAAGACCCTGATCGACAGCGCGCTGGCCGGAACCGGCCGCTAACGGCCCGAAGGGTTCACGGCTCCACCGGCTCCCACCGGTCCGGTGCGGCGCAGCGCCGGGCAGCGTTCCCCGTCTCGTCCAGCGAGAAGAGAGCGATCCAGCCGTTCCGCACCAACCGGCCGACCGCCTCGTGCCGCTCGATCACCCCGTCGATCGCCGCCTGCGGGGCTTCGATGAAGACGGACAGCCGCATGGGTTCGTGGACCAAGCGCTCGCCATCATGGACCGACTGCCAGGGCAGACCGGTCCGCAGGTCGCCACCGTTGCCTTCGAACACGCCGATGGCGCCGACCGCGTTGTGCAGTGTCTTGTTGCCGCTGCCGAACACGGCATTATCGACGCTCGACCCGTAGTACTGGAGGTTGATCCAGCTGGCGACGACCATCGGTGCCGTCATGATCAGATCAAGAACCGCGAACTCGGGATCGCTCTTCCAGTCGTAGCTGTGCAGAAAGACCCGACCGTCGAGATCGAGACCGGCGGTCCGACCGCGGGGTGCCGCGACGAACGCCGCACACCCGGCCAGCCCCCATTCCGGCCGAACCTGGCTCCAGTCGCGGGCCCGCGCCTGAACCGCCGCAAGCTGGTCTGAGGGGTCAGCGCCGTTCAGCTTCGGCATCCGCTCCAGCCGGGCGATCCGGCCGGCGGCGGCCAGCCATTCCCGACAGTCGTCGAGGACGGCTACGTGGCGCAACGAGTCGGCGCCGTCGGCAAAAAGGGTCACCTCGTCCGTCGTTGTATCGTGCAGAGCGCCGACGAAAAGCGTGTCGTCGGGGATGACGAGTCCGCTCTCCGCGAGACCGTTGCGGACCTCGGGATCGTTCAGGATCGCCGCCGCCACCCGGGCATTCACCTCACCGCTCTGACCGCCGCATGCGCCGCAATCCAGTCCGCTCGCATGAGGATTGTTGACGGTCGACGCCCCGTGTCCGACGAGCAGAACCAGGGGAGCGAAACGCCGCGTTAGGGACATTCCCTTCAGGATGGACGTCGCCATCTGGACCCGCTGCGCGGTCCCGATGCCATGTGTCCCGTCCTGGACGGCGAAAAGATCGGCACCCGGACCGAGACGCGATTTCTCGGCCGGCGTGAGCCCCGCCCGCTTCGGATCCTCCACCGGCCGCGTGATCCCGAGGGCATCGGTGGCCAGCTTCACGGCGTAACCGAGCCCCGCGACTTCAACGAACGGAAAGCTCGAGACGGACGCGCGTTTCGCCTTGCTCCACGCATCGAGGAGGCCCCGCCGCACCTGCCGCGTCTCTGTCAGGGCCCGGTTCTCCGCCTCGCTCGACGCCGCCTCGCGCGCAGTAATGCCCGCAGGAACGAGAACCGGGCAGTGGCTGAGGCCCCGCTCGGCCCCTAACGGCACATGCTCCAGCGGCAGACCGAAAAACCCGGCGAAACCGATGGTCTCGATATCCGGGGAGACGCTTTCGAAGGCCCGCCTGAAGACCTCGGAGCGGACGTCGATGCAGAACGCGGCCTGCACCGCCGGCCGGAGTGCGGCGGGGGTAGCTTCGCGCCCAGCCAATCCGAGAACGAACCGCCGCTGCCAAGCCCGCTCGTAGGCCGACAGGAGCAGTTCCTCTAACGCCCGATCCGAAGATCCGCCCGCGTCGGACGCATACCGGGAGCGCTCCACGGACCAGAGAGACGACATGTCGATATCGTCGAACAGACTGCCCCGCAGAATGACCTCCCAGCCCAGCCGGGCGGCCAGCAGCTCGAGCAGGTGATCGTCGCCGCCGCCGGCAAGCTCCGCCTCCCAGTGCAGGTGCCGGGCGTAGCCGGCCCAGCCGGAAACGCTCATGAGCAGCCGATGGCAGTAGAATTCGCTCCCGGCCCCGGTCACGCCGAGAAGACGAAGGCCCTCGACGACCATGTCCCGCGCATCGTCCGGAAGATGCTGCGCATGCCGGCGCGCGCCCTTGAGACCGAGGACTTCCGGAGTCCGGTCGGCGACGACCGTCGAGCGCCAAGCCTCGTAGAAGCCCGACCGGGACATCGTTCCCCTTGGACCGTCGGCGTGCGATCCGAAATACGCCGCCGCGGATTGCGAGATCTGCTGCACGAGGATCTGCACCCAGTCGGTCCCCGTCAGAGCGGCCGCCAGATCCGCCACCGTCTTGATCGGTGCCGTGGCTGAGGGGACGTGCTGGTCGTCGGAGAGCGCCGCTTTGACATCCGCCACCGACTGCGGCAGCCCCGGCCGCGTCCCGACGGCCGCCAAGGCGTCGGCAATATCCCGATCCTCGATCCGTCCCGTCTTCAGAGCTTCCGCGAAGAACGCGCGATCCATGAGCATGCGGCCGCCGGACACCTGTTCGATCCGAGTAACGGCCTCGCCGAAGCTGTGGTCGTCGAGTCCGAGGAACGGATTGACGGCGACAAACCTGTCGAGCGGCCAGAGAGGCGCGATCCGACGCAGCGCTGTTTCAATGGGTGCCATCGGGTCCCGCGCATTGGTTTCGGTCCAGGCCCGGTCGGGCTGCACATCGGCCGCGGCTTTGAGTCCGGTCTGAGCATTCATCGGTTCATCCTCCTCAACGACGCCCGTGTCCGGTCAGTCGGTAGCTGCCGACGAGCCGGTCAAACCAAGCGTTGGCGTAGAAGCCATTGGCGAGATGCACGGTGAAGCCGCGTGGACCTCGATCACCGGCGCCGAGATACCCGCAGACCTGGACGACGGTGACCGCCAGGAACGAGAGCACGATCGCCGCGTGGATCAGCAGACCGATCGGACCCGGTTCCGGAGCCGCCGGCAGGGCGGAACCCAGCACCCAGGACGCAGCCGCGTGGAGGGCGAGATAGCCGCCCGTCACCGATCCGGCGAGCAGCGCGCTCCTGAACACCAGCCGAGTGCCGGAGCGCATCGCCGATTGACGGGTCAGCAGGATCGAGAGCGCCATGACCAGGATCGCGCCCAGAGCCAGCTCGCCCGCATCCTCGTGCAGCCCGAGTCCGGCCGAGAAAGCGATCCCGTAGGCGACCGCAAGTGCGACTAGTAGCACGGGCAGGAAGCTGCGCACGGCAAGCGGGGTATCGACCCGAACCGGCTGTGCGTACCGGGCGAGATCCACGACGCTGCCGGAAGACAGGAAGGCGTGGGCCTTGTAGAGCGAATGGGCCACGATATGCAGGGCGGCAAGGGAGAACGCCCCAAGCCCGCATTGCAGAAGCATGAAGCCCATCTGCGCGATCGTCGACCAGGCTAGGGAGACCTTGACGCTGGTCTGCCGCAGCATGACGGCAGACCCGATCAGGGCCGTCGCCGCTCCGACGATCGCCAGCAGGGGCAACGCGCCGGTCGCCAGAAGCATCACATCGGCGAACCGCAGCACCAGGAAGCCGCCGGCGTTGACGACGCCCGCGTGCAACAGAGCGGAGACCGGCGTCGGTGTCTCCATCACCTCCAGCAGCCAGCCGTGGGTCGGAAACTGCGCCGACTTGAGGAGCGCCGCAAAGGCGATCAGCAGGCCGGCCGCGGTAACCAGTCCCCCCGCCTCCCCGGCGCCGCCCCGCTCCGCGGTGTCCAGGATCGCGGCAACGTCCGTCGATCCGAAAGCGAGATAGAGCATGACGGCTGCCGCGATCAGGCAGACATCGCCGGCCCGGGCGGTAATGAATTTCTTACCGGCCGCGGCGATGGCCAGACGCCGGCCCGGATAGAATGTCAGCAGCCTGTGCAGCGCGAGGCTAGTCGCGATCCAGGCACCGACCAGCAGAAAGAGATCGCCCGCGATCACCAGCGTCGCGACCGCCGCCAGAGTGAGACAGAGCCAGGCGGTGAAGAGCCCCTGACGCTCATCGCCGTCGAGATAGTTCCGACTGAAACGAACGATCACCGCTCCAAGGAAGGTCACCAGGACCAGCATGACCGCGCTGATCGCATCGAGGTGCACCGGCACAAGGGAGGTCGCGCCCCGTGGCTGGACGGGGGCGTTCAACACAAGGAGTAAAGCCGAGAGAACGGCGGCCGCCAGGGCGGCGCCCGTCCCGAGCGTCCCCGCCGACAGCGCCCGCACCGGTCGACGCCCGGGTTGCGTGCCGGCGAGGACGGCAGCACCGGCGAGACAGAGCGGTGCCGCAAGCGCAAGAACGGGGGCAAGAGATGACATGGCCGACTCCGGTAAGAGCAATTGGGTCGGCGGTATGTAGCGGAGCCCTATTCACACAAAAATTACAATGTTTCTATCAATTCGTTCCATTAAAACGAACAATATCGACGATGCTTTCAGAACACAGCGTGATCCCCACGCTCGACCGTCGCCTCGCCGCTGATCAGCCTGGCGTAGTGATCGCGCAGGGTGTCCTCCCCGAAGGACGGCGTGGCCTCCGCATCGTAGCGCCCTGCTCCCACATCCCAGACGAGCATCGATTCGGTCGCGTAGTATCGGCCGATCCGGGCGAGATCGGCCTTTCGGGCGGCGGCCGGCGAGACCCGCCCCGCGAGACTGAGGACCTGGATCACCGCGTCGAGCATACGGACCGGCACGTGGCTGAATCGCGGCTCCCGGCCCATCAGCGAGAACAGGAGCTCCCCCTGCTGACGCGGCGTGAGGGCGGCCCCCGGACCGCCGATGGGAAGCACGCGGTCCTGCAGGGTCCCATCTTCCAGACACCGGGCAAGGTAGCGCCCCAGATCGCTGTCGCTGATGGGTTTGCACGCGGTGAGCTCGCCATCCCCGAACACCAGGAAGGGTTTTCCGCGCTTGAGACGCTCGACCTGCCCGGACAGAGATTTGAAGAAGGCCGTCGGTCTGACGATGGAATAGGTCATGCCCGACTCCATCAGGGCGGTCTCGAACGCCCGCTTCGCCTGCTGGAAAGCGAGCAGCGGCTTCTGCACACATATGGCCGACAACAGCACCATATGACCAACCTCCGCAGCCTGCGCGGCCTGCAGAGCGGCCAGGTGCGCGTCGTGATCGATCGCCCAGGCATCGCCCGGATCGCCCGTTCTGGACGCGAGACAGGAGACGATCGCGTCGAACCGTTCCCCGGCGAAACCGTCGCGAGAAAGCGACCCCGGATCGGTGACGTCGCCGAACCGCACGGTGGCGCCGGGAAAGAGGGCGGCGATCTCCGCCGCGCCCAGCCGACCGTTCACGCCCGCGCGGGGCCGTGCGAAACAGACGACCTCATGGCCCCGATCGACAAGGGCACGGACCGTTGCCCGACCGATCGTACCCGTCGCCCCCAGGACGAAAACGCGCTTCGTGGAGACCGTCATTCGCATACCCGACAGAGACGAGACCACAGATGCGGACGACCGACCATACCGGCTGGCCCCATCCGATGGCGAAGGGATCCGCCGGCGAGCAACTCCCGGCGACAGACATGCCCGCATCCCTCCAGCACGATCATAGCAGAACGATAGCCGTGGTTGTGCCTCCGGTCCCGGTCTTCTAAGACAATCGGACGCTCGACCGATCCCGTCAGCCGTATAGGTCCGGACTGCGCATGTCCCTCTCTTCCGACAGCGACCTTGCACCGCCCGTGGACGATCTGCCGAGCGCCTATCGGGCCGGATATCCGCGGGCGGCCACCGTCGACCGCGTCCTCGCCGACCGCTACGTCTCGGCCACTCGGATCGGAGACCCGCAGGCTGACGCCGTGGTCGCCGCCCTGTCCGGCCTCGATCCGGCGACCAGCCAGGCATGGATCAAGCAGGGAATGGATGTCGGCCCATCGGCTCTGCGCGACGCCCCCGCCATCGTACGGTCGTTCTTCGCGGAGATCGAGGAGATCCCCCCATGGTTCGATCAACGGGAAACGCTGTCGGGGTGCAGGGCGTTTCACCGGAATTCAGAGATGTTCATCGGCGCGTTCGTCGCCGCCGTCCTGATCGAAGGGTTTTCGACCCTGATCAGCCAATCGTTCAGCATCACAGGCCGGCTGGTCGATCAGGGCGTGCGCCGCCTGAAGCAGAACAACCGCCACCTCGTTGAGATTTTCCTCCCCGGCGGCCTCGACCGCCACGGCGACGGCTGGAAGCTCTCCGTTCGCATCCGCCTGGTGCATGCCCGGATCCGACAACTCCTGGACAGGTCGGACGAATGGGACCATGCGGCCTGGGGGCGCCCGCTGAGCGCGGCGCATATCGCATTTGCCACGGCCGCATTCTCCGGACTCCTGCTGAAGCGGGCCGAGATGCTCGGGGTCACGCTCTCGGAGGAGGAGCGCCGATCCTTCATGCTGGTTTGGCGCTATGCCGGCCATCTGATGGGAGTCCCCCCGATCTGCAGGTCGGCTCGCAGGAGGACGCGATGCGTCTTCAGGCAATCGGCGCCCTCTGCGAGCCGGCGCCGACTTTCGAATCCATCATTCTCGCCAACGGTCTGATAAACTCCGCGCCGATCGTTGCCGGCATCACCGATCCGAAGGCCCGCCGGCAACTCGCCCGGAAGATCTACCGGATTTCCCGCGCGATGATCGGAGACAGGCTTGCCGACCAGCTCAACTATCCACCGATGAGAACGACCGGCACCCTTGCCGCCTTGCGCCTGACGAACGGCCTGCAGGGCGCCCTGTACCGCATCGCCCCGGCCCTGGCCGACCGCCGCCGCGCCAGCCAGTTCCAGACCATGTTGGCCGTGTCGTTCTACGGCGAGGACGGAGCGCAGTACCGTCTGCCCGAACACGTGCACGCGGAAAAGGACGGCCACCTGTGACCGAAGGCCACGGATACGATCTGCCGATCCCGCCGGTACTCATCCTCAGCACCGGACGGTGCGGATCGACCATGGTCTCCGACCTGCTGAACCGTCACCCCCAGGTGTTGAGCCTGTCGGAGTTCTTCGTCCCTCTGGGACCGGAGGCCTTCGCCTGGTCCAACCCCGATGGGGAGCGGATGTGGCGCACCTTGACGGAGCAGAGCGCCGGTCTGCACGCAATGCTGAAGGACGGCTACACGGTCGACGAGGCCCTCTACCGCCACGACGCGCCGGGTGCGCGCTATCGGCTCGACAATATGCCGCCGGTCATCGCCGTGACCCTGCCGCATCTTACCGACCGTCCCGAAGAGCTGCTCGACGCGCTGGAGCCGCTGATCCGGGTACGGCCCCGGATGCCGCTCGCCGACCACTACCGTGCGCTGTTCGCGGATCTCGCGGCGATGTTCGGGCGTCGCGTCTGGATCGAACGATCCGGCGGAACGCTGATGCACGCCGCCAAGCTGCTCCGCCTGTTCCCGGAGGCGCGGGTGATCCACGTCTACCGCGACGGCCGGGACACCGCGATGTCGATGAGCCGCCACCACAATTTCCGGGTTCTGGTCGGAACCATCCAACGCGCCCGGCGTCTCGGGATCGATGCACAACGGGGTTTCAGGGCCGATCGCGGCAGTCCGGTCGACGTGATGGTGCAGAAGCTCCTGTTCCGGCTGCTCGACACCGGCAAAACCGCCGCGCTGCCCACGCTCGAGGATTTCGGACGACTCTGGACCGACCTGATCGAGATCGGGTACGAGAGCTTTCGGGAACTGCCGGCCGAGCGGCTACTTAACGTCCGGTTCGAGGACGTCCAGGCCGCCCCGCGGGAGCAGCTGCGAGACCTAATCCGCTTTGTCGACCCCTCCCTTGAGGACAAGGCGTGGCTGGACGAGGTCTCCGCCATCCCACGCCCTGCCCGATCCCGGTTCCAGGACCTGTCGCAGGCGGAGCGGGAAGCCCTGACCCGGGCCTGCGCGCCGGGCCTTGAGCGACTCGGGTATCCAGTGTGAACGGGCCGGACACAATGCCTCCGACGCCGGAGGAACAGGCCGAACTGCTGGCGATCTGCCGTCGAACGTTCCAGAATCCCCAGCCCGATGGATCCCTTGCCCGGCAGTTTCATGCCAAGACCCATGCCTGCCTGCGCGGCACGCTGACAATCGCTCCGCCCGAAGACCCGAGACTGCGGCATGGACTGTTCGCGCAGCCGGGCCGCTACCCGGCTCTGGTCCGGTTCTCGAATTCCTTCTTCGCCGACGATGCCCATCCCGACGTGCGGGGCGTCGCCATCAAGCTGACCGGCGTCGACGGTCCGGTCTGCGACGGGGCTTCGCCGGGTCAGCAGGACTTCGTTCTGATGAACGAGGCGACCGGCCCGGCGCGCGACAGCACCGAGGCGATGCATCTGTTCCGCGCGCTCGACGGAATCGCCCAGATCTCCATGGCGACGATCGTGGCGCCCCGCTACCTGTTTGCCGGTCTGCTGCCCTGGCACATCCGATGGCGGTACTTTGCGTTTCTGACCCGCTCGGGCCTCCGCCACCTGCTCGGACGGGACCTCGGTCAGTTCGAATACAACAGCGTCACCCCCTACCGACTCGGCGACGGCGAGACGAAATTCCTGCTGCGTCCTGACGCGTTCGCCCAATCGAGGCGCCGGGCCCGCGGAGCGGACTTCCGCACGAGACTCCAGGACGCCCTCGACCAGGGCCCGATCGGATTCGACTTTTGCCTGCAGCCCCGCATTCTCGACGATGATCCGCTGGAAGACGCGCGGCGCAAATGGAAGAGCCCGGTCCGACCCGTCGGCCGGCTGGAGGTTCCGCAGCAGGATGTGGCCGCAACGGTCGGCCTCGGCGACGGCCTGGCCTTCAGCCCCTGGAACTGTTTGACCGCCCACGAACCCCTTGGTTCGATCAACGCGCTGCGCCGATCGGCCTACCACGCCTCCGCGGCAAACCGCGGCGCCGACGCGAACGCACCGGACGATCTCGGGCACGACAAAGCGGTGGCGCCCGAAGACGCGCCCGGCACCGGTTGACGCCGGCCGCGAAACCAGGGATCGATGCGGCCCAAGCGGCTGCGAAGACGATGGAGGGCGGCGCGGCCGCGCGGGAAACCAAATGGCGGAGCAGGCTCCTTCCATGCAGATCGACCAGAGGTCTCCCCCGACCCAGTCGCGCGACGGCCGGCCCAACAGGACGGCTGAGACCGAGAACTTTCCGGTCGCCTCCCTTCTCATGGCGCGCGACCTGCGCCCTGCCGTAATGGCCTATTACGATGTCGCACGCGCGGCGGACGATATCGCCGACGATGCCCATCTCCCGGCGGCCGAGAAGCTCCGCTTGCTCGACCGTATCGACGCTGCGCTGACCGCAAATGCCGACGATAGGGCGGAAGACCTTTCCCGCGCCGGCGACGGTTGGACGCGCAGCGCGCTCGCCACGGCAATCAGGGCCAGTCAGGCCTTGAGCGCCCATTCGGTGCCCGTCGAGCATGCCACGCGCCTGTTGGTGGCGTTCCGACGGGACGCGGTGCAGCCGCGCACAACCGACTGGTCGGACCTGATGGACTACTGCGCAAATTCGGCGGCCCCCGTCGGACGCTTCCTTCTCGATCTGCACGGCGAAGACCCCGATCACCGACCCGCATCCGACGCGCTGTGTTCGGCCCTGCAGGTCCTCAACCATCTGCAGGATTGCGGCGACGATTACCGGTCCCTCGATCGGATCTACCTGCCCACCGACTGGCTTGCAGAGGAAGGCGTTCCGGACAGCGACCTCGCGGCGCCGCGCTCCAGCGCGGGCCTGCGGCGGGTCCTCGACCGCTGTCTCGGCGAGGTCGCGGCGCTGCTGACTCGGGCCAGACCGCTGCCCGGACGTCTGCGGTCGGTGCGGCTCGCCCTGGAAACGGCGGTCATCCTGGCCCTCGCCGACACCCTGGCCGGCCGGCTGGCCGCCTCCGATCCCTTGGCCGGGCGGGTTCAGGTTCCGAAGCCGGCGATGCTGGGGCACGCCGCGCTGGCGGTGTCCAAATGCCTGTGGCAGAGGGCCTTTCTTTCTAGGAGCGGCCTGGCGTGAGCTCTCATGAATCCGAGCAGCACCTGGCCGAAAGGCAGGTGGAGTCGATCGTTCGGGCCTCCGGATCCTCCTTCCGATGGGGGATGCGCATCCTGCCGCCGGAGCGGCGCCGCGCCATCCATGCCGTCTACGCGTTCTGCCGGGTGATCGACGACATCGCCGACGAGCCGGGCGACGTCCAAGACCGTCAGGCACGGCTCGACGCCTGGCGAACCGAAATCGCCCGCCTCTATGCCGGGACCCATCCGACCGATCCGATCGGCCTGGCCCTCCAACCCGGCATTCTCCGCTACCGGCTCCCGAGGGCGGAGTTCGAGGCGCTGATCGACGGCATGGAGAGCGATCTGCATGGAGACAACATCGCGCCGAGCCTCGCCGCGCTGGAACTCTATTGCCGCCGGGTGGCCGGCGCGGTCGGGATCCTGTCGATGCGGTGCTTCGGCGCCGAGGAACCCGAAGCGGACGAAGCCGCCATCGCCCTCGGCGAAGCCCTGCAGCTGACGAACATCCTGCGGGACCTGGGTGAAGACGCGGCCGACGGCCGTCTCTATCTGCCGAGCGACCTTCTGGACCGGCACGGCATCGCCGAGCGCGACCCGAACGCGGTTCTGGACCATCCGAACCTGCCTGCGGTCTGCCGCGATCTCGCCGCCAGGGCGCGCGGACGCTACGAAGAGGCGCGGGCCCTGATCGCCCGATGCGACCGCCGGACCATGCGGCCGGCGGTGATGATGATGATCGGCTACGAGGCGCTGCTCGGTCAGATGGACTCCGAGGGCTGGCGCGATCCTCGGCGTCGATCGAGCCTGCCGATGTGGCGGCGCGTCCTGTTGCTGCGGCACCTGCTCCCGTGACCGCGTCCTCCGGCAACAATCGGGCGGTTCACGTCATCGGCGCCGGCCTGGCGGGGCTGGCCGCGGCCCTCACCCTCAGCCGGACTGGCCGTCGCGTCTTCGTCCATGAAGCGGCTCCCCAGGCGGGCGGGCGATGCCGCTCCTTCCACGATGAGGCCCTCGGCCGCCGCATCGACAATGGCAATCACCTGCTGCTGTCGGCGAACCGGGCGGCGCTCGACTACCTGGAGGAGACCGGGGCTGCCGACACCCTGGTCGCCGGAGACGGGCCGATCCCGTTCCTCGACGTCTCGACGGACGAGCGTTGGAGCCTCGACCTTGGCAAGGGCGGCTTTCTGCGGCGCCTGGCGGCGCCGGCGCGTCAGGTCCCCGGCGCGCGACCATGGGACGCTGTCGGGATGCTTCGGCTTGCCATGGCCGGTCCCGACGCCACCGTGATGCGGACGCTCGGCCCCGGCCCTCTGATGGATCGCTTCTGGCGGCCGCTGACCACGGCAGTCCTGAACACCGACCCGGAAGAGGCGTCGGCTGCGCTGCTCCGCGATGTTCTGCGCACGATCCTGGCCGAGGGCGGCGACGGGCTGCTTCCCCTGACGGCTCGCGACGGGCTGAGCGAGAGCTTCGTCGACCCGGCATTGGCGACCCTGGCGGCGCGCGGCGTCGCGCTTCGCTTCGGCCGGCGGCTGCGCGCGATCGACCGCGACGGCGACCGGGTGACCGCGCTCCACTTCCAGGGCGACAGCATCGCGTTGACCGGATCCGACGACGTGGTGATGGCGGTTCCGCCGACAGTGGCGGCGCCCCTGCTCCCCGGCATGTCGTTTCCGCAGGAGTCGTCGGCGATCCTGAATGCCCACTTCCTGCTGGATCAGCCAGGACGCCTGCGCGGGGGCGGAACGCTGATCGGGCTGGTCGGCGGGACCGCGGAATGGGTCTTCCTGCGCGGGGACCTCGCCAGCGTTACCGTCAGCGCCGCCGACCGCTGGGTCGACAATTCGGCCGACGCTTTGCTCGATCTCCTGTGGCGCGACACGGCCGCGGTTCTGGATCAGCCGGACGCGCCCCGTCCGCCTGGGCGGATTATCAAGGAACGCCGCGCCACATTACGGCAGACCCCGGAAGCGGCCCGGTACCGACCGCCGGCTGCGACCGCCTGGCGCAATCTGGTGCTGGCCGGAGACTGGACCGACACCCGCCTCCCCGCCACCATTGAGGGAGCCATTCGGTCAGGCCGCGCGGCGGCGACAGTGCTGACATTTTCCGCCCCAGAGGTTGGCTAAAGGCTCTCATTGGCGCGGAAAGACCCGTTGCCGGTGTGCTGGCTGTTCGGGTCGGGCGAGACGCCCCTTTCCAAGCCGCGCCGGGTCAACCGGACCGTAGTCATTCCGCGGGCCGTTTGCGGCATCCCTGGAGAGCAGATTGTCCGCGGCTGGAACGCTCCCGGCGCTGGCAATCTCGTCAGCCAGGGCCCTCGCGACCGCCGGGGCCGCAACGCTCGTTCCGTTCTGCAAGAAAACAGACCCCGTAAAGGTACCAGCTCCAATTACCCCAAGATGGGACGGGCTCTCCTCGCTGACCGCGGCCAAGTCCGGCCCGTCTCGCGTTGCCGTCGGCCCCGAGCCGGTATACCAGGACGGCGTTCCATCGCTTCGTCGATACCCCCCGGCGACGATCACGTCATCGGTGAGGTTCGCATAGGCATTGAACGTTCCCTCACGGCTCGCCCATCGTCCGTCATGCTTCCCATCTTCCGGTAGCCGTCCCGAAGCGGGGATGTAGCGGTGGTACTCGGAGTCATTGAAATAGGATTGACGTCCCCGGGGCGTTTGACCCGGGCGCGGGTCGTCGCGCTGGATCCGCAGTTCGACCGTCTCATCCGCCTCGAGTCCGCAGTTTTCGAGCCGTATCAGCCAATCTCCAGACGGACAGATGGGTTCGTCAAAGATCTCCCGTTCCGTCCCGCGAACGGCGACGACGACATTCTCCCTGACGGCGCCGCCGGGGCGATCCTCAAGGCGATGGTAGATCCGAGCCAGCACGGTACCGTCGACGATCCATTCAAGCATCTTGCCGGGAGCGCTGGCGATTGAGGTTGCCGGGCCGCCCCGTGGCGGCTGAAGGGAAACGGCGATTCTGCCAGCAGCCGATCCGGGCTTGAGCTTCCCGCGCTGGATCGGCGGCAACCAGATATCGACGAAGCTCGCGGTCCGGTCATCCGGCTTCACACGCCAAACGATAGGATCATCAGGACACAGGTTCTCTCCGGTTACCCGGGCAACGGAGCGCGAGTGAAAGCCGTTGCCTGCGGGGAGCACCACATGACAGATCGCATCGGACGCCGTCTCCCGTCTGTACGCCCGAATAAAACGGTCGATAGCCCGCTCGACCGGTCCGTACCCGTCGAGCGGGCCGGCAGAAATTCCGAAGCTCAGGTTGACGATCAGCGGCAGCCACGTCACCGGTTCACCCGACTTGCGCGGCACCCGCCGGGACATCTCGATCGCTTTCGCACCGATTTCGTTCAGCGCCTTTTCGACATAGACCGCAGTCCCCACGCCCGAGGTCTCGGCAACCAACGCGGCCGGTAACTGAACGCCTATGATCGGCCGCTTGCTGGCCAGAGCATGCTCCGCCGCGTCGTGCCAATCGTATCCGGCGGCAACATCCAGCACATGGGTGCCGTGCGTCTGAGCGAACGCGAGGGAGAGCGGAGCGGACCGACCGAAACGGGTCGTCTCCCGCGGCTCCCGGAAGTCGATGAGCCCGACCGCCCGATAGATCCTCTCCTCGTCCCCACCGTATCGTTTGAGCAGGTCGTCGATCATTGCCCTGTCGAGCTCGACACCGAGATCGCCGTCCGTGCCGGCCTGTCGGCCGATAACGTTCATGCCTAGGAAATACTCGAAGCGGGTCTCCGTTTCAGACAGCCTGAAACGATGGTTCGCAAAGCCGATCCCATCATCGATAACCGCGACGATCACCTCGTCGCCCGACAGGCCTCTCTCGGTGGCTCGGCTCGACTGGGCGGAGGTCGACGGCATACCTCTAGAATCGCGAACTGCCTCTGGATTCACCCCCAGTCCGGCGTCCAAGAGGGTGACGTCATTGTCGCTCTCGAGTACCGCCTGGAGCAGCCGCTTCCAGCCTTCGGCCGACAGGACGACGACGACATCGATGCCGTCGCCGTCATCGCGCTCGACATGACTGGCCAGCCTGTCGATGGTTTCCCGCGAGATCACCATGTGGGTCACGATTTCCAGAATGGCCGCCCCGCCTTGCGCGGTGCCCCGCTCATCTTCGCCGGCGTTCCGGCCGGTGACCGCCTCATGAACTACCCGGGCGGCAACGTCGGAGAGGTGCAGCGACGCAAGAACCGGACGGTCGTCGTTGACGGTGAAGTTGATCCAATGGACCTGCGGATTCACACCGGCCTCGGCTGGCAGATCCGCAACTCGCCACTCGTTCTGCATGTATCCCCTCCCCTGGCTGACGTGCGTTTCCGGCCTAGACCACCCATTCCTCCTTCGCCTTTTTCCACAACCAGTTCATCGGGCCCGGGATGGTTTCGCCCCGCCCGAGGTCATCGGCCGGGATATGGCAGCGCTTGCGCTTGCTCAGGTAGTCCGTCTGAACCGCTTCACCGGTAAGGATCCGGTCGATTTCAACCCAGTCGTGGTCCCGGTCGCCGAACGCATCGCCGACGAACTTCCATCCGGTAAACCACTCTCCCGTCCCGCAAGCGCGGACGAGGAAGTACTCGGCGATAGCCGTGCCGAGCACCTGTCCGGCGACCCCATCAACCGGGAAATGGACTCCGGCAATTACCCGATTTGTGGAAATCCGAGCCGCCTGACGCATCAGTTGATGACGCCAGATCCGTTTCGGGCGGGACGACGCCCCGGACGTTGCGTTGGCTGCGCCATTCTCCTGATCGTACACCGCCGCTTCCAGATCTTTCGACAGTTCGGCAAGGATATGCGCGACCATAAAGGCTTCGGTCGCGTGTCCGCTTGGCAGCGCTCCGTGGCCCGGAGTCGGTATCATCGGATTGATCTGCGGGCTCAGTTCGACCGGACGCCGGCATGCCATCGAATGCTTAAGCCGCATCTCGATCGCGAAACAACCTCCGAGCAGGGCCTGCAGAAGCTCGAGAAGTCCAGCGTGTGCGTTCGGGGTGAAGAAAGCCGATTCCGGCGAAGTAATCCAGGAATCCGCCGGTCTGGGACAGAATCTCGGCCGCTCTGTCTCGCCGCAGGTCCGCATAGTTGTGCACGTATTTTAGCTGGTGTTTGACGAACGTGTCGATGGTCGGACGCTCCAGCTTGACGAGTTGACCTTTCTTCGAGGGGTCACCTTCTTCGTGACAGTCCCCGATCCGGATCTTCACCCCCGGATCCTCGGCTTCCGCGCGCCGGTTGGCATAGAACTCAAGGTGTTCCAAAAGCTCAAAATCCAGGATGAACCCACGCACGCGCGAGGACCACCGCTCCATAGCGCTGGCGTCATCCGTCGGCAGCTCGGACCGTCCCCGTGTCGGTGCGTGCCAGGGACCGACGATCCCGTCGTAGTTCGAGATCAGCGCCCCGGATGCGACGGACGAGATAACGCTCCCACCGTTGCCACCGTTTCCGCCGTTGCCTCCATTCCCCCCGTTTCCGCCATTGCCGCCGTTGCCTCCATTCCCCCCGTTGCCGCCGTTCTCCAGGCCGCCTCCGTTCTCAAGTCCACCGCCGTTGAATGGCCCCACCAGCATCATGTTCCACCCCTCCACTTTCGAGGCGCCGCAACCGTTACGGCACCCCTCCCCAGAATTCGCGACTAAAATGAAATTTACCAACTAAGTTGCTAAAAACGCCACATAACATCGGCAATGTGTGTCATTATTCACGTTGAATTCACCAATTGTTCATGGGACGGTTGTCAACTAATTCTCGGAACCAATCCACAGGCGAACCGTCGGTGTTATGCGTGGGCATTCTCACACTCTTTCGGTGAAAAGCTTTCGAGCACTGACCGGCCTGTCGTTCGACGGTACAGAATGCATGGCGATGGCTCCTGAGATCCGACTCTGCGTTATCGGCCCATTCAAGGCATACGATGCTGCTGGGCAAGAACTGAGGTTGGAGTTGCGGCGGGCCCGCGCCATTCTTGCCGTCCTCGCTCTGTCCCCCGGCCGACAACGATCGAGGGCCGCGCTGCAGACCATGTTCTGGAACCGCAACGGTTCCACCGACGGGGCTCAAAATCTTCGAACCGCGTTGAGGCGGATCCGAGTTGCCCTCGGCCCGGCGTCCGAGTGTCTGATCGCGGAAGGGCCAATGGTTAAGCTGCGCAAAGACGGCATCGAGGTCGATCTAGACGCGCACGACTTCACGCATTTGGCCGGCCTGCCCGATTCCAGCCGACCGGTCCTACTGGAAGACATGGACAGTCTTGCCGAACCGGAATTCCAGAATTGGCTGCGTGACCAGCGCGCCGCCTTCGAAGCCCGATATGCCGACACCGAACCGGCCGCTCCCGCGAAGAAGCCGCTGGTCCGCCGCGATAACGGATTCTGGCTACAGGTGATCGCACCGGAGATCCGCGACGGCGACCCCGCCAGCTTCCACGCCAACGTCCTCGCGACCGCCATCGCCCAGGGCGTGTCGGATTGCGGGGTTGCCTCCGTCTCCACCACGAAGCGCGACGGCCCCGGTCTGGCCCTCAGTGTCACCATGCTGTCGACGCCGGGCGGATCGCAGGCCTCAGTTTCCCTTTCGGAGAGCCATACCGATCGCGTCCTGTGGACCGGGAACCAATTCATTCCAACCGACAACAACCGGATGTGCGACGAGACGGAGTTGATGCGTTTCGTCAACCAAATGGTTGATATAGCCATCTACTGCTTCCGCAGTCTTGGGACACAATATCAAGAAGACAACGCATTCACCCTGACCTTCGATGCCGTGAACAGAATGTCTCGGCTCGGGCTCAACGACCTGTTGCAGGCGGACACGCAACTCGACGACGCCTTCGATCGCCAGGCCAACGGCCTGGTCCTAGCCTGGAAGGCTTATCTGCGGACCTTCTTAGTGGGCGAGCACAATTTCGACCCGCAACAAATCTCCCAGGAGGTGCGCGAACTCTGCCGCCGTGCTCTCGAAATGGCGCCGGTCAACGCGTACGTTCTCGCGCTCACCTCCTATGTCCACACTTTCATCCTGCAGGAATACCATGCCGGGGTCGAGTTGGCGGAGCGCTCGATCCAAATCGCCCCGGGCAACCCTTTCGGCCATGCTTTTGCCGGGGCCGCAGCCTCCTATAATGGCCGCCACGCGCAGGGGCTACGCCATCTGCGCCGGGCACGGGAACTGAGCGGTCCCGGCCCCCACAAGTTCACCATTGACTTCCTCACCGGTGCCGCTTCCACCCTTGCCGGCGAGTACGACACCGCGATCTACATGAACGAACTCGTCCGGCAGACCAAACCCGACTACAAACCAGCTCAACGCTTCCTTACGGCGCTCTACAGCAAACAGGGAGACCGAGAACGGGCCCTGGCCGTCATGGAGCAGCTGCGAAAGGCGGAGCCGGACTTCTCGATCCGCAAGATGCAGGAACCCTCCTATCCGAGCGCGGCCCTGAGGGCCTCCGGTCTGCTGAACCATACGGATCCTGACTTCCTGTAGACCGGGTCGCCGCCGGAGACGCCCCTCCCAGCCCCCTCCCTCGGGTCCCCGTCACAGCAGACGGGTTGATGGGACCGAAAGGGCGGCTACGCAGAAACCGACAGCCCGCATAGAGTGCCCAATCAAACCATTGATCGGGAGAGGCGGCATGGATCGGGTTACCGGCGGGTGCCTGTGCGGCGACGTTCGGATCGAAGCGACCGGGAGACCGGACCGGGTCGGTCTCTGCCATTGCCTGGATTGCCGCAAACACCACGGCGCGCTCTTCTATGCCGCCGCGATATTCCCTGAGACATCCGTCACGGTCGTCGGTGCGACCCGAGACTATGCCGGGCGGCACTTCTGCCCCCGCTGCGGCTCCCCGGTTTTCGCCCGAACCGACGACGAGATAGAAGTGCACCTGGGAACGCTCGACGCGCCCGACCGGTTCACGCCGGATTACGAGACCTGGACGATCCGTCGTGAAGCCTGGCTACCGGCTTTCCCCGTGTCACACCGCTACTCCCAGGATCGCGAACCCTCAGACGAGGACTGACCCTCGGCGGACTGACCCTCGGCGGGCTGACGTCGGCGCGCCGACTCTACCTGCCGGAAGGCCTCACGCCGGCGGTCAGCTCCGCAGGTTCTCGCGCAGCGTGCGGCCCGCATAGGCTTTGCGGAACAGGCCGCGGCGCTGAAGTTCCGGCACCACGCTCCGGCAGAACTGCTCGAACATCGTGGGGAACGTGGTCGGGGCCACCACGAAACCGTCGCAGACCCCGGCCTCGAAGAGATCCTCCAGCTGATCGGCCACCATCGAGGGCGTTCCGACGATCTCGCGCCGGCGATGGCGCGTCGCCGCCGCCTGGGCGAGGGTCAGGCCTTCCGCCTTCATCGCCTGCTGAAGCACCTGCTCCGTTCCCTTCATGCCCTGATTGCCCTGCATCTCCGCAAGCTTCGCCGGGTCCGTCAGCTTGCTGAGATCGGCGCCGACGCTGCTGGAGGAGGACGCCACAATGAGTTCGGGATCGATCAGGCTGTCCAGATAGTCGGCCCGCTCCCGGGCGATCGAGTCGGTCTCGCCGAGCACGACGGACACCGCCGGCAGCACGGCGCACTCCGCCGGGTCCCGACCGGCGCGGTCCATCCGCGCGTGCAGATCGTCGTAGAACTCCCGCATCTCCTCCTTGCCGCGCTGCACCGTGAAGACCACCTCGGCCCAGCGGGCGGCGAAGTCGCGGCCCCGCTCGGAGCTGCCGGCCTGCATGATCACCGGCCGCCCCTGGGGGCTGCGCGGAATGGAGAGCGGACCGCGGGTCCGGATCCACTGCCCCTCGTAGTTGGCGTAGTGCACCTTGGACGGATCGGCGAAGACCCCGTTCTCCTTGTCCAGGACGAAGGCGTCCTCATCCCAGCTGTTCCAGAGCGCGACGCACGCCTCCAGCACCTCGTCCGCCCGGTCGTAGCGCAGCTCGCGCGGCGGCAGACCGTCCATGCCAGCGTTCCGGGCTTCCAGATCCGTCGCCGAGGTGACCACGTTCCAGGCGACGCGGCCGCCGCTCATCGCGTCGAGCGAGCCCAGCCATCGGGCCAGATGGTAGGGCGTATGGAAGCTGGTCGAGAGCGTCGCGCCGAGACCAAGATGCCGGGTTGCCGCCGCCATCACGGGTAGAACCACCGTCGGATCGAGATAGCTGATCTGCCCTCCCCGCCGCACATACGGGTCGAAGCTGCCGCCGTGGATGTCGTAGAGCCCGAAGAGGTCCGCGAAGAAGCAGCCGTCGAAGCAGCCGGCCTCAAGCACCCTGGCGATATGCTCGTAGCGGCTCGGATGCAGGATGTCGTCCAGGCTCGATTCCGGGTGGCGCCAACCGCCCACATGCAGGGCCGTGGGGCCGGTCTTCAGATACGCGACCAGATGCATTTGACGTCGGGTCACCGCTGCCATCTCCCCGCCCGTTCAACCGTTCGGACGAAGTATCCCAACAACCGACAGGATTGCCTCTAGCTTTCGGGAGAACGACTGTCGCCACGAACCGGCGGGATTCCGGGGAAGCGATGGGTCAAGGCGTGGATTTTGGCCATTTTCCGGCGAGCCCGAGTTCCTTTTCGCGAAGCGCCATCTCGTGCCAGATCTCGGCCGGCGTGATCCCCATCCAGACCCAGAGGACGGTGAGATTGTAGAGCAGGTCCGCCGACTCGCGGATCACACCGTCCCGGTCGGCAACCGCCGCGTCCAGCGCCACCTCGGCCGCCTCCTCAACCACCTTCTTGGCGATCTTCGGGTTGCCGTCCTTCAGGAGCTGGGCCGTCCGGTTCGCCACCTCGGTCTCCTGGCGCGAGGTCTGCACCATCTCGAAGAGCTGATCGATGGGATGGGTCATGAAGACTTCAGTGTCCTTTCGTGACACGGGATGACCCGCCGGCTCGGCCCGCCCGTCAGGCGTCCAGCAGACGGCTCTCGGCGATCTGGCCGGTGGATTCCAGGATCGGATACGCTACCGACGTAATGTGACTGTTGATGCGTTTCAAATCGCGCAGCACGTCCAGGTGCAGCGACGAACTGCCGAGGGATTCCGGATGGCCATCGCGGATCCGGGCATAGTGGGCCTCCGCGAACTTCTGCTCCAGCTCGCGGATGTGAACCTTCTGCTCCATCAGCCGCCGGGCCAGCAAAGCGTCGCCGCTCATGAAGACGCTGAGCGCCAGCTTCAGGTTGGCGACGACCTCCCCGTGCATCGCCTCGAGCTCGGCCAGCCCCGCGTCCGAGAACGCGGTGCCGTCCTTGATCTTCTTGGCGGCGAGCTCCAGCAGGTTCTTGTCGATGATGTCGCCGATATGCTCGAGATTGGTGTTGAAGGTCAGAATCTCCACGACCCGTCGGCTTTCCCTGGGATCCAGTTCCTGGCGCGACAGGCGCGTGAGGTAGAGCTTCACCGACTCGTGGAGCGCGTCGACCACATCGTCGTCCCGTTCGATCTCCTTGATCAGGTCCCCCCGGCCGCTCTTGAACACCTCCATGGTCCGCTCGAGCATCGACTCGACCGTATCGCCGATCCGCAGGGTCTCCCGCGCCGCGCCCGAAAGCGCCACGCCCGGAGAGTTGAGCGCGGACTCCTCCAGATGCTTCGGTGTCTTCTCGTCCTCGGGCATCGGGCTGTCCGGCAAGAGACGGATGACCAGCGCTGCGACCAACCCCACCAGCGGCAGGAACACCACCGCCACCGCCAGATTGAACCCGGTGTGGAAGTTGGCGACCAGGCGGGCCGGATCGGGCGAGATGTCCGACAGATACGGCACCAACCACGGAATGGACCAGTAGATCGCGGCGACGCCGGTCGCCCGCATCATCAGGTTGCCGAGCGGAATGCGTCGGGCGGAGGGATCGGCCCGCCAGTTCATCGCGACAGGGGTGATCGAACTGCCGATATTGGCGCCGAGCACCAGGGCGAGCGCCAGCTGAATCCCGACGACATGCAGCGAGACCAGGGTCATAACCAGAACGATGACGGTCAGGCTGGAATGGGCCAGCCAGGCCAGGAGAGCGCCGACCAAGATCGCCAGGATGGGCTCGTCGACCAGCGGCGTCAGAAGCACCGAGAGCGTCGGCCCTTCGCGCAGCGGCACGGAGGCGAGCATCACCAGCTTGATCGCCAGCAGCATCAGCCCGAGTCCGATGAGAACGCGCGCCAGCGCCCGCCGCCTGGAATCGTCCGACGACAGGAACGCGACAACGCCGACGAACAGGAACAGCGGCGAGATCCAGGAGATGTCGAACGCCAGCACCTGAACCACGACCGTGCTGCCCACATCCGCCCCCAGCATGATCGCCAGCCCGGCGGGTACGGCGATCATCTTGCGCCCACCGAACGAGCCGACGATCAGGGCCGTCGCCGTGCTGCTCTGCAGGACGCCGGTGACGGCGAAGCCGGTGAAGAAAGACGTCAGACGGTTGCGGGTGGCCGACGCGATGCCGCGCCGGATGGCCGAGCCAAAGGCGCGGGTGACGCCGGTGCGGACCATACGCACGCCCCAGAGCAGCAGGGCGACACCGCCGGCGATTTCAATGAGCAGATGCATGCGGGCCTTCCGTCGTCACCTCGGACAAGGACGGGTCAGGCCGCTCCACGGAACGCACCCCGGGGCGTTAGATGATGGCATGGCGCACCTTGGCCGAGACCCATTCGCTGACCAGAACCGTGATGAGGATCAGGATGAAGATCACCGTCACCTGCGGCCAGGCGAGCACGTTCAGCGATTCCTGCAGACGCAACCCGAGGCCACCCGCGCCGACCAGGCCGAGCACCGTGCTCTCGCGGATATTGATGTCCCAGCGGAACACGGTGATCCCGGCGAAGGCCGGCAGGATCTGCGGCGCGACGGCGTAGTCCATCACCTGGGCCTTGCTGGCGCCGGTGGCGGCGACCGCCTCGACCTGGCTTTCGTCGATCTCCTCGATCGCCTCATAGAGCAGCTTGGCGACGAAGCCGATGGACCGGAAGGCGATGGCGACGATCCCCGCGAGCACGCCGGGGCCGATCACCGCGACCAGAAGCAGCGCCCAGATCAGGGAGTTGATCGAACGGCTGGCGACGATGACCAGCAGCGCGACCGGCCGCACGAAGCGCACGCTCGGCGTGGTGTTGCGGGCGGCCAGGAAGGCCACCGGCACCGCCATGAAAAGCGCGAGAAGGGTACCGAGCGTCGCGATGTTGAGCGTGTCCCAGAGCGGCTCGAGCAGGGCCGGGATGTACTCCCAGCGCGGCGGGAACATGCGCGACCCGATGTCCGCGGCCTGACGCGGCGCGTCGGTCACGAACATCCAGATCGTGTTCTCGGTCATCACCTGCCAGCAGAACACGAACAGCGCCACCAGCAGGAGCCAGCCGAACCAGAGTGCGAGTTCCCTGCGGGTCGAACGGCGGCGCCAGATCCGCTGGAAAGTCTGAGTCACCATCACTGCACCCATTTCCGCACGAAGCCCGACAGGTACTCGGCGGCCATGACGATCAGAATGATCAGGATGAGGATCGCGGCGGCGCTGTCGTACTCGTAGCGGTCCATCGCGGTGTTCAGCGTCGCGCCGATACCCCCGGCGCCGACGATCCCGATCACCGCCGATTCACGGAAATTGATGTCGAGACGGTACAGGCTACAGCCCGATCAGCCGCGGCATCACCTGCGGCTGAATCCCATAGGCGACGACCTGCCACCAGCCGGCCCCCGTCGCCCGGATCGCTTCGGCCTGGCTCTCGTCGATATCCTCGATGTCCTCGGCGAGCAGCTTGGCGAGAAAGCCGATCGTGGCGAAGGACAGGGTCAGGAAGCCGGCGAACGGGCCGAACCCGAACATGGCCACGAACAGGATCGCGACGATGATCTCCTGGAAACTGCGCGACAGGGCGACCATGCCCCGACATACCGCGTAGATCGGCAGGGGCGCGATGTTGCGCGCGGCACCGATTCCGATCGGGATCGAGATCAGAACGCCGACCACCGTCGCCGTCACCGTCATGGTCAGGCTTTCCTCCATGCCCTGGAGGATGTCGCCCCACCGGCTGGTGAAGTCCGGCACCAGGAAGCCCTGAACGAATTGCACGCCCCGGTCCAGCCCCTCCCAGACCCGCATCCAGTTCACCTCGACCGAGGAGACGGCGAGGACCAGATAGATCAGCGCGCCGCCGTAGAGCGACCAGCGCAGCCAGGCCCGCTTGATGAAGGGTGGGCGCGACCATGTGCGGGGATGCGCCGTCGCGGTCATGTGAGCCCCGCGAGCCGCTCGCGATCGACCGGGACCGAGGCATGGTGATCTTCCTCGTCTTCAACCTCCTCGCCGTCCTCGTCCGCCTTGCGGATCGTCGCCGACCAGTCCTCCTCGCCGTAGATCTGGGTGAGGACGTCCGGGGTCAACTCATCGGGCCGACCGTCGAACACGACCCGGCCCGACTGCAGCCCGATGATCCGGCGCACGAACTGCTGCGCCAAGGCGACATCGTGGATGTTGATGATCGCCGGCAGGCCCCGCTCGTCGCAGATTTCGACGATCAGGCGCATGATCTGCCGCGAGGTCTTCGGATCGAGCGAGGCCGTCGGCTCGTCGATCAACAACAGGTCCGGGTCCTGTTCCAGGGCCCGGGCGATGCCGACGCGCTGGCGCTGGCCGCCGGACAGCGCGTCGGCCCGCTTGTTCACATGGTCGGACAGGCCGACACGGTCCAGCAGACGGTAGGCGTTTTCGACGGCATCCGGCGGAAACTTCCTAAAGAAGCTGCGCCAGAACCCGACATAGCCGAGGCGGCCGGACAGCACGTTCTCCATGACCGTCAGCCGCTCGACGAGGGCGTATTCCTGGAAGATCATGCCGATGCGCCGCCGCGCCCGGCGCAGCGCCCCGCGGCTGAGGCCGGTGATCTCCATGTCGCCCAGGAACACCTGGCCGGAGGTCGGCTCGACCAGGCGATTGATGCAGCGGATCAGCGTGGATTTTCCCGCGCCGGACGGCCCGATCAGGCCAACGACCTGACCGGGCTCGACCGTGAGACTCACCTCGGTGAGCGCCCGATCACCGGTTGCATAGACCTTCGACAGGTCATTCAAGCGCAGCATTCGGCCGCTCCCTGCAAAGTACCGCTCGGATGTTCAGGACCGCGTACCGGTCACTTGCAGTCGTAGGAGACGCCGTTGGCGGTATCGATCTTGCGGATGACCTCCCAGTGCTCCTGGTAGGTGATCGGAATGAACTGCTCCTCGCCGGACCGGGCGAACTCCTCCTTGAGCGCGGAGCCTTCCCAGTCGAACGAGAAGAAGGATTCCCGGATCTTCTCCTGCAGTTCCGGATTCAGATTGTAGACGTAGCCGAAGCCCGTGGTCGGAAACTTCTGCGACTTGTAGATCGAGACCACCTGATCGGCCTTGATCACGTCGCGGGCGATCATCCGGTGCAGAACCGAGTTGGCGATGGCGGCCGCGGGATAGTCCTTGTTGGCCACGCCGAGGATCGAGTTGTCGTGCTTGCCGGAGAACACCGGCTCGAAATCCTGATCCGGCAGCATGCCGTAATCCGCCTTGAGGATCGCCGACGGCGCCTTGAAGCCGGAGTTCGAGGTCTGGGAGGTGAAGGCCATCTTCTTGCCCTTGATGTCCTCAACCTTCTCGATGCCGCTGCCCGGATAGGTGATGATCTCCATGTTGTAGCCGAAGTCGCCGTTCTTCGACGCCATGATGGTGAACGGCACGAAACCGGCGCAATTGACGGCCAGCGGATTGGAGCCGGTATTGAAACCCGCGACGTGCAGACGGCCGGCACGCATCGCTTCGATCTGAGCGGCGTTCGACTGCACCGGGAAGAACTGCACCTTCTTGCCCGTCACGCCTTCCATATGCCGCAGGAAGCCGTCCCACACCTTGGCGTAGACTGCGGGATCCTCGACCGGGGTATAGGCGAAGATCAGGGTGCCCGGATCGATCTGTTCGCTCGCGGCCGGCGTATCGGCAACCAGGTCGCCGTTCTCGTCCTTGAAGCGCGAGTCCATCGCCTGGGCCGGCGCCAGCCAGCCGAGGGTGAGCGCGCCAACCAGCCCGACGGCGGCCGACAGCATCAGTTTTCTGCGAATCATGTCTTCCTCCCTAAATCTTATCCGGCGTCGTTCCCCATTTGGCGGGGCGCCCTTAACCATTCGAAGGTGATAGAACTATCCGGGTCCTCGCCCGCTCGAAAGCATAAAGTGCGGCCATCCCCCGTCAGCCGGACGGATGCCCGGGTCATTCACCCACCTCTGCGAGTGAAGCGACTGTCGCCGCCGCCGCGACTCGTGCCGCGGACAAGAAGCCCGATTGCTGGCCACCGAAGATGCCGATATGGGTGACCGTCCCGCAGGCAGAACCCCAGGACCCGAGCGATGAAGACCCTCCGCGTGAACGGATACGATATGGCCTATCTGGACGTCGGCTCCGGCAAGCCGCTGGTCTGCGTCCACGGCTCGCTCAACGATTTCCGCGCCTGGATGCCGGTCCTGAAGCCGCTTTCCATGGGCCGCCGACTGATCGCGCCAAGCCTGCGCCATTACTTCCCCGGAACCTGCGACGCCGAGGAACCGACCTTCACCATGTCCCAGCATGTCGACGACATGATCGCCTTCATCGAGGCGTTGCGGGCGGGGCCGGTTGACCTCGTCGGCCACTCCCGCGGCGGTCACCTCACCTTCCGGCTAGGGCTGAAAAGACCCGATCTGGTGGACCGGCTGATCCTGGCGGAACCGGGCGGCACGCTGGACGACTCGCTGATGCCGCAGGGCGGACCCGATGCGGGGACGGCCGCCGGAAGCCGGGCTCACGTCGCCGGCGCCGCGGAGAAGATCGCCGCCGGCGATCTGGAGGGCGGATTGCGCATCTTCATCGAGGGAATCAACGGTCCCGGCGCCTGGGACCGTCTGCCCGCCGCCGACCGGCAGATGCGCGAGGACAACGCCACCACCCTGCTCGCCCAGGTGAACGAGGGCCGCCAGCCTTTCACCCGCGCCGAGGCGGAAGCGCTCGATCGCCCGACCCTGTTCGTCGGCGGGGCCGACACGCCGGGCTTGCTGCCGGTGGTCCTGCGCGCGCTGGCCGGCCATGTGCCGGGCGCGAAGACCGCCATAATCCCCGCCGCCGGGCACAGCATGTTCCGTCAGCAGCCCCGGGCCTTCTGCGACGCGGTACTCGCGTTTTTGGACGGCCAGGGTTAGACGGCAAACGGGTCGTCGGGTCGAGCCGCCCCCTCGGCCTTACAGCCCTAGTTCGCCCACGACCTCGTCGGTGCTGCGCACGCGGCCGAAGAGACGCTGGAAATTCATCATCGTCCCTTCGTGCAGCTCTTTGCGGGTCGTGGCGCAGCCATCCTCGACCATGGTGACGTGATAGCCGCGATCGGCCGCCTCACGGGCGGTGGTCTCCACGCACATGTTGGTCGACACGCCGGTCATATAGAGGTTGTCCCAGCCCATGCAGCGCAGCAGGTGATCCAGCCCTGTGGACGCGAAGGCGCCGATACTGGTCTTGCGCACGATGAGTTCGCCCGGCAGGGGCTCCAGGCCCTCGACGATCCTGTGCTCCTCGCTGCCGACCCAGTTTTTGGTTTCCAGGAACATCTTGCGCATGTGCGGCGGCGCGTCGGCCGCGTCCTCGCGCTGGGCGCCGAGGGTGACGTAGACGATTCCGCCGCCCTTCGCCCGGAACCCGTCGAGCATCCGGCGGATGTTCGGAACCACCAGGGTCTCGATCCGGTCGAAGCGGTAGTCGGTGGCGGTCGAGCCCTCTTTCTTCATCCGCCGACCCAGCGCGCCGGTCCGCGAGCCCGAGGCGTTCTGCATATCGACGATCACCAGCGCCGACCGCTCGAAGACCACCGGGCGTTCGGTCATGAAGGCGCGGATGTAGTCGACATTGTCGATGCCGTCGGTGGCCATTGTCTGTCTCCTCGGGGGCGTCTGAAGGATGGGGCGTCTGAAGGATGGGGCGTCTGAAGGCCGAAACCGGCTCAGCCGGTCGACAGGGTGCGGAAGTGACGGGCGACATCGCCGGCGGTCGCCTGCCAGGTTCCGGCGCGGGGCGGGGCGATCTTCTCCAGCGTCTCCACAAGATAGCGGATGCGGTGGGTCTGTCCGACGATCCAGGGGTGCAGCGACAGCGAGAAGTATCGACCGGCCGCGCGCTCCTGGTACAGGCGCTCATATGCGGAGACCACCATCTCGGACCACAGCTCGCGCGGCACCTTGCGCAGCCACATGATTTCGGCGTCGTCCCATTCCGGCTGACGCGGGATCGAGACCAAAGGTGGCTCGGTGCGCATCAGGTAGGGCTGATCGTCGTTCGGCCAGTCCATGACGTAGTCGAGCCCGGCCTCCGCCAGCAGACCGGCGGTGATCTCGCTCTCGCCGTAGCCAGGCCCGGCCCAGCCGGTCGGGCGGGTGCCGGTCGCGCGTTCGACGGCCGCCACGCTTTCCCTGATCATCCGCCGTTGAGCATCGGCGTCGAGTTTCGAGGTGATCATCCGGTCGGCATGGGTGCCCGCCGCCACGAACTCCGCTCCCCGCTCCCGCAGGAGCGCCACCAGATTGGGATACCGCTCCAGGGCCGCGGCATTCGCCGGCACCGTCAGCTTAAGGTCGTAGCGATCCAGCGCGTCCAGAACCCGGAAGATGCCGACGCGGTTGCCGTACTCCCGCTGGGTGAAGGCGGTGTAGTCCGGGTAGAAGTTGCCGAACGCGCCCTGGTAACGGGGGTCGCGCCAATCCTCTTTCGGCGGATCCAGGCGCCAGAACTCCAGGTGAAGCAGCACGGTGAACGCCAGCCCGTTCCCCTCGGGCCAGGAGAGCGCCGGGCGCCGGTCCAGCGCCCAATAGGGATAGAGATCGTGGTCCATGCCGGGACGCGGTTCGGTCATCGCCCGTTCTCCCAGCCAAGATGGTCCTTCACCGCGTCCAGATGATTGGCGATGTACCAATCGGCGATCTCCTCGCCGGTGGTCAGCCACACGTCGTCATGCCCGGCGATGTACTTCAGCGTCCGGTCGAGATGCGCGATCCGGTGCGGCTGGCCGAAGATGTAGGGATGCAGAGCGAGGCAGAGCACCCTCGGCTGCACCTCCCCTTCCCGATAGAGCGTGTCGAAGGCATCGCAGGTCCAGTCGGCGAAATCCTGCGCCTCGAACTGGTGGCGGTAGAGCACCGCGTCGTTCAGTTCCATGGTGTACGGCACGGTGACCAGGGTCCGGCCCGAGCGGGTGCGCATGGGAAACGGCTGATCGTCGTGATACCAGTCGCAGTAGTAGGTGATCCCCGCCTCGGCCACGAGGTCCGGCGTGTTGAAGGTCCAGGAGGCGGCCGGAGAGAACCAGCCCCGCAGCGGTCGGCCGGTGAGCCTGTGGTGGAGTTCCATGCTCTCGTGGATGGCGTCCCGCTCCTCCTGCTCGGAATAGCCCCAGTGGTAGCGGGTGTTGTACATGCCGTGGGACATGATCGCCCAGTTGCGGTCCTCGCAGGCCTGGAAGATCTCGGGGTAGTGAACGAAGTTCGACATGTTGAGCGAGAGGGTGCCGCGGATGCCGTAGGCGTCCATCACCTCCATCATCCGCCACAGGCCGACCCGATTGCCGTAGTCGCGGACACCGTAGCCGTGGACGTCCGGATGCGGCGTGCGCGGCCACGGGTCGCGGACCCGAGACGGGCGCGGCAGGAACTCGTAGTGTTCCACGTTCGGGACCACCCAGACCGCCAGCTTCGCGCCGTTCGGCCAGGTCAGTTTCGGACGGTCGACGATCGCGGAATACGGCGCCCGGTCCTCGGGGGCGCAGCTCATCCGAACATGCTCCTACTCCTCGACCGCGTAGGTCTTTTCCATGGCGTCATAGGTCGATTTGTGGACCAGCCGCTGGCGCTCGACGAAATCGGCCAGCCGGTCCTGCACAGCGTCCAGGTTGCCGTCCCGCTTCAACGACCCGAGCACCTCGCTCATCGCCCGCATGGCCGCCTGAAGCGGGGTGTTGGCGTAGAGCACGATGGCGAAACCGATCGCCGCGAGCTCCTCCTGCGGCAGCATCGGCGTGCGGCCGCCGACCACCAGGTTCGCCACCTGCGGTACCGGCAGTTCGGCGCAGATCCGCTTCATCTCCTCCACCGAGGTCGGCGCCTCGACAAAGGTCACGTCGGCGCCGGCCTCGATGTAGAGCCTCGCCCGCTCCAGCGCGCCGTCGATGCCCTCGATCGCGCGCGCGTCGGTGCGCGCGATGATCAGAAAGTTCTCATCCTCGCGCGCGTCCGCGGCGGCCCGGACCTTGGTCGCCATCTCCTTGGCCGGGATCACCCCCTTGCCGTCGAAATGCCCGCATTTCTTCGGAAAAACCTGATCCTCGATCTGCACGGCGCAGGCGCCCGCCCGCTCCAGCACCCGGACGGTGCGGTGGGTGTTGATGGCGTTCCCGAAACCGGTATCCATGTCGACGAAGAGCGGAAGGGTGCTGATCTCGGCGATGGCGGCGGTCGTCGTCTGGATCTCGCTCATCGTGACCAGGCCGATATCGGGCACGCCGAGCAGGGTGTTGGCGATGCCCGCCCCGGTGACGTAGCAGGCTTCGAAACCCGCATCCTCGATCACCCGCGCGGTGAGCGCGTTGGCGGCCCCCGGGACCAGAACGGCACGCCGTTCCTCAAGCATCGCCCGGAATGCGCGTCGGCGATCAGCAAGCGTCGTCATGTGTTCCATACCTCCCGGCCCTGTTCTCTTGGGGCTGTGCGCCCGATCCGATTACAGCGGTGCCGGGTAATATCGTCAACTGTTGACAGTTAAGGACTCCCACGGGGATGATCCGCACATAAAAAACTGGGAGGAAGCGACGTGAGCGGCGCCGTCTACCGCATGCTGTCGACCAGCGGCATCCTCGGCTACGGGTTTCCTGAATCGTCCCTGACACGGGGCGAGGAACGGGGCGTCGATATGATCGGGGTGGACGGTGGCAGCACCGACCCGGGCCCCTACTACCTCGGATCCGGCAGGACGCTGAGTTCGCGCCGCGCGATGAAGCGCGACCTCCGTCTGATGGTGCTGGCAGGCCGACGCCAGGGCGTGCCCGTCGTGATCGGTACCGCCGGCGGCGCCGGCGGGAGGCCCCATCTGGAAATCACCGCCGACATCGTGCGCGAGATCGCCCGCGAGGAAGGTCTCCATCTACGGCTTGCCACGATCGAGGCGGAGCAGGACAAGGCGGTGCTGAAGACGGCGACCGCCGACGGCCGGATGAGACGGCTCACGGGCGGCCCGGCGATCGATGGCGACGCGATCGATCGCGCCGAGCGGGTGGTGGCGATGATGGGACCAGAGCCTTTCGCCGCCGCCCTCGACGGCGGTGCCGATGTGGTGCTTGCCGGCCGGTCAAGCGACCCGGCCCCCTGGGCCGCCATGGCCATGCGCGCCGGCAAGGCGCCGGCGCCCGCCTGGTACGCGGGCAAGATGCTGGAATGCGGCGCCACGCCGTCAATCCCCAAGGGTCACGACTGCCTCTACGTCACCGTCGACGATGACGGCGTGGTGCTGGAACCGACCGCGCCCGAACGGGCCTGCACCCCCTCGTCCGTCGCCAACCACGCCCTGCACGAGAACCCGAGCCCCTGCATCCATGTGGAGCCCGGCGGCGTGCTCGACACGACCGACTGCCGCTTCGAGGCGGTTTCCGACCGGGCGGTGCGGGTCTCCGGCATGACCTGGTCGCCCTCGCCCTACACGGTGAAGCTGGAAGGCGTCGAGTTGGTCGGCTATCGGGCCATCAGCATCTGCGGCACCCGCGATCCGCTGCTGATCGAGACCCTGGACGACTTTCTTGCGTCGATCCATGAGTCCACGGCCACCAAGATCGGCAATCTCGGGGTCACGCCGGATGACTACAAACTGATCATCCGGCGCTACGGCCTCGACGGAGTGATGGGGGCAGCGGAGCCGCTGCGGACGACCGCACGGCCGCATGAGATCGGCTTCGTGGTCGAGGCCATCGCCGACGATCAGGACACCGCCGACGCGGTGCTATCGGTCGCCAGGGTCAACATGCTTCATACCGACTTTCCCGGCCGTCTCTGCCGGGAGGGGAACATGGCCTTCCCCTACTCGCCGTCGGACATCCAGGCGGGGCCGGTCTACCGGTTCTCGGTGTTCCAGACCATGGCGGTGGACGATCCGCTCGCCCCGTTCCCGATCACCTATGAGAACCTGTGATGGCCCGGATCCGCGATATCGCCAAGGTCTGCAAGTCGAAGAACGCCGGCCCTTTCCAGCTCACCATCGACGTGGTCTTCGAGACCCGCGCGACCTACGACGCGGTGGCGGCGACCGGCGTGCTGACGCCGGCGCTGATCGCGAAGCTGTACGACGTGGCCGAGGAAGACGTCCTGTTCACGCCGTATCCGGCGGGCCTGGCCTTCAAGGCGACGATCCCGCGGGCGATCCCGGCCGGCGATCCCGGCGACACCGACGTCTACGGCTGTCAGCAGCATGCGCCCATGCTCGACGTCGACATCCCGATCAACGATGCGCCACCGCGCTGAGTCGGACGGCCTAGGCGACGTCCGCCGTCACCAGATGGTTGATGCTGGCGCGGCTGTTGCGGATGTGGGTGCGCATGGCCGCTTCCGCCGCGTCCGGGTCGCGGGCCTCCAGGGCGGCCAGGACCGCACGGTGCTCCTCCAGCGCCTGGGCGGGGCGGCCGGGCGCCGTACTGAGCCGCTGGCGGAACAGGCGCAGCAGCGAGTAGAGATCCTCGTCAAGCATCTTGATCAGACGGGCGTTGCCGCTGGCGCGCACGATCCGGTAGTGGAAGTCGAGATCGCCGCCCCCCTGGAAATAGCCCTTGCCGGCGACCACCTGGGCGTCCCGGGCGTGGTCGTCGAGCATGCGCTGCAGGCGCTTGAGTTCCGCCGCCCTAATGCGCGTCGCCGCCAGCCGACAGGCCATGCCTTCCAGAACTCTCCCGGATCACCAGCAGGTCAAGGATCTGCGCCTGGTCGAGCGAGACGACGCGCGCGCCCTGATTGGCCTGACGCTCGACGAGGTTCCGGCCCTCGAGCCGACCGATCGCTTCGCGCAGCGGCCCGCGGCTGATGCCGTAGCGCCGGGCCAGCGTGACCTCGGAGAGCCTCTCGCCCGGTTTGAGCTCGCCGGACATGATCGCCTGTTCAAGCCGCTCGAACGCCAGCATCGACAGGTTCGTGGAGGTGAGCGGTTGCGTTGTGTCGGTGGTGGCCAAAGCCTGGGTTCCTCAACCTTGCGCCGGACAGTTCAACCTTCCCGGCTTCGTTACCATTCTACGCTGAGCCGCGGTCAATTGCTCGCGCCTCTCTATCCTGGTCTCCCCGTGGCCGGTGAGAGTGCCACGTCGGCACGCCTTGTCGCCAACACTTTGCGCCCGTATCCCGGAAGGCGGACCCTGGGTATCGGGGCGCGAAAGCCGGCGGCGGGACCGCCGGATATCGCCGAAGGAATGAACCACAGGATGGAGACAAAAAAATGAACGCGATCGATCTGAGACTGGCCGGAGGATCGGTTCTGCTGCCCGGACTCGGCTTTCGCGAGGTCGACGTCCTGGTCGCCGGCGGGCGGATTGCCGGGGTCACCGAACCGGGCAGCGGCCCGGATGCCGATGAGACCGTGCGAACTCGACGGCCTCACGGTGCTGCCCGGCGCCTGCGACGTTCACCTGCATCTCGGCCACGGCAGCGACATCTCCAAGCCGCGCGTGCCGTCCGACGCCGCCTCCGAAACGGCGGCCGCCGCCGTCGGCGGTGTGACGGCCTTCATCCCCTACGTGATGAGCCCGGAGCCCTATGCCGCCCAGTTCGCCGAGCTCAAATCGGTCACGGAAGCCGGGGCGCGCATCGATTTCGGCTTCCACTTCGTGATCGCCACCGACGACCAGCTCGCCGAGCTGCCGACCTATATCAAGGAGTTGGGCGTACCGACCGCAAAGCTGTTCATGAACATCCGGGGCGACGAGGGCAAGCGGCTCGGTCTGCCGGGGACCGACGACGGCTTCATGCTGCGCCTGCTGGAAACCCTCGCCGCCCATGGTGGCATGATGTGCCCGCACCCGGAAAACATCGAAGCCGCCTGGGTCCTGCGCGACCGGATCATGGCCGCCGATCCCGATGGCGAGAACGGCCTGGCGAGCTGGAACGCCACCCGCCCGCCCTTCGTCGAGGCCGACGCGATCCGCCGCGCCGCCTATTTCGGCCGGGTGACCGGCGCCCGGGTCTACACCGTGCACACCTCGTCCGGCGAAGCCCTGGCGGCAGCGGTCGAACAGCGCAAGGCCGGTTCCAGGCTGACCATCGAGACCTGCACCCACTATCTCACCCACGACACGAGCTCCCCTTGGGGGGCCGTGGCCAAGGTCAATCCGCCCCTGCGCGACCCGGCCGACCGGGAAGCCCTGTGGGAAGGCATCCGGCGGGGCGATATCGACACCGTCGGCACCGACCACATCCACCGCCCGGTTTCCAGCAAGGATGGCGGTATCTGGAAAGCCCAGCCGGGTTTCCCGGGTCTGGACGCGTTCCTGCCGGCCTTCTTTACCGAGGGTCATGCCAAGCGCGGCATTCCGCTCGAACAGCTCGCCGAACTCGTCACCGCCAAGCCGGCGGACGCCATGGGTCTGGCGCCGCGCAAGGGCCGGATCATGCCGGGCGCCGATGCCGATTTCGCCATCCTCGACATGAAAGCGCCGTGGACGGTGGAGAAATCGAGCCTGCAGAGCGATGCCGGATACTCGGTCTGGGAGGGTCAGGAGATGGCCTGCAAGGTGCTCCACACCCTCGTCCGGGGCGCCTTCGTGGTACGCGACGGTGCCCTGGTGGCGGGCAGCGAGGGCACCGGCCGGTTCATGCCGCGCACCCTCGCCTGATCGGTCAGGCGGCCCGCCAGCGACCGGCATAGAGCCGGCATCCATAGCGCTTCTCGCCGGTGACGAGGGTGGCATCGTGGCTGATCTCGGTGCCGATCCCCTGCTCGATCTCCATCCGGAAACGCTCGGCCATCCAGCCGCTCACGGTCTCGGCCGAAAGCGGGGTGAACGGCCCCTGGTTCGGGATGCAGCCGCGGGATTCGACTTCGCTCCAGTGATCGCCGTAGTCGGAATCCAGGTTCCGCACGCTGATCACCACCGAGCCCGCGGGCTTCAGCACCCGCCGCACCTCGTCGAGCATCTTCGCGGGCTCGGGCATCTGCTCCAGCACCTGGGGCAGGACGACGGCGTCGATGCTGGCGTTCCCATAGGGCAGCGACGCGCCCGACATCAGGTCCGCATGGATATGGTCGGCCGGGAACCCTTCCCGCCGCAGGCGCTCGGCCACGAAGGTCAGGTTGTTCTCGGACAGTTCGGCCAGATGCAGGTCGACGCCGGGGTCCAGCCGGCGCCGGAGTTCCGCGCTGTAGGTCCCGCCCCAGGGCATGAGCTCAACCACCTTGCTTCCCGGCGCCAGTGCCGGCAGCAGGTCCAGTTCCGCCGCGGTGGCGTCGCCCTGGCGCCGCGATACGTAGACTCCGGCGAGCGGCGATTTCGCCCAGACCGCATAGCCGCGGAAATCGGCCAACTTCTCCCAGGACCAGCCGCGCGGATCCCACACGGCGAACGGGTTGTTGGCGTTGGTGATCTCGAAATACGGATAGGCCTCGGCCGGCTTCGCCGGATAGAGCGTCTTCTCGGGGCGGGAGAACCCGTTCCAGGAATGCACCTCGTCGAACGGCCGGCGCGGTGCCTTCATCGCCGGCGCCGTGGGCCGGGCCCGACCGATGGCCAGCGCGCCGACGATCTCGAAAATGGGCGGGACGCCGAACAGGTCGGCCAGCGCCTGATTGCTGCCGATCCCGGCGTTCCAGATCGTGTCGTATCCACGCAGATGCGCGCTCAGCATCATGTGGTAGCAGGCGCCCGCCACCGACTGGACGACCGAGAAGTTGCCGTGGGTCCAACCCTTCTGAAAACACAGATAGATCAGGGCCGAACACTCGGCGAAATGGTGGTTTCCGCCGGAGATGTCGTGGCATTTCATCAGCATGTCGCGGTCGTCGACGATGACGAAATGCCATTGCTGCTGATTGCAGGACGAGGGCGCCTGCATGCCGTCGCGAACGATGTCGGCCAGCACCTCCCGGTCCATGGGCGAGCCGTCGAAGTCCCGGCACGAGCGGCGCCCGGCCAGGAGTCCCAGAATCCGGCGCCAGTCCTCGACCGCATGATCACCCGAAGAAGGCGGACGCGAGCGCGCGTCATCCATTCCTGTTCTCCTCTTCCAAAGAATCCGTCGACTATGCTTGCGGAAGACTATGCCTGCGGACGAGGCGTTGACAGAAGGGTTGTGCGGCGGAAAAATGTCAACAGTTGACTATTCCGGCATCGCAAAACGGGCCTGACAGCAACAGTCCGGAACCGGAATGACAGGTCGACCCGGCGCACCGAAAGGCAGATGATGCCGGTCTGGTGCCCGCCCAGGGGACAGTCCGCCATAGTGGCGCCGAAACGACAGGCGCCGACACAGGGAGACGGAGGATTTCAATGAACAAATACATCGGGACATTGATCAAGGGGGCGGCGGTCGCCGCATCGCTCGGCATGGCAGGCGGCGCGCTCGCCCAGGACGAGGTGACGCTGCGCTGGGGCCACTACCTGCCGAACAGTCCGTTCCTCGAGGTCGAACAGAACTTCGCCAAGAAGATCGAGGAGCGCACCGGGGGCAAGGTCAAGATCGACATCACCTATGCCGGCGGCCTCGGCAAGGGCAACGAGATCATGACGCTCGCCGGCCGCGGCGCCATCGACATGGCATCGGTCGTACCGGGCTACTACGCGGACCAGCTTCTGTTCATCCGCGCGTTCCAGATCCCGTTCGTGTTCGACAATCCGGCCGAGGCGATGACGCTTTCGCGCAACTCCTTCGCCGAGCTGCCGGAGTTCTCGCAGGAGCTGGACAAGTTCAACATCAAGTTCCTGTTCCACCAGCCGCTGGGCGTCTACTACCTGACCGGCCCGGACGGCAACTGCGACAACATCGCGGGCCTGAAAGATAAGAAGATCCGCAGCTTCGGCGCGGATATTCCGAAGCTGCACGCGGCCGTCGGCGCCGTCCCGGTCTCGATCGGCGTGGGCGACATCTACGAAGCGCTGCAGCGCGGAACGCTGGACTACTCGTTCATCAACCCGGGCAACATCGTCACCAACCGCCTCTACGAGCCGGGCAAGTTCAGCTGCGGCCCGGTCATGGCGATCACCGGCCATCTGATCACCATCGGCAACCGCGCCTGGGACAAGCTGACCCCCGAGACGCAGGCCATCTTCATGGAGGAGGCCAAGGCCAGCCAGCAGGAATACCTTGACTGGATCGACGCCTTCGAGAGCAAGGCCGTCGCCGACATCAAGGCCAATGGCGGCGAAGTCAAGGAGTTCCCGGCAGCGGAACTCGCCAAGTGGAAGGAGATCGCTCCGGACATGCTCGGCGACTGGGTCAAAGACATGGAAGGCCGCGGCCTCGGAGAGCAGGCCCAGAAGGTCTACGACCAGTGGAAGGCCTGGCTCGGCCGCTGATCCCTGATCGACTCGCTCCCGGCCGCCTCACAGGGCGGCCGGGTTCCTTTCGTTAAGACCTTTTTCTTCGAAACGGCGCGAACCCTCCATGGCATTCCTTTCAGGCATCCTGCGCCGCCTCGCGATCTTCGTGCTGCTGGTCGGCGGCATCGGAACGATGGCGGCCATGTTCCTCGGCACCATCGAGGTGGTGGGTACCCAGATGCTGCACACGCCGGTCCCCGGCGCACTCGAACTGACCGAGAGCACCATGGTGCTGATCGTGTTCGGCGCCCTCGCCTATGCGCAGATCCGCCGCAGCCATATCCGGGTCGAGCTGATCTACACCAACATGGGACCGCGGGTACGGGCCGTCATGGACGTGTTCGCCGACATCTGCGCCCTGGTGTTCTTCAGTCTGCTTCTCTGGCAGGCCTACCACGAGGCGGTCTACAGCCTGCAGATCGGCGAGGCGACCGTCGGACTCATCCGGTTCCCGCTGTTCCCGGCCCGCATCATCCTCGCGGTCGGGACCGGCCTGCTGATCCTGCAGCTCATCCTCGACCTGATCACCGACATCCGCCGGATCGTGGACGGCAGCGACCTCGTACCGGTCGAAGGCTACGATCCGACGCGCCCACCCGGCACCGAGTGAGGACACACGCATGCTCGATCCCGCCACGACCGGTATCCTCGTCGGCGTTCTGCTCATGGTCTTCCTGGCCGTCGGCGTGCATATCGGGGTCGCCCTCGGCCTCGGCGGCATCCTGGGCATGTATCTGTCGATCGGCCCGGACGCCGCCTGGGCGCAGCTCGCGACCATTCCGTTCAGCACCACGAACGAATTCACCCTCGCGGTCATCCCACTGTTCATCCTGATGGGCTCGCTGGCGACCACCGCCGGAATCACGACCGACCTCTACAAAGCCGCCTATAACTGGCTCGGGCACCTGCGCGGCGGGCTCGCGATCGCCACCACCCTGGCCTCCGCCGCTTTCGGCGCGGCCTGCGGTTCGACGGTTGTCAACGCCGCCGTGTTCACCCGCATGGCGCTGCCCGAGATGGTGCGCTTCGGGTACGACAAACGTCTCAGCGCCGGCTGCATCGCCGCCTCCGGCACCCTCGCGTCGCTGATCCCGCCGAGCATCCTCATGGTGATCTACGCGGTCATCACGGAGCAGTCGATCGCGGTGCTCCTCATGGCCGGTCTCGTGCCGGGCCTGCTGTCCGCCGGCGTTTTCGTCGTCGGCATCTACATCTGGGTGCGCCGCCGGCCGGAGATCGCCCCGACCCTGGAGACCCGGATCTCCGCCAGCGAGCGCTACAAGTCGCTCTACGGTGTGTGGGGCATCATGTTCCTGTTCATCCTGGTGATCGGCGGGATCTACAGCGGCTTCTTCGTGCCGACCTATGCCGGCGCCGTCGGAGCCTTCGGCGCGTTCCTGATCGTGCTCGCGAAGGGCCGGTTCACCGGCAAGTCGATGGTCGAGACCTTCAAGGACGCCGGCGTCACCACCTCGGTGATCTTCATCATCGTGATCGGCGGCATCCTGTTCGCCCGGTTCCTGACCTATACCGGACTGATCGCCGAGATCTCGGACACGCTGCTCGGCTGGGAGTTGAACCCCTATCTCTACCTGCTCGCCTTCGCGGTGGTCTATCTGATCCTCGGCATGCTGATCGAGCCGATCGCGATCATGGTGATGACCCTGCCGGTGATGTTCCCGATCCTGACCGGCGTCGGCTTCGACCCGATCTGGCTCGGCGTCATTTCGATCAAGCTGGCGGAGATTTCGCTGATGACGCCACCGGTGGGACTGAACGTCTACGTGGTGCGCAGCGCCTCGCCGATCCCGCTCAAGCTTGAAGAGGTATTCGCCGGCGTCATGCCGTTCGTGCTGATGGATCTGGTGACGCTCGGCCTGCTGATCGCTTTCCCGGCGATCGTCACCTTCCTGCCGGCGCTGATGCGGTAGGATCGGCGCGGGTCGCCGCCTACCTCAGCCCCGCACTTCCTCGGCGGCGCGCAGACCGGCGATGCGGCCGAGGCCGAGGGCCGTCAGCAGGCCGTTTCCCGAGGCGTAGCCGCCGGCACCCGTCTGCCCGCTGATCCCGGCGGCGGCCCCGCCCCCGGCAAACAGGTTGGCGATCGCCGATCCGTCCGGCCGCAGCACGCGGGCGTGGCGGTCGACCATCAACCCGCCCTGGGTGTGGAACAGGCCCGGCTTGACCCGCACGATGGCGAACGGCGCTTCCAGCGGCGCCAGCTCGAATTTCCGGCGTCCGAAGGCATCGGGGGTCTCGCCGCGCGCCGCCGCGTTATAGGCGGCCACCGTCTCGGCCAGCGCCGGCCCGTCGACGCCCAGGATCGGCCCGAGCGCCTCGGGCGTGTCGGCCCAACGCACGCCGCCCATCTCCGCCAGCTCGGCGTATTCCTCCTCCTGGGCGGCGATGGCGTGGATGCGCCGGTCATAGACCGCGTAGGCCATCTCGCCCTGGGCCATGACGGCCGGCGCGAAGCCGGAATAGCCCGCATCCTCGTTGCCGAAGCGCCGGCCGTCGGCGGAGACCAGGATCCCGCCCTTCTCGATGGTCGTCCAGGAGAGCAGGCTGCCCTGGGGATAGGCGACGGCGGCATAGCCCTGATAGGCGCCCATGTTACCCATCGCCGCGCCCAGTTGCTCGCCCCATGCCGCCGCCTCGCCGGTGCTGCCCAGCGCGCCGAAATACTCCGCCGGCGCGATCTCCGGGCACCAGCGCGCGACCATCTCGCGGTTGCCGGCGAAGCCGTTCGTCGCCAGCAGCACCTTGGCGGCGCGCACCGGCTCGCCGGCGACGACGGCGCCGACCACGGCGCCGTCCTCGACCAGCAGGCGGTCGACCGAATTGCCGACGGCGAGCGGAATGCCGCGGTCCGAGACAAATCCCAGCAGGTCGTCGACCAGATCTTGCCCCCGCCTCGAGCGCGGCGCATGCAGGCGCGGTACGCTGTGGCCCACATGCTTGTAGGCGGTGACCAGTTCCATCCGCGCGCCGAGATCGTCGATCAGCCACTCGACCAACGGCGCCGACTGCTCGGCCATGAGCCGGGTCAGCGCGTCGGCCTCGTGGCGGCCGGCGGTGGCGATCAGATCCTCGACCAGCCGCTCCGGAGAATCCTCGATCCCGGCGTCTCGCTGGAACCGGCTGCCCGCGCCCGGCACCGAACCGGTGCTCAGGGATGAGTTGCCCCCCGGCCGCGCCAGCTTCTCGACGACGGCGACGGAGATCCCGGCGTCATGGGCCGCGACGGCGGCGGCCAGCCCGCACGCGCCGGCGCCCACGATCAGCAGATCGGTATCGACGGCATCGCTCATCTCAAGCGCCGGTCATGGCGGCGATCGTGCGGTCCCAGGGGGCGTCGAGCGTCTCGCGGTCCAGCGCCAGCAGCCGGTCCAGAACCGGTCCCATCGCCGGATAGGGCTCGTCGACGATGCCGCGGATCTTGCCACGCACCTCGGACGGATCGAACGGTCGGTCGGGACCGCCCCGGGCGCTCAGGCACTCCTCGGTAAGCCGCCCGCCGTCGCTCATTTCCCAGGTGACCCGCGCCGGGCGATCGTTCGGCCATTCCGGCTCCGGCTCGTAGGCGCCGATGGTGACCCGTCCGCGCAGATCGGCGATCGCCGGGTCCGTCAGGGTCGAGGCGTGGAACGCTTCCGCCCCCGCATGGCCGAAGCGGGCGGTCGCCGCGAGGATGTGCTGCATCGAGAACTTCGCCGCCAAGGTGGTCGCCGGCACCGCGTTGTCCAGATGGCGCCCTTTCCAGTGGGTATCGATATGGATCGCCTTGACCCCGCTCGCGTCCGCCCGGGCCGACAGCGCCAGGCTCGCCTCGACGGCCGAATGGGCGTATTGGCAGCAGGCGTGCAGCTTGTGGTAACCGTCCGCCAGGGCCCAGTCCGACCCGAGCCCGTCGGTGAGTTCTTCCGGATGCGGCTCGCCCCCGAACGCGCCGGCATAGACGTCGTGCAGGCTTTCCGGCCGCCCGGTGATACCGCACCGGGTCCAGTCGACCGCCCGCAACCCACTCCACGCACCCACGCCCGGCCAGACGTTGCGCACCAGCGCCCCTTCGACGGTGTGATTGAACGGACCAGGCACCACCAGGGTGCAGGCGGTGGAGATCGCTTTGGCCATCTCCCCGGCCGAGAGGCGGCGCAGGGCCGCCACAGAGGCGGCCGCGCCGACGGCGGCGAGACTGCCATGCGGGTGCAGGGTCAGGGTCGGATAGCCGAAGGACCGGGCGACCCGGCCGGAGATCTCGTAGCCGATGGCGAGCGCCCGCAGCAGGTCGCGTCCGCTTGCGCCGCATGCCTCCGCCTCGGCCAGCAGCGCCGGCACGCAGTAAAGGCCGGCATGGCAGATCACCCGCCGGTAGCCCTCGTCCAGCTCGCACCAGTCGGCGGCGCTGCCATTGACCGTCGCGGCGGAATAGCGGTCGAGCCGGGTGCTCCGGCCGTCGAACACGGTCGCCTCGGGCGCGCCGGAGGAACGTTTCATTCCCTCGGTGAGGCCGATCAACTCGGGTTCGTCGCGGGCGGCGACGATGGCGGCGAGATCGTCCGCCAGCACCGTGGCCGCGCGGGTCTTGATCGCATCCGGCACCGAATTGAAGTCCAGAGCCGCAGCCCAGTCGGTCAGGCTGCCGATACCGGCCGCGATGCGGCGGGCGGCTGAATTGGAAGTGGGGGCGCCGTCCATCGGCCGGTCACTCCCCGGCGGCGCGGTCGATGCCGCTGCCGATATCCCGGAGCAACTCGATGGCCGCCGCGGTCTTCATCACGTCGGCGTATTTGGCGTTCATGTCGAACAGGTTGACCGCGTGGCTGGTCGGCGAGCGATCGTAGACGCATTCCTCGGGCACCACGCATTTGAAGTTATAGGCGAACCCGTCCGTCACCGAGGATCGCACGCAGCCGCTGGTGGTGCAGCCGGTCACGAACAGGGTGTCGACGCCAAGATCGATCAGGTGGCTGACCAGCGGGGTGCCGAAAAACGCGCTCGGATGTTTCTTCGGCAGCAGGACGTCGCCCTTCACCGGCGCCACCTCCGCGACGAACTCGTAGCCCTTGGCGTTGACGGTCATGATCGCCGGCACCTTCTCCGCCAGGCGGCCCGAATCGGTATCGACGTTCTTCGGCGCCACGTGGGGATACAGCACCGGCAGGTTCAGGCGGCGGAACTCGGCCAGGAGCGGGCGGATGTGATCGACCGCCGCCCAACCCACGTCGCCGCAGGCGGTCGGGTATTCCTCGATCGCCTCCCAATACGGCCGCCGCTCGGTCCCGACGGTGCGGTACTGGACGTCGATGATCAGCAGCGCGGGGCGTCGACCGATGCCGCTCGGGCGCCCGAAACCGGCTGCCTCGTAGCGGCGTTCCTCGTCGTCGGTGATCGTACCGGTCCAGGGATGCATTTGACCCTCCCAATCGTGCTGCGTAGCCTGCAGAATTGTCGACAGTTGACGATCCGAACCGCCGGCTTGTCAACATTCCGCAACCCCAGACGCCGGTCCGTTCCCATGAAACTCGCCACCCACGATCGCTACGCCTACAGTCCGCTCGACGCCCGCCCCGTCTACGACTGGCCCGAGGGCAAGCGCCTCGCCGTCTGCTTCTGCAACAATATCGAGGTCTTCGGTTTTCTCGAAGGCCTCGGTACCGACAGCACCGTGATCGGCGCACCGCAGACCACCCGGAACTACGCTTGGCGCGACTACGGCAACCGGGTCGGGCAATGGTATCTGTTCGACCTGTTCGAGGAGCTCGGCGTTCCCGCCTCCCACAACCTGAACTCGCTCCTGGTCGAGCACTGCCCCGAGATCCTCGAGCGCATCAAGCAGCGCGGCGACGAGGTGGTCGGCCACGGCCGCACCAACGCCGAACGGCAGGACGTGCTGGACGAGGCCGGCGAAGCGGCGCTGATCAAGGAGACCACCGACGCGCTCACGGGCTTCTTCGGAACCGCGCCGACGGGATGGCTCGGCCCGTACCTGGCGCAGACGCCGGTCACCCTCGATCTGCTCGACGAGGCTGGATACGAGTACGTCATGGATTGGCCCGCCGACGACCAGCCGTTCTGGATGCGCACCCGCAACGGCCGCATCCTCTCAATCCCCTACTCAATCGAACTCAACGACAGTCCCGCCATGGTGTTCCGCCAGCATTCCGGCGAGGAGTTCGAGCGGATGATGATCGACCAGTTCGACGAGATGCTGCACCAGTCGCAGAAGCGCCCGCTGGTCTATACCGCGGTCCTTCATCCCTTCGTGGTCGGCCAGCCGTTCCGCCTGCGCGCCCTGCGCCGGGCGATGGCGCATATCCTCGAGCATCGCGACGAGATCTGGCTGACCACACCGGGCGAGATCGCCGGCTACTGCGCCGGAATGCCGGAAGGAGTTATCCCCGGGTCGTGAGCGGGGCCACACCGATGGCAGGCAGCGGTGCGTGATTGCGGGGCCGCGGGGAACATCCTTCAGCCCTTGGGCACCCGGACCCGTCCGTGCCAGGGGTCGACCACCGGCGCCGCCGCCGCCGCAACGTCCAGCAGAGCGTCGTCGCCGTGGCGGAACCCGACCAGTTGGACGCCGATCGGCAGGCCGGTCGGCCCGTCCCCCGCCGGCACCCCGACGACCGGCAGGTGCAGCAGCGTCCACAACGAGTTGAAGACCGAATTACCGGTCCCGTCGAGGCCTGCATCGGCCTCGCCGGTCGCCCCGAAGGTCAGCACCGCGTCGTAGCCGCGATAGTGTCCCTCATAGGCGATGCGGGCATGGGCGGCGAAATCCTGGGCGTCCTTGAGCGTTGCCGGCGTGATGCCGGAGCGGTACTCGGCGATGCCGCGCAGGGTGTCGTGCAGTTCGTCGCCCCGGGTCAGCAGGGCCGGCAGGAACGCCGCCCGTCCCTCGCCCCGCATGATCGTGTCCTTGGCATCGTCGATCCCGGCGAAGGACGGCGGAAGCTCGCACCGCTCCACCGTCGCTCCGGCCGCCCGCAGCGCCTCGGCCGCGCGCTCCAGCACGGCGAGCGCCCCGTCCCGCGCCTTGTCCGCGTAGGGCGTGTGGCAAAGCGCGATCCTGAGCGACGTGATATCGCGTCCCGAACCGCTCCCGCCGGCGATGCCGCTCGCCGCCGCCACCATGCGGAGGTCCGCAACCGAGCGCGCATACCACCCGATCGTGTCCAGACTGGCGGCGAAAAGCTTGGCGCCCTCGCGGCTGACCGTGCCCCAGGTCGGCTTGATCGCGTAGGTCCCGCAATAGGAGGCGGGGCGCATCACCGATCCGCCGGTCTGCGTCCCGAAGCTGATCGGCACGTGCAAATCGCCAACGGCCGCCCCCGAGCCGCTGGACGATCCGCCGGCGGTGTGGGTCAGGCGGTGCGGGTTGACCGTTGCCGGCAGCCGCCCCAAGGCGGCGAACTCCACCGTGTCGAGTTTGCCGAGCGGTATCGCCCCCGCCGCCCGCATCAACGCCACGCAGCCGGCATCGTCGACCGGCACCCGGTTCGTGTGCAGGGGCGAATTATGGGTGCCCGGCATCCCGGCCACGTCGATCACGTCCTTCAGTCCGATGGGAATGCCGTGCAGCGGGCCGCGCACCCGACCGGCACGGCGCTCCGCGTCCAGCCGGCGGGCCTCGGCCATAGCGCCGTCGCGGTCGACATGCAGCCAGGCGCGCACGGCGGGATCTCGGACATCGATCCGCGCCAGGCAGCCGGTCAGCAGATCGACGGCGGTCAGGTCGCCGGCCGCCATGGCGGCGGACGCCTCCGCAGCCGTTAGACGGGAGGGATCGGGAACGGTCACAGCGGGAGCCTCGTCATCGGTGTGGAGCCCGATGATGAAGCGATCACCGCCCGGCGGGCAAGATACGGTCTTGCCCCTGTCCGGGCCCCTGTCCGGGCAGGATCAGGTACCGCCCGTCGGCTTGGGCCCGGGCTTGCCCTTGCGGTGCGGCTTCTTCCCCTTGCCGGCACCGTCGCGATTAAGGGTCAGCTTGCCCGGCCGGTTCGATATCCGGCCCAGCGCCCCCTTCGGCTTCTTGGCCTTCTTCGGCTTGCGGCCGGCCGTGTCCGCCGTTCCCAGAGGCGTCGCGTCGACGGGAGAATCGACGACGGGCGCGCTGACCGAGGGCGGCGCACCTTCCTCGCCCTCCGGCCACCACTGGTCGCCGGCGGTCTTCCGGCGCCGCTTCAGCGGACGCTCGGCCGGATCCGCGCGGTCGCGCTTCGGCGGCGCGGTCGCCGGCCGGCTCGACGCGGCGGCGGCAGGACCCGACGCGGGGCGGTCGCCCTGCGGCTTGCCGGAACGGCGCTTGTCGGACCGCTGACCGTCGTTGCGCTCTTCGCGGCGACGCGGCCTGTCCGAATGCGGGGCGGTCGGCTTGGCTGCATCCGACCGGGCCGGTGCGGCCGGCGGCGGTGCGGCCTGCGGCGGTGCGGCCTGCGGCGCCACGGCCGGCACGGGATCGGCGGCGGGGATGTCGGCCGGCGGCGTCCTGGGACGGCCACGCTCGGCGCCGCGCGTATCCTGGCGCGGCTTCCTCGGCGGACGGGGCGCGGCGGTGGGTTCGGTGGGCATGCCTTCGATGCGATCGACGGTGATGGTCTTCTCGATCTTGCGGCTCGGCCCGAGCGCCTCCAGGAAGCCGTCCACCGCGTCGGGGTGCAGCTCCACATGGGTCTCGTTCTCGTGAATCCGGATGGCGCCGATGGCGTTCTTGGTCATGCCTCCGGCCCGGCACAGCATCGGCAGCAGCCATCGCGGCTCGGCGCTGTGATGCCGGCCGACCGACAGGCGGACCCAACTGCCGGTATCGAAATCGCCCGGACGTCTGCCCGACGGCCCACGATCCTGACGGGGCGCGCGCTCCGGACGGTCGCCGCGATCCTGGCGACGCCCCCTGTCGGGCCGCTCGTGCCGTTCGCCGCCGGCGGGCCCGTCCAGCAGTTCCTCCGGCGCCGTCAGCGCGGCCATATGCTTGCGCAGGAACGCCACCGCCACGGTCTCGGCATCGTGGCGCGACAGCAGCTCGGCCGCGAAGGCCTTCTCCTCGTCGCTCACCTCGCCACCGAGATCGGAATCCTCCAGGATGCGCTGACGGTCCAGCGCCCGGACCTCGTCGGCCGACGGCGGCTTGCCCCACGCCGCCGTGATATTGGCGTTGGCGAGAAGGCGCTCGGTGTGGCGGCGCCTGGGATAGGGCACGATCAGGGCCGACACGCCCTTGCGTCCGGCCCGACCGGTACGGCCGCTGCGGTGCAGCAGCGATTCCGGATTTTTCGGCAGATCGGCGTGGATCACCAGTTCCAGGTTCGGCAGATCGATGCCGCGCGCGGCCACGTCGGTGGCGATGCAGATATTCGCCCGGCCGTCGCGCAGCGCCTGGAGGGCGTGGGTCCGTGCGCCCTGGTTCAGTTCGCCCGACAGCGCCACCACCGAGAGGCCGCGATTGGTGAAGCGGCTGGTCAGATGGTTCACCGTCGCCCGCGTGCCGCAGAATACGATGGAGGATTTCGGATTGGCGTGCCGCAGCACGTTGATGATCGCGTTCTCCCGGTCGGTCGGTGCGCAGACCAGGGCCCGGTACTCAATATCGCCGTGCTGTCGTGCCTCGCCGGCGGTGGCGAGGCGGACCGCGTCCCGCTGGTAGCGCTGGGCGAGCGCGGCGATTGTCGGCGGTACCGTGGCCGAGAACATCAGGGTGCGCCGGCTGGCCGGAGCCGACTGCAGAATGAACTCCAGATCCTCTCGGAAGCCGAGATCGAGCATCTCGTCGGCCTCGTCGAGCACCACCACGCGCATCGCCGACATGTCCAGCGACCCGCGCTCGATATGGTCGCGCAGGCGGCCCGGCGTGCCGACGACGATATGGGCGCCGCGCTCGAGCGTCGCCCGCTCCGTGCGCATGTCCATGCCGCCGACGCATGAGGCGACGGAAGCGCCGGCGAAGGCGTAGAGCCATTCCAGCTCGCGTTTGACCTGAAGGGCCAGCTCCCGGGTCGGCGCGACGGCCAGGGCCAGGGGCGTGTCCGCCCGCGCGAAACGCTCCTCTCCGTCCAGGAGGGTCGGCGCCATGGCGAGGCCGAAAGCCACGGTCTTGCCCGAGCCGGTCTGCGCCGAGACGAGCGCGTCGGCACCGCGCATTTCGACGCCGAGCACGGCCTGCTGCACCGGCGTCAGCGTCTCGTATCCGCGCTTTGCCAACGCCTGGGCGAGCGCCGGGACGACGCCGTCTATTTCCGTCATGTCCAGTCTTTCGGGTGCCTGCGATCGGCCGGTCGGGACGCACAACGCTCCAGGCGGGATCGGCAGTCCTGCGCATCCGTCGCAGGATCGTTTCTAAGCGGCGCGCACCATAGGGGCGAAGACCCGAAATGTACAGCGTTCCCGTCCGTCTCCCGGCGAAAGGTCCGGGGCGGTGGATCAGGATCCCTGCCGCTCAGCACCCCTCCTCAATGCTGGCGCAGCGCCTCGATCAGCTCGTCCTTGGTCATGTCCGAACGGCCTTCGATCCCGATCTCCCGGGCGCGGTCGTACAAGTCGTCCTTTGTCCATTCCTCGTAGGGCGAGGACTTTCCGCCTTTCTTCGAGGCCCCTTCGGCATTGGCGATCCGGGCCGCCTTCTCCCTGCTGGCGCCGTCCTCGCGCAGCGCCTCGTAGACCTTGTCGTCTTTCACGCTCGGCCCGTGTTCCTTCGCCATGACAACTCTCCTGCTGACAATTGTGGATCGCGCGTTGATCGTGGTGCCTTGAGCGGAAACGCGGCAGGCCGGAAGAAGTTGCGGGCGCATAGCACCCGACGCTGAAAAACCGATCCTCGCGAACCGCAGTCCTGGTCAACCGTTGGAGATCCATGTTCTCGGAACTCTCGACCCCCGTCCTGCTCGCCATTTTCGCCGGTGCCGCCGTCGTCATTCTGTTGGGCGGCCTGCGCCTCACCGGGCAGGCAGACCAGATCGCCGACCGCACCGGTCTCGGCGAGGCGATCGTCGGCGGGGTGCTGCTCGGCGCGGCGACGTCGCTGTCCGGGTCGATCGTATCGTTGACCGCCGCGCTCGACGGACGCGCGTCGCTCGCCTTCTCCAACGGCATCGGCGGCATCGCCGCCCAGACCGCTTTTCTCGCGCTCGCCGATATCCTCCACCGCAAGATCAACCTGGAGCACGCCGCGGCCGACCTGTCCAACGTGTTCCAGGGGGCGTTGCTGATGCTCATGCTGGGGTTGCCGCTGTTCGCGCTGACCGGGCCGGACATCGCGATCCTCGGCGTGCACCCGGTGTCGATCCTGCTCGTGGCGATCTACGTGGCCGGGGTCTTCGCCACCCGCAGGATTCGCGAAGAACCCATGTGGCGACCGGTCAGGACCCGCGACACCCGCGAGGACGCACCCGAGCCGGAAAGCGACAAGGGGCCGTCCACACCGGCGCTGTTCGGCGCATTCGTGACCCTCATGCTCATCATGGGTGCGACCGGCTGGGTGATCGCCCAGATCGCCGAAGTTCTGACCGACCGCTACGACATCAACGCGTCCATGGTCGGCGCGCTGATGACGGCGGTCGTCACGTCCCTGCCGGAGCTCGTCACGACCCTCGCCGCCGTCCGCCGGGGCGCGCTTCAGCTCGCGGTGGGCGGAATCATCGGCGGCAACACGTTCGACACCCTGTTCCTGACGATTTCCGATATCGGCTACCGCGACGGATCGCTCTACCACGCGATCAATCCGGACGATGTCTATTGGCTATCCGTCGGTCTGCTCATGACGGCGGTGTTGACCCTCGGGCAACTCTACCGGCAACGCGAGGGGCCGGGGGGAATTGGCCTGGAGAGCGCGGCGATGCTGACGATCTATGCCGTGGCCATCGCGCTGCCCGTGCTCGCCGGCGGCGCGGCGGGGTAGCGCGACGGCTCAGACGGCGAGCCAGCCGCAATCCACGGGCAGCACCGTTCCGGTGATGTCGTCGCCGGCGGCGCCGCAGAGAAACACCAGGGTCGCGGCCAGCTTTCCGGTATCGACGAACCGGCCCATCGGGCTCCGCTCGGCCGCATAGCGGCGGGCCACCTCCTCCGCCGGTTCTCCGCTGCGCTCGGCGATGCCGGCGATCCGCGCCTCGATGGCCGGCGTCAGCACCGACCCGGGGCACAGCGCGTTGCAGGTCACCCCGCTGCCCGCCGTCTCGACGGCGATGGCCCGGGTCATACCGATCAGCGCCGTCTTCGTGGTGACGTAGTCGATCCGGTTCTCGGCGCCGCGGAACCCGTAGTAGGAGGACAGGTTGACGACCCGACCCCAGCCGCGCCGCTTCATCCCCGGCAGCGCCAGCCGCGCGGTGTGGAACGCCGCCGTCAGGTTGACCGCAATGGAGCGGTCCCAGTCGGCCGGGGCGAATTCCTCGATCGGCGAGAAGTGCCGGACCACCGCATTGTTCACCACGATGTCGACGCCTCCGAACGTCTCGGCGGTACGGGACATCATCGCCTCGATCTCGTCGACACGGGACAGGTCGGCCGGATCGAAGCCGGTCTTCACGCCGTGATCCAGCGCCAGCCGGTCGGCGGCGGCACGTCCGTCCTCCACCGCGCAGAGACCGTTGAGGACGACGTTCGCCCCCGCAGCCGCCAGCCCCTCGGCCAGGCCGTAACCGAGACCGGCCACCGACCCTGTGACCAGGGCGGTCCGTCCTATGAGCGTCATATCATCCGCCATCGTCTCAGGCCCCGGCCGCGAGGCGGCTGACGGCACCGGCATCGTCCAGACTGTCCAGCGCCCATATCGCCGCCGTCAGGCGCTGAACGTCCCCCGTGAACCCGACCCCGTCCGCCAACGTCGCCAGCTTGTCCTCCAGGTCGCGGTCACTCAGCGGGTTGGATCGCGATCCGCGAGCGGCTTCGGTCTCCCGGATCAGGATACGGCCGTCCCGGGTGCGGACCTCGACCCGGGCGGCGGCGATGTCGCGGGCAGGGTCGTCCTGGAAAACGATCTCCGGCCTGCCGAGGCGGCCCGTCTCCGCGACGGCAGCGTCGGTAAACTCGTCGAGCCCCGCCCGCCCCCGGAGCAGCGCGATCGCGACCGCATGCTGGGCGCAGACCTGGGCCTCGCGGCCGCTGCCGATCTGCGGACGGTCGGTACGCTGTCGCAGCAGTGGGTGGCCGGTCAGCGCGACAGTCGCGACGTCAGCCGCCCGCAGGCCCTCCTCCGCGTAGAGTGCGAGGCAGGCATCAAGGACCGGGTTCAGAACCACGCCAACGGGATAGGGCTTGAAGGCGTTGTCGGCGATCTCCCACCTGGTGCCGAGACCGTCGGTCAACACGTCGGGCCGGGGCGCGTCGGCATAGACGCCGAGATAGCCGCGCGCTCCGGTCAGCGGCCTGGCGGGTCCCGAAAACCCGCGTGCCGCCAGTTCCGCCGCCAGCATCCCGTTACGTGCCGCGCCGCCCACGCTGGCGCTTTTCGCCATGGTGCCGAGGGTGTCGACCAGGCCGGCCGACTGGGCCGCCGCCGTCGAGAGGGCGTTGCGCATCCGCTGCCGGTCGAGACCGATCAACGCCCCATGGGCCGCCGCGGCGCCGAACACGCCGCAGGTCGATGTGATGTGCCAGCCGTGGCTGTAGTGGTAGGGCGAGACGGCGTTGCCGATCCGGCACTCGATCTCGCCGCCGATGACGAAGGCCCGCAACGCGTCCGCGCCGGAGCACACCACCGCCTCGGACCGGGCGAAGATCGGCGCGAAGACGACCGAGGCGGGGTGGATGATCGTCGCCTCGTGGGTGTCGTCGAAGTCGAAGATATTCGACCCCATGGCGTTGACGAAGGCCGCGGTCGGCGCATCCGCCCGCTCGGTCCGGCCGATCACCGTACTCGTCGCCGGACCGGAAAACGGGGTCATCGTCTCCAGCACGATATCGACGGCCGGCTCGCGACAGCCGGCGATCGCCGTCGCGAAGATGTTCACCAGCGACCGTTTGGCCTCGTGACGCACCCTTTCCGGGATGTCGTCCCAGCGCAGCGACGCCGCGAAGGCGCAGAGCGCATCATCACCGTTCTCCGAAGCTCCTGCGTCCATCACCGTTCCGTCCGGTCTGATTTCGTGCGGCAAGGACGCCCATCGATCTGCGGCCACCGCGCCCGTATCCGAGCACGCCTGGAGACCCAGAGGCCAGACCGGTTCTGGCGTGCGTTTTGAGACGCCTCTGGAAGATTTGTGAGACCCCAGTGAAATCACGGTTTTCAGATTTGGTTAATAATTTACCTCAAATCCCCGGCTACGACGTCCATAGCAGGATCCGAACCGGGGTAGGCTCCAGAAAGGAAACCTGACGATGACATGGATGGACGGCGACTATGCCGACGGAATGGATCGGACCGGAACGAAGCCGGTGCTGGTGGTGGACTACGGCGTCAAACAGGCGGACCTGCTGACCGGAGGACTGGCGGTCGAGGCGGATATCCTCTTTCTGGTCCCGGGCCGACGCGCGCTCGACCAGATCGCCGCGTTCCTGTTCAGGCGCACCGACATCCCCTCTCTCCACATCCTGAGCCACGGCCATCCCGGTGCGCTCTTCCTCGCCGGGAGCAAGGTGGACCTCGCAGCCCTGGTGCTGCAGCAGAAGGCGCTCGCGACCATCGCAGGCGCGCTCGCGGACGATGCCTCCGTCGTCCTCTACGGGTGTTCGGTCCTCGCCGGGCCCAAAGGCGCCGGCTTCTCGCGATATCTGGCCCTGGCGCTCGACGCCGAGGTTTCCGGCTCTCTGATGCCGGTCGGCAGCATGGAGAAGGGCGGCGACTGGGTGCTGCGCAACATCGACGGTCTTTGGATCGAGCCGATTTTCACCTGCGAGGCGCGCGCTCGCTACCCGGAATTGCTCGCGCACCGCTCCGCCACGCCGCACCCGACCTGATCCGTTCTCCGGGGGGAGGACCGGGGTCCGGACCGTCCGCAAGGGCACCGGACCCCGGGATCGGTCTTGTACCCAGGCCGGCTCGGCGGCGGAAAGTTGCGGCTGGCGTCGCGGCGCCGCACCCGTCCACAATGGGAAACCTGCCGCCTCGGCACGCCAGCCGGACCAGAGGATCTCCCATGACCGTGAAACCGTCCGCCCATTGGGTCTACAACGAGACCATCCGCCTGTTCGCCGCCACGGCCGAGCCCGCCTTCGAGACCGAGGAGGAGATGACGGCGATCTGGGGCCGCAATTGGGGCGTCGACAACGACGTCGGGCGGCTGCGGGCGGTGATGGTGCACCGGCCGGGTCCGGAGATGGACGTCGTCGATCCGTCCCAGCGCATCGCCGCCACCGGCTCCTTCGGCAACGTGGAGCATGGCTGGTACTTCCAGAGCGAGAGCGTGCCCGATTTCGACGAGATGCGCGCTCAGCACGATGCCCTGGTGGCGACGCTCAAGGCCGAGGGCGTCGAAGTCTTCGAGGTCCGGGGCGTGACCGACGGGCGGCTCAAGTCCTGCTACACCCGCGATCCCTTCGTCATGGTGAAGGGCGGCGCGATCATCAGCCGCATGGGCGCCCGGATCCGCCGGGGCGAGGTGCTGGCGATCACCCGCACGCTCGCCGAGCTCGGCATCCCGATCCTGCGCACCCTGTCCGGCACGGCGATGTTCGAGGGTGGCAGCTTCGCCTGGCTCGATCCGAAGACCGCCGTTGTCGGCTGCGGCATCCGGGTCAACCGGGAGGCGGCGCGCCAGATCGCCGAGGTGCTGGCGAGCCAGGGCGTCGAGCTGCTGCCCATCGACCTGCCCGGCCACGACATCCATATCGACGGCCAGTTCCTCATGGTCGACCGGGATCTCGCCCTGATCGACCAGGACCGCCTGCCCTACTCCTTCCTGGAGATCCTGAAGGAGAAGGGGATCCGCACCATCGAGATCAGCCCCGCCGACAACCGGGCGATCATCAACTCCCTCGCCGTAGCACCTGGCCGCCTGATCATGCCGGAGGGCGGCACCAACGAGACCCTGGACAAGCTCGCCACCGCCGGGGCCACGTGGACCACGCTGGCCTACGAGAAGATGATGCTGAACGGCGGCGGCATCCACTGCTCCACCATGCCGCTGATCCGCGATCCGGTCTGAGTTCGGACAGATTTCCCCTCAGAGCCCATTCGAGGCCGCCGGATATCTAGGTTGATCGTCACTCGCGACCCATAGCGGTCACTCGCGTAGCCTCCGCATCGTGAGCGCCTGGAGGCGAATTGTTCAGTAGGCTGGAGGGGCCCGTCGGGTGCCGAAAGGAACACCTGCTCGGGGGGTGTCAGTTCGGGATTCATAAGATTTTCCTATAATTTTTTATGCAATTACGGCGCAATTTTAGAGAACTCTTAATCTCTTTCAGCTTCCTTATCGTCAGCAGGCATCGGCTCCGGGCCAATGCCGACGTTGTCGTGAAACTGCGGTCTTGGGTTCCGCTCTCAGCGCGAGGTTGTGAAATGTCCGTGAGCAGCCCCGGGTTCTCGGCTACGCTTTCTCCGCCGTTCGACTGACAGGAATGCGCGGTTGATCGCGATCTTCTTCATCTATGGCCTTGGATTCTTCACGCTCGGAATCCTGCTGACGGCGACGGTCATCCCCGACGCCCTGGTCCGACATCGGCTCACGCTGCGCCTTCTGGGCACGTTCGGACTGATCCATAGCGTCAACGAGTGGCTGGTCATGGCGACACTGATACGGCCGGACCTGTCGCTGGACCCTGCTATCTCAGCCGCCAGCGGGCTATCCTTCATCTTTCTCTTCTCCGCCGGAATCATCGCCACCGTCGCCCCGACCCCTGAACGCGACCGGCGGTGGTGGCTACTGCCGACGGTCTTGATCCTGATCTGGAGTGTGGGCTGGCTGTTGAACGTCACCGGCATCATGCGGACCGAGACGCTCGACAAGCTGGTGCGATGGCTGCTCGGCGCGCCCGGGGCGCTGCTGATCGGGATCGCCTTCCTGCGCTCCGCGACCGTCCGCGGCGCGGTGCCGGCGACCCTGACGGGACGGCTGCCCTCGTTCTTCGCCGTCTCCGGCATCGCCCTCGTCGTATACGGTCTTTCGACCCTGCCCGGCGCGGAGGGTACTTTCGCGCCCTTCACGTCTTTTCACGCGGAGGCGGTCAGCGCCTGGATCGGGTTTCCCGTCCAAGTCATACGCGCCGCCTGCGCCTTTGTCCTTGCGTTCTCGATCGTCGGCGCGCTGCGGCAGTTCGCCCAGATCGAGCGGGCTGGTCTCGAGCAGCAGGTGACCGAACGGACCGCGGAACTGGCCGACACCTCGGTGAACCTGCGTATCGCCCTGGATGCCGCGATCCAGGCCAGCCAGGCGAAGTCGCAGTTCCTGGCAACCATGAGCCACGAACTCCGGACCCCATTGAACGCCATCCTCGGCTTCAGCGAGATGATCATGGTCGGCCTCGGATCCTCGTCGCCGGGACATGGCGACAAGCACCGCGACTACGCGCGCGACATCCACACCAGCGGCACGCATCTGCTCTCTCTGGTCAATGATATCCTCGATATCTCGGCGATCGAAGCGGGCAAGCGGGAGCTTGATGTCCGGCCGATCGACCTGCGCCCGCCGCTCGAGAACGCGCTGTCGAGCGTCGACGATATCGCGTCGAAGATGGCAGTCGAGGTGCGACTGCACTACGCCTTGCCGGACCGCCCGGTCCTGGCCGACCCGCGCGCGGTGCAGCAGATCGCGATCAACCTGCTGTCCAACGGTATCAAGTACAACCGGCCGGGCGGTCGGGTCGACATCTTCGTCCGGCAGGACGAGGACCGAGCGGTCGTCGAGGTCAGGGACGATGGGGTCGGCATCGAACCGGATCAGGTCAGTTGGGTCTTCCAGCCGTTCAATCAATCGCAGCAGGATCCGCACCTCACCAGCGGCGGGATCGGACTCGGACTGTCCATCGTCAAGGCGCTGGTCGATGGTCAGAGTGGAACGATAGCGCTGCAGAGTACGCCTGGGATCGGCACGTCTGTTTCAGTGTCGCTGCGGTTCTCGGCGTAGGGGTCACCGGGGTCTCGATCACCGTGGCCGTCTCCGGACCACGGGCGAAGCGGCACCGACCTGACGGGTATGAACGTCGTCGCCTTCCCCGGCCGAACCGATGGACTGTTCCAGCTCATGGCAGGCGGCAAGATCGAGAGCGTCCGGGCAAGCCCACCTGGAAGGGTCTGACGATCGCCGGTACGCTCAACCACGTTGAGCGTAGGTCCAGGGCAGCATCTCGTCGAGCCGGGTGTCTTGTGCTCAGCGATGCGGCCGAGCACATCACTCAGCCAAACGTGCAGATCGACACCATTGAACTCGGCGGTCTCGATGAGGGTGTAGGCAATGTCCCCGGCCTTCCCGCCGCCCTCGGAGCCCATGAAGAGCTGGTTCTTGCGCCCGACAGCTATCCCTCGGATCGACCGTTCACAGGTGTTGTTGTCCAGCTCCAGGGATAGCGTCCGCTACCCACCCATTTTTGCCGTCGACCAAGACTGATGTTTGTTCATTTTGGTCGCAATCCCGACTTCGGCCAATCATTGGACACGATCGTCGTTATTCCAGCCGCTTCACACGTCCTGAGCCTAGCTCAGAGCCCGAACAAGCTGCCGTAGCCCGACACCTCCGCCTTCACGCCGGACAGCCGCAGGCAGTGCCAGAGGCTCACCTGATTGGCCGACAGGACCGGGCGTTGGAGGTCGCGCTCCAGGGCGTCGAGGATCGCCACGCAGCGGAAGCCGGTGCCGGCGATGAACACGCCATCGGCCTCGGGCGGACAGGCGGCGCGGATCTGGGTGTAGAGCGGCTCGACCTGCTGCTCGAAGCCCAGGCCCTGCGGGTACATCTCGCCATGGGGCACGTCGCGCCAGCCACGCCCCGGATCGTGGCTCAGAGGCCCGACCGGCTCGACGCCGAGGCCGCGGTAGTAGGCCATGGCCTGCTCGGCGGTGGCGGCGTTGAACCAGGGCGGCAGCACGATGAAGGGCCGGCGCACCCCGGCGGCCCGCATCGCCGCCTGGCCGTCGAGCCCGTTGGTCGTGACGACGGTCTCAGGCCGCACGATCCCGGAGATCGCCTCCACGACCGCCGCGTCCCAGCCGGTGCCGCCGAGAATGCTGCTGGAACTGTGGCCGATCACCAGGGCCGAGAGCCGCATGCCGGCGAAATGCTCGGCGCCGCGCTGCAGGTCGGGTTCGAGGGTCACGGCGGTGCGCTCGCCGTTCCAGCGCGCCCACGGCGCCTTGGCGGCGATCCGGGCGGCATGGACCGAGACATGGGGCGGACACATGGCCCACCACTCGGCCTCGGGCACCGCCTCGCTGGAGACGATGAACATGCCGATCCGGGCCTGCCAGCCCCAGTTGTCGTTACCCATCATGGCGGCCGTCAGGCGGCGCCGGCGAGCAGGCCCGCCCGCCGCAGTTTCTGGCGCTCGCGCGCCGCATCGCCCAGACGGGAGAACAGCACACGGCTGACCGGGTCGCCGGCGGCGTTGTACTCGGCGTGCCACTGGACTCCGATGGCGAAGCTGCGCGCCTCGGCGATGGAGACCGCCTCGATCGTGTCGTCCAGGGCCACGCCCTCGACCACGACCCGCTCGCCGAGATCCAGGATCGCCTGGCCGTGCAGGGAGTTGGTGACGATCTTGTCGGTCCCCAGCATCCGCGCCATCACGCCGCCCGGCGTGAGCCGAACATGCTCGCGGAGTTCGAAGATCACGTCCGGGTCCTTGCATCCCTTGATCATGCGATGACGGTGCTTGCCCGGCAGTTCCGCGATTTCCGGGTGAAGAGTGCCCCCGAACGCGACGTTCATCTCCTGGATGCCCTTGCAGAGCCCCAGGATGGGGATGCCGTGCTCGACACAGGCCCGCACCATGGGCAGGGCGACCGCGTCGCGCCCCTCGTCCATTTCCCCGTGCCGCTCGGTCAGGTCCTCGCCGTAATGCCGCGGGTGGACATTAGCGCGGCCGCCGGTCAGCACGACCCCGTCCAGAACGTCGAGCAGGTCGGGCAGATCGACCGCCTCCGGTATGGCGGGAATGAGCAGCGGTGTGCACCCGGCGACGTCGGCGACGGCGTCAATGGTGCGCCGCCCGGTCATCTGGGCCTCGATCACCTCCTCGGCGACGTATCTGTTGCACTGAATGCCGATGACCGGACGCGGCATGGGGCCTCCTTGGAGCAGTCTCGTCGACGGGATCACGCGGTACTCAAGGTTTTATCCAGCTTCGGGGTCAACCGTCCAGGCATGACCTTGCGGGCGACTTGTCCGCGGCCACTCCCTTTCGGCCGATTGCCCCCTCACCCAGCACTCAGACATCCTCCGGATGCCATGTGTAGAGCCAGGTTTCCGTCAACGCGCCGCCTCGGAACCGCAGATAGGCCCGAAGATCGATCGGCGCCTCGCCGTCCGGGTCGAGATCGAAGATCATCCGCCAGCCGCCGAGTTCCTCGACGGGTCTCGCGGCGCCCCCGCGGACCACGCCTTTCGACGCGGTAACGACCGCCTCGACCGCATCGCCTTTCCCGAGACGGGCAAGATCGCCTCCGGAGAAATCGACGACGAACTTGCGGACCTTCGGGTCGCGCTCCTCACCAGCGGTACCCCCGATCCCTGTCCAGGTCGCCATGACGCGCCCCGGCGCGGGAAGCCGGTCCGGCATCTCGGCGCCCCAGTACATCCGGTAGCCGACGGAGATCGGCCGGTCCGGCTGCGGCGGGATCTCAGGGCGCCAGTACACGACGATGTTGTCCACCGTCTCGTCGTTCGCCGGCAGCTCGATCAGCTCCACCCGACCCCGGCCCCAGTCGCCGGTCGGCTCGATCCAGAGGTTGGGACGGCGGTCGTAATACACGCCGTCATCGAGATAATGGGCGAAGCTGCGGTCGCGCTGCTGAAGACCGAAGCCGCGGGGTGTCGCGTCGGAGAACGTGCTGATGCGGGGTTCCGCCGGATTGCGCAGCGGCCGCCAGATCCACTCCCCCGCCCCCGTACGCATCACGAGCCCATCGGAATCATGGACCTCCGGGCGGAAATCGTCGCGCCGCCTGTAGTCGTTCTCCCCATGCAGATACATGGAGGTCATCGGGGCAAGGCCGATGCCGTCGAGGTCCGTGCGCGGAAAGATCGACGCGGTGACGTCCATGACCGTCGACCGTCCGGTCTCGATGACAAACCGGTAGGCGCCGGTCGTACTGGCGCTGTCGAGCAGGGCCAGCACCGTCACCGACCCGCTGTCAGGCACCGGCCGCTGAAGCCAGAATGCCCGGAAGATCGGGAACTCCTCCTCGCCGAACCGTCCCGTATTGAGCGCGAGCCCCCTGGCGGAAAGTCCGTATTGCATTTCCTTGCCAACGGCCCGAAAGTAGCTCGCGCCGAGGAACGCCGCGACATCGCGCTCGAAATCGAAGCGGTCGAACACCCGGAAGCCTGCATAGCCTAGTTGGTCGGCCTCGCCCCCGTCGGGCGGCGTCATGGAGTCCGGATACGTGAAGCGTGTCGTCTCGAAGGGTAGCCGGCTGGTCCCGTCCACGCCGATTTCGAACAGATCGATCGGATGGGGAAACAGCCAGCCCGCATGGAAAGGCGCCATCCGGAACGGCAAGTCCGTGTCGGACCATAACGCGCGGTCGCCGGCGAGACGTATCGCCCGGTACTGATCATGGTTGAGCTGTACGAACCGTTTCGGTACCCGGACCGGCGCCTCGAACGGCGTCTTGGCGACGTCGCGTGCGAGCGCCTCAAGGCCCTCGAACGAACCCACCTGACCCATCCGTTCTCGAAGCCCGCCGGCCTCCGCCCGGACGTTCCCTAGCGGGACAAGGACCGCGAGCGTCGAGGCGCTCAGGGCCAGGAAATGTCGACGGTCGAACTGCATTTCGCCTCCACTAGCGACATTGAAGCGCCCTGCCCGTCGTGGAGTCGGCAATCCGTCTCCCGGCCGGGCTTCGGCAATCGGTGACGGCACGCGGAATTTCCGCGCGTGCGTCGCCGTCTAAGTCTCAAACGCCTGAAGCGGACTCCCGCTTCCTCCCCAATACCGCCAGAACCAATACCGCCAGAAAGGTCCGGCTCCATGACTCCCGCAGATGTCAGTCTCATGACCCAATTCGATGAGAATGGTGTCGACGAAACGCCGCTTACGCCGCCGCCGGCGCCGAGGCCCATGCCGATCCGGCGGACGCGCACGGTCGGGAGCATGGTGATCGACACCCTGTCCGGTCTGGCGCTCACCGGCCCCGCCTCACTCCAAGGACGCGCCGCCGCTCCTGACAGCACGTCCGTCATCGGTTGAACCCCAGCCGTTAAGACGCGGACCCTCAGCCCCTGCCTCAGCCGGTCAACCATTTGACCGACCCGCCCTCTACCCGCCATCGGAGAGAACCTTTGGCGGGTTCGTTTCTTCCGGTATCAGGAACAACCGGCATCGGCCGAGCGCAGCCCCCAATGCCGGCGAACTTCCGGCCCAGGTCAGGGGCGCCGACAGGACGAGCCCGGCGATCACCGGGCTCGCCACCGCGAGCGCCTCGAGCGACGCCCAGCCGATCGCCACAGCCGAGACGAGCCCGATCAGCATGTGACCGCCATGCGCCCGCAGCACATCCGCGATCGCCGCCTGCTCGCCGGTCCGCTTGCCGGGCTTCCAGCCGCTCGACGCGCCCGCCAGGATCTCGCCCACGAAGCGGGTGTGCAGCAGCATCATCACCGGCGCGGTGAGGGTGCTGTACACCATTTCCAGAAGCGTGCTGCCGATCAGCGCGAAGAAGCCGCCATGGCCGCGTCGCAGGTCTCCGTTCGCCACGATCATCAGGGCACCGATCACCTTTGGAATAAAAAGCATCCCGAGCGGCACGGCGATCAGCAGCCAAGGATTGACCTGCACGTCGCTCGGCAGGGAAACCGCCGCGATCCCCGGACGGGCGGCGAGCTCTGGGGCAGCGGCCAGAAGTCCGACGGCACCGATCACGAGAAACAGCATCCAGATCGGTGACGCGAGATAAGCCAGCGCGCCCAGGAAGAAATGCAGCCGGTTGGTCCAGCCGATGCCGTCGGCGACGAGCAGTTGAAGGTGCTGCAGGTTGCCCTGGCACCAGCGACGATCACGGGCGGCGTGGGCGAGAAGGCTGGGCGGCGGTTCCTCGTAGCTGCCCAACCGGTCGGCAACGACGGTCACCCGCCACCCGCCACGTCGCAACATCGCCGCCTCCACGAAGTCGTGACTCAGGATCTCGCCTCCGAGCGGCGCGCTGCCCGGCAGTTCCGCCAGCCCGCAGCACTCGGCGAAGGCCTGAAGCCGGATCATGGCGTTGTGACCCCAATAGGTCGCGCTGTCGCCCATCAGCAGCCGGACCCCCTCGGCCGAGGCCTGGCCGTAGACCGACGTCGCGAACTGCTGCATCCGCCCGAACGGCGTCGTACCGCGCACCGGGCGGACCCAGGTCTGCACCAGTCCGAGCTTCGGATCGGCGTCGAGTTCGTCTGCCAGGCGCTGCACCGTCGTCCCGTCCATGCGGCTGTCGGCATCCAGGATCAGAGCGAACTCGTAGGCTCCGCCCCAGGTCTCGACGAAATCCTGAATGTTTCCGGCCTTGCGGCCCCGGTTGTCCGGACGCTGGCGATAGAAGATCCGGTTGGCGGCGTCGAACCGCCGGCGCAGCGCCCAGCAGACCGCGATCTCGCTCGCGACCTTCTCCTCGGAACGGGTGTCGCTGAGAATGAACAGATGGAACCCGTCCAGTCTCGGCTCGGCCGCGAACGAGGCGATCATCCGCTCCAGACCGGCATGAACCGCCTGCGGATCCTCCTCATAGATCGGGATTGCGACCGCGAGACGTCGGCCCACCTTGCGGTCCGACCGCGGCGCGCGGCTCTGCCGGCGGAGGGCGAGCGAGATCGCACCGAGAAGTCGATAGGCAGAAATTGGCCGATATCCAGGCCGTCAGGACCACGAAAAGGCCGACGAGCAGCCATTTGTAGGCCCCTTTCAGGAAGACGGAAAGGAACGCCTCGAACGCGATCGCGATGGTGACGGTGATCGCCAAGGTCGCAGCCGCGCACAACAGGGAAAGAACAAGCGACCGCATCCCGACGCGGCCGAACGTCGGGTCGGGTGGAACGTCCCGATTCTGAGTCATCATGATGATCATTCGGTTGTGGACGGCCGCAGGACAGCGCCGGCCACGGACAGGAGACCCCCATCGCGTGTCGGTACGCCGAAACAACAGACCCGCCCGCGGGAAGACTTATTCCCGTTGGCCCGGACCCGGAAAACTCTGTTGGATCGGCGGCGACTATGTGAGGAGACCCCGGCATTACCGGCCCCGTCGATCCGATGTTAGGATCGCGGCCGGATAGTTGCCAAACTATTGAGTTCAGGAGAAAAATTCCAGTGTTTCATACGCTCTACTGGAGCGGCCGCGCCGGGTCTCTCGCCCCCCTCTGCCTGCTGATCGAGAGCGGCATCCGCCACGAGACCGTTCAGGTCGACACCCGGCTGCACGCCCACAAGAAAGAGGCCTATCTGCGGGACGTACACCCGCTCGGCACCGTCCCCGCCCTGCGGCTCCCGGATGGACGGGTGCTGCGCGAGTCCGGAGCCATGATCCTGCATGTGGCGGAGCTCGCCCCGGACCTCGCCCCCGCGCCCGGAAGTCTGGAACACGCGGTCTTCCTCGACTGGGTTCTGTACGGGGCCGCCACGCTCTACCCGACGTGCCAGCGGATCTACCATACCGACGACATCGTGCCGGAGGACTCCGCGCGCGCCGCGACACGTCAGGTCGCCATCGCGGCCCTGGACAGGTGCTGGCAGGTGGTCGAGGCGGACCTCAGCGAGGATGCGCCGTTCCTCTTTGGAGCGCGCCCCGGGGCGGCGGACGTCTACCTGGCCATGCTCGCCCATTGGCATCCGGAACCGGGCCGCCTCGCACAGGCGTGTCCGAAGACGGCCAAACTCAGATCACAGGTATGGGAGATGCCGGCGATGCGGCAGGCGCTGGACCTGCACGGGATCGGCTGACAGCGGCGCAGGCACTCAGCCCGCGGCGACGCTGAAGCTCTCGCCGCAGCCGCAGCGTCCGGTCTCGTTCGGATTGTTGAAGACGAAGCCGGAGAACATCTTGTCCTCCTGGTAGTCCATCTCCGACCCGAGGATGAACATGATCGCGGTCGGGTCGATGAAGATCTTCACGCCCTTGTCCTCGACCACGTCCTCGAGCTTCTTGCGGTCCTTCGCGTACTCGACGACATAGGACAGGCCCGAGCAGCCGGTGTTCTTCACGCCGACGCGCAGGCCGATGACGCCCTCATCGCCGGCATTGTCCACCAGCCTGCGCACGCGCTCGGCGGCGGCTTCGGTCAACGTGATCGGGGCTTTTCCGGGCTGGAACATCGCTCTCACCTAGGGTTTCGGCTGCATTCCGTATTCAGATCGTATGACATCGCCATCATCATACAGGTGGGGATAGTCTAGAACATGTCCAGGAGCAGTCGAGCCTCTTCGCTCATCCGGGCCTTCGTCCAGGGCGGGTCCCAGACCAGACTGACCTCCACTTCGCCGACGCCCTCGGCCTTCGCCACCGCCTCGGCAACCATCTTCGGCATCTCTCCGGCAACGGGACAGGCCGGCGCGGTCAGCGTCATCTCGATCTTCACCGTGCCGTCGTCGAACCGTTCGATGTCGTAGATCAGCCCGAGGTCGTAGAGATTCACCGGAATCTCCGGATCGTGCACGGTCTTCAGCGCCTCGATCACGACCTCCTCGTCGACCGGGCCCTTCGGGTCCTCGAGCGGTGCGCCGGCAAGCGCCGACCCCTCCGGGCCGACGGCGCCGGGCATGAAGTCGTGCAGGCCGAGCTCGTGATTCATCGCGGCATCCATTCTCAGGCGAAGATCTGGCGCACCTTGTCGAGCGCGCCGACCAGCGCGTCGATCTCGTCGCGCGTGTTGTACAGGGCGAAGCTCGCCCGGGTGGTCGAGCCCACGTCGTAATAGTCCATCAGCGGCTGGGCGCAGTGATGGCCGGCCCGCACGGCCACGCCCTGCTGGTCGACGATGGTCGCGATGTCGTGCGGATGGGCGCAGTCCAGCGTGAAGGTGACCAGCGACACCTTGCCGGCTGCCGTGCCCAGGATCGCCAGTCCTTCGACGGAGGCGAGCCGCTGGGTCGCGTAGTTCAGCAGGTCGCGCTCGTGCTCGGCGATCCGATCGAGCCCCACGCCCTTGACGTAGTCGATGGCGGCCGCCAGTCCGATCGCCTGGGCGATCGCCGGGGTACCCGCCTCGAACTTCGCCGGAAGGTCGGCCCATTCGCTGCTTTCGATGGAGACCGAGGAGATCATGTCGCCGCCGCCCTGATACGGCGGCATGGCGTCGAGCACGCTCTCCTTGCCGTACAGCACGCCGATCCCGGACGGGCCGTAGAGCTTGTGGCCGGTGAAGCAGTAGAAGTCGCAGCCGATATCCTGAACGTCGACGGCGATGTGCTGGACCGCCTGGCTGCCGTCGAGCAGCACCGCCGCGCCGGCCTCGTGGGCGAGCTTCGTCACCTCGTGGACCGGGACCACCGTGCCGAGCACGTTGGAGACGTGACAGATCGCGACCAGCTTGGTCCGGTCGGTCAACATCTCCTTGAACGCCGCCATATCGAAGGCCCCGCCCTCGCCCGGCTTCACCGCCTTCAGCACCAGCCCCTTCTCGTCGCGCAGCATCTGCCACGGCACGATGTTCGAGTGGTGCTCCATGTAGGTGATGATGATCTCGTCGCCCGGCTGCAGATTGGCGCGGCCCCAGCTCGACGCGACCAGGTTGATCGCCTCGGTGGTGTTGCGGGTGAAGATGATCTCGCTGGTCGAGGCGGCGTTGAGGAACCCGCGCACGGTCTCGCGCGCGCCCTCGTAGTCGTCGGTCGCCTTCTCGCTCAGGAAATGCAGACCGCGATGCACGTTGGCATAGCCGGTCTCGTAGACTTCCGACACCCGGTCGATCACCTGCCGCGGCTTCTGCGCCGAGGCGCCGTTGTCGAGATACACCAGTGGCTTGCCGTGTACGGTGGTCGACAGGATCGGAAAATCCGCCCGAATCCGCGCGACGTCGTAGCTCTCACCCTTGGTCCCAGCGCCTTCCGGCATGCTCAGAGCCCTCCCTTGGCCGGCGCGCCGGCGATGTGCCGCTGCATCCAATCGGCCGCCGCCGCCCTGAAGGCGTCGCGGATCGGCTCGCGCTGGATGTGGTCGATGGCCTCGTCCACATAGGCCGCCACCAGGATCGCGCGGGCGCGCTCCTTCGGGATGCCGCGCGCCATGAGGTAGAAAAGCTGATCGTCGTCCAGCTCACCCACGGTGGCGCCATGGCTGCACTTCACGTCGTCGGCGTAGATCTCCAGCTCCGGCTTGGAGTTGATCTCAGCCTCCCGCGACAGGAGCAGGGCGCGGTTCATCTGGTAGCCGTCGGTCTTCTGGGCGTCCGGCCGCACCAGGATCTTGCCCTGGAACACCCCGTGGGCCCTGTCCGCCAGCACGCCCTTGTAGAGCTCGTGGCTGGCGCAGTCGGGCTTGGCATGATCGATGAAGGTCGCGGTGTCCATATGCTGGTCGCCACAGGCGAGATAGCCGCCGTTGATGCGGTACTCGATATGCCGACCGTCGAGCGTCGCCCGGATCTCGTTGCGGGCGAGCCGCGATCCAGTGGACAGGGCGAAATTGTCGTAGGTGCTGCTGTCCGCGCAGTGGGCGGCGGTCATGGCGATGTGGAACGCCTCGCCACTGTCGGCCTGCAGCTTGTAGTGACCGAGACGGGCATCCTTGCCGATCGACAGCTCGGTCACCGCGTTGGTCACATAGGCGCCGGTACCGGTATGGACCTCCACCAGATCGGCCATCGCGCCGTCTTCCACGACCACCAACACGCGGGGATGCACGGCGACGGTCCTGCCGTCCTCGCCCAGCGTATCGACCAGCAGCAGGATCGGCGTCTCCACCAAAGCACCGCGCCGGATGCGAAGAGCGACACCGCCGACGAAGGCGCCGGTATTGATCGCGGTGAACGGATGCAGGGCGGTATCGGCGATCGTGCCCAGGGCCTCCGACACCCATTCCGGCGCACCGTCCGGATCGGATAGCGCAACCAGATCGACGCCCTCCGGCATCGCATCGGCGTGGGTCAGCCGGCCGTTCGACAGGTGAAGTTCCGCCGCCGTCACATCGGCGAACGATGCCGGACGACCGACCGGCGCCGTGCCGGTCGGCGCCACCGGCTCCAACGCCTTGAGCGCGTTCAGATTGGTGAACTTCCACGCCTCGGTGCGCACGCCGGGCAGCCCGCTGCGCTCGGCCTCCGCCACCGCGCTCCGGCGCAGCTTGGTCAGCCATTCCGGCCCGTCACCGGTCGACGGAACGCCGCTCAGCAGCGCTAGGGTCGCTTTGTCAGCCATCTCCGCCCCCTCAGGCCGCCGCCTCGACGTAGTCGGCATAGCCGTTCTGCTCCAGCTCAAGCGCCAGTTCCTTGCCGCCGGTCTTCTGGATGCGGCCATGGGCGAGCACGTGGATCACGTCGGGCTCGATATGATTCAGCAGGCGCTGGTAATGGGTGATGACGAGCATCGACCGCTCGGCGCTCCGCAAAGCGTTCACACCCTCCGAGACCACCTTGAGGGCATCGATGTCGAGGCCGCTGTCCGTCTCGTCCAGGACGCAGAACTTCGGCTCGAGCACCGCCATCTGCAGGATCTCGTTGCGCTTCTTCTCGCCGCCGGAGAAGCCGACATTGACCGCGCGCTTCAGCATCTCGTCGGTCACGCCGAGGGTCTTGGCCTTGGCGCGCACCATCTTCAGGAAGCCCATCGCGTCGATCTCTTCCTCGCCGACCGCCTTGCGCCGGGCGTTCACCGCCTCGCGCAGGAAGGTCATGCCGGTCACGCCCGGCAATTCGACGGGATACTGCATGGCGAGGAACACCCCCGCGACCGCGCGCTCGTCCGCCTCCATCTCCAGAAGGTCCTGTCCGTCCAGACGGATGGAGCCCTCGGTCACCTCGTAGCCGTCGCGGCCGGCGAGCACATAGCTGAGCGTGCTCTTACCCGAGCCGTTCGGCCCCATGATGGCGTGAATCTGGCCGGCCTCGATCGAGAGATCGATCCCCTTGAGGATCGGCTTACCGTCGACTTCGGCGTGAAGATTTTCGATTTCCAACAGTGCCATAGTGATTTTTCCTCACGCGTCGAGTTAACCGACGCTACCTTCCAAGCTGATGCCGATGAGCTTCTGCGCTTCGACCGCGAACTCCATCGGCAGTTCCTTCATGACTTCCTTGCAGAAGCCGTTGACGATCAGACCCACGGCGTCCTCGGTCGAGAGACCGCGGGACATGCAATAGAAAAGCTGATCCTCGCTGATCTTCGAGGTGGTCGCCTCGTGCTCGATGCGGGCGCTCGGATTCTTGCTCTCGATGTAGGGGACGGTATGCGCCCCGCACTTGTCGCCGATCAGCAGGCTGTCGCACTGGGTGAAGTTCCGCGCGCCCTCGGCCCGCTTACCCACCCGCACCAGACCGCGATAGGTGTTGTCCGCGCGCCCGGCGCTGATCCCCTTGGAGATGATCGTCGAGCGGGTGTTCTTGCCCAGATGGATCATCTTGGTGCCGGTATCGGCCTGCTGGGCGTTGTTGGTGATGGCGACCGAGTAGAATTCGCCGACGCTGTCGTCGCCCTGGAGGATGCAGCTCGGATACTTCCAGGTGATCGCCGATCCCGTCTCGACCTGGGTCCAGGAGATCTTGGACCGCTTGCCGCGGCAGGCGCCGCGCTTGGTCACGAAGTTGTAGATCCCGCCCTTGCCGTTCTCGTCACCCGGATACCAGTTCTGCACCGTCGAGTACTTGATCTCGGCGTCGTCCAGGGCGATCAATTCGACCACGGCCGCATGGAGCTGGTTCTCGTCGCGCTGCGGCGCGGTACAGCCCTCCAGATAGGAGACGTAGCTGCCCTCGTCGGCGACGATCAGCGTGCGCTCGAACTGGCCCGTATTCTCGGCGTTGATCCGGAAATAGGTGCGTCAGCTCCATCGGGCAGCGCACGCCCTTAGGGATGTAGACGAAGCTGCCATCGGTGAAGACGGCGCTGTTCAGGCAGGCGAAGAAATTGTCCGCGGCCGGCACGACCGAGCCGAGATAGCGCTTCACCAGATCCGGATAGTCGCGCACCGCCTCCGAGATCGAGCAGAAGATGACCCCGTGCTTCTCCAGCTCCTTCTTGTAGGTCGTGGCGACGGACACGCTATCGAACACCGCGTCGACGGCGACCACGCCGGCGAGGATCTCCTGCTCCTTCAGCGGAATGCCGAGCTTCTCGTAGGTCGCCAGAAGCTCCGGATCGACCTCGTCCAGGGAGTTCAGCTTCGGCTTCTGCTTCGGCGCCGCGTAGTAATAGAGGTCCTGGTAGTCAATCGGCGGATAACCGACCTTCGCCCAGTTCGGCTCCTTCATCTGCTGCCATTGTTGGAACGCCTTGAGGCGCCACTCCAGCAGCCACTCCGGCTCCTCCTTTTTGGCGGAGATGAAGCGGATGGTGGTCTCATCGAGCCCCTTCGGCGCCATATCCATATCGATATCGGTGACGAACCCGTGCTTGTAGGCACGGCCCGTGACTTCCTCGACCTGGCGCACTGTATCGGCTGTCGCAGCCATCCTCAGTTCTCCCAATCCATAATCAAACGTTCTGCGGGCTCGCGCCGACGGTCCGGCCGGCAGAGCGATCCGGGAACATCTCTTCCGGATCCATCATGTCGGCCAGCGTGACGGCATCGAGGGCGGCATGGATCGCGGAATTCACCCGGTTCCAGTTGCCGCGCATGAAACAGGAATGCTGGACCTCGCAGCTGTCCTCCGCCCCGTCGACGCAGGCGGTCAGCGCGATCGGTCCCTCAAGCGCCTGGATGATCTCGGTCATGGTGACGTCGGACGCCCGCCGGTCCAGGGAATACCCGCCCTTGGCGCCCCGATGGGCGGTCACCATCCCGGCGTGGGACAGGGTCTTCAGGATCTTCGACACGGAGGGCAGCGGAACCGCGGTCGCCTCGGACAGCGCCGGCGCGGTACGCACGCGCCCCACATCCTGCGCCATCTGGCCCAGGATCACGATCGCGTAGTCAGTCATGCGATTAAGTCGCAACATCAGATACCGTACCTTTTCAGTACGGTATAAATATGGCCCGATCGGCGACGGGTCAATGGAAATCCGGACTGAATTGGTTCGCTTTATGCAGCATCGCCCGATCTGTGCCGGATCGTCGTCCCCTTGAAGCGCCACAGGATTGTCGCAGCCCCCAGGTTTCGCCGCATCGCAGCATGGTGCGGTGCTTGACGCGGCCTGTCGGCGGGTGTCTGTTCGCCGCCCCACCCGATGGAGCCGCAGCGTGGCCGTCACATCCCTTCCGCTTCAAACCAACACCCTCAAGGCCGTCTTGTGGATGATGGGCGCGCTGGCATCCTTCACCACGATGGCGCTGGCGGGCCGCGAACTGACCCAAGAAATGTCGGTCTTCCAGGCGCTCAGCTTCCGCAGCATCATCTGCGTGGCGGTGCTCACCTCGATTGCCGCCTTCCGACGCTTCGACGGCATCCGCACCGACCGGATCGGCCTGCACCTGTCCCGCAACACCATCCATTTCGCCGGCCAGTTCGGCTGGGTCTACGGCCTCAGCCTGCTGCCCCTGGCGGCGGTCTTCTCGATCGAGTTCACCGTGCCGATCTGGACCGCGATCCTGGCGGCGATCTTCCTCGGTGAACCCTTCACCCGGTGGCGGATGATCGCGGTGGCCATGGGCTTCGTCGGCATCCTGATCGTCGTCCGGCCGGGCGCCGAGATGATCGACGTGGCCGCCTTCGCGGTGCTGGGCGCGGCCATGGCCTATGCGGCGACCTACGTCTTCACCCGGCACATGGCCTCGACCGAAAGCCCCTTCGCCATCGTGTTCTGGATGAACCTGATACAGCTGCCGCTCGGCCTGATCCCGGCGCTCGGCATATGGGTGATGCCCTCGCCGGAAAACTATATCTGGATCGCCGCCATCGGCCTGGGCGGGCTCTGCTCGCACTGGTGCGTGGCCCATGCGATGCGCCACGCGGATGCCGCCGTGGTGGCGCCCATGGACTTCATCCGGCTGCCGATCATCGCGGTCATCGGATACCTATTCTACGCCGAGCCTTGGAATCCGTACGTACTGTTCGGCGGTGTTCTCATCTTCGCCGGCAACATGGTCAATCTCTGGGGTGAAAGACGGGCGCGATAGGGATCACGCTTTCGGACACGCCTTCCGGCCCCTCCCCGGCTACAGCCGCTCGTCCCTGCGCCTCAGCATATTGCCGGCGATCTCGTCCTGTTCGATCTGATCCTTGGCCTCCTGTTCCCTGCGGGCCTTGGCGAGCCGCGCCTCGTGGGCCATCTCGTAGCGCTTGAGTTCGGCAAAGGCCTCGCGGACGATTTCCCGCTGCTCCTCGACTGCCTTTTCGGCCTTAGCGATCGCCCGGTCGGCTTCCTCCCGGCGCTGTATGAGACGCTCCGCGTAAGCGCCGTAGGCGAACCCGACGATCCCGGTCTCCTGGGCGGCGACCTGCTGCTCCTGCGCCTGCTCCTCGTCAAGGGCCGCCCGTTGCGCCTGAGCCGCTGTCAGCCGGTCCTCCAGAGTGGCGAGCCGCTTGCGCTTCTCGTCCAGCCGGTTCTCGGACAGTTCGATCAGGGTGTCGAACGGGCGCATCGTTCAGCCTCCGGTCACGCCCTGCAGGACCCGGCCACGATCCTCATGGCTCCGCATCCTCTTCTGCCGCGGCGACGCCGAGGATCCCCGCCAGCTCCTCATAGCCGGACTCGAGATCGGCATTGTCGTCCTTGTCCTGATTGAGAAACGCCTCCAGCGGCTCGTGGTAGCGGATCGCCTCGTCCACCAACGGATCGCTGCCACGTCGATAGGCGCCCAAGCGGATCATGTCGGCCATGTCCTCGTAGGTCGACATCAGCGCCCGGGCGCGGCGGACCAGGCCGGTCTGCTCGGGGGTGTTGCAGTCCGGCATCATGCGGGAGACCGAGCGCAGGATGTTGATCGCGGGGTAGCGGCCTCGGTCGGCGATCGCCCGTTCCAGCACCACGTGGCCGTCGAGGATGCCGCGGACCGCGTCGGAAATCGGTTCGTTGTGATCGTCGCCTTCCACCAGGACGCTGAACAGCCCGGTGATCGATCCCTCCTCGATACCGGGGCCGGCCCGTTCCAGCAGGCGCGGCAGTTCGGCGAAGACGGTGGGCGTATACCCTTTCGATGCGGGGGGCTCGCCGGTGGCCAATCCGATCTCGCGCTGGGCCATGGCGAAGCGGGTCACGCTGTCCATCATGCAAAGAACCTGCTTGCCCTGATCCCGGAAATACTCAGCAACGGACAGGGTGAGATGGGCCGCCTGGCGGCGCATCAGCGGGCTTTCGTCCGACGTGGCGACCACCACGACCGACCGGCGCATCCCCTCCTCGCCGAGATAGTCCTGAATGAACTCCTGCACCTCGCGGCCGCGCTCGCCGATCAAGCCGATCACAAAGACGTCGGCATTCGAGAAGCGCGCCAGCATCGCCATCAGCACCGACTTGCCGACCCCGGAGCCGGCAAAGATGCCCATGCGCTGACCGCGACAGATCGAAATGAACTGGTTGATCGCCCGCACGCCGACATCGAGCTTGGTGCCGACCCGCCGGCGGCGATGGGCCGGCGGCGGGCTGTTCCGAAGGGGATAGGCCTGCGCCCCTTCCGTGAGCGGACCGTTGCCGTCGATCGACTGGCCCATGGCGTCGATCACGCGGCCAAGCCAACTATTGTCCGGATAGATCACCGGTTCGGCGTCGGAGATCTGCGCCCGTGAGCCGATTCCGACTCCCTCCAGGGGACCGAACGGCATCGCCAGCGCCCGGCTGTCGCGAAAGCCGACCACCTCGCAGGCGACCATCCGCCCGCCCCGCGCCTGGACGAAGCAGCGGTCGCCGATCGAGAGCGCGCGTTCCACGCCGCCGATCTCGACCATCATCCCCAGAACGGCGGTCACCCGTCCGTAAAGACGGAATTCCGGAATTTTTTCAATATCGCTCGCCAGGTGCTTAAGCAGGGTGACCACGGCCAACTCCTTGATCCGCAGGGATTTCGCAGGATATCACGACCAGCGGGTAGGCACGAGCGACCGTTCGGCGTTAACCTTTCTTTTAAGGCATGTCTCTTAAACATACGGGTGGGGATCCAAGGGAGAATTGCCATGCGTATACTGCTGGTCGAAGACGAAGACGCGGTGGCCCGCAGCATCGAGTTGATGTTGAGCGCCGAAGGCTGGGTCGTGGACCGTGCCGAAGCCGGGGAAGATGGCCTCGAAATCGGTAAGCTCTACGATTACGACATCATTTTGCTGGACCTGATGCTGCCCGATATGGACGGCTACGACGTCCTGAAGCGGCTCCGGCAGGCGCGGGTGAAGACCCCGATCCTGATCCTGTCCGGCCTGTCGGAGTTGGATGCCAAGATCAAAGGTCTGGGCTACGGCGCCGACGACTATGTGACGAAACCGTTCGACCGCCGCGAGCTGGTCGCCCGGATCCAGGCGATTGTGCGCCGCTCCATGGGGCACAGCGAATCGGTCATCGGCACCGGCAAGCTCCAGGTGAACCTGGACAGCCGCTCGGTCGAGGTCGACGGCCAGCCGCTGCACCTGACCGGCAAGGAATACGGCATCCTCGAGCTGCTCTCCCTGCGCAAGGGCACGACCCTGACCAAGGAGATGTTCCTGAACCATCTCTACAACGGGATGGACGAGCCGGAGCTGAAGATCATCGACGTCTTCATCTGCAAGCTGCGCAAGAAGCTGTCGAACGCCACCGGCGGAGACAACTACATCGAGACGGTCTGGGGACGCGGCTATGTCCTGCGTGACCCGAACGAGGCGAAGAACAACGCGGCATGAGCCGCGTCGCGACCAAAGCATGAACGGATCGGATCGATGCGAAGCGATCTGATCCGTGAGCCGATCTGTGTTCTATGAAGGATAGAGCAAATTCAAAGGACTAGGTGGCTCTATCTGGCGCTGATTTGCTAGAGGCCCGGCGGGAGTTAAAGCGGACGGATCACGCCGTCGCCTTGACCGCAGCTTTCTGGGACAGACGGTAGACGCCGCGCTGTCCCGGAATCGGCTCGAACCGATCGGTGACGCCGAGGACGGTCTCCGCGCCGCCGAGATACAATCCGCCGTCCGCCGCGATCTGGTCGGCGATGCCAGCCAAGACCTTCGCCTTGGTCGGCTGGTCGAAATAGATCAGCACGTTGCGGCAGAACACTATGTCGAACTGCCCGAGCGCGCGCGGATGATCCAGCAGGTTGAACTCGCGATACTGCACCATGGTGCGGATCTTGTCGCTGATCCGCCACTTGTCCCCGTCCTGGGCGAAATACTTCACCAGCATGGTGATCGGCAGGCCGCGCTGAACCTCGAATTGCGAATACGTCCCGGCCTTGGCCCGGTTGACGATCTCGCTTGAGAGGTCGGTGGCGACGATCTCGAAGCGCCAGCCGGCGACCTTCGCCCCCAGTTCGGTCAGCAGCATGGCGATGGAATACGGCTCCTGACCGCTGGAACAGGCGGCACTCCAGATCCGGACGCGCTTGCTGCCAGCCCGGGTCTTCATAAGTTCCGGCAGAAGGATGTCGCGTAGATTGTCGAACGGCTTCATGTCGCGGAAGAACAGCGACTCGTTCGTGGTCATGGCGTCGACAACGTCCTTGACCATCTTCTGGTCCGCCCGCGCCCGCATGGCGGCGACCAGGGCGTCCAGCGTCTCGACCCCCCATTTCCGCGCCACGGGCTGCAGTCGGTTTTCGAGGAGGTAACCCTTCTCCGGCGTGACGACCAGGCCCGATTGCTCCTTGAGCAGCCGGGCCAGGAACTCGAAGTCGGCCGCTTTCACGCCGCCCACCGCTGGGTTTGCCGGTCGATCCAGGGAGCAATCTGATCCAGGGGCAGGACGGCTGTGCACAGTCCGGCCCTCGCAACGGCGCCTGGCATGCCCCAGACCACGCTGGACGCCTCGTCCTGGGCGATGACCGTTCCACCGGCTTCCACGAGCGCCTGCGACCCCTTCTGCCCGTCATGGCCCATGCCTGTCAGGATCACCGCAAGAGCCTGTCCGCCCCAGGTCGCGATCACGCTGCGCAGCATCGGATCGACCGCCGGACGGCAGAAATTCTCCGGCGGATCCTTTTTCAGACGCAGCACGGTGCCGGTTCCGGCGCGTTCCGCCAGCATGTGGTAGTCGCCCGGCGCCAGATGGACCCGCCCGGATTGCACCGGCATCCCGTCGGTGGCCTCGACGCACTCCCACCCCGTGGACCGCGTAATGTGATCGGCCAGGATCGACGTGAACGTTGCGGGCATGTGCTGTGTCAGCAGGATCGGCATGCGCAGGGTCTTCGGCAGCGCGCCAAGCACCTTGAACAGCGCCTGCGGTCCGCCCGTCGAACTGCCGATGCAGAGCACCTGCGGCGCCCGGCGCCCGGCGGGGCGGAGCGAGATCGCCGCACTCTGCTTGGCAGCCGGGCTCGCAGGGGCTACCGGGGGCCGGGGCGAGCCGGCAGTCCGATCGGCCGAAAAACGGGGGCGTGCCGGCGAAGCGGTTCCGATCTTGCGCCGACGCGCGGTGGCCAGCGACTTCACCTTCTCCAGCAGTTCCCGCTTGAACGCATCGGCGGCGGACAGCTCGCGCATGCTGCTCGGCTTGGGAATGTAGTCCTTCGCCCCGAGCGACATCGCCTTCAAGGAGATGTCGGCGTTGCGCGCCGTCAGTGTCGACGCCATGACGACCGGGACGTCCGGGTCGATCTTCAGCAGTTCCGGAAGAGCGGTCAGCCCGTCCATGCGCGGCATCTCGATGTCGAGGACGATGACCTCGATCTTCCCCTTGTCCTTCGCAAGCGCTTGGACCGCCATCTGTCCGTCGCCGACCGAGGCCACGACCTGAACCTCCGGGTCGCTCTCCAGCGACCGGGTGAACAGCCCTCGGATAACGGCGGAATCGTCCACCAGCATGACCCGGAAAGGATCGGCTGAACGCGGCGGTTTCGAAGGAGATGTAAGAACCATCAGATCAGTCCGACCTGCTGAAATTTGGTTGCAATGATGTCGCTGTCGAACGGTTTCATAATGTATTCGTTCGCCCCGGAGGAGATCGCCTGCTGGATGTGCTGGAGGTCGTTTTCGGTCGTGCAGAACACCACGACGGGACCGTCGCCGCCCGGCATCTGCCTGAGGGCGCGCAGGAACTCGATCCCGTTCATAACCGGCATGTTCCAGTCGAGAAGGATCGCGTCGGGGAGTCGGCGCTGACAGGCCTCGAGCGCCTGCTGCCCGTCCGCAGCCTCTTCGATGTCAAACGCCAGTTCCTGAAGAATACGCCGCGCGACCATGCGAACGACCTTCGAGTCGTCGACCACCAGACAGGACTTCATCGGTGCCGCCTCATAGCCCCTTCTGGGGTTTTGCAGTTTGACCTAAGAGTTCAGGTTTCATCATGCGGTGTCATGCCCGATGAAGTCGAGAAGATTGGACACGTCCAGGATCACCAGAAGATGCTCCTTGAGTTGGTAGATCCCCGCCGAAATCTCCCGAAGGCGCGCCGGCATCGTCGGCGGATGGGGCTCGAATTGATCAAGATCCAACGTGAGCACCTCGCCGACACCATCGACGATCAGGCTGTAGAGGTCGCCGTGATGCTCCACCACGACGCTCATAGTGCCCTTCCCACTTGGAAGAGGGTCCAGACCAAACCTTCGGCGGACATGGATGGCCGTGACGATGCGGCCCCTCAGATTGAGCGAGCCGGCCACTTCCGGTGGCGCCAGAGGAATGCGGGTGATGCGCTGCGGCCCAAGAACGTCTTGGACCAGCAACACCGGAATGCCGAACAGCTGATCTCCGATGGTGACCGAGACGAACTGACTGGTCTTGGCGTTTCCGCCGGGAATACCGGGCAGTCCGGAGTTGCGTACCGTCGTAGGCAGAGTGTCTTTGGCCATTGCAGTCCGTTCTTGAACCCGCGGGTCCGGTCGCCGTTGGTCGTCGGAAGTGCCGATGTCTAAACCGGCGCCTCACCAACGGTACTTTCTCGCCCGAATACCACGGTGACACAAGCGACCTGGACACCTTAACGCACCATCCTGGACACTCCGCGCAAACGTGCCTAGGCCAGAGAGATGACGAACTCGGGCGGCGCAACGGAAGCGACGGCGTACTCCACCGCGAACCGAGTTGCCGACATGCCGACCGTCGCCGGCAGCACCGTCACTTCGTCATCCGGCGGGAGATCACCACCAAGCGCCTGAAGGCTCTTGTCCGCCAGGGCCGCATCCGTACCTTCGGCGGCAATTCGAACCTGCTCGGTCGTGACGGTGACCGACACGATCCCACCCCGCGGCAAGCTTTCGGCGGCGACCACGGCAAGACCCAGCATGACCTTTATGACCCCGGCCCTGGGCTTCTCCAACCCGTCGGCGATCGAGATCCGAGGCTCCAGCTTTCTATGGGTCAGGTAGTCGGCCAGCACCTGCCGGGCGTCGAGAAACCCGATCCCCGCGCCACTGCCGGCGCCCCCGAATGCCATGCGAAAGAACGTCAGCCGCGCTGCGACCTGGTCCACGGACCCGGAGACCAGGTCCATCGCCTCGGCACCGACATCGTCCGCACCGAACTCGCTCACGAGTTCCAGGCCGTTGCGCGCGGCCGAGATCGGACCGATCAGGTCGTGGAACAACCGGGACAGCAGAAGATCAAGGTGGCGTGGTGAAACGGACAAGACGAACTCCATGCTCAATGGGCCGGACGCTTAAAGGCCATAGCGCCGATAAACGTTTCGTTAATAGAACGCTGATTTTCTGGTATCCTTAACGGATAGGCTTTGAGACATCAAAGTTCGTGGGCATCGGAGAAGCGCATGGAGTTCCTCAGCCCCGGCGGCTATGTGCGACTGGAAGGACGTCCCGATTGGGGCCTTGGTCAGATCCAGTCGGTGGTGGGATCGCGCGTCACCGTCAATTTCGAGCATGCCGGCAAGCAGTTGATCAACACGGACCGGGCAATGCTTCTGTCCGCGGACGATTTCAACCGCTCCCACTGACCGACCGGGCAATGGTGATCGACCTGTTGAAGCCGGCCGTCGACGGCGTCGGCGAAGGTGTGGCGGACCGTATCGTCGTCGGTTTCAACTGGACCGCCGTTCAATCCGCTGCCCAAGTCGGACTCGCCTGGTCGCCCCGCGGCATGGCAGGCGCACACACCACCGCGGATACCGGAACCTATGCCGGACGCAGTCTCGCGGAACTCGCCCGGCTCTGCCTTTCCGACAATCCATACGAACGATCCATCGGCCTTGCGGCGGCCAACGCCTACTGGAACCTGCCCTCCGAGGCGCTGGCGGACGGCGACGGGCTTACACCGTGGTCGCAGGATCCGGCCGCCCGCCGCGCGGAGCTCGAGCGCACCGTCGTGATCGGTCGGTTTCCCGGTCTCGACGTCAAGTTTCCGGGAGCCGCGGTCGTCGAACTGCAGCCGCGCGCGGGGGAGATCGCGTTCGCCGACGCGGCCCCCTGGCTCGCCGCCGCACGGGCCGTGGTGATGACCGCGTCGACCCTGGTGAACGACACGGCCGACAGCATCCTTGAAAGGGTGGCACCGGACGCCCGCGTTACGATCGTCGGGCCGTCCGTCCCCCTCTGCCCTGGCCTGCTCCACGGTCCCGTGCGCCGCCTCGCCGGCTTCGTCGTCACCGATCCAGACACGGCGTTTTCTGCCGTGATGGAGGGCGCGGGCGCCAAGGTGCTGAAGCGCTTCGGCCGGTCCGTCACCCTAACGGGGGAGTAAGCGCACAGACCGGCGCATCCGACCCGTTGGACCGGAGGACAGAAGGCGCTACGGTTCCCGGATCATGACGACAGTCCCCTCCGCCTCCGCCCTGATCGCGCGCAGCGCTCAGAGCACCGTCGCCGGCCTGTTCCTGCAGCAGGTCCGCCGCGCGCCTTCCCATCCGGCGGTCCAGACCCGCGACGGCACCCTCACCTATGCCGAGCTCGCCGATAGGGCGCTCAGTCTTTCGGCGGTGCTCGAGCGACGCGGGATCCGGCCGGGGGACCGGATCGCCATCCTGTCGGAGAACCGGCGCGAGTATCTCGAAACCTATCTCGCCGCCGCCATGACGGGCGCGATCGTCGCCTGTCAGAACTGGCGGCTTTCGACCGCGGAACTGACCCACTGCCTTGGCCTGGTGGAACCGTCCCTCGTTCTGGTGTCCGAGCGCCATGCCGGAAAGCTGGCCGAGATCGACGGATATGCTGACACGTCGTTGACCCTGGGCGACGCCTACGAACGGGCGCTGGCCGAGACCGCTCCGTCCGATCTGCCCGCCCTGGAGAGCCTGGACCCGGAAGCGCCGCTGCTGATTCTCTACACGTCGGGAACGACGGGGCTGCCCAAGGGAGCGATCATAAGCCACCGTGCCCAGATCGTGCGCAACATGGTGACCCGCGCCGAATTCTCCATCGACGCCGCCGACAGCTTCGTCGCCTGGTCACCCATGTACCATATGGGTGCGGCCGACAATTCCATCGGCACCCTCATGGCGGGCGGCAAGGTCATCGTGGTCGACGGTTTCGACCAGGGGCATCTGGCCGAGGTCGTCCGCGAGGAGCCGATCGGCTGGCTGCTGCTGATGCCGGGGATGGTCGGCGGATTCGCCACCGAGCTCGAGCGGCGCGGCGTGACGGCCCGGGGCATCAAGGTGTGCGGCGTCATGGCCGATCTGGTGCCGCCGGCGGAGATCGCCCGGATCACCAGGCTCCTGGACGCGCCCTACGCCAATACCTTCGGCGCCACCGAAACCGGTTGCCCGCCCTGCTCCTCCTCACTGATTCCCGTCGGCGAGATACCGGCGAGCCTATCGAAGGAACAGAGCATCTTCTGCGAAGTGCGTCTGGTCGACCCCGAGGGCAACGAGGTGGCCGACGGCACGCCGGGCGAGCTCGCCATGCGCGGCCCGACCCTGTTCAGCGGCTATTGGCGGAACGAGAAGACCAACCGGGAGGATTTCCGCCGCGGCTGGTTCCACATGGGCGATGTCTTCATGCGCAACCCGGACGGCAGCCTCGATTTCGTCGACCGCGTGAAGTACCTGATCAAATCCGGCGGCGAGAACATCTACCCGGCCGAGATCGAGCGGGTCCTCCTCGCCGATCCCCGCGTGATCGACGCCGCCGTCGTCCGGCGGCCGGACGCGAAATGGGGAGAGGTGCCGATCGCCTTCGTCGCACGCCGGCACGGCGCTGAGGGGGCAGACGATTTGACAGAGGCAGACCTCTACGCCCGCTGCCGCGCCGACCTCGCCGGATACAAGCAGCCGAAGGGCATCCACTTCATCGCGATGGAGGATTTCCCACGCTCCGCGTCGGGCAAGATCCAGCGCCACGAACTCGAGAAGCGGCTTCCAGCCGCCGACTGATCATCCCATCGGAGGAAACAGCATGAGCGCCCAGAAGGCCGCGCAAAGGACCGCCCCTACGACCAGCATCGCCACCCATACCAACGACGACATCTATATCCGCGACAAGAGCCTGTGCAGCGAGTTGATCGGCAAGCTCACCTTCACCGAAATGATCGTCTTCCAGATGCTGGGACGGATGCCGACGGCCGCCGAGACGGCGATGATCGATGCCTGCTTCGTCACCCTGATGGAGCACGGGCTGACGCCGAGCGCGCTCGCCACCCGACTGATCTACGCGAGCGCGCCCGAGGCGATGCAGGCGGGCGTCGCCGCAGGCCTGATGGGGGTGGGCAGCGTCTTCGTCGGCACGATGGAGGGCAACGCCCAGTTGCTGCTCGAAATCGTGAACCACCCCGCCGGGATCGAAGCGGCGGCGACCCGGATCGCCGAGGAACACCGAGCGGCACGCAAACCCCTGCCCGGCTTCGGCCATCACCTGCACAAACCCGATGACCCGAGGCCGATCCGCCTGTTCCAGCTTGCCGAAGAGCACGGCCAGTCCGGGACCTACATCGCCGCCCTCAAGGCCCTCGGCGCGGCCATCGACCGTGTCTACGGCAAGCACATCACCATCAACGCCACCGGCGCGATCGCCGCGGTGCTGCTCGACTGCGGCGTGCCGGCGGAAATTCTGCGAGGCTTCGCCCTGATCACCCGCTGTGCCGGCCTGGTCGGCCACGTCCGCGAGGAGCAGGAAAAGCCGAGCATGCGCACGATCTGGGAAACGTCCGAGGCGGCCATCGCCTATGACGGAACCATCCCCGGAGCCTGAATTCCGGTCCAAGGGATGGACGGCAGGGTCGGCGAGGCGGCTGGAATCCGGCGGCCTCGGCCCCTATTCGACCCGGCAGCCGATCCGTTCGGTCGCGTCGTACACGACGATGGTGTCGCCGACATTCATGGTCACCCAGCAGTCGTCCCACTGCTTGCGCGACTTCGCCTCCACCTGGACGGCGTTGATGCCTTCCTCGTTCACGAAGGTGATGTCCGCGCTGTCGCCGGCCGAGACCTTCGTGAAGTCCTTCGCCCAGAACTTGATGCGGATATTCGCTTCGGTGGAACTGTCGTTCCGCACGTAAATGGTTGAGGTCGGCGGCCCCGGAGGCTCGTCCTCGCCGCATGCCGTCAGGGCGAGAGCCGCGACCATGCCGATCAGTGTTTTGCGCATCATGAAACGCACGGTGCGGTATTCCGTGCCCCAGGGCAAGCCCCTCTAATCGACCGACATTCCATGCTCGACCTTGAACAGGTCCGCCGCGGAATTGATGTTCAGGAAAGGGTCGTGGGGCTCTACCGGCCAACGGGCAACGGCCCGGCGCCGAGCGGCGGCGAACGCGTCGACCCGGCGCGCCCCCTCGCCGTCGAGCGCGGCACGCAGAGCCGGCGCCAGCGCGGCCGGCCACAATCCGACAACCGGATGGACGCGGTCGCCGGACGCCGCACAGGAGATTTCCGCCTCCTCGCCGCGGAGCACCGTGATCAGCCGGTCGACCAGATCGCGCGGCAGAAACGGCGTATCCACCGGGACGGTGACGATCCAGCGCCAGTTCCGCGCGGCGGCATAATCCAGCCCCGCGAGGATGCCGGCCAGCGGCCCCGGATGCTCCGGCACCGTGTCGGAAACCACAGGAAGGCGAAACCGGTCGAAACGCGACGGATCGCCGTTGGCGTTCAGGACCAGACCACCGACCTGTCCCTCTATCCGATCGATCACCCGGGCCAGAAACGATCGTCCGCCGAGCGTGACGAGCGCCTTGTCGCCGCCGCCCATGCGTCGAGCGAGACCGCCGGCGAGGATCACGCCGAGCACCTCCTCGTGGCTCTCGGGCGGTTCGGGCGATCGCGTTTCGGCCGGCTCTGTCATGGGACGAATTTGGGGTGCGCCATGGGTCCATGCAACGCATCCTCTTTCGATCCCGTTATTCCGGTCGTATATATCGGGACATGATGACCGATACGTTCAACACCCTCGCCCAGGCGACCGCCGCCCCCGCCCCGCTGATCGATCCGTTCCAGCGCGCAATTTCCTATCTGCGGGTCTCGGTCACCGACCGTTGCGACTTCCGCTGCGTCTACTGCATGGCCGAGAACATGACGTTCCTGCCGAAGAAGGACGTGCTGTCGCTGGAGGAACTCGACCGGCTGTGCGGCGCCTTCGTCGATCTCGGCGTCAAGAAGCTGCGGCTGACCGGCGGCGAGCCGCTGGTGCGCCGCGACATCATGTGGCTCATCCGTCGCCTCGGTGCCCGCCTGGACGGCGGCGGACTCGAGGAACTGACCATCACCACCAATGCCAGCCAACTCGGGCGCTTCGCCGACGATCTGGCGGCGTCCGGTGTGAAGCGGATCAACGTGTCCATCGACACCCTGGACCCGGACAAGTTCCGCGCCATCACCCGCTGGGGGGACCTCGCCAAGGTCATGGCGGGCCTGGACGCCGCCGACCGGGCGGGCATCGCGATCAAGATCAACGCCGTGGCGCTGAAGGGCGTGAACGACGACGAGCTGGGCGACATGCTGCAATGGTGCGGCGACCGCGGATACGACATGACCGTCATCGAGGTCATGCCGATGGGCGATATTGGCGGTGAGGACCGGCTCGACCAGTACCTGCCCCTGTCGGCGGTGCGCGCGCGGCTGGCGCAGCGGTTCACCCTGAGCGATATCCCCTACAAGACCGGCGGCCCCGCGCGCTACGTGTCGGTCGCGGAGACCGGCGGACGCCTCGGTTTCATCACGCCGCTGACCCACAATTTCTGTGAAAGCTGCAACCGGGTGCGGCTGACCTGTACCGGAACGCTGTATATGTGCCTCGGCCAGGACGACGCCGCCGACCTGCGCGCACCCCTGCGGGCCAGCGACGATGACGGCGCCCTGCACGACGCCATCCGCGAGGCGATCACCCGCAAGCCCAAGGGCCACGACTTCATCATCGACCGCCGCCATCGCGGCCCCGCCGTCGCCCGGCACATGAGCGTGACCGGCGGCTGACGACCATTCGGGTCAGCGGATCTCGATCTGGTGAGCGTAGTTGCGGCCGTCACTGACGGTAAGCTGTTCGAACCCGAGCAGGGCGAGCAGGTCCAGGAACGTGTAATTTCCATTCGGGTCGAGGTCCCGGAAGATCGGTGTCGCCCGCGCGGTCGCCGTCAGCAGGGCGAGCACCGCCCGCGCCCGATACAGGGTTCCCATCCGATCGTCGTCGAGCGCGATCAGGATCGCCTTTTCCGCGTCGTTGCCCTTGGCGAAGAACGCCATCTGCGGCGCATAGGCCTTCTCCTGGGACCCCGCCGCCATGCCGGTGACGAAGCCGAGCCGTCTCGTCCGGTCCGAGTCCCGCAGCTTCCGCACCCGGGCCCTGTACTCCTCCGTCGAGGTGATTTCCGGGTAATAGTACCCTTCGTGCCGGTCGTCGGCGCGCGCCGCGGAACCGGGGAGGGTCATCGCGGCAAGCGCCACGATCGTGATGAACAGGATGCGCATGGGTCGAGGTCTCCCGGTAGTCGGCCGGCCCAGGGCTGGTTCGGCCGGAGCGGATCGGTACGCGCCGTTTGAGGGGTGCGCGCGCGCGACGGTTTCGCCTATGGTGCCGCCGGACCGCGGCGCGGGCGACGGAGAAATGCTGTGACAGCCGATGCAGAGACTATGGCCCTCGCCTTCGTGGCCGCCAACACGGAAGACGCGCAGGAGGCTCAGAAGATCCTCTGCGACCGCTATGGCAGCGTGGCGACGAGCCGCGCCGACGTGATCGTGGCGCTCGGCGGCGACGGTTACATGCTGGAAACGCTGCGGGCGGCGATCGGCGCCGGAAAGCCGATCTACGGCATGAACCGGGGCACCGTCGGCTTTCTGATGAACGAGTTCCGCGAGGAGGGGCTGATCGAGCGTGTCCGCAACGCGCAACCGGTCACCCTCCATCCCCTGCGCATGCACGCCGTCTGCCGCGACGGCACGCGGGTCGAGGGGTTGGCGATCAACGAGGTGTCGCTGTTCCGCTCCTCCGCCCAGGCGGCGAAGATTCGGATCTCGGTCGACGGGGTCGAGCGGCTGGCGGAACTGGTCTGCGACGGAGTCCTGGTGGCGACGCCGGCGGGGTCGACCGCGTACAACCTGTCGGCCCACGGTCCGATCATTCCGCTCGGCGCCAATGTCCTGGCCCTGACGCCGATCAGCGCCTTCCGTCCCCGGCGCTGGCGCGGCGCCCTGCTGCCCCACGGCGCCAAGATCCGGTTCGAGACCATCCGCCCGGAGAAGCGGCCGGTCAACGCTGTGGCCGACGTGATGGAGGTTCACGACGTGGTCGAGGTCGAGGTCAGCGAGGATCGCGAGGTCGAGCTCCGGGTACTCTACGATCCCGAACACAATCTAGAGGAACGTGTGCTGATGGAGCAGTTCGCCCCATGACCGAGGGAAGCAGCACCGCCGACATCCTGATCATCGGTGGCGGCATGGCCGGCGCCTCGGCCGGCTACTTCATGGCCGACGATGCCCGCGTCATCCTGTTGGAGCGGGAGAGCCAGCCCGGCTATCACACCACCGGACGCTCGGCGGCGCTGTTCTTTGAGAATTACGGCAACGCGACGATCCGCAAACTGAACAAGGCGACCCGGCCGTTCCTGGAATCCCCGCCGGACGGCTTCGCCGACGCGCCGCTGATGACCCCGCGTGGCGCCGTCGCCGTCGCCACCGAGGCGCTCATGGGCAGGCTGGACGCCGAACTCGCCCAGTCGCCGAGCATGGAGCGGATCGAGGGCAAGGCGCTGTTCGAGATCGCGCCCTATCTCGATCCGGACCGCATCGTCGCCGGCGCGTACGAGGCGGGGGCGATGGACATGGACGTCCACGCGATCCTGCAGGGTTTCCTGCGCGGGATGCGGAGCAAGGGCGGGCGCATGGTCACCGATGCCGAGGTCACGGGCATGTCCCGCACCGACGGCGTGTGGACCGTGGAGACCCGGGCCGGCAATTTCAGCGCGCCCATCGTCGTCAACGCCGCCGGTGCGTGGTGCGACGTGGTCGGCGAGATGGCGGGCGCGGCCGCCATCGGCCTGATCCCCAAGCGCCGCACCGCCTTCACCTTCGACGTCACTCTGCGCGACGGCAGCACAGCCGATCCGTCACGCTGGGCCATGGCCGACCTCTGCGACGAGTCCTGGTACGTGCGCCCCGAAGGCGGGCGCATGATGGGCAGTCCCGCCGACGAGATCCCCTCGCCGCCGACCGACGCCCAGCCGGAGATCGAGGACGTGGCGGCTGCGATCGACAGGATCCAGACCGACACCCTGTTCACCATTGCCCGCCCGCATTCGACCTGGGCCGGGCTGCGCAGCTTCGTCGCCGACAAGTCGCCGGTCGCCGGTTTCGCACCCGAGGCCGACGGCTTCTTCTGGCTGGCGGGCCAGGGCGGCTACGGCATCCAGACCAGCGCCGCCATGGGCCGCTTCAGCGCCGCCCTGGCCCTCGGCCGCGACGTTCCTGAGGACATGGCGGCACTCGGGCTCACCAAGGAAGAGCTGGCGCCGGACCGCGCCGGATTGAGTCGGCCCTGACAAGCAGTCCGCCGGCGGCAGGCGACGTCCTAGCCCAGCAGCCCGAACGCGCTTGCCATCCCGGCCACCGAGGCCAGCGTGAGCGCGGTCATGGAAAGCACCATGCCGGCCACACGGCCCGCCATGACCTCGGGCTCCCTGACGATACTGAACGCGTGAACGATGCGTCCGGCGAGCAGACACAGGCCGACCGCGTGAACAAACCAGATGGGTTCTGCTTGAAGCTCGATCAGGGCCATTAGAACCAGGATCAAAGGCACGTATTCGGCAAAATTCGCGTGGGCGCGGATGCGGCGCCGCAACTGGGTGTCGTCGCCATCGCCCAACGCGGCCTTGACTGTCCCCCGCCGCCTGACCACCCGAACCGTGAGAACCAGGAACAGCAGTCCAAGAACTCCCGCATAACCAGCCGTGATCACCGATCGGACTCCGGGAAAGCATCAATGTCCATCCTACGGCCCGCAGCCGCGATCGGATCAAGCGCAGACGGCGGCGGCGTGACGGTTCCGCAGCATTTTCCGTCCGATCGCGGCTTCGCAGAGGCCCCTCCCCTGGTGCAGACTTCCCCCAACGGGAGGAAATGGGCGATGGCGGAATATTCGGTCTTCTCGCTGATCCGCGAGGGGCTCAAGGGCCACAAGGGCTGGATCCGCGCCTGGCGCGATCCGGAACCGAAAGACTCGTACGACGTCGTGATCATCGGCGGCGGCGGTCACGGGCTGGCGACCGCCTACTACTTGGCGCGCAACCACGGCATCACCAACGTCGCCGTGGTCGAGAAAGGCTGGATCGGCGGCGGCAATGTCGGGCGCAACACCACCATCGTGCGCTCCAACTACATGCTCGACGGCAACGCCCATTTCTACGAGCACAGCCTCAAGCTCTGGGAAGGCCTGTCCCGGGACCTGAACTACAACGTCATGTTCAGCCAGCGCGGCGTGCTCAATCTCGCTCATAACGACGGGCAGATGGACGCCTATGCCCGGCGCGGCAACCTGATGCGGCTGAACGGCATCGACGCCGAGCTGCTGGACCGCGACGGCGTGCGTAAGCTCTATCCGCATCTGGACTACTCGACGGACGCCCGCTGGCCGATCTATGGCGGGCTGCTGCAGCGGCGCGGCGGGACCGCCCGGCACGACGCTGTGGCCTGGGGATTCGCGCGCGGCGCGGATCGACGCGGCGTCGATATCCTGCAGAACTGCGAGGTCACCGGCTTCGAGCGCGACGGCGACCGGATCACCGGGGTGAAGACCACGCGCGGCACCATCGCCTGCGGCCACGTCGGCATGGCGGTCGCCGGCAATACCTCCCGGGTCGCCGCGATGGCTCGGCTGGAAGCTGCCGATCGAGAGCCACGTTCTCCAGGCATTCGTGACCGAGCCGCTGAAGCCGCTGATCGACGGCGTGGTGACCTACGGCGCCGGGCATTTCTACATCAGCCAGTCGGACAAGGGCGGGCTGGTCCTCGGCGGCGATATCGACTTCCACAACTCCTACGCCCAGCGGGGCAACCTGCCGGTGGTCGAGAACGTCATGGCCAACGGACTGGCGATGATGCCGAACCTGGCGCGGGTGCGGATCCTGCGGAGCTGGGGCGGCATCATGGACATGTCGATGGACGGCAGCCCCATCATCTCGAAGACGCCGTTCGACAACCTCTATCTCAACGCCGGCTGGTGCTACGGCGGGTTCAAGGCGACGCCGGGCTCCGGCTACGCCTTCGCCCACACCATCGCCCATGACGCGCCGCACGAGACCAACCGCGCGATGGGTCTGGAAAGGTTCGAGACCGGATATCTGCTGGACGAGGGCGGCAAAGGGCCGACCCCGAAGCTGCATTGATAAGGGGCGCGCGACCATGATCCGGATCACCTGCCCCCATTGCGGCGCCCGCGACCAGGATGAATTCTCCTACGCCGGCGACGCGACCAAGGTCCGCCCGGCCGATCCCGCTGCCGCGACGGCGGCGGACTGGCACGACTACGTCTATCTCCGGGACAACCCGGCCGGCCCGCATCTGGAATTCTGGCACCACGTCTACGGGTGCCGCCGCTACGTGAAGGTGCTGCGCGACGTGACCAGCCACGAGATCCTTGCCTGCGGCTGGCCCGATACCGACCTGGAGGCTGCGGGGCCGGAGGCGACACGATGATCCTGGGCCGCCTCAAGGACGTGAATGCGTGCCGCCTGCCGACCGGCGGGGAGATCGACCGGCGACGGGCTCTCTCCTTCACCTTCGACGGTAGGAACTACACCGGATACCAGGGCGACACCCTCGCCTCCGCCCTGCTGGCCAACGGCATCACCCTGGTCGGCCGCAGCTTCAAGTACCACCGGCCGCGCGGCATCTTCACCGCTGGCCCGGAAGAACCAAACGCCTTGGTCGAGCTCCGCCGCGGCGGACGACTGGAGCCAAATACCCGCGCCACCATGGCGGAACTGTTCCACGGACTAGAGGCGACCAGCCAGAACCGCTGGCCGTCCCTCGCCCTCGACGCAATGGAACTGAACGACCTCGCCGGACGGTTCCTGGTCGCCGGCTTCTACTACAAGACCTTCATGGGCTTCCCCGGCTGGCATTTCTACGAGAAGCGGATCCGGGCGGCCGCCGGCATGGGCAGGGGCACCACCGAGCTCGACCCGGACAGCTACGAGCGCATGTCGGCCCATTGCGACGTTCTCGTCGTCGGCGGCGGGCCAAGCGGTCTGGCGGCGGCGCTGGCCGCCGGCCGCAGCGGCGCACGGGTGATTCTGGTCGAGGAGACCAACGGGCTCGGCGGGCGCCTCCGCTCGGAGCGCGAGACCCTCGACGGCGCTCCGGCCATGGGCTGGGTCGCGCGCACCCGGGCCGAGTTGGAAAGCTTGCCCGAGATCCGCATCCTGACCCGGACCACCGCCTTCGGGTACTACGACGGCAACATGGTCGGCGCGGTCGAGCGGGTGGCCGACCACATGCCCGTGCCGCCCGACCACGTGCCGCGACAACGGCTGTGGCACATCCGGGCGCGACGCGTCGTCCTGGCCACCGGTGCGATCGAGCGGCACATCGCCTTCGCCAACAACGACAGGCCGGGCGTGATGCTGGCGGGGGCCGCGCGGAGCTACGTCAACCGCTTCGCCGTGCGGCCCGGTCGGCGGGCCGTGGTGATGGCCAACAACGATGACGGATATCGCACGGCTCTCGACCTGAAGGCCGCCGGTGTGGAGATCATGCTTGTGGTCGATCCCCGCCCCGCCGGGACCAGCGGCTGGCGCGCCCGCTGCGACGCCGCCGGAATCGAGACCCTAGACAACGCGGCGGTGACCAGGGTTCACGGCAGGCTCGCGGCGATCGGCTGCGACGTGACCCGACTCGACGGGTCCGCAGGCCCGCGTTTCGAGCCTTGCGATCTGGTCGCCGTTTCCGGCGGATGGACGTCCGGCGGTCCATCTGCACACCCATGCGCTCGGCAAGATCGACTGGGACGACGGTCTTGCAGCGTTCGTTCCCGATAGCGCCAAACAGGCCCATGTGTCGGTGGGCGCGGCTCGCGGCGTCTACAGTTTGTCCGCTTGTCTGGCCGACGGCTTCGAGGCGGGGTCGGCAGCGGCTCTGGCGACCGGCTTCCCATCGCGGGGCCTGCCGGACACGCCCGCCACGGACGAGCCAGACGCACGGCCGGTCCGCGCGTTCTGGTCGGCGGGCGCCGGGCAAGAAGCGGTTTGTCGATCTGCAGGATGACGTGACCGTGGACGACATCGCCCTGGCCCACCGGGAGGGTTTCGTCTCGGTCGAGCACCTCAAGCGATACACGACGCTCGGCATGGGCACCGACCAGGGCAAGACCTCCAACATCATCGGCCACGCGCTCATGGCCGAGGCCCGGGGCGAACCGATTCCACAGGTCGGCACCACCCGGTTCCGTCCGCCCTACACACCCGTCGCCATGGGCGCCTTTGCCGGCGGCGACCGGGGCCGGCACCACGCGCCGGTGCGCCGCTCGGCGATGCACGACTGGCACGCCGCCAACGGCGCGGTCTTCGTCGAGGCCGGGCACTGGCTTCGGCCGCAATACTACCTGGCGCCGGACGAGCCGGATGGAAAGACGACGATGGATGCTGCCATCACCCGCGAGGTCGGGGCCGTCCGCAACGGGGTCGGACTTGTGGATGTCTCCACCCTGGGCAAGATCGACATCCAGGGGTCCGATGCCGGCGAATTGCTGAACCGCCTCTACGCCAACGGCTTCAGGACCCTGGCGGTCGGCAAGGCGCGCTACGGACTGATGCTGCGCGAGGACGGGATCGTCTACGACGACGGCACGACCTCTCGGCTGGGCGAGCACCACTATCTTATGACCACCACCACCGCCCATGCCGGCGACGTGATGGCGCTGATCGAATGGCACCTGCAGGTGGTCTGGCCGCAGCTCGACGTGCACGCCTGTTCCGTGACCGAGCACTGGGCGGCGATGGCGCTGGCCGGACCCAGGGCGCGTGCCGTCCTGACAGCGGCGGTCGACGACGGTGTCGACGTCTCCGACAGCGCCCTCCCTTTCATGGGGGTCATCACGGCGCGGATCGCCGGCGTGCCCGTCCGCATCTTCCGGATCAGCTTCTCGGGAGAACTCAGCTACGAGATCAACGCCCCCGCCGACTGGGCAACCCGGGTCTGGGAAGCGCTGATGGCGTCGGGCGAGCCGCACGGAATCCGCCCCTACGGCACCGAGGCCATGGGCATTCTGCGCATCGAGAAGGGCCACGTCACCCATGCCGAGCTGGACGGCCGCGTCACCCTGGACGATGCGGGCATGGGCCGGATGGCGAGCACGAAGAAGTGGTTCGTAGGCAGCGGCATGCTGGGCAAGCCGGCCTATACCAACCCGGCGCGCCCCAAGCTCGTCGGCCTTGTTCCGGTGGACGGCAGAACGCGGATTCCCGCCGGCTCCATCCTGGTCGACGATCCGGACGCGAGCCTGCCGATGGACAAGCTCGGCCACGTCTCTTCCAGCGCCTATCTGTCGCCGACGGTCGGGCATCCGATCGCGCTCGGCTTCGTGTCCGGCGGTCTCGCCCGCAAGGGAGAGACGGTCTGGGCGGTCTTCCCCCTGCGGGACCTCAAGATCGAAGCGAGGATAACCGATCCCGTCTTCGTCGATCCGAACGGGGAGCGGCTCCGTGGCTGAAACCATCGCCCTTCCCCCAAGGCTTTCGCCTTTCGCCGCACTCTTCGCGGAGACGGAGAACGATCCGGACCCGGCCGTGACGCTCACCGCCCGTACGCTCGGCCAAGTCCAGATCGACTGCGCGCCGGAACGTGCCCGAGCGATCGCGCTGCCGCTGCCGCCGGTCGGGAGGGCGCTATCCCAAGAGGGAGTGCGGCTGCTCAGCTTGGCCCCGGGACGGTGGATGGTCGTCGATACCGATGCTGCGGACCTGATCGAGCGGGTCCGGACCGCCTGCGGAGACAGCGGAGCGGCGGTGGTCGACCAGGGGCACGGGCGGGCCACATTGCGCGTGTCCGGCCCACGGGCGCGGGACCTGCTGGCCAAGGGAACGGGCATCGACCTGCATCCGCGCGCCTTCCCCGAGGACAGCGTCGCATCGACCGCCTTGTTCCATGTGGCCACGACGATTGAACGACGGCGCGGATCCGCGACCTTCGACGTTCACATGCCAAGGGGTTACGCCCGCAGTCTCGCCGAACGACTGATCGCCGCGGGCCGGCAATACGGTGTTGCGGTAGCCGGCTAGAGCAAAATCCGACCATATCGGATCAGTTCATGGTTCAATTTGGTCGGCGAATTTGTCTCTAAAACAATAGGATAGAGCAGAGTCACGCGCGCTGACGCGAACACGACGTGATCCCGTCACCGAACGATCTGCTCCAGCCAAGAGCCGGATCAACCCGGATTCCCTGCGGACGGGACCGAAACCGGGAACCGGAACGCGTGATCCCGGGCACCCCTCGCGAGGCCCCGGGATCACGATAACGGATCGGTAGGGATCGTTCAGGCAGCGCGCGCCGCGGACTTCTCTGTCGGCAGATAGATGCCGCGCAGACCCGGAGCGGCGGCGAACTTGTCGGACACGCCCAGCACCGTCTCGGCACCGCCGAGAAACAGATATCCGTTCGCCGGCATCACCCCGGCGATCCGCGCCAGGATCTCGGCCTTGGTCGGATGGTCGAAGTAGATCAGCACGTTGCGGCAGAACACGACATCGAACTGGCCGAGCGCGCGCGGGCTCTCAAGAAGATTGAACTCCCGAAACTGCACCTTGCTCTTGATGTCCTGCTTCAGCGCCCAGGCCTCGCCCTTCTGCTCGAAATACTTGACCAGCATGGTGATCGGCAGACCGCGCTGCACCTCGAACTGCGAGTACTCGGCCTTGCGGGCCCGGTCGAGGATGGTCTTGGAAATGTCGGTGGCGACGATTTCCAGCCTCCAACCGGCGACTTTCGGACCGAGTTCGTTGAACAGCATCGCCAGCGAATAGGGCTCCTGGCCGCTGGAACAGGCCGCGCACCAGATGCGGATACGCTTGGAGGCCGCGTTGCGTTCCATCAGCTCCGGAATCACCTTCTCCCGAAACTGGTCGAACGGGCGCTGATCACGGAAGAACAGCGTCTCATTGGTGGTCATCGCGTCCAAGACGTCATTGACCAAGGCGGCCGCCGGAGCCTGGCGGAGCTTGGAGAGGACCTCGCTGGTGCCCGCCATGCCATGCTTGCGCGCAACCGGCGCCAACCGGTTCTCCACGAGATAGGCTTTCTCCGCCGTGATGACAATTCCGGCCTTGGTTTTGAGAAATCCGATAAAATGCTCGAAGTCTGCTTGGTTCACGGCGGCCTCCTGGACGCTGGCGTTGCGGGTCAGGCGGCGGAGCGAAGGCCGACAGTGGCGAATTTGGTGGCGAGAATGTCCTCGTCGAACGGCTTCATGATGTATTCGTCGGCGCCGGCCCAAAGGGCGCGGCTGATCTTCTGCAGATCGTTCTCGGTCGTGCAGAAGACGACCTTCGGATCCTTGCCGTTCGGGAGCTTGCGCAGGCTTTCCAGGAAGTCGATGCCCTGCATCTTGGGCATGTTCCAGTCCAGCAGGATCGCCTCGGGCATCGGGTTCGACGTCACGTATTCAAGCGCGTCGGTGCCGTCGGCAGCCTCCGCGACGGTATAGCCGAATTTCTCGACGATCCGGCGGGCAACCTTCCGAACCACTGAGGAATCATCAACGATCAGACAGACAGACATGCGAAACCTCCGGTACTCCGGGAACGGTGTCCCGAGCGAACAGTCAGAACGTGAGAATTTCCGAGACATCGAGCAGAACCAGGAGCTCGCCGTCGAGTTTGTGAATACCGTTGGAGACCTCGCGAAGCTTGGCCGCCATCGTCGCCGGATGCGGGTCGATCGCGGTGCTGCTGATGTTCAGCACATCGCCGACCTCGTCCACCACAAGGCTGTAGAGATCGCCCTTGAATTCGACGACCACGTTCATGTGGGTTTCGCTGTCGGATTTGGGCAGCGACAGGCGGGTTCGCAGATCGACCGCGGTGACGATCCGGCCGCGCAGGTTCAGTGAACCGCGGATAACCTCGAGCGATAGCGGTACACGGGTGACCGGCTGCGGGCCGATGATATCCTCCACGTCCAGGACGGGGATGCCGAAACTCTGCTTTCCGACCTTGACGGTCACGAACTGGACGACGTCCGCCATGGTCATGGCCGTTCCTGTCTCGCTGTTCTGTGCGGTGAGCGCGTTCATGCTCTGTCTCCTGTTCGGCGGATCCTCTCCGCTCTCGATTTCCGGGACTTTAGCGACGAAGCCCCAAATGAAAGGTTAACGTCGAAAATTTTATTCGCAGTCCATCAATGTCCGGTCTCGCGCTTCTTGATCCGCGCCAGACCCGGCAGCATCTCACCCTTGATGAACTCGATCCGCTTCATCGGTGCCCCGCCGCGCGACGGGAACCGTTCGGCCCAGAGTTTCATCTTCACGGTCAAACCGCACAGCACCGCCGCCAGGGAGACGTGGTGGTCGCGCACGAAGTCGCGGAAGGCCTCGAAGGCATGGGGATCGATGTCGTCCCACAGTTTCTGCGAGCGCTGGTCGAACATGTCGAAACGGCCGACCAGGCTCGTGGAGATATCGGTCAGGTCCGCGGCAATCTCGGAGATCACCCGCTGGTTGGCCGGATCGGAACGCACCTGGAAGTTGTCCTTCAGGTCGTTCATCCAGTCGATCATGTCCGGAATGGCGTTTGTCACTTCATCCAGAGCATCGCGGAAGTAGCTCAGGCTCAGGAACACGTCACCGCATTCCTCAAGGAACTTCGGCACGTCCTCGAGGCTGATCTTCAGGGTGTCCGCCAGCTCCTTCAGAGCCTTCATCGCGTCATCGCGGTTCGGCTTGCGGACCAGATCGATCAGTTCGCTCGCCTCCGAGGCCTCCTGCTGCTGGCCATAAATCTTCATGATCAACGGCCGGGTGAAGGATGCCATGTACTCGGAGAGCTCCGCGCGCTTCTCCGCTGAGAGGTTCAGCGCATCGGTCCCGGTAAAATCAACATTGATCCGCCGGAGCTCGATCCGGAGGGAGAACACGTCGAAGCTCTCCAGTTCCGCCAGCCGGCGCAGGATCTCCACGTCGCCTTCCAGGGTCTTGGGGTCCTGGTCGAAGAATTGGGAATCTCATCGATGCGGATCTGGCCGCTGCCGATGCCATCGCCACGGAACAGTTCAATCACGCTCTCCAGATGAGCGTTCTTGATCATGGTGGCTTTCTTCAGGCCCAGGGTCTGCAGAGGCACATCGTGCAGCGGCAGCGCGTAAAGCCTGTCGACGGCCGCCTCAGAGGCGCCGAAGTCGTATGTCTTCGAACCGTTACCGTCAATCTGCGCCGGGTCAGCCATGGAGTCCTCCAGAGAATGGAGGGGACTCTATGCCGACACTGTAAACAGTCGGTTAATGGCCGACGCCTTCGGCGCTCAGACCTCGCCCCAGACATCCTTGGCGACGTCAACGATGAAGCCGAGCTTCCGCCACTGCTCCTCTTCCGAGAGAATGTTGCCTTCCTCGGTCGAGGCGAAGCCGCATTGCGGGCTGAGGCAGAACTGGTCGAGCGGCGCGAACTTGGACGCCTCCTCGATCCGGGCATGGACACCGTCGCGGTCCTCCAGTTCCCCGACCTTCGAGGTCACCAGGCCGAGCACCACCTTCTTGTTCCCCTTCGGCAGGAAACGCAGAGGCTCGAAACCACCGGCCCGTTCGCTGTCGTATTCCAGGAAGTAGCCGTCATAGGCGAGCTCGCCGAGCAGCACCTCGGCCACCGGCTCGTAGCCGCCTTCGGAAATCCAGCTCGAGCGGAAATTGCCACGGCAGACATGGGTGGTGATCGCCATGTCGGCGGGCTTCGCCTTCAGGGCATGGGCGATCATGCCGGCATAGGCGGCTTTCAGCGCGTCCGGATCCTCGCCCCGGTCGCGGACCGCCTGGCGCTCCTTCTCGGAACAGAGATAGGCCCAAACCGTATCGTCGAACTGGAGATAGCGGCAGCCCGCGTCGTAGAACGCCTTCACCGCCTTGGCGTAGGCCTCCGCCGTGTCGGCGTAGAACGATTCGATATCGGGGTAGACTTCCTTCGAAATCGCCTCGCGGCCGCCACGGAAATGCAGGACCGAGGGGGACGGAATCGTCATCTTCGGGGTAACCGTGGCAACGCTCTTCAGGAACTTGAAATGCTCCAGCATCGGATGGTCGGAGAAACCGACCTTACCGGTGACGCCGATGCTCTCGGACTTGGTCTGGACGCCGGAGAACTGGATCGCCTTGGCGCCCTGGATCATCTCGACACCGTCGAGGCCGGCCAGGAAGTCGAAATGCCACCAGGAGCGGCGGAACTCGCCGTCGGTCACCGCTTTGAGACCGACCTCTTCCTGGCGGGCGACCACGCGGCGGATGCACGCGTCCTCCACCGCCTTCAAGCCGGCCGCATCGAGCTTTCCGGCAACGCGGTCGGCGCGGGCCTGCTTCAGTTCGGCAGGGCGGAGCAGACTGCCGACCTCGTCGGCGCGGAACGGCGGTCTGAGCGTCGTCATAGGGAATCCTCCACATCGGGCTCTTCAAGACGGAGGGACGTGATTGCCCTGCCTTTCGTTTGAGTTGTATACATGACGTATACGATTGCAAGAGACGATCGGGAGGCGGCGGATGAGATGGTCCGGAAAATCGGCGGAGCGCTCGCGCCGCGGCGCAAGGGGCCAAGCCATTCCTGTATACAGTTGGAGCATGATGGCCCATTGCCGCGCGGAAGTGTCCTGAGCATGGCGGCCTCGACCCGGGGCGATCGCGGGCGATCCCAGACGCTGAAGGCGTTGCTGGGCATCCGCGAACTGGTCTTCTCCGGCGCGGTCGGACCCGGCGAGCGGCTGTCGGAAGTGATCCTGTCCCACCGCCTCGGCCTGTCCCGCACGCCCGTCCGCGCCGCCCTCGCCCAGCTCGAGCAGGAGGGTGTGCTGGAGCCCATACCGTCCGGCGGCTACACCGTGCGGGGCTTCACCCAGGCGGATGTGGCCGATGCGATCGAGCTGCGCGGCGTGCTGGAGGGCACGGCCGCCCGCTTCGCCGCCGAACGCGGCGTCTCTCCCGCCCGTCTCCAGGCCATGCATACCCTGCTCGCCGAGATTGACCGGATCGTCGCCGAACCGCAGAAGATGAACTTCAGCGCGTATATCGACCGAAACGGCGAGTTTCACGACCTGCTGCACGCCCTGTCCGGTAGCGAAACCCTGCGCCGCGAACTCGCCCGGGTGATGAAGCTGCCGTTCGCGTGGCCGAATGCGTTCATCACCGCCCAGGCGGAGATGCCGGAGGTCCGCGCCTCCCTCGTCGTCGCCCAGGCCCAGCACCGGGCGATCGTCAACGCGATCGAGTTGCGCGAGGGCGCCCGTGCCGAAGCACTGGCCCGGGAACATGCGAGACTTGCGCGGAACAACCTCGATGTCGTGATCGAGGACAGGACCCTGATGACCAAGGTCCCCGGCCTTGCCCTGGTATCGGGGTGAGCCACCGGATGGACGAGCGCCGTCGACACCGAATTTCAGATGTGGTGCAGTCGAACCACGATTTGGAATTGGTCTAAAAAAGACCGACCCAGAGGGAGGACGAGAAAATGCTGAAGAAACTGATTACCGCCGGAGTCGTTGCCGCCGGCGCGATGCTGGTGGCCGTGCCGACGACCGCCCAGGAAGTGACACTCAAGCTGCACCAACTGCTGCCGCTCAAGGCCGCCATCCCCGACAAGTTCATCAACCCCTGGATCGAGCGGGTGCAGTCGCAGTCGGGCGGCCGGATCAAGGTCGAGCACTATCCTTCCATGCAGCTCGGCGGAAAGCCGCCGGAACTGGTGCAGCAGGTGACCGACGGTGCGGTCGACATCGTCTGGACGGTCATGGGCTACACCCCGGGCCGCTTCCCGCGGGCCGAGGCGTTCGAGCTGCCGTTCATGGTGGCCAGCGCGGAGGAGACGTCGGTCGCCTTCCAGAAATACGCCGACAAGCACATGCAGAACGATTTTCCCGGCCTGCAGGTCATCGCCGTGCACACCCACGGCCCCGGCCTGATCCACTCCAAGGCTCCGGTCAACACGCTGGAGGATCTCCAGGGCATGAAGCTGCGGGGACCGACGCGGGTCATCACCGGCATGCTTGAGGAACTCGGCGCGGTCGCGATCGGCATGCCCGTCCCGGCGGTGCCGGAAGCGGTCTCCAAGGGCGTGATCGACGGCGCGGTGATTCCCTGGGAGGTGACCCTGCCGCTGAAGATGGCGGAACTGGTCACCAACCATACCGGCTTCTCCGGCGACCGCGGCCTCTACACCGCCACCTTCCTGTTCGCGATGAACAAGGCACGCTACGACGCTCTGCCGGACGATCTGAAGAAGGTGATCGACGACAACTCCGGCGTCGAAGCCGCCCGTCTGGCCGGCCGCGCCATGGACGAGGTCGACAAGATCGGCCTCGCCAAGGCTCAGCAGGCGGGCAACACCATCATCACGCTGGACGACGCCGAAACCGCCCGCTGGAAGGAGGCCGCCACGCCGGTGGTCGACAACTGGATCGCCGAGATGGACGGCAAGGGCATGAACGGCGCCGCGCTGGCCAAGGACGCCCGCGACCTGGTGGCGGCGGAAACCAAGTAGCATGACCGTCCGGAACCGGGAGAGGCAGGCGGTCCGTCCGCCTGCCTTTTCCCGTTGGATGGCGACGACCAGCGAAGTCTCTTAGGGTGGCGCCCTCGGTCCAGGGGGAAGGCGTGTATCGGCCAATCACATCTCTACTGACCGCGCTCTCGCGGCTTCTCGCCCTGATCGGCGGGGCGCTTCTGCTCGTGGTGACGATTCTCGTGGTCGTCAGCGTCGGCGGACGGGCGCTGATCTGGGCCGGGCTCGGCCCGGTCCCGGGCGACTTCGAACTGGTCGAGGCGGCGACGGCGCTCGCCGTGTTCTGCTTTCTGCCTTGGTGCCAGATGGAGCGCGGCCATGTCTCCGTCGACGTCTTCGCCGATATGCTGGGCTCCCGCGTCGATGCGGTGCTGCAGATCGCGTTCAACATCCTGATGACCGCCGCCGCCGCTTTCATTCTGTGGCGGCTCTGGGCCGGCATGCAGGACAAGATGCAGTACAACGAGACGACCTTCATCCTGCAGTTCCCGGTCTGGTGGGGATATGCGGCCTGCGTCCCGGTCGCCGCCGTGTTCGTACTGGTCTGCGCCTGGACCGTGGTCCGAAGCGCGACCGAGACGCGCGCCGCCTTCAGCCGGCCCGGCATCGAGCGCCGCTGATGGACAAGCTCGAGATCGCGCTCTGGTCGTTTCCGGTGTTGCTGCTGCTGATCGGTCTGCGCATGCCGATCGGCCTCGCCATGCTGACCCTCGGCATTGCCGGCTCGGTGCTGGTCAACGGCACCTGGCTGCCGGTGATGTCGCAGATGAAGGCGATGGCTTACGACACCTTCTCCAACTATTCACTCGGCATCATCCCGCTGTTTCTGCTGATGGGGCAGTTCGCGACCCATGGCGGCCTGTCGAAGGCGCTGTTCGACGCCGCCGAGTCCTGGCTCGGCCACCGCAAGGGCGGCGTGGCCATGGCCGCTGTCGGCGCCTGCGGGGGGTTCGGCGCGATCTGCGGCTCGTCGCTGGCCACGGCGGCGACCATGGCCCAGGTCGCCCTGCCCGAGCTGAAACGCTTCGGCTATTCCGGCTCGCTGTCCACCGGTGCGCTGGCGGCTGGCGGCACGCTGGGCATTCTGATTCCGCCTTCGGTGGTGCTGGTGATCTACGCCATCCTGACAGAGCAGAACATCGCCAAACTCTTCGTCGCCGCCATCGTGCCGGGCCTCCTCGCCGCGCTCGGGTACATGCTGGCGATCGCTGTCTACGTTCGCCTGCGCCCGGACAGTGCCGGCCACCGTGACCCGGCCCCGATGACGGAGCGCTTCCGCGCGCTTTGGCGCATCTGGCCGGTCCTGGCGGTATTCACCGTCGTCGTGGGCGGAATCTATGCCGGACTCTTCACCCCGACCGAGGGCGCCGCATTCGGAGCCGCGGGCACCGGTCTGATCGCCTTGGCCAACCGTGGCCTGACCCTGGAGAAGCTGCGCCTCTCGCTGCTGCAGACCGCCAGTTCCACCGCCATGATCTTCTTCATCGTGCTCGGAGCCGCGGTGTTCAACACATTCCTTGCCTTCGCACAGCTCCCCCAGGAAGCCGCCGGATGGGTCACCGCCCAGGGCTTCACGCCTTACACGGTGCTGGTCGCGATCCTGCTGCTCTACCTGGTGCTCGGCTGCTTCATGGATTCGCTGTCCATGATCCTGCTGACGGTCCCGATCTTCTTCCCCGTGATCTCGGAACTTGATTTCGGGATGGATCCGGAAGCCTTCGCGCTCTGGTTCGGCATCCTCGTCCTGATCGTCGTGGAGGTCGGCCTGATCACCCCGCCGGTGGGGATGAACCTGTTCGTCATCAACTCGATGGCGGGCGACGTGCCGATGGCCCAGACCTATCGGGGCACGCTGCCGTTCCTGATCAGCGACATGATCCGCGTGGCGATCCTGGTGATGTTCCCGGCCATCACCCTGTTCCTGGTCTGACGGCAACGGGATCGCAGTCCGGCAACGTCGCGATCGCGCGCGACGGACCGGCGACGCTCTGCTACCGTCGCGCATCACTGCCGGTGCTGCCATGGACCCGACCCCTCCCCCGACCCCTCCCCCGACCCCTCCCCTTGCCGCCGACCTTCAGAAAACGCCCGGGAAACCCGAACCCACCGAGCCTCCGCGCTGGGCCGGGCACGGTCATGTCGGCGCTTTTCTGATGCAGGTGGGGATCCTGATCGGCGTGAACCTGGCGTTGTGGGGCGTGGTCTTTCTGATGGCCCTGAAGTTCGCCGGGGTCATTGGCGTGCAGGAGCCCGGACAGTAGCGCGGCGCCCGCGGAGGCGCCTTAACCGCCGGAGAGCTTCAGCAGCGCCGGAATGACGATCTCCTCCTCGTCCACCAGATGGCGGTCGAGCAGGGACCCGAATGCGTCGACGGTGCCGGAGAACGGTTCCACTGCCGACCGTTCCAACGTGCCCGACTGCGCCGCCTGCAGCAGGCCGTTCACCGCGTCGGCGAAGGCCTGCAATCGGACGTCCAGATCCTGGTGGTCGGCTTCCAGCAGATCGAACCCGCGGGCGACCGACGGCTCGAGCCGACGGAGCTGCGGGAAGTAGTGGGCGTCCTCGATGGAGTGATGACCGTGGAGTTCCCCGAGAAGGGTACTGGCGTGACGGTATAGCCGGGGCGCGTACTCCTCGGGCGCCATCGCCCCCTTGGCCGTTGTCTGCGCATCCCCGGCGATCCGCGCCAGGATCTCGCGGAAGGCGGCATGGCGTTCCAGCCAGAACTGGGTCAGCCCGCCGAAGCCCGCATGACCGGCCCAGGCATCCGCCGGCAGTTCCTGCACCAGCACCCGGAGGCTGTCCGGCAATGCCTCGCGGATGCCGAGGCGCAGGCTCGGATCGACCATGCTCGCTTGTGCCCGCATGGCGTCGGCAGGTCGGTCGGGTGCAGTCATGGGAACGGATCCGGGCCGGTGGACGATGGCCACCTAGATAGGACGAGGGACCGGTTATTCACCCGCTGCCGCCGCGCTTTCTGCCCGCAACGGCAACCGGATCCGGAACCGCGCCCCGCCCCGGCCGGTGCCCCGCCCCGGCTCAGGCAGCAATTCGAGGTCGCCGCCCAGCATCCGGGCGATGCTGCGGCTGATGGAGAGACCCAGGCCGGCGCCGGTGCGATGGCCGTGCGTGAGCTCGCGGCCCCGGGCGAACTTGGCGAAGATCCGCTCGCGGTCTTCGGGGGGAATTCCCGGTCCGTTGTCGTCGACATAGGCGTAGTAGGTTCCGCCGTCGATCCGGCTGCTGACCGTCACGGTCGGGGACTCGCTGGTGTTGTACTTGATGGCGTTCGACAGCACGTTCATGAAGATCTGTGCGAGACGGTCGCCATCGGCCAGGATCGGGGCGCTGGCGACGCAGGGGCCGAAATCGATCACCACACCCGCCGCTGCCGCCATCCCCCGGCTGGTCTCGACGGCATGTTCCAGGATGCGCGCCCCGTCCACATCGGCGAGCCGCAACGCAAACTGCCCGCTGTCGAGATGCGACACATCAAGGATCTCGTCCAGAAGCCGCGACAACCGCAGGGTCTCCTCCTGGATGATCTTGAGATACTTCCGGGCGCGCTCGGATTCGATGTCCGGGTTATCGAGCAAAATCTCCGAGAACGAGCGGATCGACGCCATCGGCGTGCGCACCTCGTGGCTCACCTGGCTCAGGAAATCGTCTTTCTGAGCGTCCAACATCCGCAAGCGCTCGTTCGCGTCCTGCAGCGCCTTGGCCGTCTCCTGGAGCTCCTTGGACTGCGCCTCCAGGCGCTGTGAATACTCAATGACCTGCTGGGTCTCGTCGACCAGACGGATCAGCTCGTCCAGGCTGATGGTCTCGCCGGTCACCACCTGGCTGATCATCACCCGGGCCGACGCGGCGCCGATGCCGCCCGCCAGCAGGCGTTCCAGATGGGCGATGAACTCCGCGTCCGGCCTGGGCATGCTGTCCGCCGCCCCCTGGCGCCGGGCGAACTCAGCGAAGACCCTCTGCGCCTCCTCCGCGCCGAGGATGCGTTGGGTCATGATGTAGAGGTCGTCGACCGTGGCCGACCGGGTGATGAACCGGCCCTCGCTCTCGGTCGGGTTGCGGAACACGTCGACGAAGAGGGTGCCTTGCAACCGCTCCAGCGGATTCTGCTCGCGGATCAGGGAGACGCTGACGAACAGCGCGACGTTGACGGTCATGCTCCAGAAGACAGAGTGGACCAGCGGGTCCTCCCCCGGAATCCCGAACAGCGCATGCGGCCGCAGCCAGCCGATGCCCCACGGCCCCAGGTCCATGAGCCCCTGGGTCACGATCCAGAAGCCTTCGAAATTCGGCATGACCAGCGTGTACATCCACACGACGAAGCCGGCGAACATGCCGGCCGCCGCTCCGGCCTTCGAGGCCGAGCGCCAATACAGACCGCCGACCATGGCGGGAAGGATCTGCGCCACCCCGGCGAAGGCGATCAGACCCATCGCAGCGAGCGCATCGGACTGGGCGCTCGCGACGAAATAGCCGAAGCCGAGCAGCAGCAGCAGGGCAATGCTGATCCGGCGGCTGATCAGCAGGAGGCGCTTCATGTCGCCGCTGACCGCTTGGCTGAGCACCGGGAGGCGGAGCACCACCGGGATGACGATGTGGTTCGACACCATGATCGACAGGGCGATGCAGGCAACAATGACCATGGATGTGGCCGAGGAGAAGCCGCCGATGAAGGCGAGCAGCGCGAGGGCGTCCTGCCCCTGGGCCATGGGCAGGGTGAGCACGAACATGTCGGGATTGGACCCCGGCGGCAACAGGGTGAGGCCGGCGATGGCGATCGGCAGGATCGAGCACCCCATCAGGAACAGATAGAGCGGGAACAGCCAGGAGGCGGTCCGAAGCTGGCTCTCGTCGGCATTCTCGACGACCGTCACCTGGAACTGACGCGGCAGGCACAGGATCGCGGCACCGGCAAGGAAGGTCATCGTGACCCAGCGCGGACCGAATACATGGTCGGGGTCTATGACGATCTGCGCCCCCGGCATGGCGAACACCGCGTCCAGCCCCCCGGCGACGCCGTAGACGGCGAAGACGCCCACGGCAAGCAGCGCGACCAGCTTGACCAAAGCTTCCAGGGCGATGGCGGCGACCACGCCATGATGGCGCTCGTTCGCATCGATGTTGCGGGTCCCGAACAGGATGGTGAAGGCGGCCATGCCGGCAGCCACCCAGAAGGCGGTGGAGACATCCATCACCGCCTCGTTGCCGGCGCTGCCGACCACCGAGAAGCTGATGGTCACCGCCTTGAGCTGGAGGGCGATGTAGGGGGTGCTCGCGATCACCGCGATGACCGTCACCAGGACAGCAAGCGTCGTGCTCTTGCCGTACCGCGAGGACACCATATCGGCGACGGAAGAGATTCGGTGGCTGCGACCGATCCGCACCAGTTTGCGCAGAAAGAACCACCAGCCGACGAAAACCAGCGTGGGTCCGAGATAGATCGTGACGAATTCGAGGCCGTCACGGGCCGCCGAGCCGACGGCGCCGTAAAAGGTCCAGGATGTGCAGTAGACCGAAATCGACAACGTGTAGATCAGCGGCGAATGGGCCAGCCCCACCCGGCCGCTGCGGGCCCTGCGGTCACTGACGAAAGCGACCACGAACAGCAGCGCCACATAGGCCAGGGCCGTGGCGAGGACGACGTCGGCCGATAGCATCAGTCGGCCTCCTGCTCCGGATCGGGCCGCGTGGGGTGTGGTCGCTCATCGTCCCGTATGCCGGATCGGGCGGCACGACGCGCAATGAACCGGGTACCGACGATCAACGCCCCCCAGACCGCGAAAACATAGACGACGATGGTCGGCAGGCCGAACACGCTCGTCGGCTGATTCACGACCCCAAGTATCGGCGGCATGACCAGGAAAGTTCCGAGCACCGCCATCAGGGCGACGGCGTCGCGGATCTTCGTGCGGGTCGTGGGCGTGGTCATGGCCGGAGCATCCCGCGCGGCTTCAGACCGACGCCAGGGTCATGACCTGTTCAACCACCTCGCGGTTGGAGAAGGGCTTCGTCACGAAGGCGTCCGCCCCCAGTTCCTCGGCGGTCTTGCGATCCTTCTCCTGACCCTTTGCGGTGAGGATCATCACCGGCACCCCGTTCAGATCCGGATTGTTCTTGATCCATTTCAGGACCTCGAAACCGTTCATCTTCGGCAGCATGACGTCCAGGATGACCAGATTCGGACGCATTGTTGCGATCTTGTCGATGACCGCCCGCCCGTCGAACACGGCGGTCACTTCGCACCCTTCCCTGCTGAGGATAAAGCTCAGCGACTCCACGATATTCGGTTCATCCTCGGCAATCAGCACATGTGCCGGCACGATGCGGTTCCTCCCCCGGGGATCACCGGTTTGTCCGGTGTCGTTCGAACCAGTGTAGCGCCGTTGGTCCCGCCACGGAAAGGTTCACGACGGCCGCGCGCCCGACCGACGGGCGCCGCCGTCAATGCGCCTCGCTGCGCACGATCGGTTCCTCTTCGCGGTGCAGGCACTCGATGCGCGGACAGAGCCGGCAACTCGCCCCGACCCGCGCCGCCATCTGCCGGGCACTGAGATCCAGCCCGTCGGCATAGACCGTCGCATCCGCATGCACCGCCTCGCAGGCCAGCATGACGGAGTGGAGCACGGGCGGTTCGTGAAAGGTGGCCGGCTGTTTGGTCACGGTCCGGGCGACGAACAGGAACCGGCCGCGATCGGGAAACTCGGCGAGCTGTCGCACCACCCGATCCGGGGTCTGGAACGACTGATATATGGCCCAGAGCGGACAGGCATGGCCGTAGCGCGGTAGCGGAAGACCCGGCAACGGAAACCGCTTCGTCGCGTGTCCTGCCGGATTGGAGCGCAGGAACGCGAAAGGAATACCCTCCTCGCCCCGGCGGCGCAGTGTGATCAGCCGGTGCGCCACCTGCTCGAAGCTGGCGGCGTACCGCTGGCGCAGGACCTCGATGTCGTAGCGGCAGTCGATCGCGTGCTCCAGAAAACTGCTGTACGGCAGCAGCGCGGCGCTGGCCGTGTAGGAAGCGAGCGCCCGGAATGCCTGGGTGCGTGCGGCATCGGACGAGAGGCGAGGATCGTCGATCTCCCGCTCGATGCTGTCGCGCAGGGTAAGCTCGGCAGCGACCCGCGCGAGTTGGAAACGGCGGGTGGAGATCGACGCGTTGTCGAGGAACACCAGGGTCCGGCTTTCCGGATCGAACCGGCAATGGTTGCGGAAGCGCTCGACGGCCGGCGACTCGCTTGTGTCGGGTACCCGGTTGCTGACGGAGATGCCGTGGCGCCGGTCGAGGTAGTCGATCAGCGCGCTCATCATCGTCTCGCCCTGACGTTCGACCTCCTGGCGCATGGACGCCGCCGCAGCCTCGAGTTCGGGAAAATGGTTGCGCCTTTCGATCAGGAAATCGTCGACCTCCTCCGCCGGCGTGACCGACCTGGTGTCGGCCTCCGGCACCTCGAAGAAATCCGTCAGCGCCTGGGCGACACCGCTCAGCTTGGTGCTTTCCTCCGTCATCATCGCCTGGAAGCGCTTCTGCTGTGCCGCCGGCAGATCGGCAACGTTCTCCAGGATTTCCGAGACCGACCGCAGAGTCGTGATGTGCGTCAGTACCTGGTGGAAGAGGTCGCCCAGGAACGGGTCGCGGCTCAGCCGGTCGGAAAGCGCGGAAACCGTCTCCGCCTGATCTAGATAGGCCCGATAGAGCGCCAGCATGGACTGCGCCCAGTCGAGATGGCGGGCGACCAGATCCTGCGCGCCCTCCTCGGGCAGCCGGGCGACCTTCAGACGGGGATCGGCCGCCATCTCCCGCAGGTCGTCGATCACGCGCCGCTCTGTCGTGCCGGCCAGCGTTTCCGCGTCGAGGTCGAGGGCGAGAGCGATACGGTTGAGCAGACCGCCGGCGATATTGCGCTTACTCGCCTCGATCAGGTTCAGATACGACGGCGAAATGCCGACCGCCTTGGCCAGCCCGGCCTGGGTCATACCCAGCTGCTTGCGCCGCTCGCGAATGCGGTAACCCGCCAGTTCCAATGCCATTTCCGCTCCCCAGACCCTCGCCGGCATCGACCGCGCCGCTTGTCGGACCGCCGCCCAACTTGTCATTAATTTACTATTTTGCAGGTGCGTTGTGTATCATATTGACAAAATAGTCAATTCAAAACAACAACTTAGTTTGCAAATTTTCAAACACCCTCTACAGTCGCATTGCCGACGTCCAGGCTCGCGATCCTGACAAGGCATCGCAAGCCGCCGGAGAGATCTACGTCAGGATCGGTCGAGACGCGGCAGGGACGAAGACCGAACGGGAGGAACCAATGAAAGTCTTCGATAGGGGCGTCTCACGCCGCTCGCTGATGAAGGGAGGCGTGGCGCTCACCGCCGGCCTCGCCGCACCGCATTTCTTCACGAGAAGCGCGCATGCCTATCTGAACGAGCCGACGGGCAGCACCGTGACCCTCGGTTTCAACGTGCCGCAGAGCGGCCCGTATGCCGACGAGGGCGCCGATGAACTGCGCGCCTACGAGCTCGCCGTCGAACACCTGAACGGTGGCGGCGACGGCGGCATGATGAACACCTTCTCGTCCAAGGCGCTGAAAGGAAACGGCATCCTTGGAAAGAAGGTGGAATACGTCACGGGCGACACTCAGACCAAGTCGGACGCCGCCCGTGCATCGGCGAAGTCGATGATCGAGAAGGACGGCGCGATCATGATCACCGGCGGTTCGTCCTCCGGTGTCGCGGTCGCCGTGCAGGCACTCTGCCAGGAGGCGGGCGTGATCTTCATGGCCGGCCTGACGCACTCCAACGACACGACCGGCAAGGACAAGAAGGCGAACGGCTTCCGTCACTTCTTCAACAGCTACATGTCGGGCGCCGCCCTGGCTCCGGTGCTGAAAGCCAATTACGGCGCCGACCGTAAGGCCTACCACCTGACGGCCGACTACAACTGGGGCTACACGACCGAAGAGGCCGTCCGGACCTCGACGGAAGCGATGGGTTGGCAGACCGTCCAGACGGTCAAGACCCCGTTGGCCCAGACGGACTTCTCGTCCTACATCACGCCGGTTCTCCAGTCGGATGCCGACGTGCTGGTCCTCAACCACTACGGCGGCAACATGGTCAACTCGCTGACCAACGCGGTCCAGTTCGGTTTGCGCGACCGTATGGTCAACGGCAAGCAGTTCGAGATCGTGGTTCCGCTCTACTCGCGTCTGATGGCCAAGGGTGCCGGTGCGAACGTTAAGGGCATCTTCGGCTCGACGAACTGGCACTGGTCGCTGAGCGACGCGGGCTCCCAAGCCTTCGTGAAGTCGTTCGGCAGCAAGTACGGCTTCCCGCCGAGCCAGGCGGCGCACACCTGCTACGTCCAGGCCATCCTGTACGCGGATGCGGTCGAGCGGGCCGGCACCTTCAACCCGTGCGGTGTGGTCGAGGCCCTGGAAGGCTTCGAGTTCGACGGCATGGGCAACGGGCCGACCCTGTACCGGGCCGACGACCACCAGTGCTTCAAGGACGTTCTCGTGGTGAAGGGTAAGGAAAACCCGACCTCCGAGTTCGACCTTCTCGAGATCGTCGAGGTCACGCCGGTCGATCAGGTCACCTACGCTCCGGATCACCCGCAGTTCGCGGGCGGCCAGCTCGGCACCTGCAACCCGGGCGCCTGAGAGACAGGTCCCTTGGAACGCCGATGGTGCGAGACAGCGCCATCGGCGTCCCTATTCCGCAAGAAGCCAACCTGACTTGGTTTCTGGTCATTTTCGACAGGTGGCACCGTGGACGCGATCGTTCTTCAGGTCCTCAATGGACTCGATAAGGGAAGCGCCTATGCGTTGATCGCGCTCGGCCTGACCCTGATCTTCGGCACGTTGGGCGTGGTGAATTTCGCCCACGGAGCCCTGTTCATGCTGGGGGCGTTCTGCGCCGTCACGCTGAACACCCTCATGAAGATTTCGTTTTCGACAGTTGATCCGACCCGAAAGGATTTTCTTGGAAATCCGCTGAAGGTCGAGACCCCCTATATCGAAAGCTGGTTCGGGCCGGAGATCGGTTCCGCGATCATCGACTGGTCGGTCCCGATCTCAATTCTCTTCGCCATTCCGGTCATGATCCTGATCGGCTTGGCCATGGAGCGCGGCCTGATCAGGCACTTCTACAAGCGCCCGCACGCCGACCAGATCCTGGTGACGTTCGGCTTGGCCATCGTGCTGCAGGAGATCGTGAAGTACTTCTATGGCGCCAACCCGATCCCGACCCCCGCACCCGCAGCGCTCAGCAGCAGCGTCGACATGGGCGTCTATTTCGGCTTCGACGCCGGGTCGATCATCTATCCGTACTGGCGCCTGATCTACTTCTGCTTCGCCGCCGTGATCGTCGGAGGCGTGTTCGCTTTCCTGCGCTTCACCACCTTCGGCATGGTGGTGCGCGCCGGCATGGCGGACCGCGAGACCGTCGGCCTGCTCGGCATTCACATCGATCGACGCTTCACCATCGTGTTCGCGATCGCCGCCTGCGTGGCCGGACTGGCCGGCGTGATGTACACGCCGATCAACTCGCCGAACTACCACATGGGCATGGACTTCCTCGTGCTGTCCTTCGTGGTCGTCGTCGTCGGTGGGATGGGGTCGCTTCCGGGCGCTGTTGCAGCGGGTTTCCTTTTGGGAATCCTGGAATCCTTCGCCTCGATGGGACAGGTCGTCGATCTTCTGCCGGGGATCAACCAGATCATCATCTACCTCGTCGCCATTGTGATTTTGCTGACGCGTCCTCGCGGCCTCATGGGTCGTAAGGGCGTGATGGAGGAGTAGCGGATGTTCGGCCTTTCGAAGAAGGATGGGACGCTGTTTCTCGTCGTCATCGGCATGACCCTGTTCGCGCCGATCCTGCTGAACCCGTTCCCGCAGGGGTCCGAGCTGGCGCAGTTCAATGCCGGCTATCCCGATCTGATGCAGCGGTTCGTGATCTTTGGAATCTTCGCGATCGGGTTCAACATCCTGTTCGGTCTGACCGGCTACCTGAGTTTCGGCCACGCCGCTTTCCTGGGCGTCGGCTCCTACGCCGGCGTCTGGATGTTGAAACTGCTGACCATGAACGTCGTGCCGGCGATCATGGTGTCCATCGTCATCGCCGGGCTGTTCTCGGCGCTCGTCGGCTACATCTCGCTGCGCCGGTCGGGGATCTACTTCTCGATCCTGACCCTGGCGTTCGCACAGATGTCCTTCGCCTTGGCCTACTCGGTCCTGACTCCGATCACAAACGGCGAGACCGGACTTCAGCTCGCGCTTGACGATCCGCGGATCCTGGAAGTCCTCGCAGGTCAACGGCTCGATCCCGCCGACCAACTTCTTCGGGTTCGAGATGCGCGACGGCTTCACGCTCGACATCGCCACGTGGTCGTTCACCTTCAACGTCGGCTACTATCTCTGCGCCGCGATCATGCTGATCGCATTCTATCTCTCGATCCGCATCTTCCGGTCGCCGTTCGGGATCATGCTGCAGGCAGTGAAGACCAACCAGCAGCGTCTGCGCTTCACCGGCGTCAACACCCGCCCCTACACGCTGGCCGCGTTCATCATCTCCGGCATGTATGCCGGCCTGGCGGGCGGGCTCATGGTCGCGATGGATCCGCTCGCGGGCGCCGAGCGCATGCAGTGGACCGCCAGCGGCGAGGTCGTCCTGATGACCATCCTCGGCGGCGCCGGCACGCTGATCGGACCCGTTCTCGGGGCCGGCGTGATCAAGTACTTCGAGAACATCTTCTCCAAGATCAACGACAACGTCCTCTACAACTGGTTCTCGTTCATGCCGGACGCGTTGCAGGATGCCTTCGTCTTCATGATCCATCCTTTCATCGGAAAAGGCTGGCACCTGACGCTTGGCATCATGTTCATGCTCGTCATCATCTGCCTGCCCGGTGGGGTCGTCGAGGGTGGCCAGCGAATAGCCAAGCTGTTCCGGCGCAAGAAGGCGGGACCGGCCGACAGCAACGCTCCGTCCCTCCCCAACTCCACGCCGGCAGAGTGAGGACAACACCATGGGAAGCCTCGTCGTTCAGGGTGTTAACAAGTCGTTCGCGGGCCTGAAGGCACTCAACAACGTCAACCTCAACGTCCAGTCGGGCACGGTTCACGCCATCATCGGCCCGAACGGCGCCGGCAAGTCGACACTGCTCAACTGTTTCGTCGGCAAGTTGGAACCGGATACCGGAACGGTGATGTTCGAAGACCAGCCGCTCCTCAATCGCCAGCCGCACGAGATCAACCAGCTCGGCGTCGCCCGCGTGTTCCAGACACCGGAGATCTTTCCGGACCTGACCCTCCTGGAAAACGTGATGATCCCGGCCTTCGCCCACCGGGACGGGTCCTTCCGTCTGAACTGGCTGCCGAGGGTGGACAAGGAAGCGGAAGTCCGCGACCGGGCTCAGCACATGCTCGAGGATGTGGGACTCGCCGACAACAAGGCCGACCATGCGGGCGCGCTGTCGCGCGGCGACAAGCGGCGGCTCGAGCTCGCCATGTGTCTGGTGCAGGAACCCCGGCTGCTGCTGCTCGACGAGCCGACCGCCGGCATGTCGCGGGCCGACACAAACAACACCATCGACCTGCTGAAGCGGATCGGCGAGCGCGGGATCACCAAGGTCGTGATCGAACACGACATGCACGTCGTGTTCTCCCTGGCTCAGAAAGTCTCCGTCATGGCCCAGGGGACCGTCATCGCCGAAGGCACGCCGGAGGAGATCCGGGGCAACCCCAAGGTGCAGGAAGCCTATCTGGGCGGCGCTCACCTGTAACGCCACCCAACCGTTGTCTCGAAAGAGGGCCATGAGATGAACGCCACCGCCACAACGACCGCCGCCGGCTCCACCGCTGGCACGGCGCCCGCTCGCGACACCGCACCGTTTTTCCGGGTGCAGGACATCCATGCCTATTACGGAGAGTCCTACATCGTGCAGGGTGTGTCGTTCGATGTTCACGAACAGGACATCGTCGCCCTGCTCGGCCGCAACGGCGCCGGCAAGACCTCAACCCTGCGGACCATCGCGCGGACCGACACGCCGGCTTTGCAGCGCGGCGAAATGTGGCTACACGGAGAGCCGCTGCACACGAAGAAGGCGTTTGAGGCGGCCAGGGACGGCGTCCAGCTCGTGCCGGAAGACCGGCGGATCATCTCGGGACTGACGGTCGAGGAGAACCTGCAGCTCGCCCAGGTCGAAGAGCCGATCGGCTGGCCGCTGGAACGGATCTACGACCACTTCCCCCGCCTCGCCGAACGCCGCCGTCAGGACGCGGTGACCATGTCCGGCGGCGAGCAACAGATGCTCGCGGTTGCGCGGGCGCTCGCGCGCGATCTGAAACTGCTGCTGCTGGACGAGCCCTACGAGGGATTGGCCCCGACGATCGTCAAGGAGATCGAAGGCATTCTCGAAGCGGTGAAGGAACTCGGCATCACCACCATCATCGTCGAACAGAACGCCATTGCCGCACTCCACCTGGCGAACCGGGCGCTGATCCTCGACATGGGCCAGATCGTCTTCGACGGTTCGGCGCAGGAGGTGCTCGACAACGACGACCTCCGTCACGAATATCTGGCGATCTAGGGCACGATCGGATGATCTCATCCGATCGTGATGTGATCTAGCCGCTCAAAGCTCCGGTTGCACGCGACGACTGGAGCAGATCGTTCGGTGACGGGATCACTTCGTGATCGCGTCGGCGTGCATGACTCTGCTCTACATTATTATTTTAGAGACAAATTCACCGACCATATTGAGTCATGAAGTGAGTCAATATGGTCGGATTTATTTCTAGTCGGGTAACGACTCAATCCGCCGGGCATCCCGGGCGGTGTCGGTGAAGACGATGAAATGGGTAACACCGGTCTGCGGCGTTCCCAGCGGTGCGGCGGCCCGGACCCATTCGTTGTTCGGAACGTCCAGGCCCACATAGGTGAGACGGCCGACGAAGAGCCGGGGGCGCGCAACCAGCTCCCGGTAGTGCTGAAGGAAAACCGAGCGGGTCGGTTCGATCAGGTTCGAGACCCTCATCCCGTCTCGGCCCATATTCGCCTTCTTCGCGATCGACCGGCCGAAGATCAGGTAGCGGAAATCGTCCTCGTCCCGGTCGCAGATCAACTTGTGCACCGACCCGATTATCGGACCGAGCTGGTCGATCGGCGTGTCGCGCGGCACCATGCCCTCCGCCGCATGCGCCTCGAACCAGCGGGCGAGCAGATCCTGGCCGTAGGTCCAGCCGGAGCGATCGTGCATTTCGATGATCGCTCCGGCCTCAGCCAGCGCCGAATGCGGCGCTTTCTCAGTATCATAGGGATCTAGGTAGATCATAGGGATCTAGGTAGGTATTGGACATCGTCACCCTCGCGAACCCGATATCCGACGGCGGCGGGCCACTCTACCGAAAATTGAGCCGACGTCGAATACTCCCTGAGATCGCAAGCAAGATGCGTGCCTTTCCTACCCCGCGAAACGAAGACCGATGTTGCGACCCGATTTCCCGGCGATGGTGACCTGGCGCCGGCCGAGGCTGGGAGACGAGATCTCGGCACGACCGCCCCCGGCGGACGGCAGCTCCGCACCGGCGGACAGTTCGACCCCGACGCCGCCTTCCGACAGGTTCGTCACCGTCACGTCGTACTGGGAGGATCCGACCGTCAGGGTTCCGGGCTCGCGAAGATCGCTGCGCTGCTGCTCGCGGCGATCCACCTCCGGCGCGGAAGTCCGGACCACGCGAACGACCACCTGCTTGAGGTTCTCGATCGCGTCCTTGACCTGCTCCGAGGCGGAGCGGACCCTGGCCGCGGTGTCCATGTTGGACCGCGCTTCGGAAGAGACCAGCTCGATGTTGGACGCCACCTCCCGTGCCGCCATCGCGGTTTCGGAGACGTTGCGGGCGATCTCCTGGGTCGCGGCCTGTTGCTCCTCGACCGCCGTCGCCACGGAGGTCGAGATTTCGTCGATTGCCTGGATACGCTCGACCATCGACCTGACGGCATCGACCGACCGCTGGGTGATCGACTGAATCTCCTGGATCTGGCTGGAGATGTCCCCGGTCGCCCGGGCCGTCTGCGCGGCGAGGCTCTTCACCTCGCTCGCCACCACGGCGAAGCCCTTCCCGGCCTCGCCGGCCCGAGCGGCCTCGATCGTGGCGTTCAGCGCGAGAAGACCGGTCTGCTGGGCGATGTCGTCGATCAGCACCGCCACATTGCCGATCTGCTGAGCCGCCGCGGACAGGGTCTGGATGGTTGCCTCGCTCTCCTGGCCGACATCCATCGCCGTCCGAGCCGTGGAGGCTCCCTCGACGACGCGGGCCGAGATCTCCTCGATCGAGCGGGCCAGTTCCTCCGTCGCGGCAGATACGGACTCGGCGTTGGCGAGCGCCTCCTGGGCGGCCGCGGCGACCGCCTGGCTGTTCTGCTCGACCTGCGCGGCGGAGCGGGACATCTCTTCGGCCTGGGCTGCCATCTGGGTGGTCTCGCCGGAAACCTGCTCGACGGCACGGCCCGACTCTTCCTCGACCGTGCGTGCCATGTTCCGAAGGGATTTCGACCCGCTCCGTCTCGGCGCGCTCCCGCATCTCTTCCTGCTCCGTGCGCAACCGCTCGGCTTCCTGCCCGTTCTGGCGGAAGACTTCCAGCGCCCTCGCGATATCGCCGACCTCGTCGCCGCGGCCCTGCTCGGGAACATCCACCCCGTAGGAACCGGTCGAGACCGTTGACATCACGCCGATGATCCGGCTGAGCGGGGTCGTGATGGTGCGCGAGAACAGGATACCCGCCACCAGCGCCGCCAGCAGAATGGTGCCGCCGATCAGCACCTCATAAAAGATCAGGTCTTCTCGACTGGCGAAGGCCTCCGCGTCGCTGACCGACGCAAGAACGCCCCAAGTCGTTCCCTCGAACTCCACCGGCGCGTAGCCGACCAAGCTGGGAATGCCGTTCACGTCTCCCTCGGCCACGCCGGCACCGCCGGCAAGCACGGTCTCGGTGCCCGGCCACGCGATCGTGTCTTTGAGCAGCGCCGATTCCGAAGCGAAACGGGAATCGCTCCGACGCAACTTGTCGACACCGACGATTACGGTATCGCCCGTCTCGCCGAGGCCGGACGGCTCCTGCATGACGGCATTCAGCCGGTCGATCGGCATCTGGAAGGCGAGAACACCGACCGTCCGTCCTGAATTGTCGGTGACGGCCGTGGCAATGAAGCTGGCCGGAGCCCCAAAGCTCGGAGAGTAAGGCTCGAAATCATCGAACGCGACGTCGCCCGGATTGGCCAGAGCCTGGCGATAGACGCGCCCGAGGCCAGTCTCGGCGTATTCGCCATTCACAAAGTTCGTGGCGTAGTCGAGTTCCTTGAAGACGGTGTAGACGAGATTGCCGTTCGTATCGAACAGGAAGATGTCATAGAAGCCCTTGGCCCGCAGGAACGTGCGGTACCAGGGATGAAAATGGGCGTGGGACCGATGATATTCCTCCGGCCCTTCCGCACGATCGAGTTCATCCTTCGCACCCGTGGGGTTGGGATTGTCGGTGATATAGGCTGCCTGAAGCGCCTTGGTCGGCCCCGCGGCGAAGAACTCGGTCCATCCGGCCTTGAACCCGACGATTGCCTCGTAGGCGACCGGGCTGCTGGACAGGGTGACCAGGTCGATATGGATTGACTCGAGATAGTGCTCCAACGCCAGGGCACGGTCCTGAACGACGGTGCTTAGCTGCCGCTCGACCGCTTCTTGTTGCGCTTGCGACGAAAGGAATATTCCGGTGAGGCTGTTTCCCAGCCCTGCAACCAAAGCGGCCAGGAAGACGAGAGCGGGAATTTTGAACGCAAGCTTCGACATGACACCATCCGACAACAGTAGTTGATCGGCGGTGCAGTCCAAAACGCAGTTCCGCCGAGAATTCTCAGCGTGAAACTGATACAAATGCGTAAACAGAGGATTAACGAAATCGATAAAAAGAAAGACGATGGCGGAAAATTCGAATTTTAGGTAAATGTAGCGGCCTGAGCCATCATCAACCTTCGGTCGAGATGGGACGCCGCCGCTCCTGGCCGGCGGCGTCCGAAACCCGAAATACCGGGCAATGAAGGGCGTTTCTCGCTACTGCGCCGTCACCCCGCCATCGACGACGAGACTAGAGCCGGTCATGAACCCCGCATCGTCCGACGCCAGGAAGACAATCCCGGCGGCGATATCGTCGGCGGTACCGTGACGGCCGATCGGATGCATGTTCAGGGATGCCTGCTTGGCCGCATCGACATCGTTGGTCCCCAGAGCCCTCGCCCGGGCGGTGTAGGTCTGGTCACCCATATCGGTTTCGATCACGCCCGGATGGATCTGGTTCACCCGGATCCGGTCGCCGCGCCGGCCGAAATAGAGCGCCACCGACTTGGTGAACGTGGTCACGCCGCCCTTCGTCATGGAGTAGAGCGGGTCCACCATCGACCCGACCAGGCCGGCGATCGACGACAGATTGACAACGACGCTGCCGTGGGGCGTGTCCTTCGCCGCCTCCCGCAGGGCCGGAGCGGCGATACGGGTCCCGAGAAACGTGCCGGTCAGGTTGACGTCGACCAGCGTCTTCCACTCGTCCAGGGAGATCTCCTCCAGCGACCGGCCGATGAAGACACCGGCGTTGTTCACCAGGATGTCGAGCCGGCCGAAAGCCTCGACGGTCTCGTCGACCGCCCCCTGCCAGTTGTCCGGATCGGTCACATCCAGATGCGTGAAGCGGCAGACGCCGCGGCCGCCGTCGATCTCCTCGGCCGTCTTGCGCCCGAGTTCGTCGCGCACGTCGCCGATCACAACCTTGGCCCCTTCGTCGACCATCCGCCGCGCCGCCTGCGCCCCGATACCCCGTGCAGCACCCGAAATCAGCGCCACGCGCCCGTCCAGCTTGCCCATTTACTCGTCTCCTCCTCCGGCCCTTGGTTCAACAGCGATGGTTGCCGGTTACGCCGAGTACAGCAGGCAGTCGGCGGATAGACTATCCCCTAACCGGTCCATAGAGTTTCCGGACAATGAACAGACCGGGCGACCGCCTGCCCGGCGCCGCCGATGGGAGATATGCGATGGCCACCAGCACCGCAGCCGAAAGCCAGACCCCGCTCGCGACCGCTCCCACCCGGGCGCTCGCCGGTTGGATTGCGTCTACGCCCGCAGGCGCCATAGACGACCGCGCATTGCGCTGGGCCCGGCATTGTCTGATGGATTGGATCGGGGTGACGGTGGCCGGGGCGCGCGATCCGCTGGTCGCCATTCTGCTGGAAGAAGCGCTGGCCGACGGCGGCACCGGCGACATCCCGGTGGTCGGCCGGAATGCCAGCCTGCGGCCGTCGGATGCGGTCCTGGTCAACGGCGCCGCCGGCCACGCGCTCGATTTCGACGACGTGAACCGCACGATGCACGGTCACCCGACCGTCGCCGTCCTGCCCGCGGTCCTGACGGCGGCGGCGGTGGAGGGCCGGACCCTGGAAGACGCGCTACGCTCCTTCGTGATCGGCTACGAAGTCGCCTGCCGGGTCGGCGACATGACGGGCGACGGGCATTACGATGCCGGTTGGCACGCCACCGCCACCGTCGGCACCTTCGGCGCGACCGCGGGCGTCTGCCACCTGCTGGGGCTCGACGCGGACCGGACGGCCCATGCGCTCGGCATCGCCACCACGCTCGCATCCGGCCTCAAGTCGCAGTTCGGCACCATGGGCAAGCCGCTGCATGCCGGCCGCGCGGCCCAGAGCGGCACCAAGGCGGCCCGCTGGGCGGCGCGCGGGTTCGTGTCGCGGCAGGACGGTCTCGAGTGCGTTCAGGGTTTCTGGGAAACGCAGGGGCCGGACGCGGCGCCCTACGACATGCGCCGGGCGCCCGGCGAGCGGTTCCTGATCGAGACGAATCTCTTCAAGTTCCACGCCGCCTGCTACATGACCCATTCAGCCATCGAGGCGAACCGTACCCTGCGGGACCGCCATGGCTTCGAGCCGGCCGACGTGAGGAAGGTCCGCCTTAAGGTGAGCGACGCCAGCCTGCGGATGTGCAACATCCCGGAACCGGAAACCGGCCTGCAGGTGAAGTTCAGCCTGCGCCACACGGCGGCCCTGGCGCTCGCCGGACGCAACACCGGCGCGGTCGATACCTTCACCGACGCAGTCGCCAACGATCCGCGCCTGATCGAGCTGCGCCGCCTTGTCGAGGTAGAACCGGTGAAGATCGATCGGGACGCCCGCAGCCGAGCGGACGTGACCATCGAACTCGCCGATGGCCGGGTGCTGCATGAAGCCCACGATGTGGGCGTCCCGGCAACCGATCTGGAGGCGCAGGAGACGAAGCTGTCCGAGAAATTCGCGACGCTCGTGGTCCCGCTGCTCGGCGCTGAGAGGGCGGAGGCGGTGAGGACCGCCGCCCTCACCGGCACCGACACTGCGCCGTGCGACCTGCTCCGGGCGACACAGACGGGTTAGCTTCGGTCGACTCGACGGCGGCCGGCGTCACTCCGCCGCGTCGGCGGGCGCGTCGACGATGCGCGTCTCGAAATTGGCCGGCGAGACGATCTCGAGCAGTTCCATATCCGGGGAGCATTCGATCTCGCGGTGCGGTATCAGCGGCCGCTGGTTGATGCAGTCGCCCTCGCGGATGGTGCGGACGCCCTCGCCCGCATACTCGAACGTCGCCCAGCCCTTGAGCACGTAGACCATCTGGAAGTCGCAGTCATGGACGTGCCAGTGCTGGACCTCGTCCTCGGACTTGCGGCCGTTCGCCTTGACGATATGGGCAACATAGTCCCCATTCGTGGCGTCCTTCACGCCGAGGTCCCGGTATTCGAAAATCTTCCGCATGCCCTCGGTGAAGACGGCGTTGGCGGCCTCGTTATGGCTGAACTTCCAGGTTTCCTTGCCCATGGTTTCCTCTCCGTGGCGGCGTTTCTCATCTTTGGAAAACGATAGCGCGCCTGGAAGCCCACGCCAACGGGCGGCCGACCGTCCATCCATGCCTAGTCGGCCGCCGGGTCGAGCACCGCGTCGATGCGCTCCTTCAATTGCTTTGGAGAAACCGGTTTCACCAGATACCCGTCGACACGGAGATCCTTGGCCTCGACCACCGTGTCGCGCTGTGCGTCGGCGGTCAGGAAGATCACCGGGATCCGGGTGAATTCCGGCTTGCCGAGACCCCGGAGCTTGCGCAGGAAGGTCAGGCCGTCGATCGGCTCCATATGGATGTCGCAGAGGATCACCTGCGGCTTCACCCGCAGCAGTTCCTTAAAGCCGTCCGCGCCATTGGCGACGTCGTGAATCAACCGGAACCCGATCTGGCGCAGCAATCGGCAGATGATCCGGCGAATGTGGTCCTCGTCCTCCAGGACCAGGACCCGTACCTGCTCGTAAGGGTTCGTCTGACTGAATTCGACCATCTCTTCGCTCCGATAACCTAACGGTCGATAGGGGCGGTCTCTTTATCTCGAGATGATTGACTGATCGGCGCGCAACTACAACCGCTTAATTTTAGGCAAAATCTCGATGAATTCCACCAGGCTCGGCTCAAGCAGCTCGGACATGATGCCGGCCATCTCAGGCTCGTCATCATCCAGGTAGTCCTGCAGGTCGGACGCGATCCGGCCGAGGCGATTGGCTCCGACCGACAGCGTGGCCCCCTTCAAAGCGTGGACGACGCCCCGCGCCCGCGCCATATCGCCGGCGGCGAGAGCAGCCTCGATTTCCACGACCTTCGGCCCCCAGGACTTGGCCGCGGAGAGGATCAGCGACTTCGCCTCATCGTCCAGCCCGCCGCCCGGACCGCCGCCCGGACCGCCCAATACCTCCGGGTCGAACACCTCCGGATCCCAGTCCATCGTCGATGCGGGCGCCGGGTCGGCGTCCGCCGCATCCTCCGGAGCCGCCCGGCGCAAAGGCAACGCGCCGGGGAGGTATTGCCCCAGCATCCGTCCCAGTTTGCGGCTGTCCACCGGCTTGGTGAGATAGCCGTCCATTCCGGCCTCGAGGCAGCTCTCCTCGGTCCCGGCCAGGGCGTCGGCGGTCAAGGCCAGGATCGGCAGCCGCCGGCCGGTCCCCTCTTCCGATCGTCGGATCGCACGGGTGAGCTCGAACCCGTCCATCTGCGGCATGTTGAAGTCCGTCAGCAGCAGGCCGTAGCCGGTCGATGCCTCCAACAAGTCCAGCGCGACGCGCCCGTTTTCGGCGATTTCGCTTGCGTATCCCATGCGCCCGAGCATCTGGCGGATGACCGCCTGGTTGGTCTCGTTGTCCTCCGCCACCAGGACCAACGCGTCCGCGGCCCGCGCCTCCTCGACGGACGGGGGGGCGAAGGAGAGATCGTCCCGTGTGTCGATAGAGATCTCTTCAACCGGTTCCAGGCCGAGACCGATGGCCACCGCCCGCCAAAGCGCCGCTCGGGTCACCGGCACGGTCATCAGCGCCGAGGCTCGTCGCTTCAGCTCCGGCGGGAGGTCGGCCACCTGCCCCCGGTACCCCAGGAACGCCACATGACCCTCAAGTGCCGAGACATCCGTCCCGGCCGGATCTGGGGCGGCGGCGACGACCCAAAGGCTACGGCTGCCGGCTGCGGAAGCCGGGTCGGGGAACCGTTCGATCCGGTCCACCCCCGTCGCCCGCAGATAGCGCTCAGCAACCTCGGCCACGCCATCCGTCAGGGCGACCAGACCGACCGTCGCCGACGACAGGTCATCGCCGTAGCGGGGCGGTGACGAGCCGACCGATGGCAGCGGCAGGTCGAACCAGAAGGTCGACCCCTCGCCTGCCACGCTCTCCACGCCGATGGCTCCCCCCATCAGTTCGGCCAGCCGCTGGCAGATGGACAGTCCGAGACCGGTGCCTCCGTATTTCCGCGACGTCGAACTGTCGGCCTGAACGAAGGCCTGGAAGAGCCGGGCCTGCTGCGTCTCGGTCAGGCCGATGCCGGTATCCTCGACCTCGAAGCGCAGCACGTCCGGCGCGCCCTCGTCAGAACCCGGCCGGACCCGAACCGCGATCCCCCCGCTCTCCGTGAACTTCGCCGCGTTGCCGCCAAGATTTAGCAGGATCTGGCGCAGCCGGGTCGGATCGCCCATGCGGCCATCTATCAGGCCCGGGTCGATGTCGACGATCAGCTCCAGCCCCTTGTCCTCGGCCCTCGGCGCCAACAACTCGGCCGATCCGTTGACCACGTCCATCAGGGAGAACTCGACGGTTTCGATCTCGAGCCTGCCGGCCTCGATCTTCGAGAAATCCAGGATGTCGTTAATGATGGTGAGCAGCGCCGTGGCGGAATCGGTGATGATCTTGGCCATGCGGCGCTGCTCGCCGTCGAGTTTGGTCAGGCCCAGCAGCTCGGCCATGGACATCACGCCGTTCATCGGCGTCCGGATCTCGTGACTTATAGTGGCCAGAAACGTCGATTTCGCCTGGGTCGCAGCCTCGGCGACGTCCCGCGCCTCGATCAGCGCCGCCTCCGCCTGGCGACGCAACGCCATCTCCATCTGCAGCTTCACCGCGTACGTGGCCACCACGCCGAACACGACCACGGCGACGAAGGCGAGCAGCACGTTGCGGTACACCACGGCGCGGGCACCGGCGAGGACGTCTTCGAGATCGCGCGCCAGATAGATCTGCATCGGCATGGCCCGAGCCGGATCCAGATCCGCCTTCGCCGTCAGATAGCTTCGCTCCTCCGCCTCGACGATCTGAAGCGTGTCCCCGGTCTTAAGCTGCCGCGCCGCCACGCTCTCGAAGGAGGTCGGATCTCGATACCTCTCGAGAAACTCGGCGGTGTTGGCCCGGACCTCCTCGGGATCGCCGGCCAGTTCAGGATGTCCGAGCACCTTGTCCGCGAAATCGGTGGCGAAGACGATGTCGGTGGCCTCCGCAAGCGCGGCGGAGGTCGTCACCAGGGTCTGGGACAGGGAGGACAGGGACAGGTCCACGCCCAGCACCGCCCAGAGCGAGCCGTCGGGGTTGAAGATGGGCTGCGCGAAGGTGACCCCCAGTCGGCCGCTGGAGGCAAACTCGTAGACGTCGGTCCAGTGCGCCTGTTGGTCCGCGACGACCTGGCGGTACCAGCCGCGTTGGCGCGGGTCGTAGGGGGCTGTCGTACGCGGGGACGGCCTCGACAGACCCGTCTCCGGATCGTAGATGCGCCAGTGGCCCCGGGGGTTGATCTCGGGAAGGTCGATGATGCGCTGGTAGATTCCGCGGCTGCCCGGTCTTGAATCGGCCTTTCGTTTGGGCCCGCCGACCTCGAGATCCTGGACATGCAGGAAGCGACCGTCCGGGAAGCCGAGAAACGCGCCGTTCATCTGTTCGAACTGGCGCACCGGACCGGTCGCGATGGCGAAGAACAGCGTCGCCCATTCTCCAGGTTCGGCGTAGCGGATCCCGGAATCAGCGACCGTTCCGCCGAGGGTCAGCGCCGGCTCGAAGACGCTGTGGAGGGATTGGGTAAAGGCGACCGTTGCGTCGCGAAGGTCGTGGCTGGCATCGGATACCAGTTCGTCCCGCTGGGCATGATAGACCCAGTAGGAGAAGGCCCCGCTGCCGCCCAGCACGGCGAGCGCCACGATGCAGAATACCAGCGACCGGCGGGTCAGCACATTCAAGCCTCCGGAACGACGATCCGAGCCTCGTCTTGAGAGACTGTACTCTCCCGGAGCCCGGTCCGGAAACCTCAGCCGCTAAGGCAGGGCGACCTCAATGTTCCGCCGATCAGACCTCGGCCGCAACCTGGCCGACGGCCGTTGCCGTGGCGGCGACGATCCGATCGGCTTCCTCGCGGGTCAGACAGAGCGGCGGAGCCAGGCCGAGGATGTCCCCCTGCGGCATAGCCCGGCCGATCACCCCCTGCTCCAGCAGGGCGGCGGTGATCCGCGCGCCAACCTTCAGTGACGGGTCGAAGAAAATCCGGTCCGTCTTGTCGGCCGACGAACTCGACGGCGCAGAGCAGCCCCTCGCCACGGACCTCTCCGACATTCGGATGATCGCCGATGCGCATCGGTCATCGCCCTCTTCAGATAGGCGCCGATCGCTGCCGGCGTTCTCCACCAGCCCCAGACTGTCGATCAGCTTCAGGTTGGCGACGCCGGCGGCGGCGCCGATCGGGTGGGCCGAATAGGTCCAGCCATGGCCGATCGGCCCGAATTCGTCGGTGCCCTGCTCCAGCACCTTCCAGACCCGGTCGGAGACGATGGAGCCGGAGAGCGGGGCGTAGGCCGAGGTCAGGCCTTTGGCGATGGTCACGAAATCCGGCTCGGATGCCGTAATGGTCGGATCCGAACATGGAACCGAGCCGCCCGAAGCCGGTGACGACCTCATCGGCGATCAGCAGGATGTCGTGCTTGTCCAGCACCGCCTGGATCGCCGGCCAGTATCCCTCCGGCGGCGGAACAAGGCCGCCGGTGCCGAGGGCCGGCTCGCCGATGAAGGCAGCGATGGTATCTGCGCCCTCCCGTTCGATCAGCGCCTCCAGGTCGGCGACGCATTGCGCGACGAACTCGGCCTCGCTGCTGGCCAGAGATCGGCGCGGCGGTAATAAACGGGCGCCATCGTGTGCAAGGATGCGATCCAGCGGCAGGTCGAACTTCCTGTGGAAACAGCTCGAGGCCGGTGAGCGAGCCGGTCACGAGGCCGGAGCCGTGATAGCCGCGCCAGCGCGAGATGATCTTCTTCTTCTCGGGGCGGCCGAGGATGTTGTTGTAGTACCAGACCAGCTTGACGTTGGTCTCGTTGGCATCCGACCCGCCGAGACCGAAATACACCTTGGACATGTCCGGCCGGCGCGCGGTCCATGACCATCTGCGCCAGCGTGATAGATGCCTCGGTGCCGTGGCCGACATAGGCATGGTAGTAGGCCAGTTCCTTCGCCTGTTCGGCGATCGCGTCGGCGATCTCCCGGCGGCCATAGCCGACATTGACGCAGTACAGACCGGCGAACCCGTCGAGCAGCCGGTTGCCGTCGCGATCCTCGATATAGACGCCGGAACCGCCCGTCACGATCCGGGTCGGGCTCTCACCGCGGGCGTGCTGCGCCAGGTGGGTGGAGGGATGGAAGAAGGACTCCCGGTCCCACTTGTCGAGCTGGTCGTTGGTCAGCATGGCCGCCGTCCTTGCGCTGTCTGAAGTGCGGATAATGTCCCGACATCGCGCATATCTTCCGCCATCGCAACCCCGGCGGCCCAAGCGGTTGGGGACGATGCGGGATCGGCATGCAAAGGCCGGGGCAGACGGAAATCGAAAAAGAAAAGGCCGGCATACAGCCGGCCCTCCCCGCTCACGGAAGCCGCGATCAGGTGGTCGCCGCTTCACCGATATTGTCGACCCCGCGCTCCTCGAGCACGGTGGTCAGCCAGTTCGGATCCATCTCCGGCACCGACGAGAGGAGCAGATCGGTGTAGGGATGGTGCGGCGGCGTGAACATTTCCTCCTTGGCGCCCTGCTCGACCACCTCGCCCTGCTTCATGACCACCACCTCGTCGGCGATCGACCGCACGGTGGCGAGATCGTGGGTGATGAACATGTAGGCGAGGTTGAGTTCCTTCTGCAGCCGGTCGAGCAGCTTCAGGATGCCCTCGGCGACGAGCTGATCGAGCGCGCTGGTCACCTCGTCGCAGATGATGAAGTTCGGCTCCGCCGCCAGCGCCCGGGCGATCCCGATGCGCTGCTTCTGGCCACCGGACAGCTCCGGAGGATAGCGGCTGTAGTACTTCGACGGCTCCAGCTCGATCAGGTCGAGCAGTTCGTCGACCCGGCTCTTCAGCTTGCCGCCCTTCAGGCCCATGTAGAATTCCGCCGGCCGACCGATGATGTCGCAGATCCGCACCTTCGGGTTCAGGGCCGTGTCGGCCATCTGGTAGATCATCTGCGCCTGACGAAGCTGCTCCTTGGTCCGGTCCTTGTAGCTCGCCGGCATTTCGACGCCGTTCATCACGATCTTGCCGCTGGTCGGCGGCAGCAGCCCGGTAATGCAGCGCGCCGTGGTCGACTTGCCCGAGCCGGACTCGCCCACCACCGCCACGGTCATGCCGGCGTAGATGTCGAAGGACACGTTGTGCAGAACCGGCGTGTCGCCGTAGGACGCATCCACGTTCTGCACGGAGACCACCGGCGTGGCGTCGCCCGCCGGCCGCGATTTCTGGGGCCGTTTGAAGCTGCGCACCGCCCAGAGCGACTTGGTGTAGTCCTCCTTCGGGTTGCTCAGCATGGTCTCGGTGTCGGCTTCCTCGACCTCGTTGCCCTTGAGCAGCACTTTGATGGTGTCGGCCATCTGCGCCACCACGGCGAGGTCGTGGGTGATGTAGATCGCCGCCGTGTTGAACTGTTCGACGATATCGCGGATCGCCGCCAGCACCTCGATCTGGGTGGTGACGTCGAGCGCGGTCGTCGGTTCGTCGAAGATGATAAGGTCCGGCCGGCAGGCCATGGCCATGGCCGTCATCGCCCGCTGGAGCTGGCCGCCGGACACCTGATGCGGATAGCGGAAGCCGATCTCCTGCGGGTTGGGCAGGCGCAGGCGCTCGTAAAGCTCCATCGCATCCTCCTGCGCCTCGAGACGCTTGCGGATGCGGTAGTGGATCGGTGCCTCGGTATGCTGATCGATGATCTTATGCGCCGGGTTGAACGAGGCCGCCGCCGACTGCGCCACATAGGCGATCCGCGACCCGCGCAGGGCCCGGCGGTCCGCCTCCGTCGTCGTCGTCAGCTCCATGCCGTCGAACTCGATCGAGCCGCCGGAAATCCGGCACCCGTCCCGGGCGAACCCCATGGCCGCGAGCCCGATCGTCGACTTGCCGGCGCCGGATTCCCCGATCAGGCCCATGACCTCTCCCTTGTGCAGGGTCAGGTCGACGCCATGGACGATCTCGATCCACTTCTCGTCGGAATAGCCCTCGATCCGCAGGTCACGAATCTTGAGCAGCAGGTCTTTTTCCTTAGCAGCCATGTGCTTACCCCTTCAGTCCAGAGGACCGGAACAGCATCCAGTCGACGACGAAGTTCACCGCAACGGTCAGCAGCGCGATGGCGCCGGCCGGGAACAGCGGCGTGATCTCGCCGAAGGATATGAGCGTCGCGTTCTCGCGCACCATCGACCCCCAGTCCGCGGTCGGCGGCTGGATGCCGAGGCCGAGGAACGAGAGGCCGGCGACCAGCAGGAAGACGAAACAGAACTCGAGGCCGAATTCCGCGATCAGCGGAGCGGTCGAGTTCGGCAGGATCTCCCGACGGATCAGGTACCAGAGCCCTTCGCCGCGCAACCGGGCCGCCTCGATATAGTCCATCACGACCACATTGCCGGCGACCGCCCGCGTGAGACGGAAGACGCGTGGCGAGTAGATGATCGCGATGATGACGATCAGCACGAAGATGTTCGTGCCGAAAATCGACAGCAGCAGCAGCGCGAAAATCAGCGACGGGACCGACATGATCACATCGACCACCCGGCCCATGAGCTGGTCGAACCAGCCGCCGCGCGTGGCGGCGATCAATCCCATCATGGCCCCCAGCACGAAGGCCAGGATGGTGGCAAGCAGAGCGATGCCGACCGTGTTCCGCGCGCCGTAAACGAGGCGGCTGAACATATCACGGCCCAGCTGGTCGGCCCCGAGCAACATCTCCTCATTGGGCGGATCAAAGGCGCCGGCGATGATCTCGGCCTCCCCATGCGGCGCAATGATCGGGGCGAACACGCCGGCGATGGCGTAGGTCATGATGACGAACAGACCGAAGGTCGCGGTCAGCGGCGCGGTCTTGATCGCCTTCGACAGCTCGCTCGGCAGCACGATCACCAGGAACTCGCGAAACGCATAGGCGGTTCCGGCGCAGAGCGCGAGCACCCCGGCGCAGACCGTGATGGTCCACAGCGCCGACTCGCCGCCGACGATCCCGACGATGAAGGATACCAGGGTCAGCGAGAACAGCAGGAGGAACGCCGCCCGGGCCGAATAGTAGGCCGCCACGCACGAGGCGCCGATGAGAAGCGCGTAATAGACGATGACAAAGTAATTCATGACGCTTCCCTCACTTCGGATGACGCAGACGGGGATTTGTCAGAATCGCCCCGACATCTGCTGCGAGGTTCAGGAGGATGAACGTCGCCGCGAAGATCAGGCAGCAGGCCTGAACCACAGGGAAGTCACGCTTGGTCACGCTGTCCACGAGAAGCTGGCCGATACCCGGATAGACGAACACCACCTCGACCAGCACCACACCGGTGATCAGATAGGCGAGGTTAAGCGCCACGACGTTGATGATCGGCGCCCAGGCGTTCGGCAGGGCGTGCTTGACGATCACCTTCCAGGCGGGCGTACCCTTCAGCCGCGCCATTTCGATGTAGGGCGAGGCCAGCAGATTGATGATGGAGGCCCGGGTCATCCGCATCATGTGCGCGACCACGACGAGCACCATCGTGAGGGCGGGCAAGAAGGTTCGGTAGTACAGCTCGAAGGTGCCGACGTCCTGGAAGTTCACGTTCGCCAGGGCCGGGAACCAGCTGTTCTTGACCGCCAGATACAGGATCAGCACGTAGCCGAGGAAGAACTCGGGCGACGAGATGGAGGTCAGCGTCAGAACGTTGGCGACCTTGTCGAACACGGTGTCGCGCAGCAGCGCGACGACGACCCCGAGGGTGATGGCGATCGGCACCGCGATCACCGCCGCGTAGCTCGCCAGGAACAGCGTGGCCGCGAACCGAGGCGCGATGGTCTCGGCGACCGAGCGCTGGGAGATCAGCGAGACGCCGAAGTCTCCCTGCACCGCGCCCCAGAGCCAATCGAGATAGCGCAGGATCGCGGGGTCGTTCAGCCCCATCTGTTCGCGCATCGCCGCCAGGTTCTCGGCGGTCGCGCCCTGGCCCAGAACCGCCTCGGCGATATCGCCCGGCAGCAGTTCAACCGCGAAAAAAATCAAAATGGAGATCACCAAAAGCGTGATCAATCCAAGCCCGAGCCGTTTGAGCACGATGCTCAATACGTCGCTCATCACCAGCCTCCTCTGCAATCGCGTCTAATTGGCTTGCTGCCAATGGCGCCGTACCGGCGACCTGCATCGTCCGGCACCTCGCGACAGCCCCCCGGCCAATCTGCATCCGCCGAACCAGCAGACCTTCCGGCCATGGCCGGAAGGTCGCACCGGATCGGAGGGTCCCCGGCTGCAACAGCCGGGGACCCGTGTCTTATCAGGAGTTCGAACCACCAGCGGCTGCAGGCGCGGGCTCCATCCATCTGCCAGCTTGCGGCGAGGTTCTCGCCGTGCTGGACGTTCTTGTTCCGCGCGTACACGAAGTTCGTGAACATCGGGATGATGGTTCCACCGTCGTCGCGGGCGAGCTGGGCCATCTCGCGATACTGGGCGGCCCGCTTCTCCTGGTCGAGCTCCGCCTTGGCCTGCAGCAGCAGTTCGTTGAACCGCTCGTTCTGCCAGTGGCTCTCGTTCCAGGCCGCGTCGTCCTTGTAGGCCAGGCTGAGCATGACATCCGGCGTCGGCCGGGCGCCCCACTGAACCATGCAGAACGGCTTCTTCAGCCAGACTTCGGAGTAGTAACCGTCGTTCGGCTCACGGTTCACGTTGATGGTGATGCCGGCGGCCTTGGCATGCTCGGCATAGAGCACGCACATGTCGACGGCGCCCGAGTAGACGCTGTCCGCCGTTGAAAGTTCGACCGCCAGATTCTCCTGGCCGGCCTTCTTCAGCAGGAACTTCGCCTTGTCCGGATCATAGGTCCGCTGCGGCAGGTCCGGCCAATACGGCATGTTCGGCGAGATGTGGAAGTCGTTGCCCGGAATCGCCGTGTCGAACGTGATCTTCTTGATGATGTCTTCGCGGTCGATCGACAGCTTCAGGGCGTTGCGAACGTCGACATTGTCGAACGGTGCCACATCGCAGAACATCGGCATGGTAATCGCCGCGCCCGAGGGCACGTTGTCGACCAGGATGTTCGGATTGCGCTTGAGCAGCGACAGGGTCTTCAGCTCGAGCTGGGTGATGCCGTCGACTTCACCGGTGACGAGCGCCGTCTGACGGGCGTTCGGATCGTTCAGGACGGTCATCTCGACGGCGTCGAAATACGCGCCTTCGCCGTGCCAGCCGTCATGCCGCTCGAGCTGGCAGCCGACGCCGAACTCGTTGTTGATGATCTTGTACGGGCCGGTGCCGTCGCCGGACTGCCAGTCGATCGTGCCATCGCTGTTCGCCGGGCACATGGCCAGGTGATAGTCGGTCATCAGCCACGGCAGATCGGCGTTGCCGCTCGCCAGCTTGATGAGGATGGTGTGGTTGTCGACCTTGACGATGTCGACCACGTCCTTCAGCAGCGCCTTGGCGGCCGAGGTGCTCTTCTCGCCACGGTGATGGTTCAGCGAGGCGATCGCGTCATCCGCAGTGAACGGCTTACCGCTGTGGAAGGACGCGCCCTTCTGAAGCTTGAACGTCCACTCGGCGGCATCGTCCGACGCGCTCCACGACTTCGGCTGCATCCGGGCCCAGTTCGTTGGTCGGCGTGATCTGGGTCAGATAGCTGCGGTAGGTATGCGCAAGCTGGATGATGGAGAAACTGAGATAGGTGCCCGGATCGTGCGTATCCGAAGTGTTCCCGTCATGGGTGCCGAGACGGAACGTACCGCCACGCTTCGGCGCGGCCAGTGCGGCTTTCGAAGTCCAAAGACCGGACGCAGCCGAGGCAGTAACGCCGGCCGCCATCGCATAGTGCATGAAGTCACGCCGAGATAGCCGGCCGCGCTTCGCCTCGACCGCCATGCGATCGATCAAGTCGTCGCGGTTGTTGTCTGACATTGTAGCTCCCTTCCGATTGGTACTCTGCGAGCGATTTTCGAGGGTCTCTGCGTGTTTGATAGATGGATGTTTATAGGACCCTGTCGTTCCCGTCCGAGAACGGTACCGTAACACTGTAGCAACAGACTGTCCTCCCTGCCGGTCGATTTTCTTGCATTTTTCCTATCTGTCGGACTCCCTGAAAAACCAACGGGATGCAGGTCGCGCCGTGGTTGTTGAAGGCGGAAAAACTGTTCAAAAATCGACACTTGGAGCAGGTGCGGCTGGCTTGCCCCAACACCCCCGACGCAGTTTCCCGCCCCCCTTCTCCGATCGCTTTCGAGTGATGAAGAAACCGCGCGCGAAAGACCCATCGGTTCCGGAGGGTGGGTACGAAAGGTGAAAGATTTTGCCTCGACGGCGCCAACTGCAAACTGGTCGACGGCCCGAATTGCCCCGAACCGGCATGGTGAATGGATCTTGGGACCCGTCGGGAAGCGGTATCCGCTTATGGCTGGACGGCAGATAGCCGGTCAGGCCGTCGCGACGCGGGCCAGCCACGCTTCAAGGGCGTCACTGAAAGGGGCCATGCTCTTGTAGGCCCGCATATCGCCCGGCATCGTCCGTAGCGATCCGAGCATGGCGGCGGCGAGATTGGGACTGTCGGCAACGGCCGTGATCGGATCGACGATGGTCTTGATGCCGAACACCAGCACGCCGGTCTCCGGAAGCCTGCGGAAGGTCTGCCGCTCGATCCGGATGTGCAGGCGCTGCGCCACGGTGTCGGGCGTGATCGACGGATCGAACCCGGCGCGGCCATGGCCGGTGGACTGGAAGAGGGCCGGATCGTCCAGCACCGACCAGTTCAGCCGCATATAGAACTGTCCGTCGCCTATGCCTGAAAAGAACCGTTCGACCGGTCGATTGAGCCGAGCATTGAAGTCCGGCACCGGATCATGGATCGCGCTCATCGGTCGGCCGAGCTTGTCCGCCAGCCGCCATCGCGCCGGAAAACAGAGCGATGCCCCGATCAGCCGATGACCGTCGGCATGCGGCTCCATCAGGCACAGGTCCTCCTGGACCAGCCGGCCGGCAAGATCGAGCGGCGCCGAGGCGAAGTCATCCAAATCGAGGACGGAGCCGTCCCAGAGGGTGCAGACGCGACGGTCAGACACCTCGATGATCTCGGGGTGGCGCGCCGCGAGATGGGCGAGCAGCCGCTCCAGACACTCGGCCTGGGCCGGCTCGCTCCCAGGCAAGGCGTCGAAGACCTCCCCATGCCGATGCTGCAGGAGACGCACCTTCTCCGCCATGTGGGCGGCGTAGTGCCGGTCCACATCGATCCAGCCCGCCTCGTCGATCTCCTTGATGCCGAGGGAAAGCTGGAAGCGGCCCTTCCCATAGGGCGCAAACCGGGGCTCGGGCGGGCGGGTGGCTGTCATTGCAGCCAATGGGGCGTCCCGAAGGCGACGTCGTTGAAGCCGTGCCGTTCGGTGGTGATGATCTCAAGGCGCATACCGGGCGAAACAACGGCGGGATAGAGCGCCGCCCATCGCCACGGCGGGCCGACCGGGCGCGTCAGGGTGATCGAGTCCAGCGTCGCGCCGGACGCGTCGAGCAGCCGGATAGTCGTGCCAAAAGGCCAGCGCGCTGTCACAAGCGGCAGCAGCACGCCCCGGGCGCCTTGCGGATCGCCGAGATCGAAACGGGCGGAAAACCGGCGATCCTGGAGACCGAAGGATCCGTAGAGCGGCGCGGCTCCTTGTGGCGCCACGGCGTCATCGGTGCCGCCGGCGAGCGGTTCGCCGTCGAAACTCCAGCCCTCGGACGCCACAGGACGCGAACCGGTCGGCAACGCTTCGAGGTATCTGTCGGGCATCGCCGCCACCATGCCCAGCAGCCGGCAGCGGCTGCCGTCGTCGAACACCCCTTCGATCGTGACACGGTCGATCATCGGCTCCGGCGCCGGGCCAAATCCACGCGACCCACGGGCAAGGATGCCCGGTTCCGGGATCGGCGCCCGATCGGCCCGCGCTTCCTTCCGCGCGCCCCAGGCGACCACACTGCCGTCCGGCGCGCGGGCGATGACCCAGGGCGGCTGCCGCCCGGTCTCGGCGCTCGACAGCCAGGCAGCGAAGGTCACACCGGTCACCGGATCGATCCGAAGTCGGTCGGCACTCCCCTCGCAGAGCGGCGCATCGACCGCCGGCCCGGCGGCAAGAGCTGCCTCCGGCGGCCGGAAGCGCTTCTCCTCGGAATACGGGCCGAGCCCGGCGGCCTTCAGCCCGTCGAGGACCCCGCCCGGACGTGGAGGCCAATGCGGATAGATGTGACGCAGCATCTCCGGACGGTAGCCGCCGGCCAGATGGCTGACCACAGTGAGTTCGGCCAGATCCCGAGCGGCGAGCCGGTGCGGCATGTCGCGCAGCGCGTGCGCCCATCCCGGCACCAACAGCAGGACAACCGAAGCGACGACCGCCCAGGGCAAGGCTCTGCTTATCCGGAGCCGGAGCAAACCGTCGAACGCGAGCAGACCGACGGTGACCAGAAAAACCATCGAGGGCGTCGTGTATCGCGAAGCGTTTGCCGCCCCAAGCCCGATATGAAGTCTTCCGAGCCCCGTCGCCAGAGATGCGGCGATCACGAAGGCGCATACCGCAAGCAGCGCCATCCGCATCGCCGGCACCCGTCCGGGTCGCACGAGAGCGTAGAGACCGGCCACCACAACCGCAGCCATGGCGGCCAGCCCGACGATCTCCTGCCCGAGCGTACCGATCTCGCCTATCGCCGAGGTCAGGTAGCGCGCCATGAACAGCAGGAGGGTGTCGAGCCCCGCCCCAAGGGCAAGGCCGCTGCCGCCGCCGGGCCGGTTCAGGAAGGCGGTCACCTCGACCGCCATGACCAGTCCGCCGACCCCGACCACCGTCAAGGTCCAGACCAGCGGCAGCCGACGCCAGACCGCGAAGACCATCAGCAGCGGCCAGACCGCCAAACCGTTGAACATGCTGTAGCTCGACGCCAACCCGAAAAGCAGGGCGCCGAGGACCGCAAGACCGAGAAGGAAAGGACGTTCCCCCTCCGCCGGCGCGACGGCTATCAGAGCGAAGGCGAGAGACGCGAACAGCCAGACCTGTACGAACTGGACCTGGAAGCCGAACAGCAGGTTTTCGTACTGCACCGGCGACACCATCGCGCCGGCGGCGACGACAAAGGCCAGCGCCGTCGCCCGCCAGGAATGGCCGAGCCCGCGGAACACCATGGCAAGCAGCGCCGCATGCAGCAGCGCCGACAGGAAGATCACGAGGAGCAGGAGGCTCTGCCGGCCGTCCACGACCGCAAGATCGGCGAGGAACCAGAGCTTCGGGACGACAAGACGATGCTCATTATGCCACCGGTAGAGATCGGCGAGTCCGTAGCCTGAGAATCCGCCCGCCTCCAGGAACTGGTGATAGAAATCGACGATGTCGTTCATCGGCACCGAGGTCGAGAGGAACATCGGGTAGGCCGCCCCCAGGAGGATGGTCGCCAAGGCCAGAGCGACAGCCGCGCCGATGGCAATCCTCCCCATCCGTCCTCCGCTCCCCGCTTCCCGGCCCGACATATCGTCCGCCGTCATCGTCCGTCCCTCTCAATACCCGGCCCGGCTGCCGGCCGCGCGGCGAAGGAGAAGTGCCGGTGGCCCAGATAGCTGGTGACCGCCGGGACGATGACGCCGATCACATGGGCCACGTCGTCGGCGTGCCAGGTGAAGCCGATGGCCGGGAACCCATAACGGGCCAGGCCGACGCTGACGATCCACACCTGGGCGAGCGCCACCACGTTGACGAGCGCGAACCGCAGGAACTCGTCCGATACGCTGCGCCCCGAGCGCGAAAAGACGAACAGCTTGGAGAGGGTGTAGGCGGTGACCATGCCGGCGAGATAGGCGACGACGACCGCCGCCTCGAACGGCATCACCAAGTCGAAGAGCCAACGGGACACGACGTTGACCCCGGCCGCCACCCCGCCGGTGACCAGGAAACGGCCGAACTCGCCCAGAACCATGGTCCGCGCCAACCGCTCCCCTCCCTATGCCGCGATCGAGGCCGGAATGGCCGCCGCCATCTCCTCGGCCACCCGCACGCTCTCGCTGATCCCACGGTCCTCAGGATAATAGAACGACGTGTCGGCGATCTGTAGGCCGCGGATCGGTGTCTGGATCGGCGGGATCTTCGCGAGAAAGCCAGGCTCGCAGACCGGCTGGGCGTAGCGCAGGCGGCCCACGGTCCAGGCCTTCAGGTCATCGTCAGCAAGACCAGGGTTGATCCGCTTCAGACAGGCCAGGGACTCGTCGATGAACGCCTGGTCGTCGCGGCCGAACTTGGGATGGCTGGTCGGCATGTAGAACGGCACGTAGACGACCGTATCGTCAACCGGACGCAGGTTGGAGAACTGGATGATGCCGGGGATCTCCACTGCCTTGTCGTTAATGTTGACCCAGAAATGCTCGGTCACCGACCGCTTCAGCCGCATCAAGACACAGACCACGCCGATGTTCACAATGGCATCGTACTTCGCCTTCCAGTCGTCCGACAGGGCGGGGACCAGCGAGGAAATCAGCGGCGTCGGCATTGTCGAGATCACCGCCTCCGCCGGATCCAACCCGGCATCGGTGCGTACGCCGACTACCTTGCCGTCCTCGGCCACGACTTCCCGCACGGGCGTGCCAAGGCGGATCGTGCCGCCGCGCGCCTCGATCGCGCGCACCAACGCGGTCACCAGGGTCTCCGATCCCCCGTCGATATAGCCCAGTTCCTCCTGCATCAGGGAGCGGCGCGACGTCCCGACCCGTTTGATCCGCGTCCAGATCCAGGCGGCCGAGACGTTATCGGCGTATTCGAAGAACTTGAGGTCGAAGAGCCGACGCCAGAGCACATCGTAGGCGCGCTTTCCAGACCCCTTCTCGATCCAGTCCTTGGCCGAAACCGTCTCCAGATCCGACCAGTCGCTGCGCTTGGTCGACAGGAACATCTGCAGGCCGTAGCGGAACTTCGAGACCCAGTCGATCTTCGGGAAGGTCAGCAGGGCGATCGGGTCGCCCCAGCGGTACATCCTGCCATCGACGAAATAGCCCATCGACGTGCCGGTCCAACGCATCTTGTCGGCGATGGCGAGGCGGTCCAGCAGCTTGAAGGTCGGCTTATCCGCCTTGCAGATGAAGTGGTAGAAGCGCTCGATCGAAAGGCCGTCCAGATCGAGATGCGCCGCCATGCCACCGGGTACCGAGTTCGCCTCGTAGACGGTCACCTCGTGCCCGGCCTCCAATGCGTGATAGGCGGCGGCGAGTCCCATGGCACCGGCGCCGATGATCGCGACCTTGGCCATCGCGGCCTCCTCAGAAATCCAGGATCACGCCCGAATATTTCGGGTCGTCGAAGGTGGCGGCCAGCGCCTCGTCCAGCGGCGTCGACCGCACGCCGAAGATCGCCGGCCAGTCGATCACCTCGAAGCTGTCCGGCGTCACCAGCGCCTCGAGCTGCTTGGTGGTGAATGGCGGATCGCGGTCGAACACCGCATAGATCCGCAGCAGCATCCAGAACAGGCTGTAGGGAATGTGGACGATCGGCGTCGTCGCACCGCTCGCCCTGCGCACCGCCTTGATCAGGTCGACATAGTCGATCTTCTCCTGGCCCGAGATGTTCCAGGCTCCCTCGCGGCGGCCCTCCAGGCAGGCCAGCACGATATCGGAAAAGTCTCCGGCATAGAGCGGCTGGCGCATGTAGCGGCCGCTTCCCGGGATCGGGAACACCGGCGCCTTCTTCATGAACCGGGCGAGCCAGCCCAGGTGCTTGCGGTCGAACCAGCCGTACATCAGGGTCGGACGCAGGGTGGCGTGGGCGATGCCGCTCTCCGCCACCAGCTTCTCCTGGGCTTTCTTGCTCTCCGTATAAAAGTCCACCGCCTTGGAATTCACCACCGAGGAGGAGACATGCACCAGATAGGGCACACCCTCGGCGGTCATGGCGTCGAGCACCAGACGCGTCGCCCGCACGTTGTTCGCCTCGAACTCCTGTCCGTCCAGCCCGCCGATCTGGGCGTGGAGCTGGATCACTGCGTCGGCGCCCTTTAAGGCCCCGGTCCACGGGCCGGGCTGCGCCAGGTCGGCCTCGATGACCTCGATACCTGGATGCAGCGCCGCCAGCACCGGCGTGTTCTTCGGGTGCTTGTCCAGGGCGACGATCTGCAGATCCGGCCGCCCTGAAATCCGGGCGATCAGATTCTGGCCGACGAGGCCGGCCGCGCCGGTGATGACGATGCGCGCCATGGGATCAGATCTTCATCCGGTTGAAGATGGGTCGCGGCAGATGGCGGATGATCAGCATCACGAACCGCCAGAACCAGCGGGTATAGATTTCCGGCTTCCGCTTCTCGATGGCGGCCTGGATGTCGTCGGCCACCTGGTCCGGCGTCGCCCAGAGCGGGCCGTCGCGCCCGTCGATATGGGCGGTCATCGGCGTGGCGACGAAGCCCGGTTTCACACAGATGACCGTGACCTCGGTGCCCGCGAAGCGATGGGCCATGCCTTCGAGATAGGTGGACAGCCCCGCCTTGGCCGCGCCGTAGGCGTAGTTGGTCCGGCGCCCCCGGTCTCCCGCGACCGAGGAAATGGCGACAAGGGTCCCGCCCCCGGCCAGTTCGAATGCGCGGCCGGCCAGTTCGCACCAGACGACAGCGCTGGTGAAGTTCGCCTGCAGCCCCCGAATCAGAGACGCGCTGTCGTTCTGCGCGTCGCGCTGATCGCCCAGGATGCCATAGGCGAGCAGGACGATATCCACGCCGCCAAGCGTCTGGACCCAGGCCGTGAATCGGTCGTCGGCGCCCTCCGTATCGGCAAGATCCTCGGTGGCGGTGTGGACCTCCCCGGCGCCGCGCGCCTTCAGGTCGTCGGCGATGGCGCCCAGTCGATCGCCGTCGCGCGCCACCAGCAGCAAGCTGTCTCCGGCGGCGGCCCGCAGGCGGCACCAGCGTTCGGCTATGGCGGAGGTGGCCCCGAGGACCAGAATGCGGCTTTTCGCGGCCATGGGATCAGGCCTCCTCGGTCATGCGGCGCCAGAAACTCGACATCAGGATCGGATCGCGCGCCGCCTCCAGGTCGCTCCAGCGCGGATAGCCCGCCCGGAACATCGCCTGGGGCAGCCGTCCGTCCTTGGCCGGGTATAGACGCCCGCCCGCCTCGGCCACAACCCGGTCGAGCCGGGCGAGCAGCGCCAATGTCTCCTGCCCCCGGTTGGCGAAGTCCAGCGCCAGGGTGGCGCCGGGCATTGGAAAGGACAGGATGCCGGGCGACGGCACGTCGCCGAACGTCTTCAGCACCGCGAGAAACGAGGCATCGCCGCTGGCCGCCACCGTATCGAGCAGCGTCCGGGTCGCGTCGCGCATCGTCTCCACCGGCACGGCGCATTGCCACTGATAGAACCCGCGCGGGCCGTACATACGGTTCCAGTCGCGCAGCCGGTCGAGGGGATAGAAGAACGGATCGTAGTGCTGGCGGCCGTGGAACCGGGCGCCGGGACGCGCCCGATAGAGCCGGTTGAACGCCCCGACGGTCACGCTGTTCAGCAGTCCGCCCGGCGCGTCGATCGGCATCCGGGGTCCGCCGCCGCGATGGGCGTCGAGTTCCGCCGCTGTCGGCCCAGCGCGCCCTGGAAAAGATGCCGCGCCCGAGCCCCTCGCCGCGGGCGAGCGTATCGACCCAGGCGACGGTGAACGGCCAGTCCACCGACCGCTCCGCCATGTCGAAGAAGGCGTCGAGGTCGTCGACCGGGATGTTCTCGACATCGAGCTGGGAGGACGCGATCCGCTCGAGGCTGAACTCGGCCCAGGTGATCACGCCCGTCAGGCCGAGCCCGCCGACGGTCAGCGCAAAGAGATCGGCATTCTTCTCGGGCGAACACACGATCTCGCCGCCGCCCTCGCCCCGGTCGCTGCGCCAGAGGCCAAACCGGGTGACATGCCGGCCGAAGGTGCCGGCCCGGTGGTGGTTCTTACCGTGGACATCGTTGGCCACCGCGCCGCCGAGCGTGACGAATTTGGTCCCCGGCGTGACCGGCAGGAACCAGCCGGCCGGCACCGTCACCCGCAGCAGCGCGTCCAGGGAGATGCCGGCATCCGCGCGCAGAAGCCCGCTCTCCCGGTCGAATGCGATCAACCGATCGAAGTCCGGTCGTACGCACCAGCCCACCGCCGAGATTCAATCCGCTGTCGCCGTAGGAACGCCCCAGGCCATGCGCGAGGGTCGACCCTGCGGCCGCCGCTGTCTCGCGCGCCAACTCAGCGATTTCGGCCCGGGTGGCCGGATCCGCCACCACGTGCCGCCCGCGATGGGCCCGTCCCCAGGCCAGAATGCCGGTCTCCTCCCGCACGGTCATGCGGCCACCAGGATGGCCAGGAACGCCAGCGCCCCCAATGCCAGACTGGGGGGGTCCTTGAGGGCGAAGACGACGGGATCGTCATGGACCTCGCCCCGACGCGCCAGCAGCCACACTCTGGGCAGCCAGAGGCCGAGCATCATCGGCACCACCCAGAGCCAGCCCGGATCGCCCAGTCGGGTGGCATGGATCGGTTCGATCGCCAGATAGATCATGAAGATCACGACGGAAGCGACGCCGGCGGTGATGCCGAACGTCTCGATGAAGCCACCGTCGCCGGCCCGGTAGCCGCGTCCCGGAATGCTGTCGAGCCCGCGGGCCTCAAGCCCCCGGACTTCGACCAACCGCTTGACCAGGGCGAGGCTGGTGAACAGGAACATGGAAAAGCTCAGGAGCCAAACCGGCGTGCCGTCATCGACCACCGTGTGGCCGGCGTAGAGGCGCAGCGTGAAGAGCGCGCCGAGAACGACCACGTCGACCACAGCCATGGCCTTCACGCCGAAGGAATAGGACAGGGTCAGCACCAGGTAGACCAGTAGGCAGGCCAGCGCGCCGAGACCCGCGGCCCCGGCCAGGATCAAGCCGATGACGACCAGCGCCGGCGCCGCAACCAGACCGACCGCCACAGGCAGCCGGCCCGAGGCGAGCGCGCGCCGGGACTTGGTCGGGTGCCGGCGATCCGCCGACAGATCCAGAAGATCGTTCAGCAAATAGGTTCCGCTGGCGGCGAGGGAAAACCCGAAAAACGCCAGGAGCGCGGCGGTCACCGTTGCGGGATCGGTATAGGTGCTGCTCAGCAGCAGCGGCAGGAAGATCAGGCCGTTCTTCGCCCATTGATGCAGCCGCATGGCCGAGCGCAGGCCCCGCAACACGTCGACCGGCGCGCCGAACGCGCCCTCCACCGGCGCCAGACGCTCCACCGTCGCCCGGCGGCGCAGGGCTTCATTCACGACGATCGACCCGCTCGCCCGCTTCCAGACGTGATCGTCCACCGTGCTGTTGCCCGCGTAGACGAAGCCGTCCGGATGGCGCGCGGCGAGGGACTGCGCTTTGACATCGGCCTTCAGGTTGGTGACGCCGTCGCTGCCTTCGACATGATCGAACAGACCGTCGAAGCGAGACGCAACCCTGGCGACCAGAGCCTGATCCGACGCCGAAATCAGCTCAATCCGGCGCCCCTCCGCCTTTTCTGTCTTGAGATAGGCGAGCAGATCGCCCGTGACCGGCAGAGAGTCGGCGTCCAGATCTTGCTCCGCGACCGCCGCCAACCGCCGCTTCAACACGGATCGGCCGGCCAGGACCCAGAGCGGCACGAGGAACAGGATCCACGGGCGCCGGCGCAGGGCAACGATCAGGAACTCGTACAGCAGGTCCGTACGCAGCAAGGTGCCATCGAGATCGACGCAGAGCGGCGGTTTCATGGACGTCGCGGCCCATGCGTACCGGGCCGCCCCCTGGTTAGAGCGCTATGTTCGCCGTGGGTTCTAGAGTACCGGCGGACCAAAATGAAACACTTTGATCCGGCCAATCTGATCCGGGAGGTCCGGCCGGCGCGTCAGTTCGGCGAGTCGGGGATCGACATGCGCGCGCCCTTGTCACGCATCCAGCGCTCGGCGCGCGACTCCGCATCCGCGATCTCGACCGGATTGAGAAGCTGGCGCACCGCCCCCGCCATCGCGTGTCCCTGACCCAACCCGGCCCGATCGGCCAGAATCAGCCATTTCAGCGCCTCGACCAGATCCTGGTCGACCAGTTCGCCCTGGGCCAACAGCCCGGCGAGATTGAGGAAGGCTTCCGGAATGCCGCCTTCCGCCGCAGCGTTGTAGAGCGAGATCGCCCGGTCGCCGTCGGCTTCGCCGCCGTCCCCGGTCTCCAGCATGACCGCGAGGTTGTACTGAGCATCGGCGAGCCCCTGCCGGGATGCCTTGTCGTACCATGCCCGGGCTTCGGCGGAATCCTGATCGACAAGCTGACCGAACTGATAGAGCTGTCCGAGCTTGAACTGCGCGAGCGGGAAGCCCTTATCGGCCGATTGGCGGTACCAGGCGACGGCGTTCTTCGGATCCCCGCCCGCCCGAAGCCCCTGTTCCAGGGTGAGGCCGAGATAGAACATCGCCTTGGGATCGCCGGCTTCGGCAGCCTCGCGATACCAGTTCATCGCCTCGCCATACGTCCGAGGAACGGGGACATCCGCTTCCTGCGCCAGCACGCTCGGCGCCGCGAGGGGGGAGGCGCAGAGGCTGATGGCTATGAGCAGGCGGGAAAGACGCGCGGTCACCGGCGGTTCCGGTACCAATGCGTCGCGCGAACGGCCGACATCACGGGCTGAGAGGTCCCGTACCGCTGCTGGCCCGAGGGGCCGGCCCCTGATAGCCCACAAGACGGTTCGCCTCGCTGGCGGGCAAGGGCTGCGGGTAGCAGTTCACCTTCCCGAGCGTCCGGTAGCAGTATCGGGGTTCGACCTCCGGGCGAGGCTCTTCCCTGGGAGGACTGAAAGCGGTCGTCACACCGTCGACGGCCGATTGCACGGAAGCCCCCACATCCGCACAGCCGGCCAGCAGCCCGACGCACGCGACCACCAGAACGGTCCGGCTCGGACTCGGTCCCAGTGTTCTCATCGCCGTCACCCCCATCCAAGATACAAAGCGCCCAGCCGCTTCCATCGCCGGAGTGTAGAGGAAACGTCCAAGTCTTTGAAGGGCGTAGCGAAACGCGTCCGCGACGCCCCTCTTTATTGGTTAACGCAGGGCGTTTTCCGTCAGTGGAGCGTCCGCAGCACGTCGCCGATCGTGTCGGCGATGAAGTCGATCTGCCCCTTCTCGACGATCAGCGGCGGCGAGAGGGCGATGATGTCGCCGGTGGTGCGGACCAGCAGGCCCTTCTCGTAGCACTGCTTGAACGCGTCCATCGCCCGGGCCGTCGGCTTGCCCGGAATACCCTCCAGTTCGACGGCGCCGACCATCCCGAGATTGCGGATGTCGGTGACATGGTTCGCGCCCTTGAGCGAGTGCACCGCGTCCTGCCAGTAGGGCGCGAGTTCGGCCGCACGCTCGAACAGGCCCTCGTCGCGGTACAGGTCCATGGTGGCGAGGCCGGCGGCGCAGGCCAGCGGATGGCCCGAATAGGTGTAGCCGTGGAACAGCTCGATCGAGCCTTCCGGCGCGTCCATGAAGGCGTCGTAGATGCCGTCCCGGCAGAACACCGCCCCCATCGGCACGGTGGCGTTGGTGATGCCCTTGGCCGTGGTGAACAGGTCCGGCTTGACCCCGAAATAGTCGCTGGCGAAGGGCGTGCCGAGGCGACCGAAGCCGGTGATGACCTCATCGAAGATCAGCAGGATGCCGTGCTTGTCGCAGATCTCCCGCAGGCGCTTCAGATAGCCCTGCGGCGGGATCAGCACGCCGGTCGATCCGGCTACCGGCTCGACGATCACGGCGGCGATGGTCGACGCGTCGTGCAGGGCGACGATCCGCTCCAGGTCGTCGGCGAGGTGCGCGCCCCATTCCGGCTCGCCCTTGGTATAGGCGTTGTGCTCGACGTCATGGGTGTGGCGCATGTGGTCGACGCCGTTCAGCAGGGTGCCGAACTGCTTGCGGTTGCCAACGATGCCGCCAACCGAGATGCCGCCGAACCCGACGCCGTGATAGCCGCGCTCCCGTCCGATCAGCCGGGTCCGGGTCCCCTGACCGATCGCCCGCTGGTAGGCGAGCGCGATCTTCAGGGCGGTGTCGACGGACTCGGACCCGGAATTTGTGAAGAAAACCTGGTCGAAGCCCTCGATCATCGAGGTCAGACGCGAGGCGAACTCGAAGGAGAGCGGGTGGCCCATCTGGAAGGTCGGCGCGAAGTCGAGCACCTCGGCCTGCTTGCGGATGGCGTCGACGATCGGCTTGCGGCGATGGCCGGCGTTGCAGCACCACAGCCCCGACGTCCCGTCCAGCACCCGGCGGCCATCGGCGGTGATGTAGTGCATGCCCTCGGCCTCGACGAACATCCGCGGGTTCTTCTTGAAATCGCGGTTCGCCGTGAACGGCATCCAGAACGACTCCAGGTCGTTCGGTTTGGTCTGGTCATTGGCCGCGAGGGACATGGCGCACTCCGTGAAAGGTGTTTGGCGGATAGTAGGAGCGATTGCGCCCTTACTCCACCTCGTATCTGAGGGCGACGGCGCCGGTCTCGTAGGCGTCGACCGAGACCAGATGCAGGCCGAGCGCGTCCGCCTCGCCTCCGAAGAGCGGGATGCCGGCCCCGAGCAGGACCGGCATGACGAAGAGCTCCACCGTGTCGAGAGCACCCATGGCCCGGCAGCCGTCGACCGCGGTGGGCCCGCCGACGATCCAGACCCGGGCGCCGTCTTCGCGCAGCTCGGCGATGAGACCCGCGAGATCCGACGTTCCCTCCACCCCCTCCGGCGCGTCGGCGATCGGGCGGGATGTGAGCACGAAGACCCGCTTTCCGCCATAGGGCCAGGCGCCGAAGCCGCGCACCTGGTCGAAGGTGGCGCGGCCCATGATCAGGGTGTCGACCTCGGCCATGAACGCCTCGGTGCCGTAGTCGACGCCGGTCTCGTACTCGTTCAGCCAGTCGATCCCGCCCTCGGCATCGGCGATGTAGCCGTCGAGGCTGGTGGCCATGTAGAGGCGGAAGGTGGCGTCGGCCATTTGACAGTTCCTCGGTCTTTGGCGCACTGACGGTGCGGGACGGATGGTGTAGGCAGTCGCTCGGGCGAAGCGCAAGCTCGGTGAACCGAGGAACCACGAGGGGAGAGGGTCGTGTCGAAGACGCTGGTCATCCAGCCCTTGCCGGGCATCGGCGACATGGTCTGGCACCTGCCCCACCTCGAAGCGATCGCCGAGGCCGCGCCGGACGGCCGGATTACGCTCATGACCAAGCGCCGCTCGGCCGCCGACCAGATGCTGGACGGTGCGCCCTGGATCTCGGAAATCCGGTGGCTCGAGCGGGCTCAGGGCAAGGAAAAGGCCGGACGGCACGACGGCGCGCTCGGACCGATACGCCTGGCCGCGGATCTCAAGGAGATCGGGGCGGAGACGGTCTGGATCCTGCACCGCTCCTGGCGGTATCTGACCGCCACCCGCCTCGCCGGCATTCCCACCCGCATCAGCTACCGGGACCTGCCGAACGAGGGTCGCGATCTGCATCAGGCGGAGAAGGCGACGTTGCTACTGAAGGCGCACGGCCTGGCGGTAGACCCGACGCCGCGCCTGAGTCCGCCCGGGGCCGCCGCGGCAGAGGTCGTGCGGCTCTACGGCGATCAACCACGGCCGTGGCTCGCCCTCGGGATCGGCGCGTCGGAGGCCTTCAAACGATGGCCGGAACAGAACTTCGCCGCCCTGGCCCGCGCCTTCACCGACCGGACCGGCGGCACCGTCATCCTGATGGGCGGCGAGGCGGAGAAGGAGAGTGCCGAGCGCATCCTTCAGAACGCCCGCGGCAGCGTGGTCCTGGCGATCAACCGCCCGATCGGTCAGGCAGCGGCGATCGCCAAAACGGCCGACGCCTTTCTCGGCAACGACAGCGGGATGCTGAATGTGGCGGCAGCCACGGGCACGGCGACCGTCGGCCTGTTCGGCGGCTCCCCGCCGTTGACCCTGTATCCGAACCTGGACGCGCTGGAACCCGAGGGCGGGGCGGAGTACCGGGTCGACCGCATGGCCGAGATCGAGATCGAAGCGGCAATGAACGCGCTCAGCCGGGCACTGGGGTAACTGCCGTCCGACACCGATCCTTTCCTCACTCCCAGGCCTTTTGCCGGGGCATGCGGGTCCGCATCCCCGATCCCAGCAGCACGCAATCCTGCGCCGGCCCCCGAAACGGCGGGAAGACGCCTCACCCTCTACCCGATACGGGCGATGACCCGGATTTCGATGATCGTGTCGGCGCTGGCAAAACCGGCGACTTCGATAGCGGTCCAGGCCGGATAAGGCTCGCGTACGAACTCTTCCCGCACCGAGCGGAACAGGTCCAGGTGGTCGCGGAGTCCGATATGGAAGGTGGTCATCTCCACCACCGCACCGAAATCGAGATCCGCATCACGAAGGACCATCTCCACCTGGGCGAAAGCGGTGCGAAACTGAGTCTCCGGATCTGGAGAGCAGATGCCGTCCGGGCCAGTCCCGGTAAAGCCGGTGAAGAACACATGGCCGCCAGAGATCAGACCGGGCGACATCTTCCAATCGTCGTAGCAGCCCTTCAGAGTGGCCGGTACGATCGCTTTTCCACCCATGACTCCCCCGCTATCCGTCGTTGCCCAACAACCGCCGGGCCGCCGTCTCGACCGCGTCAACCTGGAGGCCGCCCATCAACGCGCCCGGTTCCCGTCCGACCTCGTCCGAGCGGGCCAGCAGCGCGTCGGCGCTCTCTCCGGACCGGACCCAGGCGGTCTTCGAGCCTGCCGGCGCGTAGTGGGTCTCCCGGCTCGGCCCGAACAGACCGAGAGTCGGCGCTCCCGCCGCGGCAGCCAGGTGCATCAGGCCGCTGTCATTGGCCACGACAAGGTCGCAGCGCGCGAAGGCCGCCGCCAGGGTCATCAGCGGCACCCGGTCGACCAGATCGATCAGCCGCTCCGCCGGCACCGCGGCTAGGACCGGGGCGGCCAGATCCCGCTCTCCCGGTCCGCCGGTGACCAGCACCCGAGCGCCGGGCAGCGGACCGTCGGCCGCGGTCAGTCGGGCGATCAGCTCGGCGAAGCGCTCTCCCGGCCAGGCCTTGGGCGGCCAGTTCGCGGTCGGCGCCACCGCCAGGATCGGCCGGGCGTCGCCCAGGATCTCGCCCGCCCGCACCTCGTCTGCCTCGCCGATCCAAAGGCGGGGGGATAGGGGCGGCGCCAGCCCGAAAGACTTGGCCATCTGTTCCAGGCGGTGGCCATCGCCGCGCTGGGTGCCGTAGATCGACCGCTCCGCCGCGCGCAGGGTCCACGCCAGCGCCGATCCCCGCATGTCGATCACTCGGTCCCAGCGCGTGCCCGCGACCTGCCGCCAGAGCCGCCACCAATGGCGCCCGGCCTTCTCCTTGCGCCACGGGATGACCCGCTCGACCTGCGGCACCGTCTCGAACAGCGCCGCCGCCACCGGTCCACAGGCAACAGTGACCCGCGCTTGCGGATGCTCCTGCAGCAGCCGCGCCAGAACGGCGGTCGACAGGATCGCGTCGCCGAGCCGGTTGGATGTGACGAAGAGAACGCGCATGGCCCCGGATAGCGCGGCCGGCGCCGAGAGGCGAGCCTATTCCGCGCCCGTCAATCGGCCGCCGTCATTCGGCCGCCGTCTGCATCCGCGCGCGCACCGGGTGCAGGCCGAGACGGTCGAACAGCGCCAGCGTCCATTGCCGCACGCCGTCGTTGAACAGCTCCCACCCCTTGACCTGGGCGCGTTTCGGCTGACCGCCGGGCGCGCCGAGGCGATGGCCGCCCCCCATGTTCCAGCGGTGGATCATGTCGATCGTGATCTCAGGATGGAACTGCAGCCCGTAGGCCTTGTCGCCGTAGCGGAAGGCCTGGTTCGGAAAGGAATTCGTGCCCTTGGCCAGGAGCACGGCGTCAGACGGCAGATCGAAGCCTTCCCGGTGCCACTGGTAGAAATGGGTCGCGTGATCGAACAGCCCCTCGTCGCGGGCGATCTCCGTCGGGACGACCTCGGTATAGCCGATCTCCACGTGCTTTTCCGGATGCGGCTCTACCCGTCCGCCGATGGCGCGGGCCAGGATCTGACCGCCGAGGCAGAGGCCAAGATAGGGCAGGTCGGCGTCGAGGGCGCGCTTGGTGAAATCGATCTCGTAGCGGATGCCGTCCAGGCGCTGGCAGTCATTGGCGCTCATCGGCCCGCCGAACACGGCGACCCCCGCGTAGTCGCTCAGATCCTCCGGCAGGTCGTCGCCGATGCAGGGGCAGCGCCGGTCCAGCCGGTATCCCCTCTCCTCCAACAGTTCGCCGACACGGCCGGGGGTGGAGGTCTTCTGATGAACGACGATGAGGAACCGGTCCGAAATCATGACTCTCCTTTGCGCAGCAGGAACTCACGCCCAACCTTTACCCGCGGTTCGCCATCGTAGTCGATGATGTCCGCGGTGGCGTAGGTCTCGCTCCACTTGTCAGGGAGATAGGATCCCGTCCCCACCACGTCCACCGGTGCCTTCGCCAGGGCCATGACGCGGCACTTCTCCGGACCGAAGCCCGAGGACGCGACGATGCGCACCTTGGAGAAGCCCTCGGCATCGAGCCGCTCGCGCATCGACCAGATCGCCGCCGCCGACACGCCGGTGCCGATCAGCGCGCGCAGCTCCGCCTCGGTGCGGTAGCCGCGGATCGCTTCCGGCGCCTTGCGGTCGAGCACGGCATAGGCCTCTGCCGTATCCAGGCCCTCGATGTAGCGTCCGCCGTGGGTATCGAGCCGCACCGCGAGCTTGCCCTGGGCCGCCAGATCCGGAAAGCGGCGGGCCACGGCAAGCGCGTCAGTGAACTCCTGGCCGAAGTAGTCGACCAGAACGGTCAGGTTCTCGCCCGGATGGGTTTCGTGGAACATCTCGGCGGCCCGCACCGTCGAACCGGCATAGCCGATCAGCGCGTGCGGCATGGTGCCGAAACCGCGGTTCTGATCGAAGTAATGGGCCGTCGCATCGGTGGCGTTGCCGACGAAACCGATGGCACCGACCTTGTTCTTCGCCTTGCGCGAGCCGACGCTGGCGCCGTAGGCCATGATCTCGGCCATTTCGGTACCGGCGCAGTGCCGCGCATCCATAGCGAGGAAGGCGGTGTTCGGCAGTTCCACGCACATCGTGTAGGCGTTGTAGGCGGCCACGCAGGCGGCGCCGAGCTTCTGCAGGTATTGGGTCTCCAGATCGACCAGATGGTAGAACGAGCCGGTGATGTAGAGGATCGGCTCGCCCGCTCCGACCCACGCACCCTCCTTGTGCAGTTCCTGGATCTCGACCTCGGCCCCGCGCTCGGCCATCACCCATTTCAGCCAGTCGACGGCGAGCCGGGTGGCGCAGGTGACCGGCCTCCGCATGAAGACGGCATAGGTCACCCGCTTGTCGCCGAAGGCGGCGACGCAGTCCTTGGTGCGGGTGAAGTACTTGTCGACATATCCCGACAGGGTGTCGGGCGTGGGATGACGCAGGGTGGTCGGCCAGCCGTTGCCGGCCGGATCCAGCCGGTCGTCGTCATCCCGTTCGATCGCGCTCATAGGACAATCCACCAGTCTCAAGGCGATAGAGACTAGCGCCTGCGACGCGGCGGGGAAAAGAGGGGATGCGGCACAACACCTCGCCCCGACTCTCCCCCATCGCCGCCGTCGCCGGCGGGAAGGTCAGCTCGCCGCCTTGAACGGAAGGGCGCCGGCGCCGCCGCGGCGCCGCTGAAGCATCTCCGCCACCAGGAAGGCCAGTTCGAGAGACTGGGCGGCGTTCAGGCGCGGGTCGCAGTGGGTATGGTAGCGGTCGCGCAGCGCCTCTTCGGTCACGCCGGTCGCGCCGCCGATGCACTCGGTCACGTCGCGGCCGGTCATCTCGAAATGCACGCCGCCGGCATAAGTCCCCTCCTCCTCATGCACCTCGAAGAACGAGCGCACCTCGCCGAGGATCCGGTCGAACGGCCGGGTCTTGTACCCGGTCGACGACTTCACCGTGTTGCCGTGCATGGGATCGCAGGACCAGACCACGTGACGCCCCTCGCGCTCCACTGCGCGGACCAGCGGCGGCAGGCCCTCGCGCACCTTGTCGGACCCGAACCGGGCGATCAGGGTCAAGCGACCGGGATCGTTCTCCGGGTTCAGCACGTCGATCAGCTTGATCAGCTCGTCGGGCTCCAGGCTCGGGCCGCATTTCAGGCCGATCGGGTTGTGGATTCCCTTGAAGTACTCCACATGGGCGCCGTCCAGGTTGCGGGTCCGGTCGCCGATCCAGACCATGTGGGCGGCGGTGTTGTACCAGCCCCGGTCATCGGTGATGGTGTCGCGCCGGGTCAACGTCTCCTCGTAGTCGAGCAGCAGCGCTTCGTGGCTGGTGTAGACGTCGGTCTCCCGGAGCTGAGCCACGCTCTCCGGCGTCACGCCGCAGGCCCGCATGAACGCGAGGCACTCCTCGATCCGCCCGGCGATCTGCTCGAATTTCTCGCCCTCGGGGCTCTTCTCGACGAAGCTGAGCGTCCAGCGATGCACATCCTCGAGATTGGCGAGGCCGCCGGTGGCGAAGGCACGGACCAGGTTCAACGTTGCCGCCGACTGGTTGTAGACGCGCAGCAGACGCTCCGGATCGGGAACGCGCGAGCCTTCGTCGAACTCCATCCCGTTGATGATGTCGCCGCGATAGCTCGGCAGCTCGACGCCGTCGATCACCTCGGTCGGAGCCGAGCGGGGCTTGGCGAACTGGCCGGCGAGGCGGCCGATCTTGACCACCGGCAGGGCCGCGCCGAAGGTCAGGACCACCGCCATCTGCAGCAGCACCTTCACCGTGTCGCGGATGTTGTCGGCGGAGAACTCGGCAAAACTCTCGGCGCAGTCGCCGCCCTGCAGCAGAAACGCCTTGCCGGCCGCCACGTTCGCCAGCGAGGCGCGGAGGCGCTGGGTCTCCCCGGCGAAGACGAGCGGCGGGAAGGTGCGCAGCGTCGACAGCACGCCATCCAGCTTGTCCCGGTCGGGATACTCGGGCACCTGCCGGATCGGTCGGTCGCGCCAGGTCGTCGGGGTCCACTCGGTCGTCATCGCGCCCTCCCTCGGAGGATTGGGGTGTCGAAGTCTTGTCGCATTTTTTCAGGGTTTCTATCAGCGTGCTCCGGCGACTGGAAGCCGATTCGCGCCCGAACCGGCCATTGCGGGCGTCCTGCCCCGGTGTCGCAGTCCGTTGCGTCGGGTCCTGCGAGCGGGCATCGTTGTTTCATTCCAACGCTGCGAGGGTTCCATGACGACCACCTATCCGCCCGCCGAATCGAAAATGCATATCGATGACGAGAAGGTGCGGGTCACCGAATGGCGTCTGGCGCCGGGGTCGGCAACGGGCTGGCACAAGCACGAGATGGCCTATGTCATCGTGCCGACCAGCGGCGGGCCGCTCCGCATCGCCACGCCGGATGGCGACGTCGCCGCCGAGATGGTGGTCGGCCAGCCCTATATCCGTCCCGCTGGCGTCGAGCATGACGTGATCAACGACGGACCGGGCGAGGTCGTCTTCATGGAAGTCGAACTGAAGGAGCCCGCTTCCGGCTGATGAACACGACGCTCCCTCCGGAGCAGATCCGGCGCCTCATCGTCACCCGTGCCAACGACCCGCGTCCGATGCACGCATGGGCCGGGACCCGGATGGCCGAAGCGCCGCTGGAGGGGATGGTCTGGTCCCGCCGCGCACGGACGGCGAACCCGTACGCCGCCCCTCCACGCCACCGCGAGGCCCAAGCCCTGTGGCGCCTCGGCAGGATTGTGGAAGCGGACTCAGCCGGACGGCGCGGTGTCCTGCTCGAGCCGGGCGACTGGCATGCCTGGATCAATGTCGGCAACGTCAAGAAACGCTTGGGCGACAGCGCCCTCGCCCTGCGGATCTGCGGCTGGGCGAAGGCTGCGGACGCGCCGTTCCACATGGCCGGCATGAACGCCGCCGTTCTGCACCTCAGACGCGGCGACTTCACGGCCGGCTGGCCGCTGTACCGGGCCCGCCACCACACACTCGGCGCCGACCCGGCGACGGTATGGCCCGACCTGCCCGAATGGGACGGCGGGCCGATATCGGGACGCCTGCGTCTTCTGACCGAACAGGGGATCGGCGACACGATCATGTTCATGACCCTGGTCGAGGCGGTCCGCGAGCGGGTGGGATCCTTGACTCTGCTGGTCACCAAGCGCCTGCGGGGCCTGATCCAGCGGAGCTTTCCCGACGTTCATGTGGTCGCGCCCGATACCGACGGAACCCTCGAAGCGCTGCCCGACGCGGAGGCCTGGATCTGCGCCGGCGAGGTGCCCGCCGCCCTCGGACTGTTCACCGGCGGCTCGGTGCGCCCGGCCCCCTATCTCGCGATCGACCCTGAACGTCGCCGGCGAATCCGCACGCGTCTGCAACGCCGGCACCCGGGCAAACGCCTGGTCGGGATCACCTGGACCAGCAAGGCAGAGGACGGCTGGCGGCGGACCGTGCATCCGACGCTCTGGCACGCCCTTTCCGATATCGACGACATCGCCCTGATCTCGCTCCAGTACAAGCCGGCGACCGGCGATCTGGCCGCTTTCGGCGACAGGCTGGATCTGCATCACGGGATCGATCCTTTCCACGACCTCGACGGGCTGGCCGCCCTCGTCTCGGCCATGGACGCGGTCGTCTCGCCCCCCAACAACACGGTGCATTTCGCCGGCGCCCTGGGTGTCCCCTGTCACGTCATGCTGCCGGTCGACCCGGACTGGCGCTGGGGGGAGGACGGCGCCCGAAGCCGATGGTATGAAACGGTCCGTCTATACCGCCAGCGACGCGACGGGGAGTGGGGACCGGTCGTCGAGGAGGTTGCAGAGAACCTGCGCAGAAAGGACCGTCTTACGCCGTGAGCCAGAAATCCCTCGACCTCCTGCACGAAGGCATCCGCCTGCAGAAGGCGGGCTTTCGCGGCCGCGCCGCCAGGCTCTACGCCAAGGTCCCCGACGGCGACCCCTACCGTGCCGACGCCCTCAATCTTCTCGGCACGATCCAGTTCGAGGAGGGACGGCCGATCGACGCCGCCCGGCTGATCGAGCAGGCGGTCCGGATCAACCCGCGCAACGCGGCGGCCTGGGGCAATCTCGGCGGCGTGGCGAAGCACATGATGCGCCCGGATGTTGCCATTCCCTGTTACCGGCGGGCGTTGCTGCTCGGACCGGATCGGGCGGACAGTCTGAGCGGGCTCTCCCTGGCCGAGAGCGGTGCGGGCCGCGCCCATGCCCTGCGCCGCCGGATCGTGCTCTCGCCGGCCGATACCGACGGCCATATCGAGATCGGCAACGATCTGTCTGAGGCCGGCGCCAAGATTCAGGCGGCCCGACGCTTTCGCCGCGTGCAGGTCCTGCAGCCGGCCGCTCCGGCCGGCGCCTTCAATCAGGGCAACGCGATGCGGGACGCCGGCGACATTGAATGCGCCCGGAAATGCTACGGCCGGGCGCTGACGATCCAACCGTCCAACCCGAACATCGTCAACAATCGCGGCCTGCTCTCCTTCGGCCGCGGCGAGTGGCACGAGGCGGAAACGTATTTCAGACGGGCCCTCGACCTGTCCGCCGATCATGCACCGGCCAACTTCAACCTGGCGCGCACCCTGCAGAAGCTCGGACGACCGGAAGAAGCTGCCCTGCCGTTCAAGCGCGGCCTGCTGGCCGAGCCTCTGAACATATCCGCGAACTGCGAACTGGCCGGGCTGCTGGAAGAGGAGCGCTGGGCCCGGCGGGCCCAGTCGATCAACCCCTACGCTTCCGAGCCCTACAACCGTCTGGCGCTGCTCTCGACCAAGGATCCGACGCGTGCGCGCGTTCTCTGGCGGCTGCGGCAGGGTGCCTGCATGCGGCCGAACGACCCGGACGCCTGGTACAATATCGGGGTCGAGCTCGGTCGCACGGGCGATGCGGCCTCTGCCTCGAAATACGGCTGGTATGCGACCCGGATCCGCGACCACCATGCGCTGGCCCACCTGAACACCGCGTTGGCGCTGCTGGTCCAGGAGCGGTTCGCCGAAGGGTGGGAGGAGCATCGCCGCCGCCTCGACTCGCCGGACGCGGCGCCGTTCATGCGCTACTTCCAAATCCCCGAATGGACCGACCAGGACATCGCCGGAAAAAAGCTTCTGGTCTGGGGCGAGCAGGGCATCGGCGACGAGATCCAGTTCCTGACCCTCGCCCCCTATCTGCTTCGCCAGGGCGCGGAACTGACCGTGCTGACCGAGCCGCGGATCCGCCCGATCCTGCGCCGCAGTCTTCCGGGCGTCGCCGTCCCCGACGTCTCGAACCCGTCCGGTACGGTCGAGGACCACCACGGTTGCGACCTTCAGATCGCCCTCGGCGACCTGCCGCATCGCCTCAAACTGTTCTGCGGCGGGGAGGCGAAGCCGGAGTCCTGGATCGTTCCCGAGCCCGAACGGGTGTCGTCGCTCCGGGCCGATCTGCAGCGGCGCCACCCCGGCGAGAAGCTCGTCGGCATCACCTGGCGGTCGGTGGCCCCGAAGACGGGCGGCCGGCGCAGCATCCCGATCGGGCTCTGGCGGGACGTCGCGGCGGTGCCGGGCGTCGCGCTGGTCTCGCTGCAATACGGTCTGAAGCAGGAGGATCTCGACGCCTTCGCCGACGAGGTCGGCCGACCGATCGACCACACGCACGGGATAGAGCCCATTCTCGACCTGGACGGGCTGGCGGCGCTGGTGGCGGCCGTCGATCTGGTTCTATGCCCGGCCAACAACACGGTCCATTTCGCCGGCGCCCTCGCCAAGGAATGCTGGACCCTGTTGCCGACCAAGCCGGACTGGCGCTGGGGCCAGACCCGGGGAGATTCGCTCTGGTACCCCAATACGCGCGTGTTCCGCCAAGAAACCGACGACGACTGGGTCCCGGTGATGGCTCGGGTCGCCGGCGCGCTGAGGACCTGGGCCGCCGACGGTCGCGGCGGAGCCCAGGCCTGACGGCAACGGTTACTCGGCTGCCTGCTGCTCCTCGGGGTCCGGCCGCTTCTCGCGCATGGTGACGAACTCCTCGGCGGCGGTCGGATGGATTCCGATCGTCCGGTCGAAGTCCTTCTTCGTCGCCCCCATCTTCACCGCGATCGCCACGCCCTGGATGATCTCCGGGCTGTCGATCCCGACCATATGGGCGCCGACCACCTTCTGGCTCGCCCGGTCGACGATCAGCTTCATCATGCCGCGCTCGGTGTTCTCGGTGAGCGTGTACTTCATCGGCCGGAAACCGGACATGTAGACGTCGAGCGCCCCGTACTTCTCTCGCGCCTGGGTCTCGGTGAGCCCGACGGTCCCGATCGGCGGCTGGCTGAACACGGCGCTCGCCACGTTCTCGTGATCCGGAGACATCGGGTTGTCGTTGAACTCGGTCTCGGCGAAGCAGGAGCCCTCCGCCAGCGCGACCGGCGTCAGGTTGATGCGGTTGGTCACGTCGCCAATCGCCCAGATCGAGGGGATGTTGGTGCGGGAGTATTCGTCCACCTTCACCGCCCCATGGCCGTCCAGTTCGACACCGACCTCTTCCAGACCGATCCCCTTGGAGTTCGGGTGGCGGCCGGTGGCGTACATCACCGCGTCGACCTCCAGGGTCTCGCCGTCCGTGAGATGCACCAGATAGCAATCGCCGGCCTTCTCGATCCGCGACGGCAGGGTCTCGGCGTGCAGGTTGATACCCTTCTTGGCCATTTCCTCGTCGAGGGAGGTGCGGACGTCCTCGTCGAAGCCGCGCAGTACCTTCGAAGCCCGGTAGATCAGGTGGGTCTCGCTGCCGAAGCCGTGGAAGATGCCGGCGAATTCGACGGCGATGAAGCCGCTGCCGACGATGGCGACGCGCTCCGGCCTCTCCGGCAACTCCAGCGCCTCGTTCGAGGTTATGGCGTACTCGACGCCGGGGACGTCGGGCAGGCTCGGCCAGCCGCCAGTGGCGATCAGGATGCGCTCGGCCGTGTAGCGCTTGCCGCGGACTTCCACCGTGTGCGGATCGACGATTTTGCCCTTGCCGTCGATCACGTCGTTGCCGGCGCCGCTCAGCAGCTTCATGTAGATGCCGTGGAGCCGGTCGAGCTCTTTCTCCTTGGCGGCGATCAGCGCCTTCCAGTTATGGCTCACGCCTTCGACCGACCAGCCGTAGCCGCGCATGTCCTCGATCTCGTGGGGCAGATGCGACCCGTAGACGAGGAGCTTCTTGGGCACGCAGCCGCGCAGCACGCAGGTGCCGCCGACCCGCAGCTCCTCGACCACGGCGACCTTGGCCCCGTAGCGCCCGGCCATGCGCGAGGCGCGCACCCCACCGGACCCGCCGCCGATGGTGATGAGATCGTAATCGTAGCCGGCCATCGCCGTTCTCCCGCCTTGGTCTGTCGTCTCGTGACGGCAACATAGTGCCCGGCGACGCAGAAGGTTACCCCCACTGTACCGGCAGGGACCTGTTCCGGGCTGGAAAGGCTCCCGCGCCGTCGACATCGATCGGATCAAAAGAAAAGGGTCGGGCAGCGTTGCCTGCCCGACCCCGATGGAGCGTGTAATGCGCGGGCAGTTTACGGCGCGCCGAGGCCGCCCATCAGGATGTACTTGAGCTCGGTGAACTCCTCGGTGCCGTACTTGGAGCCTTCACGGCCGAGACCGCTTTCCTTCATGCCGCCGAACGGGGCCACCTCGGTGGAGATCGCGCCCTCGTTGACGCCGACCATTCCGTATTCCAGCGCCTCGGCAACCCGCCAGACACGGCCGAGATCGCGGGCGTAGAAGTAGCTCGCCAGACCGTATTCGGTGTCGTTCGCCTGGGCGATCACCTCCTCCTCGGTCTTGAAGCGGAACAGCGGCGCCACGGGGCCGAAGGTCTCCTCACGGAAGATCTTCATGTCGGTCGTCGCGCCGGTCAGCACGGTCGGGGCGAAGAAGTTGGCGCCGAGATCGGTCGCCCGCGCGCCGCCGGTAGCCACCTTGGCTCCCTTGCCGACCGCGTCCTGCACATGCTCTTCGACCTTGTCGACGGCCGAGCCCTCGATCAGCGGGCCGAGTACCACACCGTCCTCGAACCCAGCACCCTGCTTCATCTTGCCCACGGCCGCCGCCAGGGCCTCGGAGAACTTCTCGTAGATGCCGTCCTGGACGAAGATTCGGTTGGCGCAGACGCAGGTCTGGCCCGTGTTGCGGAACTTGGACAGGATCGTGCCCTCGACCGCCGCGTCGATATCGGCGTCGTCGAAGATGATCATCGGGGCATTGCCGCCAAGTTCCAGGCTGACCTTCTTCACGGTGCCGGCGGCCTGGGCCATCAACTGCTTGCCGATCGGCGTCGAGCCGGTGAAGCCGATCTTGCGCACGATCGGGTTGGTGGCGAGTTCGGTGCCGATCGCCGAGGCGCTCTTGCCGACGACGATGTTGAACACGCCTTTCGGGATACCGGCGCGCTCGGCCAGCACGGCGAGGGCCAGGGCCGAGTACGGGGTCAGCTTCGCCGGCTTAATCACCACCGGGCAGCCGACGGCAAGGGCCGGCGCGCATTTGCGGGTGATCATCGAGTTCGGGAAGTTCCACGGGGTGATCGCGCCGACGACACCCACGGGCTGCTTGATGACGACGATGCGCTTGCCCGGCGCGTGGTTGGGGATCACGTCGCCGTAGTTGCGCTTGGCCTCCTCGGAGAACCACTCGACGAAGGAAGCGCCGTAGGCGATCTCGCCCTTCGCTTCGGCCAGCGGCTTGCCCTGTTCGGCCGTCATGATGGCGCCGAGGTCGTCCTGCGCCGCCATCATCAGCTCGAACCATTTGCGCAGGATCTGCCCGCGCTCCTTACCGGTCTTCTCGCGCCAGCCCTTCCAGGCGGCATTCGCGGCCTCGATGGCCCGCCGGGTCTCGGCCTCCCCCATGTCGGGGATGGTGCCGAGCTTCTGCCCGGTGGCCGGGTCCTCCACATCGACGGTCCCACCGCCGTCGGCGCCGACCCACTCGCCGTTGATGTAACCCTGTTGTTTGAAGAGTTCCGGATCCTTCAGGCGGCTGGCGAGATCCATGTCCATATTCTCCCTCGTGCGCTGCCCAGCCCCTGCCCCATGGCAGGTGCGCCGGACGGCTGCTGGTGTTTGTGACGTTCCCCGTACTATAGGCAGCGCGGACGCGATTTGAAGGGAACGAAACGCATGCCGGCAACCGGACCCTGCCCCGCCTGTCCGGTCGCCTGCCCCGCCGCCTGCGGCTAGCGGCCGACCCTGTCGACGCCGGGAACCACGCAGTCTCCGGTCGTGTAGATCGTTCGTATGGCCGTGGTCCCGGAGAAACTCATGGCCAGGTTTCCGGTGCAGTCGGCGAACGTGATCCAGGCCTTGTAGGACAGGGATCCCGGCGCCTCGCCGCCCTGATCATCCGGCGTCACGAACACGTCGCGAATGCGGGACCGGTCGATGGCGAGCCGATCGATCGTGGTGTCCACCTTCGCCCGCACCTCGTCGATGCGCCGGGCCTCCGCCGGAGCCGAGAGCGACGCGGCAAGTACCAGGGCCACCGCGGCGACGCCGCCAAGTCTATACGCCATGCCAAACCTCCATCGGTCGTTCACTGGCGTAGAAATGGTCGGTCGCCGCGCGCCCAAGAAATCACGAACCTGGGATTGAATAATCACGAACCCGGCATGGACGCCGTCGGGTGCCTTACGAAACCGGTGATCGCCTGGACCACCGGCCTGGCCAGCAGCATGCGGGCATGGCCGAACCGGTCGGTCCGTTCGAGCGTCGCGTCCGGCCGCCTCGCCGCCAGGGCTTCCGCGTCGGATACCGGCACCTCCTCGTCCCCCTTGTCGTGCAGCAGCAACAGGCGCGGCGGCAGCCGGTCGGCGACCTTCAACAGGTCGAACCGGTCGCCGTCAAAGCCGCGGCGGGTCAGCACCGCCATCAGATCGGCGCTGCGCGCCTGCGGCTCGCCCGCCATCTCCAGCCAGCGGCGCGTCGCCGAGGCCAGAGTCACGGGCGTGGAGACCAACGCCAGGGCCGGCACCCGCAGGAGCGGGCCGGCGATGACGTCCGGCACGCAGGCCAGGCCCGCCGCCAAGCCGCCGAAGGAATAGCCGACCACCGCGGTTGCCGGAGTTCCCGCCTCGGCGAGATCCGCGCAGAGCAGACGTAGTCCGGTGGCGATGCGCGGCAGGCTGGCGGTGGTCCCACCGCTCTCGCCATGTCCCGGCGCGTCGAAGGCGGCGCAGCGCACCCCGGCCGCCGTCAACGCCCGGATCACCGCGGCGAAATGGGTCGCGCGCGAGCCCCAGCCATGCACCAGCACGGCGCAGGGATTGCCCGGCGCCGGCTCGGCCGGCTCCCAGACATAGGTGCGGATGTTGTCCACGAGATCATCCTGGACGCCTGAGATCACCAGCGTCCCCCGGGTCGCCTGATCGCCGAGCGCGGTGTCGCCGGGCCGCGTTTCCGGCCTGCCGGGGGTGCACCAGCGCTCGAACAGCGTTTCGGCGTCGTCCGTGCTCACTCGACCGTCACGCTCTTCGCCAGATTGCGCGGCTGGTCGGCGTCGGTGCCTTTTTCGACTGCCGCCAGATAAGCGATGAGCTGGACCGGCACGGTGTATAGGATCGGCGCCACCTCCGACTCCACGTCCGGCAACACGACCAGATGGTCCGCGCCGTCGCCCAACGCCGCTGCGCCCGCCCTGTCGGTCAGCAGGATCACCTTGCCGCCGCGCGCCCGCACCTCCGCCATGTTGGAGGCGGTCTTGTCGAACCAACCGTCACTCGGCGCGACGATGACGACCGGCACATGCTCGTCGATCAGCGCGATCGGCCCATGCTTCATCTCGCCGGCGGCGTAGCCCTCGGCATGGATGTAGGTGATCTCCTTGAGCTTGAGCGCCCCTTCCAATGCGATCGGATAGGAGAGCCCCCGTCCGAGATAGAGCACGTCGCGCGCCCGGGCGAGGTCGTGCGCGATGACCTGATAGGGCGCCGTATCCTTGAGCACGTCCGCCACCCGTCCGGGCACCGCCTCCAGCGCCCTCACGAGGCGCAGGACCTCCCCCTCGTCGATATGGTCACGGGCGGATCCCAGCGCGATGGCGAGGCCGAGAAAGGCGGTGAGTTGAGCGGTGAACGCCTTGGTGGAGGCGACCCCGAACTCCGGTCCGGCGCGGGTCAGCAGCACCCCGTCGGATTCCCGGGCGATCGTGCTTTCCGGCACATTGACCAGGGCGAGCACCTTCTGTCCCAGGGTCCTGGCATGGCGGAGCGCCATGAGCGTGTCCAGGCTCTCGCCGGATTGCGAGACGGCGATCGCCACCCCGCCCGCCGGCAGAACGGCCCTGCGGTCGCGGAACTCGGAGGCCAGTTCGACCTCGCACGCCATCCCGGCGATGCTCTCCAGCCAGTACCGGGCGGTCAGCCCCGCATAGAAACTGGTGCCAGCGGCGAGGATCGTGATCTTCGCCACCGCCTTCGCGTCATCCAGCGGCGGCGGCAGCGATGCCACCCCAGTGCCGGGATCGATCACCGCGTGGAGGGTGTGGGCGATCGCCTCGGGCTGGTCGTGGATCTCCTTCTCCATGAAGTGGCGGTAGTTCCCCTTGCCGATCATGGCGGCGGAGACGGTCGAGACCTGCTCCCGGCGGGTGACCGGCGCGCCGTCATCGGCGAAGACCTGCACGCCGGAGCGTCGCAGGACCGCCCAATCGCCGTCGTCCAGGTAGACGATACGCCGGGTGAGCGGGGCCAACGCCACCGCGTCGGAACCGACATACGCGGCGTTGTCGCCAAGCCCGATGGCTAGCGGCGAGGCCCGGCGCGCCGCCAGCAGAAGATCCTCCTCGCCCGCCACCAACACGACGAACGCGAAGGCACCGGTCAGCCGGGGCATGACCCGCGCCATGGCCTGTTCGGGGGTGGCCCCGTCGTCGATCTCGCGCGCCAGCAGATGGGCAACGACCTCGGTGTCGGTGGCACTTTCGAAGACTGCGCCCGCCGCCTTCAGTTCGGCACGCAGAGCGGCATGGTTCTCGATGATCCCGTTATGGACGACGGCCACCCGCCCGGCGACATGGGGATGCGCGTTATCGACGGTCGGTGGCCCGTGGGTTGCCCAGCGGGTATGGCCGATCCCCGACATCCCCGGCAACGGATCCGCGTCCAGCACGTCCTGCAGCGCCGACAGCTTTCCCGCCGCCCGCCGCCGGCTCAGACCGCCCTCCGTCGCCGTGGCGAGGCCGGCGGAATCGTATCCGCGGTACTCAAGGCGCCGAAGCGCATCCATCATCAACGGCGCGGCCGGTCGATCCGACAGCACGCCCACGATCCCACACATGGATCAGCCTTTCTTCCTGGAAGCGTTCTTCTTGGCCCGGTTCCGCTGGCGCAGGCGCTCGCCGCCGCCGGCAACCGTCCTGGTCTCGCCCCGCACGATCATCAGCGCGTCGGTCTCCACATCCCGGGTGACGGTGGACCCGGCACCGATCACCGCCCCGTCTCCCACCGTCACCGGCGCCACCAGCGCGGTATTGGAGCCGATGAAGGCCCCGGCGCCGATATCGGTGTGGTGCTTGTTGTAGCCATCGTAGTTGCAGGTGATGGTCCCGGCACCGATATTCGCGCCGGCGCCGATCCGGGCGTCGCCGATATAGCTCAGGTGATTGGCCTTGGCGCCCGTCTCCACATCCGCGTTCTTCACCTCGACGAAATTGCCGATATGGGCGTCGGCGCCGATCCGGGCGCCCGGACGCAGCCGGGCATAGGGACCGACCAGCGCGCCGGGTCCCACCTGGGCACCCTCGAGATGGCTGAAGGCGCGGATTTCCGCCCCCTCCTCCACGGTGACCCCGGGACCGAACACCACATGCGGGCCGACGGTCACGTCCTGGGCGAGCCGGGTGTCGTGGGTCAGGAACACGGTTTCCGGCGCGATCATGGACACGCCGGCCTCCATCGCCGCCGCCCGCAACCGCTCCTGCATCGCCGCCTCGGCGCGGGCGAGGCCGGCACGGCTGTCGACCCCCTGCGGCTCGATCGGGTCACAGGTCACGACGGCGCAGCGACGGCCGCGTTCCCGCGCGATCCCCACCAGGTCGGTCAAGTAATACTCGCCCTTTGCGTTGGCGTTGCCGATCTGGCGCAGATGGTCGAACAGGATCGCCGCGTCGACCGCCATCACGCCGCCGTTGCACAGCCGTACCTCGAGTTCGTAGGGCGTGGCGTCACGGGCCTCGACGATCCGTTCCAGATTGTGGTCGGGTCCGGTTATGAGCCGGCCGTAGAGTGCGGGATCGTCGGGCTCGAATCCGAGGACGACGACCGCCGGATCGTCCGGCGTGCGGCGGGCGGCGACCATGCGCGAAAGCGTTGCCGGCGTCACCAGAGGGGTGTCGCCGAAACAGACGAGAACCGTGCCGCCGCCGGCGCACCAGTCTTCCAACGCCTCGCCCGCGGCAAGGACGGCGTGGCCGGTGCCGAGCGGCGGGTCCTGCACGGCGAGCGCCGCCCGCCCGCCGACCGCCTCGCGGACCACGTCATGGGCCGGCGCGGTCACGACAACCACCGGATCGGCACCAGCCGCCGCCACCGTATCCAGCACCCAGGCGATCATCGGCTTGCCGGCGACGGGGTGCAGCACCTTGGGCAGGGACGATTTCATCCGCGTCCCCATGCCCGCGGACAGGATCACCGCGGCAACTCGCTCGCTCATCGGCGACTGGCTCCTTCTCTGGATCGGTTTCGGCTCCGCCGTAGGTCCGACCTTGCGGCGCGGAGAAAATGCCACCGGGCCGGACGATTGACGAAGACACGTTTTGCAACGGAGTGTAACAGACGCAAGCGTTTCCAAGCCCCTGCCCTTCTCAGCCCGCACGGACCCCATGCCTCTTCCGACGAAACCGGCCGCGGTGGTCTTCGACCTCGACGGCACCCTGATCGACAGCGCCGACGACCTGGGTGCGGCCGCAAACCGTCTGCTCGCGGCCGAGAGCCGCCGCGCCCTGTCGGGAGCGGAGGTGCGGAGGTTCATCGGCGATGGCAGCCGGGTCTTCGTCCAGCGCGCCTGGGCGGCCACCGGCGCGCCGGCCGACGACCCGACTTCTCGACGGCCTCGTGCCGCGGTTCGTCGCCGAGTACGAGAGCGACGTCGCCGGCCATACCCACCCCTATCCGGGTGCGCTCGAAACCGTGGCCCGGCTGAAGGCGGCCGGATTGAAACTGGCGGTCTGCACCAATAAGCCGCAGCGGCCGGCCGAGATGGTTCTGGAAAGGCTCGGGTTCTCCGCCCACCTGGACGCGGTCGCCGGGGGCGACCGTTTCGCATACCGGAAACCGGATCCAAGGCACCTCGCGGACACGATGGGCTTGCTGGGCACGGGCGCCGCGGCGACGGTCATGGTGGGCGACAATGAGCACGACATGGCGGTCGCCCGCGGCGCGGGCACCGGCGCCGTGCTGGTGAGTTACGGCTATGCCCGCACGCCCCTCGACGAGATCGATGCGGATGCCAGGATCGACGCGCTCGGGGACCTGCCGGCGCTGCTCGGCCTGTGATCGCGGCGGCGTCTCGCAGAGAGATTGACAAGCTTCGCCCGGCCCCGTAGATACCGCCTTCCCGACTTGGACCGGGCGCGTAGCTCAGCGGGAGAGCACTGCCTTCACACGGCAGGGGTCGCTGGTTCAATCCCAGCCGCGCCCACCATTCCTCCAAGATGAGACGAAGAACCGCCCGCTCAGGCGTGGGGTTGCGTGGACGCAACCGAGGCGCGATCCTGCTGGCGCGCGCGCCACGCCGTCAGCGTCGGCAGGCCATCCAGCCAATCCCGGTCGGGTAAGCGGAACCGGATGTAGTCCACCACCGTGACACCAGCGTAGCCGGCTATGTCCGGCCGGTCGGCGAAGTCGCGCGGCGGATTGGCGTCGAGCCGTTTGAGGCCTTCGACCATTGTGCGGTGCCGCTTGCGGCCGACCGGATCGGTATCGAAGTCCGCCGAGGATTTCCGACCGATGATGATCGAGGCGGCAGCTTCGATGGCGCCGAGCGCCGGCGCCGCGACCGCCAGGGTCCGCTCCAGATCCTCGTCGGGCCAGACCGACGGCTCCGGGACCTGGGCGTCCAGATACCGCAGGATCAGGAACGCCTCCGCGATCGGCGTCCCCGTGTCGGTGACCAGCGTCGGCACCCGGGCGGCGGCATTGGCCTCGAGAAAGGGCGCCGCGTCCGCCCAGGGATCGACGATTTCGGTCTCGACCCGGTCGGTAAGCCCCTTTTCCGCGATGGCCAGTCTGACCAGGCGAACGAAAGGCGACGTGGTGTTGACGAAGAGTTTCATGATCACCTCCCCTACCGTCCCAGGACCTCAGCCGGTGAGACAAGGTCCCGACCTTGGACCGATAGTCTAAGGGGAGGTCCTGACCGACGCGAGGTCGCTTCGGACTGCGAACGAAGCAGCGGGGGCCTTCGCCGCGGCGATCAGCCGTCAGGGAATCGCAGCCTCTAGACCGAGAACAGCGCCACCGCGCCCAGGGCGACCACCGCGATCACGCTCGACACGGCGAGCACGACGAGGACGGGCCGGCCACGGCGACCCTGTCTGGCTTCGTCCGGGGATAGCTTGGTCATCGGGGCACTCCTTTTCTGCCGTTTCAATCGGTTGGCTTAGGTCAATACCTAGGTCGCCTCGGCGATCTGTCGAGGGTAAGACTGCAATCGGAACGTCGGGCAGCGGATGCCAACATATGAAAATGCAAGGACAAATCCGCCCAAGGCCGGCGATTCCCCCGGGCCGCACCGCTGAGCAGCAAAGCGCCGGCTGCGGCTGCCTGCCCAGGAGCGGTTTCCGGTCAACCCAAGGAAGCCCGAAAGTTGGGGAGGCGCGGCTATATGGCGCGGAAATCGGTTGAGCGCTGACGCTCGACCGCGATGCCGTCCGTGTCTTCCATGTCCTCGCCATCGAGCAGCAAGCCACGGCGGATAAGCTCGCGGATCGCCGCCGCCAGGCTCGGCATGCGGTGACGGTATCGCCAGTCTTCGACCAACTCCAGTTCATCCCTATCCAGCATCACCTGGAGGCGGACGGTGCGGAGGCCGGACGGGTCGGAGGAAGGCATCTATCGTTTCTCCGCATACGGACCCGAAACAGGGTCCGCTTCACCGGCCCGCTATAGACGCGCTCCGAAGCCGTCATAGTCAATAGCCGGCGCACCGTTTGTTCGCCGGTTCAGTGCATTCTCGATACGCAACTCGCGGCAGTACCGTCTTCCCCTTCCCGCTCCGGATCCTTACCGTCGGACGCTGAACACGCGTGCGGATTCCCCGACCTCGGTCGAGGCGCCCCCGACCCGCCGGATTCCTTGAGAGTGTTTTGGTTTCCGGAGCAATCGGCCACGCATGATCCGGAGCCGGACCGAGACGCGCATCATGGATTTGCGAGACGAACTGAGACGAAAGACTCACCCGCTTCACGCCAAGGTGGAGACGGTGTTCGAGCCTGTCGACATCCGTACCTCTGGCGGACTGCGGCGATTTCTGCTCGCCCACCACGCCGCAATCGCACCGATCGAGCGCCGTCTGTCGGAGGTCGGTGGGGCGTGGTCGGGGTGCTGGCCATTTCGTCTGAAAGATCTGTTGGTCGCTGATCTTCAAACCCTCGACGTCAGAGACCGTCCGACGGTCTGGCGGGGCGATCTCGCCGTCGCCCATCCGCTCGGTCTCTGCTACGTTCTGGGTGGATCCCGCCTCGGCGCCCGGCTCCTTCTGAAGCGGCTCTCCGGGGGGCCGGGATACCGGCCGGCCCGGCCGTCCTATCTCGCTTCCGCACCCGACGACGCGATCTGGACCTGGACCAAGCGGCTGCTGGCCTCCGACCGCGCCCGGTCGGTCAACAGACAGGACGTTCTGAGCGCCGCCGAATCGGCCTTCTCCTGCTTCGCCGAGGCGCTGGCGTTGGTGGAGACCCCCGGGGAGAGGCACGATGCCGTCGCCCTCTGACGTTGCGATGGAGATCGACCTCTCGCAATGCGAACGGGAACCGATCCACCAGCTGGGCCGGATCCAGTTCTTCGGATTCCTGATGGCGGTGTCGCCCGACTGGACGATCACGCAGGTGTCGGAAAACATCGGCGCCCATATCGGATTGGAGCCGGAAGACCTGATCGGTCAGGATCTCAACGCGGTGCTGAACCGGGAGGCGATCCACAACATCCGCACGCGCATGCAGATGCTGCAGGATGCGGATATGATAGAGCGGCTGTTTCGGAACCGAATTCTCGACAACCTGGACCGCGAGTTCGACATCTCGCTGCACGTCTCCGGCGCGACGACGATCCTGGAGTTCGAACCCAACAGCGACGTCCAGCAGGATTACTCGGCCTACCTGCAGCCCATGATCAACCGGGTCTCCCGGCCGGAAACCGTGGAGCAGGCCTGCGAAGTCGGCGGCGAAGGCCGTGCGCGCGCTGACCGGATTCGACCGGGTGATGGTCTACAGGTTTCACGAGGACAATTCGGGCGAGGTAATCGCCGAGGTCCGCAATCCCGGCATGGAGAGTTACCTGGGACTGAGGTACCCGGCCTCCGACATCCCTCCGCAGGCGCGCGCGCTGTATCTCCGCAGCACCTTGCGGATCGTTTCCGACATCAATGCCCCGACGGCGGCCCTGGTGCCGGAGTTCGACGCGACCGGCGCGCCGCTCGACCTCTCGCTGTCCAGTCTGCGTGCCGTCTCTCCGATCCATCTCGAATACCTGTCGAACATGGGTGTGAAGGCATCCATGTCGATCTCGATCGTTCTGCATGGCAGATTGTGGGGCCTGATCGCCTGCCACCATGGAAGCCCCCGTGTGCTGAGCTTTCAGGCGCGTTCGGCGGCTCAGATGTTCGGTCAGATGTTCGCGCTGGTCCTGGAGAAGAAAGACCACGAAGTCCCGCCAGGCGAGCCGGGAGAAGGCGCAGATCTTCCACGACCGGATGGTGGCGCGGCTGGCGGAAGGAACCTCGATCGCCCGCCAGTTCCCCGAGTTCGCGACCATGATCCCGTCGGTGATCCCCTGCGACGGTGTCATCGGATGGACTGAGGGCGAGTTCAACAGCATGGGCGAGACCCCCACGGCGTCCGAGTTCGAGGCGCTGCTGCCTTTCATCGAGTCGCGCACCGCAGATCGGGTTTTCGCCACCCAACATCTCTCGGCGCTGCTGCCGGACGGGTTTGAGGCGCCGGCGACCATGGCCGGTATGATGGTGATCCCGGTATCGCGGACGCGGCGCGACTACATCGTCCTGGTCCGCCGGGAGGAGGCCAAGACAGTCCGCTGGGCGGGCGCGCCCGACAAGCCGGTGACCGTATCGGCGGACGGAGCTCGGCTGTCGCCACGCACCAGCTTCGCCGCCTGGCAGGAAATCGTGCGAGGGCAGAGCACCGGCTGGACGGAGAGCGAAATCCGCGCGGCCGAGGCGCTTCGGGTGACGTTGACCGAGGTGATCCTGAAGATGTCGGAGGCGGCTCTCGCCGAGCGGAAGGCGGCGCACGCGCGTCAGGAGATTCTGATCGCCGAATTAAATCATCGGGTGCGCAATATCTTCAACGTGATCCGCGGGATCTGGACTCAGAGTTCAGCCGCCGACAGCAGCGTGTCGGATCTGACCGAGCGAGTCGGGGGCCGGATCCAGGCCCTCGCCCGCGCCTACGATCAGGTCACCGAGGTCGACTGGCGGCCCGCGTCCCTGTGGCGGCTTCTCAACACCGAACTGGCGGCCTATGGCGGCGACGGCGAACAGAGGCTCGGGTTGACCGGTCGGGACGCCCTTCTCCTGCCCAATGCGGTCTCGGCCATCGCGCTGGTGATCCACGAGCTGACGACCAACTCCCTGAAATACGGAGCGCTGAGCGTGCCCCCGGGCCGCGTGACGGTCGAGACCGAAGAAACGGCCGACGGAGGGATTTCAATCCTCTGGCGCGAGCGTGGCGGCCCTGCGGTCTCGACACCCAAACGAACCGGCTTTGGAACCACGCTGATCAGCAAGTCGATCCCCCATGAACTGGGCGGAACGACCACGGTCCGCTATCCCAGGGACGGGCTCGAAGCGGACATCACCGTGCCGCCCAGGTTCGTCGCCGAAGTGGTGCGCCGGCCGATCGCTGTCGCGCGGCGGGAGGCCGAGATGCCCGCCACCCTCCGGAGCGTGAGCGGCTCGGCCTTGCTGCTGGAAGACAACTTCATCATCGCTCTATCGACCGAGGAAATGCTCCGCAATGTCGGTGCCGACCATGTGTGGCTCTGCGCCAATGTGAGCGAAGCGTTGAAAGTGATCGATGACTGTCCGGTGGATTTCGCCGTGGTCGACGTCAATCTCGGCGCCGGTCACTCGGAACAGGTGGCGGAGATCCTCAAGGCGCGGTCGATCCCGTTCGTCTTCGTAACCGGTTACGGAGAGAGAATGCCGATGAAGGACCGCTTTCCCGACCACCCGGTTCTGCAAAAGCCCTTCGCCGAAGAACGCTTGGCCTCTGTGCTTGGCGACCTCGGGCTCGGTACTGCATCCTCGAACGGCTAGAAAACACTCCGCGCCCACCGAAAAGCGTCGTCGCCGACGCGCTGACGCTCAGCCGGCGTCGCGGTCGGCTTCCGCGTCGATCACAGGGCCCAGCCGATCGCGGGCGGCGACCGTGTAACCGAGCGCTGCACGCACCGCCTCAGGTTTGAACGGCTTGGCAATGATCAGCGCGGGTTCCTCTTCGAGACCTGTCAGTACCTCGTCCGGGTAGGCGGTGACGTAAATCGTCGAGAATTCGCCGTCGTTCCGAAGCTTCTCAATCGCCTGGAGACCGGTGTCGCCATCCTCCAGCATCTGGTCAGAGACGATGATCTCCGGCCAGTTCTGACGGCTGATCCGTATCGCGTCCGCCTCGTTGGCGGCGATACCGATGATCGACAGCCCGGTCTCGGCGACAATATCCGACAGATCCTGCGCGATCAGACCATGATCTTCGAGGATGAGCACGCCGAGCGGCGGCAAATTGCGCGTTAGCTTGCGTCCCTCGTCCAGCAGCGAGTTCGCCCGCTCCGGCGATACGCCGATCAGGGAAGCCGCCTCCCCGGCGCTGAAACCGATGAAGTCGCACAGCAGGAGCACCTGGTCTTCCAGGGGCGGCAAATTCGGCACGAAGGTGCGGAGCCGCTCATCGGTGAACGGTAGGGGCTCCTCCCCACCGTCGCCGCTGTCCTGAGAGGTCCAGTACTCGTAGAAGTCCTTGAAAACCTGAAACCTGGCGGACGCGGTCGACGTCTCGCTGAGGGCCGCATCGGTGCTCGGACTGGCATATGTCAACCGCAGCCATTCCTCCGCCCAAACCGTATCGATGTTGATCGCGCGCAGAAACCGGCGCAACGGGCGCACGCTCTGATGGTTGAGCCACTTCTTCATCTTTCCCTGCATCTGATTCGTGCGCGTGATCAGGGATAGAAGCGCAACTGGCAACGTTCAGGCAATCCGGATCCTGGGAACTTGTGCGTGTTACGCATGCGATTTACCGGACCTCATCCGCGGCGACCGGCGCGCGCCCTTGGCCCGACAACGGCACGCGCCGTCCGCCCGGGGTCTTTCTAGGTACGGACGTCCGGCTCGGATCGGCCAAGACGCTCCGAGATGCCGGCAAGCGACTGGATCGCCGCGGAGACCGCGGACAGCGCGGTCTGCGGATCCTCCCCCTGCCGCGCCGGGTCCGGCTCGAAACGCTCAAGATAGACGCGCAGGGTGGCGCCCACGGTTCCGGTTCCTGACAGCCGCAGCACGCCCCGCGCGGCATCGCCGAAGACGATCCGGATGCCCTGCTTCTCTGCGGTCGATCCGTCCACAGGATCGGTATAGGCAAAATCATCGGCCTCGGTGACGGTCAACCCCTCCACGTCCCGGCCCGGCAGAACGCCGAGGGCGGCGCGCAGGTCTTCCATCAGGGCTTCGGCCGCTGCCTTGTCGACTTCCTCATAGTCGTGCCGCGAGTAGTAGTCGCGCCCGTAGGTCGACCAATGCTCCGACATCACTTCGGCGACCGACATCTTCGTGACCGCCAGAACGTTGAGCCACAGGAGCACGGCCCAGAGCCCGTCCTTCTCCCGCACGTGGCTGGAGCCGGTTCCGGCGCTTTCCTCGCCGCAGATCGTCACCCGGCCGGCATCGAGCAGGGTCCCGAAGAATTTCCACCCGGTCGGAGTCGCGAAAGCCTCGACGCCAAGTCTAGCGGCGACCCGGTCGGCCGCCCGGGACGTCGGCATCGACCGTGCGACGCCGGCGATGCCGGAGGCGTAGCCCGGCGCCAGATGCGCGTTGGCCGCCAGCACGGCGAGGCTGTCCGACGGGGTGACGTAGATATTCCGGCCAACGACCATGTTGCGATCGCCATCGCCGTCCGATGCCGCGCCGAAATCGGGCGCGCCGTCGGAGAACATCTCCTCCATGAGCGCCGCCGCGTAGACCGGGTTCGGGTCGGGGTGACCGCCGCCGAAATCCGGCAAGGGCACGGCGTTCACCACGGTCCCCGGCGCCGCACCGAGTTCGCCTTCCAGGATGGCCTTGGCATAGGGGCCCGTGACCGCGTGCATGGCATCGAAGCGCATGCGGAAACCGCCGGCGAACAGCGACCGGATGGCATCGAAATCGAACAGCGACCGCATCAGGTCGGCGTAGATCTCCACCGGATCGATCACCTCGACGGCCATCCCGCCCAGGACGCTCTCGCCCTCGCGCGAAAGATCCACGTCCGACGCATCGACGATCCGGAACTCCGCGATCTCGGCCGTGCGGGCATGAATCGCCCCGGTGATGCTCTCCGGCGCGGGCCCGCCGGCCGGGATGTTGTACTTGATGCCGAAATCCCCGTCCTCGCCGCCCGGGTTGTGGCTGGCCGACAGGATCAGGCCGCCATCCGTCTTGCGATGCCGGATCACGGCGGAGGCCGCCGGCGTCGACAGCAGACCGTCCCGGCCGACCACGACCCGCGCCGCCCCGTTCGCCGCCGCCATCCTGAGGATGGTCTGGATCGCACGGTCGTTGAAATAGCGACCATCGCCGCCCACGGTCAGGGTCTTGCCCGCGAGCGGGCCGATCGTGTCGAACACGGACTGGACGAAGTTCTCGAGATAATGCGGCTGCATGAACACCCTGGTCTTGGCGCGCAACCCGGACGTTCCCGGCTTCTGTCCGTCGAACGGCTTCGTTGCGATCGTCTGGGTGGTCATCGGTCTCTCCATCCTCGTGCGGCTGTGAAGACGCATGCTACCCGCCGGCCGGACCCTGTGAAGCCCGAACGGCGCCGGATCAGCCGGGCATGCTGGTGGGCGCCGACCAGTCCGCCAGGTGGGTCTCGATGAAGGAGACCAGCTGTTCCTGGGCTTCCCGATTGTCCGTCCCGACCGGAACCGGGGTACCCACCGCGAAACGCACGGGGCGTTTCGGACGGATCCAGCCGATATCGGCGACCCAGCGCCCCTGGGACCAGGTGGTGGTGTGCAGCGCGATCGGCACGACCGGCACGCCCGCCGACCGGGCGAGACGCACGCCGATCGTGTTGAAGCCCCTGCGGTCGAAGGCTTCCGTGCGATGTGCCTGGGGAAAGACGATCACCGACTTGCCCGCGGCGAGCCGCTTGCCACCTTCCTGCAGGACCTGCCGGAGGTCGGCTTTGGCATCCGCCCGCTCCACCACGATGGGATCGAACGCCTTCAGGACCGCGCCGAAGACCGGATAGCCCAGGAGGGACGACTTGACGACGAAGGTGCAGGGGCCGGCCGGACTGAGCACCGAGGGCAGAATTCTGTGTCTCCAGGGCACTCATGTGGTTGGCGGCGAAGACGTAGGGGCCGCCGCTCCAATCCACGTCGTCGACGCCGGAAACCTCGAAACGAACGCCGACCGACTCCAGGGAGCGGCGCAGGGCGTGGCTGCCCTCGACAAGCCGCGCGTTGGTCAAACGCCCCCGTCTCGCCTGGAAGGCGGCGGAACCGATATGGGCCGCCGCCTGCGCATAGAACAGGAACGACGGCAGAATCACCCGAAACACAACATTTCCCCTAACTGGGTCGGGAGACGATAGCCTCACCGCCGCCGTATCGGCCAGCGAGTCGCCTCCTCGGGTCCTCAGACCGTATGCGACTTCAGATCGCGCCCCCCAGATACAGCAGGATTGTGGCGACAACCATGGCAATGTGGAACGTGCCACAGACACCGAGTCCGGCGATACCGTCACCGCCGAACGGAATGATGGGGCTGCGACAACCGTCCGTCTCGCCGGGGGCCTCGACCCGGACGTCGGGCCCGGGTCCTCCTGGCCTCAACCCCGGATTCTGTGCGACCCGGTTTCTCAGAGGTGCGATGTCAGGAATGGGCGTCCAATCCCAGGTCGACGCGGCGAACCTGCCCCGTCACCTCGTCCAAGGTCGACCGGGAACAGAACTGGCTCGGATCCGCGCGCAGGCAGGCCTCGCAGGCCAACAAGGGGTCATCGTCCCCTTCGCCATCCGCCCCGCCGCCGCGACGGACACTGTTCGGCCAGCACGTACGGACGCGCGTGCCGCGGCCCATCACGCTGGAGATCGACAGCGCGGCACCGTGAAGGGCGAGATAGGAGCGCGCGATGTAGAGTCCGAGCCCAATTCCACCGGCCGGCCCCTGACGGTCATGCGCCTGAGCGAACGGCCGGCCGAGCCGGACCAAGGCCTTTGGATCGATGCCTTCGCCGTGGTCGACCACGGTCACGGCGAACCGCCCTCCGAGATTCTCCAGAACAACCTCGATCTGACTACCGTTCGGAGAGAACTTGCAGGCATTGGAGAGCAGGTTGATGAAAACCTGCTTTACCAGCAACGGATCCACGTCGACTTCGATCGTCTCGTCGATATCGAAGGAAAGTGTCTGGCCTCGGGTCTCCAGGGCCGGCCAGACCTGCCGACCGGCGACCTCGACCAGTCCGTCGAGCGAGACCCACCGAGGATGCGGCTCCATCCGGTCTGCTTCCAGCCTGGCGGCCGTCAATACGGAAGAGACAACCTCCAAGAGGTGTTTTCCGCTCTCCTTTATGTCCTGGATGTATTCCTTGTAATGCGGGTCGCCGACCGGTCCGAATGTCTCGCTCTCGATCAACTCCGAGAAGCCGATGATGGCGTTGAGCGGAGTCCGGAGCTCGTGGCTCATCGTCGCCAGGAAATGGGATTTCATCCGGCTCGACGCCGTCGTCTCATCCAACGCGAGGCGGAGCTGATGCTCGGCCAGCTTGCGAACCGAAACGTCCCGCAGGATGACCGCCAGATAGACCGCTTCCTCACCATCGGTTGCAGGGACACCGGTCTTCAACAGCGTGCCCTCAACGAAGACCTCACTGCCGTCGCGCTTGATCCCGCAGATCTCAGACCGCGAGCTCATCCCAACTGCCCGGAGATCGCTGGCCTCAAACCGCCTGACGGCGTCGGCATGACTTGAATGAAATCGCTTCGGAATAAGGACGTTCAGATTCTGGCCGATCAGGTCTTTGACTGGCCAGTCAAACATCAGAGAGGTGGCGCGATTCGCGCGAACGATCGTCTGTGCGCTATTGATGACGATCACCGCGTCCGGCAGCGCGTCGATGACATCGGTGCCAATGACGAAGTCGGCAATCAGGCGCTTAGCGGCGACCATCTTGGTCTCGCCATGTCCCTCGGATTCCATTCGGCAGTGCGTCCTTCGGCCTAGACGGTCCAGTCGCCCATCGGCTTGGATAGACGGACGTGATTGGTGGCCAGAATAAGCGTCAATGCCTGAAATCTATAGAGAAAATCGATTTCAGACTCTCGAATGAAATGACCGCTGGACCTGCGGGCGAGTTGGGCCCGCTCCGACAAATCAGAGATCATCAAACTTCGCCGGAAGATAAACGATTACTTGTCGGGAACCGATCCGCGGGCGCCGCGTTACCAGTGCGGACACGAAATGCTTCCGGTCGAACGAGCGACGGAAGGATTGCAAAAGCACAGTGCATAAGGAGGTTGTCATGAAGATGTTCGCTTGGTCTGCCCTGCTGGCCGGTTTCCTCACCCTGGGTCTCGCCGCCTGCGATCAGAACGATGGGCCGCTGGAACAAGTCGGCGAGGCCGCCGATGAAGCTGTGAACGATGTCCAGCGCGCCGCTGAGGACGCCGCTGACTGATTCGCCCCAGAGTACGTCAACGTCATATCAAGCAACCGCCGCGCTGCACGCCCGGCGGTTGTTTTTGTTTCGATCCGTCATTTAGAGGTGGACCGATCGACGCAAGCCCCCGTGACGTCGTTCAGGCAGCGCCTTTGTCACTCCGTGCCGTACCCGCGGAGTGACGCTGGTCTTACCCCTTTGCCTTCGGGGCGTCGGGGAAATGCAGATAATCGTCGTTGAATTCGCTGATATTGTGCAGCCGCTCCAGATCGAGCAGCCGCACAGAGTTCCGGTCCATCGCGATCAGCCCACCGCGCACGAGATCGCGCAGCACCCGATTGGTGTGGATCATGCTGATGCCCAGGGAATCCGCCAGGTCCTCCTGAGTCAGCGGAAGCTGGAACTGCGCCTCCCCCTTGACCAGATCGACCACCTGCAACCGCCTGTGCACCTCGCATAACAGATGCGCGGCACGTTGCCGCGCGCTGCGCCGGCCGAGGGACAGCAGGCGCTCGGACACCACGCCTTCCTCCTGGGCCGCTGTCCAGGCGAGGGCCACGGCGAGCTGCGGCTGATTGTTCAGCAGATCGTTGAACGGGCGGATCGGGATGGCAAAGGCCTCGAGCGCCGTGTGCGCCTGGATGAAGACCTCCGCCGTATCGAACAACGCCGCGTTGAAGCACAGGATATCGCCCGGAATCGCGAAGTTGATGATCTGACGGGCACCGTTGTTCGTGAGCTTGGACCGCGATGCCCATCCGTCGACGAGCAGGTAAACCCGGCCGAACTTCTCTCCGGGCTGAACGATGTAGTCGCCCTTGGCGACGCGGACCTTGTCCGTGCAGACGACGGTGAACGCGGCTCGCATCCGGTCCGTGACCGGGATCAATCCGGAGAGTTTTCGAAACAGGTATTCTGTCATCCGACTCAATTGCTTGCCCGCTTCATCCGACGTCATCGGCCCGAACCCTATGGAATAATCTCTCTCAGAAAACGCCTATACATTAACCCATGATGAAGCGCTCCCCCATACCAATGGATATTGAAGGGTGAGGAGCCTCCCCCCGAGTTCCTCCTAGCTGACAAGAATGGCAAGCTCGAACATCCAGAAGGACCAGGACATCCAATGACGGAAGGACCACAAACCCGCGGCAAGCGGACCGAACGGCTGCAGATCATGCTGAATGACGATGAACTTGGCGAAATCGAGGACTGGCGATTCATCCACCGCGTGAATTCCCGGTCCAGCGCCATACGGTTGCTCATCCGGCTCGGCCTCGACGCATCCAGGCAAGGCGTTCTGCCGCCGGAAGAACTGCCGCTGGGCCGGCCCAAGCCCTGATCCCGCCTGTCTCCAGCACATCGTCTGCCGGCTTCCCCCGACCGGTTGCGCCGGCAAGACGCAACGAGAAAGCCCCCGCCATTGACGGGGGCTTTCAGCTTCAGGTGTCAGCGGTCTGCAATGCGGCTCGCTTACTGGGAGACCGCGGCGGTCTGGTCGATGACCTTGGAGACCTGACCGCGGGCAATGATTTCCACCCTCCGGTTTCGCTGCTCGCGCACGCCATCGGCGGTCGGCACGGCGAGGTCGGTCTCGCCCTCGGCCTCGATCTGCAGATCGCTATAGTCGCCGACCTGCATTCCCTGGCGCTCGAGCTCGGCCCGAACCGCGGCGGCACGGCGCTGGGACAGTTCGTAGTTGTACTCGCTCGGACCGGTCGTGTCGGCATGGCCGGCGATGTAGAGGGTAACCACCGGCTGGATCTGCTCCATCTCCTCGACGAAGCGGTCGATCTTCGTCTGAGCCGCGCCGGTGATGGCCGACCGGTCGAACCCGAAATAGACGGTCTCGCGGGCGATCTCGTCCACCACGACAGCCGCCTGCGGCGTGGGAGCCGGCGCCGTCGCGGCCTTCAGATCGGCCAGCGCCGCCAGATAGCTGTCGCGGCAGGCGGCGATATGTGCCGGTTGGTGGCCTTCCTCCTGCTGCTCCACCCAGCAATCGTACTTCGCCTGCGCCACGGCCGCCTCGCGCGGAGCCGACTGACGGGCACCGTTATCGAGGATCGAGAGCAGTTCGGCGCGGGCCAGTTCGAGCTCGCGCAGATCCGCGCCGCTGTCGATATCCCAGTCGGCCGGTGTATAGGGCAGCGGGGTCTTGCCCTCGGCCGCCATATTGCCCTTGGTCGCATGGTTCTCCGCATCGATCCAATCGTACATCTCATCCGCCTCGAACAGGGCGATCGTCTTGTACTCGCGGGCGAGCTCGCTGTTGAAGCTGTTGCCCGCCGGCGCCCGGTCCCGGATCTCGGCGACCTCGTTGAAGATCAGACCTGCGGTTGCCGGCGTGCTGATCAGGCCGGCCAGGACGAGCGGTGTGGAGCGGCGAAGAATGGACTTCAGGGTCATTGCTGATCTCCTCTGTCGGTTCTGGACACGAGATCCTCCAACATGGCCTTCGACCTAGGGGCCGAGGCCAGAAAGATGGCGGTATCTCTTGTGGAACGATCGGGTGGACGTCAGACCGTCCTCATGCTTTGGCAACGAAACGCGCCGGGCATGGTTCCGGATTCCCCGATCACCGGTGCCCCTGTCCGCCGCCGGTCGAGGCGATCCCGGACCATGGGAGCCAAGCGTTTATGAACGTAAATGCAGAACGCGGTGCGCTCTGCGGGCGGAGCGGCATGAACGGTCGCTGGATAAGATCTCAGGAAAAAACGGCCACCTCGTCGGAACCGGGACGGTGACTTCACGTTTTGCTTTCACAACACGCGTTGGATCCGTTCGGTCGCCAGCGCTGACTGAAAGATGGAGACGAAAATGCTTGGTTGGAGTTTGATGTTCCTTGTGCTGGCTATCATCGCCGGCGTGTTCGGTTTCGGGGAAGTCGCCGCCGCGTCGGCCGATATCGCCCAAATTCTCTTCGTTGTCTTCCTCGTGCTGCTGGTGATCAGCGCCGTGGCCGGAGCGATCCGAGGCCGGCGACCGATGTAACCGGGGTCAACGACCTCATTGTGAGACCGGCACATCGCCGCCAAACGACGATGCCCAGCTCCGAGAGCTGGGCATCCGCAGTTCGGGCTTGGGCCCGGGTCGCGCCTGCCGCTTATTCCTCGACCGGAACGGCCCGGAACTCGGTGGATTTCAATTCACGCGGATCCGGCATCTCCACGTCGTCATCGACCACATCCTCATAGAGCATGCCGCGCCGGATAAGTTCCCGGATGGCAGCCGCACGGGTGGGAATTCGATTGTCGAATCGCCAGTCGTCGATCCTCGTCAACTCTTCGTCGTCCAGCATGAGCTGAAGCCGCTCAGTCCGACGACCTGCCTTCTGCTCTTCACCCATCGGGCTCTCCAAGGTGCCAATCGACGGCCATTGCCGGCGTCGGGCGATTGCTGGCACACGGCAATTGCCATGCTCTCAATTCGTTCTGATTCGACCTCTAACACCGAATTGCCCGCGCTTATAGCGCGTTCAAGGCAGGAACCAGCCTTTCATATACTCATTGTGAGGTACTTACTCAAAAAACACAAACACCATCCATGATGCAAAATGCGTCAGCATCACAAAAACAACACTATCACCATAAATCATAAAACCATCCATTTGCTGGTTATTCTCATATTTAGATCAATAATCAATTTATCAAACTGACGCTTTTGTTACAGAAAACACACAACACTTATGTTGAGTTTACTATGTACAACACCAAAGTTTGGTTATATGATCTAGTATGTACAGTGATTTTTATTGAAAAAACCAGCCTTCAATACTTAATTGTTGATCATCGAAACGAATTCAGGTGACCGAAATGACGCCGACCCTGGCCAAAGAGATCGAAGACCTGCTTCCCACCCTGCGCCGCTTCGCCCGGTCGCTCACCCGGGACGCGGCACGTGCCGACGATCTCGTTCAGGACACCGTGGAACGCGCCCTCAAGCGGATCGACAGCTTCGAGGAGGGGTCGAACCTGAAAGCGTGGATGTTCACCATCATGCGCAACCACTTCATCTCCGAATGCCGTCGCCCCCGTCCCGTCGCCGGTTCCGAGGAGATCGACTCCGGCCAGTACGAAATGCCGATCCCGGGTGCGCAACAGGACACGGTCGAGCTCAAGGAGTTTCTGGCGGCTTTCTCCAATCTCGACCAGGCGGAGCAGGAGCTCTTGATTCTGGCCGGCCTCGAAAACGTCCCCTACCCCGATATCGCGAAGATTTCTCGATTGTGCCGTCGGCACGGTGAAGTCGCGTGTCGCTCGGGCCCGCATGCGCCTGCGGGAACTGCATGTCGGCGGATCGCATCTAACCACCCCGCGGTCCTACACCTCGGCCCTGCGCTCGCGAACCGGTTTCGCGGCTCATCACATGGGCGCCGCCTGAGACCCGCGTCCACCGGCCGCCAAGCCGGGAAGCTCTCAACCAGGAGGGATTGAGACATGAGAACCGTATCCGATCGCACCGCCGCTTCCGAAGCCCCCGCCCTACAGCGCACCGTCGTGACCGTTGGCTGCGCCCTTGCCACGGGCATCTGGGCAGAAATTCTCCTCCTCGTGGCCGGTGGATAATCGCATGCGGCTCCGTTCAATCGCCATCGCCGGCGCCGTCACATTCGGCACGCTTGCCGCGACGCCGCCCGCCCTTCTCGGCGGAGCCATCCTGGCCCAGGCCTACGCCCCGGACACTCTGCGCTTCGCCGTGCACGCCGCCACCGGCTTGGGCGAGGAAGGCCTTGAAGCCGAAGAACTCCGAGCCGGCTGGGCGCTGGTTCGCAATACCGTCGACCTGAACCCGGTCAAAACGGCGTTGGCCGGTGAATCCGTTAACGCGCCCGCCGACGCCCTGCCCGGGCGCTGACAAGGCCCGGCGTCCGCCAATGGCGGGGGCATCTGGTTGCCGCCCGTCGGAGAGCAGGCACCCGGCTAGCGATCTGCTACAAGACATATCGCGATCAGAACCGGTCCCACATGAGGCTTTCGGTCGCCTCCGGGTTGCCCGTCACGCCACCGATAGACCGCGCCGACAGTTGGACAGCGATGGATGTTTCAAAGGACTCACGACCATCGAGCAGCCAGGCGGTCGGCGGCGGCGAGGAAAGCGTCACGCCGCTGCTGGAGGCGAGCGAGGCCTATCCGGTTCTAGAAGAGAAGATCTTCGCCTCCCGGCAGGAAGTGCTGTTGGGCTTCCGTCTGCTGGATCCCGCCACCAAGCTCAGGTCCGAGCAAGTCCGAAGCGCCGGATTGGACACCTGGGGTGATCTGATCGCAGCCGTATCGACCCGCGGCGTCGATGTGCGCATCCTGCTCACCGATTTCGAACCCACCGTCGCCACCGATCTCCATAAGCTGACCTGGGCAGCGGTTCGGGGCTTTCGCGCTGCAAACGCCAGCGAGGGAGGACAAGGTCCTGCCGGCTCCCGGCCTCCGCAGATCGTCGCGGCCCTGCATGAGGCGAAGATCGGCCGAACGCTACGCTGGCTTTTCTGGCCGCTTGTCTGGCTCCGGGTCCGCAACATGGCCTCCGGTCGAGGGATGTCGCCCCAGGGCCTGCTGAACGAGGCACCGGGTCTCGCCCCGCTGCTCGGCACCCGCGACGCTCGGGAGATGTTGCCGAGGCTCGGCCGGCCACCCCGGTTCCGCCCTGCCACATACCATCAGAAACTTGCGATCATCGACGGCAGGCATCTCGTGATCGGCGGGTTGGACGTGGACGAGCGCCGATTCGACGACCCGTCGCACGACCGGCCGGCAGAAGACACGTGGCACGATGTGAGCCTTCTGATCACCGGGCCGGTCTGCGCCGACGCCAGGTCGCACTTCGTCGACTGCTGGAACAGGGAGGTGAAACCGTTCCGCCAGCGGCTCAGGCGCCTGCGCCGATTCGTGCGCAACCTGCCCTCACCGCCGGACGCTCTGGAGCGGGGCGATCCGACCGGACAGTCCGCGCCAAAGGCGAAGGGGAGCCTTCGTTTCGTCCGGACCGTGTCGCGTCAGAAGCCATCGCTCACCCAGTTCGGCCCACGCACGTCCGTGATCGAGATCGAACGGGCACATCTCGAGGTCATCGGGCAGGCCAGAGACTTCATATACATAGAGACCCAATTCCTCCGCTCCCGGGAGATCGTGCGCGCGCTGGTCCATGCGGCAGAGCACAGCCCCGACCTCCGGCTGATTCTGCTCGTTCCGTCGGCACCGCAGGAGGTCCTGTTCGAGGACGCCACGGATCCGGCACACCGGCACGGAGAATGGCTTCAACTCACCGGGGTCGACGCGCTCATCGAAGCGTTCGGCGACCGGTTCGCCATGTTCTCTCTGATCAACCGGCAGCGGCATGAACCCACCGACGATCGACGGACCATCGGTGGCCATCCGGTCGTCTACATCCACTCGAAGGTCTGCATCGTCGACCATCGGGTGGCGATCGTCAGCTCCGCCAACCTGAACGGCCGCAGCCTTAGGTGGGATACCGAAGCGGGTGTGGTTTGGGAGGACGGCAACGGGGTGCGTGCCTTCGAACATCGACTCTGGCGCGGGCACCTGGGCGCATTCTTCGACGGACGCGACACCCACGAACCCGCAGACGACCTGGTGAGACTCTGGCGTGCCGCATCGGAAAGCGACGGTGCGCTGGGGGACCGTCCCCCCTATGTCGCCCCCTACCCGCTTGAGGAGACTCGGCGCTTTGCCCGACGCTCCTGGGTGGTGCCAGATGATCTCGTATGAGCCGGCCGTCGGCATCCCCTCATGCAAGAGGCCGGCGCGACGGGCGCACCGGCATCGGACTGAATGCGGATCCTGGCGAATTAAGCGGTAAGACGTTGCGACAGCACGACGCGAACAGGCGAGGTCCCACGGCGTCGGAGGGCGACGCTCGGCTCGTGCCTCAGCCCTCCAGGTCGGCGTGCTGTCGAACAAGCGCGATCAGATGATCGGGAACAGGCTCTTTCGCAATCGGATCGAACGCGCGATGCATCAATGCCGTTTGAGCCGCGAAGGCCGCAATCGTCTCGGAGCAGCGATCATCCTGCATATCGAGCTCGTCGATCGCTTCGATGAGGTCGGCATCCGCCTGACCGTCCGCGAACGCCGAGAGGTCTTCGATCGTGATGACATCCAATAAAGTCGGCACCGCATGATCCCCGTTCGGCAACAAGATCATTCTCCGTCTCACTCGGTTTCACGCAAGTTTAACGCCCGTGTTCCTGAGTGGTTCCTCAAAATACGTCGATGTCGAAAATAATCCATCATGTTTGATAAAATTTATCCAATCGATGACCTCAGCCATCGATCAGCTCAGAGGATCGGCCTCGAAATTCCATCAATTCAGTTTATTATCGGAGTATCCTCAGATTTCACTTGTCGCATGCGCCGACGGTTGCCCCATCGCGGGGAGCACCGTCAGGCATAGGAAGCGACCTCGATCAGATTGCGATCCGGATCGTAGAAATACACCGACATCATCGGCCCGATGGCCCCGGTCTGCTGAACCGGGCCGCGGGCGACGTCCACGCCGCACGCTTTCAGGTGCGACAGAACCTCCTCGATGGGCGACGGTGTGATAAGGCAGATATCCAGCGTTCCCGGGGTGTCGTTCTCCACGCTCCACCAGTGCTCCGTGCCGGTCGGACGCACATTGAACTTCTGACGACCGTATTTGAGCGCCACATGCAGGTGCTCACCGTACGCGAATTCCTCCCGCTCCATGCCCAACACGCGCTGGTACCAGGCAACCGTGGCGTCGAGGTCGCTGCAGTTGATGACGACGTGATCGATCCGGTCGATCTTGAATCCCATGCCGGTGCCCCCTCCCTCAATGACCCGGTTCCGACACGCGTCCGCGCCGTCGTCCGCATCAGGGTGGCCCGGCATCCGCCGCCACGCAACGACGGACGCGGGATTCGGGCTGGAAGGAGCCTCAACTCGATAAGCTCTACCTATCGATCCAATCGGAAAATGAAGATCATTCGAATTGATCAGTTTTGATAGGTTCTAAATTAGCGGTGACGAGCGGCCGAACGAGTTCCTACGATACGGACGGATGACGGGAAACTCCGTCGACCTCTCCCCGGGCTCGAGAACGTCGCCTACGCCATGGACGAATTTCGACGGGCGAGCCCGATTCAGGCCCCGCGGAGAGACCGAACCGAATAGTCATGCTGGGAGGTACAGATGGACGGCAGTAACAAGTCAGGCGGTTGCCCCTTTATGCACGGGCACACGCTGGCGTCGGCAGTCACCAACCGTGACTGGTGGCCGAACCAGATCAACCTGAAGATCCTGCATCAGAACGCGCCGATGTCCGACCCGTTGGGCGAGGACTTCAGCTACAAGGAAGCCTTCAACACGCTCAACTACGACGCGCTCAAGAAGGACCTGACGGCGCTGATGACGGAGTCGCAGGACTGGTGGCCGGCCGACTACGGTCACTACGGCGGACTGTTCATCCGCATGGCCTGGCACAGCGCTGGAACGTACCGCACCGGCGACGGCCGCGGCGGCGCCTCCTCCGGCACCCAGCGCTTCGCCCCGCTGAACAGCTGGCCCGACAACGGCAACCTGGACAAGGCGCGTCGTCTGCTGTGGCCGATCAAGCAGAAGTACGGCAACCAGATCTCCTGGGCCGACCTCATGATCCTGGCCGGCAACGTCGCGCTCGAGTCCATGGGCTTCAAGACCTTCGGCTTCGGCGGCGGCCGTGAGGACGTGTGGGAGCCGGAAGAGGACATCTACTGGGGTCGCGAGACCGAGTGGCTGGCCACCTCCGACAAGGAGAACAGCCGCTATTCCGGTGACCGTGATTCTGGAAAACCCGCTCGCCGCGGTGCAGATGGGTCTGATCTACGTCAACCCGGAGGGCCCGGACGGCAATCCGGACCCGCTGGCCTCGGCCAAGGACATCCGCGAGACCTTCGCGCGCATGGCCATGAACGACGAGGAGACCGTCGCCCTGGTGGCCGGCGGCCACACCTTCGGCAAGTGCCACGGCGCCGGTGACGCCGCGCTGGTCGGCGTCGAGCCGGAGGGCGGCGACATCGTCGACCAGGGTCTCGGCTGGAAGAACAGCTTCGAGACCGGCATCGGCGCCCACACCACCACGTCCGGCCTGGAAGGCCCGTGGACCCCGAACCCCACCCAGTGGGACATGGGTTACTTCGACATGCTGTTCGGCTACGAGTGGGAGCTGACCAAGAGCCCCGCTGGCGCCAACCAGTGGGCGCCGAAGAACGTTGCCGAGAAGGACATGGCGCCGGACGCGCACGATCCCGCGAAGAAAGTGCCGACCATGATGTCCACCGCCGACATGGCGATGCGCATGGATCCGGCCTACGAGAAGATCTCGCGCCGCTTCCATGCCAATCCGGACGAGTTCGCCGACGCCTTCGCCCGCGCCTGGTTCAAGCTGACCCACCGCGACATGGGCCCGATTGTCCGCTATCTCGGCCCGGAGGTGCCGTCGGAAGAACTGATCTGGCAGGATCCGGTCCCCGCGGTCGACCATCCGCTGGTCGATGACAAGGATGTGGCCGACCTCAAGGCCAAGGTCCTGGCGTCGGGCATTCCGGCGGCCGACCTGATCGCCACCGCCTGGAACTCCGCCGCGACCTTCCGTGGGTCCGACAAGCGGGGCGGCGCCAACGGCGCGCGCATCCGCCTGGCTCCGCAGAAGGACTGGGAGGCGTTCGAGCCGGTCGAAGCTCTCCTCCGTTCTGGAGAAGCTCGAAGGCATTCAGAAGGCGTTCAACGACAGCCAGTCCGGCGGCAAGAAGATCTCGCTCGCCGACCTGATCGTGCTGGCCGGCGGCGCGGCGATCGAAGAGGCGGCCAAGAAGGCCGGCCACTGCCGTGACCGTCCCGTTCGCTCCGGGCCGGACCGACGCCAGCCAGGAGCAGACCGACGCCGAGGCCTTCGAGCCGCTCGAGCCGATCGCCGATGCCTTCCGCAACTACCACCCGCAGAAGTACAGCGTCGCCGACGAGGAGCTGCATGGTCGACCGCGCTCAGCTCCTGGGCCTCAGCGCCCCGGAAATGACGGTTCTGGTGGGCGGCATGCGGGCCCTGAACGCCAATTACGGCGGGTCCGATCTCGGCGTCATGACGGACAAGCCCGGCACGCTGACGAACGACTTCTTCGTCAACCTGCTGAGCATGCGCACCGTGTGGTCGGCGGCCAACGATGATGAGACCGAGTTCGAGGGCCGGGACCGCACCAGCGGCGATCTGAAGTGGAACGGCGTCGCGCGCGGACCTGGTGTTCGGCTCGAACTCCCAGCTTCGCGCGATCGCCGAGGTCTATGCCCAGGAAGACGCGAAGGAGAAGTTCGCGAAGGACTTCGTCAAGGCGTGGACCAAGGTCATGAACGCGGACCGCTTCGACCTCGACTGATCCCGAAGGATCACAAAGCACCATGACTAGGAAGGGCGGCGTCCCAGGGGCGCCGCCCTTTCTCTTTGGCTTTCCGAGATCGACCTCCGTCCGATCAGGAACCGTACCGGGCGCCCGTTCGTTTTCCGGGGAGAACCCGGAACCGAACTGGACCGAGAGGAAGACCATGACCGACCGGATCGTCTGGAAGCTGACTCCCGTCGCCCACACGGAAGATCCGCGCTGGCTGGGCCGCGCCGCCGCCGAGACCGTTTTCGTGGCAGCGCCGACCTCCGCCGAGGCCATTCTGGCGGCCGCCCGATGGGATTCCCGGGATAGCGCGGGCGGTGTCGGCAACGAGAGCCGTCACGGCCACAGCGCCTTCGCCGACGAGAAGCTGTATCGAACGGACCGAGCCAGTCCCGAGGAGACCGCGGAATTCGACAGGCGCGCGACCGGGCCGGTCTGGACGCCAGGGAACCCGGTGCGACTGGGACCGAGTGACCCCTGATCCATCTCGATCAGTCCGCAGACGCTATAAAGATCGGATTCCAAAGCCAGAAACCTGACGCATCTTCCGCCGCACTTCTGCTAATATGTTTGTGGACTAACAGTGTATTAGGATTCTTCGGCCCTCGATGGCGGACTCGTTTTCCCTACGCTCCACCCAAGCGCGACGGATGTCCCGTGAGGAGAAGGCGCGCGAAACCTACAGGTCACTTCTCGAAGCCGCCGCCCAAGTGGTCGGGTCCGATGGCTATGCCGATGCGTCGATCTCCAAGATCACCCAGCTCGCCGGCGTCGCCCAGGGAACCTTCTACAATTACTTCGAGTCCCGACAGGACGTATTGAACCGACTGCTGCCGTATATGGGACGACAGATGCTCGACCATATCGCTTCCGCCATGCCCCGCGGCCTCACGGGTTCGGCGCGCGAGGAGGCAAGGTTGAGGGCGTTCTTCGGCTACCTCGACACCCATCCCAGCTTCTACCGCATCCTGTACGAGGCCGAGGTGTTCGCGCCGGAGGCGCATGCCGAGCACATCCGGGTTCTGGTGGACGGCTACAAGGGAGCCCTGGGGCGCGCCGCGGCCCGCGGCGAGATCTGCGGCTTCGACGAGGACGAGCTGGAGGCGGTGATCTACATGCTGCTGGCCTCGCGCGCCTACATCGCCATGCGCTATGCTCGCGACGGCAACGGCCATGCCGGACCGGTCCCCGAGCATGTCATACGGGCATATATGAAAATGCTGAGGCGCGGCCTGTTCTCGGAAGCGTGAACCGTCCGGGTCACGTTTCCCGATGAGGTCCGGTCAAATGGCGAGGTAGCGCTTGGTCACCTCGTCGTTGGCGCGCAGCCCGGCAATCGTGTCGCGGTAGACGATATGGCCCTTGTCGATGACCGCGGCGTCTTCGGAGATGCCGAGACAGAAATGCATGTTCTGCTCCGCCAGTACGATGGTCACCCCGGTCTGCCGCAAGGTTCGAATCAGATCGCCGATCGCCTGCACGATGATCGGTGCCAGGCCCTCCGACGGTTCGTCCAGCAGCAGGACTTCCGGATTGCCCATCAGGGTGCGGGCGATCGTCAGCATCTGCTGCTCGCCGCCGGACAGCAACCCGGCCTTGCGGTCCTTCATCCGGGCGAGGATCGGGAAAGTCTCGTAGACCCGCTCGAGGGTCCAGTCCTCCTGCCCGCTCAGGCCCTTCTTGGCACCGATCAGCAGGTTGTCCTCGACGCTGTGCATGGAGAAGACCTGACGGTCCTCGGGCACGTAACCGATTCCGGCCCGGGCGATGACATCGGGACGCGCACCGGCCAGGTTCCGGCCGTAAAGGCTGATACTGCCCTTGCGCGGCTTGGCGATGCCGGCGATGGCCTTCATCGTCGTGCTCTTGCCCGCGCCGTTTCGTCCCAACAGGGCGAGCGTGCGCCCGCGACCGACTTCGAGGTCGACGCCGAACAGGATCTTGGAGGCGCCGTAGAATACGTCGATGTCCTCGACCTTGAGAACCACGTCGTCTGCCGTGCCGCCGTTGTTTGCGACGCCGTTCATTGCGAGGCCTCCGCCGTCAATTCAGATCCGAGATAGGCCTCGACGACCTCCGGATGGTTGCAAATCTCCTCCGCCGTGCCCTGGGCCAGGACCGCGCCATAGCTCAGCACGGTGATGCCCTCGGCCACCTCGAAGACGATGTCCATGTCGTGCTCGATGAAGATCAGGGTCATGCCCCCCTGCTCCCAAAGGCGGCGAACGGTGCCGATCATCTGCCAGCGCTCCTCCGGCCCCATGCCGGCGGTCGGCTCGTCCAGCATCAGCACCTTCGGCTCCAGCGCCAGAGCCAGGCCGATATCGAGCAGCTTCTGGTCACCGTGGGAGATGTTCGCACTCAGCAGGCGCGCGACCGACCCCATGCCGAGCAGTTCGATCAGTTCGTCCGTCCGCTGCCGCACATTGCGGGGCGGAAAGACAGAGAGCATCGCTTCCGACGTATGGAAATGGGAGGCGACGGCGCACATCAGGGATTGCTCGACCGTCATGCTGGGGAAGATGCTGGCGATCTGGAAGGCCCGGCCGATGCCCTTGCGGACGATATCGACCGGTTCCTTGCCGGCGATGTCCTCCTCCTCGAGCAGGATGCGCCCGCTGTCCGGCACCAGATGGCCGGTCACCAGGTTGAACAACGTCGTCTTTCCGGCGCCGTTCGGTCCGATCACGGCGCTCAGCGAACCGGCGGGGAAGTCGAGGGAGACGTCGTTGGTGGCGACCACGCCGCCGAACGACTTGACCACGTTCTCGAGGCGCAGCATCAGCGGTTCCCCTGTCGGCGTACGCCGCCATACGGATGCCAGGACCCGGCGCTGAAGAACCCGACATCCACGGGCAGGGCGATGCCGGTCACCGCGGACGCCTCGTCCGAAGCCAGGAAGGCGACCGCCTTGGCGATCTCCTCCGGCTCGACCATGCGGCCCAGGGTCGAATTCTCCTCCAGCAGGGTCGGATCGCGATGGCCGCGGTCGATCTGATCCTGCAGGGCCGGGGTACGGGTGTAGCCCGGCTCCACCGTGTTGACCCAAATCCCGGCCCGGCCCCATTCGGCGGCGAGGTTCATGGTCATGTTGGTCACCGCCGCTTTGCTCGGTGCGTAGGCGTGCAGCGGCACCGACCGTTCCGCCGTTACCGAACTGATGGTAACGATCGCGCCGCGGCGCCGCGGCACCATCCGCAGTCCGTAGGCGCGGGCCGTCAGATAGGTGCCGCGCAGATTGACCGCAATCACGTTGTCGTACAGGTCCATCGGCAGGTCTTCAGGCGGCAGCGGCGCCTGCACGATGCCCGCCGAGGTCACAAGAATGTCGGTCGGTCCGACCTCGGTCTCGCTCTTCTCGGCGAGGGCCTCCACGGCCTCGGCGTCACGCACATCGACGCCGTAGCCGGTGCCGCCGATCTCCGCCGCGACCTTCATTGCCGCGTCGGCGTTCACGTCGGCGATGACCACGCGGGCGCCACGCGCCGCCATCAGCCTGGCGCAGGCGGCGCCGATGCCGCTGGCCCCGCCGGTGACGACCGCGACCCGGTCCTTCAGAGATCCTACGTCGCTCATCATTCCTGTCCGTTTCGGTTTTCCGCCGCCAAGCGCGCCTGCTGCTTCTCCACCCACCAGTCCTTGACGAAGTCGAGAATGCCCCGGCGCAGCCCGAGCACGACGAACATGATCACCAGGCCGATCACGATCTCGGTGTGGGAGGTGTACATCTGAACCACGTCGTTCAGGATGCGCAGCGCCACCGCACCCAGCACCGGTCCCAGAAAGACGTTGAGACCGCCGAGCATGATCATGAAGATCGCCTCGCCCGACTGCGCCCAGAACGCCCATTCCGGATAGGCACCGGACGTGAAGAGGGCCAGGATCACGCCGCCGACCGCCGCGATGGAAGACGAGACCACGAAGCAGATCAGCTTCACCCGGGTCACATTTACGCCGAGGAAGGCCGCGCGGGTGGCGTTGTCGCGGATCATCCGCAGTGTGTAGCCGAACGGACTCTCCGTCATGATCCGCATGATCATCACGCAGATCACGAAGAGCACGGCGCAGAAGACGTAGCGATGGTACTGATCGGCGAGGTCGATACCGAGGAAGACGGGGCGAGGAATGCCGCCCATCAGACCCTGGTCGCCGCCGGTCAGATCCACCCAGCTCAGGATCACGCTGTACAGGAACATCTGGAAGGCGAGCGTCAGGAAGGCGAAATAGATCTCCGTCAGGCGCACGCAGATCGCGCCGATCACCACGGCGTAGAGGCCGGTGCCGACCACCGCCGCCACCAGCGCGACGGGAACCGACCCGGCGCCGAGCGCACCGGTGAAAGCGGGCGACTGCAGCAGCAGGCCGAAAATGTATCCGCCGAGCGCAAAGAAGGCGGCGTGGCCGAACGACACCAGGCCGGTATAGCCGATCAGCATGTTCAGCGACATGGCCAGCAGGCCGGCGGCGAAGATCGAGGTCAGGAAATCGCGCGGCCAGGCATGCTCGATCCCGAGGCCGATGGCGACCAGGACGGCGAGGGCGACAAGCGCGATCAGGAAGTCGCGCCGGAACTCGACGAACAAACTCATCGCAGCGCCCCCTGGCCCAGCAGCCCGGTCGGCCGGAAGATCAGCACCAGCGCCATGATCATGAACATCGCCCCGTCGACGAACAGCGGAAAGCCGACGCTGCCGATCGAGCGGGTCAGGCCGAGGATGATGGCGGCGAGGAAGGCGCCGGGAATCGAGCCCATGCCGCCGATGACCGTCACGATGAAACTCTCCACCAGAATGCCGAGCCCCATGCCCGGCGTCAGCGACCGGACCGGTGCGGCCAGGGCGCCCGCCACCCCGGCGAGCGCGCAGCCGAAGCCGAACAGCAGCGCGAAGTAGACGTTCACCCGGATACCCAGGGCCGACACCATCGGCGCGTTCAGGGCGGCCGCACGGACGATCTTGCCGAAGCGCGTCTTGGTCACGAGCAGCAGCGAGCCGACACCGATGAACACGGCGATCCCCACCAGGAACAGGTAGAACGGCGGCACGAACCCACCGGCGATCCGGAAGGGCGGCAGGCGGAACTCCGCCGGAATGCCCATCGCCAGGTATTCGGCACCCCAGATGATCTTGACCAGATCGTCGACGATGAGAATGAAGGCGTAGCAGACCAGCAGCTGCATCAGCAGGTTCTGGCCGTATACCCGGCTGATGATCAGGCGTTCGAACAGGATGCCCATGATGCCGGCCCCCACCGCGCCGACCAGGGCCGCGAGGAAGTAGTTTCCCGTCAGCACATAGGCCGTGTACGCGAAATACGCGCCTATCATGTAGAAACTGCCATGGGCGAAATTGATGACGTGCAGCACGCCGAAGATCAGCGTGACGCCGGACGCCACCAGGAAGAGCAGCATGCCGATGATCAACCCGCTCGTGGCCTGGTTCACCAGGCAAGCGGACGTCGACAGACAAGCGGCAAGCGCGTCGAAATCGAACATTGGGTTCTATCCGCAGGGACTGAAAAGCACGGGGCGCCGCGATCAGAACGGCGCCCGGTGAAATCCGGGCGGAGGCGTCAGATCCTCCGCCCGGCGAACGACATCAAGTGTAGCCGTTGCGCTTCTTCCACTCGGCCTCGTGCTTGTAGATCTCCGACCAGGCGGTCTGGTTGAAGTCCACCACGTACGGCTCTTCGACGATCGTCTTCGAGTAGCCGACCATGTAGTTGACGAGGGTATGATCCTCCTCGCGGATGGTCAGCGTCCCGTCGACGCCGAACGGCAAGTCGATCGTCAGGCCGGCCGTCGCCTCCGCCATTTTCATCGTGTCGGTGTCGCCGCCGGTCTTCTTCAGGGCTTCCGCGATGAAATGGATCGCCGACGCGTTCTGCCAGGCCCAGTTGGTCGGCAGCACGTTGGAATGAGCCATGTAGTCGTCGTACCAGGCCTCGTTCTCGGCCGTATCGGGGATATCCTTGTGATAGCGGCTTCCCGAATACACACCGGCCGGACGGCTCTTGATCGCCGTCAGCACCGGGTAGTCGCCGAGGTTCACCGCAAAGGCCGTGAACTGGTCGAACAGCCCGTACAGGCTCGCCTGGTCGAAGAACGCGACGAGATCGCCGCCCCACAGGCAGGAGTAGACGACTTCCGGCTGCGCGTTCAGCAGCGCGGTCACGTTCTCGGTGTAGTCCGGCTGGAACAGTTTCGGCCAGGTCTCGGTGATGACCTCTGTCTCCGGCGCGAAGAGCTTCACGTACTCCATGAATTCTTCGGTGTTGGCGCGGCCATAGGCGTAGTCCGGCGAAATCGTCGCCCACCTCTTCAGGCCCTTCTCCTTCACCACCTTGGCGGCGACCAGACCGCCGCCGACGGCGTCGTGGATACCCTGACGGCAGCCGCGGAACACCCACTCGACCTGGTTCTTCGGGTCGGCCGTCAGCGACGACGTCTCGGAGTTGGTGTGGATGCAGTACTGCTTCATGTCCCGCACCACCTCGTTGACGGCGAAGGACGCGCCAGAGGCCTCGGCGTCGATGATGATCTCGCAGCCCTCGTTGTTGACGAGGTCGCGGGTCATGCGCGCCGCCTCGTCGGGCTTCGCGCGGGAGTCACGGGTAACCAGTTCGAGGGTGCGCCCCTCGATGCCGCCGGCCTCGTTGATCTTGCGGATTTCGTTGCTGGCGGCGGCTACGGAGGAGCTCGCCGAGAATGGCGACGCGGCCGGACAGGATCGTCGGCATGCCGATCTTGATCGGCGTGTTCGCCGCCTTGAGATAGGCGGGGAAGCCGGTGACGCCGGTTCCGACGGCGGCCGCCGCAGCGGCACCCTTCAGCACGGTGCGCCGGTCGATGCCGCGGCGCGGGCTGGTGTACGTCTTCTTCATTGCGTTCCTCACTCGACTGCGACCGTCTCCGCACCACGCTCGTGGTGCGGGCGTCGCTATTTTTGGTGAACCCTATCGCCGGAGAATGGTGACCCAGCCGTCCGGCTGTCAAGATTATGAATTATGAGTCATTGGTCATTGAAAGAATTGACTCCCAGCGATCGAGCGATCCCCTCCACCGGGCCAGCGGGTGCGTCAGTCGGACGATCGTTCGGTCACACCGCGCGCACGCAGGCGCTCGCACAAGAGCTCGATACGGTCACCGCCCCAGAACAGCTCATTCTCGAAGACGAACATGGGAACGCCGAACACGCCCATGGCCTCCGCCTCGGCGATGACCGCTTCCATCTCAGCACGGCCCGGCCCTTCGACATAGGCCTCGAACTCCGCCACGTCGCCGCCAAGCACGCCGACGATCGCCGAGATCTCCTCCAGCACGTCCAGGTCGAGTTCGCGCTTCCAGAAATCGCTCGAACACCGCGTCATTGTAGGCCCGGAAGAACCCTTCCCGTTGGGCGAACAGCATACCGGCATTGGCGTAGTAGCCGTTGTAGACCCGTTTCGGTCCCTTGAGCGTCAGGCCCTGTTTGTTGGCGTAACGCCGGGCATCCATGTACGAGTAGCGGACCCGCCGCCATGAATGCTCCGTCCGGGTCTCGACCGCCCCCAGATATTCCTCGATCCGCAGCGTGTACGGGCGCCATTCGAGGACCAGGTCGAACCGCTCCTCCAGCGCGTATGTCGGCCCCGCAGCGACGAAGGCATAAGGGCTCTTGTAGTCGGTATAGACCCGGACCACGGGTTTGCTCATGTCGGATTTCCTTCCGGGTTTCGGCTGGCGCGACCGTCGCCCCGGTCCCAGCTGCCCGGTGTCAGGCCGATCTCGCGCAGCACGTGCTTCTCGACCTTGGCGGTCGGCGTCTTCGGCAGATCGTCGACCAGACGGATATAGCGGGGGATCATGAAGCGGGGGAGACGTGGCTCCAGGAAGGCGATTACCGCCGGCGGATCGATGGTCCGACCGTCGACCGGCGAGAGCACCGCTAGGACCTCGTCCTCGGACACGTCGCTCGGCACCGCCACCACGGCTGCCTCGCGTATGTCGGGATGGGCGAGGAGTTCAACCTCCACCTCGTAGGAGGAGATGTTTTCGCCACGGCGTCGGATCGCATCCTTCCGGCGGTCGACGAACCGGAAATCGCCGTCGGCGTCCCGCACGAACATATCGCCGGTGTGGAACCAACCGTTACGCCAGGCGGCCGCCGTCGCCTCGGGCCGTCCATGGTAGCCGTGGGTCATCGCCCAGGGGGCGTCGGTCCGGATGATCAGTTCGCCGGGCGTGCCATCGGGAACCGGAATGTCGTTGTCGTCCACCAGCCGCACCTCCACGCCATCGCGCGGACGTCCGCAGATATTCGGCTTTTGCGGATTGGCGCCGGAGATCAGGGGCGTGCTGATCTCGGTCATGTTGAACAGGGTATAGACATCGACACCGAAATCTGAGCCGGAACTCCCGTCCCGCCTGTCCGAGCGGCACGATCATCACCACACGCAGCGGATGATCGCGGTCCTCCGGCGAAGGCCGCTGCTTCAGCAGAAACGTCGCCATGGCTCCGAGGAGAAAGACGCAGGTCACCTCCAGGCGCCGGACCAACGCCCAGAAATCGTCGGTGCGGAACCGTTCGACGACGGCGATCGAGGCGCCCACGCACAGCGCCATGGAGGCGATGAAGGCGCCACCGATGTGAAAGATCGGCATATGCAGAAGATGGCGGTCGTCGGCCCGGGTGCAGGTCCAGGTGTCGGGATTCATCGCGGCAAAGCAATGACTGTAGGATGACAGCACGCCCTTCGAGCGCCCCGTCGTCCCGGAGGTGAACAGGATCGACTGAGTGTCCCAGGGCGCGATCGGAGGCTCCGGCGCGATCGGATCGGTGTCCACCTCCAGCAACGCTCCCTGACCGAACAGGGTCAGCCCCTCCGGCGCCGCCCGGCCGGGCTCAGGCGCCGCCACCACGATCCCGGTCAGCGATCCGGGAGCGATCTCCAGCAGCCGGTCCAGGCAGTCAGGGTGGACGATGGCGAGGGTCGCCCCGGACTCCGCCACCACATGCTCCAGAAGCGATCCGCGATAGGCCGGATTGACCGGTACCGACACCGCGCCGATGTAGTTTGCGGCGAAGATCGCGCGCAGGCCGATTGCGCCGTTCGGCGTCATCACCAGCACATGGTCGCCACGTCCGACGCCAAGACGCTGCAGCCCCGCTGCGCTGGTTCGGACCAGGGCCAGGGTCTCGGCGAAGGTCCATCGGCTGCCGTCTTCGAAAACCGCGTAGATGTCGTTTCCGCGTGTGGCCGCGTGTCGATCGAGCGCATAGCGCAGGACGCAGACCTCGGCGGAGGGCGGGGCGTTCGTCACGGACATGATCTCCTTGGCCTGCCAGGGGGCGCATCGTGCATCGAACTGGCCGCCGCTCTCGTCCACGGTCAGCTTCCGGTCGGTTCCAGCATCGATGTCACATTCGCGCGCAGAGTGGCCCTGAACCGCTCCACCACGGCCTCGCGGCTGTCCTCGCCCAGCATCTGCTGAAGGGTTGGCGTCGCCGCCTGGAAATGGGTGATCGCGCCGGTGACGTAGAAGGCGAGCATCTCCGGGTCGCACGGCCCGATGATGCCCCGTGCCTGCCCGCCGCGGATCGCCGCCGCATAGGAGTCGATCAGCGGAAGCAGATACCAGCGCCGCGCCTTGGCCGCCCGCGACGGGTTCTCCATCAATTCCCTGAGGAGAAGCGACGCGTAATCGCCGTGATCGAGCGCCCAGTCCAGGAACCGCTCGACCGTCGACGCGATCGCGCCGGGGCCGACGTCGAATGCCGCCGGGTCGGGCATGTAGGGCACGATGCTGTCGGCGATCCGGCCGAGAACCTTGCCGTAAAGCTTCTCCTTGGAGCCGAAATGGTAGATCAGCGTAGCGATGCTGACACCGGCGGCAGCGCCGATCTGCCGCATGCCGGTGGCAGCGAAGCCCTGGGTCGCGAACAGCCGTTCCGCGGCCTCGAGGCAGCGGTCACGGGTGTCCGGCGCGCCCTGCGGACGTCCTGCCTTACGCGCCAGGGCCGTCGCTGCCAAACCCGCCCCCATAATTAATCGATCGATAGATTAGATAATGCGTAAAAAGGGTCAACGACGGAAGTCTCCGCCGTTGACCCGGTCATCAGGACCTGAGCGTCGTAGGCAGGTCGCAGGGTTGGTGTGGCGTCGCTAATGCCTCAGGCGTTGACCGCCTCGGCGCCCTTGTCCGCGCTGGCGCGGGTCAGGACGAAACCCTCATATCCCTTCGCCGCCACCTCGTCGCAGATCTCGCGGAACCGGTTCATGCCACCGGCATAGGGCATGAAGACCCGCGGCTTACCCGGAACGTTGGCGCCGAGATACCAGGAGTGTCCGGCCTGGGGCAGCAGGGTGGCGTTGGCGACCTCGTTGACGTGGTCGACCCAGTTGGCGACGGCCTCCTCGGTCGGCTCGATCCGGTCGACGCCCTCCTTCTCCATCTTCTCGATGCAGTCGGTCACCCACTCCACATGCTGCTCGATGGCGACCGGCATGTTGCACAGTACCGACGGGCTGCCAGGACCGGTGATCGTGAACATGTTCGGGAACCCCGCCGCCTGGATGCCGAGATAGGTGCGCGGCCCCGCCTCCCATGCCGTGCTCAGGGACACGCCGTCGCGCCCGACGATGCCGAGCTTGAGCAGCGACCCGGTCATGGCGTCGAAGCCGGTGGCGAAGACGATGATGTCGAGGTCGTACTCCCGATCGGTGGTCTTCACCCCCTTCTCGGTGATCTCGACGATCGGCGTCTCGCGCAGGTTCACCAGGCTGACGTTGTCGCGGTTGTAGGCCTCGAAATAGCCGGTATCGATCGGCGGCCGCTTGGTGGCGAACGGGTGGTCGATGGCCGCCAGATCCTTCGCCTTCTGCGGGTCCTTGACGATTTCGCCGATCTTGCTCTTGAGGAAGTCGGCGGCGGTATCGTTCGCCGCCTTGTCGAACAGCAGGTCCTGGAATACGGCGCGGAACCGCAGGCCGCCGATCTCCCAGGCCTTCTCGTAGATCCTCCGGCGTTCCTCGGCCGACACGTCGAACACCTTGCGATCCTCGATCAGGAACGGATGCCCGTTGGTCGAGGTGTGCATGGTCTTGCGGATATCGTCGATATTCTCCCTGGCCCACGCCTTGAACTCGGCCGACAGCGGATGATTGTTCGCCGGGATGGAGTAGTTCGCCGTCCGCTGGAATACGGTCAGGTGCTTCGCGGTCTCGGCGATCACCGGTACGGCCTGGATGCCGGTTGACCCGGTTCCGATCTGTCCGACCCTTTTGCCGGTGAAATCGACGCCCTCATGCGGCCACTGGCCGGTGTGGTACCAGTCGCCCTTGAAGCTGTCGCGGCCCGGAATGTCGGGAACGTTGGCCGAGGACAGGCAGCCGACGGCGGTGATCAGGTACTTCGCGGAGAAAGTCTCGCCCCCGTCCATCTCGACCCGCCAGAGGTTCGCCAACTCGTCGTAGCGGGCGGCGGTGACGGTGGTCTCGAACTGGATGTCGCGCTTCAGGTCGAGCTTGTCCGCGACGAAGTTCAGGTAGCGCACGATCTCCGGCTGCTGCGGATAGCGCTCGGACCACTCCCACTCCTTCAGAAGCTCGTCGGAGAAGTAATAGCTGTAGGAATGGCTCTCGGAATCACAGCGCGCGCCCGGATAGCGGTTCCAGTACCAGGTGCCGCCGACCCCGGCACCGCGCTCGACCACCCGCGCCTTCAGGCCGAGGCGGTCGCGCAGCAGATGGAGCTGGTACATGCCGGAAAACCCGGCGCCGATGATCACCGCGTCCAGGGTACCGGCGTCGCGGGCCGTGGCGTGCTGCCCATTGGGGGCCGTCGATCCATTGGTCATATCAGTGCTTTTCCTCCTCAGGCTTCCGCCAAATATGAACCGCCATTCATTTTACCGCAACCCGCGTTCTCGGGCCGGTCTCGGACGGCGGAGGAACTGGCGCGTCAGTCCTGGAACATCGGCGTGCGGGTTCGGAACTGGTCGAGCAGGGCCGGCGTACCGGCGATGAGGGTATCGGCGTGCGGGCCCTTTCGGCCGGGAACGAAGGAGACACCGGCCCCCCCCGCCTCACTGACGATCAGCATGCCGGCCGCCACGTCCCAGTCGAGCAGATAGGGATCCCAGGTGGCGTCGAGGCGTCCGTCTGACACGTAGGCGAGCTGGATCGCCGCACAGCAGTAGTTGCGGGTCTGCGCCCCGGCCTCGACCAGCGCGGTGATCGTACGATCGAACGCCTCCGGCGGGTGCCGGGGAGAGTGGCCGACGCCGATCACCGCATCCTCCAGCCGGGCAACGTCCGAGACCCTGACCGGCCTGCCATCGCGAAACGCGCCGCCGCCGGCGCGCGCCCAGAAGGTCTCGCCGGCGTTCGGGTCGTGAATCACGCCGACACGGGCCGTGCCGCCGGCCCGATAGGCGATGGAGACGACGAACTGCGGAATGCCGCGCAGGAAGTTCTGGGTACCGTCGATCGGATCCACCACCCACCCGGTCGCGCCCTCGTCGCCGGCGCCGCCTTCCCCGTCGCCAAACTCCTCACCCAGCACCCGGTCGCCGGGGAAATCGCGCGCGATCTCCTGGCGGATCAGCGCCTCCACGTCACGGTCGGCGGCACTGACCAGATCCTGCGGGCCCTTGGCCTCCACCAGCAGCGCCTCCCGGTTCTCGAAGAACCGGCGGGCAAGTCGGCCGGCAGAACTCGGCGGCTCGGCGTGCCGTGTCCAGGCGGGCGATATCCAGGCGGGCGGTATCCGGGTCTTGAGTTGCGGGTGACATGGAGGCTCCGGCGGCTTGGGGATGTCACGGGTGTAGTGCGGCACCCGCCGCCGCGCAACGCCGCCGGCGACCACAAGCGTCGCGTGGGGCCGGCAAGTCCTGTTATCGTCGCGCTTCCTGTTCCGCGGGCTTCCGCCCGCCCCCTTCCGTCCAGTCCGGGAATCCACTCGTGCCGACTTCCGTATCGACCAAATCGTCCCATCGCCTCGAAGATCGCCGCTTCCTGACGGGTCGCGGTCGCTACACCGACGACGGCCGGCAAGCTGGCGAACTGCACGTCCGTTTCGTGCGCGCCGATCATGCCCATGGCGAGATCCTGGGCATCGACGCCGAGGCGGCTCGGGAAATGGCCGGAGTCGTCGGCGTGTGGACGGGGCACGATCTCCGGCAGGACGGGCTTGGTCCCATGCCCTGCAGCGTGGTTGCCGCCACCGAGGAACCGATCATCATCCCGCCCCACCATGCCCTGGCGGTCGACCGGGTCCGCTATGTTGGCGAGCCCGTGGCCATGGTCGTGGCGGAGACCGACGCCGTCGCCGCCGACGCGGCGGATACAATTCAGGTGGCGTATGCCGAGCTCCCGCTCGTCGCCGATGTGGAGGCCGCCGAGGCTGAGGGCGCACCCCTGATCTGGGACCAGGCGCCAGACAACTGCGCCTACCGCTTCTCCAAGGGAGATCGGGACGCCGTGCGCGCGGCCATGGCGGCGGCTGCCCATGTGGTCGAACTGGACCTCGACAACCAACGAGTCTCCGCCTTTCCGATGGAGCCGCGGGCGGCCTTGGCGTCCTACGACCGCGACAGCGAAGAATTCACCCTGGAACTGACCGGCCAGGGCCTGCACGGCATTCTGGGCGATCTGGCCGGTCCGGTGTTCGGTTTGCCGTCCGACCGGTTTCGCCTCTTCGCCCACGATGTCGGCGGCGGATTCGGGCTCAAGAACTTCCTGTTCGCCGAATGGGTCGCCGTGCTCTGGGCCGCCCGGAAGGTCGGCCGGCCGGTGCGCTGGCTGGCGGTGACAGGTGAAGAGCTGGCGGCGGCGGTCCACGGCCGCGCCGTCCGTTCCACCGCCCGCCTGGCCCTCGATGCCAACGGGTCCTTCCTGGCGCTCGATGTCGACATGGTGGCCGACATGGGCGCCTATCTCTCCAGCGGTGGACCGAACGCGGCCACCAACGCGGCGTCGACGGCCATGGGCGGCGTCTACCGGATCCCGGCGATCCACATGCGCAGTCGGGGTGTCTTCACCAATACGGCGCCAGTGGACGCCTACCGTGGTGCCGGCAAACCGGAGGCGAATTTCGTCATCGAACGGCTGATCGACGCCGCCGCCCGGCGCTGCGGCTTCGATCCCGTCGATCTCCGCCGGCGCAACATCGTCGACGAGTTCCCCTACCCCAAGGCCCTCGGCGCGGTGCTCGACTGCGGCCGCTTCAAGGGCAATCTCGAGGATGCGGTGGCGATGGCCGACCGTTCGGCATTCGAGGCGCGGCGCGCGGCCTCCTCGGAGTCCGGCAAACTGAGGGGCCTCGGCATCGCCTGCTTCCTCGAAAGCTCCCGTGGGGCGCCCCAGGAAGAGGTGGAGATCCGATTTACGCCCGACGGCAGCGTCGAGATCGCCACCGGAACCGAATCCAACGGGCAAGGGCACGAGACGGTGTTCACCCGCCTCGCTGCCGAGCGGCTGGACCTGCCGGCAGAGACATTCCGCTTCGTCCAGGCCGATACGAAGGCGACGCGCCGGGGCTTCGGCCATGGCGGGGCCCGGTCGATGCACATGGGCGCCGGTACGATGATTCTGGCCATCGACGCGATGCTGGAAAAGGCCCGGTTGCTGGCCGCCCGCCTGCTGCAGGCCGAACCGGACGACCTGACCTTCGCCGGGGGCCGGTTCGCCGCCGATGACGCTCGGTCGATTTCCCTACTCGATGTGGCGGCCGCCGCGCGCAGCGCGGACGCCTCGCCGGAGACCGGAGACAAAGGGCTCGACACGGCCGTCTTCCGCCAGGACGCGCCCTTCACCTTCCCCGGCGGCTGCCACATCGCGGAGGTCGAGATCGATCCCGACACGGGGCACGTGGCGCTCCTGCGATACATTGCCGTGGACGATTACGGCCGGATCGTCGACCCCCAGCTCACGGAGGGACAGCTCCATGGCGGCGTGGTCCAGGGCATCGGCCAGGCGCTCGGCGAGCGGATCGTCTACGACCCGGCCAGCGGCCAGCTCGTCACCGGATCGCTGATGGACTACTACCTGCCCCGATCGGTCGACCTGCCGATGTTCGAGATCACCTTCGCCGGCGACCCGACCGAGGCGAATCCGCTCGGCGTGAAGGGGGTGGGACAGGCCGGCTGCATCGCGGCGCCGCCGGCGGTCGTCAATGCGGTGGTCGACGCGCTCTCGCCGCTCGGCATCGATCACATCCAGATGCCGGCGACACCGGAGCGTATCTGGCGGGCGATCGCGGAGCGCCGCTAGGGTCCGGACTCAATTGATCCAATAGGTGACGATAGCGGCGATGAGTGCGGAGCTGAGGAAGTTTCGAGCGAGCTTGTCGTATCTGGTGGCGATGCGTCGCCAGTCCTTGAGCCGGCACCACAGGCGCTCGACGAGGTTGCGAGCACGATAGGCTTGGGTGTTGTAGGGGATCGGCGCCTTGCGGGAGGTGGTCGACGGGATGACCGCTTCGGCACCGTGCTCGGCGATCAGTTGGCGCAGGTGGTTGGCGTCGTAGCCGCGGTCGGCGATGAGGCGCCGGAACGGCCCGGCAGCCTGGACCAGGGCGTGGGCCATCTGGATGTCGTTGGTGTTGCCGGCGGAGAGCAGGAGCACCCTCGGCCGCCCGAGCTCATCGGTCAGTCCGTGGAGCTTGCAGGTCCAGCCGCCGCGCGAGCGCCCGATAGCCTGTCGGAAAGCCCCCCTTTTCCGCCGGCCGCCGAGCGGTGCGCCTTGATGTGGGTGCTGTCGATCGCGACCGATCCATATATCCCGCTGTGCCCCGTCAGAGCCTCGAACAGGCCATGCCACACGCCCTGACGGCTCCATCGGTTGAAGCGGTTGTAGACCGTCGTGTAGGGGCCGTAGGCAGGCGGGCAATCGCGCCAGCGGGCTCCCGAGCGCAGCATGTGAACGATGCCGCTGATGATCCGCCGGTCGTCAACACGACGCGCACCTCGCCGACCTCGCGGCAACAACGGCTCGATCCGGCCCCACTCCGCATCGCTCAGCCAGTACAGACCCTTCATACAAGCCTCCTAACGTTGGGAAGCTTAAATCACGGATCCCTCTCAGACGGAATCCCTATTGAGTACGAACCCTAGGCGCCGCACCACATGCCCCTTCACCCGCCCAACTGCCGGGAGATGGCGGCACAGCGCGCCAGCAGCGGACGCCAGTAGAGGCTGCGGTCTTCCTTCAGCCGGAAAGTCGGAACCGAGACGCTGACGCTGGCGACCGGCTGGCCCGCGGCGTCGCGGATGGCGGCGCCGAAACAGACGATGCCGGTCTCGTTCTCCTCCTCGTCCGAACTGTAGCCGAAGCGCCGGGCCGCGGCGATCCGCGCGCGCAGGGTCTCGGGGTCGGTCACCGTACGCCCGGTGACCGCCGGCAGGTCGAGCCGGTCGATCAGCGCCTCGGCCTCGGCTTCCGTCAGGGCAGCGAGGAACGCCTTGCCGACGGAGCTGGTATGGAACGGCACCCGGGTGCCCACGGTCGAGGCCATGCGCACAAGTTCGACGCTCTCCACCTTCTCGATATAGACCATCTCGTCGCGGGTCCGGACCGCCAGATGGACCGTCTCCCCGGTCTCGTCGCGCAGCGCGGAGAGAGCATCGCGGGCCAGGGAGCGGATGTCCTGCTGGGCCAGCGCGCTGTGCGCGAGGCCGATCAGACGGCTGCCAAGCCGGTAGCGCTTGTCGGCGCCCTGCCGGATCAGGCCCTCGGCTTCGAGCGAGGCGAGGATACGATACAGGGTCGGTCGGGTGAGATCGGCCTGGCGCATGAGGTCGGCGACCGTCGGCGCGCCCGGGTGGTCGGCGACGAGCTGGAGGACCGCCATGCTGCGCGAGAAACTCTGGGCGCCCGGGACGGGCCTGTGTTCCACCGATCGCTCTCCCCGGCTGCCACGGCATCCGTTGACACGAACCCGGCGGCATGTAAGTTATCAAATAATAGAATAAATTCTATATTATGGACAACTCTCCGATGTCAAGCAGCGATCCGGCGCCAGAAGCCAGGGCCCTCGTCACCGGCGGCACAAGCGGGATCGGCCTCGCCATCGCCCGGGGCTTCGCAGGGGCCGGCTACAGTGTGACCGCCGCCGGCCTGGGAACGCTGCCGGAAGCGGAGGAAAACCTGACGTTTCAGAGCCTCGACGTGACCGACACATCGGCGATCAAGGATCTGGCGACCCGGCACGACCGGCTCGATGTTCTGGTGAACGCCGCCGGGGTGATCCGGCGCGGCGACGAACTGGAACCGGACGTATTCGCCCAGGTCGTCGACATCAACCTGAACGGCACCATGCGGATGTGCGCCGCTTTCCGTCCGAAACTGGCCGAAGCCGGTGGCTGCATCATCAACATCGCCTCGATGCTGAGCTATTTCGGCGGCGGCCTCGTACCGGGCTACGCCGCGTCGAAGGGCGGTGTCGCCCAGCTCACCAAGTCGCTGGCGATCGCCTACGCGGCGGACGGGATCCGTGTGAACGCCCTCGCGCCCGGCTGGATCGCCACGCCGCTGACCGCGAACCTGCGCGCCGACGAGACCCGAAACGCCGCCATCACCGGCCGCACGCCGCTCGGCCGCTGGGGAGACCCGGAAGAACTGGCCGGCCCGGCCCTGTTCCTGGCCAGCGAGGCGGCGTCCTTCATCACCGGCACCATCCTGAACGTGGATGGCGGCTACGCGGCCATGTGACCGGCACTCAAGACAACACGGAGACACAGCCATGCCTTTGGAAGCCCCCGACAAGGACCCGATGGTCCCCTACCAGCTTCCCTTTCCCAAGGAAGCCCAGGCGGAGATCGTCGTCCCCAACGCGATCCCCGAGGACGACCGGCTCTGGGTCAAGCAGGCGGAAAACGTCTATTTCCGCCCGCTCTGCCTGAACGTCTCCCAGGGCTATTGGATGAACCTGCTGAAGGTGACCAAGTCGGGCGTCCTGTCCCGCCACCGTCATCCCAACGCGGTGCACGGCTTCGTACTGAAGGGCCGCTGGTACTATCTGGAGCATGACTGGGTCGCCGAGGAAGGCGGCTATGTCTACGAGCCGCCCGGCGAGACCCACACGCTGGTCGTCCCCGACGACGTGGAGGAGATGATCACCTACTTCCAGGTCAACGGCGTGATGTACTACTGCGACCCGTGGGGCAAGCCGCTCGGCTACGAGGACGTGTTCACCAAGATCGACATGTGCCGCAAGCACTTCGAGGAGGTCGGGCTCGGGGCCGACTACGTGGACCGGTTCATCCGCTGAGGCTTCACGCCCCAGCGGATCCATGCGCGACGGTCAGCCCGGGACGATGAACGGCTTGGCCTGGCTGTCGTAGAGGCCGTAGCCCAGCGTGTCCCGGAATTCGGCCGGGGACAGGGCCTCCTCGGCTTCGGACCTGCCCGCCGCCAGCGCCGCCAACCCGGCCTTCATTCCGGCCATCGCCGGCGAGAGCATGCCGGTCGGGAAGGTGCCGATCTTGAAGCCGAGCCTCGCCGCTTCCTCCTGGGTCGGGGTGGCGCGCGGCGCGCCCGGCGACAGGACGACGAAGGACGGCAGACCGCCCGCCGCCTCGATGGCGCGGCGGATCTCGTTCTCGTCGGCGGGGGAGTCGAGGAACAGGATGTCGGCCCCCTCCTCCACATACATCTCGATCCGGGCCACCGCCTCGTCGATGCCCTGGGTCGGGCGGCAGTCGGTGCGAGCCAGCACCAGGATGCCGGACTCCTTGGCGGCCTCGACCGCGGCCCGGATCTTCATCCGCGCCTCCTCGCGCGGCAGACAGGGCTTGCCCGCGGCGGTCAGGGCGCGCGGCGTGATCTTGTCCTCGATCAGCACGGCAGCGGCCCCGGCCCGACCGTAGGCTCGGACCGTGCGCTGGACGTTCATGGCGTTGCCGTAGCCGTGGTCGCCGTCTGCCAGGATCAGGGTCTCCGGCGCGGCGCCATGCACCATGTTGAAGCTGTCGAACATCTCGCCGAAGGAGACGAGATCGAGGTCGGGCCCGCCCAGCCGGCTGGCGGCGACACAGGATCCCGACAGGAATGCCGTCTTGAAGCCGGCCTCGGCGGCGAGCTTGGCGCTGAGCCCGTCCCAGGCCGCGGGCATGACGATGAAGCCGGGCTCGGCCAGCAGGGCGCGCAGTCGTTCGGGAGCGGTCACGGCGGTTTCCTCACAGGTTTCTTTTCATGTCCGGCGACGATAGGAGGGCGCCACGCCACGGGCAATACGGGTTCCGGGAACGCCCGGCCCGCGTGCGGTCGTGCCGAATTCGCATCTTTACCCGTCCGCCCGGCCTTGCTTGAGTTGCCATCCAACCTGCAGGGGACATCGATGGCCGACGGCGCGGAACTGACGAAACTGACGGCGCGGGAAGCGGTGCGCCTGCTGGAGGCGGGTGAGGTCTCGCCGCTCGACCTCATCGACGCCGCCGCCGCCCGCATCGCCGAGGTCGAACCGGCGGTCAACGCGCTGCCGACGCTCTGCCTGGACCGCGCCCGCGAGGCCGCCAAGACACTGGACACCCGACCTGGAAAGGGCGGCACCGGCTGGCTCGCCGGCCTGCCGGTGGCGATCAAGGATCTGATGGACGTCCGGGGGGTGCGCACCACCTACGCCTCGCCGATCTACGCCGACCACGTTCCGGAGACCTCCCACCCGCTGGTCGAGCGGTTGGAGGATCGGGGTGCCCTGGTGATCGCCAAATCGAACACGCCGGAGTTCGGCGCCGGCGGCAACACCTACAACGCGGTGTTCGGCAAGACGCGCAATCCCTGGAACACCTCGCTCACCCCGGGCGGATCCTCCGGCGGCGCAGCGGTGGCCCTGGCCACGGGCGAGGTCTGGCTGGCCCACGGCTCCGACCACGGCGGCTCGCTCCGGGGGCCGGCGGCGCATACCTCCGTCGTCGGGATGCGGCCCTCTCCGGGGCGGGTCACGCGGGGCACGGTGAACAATCTCTACAGCCCGAGCTCGGTCGAAGGGCCGATGGCGCGCAACGTGCCGGACCTCGCGCTGTTCCTCGATGCCATGTCGGGACAGTGCCCGCGCGATCCGATGACCCGTCCGGCGCCCGACCGCAGCTTCGTCGGCACGGTGGACGCGGCGCTGGCGGACAGGAAATCGTGGTGGCCGAAGCGGGTGGCCTTCTCCCCCGATCTTGGCGGGGTGGCGCCGGTCTCGAAGGCGGTGCGCGGCGTGCTCGCCGACGCCGTGCGCCGGTTCGAGGGCCTCGGCCTGCCGGTCGAGGAAGCCTGCCCGGAGATGGGTGGGATCGGGGAGGCGTTCCAGATTCTGCGGGCGATGATCTTCGTGGTGAACCACGCCGAGCGGCTGAAGACCCATCGGGACATGATCAAGCCGGACATCATCTGGAACACCGAGAAGGGCCTCGCCCTCACGCCGGAGGAGATCGCCTGGGCCGAGCGAGAGCGGGCCACTTTCTACCGGCAGGTTGCAGCCTTCTTCGAAACCTACGACCTCCTGCTGCTGCCGGTGACGGTCCTGCCACCCTACGACGTCGACAAGACCAGGATCGACGGCGTCGACGGGGTGAAGTTCGATAACTACATCGCCGCGTCGATGACCACGTCCTCGATCACACTCACCGGATGCCCGTCCCTGTCGCTCCCGGCCGGCTTCACCGAGGACGGGCGACCGGTCGGCCTGCAGCTTGTCGGCCGACCGCACGACGATGCCGGCCTGCTCGCCGCCGCGGCCCTGCTCGAGGACATGACCGGCCTGGCCGACCGGCTGCCGATCGATCCGCGCGAGGGCCCGACCCTCGACTGACATCTCGGCCGCGGCATCGGCACGCTTTCCGCCGCCACCCGGACCTGATTGAGTTGAGGTCGACGCGGCGCCGGCAGGGAGAAACGACAATGACGGTTGAACAGGTAGAGACACTGGTGGTCGGCGGCGGCCAGGCGGGAATCGCCATGAGCGAGCATCTCGGCAGGCTCGGCGTGCCGCACCTGGTGCTCGAGCGCGGCCGGATCGCCGAGCGCTGGCGCACCGGGCGCTGGGACTCCCTGGTCGCCAACGGCCCCGCCTGGCACGACCGGTTCCCCGGGCTCGAATTCGACGACGTGGATCCGGACAGCTTCCCCTCGAAGGATCGGGTCGCCGCCTATTTCGATGCGTATGTCGAGATGATCGGCGCGCCGGTCCGCTGCGGCGTCGACGTCCTCTCGGTCGAACGGCATGCGGGCCGGCCCGGCTTTCGGGTCGAGACCTCCGACGGTCCGATCGACGCGGCCTATGTCGTCGCCGCCACCGGTCCGTTCCAGCGCCCGGTCTTCCCGCGGATCGTCCCCGACCATGCGGGCGTCGTGCAGATGCACTCCGCCGAATACCGCAATCCGGACCAACTGCCCGAAGGCGGCGTCCTGGTGGTCGGGGCGGGGTCGTCCGGCACCCAGATCGCCGACGAACTCCTGCGCGCCGGGCGCGACGTGTATCTGTCGGTCGGCCCGCACAGCCGCTATCCCCGGCGGTACCGCGAGCGCGACTATTGCTGGTGGCTCGGGGTGCTAGGCCGCTGGGACGTGGAGACACCCGACCCCGAGACCCAGCACGTGACCATCGCGGTCAGCGGGGCCTATGGCGGTTTCACCGTCGATTTCCGGCGGATGGCGGAACGCGGGATGACGCTGGTCGGCCTCACCGAGAGCTACGCCGACGGCGTGATCCGGTTCGCCGCCGACCTCCGGGACAACCTCGCCTACGGCGACCGCGCGCTCATCTCGGAACTGGACGAGGCCGACGCCTATGTGGCGCGCAACGGGCTCGACCTGCCGGAGGAGCCGGAGGCGCGGATCATCCCGCCCGACCCGGCCTGCGTCACAGACCCGATCCTCGAGCTCGACCTGAACTGGGCCGGGATCGGCACGATCCTGTGGGCGACCGGCTATGAGTACGATTTCTCCTGGCTCAAGGTCGATGTCTTCGACGCCCAGGGCCGGCCCCGGCACAAGCGCGGCGTCTCCGACGAGCCGGGTCTGTACTTCATGGGCCTTCCCTGGCTGTCACGCCGGGGATCGTCGTTCATCTGGGGCGTATGGCACGACGCGATGTACGTCGCCGACCACATCGCCACCCACCGGCAGTACGTCGGCTACGACCGCGCGGCGCGGGAGCGCGCGCACCGCTGAGGGGGCGACAGATGTAAACCGGAGCGGGCGGAGATCCGCCGGTCATGGGAGGACAGGTATGCGCATCGGATATCTCGGCATCGGCAACATGGGCCGGCCGATGGCGGAGAAGCTCATCGACGCCGGCCACGAGGTCTGGGTCCACGATATCCGCGAGGAGGCGATGCGGCCGCTGCTCGAGCGGCAGGCCCGCCGCGCCGGGTCCGCGAAGGACCTGGCGGATTGCTGCGAGACGGTGGTGGTCTCGCTGCCGACGCTCGCCGTCTTCCGCCGGACGCTCGGCGACCTGCTGACCGGCTCGGAGCTGAAGGTGCTGGTGAACACCTGCACGGTCGGCGGGCCCTTCGTCGCCGAGATGGAAGCGGCCTGCGCGGCGCGCGGGATCACGGTCATCGACGCGCCGATCAGCGGCGGGCCGGCCGGCGCCGCAGCCGGTACCCTGGCCGTGATGGTGTCCGGCGATCCGGACACGGTCACCCGCCTCGACGGCGTCTTCCGCGCCTGGGGCTCCACCGTCGTGGTCGCCGGCGACAGACCCGGCGCGGCACAGACCATGAAGCTGACCAACAACATCCTGCTGGCCGTCAGTCTGGTCGCCACCTCGGAAGCGATGACCATGGCCGAGAAGGGCGGGATCGCGGCGGAGACCATGCTGCAGGTGCTGAACAACGGTACCGGCCGCAACTTCGCCACCACCCACGTCTTCCCGGTCAACGTGCTCCCCGGCACCTACGATTTCGGCGCGACGATCGAGATCCTGATGAAGGACGTGACCCTCGCCATCGAGCAGGGCGAGACGCTCGGGGTCCCCATGTGGGTCTGCCAGGCCGCCCGGATGGTCATGCTGCACGGCACCTTCCAGGGCCGCGCCGGTCACGACCTGTCCCGCATCGTCGACATCGTGCGCGACGGCACCCGGCAGGCCTGATCGGCTTTCCGCAACCAGGAAAGCTCCCCGCCGTCATCGGGAGGTCATAGAGGCGTGCGACAAACCGGGCATCGATTCAGCCAACGGGATGGACAGCATGCAGAGCAACGACCGCATCGTCGGCATCGGCGCCAACCTCGCCGCCACACACGGTGATCTGGACGCGGTCCGGGAACAGACCAACGCCCTGGTCGCCCTGGGGGCGGATGTGGTCGAGATGTACGCGTCCGCCCTCGGTGTGGTGGCCGACGCGCGGCTGCTGCCCGCCCGTGTCGCCGAGTTGCGCCGGATCTGCGAGGAGCGGCCGCTCGCCGTCACCCTGCACGCGCCGATCCCCATCGACCTGATGGATCGGGACAATATCGCGCTGCACCAGCGGGCGGCGCGGGTCTCTATCGACCTCGCCGCCGAGATCGGCGCGAAGATCGTGGTGATCCATGCCGGCCGCGCGGCACCCGAGGCATGGGCGGCAGACCCGGACGGTCTGCTGGCCTTCGAGCGCGAAGAACTGGCGGCGCTCGGCGACCACGCGGTTTCGGCCGGCCTGCGCGTCGCCCTGGAGAACATCAGCCCGAACCCGGCGGTGATCGCCGGCAGGCTCACCAGCTATTCCCTGGATCCCGCGGCGCTGGCCGAGCAGCTTCGCATGCTCGACCATCCAGGCGTGACCGGCTGCCTCGACTACAGCCACGCGAACCAGGGCGCCGGACTTCTCGGCCTGGATCGGCTGGCCGGAGTTCGGGAGATGGCGCCGCTTACCGGGCACATCCACATCAGCGAGGCGAGCGGCGTACCCGCCATCCCCTCGATCACCGCCCAGTCCGACTGGATGTATTTCGGCGTCGGCGACATGCACGCCCCGCTCGGCACCGGCTGCATGGACCTGGACGCCCTGGCGGATGTCTCGGACGTCCGATCCGGAACCTACGCGATCCTGGAGATCCAGGGCCATGCCCGCGCCTTGCTGGACGACAGCCTGCGGCACCTGAGGATCTTCGCCGACCGGGTGAACGCCCGCGCCATCGCCGCCTGATGGCCCCTCGCCCCTGGATCATCGCCCATCGCGGTCATTCGGCGGCGGAGGTCGAGAACAGCCTGGCCGCCCTCGATCGTGCCATCGACGCCCGGGCCGACGCGGTCGAATGCGACGTTCGCATGGCCGGCGACGGGGTGCTCGTGGTGTCCCATGACGCCGACCTGCAACGCCTGTCCGGTCAGGCGGCGGCGGTGGCCGACACCCCTTCAGACCGGCTGGACGCGCTGGCGCAACAGGCCGGCGCGTCCGTGCCGCGGCTGACGACACTGATGGCGGCGGCCCGCGATCGCGTACCGCTGATGCTCGACCTGAAGGAGACGGCGCCGAGGGTCATCGAAGCCATCGCCGACGCTGTCGAGATGACGGCGTTCGATCCAGCGGCCCTCACCGTCGGCCTAAGGAGCCCCGGCTTGGTCCCTTACCTGCGCGCCGCGCTGCCCGGCGCGCGTCCCCTGGCGCTGAACGGCTCGGACATGCCGCTCGACGCCTATCTGGACCAGGACGTGGATCTCGTGCGGGTCTGGGAACGCATGGCCAATTCACCGGCCCTGGATGAACTCAAGAGCCGGGGCTGCACGGTCTGGGTCACCACGGGCGGCAGCGGGACCGGCCGAGCGGTGGGTGATGCCGACCTTGCGACCCTGCGGGTCCTGCTCGTCGCCGGCGCCGACGGGATGCTGGTCAACGATCCGGATCTCGGCCGACGCGCCGCCGACGGTTGACGCCACCCTATCGCTGGGTCGGGTCGAGCCGGGTGCGCAGCCAGTCGCCGAGCAGGCTCATGGAGAGGGTCGTCGTGAAGATCATCGCCCCGGGCAGCACCGCCAGCCACCACGCGGTGAGCAGGTAGTCCCGGCCCTCCCCCAGCATCTGGCCGAGCGAGGTGAGCGGCGGCTGAATGCCGAGGCCGAGGAAACTCAGCGACGTCTCCAGCAGGATGGTCTGCGGGAAATTCAAGGTGAGCTGGACGATCAGCGGGCCGATCACGTTCGGCAGGATGTGACCGGCATAGAGCCGCATCGGCCGCGCGCCCAGCGCCCGCACCGCGACCGCGTAGCCCTGTTCGCGTGCCGACAGAACCAGGCCGCGCGTCAGGCGGGCATAGGTCTCCCATCCCGCCAGGCCCATGAGCGCCAGGAACAGGTAGAAGTTGTTGCCCAGGAAGGCGAGGATCGCCAAGGCGATGATCAGGAACGGCATCGCCGCCTGCCAGTCCACCAGCATCATGACGATCTCGTCGACGATCCCGCCCTTATGGGCGGCGAGAATGCCGAGCAGCGTGCCCAGGACCGCACCGATCAGGGTGCCGAGCAGGGCGAGCGCGATCGAGACCTGGGTGGCGATGAGCAGGCGCGAGAGCAGGTCCCGGCCGAGCTTGTCGGTGCCCAGCGGATGGCCCTCGATCGCCTGGGCCGACCAGAAGGGCGGCTTCAGACGATAGAGAAGGTTCGTGTCCTCGTAGCCGTAGGGGGCGAGCAGCGGGGCGAAGGCGGCGACCACCGCGACGACGGCGAGAAAGACCGCCGCGCAGCGCACCAGCATCGGCATCCGCCAGGCCTTGCCGGGCTTGCGGACCGGATTGGAGGCGGCGTTGGAGGCGGGCGCCGGCCCCTGCACCTCGGCGGTCATCGTCCGCGCTCCGCCCCGCCGACGCGGACCCTCGGGTCGAGCCAGCCATAGGCCAGGTCGACCAGCAGGTTGGCACAGACCATGGTGATCGCGACCATGACGACGATGCCCTGGACGATGGCGAGGTCCCGGTCGGCGACAGAGCTGGTCAGCAGTCGGCCGACGCCCGGCCAGGCGAAGACGTTCTCGGTCACCACCGCCCCGCCGATCATGCCGCCGAGGCTGAAGCCGATGATCGTCACCACCGGGATCGCCGCGTTCGGAAAGGCGTGCAGCCAAACCCGGCGCCAGAGCGACGCGCCCTCGGCCTCGGCCGTCCGCATGTAGTCGCGGGACAACACGTCGAGCATGGCGGACCGGGTGAACCGGGCGATGGCGCCGGCGAAGGCCGTGGCCAGGGTGAAGACCGGCATGACCATGTGCTGCCAGGTCCCGTATCCGGAACTCGGCAGCAGGCGAAGGTTCAACGCGAACAGCAGGATGAGCAGGATGCCGAGGAAGAAGTTCGGCATCGAGAAACCGAACACCGCGAAGGACATGGTCAGACGGTCGATCCAGCTGTCCCGCCAGATCGCCGCCAGAACGCCGAGCGGGATGCCGAGCAGGATGGCGGTCGCGAAGGTGGCGAGGCCGAGCTCGACGGTCTTCGGCACCCGCTGCCAGATCAGGTCGAGCGCCGGCTGACTGTTGCGGAAGGAGACGCCGAAATCGCCGTGAAAAGCCGCCTGGAAGTAGCGCAGGTACTGCTCCCAGAGCGGACGGTCGAGCCCCCAGGCGGCGCGGTAATACTCGCGGATCTCCGGGCCCACGTCGTCCGGCAGAAGCTGTTGGGTCGGATCGCCGGTCAGCCGCAGGACGACGAACACGAACGTGACCACAAGCAAGAGCGTGAACAGGGCGCGCAGCACCTTGATGGCGGCGAAGCGCAGAATCATGGGAGCGTCTCCGCATGGTGGCAGGCGACGGCGCGGCCGTCGGCGAGCGGCCTGAGCGCCGGTCGCTCCGTCCGGCAGCGCTCGGTGGCGAAGGGGCAGCGGGGGTGAAGGGCGCAGCCCGCGGGCGGGTTGAGAGGGCTCGGCGGCTCGCCCTCGAGGGTCAGCGGCTGGACCCGGCGGCCGTGGCGCGACCGCGCCGCCGGCACCGCGCCGATCAGCGCCCGTGCATAGGGATGTGCCGGCGCGGCGAACAGCGCATCGCGGCCCGCCACCTCGACGAAACGGCCGAGATACATCACCGCCACCCGGTCCGCGACGTGGCGGACGACGCTGAGATCGTGGGAGATGAACAGATAGGCGAGGCGGAACCGGCGCTGCAGGTCCCGCAGCAGGTTCACCACCTGGGCCTGGACCGACACGTCCAGGGCAGCCACCGGCTCGTCGCAGACCACCAGCTTCGGCTCCAGCACCAGGGCGCGGGCGATCACGGCGCGCTGCTGCTGCCCGCCGGACAGTTCATGGGGATAGCGCGCGGCGAGGTCACCGCCCAGGCCGACCGCCTCAAGCATGTCCGACACCCGTCGGGCGCGCTCCGCCCGGTCGCCGATGGCGTGGATCTCCAGCCCTTCGGCAACCTGCCGATCGATGCGCAGACGCGGATCGAGCGCGCTGCGGCTGTCCTGAAAGATGAGCTGCAGGTCCCTCCGTCTGGCCCGCCACCGGGCATCGCTGCCGGCGGTCAGGTCCTCGCCTTCGAACAGGATCGATCCGGCGCTGGGGCGGAGGAGGTTCAGCACGAGATTGCCGACCGTCGATTTGCCGCATCCGCTCTCGCCGACCACCGCCAGGGTCTCGCCGGCGATCAGATCGAAGGAGACATCCGCCACCGCCGCAAGCCCACGACGTGGCCCGAACAGGCCGTCGCGCGGCACCGGAAAGGTCTTGGCGAGCCCCTCGACCCTGAGCAGCGGCCGGCGGCGCCCGGGCGAGTCGACCGGATCGGCATCGGCGACAGAGTTGGCGACGGTACCGGCGGCATAGGCATCGGCGAGCGCGGTCATGCGGCTTCGGTCTCCGCCAGCAGGGGCCGGTGACAGGAGACGAGACCGGCGCCGAGCGGTGCCGGCTCCGGGACCGACCGACGGCAGATATCGGTCGCCCGCGGACAGCGCGGCGCGAAGGCGCATCCCGCCGGCAGGGCGGCGAGCGGCGGCACGGTGCCGTCGATCGGCTGCAACCGGTCGACCTCGTCGTCCAGGAACGGCAGGGAGGTAAGGAGGCCGCGGGTATAGGGATGACGCGGGTGCGAGAACAGCGCGGGCGCCGGCGCCACCTCGGCGACCCGCCCGGCATACATCACCGCCACCCGGTCGGCGACCTCCGCGACCAGGCCGAGATCGTGGGTGACGAACAGGATGCCCATGCCGATCTCCCGCTGCAGGCGGGCCAGCAGTTCCAGGATCTGCGCCTGGACCGTGACGTCCAGCGCCGTGGTCGGCTCGTCGGCCACCAGCAACGCCGGGTCGCCGGCAATGGCCATGGCGATCATGGCCCGCTGCTGCTGGCCGCCGGAAATCTGGTGAGGATAGTCGCGGGCCCGGCGTCGGGGTTCCGGGATGCCGACGAGATCCAACAGTTCGACGGCCCGGGCCTTGGCCGTCCGCCGGTCGGCGCCGGTCCGGATCTGATAGGCCTCGGTCACCTGCCAACCGATGGTGCGGACCGGGTTCAGGCCGGTCATCGGGTTCTGGAAGATCATGCCCATGCCGCGCGCCCGGCGGCGCCGGTCCTCGCGGCTGTGAGGGTCGAGCACGGCACCCTGGAACGCGATGCCGCCTCCCTCGATGGCGACGCGCCGCCCCTGGAGGCCCATCACGGACAGGCAGGTCAGGGTCTTTCCGCAGCCGCTCTCGCCGACCAGACCAACGGTTTCGCCGGGGCCGATGGACAGGGAAACGCTGCGGACGGGAAAGACCGGACCGCCCGGAAGATCGATCCGGACGGTCAGGTTGCGGATGTCGAGAAGGGAGCTCACGAGAGCGCCAGCGGGCGACGGAGCGCCGGCCGGAGCGGCACGATCAGGGACCGTACCGCACCGGACCGCGGCTCAGCCCCCGACCCCGACGGCCAGGTTGTACGGACGGAAATCCATGTAGTAGAGCGAGTACGGCTTCCACTTGATGGACTTCTTCAGCGCGTAGGTCTCGAGCGGGTTGTAGAGCATCGTACCCGGCGCCTCCTCCATCCAGATGTCCAGCGCCTCGCGATAGGCGGCCTTGCGGGCCTCCATGTCGGTCTCCGACTCGATCTGACGGTGCAGGTCGTTGAACCGGGTCGACGCCTTCCAGACACGATCCGGGAAGTCCTTGTTGTTCTGCACCGGGCCGAGATCGCCCCACTGCGGCACGAAGGAGCCGAGCGGATCCGGCATGCGGTGGGTATTCGACCACGGACGGATGTGGGTGCCCTCGGCCTTGGTCACCTGGGACCAGTTCTCCACCGGCTCGATCTTCACGTTCAGGCCGACATCCTTCCACATCTGCTGCATGGCCTGAGCCGCCTCGAGGCTGTTCAGGTAGTAGTTCAGCGGCAGGCGGTAGACGATCTCCTCGCCGTTGTAGGAGGATTCCTCGACCAGCTTGCGGGCCTTCTCCGGATCGAACGCGAAGCCCGGATAGTCCTCCATGTACATCACGTAGGACGGCAGCTGGTGGCTGTTCGGCGTGTAGTTCTTATCGCCCCAGAGCGCCTTGCGCAGCAGGTCGCGGTCGATGGCCAGGGACAGCGCCTGGCGGACCTTCTTGTCCTGCATGAACGGCGCGTCCTGGTAGAAGACCAGAACGTGGGTGTTGTCGAGGACGGTCTGCTCGACCTGGATGTCGTCATAGCCCTCCAGCACCGAGACCTGGTCCGGCGGAACGTTGACGATGATGTCGAACTCGCCGCTCACCAGACCGGCGATGCGGGCCGAGGTCTCCGGCACCACCCGGAAGGTGATCGACGCCGCGGTCGGCTTGCCGCCGTAGTAACCGTCATGGGCGTCCAGCTTGATGTACTCGCCATCGACGAACTCGGCGATCTTGAACGGGCCGGTACCGACCGGGGCGCGCATGTAGGCGTCCTTGCCCTTCAGCACGTATTCGCGGGCGTTGACGATCCAGCTCGCATAGCCGGCCATCCGATGCTCGAGCATCAGGTCCGGCACCTTGGAGACGATCCGCACGGTGTAGCGGTCGACCTTCTCGGCATGGCTGATGGTGTTCATGAAGCGCTTGCCGGTCGCGACCACCGGCTGCTCGCCGATCATCCGGCCCTTGGTGAAGGTGAACACCACGTCGTCGGCGGTCAGTTCGTCGCCGTTGTGGAACGTCACGCCTTCCCGCAGCTTGAACTCGATGGTCTTCGGGTCGACCCGCGTCCAGCTCTCGGCCAGGCCCGGAACCAGCTTGGAGGCCCGGCCCTCGCCGTCCGCCAGGAAGTCGCGGCGGATCAGGCTGTCGAACATGGAATAGATGACGCGGACATGGATGTTACCCATGCCCTCCGCCGGCTCCAGCGTATCGGGGATATCGTTCACGGCCACGACGAGGTCGGGACGGTCCTGGGCCAGCGTCGGCGTCGCCGAAAGCCCAAAGGCCACCAGCGCACCCGCCGCCAGGCGAATGAAGGTTTTCATGGATCGCGCTCCTGCATGAGAGGAGGGCGCAGTGTCGTCGGTTTTCGTTTGATAAATGTGATGGACGGGCTGCAACTGCATGGCAATCCCGCGTTGGTTTTGCGTCGGTCCCGTGGCGTTTCGATGACGCTCTCAGCGGGCGCCCGTCCGGACACACAGACTTGAAGCGAATCCACTTGCGCATTCTGAATTCAGAATTCAGAATGCATTATGGAACCCATTCAGACAGCCCCCAACCGCACCGAACTGGTCTATCGCGCCATTCTGGACGAGATCTGCTCCGGCGCGCTTCCGGCGGAAATACACCTGAAGCAGGAAGAGCTGGCCCAGCGTCTGGGGGTCTCCCGCCAACCGGTGCAGCAGGCCATGGCCCTGCTGAAGGCGGACGGGGTGGTCGAGGAGATCGGCACGCGCGGCCTGAGGGTCGCGCCGCTCGACATCGCCGCGATGCGCCACCACTACGACATCCGCGCCGTCTTGGACGGTCTAGCCGCCCGCCTCGCCGCCGAACGGGTCGCATCCGGACAGCCGATCGGGCGCGACTGGGAAAACCGGGCCCGCCACCTGCTCCGCGCCGGGCACGTGGCGGTCGAATCCCGGGATACGCCGCGTCAGATCGAACTCGACGTCGCCCTGCATGAGCTCGTGTACGAAGCGTCCGCCAACCCGCTCATCGCCGGCACGGCCGAGCGGCACTGGCGGTTTCTGCGCAGGGTGATGGGCGAGGTCCTGCGGCATGCGGAGTTGCCGCGCGACATCTGGGAGCAGCATGCCGCCATTGTCGATGCCATCCTGGCCGGCGACGCCAAGTCGGCCGAGATCCGCGCCATCGAGCACGACCTGCTCGCCGCCGAGACGCTGGCGGCCGCCCTCACCGTCAGAACCGCGGAGGCGATCAGCGCCTGACCCTCCCGACGCAATCAACAAGAAGGCCAAACAGGGGCGAAACGAACGACATGAGCGGGCTATTCACCATCGGACAGATCCTGTCCGCCCAGGCGCGGCTGCGGCCGGACGCGCTCGGCGCGCGCGATCTCGAGCGAACGCTGACCTTCCGGCAATGGAACCGGCGTGCCTGTCGGCTGGCGAACGCCCTGCTCGGCCTCGGACTCCGCAAAGGCGACCGGGTGGCCGTGCTCGCCTACAACTGCCTCGAATGGGCCGAGATCTACGGCGCGGCGGCCAAGGCGGGCGTGATCGCGGTGCCGGTCAACTTCCGCCTGGTCGGCCCGGAGATCCGCTTCATCGTCGAGCATTGCGACGCCGCCGCCCTCATCGTGCAGGACGCGCTCGTTCCGGTGGTCGAGGAAATCCGGGACGCGCTGGATATCCGGGCGGACCGTTACCTCCGGTTCGGCACCCCGCAATCGGCGGCAGGCTGGCGCAGCTACGAAGACCTGATCGCCGCCGCCTCGGAGACCGAACCGGCGCAGCCGCCGGGCCAGGACGATCCCTGGACGCTGATGTACACCTCGGGCACCACCGGCCGACCCAAGGGCGCAATCCGCGGCCACCGGGGCATGGCGATGCTCGCGATGATGACCGAGATCGAACTCGGGCTGCATCGTCGCGACGACGCGCTGCTGGTGATGCCGATGTGTCACGCCAACTCGCTGAACTTCTTCACCTCCTTCGCCTATGTCGGCGGGGCGGTGTCGATCTTCTCGCGCAAGAGCTTCGACCCGGAGCTCTGTCTGCGCACCCTTGCGGAAACCGGCGCCACCTTCACTTCCCTGGTGCCGACCCACTACAGCCTGATGCTCGAGGTCCCCGAAGCGCGCCGCGCCGCCTGGGATTTCGGCCGGGTGGAGAAGCTGATGATCTCCTCCGCCCCGGCCCGCGCCGAGACCAAGCGCGCGGTCATGGAGATGTTCCCGAAATCCGGCCTGTTCGAGCTCTACGGATCGACCGAGGCGGGGTGGGTGACCATGCTCCACCCGCACGAGCAGTTCGACAAGCTCGGCACCGTGGGCCGGGAGGTGGTCGGCTCGCTGCCCGTGCGTCTGCTGGACGACGACGGCAACGAGGTCCCGGACGGCGAGCCGGGCGAACTGTTCTCCTGCGGTCCCTACAGCTTCGACGGTTACTGGAACGCGCCGGAGAAAACGCGCGAGGCGTTCCGTGGCGACTACTGCACGGTCGGCGATGTGGCGCTCCGCGACGCGGACGGCTACATCCGCCTGATCGACCGCAAGAAGAACCTCATCATTTCCGGCGGTGAGAACGTCTATCCGACCGAGGTGGAGGCCGTCCTCGCCGGCTTCCCGGGGGTCCGGGACGTCGCCGTGATCGGACTGCCGGACGACAAGTGGGGCGAGCGGGTACACGCCGTGGTCGTCGCCGCCAGCGGCCAACCCGCCCCCGATGCCGAAGCCCTGATCGAATGGAGCCGTTCGCGTCTCGCCGGCTACAAACGGCCGCGCTCTGTCAGCCTCATCGCCGACGCGGACATGCCCCGCACGGCCACCGGAAAGATCCAGCACGCGCTGCTTAGAGAACGAATTGCCGAGGAAGGAGACTCCGAATGACCGACTGGTCCGACACCGACCGCATTGACCTGGGCTCGGGTGAGGACGCCGCCGCCGCCTGGATCGCCAAGTTCCTGCAGCGCCGGGGGGTCGAGGTCGTCTTCGGTCTGCAGGGCGGCCATATCCAGCCGATCTGGGACTGGCTCGGCCGGCTCGGCATCCGCATCGTCGACGTGCGCGACGAGGGCGCCGCCGTCCACATGGCCCACGCCCACGCGGAGCTGACCGGCGGCCTCGGCGTCGCCATGGTGACGGCCGGACCCGGCGTCACCAACTGCGTGACCGCCATCGCCAATGCCTCCCTCGCCCGCGCACCCGTGCTGCTGATCGGCGGCTGTCCCCCGACCTACCAGGTCAACATGGGACCGCTGCAGGATATCCCCCATGCCGAAATCATGCGGCCGGTCACACGCCAGTCCCGCACCCTGAGGGTCGCCGAGCAGATCCTGCGGGAGTTCGACGAGGCGGTGGCGCGCGCCTTCGGCGATCTCGGCGAACCGGGCCCGGTCTATCTCGAGATTCCGACCGACGTGCTGCGCCAGGACGTGCCGAAGGCACTCGCCATGGAGGAATGGATCGCGGCGAAGCCGAAGCGGGTCATGCCGCCGGACCCGGCGGGTGTCGAACAGGCCGCCGCGGCCCTGCGCGCGGCGCGCCGACCGCTGGTTCTGACCGGCCGCGGCGCGCGCGGCGCCGGCGAAGCTCTGGTCCGGTTCCTCGACGCCACCGGCGCGATGTATCTCGACACGCAGGAGAGCCGCGGTCTGGTGCCCCAGGACCATCCGTCCTTTGCCGGCGCCGTCCGCGGCCAGGCGATGAACCAAGCCGATCTGGTCGTCGTCATCGGCCGCAAGCTGGATTACCAGACCGGCTACGGCTCCCCCGCCGTGTTTCCCGGCGCCCGGTTCGTGCGGATATCGGACACGGCGGGCGAACTCGTGGACAACCGCCGGGGCGCGCCGGAACTGCTGGCCACACCGGCCCTCGCCCTCGAGGCGATCGTCGCCGCGTTGGGCGATACCAGCCGCGACGGTCTCGACACCGACTGGGCCGACGGTCTCGCCCGTCTGCAGAAGCAGCGCAGCGCAGGCGGTTTCGGAGACACGCCGGCGGTCGGTCCGGATGGCAAACTGCATCCGCGCTGCATCTTCGACGCCATCGCGGAAGCCGCCCCCCGGGACTACATCGCCGTGGCTGATGGCGGCGACCTGCTGAGCTTCGCGCGGATCGGCCTCGGTCCGGCCCGCACCTACCTGGACGCAGGCGCCTTCGGCTGCCTCGGGGTCGGCGTCCCTTTCGCGATCGCCGCGGCGCTGGCCTGCCCCGACCGCCAGGTGATCTCCGTCAACGGCGACGGCGCCTACGGCATCAACGCCATGGAGGTCGACACGGCCGTTCGCCATGGCGCCAAGGCGGTGTTCATCGTCTCCAACAACGCCGCCTGGAACATCGAACGCTACGACCAGGAAGCCAACTACGGCGGCCGGGTCGTCGGGACCACGCTGCGCCATTCCGACTACGCGGCGATGGCCCGGGCGCTCGGCGCCCATGGCGAGCGGGTCGAGAAGCCGGAGGACATGGTACCGGCGTTGAAGCGGGCGTTGGAGAACGCGCCGGCGGTCATCGACGTGGTCACCAGCCGCGAGGCCGTGTCCTCCGACGCGAACAAGGGGCTGGGCTTCGTGCCGAACTATCAGGCCCTGACCGCCTGGGACGAGGCAGAGCAACGCCGTCGCGGTCTGATCTGACGGCGGCGGGCGGTGCGTTCATGCCGCCCGCAGCACCGCCTCCCCCGCTTCGACCGCGGCGGCGGCGAGCCCATCCACGGGAGAGATGGAATTGTGCATCAGAGCGAGTTCGTAGCGCCGGTCCTGGGAGAGGATCAGCGCCTCGCCCAGGTCGGCGCGGCGCGCTACATGGGCACTGTTGGCCATGCCGAGATCGATCTCGGTCACGGCGATCAGCCCGGCATCGAGATCCGGATTGGCCCTTAGGACCCGCTCGATCGCCGCGCCCGGCGGCATGCCGCGCTCCAACAGATCGAGTGCAGCGCGGTTCGCCGCCGGACCGTCCGCGGTCGCCAGATTGGGCAGCCGATGCCCCGTGACCAGTCCGACGGCACCGGCCGCAAGGAACTGACCGAGCGGTTCCGGTCGATCAGGACCGCTGGTGATCACCCCGGCGACGGTCGCCCGCGCCATCCGGGCAAGCGCTTCCCGATTCCCCCGGATCGTCGCGAAACCGCCGCGCTGGCATTCCAGCGAGACGGGCACGCCGGCGTTATCGAGGATTGTGAAAACGGCAAAGCCGTGAAGGTCGCCAGCGGCACGCCGTTCCGCTTCGGCCCAGGCCGCGATGACCGCAGCACCCGCCATTGGCCCGAAGGCGCCGATTCCGATCGTCACCGGCCGTTCTCCCATGCTCCAACCGAGCACCGACTATAAGCTTGATCGGCGACGGACCCCAGCCGACAAGCCCACTGCACGTCCGTCGGTATCATCCCGAGGGAAGCGACGGGGTCGGAGCCGGCGGTTGTGGCGTGCGTCAGGCCCCGCCGGCTCCGCCCCGTCTGGCGCAGACCCGCAGCCCAAACCGTCGCAAGACGGCCGGCGCCTGGTCCACGCGTCTCGTCCGCGCCCCATAGTGACCCCGTCCCGGGTTGGACCGCAGCCACCGGTCCCGGTCGTCACCCACGCTCATCCGGTTGCCAGCCGTCGTCGGTCCAGATGCGCGTATCGACCCGGATCCGTCCGTCGGTCTCCACATCGATCACGTTGAAGGCGTTCGGCTCGCCGCGCAGGCGGGTCGATATGGTCGTCCCACCATGCACGACCTGCATCGGCACCGACGGACAGACGCCCGGCAGTTCGCGGATGAACGGCAGATGCAGATGCCCGGCCAGAACGAGACGGACCCGGTGGCGCCGGAACAGCGTAAGCGCTTCGTCGGCCCGCCGGACCACCCGGTTTTCCAGACCCGAACGCGGGGCCAGGAATGGATGATGTCCGACCACGATACGCACCCGGCCCTGGGGCAAGGCGTTCAGTCGGCGGTCGATCCGCGCCATCTGGCGGCGGCTGATCTTTCCGTCCGCCCAGTTGAGCCGCCATTGGGCGCGCCGGACCGTGTTGATGCCGACGATCGCCACCTGATCCCCGACCCAGGTCGGCTCCAGATCGTCACCGATATGTCGGCGCCAACGCCGGTACGGGTCGGCGAAGCGCTCGAACAGTCGATGGTAATAGGGAATGTCATGATTGCCGGGCACGACGAAGCAGGGCACCGGGAGGTCGCGAATGAACGCAGACGCTTCCTCGAATTCCGACTGACGCGCCTTCAGGGTGAGATCGCCGCTGACGATGATCAGATCGGGTTCGGCCCGCTTGATCTCCTGCCGCAGAGGCTCGATGAGCGCCAGGTCGGTGCGGCCGAAATGAAGATCGGACAGGTGAACCAGTCTGGTCATGAGACCGCCGCCGTTTCCCGGGCCGCCGTTTCCCGGGCCGCCGTTTCCCGGGCCGCCGTTTCCCGGGCCGCCGTTTCCCGGGCCGCCGTTCCCCGATCTGCCAGCGCGGTCGCCGCCTCCTCGGCGCCCGGCGCGCGGATCACCCGCAGTGCCCGCCGGCGAATTCGATACTCAACCGGCTGGTCGAGCAGCAGGATCTCGCCGTCGTTGAGAACGCGGATCTGCTTGTGCTCACTGGTCACGGTCGCCGCCTTGACCCGTGTGGCTGTGATCTCCGGATCCGACCGCCACCGTCCGGCAAGCGCCGTTGCGAACAGCTTCAGGACCTTCGCCGCCGACGGCTGGGGTATGGCATAGAGGCCGAGCAGTCCTCCGTCGAGTTGGGTGCGCACGAAGAGCCGTCCGGGCTCGTCCAGATAGTCACCAACCGCGACGGTCAGGTGGCGAGTCCGCAGAGTGGCACCGTTCGGCTCCGGGACCGCAACACTGACCTCCGGATCCCGGTCCATGGTACCCGCCAGACGTGCGATCACCCGGGCCCAGCGCAGCGGATTGAGCCGGCCGCGCCAATGCTCGCGCTGGCGGGCCAGCCGCGACGCAAAGCCGATGACCGAACTGCACAGGAAGCTGTGCCCGTTGACCTCGCCGATGTCGATTTCCACCGGTGCGCCGTCGGAAAGAACGCGGATGGCGCCTTCGAAATTCTGTGGAATGCCCAGGTCCTGGGAAAGGTGATTTAGCGTGCCGGCAGGCAGGATGGCCAGCGTCTTGTCCGTCCCGGCGACCCGCCGCGCGGCGGCATTCACCGTCCCGTCTCCGCCGGCCACGATGATCAGTTCCCGATCCGACCCTATGGCCCTGTCGATCAACCCGTCGAGGTCGGACGGATCGCCGGTCAGCAGGGTCACGTCGATACCGCTGGCCGAAACCTGCTCCGCAAGATCCTCCGGCGTGATCGACCGGTCCAGCAAGCTTCCGGCCTGCGGGTTGACGATCAGTGAAGCGGTGCGTGGCGGCATCGGTCAACCATGCGCTGGATGTTGCGGGATCAGGAGATGGGGCTGTCTGTTGGAGAACGATCACCGGGCATCACGGTTCCCGGCCCGCGAACGCACGAAACGCCCGCGACATTTTTCCGGAACGTCTGCCGGCACTGCTCGTTGAGTCCCTCAGAAGCGGCGTGACGCGCCGGCAGCGGCGCGCTTCCGCGACACCAGACTACGGAGACCACACATGCCGACCATCACAACCGCCAAGATCGCCATCCTCGCGACACACGGTTTCGAAAAGTCCGAGCTGTTCGAGCCGAAGCGCCGTCTCGAGGAAGCCGGCGCCAGCGTCACGGTCGTGTCCCCCGAGGCTGGTCCGATCAAGAGCTGGGACAAGTCCGACTGGGGCGAGACGATCCCGGTGGACATCGACGTCGCCGATGCGCGGGTCGACGATTTCGACGCCCTCGTTCTGCCCGGCGGCCAGATCAATCCGGATATTCTGCGCACCGACCCGGACGCGGTCGCCCTCGTGCGCGCGTTCTTCGACAGCGGTAAGACCGTCGCGGCGATCTGCCACGGCCCCTGGATGTTGGTCGAGGCCGATGTCGTGAAGGGCCGCGCCGTGACGTCCTATCATTCGATCCAGACCGACGTGAAAAATGCCGGCGGGCTATGGCAGGACTCCGGAGGTCGCCGTCGACCAGGGCCTCATCACCTCCCGGAAGCCGGAAGACCTCGAGGCCTTCTGCGACAAGATCATCGAGGAGATCGAGGAAGGCCGCCACGACCGCCGCGCCGCCTGACATGGAGGCCCGACCGAGGCAGTCGGTTCGCATGAGCGGACCGCCTCCCGATCGGTGACACAAAACCGGCGCCGGCGATGGCCCTTCCGGCCATGGCCGGCGCGGGAAAGACGGACCCACTCCCGATCCGGTCCCTTGACATGCCGCTTGGAAGCGGTCCATTTCGCCGGTAGGCTTAAAACGTGGCCGCGCGTCAGAGCGCGCGCATAACCGCCGCGGGAAAGGCGGATGGCCCCGGCGACCGGCATCCATCCGGTGGCCGACGGCAGGGAGGACCGAAGATGCAACCCACCGCGCGCACCATCTCGACCGAGGCTGCCGCAAGCCGGCAGCGACCGGCAACGCTCGTCGCCACGGCGGCCTTCGCGGTGTTGCTCGGTTTGGCCGTAGTCTTCGTCGCGGGTCACGCCCAGAGCGGCGCCCTGCATCAGGCCGCCCACGATGTGCGGCATTCCACAGGCTTCCCCTGTCACTGAGCGTCCGAGTCTCAGCTCGATGTTCACACGGATCCTGACCAGCGGCCTGCTGGCAGGTGCCGGCGCGGGTCTTATCGCCGCGCTGCTGCAGCTTTACTTCGTACAACCAGTCCTGCTCCACGCCGAGCTCTACGAAACCGGCCGGCTTCAGCATTTCGGCGCGGGTCTCGCCGCGGACGCGCGCCCATCCGCTCACCAGGATCTGGGGGGCATCGATCCGGTGCGCGACGGGCTCAGCGTTTTCTTCACCATGCTGATCTACTCGGGCTACGCGATCATTCTGGTCGCGCTGATGTCGCTGGCGGACCTGCGCGGCGCCGCGATCACCGCGCGCACCGGGCTGATCTGGGGCGTCGCCGGGTTCCTGGCGGTGCATCTGGCTCCCGGATTCAGCCTCGCTCCGGAAGTGCCGGGCTCGGCGGCAGGCGATCTTGCCGCCCGCCAGGCCTGGTGGTTCGGCACCGTGCTCGCCGCCGGGATCGGACTCTGGCTGATCGCATTCGCGCGGAGCCTGGTCGGCTGGGGCGCCGCCGCAGCGCTGTTCCTGGCCCCGCACCTGATCGGCGCGCCGGAGCCCGACGTCTTCACCGGTCCGGCCCCCACCGAGCTCGGGGCGCTGTTCGCCGCCCGATCCTTTGGTGTCGGCCTGGCGGCCTGGGTGATGACCGGAGGGCTCGCCGGTTACTTCTGGGCCCGCGCCGGAGAGACCGCCGGCGGCGCAGAGCCCATCTGACCGTTGCCGCCCCAAGAGACGCCGATGCCCTTATGGCTGGCGGGAGGTGCCCTTTGGATCGCTCCATACCGATGCTTCTGATCGGCCTCGTCTTCGGCTTCGGGACCGGGTTCGCCGTCGCCGCCGGCAACGGCATCACCCTGGACAGCCACGATCACGCCGATCCGGCGCAACATGTCCATCACGCCGCGTCTGCCGTCGATGACTCCGCCGGCACGCATGACCATGTGGTCCCGCTCGTGCTGCCCGAAGGCGTTGACGCACCGACCCTGCGGATCGGCCTCGAGCCCGACCCGGATGCCGGCTGGAATCTGCACCTCACGACCAGCGGCTTCCGCTTCGCCCCGGAACGGGCCGGCCGGGACCACGTGCCCGGCGAGGGACACGCCCATGTCTATGTCAACGGCGAAAAGCGGGCGCGGATCTACGGGCCGTGGGTGCATCTCGACCGGCTACCGTCCGGAGAGGCGCATATCGAGGTTGTCTTGACCACGAACGACCACCGGCCCTTGTCGGTCGGCGGCCGTCCGGTCGCGGCGGCCGTGACGGTCCGGAACTGAACACGCAATACGAAACCGTCTGCTGCGCAGGATAGGCGCCACGCCGGCATCGGTCAGGGGATAGGCTGCATGGTCAAACAGACGCGCGCCCGGAGGACCGGCTCCGGACGGTCCTGGCCCCGAAGGATCGGGCGGGCGCTTGCGGCGATCCTGGTTCTGGCGATCGTCCTCCCCATCCTCGCGATCCTGGCCTATCGGGTGGTGCCGCCGCCGGGCACGCCGCTGATGGCGGTCCGTCCCTCCGCCGCAGACTACCGATGGGTCGCGTTTTCCGAGATCGCGCCTGCGGCGGCGCAGGCCGTGATCGTCTCCGAGGACCAGACATTCTGCGACCACAGCGGCATCGACTGGCGGCAGATGTCGATCGTGCTGGAGGAATTCCGGGAGACCGGCCGTCCCAGCCGGGGCGCCAGCACCATCACCATGCAGACCGCTCGAAACCTCTTTCTTCCGCCGTCGCGCACGATGCTGCGCAAGGCGATCGAGATCCCGCTCGCCCTGGGAATGGATCTGCTGCTGCCGAAGCGGCGGATCATCGAGCTGTATCTGAACGTGGTCGAGTGGGGCGACGGCATCTACGGGATCGAGGCGGCCGCGCAGCGGCATTTCGGCAAGCCGGCCAGCGCGCTGTCCCGTGCCGAGGCCGGCCGCCTCGCCGCCGTGCTGCCGAACCCGCTGAACCGCGATCCCGCACGGCCGTCCGGCGAGGTCGGCCAACGCGCGCGTCAGATCGCGGCGGACATTCCCAGGCTCGGGCACCTGTTCTCCTGTCTGCAGTTGTGACGGCCCAATCCCGGCGGATACGCGCGAGGTCCATTTAATCTCGGCCCCGCAGCGCTACATGAGTGTCGGCCGCCGCCGCCCCTGAAACCGACCGTACCCCGTGGAGACACATGGATCTCAGCGCCTCCCCGATCGTCCAGCTTTCCCAGGCCCGACTCAGCTATCCGACGCCGACCGGCGAGATCGAGGTGCTGACCGGGATCGACCTCTCCGTCTTTCCGGGCGAGATCGTCGCGGTCACCGGGCCGTCCGGCTCCGGCAAGTCTTCGCTGATTGCCGTCATCGGCGGGCTGGAGCCGCTCTCCGGCGGCCAGGCGCAGGTGCTGCAGACGAACATGGCGGTGGAGAGCGAGCGGGGCCGCACCCTGCTGCGCCGCCGGGATATCGGCATCGTGTTTCAGGCCTATCATCTGGTTCCGTCGATGACCGCGCTGCAGAACGCAGCGCTACCCCTGACCCTCGCCGGACGACCGGACGCGCAGGAGAAGGCCGCGGACATGCTAGAACGGGTGGGCCTCGGCCATCGGCTGACCCATCGTCCCTCCGCCCTGTCCGGCGGCGAGCAGCAGCGGGTCGCCATCGCACGGGCCTTCGTGGCGGCACCGCGCCTGGTGCTGGCGGACGAGCCGACCGGCAACCTGGACCAGCGGACGGGCGAGATCGTCATCCGGACCATGTTCGACCTTGCCCGCGAGTCCGGCACCGCCCTCCTGCTCGTCACCCACGATCCGGCGCTGGCGGCCCGGTGCGATCGCACCCTCGTCATCGAGGGCGGCCGGGTGGCTTCCTGAGATGACCGGCGACGCGACGCACGGGCACGCCGAGCCGGGACCGTCGGGGGCGGCGGTTCTGTTCGGTCTGGTGAAGGCGGAGCTCGGTTTCGGGGTTCTCGGCCTGCGGCTGTTCATGACCTGCGTGGTGATCGCCAGCGCGATGCTCGGCCTGATCTGGCTGCTCAGCGACGGACTGGCGGACGCCATGCGCGACAACGCCACGCGCATTCTCGGCGGCGACGTGTCGGTGACCGTCGTCAACGCGCCGCTGGACGACACCACACAAGCCGCTCTCGCCGGGGTCGGCCGATCATCCCGTGTGGTCGAACTTCGCTCCACGGCGTCAGCCGGCCCGGCAGACGCGCCGCGGCGGATGACGGTGGAACTCAAGGCGGTGGACGGCGCGTATCCGCTCTATGGAACGGTGGAGTTGTCGGACGGGCAGGACATTCAGGCCGCCCTGGCGCAGAGAGATGGAATGCCGGGCGCGGTCGTCGAGCCGGGCCTGCTCGCGCAGCTCGGACTGGGTCTCGGGGACACGATCCGCATTGGCGAGACCGCGTTCGAGATCCGCGACCGGCTGCTGCGGGAACCCGACCGGTTGTCGGCCGGCACCTTTTTGGTGGGCCCCCGTGTGCTGATCGCCAGGGACCGCCTCGAAGCCACCGGCCTCACCGGCCGGGGATCGCTGACCGAGTACCGCACCCGCATCCGCTTTCCCGAGGGCGTGACGTCCAGCGACGCCCTGGCGGCCGTGCAAGCGGCGGAGCCCGAGCGCGGCTGGGAGTTCCAGAGCCCGAGCGACGCCGCCGAAAGGGTCCGCGAGGTGACGAACCGGACCACGACTTTCCTCGGCATTTCCGGCCTCGCCGCCTTCGCCGTTGGGCTGACCGGCGCCTGGGCGGCCGTCGCCATGTGGATCGGCCGCCGGCACCGGACCATCGCGCAATACCGGTTGTCGGGCGCGACCGCCTCCATGGTCGTCGCGCTGCATGCCGTCCTCGTCGCCATCGCTGGCACGCTTGCGTTGGCGATCGGCCTCACGGTCGCGACGGCTGGCGCCGCCGTGCTGCTCGACACACTGACGACCCGGTTGCACCTGTTCTGGGAGCCGGATGACATCGTGCCGGAAATTCTGCTGGTCGGCGTCACACTGGCCCTCGGCCTGGCCGGCGCACTGGTCGCCGGACTCTCCGGCATCACGCGGGTCGCTCCGCTTCGAGCCCTGCGCGACGACGTCGCCGGTGTCGGCCTCACCACCAGGGATGCGTCAATCGCCGCGGCGCTTCTGGCGACCTCACTCGCCCTGGCGATCGCCGGTCTGCCCAACCCGGGCATGGCCGTGGCGGCCGCGTTGGGGCTGATCGCCGTTGCCGGTCTTCTCGCCGGACTCGGCGTGCTGATCGCCCGGGGAGCCCGACTGCTGCCGTCGGACGGATTCCTCGCTCTGGCGGTCCGGCAGGGGTTCGCATCCAGCCGCGCGGTGATGCTGCGGACCGTGGCGCTGGGTATCGGCATCGCCGGGATCACCGGCGTGATCGCCGTCCAACACTCCCTGCAGAACGCCTTCGAGACCCAGATCCCGACCAAGGCCCCGGATCTCGTCCTGCTCGACGTCCAGGCCGCCCAGGTGGAGCGGATCCGGGCCCGCGTTGCCGACACGCCGGCCCTGGACGGTCTCCAGGCAACCCCCTTCATGCGCACGCGGCTCCTTCGGGTGAACGGCACGCCGGTCGAAGAGGCGCTGGTCAATCCGGACAAGGACTGGGTCATCGACGGCGACCGCAGCTTCTCCTGGACCGCCGATCCGACCGGCGCCGAGCTTCTGGCCGGCGAGTGGTGGCCGGCGGATTACGACGGACCGCCCCTGGTCTCGGCGGAAGAGGACGTCATGGAGGCGTTCGACCTGAAGCCGGGCGACCGGCTGACCTACAGCGTGCTCGGCCGGGTCTTCACCTCGGAGGTGGCGAACATCCGCAAGGAATACCACCGGACCATGCGGCCCGAATTCCTGGTGGTTGCCAGTCCGGCGCCGTTCAAGGATGCCCCCCATAGCTGGATCGTATCGCTCCAGGGCGAGACGGAGGCGGCGCTGAACGCCTTCATCTCGGATCTCGCCCGCGACGCGCCCAACGTCACGGTGATCGACGTCCGGCGCCTGGTCTCCGACGCCACCGAGGTGGTCGAGGGTGCGATCCTCGGCACCCTGATGATCGCCGCCATCCTGCTGCTCGCCGGCTCGCTCTCCCTCGCCGCCACCGTGTCGGCCGATGTGGACGCCCGCCGCCGGGAGGCGGTGGCGCTCTCGATCGTCGGCGCGACCCGCCGCGAGATCTCGCTCGCCCGCCTCTGCGAGACCGCCGCCACCGGCCTGGCCGCCGCGATCGTCGGCGGCTCCGCCGGCCTGCTGGCGAGCTGGTGGATCGCCGATGGCGCGCTCAGGGTCGAGTGGGTGCCCGGACTGGTCGCCGTCATCCTGCCGGCGGGCCTGGGCGTGGTCACCGCGATCGCTGCGGGCCTTGCCGGCGGGCTGGGCGCCCTGCCGCGCGGCCGGGGCCAACTCGCAAGGATGCTGTCCGGATGATGCTGACCCGACGCCGTTTCACCACCGCCGCAGCCGGCTTGGCCGCCACGCTCGCCGCGCCCTTCGTCGCGCCGGGACTCCAGACCGCGCAAGCGCGCAACGCCGATCTCGGACGGGCCGCCCGCGCATTCCCGCGGCTGCGCACGATCCAGGTGCTGCGGGGCGACGATCTCGTCCTGGCGGAGGCCCTGCGCGGGCCGGGGCTGGACCGTGCCGCGAACATCAAGTCGTGCTCGAAGAGCATTGTCGCTCTGCTTCTCGGCATCGCGATCGACCGCGGCGAGGTGCCCGGTGTCGAAGCGCATCTCGTCGAGGTGGCCCCGGGGCTCGTGCCGCCGGACGCCACACCGGGTGTCGAGACGCTGACGCTGCAGGATCTCGTGACCATGCGCGCCGGTCTCGAGTCCACCTCGGGCCGCAACTACGGCGCCTGGGTGAACTCGCGGGACTGGGTCGGCAACGCGCTGAGGCAGCCGATGGTCGCGCGGCCGGGCGGCAGGATGATCTATTCCACCGGCTCGACCCATGTGCTCGGCGCCGCCCTCGCCGAGGCGGCGGGCGAAAGCCTGCTCTCCCAGGCGCGCGCAAGACTGGGCGCGCCGCTGGATATCGACGTTCCCGCCTGGACCCGCGACCCGCAGGGTTTCTACCTCGGCGGCAACCAGATGGCGCTGACGCCGCGGGCGATGCTGCGGATCGCGGCGACCATCCGCGACGGCGGACGGTTCAGGGGCGTCCAGGTGGTCCCCCGGGACTGGATCGAGGCGTCCGCCCGGCCCCGGACCCGGTCCCCCTGGTCCGGCCTGGGCTATGGATACGGATGGTTCCTCTCGGAGACGGGATACATGATCGCGCGCGGCTATGGCGGACAGGTCATCGCCGCCCATCCGGAGCGCGCCCTGGCGATCGCCATCACGTCCGATCCCGACCGCCCGGCCCGGTCGCAGGGCTATTTCGGCGACCTGATGGCGTTCCTCGACGGCCCGGTCCTGCAGGCGGCGCGGGCGCGGAGCTAGCGGCTCCCCAAACCCGACGCTCCGCATCCCGCCACGGTCTGTCGTCCCTGACAGGCCTGGACTCTCAAGCGCCATCCCCGCACCATTGATCGTGCACTGCCGATACCGACAACGTTCGGCCACATCCTGAACGATCCCGAATGTGGCGCGGTGGCGGTGTCCAACCGCCGGAGGAACGCCTAAAGCCGGTCTCGCCGGACCGACTTGAGCCTCTTCCGTCGATCCTGATGCTCCTACCCGGAGGCTGACATGCCGTATCTACGCAAGACCGTCGCGGTCCTGATCGTCGGACTGTGGATCCTGGCGCAGGCGCCGACCGGCGCGCAGGCCCAGCAAGCGGCCCCCTCGCCCGCGCCTTCCTCTCCCGCCCCGGCGTCGTCCAGCTTCGATCCGTATTGGCTGGTCACGGTCGGTGCCGGCAGCCTCGGCGGCTGGGTGATCGCCGGACTCCTGACGGACGGGCTGATTATCCCCGCATACTTCGTCACGGCAGCCCCCCAGGCAATGGTAGGCGGCGCCCGGACGGCGGCGGCTGTCGGCCCGCAGATGGGGGCTCGCATGGCCGGCCCGGCTATGGCGACCGCCACCGCCGCCGGGAGCGCGATGGTCTCCACCGTTCAGCTCGTCGGCCGAGCCACCGGCGCGGTCGTGGGCGGGCTGCTGGCGGACGCCTGGTATCGCTAAGCGGACCCGCCAGACCCTCCCGACTGCGACGGTTCCCTAGAGCAGATCGTTTTAGAGACAAATTCACCGACCATATTGAATCATGAAGTGATTCAATATGGTCGGATTTAACTCTAGCGGCCGCCGACCCGGGCGAACAGGACCGACGACAGCAACCGGTCGACGGGCGCGTAGTCGTCGGTCAACAGGACCGGCGCCCCGGTGTCGGCGTCCATCAGGGTCCGCAGCGCAACACGCTCCCAACGCCGCTCGATCCCGAAGGCGGAAACCAGATCGCCGGCGGAGGTGGCCCGGCCGGTGGCCAGGACGATGTAGGTCACCCGGTCATCCGCCGCCTGTCCGTCGGCCGCCACCTCCCGCCAGATCTCGACCGCCGGGAAGTCCTGCGCCAGCGTGTGGGTCAGCGCGGCGAGGAACATCGGGTTGCGCGCGGCGTCGACCACGTTGACCACGTAGAAGTCCCCCGGCCGGAGGCGGGCCGCCACCTCCCTATGGAACTCCGTCGTCACCAGATGGGTCGGGACGGAGATGTCGTGGAAGGCATCTCCGAATACGACATCGAAAGCGGGGTCGCGGGGCAGCGACTGCAGAACAACCCGCGCGTCGGCGTGACGGATTTCCAACGCCGGATCGGCGGGGTCGAGCCACAGGCGTTCCGCCGCCACCCGGGTAACCGCCGGATCGATCTCCGCGACCAGCAGCCGCGCGCCCGGCACGGTCGCCGCCCAGGACCGCGGCAGCGTATAGCCTCCGCCGCCGACGAAGAAAGCCGAGAAGCCGGCTCCGAAGCCCCTGTGGCGCCGGACATACTCGTCGACGAACTGGATATAGGGGCTGTACAGCAGGCTGGGATCGGCCCGGTCATTGATCCCGTGGACCAGATTGTCGAGCGCCATCAGCGCGCTCGGCCGGCCGGAGATCGGCGCGAAATCGTCGACGATGATGCAGAAGTAGTCGCTTTCCTCGGTACACCGCTCGGCGAAGGCCCCGCGCACGACGCCGACGGTAGACAACGCACCGCCCACCACCAGCATCGCGGCGACCGTCGCCGATGCCGTGCGTCTGCCGGCGAGCAGGGCGCAGACGAAGGCCAGAACGGCGTACAGCACGGTCACCGCGAGGAGGGTACCGCCGGCGCCGACCCAGGAAATGAACAGGAAACCCGCCGCCAGGGTTCCCGCGATGCTGCCGACCGTGCCGAGCGCGTACATGCGCCCGAGGACCGCCCCGGCCCGCCCCGGATCGCCGTCGACGGCGAGCTTCGTGACGATCGGCGCGACGACGCCGACGAACAGGCTCGGCAGCAGGAAAAGAGCCACGGTCAGGACCACCACCACGGTGACCTGTCCGAGGCCGCTCTCCAGCAGGCCAAGGGCAAGGTCGGAGAGGATCACCCGGGCGAACAGGCTGCTCGCCGCCGCCAGGGCCAGGGCCACCGCCAGCCTCAGGAACCCCCGGCGCCGGTCGACCTCCGGGCCGGCCAGTCGGCCGCCGATCCAGTGGCCGACCGACAGACCGGCCAGCACGACGGCGATGATCGCGGTCCAGGTATAGAGCGACATGCCCACATAGGGCGCGATCAGGCGGCCGGCGACGATCTCGACGATCAGACCGCCGGCCGAGGCGAGGAACAGCACGAGGGCGAGGAAGCCCGACGTCATCGCGCGGCCACCGACCCCGCTCAGCCGAACATGTCCGTGGTGATGCCGGCGTACCAGCCGACGCTTTCCTCGTAGGTCTGCTTGCGCAGGGCGGCATCCTCCCCGGTCTTGCTGATGAAGCTCGAGGTCGAGGCGATCTTCTCCTCGGTCGCCTCGTAGGCGGCGCCGACCTTCACGCCGTCATCGGTATCGATCAGCGACCAGCAGGTGTTGGTGAACTTCGCCGGGAACACCTTCGACCCGGTGAGCGCGCCGCGGATGGCATTGGCCGCCACTTTGGCCTGGCTGTTCGCCGCGAAGCCGGACTTCGGCATGTCGCCCTGATGCGCCGCGTCGCCGAGCACATGGATGTTCTCGTCAGCCCGGCTCTGCATGGTCGCCGGTACGATCGGCGCCCATCCGCCGTCGTTGGTCAGCCCCGCGATCTCGGCGATCCGCCCGGCCTTCATCGCCGGAATCACGTTGACCACGTCGGCCTTCGTGGTCTCACCGCCCACCACCACTTCCATAGCCTCCGGCCGGACCTCTTCGAGCGACCCGGTGAACCCTGCATCGAGCCAGGTGACCATGCCCGGGTAGTGCCGCTCCCAACCTTCCTGGAAGAGCCCCTGTTTGGAGAACTTCTCCTTCGGATCGAAAATCAGGATCTTGGCCGTTGGGTTCTTGGCCTTGAGTACGTGGGCGACCATCGAAACCCGCTCGTAGGGTCCCGGCGGGCACCGGAACGGGTTCGGCGGCGCGACCATGACGAATACGCCGCCCTCGCGCATGCCGTCGATCTGGGCCTTCAGCAGTTCGGTCTGCGAACCGGCCTTGTAGGCATGCGGCATCCGGTTCTGGGCCGAAAGGTCCCAGCCCGGCACCGAGCCGTCGACGAAATCGATTCCGGGGGACAGCACCAGCCGGTCGTACGGCACGGCCCCGCCGCCGGCGAGCGCCACCGTCTTCTTGTCCCGGTCGACTCCAACCGCCCAGTCGTGAACGACGTTGATACCGTACTCGCTGGCCAGTTTTCCGTAACTGTGGCCCAGCGAGTCCATGGTCCTGAACCCGCCGAGATACAGGTTGGAGAAGAAGCAGGTGTAGTAGGTCCGGGTCGGCTCGATCAGGGTGACGTGGATCGCTCCCTTGCTGTCCTTGGCGAGGTATCGGGCCACGGTGGCGCCACCGGCGCCGCCGCCGACCACCACGACGCGGGGAGCGCCGTGACCGGCGCCCATGACCATTGGAGCGGCGGCGACCGCGGCGCTCGCCGCAGCCCCCTTCAGGATGGTTCTTCTGCTCACAGACATGGCGTTCTCTCCCTTTTTGGGCCCCGTTCGCATCAGTCGAGGCCTTCGAAATACGCCGCCAATCCGGCGATCTCGTCATCCGAGAGCCGCCCCGCGATCATCCGCATCACCGGATGGGGCCGGACCTCGTTCTTGTAGGCGTGCATGGCGATCACGAAGTCGTTCCGCGGCCATCCGGTGATCGACGGGATACCCTCCGCGGCACCGCTTTTCTGGTGGCAGGTCACGCATTCGCCCGACAGATACTCGCCGTAGTCGGGGTCGCCGATGATCGCCAGTATGGCCGGATCGACCTCATGGTCGGTGGCCGCCATCGTCGGGGCTGACTCGGGAATGTCGCTCGGCCGGTCGGAGAATCGGCGCAGATACGCGATCACGTCGGCGCGATCCTCGCGGACCGCCATCCCTCGGAAGTTCATTCTCGTGCGCGACACCAGATTCTTCGGGTTCTCAAGGTAGGCGTCGAGCGTTTCGGCCGACCAGACCAGCCCATCTGCTCCGGCGCGCAGAAGGCCCTCGGAGTACTTGAAACCGTCGACCGTCCCGGCCTTGCGGCCGAAGACACCGTTCAGATGCGGTCCGATCCCATTTCGAGCGCTCTTGCCGACCCGATGACAGCTCCCGCAGGCCCGGAACAGTGTCTCGCCCCTGGCGGCATCGCCGATCGGAGCCGACTGCGACCTCGCATCAGGCGCGGCGACGGCCAGCACAGCGGCCAGACCGATGCCGACGATGCTGCGGGCCGTCATCCGGAACATGGCTGTCGCTCCGCTCTATTCGGGCATTGCCCGCAGGTAGGCGATAATGGCGTCGACGTCCTCGTCCTTCTTCAGACCCGCGAACGCCATCTTGGTGCGCTTGATCACGTCCCTCGGCTTGGCGAGAAACTCGGCCAGGGTCTCCTCGTTCCAGACCAGACCGTCCTCTCCGGCCTTCACCATGTCGGCGGAGTACTTGGTGAATCCGTCGGCACCGCCGGCGGTGCGACCGAAGACGCCGTTGAGGTGCGGACCGATCTTGTGTCGGGCGCCCTCACCCACGGCATGACAGGCCTGGCATTTCTTGAACACCGTCTCGCCGGCGGCGACCAGCGCCGGATCCGGCGCCTCGGCAGCCGGTGCGGCGGCGACCTGGGCCGGCGCTTCCGCTTCGGCCGCCGCCGCCGCTTCGCCGGTCCGATGCTTGGAGGTCGGGTCATCCGGAGTGACGTCGATCACCCGCGCCCGGGCAGTGATCGTCACCTCGGGCTTGCAGTCGGTCATACAGGGCGCGGTCTTGCTCCACGTCTCGGTCTCGGCCCGGTCGTCGTCATAGAAGCCGCCCGCGTTCGGCATCGCCACCTGGGTGAAGTTCTCCCGGGTCAGTTCGAACTCGTCGTCGACCAGATCGTTCAGGTAGAGAACGTAGGCGGTCAGCGCATAGGTTTCGTCGGCGGTAAGCGACTGGGCGTCGCCGAACGGCATGGCCCGGTGGACGTAATCCCAGACGGTCGACAGGTACGGCCAGTACGAGCCCACGGTCTTCACCGGGTCCGCGGTCTTCAGGGTGCCCTGTCCGCCCGCCAGCACCGGCCAGCGGCCCACCGCCTCTCCGAAGTCGCCGTGGCACATCGCGCAGCGCTCGGTGTAGATCGTCTCACCATCGACCACCGTTCCGCTGCCCTCCGGCAGCCCGATCCCGTCGGGCCGGATGTCGATGTCCCAGGCCGCGACTTCCTCCGGTGTGGCGGCCCGTCCGAGACCCAGTGTCTCCGCCGCCGCGGGAAACGCGATCGAGACGGCCAGGCCGACCGCCGCCAGTTCAAGAAACCTCGACATTCTCGGCCTCCCCGTTCGCACGCACATGCCAAGTCTGAATTCCATTGTTGTGGTAGATCGAGTTCTCGCCGCGCACGGCGCGCAGCTCGTTCTTCGTCGGCTGCACGTAGCCCGTGCTGTCCACCGCGCGCGACTGCAGGAGCAGCGGGCTGCCGTCCCAATCGAACTCGACATAGAAACGGTGCATGGACTTGTCCCAGGACGGGCCGTCGATCCGCGCCTGACGCCAGTTTCGGCCGCCGTCCAGGGTCACGTGGACTTCCCGGATGGTGCCGCGGCCGGACCAGGCCACGCCGGTGATGACCGTCGGTCCCTTCCCGTGCAGGATCGGCGCCTGGGGGCTCGGGCTGGTGATGACCGACTTGGCGTCCATCTCCCAGGTGAAGCGGCGCGCCTTGCCGTTCGGCAGAAGGTCCGTGTACTTGGACGTCTCCTCGCGGTGCTGCCAGGGCATGTCGCCGAGTTCGAGGCGGCGCAACCACTTGATCCACATGTTGCCTTCCCAACCCGGCACGACCAGGCGCACCGGATAGCCCTGTTCCGGGCGCAGGGCCTCGCCGTTCATGGCGAAGGCGACCAGGCAATCGTCCAGGGCCTTCTCGATCGGGATCGAGCGGGTCATGGCCGAGGCGTCCGCCCCTTCCGCCAGCAGCCATTTGGCCGTCGGCTTGACCCCGGCTTCGTCCAGGATCGTGCGCAGGGAAACGCCCGTGTACATGACATTGTGGATCATGCCGTGGGTGAACTGGCACCCGTTGAGCTGGGCGCCGCGCCACTCCATGCCCGTGTTCGCCGCGCATTCCAGGAAGTAGACGCGGTTCACGCGGGGGAAGCGTTTCAGGTCGGCCAGGGTGAAGACCAGTTCGCGGTCGACCAGACCGTTGATCATGAGACGGTACTTCGCCGGATCGACCTCGGCGATGCCGCCGTGATGCCGCTCGAAGCAGAGGCCGTTGGGGGTGATGATGCCGTCCAGCTCGTGCAGCGGCGTGAAGTTCACGGAGCTTACCGGATCCGCCGTAAGCCATTCCACGTTGCGCCGGCGCACATGCGCCTCGAATTGCGACGGCGTCCCGTAAGGACGGGCATCGACCCCCTCGCCAAGCTGATTGGCCCATGGCTGGCGCTCGACAATGGCGGGATCGCCGGCGGCGAATGCGGGCGTCGCGGCCAGCGCGCCGCCGGCGACCAGGCCACCCTTCAGGAAGGTTCTGCGCGAGGTGGATTGCTTGTCCGTCATCTCTTCCGTCTCCGTTCGCATCAACCGCCGAGCGTCTTCACGGCGGTGTTCGGTGCGACCTCGACCACGCCCTTGCGCGCTACATAGCGCTCGACGAGGTCGTAGATCGCCGGCCCCTCGGTGCCCTCGTTCACCGATGCCCAGCCGGCCACCACGTAGGTCTTGGCGGGGTCGATCGCCTCGCCGGTCTTCAGGAGGGTCATATCGCTGATGCGCGAGCCGATCGGCTTGGCGACGTCGATCGCGTATCCCATGCCGCCGACCCGGACCATGTCACCGCCCTGCTGGTAGTAGGGGTCCGGGTTGAACAGGTTGTCGGCCACGTCCTCCATGATCGCGTGAAGCATCTCGCCGGTCATTTCGCTGCGATAGGCGTTCGGGTAGGTCATCGCCGTGGCGGCGTAGATATCCTCGCGGGTGATGACCTCGCCCGGCAGCACGCTCGGGCCCCAGCGGAATCCGGGAGAGAGCGCTATGTCGGCTTCCCGCTCCTCCAGCAGCGCGTCGCAGATCAGGTCGTCCCAGGTGCCGTTGAAGTTGCCCCGGCGGTAGAGCAGTGACGAGGTCCTGCCGATCTCCTCTTCCAGCTCGGCCTTGAACGGCGCGCGCTCCGCATCGATCAGCGCGGTCATCTCGGGGTCCGGCGCGATCACGTCGGCGAAGACCGGGATCAGGCGGTACTTGAAATCGCGCACGGCGCCGTCGCGGACGTCGAGGTCCAGGCGGGAGACGAACTTGCCGTGACTGCCGGACGCGACGACCAGGGTCTTGCCGACCTTCACCGGCTCCGGCAGGGCGTCGTGGGTGTGGCCGGACAGGATCACGTCGATGCCGTCCACCTGGGCGGCCATCTTGCGGTCGACGTCGAAGCCGTTGTGGGAGAGCAGCACCACCAGGTCGGCCCCGGCGGCGCGCACCTCCTCCACAACGGCACGCATGCGCTCCTCGCGGATGCCGAAGGAGAGCTTCGGGAACATCCACCGCGGATTGGCGATGGGGAGGTACGGGAAAGCCTGACCGATCACGGCGACGGTCGCGCCACCCCGTTCGAACATGGCGTGGCTGTCGAACGCCGGTTCGTCCCATTCGTTGTCGAAGATATTGGCGCCGAGGAAGGGGAACGGCAGGGTCTCGACGATCTCCATGACCCGGTCGATGCCGTAGGTGAATTCCCAATGCGAGGTCATCGCGTCCGGCTTCAGGGCGTTCATCAGGTTGACCATGTCCTGACCCTGGGTACGCAGCGCACTCAGCGAGCCCTGCCAGGTATCGCCACCGTCCAGGAACAGGGCGTCCGGACGGTCGGCACGCACCGCCTTCAGGATCGTGGAGACGCGGTCCAAGCCACCCATCCGACCGTACTCGCGGGCAAGAGCCACGAAGTCCTCGCTGGACATCGCGTAGGCCTCCGGCGATCCGGGCTTCAGGCCATAGGCGTCGAGGAACTCGGCACCGGAGAGATGCGGCGGCAGGCCCGCCACCTCGCCCACTCCGATATTGACCGACGGCTCGCGGAACCAGACCGGCTTCACCTGCGCGTGGCAGTCGGTGAAGTGGAGCAGGGTGACGTTGCCCGTCGTCTCGAAGTCGAGCAGATCGGACTGACTGAGACGTTGCCGGGCGGCAAGCCGGCTCCAGTTCCCGAAGCCGCTGGCGCCGAGGATGGCCGAGGCGGCGAACGAGGCCTGGAGGAAATCGCGACGCGACAGCATGGCATTCTGTTCCTTCAGCGGTCCCGACATCGGGGTGCAAGCCGCCTATCCGAAGCGCGTAACGCTCCAGCCGGGGACAGGCGGCAGGTCAGTCGGAGGCGGGCGCCCGTGCCGGGATCGGCCGCGGGCGCCGCGCGGGTTCAGTTACGCAGGGCCGGGGTCTCGACCGACAGCCCCTCGCCGCGCCAGGCGAGATACAGCTCGAGGGCCGTGAACTCGTCCGATCCCCGGGCGTAGGGAGTGGCGCGGATGTTGTCCATGCACCCCTTGAACCGGCGGTGCAGCGACCCGATCCCCTGCCATTTCAGACGGTAGACCGGAAAGCCGTTGGAGTGCCCCTGGCTCAGGTGATCGGCGCGGATCATGTTGCCATAGTTCTGCTCGTGGCAATGGGCGCAGGCCATGTCCAACTGGCCCACCCGGGTGTAGTAGAGCTCCTTGCCCTTCTCCCACCACGCGTGTTCCGGACCGTCGATCTTCACCTTGACCGGCATGCCGCGCGACTGCAGGCCGATATAGGCGGTCATCGCCAGCATCTCCTGGCTTTCCCACTTCCATGGTTCGGCCTGCTGATGCTCCTCGCGGGACCAGTTGATGTGGTCCTCCAGAGTGAAAAGCGTGTCCTTGGCGGCATTCCACTTCGGCATCTGGGCCTTCAGGCCCTTCATGCTCTCCGAGGCATCGCCGTGGCAGTCCGCGCAGGACTGCCCGGCCGCACCGTCTTTTGTCGACCACAGTTCTTCTCCGAACTGGGCGGAGATCATGGCGGGGTTCTCGAAATCATCCGCCGCCAGCGCCTGGGTCTCCGGCGTTCGGAAAAGCCAACCCGAATACAACTCGCTGAACGGCGAGCCCCTCCGGAGCCTTGACCTTGGTCACGATGGTCGTGCCATCGATCACCAGTTCCGAATCCTCGCCGGCGGCAACCGGCCCCGCGACCACCGCCAGGAACCCCGCCACTCCCAAAGCCAAGAGCCTGTTCATGTCGTTCCTCCCTGTTGTCCCCGTTCACTCAGGTGACGGTGATCTCGTTTTCGATGTCGTAGATGGTGCCGTCGTCGTCGGTCCATTCGAACCGCATGAGCCCGGTCTTTTCGAGCTTCACCGAGAACTCGATATACGGGTTCGCGGCGATCGCCGGCTCCAGATCCATCGCGAAGGCCGTCTCGCCGTCATAGGTGGCGACGAACTTGTTGATGATCTTCCGGGGGATCAGCTCCCCGGTCTTGCTGTCCTTGCGCTGGCCCGACTCCATCGGATGGCTGATCAGCGTTTTGATGGTGATGGCTTCACCGGCCTTGGCCGATTTCGGGACCTTCACGCGGGGTTTGATTTTCGCCATTTGAGTCTCTCCTCTCGCCTCAGCCGCCGCAGCCGCCGATTGTCACCTTGACCTCGCGCCGGGCCATCCGTGAGGACCCGTCCGCCATCTTCGCCACCGCGACCACGTCCTGGGTCTTCGCCAGGCGGATGCGGGTGGACGCGCGGCTCTCGGCCGAGAGCTTGGTGAAATGGAAGGTGCCGACGCCCGGGTTCGGGTTGCCGGCGGCGAGAATCATGATCGAGACCGCCCCGTCGGCGGCAACTTCGATCGTAACGGTGTTGCCGTTCTCCGCGATCTCCGGCGCGCCGATCTCGACGCCCCCGGTCTCGGGCATGCCGCCAGCGAATTCCTCGATGGCGGCTTTTACGGCATCCTCGCCGGCATGGGCCGGCACTCGGATCAGGCCGGCAGCGGCCAGTCCGGCCGCAAGCGCGAACAGGTCACGCCTGGTCATCTGCATGTGATTTCCTCCATTTTCCGGTACGGCGGGGCGTTGACGCCTCTTGCGGTGTCGCACCTATTCCTTTGTCAGCGTCATCAGGTAGGCGACCACGTCCTCGACCTGCTGGGCGGTCAGGATCGTCTTGCCCTCGAAAGTCTTGGCCACACGGTTGAACCCGCTGTCGCGATAGAAGGCCGGCATGATGGTCTCCGGCGAGAACGCGACCTTCGAATTGATCACGATCGCCCTGAGCTCGGCTTCCGACCAACGGTTGCCGGCTCCGTCCAGCGGCGGCGCGACCTCGCCGTGATAGGGCTCCTGGACCATGTCGGAATTGGCGTGGCAGGCAAGGCAGTTGCCGAGCTTCCGGCCAACGACCCAGTCACGCCCCTTGGCGGGATCGCCCGGCTGACCGGTCAGGGATTGGGGGACGGTATTGTCGACGAATGTCACGTCGCCCGGCTTCACCATCTGAGCCGATGCGGCCGAGACCGCGACGAGCATCGCCAAACCCGCGGCGAGAGCTGTCTTCATTACCAGTATCCTCCCTCTAGCTGGCACGCTCTATGACGCGCTTCTTGACTCAGGAGACCGGAATTGCGGCCGGAACGCAACATCAAATTCATATCTCTGAATTTGATGTTGCGTTCCGGGGCCCGCGGACCGGTCCGACCTAGTTGTTCTTCTGCCGCTCGGAGATCATGCGGGCGTGATATTTCTGGAAGTGCTCCTCGCCCTGGTAGCCCTTCTCGTGAACCCATGTGAACATGTCCAGGGTCGTTCCCTTGCCGAACGCGCCCGGCATCACGGCCACGGCCGACTCGCCGGCCGTCCCCGAGGCAGGGACCTCGTCGGGCATGAACAGAATGGTCGGGGTGAACACCACGCCCCAGCGCTTGGCCATTTCCTTCTCCGGAAGCGCCGTGCCGTCGATATCGGTGACTTCCTCGTCGCCGAACAGGTTGTACTGGACGATCACGTAGTTGGCCTTGAGGTAATCGACCACCTCGGGATCCGACAGCGGGCCCTCGTGCAGCTGCCGACAGTAGATGCAGCCCCGCTGCTCGAAGATCATGGCCAGCCGCTTGCCCGAGGCCGCGGCGTCGCCGATGTCCTCGGCCACGTCCTTGAAGGTGACCGCGAACCAGTCCTTCTTGTGCAGTCCGTCCTCTCCCACCTCGGCCACAGCCGGGCCGGAGAGCAGCTGGGCCGCGAACAGCCCCAGAAACAGTCCCAGAATCAGACGCGTCATCTCGTCTCTCCTTATCCGATCGTTTGAAACACCGGGAAGGTGTCGATCATCCATTGGGCGATCACGCCGACAGTGTTCGTGCCCACCAGCACCGCGAACACCACCAGCACCCCGCCCATCGTTTTCTCGACCAGCGCCACATGACGGCGCATCGAGCGCATCCACCGCATGAAGGGTCCGAAGAACAACGCCGCCACCACGAAGGGCAGAGTCATCCCGACGCCGTAACTGAGGAGCAGCACCGCCCCGTCGCCGACGGTTTCCGTGGCGCCGGCGCTGAACAGGATCACCGCGAGCACCGGCCCGACGCAGGGCGTCCAGCCGAAGGCGAAGGCCAGCCCGACGAGATAGGCGCCGAGGAATCCGGCCGGCGCCGCCACCTCGGCACGCGCCTGGCGGTACAGGAACGGGACCTTGAGGATCCCGAGGAAGTGCAGCCCCATCAATCCGATCAAAGCCGCCGCGAGATAGCGCAGGACGTCGAAATACTCGCGGAGCTGCTGGCCGAAGACCGAGGCGCTGGCGCCAAGCGCCACGAAGACCGTGATGACCCCGGCGGAGAACAGCGCCGCCGAGGCGACCACCCGCCAGCGCGCGCCGCCGACGGTCTCCTCTTCCCCCGTCATCTCGTTCATCGACACCCCGGCCATGTAGCAGAGGTAGAACGGCACGATCGGCAGGATGCAGGGAGTGACGAAGGAGGCGAGGCCCGCGATGAACGCGCCCGCGACCCCGATATCGAAGCCCATTTGGTACCCTCCGCCGAGCGTTTCCCCGCCGCGCTTGCGGCTTTCATATTCTCATCTTAGAATTTGTGATTATGTTTCATGCCCTCCGCCCAGAACGCAAGAGATTGTTCGCCCGCATCCTAGCCGTGGCGGCGATCGGCTCGATCATGGCCGGGTGGAGCGCAGCGGTCCGGGCGGAGACCGAACTGCTGATGGTGGAGCAGGCCCACTGCGAATGGTGCGAGGCCTGGCACGCCGAAATCGGCGGAATCTACCCTCTCACCGAGGAAGGCCGTCGCGCGCCGCTGCGGCGTCAGGATCTGTTCGGCTCCTGGCCCGCCGATGTGGTGACCGAGGGGCGCGTGCATTTCACGCCGACCTTCATTCTTCTGGTCGACGGCCGCGAAACCGGCCGGATCGAGGGATATCCGGGCGAGCACTTCTTCTGGCCGATGTTGGACCAGATGCTGAAACGGCTCCCGAGCGGAGCCGAGAAACCACTCAAGGAAGGAAACGGATCATGAGAGCGGTGATGATCAAGGCGGCGCTGGTCGCGCTCACGCTGGCACTCGCCCCGGTGCCACCCGCGACGGCGCAAAATGCGGAAGCGCTGGTGAGCTACAACTCCCTCAAACCCGAGGTGGCCCTGGATCTGGCGTCCAAGGCGCTCGCGGTCTGCCGGGATGCCGGGTATCAAGTGGCGATCGCCGTCGTCGACCGCGCGGGCCTGCCGCTGGTGGTTCTGCGCGACCGTTTCGCCGGGGCCCACACCGTCGACACCGCCACCCGCAAGGCCTGGACGGCCGTCAGCTTCCGGACCGCCACCCTCGAACTGACCAGGCTGGTGGCCGAGGACCCGGACATGGCGCGTCTGCCGGACATCACCAGCGCGCTGGTGCTCGGCGGGGGTATCCCGGTGCTGGCGGCGGGCAACATGGTCGGCGGCATCGGTATCTCCGGCGCGCCGGGGGCCGCCCTGGACCACGATTGTGCGAACAAGGCTATTGAATCCATGCAGGATTTCCTAGATTTCTAGGCGTCCCTCCTGCGGAGCCGCCCCATGACCCTGCCCGTTCTCGACGCAAGCGTCAGCGACGCCGAGATCGACGTGATGATCCAGAACGCCACCCGCGCCACCGAGTTCATGAAAGCTCTGGCGCATGAGGGGCGGCTCATGATCCTGTGCCAGCTGGCGACCGGCGAAAAGTCGGTCACCGAGCTGGAGGAGCTCCTGTCGTCCCGGCAAGCCGCCGTTTCGCAGCAGCTCGCCCGGCTCCGCCTGGAAGGGCTGGTCCATTACCGGCGAGAAGGAAAGACAATCTACTACAGCCTCAAGGACGAGCGCGCGATCCGCATGCTCGAACTGCTGTACGACATGTTCTGCCGCAGCGACGAGGTCGAGGCCTGACCGACCCGCCGCCCAGCGGCAACCGAGCGGTCGCCTAAAATCTGTGCAGTCGACTTACCCCGAGGCCTGGTTCACAGTGCGCGTATGCTAGGGCTGTCGGACATCGCCTCCGTGACGCTGGTGGGTTTCGCCGGTGGCGCGGTATTGGGTATGGCCGCCCGCATCGCCCGCTTCTGTACCCTTGGCGCGATCGAGGATGCGCTCTACGGGGGGAACCGGGACCGTATGCTGATGTGGCCGATGGCCGCCGGCGTCGCGGTGGCGGCGACATCCCTGCTCTCCACCCTCGGCCTCGCATCCCCCGAAGAGGCCGCCTACCTGCGCTTCGAGTTCAGTCCGACGGCTTCGATCGTCGGTGGATTGATGTTCGGCCTCGGCATGGCCCTCGCCGGAAACTGCGGGTTCGGGGCGCTGGCTCGGGTGGGCGGCGGCGACATCCGCTCGCTGCTGATCGTGCTGGTGATCGGCATCACCGCGTATATGACGGCGATCGGCCCTCTGGCCGACATCCGCAACACGCTGTTCCCCCGCATCGAGAGCGGCAATCTCGCCGCCAGTTCCCTGCCGCATTGGATTTCCGCATGGAGCGGCATCGCGCCCGTGGCGGTCTCCACCCTTGCCGCCGTGCTGCTCTTGGCGGCGGCATTGCGCGACCGGCACTTCCGGTGCAACCGCCGCGCCGTGTTCTGGTCGGCGATGGTGGGTCTTGCCGGCGCCTCGGCCTGGTGGGGAACGACCCATGTCGCAAAGAACGGCTTCGCCTTCATCCCCATCGAGGGCCATAGTTTCACCATGCCCCTCGGGGAGGCGGTCCTGCAGGCCATGGGGGTGAGCAGCGGTCTCGGCGGCTTCTCCATCGGCTCGATCGGCGGCGTGGTCTTCGGCGCCTGGATCGGCGCCCGCGTGCTCCATCAGTTCCGCTGGGAAGCCTGCGACGATGCCGGCGAGCTGCGACGTCAGATCCTCGGCGGCGCTCTCATGGGCATGGGCGGCGTGATCGCGCTCGGCTGCTCGGTCGGACAGGGCCTGTCGGCGATCTCGGTCCTGGCGATCAGCGCGCCGGTGACGGTGCTGTCCATCGCGGCCGGCGCCGTCCTGGGACTGCGCTATCTGGTCGAAGGCGGCAACGCCTACGGCATTCTGCTGGCCCCGTTGGCCAGGATGATCGCAGGCCGCCGTCCGCCGCCCGGGCGAAAGACACCGGACTGAATACCGCCTCGCTGAGCGCCGCCGCGGCAACTTCTTCCAAAAGCGCCCGCATTCCGAAAATGTGGCAACTCCGGTTGAAACGGGGCGGATTGACCTCAAGTGTGTCCCCATGGCGGCAGTCGGGAGCCGTCTTGCAGCCGCGCGGGAGCGAATGATTTTCCGCAGCGGCTAGATCCGCGCCGAAACGACGGTGCGGGTGCAAAGCGCCATCGGTCGAAACCTGACCGATAGCTGGCGCCCCGACAAATCCAACGGCCTAGGCTTACGAGCTTCAGATTCAGGCGCGTTCTCGCGACCAGTATCGCGTTCGTTTGTAGTCGGCCGGAATTGAATGCAGGAGACTCACATGAGGAAGTTGGCAATCGGTCTCGCAGCGGGCGTTCTGATGGCACCCGCTGCCGCGAACGCTGACTGCGGCGAGGTATCGATCACCGAGATGAACTGGGCGTCGGCATCGGTCGTCACCAACGTGTCGAAGTTCATCATGGAGGAAGGCTATGGTTGCGACGTGACGGTCGTGCCGTCCGATACCGTGCCGGCGGTGACCTCCGTCGCCGAGAACGGCGAGCCAGACATCGTCACCGAACTCTGGCTGAACTCCACGGGCGATGCCTATGCGCGCCTGGAAAGCCAGGGCAAGATCGAGAGGGTCGCAAAGGTCCTGACACCTGGCGGCGTGGAAGGCTGGTGGATCCCGACCTACCTTGCCGAGCAGCACCCCGACCTGAAGACGATCGAGGGGATCATGCAGAACCCCGAACTTGTCGGCGCGCGGTTCAACAACTGCCCGAGCGGCTGGGGCTGCAGGATCGTCAACGATAACCTCGTCAAGGCCCTCGATCTCGAGGAGTCGGGTATCGAGGTGTTCAACCACGGATCCGGCGAAACGCTCTCGACCTCCATGGCAGCCGCCTACGAGAACCAGGAGCCCTGGTTCGGCTACTACTGGGGTCCGACCGTTCCGCTCGGCAAGTACGAGATGACCCGTGTCGATCTCGGCGCCTATGAGCAGGATGTGCATGCCGCGAACCAGAACGCGGACACCTCCAACCCCGGTGTCTCTGATTTCCCAGCGGCGCCGGTACTGACCTCGGTCACATCGAGCTTCAAGGAGCGTGAACCGGCCATCGCCGAACTCATGGGCAACATCAGCTTCGAGACGGCGACCATGAGCGCCGTGCTGGCCTGGAAGGACGAGAACAACGCGTCTGCGGAAGAAGCGGCCGTCTATTACCTGACGACCTACAAGGACAAGTGGGCCTCCTGGCTCAATGACGAGGCGCGCGAGAATCTCGCCTCGGTCCTGGGCGCCAGCTGACGCACGCTGATTCTCCTGGCGGGGCCGCGCATGCCGCGGTCCCGCCATTCTTTTGATAAAACGGTCCAACGCCGCGCGCGCGGCGGGAAAGGCAGCCGACGTGGCGACCTACGACGCCCTATTCCAAGCCCTGGGGCTTGAGGACTGGTGCGACTCCTCGGCCAGTTCAGCTCCGATGTCCATGTCCGATCTGGTTTCGCAGAATGCCGGCGACGGGGCAGAGACGGAGATCTCGCTCTGGGAGACCCCATTCCCCTCTCTGGACGCCCTCAATGAGGCCTGCGCAGCGATGCCGCAGTCGCGGGACGTGACCAAGGGGCTGGAGAACGGGTTTCTGAACATCAAGGACAGCCTCAAGATCGTCCTCGATCCGTTGACGCAGCCGCTCAGCTGGATGCTCGACGGTGCGCTTTACGCCATGCTTGCCACGCCGTGGTGGATCGTCATTCCGGCAATGCTTGTGATCGTTTGGGCCGTCTCGCGCTCAGCGAGCCTGGTCGCTTTCGTGGCTGTCAGCTTCGGCGGCCTCGCCTTCATCGACCAATACGACTATGCGATCCAGACGCTGTCGATCATTTTCGTCTGCGCCTTCCTGTGCGTGCTGATCGGGGTCCCGATCGGCATCCTCATGTCGCGCAGCGAAACCATGCGCCGGGCAACCGTTCCGGTGCTGGACATGCTCCAGACACTTCCGCCCTTCGTCTATCTGATCCCGCTGATCTTCCTGTTCAGCGTGACCGAGTCCAAGCTGTTCGGGATCGCGATCATCCTCTACGCCATCGTGCCGGTGATCCGGCTGACGGACCTCGGGATCCGGCTTGTCGACAAGGACGTGATCGAGGCGGCGGACGCGTTCGGAATGACGCAACGCCAGAAGCTCTACCGGGTGCAGATCCCCCTCGCCCTGCCGAACATCATGGCCGGCGTGAACCAGACGATCATGATGTCCCTGGCCATGGTGGTGATCGCATCGCTGGTCTCCGCTCCCGGACTCGGCGTCCTGGTCCTGCAGGGAATCCGAAACCTCGAGTTGGGCGTAGGTCTCGTCGCCGGCCTCGGCATCGTGCTGCTGGCGGTGATCCTCGACAGGGTCACCAAATCGGCGCTCGCCCGTATCAACTCAGCCCAGCAGCATTGAGGAGGCCCGGTCATGACCGAGCAGAAAACCCCCGAAATCCGAGTCGCGCTCAGGAATCTCTACAAGATCTTCGGCGACGACCCCGAGGGCGCGATGGCGCGTGTGCGGCAGGGGCTGTCGAAGCCGGAACTGCTGGAGCAGCACAACCACGTCCTCGGCCTGAACGACATCAGCATCGATGTGCCGGACGGCAAGATCACCGTGATCATGGGCCTGTCCGGATCGGGCAAGTCGACGCTGATCCGGCACCTGAACCTGCTGATCCGTCCGACCGCCGGCGAGATCGAGGTCGACGGCGAGAACATCCTTGAGTACGGCGAGGATCAACTCCGCGCCCTTCGTCAGAAAACCATGTCGATGGTCTTCCAGAAGTTTGCCCTCCTGCCGCATCGAACCGTCCTGGAAAACGCGGGCATGCCCCTGGCCGTGCGCGGCTTCGGCAAGGACGAGTGGGCCGACGAGGCGCACAAGTGGTTGAACCGAGTTGGCCTCGAGGGACAGGCCAACCAGCATCCGAACCAACTCTCGGGCGGCATGCAGCAACGGGTCGGGCTGGCCCGGGCGTTGACGTCAAACGCACCGATCATGCTCATGGACGAAGCGTTCTCCGCCCTCGATCCGCTGATCCGGACCGACATGCAGAACCTTCTGTTGGAATTGCAGGAGGAGTTGCACAAGACGGTGGTGTTCATCACCCACGACCTGGACGAGGCCCTTAAACTCGCCGACAAGCTGGTCATTCTCAAGGACGGCTACATCGTCCAGCAGGACGAGCCCCAACGCATTCTGATGCAGCCGGCCGACGCCTATGTCGAGAAGTTCATCACCGACATCAACCGCGCCCGGGTGCTGCGCGTGCGCTCGGTGATGCGGCGGGACGGGTCCGCGGCTGATACGGAGGGCACGGTCGATGCGGAGGACACGCTGGAAGACGTCATCGCCCAGGCCGGGGGCGATACGAAGGCGAGTTTCAAGGTGCTCCGCGACCGCAAGGTCGTCGGTCGACTGGACATGGTGGATCTGGTGCGGGCGCTGGTGCCCACGGCCTCGCCTGGCAAAGACGAAGAGGCGCGCAAGGTGGCGTGAGACCGGCTGGCTCTCAGGCACCTTCCGGGCGCCCTGGGCGACGACGAAGGGACCGGACGCATCCGGTCCCTTCGCGCCGTTTCCGATAAGCCCGGCCGACTCTACCCGACTATCTACCTATCGGTCGCTGCAACCGCCGACCCGGGCCACCGGTCCGGATCGGGATCATGGCGTTCACCGGAGCACCGCGTAGGGCAGCCAGGTGATCAGCTCGGGGAAGATGATCATCAGGATCAAGGCGAGCGCCTGGAGCGCGACGAACGGGGCGACGGAGAGATAGATGTCCCCCATGGTCACGTCCTTGGGCACCACACTGCGGAGATAGAAGAGGTTGAAGCCGAAGGGCGGCGTGAGGAACGCCATCTCCATGTTGACGACGAACAGCACGCCGAGCCAGACCGGATCGAATCCCAGGCTGGTGGCGATCGGGAAGAACAGCGGCGCCGTCAGGATCATGATGCCGATGGGGTCCAGGAAACACCCCATGATGATCCAGATGATCTGCATGCCGATCAGCACCCCCCACTTGCCTCCGGGCAACCAGGACAGTGCGTCGCGCACCAGTTGATCGGCCCCCAGCGCCGCATAGAGCGACGTGAAGATCGACGCCGCGAAGATGATCCAGATCACCATGCAGCTGAGCCGCAGCGTCACCTTGCAGGAGTCGAAGAGCGCCGGCCAGGTGAGCGCCTTCTTGGAATAGGCGCACAGGATGGCGCCGAGCGCGCCGAGCCCTGCCGCTTCGCTCGGGGTGGCCAACCCGCCGACGATGCTGCCCAGAACGACGACGATCAGGCTGATCGGGAGCAGGACCGATTTCAGGGAGGACAGCCGCTCCTCCAGAGAGGCCCGCTCGGCCTTCGGGACGGCCGGCCCCAGTTCCGGACGGAGCGCACAGACGACCAGGATGTAGACCGTGAAGAGCGCGACGATCACCAGCCCGGCCGTGATCCCGCCGAGGAACAGCATGCCGACGGAGGTGTTCGTGTAGAGCCCAAGGACGATCATCACGACGCTGGGTGGGATCAGCACGCCCAGCGCCCCACCGCCGGCGATGCATCCGAGGCTGAGCCCCTTGTTGTAGTTGTGGCCGAGCATCGAGGGCAGCGCGACCAGGGCCATCGTGACCGTCGCCGCCCCGCTCACCCCGACCAGAGCGGCGAAGATGGTGCAGACGAGAACCGTGCCGACCGCGAGACCGCCGTTCAGTCCGCCGAGCCATTTCTGCATCATGTCGTAGAGGTCTCGGGCAATTCCCGATCGCTCCAGCATCGAGCCCATGAAGATGAACATCGGGATCGCGATGAGAACGAAACTCGTCGCCTGGCTGAACGTGCGGATGCCGACGGCGTAGAGCGCGTTTGGGCCCCAGAGGAAATAGGTGCCGACCACCGCCGATCCGCCGAGCGCGAAGACCAGCGGGACGCCTGCGAGCATCAGCAGGATGAACGAACCGAAGAGCAGAAGCGTGACAAGCTCGATGCTCAAAGCGCAGCCTCCCCATGCTTGTCCGCCACCGGATCGGGCAGCAGATCGTCGCCGGTGAATGTCGTGTAGAGATCGCGAAACAGCTTGGCGACGGCCTGCAGCATAAGGAGCAACGCTCCGATCGGCATCGCCGCGTAGACCGGATAGAGAGGCGGTCCCCAATCCGTTCCCGCGCGCTGCTCGGCCTCCCAGGCCTCATAGGTCATGATCCCCGTCTGCTGCAGCAGAACGAGGCAGTAGATCAGGACAAAACCCGCGGTGAGAACGTCGATGATCGCCTTTTTTCGGGGCGAGAGCTGCGCGTAGATGATGTCCATCGCGACGTGGTCGCGGTGCAGCAGGGTGTAGCCGCCCCCCAGAAGGATATAGCCGGCGAACAGATAGGTGATCAGTTCGTTGCCCCACGTGGTCGGCGCGTTGACGACGTAGCGCAGGAAGACTTCCCAGACCACGAGCGCGATCAGGACGAGCAGCCCCACTGCCGTAAGGCTTCCGATGACGCTGTTGAGGGACTCGATCGCCCGTACGGCGGACCGCACTATGAACATCGGTGGATCCTTTGGCTGATGAACGATTGGGGCGTCCCGTCGAGGACGCCCCAACCTGTCGACCGAGAGACGGCGATCAGATGTTCGCCGGACGCTCGTTCAGCTGGTCGCGTGTCTTGAAGATGATGTCCAGAACGGCCTTGGTGCCCGGATCGTCTCCGGCCAGCTGTTCGAGAGCGGCGGCCGAGATGCGGCGCATCTCGGCGACATCCTCTTCCGGCAGCGCGTTGAACTCCACGCCCGCCGCCTTCATCTCGCCCACGGCGATCGCCGAGTTGTAGGTCGATGTGGCGGCACGCTCCACCGCGTAGAGGCGGGTCGCCAGGTTCATGACGGCCTTCAGATCGTCCGGCAGGCTGTTGTAGGCCCGCATGTTCATGAACTGATCTTCCATGTCGAACTTGATCAGCGACGGGCCGAGGTAGAACTTGGCGACCTCGTGCAGCTTCACGGCCTTGAAGCCGTCCGGCGAGCCCCAGTTCGACGCGTCGATGACGCCCTGGGACATGGCGGTGTACTGCTCCTCGCCCGGCACGGTCACGATCGAGGCGCCCTGCGACTTCCAGATCTCCGCGCCGAGGCCGAAGCTGCGGATCTTCACGCCGTTGAAGTCGGAGAGACGCGTCATCTTCTCGCGGGACATGGTGGCGCCCCACTCGTCCGAATAGACCGGTCCCAGGAAGTGCACGTTCTCCTTGGCGAACGCGTCACGGACGATGCCCAGCAGATCCGTCTCGTGCCAGAGATAGTCGTAGTGATCCAGGGCCGAGAAGGCGAAGGGAACGCCCCAGGTCCAGAGCGTGAAGGGAATCTTGCCGCGCCAGTAGACCTGCGCCGCATATCCGATATCGACCACGCCCTTGCTGACGGCGTCGAGCATCTCGAAGGTCGGAACCACCGCGCCCGGCGGAAACGCCTGGATCTCGATCCGGCCGCCGGACAGTTCACGGACGCGTTCGACGTAGCGCGGCACCAGCACTTCCCATTCGGTGGTGCCGGGTCCGAGGAACGACTGCATCCGGAAACGGAATTCGGGACTTTGTGCCTGCGCTGTCGACGACAACCCGGCAACCGTGGCGAGCGTTGCGCCCGTGAGTCCGGCTTTCATGATGTCCCGGCGGCGAATCTTCTGCCCGCCGATCTCATGAACGAGCCGGTCATGCGTGTCACGTTTTGTCATTGGCTTCCTCCCTTAGGCTCATGTGTTGACGGCCTTTAGTCTTAATCTTCAGCTTGTTTTCTAAGCCATTTTTTAATTGTAGCGCCATATCTACAGTAATACCTCACCTTTACTAGGGCGCCATATTTTGTATTAAAAGCCTAACGCCGCTTCCGAAACCCGGTCAAGACGGCTTTTATTTCGATACACCCTAGACAAAGAGCACATTTCCCGAAGCGTTCGCGGCGGTCCCGTCGGGACGGCTCCCGTCTCGCTTGCGAAGGGCGGACACGGGCCGATCGGATGGGCGGTTGATCCGCCCGATGGCGGCACAACCCAGCTTGGCCGCCGGGCAGTGTTTGCTCTACCGTCGGGGTCAGAAGAGTCTAGCGCGCCCGGCTGCGAGCCGGGAAGGAAAGCTGACCCCGGCTGAAGGGTGGCATGCCGAATGACCGAAACCAGCAGGAAACAGTGGCTCGACCGCGTGCGGAAGTTCGCGCAAACCCGCGTCGCTCCGGCGGCGGCGGCATGGTCGCTCGGTGAGGCGCCATCGCCGGATATGCAAACCGAGGCCGGCCGGCACGGCCTGTTCGGTATCGAGCTGCCGACGGATCTCGGGGGCGGTGGTTACGGTTTCGCGGGCAAGGTCGACGCTTCGGAGATGCTCGCCGCCGCGGATTTCGGTTTCGCGATGTCGGTGATCAACACGCACAACGTGGCCCTACGCCTCGCCATCAGCGCCCCAGGCTCTCTCAAGGCGCGATTTCTCCCGGACCTTCTGGCGGGACGAAAGAGCGCCTGCACCGCCCTGACCGAACCGGGCGCGGGTTCGGACCTCGCGGCCATCGCCACGACGGCGGAACCTGCCGCCGACGGCTGGGTCCTGAACGGCGAAAAGAGTTGGATCATCAACGCGCGACATGCCGATCTCGCGCTGGTCTTCGCGCAGACCGACGGCACGGCCGGACTGCAGGGGATCGGCGCCTTTCTCGTCGAGTTGAGCGATGCCGGCGTCAGCCGCCACGCGATCGAGTCCGGCTTCTCGCAGACCAGCATCGGAACCGGCGGCTTCGTCTTGACAAAGGTTCATGTCGGCGAGGATCGGCTGATCCTGCCGCCCGGCGCTGCGTTCCGGACGATCATCGAGGAAATCAACGGGGCCCGTGTGTATGTCGCGGCCATGTGCTGCGGCATGCTGGACGCTGCGATAGAGACGGTGACGTCCTACGGAAACCGGCGGTCGGTCTTCGGCAGGAAACTGAAGGACCATCAGGCGTGGCGACAGGCGCTCGGCGAAGCGGAAACCGAGCTCGCGGCGATCCGGGCACTGACGGCCGACGCCGCCGGGCGTGTCGCCCGCGGCGAGGATGCGCGCCTGTCGGCGGCCCAGGCCAAGATCGCCGCGGTCGAGGTCGGACAGCGTCACCTGCCCGCTCTTCTCCACGCCATGGGAGCGGAGGGTCTGCGGCCCGAGCACTGCCTGGCCCGCCATCTCGGCGCGCTGCAGACGGCCGCGCTCGCCGACGGGGCGAACGGCCTGCTGAAGCAGCAGGTCGCGAAGCTCTCCAGACCCGCCATTCCAACGACCGAGGCCTGACCGATGCGCGTTTTCCAGATCGAGAACGATTGGGGTTTCGACAATCTCCGGCTGTCGGAGCGCCCACAGCCGGAACCGGGGCCCGGCAAGGTCCTGCTGAAGATGCGCATGGCGTCCCTCAATGCCCGCGACCTGATCGTGCCCGACCGGGGATACGGCCGGGCGACGGGTAACCTGCCGCTGATCCCGGTATCCGACGGTGTCGGGGAGGTCGTCGCGGTCGGCGACGGTGTGACGCGGGTGGCCGTCGGCGACCGGGTCACGCCGACTTATTTCCAACGCTGGGTCTCCGGTGATCCGACGCCGGACCGGTTCGCGTCGGCGCTCGGCGGTCCTCTGGACGGCGTCATGGCGGAGTTCGTCTGTCTGTCGCAGGACGGGGTCGTCCGCGTGCCCGCCTACCTTTCCGACGCCGAGGCGGCGACTCTTCCCTGCGCCGCCCTCACCGCCTGGAGCGCCGTGGTCACCCAAGGGGCGACCCGACCCGGAGATCGGGTGCTGATCCAGGGCACCGGCGGCGTCGCGCTCTTCGCCCTCGCCTTCGCGAAGCAGGCCGGGGCGCACGTGACCGTGATCTCGTCCAGCGACGAGAAGCTGGAGCGGGTGCGGTCCATGGGAGCCGACGAGACATTCAACTATAGCGAGGTCGAGGACTGGGCACGGGCGACCCGGGAGATCACGGCGGATCGCGGCGGGTACGACAACATCATCGAGTTGGGGGGCGCCAAGACGCTCCCACTCTCGTTGCGCGCGGTGCGGCCCGGCGGAACCCTATCGATGATCGGTGTGCTGACGGGCCTCAACATCGAGACGTCGCTCGGTCTCATTGTCGCCCGACAGGTGCGCCTCCAGGGCGTGACGGTCGGTCACCGGGACGGCTACGAGGCGATGTTGGCGGCGATGGCCCAGCACGAGATCCGCCCGGTCCTCGGAACACATTTCGGGTTCGAGGAGCTGAAGGAGGCGCTCGCCCACCTTCGCGCCGGAGGCCATTTCGGCAAGACGCTCATCCAATTCTGAAACTGCAACCGGGTTTCGACGATGGTCACGAACTCGCATCCCTACCAGCCGCGCACCTTCGCCGATCAACCGGGGCGGCTGGCCTTCCGCATGTGTTCGACCGGGGAGTCGGTGACCTTCGCCGAGCTGGAGGCCCGGGCGAACAAGGGGGCGCATCTGCTGCGACACCTCGGCATCGGCGCCCGCGACCATATCGCGATCCTGATGGAGAACCGGCGCGAGTTCCTCGAGATCTGCTTCGCCGCGGATCGGGCGGGTGTCTACTACACGACGATCAGCACCCATCTGACCCGGGACGAGATCGGCTACATCCTCGAGGATTGCGGCGCCAAGCTTCTGGTCGCCTCGGATCGCTTCCTCGATCTCGTGGCCGAGCTGGACGGCGGCGCCAACCGACGCTGGGCCACGATGATCGTCGGACAGACGCCGCCGTCGCTGGAAAGCTGGAGCGAGGCGGTCGCCGGCAAACCGGAGTTCCCCATCGAGGACGAGGCCCAGGGCCTGGACATGCTCTACTCCTCAGGCACCACCGGCCGGCCGAAAGGCATTCTCTGGCCGCTTCCCGACGACCGGCCGGGCGGGCGCACGATGCTGGTCGACCTGCTCACTTCGCTGTTCGGCTACGCGGCCGACACACGCTATCTCTGCCCCGCGCCGCTGTATCATGCGGCGCCGCTGCGCCACACCATGGTGACGCTGAAGATGGGCGGGTCGGCCTTCATCATGGAGCGTTTCGACGCCCAGGACGCCCTCAGGATCATCGAGGCCGAACGGATCACCCACAGCCAGTGGGTCCCAACGATGTTCATCCGGATGCTCAAGCTGCCGGACGAGGAGCGGTTACGCTACGACATGTCGTCGATGGCGATGGCGGTGCATGCCGCCGCCCCGTGCCCGGTCGAGATAAAACGGCGCATGATCGACTGGTGGGGCCCGATCATTCACGAGTACTACGCCGGAACCGAGAACAACGGGTTCACGGCGATCACGACCCCGGAATGGCTCGACCATCCTGGATCCGTGGGCCGGGCGAAGCTGGGCGTCATCCACATCTGCGGCGAGGACGGCGAGGAACTGGCACCGGGCGAGGAAGGCGAGGTCTATTTCGAGAACGGCCACCGGTTCGCCTATCACAACGACCCGGACAAGACCGCCGCCAGCGCCAACCGGAAGGGCTGGACGACCCTCGGCGATATCGGACGCGTCGATGACGAAGGCTATCTCTACCTCACCGACCGCAAGTCCTTCATGATCATTTCGGGCGGGGTGAACATCTATCCGCAGGAGATCGAGGACGTCCTCCTGTGCCACCCGTCGGTCCTGGATGCCGCCGTCTTCGGCGTGCCGAACGAGGATTTCGGCGAGGAGGTGAAGGCGGTCGTGCAACCCGTTCCCTCCATCGACGGGGGACCCGAATTGAGGGACGAACTCATGGCCCTCTGCCGCCAGCGGCTATCGAGCATCAAGTGCCCCCGGAGCATCGACTTCCGCAAGGCGTTGCCACGATCCGCCACGGGCAAGCTTTACAAGCGACGCCTGAAGGAAGAGTACCTGGCCAAATGACCCATCCGCTGGCGGACGTATCCGACTCTTTTTGGTCATCCCGGGCGGAGGGTTGCATGACACTTATGCCGCATTGAACAGGGACCGAGCCCAACCTGAAGGCACCATGCCAAGCGGCTCCGAATGCCGGAGCTAGATAGTTAACCAGTTTTTCATAAAACTCCTGCACTGTCCGGGCCATCAGGTAGGAGGGGATTGCAGGAACATGAGCCAGCAGGAAAGCGTCGACCGGACGACCAATGTCGCATTCTCCGAAAGGCGCGACTTCAGCGCTGTACCGGGTCTGCGGCTAAAGCGAGTCACGGTCATGCTCTGGACCATGGTCGTTCTGGCCGTTCTCAGCCAGTTCTACCGGTCGTCGAATGGAGTCATCGCGCCGCAGATCATGGCGGAGATGAATGTCGACGCCGCCGCGATCGGGCTATCGTCCGGGGCTTTCTTTCTGATCTTTGCTGCGCTTCAGGTTCCGATCGGCGTGCTGTTCGACAAGTACGGCGCACGCCTCGTCGTCTCGACGATGCTGATCTTCTCGATCGCCGGCTCCGTTCTGTTCGCGGTCGCGCACTCCGTCGAAGCGCTCGTTGTCGGCCGGTTCCTGATCGGCCTCGGACTGGCCGGCGGCATGGTCGGTTCCCTGGTCATTCTGGCCCGCTGGCACAGCCCGAGCGACTTCACCCGGGCGATGACGATCCTGTTCGCCACGGCGAACCTCGGCAGCCTTCTTGCGACCTCACCCCTTGCCGCCTCGGCGGATTGGATTGGCTGGCGTCCCACCTTCCTCGCCCTCGCCCTGCTGACGGCGCTGGTCGGCATCGCGTTCTACGCCGTCGTGCGGGACAGACCGGACCCGGCCGAGCACGATGACGGCGCACGGGAGTTGCTCGGGGCGAAATTCCGGGGCGTCGGACAGGTTTTCCGAGTCAAGGGCTTGCTCTGCGTTCTGCCGATGGTGGCCCTTGGCTATTCTTCGGTGATCACGATCCTCGGCCTGTGGGGTGCGCCCTACCTTACCGAAGTGCATGGCCTCGACGGCCTGGACAGCGGACAGCTGCTCTCGGTTCTCGCCATCGCCTTCGTCGTCGGCACCCTCGCCTTCGGACCGATCCAGCGTCGGTTCGGAGGATTCCGTAAGGTGGTCATCGTCAGCGCGACGGTGACCGGTCTGCTCCTCCTCGCACTATCGGTCTTCATCGACTTGCCGCTGATCGTCACCGTCACGTTGCTGATCATGATCTGCTCTGTCGGGGCCTTCAGCGTCGTTCTCATGGGCCACGGTGTGGCCCTGATTCCGAAGGACCTCGTCGGCCGCGGGACGACCACCTTGAACTGCGTGCTGATGGGGGGGGCCGCCGTTCTGCAGATCGCGAGCGGCGCTCTCGTCGAGGCGGTGCAGGTCTGGTTCGGGTCGGCGACCGCCGGCTACGCGGCATTTTTCGGCGCGCTCGGCGTGCTCATGCTGGCCGCGACCCTGCTCTACATGCGCGCACCGGAACCGTCCGCCAAATCCGATTGACCGTCCCGGGCCCCATTTGGTTGGCCCGCCGCAAGACCGCAAACAAGGAGAGAATGATCATGACCGGCACCAAGAGATTTATGAGCCTTTTAGGGTCGTTGAGCGTCGCCCTGCTCGTGTTCTGCGCGCCGGCCAGCGCCGACGCGCTCGCAGAACCGAAAGGCAAGGTCCTGCTCACCGTCACCGGTTCTGTGAGCCAAACCAACACCGATGGCGGCGCCGAGTTCGATTTCGACATGCTGGAGAAGCTCGGCGTCAGTAAGATCGAGACATCGACCGCCTGGACTTAGGGGCAGAAGACCTTCGAAGGCGTTCTGCTTCAGACCCTGATGGACACGGTCGGTGCCACAGGCTCCACGGCGGAGGTCATCGCGCTCAACGACTATAAAGTCGACATCCCGGTGAAGGACTTTGCCAGCTACCCGGTGATCCTCGCCTACCAGATGGACGGCGAGCGCCTGAAAATCCGGGACAAGGGCCCGCTCTGGATCGTCTACCCCGAAGACAACAATCCAGAACTGAAGAACAAGGAGACCCAGGCCAAGTGGGTTTGGCAGGTCAAGGCGATCCACTTCAAATAATCGCTCCCCCGTTCCTCCGATGCCCGTCGGCGATCAGAAGGCGAAGTACGGCATGGCCACGATACGCGACATCAAATGGTTCATGGTGCGCCATGGCGTGCTGATCGTGGCCTTCGCCGCCTGTCTCGCCGGCGTGTTCTTCTCGATCCAAGGCCTTGTCCAACAGCGCGAGCTGATCGAGAAAGAGAGCAGGATCAACATCTGGTTCCTGGCGCAGGCCGAGATCGAGTTCATCCGCTTCACGGAATCCTTGAAGGACTATGCCCTGACGCCGAACTCGGAGACGGCGGGCGAGACACAGGACAGGTTCGAGATCTTCTGGAGCCGGCTGATTCCGCTTCTGGAAGGCCGGCAGACGGCGGAGCTGCGCAACATCGAAGGGCTCGTCCCCCTCGTCAACGACATGATAGGCGAGTTGGAGGCGTTGGAGCCCTCGATCTACGGTCTCGAGTTCTCTGTCCCGGGACGAGTTGTCGGCAATCTCCGCAAAGCTCGACCATCTCCGGACTCCGGTGCACGACATGGTCCGGCGCGGCTTGCTCTATGAATCCGACGAAGTCGGCCGTGCGCGCGATCTGCACAATATCCTGTACCTCAAGCTGCTCGGACTGTTCGCGCTGATCCTGCTCGGTGTCTTTACGATCCTGGTCATGCTGTGCATGCAGATCCTGAAGACGAACCGCGCCGTGGTGGCCAAGGACCAGGCTGCCACCCAAGCGATCCAGGCCCGCAACGAGCTCGAGCTGGCGATCAACAGCATTTCGGAAGGGTTCATCATCTTCGATCAGAACGATCGGGTGGAACTCTTCAATCAGCGCTATGTCGAGCTGCATCCCATGCAGGCAGACGACCTTGTTGTCGGCGTGAGTTTCCAGGACCTTCTGCGCAGCGCGGTGCGCAATGGCGGCGTCGTCATGCCGCCCGAAGAGGTCGAAGACTGGGTCGCCTCGGTCACCGAACAACGCAGGGCGACACCATCGACCACCTTCGAGAGCCGCTTGTCCAACGGCGTCTGGCTGCATATCAGCGAGCGCTGGACCAGCGACGGACGGCTGGTCGGCGTCCATACCGACATCACGGAGCTGAAGGAGCGCGAACGACTTGTCAGCGAGAAGACTAAACTCTTGCAGACGACTCTGGACAACATGAAGCATGGAATCGCCGTCTTCGACGACGATATGAACTTGATTCTCTACAATAACCGCTTCCTGGAGATCAACGAATACTCTCAGGAGACAGTCGACTCCAACCCTGACTATAGCGAACTCATCAAGACTGCCGCCGTCCGAGGCGATCTTGGTCCGGGCAATCCAGACGACCTGGTCGACCACCTGATTTCTTCGATCCGGGAGCTCTTGAGGACGGGGAGCGGGAGCCGACGCTGGCTCCGGAACATCGGCAAGGACCGCATCGTCGAAGCGGTGGTCTCCGCCCTCCCCACGGGCGGTTTCGTGAAGACCTACGAGGACATCACCGAACGGGCGGCGGCCGAGGCCGAACGCGCACGACTGACCGAGATGTATCACGCGTCCCAACGCACCCAGGCACTCGGCACGCTGGCCGGCGGCATGGCGCACGATTTCAACAACATCATCGGCGGTATTCTGGGGAACTGCTCGCTGCTGATCAGCGACCTCCCGAAGGATTCCTCTCTGCAACCCCGGCTGGCGCAGATCATCGACTCCGGCACGCGCGCCCGCGATCTGGTTCGCCAGATCCTAACGTACAGCCGAAACGCCGGATCCGATCGCAAGGCGCTCGACCTGAAGAGCACGGTCCTGGACAGCCTTGGGTCCATAGAAGTCTCAACTGCCGGCCAACATCACCCTGAAGATCGGCCCGCTCGAGCGTTGCTTCGCCGAGGCGGATGCGACGCAGATCCACCAGTTGCTCGTCAACATCTGTCACAACGCCGCCCAGGCAATCGGCGAAGGCGCCACGGGGACCATCACCACCTCGATGGAAACATGCTCCATCGACGGTACCGAAAAGTCGGCGCCGCAGCTTGCCCGGGGCACATCTCTGTCGGATGGCCGGTCGGCGACCGGACATTTGGGCGACTTGGAGCCCGGGCGGTATGTTCGGATCGGCGTCACGGATACCGGGCCAGGCATCCCATCGGAGATCATGCCTCGGATCTTCGAGCCATTCTTCACCACCAAGCGGATCGGCGAAGGAACCGGGCTCGGTCTGGCGGCCGTGCAGGGCATCGTGCGCAATCATGGCGGAGCAATTCTCGTCGAGAGCCTGGAAGGGTTCGGAACCCGCTTCGACATCTACCTGCCGACTGTAGATGAACAGTCCGTCACCAAGGTGGCAAAGCCGGCCGCCACGACCCTTGATGCCCGTGGCAGCGAACGCCTGATGCTGATCGACGACGACGACATTCTCCTGACTGTAAGCCAGGAGATCCTCATTCGGCTCGGGTATACGGTGGATGCCTTCGGGGACGCGAAGGAAGCTCTCGAGGCGTTCCGGAAGAGCCCGAGCGCCTGGGATCTCGTGATCACCGACCGCAAGATGCCCAACATCACCGGCGAGGATGTCGCGATCGCCGTGCGCAAAGTGCGCTCAGATATCCCGATCCTCATGCTCAGCGGTTTCGTTTCACCGACCGAACAGGAGACCATCGTGTCGTATGGCGTGAACGCCATTGTCGGAAAACCCGTTCTGCCCGACGAACTGTCGGTCTCGGTGAAGTCCGCGCTCAGTCTCCGAAGCGATGCTTCGGACCATCCAGAATTGGAGCTGTCAAAGTGCTAACAAATGGCCATGGCGCGTTGAACGACGGCGGGACCGCCAACCGTCACCGTGAGAACCCGGAAGGGACCATGCGAGTTCTGTCTGGTCGAAGACGATGGAGATCTTCGAGACGCCCTGGCCGAGGTCCTACAGCGGGCCGGCTTTGAGGCGCGCACCGCCAAGAACGGGTTGCAGGCAATCCAGATCTTGCGCGACTGGCAGCCCGATATCGTCGTTTGCGACATGATCATGCCCGACTGCGAAGGTTTCGAAGTGCTCCGAAACGCTCAGTCGATTGTTCCGGATGCCCGGTTCGTCATGATCTCCGGCGTCACCGGTGAGATTCTGGACGTGTTGGAAGCGGCCCGGCTGCTCGGCGCGGATGCCATTCTGCGCAAGCCGTTCACCCCGTCCGAGCTCTTGGACACGCTGACCGAAGTCACCGAGGGATCTGGCGGATCAGCCGAAGGGTCGACCGCAAAGACGTAATCGCTACCGAAGAAACGAAGGCCGATCGAGGCATTTGTATAGCCCGTGAGGAAATGGAGTGGATGGGATGACGGAAATACCGATGTCAGTTGTGCGAGGCGAGGCTCTGGCGGATCGCCAGATCGCCGGCGACAGCGGACTCACGGCCGTTTCGGACACGGACAGGTTCGCCGACGCGGAGGCGGGCGTTCGCGCTCTGCTCCGCGGAATTGGCGAGGATCCGGATCGCGATGGTCTGCTCGAGACGCCGGCCAGAGTGGTGCGGGCCTTCTCCGAATACTGCGCCGGCTACGCCGTGGACCCGATCGCGCTCCTGACGAAGACCTTCACCGAAGTGTCGGGCTATCAGAACCTGGTGGTCCTGACCGACATCGACTTCGTCTCGCATTGCGAACATCATCTCGCTCCGATCACCGGCAAGGCGCATATCGCCTACCTGCCGTCGAAATCGGTCGTCGGCATCAGCAAGCTCGCCAGGGTCGTCGATGCCTACGCCCGGCGGCTGCAGATTTAGGAACGGATGACGGCGCAGATCGCCCAGTGCATCGAGGACGGACTGCGCCCGAAGGCGGTGGGTGTCGTCGTCGAGGCCGAGCATGGATGCATGACCCTCAGAGGGGTCAACAAGAAAGGCCCCCGCATGCGGACCCAGGATTTCAGAGGTCTGCTCGCGGAGGACCTGAACATGCAGAAACAGTTCTTCGACGCCATCGCCGCGCGCGGCACATGACGGGAACGAACGGCAACCAGCCCCGGACGCCGGACGCCGCGGACGATCCGCAAGAGGAACTCGTTCGCGTGGTGCACGACATCAACAATGCGACCGGCGGGCTGATTTCCAACCTGTATCTATGCCTCGCCGACATCGAGCCGGACCATCCGCTGCGCCATCGTCTGGAAGCCGCGAATGCGACATCGCTCAGGATCCGCTCTCTGATGCAGCAGTTGGAAACGATCATCGCCCGGCGGTGACGTTCTGCCCTGAGATCCCGTACTCCTAGGCGAACGCCTTTCGACGGGTCCGGCGACCCGGCGCGCGCTGCGACATCTCCGTCCCGGCGTCGGGCAAACGCCGGTCAGGCCGATGATCAGGCCCTGGAAAGAATCCGGATCTCGATGGGCTGTGACAGGCCTTTCACCTTGTGCGGCGGAACCGTGACCAGGTCGCCGAGTTCCGACGCCCCTCCCGTCTGCGCAATTCTGGCGCATGTCGCCTCGCTGACGACCAGATCCGTGTCAATCTCCCGGGTCAGACGCTCCAACCGGTCGGCGAGGTTGACCGTGGTGCCGATCGCAGTGAAGTCCAGGCGGCGATCGGCACCGGCATTGCCGGTCACGATCGGGCCGTAGTGAATGCCGATCCCGATGCCGATCGGGTCCCGACCGTCCCGCTGGCGCACCGCATTCCATTCCGACACCGCCGCCAGTAGCCGGCGGGCCGTCCGAAGCGCCGCCCTGGCATCCTCCGTCGTCGGCCTCGGCGCACCGAACAGCGCCATGGCCCCGTCGCCCATGAACTTGTCGAGGGTTCCCCCCTCGTCGAAGACCGCGTCGGCGATCAGCTTGTGAAGATCCCGCAGCAGGGCGATGGTGTCTTCCGGCGACTGATCGTCGGCGATGGCCGTGAAACCGCGCACATCGACGAACAGAACCGCCGCGTCGAGCGCCCGCGCCTCCGCCATCGCCCCACCGGAACGGGAGATCTCGTCGACGACGTTCGGCGAGAAATACCGCGCCAGCATCGTGCGCTCCGAGGCCGCCCTGGCCTCGCGGACGACGAGGCCCCGGGCCCGCGCCACGATGGCGGCGACGATCCCGGCGACGATGAGGATGGCGATCGCGCTCTGCCGGCTCTGAACCACATCCACGAAGAACAGATCTGTGTATATGGCGTAGGCTTCCGGCGTGTTGAACGACGGCGGCTCTTCGAGATCCCGCAGCCGGTATGCCCCCTCGGTCGTCGCAATCCACTCGGTTGCCACGAGCCAGATCATCGCGACCCAGGCGCCCGTCCAGAGCGTCAGGGCCGGCGACGTCAACAAGCCCGTGAGCGCAACGAGGAGGAAAAAGAAGACGAAGCTGCCGAGCTTCAACATCAGCGGCCAGGGGGGCGCCGTCTCCAGCAGCGGATTCGGCACCAGGGTGGCGGCGGTCACGATCAGCACGTCCACGACGGCGAACGCGAAGACGATCCACCGGCGCTGAGGATGACGAACCACGAGGCGCCACTGCAGCAGCCCCGAGCCGGCGAACGCCGCGCAGAGACCGATGGTCCAGATCACCTCGATCCGCCAGAACTGCAGAGCCAGCCAGATGCAGACGACCACCAGCACCGCGACCCTGGCCCATACCGCCAGGGCAAGTCCGTCGCGCTGGGCGCGCCGGAATGCCCGCGCGAAGGACGGATCCCGGGTCTCCCTGGACTTCGAGCCGGACCCGGAGAGGGCGCCCGTTTTCCGTCTCATGAACAGTCGACTGGGGATCACGTGACTACACCTCTACCGAGGAAGGGCGCGCGGGACCGGTCTAACGCAAACCATGCGCCGCGTCGCGATCCACTATCGCCTCGGCCATGGCGGTGCCGCTCCGGAAAGCGTGGTCGACGCTATCGCCGAGACACCAGTCGCCGCCCACGAACAGCGTGCTCTCCGCGTTCGAGGCATAGGGGCTGCCCAGAGCTCTGCGCGTCCGCGCGTAGCGCCAACGATGGGCTGCCAGGAATTGAGGATCCGGCAGCGACCCGTTCGATGCCGACCTGAGCGCCTGAAGCAGCCGGTCCGCCGCCTCCGGACGGTCCAGCTCAAGATGCCGGATCGACCAATCCGCCGCGGCATGCAGAACCCAACACGCCATGAGCAAATCCTCGCGCCCCGGCTTGTCGTTCTCGCGATAGACATGGGCGAAGAGCTCGCCCGATCCGCGCAGGGCCCGGAGATCGACGGCCTGCGCCGCCGCGAAACCGACCATGACCGTCCAGCACGGATCGAACTCGACCGCCGCCAGGCGCTCCGCGACATCGGTCACGTCAGCCAGAAGCACGCGCGCCTGCGGCGCCGGCACCGCGCAGATCAGGATGTCGCATCCCTCGGGCGCCCGACCGTCCTCGAAGGACAGCCGCCATCCCCGATCGTCGCGCACGACCCCTGAGACCTCGCTCTCCCGATGGAGGGTAACCCTCTCGGCAAGCGGCCGCAGCAGGCCGGACATGCCGGGAAGACCGAACGTCCGCCGCGCCTGCGTGCCCTGGAGGCGTGCTTCCTGGTCCACCGCGTGGGACGCTATGACGGCACTGCCTTCGGTCGCAATCCTGTCCAGCAACGCCGCCATTTCCGGCGACTCGGCGTCGACGAATGGGGCGCCATGGTCGAAGCGGAGCCCCGTTCCGGCCCGGCGTGTGGCAATCCGCCCTCCGACCCCCCGGCCCTTGTCATAGACGCGGACGCTGAACCCGGCATCGGCGAGACGGCTCGCACAGACGAGACCGGTCATGCCGGCGCCGATCACGGCGATATCCGGCGTTGAAACCCGACGCTCCACTGGATCCTCCGCTCTAAGAGACGCGTGCGGAATGGCGAGGCCCCAAACCGCACCGGACCACCTGATCTGTATCCGGCAAGAGGTTTGGCAATCGGCTCCGGTCCCTTATCCGCCTGCCAAGGCGGCAAGACGCCGACCCACACAGGATAAAGATCGGATTTCTCCTGTTTGATTTAGATCTTGATAAAATTACCCGATCACAAAACCATATGTCTGACGTCCAGATTTCGGGCTGCTTGGGGTTTCAAATGAGCGTAGGGCCGCATCGGACGCCGGCTGATCGGCCTTTCGGATCATCTCTATCGGCGTTTCCGATTTCATAAATCATGACGGCGCTTCCACGTCTTTTAATCCGGACACAGGAGGTCAATGGATGGAAACGTCTCAGAAGATTACCGAGATCGGCTACGTCAGGCATATCCCGGACACGCCGCGCCTACCCCTCCCCGAACACTCCACCATCGCCAATGTTCTGGTCGGGATCACCGGAACGCCCGCTCTTCCGGCCAAGATCGAGTTGGCCATCGATCTGCATCGCCGCCATGGGGCCGCCATCACCGGCCTGTCGATCATCGATATGGCGCGGCTCGATCCGGGCAGTGCCGTACCGATCGGCGCCATCTCCTATGCGAAACAGATGAGGGAGCGGCGCTTTCGCGTCTCGCGGGCCCGGGCGGTCCAGGCCCTGGACACCTTCTCGGCAGGTTGTCGAGCCGCCGACGTTCCCGTCGATGTCCGTCTGATCGAGGACGAACCGGTCGAGGTGATCACGAACCAGGCGCATTTCGCGGACCTGATCGTGCTGCCGGTCGACGGATGGTTCACCTACGGACTGATCTCCCACGCCGAGACGCGGCTCAGCGAGGTGCTGCTCCGAGGCGCCGGACCGATCCTGGCGGTGGGCGAGGCCTACGCCCCGTCGAGCGAAGTGGTCGTCGGCCTCGACGGCTCGCTCGCCGCGGCCAACGCGTTCAAGAACTTCGTGCGGCTCGGACTTTGGCCCGACGCCCGAATTCACCTGGTTCACGCGGTTGAAGACGGCTGGCCGGAGCGGGAGACCGCGATCTCAGAGATGATGGACAACGCCCTCGCCTACGCCCACCGGTTCGGGCGCACCACCGTCGCGCATGTCATGGCCGGCGCCGCCAAGGACGCGTTTCATGGCGTGATCCGGGAGACCGGCGCCAAGGCCGCGGTTCTGGGATCGGACCGCCGTCGTCTCTTCGCCGACAAGAGGCTCACCACGGTGACCAAGAAACTGACCCGCGACGACGGCATCAGCGTTCTCATTGCCGGCTGACGGGCGTGCCCCAACCGCAGCGTCTGATTTCCTGACAGGCAATCAAAAGGCCCGCTCTTGTTGGAGCGGGCCTTCGTTCTTTCCTGCGCTCCGAACTACGCGGCGTCGCGATGCGATCCGGCCCCATGCTCGCTCTGGGCCCGGTCTCCGGCTTCTGACCGATCCTCCGCCGCCGGTTCGGCCGATCCGAGCAGATGATCGGCGAATTCGTGATTGCGGTCCCGGTGCCCCGCCTCATCGGCGCGCACGGCAACGACCACGTCGCGCAATGTGGCATCGGCCGGGAGGTTCCAGTAGTCGATCGCGATATCCGGCGCCGGGGGGTTCGGATGCCGCCCGGCATCGATATCGGCCAGATAGTGCGTGTAGCTGATGACCGCCTCCTCCTCGAAATAGGCGACCATGCGATGCGCCGTCTTCGGGGCGAACAGATAGAGAAAGAAGTAGAAATTGTAGAAGACCGCCTGGGTCAGCATGATGATGCCGCGTTCGAACATGGACGGCTGCGCGACCTTCACGAAGGTCATCAGGTGCATCCGCTCGTTGTCGGCCTCCTCGAGCAGTTCCCGGATCCACCCCTGGTCGTCGCGGATGTGGCGGAGGGCCTTCAGGTGCTGGAGCAGCCCGCCGACCATGCCCGGTACGGCGGCGACGGTTTCGAGAACCACCGCCCGGTGCCCGTACCGTCCGGCGAAGAACCGGTCGGCAACGAAGCGCAGCGCCTTCACCGTGCCCAGGGCGATGCGGTCGCTCAGATCCCGAGGCTGACGGTGGGTGATCGGGTAGATGTCCTGGGGAACGGGAGTTGGTCTCGTCATCGGTCGGTTGTCCTTTCGCAATACGGCTCGGATACGATGCGGATCACGGCCGGCTCTCCCCCCGCGGGAGTTACGAAACGGTCTCTGGCGCCGCGGTGTCCCGCCGGTTCGTCAGCTCACGGGTCATGAGCCTCCGGACCTGCTGCCGCCGCCAGACGGTGCGGCCGATGACATGGGCGCCGATCGGCGCCGTCACCAGCAGAAACAGGAAGATCGCGCCGGCCCGGACGGCCACGCCGACATCGGCCGACGCAAGACTGGCGGCCAAAAGCATCAGGCCCGCCCCGAGCGTCCCTGCCTTCGTCGCCGCATGCATGCGGGTGAGCGCGTCGGGCAGCTTAACCACACCGACCGCGGCGACGAGGAAGAACAGCGCCCCCAGCACCAAAAGCGCGGCGATCATCCAATCGCCCATCTGCCAATCGCCCATCTGCCAATCGCCCATCTGACCGAAAGCCTCCATCATGACGCCCTCCGCGCCGCATCCGGGTCCGTCAGGTGGGAGCGCAGCAGGTAGCGGGCGAACCCGATCGTCGCCAGGAACGCGAGGATCGCCACCGCCAGCGCCACATCCAGAATGGCGAACACGTTATGGGTGACGGCGACCACGACGACCAAGCCGACCAGCAGCATCGTCAGCAGATCGACCGCGATCACCCGGTCGGCCGGCGTCGGACCGAACACGACACGGTACAACGCGATGACCGAGGACAGCGCGAGGATACCGCCGGCGACCCAGCTGCCGGCCAGAATGGGATCGAGACTCTCCGGCATCATCCGCACACCTCGATGATCAGACTTTCGAAACTGGACTTGATATCGGCGATCAACGCGTCGGGGTCGTCGGTGTACATCGAATGGACGTACAGGATGCTCCGATCGTCGCTGACATCGAGACTGAGAGTCCCCGGTGTCAGGGAGATCAGGTTGGCGAGCAGGGTGATCTCGTGTCCGCTCCTCACATCAAGCGGCACCTCCACGATGCCGGGGGTCGCCTTCGAGCCGGCGTGATCACGTCCCACGCCACCCGGAACCCGGAAACGACCAGCTCGTAGAGGAACAGGGCTGTCAGCCGGACCGCCGCCGGCAGGCGGCGGAGATCGCGCCGGCCCGCCGGCCCGAACAGGGGAGCGACGATCCACAGGCTCAACAGGCCGAGACCGAAACCGATCAGCAGGGTCGCGAGGTCGAGCTGCCCCATCAGCGCGCCCCAGGCGAAGGCCAGGACGATGGCCAGGAGTGCGATCCTCATCTCGGAACTCCCATAGAATCCGCGTGCGCAAGGATCTCCGATCCGCCCAGAACCGTGAGCGCGTAGCCCGCCGGATCGAGCAGCTCGGCGGACGCCCGCTCCGCCAGTTCAAGCGCGGGACCGGCGCCCAGTCCGACGCAGATCGTCAGAACCGCCAGCATGGCGATCGGAGCGCACAGAATGCGGATGTCGCGGGCCGATGCGACGCCCTCGACCGCGCCCTCGGGCGGAGCCTTCCAGAACGCCTCGTTCCAGATCTTGATCATCGAGAACACCGTGAACAGGCCGACAACGAGCGCGATGGCGGCCATGGCGAGGTCGGCGGCATCGACGCTCGCCTTCACCACCAGAAGCTTCGCCCAGAAGCCGGACAACGGCGGAATGCCGGCAAGCGACAGGGCCGGCACCAGGAACAGCACCGCGAGCCAGGGGGCGCGGCCGACCAGTCCCCCGGTGCGCGCGAGATCGTTGGTCCGGCAGTATCGGTGGATCACACCGGCGACCAGGAACAGGTTCGCCTTCACCACGATATGGTGGATCAGATAGAACACCGCGGCGGTCACGGCCACCGGTGTGAGCAGCGCCAGACCCACCAGCATGTAGCCGATCTGACTGACGATGTGGAACGACAGGATACGCCGGATCTCGGTCTGACTCGCGGCGCCGAGAACGCCGACCACCATCGTGGCGGCGGCAACCGGCCAGAACAGCGTCTGCACGAAGCTCTCCTGTCCGGCGAAGACCAGGGTAAAGACCCGGATCAGCGCGTAGACGCCGACCTTGGTGAGCAGACCCGCGAACACCGCAGACACTGCGAAGGCCGGCGTGTGGTAGGAGGCGGGCAGCCAGAAGAACAGCGGGAACACGGCGGCCTTCATCCCGAAGGCAACCGCCAGCAGCAGGCCGGCCGCCAGGACCGCCCCCTCGGCCTCCCCCGACGACACCACGACATGGAGGTGGGCCAGGTTCAGGGTGCCGGTCGACCCGAACAGCAGGGCGATCGCCATCAGGAACATCAGCGTGGCGACGATGTTCAGCATCAGATAGCGCACCGCACCGTCCAACTCCGCGCGGGTGCGCCCAAGCGCGACCATGCCGAAGGAGGCGATCAGCATCACCTCGAACCAGACGTAGAGATTGAACAAATCGCCGGTGAGGAAGGCGCCGTTCACGCCCGAGAGCAGAACCAGGAACAGCGCGTGGTAGCCGCGCGCTTCCCGCAACCGGTCGATATCGGCGATCGCGTAGATCGCCACCGCCAGCCCGGTGATGCCGGTGATGGCCGTCAGGACGGCGGAGAGATGGTCGGCGGCCAGGACGATGCCGAACGGCGCCGCCCAGTCACCCACGGCCATGACAACCATCCCGGTGCGCCAAACCTCGACCAGGAGCGCGACCGCGCTGGCGGTCATCAGAAGGCAGACGGCCACCACGGCGCCGCGCGCAAGCCTCCGCCGGCGCCCGAGCAGGGCGGCGAGGATGGCGCCGATCAGCGGCAACAGGATCGGAGCGACGATCAGCCAACTCATGCCGCGCGCTCCTGCTGGACGGCTCCGTCGGTACCGCCGACCGGTCCCGCATCCCCTGTCGTGTCGGCTGCCGCAAGCGGCTCCGCCGCGCCGAGCTGGTCCACATCGGCGGTGCCGAAGCGCTGGGCGGTCTTGAACACCAGCGCCAACGCGAAGGAGAACAGGCCGAAGCCGATGACGATGGCCGTCAGGACCAGGGCCTGAGGCAGCGCATTGGCGACCTCCCCATCCGGGGCCGACGCGCCCGCCGCGATCAAGGGCGGCAGCCCTTGCAGGACGTCGCCGGAGACGAAGACGATGAGGTTCACCGCCGTGCCCAGCAGCGCCACGCCGAACAGCATGCGGACCATGTGGCGGTCCGTCATGAGATAGACCGCGGCGGCGACCACCAATCCGATGGCGACAGCGAGATACGGCTCCAAGACTCTAGACCTCCCGTTCGATGGCAAAAGCCACGGTGAGCACGCTGCCCATCACCGCGAGATACACTCCAATGTCGAAAAGCAGCGGCGTGCCGAGCGGAAGGCCCGCCTGCTTCCACCAGAGCCCGTAAGGAACGGCAGTCCCTGAAGCCCGGCGATCAGGCCGGCCCCGGCAGCAAGGGCGAGGCCGGTCAACGCGATCACCCGGGCGTCGATCCCCAACGACCGCCGCGCCGCGCGCCACCCGTCGGATATCGCCACGAGAATGAAGGCGGCGGCCGCGGTCAGGCCGCCGACGAAGCCGCCGCCGGGCTCATTGTGGCCGCGCCACAGCAGATACACGGACACCAGCAGCAGCAGGGCCGTGAGCATGCGGGTCGCGGTGCGCAGGATCAGCGTGCTCATTCGGGCCTCCGGGAATTGCGGCGCCCGCGCAACAAGGCGAAGGCGCCCAGGGCGGCGACGACGACCACGGCCACTTCGCCGAGCGTGTCGAGCGCGCGGAAATCGACCAGGATCACGTTCACGACGTTGCGGCCGAACGCCTCGGGCACGGATGCCTGCTCGTAGAAGCTGGTGATCGTCCGGTCGACCGGCGGCGCCAGGCGCAACAATGCGAGCGTGGCACCGAGCCCGACGAAGGCCGCAAGGATACCGCGCATCCAGCGCTGCGGGACCGTGCGCCGGACGCTCTCGAACGGCGGTATCTTCGGGATTACGGCCGCCACGAACACGACGATCAGAGCCTCGACCATGAACTGGGTCACGGCGACGTCGACCGCTCCGTGCATCAGAAAGACCAGCGTCGTTCCGACCCCGACCGAGGCCAGGCCGCACAGCGCCGTCAGCCGACGCCGACCGGCGATCGCAAGCGCAGCCCCGACGGCAATCAAGGCGAGGCTGGCGATCTCCCAGGGCATCAGCGGCTCAAGCCGGATCGCCGACCATGTCGAGCTCTCGTCGCCCAGGGCGCCGACGAGAAGCGCCAGCCCGACAATGGCGAAGGACAGGCCAACATAGACGGGCAACCGCCCCCCCTGCACCGCCGCGGTCAGATGACCGGCACCGTCCAACGTCGCCTTCAGCACGACGTCGTAGACGCGATCGCCGGAGACCGGGAAGCGGGCCCCGATCCGGTCCAGCAGCGCGGTGATGCGGTCGAGCCAGAGGTACAGACCGACACCCAGGACCACCGTGAGGACGCTCAGCAGCAGCGGCACGTTCACGCCATGCCAGAGCGCGAGTTTGATCTCGGCCGGCATTCCAAGTACCGCGGTCGCCGCCGGGCCGACGACGGTCTGACCGACGAGCGACGGCGCCAGGCCGAAGATCAGGCCGCAGAGGCCAAGCACCAGCGGTACCAGCACCATCAGGCGCGGCGGCGCGACGCCCGCATCGGTCTCCGACGGCTTTCCGAGGAAGGCGCGGACCGATACCAAGAGGGCGACCGCGACCATCATCGCATTGGCGGCAACGGCGGCGACGATCACCAGACCCGGCTCGTCCGCGATCGCCAGCGCGCCCTCGTATTTCAGCTCCTTGCCGATGAACCCGAGAAACGGCGGGAACCCGGCCATCGAGAAGGCGCCGGTGAAGGCGGCGACTGCGGTCAGCGGCAAGGCGGACCTGAGGCCGGACAGCATCCGCCGGTCGCGGGTCCCGGTCCGCTTGTCGATCACCCCGACCATGAGAAACAGCGTCGACTTGTAGAGCGCGTGCACCAGGATGAAGGTCGCTGCGGCGGTCACCGCGACCGGTGAGCTGGATCCCAGAAACATGGTCAGGGTGCCGAGCGCCATCACCGTCGTATGCGCCAACATCAGCTTGAGGTCGGTCTGACGCAGCGCCTGGATCGACGCCCATACCGCCGTCACCGCTCCGGCCAGCGTCAGCACCGGGAACCAGAGCTCGTGCTCGGCATAGATCGGATGCACCCGGGCCAGCAGGTAGATGCCGGCCTTCACCATGGTCGCCGAGTGCAGATACGCGCTGACCGGCGTCGGCGCGGCCATCGCATTCGGCAGCCAGAAATGGAACGGGAACTGAGCGGACTTGGTGAAACAGCCGAGCAGAATCAGGACAAGCGAGAGGGTCAGATCCGACAGATCGGTCGCGGCAAGCGCTGCCGGGAGTTCGGACAGCCGGAACGTGCCGGCTTCGGCTCCCAGCAGGACAAGACCGGCCAGCATCGCCAGCCCGCCCGCGCCGGTCACCAGCAATCCCTGCAGGGCCGATCGCCGGGCCGACGCCTTCTCGTGATCGAACCCGATCAGCAGGTAGCTGATGACGGTCGTCGCCTCCCAAAAGACGAACAGGGTGATCAGGTCGTCAGCCGCCACCAGGCCGAGCATCGCGACCATGAAGGCGAACAGCAGAAGGCAGAGGCGCCGCCGCTTGCCCGGCTTCGACGCGTAGGCGGCGGCGTAGGCGAGAACCAGCACGCCGATCCCGGTGATCAGAAGCACGAAGAGCAGGCTGAGACCGTCGATCCGGAACGCGAACTCAACGCCGAGCCCGGCCACCCACGACCAGGCGACGACCGGGAACGAACCCGCGGCCACGCCCGGAATCCAGGTCAAGGCGACCACGAATCCCGCCAGGGCCAAAGCGATGCTCGCCAGGCTCCAGGCGTCGATCCCGCGCGACGACGATGTTGACGTCGGCATCATGCGAACGCCGTCCCGGCGGCGATGCGGCTGAGCCGGCCCCCACCCGTCTCGGACTCGGCATCCCGGGCCGGCACCACGGCCAGGCTGCCCCTGAACCCATTCGCCAACGTGACGGCGGTATTCGGCCGGACCATCGCCGCGAACCCCCGTCGCTTCATCGTCCCCACGACCAGCACCGACGCTCCCCTTTCTTCGACGACGGCGGGGATCACCCCGTCCGTCGGCCCCTCTCTCAACTCCGTCTCGACGACCGCCCCGCGGAGCCGACCCCTGGAGGCCAGCGCTTCCAACCAGGCCGACCGCGCGGTCTCGATATCCAGGCGCGCCGCCGCGATTTCCTCTTCGGTGATCCGCAGGAACGGGCTGTGCCTCATGTCGTATTCGCCATCCAGTTGCCAGGCGTTGACGAGAACCACCGAGCCGCACGCCCGCATCGCCAGATCCGCCGCCTGGTCGATTGCTTCGGTGTTCAGGCTGTTGCGGCGGGCATCATTCGGATCGGGGTCGCCGGCCACGACGACGCGCAACGCCTCGGTCCTTGGGTTGTTCCAGAACCAGACGGGAACCGGCGTGTGCTTGAGAAGACCGCGCTCGAGCACGCCCAGGCTGAGCGGTGCGCCTTCCGGACGGACGACCGAAACGGCCTGGCATCTCGATGCGATCTGCGACGCGACCCGATCCCCCGCCCGGGTCGGGTCGAGGGAATCCAGACTGATATGCACGCCGGCCCCGGCGGCCTTCTCCATGAGCGCCCGTTCCCGGTCGGTGTCGCGCGCACCATCGGGAACGAAGATCCGGGCACGGGCCCGCGGCAGGCACAGGAGACGGATCGCGGCGACGGTCTCCGCCACCATGTCCGTATCGCTGAAGACAGCCAAGTCCGTGTACATCCCGTCGCCCCGCATCCCGCAATCCTGCCGAACTGCTGACGAAGTGGCGCTTATTGCTGATCCTTCAAATCATATTATCTTGTAAGTTCGATCAATAAATCCGATCATGAAAACCGATGATAAGCTTTCGCCAACTCCGCGCCCTGGTGGCCGTCGCCGACGAACTGCACTTCCGCCGCGCCGCGGCGCGCATCCATGTCAGCCAGCCGGCCCTCAGCGGGCAGATCAAGGAGCTCGAGGAACGGTTGGGGGTCCAACTGCTGGAGCGCACCCGCAGCAGGGTCCTGCTGACGGCGGTCGGCAAGGATGTTGTGGAGCGGGCCCGCATCATTCTTCGCGACATCGACGAACTCGTGGAATCCGCCGGCCATGCCCAGCGGAAGTTCACCGGCACGCTGCGGATCGGCTCGCTCCCGACCGTGGGACCTTATCTCCTGCCGCCGATCATCCCCGAACTCCACAGCCGCTATCCCGCGCTCAAGCTCTACGTGCGCGACGGGCTCCAGGACCCACTGCTCGCCGGCCTCAGGGCCGGGCAATTCGATGCGCTCATCGTGCCGATTCCCGTGAAGGAGACGGACCTGCGCGTCGAACCGCTGTTCCAGGAACGGCTGGAGGTCGCCATGGCCGACGACCATCCCCTGGCCGGGCGGAGGTCGCTCGAACGCGGCGATCTGCGCGGACACGACGTGTTGGTCCTGGAACCCGGCCATCGGCTGCGCGATCAGGTCGTGCAGATCTGCGAACAGAGTCAGGCGACCGCCCTCACCGACTACGAGGGAACCAGTCTGGACGCGATCCGCCAGATGGTGGCTGCGGGGATGGGCCTCGCCTTCCTGCCGAGCCTGTACGTGCGATCCGAAGTGCGCCCGGGAGCGGGGGTGGCGATCCGACCGATCCGCAAGCGCCCGCCCTCCAGAACGGTCGGCATGATCTGGCGGCGAAACACGGCGCTTCAGGACGAGTTGCTGGAAATCGCGGACGTGATCCAAGCGTGGTTGCGCCTGAATGTCGGGCCGGAAGTGCAGGCCCTGTCCGGACCGCGGTGAAAGGACGCCACGCGGCATCGACGGGACCGAATTGATTCATGTCAAATAAAAAGGACAAGAAAATCGTCAAGCTTTCCTGACACATCGGGAGGCTGCCATGCGCATCGTTTTGATTCATCCCAACTATCATTCGGGTGGCGCGGAGATCGCCGGCAATTGGCCGCCGGCCTGGGTCGCGTATCTCGCCGGTCACCTACGCAGCGCCGGGTACGACGACATCCATTTCATCGACGCGATGACGAATCGATTTGAGCGACGACGATTTGCGCGCCCAGTTGCGCGCCCTGTCGCCCGATGTGGTCGGATGCACGGCGATCACCCCGTCGATCTACGTCGCTGAACAGGTTCTGAAAATCGCCAAGGAGGAAGTGCCAGAGGCGGTGCGTGTCCTGGGCGGCATTCACGCGACCTTCATGTACAAGCAGGTTCTCTCCGAAGCGCCCTGGATCGACGTGATCGTCCGCGGCGAAGGAGAGGAGATCTTCCGGGAACTCGTCCAATGCATCGACGCGGGACGCTGGCCGACCGACCGGGCGACGATTCCCGGCCTCGCCTTTGCCGACGGGGAGCAGGTTCGTCGCCACCGAGGCCGCCCCCACCGTCAAGGATCTGGACGCCATCAACCCGGACTGGTCGCTGCTCGAGTGGTCGAAATACATCTACGTCCCGCTCGGCGTGCGCGTCGCCATCCCGAACATGGCGCGCGGGTGTCCGTTCACCTGCTCGTTCTGCTCCCAATGGAAGTTCTGGCGGGACTACCGCGTCCGCGACCCGAAGAAGGTGGTCGATGAGATCGAGACGCTGGTCCGGGATCACGGCATCGGCTTCTTCATCCTCGCCGACGAGGAGCCCACCATTAACCGCAAGAAGTTCATCGCCTTCTGCCAGGAGCTGATCGACCGGGGTCTGAACGAAAAGGTCAAATGGGGGATCAACACCCGGGTGACCGACATCTATCGGGATCGGGAGCTGCTCTCCTTCTACCGTCAGGCCGGTCTGGTCCATGTCTCGCTCGGCACCGAGGCGGCGGCCCAGCTCAAGCTGGACCGCTTCAACAAGGAGACCAAGGTCGCCGAGAACAAGGAGGCGATCCGCCTGCTGCGCGAGGCCGACATCTTCGTCGAGGCGCAGTTCATCGTCGGCCTGGACAACGAGACACCGGAGACCCTGGAGGAGACCTTCCGGATGGCCTGGGACTGGCAGCCGGATCTGGCCAACTGGGCGATGTACACGCCCTGGCCGTTCACGCCGCTCTTCGCCGAAATCAAGGACAAGGTCGAGGTCTTCGACTTCTCGAAATACAACTTCGTGACCCCGATCATGGCGCCCGAGGCCATGGACCGGGCCACCCTGCTCGACCGGGTGATGCACAACTACCGGCGCTTCTACTCGCGAAAGGCGCTGTTTCACTACCCGTGGCGCGGCAGCGGCTTCCGGCGCCGCTACCTGCTCGGCTGCCTGAAGGCGTTCCTGAAGGCCGGGTTCCAGCGCACCTTCTACGACCTCGGGAAGAACAATTACTGGGGCCCGCAGTCGAAGAAGGGCGTCAACTTCAACTTCGACCGGACCCGCTCAATCGCGCCGGCCCAGATGGACGATTGGGAAGCCACCGCCGACCGGGCGGCCCGCACCCGGGCGCAACGCGCGACCGCGGCCGACGCCAGGGCCTGCGGCGGTGGAGAAGAGCAGCTTGTGGACGACGGTCTCGTCGGGGCGAGCGGAGGATAGGCGATGGAGGCCGGATCCGCCGCGGCGCCGGCCAACGCCGTCGTCGGCCCCAATGCGGTCATCCAGCTTGCCGGAGCGCTAAGGGACGCGGCCGGGCTGGACAGGACACGCGATCTGTTCTTCGACGCGGGGTTGCCGGGTCTGCTCGCCGCACCACCGAGAAAGATGGTCGAAGAGGCCATGGCGCGGGCGTTGTTCGATGAGCTGTGGCAGGCGTTTCCGGCGGACCAGGCATCGGAGATTGCCAGCGAGGCGGGCCGACGGACGGCCGATTATGTCATCGCCAACCGCATCCCCAGGTTGGCGCGCTGGGTCTTCGCCCTCCTGCCCAAACGGCCCGCCTGCCGCCTGCTCCTGCGGGCGATCGACCGTAACGCCTGGACCTTCGTCGGTTCCGGAACGTGTACGGTGCGGTTCGGTCAGACGCCGAGCATCGAGATCGAAAACAACCCGCTGGCGATGCCGGACTGCGCGTGGCACTGCGCCGTGTTCGACCGGATGTTCCGCCGGCTGGTCAGCGCCGATGCCCGCGTGGACCATGCCAACAGCCGGCGCGGCAACGCCGAGGTCTGCCTGTTCAGGATCCACCTCTGACGCCGCCGGCCCCGTCCAGGCGGTGTTCCTGATCCAGCCACGACGGCGATCCCGTTCCCGCTCCTCTCACCGGTTCCGCCGGAAGAAGAGGACCGTGGGCGCGATCAGCGCCGGCACGATCGCCAGCAAATTGAAGGCGTTGATGTAGCCGATCATCGCCGACTGACGGCGCACTTCCTCGCCCAGACGCCCATGCAGCAGCGGCGTGCCGAGATCGCCGAACCGCTCTATCCAGAGCGACAGGGCGCGGGCGTCGAACATGGTGATGAGCGCGGCGAGGCTGGAATGCGCCTCGGCGGAGGAGCGCACGAAGACGATCAGCGTGACGGCGATGAACAGGCTGCTGCCGAGCATTCGCAGCAGGCTGAATATCGCATTCCCCTGGGTCAGCAGCCGCGGCTCCAGCGTGGAGAAGGCGAGGACCGTCATCGGCGTATAGGCGAGCCCGAACCCGAACCCGTGCAGCAGGTTGGTCCACAGCACCTGTTCGAACGTCATGTTCATGTCGAGAACGCCCATCCAGGCCGCGGCGCCGGCCTGGATCAGCAACCCTGCCGCCAACGTCGCCTGAGGGTTCCATCGCGTGAGGGGCGCGACCACCAGGAAGCTCAGGAAGTTCCCCACCCCGCGCATGGCGATCAGGTATCCGACGATCAACTCCGGATACCCCCGCAGATCCTGGAGCAATGGCGGAAACAGCACCATCGGGGTGAACTGCAGCATTCCCATCACGAGGGCGAAGCCGATGCCCAGGGCGAAATTCCTGTCCCGGAAGGTGGCGGCCTCGAACAACGGCGAGGTGGATGTGCTGGAATGGACGATGAAGAAATAGAAGCATCCGACCGCCAACGCGCATTCGACGATGATCTCCCGGGACTCGAACCAGTCAAGCCGCTGACCACGGTCGAACATGAGCTGCAGGGCTCCGATGGCGACGGCGATCAATGCAAACCCGACGAAGTCGAACCGGCGCGCGGTGCCCCGTTCCTCGTCACCCAGGGCAAGCACCGTGGGAATGCAGGCCGCGAGACCCAGCGGCAGGATCATGAAGAACGCCCAGCGCCAGTCCAGCATGTCCGCCACAAGACCGCCGAAGGAGGGCCCCAGGATCGGTCCCATCACCCCGCCGACGCCCCACATCATGATCGCCATCGGATGCAGACGACGTTCGAACTTCGCCAGGATGATCGCCTGGCCCATGGGGAAGATCGGCGCGCCGAGCGCTCCCTGAATGACCCGGAAGACGATCAGGGTCTCGAGCGAATTCGCCATCCCGCAGGCGACCGACGCCCCCGTGAACCCGAGAACGGAGCCCACCATCAACCGGCGCCAGCCCAGTTTCGAGGCCAGCCAGCCGGTCAGCGGTGTCGCCGCCGCGGTCGCGACGAGGTTCAGCGTCAGGATCCAGGCCACCTGATCCTGGGTGGCCGACAGCGCGCCTTTGATCTGCGGCAGGATCACCGCGACGCTGGTGACGGTGACGCCGAACAGGATCGTGCAGAGTTGAACGCAGAGCAGGGTCAGCCATTGCTTCGGTGTGAACTGTCTCAGCACGTGGTCAACCTGGGGTGACGCTGCCGCCGCCCGGCCGGGCGGTCAATGCGATCATAGTTGCCCGCGGCCGCAGCGGGACCCCCATAAACCGGCCGCGGTACCCTGACGACACGGCTGCTGGAGGCACGATGTCTCTGGGGCGAGGGGCTGGCGCCTCCGAGCGTTCGATCGGCGCCTACCGGCTCGGTCTCACCCGTGTCCCGCCGGTTCTTCGAGTGCGGGGCCTCGGCCGCGGGGTGGCTATCAGCGCTCCAACCGCGGCGGGGTCCCTGCCGAGGAGGCAGCGGACACGATCGCCGCTTCCAGGCGCGACACCACGCTCCCGGAGATCGCCGAGCACCTGTATCGAAAGCAGCGACTCAGGGCGGCGTAGAGCCGTGGGGCGGCTGCCCGACCGTCACGGGGCTTTCCAGTGTCTGCCGCGCCGACGTTCAGGGCCGACTGCCGATGGCAATGCCCCCGTTTCAGCGCGCGGTGCCTCCGGACATCGCGCTCCGCTCAGATCAACGTGTAGTCGTCGAACGCGCGCAGGCGCAGGTTGAGCGAGTCGAAGTCGAAGGTCCCGCGCGATCCGCGATCGATCCAGCGGTCCAGATCGGCGAGATCGTCCTGCACCGACGCATCGGACAGCTGAGCCGCCGTCAGGGCGAGTTCGAGGACGTTGTCGCCGAAACCACCGTTCAGATCGGCCCGATCGCCGGCCAGCAGACCATCGAAGCGGATCACGTCGTCGCCGAGACCGCCATGGGCGAAATCGCCCCCGCCAGCCACGATCGTATCGTCGCCGAAGTTGCCGAGCATGAAGTCGTCGCCGTCGCCGCCGACGATCGAGTCGCCGCCGCCACCGCCGAACAGCCTGTCATTGTCGCCCTCGCCCAGGAGCGTGTCGCCGCCGCCGGTACCGACAACCCAATCGTTCCCGTCACCGGCCGCCACCGTGCCCGTCCCCTCGAACCAGGCCGATCCGTTCAGGTACATGAAGTTGGCGTCGGCCGTGCCCCGGAGCACACCGGTCGCGGAGTCGATCACCTCGATGCTGTCGAACGCGAAACCGTCGAGCACGATATCGCCGTCGAGGGAGCGCAGGGTGTCCTCGCCCCACCCGCCATGGAGGTCGTCGTAGACGTCGCCCGTGCCGTTCACGATCAGGACGTCGTCGCCCTTTCCGCCATGCACGAAGTCCTCGCCGGCGCCGCCATACAGCGTGTCGTCACCGCGATTGCCCAACACCCTGTCCGCGCCGTCGCCACCCGAGATCACGTCGTCACCGCTGAAGCCCCGGAGCGTGTCGTTGCCCCCGCCGCCATCGATGACGTCGTTGCCACCGGTCCCGCCGATCAGATCATCCGCGTCGCCGCCGATCTCGCCGCCGTCGATGTCGCCCACCTCCGCAGCGTCGATGGCGGTGGAGAGGTTGCTGCCGGTGTAGCTGTCGACCGCGGCACCGATCGCCTCCGTGGTACCGGTGCTGCCCGCCGTCTCGACCGCGTCTGCGGCATCGCCGTTGGCGACCACCGTCACCTGGGCCATGTCGGTGACCAGCTGGGTCCCGCTCGACGCAACGGTCAGCGTCGTGGCGTTCAGGCCGGCGATGATCTGCGCCGTGCCCGCCGATGCCGTCGCCACGTTGGCCAGTGCGGTCGGATCGGTCACGCCGAGCTGAGTGGCCGTGCCCGAGACCACGCTCTGGATCGCCGCCGTGTCGGTCAGATCGAGAGCCGGGTCGGCCGTCATGGCCGCGGCCAGGGACCTGGCCGCCGCATCGTAGGCCGCCGCCTCGCTCTGTCCGGACGCACCGGCCACCAGAGCCGCGCTCAGCGCCAGGGTCGACTGGATCACGACCGATGCCGTGACCACGGCGTTCGCCGCCGCGTTCCCGGCAATGGCCTGTGCGATCGGGTCGAACGACGCCAGATCGACCGAGCCGTCGATGCCGAAGGCGGTGCGAACCTGGGTCTCCGCCGCGGCGGTATCCGCAGCGCCACCGCTGGTCACCAGCCGTTCGACCAGGGTCGTCACCGGAGTAACCACCGTATAGCCCGCGGGCGCGCTCATCAGACCGTCGAACGCCAGGCCTGTGGAGATGTCGGTGCCGCCGAAGGATACCAGGGGCCCGGACGCGGCGATCGTGAAGTTGCCGCCGACATCCGTCGTCGCGCTGACCTCGCCGGCATCGAGCGTGAGATTGCCGTTGGTGTCGGCAAAGACCGTCGCGCCGGCCACGTAGCCGTCGATCACCGACCCGGAGTTGACCACGGTGACGCTGAGACCGGTCGAGGTGGCGATGTTGCCCGCCGCATCCTCGGCCTCGGCCTGCACGTTGTAGGTCCCTCCCGCCAGCGAGGAGGAGGTCAGCGTCCAGGTTCCCGTCACCGAGTTGGCAACGGTCGTGGCCACCGTGGCGCCGTTCACCAGCAGGTTCACGGTGCTGCCCGCTTCCGCCGTTCCGGCGAAGGTCGGTGTGGCGTCCTCTGTGACGTCGTTGTCCGGGGTCCCGGTGTCGCTGGACGCGATCAGGTCGGGCGCCGACACCGTCGGCGGTGTGCTGTCGAGAATGATCGTGGTGTTCGTGCCGTCGTCGCTCACCTCGAAGCCAATTCCCGAGTAGTCGCCGACCAGAACGATATCCGGACCGCCGGAAATCGACAGGGTGGTCACACCGGCGGCAAAACCGGTCGATATGTCGCCCGAGCCAAATACGCCGGACACCTGAATGGCATCCTGGTTCGTGAAGTCCTCGATCCGGTCGGCCTGACCGGCGACGAAGGTATCGGCCCCGGTACCGCCGGACAGGGTGTCGCTCCCAGCCCCGCCATCCAGCAGGTCGTCGCCGTCGCCGCCGACCATCAGGTCGAAGCCACCGCTGCCGCTCAGAGTATCGGCCCCCTCGCCGCCGGACAGGGTATCCGCCTGGCCGCCGCCGATCAGCGTGTCGCTGCCCGATCCGCCGACCAGCAGATCGAAACCGGCGCCGCCGGACAGCAGGTCGTTTCCGTTGTCGCCGAACAGACTGTCGTCTCCGCCGGTCCCGTACAGGCTGTCCGCCCCCTCGCCGCCCGAGATACCGCCGGTGCCCGCGGCCCAGCTGACCGCGCTGAGATCAAACAGATTGTCGCCGTCGGTGCCGACCACGAAGCCTGACGCCGCGTCGATCACCTCGATCTGCTCGGCCGGGCCGAAACCGTCGAGGACGACGTCGCCCGTAGAGGATCGCAGGGTATCCGTGCCCGCGCCGCCGACCAGCGTGTCGCCGATCCCGTCGCTGCCATTGACCATGAACAGATCGAAGCCGCCGCTGCCGACGATGCTGTCGGCCCCCTCGCCGCCGGACAGGGTATCCGCCTGGCCGCCGCCGATCAGCGTGTCGCTGCCCGATCCGCCGACCAGCAGATCGAAACCGGCGCCGCCGGACAGCAGGTCGTTGCCGTTGTCGCCGAACAGACTGTCGTCTCCGCCGGTCCCGTACAGGCTGTCCGCCCCCTCGCCGCCCGAGATACCGCCGGTGCCCGCGGCCCAGCTGACCGCGCTGAGATCAAACAGGTTGTCACCGTCGGTGCCGACCACGAAGCCTGACGCCGCGTCGATCACCTCGATCTGCTCGGCCGAGCCGAAACCGTCGAGGACGATGTCGCCCGTAGAGGATCGCAGGGTATCCGTGCCCGCGCCGCCGACCAGCGTGTCGCCGATCCCGTCGCTGCCATTGACCATGAACAGATCGAAGCCGCCGCTGCCGACGATGCTGTCGGCCCCCTCGCCACCGGAGAGTGTGTCCGCCTGGCCGCCGCCAATCAGCGTGTCGCTGCCCGATCCGCCGACCAGCAGATCGAAGCCGGCACCGCCGGACAGGAGGTCGTTTCCGTCACCGCCGAACAGACCGTCGTCTCCACCGGTGCCGATCAGCGTGTCGTCGCCGCCGCCGCCGGACACGCTGCCGACAGCCGAGGCCCAGACAACACTCGAGAGATCCAGAAGGTTCGCACCCGACGTGCCGAGCACCGCACCGGTGGCGCTGTCGATCACCTCGATCTCGTTGGCTGCGCCGAAGCCGTCGAGGACGATGTCGCCGGATGTCGACCGCAATGTGTCGGTCCCCGCACCGCCGAGGAGCGTGTCGAACGCATCCTCCGCACCCCCGACGAGGATCACGTCGAACCCGCCGCCGGCAACGATGCTGTCGACGCCCGCACCGCCGGAAAGCGTGTCCGCCTGAGCGCCGCCGACCAGCGTGTCGTCGCCGGTCCCGCCGACCAGCAGATCGAAGCCGGCACCGCCGCTGAGGGCGTCCGCCCCATCCTCGCCGTGCAGGCTGTCATCCTGCGCCGTACCGATCACCGTATCGTCGCCGAAGCCGGCCAGGACGGTCCCGGCCGCCGCCGCCCAGGTCACGGAAGACAGGTCGAACAGGTTGGCGTTGGCGTTGCCTCGCAGCGTGCCGCTGGCGCTGTCGATCACCTCGATCTGCTCGGCCGCGCCGAAGCCGTCGAGGACGATGTCGCCGGTGGACGACGCCAGAGTATCGGTGCCCGCACCGCCGGAGATGGTGTCGAACTCGCCCTCGGTCCCGGAGACCATGATGACATCGAAGCCGCCGCCGCCGACCACGAGATCGGCGCCCGTGCCGCCGGACAGCGTATCCGCGTTGGCGCCGCCGCTCAGGGTGTCGCTGCCGTCATTGCCGATCAGCAGGTCATTGCCGGCGAGGCCGCTGATAAGATCGTCGCCGGCCAGACCGTCGATCGTGTCACCGGCGCTGGTGCCGACCAGGGTATCGGCGCCCGATGTCGCACCGGTCCCGATCACCACGCCAAGACCGGCCGAGGTGGTCACGTTGCCCGCCGCATCCTGGGCTGAGGTCTGCACGAAGTAGGATCCCGCCGCCAGCGTGGCCGCCGTCAGCGTCCAGGCGCCCGTGCCGGTCGCCGCGATGCCGCCCGCAACCGTCACGCCATTGACCAGAAGCGACACGACGCTCCCCGCCTCCGCCGTCCCGGTGAAGGTCGGCGTCGTGTCCTCGGTGATGTTGTCTGTGCTCGACGCCCCCGTGTCCGAGCCCGCCACCAAATCCGGCGCGCTCACCGTCGGCGCCGTCCGGTCGATGACGATCTCCAGACCCGACGAGGTCGTGCTGTTCCCCGCCGCGTCCGTCGCCACCGCCTGCACGAAGTGCGAACCTTCGCTCAGCGAGAACGCGGACAGAGTCCACGCGCCGGCGGTCAGCGTGCCGCCGAACAGGGTGATCGCCGTGCCGCTCGACACCGTCACGCCATCGACCAGCAGGCTCACGGCGGCCCCGACCTCCGTCGTCCCCTGGAACTCGAGGACCGACGCGTTCGTCAGGTTGTCCGTGCTCGAGATGCCGCTGTCGCGGAACGCCACCAGATCCGGCGCCGACACCGTCGGCGGTGTCGTGTCGCCGATCGTCACCCCAAGACCGGCCGAGGTGGCAACGTTGCCCGCCGCGTCCTGGGCCGAGGTCTGCACGAAGTAGGATCCCGCCGCCAGCGACCCCGCCGTCAGCGTCCACGCCCCCGTGCCCGTCGCCGCGATGCCGCCCGCAGCCGTCACGCCATTCACCAGCAGGCTGACGAACGACCCCGCCTCCGCCGTGCCGGTGAAGGTCGGCGTCGTGTCCTCGGTGATGTTGTCGGTGTCCGACGCGCCCGTATCCGAGCCCGCCACCAGATCCGGTGCGCTCACCGTCGGCGCCGTGCGGTCGATGACGATCTCCAGGCCCGACGAGGTCGTGCTGTTGCCCGCCGCGTCCGTCGCCACCGCCTGCACGAAGTGCGAACCTTCGCTCAGCGAGAACGCGGACAAATTCCACGCGCCGGCGGTCAGCGTGCCGCCGAACAGGGTGATCGCCGTGCCGCTCGACACCGTCACGCCATCGACCAGCAGGCTCACGGCGGCCCCGGCCTCCGTCGTCCCCTGGAACCCGAGAACCGACGCGTTCGTCAAGTTGTCGGTGCTCGACACACCGCTGTCGTTGAATGCCAGAAGATCCGGCGCCGACACCGTCGGCGGCGTCGTGTCGCCGATCGTCACCCCAAGGCCCGACGAGGTGGTCACGTTGCCCGCCGCATCCTGGGCCGAGGTCTGCAAGAAGTAGGACCCCGCCGCCAGCGACCCCGCCGTCAGCGTCCAGGCGCCCGTGCCGGTCGCCGCCACGCCGCCGGCAACCGTCACGCCATTGACCAGAAGCGACACGACGCTCCCCGCCTCCGCCGTGCCGGTGAAGGTCGGCGTCGTGTCCTCGGTGATGTTGTCCGTGCTCGACGCCCCCGTGTCCGAGCCCGCCACCAAATCCGGAGCGCTCACCGTCGGCGCCGTCCGGTCGATGACAATCTCCAGACCCGACGAGGTCGTGCTGTTCCCCGCCGCGTCCGTCGCAACCGCCTGCACGAAATGCGTGCCCTCGCTCAGCGTCCCGGTGAACCAGATCGAGTAGCCCGCCGTCAGAGTCCCCCGGCGAACAGCGTCTGCGCAATCGCAAACCCGGACGTCACACCGTCGATCAGAAGATTGACGAAGCTTCCGGCTTCCGCCGTGCCCTCGAAGTCCAGGACGGACGCGTTCGTCAGGTTGTCCGTGCTCGACACACCGCTATCGCGGAACGCGACCAGATCCGGCGCCGACACCGTCGGCGGCGTCGTGTCCCCGATCACCACCCCAAGACCGGCCGAGGTCGTCACGTTCCCCGCCGCATCCTCGGCCGAGGTCTGCACGAAGTAGGACCCCGCCGCCAGCGACCCCGCCGTCAGCGTCCAGGCGCCCGTGCCGGTCGCCGCGATACCGCCCGCAACCGTCACACCGTTCACCAGAAGCGACACGACGCTCCCCGCCTCCGCCGTCCCGGTGAAGGTCGGAGTCGCGTCCTCGGTGATGTTGTCCGTGCTCGACGCGCCCGTGTCGGAGCTCGCCACCAGATCCGGAGCGCTCACCGTCGGCGCCGTCCGGTCGATGACGATCTCCAGGCCCGACGAGGTCGCGCTGTTCCCCGCCGCGTCCGTCGCCACCGCCTGCACGAAGTGCGAACCTTCGCTCAGCGAGAACGCGGACAGAGTCCACGCGCCGGCGGTCAGCGTGCCGCCGAACAGGGTGAAGGCCGTGCCGCTCGACACCGTCACGCCATCGACCAGCAGGCTCACGAAGGCCCCGGCCTCCGTCGTCCCCTGGAACCCGAGGACCGACGCGTTCGTCAGGTTGTCGGTGCTCGACACACCGCTGTCGCTGAACGCCACCAGATCCGGCGCCGACACCGTCGGCGGTGTCGTGTCGGCCGCGATCGCGATCGTGGTGCCGGCCCCGTCGTCGCTGACATCGAAGACCGTTCCGGAGAAGTCGCCGACCAGTGTCAGTGACGGTCCCCCGGCGATGGACAGCGTGGTCACGCTGCCGTCGAAGCTCGCCGACAGATCGCCGGCCGAATACACACCAGAGACCAGGATCGCATCGTCAGCGGTGAGATCCTCGATCCGGTCGCCGTCACCCGCGAGGAATAGATCGGAACCCACGCCGCCGACGAGCGTATCCGCACCGGAACCGCCGATAAGCCTGTCGTCCCCGAGGCCGCCGACCAGGGTGTCGCCGCCGGAGCCACCCGACAGGGTGTCGTTGCCCCCGCCGCCGGACAACACGTCGGCCCCGCCTCCGGCCCGCACGAACTCGTCCACCGTGCTGCCGATGACCGTGTCGTCGCCGGAGCCGAGGCGGAAGCGCTCGATGCTGGCGATAGACGCCGAGCCGCCAAAGCCGTCGGCAATCACCTGGCCGGTGGACAGCGTGAGGTTGATCTCCACATTGCCCGAGGCCGACGAGTATCGCAGTTCGTCGGATCCGGCCCCGCCGTCGATGCTGTCCGAGCCGCCGCCGACGCGGAACGAATTGTTGTCCGCATTGCCGGTGATCGTATCGTCGGTGCCAATATGTCGGGTCTGGACCTGCTCGATGTCCGACAGGGTGAGCGTGTAGGTCACGCCGCCGACGGTATAGGTGCTCGCCGTCGCCCCGCTCAGGTCGAGATCCACCGACGAGGTCGCACCGTTCTGGAACGTGAGACGTTCGAACATATCCGGATCGGCCGTGCCGATCAGGGTATCGTCGCCCGCCCACGGATCGTATTCGATATAGCCCTGTCCGCCGCCAAGATTCTCCAGGCTGGCGGCTGCCGAGTACGTATCCGCCTCGGCCGTTCCGCGCAGGCGCGTTCCATCCGTGCCGAACCCGGTGATCGTGTCGGTGCCGGTTCCGGCGGCCTTGGTGACCGTGACCGTGTCGATGCCGGTGATGGTCATCGTGACCGCACCGGCGCTGTAGTAGTTCGTGTCGGCGTAGGTGACCCGCTCGAAGCCGAAACCGCCGCCCAGGTCGTAGGTGTCGTTACCGAGAGTGGCAACGAAATCCTCGAAATCGGTATCGCCGGTGCCGGTGATGGTGTCGTTCAGGGAAGAGCCGGCCACCGCCCAGATCCGGCCGGTCAGCGTGTCGGTGTAGCCCCAGTTGTCGGTGGCGGTGCCGTTGGCGAGGTCGACCAGAACTCCGAGCGTGCCCGCACCCTGCGAAGTCGAAGCCGTCATCGTCATAGGACAGGAAAATGAAGCCGCCGCCATCGGCGTTGATCGTGTCGGCGCCGGAGCCGCCGTTGACGAAGCCGCCGGTATCAATGACATCGTCGCCTCCGCGGCCGAAGGCGTAGCCGGACGAGCCGGTATCGATCGTATCGTCACCCGCACTGCCGAGCACGCCCTCGATGCCGCTCAGCGTGTCGGTCGAACCGCCGCCATCGACCGCGAGTCCGGTCGTCAGGTCGACGGAAACCCCGCCGGTCATCTCCTCGTAGGACACGGCGTCGGAGCTGCCGCCACCGTCGACGATGTCGGCGCCGAGGCCCGGGCGCAGGATGTCGGAGCCCGCCCCGCCCGACAGGGTGTCGTCACCGTCGACGCCCAGCAGATTGTCGTTGCCGCCGAGGCCGAGGATCAGGTCGTTGCCGGCAGAGCCCGACAGGAAGTCGTCGCCCGCAGTGCCGGTGATCGCCTGACCGGAGACGAAGCGCAGATAGCTGTTAAGTCCGTCATCGGAGACCGTGACGCCGGTGAACACGCCGGTCAGCGAGAAGCTGATCACGCCGGCCGACGTGTTGGAGACGGTGACGGTCGTGGTCACGCCATCGTCGCTGAGCGCGATGTCGCCGGCGGTCAGGACCTCGTTCTGCACCTGAACCTGGTCGTCCTCGCCGCTGCCGGTGGCATTGAAGTCGGTGATGACGTCGCCGTTCAAGTCGGCGGCCGTGCCGAAGAAGAAGTCGTTGCCCGATCCGCCGGCCAGCGTGTCGCCCCCGGCGTCGCCCCGGAGCGCGTCGTTGCCGGCCCCGCCGGAGAGCACATCCGCCGAGCCGATGGTGGAGTTGAACCGGTCGCCGGCCAGGAAGTCGTCTCCATCGCCGGCCGATATCGTGTCGGCGCCCTCGTTGCCGTTCAGGTTCTCGGCAACCGTGCCGCCGATGATCAGATCGTTGAGGCTGCTGCCATAGACCGCCTCGAAGCCGCTGACCGTGTCAATTCCGCCCTGGCCGTCATTCACCGTGCCGGTGGCCAGATTCGCAATGACGCCGGTACTGGCGTTGAAGAAGTCGAGGGCGTCGTTGCCGCCGCCGCCGACCAGGGAGTCGTTGCCGGCGTTGCCCTGAATGTTGTTGTCGCCACCGTCGCCGATCAGCGTGTCGTCATGGGCAGAGCCCCATAGGTGCTCGATCTGGCTGAGCGTGTCGGAGCCGCCGGCACCGTCTGTCGCCAAGCCGGTCGCCAGGTTTGCGTTCACGCCCGCGGTTTCGCCAAGATAATTGGCGGCGTCGCCGAAGCTGTCGGCACCGCCCACCAGAAGGTCGTCGCCCAGCCCGCCACTCAGCCCATCATCGCCGTCGCCGCCCGACAAGGTATCGTTGCCGGCTCCACCGAAGAGCTGATCGTTGCCCGAGAAGCCGAGAATCAGATCGGCGTCGGAGGTGCCCGACAGGAACGTGTCATCCCCGCCAGTACCTGTGACGGTGTTGTCCGTCGTGATCGTGACAGTCAGCCCGGCCGAGGTGGTGGTGTTGCCGGCCGCGTCGGTCGCCTCGGCCTGAACGAAGTGGGTCCCGGCGGACAGTGTCGTGGCGGCGGTGATCGACCAGGGCTCGGCCCCGAAGACCGCCGTCGAGCCGGCGGTGACCCCGTCGATCAGCAGTGTTACCTGGGAGCCCGCCTCCACCGTGCCGTTGAAGGTCGGCGTGGCGACGCTGGTGACGTTGTCGGTATCTGACACGCCGGTATCAGAACTCGCGACAAGATCCGGCGCGTTCACCGTCGGCGCCGTGCGGTCGATGACGATCTCCAGACCCGACGACGTCGTGCTGTTCCCCGCCGCGTCCGTCGCAACCGCCTGCACGAAATGCGTGCCCTCGCTCAGCGTCCCGGTGAACCAGATCGAGTAGCCCGCCGTCAGAAGTCCCCCCACCGAACAACGTCTGTGCGATCGCCGACCCGGACGTCACACCGTCGATCAGAAGATTGACGAAACTTCCGGCTTCCGCCGTGCCCTCGAAGTCCAGGACGGACGCGTTCGTCAGGTTGTCCGTGCTCGAGATGCCGCTGTCGCGGAACGCCACCAGATCCGGCGCCGACACCGTCGGCGGCGTCGTGTCGCCGATCGTCACCCCAAGGCCCGACGAGGTGGCAACGTTGCCCGCCGCGTCCTGGGCCGAGGTCTGCACGACGTAGGATCCCGCCGCCAGCGACCCCGCCGTCAGCGTCCAGGCGCCCGTGCCGGTCGCCGCGATGCCGCCCGCAACCGTCACGCCGTTCACCAGAAGCGACACGACGCTCCCCGCCTCCGCCGTCCCGGTGAAGGTCGGCGTCGTGTCCTCGGTGATGTTGTCCGTGCTCGACGCGCCCGTATCCGAGCCCGCCACCAGATCCGGTGCGCTCACCGTCGGCGCCGTCCGGTCGATGACGATCTCCAGACCCGACGACGTCGTGCTGTTCCCCGCCGCGTCCGTCGCCACCGCCTGCACGAAGTGCGAACCTTCGCTCAGCGAGAACGCGGACAAAGTCCACGCGCCGGCGGTCAGCGTGCCGCCGAAAAGCGTGATCGCCGTGCCGCTCGACACCGTCACGCCATCGACCAGCAGGCTCACGGCGGCCCCGGCCTCCGTCGTCCCCTGGAACCCGAGGACCGTCGCGTTCGTCAGGTTGTCGGTGCTCGACACACCGCTGTCGCTGAATGCCAGAAGATCCGGCGCCGACACCGTCGGCGGCGTCGTGTCGCCGATCACCACGCCAAGGCCGGCCGAGGTCGTCACGTTGCCCGCCGCATCCTGGGCCGAGGTCTGCACGAAGTAGGACCCCGCCGCCAGCGACCCCGCCGTCAGCGTCCACGCCCCCGTGCCCGTCGCCGCGATGCCGCCCGCAGCCGTCACGCCGTTCACCAGAAGCGATACGACGCTCCCCGCCTCCGCCGTCCCGCTGAAGGTCGGCGTCGTGTCCTCGGTGATGTTGTCCGTGCTCGACGCGCCCGTGTCGCTGGACGCCACCAGATCCGGTGCCGACACCGTCGGCGCCGTCCGGTCGATGACGATCTCCAGACCCGACGAGGTCGTGCTGTTCCCCGCCAAATCCGTCGCCACCGCCTGCACGAAGTGCGTGCCGTCGCTCAGCGTCCCGAAGAACACGATCGAGTAGCCCGCCGTCAGAGTCCCCCGGCGAACAGCGTCTGAGAGATCGCCGACCCGGACGTCACACCGTCGATCAGAAGATTGACGGTCGCCCCGGCCTCCGCCGTCCCCTCGAAACCGAGGAATGTCGCGTTCGTCAGGTTGTCCGTGCTCGAGATGCCGCTGTCGCTGAACGCCACAAGGTCAGGCGCCGACACCGTCGGAGGCGTCGTGTCCGCCGCCTCGATCGTCACCGACAGGCCGAGTGGGCCGTTCGCCGAATTGCCGGCGGCGTCGCGCACGATCGCCTCGATGAAATAGCTGCCGGCAGCGAGCGTCGGGGCCGTCAGCGTGTAGCTCCCTGTGGCGGAGACATAGACGCCACCGCTGGCCGTATTACCATTGATCAAAAGGTGCACTTCGCTGCCGACTTCGCCGGTTCCAGCGAAGGTCGGCGTCGTGTCCTCGGTGATGTTGTCCGTGCTCGACGCGCCCGTGTCCGAGCTCGCCACCAGGTCAGGCGCACTCACCGTCGGCGCCGTGGTGTCGATCACCACCTGGATGCCCGCCGACGTCGTGCTGTTCCCGGCCGCATCCGTCGCCACCGCCTGGATGAAGTGCGAGCCCCTGGCTCAGCGAGGCGGCGGACAAAGTCCACCCGCCGGCGCTCAGCGTGCCGCCGAACAGGGTGAAGGCGACCCCGCCCGACACCGTCACGCCATCGACCAGCAGGCTGACGAAGGCCCCCGCCTCCGCCGTCCCGGTGAAGGTCGGCGTCGTCACGTTCGTCAGGTTGTCCGTATTCGAGATCCCACTGTCGTTGAACGCGATCAGATCCGGCGCCGACACCGTCGGCGGCGTGCTGTCGACGGCGGTGGCCACGATCTCCACGCCCTCGCCGCCGGCAACCGTCTCGAACGCATCCGCAGCGCTGCCGACATTGAGGTACATGTCGGTCGAGGAATTCCCGTCGAGATCGATCTCCAGCAGCCGGTCAGCGCCGAGCGTGAACGATCCCAGGATCTGCGCCGAGGTCGCGCCGGACAGCACGATCGTGTCCTCGCCTCCTGAGAAGTCCGTCACGCCATAGGAACGGACACCCGCGAACACCGTGCTGCCCGGGACGTAGAACCGGTCGTCTCCGGCCCCGCCGTACATCTGGTCGGAGTTGTCATCCGCATAGAGCGAGTCGTTGCCCGCCCCGCCCGACAGCGTGTCGAACCCGCCGCCGCCTGACAGTACGTCGTCGCCGTCCTGACCGTACAGCAGGTCGGCGTCGTCGCCGCCGCTGACCGTATCGGCGCCGGCACCGGCCGACACGATATCCGACCCGGCACCGGCGAAGATCATGTCGTCGCCCGACAGACCGCTGACGGTATCGCTGCCGCTCAGGGCGCTGATCGTGTCGTCGCCGGGTGTCCCGGTGATCACCTCGCTGGCGGTCGTGCCGACAATCACGGACGCCGGTTCGGAGACAACCCCCGACGTGTTGAGCGTAATCTCCGTATCGCCGCCTACCGCGGTGACGACGGCGCCGGTGAACACTCCCGTGACGTTGATTGTCACGTCGTCCGATCCGTTGGAATCGGAGTCGATGTTAAGATATGTGCCCGTCGCTCCATTGGCGGAGAGCGAAATCTGGCTCGCGCTCAATGACGTGCCAGTGATCCGAATAACGTCGCCGGAGGCGTAGTCGCCGATCGCGTCATCGGTGTTGATGCCGTTGGTGAAATCGGTCAGCGAGCCTTCGAACGTGTCGTTACCGGCGCCTCCCCAAAGAGTGTCGCGCCCTCCTCCATGGCTGATCAGATCGTCTCCGCCTCCGGCCGAAATCACGCTCTGGCCGCCATCTGCAATCAGCGTGTCCGAGTAATCGGAGCCGATCAGCGAGTTGATGTTCGACAGGGTGTCGCCCTGAGCGTGCCCGCCACTCTCGGCCGAACCGTCCGACAGGTTGACCGAGACGCCGGCATCGGAATTCGCGTAGGACGCCGTGTTGAACCCGGCCGCCCCGTCGATCACATCGGCACCGGCACCGCCCTCGATCAGGTCGCCGGCATAGCCACCGGAGATCGTGTCCGCCCCGTCACCACCAAATAGCTGACTTGCCGGACCGTTGTTGACGATGAGGTCGTCGCCATCGCCGCCATAAAGAACATCGAGTCCGGCCTCTGTGCTGATGGACGCGTTGTTGACGAGCGTGTCGTTGCCGTCGCCCCCATACACCGTGTCGAACCCGGCGCCGGTGCTCAGGATGTCGGCGCCCTGGCCGCCGAAAATCAGGTCATTGCCGCTCAATCCGGTGACCGTGTCATTGCCGCCGAGCGCACTGATCGTATCCGCACCGGCGGTGCCGGTAATCACGTCGCCGGCGGTGGTACCGAAGATGATGCCCGGCACGGATGTCCCGGCGATCTCGATCCCGAGACCCGAAGACGTGGCGGCATTACCGGCCGCATCCTGGGCCGAGGTCTGCACGAAGTAGGACCCCGCCGCCAGCGACCCCGCCGTCAGCGTCCACGCACCCGTACCCGTCGCCGCGATGCCGCCGGCAACCGTCACGCCGTTCACCAGAAGCGACACGAAGCTCCCCGCCTCCGCCGTCCCGGTGAAGGTCGGCGTCGTGTCCTCGGTGATGTTGTCCGTGCTCGACGCACCCGTGTCGGAGCTCGCAACCAGATCCGGTGCCGACACCGTCGGCGCCACCGTGTCGACCACGATCTGAACCCCGGACGACGTCGTCGTACCGCCGAACCCGTCGCTTCCCTCGGCCTGGATGAAGTACGAACCGGACGCCAGCGAACCGGCGGACAGAGTCCAGGCCCCGGTCACCGAGTTCGCGACCGCCGCCGACGCTGTCACGCCGTTCACCAGAAGCGAGACCGTTGACCCCGCCGCCGCCGTGCCGACGAACTCCGGGCTCGTCACATTCGTCAGGTTGTCGGTGCTCGAGATACCACTGTCGGACGACGCCACCAGATCCGGTGCGCTCAGCGTGGGCGCAGGCGCGAAGCTCGCCACCGTCACGCCGAGACCGGCCGAGGTCGCAACGTTCCCCGCCGCGTCCGTCGCCTTGGCCTGCACGAAGTAGGACCCCGCCGAGAGCGACCCCGCCGTCAACGTCCAGGCGCCCGTGCCCGTCGCCGCGACACCGCTCGCCACCGTCACACCGTTCACCAGAAGCGACACGACGCTCCCCGCCTCCGCCGTCCCGGCGAAGGTCGGCGTCGCGTCATCGGTGATGTTGTCCGTGCTCGACACGCCCGTGTCGCTGGACGCCAGAAGATCCGGCGCCGACACCGTCGGCGGTGTCGTGTCCGTGGGCGTCGCCGAGGCGAAGACGATGTTGTCCAGGCCAAGCCGCCAGTCCGCGCTGCCCTCGTAGGATACCGTCATCGACGTCACCGACGACCAGTCCGCCGGGGTCAGCGTCGCGATCGCCCCCACGATCGATCCGCTGTTGTCGGCGATCGTCAGCGCCGTCCCACTGTCCGGCGTAAAGACGTAGTTCGATCCGCTCGACAGGTTCAGGAACTCGCCGATCTGCAGCTGAGAGATGCTGATCGCCTGGGAGAACGACAGGCTGTAGGACACCGACGCGTCGATCACGCCCGGATCCAGGAAGCCGGAACTCACCCCGGCCATCGCCGACCCGTCCGACTGGGTCACGGAGATCGACAGGCCGCTCTCGTTCGATGTCAGCGTGGTCGTCGTGTTCAGCGTCGTGACCACGCCGAATGTCGCAATCCCCGAAACCGGCGGGGGCGGGGGGGCTTCGACCGTCACGCCAAGGCCGGCCGATGTCGCCGTATTGCCCGCCGCGTCCTGGGCCGAGGTCTGCACGAAGTAGGACCCCGCCGTCAGCGACCCCGCCGTCAGCGTCCACGCACCCGTACCCGTCGCCGCGATGCCGCCGGCAACCGTCACGCCGTTCACCAGAAGCGACACGAAGCTCCCCGCCTCCGCCGTCCCGCTGAAGGTCGGCGTCGCGTCCTCGGTGACGTTGTCCGTGCTCGACGCCCCCGTGTCCGAGCTCGCCACCAGATCCGGTGCCGACACCGTCGGCGCCACCGTGTCGATCACGATCTGAACCCCGGACGACGTCGTCGTACCGCCGAACCCGTCGCTTCCCTCGGCCTGGATGAAGTACGAACCGGACGCCAGCGAACCGGCGGACAGAGTCCAGGCCCCGGTCACCGAGTTCGCGACCGCCGCCGACGCTGTCACGCCATTCACCAGAAGCGAGACCGTTGACCCCGCCGCCGCCGTGCCGACGAACTCCGGGTTCGTCACATTCGTCAGGTTGTCGGTGCTCGAGATACCACTGTCGGACGACGCCACCAGATCCGGTGCGCTCAGCGTGGGCGCAGGCGCGAAGCTCGTCACCGTCACGCCGAGACCGGCCGAGGTCGCAACGTTCCCCGCCGCGTCCGTCGCCTTGGCCTGCACGAAGTAGGATCCCGCCGAGAGCGACCCCGCCGTCAACGTCCAGGCGCCCGTGCCCGTCGCCGCGACACCGCTCGCAACCGTCACACCGTTCACCAGAAGCGACACGAAGCTCCCCGCCTCCGCCGTCCCGGCGAAGGTCGGCGTCGCGTCATCGGTGATGTTGTCCGTGCTCAACACGCCCGTGTCGCTGGACGCCACAAGATCCGGCGCCGACACCGTCGGCGGTGTCGTGTCCGTGGGCGTCGCCGAGGCGAAGACGATGTTGTCCAGGCCCAGGCGCCAGTCCGCGCTGCCCTCGTAGGATACCGTCATCGACGTCACCGACGACCAGTCCGCCGGGGTCAGCGTCGCGATCGCCCCCACGATCGATCCGCTGTTGTCGGCGATCGTCAGCGCCGTCCCGCTGTCCGGCGTAAAGACGTAGTTCGATCCGCTCGACAAGTTCGCGAACTCGCCGATCTGGAATTGGGTGATGTCCACGGCCGACGAGAAGGTCAGGGTGTAGCTGACCGAACTGGCAATGACCCCCGGGTCCAGGAAACCGGAGCTGACCCCGTTCATTGCGACCCCGTCGGACTTGGTCACGCTGATGGTGGTGCCGCTCTCATTGGATGTGAGGGTCGTCGATGTGTTGATCGTGGTGACGATGCCGAATGTCGCCACGGCCAGGACACCGGGATAGGCGGTACGCGCCAGATCGCCGAAAGCGAGCCGCGACGCCGGAAGAAACGACCAAGAGCCCCCTTGGTCCGAAGACCCGACCGGCCCCGGGGCCGCTTCGACAGGACGCCCGAGCATCCGGGACAGGAGGCCGACGAACGCCTCGCCGTCCCGACCCGACGCGATGGAGCACCCGTACAGAACGACATCGGCATCGTCCGCAAGAGCCTCGGCGATCCGGGCCACCAGATCCGGTCAACTCCGCAGGCAAGACGCGTCGATGGAACCGGCGGACAACGCGACGGACCCGGGCGCCCCGTGCGACAGGATATGCAGGCTCTTGATTTGTGCGTGGCCCGCCAAACCCAGCGACACCGCCGCGAGCCCACCAATGTCGGCCCCGGTCAGGGTAACAGGCGTGAACCCCGGCTCAAGCCCGGCCAGCAGAAGGTTCGCGTCGTCTACGTTGCCATCGACCAGAACGAGACGGAGTTCGGAACCCGGTTCCACTTGCCTTTCCCGACAGTCCGGGAGCGCGGCATGTTCCAGGACATGGCCGCGTGCACCGTCACGACCCATGGCTGTCGGAGCCTGACCGTCATCTGCGCCGCCCGGACCGGACACCAACGCCTGAACGGCCACCGGGACGGGTCGATTGAACTCAATGGCCGTAACAGGCGCCGGGACGGCAACCGAAGATTCCGTCTCTTCCGCCGATACGATCGGGCAGAGATCTATACTCGTTCGATATCTGGAATTGGACGAACCGGACCCAAGCCCCACAACCAGTTTCCGCTGACCAGCCAAGTCGACCATAGCATTTCACCCCACCCCACTACTCCGAGTAGAGTAACCAGGGCCTCAAAGACCGACAACGCACATTTGAACTCGGAATCAATGCTCCGGCTTCAAAAGTGGCCGTCCGCCAAGCCATTCAGAGTTATTGGTGTGTGATTATTCACAATATGTTCACGGACAGTCGCCGTCTATTTCCAGAATGTTCGAAAGAACAGGGGTTATGAGCCGTGATCTGAGCGCGTGACCCCATGGATTTTCGATGAAGATTTCTCATTCACAGCAGGAGTTGCGAAGGCATCTCTGCGCGAGGGAGCTTCGGACAACGGATTGGCGAGACAAGAATTTGCTTGCCGACAGCGGACGTCATCAACACCCCGCTGCTGACGCCCGTCGCTGTTCAACGCGGGTCTGCTATTCGGAGGCGCGGATTGGCGTCCGAACGGCCGCCGGCGGCACCGGTACGCGAACCCAAACGAGCAGGGCAAGACCGGCGGCGATCAGCATCGTGGCGACGAGCATGACCGTCATTCCGGTCTGCCATAGGATCCGGGTGACCACCGTTTCTGGAATCCCGACCGCCACCCGGTACTGCGGGCGGTAGAGCCGGCGGGGACGGACCTCGATCACGGCGTCCAACACGCCGGTGGGTCGGACCCAGCGTTCGCTCGGAACCGCCAGTCCGGCGGCAGCCTCGATCCGATTGCCCTCGAGCAACGCCACGTACGAGATGATGTCGTTTAATTCCTGGTATTCCCGGACCACGTCGCCGAGGCCGACGAGATCGCTGGGATCGATGCCGAGCGCCATCGCCTCGCCGAGGCGCGACCCGAGGGATTCCCCATAGGCATTGGCGGTCTCGATCGCCTTCGTGGCGCCAAGCCCGTAGATCGTCGCCCCCACGATGGCGAGCCCGACCAGGCAGGTGACGGCGTACAGCACCGCCAGCTCCCGGTAGGACTGGAAAACCTCCGGATTGGCGAGATGGGAGGCGTGCACCACGAGCCCGAGTGCCAGCAGAACCATGGCGGCGAACCCGGCGATCGCCGCGCTCCGGCTGAGCTCAGCGACGATCTCACGCTCGTAGTAGACGACAACGCTGCCGGCGGGGCCGAACCGCCCGGCGACCGGCAGCGAGAAGCGGGACAGCCCGCGATGATGTTGGAACCCGGGGCCCTCGGCGCCCAGCCCCAGAAAACTGCCGTCGCTCCAGTCGAGCGGTCCGACGTCGAACGCCGCGGGATTGCTGAGCACCACCCGGCCCGTCAGGTCGACGATCTGGACCGCGCGCACCGCCGGATCGAACCGCAATACGCGGTCGCTGGCGGCGCCGAAACCGATGAAGTCCGAGACCGGAAGGCCCATGGTCAGCATTCCGCCCATCGCCTTATGGATCGTCTCGGCCTCGGTCCGGATGCGCTCGACGTCGAAGCGCGATGACGCCATGGTCCACCACGCCCCCCCAAGCAGGACCAAACCGGCCAGCACGACGCAGATGGTTGCGGCCATGCGTCGGCGCGCTCGCGGGATCGCGCCTGTCTGCGGGCCGGACTCCGTCAAATCCGCTTGGAATTGCTGGCTCATTCGGGCGCACCTCTCACGTGACCGGCACAATAGGTCAGCCCCAAGGCGATGCAAGCCGCAGTCGCGCCGGGCCCGTCGCGCTAACGAGTTGCTGGGACAGATCGCGTATGAAACAGTCGAGCAACGCAAGAGCCTTGTGTCCCGTTGAGAGGAAAGTCTCCGTGTCGGCAGTCGTGTTCGGACGGGCACTGCTGGTGTGCCTCATCGCCCTGATCGGAGGGACAATGGCGGCCGGACGCACGGCCGAGGCCGCCGAGGACCGGCCGGTGCTGAACTGGCTGGAGTTCGGCACCGCCACGATGGAGCACTACGAGATTTCCGCCGACCCGCAGGATACGGCGCGGATGCGCGCGGCGCCGGTATGGACCGGCGATCCCGCACGGTTCCGGCTGCTCTTGCTGATTCCGTTCAAATCCGTTGCCGCCTACTCGATTGGCGTCGACGTCGTCCTGGAGACGTTCAGACAGCAGAATATTCCGGCGGAGTTCCATATCTGGCTCTACGGCAACGATGAGGCCATCGCGCAGGAGGCGGTCGCGTGGGCGGAGTCGAACGCGGTCGACCTGATCATGCCGGTCGGATCGAGGGCGGCGGCTTTCATGCACGAGACGTATTCCGGGGGGCGCCTGCCCGTGGTCACCAACTCGGCCAAGGATCCGGTGCTTCTGGGCCAGATGCCGGACTACCAGAGCGGCAGCGCCACCAACATCGCCTACACGTCGAACACGGTGCCGATCCGGCTGTTCATCAGCTATCTCTTCCAACTGCTGCCGGACCTGAAGAACGTCGGCGTGCTTTATGCCCGATCGAATCTCAGCGCGATCGAGACCCAGGTCGCCCCGCTGCACGATCTCGCGGAGTCGTTCGGACTGACCGTCCATGACGTCGAGGTGCGCGACGGGCACCTGCTGGAAGACGACCTCGTTGCCGGCATGGGACGGGTCCGTCAGCGGATGGTGACTTCGGATCCCGGTCTGACGGCCAGCGCCTGGATCGTGACCGGATCCACCTCGGTGTATCAGCGGATCGATCTGATCAACGGGCTGGCCGGTCGCGCTCCGGTCATCTCGACCCTGCCCGACGTCGTGCGCAGCGGCGACGACAGCGCCGCTGTATCGATCGGGATCAACCAGTCAACGGCGGTCCAGGTGTCGGCCTTCTACGCCATCAACATCCTGACCAAGGGAGTGGACCCCGGCTCCCTGCCTGTCGGAGTCGTGACGCCCCCGGACCTTGCCATCAACTTCCGCGTCGCCCGGCAGATCGGGCTCCGGATACCGTTCCGCTTCATGGAGGCGGCGACATTCATCTACAACTACGATGGCAGGCAGGTGCGGGCATTCGGTCAGCCGGTCGGTCTCATCAACTAGCGTCTGGCCCCATTCCCCATGCCCCGTATCCCAGAAAACTCCGAAGAGGCGGCGACAAGCCGGATCAGGCCGGCGCGGCGATACAGCTTCGTCATGGGACTGGCTTATCTGATCCTTCTGGCGGTGTCCGTCGGGTTCTTCCTGCTCCAGCTCGACAAGCGGGAGAAGGCGGAATGGGATGCGCTCGCCAGCGGCCTTAAGGAGCACGGCCTGATCATCGACGCGCTGGCATCCGCCGTTGTCAAACGGTCGCAGGAGATCCGCGAGGACGCCCTGTCGGCCTATGCCGCTGCCTCGGGAAGTTCGGATGTCGAGCAGGTCCAGGCCCTGATCGACAGGGGGGAGTCCGGCCAGATCTCGCTGCGGATCAACGCCGGAGTCGACGTGCCGTCAACCGCGGCGCTCTCGGGAGAACTGAACGAGGCGGCCGGCCCATCGGACCAGGCCGAGCTGATGGCGTCGGTGCGGTTGCTGGGAGAGTTCCGCTATCTCGTCTCGCTTCTGCCGACGATCAAACGAACGGCGTACGTCTCTCGCACGGGATTTTCCGCGATGCTGCCGGCGACCCAGGCCGAAGCGGACGCGTTCCGGGAAAGCGAGCTGTCCAGCGATCTGATCGACAGCGGGCTGCCCGCCGGCAACCCGGAACGACAGGGCCGATGGCTGTTCGGAACGGATCGGGCGGGCCAACCAGCCCTTCACCTGACCGTCCCGGTGGACGCCGGCGACCGCTATCTTGGCGTGATCGCCTTCGAAATCTCGCTGGAGTACCTGAATCGGGTCAACGGCGACTTTGACTATCCGGTCGGCCGCACGCTGCTCGTGACCGCCGACGACATTCTTCTGGCCTACCCTCAGGACGCGGACCTTCGGGTCCCGGTCGGCTCCGAGGTCGCCAAAGCCCTGCCCTCCGATGCGGCGGCGGTGATCGGCTACGCCAGCGCCGTTCCGCTCCGCAGAGTGGTCGATGTCGACGGGACGCTGCTGTATGTCGAGCCGCTGGAATCGGCGCCGTGGACGTTGGTCTATATGGGAGACCGCTGGACGATCCTCGCGGGCCTGGTCGCCGACCGGGGGCCGGAAATGTTGGCGCTGGTGGCTGTGCTCACGCTGATGATGCTGATCGCCGGCGGCCTGACGGGCCGCGAGTTCGTGTGGCCGGCCAGCCAGCTTGTCGAGCATATCAAGGCGGCGGGTGAAGTTGGCCCCTCCGGTCCTCCGCGTGTGCCGCCCGGGTGGCGCCCCTGGTTCCGCACCGTCACCAAGGTCTTCCGGGAGAACGCGGACCTGGTGCGCCTTCGCCAGGAACTCCGCATCGCCCACGACATGCAAGCCTCGGTGCTGCCCCGCGAACCGTTCCGACACGACCGGATGGTGATCGTCGGCCAGATGCACGCGGCCTACGAGGTCGGCGGCGATTTCTACGACTATTTCCAGATCGATGAGAAGCGGGTCGGAGTGGTGATCGCCGACGTGTCTGGAAAGGGCGTTCCCGCCGGCCTGTTCATGATGATCTCGCGAACGCTGTTACGCGCCGAGGGCCTTGGCGGCGGTGCCCCCGGGGAGTGTCTCACCCGGGTCAACGCCCTGCTGGAGCGCGAGAACGAGGCGATGATGTTCGTCACCGTGTTCTACGGGGTGATCGACCTGGAGACGCTGACCCTGTCCTATGCCAACGCCGGCCATAGCCCGCCCCTGGTGCTGCGGGCCGACGGAACCGTGGTGCCCGTCGCGCCGCTGGGCGATCTGGTCCTCGGCGTCATGTCGGGCATCGAATACGCGTCGGCCTCGATCCAACTGTCGCCGCAGGACGCGCTTTTCCTCTACACGGACGGTCTGACCGAGGCATTCGATGTCAACAACGTCGAGTATACGGAATCCCGGTTGACCGAGGCTCTGGCAGGATGCCGTGGTCAGTCGGCGGCCGAGATCGGCGACTCGTGCATCGCCGACGTCGAAGCATTCGCGGCGGGGGCGGCCCAGGCTGACGACATGACCTGCCTTGTCGTCCGGATCGAGCCCGAGAGCCGGGCCACGTAGACGGCCCCCGCAATTCATCCAGCGTTCCGAAGGCGCGCCGATCCGCGCCTCACCGCGTCACACGCGCCAGGATCGCCTCGACGGCGAGATCGGCGGACCGGATGGCGCCTTCCTTCCACCCCCACCAGTAGCTGAGGAAGTCACCGGCCAGCATGACGTTGCCCTCCGGCACCGTGAGCCGGGCATACGCCTCCGGATCCAGTTCGGGCGGGTTGTTCTGCCAGCCGCCCGGGAAATGCGGCATGTTATGCCACGCGATCGACAAAGCCCGGTCGTGATGCACCCAGTTCGAGAAGCCAGGGTGCAGCTTCTCGCCGCCCTCCAGCGCCAAAGCCACACGCTCGGGATGCGACAGGGCGCCGAAACGCAGGGCGTTGGGACCGTTGTTGTAGGCGCCGGTCAGCACGCCGGTCTTGGAGAAGTAGGAGTCCGACGGGTACCAGAGCTGGGTGATCGGATGGTCGGTCCAGCTGATACCGCCGTAGATCTGGTCGTCCTCCTCCCAGAAGCGGCGGGTCGCCTGCCATCCGAGCTTGAAGGCCGGCGCGTCCTGGATCCGGGTCAGCGCATCCGCATAGGCCGGCCGGAAGTTGTTCTTCACCCGCGCAAGCATCGTGGGCGCCATGGTCGACACGCAGTAATCCGCCGGCTCCCGCCCCTTGGCGTGAACGACCACCACGCCGGTCTCGGTGTTCATGACCTCGCTCACCGGGCTTTCCGTGACCACCAGATCCGCGACGGTCCGTCCGCCGGGAATCGCCGCCGCCAGCAGGCCCTTGACGATCATGTCCATGCCGCCGACCGGCTGCAGCAGACTGGTTTGCCAGAAGTCGGTCATGTCGTTGAACAGACCGTTCCGCCAGAAATCGCTGTCGAGCAGCGTCTTCAGCTCGAGGTCCGGATTCAGCGTTCCAGGATTGCGGCCCGCCCCCGGCGGCACCGCGTAGCCGGCCCGGCTGGAGCCGCGATAGGCGAGCCGTTCGCCTCGACGGTCCAGCGCCCCGAACTCGCGCAGCATCTCCTTGAACACCGCCCCGTCCTCGGCGGTGATGGAGGTATCCAGCGCCGCGGGATCCGGCACCTTCGCCAGCATCTCCGACAGCCGGCCGCGCAGGTCATGCTTGATGCGCCGCAGCTGGATGGGCTGGCCGCCCAGAGCCTTGTCGCTCTGCAGCAGGTTCGCCCGGCTCGCGAAGATGTAGGGTTCCATCGCCACGCCGAGCTCGCGGCAATACTCGAGCACCGCGGTGTGATGATGCGGAATGCGCCCCGGGCCCGCATTCAGGTAGAGCCCCTCGTCGAAGCGGCACAGCATCGGATCCCGACCCGCTTCGGCGTAGCTGTCTCCCGGCCGGACCGTCAGGCTTCGGCCCCCGATGTGCTTGTTGGCCTCGACGATCTTGACCGCGAACCCGGCCCGCGCGAGCTGCAGACCGGCGGTCAGGCCCGCCATTCCCGCGCCGAGGATGACAACGCTGCGGCCGGACCCGATATCCGCCGATCGAACCGGAATCCCGGCATAGGCGGGCGGAATCGAAAGCAGACCGAGTGCCGTCAGTGCGTGGTAGGCCGCACCGGCGCCACCCAGCGCCGCGAGTTTCCGCAGCAGGCCCCTGCGTGTCGTCGGCTGTCCGATGAGGTTCATGCGTGTCTCTCCCCTTCTCTTGCGGACCGACTGTCCTGCGTCTCGGCCGTCCGGTCCGTGTCCGCCCGATTCGATTCCTGCCGCGAATTGCCGTCGGCGACGGTTACCGTCCCACCGCCCAGGGGCGGGTGACGATGCCGCCGCCGATCTCGAAGTAGGACACCGACTGCCGGTCCGGATCGATGGCCGCTATCAGACCGGTCACGGGCGTGTCCGGATCTGCGATGGTGACGAGGCCCGTGGCGACGACCAACCCACCCTCACGCGAGTGCCGGCCGGGAAACGGCGTGAACAGCGCGACCGGCCGCAGCAGGACCGCAGGATCCGCTGCCGCCTCATGGTCGTGTCCGCCAGGGCCGGCATACTCGAAGATGGCCACTTCCGGGTCCTGCTTGCTCGATCCCCGGGTCACGATCACCTGGGCGCGGTAGGAGTCCTCCACCACCGGGTTGAAGCCGGGCTCCGAGAGCGGTGGATACGTGGCGAATCCCGCCCCGACCATGCCCACCGCCACATTGGCACCGTCGGTGCCGGGAAGCGGGTCCAGCAGATCCGCGATCACCGCGCTCCGCCCTTTGGCCGCGCAGACCGAAAGCCTCAGGTCGCGGTCGAGGGCGGCATCTCCGGTCGATGTGGCGAAGGCGTCGGCGCCCAAAGCGGCCTCGGTGAGGAACTGTCCGCTCAGCACCGCAACCCGGTTGCGGACACCGGGCCCACTGCCGACCACGATGTCGTCCCAGTTATCGCCGTCGATGTCGCCGACCGCGACCCTGACCCCGCCGATGCGGTAGGCGGTGTCGAACACCGGAACCTCGAACTTGAGCTCGGCCGTCCACCCGTCCCCGCTTGGAACGATGTCGTAGACGGCCACCGACGGACGGGTTCCGGATCCGGAGCCGATCACCACCTCATCCACCGCGTCGCCGTCGACATCCCCGAGCGCCACGCTGGCGCCGTCTCCGGCACCACCGAAGGGCCGGATCTCCAGCACCGTCTCGGCAGGCGCCGCCGGATCGACCAGACGGACCAGAGGCACGCCCCGCGCGGCGGCGATGGCCGCATAGGCGCCATAGCCGCCCAGCGCGTTGCCCACTCCGGCGCTCACGCCGCCCCGATAGGCGGGGTCGAACGCCTCGAAACGTGCGACTTCCTCGCCGCTCGCCGCCTCGACAACGCTGACAACCGGAGCCGCGCCGGGACCGGCCCCGACGGCGACCAGTTCTTCCGCACGCGGCCGCGCGATGACGACGGAGGCCATCATGCCGCTGTCCTCGTGCAGCAGCATGTGGCAATGCATGACGAACTTCCCGGGAAAGGCGGACGCCTTCATCTTCAGGTGCACCTTGCTCCGGCCCGGCAGGGTCAGCGTGTCCATCACCCGACGGAACGGGTAGACGATCGGGTTCTCCGGCAGGTCCGTTCGCAGTTTGGTCAGCGCCTGGTCCTGGTAGTACTCGATACGCTCGATGATGAAGTCGCCTTGGTGGATGTGGATCGGGTGCGCCACCTGGGAGTAGGTGCTGACGATCCAGCGCTCGACATCGCCGGAATAGCCCTGGATCACGGCATTGTTCGGGAAGTAGCCGAAATTGACCCGCCCCCTGAGGTACTGCTCGTCGAAATCGAAGGCGATGTCGCGGGTCAGGACCGGTTCGGCCCTGACCAGCGCCGGCATTTCGGTCGCCGCGAATTTCGGGACCGCCCGCGGCATGGCCTCGCCCGCGACCTCGACCGTCGCCAGCACCAGCGTCGGCACGAAGGCCTGCGGCGGCTGGAAGGTCAGCATGGCCGGGAGATTGCCGACCTGGCGTCCATAGGCGTAGTCGACCGCATTGATCAGATGATACGTGCCCGGCTCGGACGGCGCCGTCACCGTCCATGTGAGGCGCTCGCCCGGCCCCACGAAGAAATCCTCCATCGGGTCTCGGTGCTTGATCAGATGACCATCGAGCGGCGCGTACTGGTCGTTGCCGTCCTGCGCCAGGATCGTCGTGCGGAACAGAGGGGTCGCGGGATCGACCGTCCCGTCATCCCCGATCCGAACCAGGGACAGGGCATAGGACGCTGCCACGTTCGCGTTCATCGCGGTCCAGACCTGGGTCTCGTTCGGCCGCATCGCAATCGTTGGATTGAGTTGGCCGTTGACCAGATGGCTCGGACGGTAATCGGGCGCGGTGCGCGGCGCACCGACCGCGGCCGCCGGGTTCGGGTCGGTGAGTGTCGGACTGGTATTGTTGGCGACCGGTCCCAGGACGAAGAGGTCCGGATCGTCCCGGCTGGGGGCGACCGCCAGGCCGCTGAGGAAGAGTTGCCGGGTTACCAGCCCCGCCACCTGGGCCCGGTGCATCGGCGCCACCACGCCTCCGACCTGGATCAGCCCGGCCAGCCCCCCGAACACCTGCGGCGCGGTCGAACCGTGCATGTGCGGGTGGTACCAGTTCATGCCGTCCGTATGGGTCTCACCGAGCCGCATCTCGGTCAGGTAGCTGTGCCCCGGCAGGAACGCGCGATAGACGTTGTCCCCCTCGCCGGCCGGACTGACCAGAAGACCGTGGGTATGCAGGTTGGAGGCATCCGGCACCGGCTCGGTCGGATCGAAGTGCAGATCGCTCGCCTGAAGAATCTCATTCGGGATCCGCTGGTCCTCAATCCTGAGACGCAGCGTATCTCCTGCCTCCAGCAGAAGGGTCGGGCCCGGGAAAACCCCGTTGTAGGATGAGGCCACCCCTCCGACACGGCTCTGCCCCTCGAAACTGGCGACCCTATAGGGTTTGGATCCGACCAGCATGGGCGCATCCGCGGTCCCGGTCACAAGCCTGAGTTCGCCTTCGAGAACGCCGTCGATCGACCGCATGGCCCGATCGTCGGCCGTCAGGTCGAGCAAGGGCCCGTCCGACGGCAGCACACCGCCTTTGAACGGCTCGATCGGGACCCCCAATCGCGGCTGGTAGAAAACAACCTCTCCGCAGGGCAGGAAGACGTCATCGCCGGGCAGCGCCGGACAGGTCGGCGTCGGGAGCGGATCTTCAGCGGCCTGCGCCAGAAACGGCAGACACGCCCCGAGCGCGGCAACGGCCAGCAAGCGGAGCGCCGCCGAGCGGACCCGCCTCGATCTCCTGACAGCCTTGCTGCCCCGAACCGGAACCCTCGGCAACACCGTCATGCTCGCCCCCTGCGCTCATCCGTCCCGACGCACCATCGGACGCCCGGCGGCACCACCGGACCTTTGACCAGGAACTATGAAGGTTCATTGCCCGCGCCGCCGACCGCCCGTCCGGAAATCTGATACCGACCGTCCAAAAGGCCTGCCGGGCGCCGGGTGACCGCGAGGGTCGTGATCTCGGTCCCGCAACGGCATGACACCCGCCTCGGAGGCACAGAGCGTCCGTCGACGAACTGAGGCCTGAAGGGATCCGCGCCCAACCGTGATTGGCGTTGGGCGCGAATATTCGCCGGGTTAGTCTTGGGACGAACGCGGGCTTCAATAAAAGCGATCGACGGATGGCAGCCGCTGCGAAACGATCGATCCGCCTGGGGGAGGTATCAATGACGGATGACACGGTCACCGCCGCGCTGCCGGCCGATGATCCTGTACCGCACGCCCATTTCAAACTGGACGGTGTGCCTGAGAAAGAGCGCTTTGAATTATGGCGCGAAAGCATCGCCTGCGTGTTCGAGGTCGAGGCGGAACGGGAGGTTCGCAGCGGAAATTTCCATGCCGAGATCGAACCGAACATGTTCGGTTCGATCATGCTGGCTCGCACCCGGACACTCCAGCAGCGCTGGGAGCGCTCTCCCCGGCTGATGGCCCGCGACGGCATGGATCACTTCATGATCCAGCTCTACGAGGAAGGTGACATGCTGTGGGAGACCAAGACCGGGCCGCAGAACTTCCCGAAGAACGGTCTGGTGATCTTCGACCTTGCGCAGCCGGTGGTCTCGCGGACGAACAATTTCGCAAACATCTCGCTGTTCGTCCCCCGCGTGATGTTGGAGGAGCAGCTCGGCTCGGCGGGCGATCAGCATCTCAGGGTGCTCAACGGCGCAGAGCCGATGGTGCAGCTGCTGCGCGACCACATGAGTTCCCTGAAGGCGCTCGCGCATCGCATGACAGGGCGTCAAGCGGTGGAGATAGCCCCGGCAACCGTGGGGCTGGCGGCGGCCTGCCTGAACGCCTCCGTATCGCCGGACAATCCCCAGCAGGTATCCGGACTCTCATTCGCAACTCTTACGCGGGCGCGGCAATTCATCGAAGCGAACTTGGCGACGCCCGGCCTGTCGACCGCAACGGTCTGCCGGCATATCGGGGTGTCCCGCACCAAACTCTACGACCTCTTCGAGTCCTATGGCGGCGTGGGAACCTACATCCGCGACCGGAGACTGCGGCAGGCTCTGGTCGCGCTTACGAGCACGGCCTACGCGCATCATTCGATCTACGATATCGCCCTGGCGGCCTGCTACAGCAGCGACGCGGCTTTCGTCCGGGCCTTTCGACGGCGCTACGGGGTCACTCCGAACGATGTTCGCCAGAGCGGACGCGTCAATGCGAGTCCGTACCGCCACGACCGAGCAGGACTCGACCGCCGACACGAGGACTGGGTGAAACATCTGATGGTCTAAGGGGGCCGGCGGCGGCGCGCGAAAACATCGCACAACACCACAGGCCAACTGTGTTCTCCGGACCGTTTTTGGACGAGAACTCTCCGCTCGAAGCAACCCCTCCCGGCTACATCCCGACAGAAAGGGCCAGACACTCCGTGGACCGCCTACAAGCGCTTCATCTATTCGCTCTCGTGGTCGAGCGGGGGACGATCTCGGCAGCCGGTCGCGCGCTCGGGCTGTCGAAGACGGTCGCGTCGAAACGCCTTCAGGACCTGGAGGCCGCATTGAGCGTGAGCCTGCTCAACCGCACCACGCGTCACGTCTCGGCTACCGAGGCCGGCCTGGCGCTCTACGACCGGATCGTGCCGTTGATCCGGGACATGGACGCCATCCTCCAGCAGATATCGGAAAGCGCGGAGGAACCATCCGGCATCCTGCGCATTCTGGCCCGCCGGTCCTTCGGCATGCTTCATATCGTCCCCACGCTGGCCTCCTTCCGGTTGGCGTATCCGGCGGTCTCGATCGACCTGCGTCTGACCGAAACCGTGGAGATTGGCCCGTCGCACGGGGTCGATATCGCCATCCGCCTGGGCCGGCCGGTGGAAAAGTCCCTCGACTGGCGGCGTCTGACAACCGACCGACGGATGCTCTGTGCCAGTCCGGAGTACTTTCGCGACCATACGCCTCCCATGGGCCTCGACGATCTCGACCGCCACAACTGCCTGGCTTATGGCCAAGAGGCGGAGCCGGCGGTCTGGGTGTCCGAACATCTCGGCAAACGCGTGGACACGGTCGTCACGGGGTCCCTGCGATCCAACAGCGGCGAAGTGCTGCGCGAGGCGGCCATGAATGGCCTCGGCCTGGCGCTCCTGCCCGAATGGATGATCGCCTGGGACGTCGCAGCCGGACGCCTGCGGACCTGTCTCGAGCATCTGCGGCTGTATCCGGCCGGCTACGGCGCCGAAATCTATGCGGTCTACAGGCGCGATCAACGGCTCCCCGGCAAAATCGAGGCGTTCCTCAATCATCTTCACCGGCATCTGGGCACCCACCTGGACTGACTGTCCCGAAAACCGGGAAAGAATTTCCTGCATTGCATCGCTTTTTCAGGAAGGCCCGCTGCGGCACGATCCGGTCAGCAAGCGATGTTCTAGGAAATGGAGCCACGCCATGACATCCATCAAGCAGCTGCATTCGCATGTCGCGGCCGAGGTGACCGGGATCGACGTGTCGGAACCGCTCCCGGATTCAACATTCGCCGAGATCGACGCCGCGTTCCGCCGCCACTCCGTCCTGGTCTTCCGCGACCAGCCGATCACCGACGACCAGCAGATCGCGTTCAGCGAACGCTTCGGGGAGCTGGAAACCACGAAGGTCGGCACGGCGGGGGCCGGCAGCAAGCTCATCGTCCTGTCGAACATGGATGCCGACGGCACCGTCGTGCCGCCGAGCGACCGCCAGGTTCTGAACAACCGCGCCAACCGCCTCTGGCATGCCGACAGTTCCTTCAAGGCTGTGCCGGCCAAGGCCTCGATGCTGTCCGCCCGCGTCATCCCATCGAAGGGCGGCAATACCGAATACATCAGCATGCGGGCGGTCTATGCGGCATTGCCGCAATCCTTGAAAAGGGCCGTCGAGGGCAAGGTCGTGGTGCACGACTACGCCTATTCCCGCTCCAAGATCGACCCGACCCTGGTGACCGACGAGGAACGTGCCGCGGTCCCGCCGGTCCGCCAGGCGATGGTGATCGACCATGGACCCGATCTCGGCAGATCGCTGTATCTTGGCGCACATGCGGCCCGGGTCGAGGGTACGCCGGAGAATGACGGGCGGGCCCTGATCGAAGAGCTGATGGACTTCGCCACTCAGGAGCAATTCGTCTATTCCCACATATGGCAGCCCCATGACCTCATCCTGTGGGATAATCGGGCCGTCATCCACCGGGCGACGCCTTTCGAGAGCGCGACGGAGAAGCGTCTGATGGTCCGCACCACGATCGCCGGCGACGCGCCGACCTTAGCGGCGGCCGCATGCCCAAAACGGCCGACGACGTGATCGCCGATTACGTTATCGTCGGGGCCGGCACGGCCGGCTGCGTGCTGGCGAACCGGCTCAGCGCCGATCCGACTATCCGCGTGCTCCTGCTTGAGGCCGGCGGCAGCGACCGCCATCCCTATGTCCGTGCTCCGGTCGGATTCCTGAAGACCTTCCAGGATCCGCGATTCAATTGGTGCTTCTCGACGGCTCCAGGGGACGGTGTCGACGGCCGCGCGATCTTCTTTCCGCGCGGCCGGGTGCTGGGCGGATCGAGTTCGATCAATGGCCATCTCTACGTCCGCGGCCAGGCCAGGGACTTCGATACCTGGGCGCAGCTCGGCAATCGAGGCTGGGCCTACGAGGACGTCCTGCCGTATTTCCGCCGCGCCGAGGACCGGTCGGGCGGCGGCGACGATTACCACGGGACCGGCGGCCCGCAGCACGTCTCCGACATCCACGAGCGCCATCCCATCTGCGAAGCCTTCATCGCCGGGGCCGAGGCGCTCGGAGTGCCGCGCAATCCGGACTACAACGGCGCGCGCCAGGAAGGCGTGGCGTACTACCAGCGCACGATCCGCAACGGCAAACGCCACAGCGCGGCGAGCGGCTTCCTGCACCCCGCGCGCAACCGGCCAAATCTCCAGGTCGTCCCCCATGCTCATGTCGAGCGCGTGGTCTTCGAGGGCCGCCGGGCCGTCGGAGTGCGCTATCGCCGGTATGGACAGAGCCAGACCGCGACCGCCACGCGGGAAGTCGTGCTGACGGCCGGAGCGATCGGCAGCCCGCACCTGTTGCAGGTTTCCGGTATCGGCGATCCGGACCATTTGCGTGGCATCGGCGTCGATGTCGTTCATGCGCTGCCCTCGGTCGGGCGGGGCCTGCAGGACCACTACGCGGTCCGGGTCGTTCACCGGGTCACGCGGCCGATCACGCTCAACCAGCGGGCCCATGGCCCCCGTCTGCTGTGGGAGATCGGGCGGTGGCTGGCGACCGGGAAGGGCCTGCTCGCCTTCAGCCCGGCCCATGTCGGTGCCTTCGTGCGGTCTTCCCCGGATCTTGAGGAACCCGATCTTCAGTTCGTCTTCACCCCGGCGAGCTATTCCGACGGCGTCATCGGGCAGCTGCAGCGCGAGCCGGGCATGACCATCGGCGTCTGGCAGATGCGCCCCCACAGCACCGGGCATGTCCTGGCGCGGTCTTCGGACTCGGATGATCCGCCGGAAATCCAGCCGAACTATCTGACGGATCCGGCGGACCAGCGCGCTGTCGTCCAGGGATTGCACTGGTGCCGGACACTGCTGTCGAGCGAGGCCCTCGCGCCATTTCGGGGACCGGAAACCCTGCCCGGACCGGATATTCGGACCGATGACGCGTTGCTCGCCTATGCCCGGGCGAAGGGGGCGACCGTCTACCACGCGGTCAGCACCTGCCGGATGGGCACCGATGCCGGTGCCGTGGTCGACCCGGCCCTGCGGGTCAGCGGCGTCGACGCGCTGCGCGTCGTCGATGCGTCGGTCATGCCGACGATGGTCTCGGCCAACACCAATGCCGCCACAATGATGATCGCCGAGAAGGCGTCGGATCTGATCCTTAAGAAAGCGGCGCCATGAAGTGCAACGAGGGGAGGACCCGATGATCGAGATCAGGAACCACGCACTGGACCGGTTGCGCGCCGGCGAGCTCTCGCTCGGCGTCGGACTGCGCCAGGCACGAACCGTCGACATCGCCAAGGCGATGAAGACCGCCGGATTCGACTGGCTGTTCATCGACATGGAACACAATGCCATGGACGTCGACACCGCCGTCCAGATCAGCGTCGCCGCACAGGACGCCGGGATCACCCCCATCGTCCGCGTGCCCGGGTTTCAGCATTTCCACGCCACCCGCGTGCTCGACGGCGGCGCCCAGGGCATCGTGGTGCCGCATGTGGACGACGCGGAAACCGCCGCGCGGATGGTCAGCAACGTCCGCTATCCGCCGCTCGGCCACCGCTCCGTGACGGGCGCTCTGCCGCAGCTCGACTTCGCGGCGCATCCTGTTGGCGAAATGGCCGAGGCCGTGAACCGGGAGACCCTTCTGGTGCTGATGCTGGAGACACCGACGGCAATCGCCAATGCCGACGCCATCGCGGCGGTGCCCGGCGTCGATGCCCTGCTGATCGGCACCAGCGATCTGACGATGGAGATGGGAATTCCCGGACAGGTCGAGCACCCGAGGGTGATCGCCGCCTACGAGGCCATGATCGAGGCCTGCCGGAAGCACGGAAAGCATCCGGGGATGGGCGGTGTCTACGATCCCGCGGTCATGCAGCGCTATGTCTCGATGGGCGCCCGGCTGATCCTGTCCGGCAGCGACCTGGCCTTCATGATGGCTGGCGCGCGGGCGCAGGCGTCGGCGGTCCGGGCGATGGGTGATCCAAAAGGGACCTGAGCCTCGAGGCTTCTCCGTCTGCCGGCGGAGCCCGGTCCTCGATCCGATCGATTTCCGAGCGGGGATCATCCTGGGCCCGCTGCGGCCGCACGCCCTGTGAGGGGCGGTTTGCACGCCCGTGCGAATCTGGCATAAACGCGCCTCGTCCTCCCCGAGGGGATGCCGCAAGCGATCGCTGTCTCCGCCGCGAAGGCGAAAATCGCGTGACTCAAGGACAGACCTGTCAGCAGCCGAGACGTTGGCGGACGATCGTTGTCCTCTGTCTCTGCGCGACCTTTGTTCTGTCGGCGGTCAAGATCGATATGGGGCATCTGCCGAAGCTGCTCACGGTGCTCTACGACCATGCGGAGATGGTCGCCGACCATGGTCACTCCCATGGACTGGAGGGTGACGTCTTCTGGGCGCTGCAGGGACACGCCCACGGGACCGGCGATCACGAACATGTTCCGGACCTGCTGCCGGTTTCGGCTGGAACCTTGGTGATCGCCGCTATCGGCCAGGATCGAGGGCGCTGGCGGCTCGACGGCAGCCCTGCCCCCGTCTTCCTGATCGATCGACCTCCGCGCGCGTAGCCTGCCCCGATTGGGGCGAGACTGCCGATACACTCGAAATACATGCGGAGACCTCTTTCATGAGACCGTCCAGACGGGCGTTCGATGGGCCGAGAACGTGGCTCATCAGCACCCTGACCCTTGCCTTGCTCGCAATAAGCGCAGGCGGGGCAGCCGCCCACAACGTCACCCCCGGTGACGCGGGCTACATTCAGGAAATCTGGGGGGTGCACGTTATCCCCTTCATGTATCTCGGGGCCAAGCACATGGCCACGGGCTACGATCACATCCTCTTTCTCTTAGGCGTCGTCTTCTTCCTCTATCGGATGAAGCATGTCGCACTCTATGTGAGCATCTTCGCCGTCGGGCATACCGTCACGATGATGCCCGGCGTGTATTTCGGATGGGGGATAAACCCGTTCATCATCGACGCCATCATCGGCTTCTCGGTCGTGTACAAGGCGCTCGACAACATGGGCGCCTATCAGCGCTGGTTCGGCTTCCAACCCGACACCAAGATGGCAACCGGCACGTTCGGGCTGCTGCACGGCCTTGGATTGGCGGCCAAGATTCAGGAATACCAGATCTCGCCGGACGGGCTTCTGGCGAACCTGATCTCCTTCAATGTGGGCGTCGAGATCGGACAGATACTGGCTCTGTCCGTGATCCTGATCGCCATGGGATACTGGCGGCGAACCGCCAGTTTCCTGCGCCATGCCTACAACGCAAACGTGGTGATGATGTCGCTCGGCTTCATGCTGATGGGCATGCACATCGCCGGCTTCATCACCTCGAGCTCTTGATCGGAGGCTGACATGTACAACGCACAGAAGCCCGACGAAAACGATCTGCCGACCTCGGCCCAACTCCTGCGGTCGACCATAATCGCCTTCGTGGTGGCCGTCGTGATGCTGTTCACCGTCATCCTGCCGGCGGAGTACGGCATCGACCCGACCGGGGTCGGCCGCACCCTCGGTCTGGCGCAGATGGGCGAGATCAAGCAGGAGCTGCTCGAAGAAGCGGAGCAGGACGAACTCAAGCATGGCAGCAGCAGCAACCAATCCAGCCTGACGGATCGGTTGCTGGGGATCTTCGTGGCGACCGCCCACGCCCAGGACGCCTGGCGCGACGAAGCCGGCTTCACGCTTGCTTCGGGAGAGCCGGCCGAGACGAAGATGGTGATGAATAAGGGCGAGACCGTCGAGTACGAGTGGATCGCCGAGGGCGGCCGGATCAATTTCGACCTCCATGGCCATGGCGGCGGGGAGTCCGCGACCTACGAGAAGGGCCGCGGCAAGACCTCCGGCACGGGCAGTTTTACCGCCGCGTTCGACGGTGAGCACGGCTGGTTCTGGCGCAACCGCGACAGCGCCGACGTCACGGTGACGCTCAGGGTTCGCGGCGAGTACAGCGGGTTCAAGCTCTCGCAGTGATCATGCCGGCCCGCTGACGGCCCGCAAACATCAAGAACGGAGCAGGCGCTGGACAACGCCTGCTCCGTCGTCCATCGGCCGAACCGGCATACGTTCCGTCGGTCCCCAGCGGCCGAGCCCGCATTCCTGACCGCAGCCACGCTCCGACATGGACTCATCCGATCTTGCCGCTTATGCGGGTCTTTTCGCCGTCGCGTTCCTGGCCGCGACAATTCTGCCTGCCCAGTCGGAAATCGGTCTGGTCGGACTTGTCGCCAGCGGCGAATTCAGCCTCGGTCTGCTGATCGCCTTCGCCAGTGTCGGAAACGTCCTGGGCGCTGTGGTGAACTGGCTCATCGGTCGCGGCGTGGAAACCCTTCGGGACAAGCGCTGGTTCCCGCTACCGCCCGATAAACTCGAACGAGCAACGGGCTGGTATCAGCGGTGGGGCCGCTGGAGCCTCCTGCTCAGTTGGGCACCTTTCGTTGGAGACCCGTTGACCGTTGCGGCCGGTGTGCTGCGCGAGCCTTTATGGTCGTTTCTCATTCTCGTCAGCATTGCCAAAACCGCGCGATACATCCTCGTCGCTCTGCTTGTCTGAATTCCCGCGGAGGGACTGTCTCGCCTTTCCATCGATGAGATGTGTCCGGCGCGTCAGTGGACGAGAGACGCCTGTTTGCGCCTCCGCCAGCTCTCCTGCCGCAGGGATACCGATCCGGACGCAGGCCGACAGCGGGTCGGCCTGCGGTTCCGCCGATCGCAGTTCCGGAAGCCGGTCGAGCGATGACCAACTCATCCATGCTTCGACTCATGACTGGTGCTGCTCTCACCGATCCATCGGCGCAGGTAAATCCGCTGAAAGGCGAAGACGCCAACCATGGCGGCAACTGCGATGACGACGATCAGCGGATCCGACTGCCCCTTCATCACCGCGAACGCGCCGAGAACCACAGTGTCCAAGGCAATCGCGGTGAGCAGCACCCAGCCCTGCGCGCCGATATCGTGCCGCAGCCGCCGGTACACGCCGACGTGAATCGCAATGTCCATGACCAGGTAGAAGAACGCGCCGAGGGAGGCGATCCGGCTGAGATCGAAAAAGACAGCGAGCACGGCAGCCGTGACCACCGTGTAGACCAAGGTATGATCGCGGATCCCGCCCGGCATCCCGAAATGGCTGTGCGGGATCATCTTCATGTCGGTCAGCATGGCGAGCATCCGCGACACCGCAAACACGCTGGCGAGCAGCCCCGACGCGGTCGCCAGAACGGCAAGTGCGACCGTGAAATAGAAGCCGTAGGACCCGAGTGTCGGTTGCGCAGCCTCGGCGAGCGCGTAATCCCTGGCGGCCACAATCTCGTCAAGCGACAGACTTGAACCGACGGCGAACGCGACGAGAAGGTAGACCACCACGCAGACAAGGATCGACGCCATGATCGCGCGCCCGACATTGCGGTGCGGCTCGACCGATCTCGGCCCCGCTGTTGGTGATCGTGGTAAAGCCCTTGAACGCCAGGATCGACAGCGCCATGGAGGCGACGAAACCGGTCAACGGCAGGTCGTCGGTCCCCACCCGGGCTCGAAGGAGAAGCCGCCAGCCCAGAGCGCTGCCGCTCCGAAGAACGCAATCCCGCCGATCTTCAAACCCGCCATGATCAGCGACACGAGGCCGACCAATCGGTTGCCGGACACGTTGACCAGATAGGCAAAGACGATCAGCCCGACGCCAAGCAATGGGACGAGGAGACTGTCGGCACCGATGTCGAAGGGACGCAGCACGTACGTTCCGAAAGTCCGTGCGACCAGGCTCTCGTTGATGACCATCGACAGCGCCATGAGCAACCGCTGCACCGGCGGCGACCCCGCCGGGGCCATAGGCCTTCTCCAGGATCATGCCGATGCCGCCGGCCGAGGGATAGGCGTTGGACATCTTCACGTAGGTGTAGGCGCTGAACCCGGTCACCAGCGCGCCCGCGATGAATGACAGCGGGAACCAGGGACCGGCCAGTTCAGCAATCTGACCGGTCAGCGCGAAAATCCCCGCGCCTATCATCACGCCGGTCCCCATCGAGATGCCGCCAAGCAGCGTAATACTGTTCTTCTGATAGGTGCCCGACAGGGCTGCCTCCTGTCCTTGATGATGGTCCAGTCTCTATGGAGAACCGGCGCGAAGGCCTCCGGTTCCCGTTCAGAGCCATTGCGCTACGGTCTAGGTCCCTCGGGCCGGACCGCCGCCAGGCAGCGGTCCGGCATTTGGAAGAGCGCGCAGAGGCCGTTCAGAACAGCACTTTCGTGCCGACAACGAAGTACAAGGTGTCTCGCTGCCCGCCCTCTTCACGAGCGCGCTCGGCGGTCTCGCCGAACAGGCGTTCGTAGTGGACGCCGACATAGGGCGAGATCGCCCGGTCGAGCAGGTCGTAGCTGAGCCGGGCACCCACCTCCAGTTTCGGGGCAAAGCCGCCGACCCCGAGCGCGGCGTCGTCGCCGAGCGGCGTGTCGAGTTCCACGCTCGGCGTGAGGATGATCCGGTTGGTGATCAGCCCCTCATACTCGGCCTCGATCCGAACGAAGGACGTTTCCCCGAGGTACAGATCGGCATCGACCTCGAACCATTGCGGCGCCAGGCCCTTGACCCCGACCACCCCGTAGACGCGATCCTCCCCACGCGGCGTGTCGACGCGCACGCCGACCACCGCGTCAAAGAAGGTCGAGATCGGTTTCTGCAGTCGAAGCTGGTTCTCCAGCGTCTCGAAGCGGCTGCCTTCGGTGAGGTACTCGGCCTCGCTCCGCCAGACGACCTTCAGTTCATCCGTCCCGACGAGGGCATCGAAGTCCCAGGCGTAGACGTCGGACCCGTCGTCGAACCGCCGCTCCGCCTGTTCAACCTGAACGCCATAGATCAGCGGTTCCGCCGTCGCCGACACAGACCCGAATGCGGCCCAGGCGAGGACCGCGATCGCAACATGAGATCCGCGCGTCATCTCAGCCTCCGGTCGCGGTGCGGGCGGGCACGTCGATCTCCGCCGTTTTGCCGGTCGGCCCACCCTCGACCACCACCTTGCGGAACATGCCGCTATCGGCGTGGTAGGACAGATGGCAGTGGAAGGCCCACTGGCCCGGCGCGTCGACCTCGGTCTCCATGTACAGCGTGGTTCCGGGCGCGACGCTGACGACGTGCTTGACCGGGTTCCACTTGCCCTGACCGACATCGAGGATCGACCACATACCGTGCAGGTGCATGGGGTGGGTCATCATCGTTTCGTTGACGAATTTGAAGCGGACGCGCTCGCCGTACTGCAGCCGGATCGGCTCGGCATCGGCGTACTTCACCCCATTGATGGACCAGATGTAGCGCTCCATGTTGCCGGTGAGCCTGAGTTCGATCTCGCGGGTCGCCTCGCGGTGCTCGTAGAGCGGTTTCTGCGCCTTCAGATCGGCGTAGGAGAGGAACTTGCCGCCGTTCGCCGCCTGCGGCGTCAGGCCACTGCCGGGCGCGTAGAACGGGTCGGCCTCGGCCATCGCACCGTGGTCCATGCTCCCGTGACCCATGGAGCCATGGTTCATCCCCTGCATGACCGTCCCGTCAGGCATGGTGTGGCTCATTTGTCCGCCGCCGTGGCTGGAAGGCGCCTGATCCGCGGAACCCTGACCCCTCGAACCCTGACCCATCGACCCATGATCCATGGAGCCATGATCGCCATGGGCCATCCCCATATCCGCCATGGTCAGCAGCGGCGGCTCCCGCAGATCCGGAACATCGCCCTCCATCCCGTCGCGAGGCGCCAGCGTGCCACGGGCGAAGGCCGTGCGCCCCATGGACTCGGCGAAGACGGTGTAGGCGCGATCGTCCTGCGGACGCACGATCACATCGTAGGTTTCGGCCACGGCGATGCGGAACTCGTCCACCGTCACCGGCTGCACGTTGTTGCCGTCGGCCTGAACGACCGTCATTTCGAGACCCGGAATGCGGATGTCGAAATAGGTCATGGCCGAGGAATTGATGAAGCGGAGCCGCACCCGCTCGCCGGGCTCGAACAGACCGGTCCAGTTCTGCTCAGGCCCCATGCCGTTGATCAGGGGCGTGAAGCCCTGAAGATCCTCGATGTCGGTCGGCATCATGCGCATCTCGCCCCAGTCGCTCCGGTCGGAGAGCGCGGCGACCAGGCCCTTCTCCCGACTGTCCGACAGGAAGTCGAGGAAGGTGCGCTGCTGCCGGTTGTAGTAGTCCGGCATCAGTTTGAGGTTCCGCATGATGCGGTCGCCGGAATGCTGGTGGGCGTCGGTCAGCTGGACGACATATTCCCGGTCGAAGCGGAAGGGATCGCGCCCCTTCGGCTCGATCACGATCGCCCCGTAGGCACCGTCCGGCTCCTGGAAGCCGGTGTGGCTGTGGAACCAGTAGGTCCCGCTCTGCACGATGGGGAAACGGTAGGTGAAGGTCTCGCCCGGCTTGATCCCGTCAAAGGAAATGCCCGGCACTCCGTCCTGCTGGTAGGGCAGGATCAGCCCGTGCCAGTGGATCGACGTATCCTCCGACAGATTGTTCGTGACGTTGATCGTGACATCTTCACCTTCCGTGAAGCGCAGAACCGTCGGCGTCGACGATCCATTGTAGCCGATGCCGGTCTTGGTGAAGTCGCCGGTGTCTATGGTGACCTTGTCGACGGTGATGTCGTACTCTGCGGCGAAAGTGCCGGTCGCCAACGATGCGGCGAAGGCGGCGCCGAGCGCGCAGGCTTGGGCAAACGAGGTCGCTTTCACGACGTGTCTCCTGTCTGAATGATTGGGCTGGGGGACCGGGCCGCAGGGAACGCGGCCCGGCCCGACACGCGCGGCACTCAGTGGCCGATCTTGAATTCGCCCATCATCCCGGCGTCGTAGTGGCCCGGCACGTTGCAGGCGAATTCCAGGTCCTTCGCCTGCGCGAAGGTCCAGATCACCTCTCCCGACTGACCGGGTTCCAGAAGGACGCTGTTGCCGGCGCCACGCATGCCGTGACCCATGGAGGCCTTCATTCTCTCGGCGGCGGCATGGTCAATGCGGTCCGGAAGAAGGACGCCATGGTCGACCAGCATCTTCATTTCAGCACCATGGGCCTGATGCATCTCGGCGGCCGCAATGCTGAACTCATGGACGAATGCACCGGCGTTCCTGACGACGAAGCGAACCGTCTCGCCCTCGGAGACGGCGATCGACTCCGGCTCGTAGTAGTTGTCGTGCATCGTGACTTCGACGGTACGGCTGACAGCTGAGGCATCGCCCGGCTGCCCGATGGACGCGGCCGTTCCATGGCCGCCGGCGCTGCCATGTCCGCCCCCGTGGGACCCCATCTGAGCGCTGGCGATACCGACGGTCGATACTGTGAGTGCGAGCGCAGCCGCAACGGCGCGCGAAAGCATGCGGTAGTTCATCGGGAGGTTCCTCGCGGAAAAGCTTGCTGATCGAAGGTCGTCAAGGTCGAGCCGAGGCCAGCCATTTGGGCCTACGGCACTCTTCGATCAGACGCGAGGCGGTGGCGTCGTCGCCTCCGGGCTCAGACTGGCTACGGTTCGCTGAGCGATCACACTCCAGCTGCGCCCGACAGTCGACCGCAGCGCCCATACACCCAATTCGGGCGCAATGAAGCCGGAGCAGCTGTGACCGCCGACCGCACAGACCATGTGGAATACACCGTCGTCGGGAGCCCTCTCGTCGAGGTCTCCAGTCGGTTCCTGGGCGGTCTTGGCAACTGTCTGAGCCATGTGCATCCCGCCATCGCCCCCCGAATGGAAGCCGATATCGGCCATGCCCATCGCGACGACCGAGACGGCAAACAAGATGGCGACGACCATGGAGACCAAACGGTGCATGTAGAGGGAAATGGGGCCTCCAGTTGGGGGAAGGTCAATAGAGGTTCGGCACGCGAGCCGAGACCACCACCTCGGGCAACACGAAGGCGCAGCCTCATCCACGGCGTCATCGCCTGGCAAGGCTGCTGCCGCCGGCCCCGCCGCCACCGGGTGCATGTCCCTGCCCGGAACAGAGACACCGGCAGGCCGCAGCGTCAATGGCCCTCAACGACAGTGTTCGGATGCGCCTGTCTGGATCGGCGGGCACGGGACTGTCCCATACGAGCAGAACACGCAGCAGTCGCCGGGCAGCGGCTTGAGCAATGCCCCGCAACCTTTGCACTCATAGAACCATTGGCAGGCATCGGTCGGCATCCGCTCCACGGCCCGATGACCGCACTCCGGACAGGTGATCATCGAGTTCGAGCGTCACATCACCCTCGGTCGTCATTCCCCGCGCTCCGGGTCCATCAGGTATTCGACAAGAGCCGCGATATCGGCATCGCTCCAGTACCGCGTGCCGTCCCGGATCACCTCAGCCATCGACCCGCCGAGACTGTCGCCCGACGGCGTCAGTCCGGTGCGAAACGCGTATCGCAGATCGTCCGCCGTCCATCCCTCCCGTTGCAGCGCTTCTGGCGAGATCGCCGGGATTTTTTCGTTCCCCGGCCCGATGCCGCCGTCGAACTTCCGCGCCGCGTCACGTCCGCCGAGCAGGGTTCTGGGCGTATGACATGCGCCGCAATGGGCCGACGCCTCCGCCAGATAGCGTCCACGGTTCCAGGCAGACGATCGATCGTCCGCTGGCTCCAGGGAGCCGGGCTCGAAATACAAGCGTTTCCAAACCCCGATCCCGCGATGCCAGCCGAACGGGAACCGCAGGCCGTGCTCCGGTGGACCTCCGGCGACGGCTGGAACCGACTGGACCGCCGCCCAGAGGTCGACGACATCCTGGTCGCTGAGCGCCGTGTAGAAGGCATAGGGAAAGGCGGGGAAGAAGTGGCGGCCGTCCGGCCCGATACCCGCCGTCAGGGCCCGGGAGAAATCAGCCAAAGTCCACGCGCCGATACCGTCATCCGGATGCGGCGTGATGTTCGGAGCGTAGAAGCTTCCGAACTCCGTCGGGATTTCGCCGCCGCCGGCCAGCACGGCTCCACCGTTTTTGCTGTTTGTGTGGCAGGCGATGCAGCCCGTGAGCCGTGCCACATAGGCGCCGCGGTTCACGTCGCCTTGCAGGCCGGACAGATCGCGATCGGGAACCGCCGGGCCCGCCGCAAGCCAGACGACTGCGCCGCCGCCGACCAGAATGGCGGCGGCGCAGATGATCAGGACCGTTCGAACCATCAGTTCGTTTTCTTTCGGAAATCCTGATGGCACACAGAGCATGTGTCGGCGATGTGCATGAAAGCTGCATCCGGAGGCATCTGCGTCAACATTTCCGGCGTCGGTCCCTGACCGCCCCCCATCATGCCTCCCCGCATCATTCCCCCTGGCGCCACGCCCTGGCCCTGCATCATTCCCTGGCCCTGCATCATGCCGCCCTGCATCATGCCGCCCTGCCCCATCATGCCGCCGGGCGCACCGCCGGCAGGCCGTTCATTGTCGGCCGCGACCGCCAGGGCCGCCGCGTAGTCGGACAGCTGGACAGCAAGAGCGCTGAACCGGTCCCAGTCGCTCCAGATCTCCGGCAAGGCCTCGGAGGGATGGTCGAGACTGCCGTCCGGAAACAGGTCCGTCAGAGCCTTGCCGCCATGGCTTTCAATTGTTCCCGCAAGGGTCCGCACCCTATCGGCGCTGTAGTCCTGCTGGCCGCGCATGATCGCGGTGAGCTCCTTCATGGCGTCGCCCAGAGACTCCATGGATTCCATGCGCTCCTTCACCACGCCCGAGGCGCCGCCATGGGCAAGTGCCACCGTCGCGCCAACGCTCAGCGCCGCCGCCAGCGCGACCGCTACAACCGTCTTCGGTTTCATTGTCGAACTCCGTTCTTCGTCAGATCGTTCAGGGATCAGTCGGTCTGAAAACGGAGGCCCCCGTTCGGTGGAGGACTGGGTGGGGCCCGGAAGACTTCCAAGACCGCCTGCATCGTCGACGGCCGGAACGCCGGACCGGTTGGAAAGTTCCGTTCAGGCAAGACCTGGCCTGGCACTGTGAGTCCAGCGAGTGTGCAGCCGATGCCGAAACCAGAATAGCCCGTCGCGGACCCCTCTCTTGAGTCGGCCTTGAGCGTCCCGACGCCCGACAGTTGATCGACGGTCGACATCGTCGGCCGATGATCGTGGATCTGATTCCTGTGCGCCTCGGCCTCGGAGGGCGCAAGGAGGCTGACCGCAAGGACCGCGAGCAGCAACGCGAGCGCTCTGACCAATTGGGCGCGCTGCCAATGCTCCCGCCAGCCGATCCTGACCTCATCCATCAGATGATACCTTTGGCCCATTAGCCCTTTGCCCCTAGCGAGTATAGCGCACAATCGGTCAGGCGTTCCGCGCTGAACGCGCGCGCCCGAAAGAGACCCGCAGAGCCCGGGCGCACGCGTAGGAGAAAGACCGCCATCGGTTCGAGCGCGGCACCGCCCGATGCCTCGTCAACGTCTCCGTCGGTCCCTCCCGTCCCCATCGAAACGCGACACCGTACCTTGCACTGGATCAGATGGTGTCCAAAACCGCGTCGCAGAAACCGCTCACCAACCGCAGGCCTCGCTTCTCCTGCGGCGTGACCAGGCACACCCGGTACTTCTCCCGCATCTCCTCGATCTCAAGGCTGACGAGGTTTGTTGAGTCGAATTGGCCGTCCTCGAGCATGAAGCCGGCGCCAATGTCGTGCAGGATCGCCTCTTTCACCACGGGGAAGGTGGTCGTTACGAATACCCCTCAGTCAGTCTCACGAACCCTGAACGCTTGCCCCTTCGGAATAGAGCCCGCTTCGGGGTCACGACTCCGATCGGACCTGCGCGGTGATTGGGAGACGTGTAGACTTCATGGGAGCGCCCGGTTCCGGTCCTCACGGCAGTTCACGTCAAAGGGACAGCCGTGGGCGCGGAGCGCGACGCCGGAGATAGCGTATGGACCGACAAACCTTTGCGGCGAAGCAGGCGCGGGCCCAGGCGGCATTGGCGGCGGGAGACTGGCGCGCGGCGGAGGCGGCCCTGACCGCCCTGATCGCAGCGGTCCCGGGAACGACACCCGGTGCGGCGAGCCTGCTGTACAATCGCGGTCTCGTGCGCAAGCGCCTCGACCATATGGCGGAAGCGCTTGGCGATTTCGACGCCGCCCTGAGCGCCGATCCGGATCATGCCAATGCCGGGTTCGAGCGCGCGGCGACCCTGCTCGACCTAGGACGGGTCGAAGCGGCGGAGCGCGGCTTCACGGAGTATCTGGACCGGGTTCCGGACGATACCGACGCCCTGCTCACCCTCGCCCGGATCCGGCTGCGGCGCGGCCGCCCGGCGGAGGCCCGTGTCCTGCTCGATCGTATCGGCCCCTCGTCGGCAGGTCCGGCCGTCACGCTCGCCCGGGCCGAGGCGCTACGGGACTGCGGCGAGATCGACGAAGCCCGCGCCTTGCTCGCCGGGCTCGACGGGAGCGATCCGACGACCGCCGCCGCCCGGCTCAAGATCGCAACCCAGGGCGCGACGGGTCGTGTCCCGCTGGACCCCGCTCAACTCTTCGCGCCCCGCCGGTAGGTCTTACGGTAGGCACCGGGCTCGGTCTGCAGCGCATCCTGCACCTGCAGATGGGCCGACAGCCGGTCCTCGTCCATCTCGCCGATCTCCAGGTCCAGGCTTTCCCGGGGAACCGGGATGCCCTGGGCGACCGGGGTACCGGCCTTCAGCACGCCCCGGAAACCCATGTCGGTCCAGAGTGCCGGAAAATGGACCAGCCCGTCGCGCCAGCCGTCGCAATCGACCAGCCCGCTCAGTGTCCGGAACGGAAGGTCGAGACGGTTGGCCGGGTGGGTGAACAGCATGGACCAGCCCTCCGGCAGCTCGACGGTCCAGAAATTGGTGAACTTGACGACGAACTGTCCGGAGCCGGCGGCGCCCGGCACGCCGGCGGCCTGCTCCGGCAGATGCACGCCGATCGGCGCCCGTGTCGGCCGGGCCTGCGGATGAGGCGGCAGATCCCAGTCCCAGGCGAGTTCGCCATCGGCAACGGTCACATCGGCGGCGAGCGGAAACAGGATTCCATGCTGCATGGCATCGATGAACGGCGGGCACTGCTTCACCGTTCGGACCGCCGCGCCGCCGAGCAGTGCCGCGGCCTCCTCTGCCGGCATGGACCGCAGCCAGTCCGGAAGGCCGCCCCGCGCCGAAGAAGGCTGCGGCAAATGCTCGGCATATCCCGGAAGGCAGCGCAGATGGATCCGCATTCAGCGCCGACGGCGTTTCAGGACTACGTGGGTGACGGCCGCGGCGATGGTGATGACGACGAAGATCACGCCGATCGCGTTGATCATCGGCGACAGGCCGAACCGCATGCGCGCCCCGATCTCGGTGACCAGGGTCCAGTCGCCGCCGATCGCGAAGAAGGTGGTGTTGTAGTTCTCGATCGACTGCAGAAAGGCGATCACGCAGGCGGTGGCGATCGTCGGCATCAGGAACGGCAGGGTGATCCGGCGGAACACCATCACGGGCGAGGCTCCCAGGTCGAGCGCCGCCTCCTCCAGGACGCGGTCCTGGCGCTGCAGGCGGGCCATGAACAGGAGCATGCAGTATGACGCGATGAACGTGGTCTGCGCCACCATGGCGGTGAACAGGCCGGCCTGTACGCCGAAATAGTCGCGCCAGAAGATCATGGTCGTCACGCCGAGCACGATCCCCGGCATCAAGATCGGCGAGACCAAGACCGTGTACAGCAGGGTCGTGCCCCGCGACTGCAGCCGGGTCAGGATGAAGGCGCCGGACAGGCCGAGCGGGATGGCGAAGACGATCACCCCCGCGGCGATCATCAGCGAATTGAGCAGCCCCTGCACGAAGCGCGCGTCGCCGGGCAGCTCGAGGAACCAGCGCAGGGTGAAGCCCTGCCAGTCGGTGACCGACGGGGTTGGCGACGCGTTGAACGCCGCCACCACCATGAACAGCAGCGGCAGGAACATGTAGGCGAAGAACAGTATCATGTAGCCGCTCATCACCGCCGCGGCCCAGTCGGTCTCCCGTTTCGGGGCGCTTTCCGGCGTCGCCCGAACCGTGCTGTCCGTCGCCGCCGTCATTTCGCGATATCCCGGATGCCGACCTTGAAGATCGCCATGTTGACGAGAATGAAGGCGACGCAGGCGACCAGCAGGGCGACCGAATAGGCCGACCCCTGGTTCCAGCTGTCGGCCTCGAAGAACCGGCGGTAGATGAGCTGGCTGAACCAGTCCGGATGCAGGCCGCGGCCGACGATCTCCGGTGCCGCGATCGACCCGGCCGACAGCATGAAGGTCATGATCGAGCCGACGGCGATGCCCGGCTTGGCGTGCGGTATGACCACGCGGGTGTGGATCTTCCAGACCGACGCCCCGAGGTCGCGCGCCGCCTCGATCTGGTTCTTATCCAGGGTGTCGATGGTGTTGTAGATCGGGAACACCATGAACAGGATGTAGGCGTAGATCATCACTGTGAAGACGGCGCCGTTGGACGCGACGAATCGGAAGCCCTCGCCCGCGTCCATGCTGATGAAGCCGAGCGCGTCGAGCACCCAGTTCAGGATGCCCTGCTTCTCCAGGATCATCACCCAGGAGAAGATCCGCAGCAATTCGTTGATGGCATAGGGGACGACCAGCGCCACCATGAGGAGGGTCAGCCGCTCCTCTGACTCCATCGTCGCGGCGGCGTAGGCCACCGGATAGCAGACCAGGAACGACAACACCGTGACGCAGAGCGCGTAGAGCAGCGTCATCACGAAGATCTCGAAGTGGATGGCGCTCATGGAGGTGAAGTTCTCGAGCGAATAGCTCTCCTTCATCCCGGCCTCGCCCGAGGACGTGTCCTCCCGGGCCTCCAGCACGGCGATCTGCCGCTCCATGCCGGCGATCTGCGCCTCGATCTCCGCACGTTCCGCCGCCGTCATCGCCGTGCCCCCGCCGCCGCCGGGAGATGGCGTCAGACCCGGTGACGGGCTCGGCGCGAGAGACGGGCTCGGAGAGGGGCTGGGCGTCAGACTCGGCGACGGCAGGGATGTGCCCGCGGCCGGCGCCGCCGCCAGGAGGCGCTGCTCCAGCTTGAACTTGTCCGTGTAGAGCCGGTCGATCTCCAGCGCCAGCATGGCGGTCTCGCCGCCCCGATCCTCGTAGATGAAGGCGCGTTCGATCATGCGGATCTGCGGCACCAGGATCAGTCCGACGATCCAGGCGACCACCAACCCGACGAACAGCGCCGTCAGACCGCGGCCGTAGGAGCGGACAAGCTCATTCACCGGCCAGTTCCCCCGCCGGCATGACCACCGCGTCCCCATGGTCGAAACCGACCGTCTGAGTGCCCGTGAACTCCTGGCCGGCGGTCCCCGAGTTGGTCAGGTGCAGCGACAGGCTGTGGGCGCCGGCGCGCACGAACAGGTTCACGAACGGCCCCTCCAGGTCGCGGCGCTCCACCTGCCCCTGGATCCGGTTCCCGGGCCCGCCGGCGCCGTCGGCAATCCGCATGCGTTCCGGCCGCACGAAGATCATCGCGTCCGCGCCGTCGCTCAGCCCGTGCTTGTCGACCCCGAAGAGACGGCCGAGCGGGGTATCCAGACAGGCATAGCCGTTCTCCCGGCCGATGACCCTGCCCCGAAGCACGTTCTGCTCGCCGACGAACGTGGCCACGAACGGGGTGGCCGGGGCGTTGTAGACATCGGCCGCCGGCCCGACCTGCTCGATCCGGCCGAGATTCATCACTGCGACCCGGTCGGACATGGTCAGCGCCTCGCCCTGGTCGTGGGTGATGTAGACGAAAGTCACGCCGGTCTTGCGCTGGATCGCCTTGAGCTCCGCACGCATGTGCTGGCGCAGCTTCAGGTCCAGGGCGGAGAGCGGCTCGTCCAGCAGCAGGACCGCCGGCTCGACGGCAAGAGCCCGGGCCACGGCCACGCGCTGACGCTGGCCGCCGGAGAGTTCCGTCGGCTTCTTGTCGGCCTGGCCCGTCAGGGCGACCAGATCCAGCAGGTCGTCGGCCCGCTTGCGCCGGGCGGCCTTGTCGACGCCGCGCGCTTCGAGCCCGAAGGCGACGTTCTCCCAAACGGTCATCAGCGGGAACAGCGCCAGATTCTGGAAGATCAGGGCGGTCGGACGCCGGTTCGGGCCGATGCCGTTCATCTCCCGGCCGCCGATCGCCACCCGCCCCTGGGTCGGGTCGATGAAGCCGGAGACCATCCGCAGGATCGTCGTCTTGCCACAGCCGGACGGGCCGAGAATTGAGAAGAACTCGCCCGCATGGATGTCCAGGTCGGTCTGGTGAACGGCGGTGAAACCGTTCGGATAGGTCATGCTCACGCCCCTGAGGGCGACATCCTGCCCGTGCATCGCTCCGGCCCCGCTAAACGACGTCACCAAGAAGGAGACCCGAGGCCGGCGACCGGCCCCGGGCGATGATGTCGATGCGATCAGGCGTTGGTGATCTTGTCGACGTATTCCTGGCGCAGCGGCGCGAACCACGGCGTATCGGCCTGCCACCACCACAGGTTCGCCAGGTTCTGCTCGTTATAGACCTCGTTGAACTGGGCCTTGTACTCCGCGCCCGCATGCTCGGCGGCGCCGGCGACGGCGGAGTTGTAGCCCGTGTTCATGGAGAACATGCCGGCCATCATCGGATCCAGCATGGCGTTGATGAAGGCATAGGCCTGCTCGATGTTCTCCGCACCCGAGGGGATGCCCATGGAGTCCATCCAGGTGATGCCGCCTTCCACCGGCATGCGGTACTTCCACTTGGCGTCCTCGCGGTTGAGCAGGAGGCCGGTAGTGTCCCAGGTCTGGCCGATATTCGCGCCGGCCTGCTTGAAGGCGTTGGTCGCCTCGGTCGCGTTGTTCCAGAACGCCGCGATGCTGCCCTTGTTGGCGATCACGTACTTGGCGCAGGCGTCCCAGACGCGACGGGCGTCCTCTTCCGACTTGTAGACGTCGAGCATGCGGTTCGACTTGATCTCGCCCTTGGCGTCGAGATACAGGCCGACGCCCATGATCACCGACTTCTGGCGGAAGGCCGACTTGGCGCCGTCCTGGAACAGCGATCCGTAGGAGACCTCCTCCAGCGGCATGGCATTGCTGTCGAAGGTCACCGCCTCGGTGCCCCAGTCGAACGGCAGCAGCATGCGGTCGCCGCGATAGGTGGCGCCCAGGGAAACGCTGTCGCGGACCATCGACGGGATCAGCTTGCCCATCTCGACCTTGGACTCGTCGAGCGGCTGCAGCAGGCCGTCCGGATAGTAGTTCGGACCGTTCGTGACCGACGGGAAGATCACGTCGAAGCCCTTGCCGCCGGCGGCCTTCAGCTTCTGCTCGGCCTCATCGTTGGACCCGAAGGTCGACAGGTTGATCGTGATGCCCGTGTCCTTCTGGAACTTCTCGATCATGTTGTCCTGAACGTAATCGCCCCAGGCGAAGACGTTGACGGTGCCGGAGGAGGCAAGTGCGTCCTTGGCCTTGAGGATCGCGGGCGCGGCGAGCGCGACACCGGCAATCGCGGTGCTCTTCAGCAGCGAGCGGCGGGAGATCGTCATGACGGATGGGTTCCTCGAAAATGTCTGCCCCTGGCCGAACCGGACGGTCCGGCGCCGCCTGCGTCATAGCGCCGACAAGCGACCGGACGTTTTCAGTTACGAGACAAATTTGTGACCAGCGGCCGGCCTCTCCCAAACCTGAGGCAGGCCGGCCGCGCGGTGCCGACGGGGACTGCAGGTCTCAGTCGGCTCTGCGGAACGGTTGGGAGGCGATGTCGAAGTAGCGATGCTTCTCGCCCCGAGCCCAGTTGCGCAGATCGATGTTCAGCATGTCCTCTGGCTCGACCTTCTCGACCGAGTAGCTGTCGCCGACGAAGCGGAAATCGAGGAAGCCGACCCAGGGGTCGCCGCCCCAGGCCGTGGCGCGCGGCCCGGTGGACATGAAGGCGGTGCCCGGCGCCCAGATGAAATCGATATCCCGGAACCGCATGCGCTTGTCGCGGTGCAGATGGCCGCTGGCGATGAACCGCACGGAACCGGCCTCCGCACAGGCGTCCAGCAGCCGCTTGCGGGCGGCGGGACGCAGCGTTCCGGTGGTGGCGTCGTCGGTCTCGTCCGGATCGTGGGCGAAGGGCGGGACATGCAGGAAGATGCCGACCGGACGATCGTGGCCGCGGAGCGCTTCGTCCAGCATCGAGTCCTGTGCCTCCTCCGCCTCGTCGCCGCTCTCGTAGAGGAAGGCGTTGAGCCCGACGAAACGCCAATCGCCGTGGTCGAACCACCAGAAGTCCGGGCCGAAACACTCGGTCCAGGCCTGGCGGCGACCCGGCGTCATCAGCTGACGCATGGAGGCCGCTGCCGGAGAATATCCGATATCGTGGTTGCCCGGCACGGTGCGCACCACCGGCGCCGCGAGCCTCTGCATCTGTTTGGCGCCGAAGGTCAGATCGTCCGGCACGTCCGGACCGTTGAAGGTCACATCGCCGGTCACCAGCACCACATCGGGCGCCAAGACGTTGGCCGCCTCCAGAGCGACCTCCCAATTGTGGAAGAAGTAGGGATGGGTCCGGCTGACATGGGTATCGGACAGCATTACGAGACGGAAACTCGACATGGCGAACACCTTGGCTGAAGAGCGGCATGGTAAAGGGGGAGACGGCGCGGCCCGGCGGTTAAGCCTGACCGCGCCGCGCAATCGTTCAGCGGTCGGCGAACGACACGTTGTAGTCGCGGAAATCCATCCAATACATGCCGTAGTTCTGCCACTTGAGATCGTCGCGGACGCCATAGATCTCGACCGGGCGGTACAGCAGCATGGCCGGCACCTCCTCTTCCCAGATCTCCAGCATCTCCGTGAAGGCGGCCTTGCGCTCCGCCGGGATCAGGCTGGATTCCAGCGCCTTGCCTAGCTCCAGAAAACGCGCCGGCGGGTTCCACATCTGGCCCCGGCGGTGCGGGCCCTGTTCGGCGCCCCAATAGGCCCACATGGGCGCGGCCGGATCCGGGAAGTTGAAATTGGCCGAGATCGGGAACCCATCCCACTGGGTGCGCGGATTCATCTGCGCCCAGTTCTCCTGGATCGTCAGCTCGACGTTAAGGCCGGCCTCGGTCCACATCTGCTGCATGACCTGCACGGACTGGTCCATGTTGACGTAATAGCCGCCGACCATCGCCACCCGGATCGGCGCGCCGTCATAGCCGGCCTGCTTCAGCAGCTCCTTCGCTTTGGCAACGTCAAAGGGCCTCGGCGTCTGCGGAACGTGGTACTGGCCGTATTCCGGGAAGCTGAAGCCTTCCGGCACGCTGTTCAGGCCGTTCCACAGCCGCTCCGTCAGCAGCGCCCGGTCGGTGGCGTGGACGATGGCCTGGCGGATCAGCCTGTTGGTGGTCTGCGCCGCCGCGTCATCCTCCCGCTTGTCGTTGGGGAACATGATCATCTGCACGTTCTCGAGCAGGGACGCCTGGGTATGGAACCCATCCTCGCGATCGATCAGTTCCGCCTGCTGCGGCGGGATCGAGGTGACGATGTCGAACTCGCCGGCGACCAGGCCGACGATCCGTGCCGACACTTCGGGCACCGCCTTATAGGTGATGGTCGACAGCGGCGGGCGTCCGCCCCAGTAGTCGTCGAACGCCTTCAGTACCACCGTGTCTTCGGATTTCTCAGCGATGTAGTACGGCCCCGTGCCGATGGGATCGGCGGCGAAGGCCGGGTGGCCGAGCTTCGTGTAGACGGCCTTCGGCACGACCTTGCCGATGCGGGTCGCCAGCCGGTGCTCGAAGGCGGCATCCGGCGCGTCGGTCTCGACGATGACCGTGTCGGCATCGATCGCCTCGGCCCGGATGATCGGCGCGCCGAGGCCGTGGGGCCGGATCTTGCGGCGCTCCGGCGACAGGGTGAAGGCGACGTCCTCGGCCGTCATCTCCGAGCCGTCGTGAAACTTCACCCCCCGGCGAATCTTCAGCTCCCATAGCGTGGGTGCCGTGCGGGTCCATGAGACCGCGAGACCCGGCACGAGATCGGTCCCGGTGCCGTCCGGCTTCGACAGCCAGTCGCGCTTGATGACGTTGTCGTACAGGTTGTGGACGATGCGCGAGGCGTAGTTGGACGCATCGTAGCCGCCATAGCTGCCGCGGTTGATATTGGGCATGGCGATCGTCAGCGACGGCCGGTCGTCGGCCAGGGCCACCGTGGTCGGCGCGGCGATCGCAAAGACGGCGATCGCCAGATGCAGGGCCGCTCTCGGCAGGCGTATCTGGGGAAATCTCACAGCTCGATCCTCGGGGTTTGGCCAAAAGAAAACGGCCGCGCCCCGAAGGGCGCGGCCGGACGGCGGGTGGCTCAGCTGCCGCTTTCGATCGCGAAGTTGTAGGCGCGGAAATCCATCCAGTAGAAGCTGTAGGGCGTCCACTTGATGTTCTTGCGGACACCGTAGATCTCCAGGGGCCGGTACATGATGATGGCGGGATTCTCCCGCTGCCAGATGTCCAGACCCTCCTCGAAGGCCGCGATGCGGGTGCCCTCGTCGAGGGTCCGCTCGAGCACGTTGCCGACCCGCTTGTAGTCATCGCTCACGGCCACGACCTTGCGGGTCTGGTAGGAGGCGGACGGCTCGCCGAAACGCCACCAGAACGGCGTCAGCGGATCCGGAATGCGGATATTCGAGGAATTCAGCCACAGATCCTGCCAGCCATACGGCCGCATCTGGGACCAGTTCTCGACGAACTGCAGACGGACATTGAGACCGACCTGTTCCCACATCTGCATCATGACCTGGACGGCCCGGTCGCCGTTGACGTAGTAGCCGGCGGTGACCGCGATGACGATCTCCTTGCCGTCGTACCCGGCCTCCTTCAGAAGCGCCTTGGCCTGATCCTGGTCGTAGGGCAGCGGCTGGCGGTCGGCGTCGAACAGGTTGCCGAACATCTTCCAGTTCGGGCCGCCCGGCACCTCGGCCATGCCGTTCCAAAGACGGTCGGCGATCTTCTTGCGGTCGATCGCCAGCACCATTGCCTTGCGCACGCGGGGATCATGCACCGCCGACTTGCGCGTGCACGCGTCGTTCTCCTCGCCGCAACCCGTCATGAAGGTGAGGTGGTGCATGTTCTCCACCTCGATCGTCCGGGTCTCGTAATCGGCCTCCCGGTCGATCAGCTCCGCCTGATCCGGCGGTACCGAGGTGATGATGTCGTATTCGCCGGTCACCAGTCCGGCGATCCGCGCCGAGGTCTCCGGCACCGCCTTGAAGGTGATCCGCTTCAGCGGCGGCGTCTCGCCCCAGTACGCATCGAACGCCTCGAGGACGATCTCCTCGTCGGCGACCATCCGCACCCACTTGTAGGGGCCGGTGCCGATCGGCGCGGCGGCGAACGCCTCAGGGCCGAGCTCCCGGTATTCCTTGGCCGGAACCACATGGCCGATCACATGCGCCAGACGGTGCAGCAGAACCGGGTCGGGATACTTGGTCTTCACCCGGATCGTCTCGTCATCGACGATCTCGACGGCCGCCAGGCTGGAGGCGAGCGAATGGGGCTGCAGGGCCTTCTCACCCCACAGACGCTCTTCGGAGATGGTGAAGGCGACATCCTCGACCGTCATGTCGCGGCCGTTGTGGAACTTGACGCCCTGACGGACCTTGAACTCCCACTCGGTATCGGAGACCCGGTCCCATTTGGTCAGGATTCCGGCGACGATCTCGGTGCCGTCGTTGCCGTTCGGCCCGCTCAGCCAGTCGCGGTTCAACAGCCCGTCCATGACCGACTTGATGACCCGGCTGTCGAAGTTGGATTCCGCGATGGCCGGGTGTGCGCGCTGCATCGCCGCCATGGCGATGACGAGTTCGGGGCGGTCGTCGGCATGGGTGGTCATCGGCATTGCCGTGAGCGCGACGACGCCCGCAAACAATCCCGCAAACAATTGCTTTCTCATATCACCTTTCCCTCGGCAGGAACCCTCGACAGGGACACGACGCCACGCCTGTCCAGGGAGTGAATGGGCCAGGGCCTCCGAAGCCGGGATCGGCCGGAAGCGGCGCCCCCTCGGAACGCCTAGGACAGCCTTCTCCATTATCCGCGCCGTTTCGGTGACGGGTCGGTGAACCTTGCGGGGTGAAATCAAGTCAATACCGTGAACAGCGAAATATTATAGAATATTCATATACTTAAATTTTGCGTATTATTAACTAAATATTATCGTAACAAATATTAAATCATCTAATTTCTAATTTTTTAATCACGTCACATTCCGGAAACCGAAAACAGTTTAGCGTCTCCGTGGCGAAGCGCGGAGATTTTGCATGCTGGTTCTGATTTCGACGAAAGCCGTTCGCGCACTTGCGACGCTCTTGCTGGTCGTTACTGCAGTGTTCTTCATCCTCCGGGCATCCGGCGACCCGACCTATGTCCTTCTGCCGGACGACACGCCGCAATACATCATCGATGTCTACAAGGAACGCTGGGGCATCGACCGGCCGATCTACGAACAGTACGTGACCTATCTGGCCTCGCTGCTCCAGGGTGACTTCGGCGTCAGCTTCTTCGACTTCAAACCGGCGATGGATATCGTTCTGGAGCGCCTCCCGAAGACCCTGCAGCTCGGCATCGTCGCCTATTGCGGGGCCGTCATCTTCGGCGTGACGCTGGGCGTCATCGCCGCCCTGAACCGGAACACGCTGATCGACCGGCTGGTCATGGTGACCGCCGTGTTCGGCTACTCGATGCCGAACTTCTTCTTCGGCCTGCTGCTGATCATCTTCCTGTCCCTGCAACTCCGATGGCTACCGCCCTCCGGCTCCGACACCCTGGCCCACATGGTGATGCCGGCGGTCACCCTCGGACTCGCCGCCGGAGCCCAGATCGCCCGCTTTACGCGCTCGTCGATCCTGGAGGTGATCCGTCAGTCCTTTATGCGCACCGCACGGGCGAAAGGCGCGTCCTACGGCCGGCGCATTCGCTGGCACGCCCTGCCGAACGCGGCGATTCCGACCGTCACCGTGCTGGGCTTCCAGTTCGGCCTGATGATCGGCGGGACGGTGGTCATCGAGACAGTGTTCGCCTGGCCGGGCATGGGGCGCTTGTTCTACCAGGCGGTCGGCGCCCGCGACTACGCGGTGGTCCAGGCCATCATCCTGTTGATCGCCGCCAGCATCATCTTCGTGAACCTGATGGTCGACCTGCTCTACGCAGTGCTCGATCCGCGGGTCCGCGTGACCGCCGAGAAAACCTGAGGCGATCGCCATGGTTCAAGCAAACATCGCCGAGGGTTCCGTGCAGCAGGGCGCCGTGATCCGGCACCCGCCGAGCCGGTTGAAGCGGCTGGGGCTGGACCGGCCCTGGATCGTGATCCTCGCCGGCGCCTACCTCACTGTCGTCCTGCTGGTCGCGATCTTCGCCCCGTTGCTGCAGCCCTATGACCACGCCCAACAGGATCTGTTCGAGATCCGCAACCCGCCGGTCTTCATGGGCGGCGACTGGCGCTACATCCTGGGTACGGACGATCTCGGCCGCGACGTTCTGAGCCGGGTGATCTACGGCACCAAGATTTCGGTGGCGATCGCCGTGGTGGGCACCGGCATCGGCGCCCTGCTCGGGTCGTTCCTCGGCATTGTCGCCGCCCATTTCCGCGGCTGGGCCGACGAGATCATCATGATGCTCGTCGACGCCCAGTCCTCCCTGCCCTTCATCATCTTCGCCCTCGCCGTGCTGGCGTTCTTCTCCGGGAACTTCTGGGTGCTCGTGATCGTCGTCGGCATCGACGGGTGGGAACGCTACGCCCGTCTCGCCCGCGGGATGGCTCTGTCCAGCGGCCAGGCCACCTATATCGAAGCGGTGAGTTCCCTTGGCGTGCCGACCTGGAAGCTCTACTCCCGCCATCTCCTGCCGAACATCCTGCCGGCGCTGATGATCCAGTTCACGATCAATCTGCCCGGCACCATCCTGCTGGAGACCTCGCTGAGCTTCCTCGGCCTCGGCGTGCAACCGCCCATGACCAGCCTCGGACAGATGCTGGGCTACGGCCGCGACTATCTCCTGCAGGCCCCGTGGATCGCCGTCGTGCCGGGCATGACGATCTTCTTCATCACCCTGTCGATCTCGATCCTCGGCGACTGGCTGCGCGACCATCTGGACCCGAGCCTGAGATGACCGACCTTGCCCCCATGGACGGCGGAACCGCCGTCCCGACGATCCATGCCGACCGTCGGACAGCGGGACCGCTGCTCCAGGTGTCCGGACTGCGGGTCGGATTCACCGCCCCCGACGGCAGCGAGACCACGGTCGCCGTTGACGGCGTCGATCTGGACGTCGGCGCCGGCCGGACGCTGGGTCTGGTCGGCGAGAGCGGCTCCGGCAAATCGGTGTCCTGCCTGTCGATCCTGCGGCTGCTGCCGGAGCGCGGTCGGATTCTCTCCGGCCGCATCCGCTTCGACGGTCGGGACCTGACCGAACTCAGCCCGCCGGAGATGCAGGCGTTGCGCGGCGGCGACGTGGCGATGATCTTCCAGGATCCGATGTCCTCGCTGAACCCGGTCAAACGGGTGGGCTGGCAGATCGCCGAGGCCCTCCACCTGCACGAGGGACTGTCGATGCAGGCCGCGGAGAAGCGGGCGATCGAGATGCTGCGTCTTGTCGGCATTCCGGATCCGGCGTCGCGGGCGCGCAGTTTCCCGCACCAGCTCTCGGGCGGCATGTGCCAGCGGGTGATGATCGCCATGGCACTCGCCTGCAAACCCCGGCTGCTGATCGCCGACGAGCCGACCACCGCGCTCGACGTCACCATCCAAGCCCAGATCCTCGACCTGATGCGTCGCCTGGCGACCGATATCGGCACCGCCGTGATCCTGGTCACCCACGACCTCGCGGTGGTCGCGGAAACGGCGGACGACGTGGCGGTGATGTATGCCGGTCGTCTGGTGGAGACCGGTCCGGTCGAGCAGATCTTCGAAGCGCCCCGCCACCCCTACACCTTCGGCCTGCTGCGCTCCCTGCCCGGCCGAGCCACCGTCAGCCGCAGGTTGCCGCTCATCGAAGGCTCGGTTCCGGCCCCCCGCGACTATCCCGTCGGTTGTCGCTTCGCGCCGCGCTGTCCGCGGGCCAGCGATCGCTGCCGGATCATCCCACCGCACCTAAGCCCGACCGACGGGGCGGCCGGCCGCGTCGCCTGCCACCATCCGCTGAATGGAGATGTCTGATGACGGTCCTGGTCGATGTCCAGAATCTGACCCGGCGGTTTCCGGTTGGCCGGGCGATCCCGTTCGTTGGCGCCCAACGCGTGGTGACCGCGGCCCACGACGTTTCCTTTCAGGTCCATGAGGGAGAGACCCTGGGCCTGGTCGGGGAGAGCGGCTGCGGCAAGTCGACGATCGGCAAGCTGGTGCTCGGCCTTCTCGCCCCAAGCGGCGGTTCGGTGCGCTTTCGCGGTCGTGAGGTCTCGGCGCGGCGGGGGAGCACCGAATGGCGCCAGATGCGGCGACAGATGCAGATGGTTTTCCAGAACCCGTTCGGCGCCCTGAACCCGCGCCTGAAGATCGGCACCCAGATCAACGAGATCCTGGCCACCCATGCCATCGGTGAAGCGACGGATCGACCGCAGCGGTTGGCCGAGCTGCTGCAATCCGTGGGCCTCGAGGCGCATATGCTGGAGCGGTATCCGCACCAGATGTCGGGCGGTCAGCTGCAACGCGCGGTGATCGCCCGAGCGCTCGCGGTATCGCCGAGCTTCATTGTCTGCGACGAAGCCGTCGCCGCCCTCGACGTCTCGATCCAGGCCCAGGTGGTGAACCTCCTTCTCGATCTGCAGGAGGCGCATGGACTGACCTACCTGTTCATCTCGCATGATCTCGGCATCGTGCGGCACATCTGCGACCGGGTCGTGGTCATGTATCTCGGACGTGTGGTGGAGACCGGCCCGACGGCGGAGGTGTTCTCCGCGCCGCGCCATCCCTATACCCAGGCGTTGATCGCCGCCGCGCCGCAGCCGGATCCGAGGGCGCGCCGCCAGGGCGCGCCGCTCGACGGCGATCCGCCCAGCCCCCTCAACCCGCCGTCCGGCTGCGTGTTTCATACCCGCTGTCCGATGGCGACGTCGGAATGCGCCCGATCCGTTCCGATCCTGCGCGACATGGGTTCAAGCGGCCACACCGTCGCCTGCCATCATGCCGACAAGATGGAAACGACCGAGGACACGGCGAGGCCGTTGGAGTTGCTGGAAGCGGCTCACGCGCGCTGACCGGACTTGGTCGGGCCGATCCGACAGGTCGGCGTCGCTTCGACGAATGTTCGAATGAATGTTCATTTGAGCGTCACACAAACATGACGTGACTGTCACGACGTGCGGATAAGTCAAAGCCCAGATGGATGGGGGCGACAGGTGACGACGCACGCGACGACGGAGCGCCAGGCGGAGATCGCGGAACGGGTTCGGCAGAACGGATTCCAGTCCGTCACCGACCTCGCGCTGCATTTCGGCGTGACAACCCAGACGATCCGCCGCGACATCAACGAACTGAGCGATGTGGGCGTTCTGCGCCGCCGCCACGGGGGCGTCGAACTGCCCGCCCCGACCGAGAATATCGGCTTCGAGGAACGCCAGACCCTTAATTTCGCCGCCAAGGAACGGATCGCCCGGGTCGTGGAATCCCGCATCCCGGACGGCGCCAGCCTGGCGATCAGCATCGGCACGACACCAGCCCTCACCGTGCGCCAGCTGACCCGCCGTCGCGGTCTGACGATCGTGACCAACAACCTGGTGGCCGCCGTCAACGCCTGTGCCCTGCCCGACGTCGAGGTTCACGTACCGGGCGGCGCCATCCGCCCCGGCTCCCGGGATATCCTGGGCGCGGATGCCGAGGCGTTCTTCGAGCGGTTCAAGGTCGATATCGGGCTCTACGGTGTCGGCGGCGTCGACGCCAACGGCGAACTGCTGGACTTCAACCAGCACGAGGTCCAGGTGCGCGAGACCATCCGGCGCAACGCCCGTCGTTCCTTCCTGGTCCTCGACGCCAGCAAGTTCGGCCGCGCCGCCCATGTGCGGGGCGGCTGGATCAGCGAGGCCGATATCGTGTTCTGCGACCGGGAGCCGCCGGCCCCCATCCGCGACACGATCGAGTCGGCCGGCCATGAGTTCGTCCTCTGCGACGCGGAGGCACGGTCATGAGCGTCGCCATCGAAGCCCGCGACCTGCGCAAGGCCTGGGGGGACACGGTCGCCGTCGACGGTATCGGATTCACCGCGCCCGCCGGCGAGTTCACCGTACTTCTCGGACCATCCGGTTGCGGCAAGTCGACGACCCTGCGGCTGATCGCCGGCCTGGAAGCGGCCACGGGCGGGGCGGTTCTGATCGGCGGGGCTGACGTCACCCGCCGCCCCCCGAACGACCGCCAGATCTCCATGGTGTTCCAGTCCTACGCCCTGTTCCCGCACCTGAGCGTCGCCGAGAACATCCTGTTCGGCCTCAAGGTCCGCCGGGTGCCCGCCGCCGAGCGGGCCGAGCGGCTGACCCGGGTCGCCACGCTGCTCGGCCTCCAGCACCTGCTGGATCGACGCCCGAGCCAGATCTCCGGCGGCCAGCAGCAGCGCGTCGCCCTCGGCCGGGCGATCATCGCCGAGAAGCCGATCTGCCTGATGGACGAACCGCTCTCCAACCTGGACGCCAAGCTCCGCCACGAGATGCGGGTCGAATTGCGGGCACTGCAGCGCAAGCTCGGGATCACCATGGTCTACGTCACCCACGATCAGGTCGAGGCCATCGCCATGGCCGACCGGATCGTCGTGATGAACGGCGGCCGGATCGAACAGAACGCCCCGCCCCGCACCCTCTACGACCGACCGGACAGCGTCTTCGTCGGCCGCTTCATCGGGACGCCGCCGATGAACATCCTGGACCTGGCCTCCGGTCCGGACGGCTGGACGATCGCCGGCGACGAGACGGCCATCGTTCCCCGTGACGCCGATCTCCCGCAGCGGATGCAACTCGGCATACGGCCGGAGGACATCGCGCTCGCCGATAGCGGCGGCGTGTCAGCGACGGTCGAGCAGGTCGAGTATCTCGGTGCCGACCTGCTGGTCGACTGCCGCATCGCCGGCCAGGCGCTGGTCGCCCGGGTCCCGACCCACCACCCGGTCACCGCCGGCCAGCACGTCACCCTCGCCTGGCCCCCGGACCGCCAGCACCTGTTCGACGCGACGACCGGCGCGCGGATCGGGGCGGCGGCCGGGTCCGCAGATCCAACCGTCGCGGCCCGGCTTGCCGGACCGTGACTCAAGAGGGCCACCCCCCACCGGCCAAGGCCCCGACACCGAACCAGCCCCCTATCGAGGAGTGGAGAGACATGAACCTGACGAGAACCCTGACGACGACCCTGGGCGCGGCCGCGCTCCTGGCGTCGACGGCGACCACCGCTCTGGCGGTCGACCTGCAGTTCTTCTTCCCCGTCGCCGTCGGCGGCAAGGCGGCCGACACGATCCAGGCCCTGACCGACGAGTATGTCGCGGCCAATCCGGGCGTGAGCATCGACGCGGTCTATGCCGGCAGCTACCAGGACACCATCACCAAGACCCTGACGGCCGTGCGCGGCGGCACCCCGCCGCAGCTCTCGGTGATCCTGTCGGTCGACATGTTCACCCTGATCGAAGAGGACGCGATCATCCCGTTCGACGATCTGGCCAAGACCGAGGCCGACAAGGCCTGGCTGACCTCGTTCTATCCGGCGTTCATGGATAACTCGATGACCGGCGGCAAGACCTACGGCATCCCGTTCCAGCGCTCCACCCCGGTTCTGTACTGGAACAAGGAGGCCTTCAAGGCGGCCGGGCTGGACCCGGAGACGCCGCCGGCCACCTGGGAGGAGCAGATCGCGTTCGGCAAGAAGCTCACCAAGCGGGACTCCAACGGCAACGTCACCCAGTGGGGCGTGCGGATCCCGAGTTCCGGCTTCCCGTACTGGCTGTTCCAGGGTCTGACGACCCAGAACGACGTGATCCTGGCCAACGACGCCGGCAACAAGACCAACTTCGACGATCCGAAAGTGGTCGAGGCCCTGCAGTACCTGGTCGATCTTTCGGTGAAGCACGAGGTCATGCAGCCGGGCATCATCGAATGGGGGAGCACGCCGAAGGCGTTCTTCGAGGGTCAGACCGCGATGATGTGGACCACCACCGGCAACCTGACGAACGTGCGCAACAACGCCCCGTTCGTCTTCGGCGTCGCCATGCTGCCCGCGAACAAGCGCCGCGGCGCCCCGACCGGGGGCGGCAACTTCTATATCTTCAAGGACTCCACCGACGAGCAGAAGGCCGCGTCCTTCGACTTCATCAAGTGGATCTCCGCCCCGGAGCAGGCCGCCAAATGGAGCATCGCCACCGGCTACGTCGCACCGCGGCCGGACGCCTGGGAAACCCCGGCGATGAAGGCCTATGTCGCCGACTTCCCGCCGGCCCTGGTCGCCCGCGATCAGCTCGAATACGCGGTGGCGGAGCTGTCGACCTACCAGAACCAGCGCATCACCACGATCCTGAACGACGCGCTGGAGGCCGCGATCACCGGCCAGAAGGAACCGGCGGCTGCGCTTGAGGAAGCCCAGGCCCAGGCCGACCGCATCCTGGCCGACTACCGCTAACCGCACCTGCGGACGGCCCCCGGATCCACTCCGGGGGCCGGCTGCGACACGGGGAAAAACCAGCAACCATGACCACCGCCACCCCCACCCGTCATCCCGACGCTGCTCGGCATCAAGCCGCCGGCGGTGCCTGGCGTCATAACCATGATTCAGAGCAGCGTCGGGATGACGGGGACGGCGGGAGCAACGCTCCATGACCGAACGCCCCCTCACCCTGCGGCGCGAATGGATCTACGGATGGCTCCTGCTCAGTCCGGCGCTGGTGCTGCTCTTCGCGTTCACCCACATCCCGGCGATCACCACGATCTGGGGCAGCTTCTTCTCCACACCGCGCGGCCGCCGCGAGGCGGTCTTCGTCGGCTGGCGCAACTACGAGACGCTGCTGGCCGACGACACGTTCTGGCAGGTTCTGTCCAACAGCCTGTGGTATGCGGCCGTCACCATTCCGCTCTCCGTGGTGCTGGCGCTGGTGATGGCGCTCTGGGTCGACGGCAAGCTGGCGGGCCGCGGCTTCGTGCGGCTGGCCTATTTCGCCCCGACCGTGCTGCCGCTGATCGCCGTCGCCAATATCTGGATGTTCTTCTACACCCCCGGCTTCGGCCTGATCGACCAGATCCGCGGTCTCTTCGGCCTAGCCGAGGTGAACTGGCTCGGCGATCCGGATCTGGCCCTCGGCTCGGTGATGGTGGTGGCGATCTGGAAGGAGGCCGGCTTCTTCATGATCTTCTATCTCGCCGCCCTGCAGTCGATCCCGCCGCAGCTCCGCGAAGCCGCCGCCATCGAGGGGGCCGGCCCCTGGACCTTCTTCCGCCGGGTCACCTTCCCCCTGCTGATGCCGACGACGCTGTTCGTCTCGGTCAACGCGGTGATCAACTCCTTCCGCATGGTCGACCACATCTTCGTCATGACCGAGGGCGGACCGGACAACGCGAGTTCCCTGCTGCTGTTCTACATCTACGAGACCGCCTTCAAGTTCTGGGACACGGCCTACGCCTCGACCCTGACGGTCGTATTGCTGGTGCTGCTTTCGGCCCTGGCGCTCGGCCAGTTCTTCCTCCTCGACAAGCGGGTGCACTACCGATGAGCCAGACCGCCCTCGACCGCTGGCTGAACACCGCCGGCGCCTGGGCGCTGGCCCTGCTCTGGTTCCTGCCGCTGGTCTATGCGGTGTGGACGGCGGTGCATCCGGGCGCGTTCGCCACCCGCTTCGAGCTGTTCGCGCCGCTCACCCTGGAGAATTTCGTCAACGCCTGGAACGCGGCTCCATTCGCCCGCTACTTCCTGAACAGCTTTCTCCTGGTGACCTTCATCCTGATCGGGCAGTTCGTGCTCTGCACGCTCGCCGCCTACGCCTTCGCGCGCTTCAGCTTTCCCGGCAGCGGCGTGCTCTTCGCCCTGGTGCTGCTGCAGCTCCTGGTCATGCCCGACATCCTGATCGTGGAGAACTACGCGACCATGCGGATGCTGGGTCTGGTCGACACCATCGCCGCGATCGGGTTGCCGTACATCGCCTCGGGCTTCGGCATCTTCCTGCTGCGCCAGACCTTCAAGACCGTGCCGAAGGAGCTGGAAGAGGCGGCCCGGATGGAAGGCGCCGGACCGCTGACCGTGCTGTGGAAGGTCTATGTGCCGCTGGCCAAGCCGACCTATCTCGCCTACGGCCTTGTTTCCGTCAGCCACCACTGGAACAACTTCCTGTGGCCGCTGATCGTCACCAACTCGGTCGAGACCCGGCCGGTCACGGTCGGCCTGTCGGTCTTCGCCGCCGTCGACCAGGGGATCGACTGGTCGATCATCAACGCCGCGACGCTGATGACCTCCGGCCCGCTGCTGATCGCCTTCCTGCTGTTCCAGCGCCAGTTCGTCCAGAGCTTCATGCGCGCCGGCATCCGCTGAGACGCTCTCCCGAACCAGCATCCGTTCGATAATCGGAGGCAAGATCCTGGCAGGCCTCGCGGGAACAGATACCGTATCGGAGGGTATGGCTGCCGCCCTGTCGAACTGATCGGCGACATCGCCGCGATGATCGAGGCTGGATGGTCCAATTTGAACAGCAATATGCCCGCCGGATTGGCGGGCGTTCCAGGTGTTTACGCGGGTTCGGCGAAGATGGTTGCGAAGGCCCGATGCCAGCTTTACCGAACCAGCTTGGCAATTCGGGGTGAGCGTCCGGCCTCCTCCACCTGGCGGGATCTGACAATCACCGGCACGCGCAACGGCGTTGAGCGCAGTTCCTGGGTAGAAGTTCGTCGAGGTGATTGGTCTTGTGCTCGGCGATGCGGCCAAGCACATCGGTCAGCCAAGCCTGCGGAGCTGCTGGCCTTTGAACGATCCCGACAGTCATATGGATGGCGAAGGGGTCCCGTTCTTTTGAAGCATGGTGCGCGACGGGTGCTGCGTGTCGACGGCCAATGCGTTTCTTCGCCCCGCCCGTCACCGACGCAACCTGCACATCATGTCGAACGCGGTCGTGACGCGGCTGAAGCTGGGGGGCAATCGTCTGCCCAGTCTGCGTTTCCCTCGGGTGACCACGAAGATGAGGCCACCGTCCGTGGGGAAGTCATCCTGAGCGCCGGGGCCATCAACTTCGCCGCACCTGCTGCGATTGTCCGGTGGCGGCCCGGTGGCAACCGCCCGAGACGGGGTAATCGGGGACCATTCCGCCGCGCGCCGTTACCATCTCGCCATGACGCCTGACCGCGAATTCGTCCGTCGTCGACATCTCCAGCCAGATCTTTCCGTCCGACACCGCCGGCAGCATGGTCCGCATGACCGCGTCCGATGCCGACGAAGACCGCAGGCATGTGATCACCACGTCGCACCGGTGGTCCATCAGGTCGGCCGGTCCGGCGGCCACTGCCGCCTTGCGGCCTGCAGCGGCGCCATAGCGTCGGCGTCGAGATCGTATGCGCTGACGTCCAACCTGTTGCGGACCAGCGACCCGGCGAGTTTCGACCCGATGTTGCCCAAACCGATGAAGCCGGCCTTTATGACACGCTGCCTCTCGTTGCCGGGCGGAGACGGTAAGAACAAAACCGATTCGGAACAAAACCTGTTGGTCAGCCGGATCCGTCGGCATGCCGCGTCAACGATGCCCGGATCACAAGATCGGTCGAAAAGCTTATGTTTCCCTCAGGCGGCGACCCGGATTTTATGGCCAGCAACCGGTCTGCGGCCGTCCAGCCCATGCGGCGATGGGGAACGTGGACGGTCGTCAGGGCGGGGTCCAGCACCGACGCGAGATCGATGTCGTCGAATCCCGTGATCGAGAGTTCATCGGGGACCGAGATGTTCATCTGCCGCGCGCCCATCAGCACGCCCGCGGCGAGAACATCGTTTCCGCAGATGATCGCCGTCGGTCGCGGAGTCTCCGACATCAGCCGACGCAGCGCCTGCGCGCCCGCTTCCAGTGAGTAGTCGGCTTCAACGAGATTGGCCTCGTCGAGCGTCAGGGACTCAGCGGCGAGAGCTTGGCGGACCCCCTCGACGCGCCGTGTGGCGCGGTCGTTCCAGGCGGTGATACCGGCGACCATGGCGATCCGGCGGTGCCCGTAGTCGAGAACCGTGCGCGCCATCTGGTGTGCCGCATGCCGGTTGTCGAAGCCGACGCAGACGTGGCCTGTCTTCTCGCCGTTGCACCAGACAAGCACGATCGGCACGTCCCGACTGGCTAGCAGATCGTAGGTACTGTCGGGACGCGACTCCCCAACCAGTAGAAGCCCGTCTACACCGCGTTGAAGCAGCGCTCGGATCTGGCCGGCCTCACGATCGGGGTCGTAGCCCGAACTCGCGAGAAGCAGAGTGGTGCCGGCGTCGCTCAGCCGCTCCTGAACGGCTTGAAAACCTCTGGCGAAGATCGCGTTCTCCATCGTGGGAATCACCGCGCCGATCGTGTGGGTCCGGTTCATGGCCAGGGCCCGGGCGCCGAAATTCGGCGTGTAGCCGAGTTCGGAGATCGCGGCCTCCACGGTCAGGCGGGTGGCTTCCCGCACCGTGCCCGGGTTGTTGAGGCACCGGGAGACGGTGGCCGTCGACACGCCGGCGACGCGCGCGACATCCTCGATCCTGGCGGGGCGTCTGTTTTCCATTGCGGGGCGGTCGGTCGATTGTGGTTGGTCGAGTGTAGCAGGTTGCGGAATGTAAGCGCTTCCATTTCGTCTTGCGCGGAGAAATGTAAGCGCTTACAGTTTTTCGATCACGCCCGCTAAGAGGCGTGGAAGAGGGAGGAACGGATGAAGCACAATGGGGGCCGTGCCGCGCTCTGGGCCGCGGCTGTCGTCTTTCTGATCTTCCTCTCGAACGTGGCGCTCGGCGGCGCCCGCATGGGCACCTTCCTCGACGATGTCGGGGAGGCGGTCGTGCTGTTCGTGTCGGTGGTCTTCTTCGTCGTGGGAATCCTCCGCGCCGAGCAGGCCGCTGCCCGCACGACGGAGTCCGCCGACGGCCGATAGCGCGTCAAGAACACGCCAAGGGAGGATCAGACCATGTCGAACGAACGAGAACTCAGGGAATTGAAGTCCGAAGAACGTCGCCGCTTCCTGAAGCTCGCCGGAACGGCGGGTTTCACCGCGGCGGTGGTCGCGGCCGCCGGCGGGACGTTGATGTCCGGCGAGGCGGCGGCGCAGACCGCGAAGGAAGAACGGGAGCGCGAGCAGGCGGCGGATCACGTCATGACGATCGCGACCGCCTACATCCTGGGCGCGTCGCGCAGTTACCCGATCATGCAATTGGACTTCAAGGAGAACATCCAGAACGCGACCAATGGCAAGGTCTACGTCAAGCTCGCGCCGGGCGGTCAGCTCGGGGCCGGCGGCGCGCTTGCCTCCAAGGTCCAGAACGGCACGATCCAGGCCGCCCAGCATTCGCTGTCGAACTTCGCGCCGTTCGCGCCGACGGTCGATCTGATCAACATGCCGTATTTCTGCGGCGCCAATCAGCGTTTCGTGAACCTCGTGACGTCCGACGTCTGGAAGAACGAAGTGCATCCGGCGGTCGAGGCGAAGGGCTTCAAGCCGTTGTTCTATGTCGTCATCGACCCCCGGGTCGTCGCCGTCCGCAAGGGCGGGGCCGGGCCGGTGAAGACGCCGGCGGATCTGGCCGGCGTGAAGTTCCGGGTCCCCGGTTCCAAGATGTTGCAGCAGTACTACCGGATGGTCGGTGCCAATCCGACGCCGGTCGCCTGGGGCGAAACGCCGTCGGCGATCAAGCAGGGCGTGGCCGACGCTCTCGATCCGTCCGTCGGTGCGCTCTTCGTCTTCGGCTTCAAGGATATCCTGTCCTGGGTGACGTTCTCGCAGGCTGTCCCTGACAGCCAGGTCTATTCGTGCAATCTCGAATGGTTCAACGGCTTGCCGGCGGACGTTCAGGCGGGCATCGAGTTCGCCTCCGAGATCACGGCGGCCCAGAACCTCGCGAAGGTCCCGGCGGCACGAGCCTATGCCATGGCCGAGCTGACGAAGTCGGGTGTCCAGTTCTATTCCCCGACCGCTGACGAGCTTGCCCAGTGGCAGGAGGCCGGCGGCTACCAGCGGGCCGAATGGGATCCGTTCAAAGTCGAACTTGCGGGGTCCATGGGCGCCTTCGACAAGCTGGTAGAGGCGGCGGATACCATGGGCCGATACTACGTTCACGACGCCTGAACGCTAACCTCCCGACACCAGAACGCCGGGCGGTGAACGCCGCCCGGTCACCACGACGCCGCGCGCACCGGGCCGATCCGTTGCGGCTGCGGCCAATCTGGGAGGACGCCGTGCTTGCCATCCTGAACCGCAACGCCGAGCGGTGGGCTTTGCTGCTTTTCTACAGCATGCTCGTCGTCACCATGGCGATCGAGGTGATCCGCCGCGAGGTCTTCGCCTTTTCCTCGATCTGGGGCGAAGAGGTTGTGCGCTACGCCTTCATCTACCTGGCCTGGATCGGGGCGGCGTCCGCCGTGCGCGAGCGGGCGCACATCCGGATCGACGTCTTGTTCCACTATGTCGGCCCACGGATAAAGGCCCTGCTCTACATCTTCGGCGATCTGGTCATGCTCGCGGTCGCCTGCGTGGCCGTCTACTGGTCGTTCGAGGCGGTGGCGACGTCCTGGAAATTCGGCTCCGTGAGCCATGGCCTGCGGGTCTCCATGGTCTGGTTCCTGATGGCGGTGCCGCTCGGTTTCTCGCTGATGATCTTCCGTCTGCTGCAGTCCCTCCTGCGCGACGTCCGCGACCTGATCGCCGGACGCGACGCGTATGAGGGCGGCCAGCTCTTCGATTGAGAAGCGGGGGGACGCAATGCTCTGGAATCAGTTGCAGGAGCAGACGGTCGAGCTTGGCTGGTACTTCTACGGCCCGGTTCTTCTCTTTGTCGGCCTGGTGGCTCTGGGCGTGCCCGTCTGGGCTTCGATCGGGGCCTCCGCCATCGCCATGCTGCTTTTGTCGGAGGTGCTGCCGCTCTCGCTGGTGGGCGAGTCCCTGTTCGACGGCATCGACCATTTCGCGCTGACGGCGGTTCCGCTCTTCATCCTGACCGGCGATGTTCTCGTGCGGACCGGCCTCAGCCGCAAGTTCCTCGACGTGGCGGAAGCGCTGACCTGCTGGGCCAAGGGCGGGTTCGGGTCCGCCACGGTCCTGGTCTGCGGCATGTTCTCGGCGATCTCCGGCTCCGACGCGGCCGGTGCGGCGGCGGTCGGACGGATGACCATCAACCGGCTCGTCGAGTTCGGCTATCCGCGCCCCTATGCCTGCGCCCTGGTGGCGGCGGGCGCCTGCACCGGCATCCTGATACCGCCGTCGATCGCCTACATCGTGATCGGCCTCGTGCTCGGAATATCGGCGTCGACGCTGTTCCAGGCGGCGGTCATCCCCGGTCTCGCGATCTTGCTGTCGATCCTCATCACCAACATCGTGGTGAACAGGATCCATGCCTATGAGGGTGGCGGCGCGATCAGCGTCGGCGAATGGCTCTCGAACATCGGCGCGGCGTTGAAGAGCGGCTGGTACGCCTTCCTGGTCCCGGGAATCATCTTTTACGGCATCTTCTCCGGGCGGCTGACGCCGACGGAGGCGGGCGCGACCGCCGTGGTGGTGACCGTCGTCCTCGGTTTCATCCTGGGGACCCTCAAGCTCTCCGACTTTCCGGAAATGCTGGTCAGTTCGGCCAAGGTGAACGGCGTCATCCTGCCGATCATCGCCTTCTCGTTGCCTCTGGCGCAGACCCTCGCGGCGCTCGGCGTGCCTCAAGGGTTCGTTTTTGCCGCGACATCGCTCACCGACAATCCGCATCTTCTGATCCTGTTGATGATCGGCATCCTGATCGCGGCCGGCTGCGTCATGGAGACCACGCCGAACATCGTCATTCTGGCGCCGATCCTCAAACCGTTGGCCGACGACATCGGCATGAATGAGATCCAGTTCTGCGTGATGATGATCACCGCCCTCGGGGTTGGTTTCATCACCCCGCCTCTGGGCTTGAATCTCTTCGTCGTTTCCGGCCTGACCGGTGAGTCGATCCTGAGGATCGCCAACCGTGCGGTGCCGTTCGTGTTCTTCATGCTGATCGTGGTGCTGCTGATCGCCTTCGTGCCGGAGATCTCCACCACGCTTCTACCGGATATCTACAAATAGGAGGCCGATCCGATGGCGCTCGAGTATCTCAAAAAGGCTGAGAAGACCTCGGCGACCGGCGAGCAGGACGTCCGTGCGACCGTCCAGGCGATCCTGGACGAGATCGAGGCGGGCGGCGATGCCGTCGCCCGCCGATACGCCGCCAAGTTCGACAAATGGGACGGCGAGATCCTCGTTTCCGCCGAGACGATCGCCGAGGCGTCCGCGCAGGTGCCGCAGAAACTCAAGGACGATATCCGCTTTTCCTACGACAACGTCCGCCGTTTCGCCGAAGCTCAGAAGGCGACGATCCAGGACACGGAAATGGAGATCCTGCCGGGCCTGATCGCCGGCCAGAAGCAGATCCCGATGCAGGCGGCGGGATGCTATGTTCCGGGCGGTCGGTATTCGCACGTGGCGTCGGCCATCATGACGGTGACCACGGCGAAAGTGGCCGGTGTCGGCCATGTGACGGCGTGCTCGCCGCCGCGTCCGGGTGTCGGCATCAATCCCGCGATCCTCTACACATTGGACCTGTGCGGCGCCGACGCCGTGCTGAGCCTCGGCGGGGTGCAGGGCGTCGCGGCGATGGCGTTCGGTCTGTTCGGTCAGCCGGCATCGAACATCCTGGTCGGGCCCGGCAACCAGTTCGTGGCCGAGGCCAAGCGCATCCTCTACGGCAAGGTCGGTATCGACATGTTCGCCGGCCCGACGGAATCCATGGTGATCGCCGATGCCACGGCCGACCCGGAAATCGTCGCCTGGGATCTGGTGGGGCAGGCCGAGCATGGCTACAACTCGCCGGTCTGGCTGATCTCGCTCGACCGCGCGCTGGCCGAGAAGGTGGCGGAGCTGGTGCCCGATCTGATCGCGACCCTCCCGGCCTTCAACGCGGAGAACGCGGCCGCTGCGTGGCGCGACTACGGAGAGATCATGCTGGTCTCAAGCCGCGAGGAGGCGGTCGACGTCTCCGACCGCTATGCCTCCGAACACCTGCAGGTTCAGGCGGCGGATCTGGACTGGTGGCTCGCTAGCCTGTCCAACTACGGCTCGCTGTTCCTGGGTGAGGAGACCACGGTGGCGTTCGGCGACAAGGCTGCCGGGCCGAACCATGTCCTGCCCACCAAGGGCGCCGCGAAATACTCGGGCGGCCTGTTCGTCGGCAAGTACATGAAGACGGTCACCTGGCAGCGATCGACCCGCGAGGCCAGCCGCGCGGTGGCCGAGGCGACGGCGCGGATCTCCCGGCTCGAAGGCATGGAAGCGCACGCACGCACGGCAGATGTGCGTCTGGAGAAATACTTTCCGGGCCAGAATTTCGACCTCTCGGCGGTGGAGGAGTCTCGATCCCGAGTCTCGACATCGACGGCCGCGTGACCGTCGTCACCGGAGCGAGCGGCGGCATCGGCCGGGCCCTGGCGTCCGCTTTCGCGGAGGCCGGCGCGAAGGTAGTCGGCACGGCGCGCCGTGCCGAGGCGCTCGACTCCTGGAGGCGGGAGACGACCGGGGCAACGGCGGCCGTGGCCGGCGACATCGCAGGTCCGGAGGCTGCCGCCGAGATGGCTGAAGCGCTGGCGGAGCCCTTCGGTCCGCCCGACATTCTGATCAACGCGGCCGGACTGAACACCCGCGAAGCCGCCGATGACGTCACGGTCCAGGGATGGCGCGCGACGATCGACATCAACCTCGCCACCCCCTTCTTCCTCGCGCAGGCGTTCGTCCCGGCCATGAAGGACAGGGGGTGGGGACGGATCCTCAACATCGCGTCGCTGCAAAGCGAACGGGCGTTTCCCGGCGGCCTCGCCTATGGCGCCTCCAAGGGCGGCGTGGCCCAGCTCACCCGGGCGATGGCGGAGGCGTGGTCGCGGTTCGGCATCACCGCGAACGCGATCGCTCCCGGGTTCTTTCCGACCGACCTGACCGCTGCGGTCTTCGACGACCCCGTCCGGGCGGCCCGCAACGCCGACCAGACCTGTATCGGCCGCAACGGGGAGCTGCGAGACCTCGTCGGCCCGGCGCTGTTCTTCGCGTCGCCCGCCTCGGATTACGTCACCGGACAGGTGCTGTTCGTCGATGGAGGGTTCACCGCGAAATGAAGGCGCTCGTCTATATCGGGCCGGAGGCGCTTGAACTCCAGGACGTGCCGGAACCGCAGGCGTCTCCGGGCGACCTTCTCGTCCGGATCCTGGCGGTCGGCATCTGCGGTTCCGACATGCACGCCTATCTGGGGCACGACGAGCGCCGACCGGCGCCGCTGATCCTCGGACACGAGGCCGCCGGTGTCGTTGTCGACGGTCCTCAGGCGGGGCGGCGGGTGACGATCAACCCGCTTGTCACCTGCGGCGTCTGTTCCGCCTGTATCGGTGGGCGCGCGAACCTGTGCCCGACCCGACAGATCATCTCCATGCCGCCGCGGGAGGGCGCTTTCGCGGAGTACGTGGCGATCCCCGACCGCAACGTGGTGACGGTGCCGGACGACGTCTCCTGGACAGCGGCAGCCCTAGCAGAGCCGGTCGCCTGCGGCTGGCACGCGGTGGGGCTTGCGGAACGGGCGCTCGCCGCGCCGTTGGCGGCGGTTCGGTGTCTCGTACTCGGCGGCGGCGCGATCGGTATGGGCGCGGCTCAGGTCCTCGCGGCGCGGGGGGCGCGCGAGATTTGGATTGCCGACACCAACGGCGACCGGCGCGGCATGCTCGACCGGGCCGGGAACTTCAGGGTCTTCGATCCTGGCGAACCCGGTGCCGGCCCGGAGGCGGGCGGGTGCGATCTGGTCGTCGATGCAGCGGGGTTCGAGGCGACGCGGGCCGCGTCCACCCGGGCGGTGGCGCCGGGCGGCGTGGTGGTTCATATCGGCCTGGGAAGCGCGGCCGGCGGACTCGACGTGCGGCGCATGACGCTGCAGGAAATCACCTTCATCGGCACCTATACCTATACGCCCACCGATTTCCGCGATACCGCCGCCGCGCTGTTCGAAGGCAGGCTCGGCGCGCTCGATTGGGTCGAGGAACGCCCGCTCGAGGACGGGCCGGCGGCCTTCGGCGATATCCATGGGGGGCGCGTGGCGGCCCCGAAGATCATTCTGAGACCATGAGGAAAAAGCGATGAGCGAAGAACCGCATCTGCTGGTTCACGACCGCAAGGACAATGTCGGTGTGGTGGTGGTGGAGAACCTCAAAGCCGGCACCGAAATGTTCTGCCGGGTCACCGAGGACAATTCGACGTTCCGCATGAAAGTTCTCGACGACGTGCCGATCGGCCACAAGGTGGCGCTGACCGACCTCTCGGAGGGCGACACGGCGATCAAGTACGGCGAGGACATCGGCCGGATGGTCGGCGACGCCGCGAAGGGCAAGCACGTCCACGTGCACAATCTCAAGACCAAGCGCTGGTAGGAGGAACGACCCGATGGCTCCCTCGATCGACTACGCCAATCAGACCGTCCAGGCCTGGCGCCGCGAGAACGGCCGCGTCGCCGTGCGCAACCACGTCGTCATTCTGCCGGTCGACGATATCTCCAACGCCGCGTGCGAAGCGGTCGCCAACAACGTGAAGGGCACGATGGCGATCCCGCATGCCTATGGGCGCCTGCAGTTCGGTGAGGACCTCGAACTGCATTTCCGCACCATCATCGGCACCGGTGCCAACCCGAACGTCGCCGCCGTCGTGGTGATCGGGATCGAGCCGGAATGGACGCAGGTGATCGTCGACGGCATCGCCAAGACCGGCAAGCCGGTGGAAGGCTTCTCCATCGAGCAGAAGGGCGATTTCGAGACCATTCGCCAGGCGAGCTGGAAGGCCAAGGAGTTCGTGCACTGGGCCACCGAGCTGCAGAAGGAGGAGTGCGGGCTCAATGAGCTCTGGGTCTCCACCAAATGCGGCGAGAGCGACACCACGACCGGGCTGTCGAGCTGCCCGACCGTCGGCAATATGTACGACAAGCTTCTGCCGCACGGGCTCTACGGCTGTTTCGGGGAGACCTCGGAGATCACCGGGGCGGAGCACATCTGCGCCGACCGGGCGGCGAACAACGAGGCGCGGGACAAGTTCCTGCGGACGTTCCAGGCGTATCAGGACGAGGTGATCGAGGCGCACAAGACCTCCGACCTGTCGGACAGCCAGCCGACCAAGGGCAACATCCTGGGCGGTCTGACGACGATCGAGGAGAAGGCGCTCGGCAATCTGGAGAAGATCGGCCGGGAGTCGAAATACATCGACGTGCTGGAGCCGGCGGAGGCGCCGGCGAAGGGCAACGGCCTGTACTTCATGGACACGTCCTCGGCGGCGGCGGAGTGCGTGACGCTGATGGCGGCGGCGGGCTACGTGATCCACACCTTCCCCACGGGGCAGGGCAACGTGATCGGCAACCCGATCGTTCCGGTGGTGAAGATCACCGGCAATCCGCGCACGGTCCGGACCATGTCGGAGCATGTCGACGTCGATGTGTCGGGCGTTCTCAAGGGGACCCAGACCATCGACGAGGCCGGCGACAGCCTGATCGAGATGATCGTGCGCACCGCCAACGGCCGGCACACCGCGGCAGAGGCGCTGGGCCACGTGGAGTTCGTTCTGACCAAGCTCTACAGAAGCGCGTGACCCAGGGAGTTGGGGCCGGACCGGCCCGCACCAAAACCGTTGCGTCGTCGGGTACCAGAGTGTCGTTACCAGCCGGTCCGCTCGGTCCCGACGATGCCCCGGATCCGGAGTCGAGGTCTGACGGATCCACACCGGCAGCGTGCGGTACCTCAGCCTACCTCAGTTTGCCGACAATCTCCTCAGGCCTGTAGCGCTTCCTGGACCACCGTTTTCATAAACAGAACGTTGAACCAATTCATCGGGAGAGGTTCAGTGCTGGCGGAGTTCGGGCCAGGAGCTTCCTAACCCCGAAGACTGCGAAGCTGGCTGGGGTAACCAGCCGGATCGACGCGGGCATCGATCAGTCGCGGACCCGTCGATCCGGCGGCTGCGGCGCAGGCCTGGCGCATTTCGGACTCATTGACGGCGCTCCACGCCTGGAAGCCGAAGCCGCGGGCGATGGCGGCAAAGTCCGGAGCCGTCCAGGACAAGCCGAGCTCCGGCATCTGGCGCTGCTGGCGCTTGATGTCGATCAGCGAGAGAGCGGCGTCATTGAACACGATGATAGTGACGTTGGCATCGACCACCGCCGCCGTCTTCAATTCACCCAGGCACATCAGCAGACCGCCGTCGCCGGTCATCGCAAGTGCACCGCGCCTCGGATCGTGAAGGGCCGCAGCGATCGCCGCCGGAACGGCAAAGCCCATGCTGGCAAGTCCATTGGAGATCAGCAGATCCAACGGCTGGTCGCAGCGCCAGAACGCGCAGGCGGAAAACATATGGGCGCCGGCATCCACCGTCAGACGCGGCCTCCCGATGAAGGCGGCTGCCGCCGCATCGACTATTTCGGCAGCCGACAGACCGTCTCCCGGCGTCATGGACATGCCAGCGCGGAACCTCTCCAAATGGCCCGAGATCTCCGGCCCGCTCCAGCTGGTTGGCTTGGCACCAGTCGCCAGCGCCGCCGTCGAGACGTCGACCGGCGCAACAACGCGCACGGCCGGTTCCACATAGTGCGGGGTGTAACCACAGGCGGTGATATCCAGGACCGGGGCACTATAGGGCCAGGGTTTGCGGATCAGTTCGACCGGATCGAGTCCGGCCAGGACGATCAGGTCAGCGGAGGCGACACAAACCTGTTCGATCGCGCCGCCGGTAAAGATCCCCGCAAAGAGTGGATGATCGTCGGGCATTACGCCCTTGGCCATATAGGTGACCAGGACCGGCGCGCCCAGCGACTCCGCCAACCGGCACACCCCCATCGCGGCCCTCGGCGACGTCGCCTCAAGCCCGGCGACGATCACCGGCCGCCGCGCTCGGGCAATCAGATCGGCAGCCCGATCCAGATCCGCAGACGGTCGGACAGTGGACGGCAGGCTCGGAGCCGTCCACTGTCCGACCGGTGCGGTCATCTCTCCCGGATCGCCCAACAAGACGGCCGGCCCCATCGGGGTCCGCATCATGGCGTCGAGGGCAGCTGAGATCTCAGAGTTGTCGGCGCTGACCACCGGAGCCGCCGTTCCCGGCGTGCCGTCGAACAGGCCCTTGGCGAACCCGGCCTGGTCGAACACCTGGTGGGTCAGATAGGTCAGTTCGTCCCGGTCGAAGGTTTCGGTCACCGCCAGGACCGGCATGCGGTCAAGCAGTGCCGAAGCAAGGCCGTTTGCCGCCGACGCAAGGCCGGGTCCTTTGGTGGTGAAGGCGATGCCCGGCGCGCCGGACAGACGCCCGGCGACACCCGCCATGATCACGGCCGCGTCTTCCCGCGCCGACACAACCGACCGGATTCCCGCCTTCTGAAAGGCCAGCAGCAGATCCAGCGTGGTCCCACCGCCCGGCATCCCGAACGCGAAACGACTCCCCCGCGCAGAGAGATCGCCTGCCAGCCAGTCGACAAAGCGTGGCCGGTCTCCCGTCATGCGACCGCCCTGCGATCTACCACGAGGTTCAGCGCGGCATCGACGATCAGATCGAAGACGGGTGGCACCACAAGAGTTGACTCGTCCTCTTCGACGATGGCCGGACCGGCGATGCTCTGGCCGCTGGTGAGCGCCCCGCGAGCATAGACCGGTGTGTCCACAAACCCATCTCCGAAAAACACCGGGCGGGATCCGGACGGGGCCGGAGCCTCGACCCGGCGTTTGGACGAGACGCCGAGGGCGGAGGCGAGCGGCGGGCGTGGACCGGAGCCGACGACACGCCAGGACAGGATTTCACTCGCCATGGCCTCGACCCGGCCATAGCGCGCCCGATAGGCCTCGGCGAACCCGGCACCGAGCATATCCGCTCCGTCGACTTCCAACCTGTCCGGATCGACCGTCACATCGATCTCGTAGCCCTGGCCGACATAGCGCATCATCGCGCTGGTCCGATAGGTCACGTCCGCCTCGGCAATTCCGGCTCCGGTCACCAGAGAGCGTGTCTCCTCCCGCATCCGCCCGATCAGCGACCGCGCTTCGGCCGGATCGAGCGCATCGAGCCGGACCGGAGCCGCCCGCGCTACCTCGAAGGAGACCGGCGCCGCCAGCATGCCGATGGCCGAGGCCACACCCGCCCCCACCGGACAGACCAACCGATCGATGTTCATTTTCGCCGCCATACCACAGGCATGCACCGGACCCGCGCCGCCAATGGGCAGCATGGCAAAACGGGTGGCATCGAGACCGCGCTCGATCGCATGGATAGACGTCGCCTGCGCCATGTTTGCCGTCACCGTTTCGTGCACGCCCCAGGCCGCCTCGACCACCGAGACGCCAAGCGGTTTCGCCAGATGCGTCTCGATCGCCTTTTCTGCCGCCGCCTTGTCCAAGGTCATGCGACCGGCCAGAAAGGAGCCTGCATCGAGATAGCCGAGGACCAAGTCGCAGTCTGTGACGGTCGGCTTGTCGTTCCCTTTGCCGTAACAGGCGGGGCCCGGATCGGCGCTGGCGCTCAACGGACCGACCTGGATCAGACCGCGCGCATCGATGGAGGCAATGCTGCCGCCACCGGCGCCGATTTCGATCATGTCGATGGCCGGGATCTGCAGCGGCAGGCCGCTACCTTCGGCAAAACGGGTTTCGCGCGCCACCTCGAAGCGGGCGGTGCGTTCCGGCTCGCCGTCATGGATCAGACACGCTTTCGCAGTCGTCCCCCCCATGTCGAAGCAGAGAACGTCGCCGACATCGGCGAGCTCACCGAACAGCCGCGCAGCCTCCGCCCCCGCCGCCGGACCTGACTGGACCAGTCGGATCGGATAGCGCGCAGCGATGTCGGCGCGGATGCAGCGCCCATCCGAGAGCATCAGCAGCAGGTCATGGGCAAACCCCATGGCGCGAAGTTTGTCGACCAGCCGACCGACATAGCGCGCGAAGATCGGCAGCACATAGGCGTTGGCCACCGCCGTCGATGTGCGCTCGTACTCGCCGAGTTCGGGGCTGACCTCGGAGGAGAGAGTGATGTCGATCCCCGGCAACTCGGTGGCCAGAATCTTCGCGACCCGGCGCTCATGCGCGGGGTTGCGATAGGCGTGCAGCAGCGAGACCGCTACCGCCTCGGCCCCGGTCTCCCCAAGGGTCCGGGCCGCGGCGACGACACTGTCCTCGTCAAGCGGCGTGAGCACCGCGCCGGCGGCGGACACCCGCTCGCCCACCTCGGCGCGCCGGTCGCGCGGAACCAGCGGTGTCGGCATGGTGATGTTCAGGTCGTAGAGGTCGTAGCGCCACTCCCGCCCGATCTCCAGCACGTCGCGGAACCCGGCCGTGGTGACCAGACCGGTCTTCACGCCGCGGCGCTCGATCAGGGCGTTGGCCACCAGCGTCGTGCCGTGGATGACCGAGGACAGATCCGACGGCCGCAGCCCTTCCTGCGACAGGATCCGGCTGATGCCGTCGACCACCGCGCGGGACGGGTCGGCCGGGGTCGTCAGCAGCTTGTCGCGCGTGAGCGCCCCGCCCGCGTCGTTCCACAGGACCACATCGGTGAAGGTGCCACCAATATCGACGCCGATGCGCCAGCCCCTGCGTTCAGTCGAACTTGCCATAGGTCCTTCTCGCTTCCTCGCGCGTTACCAGCCCTGTCTCGATATCGGTTCGGATCCGGTCCGGTTGGCGATCTGCCGGTGGGTACAGGCCGCCACCACCGGGCGTCTGGAACATCACTTCGTCGTCGCGCTTGAGTACCGTGCGCGACTTGGGCTCCAGTTTCTCGCCATTCAGCAGGTCGATGCCCGGACTCCCCGGCAAGCCGCCGAGTAGGCCGCGTGGCGGAAATTTCACCCGCTCGTGGCGGATCGTCATGGTGATGGGCGCGTCAGAAAGGGAGCGGAACCCGATGCGTTGGGCATTGCCGCCGCGGTAGCGCCCTGCCCCGCCGGTGTCGGGCACAAAGGCCTTCTCCGTCACCAGCATCGGCGTCTGGCTTTCGAACACCTCCACCGGCTCGTTAGAGACATTGCTCGGGAAACTGAGACAGCCCGGGCCATCGCTGATCGACCGCGCGCCGTGACCGCCGTTCATGAAGTACATCTTCACGAAGTTCTCGGCATGCGGCCCGCGCTGACCGCTGAAATAGACGTTCCACAACGGCGAGCCAGAACTCCGCAACGGCCCGCTCGGGCACCACCGCTGCAAGCGCGCCTAGCACCGCCGGCGGAACATAGTGGCCGGACAGGTGCCGCCCCCAGACCGGGGCCGGTGATTTGGCGTTCAGCAAACAGCCCTCCGGTGCGACCACGTGGATCGGCCGCAGCGAGCCGGCATTGTTCGGCGCCTCCGGGTCGAGCAGGCACTTCACCGCGTAGCGGCTGTACGCCTGTGTGTAGTTGAGCACGCAGTTGATCGGCCAGGGGACCTGAGGCGATGTGCCGGTGAAATCGACGGTCATCTCGTCACCCTGAATCCGCACCGCGCAAGCGATGGTCAGTGGATGGTCGAATCCGTCCGTCTGAAATTCATCGCGCCACTCGCCATCCGGCAGGGCCGAGATGGCCTTGCGCATACTCTCCTCTGAGCGGGCGATGATCTCGTCACCGACACCGTCCATGTCCGACAGATTCTCGTCGGCGAGCAGGTCCATAAGCTTCGCCGTGCAGTCCCGGTAGGCGGCGAACTGGGCGCGGATATCGCCGAGCGTCTCATCCGGCTGGCGCAGGTTCTGGGTCAGGAAATCAATGACCACCTCACTCTCCTCGCCCCGCTCGACGATCTTGCAGATCGGTATACAGAGCCCTTCCTCGTAGCGGTCGCGGGCGGTCGGCGACGGCGCCCCGCCGATATCCACCGTGTGCGCCGTGCTGCCGGCGAAGGCGATCAGCCTGCCATCGCGGAAGATCGGGTGAATCATCGAGATATCGTTGAGATGACCGGTACCGATCCAGCTGTCATTCGAAATCAGCGTGTCACCCGGGTTGAGCCGCTCAACCGGATACCGCGTCAGCACCGCCTCCAGCGTCCGTGGCAGGGTTCCGGTGAAGCTCGGGATGCTGCGCTTGGACTGGGCGATCAGTCGGCCCTGGGAGTCGAACAGGCTGAACGCCATGTCGTAATTGTCCCGCACAACGACGGAAAATGCCGCCCTCAGGAAGGTCTCCGCCACCTGATCGACCACGCCCTCGATGCGCCGCCAGATCAGCCCGATACGGATCGGATCCATCATCTGCTTCTTGTCCATCGAAGGTCGGCGCCTCAGTAAACGGGGGTAAGCCAGTGCCGGAACCGCGCATCGCGTCCGCGCACCACAGCATCGTAGAGGGCCTGCAGGCGACGGGTTTCCGGTCCGGGCTCACCCGCACCGACCGGCTTGCGGTCGAAACTCAGGATCGGGACGATCTCCTGGCCGGTGCCGCAATAGAAGGCCTCCTCGGCCAGATACAGCTCGGTGCGTCCGACATCGCGGACCTCAAGGTCCAGGCCGGCCTCGCGGATCAGGTCGATCAGGGTCCGGCGGGTGATGCTCTCCAGGATTCCGGCGGTCACCGGCGGGGTGATCAGGCATCCGTCGCGCATGATGAAGAGACAGCCGCCCGGGCCTTCGCTCACGCTTCCGTCGCGGTTCAGGATCACCGCCGCGTCATAACCACTGCGTTTCGCCTCGAGCCCCGCCAGCCGACTATTGAGGTAATTGGCCGAAGCCTTGATCCGCGGCGGGCTGGCATCGTCGGCATTGCGCCGCCAACTGCTGACGCCGAAGTGACGGCCTTCGGCGAAGGCGGGAACCCGCCCACGCTCCCGGCAGACGATCGACCAGCCTACGGGACCGCTCGCGGTCATATCCCCCCAATCGTCGATGTAGGTCTGGACCCGGACATAGATATCCTCGCGGAAACCGCATTTCCGGATCAGCGCCAGCATCTGCTCGGAAAGAGAACCTTCCGGCTCGTCAATCTCGATCACCGCGTTGGAGAAGGTCAGCCGATCCAGATGCTCGGCCACGCGGAAAACGTAGAGCTGCTCGTCCTCGGCATTCCAATACCCACGCAGGCCCTCGAAGGCGAGCACCGCGAAGGTCAGGCCCGGAGCCATGATCGATATCTTGGCTTCGTCGTACGGGACGATCCGGCCATTAAGCACCGCGAAAGGCGGACGGTCTTGTCGAGTCATGCGTTGGGTTCCATCGGATAGTCAGGCATCAGATCGGGCGGCGAGCGCACGCCGCCGTCGCCGCCAGGCGACGAGACAGATCGCCGTACCCATGAGCGCCATGAGTGCGAGAAAGGCGGGCCGTTTGAAGACGAAGAGCAGGTGTTCGTCATAGGTCGAGGCGAGCAGCAGCACCGTGCGCAAGTTCTCCTCCAAGAGTGGCATTAGGATGAATCCGATGAGCAGCGGCACCGGCGGGAAGCCGAAGCGCATCATCAGGTATCCGAAAATGCCGAACAGGAAGACGAGCTGGATGTCGAACACCGAACCACGCAACGCGTAGCTGCCGGCGGCGGCGATCACCAGCACGCTCGCCAGCAGCAACCGGCGTGGGACTGAAAACGCAACGGCGGCGATTTTCACCAGACCGAATCCAAGAGCCAGGTTCACCAGGTTCGCGAGGATCAGTGCTGCGTAAATCGCGTAGAGCGGCAGCGGATTCTGGGAAAATGCCAGCGGGCCGACGGTCACACCTTGGACCATGAGGGCGCTCAGGATCAGGGCGGCGGCAATGTCGCCGGGTATACCGAAGGCCAGTAGCGGAATTAGATTGGCACCAGACACGGCGTTGTTGGCCGCCTCCGGGGCGGCGACACCCTCCAGGGAGCCTTTGCCGAACTTTTCCGGGTTCTTCGACGCCCGTCGGGCCTCGCCGTAGGCAATGAATGCGGCAACCGTCGACCCCAGTCCGGGCATAGCGCCGATGGCCGTACCGATCGCCGAGGATCTGAACAGGGTGGGCAGACAGGCTACGAATTCGGCCAGAGACACCCGGTTGTCCTCGGGTTTCTCGGAATAGCGGATTGCCTTTGCCGACAGATCCTGGACCGACCCGCTCATCTGGCGGAACACTTCCGAGACCGCCAGGAAACCGATGAGCATCGGGATCAGGCCGATCCCCTCCTCCAATTCCAGATTGCCGAACGTCAGGCGTTCCGTCCCAGCCATCGGATCGAGGCCGATCATACCGATGATCACCCCCGCCAGCGTCGCCACCAGTCCCTTCCAGGCCGGCCGGCTCGACAGCATACCGAGCGAACCCAGTGCCAGAATGATCAGCAATGTGTATTCCGCTGGTCCGAACTTGAGCGCGACCATAGCCAGAAGGCTGGCGAAGAAGATCAGGCAGACATCGCTGAACGTATCCCCGAAGACCGAGGCATAGAGCGCCATCTTGATGGCTTTTGCCCCCTTGCCCTGCTGCGCCAGCGGATAGCCGTCCAGCACCGTGGCAGAGGCGGCCGGAGTGCCGGGGGTGCGGATCAGGATCGCCGTCGTGCTGCTGCCGAATAGCGAGCCCCTTGAACATGCCGAGCAGCATCGGGATGCCGACCCAGGGGTCGAAATAGAACGAATACGGGATCAAGAGTGCGACAGCCATGGAGGCGGTCAGCCCCGGGATCGCCCCGAGGATCTGGCCCGCCGCGACACCGAGCACGATCGCCAGCAGACTCTGCCAGGTCAGCGCCAGGCTGACGCCCTCGGCCACCATGCTGAACGTGTCACCCACCGAACAGCACTCCCGCCGGCATGTTGATGGAGAAGATCCGGTCGAACAGCCCCCAGATCAGACCGACGATCAGGGCCGGCTGCCAGAACAACACCAGCACGCGGGTTTCCCCCATGGTCCGCATCAAGGCCGCAAGCAGCAGGAACCCGGAAACGTAGAACCCGACGACCGGAACCAACAGATAGGCAAACAACAACGCACAGGCGATGCCGATGACGTTGCGTACGCCTATCGCGATAGGAGCCTCGGCACCGTCCCCATCTTCGGCAGAAATCGATCCGTCGATCTCCGCCATCCTCGGTAGCAGCCAAAGCTTGGCGAGCCGCAGAACCATGATCAGCGCCAGCAACGCCGACGCGACCCGCGCCGGAAAGCTCGGCGGTAGTCCCTCGTCCAGCCCGAACCCGGCCGGGTCGGGAATACCGAGCGGGATCACGACGGCATAGAACAGCACATCGGCGACCAGCAGGACGGCAAGCAAGGCGGTCTCGTTGCGGACCTCGGCGGAGCGGGTCACGGTGCAGTCTCCCTAGGGGCCGGCGGCGTGGAGGTCAGAGTCCACGCCGCCGGAAAATCGACTGGATCGAGGTTATTTCATCCCGATATCGGCGATCGCCTTCTTGGCGGCCGCGTAATCGGACTCGACGATCTTGGTGAACGCCGCGTGATCGGCATGATCGACGGTCCACTTGCGTGCCTCGGCGAGTTGCTGGAACTCGGGGCTTGCGATCACCTTTGGCAGCACCTCATCCCACTTCGCGATCACCTCCGCCGGCAAGCCCTTGGGGGCGGCCAGTCCGAAGAAGATTGCAGGCGCAATCGGATACCCCTTCTCGGTCAGGACCGGGGCGTCCGGGGCGACCGGGTTCTTGTTCGGCGTTCCCTCCGCCAGGATACGGGTCTGACCGTCCAGGGTCGCCTTGTTGCCCTCTGAAATCATCGCCATTTCGATGGTGCCGCCAAGCAGGGCCGCCAAGACCTTTGAACCGCCCTTGAACGGTACGAACGTCGCGTCCACGCCTTCCGATTTGAACATCGCCTCGACGGCGACATGCGGCCCTCCGCGCTGCACCGAGGTCGACCAACGCAGCTTGCCGGGGTTCTCACGAGCGTAGGCGATCACGTCGTCCAGCGTCTTGTAGGAACTGTCGGCGCGCACGATCAACGGCTGGCTGCTGGCCACGAACTGACCGATATAGGTCAGGTCCTCGATCGGGTTGTAGGGTGCATCCATCATGTGCGGACGGATGGTGATCGGGCTGGTCGAGATGAAGCCGATCGTGTAGCCGTCGGGCTTCGCGTTGGCGACCGCCGAGATGCCGATTGTGGCCCCGCCACCGGTCTTGTTCTCCACGTTGATCTGCACGCCCATCATGTCGCCTGCCAGTTTGGCGATCATGCGCGACGCGGTGTCGCCGCCGCCACCGGCGGAGTACGGGCAGATCAGGGTGATCGGCTTGTCGGGATAGCCGGCGGCCAGCACTCCGCTCGACAGAGTTGCCGCGAGGAGCGCGCCACCGATGAGTTTGGAAAAGATACGCATGTCTGTCACCTCGATGTCCCCGAGACACGATTGTGAGACGCGTGTGTCTCTCTTGACCGCAAATGCTAGAGACGGGCAATTGATGATGTAAAGTTATTAGATATCATGAGTTGATGCTCAATCGTCATGCAGTCGGTCAGGAGCCGCCATGCCGTTGCCCGATCATCTGAAGGCGTTTCTCGCCGTCGCCGAGACTGGGAGCGTTACACGCGCGGCGGAGCGGCTCGGCCTGACCCAATCCGGTGTCAGCCGCAAGATCTCGGGGCTGGAGGACGAGATCGGCTATCGTCTGTTCGACCGGGTGCGCGGCCGGGTCGCCCTTAACCGGTACGGCCATGCCTTCGCCGCACATGCGCGCAACGCGGTTGAATTGCTCGACACATTGCCGCGGGTGGCCCGGTCGATTGGCGCCGGAACCTATGACCGCGTCCGCATCGTCGCCACCAGTTCGATCATGCACGGCCTGCTGCCCCGCGCGTTGGCCGACTACATCGCTGACCGCCCCGATCTGCCGCCGAGTGCCACCATGCGCAGCCTCAGCGAAGTGCTGAGCCTCGACCAGTCGGATCAGGTCGACATCGTGCTCGCACCTTTACCCATGCGCCCGCTGGCCTTTGAACTGGTCGACGAGATCTCATTCGAGTTGGAACTCGCGGTGCCAGAAGTGCTGCTCCCCGCCGGGGTTGCACCGGTCAACGGAGCCTGGCCGGATCTTCCTCCGCTCTCAGGATTGCCATTCGTGTCGCTCGATCCGTTTGCCTCCTATCAGGAAAGCGTGGAAGCGGCCTTTTCGGCTCGCGGATTGGAGCCGACTTATGTCGCCGAAACCACATCACTTGCCAGCGCTGCCCTACTGGCCCGCGCCGGGGTCGGATGCGCCATTCTGGATCCGTTCGTGGCCCGCGCCCTTGCTGGACCGGCAACCGTCAGCGCCCGGATCACTCCCTCGATCACCCATGCTTACGGCGTTCACATCCCGGCAGGCACGCCGACATCGGCGGAGGTGGAGCGGATGTTGGAGCACATCAAACGGGCCGGCCGTCTCGGAAGCCCGGCTATCGAGAGCCACATGCGATGAGCGGTTTCGACCTTCTGTCCCATCCGTTGAACTTCGGAGCGCTGCGGCTGAAGAACCGCATCGCCCATGCCGCAATCCTGACCCGATACGCGATGGCGGAGCGGGCGACCGATCGGCTGATCGCCTACCACGAAAACCGAGCCAAGGGCGGGGCGGCGATGATCGTGACGGAAGCGGTGAACGCCCTGCCCTCGCAAGCCGGACGCGGCGCCTACCTGAACGCCCACAGCGACAGCGGCCTCATCGACCTGGAACGCCTGGCCAACGCGGTTACCCGCCATGACTGCCGGATCCTGGCGCAGATCCAGGAGCGGGGACGCGGCAACTACTCGCGCGCCCGGATCGAGCGCACCTTCGCGCCGAGCGCTCTTCCCGACGACTTGACCGGCGCCGTCCCGCACGCGCTTTCCACTGGCGAAGTCGAAGCGATGATCGAAGCCTTCGCCGACGCCACCCGCCGTCTGCAGCGCGCCGGGTTCGACGGCGTCGAAATCTCCGCGGGTCACGGCCATCTGTTCCACCAGTTTCTCTCAGCGCACAGCAATCAGCGCGCCGATCGATTCGGCGGAGATCTGGCCGGACGGATGACGCTGCTGCTGGAGCTCATCTCCGCGATCCGTGCCGAGTGCGGCCGGGAGTTCGTGCTCGGCCTCAAGCTGCCGGCAGAGGACGGCGATCCGAACGGCATCGACCTCGACCAAGCCGGGCGGATCGCCGCTTCGCTGTGCGATCCCGCCGAAATCGACTTCGTTGCCTTCGCCTGGGGTGCGCAGAACCGGCACCTGTACTGGCATGTCCCCGACGGACACTGGGCTAGGGCCCCCTTTGCAGAAAGGATCGGGGAACTTCGCCGGCACGCCAACGGCGTTCCCGTCATGGGTCTCGGCCGTATCATCGACCCGAACGAGGGCGAGGCGATACTGGCGCGGGGCCAAGCGGACTTTATCGGGGTCGGCCGGGCGATGATCGCCGATCCGGAATGGCCGGCGAAGGCGCTCGGCGGGCGGGGCCACGCGATCCGGCCCTGCGTGTCTTGCAACACCTGCTGGGCGGCAATCGCCGACCCCACTCCGCTTGTCTGCGATACCAATCCGGATCTCGCCAGCTCATCGGAACTGAGCACGTCAAAGCCACGCATTGCAGCCCCCGACCAACGACGCGTGGTCGTGGTCGGCGCTGGGATCGCCGGCCTGTCGGCAGCGGCAGAAGCGGCAGAGGCGGGACATTGCGTGACACTCTTCCACGCCAATACCGATGTCGGGGGGCGTGCCCGCACCGCAGCCCGCCTGCCCGGCGGCGAAGGTGTGCAAGGTGTCTATGATTTCGATGCGGCCCGGGCCCTGGCTGCCGGCGCGCGGTTCGAACTCGGCGTCAACGCAACCGCCGCGGACGTAGCCAGGTTCGAGCCCGACACCGTCATCATTGCCTCCGGCGCGGAGACTCCGTGGGATCGGCCGACGCCGGATGATGATCTGCCGCTTCCGACGTTGCGGGCTGTCGTTGAAGACGCACTCGGCAGGACTGGACCGATGGGCGACGGCCTGCTGCTGATCGATCGGGACGACAGTATCTGGGTCTACCGCGCCGCCGAACTGCTCGCGGACCGTTTCTCATCGGTGACGATACTGACTGAATGGGAGACCCCGGCCCAACGCGAGCCGTTGGTCGTCCGCCAGGGCATGCTCGAGCGGCTAGCCGCAAAACGCGTTCGGGTCAGAACGCATTGCCGGGTTGAGCTTAGCGTCGACCATCTGATGGAGGGGACGGTCGACTTCCATCACCTACTGACTGCGGACCGTGGACGCGTCGAAGGGGTCGATGCGATTGCCCATGCTTCGCCCCGTCGACCGCGCACAGACTTACTCTCGGCGCTGCGACAGCGAGGCTATGCCCCTCTCGTTGTCGGCGATGCCTATCAGCCGCGCGCGCTGATGCACGCGGTGGCGGAAGGCCGTCGCGCCGGCAGGTCTTTGAACTAGCCGGTTCGGAGGGTCGGTCGCAGATCGGACCAAGGAGCCTCCGCACCGCCAAGAGCGCGCAGGAGCGCCCAGGCCAGGCAGTAATTCGAGGACAGCACAGGGCGACCTAAACGTGCTGCCGCCATTGGCAGAGCAGCGAGTGTCGGCATACCGGTTCCAGAAATCAGAACGGCGTCGATGTCCGCCGGCACCTGTCCCTCAAGGGCTGCCAGCGCGTCGTCGCTCCGGAGCCCGTATATCCGACGCGTATCCCCGGATCCGACATCCAGACGCCGAACGTCGACGACAGTGAGCCCGGCCGCCCGCCAATAGGCGACACCGGCATCGACGAGCGTCGCCGGATAGGGCGCCAGCAATGCGATCCTCGTCGCGCCAATCGCCGCCAGCGCATCCAGGATCGCCTGCGCGACAGTAATGACGGGGTATCCGAAACGGTCTCGTGCCGCCGCGACGATTTGCGCTTCCCGTCCGGCGCCCAACAGATAGGACGAGCCTGTACAGGCGAAGCCGAACACGTCCGGTCGCAGCGCGTCGAAGCTTTCCAGGTACCGGGGCAAACGCACCAGATAGTCGACCAGCCGCGCCTCCGAAGTCTCCGCGCCGCTGGTCAGGCGCGTGGTCAACGGTTCCACCTCCGGCCCAAGCAGCCGGCGCATTTCCATCTCCACGGTCGGATTGGCCTGAGGCACGCCGAGCGCGACCCAGCCACTACGTCCGTATTCACGCGCGTCTCTGGTCATCATCATTGAGCAACTTGCCGGAAGTTGGACGGATTTGGGGTTGATTTAAGCGACAACCATGGTCCGCTGCTCGGGTTTCTCCAGGGTCCGATGTTTCCAGTAGACGGCGTCGGGTGTTCGTCCGGCAAGGGCCGTGTGGGGCCGGCGCCGATTGTAGAAGTCGATCCATGCGGCGATGCCGTGGGCGGGGCCCGCTGCCGCCGCTCCAGGCGTGCAGGTGGACGCGCTCGTATTTGAGGGAGCGTCAGAGCCGCTCGACGACGATGTTGGCGAGGAACCGGCCCTTGCCGTCCATGGAGCTCCGCGCACCGGCCTGCCGCAGTGTGTTGGTCCATGCCCAGGCGGTGAACTGGCTGCCCCGGTCGGTGTTCATGATCTCCGGCGGACCATGCCGCGCGATCGCCTCGGTGAGGGCCTCGACGCAAGGCTCGGCATCAAGAGTGTTGGAGAGCTGCCAGGACAGAACCCTGCGGGTCGCCCAGTCCATGAGGGCGACCAGATAGAGGAAGCCGCGCTGCATCGGCACATAGGTCAGGTCTTGTGCTGGCTGGACCGCACGCTGGTCCTGGGGCGCTGATAGATCGGCATCGGGCCCATCAGCCGCAGCAGGCGGCGGACCCGCTTCTCGTTGACCGGATGGCCTTCGACCCGCAGGTGCCAGGTCATCTGCCGCACACCGTAGAACGGCGTCTCGAGGAACTGTTCATCGATCCGGCGCATCAGCGGCAGGTTCAGCGGCGTCTCGCTCCGAGGCGTATAGTAGAGGGTCGAGCGCAGGAGTCGACAGCAGGCGGCACTGCTCGGTCACGCTCAGTAGGGCATGGGATCGGCCCACCACCGCCGTTCGGCACGGCCCTCGGACCAGTGGCGGGCCCTGCCTCACCACTTCCCGGTCCAGGGCTTGAGCTTTCGCGAAAGAAAATCGTTGGCGACGGCCAAGTCACCGATCTTCGCGTGCAACTCCCTGACAGTCTCCTCCGTGACCTCAGGGGCCTTCATGCGGCCGCCCCGCTCAAAGATGTCCGAGGCCCTGTCCGGCAGAGCTCGCTTCCATTGGACGATCATCGTCGGATGCGCGCCGACCAAGGCGATCCAGCGGCGAACCGCTTCAGCGACGAACTCAGGGCCCCTCTGGGGCTTGCAGAGCAAGCCCTGCCGGGCAGCGATTATCTGCACGGACATAGGCGGGGCGGCCCACGCAGGATGAACAGATCCATCAGGACATCGATCACCTCGACGGATGAGAGCTTCCGGCATCCCGCGGTAGAGCTGCGACACGCCGGTAGCCATAGCGACCGTACTGCCGAGCCAACTCGATCATGTCCGTAACCAGCCGCTCCTCCTCGACACGGCCGCAGGGGACGTGACGTTGGGAAGAGCGATGCTGACCGAGCACACGGCACGGGCCTCGTTCCGATACCCCAAGCTCGACGCGAACCTGATCGATATTGAGATCGCCACGCCGAACGGCGTCGACCCGCAGGTCTGGCTCGCCGATCTGCTCGGCCGGATCGCGGAGCACAAGATCAATCGTCTCGACGAACTTCTGCCATGGGCCCATGCTCAACACAGTTGAGCGTACCCGCCATCGCCAGACCCCGCCAGATGAGCTTGGCCGGGCGCTCACGGTCCATCCGCTATCTCCGTCGCCGGCGCTCACACGCCTCCGCTGACCCGCAGCGTCTGTCCGGTCACCCAGTCAGCATAGTCCGAAGCGAAGAACATCACCGCGTGGGCGATATCGGCCGGGCGGCCGATCCGGCGCATGGCGATGCGGTTGACCAGCGCTGCCTGCCCGTCCGGGCCATAGGAATCCCATTGGCGGACGTAGTCCGGACTGGTCGGCATGAAGCCGGGGGCGACTGAGTTCACCGTGATTCCGAACGGCCCGAGTTCGGCGGAGAGCTGCCGGACAAAGCCGACCTGCGCACTCTTCGCCGTCCCATAGCTGTGGATTCCGGTCAGGCTGACGTTGAATGCGGCGCCGCTGGAGATGACGATGATCCGGCCGCTTTCGGCCCGCTTCATTCCCGGGGCGACCGCCTTGGCCAGATGGAAGGCGCCGTCCAGGTTGACCGCCTGGATCGCACGCCAGTCCTCGATATCGACCTCCTCGATCGGCCGTTTGGACTGACCCTTCACACCACCGGCCACATGGACGGCGATATCCACCGCGCCGCTGGCGCTGTCCGACTCCGCCACGCCGACCGCCGTCTTCACGGCGGCGAAATCGGTGACATCGACGAGATGCGGGACGATCCGCCCGCCCTTCGCCGGGGAGGCCCCGGCGCGCGTTTGCTCCAGCCCGTCGGCCAGAATGTCCCAGGCATGGACTGCGGCGCCCCGTGCGGCGAAGGCCTGGGCGATCTCCTGGCCGATGCCGCGTACGGCCCCGGTGACGATGACGGTCCTGCCTTCGAAGCCGATCTCCATGACCGGCCTCAGGCGGCCATGGCGGCGCGGAGTTGCGGGAAGCTCTCCACGACACGATCGAAGACTTTCCGCACATCCGAGCCATCGCCCGCAAGACTGCCGGGCGCGATCTCGTCGATCGCTTCGAACACCCGGTGCTTGACGAAGAAGCGCCAATGGATCGGTGTGGCCGCCAGCAGCTCGGTCAGGGCGTCGTAATTGGCGCGGGTCCAGATCTTCTCGTAGGCGAGCCGGTTGGCCCCGTAGTCGAAGAACCCCTCCCGCTTCTGACGGTCGCGGGCCAGGTCGGCGCGCAGCCTGGCCGTCGCCGCCTCGTCCACTCCGCTCGGTGTCAGCACCACGCCGTAGCTCTCCCCGGCCTTCTTCAGCGAGACGAAACCACGTTGCACATCCTGCAGCACCGCCGCCGGATCGCGCTCCAAGGGATCGCCCCAACCGCCGGACCCGCCCGAGCCGATATGCACGACGTCGCCGGGACCGATGTTGAGGATGTCCACGTTCCCGAGATCGACCTCTTGATTGGTGCCGGGATTCAGGATGAAGCGGGAATGGCTTCCGGCCCGGCCGCCGAGCACGCCCCAGGAGGAGAATCGCGAGCGGTCGCGGTTGCGCGCGGTGACGCGGGTGTTCGGCGCGTGGGCCTGGAAGATCATCTCCAGCGCGTTGCCACCCCGATACTTGCCGGCCCCGCCGGAATCCTGGGTCAGGCCATAGCGCAGGATCTTGAACGGCACCTCCGCCTCGTTGATCTCCACCGGCGTGTTCTTCAGGAACGAGGCATTGGCGCCCGATCCCTCCGTTCCGTCGCCACGGGGGCTGCCGCCGGCCCCGCCGGAGATCGCCCCGATCGCCGCCATGACGCGCCGGCCGGTGCGGTTGTCGATGGTGTTCACGTTCATGATCGGACCGCCCGATGCCGGACTTGACGGCAGTCGGTCGGGGGCCGCCTGGACGAAGGCGCCGAAAATCACTCCTTGGAGCCGCTGGACCGAAAGCGTGCGCAGGCCGACGGCCGCCGGGAAGACCGGATTGACGATGGTGCCCTCGGGCAGGATCGAGTCAGCCACCCGACAGACGCCCGAATTCAGGAACAGGGTCGGGTCCAGCGAGTACAGAATGTAGACGAACCCAACCATCAACAGGGCGTGGCGCGACTGTCCGCCGGTCGGCATATTCACGGAGGACTCGATCTGCGGGTCGCTGCCGGTCAAGTCGAGCACGCAGGTCTCGCCCCGGATCTTCAGAAGTCAGCGCGATCCGACACGGGTACCCGCCGGCCGCGTCCTCATCCAGATAGTCGTCGAAGAAGTAGTCGCCGTCCGGCAAGGTCGCCATGATCGACCGTGCCTGCCGTTCGGCATAGTCCAGCAGACCGGCGATTCCCGCCTTGAAGGTCTCCACACCGAACTTGGCGATCATCTCGTGCACCCGGCGCTCGCCGGTGTTCATCGCCGCGATCTGGGCCTTCAGATCGCCCCAATTCTGCTCCGGCATGCGCACGTTGGCGAGCATCACGTCGATCAGTTCGTGATTGAACTCGCCCTTTTTCACCACCTTGGCCGGCGGGATGCGGATGCCTTCCTGGTGCACTTCCGTCAGTGTGCGCGAGATGCTGGCCGGGACGGCACCGCCGACATCGGTGTTGTGAATGTGCCCGACCACGAAGCAGACGATCTCGCCTTCGTGGAACACCGGCTTCCAGATGTGCATGTCCGGCGAATGGGTGCAGACGTGGCCGCTATACGGGTCGTTCGTCATGCAGATGTCGCCCTCGTCATAGTGGTCGATCATCCGAATGACGGTGCCGTAATTCAGACCGACGAACCATGTCGCGCCCAGTTCTACCGGCGTGGCGAAGGTCTCCCCCTGCGGTGTGGTCAGGCCGGTGGTGAAGTCCTCGGTCTCCTTGACGAAGGTGGAATGCGCCGTTCGATAGAGCGTGAAGGCCATGCTCTCGGCGGCGGCGCGGCAATGGTTCTTCAGGATCTCCAGCGTGACCTTGTCGATCGCCATGGCTCAGTCCTCCCGGCTCAGGATCAGGTTGCCGCTCGGGTCCACCGTCGCGGTGAAGCCTCCGAGCACGCAGGTGGTGCAGTCGTCCTGGGTGACGATCGCCGGCCCCTCGAAACGCTGCCCGGCCATCAGGTCGCCCCGGGCATAGACCGCCGCGGTGTGCGTCGCCCCGTCGAAGTAGACCGGCACCGAGGCCCGCGGGGTCGGAGCGGCATCGGAGGAACTCGACCGGCGCGAATGTCGGCTTCGGCGGCGTGCCGACGACCACCAGGCGGAGATTGATGATCTGTACCGGCGCGTCGGCGTCGGCATGCTCGTAGATCCGTTCGTGGGCCGCATGGAAGGCGCCGGCCATGGCCCCCAGGTCGCCGCCGTCGATCCAGTCCGCGTCCAGCGGGGTCTCGATCTCGTAGGACTGGCCGCGGTATCGCATGTCAGCCGAATGGAGGAGCGTCACCGCACCGCCGTAGCCGTGCTCGTTCCGGATCCAAGCCATCGCCTCCGCCCGCAGCTCGGCGTAGACGGTCTGCATCTCTTCGAGCGCACCGTCGGGCCCGAGATCGAGATACACGGTGCGAATGAAGTCGTTCTTGATGTCGGCGATCAGGCCACCGAAAGCGCTGAGCACACCCGGTACACGGGGCACGACGACCTCGCGCATGCCAAGCTCGCGGGCGAGATAGCAGGCCATCATCGGCCCGGCTCCGCCGAAGGCGATCAGCGACAGGTCGCGCGGGTCGATGCCGTTGCGCGACACCAACTTGGAGACCTCCAGATACATGCCGGACACCGCGACGCGGATGACCGCCTCCGCCGTCTCCTCAACGCCCATGCCGATCTTCTCGCCAATGCTGACCATCGCCTGCCGCGACAGGTCGGTCCGCATGGACACAGCGCTGTAGCCGAGAGCCGCCTGGCCGAGAAACCCACAGACCACAAAAGCATCGGTAATCGCCGGACGGTCGCCGCCCCGGTCGTAGCAGGCCGGGCCCGGGGTCGACCCGGCGCTCTCGGGTCCGACCTTGAGGACGCCGTGCGGGTCGACCCAGGCGATCGAGCCACCGCCCTCGCCGATGGAAGTGACCGAGACGGTGGGGATAAAGATCGGAAACTCGCCGATGACCTCGCCGATGCCGTATTGCGGGGTGCCGTCGAGGATGATCGCGACATCGGCGCTGGTGCCGCCGATATCCAGGCTCATAGCGGCCTTCGCTCCGGTTTCGGCGGCGACGCTGGCCGCACCGATCACGCCGGAAGCGGTACCGGACAGCAGCATCTGGGCGCATTCCTGCTTGCCGATCTCCGCCGTCATCACCCCGCCGTTCGACTTGGTGATCATCGGCTCGGCGGGCACGCCGGCGGAGGCCAACGCCGCCTGGAGCGAGCCCAGATAATGCGCGACGCGACCCTGGACGTAGCCCGCGACGACCGCCGTCACCGTGCGCTCGTATTCGCGGATCACCGGCCAGACCGCGCTGGCGCAGGTGACCGTCAGTTCCGGCGCCTTGGTCTTGATGATCTCCGCCACCCGCTGCTCGTGGGCCGAGTTGCGATAGGCGTGCAGCAGCGCCACCACGATGCCCTCCCCGCCGACCGCGCGTACGCCCTCAAGTGCGGCGTCGACGCTCGCCTCGTCCAGCGCTAGATCCACCGAGCCGTCGAACAGCATCCGTTCGTCGATGGAGAACACCCGGTCGCGAGTCACCAACGGTTCCGGCCGGCCGGAGAACAGATCGTAGGGGTCCGGCATCTTCAACCGCGCCACCTCAAGGACATCCTCGAAGCCGCGCGTGGTGAAGAGACAGAGCTTGATGCCACGGCGCTGGATCACCGTGTTGACGCCGACCGTGGTGCCGTGGGTGAAGTAAGTGACGTCCTTGGGCGCGACGCCGTAGCGCTCGCTGAGGCCGGTGATGCCCGCGATCACTTCCTGACCAGGCGTTTGCGGCGTTGAGAACACCTTGAGGGTGTGCAGCTCGCCGCTCGCCTCGTCGAAGGCGCAGAAGTCAGTGAATGTGCCGCCGATATCGACGCCGACGCGGTAACCCATGCCGTCTTCCTTTTCAGCCCTATCGCGTTGCCGCAGCGCCAGTACGCTGAGGGATCCGGGTATCCAACTGTTCGGTCACGGTGGCGACGGCACGCTGCAGCGCCGCCACCAGGGTGGTGCGGCGGCGGCGATAGCGCACCGGCACAGTGCCGATGTTCAGCGCGCCGAGAACGCTACCGCCCTGTCCCAAGATCGGGCTCGCGAGGCCGACGGCGCCGAGGAACCGTTCCTCCTGATTCACGGCCCAACCCCGCTGCCGGATCTCGGCCAGCCGGGATCGGAACGCTTCCGGACTGGTGATCGTATGATCGGTCAACGGTTTGAACGGGCATCGGGCGACGTAGGCGTCGATTGCGTCCTGATCCTGGAACGCCAGCATCGCCTGTCCGAGCGCTGTGCAATAGCCGGGAATAACCGAGATACAGACTCTGGTCGTAGCGTACGGTCAGCGGAGACATGCGGTTGGCGACCACACGGACGTCGCCATCCAGCGTCGGAACGCCCAGAACGACGGTTTCCTCCAGACGATCGACCAGATCGCGCATCACCGGTTCGGCAATACGGATCAGACGCATCGTGTGACCGCCGATGAAGCACCCGCCATCAGCCGCATCGCTTTGCCAGACCGGGTCGAGAACATATCTCTCGCCGTCGCGCATGAGGTATCCACGGCTTTCCAGTGTGCGCAGCAACATGAGGGCGCTGCTTTTTGGAATGCCGAGTTGGCCGGCGACGTCCTTGAGCGCCAGAGGCTCGCGCCAGAGCGCAAACACCTCAAGGATATCGAGGACTCGCTCGGCAGATTTCACTGTATCGTTCATGTATGTGAACACGCTTCAGAAGTGTGAATGAATTGTTGACCCGCCTTCCTGGCGCCGTCAACATTCATCATAAGGCGTAAAGCCGTGGAGTACGGGGGTCTAGAAAACGTGGACGGTACAGCAGCACGGGTGGCTATCGTCACCGGAGGGGCCAAAGGCATCGGCCGTGGTTGTGCGCTCGAACTTGCGAGCAGCGGTCTCGATATCGCCCTTGTGGACCTGCTCGACGACGAACTTGCCCGAACGAAAGGCGAGATCGAGGCGCTGGGCCGGCGCTGCTTGACCTTCCATGCCGACGTCGCCGATTTCGCGCATGCACAACAGATTGGTGCCGACATCGCCGGTCAGTGGGGACGCATCGACGTTCTGTTCAACAATGCCGGAAAATCGAATTCCAAGGGTCTGTTGGAGATCTCCGAGGAGGAGTTCGACCGGACCATCGATATCAATCTGAAGAGCTGCTTCAATTGGTCCCGCGCCGTGGTGCCGACCATGCAGGCGCAGGGCGCCGGCCGGATCATCAACATGTCATCGATCAATGCCCATTCCGGCGGCGTGACCAGCGCAGTCAGCAAGTTCTCCTATGCCGCCGCCAAGGCCGGCATCCTTGGCCTCACCCGGTCGCTTGCCAAGGAGTTGGGGCCGACGATCACCGTCAACGCCATCTGCCCGGGGTTGATCAAGACCGAGACCCCGAACGCGGTGATCAAGGCGCGTGAGGAAGAACTCCTGACCGGTATCGTGCTCAACCGCTGCGGCACGCCGCAGGACATCGCCCAACTCGTCAAGTTCCTGGCGACGTCGGAGCCGATGTTCATCACCGGCCAGGACTTCATCATTGACGGATTTCAATGGAAGCTCTGAGCACCCGATCCGGCCCCGCCGGAAACGCGCAGCCGACCGGCGCCCAGCCAGTTGCCGTATTGCGCAGGTGCAACAATCGGCTTCAGACTTCCATCGAGATCCACCTTGCGCCCAAGCCCCTCTACATGGGGCCGCAACACCGCATTCCTACACGGCGCCCAAACCCAACGCGCCGGATGACAGCGTCGCTGACCCGACTGACCGGGCAACGGTGGCGTGACCTTGGACAGAGGAGGTGAGTGGCATGACCCATATGAGATATGGTCCGGCAACGGTCCTGCAGAAGCTGAAACGGGCGGCGGCAATCGGCCTGACCGGCTTTGCCCTCAGCGTCGCCGCGGCAACGCTCCCGGGCGAGGCGGAGGCGAAGAATACCTTCATCTTCGCCAACTCGAGCGCCTACGACACCATGGACCCGCATGCGGTCTTCGATGTCGGCCGCGTCGCCTATCGAATCAACCTGTATGACGGATTGATGCGCTGGGAGGACAATCCGCCGGAGCTGAACCTCTGGCTCGCCGAGAGCTACGAGATTTCCGACGACGGAAAGAAGTACACCTTCAAGCTCCGCGAAGGGGCGAAGTTCCACGATGGCTCGGAGATCGAGGCATCGGACGTGGTCTATTCGATCGAACGGATCCTCGCGCTGAAGAAGGGCGCCTCCGCCCTGTTTCAGGACAGCATCGCCCCCGGCTCCACCCAGGCGGTCGACAAATATACGGTCGAGTTCAACCTGAACGCGCCCTCGGCGATTTTCCTGGCGACCGTTCCGGAGATCCATGTTGTTAACGCCGATCTGGTGAAGGCGAACGAGACCGACGGCGATTGGGGCTCAGCCTGGCTTTCCACGAACGACGCCGGCTCGGGCTCCTTCATGCTGAAGCGCTACGATCCGGCCAAGGGCTTCCAGGCCGATCGTTTCCCCGATCACTTCATGGGCTGGGGAGAGAAGTATCTCGACGCCATCGAGTTCCGGACGGTGGTGGAGATCAACAGCCGCGTGCTCGGTCTGATGAAGGGCGATTTCCACGGCTCCGACGGATACATGCCGCAGGATCAGATCATTCGTCTGCGCAAGTCAGACAACGTGAACGTGCTCGAAGCGGAGTCGATGCGCATCTTCTACGGCGCGATCCATAACGGCCGACCGCCGATGAACGACATCAACTTCCGCAAGGCTCTGGCCTATTCGTTCGATTACGACGGCTTCAACAACGACATCCTGAGCGGCTCGGTCGCCCGCAACCCGGGTCCGCTGCCGAACAACATCTGGGGCGCGCCGAAGGATCTCGAGGGCTACTCCTTTGACCTTGAGAAGGCGAAAGAACACCTCGCGATGGTCAAGGAGCCGATGCGCAAGATCACCATCGGCGCGCTTGCCGGGTATGGCCAGACTGAACAGGCCGCCGCCCTGATGCAAAACGCCCTGACCAAGATCGGCGTGGAGAGCGAGATCGTCTCGGAGCCGTGGCCGGTCGTTTCGGGCAAGATGCGCGACGAGCAGCAGATGTACGACATGCTGTTCCTCTGGAAGAGCACCTACTACGCCGATCCGAACAACTGGGTGGGCGAGATGTATGACAGCACGAAGATCGGCACCCGGAACAACAGCTGGTACAAGAATCCGGAGGTCGACGCGCTTCTGCACGAGGCGCAGACCAGCACCGACCAGGCGTTACGCGAGAAGAACTACGCTAAGGCGGCGACCATCGTCGCGAACGATGCCGCCGGGATCTTCATCTACAACACCAAGTGGTTCGGTCCGATCAACAAGAAGGCCGTCGGCTTCCGGTTCAGTCCGATAGGCAACGGTCAGGAGATGCGCTGGGTTCACTTCGAGTAGGCCTCACCTGGTCCACTCTCGATCCGATTTCGGGTCGGGCGTCGGCGAGCCCTTCGGGGACCGCCGGCGCCCGCCCGGCCCGTCACGCCTTCAGGCCTTACGGATGCGCCGGTGAAACTCCTCGTTCTCATCCTCAATCGACTTTTCTGGTTTGTGCCGACGGTCCTCGGGCTGATCGTCATCACCTTCACGATCAGCCACGTCATCCCAGCCGATCCGGTGGCATTCGTCGCCGGCGAGAACGCCACCGCCGAACAGATCGAAGCGCTGCGCCGCCAACTCGGTCTCGACCAGCCGATGCATATCCAACTCTGGCGCTACGTCATCGCCGTGTTGCAGGGCGATTTCGGGGTGAGCCTCTACACGCTCCGTCCGATTTCCGAAGACTTGGCGAGCCGGCTGCCTGCGACCCTTGAGTTGACCTTCGTGGCGGTGTTTGTCTCCGCCCTGATCGGCATTCCGCTCGGCGTGATCTCGGCGCTCGAGCGCAACTCGGCCCTGGACCATGTGCTGCGTATCATCACCGTTTCGGGGCTTGCCATCGCCAGCTTCTGGCTGGCCATTCTGTTTCAGCTCCTGTTCGCAATGGAACTCGGCTGGACGCCGCTGCAGGGCCGCGTCGCTGGATGGGGGCCGGACGTCGTCACCGGTTTCTTCCTGATCGACTCCCTCATCATGGGCGACCTGGAGACCTTCTGGGACGTCGTGTCCCACATGATCCTGCCTGTCATGACCCTGGCCTTCCCCGCGCTCGCCACCATCGTGCGGTTCACCCGCGCGGGCGTGCTCGAGGCGATCAACTCGAACTACGTTATGTACGAGGAGGCGATGGGCCTGCCCCGGCGCGTGATCGTATGGAAGTACGTGCTGCGCAACGCGCTGATCGGCACGGTGACCCAGATCGGTCTGATCTTCGGCATTCTGATCGCCGGCGCGGTGGTGGTGGAGGCGGTCTTCGACTGGCCCGGCCTCGGCTACTACGCTGTCCAGTCGATCCTGCAGTCCGACTACAACGCGATCATGGGGTTCACCGTCGTCTCCGGGGTAATTTTCATCATCGTGAACCTGCTCGTGGACATCGTCCACGGTTTCATAGATCCCCGCGAGAGCAGGTAGGCCGCCGATGGAAACCCTCTCCTTCGTCTTCCGCAAGCTGGTCGAGGACCGCGTCGCCCTGATCGGTGCGGTGATCATCCTGCTGTTGATCCTAACGGCGATCTTTGCGCCGATCCTGTCGACCCACCCCGACGACGTTATGGAGTTCCATCCCTCCGAGCGACTGCAGGGGCCGAGCCTCGACCATTTCTTCGGCACCGACCGGATGGGCAGCGACATCTACAGCCGCATCCTGTTCGGCGCGCGAATCACGATCTCCATCGCGGTGATCGCCATTGGCGCGTCGGTGCTGATCGGCGTGCCGATCGGCCTGCTGGCCGGCTACTATCACGGCTGGGCCAGCGATGCCCTGATGCGGGTCTCGGACATTTTCCTCGCGGTGCCGCAGATCGTGCTGGCCATCGCCATCGCCCAAACGCTCGGGCCGTCCATCGAGAATGTGATATTGGCGCTATCGGTTACCTACTGGCCATTCTGGGCGCGCCTGGTCTATGCCGAGACGCGGTCGCTGCAGAACGAGGTCTTCATCGAGGCGAGCGTGGCCCTTGGCGCGTCCCCCGCCCGGGTGATGATCCTGCACATCCTGCCGAACATCATGTCGTCGATCATCGTGCGGACCACCATCGGTATGGGCGGCACCATCCTGACCGCCGCCGCTCTCGGTTTTCTCGGTCTCGGGGCGCCTCCGCCCTCACCTGAATGGGGACGGATGATCTCCGAATCCCGCGAGTTTCTGCCCGAGGCCTGGTGGTACGCGACGGCCCCCGGCATAGCGATCTTCCTGGTTGTCATGGGCTTCAACCTGCTCGGCGACGGGCTGCGCGACATCCTCGACCCCCGTATCCGGCGGAGCAGCCGTCATGACAAGTAATCTGCTGGAAGTGCGGGATCTTCGGGTCAGCTTCGCCACCGACGGCGGCGTGGCCCGGGTGCTCGACAATGTGAACCTGACCATCGGCCGTGGCCAGATCGTCGGGCTCGTGGGCGAGAGTGGCTGCGGCAAGACAACCCTCGCCCGCTCGATCCTCGGCGTGTTGCCGAAGAACTCGGCCCGGCTCGAGAGCGGGACCATCGCGTTCGACGGAACCGACCTGCTGCAGGTCGACCCGGATGCGCTGGCGGCGACCGTCCGCGGGCGCCGCATCTCCTTTATCCCCCAGGATCCGTTCAGTTCGTTCAATCCGGTATTCACCATCGGTGCCCAGATCATGGATCTGATGAAATGGAAGTCGCCGGCGCTTGACGATGCCGCCGCCGGCGGCTCCGGCTGGCTGCCGCGCTTCTACGGATCGAGTCGGCGCAAGGCGGACCACGATCGGGTCCTGGACCTGCTGCGCCAGGTTCAACTCCCCGATCCCGAGGCGGTGTTGAAGAAATACCCCCATGAGGTCAGCGGCGGCCAGCGGCAACGGCTGATGATTGCCATGGCGCTGCTGCCGGAGCCGAAGCTCATCATCGCCGACGAGCCGACAACTGCGCTCGACGTGACGATCCAGGCGCAGATCCTCAAACTGCTGCGGAAGCTCGCGACCGATCACGGCATATCGGTGCTGTTCACCACCCACGACCTCGGCACGGCCTGGGAGATCTGCGACAGCATCACCGTCATGTACGCCGGTCAGGAGATGGAGGCCGCCTCCAGCGACGGTTTCTTCAAGCGACCGAGCCACCCCTATACGAACCGTCTGCTGAAGAGCCTGCCGAGCCGGGACGGTCGCATCGCGGGCATTCCGGGCGACATTCCCGGACTGGTGAACCCGCCCCCCGGCTGCCGGTTTCACCCGCGCTGCGAATTCGCCACCGACCTCTGCCGGCAGACCAGACCCGATCTCACACCGGTGGGCGCAGGACACGCGGTCCGTTGCTATCATCCTGTCGCCGAGGAAAAGAGGCACGCACTGGCATGAACGTGGACGCCCCCTCTGCCCCGCGCCGCACCGAGGTCAACGCGAAGACGATCCTCGACATCCGCCAGTTGACCAAGCACTTCGCAATCCGCAACGCTTTCGGCTTCCAGAAAGGCGTCTTGCGCGCGCTGGATGACGTCACCTTCACCGTCGACAAGGGCGAGATCCTGGGCATCGTCGGTGAGAGCGGCTGCGGCAAGTCGACTCTCGGCAAGACCATCATGGGGATCCACCCCCCAACCTCCGGGACAATGGTCTTCGAGGGCAATGACATCACCGGCCAGACACCGAGTGCGGCCCGCGAAACCCGTCGTCACCTGCAGTATTCCTATCAGGACCCCGGGGCGTCGCTCGACCCGCGCTGGAAGATCCGCCGCTCCCTGCATGAGCCGTTGGTCATCCACCACGGTTCTCTCAGCTTCGAGGAACGCGAGCAGCGGGTGCGCGAAATCCTCCAAGCGGTCGGCCTGCCGGCGAGCCATCTCGATCTGTATCCGCACGAGATCAGCGGCGGTCAGCAGCGCCGGGTCGGGCTCGCGCGCATCCTCACCCTTCAGCCGAGCCTGATTGTACTCGACGAGCCGACGTCCGGCCTCGACGTGTCGGTGCAGGCGACGATCCTCAATCTGCTGCTGGATCTGCGCAAACAGTTCGACCTGACCTACCTGTTCATCTCGCACGACCTGTCCGTCGTCCGCATGATCTGCAACCGGATCGCCGTGATGTATCTCGGAAAGGTGGTCGAGTTCGGTGACACCGAGGCGGTGTTCGAAACGCCACGCCACCCCTACACCCGGTCGCTCCTGTCGGCGATTCCGACCATCGGCGGCGCCCGGGTCACCGACACGTTCTCGCTGGAAGGTGAGCCGCCGAACCCGGGGAATCTGCCGAGCGGTTGCCGGTTCCGGAACCGCTGTCCGCGCGCCGAGCCGCGGTGCGCGGAGATCGAACCCGAGTTGCGCGCCGACTGGCCCGGCCAGGAAGCGGCCTGCCACGTCGCCACATGACCGTCGATGTTTCCGAACCGGTCATCGTCACCGGCGCGGCCTCCGGCATCGGCCTCGCCATCGCGCGTCACCTGATGTCCGCGGACGTGACGGTCGCCGGCGTCGACATTGATGTCGACGGTTTGGCGCGAGTCCGCGAGGAGTTCGGCGACAGGTTTCTCGGTTTCCCCGGAGACCTCATCGACCCGACCGAGCCCGAGCGGCTCGTAGCGGCGGCCTGGGACGCCTGCAAGCCGATTGGCGGGCTGGTCAACGCGGCCGGAATCTATCCGGTCACACCGCTGTTCGACATGGTGACGACCGAATGGGACGCGGTGCTGAACCTCAATCTGCGCGCCCCCTTTCTGATGGTGCAGGCGCTTGGGCGACGGATGGCCGCTGCCGGGATTGCCGGATCGGTCGTCAATATCGGCTCGAGTGCGGCGACTCTGGCGCGGCCCGGCATCGCCCATTACGGGGCGTCCAAAGCCGGGTTCTCGCAGCTCACCCGCAATCTGGCGATCGAGCTCGCCCCCTACGGCATCCGGGTCAACGCCGTCGCCCCCGGCCTGATCGGTACCGAGCGGGTGATGGAACACGCGGCCGGCGCCGGACAGGCGGAGCATGTGGCGAAAGTCGCGCGCATCCCGCTGGGCCGTGAAGGCCGGCCTGAGGAACTCGTCGATCTGGTCGCGTATCTGCTGTCGGAACGCGCGAGCTACGTGACCGGCAGCATCCTGGTCGTCGACGGTGGCCTCACCCTCGGCATCCCGAGTTACTGAGAACCGGCGCGACCCGCCTCAGGCGTTGTCTTTGCAGTATTGCGCCACTTCGGCATGGGTGGCGAACCACACGCCGTCGTGGCCCTTGATGTATTCGATCAGTCTGTCCAGCAACGAAATGCGCGAGCGGTGGCCGATCATGTGCGGATGCATGGTCAGTAGGAACAGCCCGCCTTCGGCGTAGGCGCCATCAAATTCGGCCTTGAACACTTCGAGCACGCTGGACGGTGGTGTATAGGGCCGCAGAGCCGAGAAGCGGTCCATATTGAAGTAAACGGCGTCGTCGCGGATCCACTCGACCGGCAGCTCGACCATGCCGGTCGGCTTGCCGTCCTCCAGCAATTCGTAAGGTTCGTCATCGGCCATGAGCGAGCTGTCGTAGAGCAGTTCCATCTCGCGGGCGATTGCCAGTGTGTGCTCTGAGAAATCCCACGAGGCCGTGCGCACGCCGACCGGACGCCTGCCGCTGATCTGTTCCAGAACGTCGGCGGCGCGCATCATCAGGTCGCGCTCGTCGGCCGGCGGCAGCTTGCTGTTCAGCTCGTGGATCCAGCCGTGAATGCCGATCTCATGGCCCTCGTCGACCAGGCCGCGCTGCTCATCGGGATGAATCTTGGCGACCACGGCCGGCACGAAGAACGAGGCCTTCACGTCGTGCTTGGCCAGCAGTTTGCGGATCCGCGGGATCGCCACCCGGCCGCCATACTGGCCCTGGGAAAGCTTGCCCGGCGAGGTATGCCCCCAGCGCAGAGTGCTGGTCTCGTGGTCGCTGTCGAAGGAGAGCGCGACGGCGCATCTCCCGCCGCCCTTCCAGGTTTGGGGTTTCAGACTGCGACCGGCGCGCACCTTGTCGACGATGGCCCGCCAACGCGCGTCCGGCCATTGCCAGGGCTCCAGTTCTGGGGTGTCGGGCTTATCCGTCGACGACATCGCTGCCTCCTGATCTGAACGCGCGACACATCGGCGAAATCGGCACACCCGTCGCGTTCGCAGTATCGGAAGGATTGCCGTCTATTGTCCAGGTCGCACGCTGGATCGCCGGGGAATTTAACTCCTGCGATCAGCGCCTTAAACGGACCGGTCCGGGTCAATCTGTGGCCTGCTGCCGGTTTCGTGGACACCGAGATAAGGTGTTTCAGGGAACTGGAGGTGGGAGATGCAACGACGGAAGTTTACCCGTGAGTTCAAGATTGAGGCGGCCCGTCTGATCACGGACCGGGGTGTCTCGGTAGCGCAGGCGGCCCGGGATCTGGACGTCCACGAGAACGTCCTGCGCAAGTGGGTGAAGTCGCTTGCCGCCGATCCGAGCCAGGCCTTTCCCGGCCATGGTCAGATGAAGCCCGAGCAGCTCGAGATCGAGCGGCTTCGGCGTGAGGTGACCAAGCTGAAGGCGGAGCGCGACATCCTAAAAAAGGCCGCGGCCTACTTCGCGAGGGAAGTGCGATGACGTTCGCCTTCATCGCGAAGCACCGATCGATCCGGCCGGTGGCATGGCTGTGCGAAGCGCTAGAGCGGATCCATCGGTGACGGGATCACTTCGTGATCGCGTCAGCGTGCGAGAATCTGCTCTATCTAATTGTTTTAGAGACAAATTCACCGATCATATTGAGTCATGAAGTGGTTCAATATGATCGGATTTGGCTCTAGGTGTGTCACGGTCCGGCTTCCACGCCTGGCTGACGCGGCCAGCAAGCCAAAGGACCAGGAACGACGAGGCAATCGGCTCGCAAGTGCGGACGAGCTTCCTCGCCAGTGACCGAACCTATGGTGCCCGGCGGGTTTGGCACGACGTGCTGTTCCAGGGCGTTGCCTGCGGCCTGCACCGGGTCGAGCGGCTGATGCGGGCGCAGGCCCTGCGCGCCCGGCCGCGTCGGCGCGGGCTGCCGAAGGATCACGGCGACCGCCTGGCCGGGGCCGTCGCACCGAACGTGCTCGATCGCCGGTTCTCCGCCGACCGTCCCAACCAGAAGTGGGTCGCCGACTTCACCTACATCTGGACCGCCGAGGGCTGGCTCTACGTCGCCGCCGTGGTCGACCTGTTCTCGCGCCGGGTCGTGGGCTGGTCGATGAAGGCCGAGATGACGGCCCAGTTGGTCACCGACGCGCTCCTCATGGCGATCTGGCGGCGCGGCCGTCCCGGCGCCCTGCTGCACCATTCCGACCAAGGTAGCCAATACACCAGCGAGCCGTTCCAGCGCCTGATCGCCGACAATGGCGTCACCTGCTCGATGAGCCGGTCCGGAAACGTCTGGGACAACGCCGCCATGGAGAGCTTCTTCTCGTCGCTGAAGACCGAGCGGGTCCGCGGGAAGGTCTCTCGCCCCCGCGATGCCGCAAGGGCCGACGTGTTCGACTACATCGAGCGGTTCTACAATACGATCCGACGGCACTCGACGATCGGCTACCTCAGCTCCGTCGAGTTCGAGAGACCCGCCATGTTAGCCTAACCACGTGTCCACGAAACCGGCAGCGGGCCAAGGTATCGCAGCGCACAGGCCGGGGAGCAGGTTGCGTAGGCCGCCGCCTTCGTGAGTCAGCGCTTGGATGCTGTAATTGCCGATCTCGAAGGTGAGCGTCCGCCCAACTAGGCGTACCATACGATCGACCCGATACCGTTGCCGGGGCTCGCCCCGGCAACGGCCAGCGGCAGACTGGCAGCATGAGCCATACCAGGGAATAGCTTGATCAAGCCGTCAAACTGCCCGAACGATGGGGACCACCTCTGTGGGAGCTGATCACCTTAGGTTGGCAGCAGTTGCGCCCGTTCTTTTCGCTCCGCCCGCAGGCGGCTGATTGCTATGAAATGGAAGCCCATGAAGATCGATACGAAATAGGCGGGGAATAACGCCAACGGGTAGTCGTTGATGATGTTCGGTGCAGCCTTGGACAATGTGAGGAACATCCCCTCCGACGTCATGACGCCAAGCGCGACGGCAATTCCGAAATCCGCAAGACCAATAGTGTTGGCGCGCGCGAGTTTTCTGCGCGCATCGCCCCCCCCCTGCGGCCAGAGCCCGGGTCGCCTGATACTCAGCGATGGCAGCCCAGATGTCGCCCAGACCCGCGGGAATGGCGAATTCCGGCGGTACCCGCCCCATCAGCCAGCCGATGAGGAACAGGCCGCCCATCACCCGCGCGATCTGAAGGGACGCGATCACGCTGAGCGGCGCGGCATCTGTGATCTGCCGCCCTGTCGGTGTCAGCCGCGCCAGCGCCCATACCAGGGCCGCGCCGCCGATGAGAAAGCCGATGACCACGGGCGGTTCGGCGAAGCCGCTGGGGACACGGAACGCCCCGACCTGTGCCAGCGGCACACCGGCCGCGAACCACGCGCCGCCGATCAGCGCCGTCCAGATCGCCGCCTGTGCTATCTGGACACTCGAGAGACCGGCGCGCGCCGCCCCAAGGGCAAGGATGGCCATGACCCAAACGGGCAGGGCCACGGCGAAAACGCGCACGAAAATCTCCAGAACATCAAACATGGGTCTCTTCCAGGTTGGTGCCGTGCGTGACGGTCGTGTTTGGGGGGGGCGGGCACCGAGATCGTCGGCGTACCAGGCCGCGATCGCGTCGCAGATCGACCGGGCGCATCCTCCTGAATGAAGTGGCCGGCCCCAGACAGAGTTATGCTTCGACGATTGGGAAAAGCCGCGCAGAACTGCCCGCGCTCGACCTGCTTGAAGGCGAAGTCGCGATCGCCCCAGAGGATCAGGGCGGGTTTCTCGCGAATGCGTGGTAGTCCCGCCTCGATCTCTGATAGGAAACGGCCTGCCGCGACCAGTTGCCGGGGGAAGATCACCGTCGGGCGCCGCGTTTCGCGCTGGCGGAACGGCGCGAGATACATGGCCCACTCCGCCCGCGTCAGCTTGTTCGTGACTCCCGCAGTAAAGAACCATCGGACCACGCCGTTGAAGGCCCAAGCCGCGAACCGCCCCTGCGGTCCGATGGTTCTTTAGAGTGTGGCCTGACGGTGTTGTCGTCGTCCTTCCAGTCGCCCGTTCAAGCTCTGCACGAGTCCGTTCCGCATCGGCTTGCCCGGCGCGATGTAGTGCAATTCAACGTACCGATCCTGGCTCCAGCGCAGCGCCGCCATGCTGGACGATCCAAGCCGGAAGTGCATGCGGGCGTATGAAATCGGCTTCATGTCACGAGGCTATCGCCCACGACCGGAGTCAGCCATGGGTTCGTGTGACAGCGCTCCAATTCAAAATGTCATTTGTACCTATGATAATTCGCCAGTACCATTTTCAACATTGTCTTGAATATCATCAAAGTTAAATCTGGCATAGGTAGCATACGACGCATCGACGTCCGCCTATGCCGTGATGCTGGACCCTAATGGTGATGAGGTGGAGGAATGTCATTTTTGGAGCGGGCGAAACGGTTCGGCCATGACGTCGAAGCGATTCGGCGGGGGGCGACGGTGACGTCGACCATCGTCCTGAACACCATCGAAGACTACCGGGAGTTCATGGCGGCGCATCTCAGTGACGACCATCGCCGCAACTACAGTGCCAGGGAGGCGGCGGAACCGGAGCAGGGTCCCGCCCAACGCGCCCTGAGTGATCACATCTTCGGGACGGGAGAACTCACGGCAGAGGCGCGGGTCCTCGCCGAGGAGATGCTGCCCCTGGAGGTGGCTTTGACCTCGAGCGATACCTACACGGTCGACAACGATGTGGAATACGGCACGCAATCGGTTGCGATCAACGCCGGCACATTGGTGATCGACGGGGGATCTTTGACGATCCGCGGCGGCACCTTGACGATCCACGCGGACAACTTGTTGATGAAGGCGGCTTCCGCGAAGCAATCCTATGTCGTCGGCGTTCTCGGCATCGCGGGCGCGGACGGAGCGGCCGGTGCGACCGGCGCGGACTATGATGGCGGGGCCAAAAACGGGAAGAAGGCGAAGCCCAAATCGCCCGGGATATGCGGCAGCAAGAACGGCGGCAACGGAGGCGACGGAGCGAAAGGCCAAGCCGGCGGCGATGGCGACGACGGCGAGGACGGGACACCGAACATGCCCGCCTCGATCAGTATCGGCGCCTATGACGCCGACAGCCTCTATCCCTTCATCCTTTATACACAGTCCGGTGCCGGGGGCGCCGGCGGCGCGGGAGGCACCGGCGGCGCCGGCCAGGACGGCGGCAATGGGGGCAAAGGCTGCAGCAGCGGCGCGGAGGGGTCGAAGGGCGGCAATGGCGGCGATGGGGGTGAAGGTGGCGACGGGGGCGCGGGCGGCGATGGCGGCGACGGAACCACCGGCCGCGACATCAACATCGTTTTCCCTGTCGAGGACCTCAGCATGCTGGTGACCATAAGGGATGTGGCCAAACCTGGCGCCGGCGGCGCGGGCGGTGCCGGCGGCGCCCCCGGAACCCCAGGTAAGGGCGGCAAAGGCGGTCCAGGCAAGAGCAGCGGAAAGAACGGGAGCTACGCCGCCTATGGGGCTACCGGCAGCGACGGCGTCGACGGCGTGACCTCGGGCGCCGCCGGCGAGATCTACGTCAACAAATAGTCAGATCGGTTTCAGAAGATTTTCCGTCGACCGAAATCGGAACAATGAAATAAAAGGAAGGGCGATTATGGCGCGTTTCGAGAACAGGGTATCCAGCGATTATTTCTCGGCAAGTTCGCAAGTCGATCTCAAGTCCGTATCGAGCGGGCATGTATTCGGTCGGTCGTTGGCGACCTACCGTATACAAAAGCGCAGAGACGTTAAGAACAACAAGAGCCTCCTTGGGTATGTCCTTGCCGTGAAGCAGCGTGTGATCATTCCGAACGCCACTGTCTACCGACCGGGGCCGATATCGATCTCGGCATATGAGAATTATCCGGCATTGATGGCGACGACCATAACGCTCACGAGCAGTGACGGAAGCGTGCCTCAGCTTGTTCGCATCTTTCCCCGGACGCTGAACTCATCCGTCTCCACGTCGCGGTCTTCCGATGACGGGACCAACACCACCGAAACCAAGGAACATACGCAGGGACAGACGCATTCGGACGTGTCCGGTTTCACCGTCGGCGGAGAATACGGAACTATGATGGGCTCGCCGGTTGCCGTCGGCAACGCGAGCTTTTCCTACTCGCACGAAGACAGCAAGATGCAGTCGAAGACGAAAGGGGAGAGCCTGGGGGTCAGCCAAGATTTGGGCTTCGACGATTCGATGAGCATCAAGGATTGGAGCTCCTACGGTTATCTCGACGCCTCCGCCGTCAACCCGACCTGGATTTTCGGGCAGAGTTATCCGTGGGACGTCATCCAATACAACCACTCGTCCAATGGATCGACGATCGACCTGCCGGATTTCGTCTCGAAGCGCTTGCTCGACAAGGACAAGTCCGGCGCGGCCGTTCTCATGCCGCCGAGTCAGCTCTCCCAATTCGGGGTCGACTTCACGATGAGCGCGGCATGGCTCATCGATTTTCCCGACGGACTAAGCGAGGAGGAAATGGTTTCGGTCGATCATGAGACAACGCTCTACACGGCGAGTCACTCGCTCGCCGGCGACAACGTGACCGCGACCCTCCAATCGTCCTCCGACGCGTCGACCGCCAGGTTTTCCTCGGGCGATATCGATCTGTCGGTCTATGCCCTGTCTCCTTTGAGCAGCCCGAACTCGGAAAACGGTTCCGCCATCGGCTTCACGGCGACACCCTTTACGATCGCGCCAAGCGACGATGCCGGGCCGTTTAAGGTGGTTTCACCGGGAAACGCGCTTCAAGTGACTGGCTCCGGGTTTAAGCCGGGCCTTACCAGTAGCTTCGCCGCGACGACCAGCCTGAAGCTCGTTTTCAAGGTCGCCGATTACGATCAGGAATACGCGCTCTTGCTGATGCATTGGATCGGGGAGAAAAGCGGGGCGGTCAAACTGAGCTGGACGGTCAACGACACATGGAGTGGCGTTCTCTACGTCGACTCGAAGGAAGGAGAAGGAGGGCAGGGCAATACCTCCAGCATCGAGCTTAGGAACATGGATTTCACGTCAATCAACTTTCACGATTATCTGAGAATGGGGACGAACGAGATCGATATCGATATCAGCCCGGTCGACGAGGACGCCGGCGCGGAATACACGCTGTTCGCCGCCGCTATCGGGCCGGCGTGACGAGGCTCAATGCCCCATGACCAAGGCAAAAGCTGGCGGAGGACCGTCAAAGGGCGGATATGCAGGAAAGAAACCTTTTCCTGTATCCAAGTCGCCGAAAAAAAAGGCGAAAGCGGCAAAACCCTCTGCCGCGGAATCAGTCGCCGATATCGCGATCGGAATGCGGTTCAAAGCAGCGGGCGAAGACTTCTGGGAGCTCATTCAGGAGAATCCAGGCGAGATACCGAAAATTTCGCTCAAACCAAAAGCAAAAAAAGGTGGAAACACGCTTCTTTCCCGGTCATTCGACGCGAAGACGGGCAACCTATTCAGCCGATCGAGTCGCGCCGGTAAATATAGGCGATACTGGAACAAAATGGATGAAACGTTCTCGACGTCTTCAATGGTTGATTTCATGGAAGGTGCGATAAATGCCTGTGAAATGGAAGATATTCATGGCCCGACGGTCGAGTTGATGAGCGAAGTTCTTGAAATTCTCTCGTCATTGAGAATACCAACCCGGTTTTCCGGATACAGCATCCAAACAAAATTTAAAGAGGGTACTAAGATTGAGGTGATGCAACATCCGACCGGCGATGGCGGTAGGGGCGTTTTCGGACGAAGCGAGGGCGACGCCGCATCGGCCCACACTCTTCTGGACCGGGAGCGTCAGGAGTATGTTTTGGAGACCCTTGAAGAAGCTCTTGAGGAAGGCGTGGATGCGGGGGAGGTCGTTTGCCGTGTCGGCCGTGCCTGCATCGAATTCACTCTGCGTGAGTTCACGGCGCCCATCACGTCGAAGGATGTCCGGCCATTTTCGCGGAGAATGGGGCAGTCTTTCACGGGAGAGGACTTTGCTCAGCTTGGGGCGCGGGAACGCTTGAAGCAAATCTACTCTGAATTGGGCGGCAAGATCGACGATCCGGTCCTCGGAGAAACCGAGGAAGGATCACTCGCCAGACCTTGGCGGAACGAATTCGAAATGACTCCGTTGCAAAAGTCGGGAACCAAAGCCAAAGGCCTGGTCAAACGTTCGGTGAGTCCCCGAAGGAGCATGTCGGCGGCAGGGAAGGGCACGGGAATCGAATCGAAGGGGGCGGCGGCAGCCATGTCTTCCACGATGCCGCCTCCTGGCGGAGCCGCAGACGTAGGCGCATACGGTTCTCCGTCGACAGGGCTCGAATTGACGGAGATGCCAAAGTAAGGGGCCGTAGCGGAAAGTTGGACTTGCAGGCTGCGCTGTCCGGATGCGGTTCGACCCTAGGTCATAAGTGCTGACCTGCTCCCCTGAAAGCTCCGCATTGTGAGGTTAGTCTGTTCCTCTGATGAGGAGATGGACGATGAAGCGTAAGCGCCAGGTGATCGTATTCACCGTCTCCGCCCGCTTCCGCCGTGCGTCCAGAACGCGTAAAGCCCCGCCGTGTTGGCGAGGCTAAGGTATTGGTATTTTTGGTTGCGGGGGCAGGATTTGAACCTGCGACCTTCAGGTTATGAGCCTGATTTCGACCCCAATGACATCAACCGCTTACGCCCGTAAGCTGCTGACATATATAGGATCTTGTTCCTGCTAGTTCCAGTTATTTCTATCAGATTCTAAAGCTCAGTGGCGCGAAATTGGCGCAGAGGAGGTGTTGAACCGCGGACGCCTACACTGACCCGTCTGGGTGGGAAGCCGACCCTGGACACACTTTGACAAATGGCTGCATTCGACCTTGTGGTGAGACACTCTGATTAGCACTCATCGCAGTTCGACCTTCTCCTCCTGCCACAATAGTTGGGCAACGAGGGCCACACACTGGCAGAGTTGTTGGCCGAGCGTTCGTTCTGCCGATTTGGCGCGCGAGCCCAGCGACGAACAAGCCGCTTGTATCGCGCGCTGCTTTAGGGCTTGGACGCCGGCTTGATCTCCAAACAATCAGCCACGTTCAGCAGACCATGGAGTACTTCCGCTGTCGCCAGCTGCTGATCCACAAAGACAATGAGACCGAAGCGTGAGATGACTTCCCGGTCTCGGGGGGGGTGCCCGCACGAATGGCATCGGCCTCGTCCCGCGATGTGATACTTTCTCCCAATCTCTCCGGCTAGCGGGCATTCTCTATGCCAGAACACACCGACCGATCCGAATATCGAGAATGCATAGTAACTTTCTTTGATATTCTCGGCTTCCGGGCCCTGCTTACTTCGAAGCACCCGAGAGACATTGCGGAGATCCTTACAATATTTCGCAAGGTCTCAGGGCATAGTACACGTTCGGGATCTCGTGATCGGCCTCCTATTGCTACCCTCTCAGACACCCGTGTCGAGATCGTCTCAGATGCGATCGTCCGCATCTCGCCGAATGCCATCGATCCTGTGACGAGCATGTCAGAGCTCTTCAATGAACTCATCGTGCTCAAAGAAATCCAAATCGAATGCCTACAGCGCGGCGTCGTGCTGCGGGGCGCGACCACCATCGGTCCAATGTATGTTGATCCTGATCCGGCCGGACCTGTGTTCGGCCCCGGCCTTGTGGAAGCCTTCGAGATGGAGAGCCGCGAGGTCCTCTACCCGCGGATCGCAGTGCACAGCGATGTCGTCGAACGCTATAAGAACGACGCCGATGCGGCACTGGCAGCATCATACGCAGTGGACCGAGAGATGGTCGCTCTGCTCCTGACTCAGGATGGCGTTGGCCTTAATTACATTGATTATATCCGCATGATCGTAGACGATCAAAACTGGACGGCGGACGAGGTATTTGGCTTTCTGCAGTTGCACCGCAGCCGTATCGACAAAGGCTTACAGGCGCGTACTGGCAGCATCCGGCGCAAATATACTTGGCTTCGAGATTATCATAACAAATCAATCGATTACGCGCTGACTTCAGGCTCTATTTGGTTCGACAAGATCGGGCCTGCCAACTGGGAAGCGCTCCGGATAGCAGGTTGACAGGTCAGGAACCAGAGGTGCCTCTTCAACCCCACCAGCAGCACTGTGCCCGGCGGGATTCATACTAGAGAACTCATTCGGCCAAGCTGCCTCCCCATCCCGCTCGGCTTGCTGGAAGGGTCATTCGCGGTCCTGATCCCGCTTGACCTGAAGCTGAGCGCGGCCGGGTGCCAAGGAGCCTAGCTGAACGTAAGAGACGATCGCCGTTTGCAAAAGCAGCCTTCTTTACAGAGTACGTTTTGATGTTGGCCCGTCGCGATCCGAGGCGCATGACGAAAAATCGTAGGTTTCTCAATGGAATCAATATAGTGTCGACTTTCCTGTGTTATTAGAACGTGAAATCATGAGACCAGGAAGAACGACCTGCCGCAGGCGAGAAGCAGCCGGAAGGAACAGACGCTGCAGCTTTTTCTGCCAGCGGCAACTAAGCGCGAGATCGCGTTGAGAGCCGCAGAATCAGGCGAAACAGTTCGCGTGACCGTTCTGCGCGCTCTTGAAGCTTACGGTTTCCACGTGCCTGAGGATGGCCTTCGTCGACCGACGGAAGCAGCGATGAACCCACTTACGCTCTCCGAATATCAGAATAAGGCGCTTAAGACGGACCAGCGGCGCGATGAGGACCCGGGCCTCGCCTTTCCGCTTCTCGGTCTCTTTGGCGAGACCGGCAGCCTACTGAGCGAGGTAAAGAAGAAGCAGCGCGATCCTGTCGCCTATCTCGGCTATGAGGATTCCGTCGTCGAAGAATTGGGCGACGTGCTATGGTATCTTGCCGCACTAGCTGCCCGTGCCCAGCTTGGGCTCGACGAGCTGGCGGTCAACCTCGATCGAAGCCTCCAGGACTGGCAATCGACGTGCTCTGCCGGTCTTAGCTTCGACGCCATTGACCGCCCCGCCACTGGTTTGTCTGCCTCGCCATCACCGGCTTTCGAGAAAACCCTGCTCAAGCTCGCCGGTGAAGTGGGCCTTCTCATGACCGATCACGCGGCAGGCCGCCTTGAGCGCAATCGTTCCGCGCTTAAGGGACGTCTGATCGGCGTGCTTCGAGCGCTGCGTGCCGCCGCTCATGAGACAGGCATTACGTTGGAGGCCGCGGCCAGAGCGAACCTCACGAAGATTTTCGACCGATGGCCCGTCGATCGACGGTACCCAGCACTTTTTGACGAAGCGTTTCCGTCCGGCGAGCAACTTCCAAGGCAACTTGTCATCGACATCACTGAGGTCGAAGCGAACGGTAAAAAAATGGCAAGGCTCACCCGCGAAGGCCAACCCATAGGCGACCCCCTGACCGACAATCGAGAGGAAGACGACGATTACCGCTTCCATGACGTCTTCCATTTGTCCTATGCCGCCCATCTCGGATGGTCCCCAACTCTCCGGCGAATGCTCCGGACCAAGCGTAAGAGTGACCCCCTCATGGACGAAGTACAGGATGGTGCCCGTGCCGTTCTGATTGAAGAAGGCGTTGCCACCTGGATCTTCAACCATGCACAACGGCTGGCCTTATTCGAGGGCATTACCGCCATCGATTATGGCTTACTTAAATCCGTGCGCCGCTTCGTTTCAGGGTACGAAGCAGAAAACTGTCCCCTGTGGCTATGGGAGGAAGCAATTTTAAAGGGCTATGAGGTATTCCGGTCCGTGCGCACTCATCGAGGCGGCCAAGTCAGCATTAACCTTATCGAGCGTTCAATCCGGTACAGTCAGCCATGAACACGGCCGTTGACACTTTCGTCCAGGAGCTAAGCAGCGTCACACTGGAGCATGTATTTAATCCCTATGCTGATCGATGCGTGCTCCATGATCGAAGTGACGCACCGCAACGTCGTAAACAGAACCTTGCCCTCAGTCTGGAGACCGCGATCAACCTCAATGTCCGCACGATCTGGATCGCCCGCGACCTGGGCTATCGTGGCGGCCGTCGAACCGGCCTCGCGCTAACAGACGAGGTCCACCTCGATTCCTATAGCGAACTGTTCCGTGGTCTTCGCGTAGCTAAAGCAACCAAAGGCCCCGCAGTTGGCGAACGGACAGCTACGGTGATCTGGAGTATGTTGCGGCGTCTAGCCGAACCTGTTTTCTTGTGGAACGTCTTTCCGCTTCATCCTCATGCGCCGGACGATCCAATGAGCAACCGCTGTCATACCCGTCGAGAGAGGCAGGCTTGCTCCCACTTTCTTTACGAGATCATGGACCTTCTGCAGCCGGAAACCATCATCGCGATCGGCGGTGATGCCCACCGGGCCGTCGATGAACTAGGGGTAAAGGCCACTCAGGTCAGACATCCCAGTTATGGCGGGCAGAGCACCTTTATAGCCCAGATCGAGCAGGCCTACGCCCTTCCATCCATCCGCCCCGCTGATCTGTTCACGCTGCCTGCGTGAGCAGAGCCCCTCGGCAGGCTTCGATCAGCGCTCGCATCTCCCCCTTCCTACCTCCTGCCAGATCTAGTTCGGCATGGGTAGATTGGATAGTCAGACTGCCGAGGGTAAATCCCGCCTCCCTAGCGATGAAATGCTGAAGTTGCCCCAATCCGATCAGGTTTCCAAGGGTTCGCGCGACATAGTGGTGGTTCCGGTAGACGGCCATCATATGCAGATGCCCGTCTGATCCCGGTTTGAGTTCGATGAAGCTCAAGCACTGGCGCCCCCGCGGCTTTATCAGATCGCGGGCTGGATCGAACAATGCAATCTCGTAGCATTGCTTGTAGTTCCATGAACCGTCGGCCCTAAGTTGCCGGAGCATCCGGATATTCTCTGCAATTTGGTCAACATGGCCCTTGTCGCGGACTTCCCAGTTGACCATGCGTTCGAAATAGCGTCCCCAACCGCCATTCCGGGACATGCGCTTTGCGTAGACGGCCAAATAGCGCTTGCGTAGCCCTTCGATCCCATCGCCCCGATCGAGACTGGCCGGGAAGATCGTGTTGGCAACGGTCGCAATGCCGTTCTGATCATGCTCCTTCAGATATTTGTCGACGAGGCTAATCGCTACTTCTTCCTCGGAAGAAATAGCCATCGGATTTTCGATGTGGAGCATCAGGCCACCCAGCTCGCCCTCACGGAGCAGCCTCTCGGCAGCCTCAAGCCAAGCGCGTACCGGCGTGGGCGCCGCCGACATCGGATTGTAGAACATCACCGTCTCCTTTCTCGATGGCAAAGGCGCCGACCATTCGCGGAGCCAGACAGTCCTCTCGTACCCAGGCATGACCGTTGTTTCCCCAACCAGCCCCCCAGGAATTTCGCAACAACATTATCGGATCACCGGAGTACAGACCGTGGCCTACGACGACCATAGCGTGCCCTTCGTTCCGATCGATCGGTTCGTTCCGATCCGGCGCCAGCAGCACTTCCGTTCCGAGCCGGCTCCAATTCTCCGGAAAACGGTACGTCTTGGAAAGAAAGACACCAATAACGACTGGGCGCCTCTCAGTCAGATGGTCTCGGATACTATCGAGCCCAGGCGCGCAACTATTCGACTCGCAGGTGAATAGCGGTGTCACTGATCCCGGCGGCCGCCACGACGCCGGATCGCTCAAATCAGCTGAGTAAGGCCACGCAGCTTCATCCGGCTGGCCCATATCTCGCAGAACCGCCTGTGTGTCTGGCATAGTGGTTCCGTGACGATGCCCCGTCCCGGCGCGTTTGGCCGCGTGATAATAAAGCCATTCAACACAGAGCAATTCCGGATGGCGACGAGCATGCCGGTGCGCATCCGAAGCCGCAAAGGACAGACATGTTGGCCGCCGTCCCTGATCTCGGGCTTCGCCTAGGGCTCCACGAATGTCGGTCAAAACTTCCAACGTCATGACGCGATTAACCGCTCCAATCGCTGACGCTCGAACAGGCCCGCTTCGTCGCTGGTAGCTGTCCGACAATGCAGGGTCAGCGTGTGCGAGTCATTGTCCGGTTCCCAGGGGCGACACTCCTTGAGACGCAGCGTCTCCGCCAGCGGTCGCCCTGCCTGTGCCAAGATCCGCCGCACTGTCGCTGCGCCAATCTGGCCGTCGGGCACGGGGTCCCGACCGTCCTTTAAAATAGCAAATCCGGCGGCGTGTAATTCATCGAACGTCCAGACATAACCGGCTCCGGTATCTTCATGCAGTCGCAGCAGGAACAAGTCATCCCGCCCGGCCTCGATCACAGCCCCCTCATCCTTTTCGGTCAAATGCCACACATCACTGCGCCGCGAGTTCGGCAAAGGCTGACCGTCGAGCAAGCTCAGCTTGAGTTTCTGCGGCGGGACTTTAATGAGTTGTTGCCGCAAGCTGGCCCCGATAACCCTTTCGCGCTCTAGGCCATAAACTGCGCCGCTATAGCTGGTCCCGAAGCGCAATGAGGCCTGGTAGACATTTTCGGGGCTAGAAAAATGGTCCGGCGTCCAGCCCTGAACTTTCATTTGTTCCGTGATCAGATACGGGGGCAGAAGAAAATAGGACGCGAATGCATCCGCTTCTCGTTCTTGCGGCGGCACGACTCTGGATGCTCGACCTGTCGCAATCGGACTGCGACGAAGGATGCCTTCGTCATCGGCGTGCGGGTCATGGTTCAGGATTAGGTGGCCAAGCTCATGTGCTGCGGTGAACCGCTGCATACCGAGCGGACGTTCGGTGTTAAGGATAATGCCCGCAGTCCCGTTCTGCTTCATGAAGGCGCCGAGAAGCTTTTCCATCGGCTGGAACATCAGCGCCGCCCCAGTCCGATCAATGCACTCAAATACGTCGACCCTTTGCGCTCGCTTTTTCCCGCTATCCAGACCGAAATCACGTAGCAAGCCTAGTGCCGCTCTCATACCGCGGTGGATAGACACACGTTCCTGATGGCCGTTCATCGGTCAGCCTTTCGACTTCGCCTGCAGAAACTCGGCAAATCGTTGTAGCTCCTGCCGGTCGCTGTCAGACAACGCTGTCGCCATCCGGGCCAAAAACGCCACATCAGCCGGCACAGCAGGATCATCGCCTGTGAAGAACTGCACCGGGCGCTGATACAGGTGCGCTAGTTTCTTAAGCTCAATAGCACTGACGGTCCGCTTACCCTTCTCAATATCCGAGACGGCCGTACGTGGAATACTAAGATGCGAAGCGACCTGTTCCTGCTTCAGACCAATATATTCACGAGCTTCTTTTAACTTTGAACCCAGCACCTGACTTTCGTCGGCCGGCCCAGCAAACCCGAGTGGCTGTGAGCTCATGACACCTGTTCTCCCTGCTGTCGCTGTTTCTCCGTCCAGAGCGTACGACATTGCGAAAGAATGCTGCGGACACACGTCTCCACGTCATCGAAGCCGCCAGCCGGCATGACATTGTCCGGTAAACTTATGCCCAGGTCCTGCTCGACCCGAAGTGTCACCATCACCACGACCAGCGAGTCCACGTCCGGCCTCCAACCGCTCTTTGTAGGTGGACGATCCGCCGGGGCACGGGCGATTTCATCGCGAATTACCGCTTCGACGACTTTTTCTGGGAACTGCATAGCGCCCTCTGAATGTCGATTGCTCCGACGCCATGGATAACACATGTCGGATTTTCCGACAATAAACATTTACGGCGGCGTACCACCAAGTAGCGAGCGAAGCCACCAACCGGCTAAGCCCACAATCAATCCCGCTGACGCAGTCACAAAAATTCCCACGAGAATTTTTAGATTTGAAATGGTTGTCTCTTGTTGCTGCAGTTGCCGGGACAAACGCTGCTCCAAATCCCTTTGCTCATCTGACAGACTTTGCAGCGACAAGATCTCGCCGCTAATGCCGTTGACAAGCACCGGATCGATGCCAATGAAACCAGTATCGCGCTTTTTCTCCTCGGTCGCCTGATCGAGATCCGCATACCAGATCAAGAACAGCGGTTGCCCTTGTTGCAGGTGCAAGGGCTTTGGTCCTGCGTTCATGACCGAGAACAGCAATTCCCCCTGATATCCTGGATCTACGTGGAACCCCGAGATATTGATCAGCCCACCAAACTTCAGGCGAGCTTTGATCGAGATGAAGGCGATGGCGTTGTCAGGGACGCTGATCCGCTCCGCTGTGGTCAGAAACGCGAATTGCCCTGCTGGGATCGTAAATCCTTCATTTGTAGCGAGCCGCTTTTTTGTGTGTCGCGTTGGATCAGAGACCCTCCGATCCGGACTAACGTAAATCTCACTGCCGACATGCAAAGTGTAGGCAGCGCAATCGATCGCTGCTTCGTCGTAGGGTTGAACCAAGTGCGGCAGCTTCTCTTTCAACGTTTCTCCGCTCCAGAAGGCCATCTCGCTCCCTCATCCGCTGAAAGCTGCAATTATCCGTTCAGTTGCACCCTGGCAGACAGCCGTCAGACACTCAACAGTTCCGCCGCGCCGAACCGAAAGGATCGGCGTGTCGAATACGTGCTGAAGCTTCTTTACGGGGAGGTTGGCAACGACCGCTTTGGGTCGATGCCAGCCTCGGCCGTGGTCTAGGTCATAAACTCATTAATGGGATTCCCGGAAGTGGTGTTTTCTGATTCAAGATCCTGGGAGGATCTTGAATGGCGCCACGACGTTACGAGTTGAGCGACTTTGAATGGTCGATCATCGAGCCGTTGCTACCGAACAAGCCGCGCGGCGTGCCTCGGGCTGATGACCGAAGGGTCCTGAACGGGATCTACTGGCGGCTTCGAACCGGCTCGCCCTGGGCGGACATTCCTGAGCGCTATGGCCCGGCGACGACCTGCTACAACCGGTTCGTGCGGTGGCGGAAGCTCGGTGTGTGGGACCGCATTTTCGAGACGGTCTCGGCAGCCTACGACGGTGATCTGCAGATGGTGGACTCATCCTCGATCCGGGTTCACCAACACGCCGCGAACGTCAAAAAGGGGGCCAGGAAGCCGCCGATACCACCGCTGGGCACGGAACTGAGGCCCGCTGCATGGGGCGCTCGCGGGGCGGACTGACCACCAAGATCCATGCCCTCGTCGATGCCAACGGGTTGCCGATCACCCTGAAGCTGAGCGAAGGCCAGGCCCATGACGGTCGCAGCGCTGCTGACATGCTCATCAACCTGACCGATGGTCAGATCCTGCTCGCCGACCGTGCCTACGACAGCGATGCCCTCAGAGCCGACCTGGCGGCCCGTGGAGCCTGGGCCAACGTCAAGCCGATGCCGAACCGCAAAAACATCCCGGCCTTCAGTCGTTTCCTCTACAGATACCGCAATCTCGTGGAGCGCTTCTTCAGCAAGCTCAAACATTTCCGGGCCGTCGCCACACGGTACGAGAAACACGACGCCAACTACCTCGCCCTCGTCAAACTCGCCGCAGCGCGAATCTGGATGCGATTTTATGAGTTCGGTCACCTAGCGCTGATGCGGTGGATCGACGAACAGTTCCTCGAGGCACCGTTCTATGGCGCGCGCCAGATGACCTGGCACCTGCGGGCCGAAGGCCACCCGGTCAACGAGAAGCGGGTCCGCCGCCTGATGCGGCTGATGGGCCTGATGCCGATCTACCAGCGGGCCTCACCAATTTCATCCTTCAAATTCAAGTGCCTGAAGAATGACCCGAACTCATTAAAGTTACTTTTGGTAACGAAATTCTTTTTCTGCATCAAACGGCCGTATCACAGACATCGTCTATCGCCCTCCAGATCTCAGAAATTGAAACCGGCTTTCGTAAAACCACATCAAAATATCCCTGTGATTTTGGATCAACCAACTCGAGTCCGGTCAATGCGATCAACCGACAGTTTTGATTCGTTTCTCGAATAACATCACAAATATCCTCTGCAGTCCCATCACCAAGGCTGAAGTCTAAAATAGCGACGTCGTATTCTACCGCTGCTCTTGTAGACATAAACTCCTCAACGGTCCCACACACATCTAGTTCCGAAAATCGAGATCGAAGCATATGCGCAAATGCTTCACGGATATCTCTGTCATCTTCACAATACAATACCTTAAGATTATCTCCAGAAATATGGCAAGCTGAAAGATGTTCTCGCCGAATAACCGCCTCGACGGGCTCCTTCGAAAAATCTCTACATTTAACACTATTAATAATCACCGGAAATTCTACCACCACCAATCCGCCGTCTTTCACTCTTGGAAATGCAATACTCCCTCCGATGGATTCCAATAATTTCTTGACAATCAAAAGACCAATTCCCAGCGCTCCGGATACTTCTTTCGGTTTATATTCAGAAGAATTAAATAAATCGACAACCCGATCAGGTATTCCAGGACCATCATCGTGAAAATAAATCCGGATAAGTGATTTACCCACAACCAGCTCAACATTAACACGAACCACAAATTTCGCATGTCGAACACCATTCACGAGAATGTTTTGGAAACACCGAAAAAGAATGGCTCGCTGCGCCGATACCTCTACCCCTAAAGTCCGGTCATTCACCAATATCTTTTTAGACTCCGAACCGCCAATGGAACTGGCCCACATACTGATGACATCCCCTACGACAAAATCCGAATAAGAAAGATCATTCCTATCCGATACAGAACGAGCGAAATCTAACAACGAATCTACATTTTGCTTAAATGACTCCATCGCTAACATTGTTTCTCTTCTAATCACTTGATCATTTGACCAGTCTCTACCAATAAGAGCAACCGCTCCTTGCGCTGCATTACGCAGTTCGTGTGATGCAACCTTAATAAAATACTCACGTTCATCAACCATCGTTTCTAATTTCCGATTCATCCTATCGATATAGACTTTCTCCCTCCGTGTGTTTCTGATGTATGCTACGGCAAAACCAGCGAGCAATATAGCTGCGGCCAAACTTGTTATGGTGCCGACTTTTGTAAGCAACTGCACTAAGTCTAGTTCATCGAACAACTCTTCTTTAATTAACCGATCGGCTTGAAGGGCTGCTCCTGTGAGTGACTTCGCGTGCAGAATTGCATCATCCAAAAGGGCGCTAGCCCTAAAAGCCGACAATCGGCCAGCGTGCAAATCCGCTTCAATAGTACGAACAATAAAATCTAAATCATCAATATGCTTGCTTGCGCGTTTGTCACGCGACGCCCATTCATAAAATCTTCCAGACCGCAGTAATTTTATCCGACTCCAAAGGATATTAAGCCGGAATTGTATATTTTTTGAATCCGAAATAATTTCGTCGGTACTGTGCTCTGTATGGTCAAGTAACGAAATTCCAAACCGTCCAAGCTCCGCCTCAGCCGACAATGGCAACCAGTAATAACTTTCCTCAAAATATGTACTTCTCTTCCATTCACTTAAATGATTCGTATTTTGATAAAACAACAAAAACGTGAATAGTGTTGATTTTATAACAAGAATCAACATTATAATCGATACCGGCAGGATATCGATGCCTTCATCTGTTCTTTTTTTGAAATTATTCAACAACATTGATACTTTTTACCTGCCACACCATTTTATTTAGGTATTTTGAATCATTCGGAGCCAGCGAATCTAAATCAAAAACGATCCAGTAAGGTCCCTTATCTTCTAGGCGTAATTGTTTTCCATCAAGACTCCAAGCCAATAGTACGTCACTTGCGTCCAGGTCGGTAAATTTGATTTCAGCTGAATAATCATTGTACGCCGTCACAACCAAAGTTTTAAACGACGATACGACGTCCAATAAAAATAATTTAAGTAGCGTGCCATCAAAACGAGAAACGCCATCAGTCCATGGCGTTGTCGTATCGATTGAATGATGATTATATCGCGAAATTTCTTCGAACGAGAAAGAGTGCGATATTCCTGATCGTTCGTCCACCACATTTAATATGAGATCTTCGGCACGGCCATCCGAATATACTGTGCCTATCAATATTCCAACCAGAAGGATTACTGTCAAAATTCCGCGTTTATTCATGTCCTTCAGGCTCCGATTTGAATTTTAAAACGATATCTTCTGCTTTTCGTTCGATATTTTCTAAAGGACTGAACAGCCGGTTAAGAGCATCGTTTGCTTTTATTTTATCATTTTGATCTATGTAAAATCTGCACAATTCTATCCAGGCATGGATAGATTGAACCGATTGGCGAAAGTCATGTACGGCTGCCCGGCGGCTCTCTTCGGGTGGATGCATATCCGTCAATGCTCCTCCTCAGTCATTGTTTCTGATTTGACCGCCGGCGGAATCGCTCAACGATCCTGGTCTCGCCAGGGGCACGGTCGTGGCCTCAGCGATTCCTATCGCTTTATCCTAAAATTTATTAAAAAAAGGTTATTAATTCGCATCGAGAGCAGTGGTGCGGCGTTTCCCTCGCTTGATTTCATGAAAGGTTAATTTGCATTGTTGCGAAGAAATGATCGCATATCTTCCGGAGTAATTTGCGACCGAGATATCGATTTTGCGCCCTGAAAATAGGAGATAAATATATCAAGACGCCCAATGATGGTGCCAATCGTCCAAAATAACGATCTGGCGTTTTTCAAAATCTCTAAGAAAGTTCCAGTTTCAACTTTACGGACAAAAGCACATTCGAACGCGTCATGATACACATAGAAAAACCTATCTAGCGTCTTTTTCTCTTTCAGTATTTTTTTGATTGATTCATTTATGACATCGACATCACCACGACCATCAGATAGACAATATCGTCCGATAAAAGTGAGCTCGTCTTCTAGATTTGAAAAACTTTTTGAATGGCCATGAACATAGAATAGAAGTCCTTTCCACGAATAAAAATATTCTTTTACATCGCTGTCGTCGACACCAAGAGCGCGCGCAAGCGGGCGCAATGTGTCTAGATTGTCCAGATTCCAGAGCGCTTGAAACAGTTTCTCAGCGGCACTAGAGATAATAAAGTTGTTAGCGCCGTCTACTCCCAAGCCTAATTCTGGGCCTAATGTCGTGGCAACAATTCTTTCAAAGTCTTTCATTATCTGCGATTTCACGAACATAAAGTCGTCTTGTGTCACTTCGGCGTAGTGCGGATCCAATTCCAATTTTTCTGTTTCAAACTTATCTTTCAAGAGAAAAGGGTCGAAAGTTGGCATAGAGTCTATAATTTCAAGAATCTTGAAATCTTTCTCCTAGTCCACAAGCGACATACTTGAGTTGAAAGCGCGCTCGATTTTCGATGAAAAGTTTTTTTCTCCAATATACATAAACATTCCATTGCCACGAGAAGTGTGTTGGACCTCGTATGGCAATATTATTTTAGTTGATACTGTATTTTCTGGTATTTGGTTAGCTTCATAGCGGCTTGAAACAACTTTTTGAAAATAGCATCTGTTTAGATTACGACTTACAAAAAGCGGTCTAAATTCATCATTGTGTTCGTGTGCTCTGAATACATGACCAGCCCGAAACATTCCAGCATTTGAGCCGCGCTGCCGTCTCTGTGGCTTTGCTGATTTCCTTTTATATTCGGAACCCAGATCCACCATTGTTCTAAGCAAGTCAGAGCCCATTGGCGCCTCGCTGGTTGGCCATGAGTGCATTAATTGGGTGCCTGGCGTCCGACGACAACGAGTGAAACTTTCATGATGAAACTAGATTTCACGATCGGGTTCATTGATGGTTTCGATGTGGTCCGGCTTAGCGGATCGGCTTCCTCCGATGTCTCCGCATTTCCAAATCTGGCTGCAACACCATGGGTCCGACGTTGGTTCTTAAAATTGGTTCCGGCAAGGGTTGGCGTGGAGCGTGTCTGAGATCCGAAATCCAGGAGCCAGCAGGTATTTCAACGCGTGATCCAGACCATTTAGCGGCAATGTCGCAACGGCATGGACGGCATGTCGCCCCACCAGCAATCAGTGACCCGTTCTGAACACAATCCGCGCGCCAGATAGGTCCATATCTTTTGATGCTTCTTCGCCAGCGCGCCGCTCCTGGGTCGCCCGCATGTCCACATCTGGTTCTTTTGATGGCGAGCGGCCCGTTTCTCTGTCTGCGGACGGCCCTCGGGCCGGAGGTTCCGCATCATCCGGCGCACACCTTAGAACGGTGTCTGTAGGAAGGCCTCGTCAATCAGACGTATCTGACTTCCGCGCCATCGCGCGTCCAGCGTGGAACCCCCCTTGGGTTGTGGAGCAGACGGGACTTCTTGCTCACCCTGCACCATGTGTTGGATCGATCATCGATCCCCCGCCCCCTGTGCTTGAGCTTTCGCGGCAAAGCCCGTTGCAGCAAATCCCAGCTCGCGTCCTACCGGGCTTCCGGGGCGAGCCACGCCCTACCCCTCCCCTTGTTATGCTCGCGCTTCAGATTCTCTGATCTTCTCTCTCGGAAATCAGCAGATCGCACAGCAAACTAACCCTCACATGCCAACTTACAGGTAGCCAATTACCGTCAGCCAAGCTTCAAACCTACTAGGTGACCGACTTATAAAATCGCATCCAGATTCGCGCTGCGGCGAGTTTGACGAGGGCGAGGTAGTTGGCGTCGTGTTTCTCGTACCGTGTGGCGACGGCCCGGAAATGTTTGAGCTTGCTGAAGAAGCGCTCCACGAGATTGCGGTATCTGTAGAGGAAACGACTGAAGGCCGGGATGTTTTTGCGGTTCGGCATCGGCTTGACGTTGGCCCAGGCTCCACGGGCCGCCAGGTCGGCTCTGAGGGCATCGCTGTCGTAGGCACGGTCGGCGAGCAGGATCTGACCATCGGTCAGGTTGATGAGCATGTCAGCAGCGCTGCGACCGTCATGGGCCTGGCCTTCGCTCAGCTTCAGGGTGATCGGCAACCCGTTGGCATCGACGAGGGCATGGATCTTGGTGGTCAGTCCGCCCCGCGAGCGCCCCATGCAGCGGGCCTCAGTTCCGTGCCCAGCGGTGGTATCGGCGGCTTCCTGGCCCCCTTTTTGACGTTCGCGGCGTGTTGGTGAACCCGGATCGAGGATGAGTCCACCATCTGCAGATCACCGTCGTAGGCTGCCGAGACCGTCTCGAAAATGCGGTCCCACACACCGAGCTTCCGCCACCGCACGAACCGGTTGTAGCAGGTCGTCGCCGGGCCATAGCGCTCAGGAATGTCCGCCCAGGGCGAGCCGGTTCGAAGCCGCCAGTAGATCCCGTTCAGGACCCTTCGGTCATCAGCCCGAGGCACGCCGCGCGGCTTGTTCGGTAGCAACGGCTCGATGATCGACCATTCAAAGTCGCTCAACTCGTAACGTCGTGGCGCCATTCAAGATCCTCCCAGGATCTTGAATTCAGAAAACACCACTTCCGGGAATCCCATTAATGAGTTTATGACCTAGAGTTGCCGGATCCTGACCCGAATATCCTCGGCCGGGCGGGTGGTCAGCCGAGCCACCGGGCGCACCCGTTCCGCCTCCACCACCTCCACGTCGTAGCGGCGCAGGAGCCGGGCGATCATGTGGGTGCTTTCCACCGTGGCAAACGCGGCGCCGACACAGATCCGTGGACCCAGGCCGAACGGCAGATAGGCGCCCGCCGGGATCCGCTTCTCCGCCGTGCCCAGGAACCGGCGCTCGTCGAACACATCCGGATCGCGCCACAGGTCACGATGGCGATGGATGATCCAGGGAGAGACCATTACCATCCCACCGCGCTTCAGACGATGCTCAGCAATCTCGATGTCCCGCAACGCTACCCGCGGCAGGAACGGGCCCGGCGGATAGAGCCGAAGCGTCTCGCGTAGCACCGCGCGGGTGAGCCGCAGACGCTTGGCCGCCTCCAGCGTCAACGTGCCGTCACCGGCCACCGCGTCCACCTCTTGGCGAACGCGGGCTGCAAGTTCCGGCATGCGGCTGAGCAGAAAGAGCGCCCAGGTCACCGCGCTCGCCGATGTCTCGTGGCCGGCCAGGAAAAACACGCCGATCTGGTCCACCAGGTCCACCTGAGTGAACCCCTCGCCGGTGTCCGGATCCCGCGCGGCGATGATGTCACCGGCGATGTCGGACCGGCCACGATCCCCCTCCCGAAGCCTCCGGTCGATCAAGGTTGCGACATGGGCGCGGATTCGCCTGCAGGCCTCCCGCGCGGCGCGGGGCTGCGGCACCTCGGCCCAGGGCTTGCCGAGCAACAGGCGGAGCACTCGGACATTGGCGACGGTTTCTTGGAAGACCGAGAAGTCGGCGAATATCCGCCGCGCGTCCTCGCTCTCCAGCGTGGTGGAGAAGGTCGCACGGCAGATCACGTCGGCCGTCAGGTGGCTCATTGCCGCGTCGAGCGCGAACACCTCCCGCGCCGCCGCCCGACGGTCGAGTTCAGGCTCGAAGGCGTCCGCCGCCGCGTCCATCGCCTGAAAGGCTCGACCGACCTGCATGTGGCCGAAGGACGGTTCGATCATCCGGCGCTGGCGCTTCCACACATCTCCGCTAGAGATGAACATCCCGTTGCCGATCAGCGGCTCGAGCGCGCCCACGAACAAATCGTTCTTGGGGTAATCCGCCACCTCCGCCCCGAAGATCCGGCGTACGACCTCCGGTTCGTTGACCAGGAGGATGCCACGCCGCGAGGTGCCGAGCGGCGCGACCCGCTGGTGATAGGCCTCCTCTGGCAGCAGAGAAAGCAGGTCGCGCCGGCCGCTGAGGAGCGCGCGCAGCAGACTGCGGGTTGGCGAGAGCGGCACGGGAGCCGGCGGTCGAAACGGATCGGCGATGCTTATCGTTTCTGAGTGGCGCACTTTTACCCGGTACTTCCCATTTGAACCCTCCTGCCCAGATGGATGGTGATCCATGGCGGCTTAAGCTGCAACCACCTGAGGCAGAGGGTGGTGTCTCTGTTTGAAATTCAAACCAGCCGGATTTTTACGCGCTCAGGAGTGCGGACTTACGCAAGTCCTGTGATGTGCCTCCGCGAAACGCCCTCGAATTTGGTTAGAGTTTTCCGGGTCTGATTCCTTGGCTGGGAGAGGAGCGGAAGACGATGAAGGCATCGAAGTTCAGCGACGCGCAGAAGGCATTCATCATCAAGCAGGGCGAGGACGGTACGCCGGTGGCGGAGGTGTGTCGTCAGGCAGGGATCAGCCAGGCGACCTACTTCAATTGGAAGAAGAAGTACGCGGGCATGATGCCGTCGGAGATGCGGCGGATGCGGGAGCTCGAGCACGAGAACGCGCGGCTCAAGAAGATCGTTGCAGACCAGGACTGTCAGGAATTTCGTGTGCGGGGGAGCATGATGGGAAGGAAGGAGATCCCCCATGCCCCGACGCAAAGCGCCTGTCATTGCCGATTCCGTTCTCGATCAATTGCTGGCTGGTGCGGACGCCCGCACGGCCTTCGAGGCTGACGGTCTGCTGGATCAGCTGAAGAAGGCGCTGGCCGAGCGCGCCTTGAACGCCGAGATGGATCATCATCTGGGCAATGGTGATCCTGGGAACAACCGGAACGGCTACGGCCGGAAGACGGTGACGACCGGCACCGGACAGATCGAGCTGGAGATCCCGCGCGATCGGGCCGGCAGCTTCGATCCGGCGCTGATCGCCAAGTACCAGCGCCGGTTCCCGGATTTCGACGACAAGATCATTTCGATGTACGCGCGCGGCATGAGCACGCGAGAGATCGCCGGCCATGTCCGGGAACTCTATGGCGTCGATGTCTCACCAGACCTGATCAGCGCTGTCACCGACGCCGTGCTCGAGGAACTGGCGGCCTGGCAGGCGCAGCCGCTCGAAGCGGTCTATCCTCTGGTGTTCTTCGATGCCCTGCGGGTGAAGATCCGGGACGAGGGGACCGTCCGGAACAAGGCCGTCCACATCGCTTTGGGCGTGCGCGCGGACGGTGCGAAGGACGTGCTCGGCCTTTGGCTGGAGCAGAACGAGGGTGCGAAGTTCTGGCTCCGGGTTATGAACGAGCTCAGGAACCGGGGCGTCGAGGATGTGCTCCTGGCCGTCGTCGACGGACTCAAGGGCTTCCCGGAGGCGATCACCGCGGTCTTTCCCGATGCCATGGTGCAAACGTGCATCGTCCATCTGCTGCGCCACAGCCTCGGCTTCGTCTCCTGGAAGGATCGCAAGCTCGTCGCCGCCGCGCTGAAGGATATCTACCGGGCGATCGATGCTGACGCCGGTCAGGCCGCGTTGCAGGCCTTCGAGGACGGCGCTTGGGCTCGCAAATACCCCGCCATCGCTCAGAGCTGGCGACGGGCCTGGGCGGAGGTGATCCCGTTCTATGGGTTCGCCCAGGAGGTTCGCCGGATCATCTACACCACGAACTCCATCGAGGCGCTGAACGCAAAACTGCGACGTGCCGTGCATGCCCGGGGACATTTCCCCAACGATGATGCCGCTGCCAAGCTGCTGTTCCTTGTCTTGAACAGAGCCGAGAAAGAGTGGACCATGCCGCCGACGGAGTGGGCCATGGCAAAGGCACAGTTCGCCGTCATCTTCGGCGAACGCTTCAAAAGAGCTATGGTCTGATGTTCAACCGCTCCCCCGCACACACACCAACGCCTATGCCTGCACGTAGAGTTGCAGGCGCGGAACGAGGCGCAAGGAGGGTGAGGCCGGACGCTTACGGTACCTATGCCATGACCGGCTACCATCAGGTTTATGTCTTTGATCCGGCCTACAACCTCTTTGAGATCAATCAAAGAGTTTAACAAATATAGAAAGCCCAATCAAAGCGTTTTTATAAACGGTTAGGCCGATTTTCGAGGTGGTCTGCAACGAAGTAGCAAGAAATGCTGATGTCCATGTCAAGAGAAACCAATTTGATCATTGCGGAAACTGTATCAGTCGAAGCCATGGTTCCCATATGGTGACGTATTGCTAGCGCAGTGAGATCACAGAGAATTCTATTGTAGCCTGAAAGGTATAGAAACAATGGAAGCCCAATTCTATGATGAACAAACCCAACGCGTGCGGATGAATAAACGTATTCTTTATTGAGATCTCCAGAAAAAAGCTTTTTCCAATGATTTATTTGCTTATTTTTGAGATATAAAACATCAACGCTTTGAAAGTATTTTTTTGTTTGATCAAATTGCGTCATATGAGAATAGAAGCTGCTAATAATATCCGGAATAGAAAGCTCGATCGTCGGGTAAAAATTAGAAATGTTCTGCTGTGTATAAGAATTGATCGCATCAAGTTTTAGGCGAGTTTCAAAATTTTTGTAAATCTTTTCGCACGCGATTTCGTAAAAATCTAGATCGATCTTGTGAAGTATGTTAATTTTTTCAGCTTTTGTTGATTTTTCGATTTTCATGATCGGCCTGTAGTGCCTTTGAGAATAGGGGTGCTGGGGTGTCCAGCTATCTGAGCGAGTTGGCGACGGAGTTGGCTGCAGCCCTAGTCTCAGGCATACGTATGTCGACCGTTAAAATGATATTTAACCTGAAGGATCAGGCCATGAATTTTTGCTGGCGGATTGTTTCAATCTGCAAAAAATCTGGTGAGCGTCCGCCTAAGCCCACCTGGAAGGGTCTGACGAACGCCAGTACGCTCAACGGCGTTGAGCGTAGATCCAGGGCAACAACTCATCGAGACGGTTGATCTTGTGCTCCGCGATGCGGCCGAGCACGTCGGTGAGCCAGGCCTGCGGATCGACGCCGTTTAGCTTGGCCGTCTCGATCAGGGTGTAGGCGATCGCACCGGCCTTGCCGCCGCCTTCCGAGCCGGCGAACAACCAGATGAGATGACCGTTCCCAGCGGATTGCACAGCCCCGTCGTGCTGCGGCTACGTTGTCGATTTTCACACCCGGCAACAGGGAGGACAGATCATGGACAACCCCGATGTATTCATAGGTCTCGATGTTCACAAGGCCACGATCGCCGTGGCTCTCGCGGAAGCCGGTCGACAGGGCGAGGTGCGTCGCTACGGCGAGATCCCGAACGATCCCGAGGCCATCGCCAAGCTCGTCCGCAGGATCCGAAAGCGTCATGAGAGACCCGAGTATGCGTACGAGGCTGGACCCTGTGGCTACGTGCACTACCGCCAACTCAGCGAACTCGGCTGCACGTGCAGGGTGGTGGCGCCGAGCCGGACACCGAGCGTTCCGGGTGATCGCATCAAGAACGACACCCGAGACGCCGATAAGTTGGCCCGGTTGTTACGCGCTGGAGAACTGACCTTCGTGTGGGTGCCGGATCCGATACACGAGGCGATGCGTGACCTGGTCCGCGCCCGCTATGTCGCGGCCAAGGACGTTCGCCAGGCGCGGGCTCACGTGCAGATGTTCCTACTCAAGAATGGCGAGCGATATGACAGAAAGACCTGGGGGTACCGGCATCGAGTTTGGTTGGCCGACCGACGGTTCGAGCACGCAGGACAGCAGATCGCGTTCTAGGTTACCGACTCATAAAATCGCATCCAGATTTCGCGCTGCGGCGAGTTTGACGAGGGCGAGGTAGTTGGCGTCGTGTTTCTCGTACCGTGTGGCGACGGCCCGGAAATGTTTGAGCTTGCTGAAGAAGCGCTCCACGAGATTGCGGTATCTGTAGAGGAAACGACTGAAGGCCGGGATGTTTTTGCGGTTCGGCATCGGCTTGACGTTGGCCCAGGCTCCACGGGCCGCCAGGTCGGCTCTGAGGGCATCGCTGTCGTAGGCACGGTCGGCGAGCAGGATCTGACCATCGGTCAGGTTGATGAGCATGTCAGCAGCGCTGCGACCGTCATGGGCCTGGCCTTCGCTCAGCTTCAGGGTGATCGGCAACCCGTTGGCATCGACGAGGGCATGGATCTTGGTGGTCAGTCCGCCCCGCGAGCGCCCCATGCAGCGGGCCTCAGTTCCGTGCCCAGCGGTGGTATCGGCGGCTTCCTGGCCCCCTTTTTGACGTTCGCGGCGTGTTGGTGAACCCGGATCGAGGATGAGTCCACCATCTGCAGATCACCGTCGTAGGCTGCCGAGACCGTCTCGAAAATGCGGTCCCACACACCGAGCTTCCGCCACCGCACGAACCGGTTGTAGCAGGTCGTCGCCGGGCCATAGCGCTCAGGAATGTCCGCCCAGGGCGAGCCGGTTCGAAGCCGCCAGTAGATCCCGTTCAGGACCCTTCGGTCATCAGCCCGAGGCACGCCGCGCGGCTTGTTCGGTAGCAACGGCTCGATGATCGACCATTCAAAGTCGCTCAACTCGTAACGTCGTGGCGCCATTCAAGATCCTCCCAGGATCTTGAATCAGAAAACACCACTTCCGGGAATCCCATTAATGAGTTTATGACCTAGAGCTTCCTGAACCGGGTTGAGCAGGCAGAGGCGCGCAAGAAAGAGCGCGAGAGCCAGATCGCGGAGCTCGTACCGGCGTGGACGCTTGCTCCAGTCGTGACCGCGATCCAGGCGCTCAAGGGGATCGGTCGGGACTGTCAGAAATTTCGTGTGCGGGGGAGCATGATGGGAATGAAGGAGATCCCCCATGCCCCGACGCAAAGCGCCTGTCATTGCCGATGCCGTTTTGGATCAATTGCTGGCCGGTGCCGATGCCCGACCGGTGCTCAATGATCGGTGGAGGTGGAAGTGATGTTCTATCCGCTGGTCCCGGGTCCGACTCCGCGGGCGGCAGGGCTACCTCAACCGGCAAAAACGCCGCCCCGTCCGGCTTACCGCCGTAACGCTGGTCCTTCAGCCACTTGAACACCAGGTTGGCATTGACGCCGAAGCGTCGGGCAACCACCGACACCGAGGTCTCCGGACCGCGGGCCGCCTCCACGATCCGACGCTTCTCCGCCTCCGTCCTGTATCGCCGCTCCTTGGTCGACACCGCTGCACCTACTCTTCAGGTGCCCACTATCTCCTCAAGTGGACACCAACGCCTCTGACTGCCCATAGAGTTGCAGGCGCGGACCAAGGCGCAAGGTGGGTGAGGCCGGACGCTTACTATGCGGTTGTCATCAGGCAACCAGAAACAGTTCCCGCAAACCCAAAGCCATTCAGTCAATTTCAACCTTACGCTAGGTAGGCCAATAGAATATGTAGACGACCGGCGGGTAGTTCAGTTCGTAAGTATTTCGATATTTAGTCCCTATTCCGTCCCTCGCTGGAAACGCCAACTCTTTGATGGGCAATTTCTTTAGCTTTTTCGGCAATTTTAAATCGTACGTCGGCGGGCAAGCTGTTAAACGCGTCACTGGCAAGATGTAGATCCAATGGATTTTCGCTCGTGCACGCTTTAATGATGTCGCGGTACACGCTTGATTTCTTGCCGACCAAGTCGCCAACGGTGTTTGCCAGCATGTCTAAGTAATATGTATCATTTTTCTTGATGGTATTTTCAGGCATTGGGTCCAACGTTAGAAAAACAACACTAAATACGCGCTTTTTTTAGCCGCTCTATTTTAAGAACGATTGGTTACTTCCACGACTAAAATATGGCGCTTCTCTTGGTGCCGGCAACGACATAAATTTTCAGAATGCTAGCATTTCTGTCCGGTTGTTTCGTAGAACGTTAGCTGCAGTTGCGCCTATTGTTCGAGCGGTGATTTCGGCTACGGCAGTTGCGTTCACCCGTTACGCTTTGCTGTCGGCGGCGTGGTCTGAGGTATTTTCTCTAAGTTGGACTGGGAGGGTCTATATCGCGTGCGGTCTGCTATTTTCGAGAGCAGATATCAGACCTATTGCAGCACAGCAGGTACAAGGGAGATTTATGGCCTGGGTCGCCGCGGAGGTCCGTTAGGGTGAGCTGGGCATAGCCGCAACGGGTCTTTGCCACCAAGGATCGAGCCCCTGGGGCGGTGGAGGAGGCGGAGGATCTTAGATCGATCCCATTCATGGTTCAGGGCGAGCAAACAGTTTCGCCTGGCCCACATCTGACCCCTACTCCCCCTAGGTGACCGAACTCATAAAATCGCATCCAGATTCGCGCTGCGGCGAGTTTGACGAGGGTGAGGTAGTTGGCGTCGTGTTTCTCGTACCGTGTGGCGACGGCCCGGAAATGTTTGAGCTTGCTGAAGAAGCGCTCCACGAGATTGCGGTATCTGTAGAGGAAACGACTGAAGGCCGGGATGTTTTTGCGGTTCGGCATCGGCTTGACGTTGGCCCAGGCTCCACGGGCCGCCAGGTCGGCTCTGAGGGCATCGCTGTCGTAGGCACGGTCGGCGAGCAGGATCTGACCATCGGTCAGGTTGATGAGCATGTCAGCAGCGCTGCGACCGTCATGGGCCTGGCCTTCGCTCAGCTTCAGGGTGATCGGCAACCCGTTGGCATCGACGAGGGCATGGATCTTGGTGGTCAGTCCGCCCCGCGAGCGCCCCATGCAGCGGGCCTCAGTTCCGTGCCCAGCGGTGGTATCGGCGGCTTCCTGGCCCCCTTTTTGACGTTCGCGGCGTGTTGGTGAACCCGGATCGAGGATGAGTCCACCATCTGCAGATCACCGTCGTAGGCTGCCGAGACCGTCTCGAAAATGCGGTCCCACACACCGAGCTTCCGCCACCGCACGAACCGGTTGTAGCAGGTCGTCGCCGGGCCATAGCGCTCAGGAATGTCCGCCCAGGGCGAGCCGGTTCGAAGCCGCCAGTAGATCCCGTTCAGGACCCTTCGGTCATCAGCCCGAGGCACGCCGCGCGGCTTGTTCGGTAGCAACGGCTCGATGATCGACCATTCAAAGTCGCTCAACTCGTAACGTCGTGGCGCCATTCAAGATCCTCCCAGGATCTTGAATCAGAAAACACCACTTCCGGGAATCCCATTAATGAGTTTATGACCTAGAGCAAACCATTGTTATCTAGCGATATTTTATGGAGCCAGGTCTCGTTCGCAATGCGAAGGTCGGGAGTTCGATCCTCCTCGGCTCCACCAAAATCTCCGACCCTGCCGGCAAGTAAGAGCGGACGGCCGATATCGACGGCGGGACTGTGAGCGATCGCTCGACCGTCCTCCCGGAACCGGAACCGACGTGGCGCGGCGGTCGGCCGACACCCCATCCCCCGGACCGGACCGGGAGACCGGGGCGCCGGCCTGCGCGTCAGAAGAACTGGAACATGTCCGACGTAAGGTCGGACGACCCCACCCCGATGACCCGCACGTAGTTGTTTGAGCCGAGAGCGATCTCCACATGGCCGTCGGCGTTGTCGGTCGCCGCGGCCTGCACCTGGGCGAAGCCGGTCAGCCCCGAACCGTTCACGTCGGCCGCGATATGGATCACGTCGCCGGCCGCCGCGTCGAAATCGACGACCACATCGAAGCCGTTCAAGGCCTCGATATAGATCGCGTCGCTTCCCTCGCCGGTATAGATCCAGTCGACGCCTTCGCCGCCGTAGAGCGCATCGTTGCCCGCGCCGCCGTCGAGCACGTCGATCCCGACCGCCCCACCGGCGACGCCGCCATACAGCGTATCGTCTCCGGCTCCGCCGTTCAGGTTGTCGTCGCCGAACCCGCCGTAGAGGACGTCCTGATCGGCGCCGCCGGACAGGGTGTCGTCGCCCTGACCGCCTGACAGCAGGTCGTTGTCCCGGTTGCCGAGGAGCAGGTCGTTGCCATTCCCGCCAAACATCAGGTCGTCGCCCTGACCGCCGAAGATTGTGTCGGCACCGAGCTGCCCCGACAGGCTGTCGGCGGCCATGTTGCCGTAGATCAGGTCGTCCGCCTGGCCGCCGAACACCGTGTCGCTGTCCTGACCGCCATACAGCGTGTCGTTGGCCTGATTACCGTACAGCAGGTCGGACTGCTGGTTCCCGTAGACGACGTCGAACCCGGCGGAGCCGATGACCGTATCATTTCCCTCGCCGCCGAAGACGCGGTCGTCGCCGCCTTCGCCGTCGAGACTGTCGTTCCCGGTACCGGACCCGATCGTGTCCGCGCCGTCGCCGCCGAGCAGGGTGTCGTCTCCGACGCCGAGCGAGATGAACTGCGAGCTGTCGTCGCCGGTGGCGAAGTTGTCGCCGCCGCCGCCGTTCACCGTGGCCGAGCCGATGATGCTGGCGAACTCGATATTGTCCAGCTGCAGGGTCGATCCGGATGGCAGCGACCGCACGTCGATGACGAAGGCCTCGGATTGGGTGGCCCCGGTCGTCGCGGCGGTGCCGGTGATGACGATCGGCGTCGACAGACTGGTCGAGGTCGTCGTCGGGATGATCGTGCGCACGTCGAGAGTGGTGGTCGATGCGAGCCTCGTCAGGAAGCTCTGAGCCCCGGTGATCAGCCCCGCTTCGCCGGCGGAATTCCGCGCGTCCACGGCGCTGATGAGGGTGTTCAGCGCTTCGGTGGTCGTCTGCGCAGTCGTCGGACCCTCGGAGGTGATCGTGGTCGCCGCCGGCAGGGTCGCCGTGACCACGTTGCCGTTGTTGTTAGTGTTCTCCACAATCGCCGCCGACGCGGTGCCCGTCGTCGAGGTGTTCTGCACCGTACTGGTCTGAGTCGTCGTTCCGGTGCTCGTGTTCGTCGTCGTGGTCGTGGTTGTGGTGACCGTCGGGGTCGTGCTGCCCGTGTCACCACCACCACCGCCGCCGCCGCCGCCGCCATTGCCGGCCGGTGCCGAGATCGTCAGCCCCAGGGCCGGCGAGTCGCTCGACACGTTGCCGGCACTGTCCAGCTCGCGGATGGTGATGGCGTAGGATCCCGCGGACAGGGAACTGGCCGTGACGTTGTAGGTCCCGGCCGCCTCGCTGGTGAATGTCCCGACCGTCACACCGTTTGCGAGCAGCGCATGCACGGCGCTGCCGGTGGTGTTGGTGCCGTTGAAGGTCGGGGTGGAGACCGTGGTCACGTTATCCGTGCTGCTCGCGCCGTCGTCGCTCGACGCGATCAGATCCGGCGTCGCCAGCGTTCCCGGCGCGGCGGGCGCGGTGGTATCGATCACCACCGTCAATGCCGTACTCGCCGGACCGTCGTTGCCGGCGACATCCTCGGCGCGGGCGGTGATCTGATTGGTGCCGGCCGCCAGAGTCGTCGTCAGCGTGTAGGTCCATGCGCCGGTGCCGCTTGCCGTGGCGGTGCCGACGGTCGCCCCGCCGACCAGCACGTGAACCAGCGAATTCGCAACCGCGCCGGTACCGGTGACGGTTGGCGTCGCGTTGTTGGTCAGGTCGTCGGTGCTGCTGCTACCGCTATCGCTCGATGCCAGCAGATCCGGCGTTCCCGCCGTGCCCGGCGCCGTCGTGTCGATGACGATACCCAGTGCCGCCGAGGCCGGTCCGGCATTGCCGGCGGCGTCGGTGACGCCGGCGGTAACCGCATAGGAACCGGCGGCCAGGGACAGGGCATAGGTCCAGGAGCCGCCGGACGCCGTCGCCACACCGACCGTCGCTCCGCCGACCAGGACGCTCACAACGTCGCCGTTGGTCGCCGAACCGCCGACCTGCTGCGTGGTGGCACTGGTGATGTTGTCGGTCGAACTGGACCCGAGGTCGCTCGCCGCCAGCAGGTCGGGCGCGGCGAGCGTCGTCGGCGCCGTCGTATCGACCGTCAGGCCGAGCGCGCTCGAGGCGGCACCGGCGTTGCCGGCCGTATCGGTCGCCGAGACCGTGACGGCGTAGGAGCCGGCCGTCAGCGACAGCGAATACGACCAGGAGCCGCCGGCGGCGGTTGCAACCCCCGCCGTGACGCCGCCGACCAGGACGCTCACCACGTCGCCGGTGGTGGCCGAACCGCCGATCTGCTGGGTCGACGCGTTGGTGATGTTGTCGGTGTTGCTGCTGCCGCTGTCGCTCGCCGCCAGCAGATCCGGCGCCGCGAGGGTCGGTCCCGTCGTGTCGACCACGATGTTCAGGGCGGTGGACGCCGTCGAACTCGGCGGTACCGCTGTCCTGAATCGCCGTGATCGCGTTCGTCCCCGCCGACAGCGTCGTCGAGAACGCGAAGGTCCAGTTGCCGCTGCCGTCCGCGGTGGTCGTCCCGACCGTGGTGCCACCGACCAGCACATGCACGGCGTTGCCGGCCGTCGCGCCGGTGCCGGAGACGGTCGGCGTCGCGTTGTTGGTGATGTTGTCGGTGCTGCTGGTTCCCGTATCGCTGGCAGCGATCAGATCCGGCGTGCCGGGGGCGGCGGGACCTGCGAGCTCGAAACGGATATTGTCCAAGCCGACGCGCCAATTAGCACCGCCCGTATACGAAACGGTGAACGACGTGATGCCGGTCCAGTCGCCGGGGGTCAGGGTGGCGATGGCGCCGACGATCGAGCCGTCGTTGTCGGCGAGGGTGACCGCGGACCCGGAGTTCGGCGTGAATACGTAGTTCCCTGACCCAGTATTGTTCGTGAACTCGCCGATCTGAAACTGGGTGACGTTGACCGCCGAGCCGAAGGTCAGCGTGTAGCTGGTCGAGCTGGCGATGACCCCCGGATCCAGGAAGCCGGAGCTCACCCCGGCCATCGCGACCCCATCGGACTTCGTGACGTCGATCGTCACGCCGCCCTCGTTCGAGGTCAGCGTGGTCGTGGTGTTCAGGGTCGTCACGACGCCGAACGTGCCGACGATCAGCAGCCCGGGATAGGCGGCCCGGGCGTCTTCCGCGAAAGCGAGGTCCCGGGAGGTCGGCAGGTCCCAGTCGCCGCCGAGAGCCGCCGCGCCGGTCGGAGTTGCGGATGCGACCACCCGGCAGCCCAGCATCTCGGACAGGCGCGCGACGAACGACGCGCCGGCCGGTCCTTCGGCGACGGAGCAGCCGTACAGAATGATCTCCGCGTCGTCGGCCAGGGCGGAGCGGATCCGCGCAAGCATGTCGGGACGCGCGGCGAAGGACGCCGTATCGACCTCACCGCCGCATAGCAGCAGCTTTCCGGACGCACCATGCGACAGGATGTGAACCGCCTCGATGTCGCGCCGACCGGCAAGGGCGAAACCGATGGAATCAATCGGGTTCGCCTTTGCCGGCAGGGGCTCGATCTGGACGTCCGGGCGCAGGCCCGCGATCAGAATCTCCGCGTCGTCCACGCCGGAATCGACAAACAGAACCTCTTTGGCACCGCCTTGATGCCAGCCCGTCGACCTTGCCATTGCTCTCTTGTCCTACTGAATGAACGGAGTGACCCGTTTCGCCGGATCTGACCGGTTTCCCGGTTGCGACGACAGGTCTGGCCTGGGGCAGCCAAAACCATCGTCGCGGACCCAATGATCGGGAGGTGTCGCTCACATTCCTTAAACAAACACAGCTTCGTCTCGGCTGAATTAGTAGCAATAATCTGGACATTCCTGCGTAAATACGCTTTCAAATTGAAATAAAAATTTGTTTTCCGGCGTTGATTATATCAATATTGATGAATTTTCATGTATATATATGATACTATGTGCGATTTCTTCGGATAACTGCATGGTTTTGCTTTCGCTGACATTTCCCAGATAGACGGCCCATCCGCCCCCTGATCCTCCCCCAGTGAATTGGTCCACCGCTATGTTTATGAAAACGGAGGATCGAGGATGGCGAGGCAGCGCTGCAAACCCGAGGAGATCGTGGCCAAGCTTAGGCAGGCGGACGTTCTGCACAGCCAGGGGATGTCGATGGCGGACTCGATCCGCCAGCTCGGCGTGAAGGAGGTGACGTTCTACCGGTGGCGCAAGGAGTTCGGTGGCATGAGCGGCGACCAGCTGCACCGGCTGAAGAACCTTGAGAAGGAAACGAACGGCTCCGCCGGGCCGTCTCCGACCTGACCTGGACAAACAGACCCTGGCTGAGGCTGCCAAGTGAAACTTCTGAGCCCCTCGCGTCGCCGTCGCTGCATCGATCAGGTTTGCGCTCAGCTTGGAGTATCGGAGCGACGCGCGTGCCGTGTGCTTGGTCAGTATCGCTCTTCCCAACGTCACGCTCATCGAGGGCGTGACGATGAGGACCAGCTGGTTGCCGACATGATCGAGTTGACGCAGCAGTACGGTCGTTATGGCTACCGGTGTATCGCTGCTCTCCTACGAGATGCCGGCTGGCGGGTGAACGACAAACGGGTCGAGCTTCTCTGGCGCCGCGAAGGGCTGAAAGTGCCAGGTAGGCAACCGATGCGAGGGCGGCTCTGGCTGAACGACGGATCCTGAGCCCGGCTTCGTGCGGAGCGGGCCAACCATGTCTGGTCTTTCGACTTCGTTCATCATCGCACCCACGACGGCCGGGCGTTCCGAACCTTGAACGTGCTCGATGAGTTCACTCGAGAGAGCCTGTCCATCCGGTTTCGCCGCAAGCTCTCGTCTATCGACGTGATCCCTGTAGTGACGGATCTGTTCATGCTGCGCGGCCCGCCGGCCTACGTTCGATCGGATAACGGGCCTGAGTTCGTGGCCGAAGCGGTGCGCCGTTGGATCGACTTGGTCGGCGCACAGACCGCGTTCATCGAGCCCGGCTCACCCTGGGAAAATGGCTATATCGAGAGCTTCAACGCGCGCCTTCGCGACTAACTTCTCGACGATGAGATCTTCTACAGCTTGAAGGAAGCGCAGATCGTAATCGAACAATGGAGACTGCATTACAACACCGTTCGACCCCACAGCAGCCTGGGATACCGGCCGCCGGCCCCAGAGACGATCGTCACGCCAAGCCGGAAGCACGGCTCCGATGCGCTCCGCCGTACATCCGGCTTGGCCGAAGAGCCGACCGTGCACTAACGTCTAAACTGGACCAGTCAGTGGGGGCTGATCACTTGAGCTTCGGCGATATAGCATCGTTGGCGACGGCCAGCTGACCGAAATTCGCGTGCATTTCCTTGCCCGTCTCCTCCGTGGCCTCGGGGACATTCGGCCGACCGCTCCGCTCGAAGATATTCGAAGTCCCGTCCAGTAGGGCTCGCTTCCATTGAATGGATCATTGTTGGATGCACGCTTAACCGGTTTGCCAGTTCCACGATCGTCTGTTTGCCCTTCAGCCCCTCCAGACCCTAGCCAAAGGCACCTCTCAGCCGGAAACCATACATTCTTTTCAGTTTGAAACGTTCTTCAACAAGATTTTAGTCAAATTCATGTTTTAGTCAGATTTTGAGAGGGAGGAAAAATAGCATGCATGGCTTACAATTCGTCCTTGAACCTATAGTCGATCTGACTTCCGGGCGCGTGTTGGGCGCAGAAATGCTGGCACGTGTGCGGGCGGACAATGGAGCCATCGAGCGCCCAAAAGATCTCGCCCATGAACTAAAACAAAGCGAATTTCGTGAGTTCTTGTTGATCGAATCAGTATCTCGATGGATTAAATATCAGAAGACAACTGAACAAATACCCCATTTCGCATCGATAAATATAAATGCCACAGAACTTGCGAGCGAGCGGGTAGTAACCCTCCTCTTATCGATGATTTCCAAATCATGCTCTGAACCCAGCCGATTTAGGTTCGAGTTGACCGAAGATGTTAGTCAGGCAGATGTGATTGCTCTAAGACGGAGCGCTGAACTCCTCTGTGAGCACCATGTAGGGCTTTACATCGATGATTTTGGGTCCGGCCATAGGCCTTTCGCATACCTCACCGAACTTCCTGTGATCGGTTTTAAGTTGGACCAGTCTCTCGTGCGGCAATGTGTGAAAGACAGTCGACTGCGATTCCTGGTCAAGGCATGCGCTGGGCTTGCGAGGGACATCCGGGTCGATATAGTTGCTGAGGGAATAGAAGATTATTCAGACGAACTCGCTGTCCTAGCAACAGGGATACAGAAAGGACAAGGATACTTCTATGGCCACCCTTTCTATCCAATATAAATAGTTATCTCTAGAAAAAATGCCCCCCCGACTTCGGAACCCAACGATGAAAAAAAGATTAATCATAGCTGAAGATGACCAAGAATTCTCGTTAGCAATGGTCACGTACTTTACTCACAAGGGGTATGACGTCGTATCCCTATCGACGATCGAAGCAATAACCGAGTACGCGAAATCCGAACCAGACAGGCAACAGGTTTTTATTCTTGATCGCCAATTAAAAGATGGGTTATCGGAGAAGGCATTTGGCAACATAGCATCTCTTCCAGAAAGTCGCTTCTTGGTACTAACTGCTTATCCGACGTTCGACTCAAGTGTGGTCGCGCTGCGGAAAAAAGCTGGGGATTATCTGGTAAAACCAATATCCCTCCATCTCCTCGGAGAGCACGTTTCATCTATGTTTGACGAATTAACGCGCGCAAAGATTGGAGGTGATGGACAAGATCAAAGGTGGGACGTTCTTATTAAATCGCATTTAGACCGCGCAGATATCACGCTCATGGCACTGCATCGATGTATAGAAATCGGAATTATCCCCTCTACGACTAATATAGCGACTATGTTGAATTTTTCTATGTCAACGGTCCATCGTGGCGCAAAAGATCTGTTTGATAAAGGCATGGTCAATTGCGAAATTGACAAACGAGACCGACGCGTAAAAATTTACACCCCGACGAATGATGGAAAAATCCGAATAGACCATATAATCGGCAAAATCAAAAAGGGTATTAAGTAGTTAGGCATCACCTTGTATTGTTTGATACGGATGAAAATCCACTGATATTCCTCTTTTTATTAATAGATATAATTTCCGCTGTTCGCTCCAGATTTTTTTCTACACCCTCGCTAAACGCAGCAACGCTTCCAAGGATATCGGAATTCATCCGCCCGATCATATCCAAAGCTCTATCTTCACTGTTTGTCCAGCAATAATATAGAGACACACGATGCCTAAAGCTTCGATAGTAAATATCGAATCCGCCTTTTTTAGATTCTTTCTTGAAGAATCGCCCTGGAATAGAGACTATCTGATCATTTCCCATAGACCGACAATAGTCATTTATCTTGATCTACGGCCATACCCTAGAATTTTCAAATAGAAATATAATCATGTGTTTTTATTTTCATTTTGAAAATGAAAATTTCAGAAATTCTGTTCTGCCCCCTCTTCGTGATCGTATAATTAGAGGCTATGTAGGGGTACTCTTGAGTTGGATGTTACAATGTCAGTTTCGAAAACACTTCCGTGGTCGTTGACGCCTTTGACAGCCAAAAGCTCGATGGTTGCTTCCGCCGTCACACAGAATCAGTCGAACACCGTGTCTGAGAACAAACCTGAGAAGCGAATTTCGCTTGGGGGGCGGTCAGTCGAACCTGTTAAAAATGTCCAAGGTAACCGGTTGTCAAACGTGCGCTTTATAGATGTCTTCGTCTAGCGCCTCAGCAAGTATATAAAATAAGGTCGTCCTCACTGCGCAAAGCTTGGTCGGAGCGCTAGATGGCAAGAATTGTAAGGAGAGCTCGTCTCCGAGCAAGCTTCGAGACCGCGACGGCAGCGGCAAGGTCAACACTTTCCTCGCTAGGACTGACTATCGAAAGAGACGACGAAGGGCTGCTCGTATCCTATTGCGAACTTGACCGCGTGGTTAGACAAAGCCCCGAGAAAAAAGTGTTGCTCTACGTCGAAATAGAGATAAACCATTTGAATGAAAAAATGTCTGGATTGCGCGTGGCCTGCAGCGTGCCAGCGTTTCGGTCACGTGAGATCAGCGTTCAGGTCGAAAAAATGATGGCGTTGGTCTGGCGCATTCTTGGTGAGAATGCCGAACTGGATGAGCCACGAGCTGTAGCGGTAAATCTCCCGAAATCAAAACATCGGCAGTCGAGGCCATTTCATTATATTCTCATCGTATTTTTATTGGTTGGGTGCGGCGGGGCAGCTTGGGCTATTGCTGAGTCGCAGAGATTATATTTGCCGTCTGAGCGTGAAACTCTACATAAAATTCGTGAGGCTGACGGTCGGGCACAGTCCATTCGGTACAATCATTCGGCTGACTATGACCAAACCGTTCGTTTGGAACCGCCAAATAAACAAGAGCACCTCGTCTCTCTGACCTTTTACGGTGGCGACGAAACCGCTTGCATTTTAGGGGTGACGGTGGCTGTCTCAGGTGAGACCCGAACCCTGGAGGCTCACTTTCTTTTGGTCATCTTTGGCCGAGTAGGTCGGGAACTGCACCGCGAAGTCGTCGATGTGGACTTCTCAGAAGTGACCCCCGGATCTGAATATCGTTTGCTCTTTAGGGCAGCAGGCGTTTCTTGTGTCGACGTTACAGAGGCATCAATCCGAGATGTGGGGGCTTGCTCTGTCGATGGTACAGCACGCGCTTCTTGTGCGGACATTATCGTGCCGGCACCAAGTTCCGATATTCGGATTACCAACAATTGATCAACCGCGCATTGACAGGCGCCGGATCTCCTTGCCTAGCCTCAGACGTCGGCAGGCCCAAGCAGCCCGTGCACTAACTTTGAAACCGGACCAGTCAGTGGGGGCTGATCAACAGTCGGAGCCGTGCCGAAGTCGGCCCACCAGTCGAGATGATAGGCGCCGGCGAAGCTGCCGATGGCGAAGAACGGGAGCGCGACCAGGCTGACGGCGTTGCCGCTGCCCGCGTTCACCAGCGTCCCGGAACCGCATCCGAGGACGAGCTGCATGCTCGCGCCGAACACGAAGGCGCCTGCGATCATCGCCAGGCCGACCGGCGCATGGGCGCCGATCAGCTCTTCGGGATGGCCCGACAGGAGCGGAAAGCTGGCCAGGGCGACGAGACCGATCGCCGCGAGCTGCGCGATCAGTCCCGCCGGTTCGCCCCGCAGGATCATCGCCCGCCAAGGCCCGGCGAACCCGAAGCGCAGACCCTCGAGGGTGAGGCCCAGGCAGGCCGAGGCCGATCATCAGGAGCGCACCGTAGCGCGCGCCGACGAGGAGAGCGGTGGCGACGACGACCGCGCTCAGGAGCGCGACGACGCCGAGGCGATCCAGCGCCAATTGCGGGCGGCTCTGCGTGATCCCTGAGACGGCCATCGCCTTCTCCCCGGTTGCTGTTCGGCCCGGCTGCTGTTCGACCCGGCTGCTGTTCGACCCGGTCGCGTGCCGTCAGAGGGCCTGCTTGATCCGGTTGATGAAGGTCTGGATCAGGCCTGGGGTGTTCGCCATGGGCAGGCCGGCGTTGGACCAGCCGACCAGCGATTCCGGGTAGAGCTTCACGTTCTCGATTCCGGCAAGCTCACTCAGCGCGAACCAGTTGGTCGAGGCCCAGTGGCCGGTGTTGCAGAAGGACACGAGCGCGTCGTCCTGGCGGAAGCCGTTGTCCGCGGCGAGTTTCCTGGCGGCCACCGCGTCGACGATTGCGGGCCCGCCGGAGAACCAGCCGGATTGGGTGAAGTATTCCGACTGCGGGATCGTCCCCGGCCGCGCCGCGGCGGGATGCGCCTGCTCGCCGTTGTAGAACGACGCCGGGCGGGCATCCACCAGACGGCCGGACCGTTCGCCGTTGACGATCGCCTGGACGTCTTCGCGGGTCGCCAGCCACCGGTCGCTCAGGGTGACGGTGAAATCCGAGGGCGACGGGTCGGACGCGGTCGCCTGCACCACCCTTGTCCCGGTCGCGAGCCAGGCGTTCATGCCGCCGTTGAGAATGCTCAGGTTCTGCACGCCGGCAGACTTGAGCGTCCAGTAGACCCGGGCGGCGGCCCCGAAATCGGTCTCGTCACGTCCCTGGTGGATGATGACGGTCGGGCGGTCTTCCTCGATCCCCAGACTGCGGAACACCTCGGTAAACCGGGCTTCGGACAGCAGCTCACCTGGGTTTTCGTTCGGACCGCGGAAGGAACCGTATGGGGCGCTCACGGCTCCGGGAATACGGCCGTCCTCGACCTTGTCGCCGCGGATGTCCAGGACGAGCGGGTCGCCGGTGCGGATAAGCTCCGCCACGTCGTCCGGAGACGACAGGGGGGCCAAGCTCGATGCGGTGGCGGGCTGCGCTCCGGTGGAGAGCCACAGGAACGCGGTCGCGAGGGCGGTCAGGAAGAGAGTGCGCATGGGGCGCCTCCTCAGGGTTGCGGCGAAATGGTCGTGCTTACGTACGCGCAACGCACACGGCATCAAGGCGCCCATTCCTGACAATTAGGCAGATCAGCCGTTCGACTGAGGAGAATTATGTGATCGCCAAATTTCAGCGTGACAATAACCGCCTCCCGAAACAGGGCCAGGACCATACCCCCGCCCACTGCAGATAATTCATACATCGATCTCGACGTGAACGTTTAATCACCCGGTCATGCACCAAATCAACTCTATATAAATGTGTATATCACAAATGAAAAAATTAGAATGAAAATTTTTAATATCTAACTAGAAACCAACACATATAATCCAGTGATTATTTATATAAGAGAATATAAGAAAAATTTTTTCGCCGTCATATGATTATATTATTGAATAACAAGGAAATTAAAGAAAAATGACTAAGCTTTATACTGAAAGGAACGGCTATGCCACCCAATAAATCTGACATGATCGACTCCAGCACTTCGATTTTTAAGCAGTCCACCATCTGGCGGATAACGCTTAGTGCTGAAGTGCCAGATCCCAAGACCAGGAACTGGTTCAAGACCTATACTGCAGATGTCATCGATACACATTATCGCTACATCTCGCTACAGGCTGCGCACCACATACTGGAGCAGCACAATATCAATCTCGATCTCTGGAACTCCATGACGGTCACCATCAGCAAGATCGAGAATCCTCCGATAGACCCTGTGTAGACAGGTCGAACCCAGACCGGGAAAAACATAGCCGACCCTGCGGTTAGACATGATCGGCTTCACCCCTGAACGCCCAAGCGGCGCTCAGGGGATTTCAGTCGGAGGCGACAGCCGTGGCGGTCGGCGAACGACGATCTGGTTTCGCAGCGAGAGTTTGCACGGCAGTAGTTCAAAGCAGAGCGTAATCGGCGGGGCGAACCCTGAATGGCTATCGAGAGGTCCATCTCTCTAATTGCGCGATAATCTCTCAAGACACTCCCCTGGTTCAGCAAATGATCCAGCAAGTTCGTTTTTCGTGACCTAGCGATAAACGTGCTTCAGATGACTAGCCCATGCACGACCGTGGGCCTGATCAGACATCTGTCCTCCCCTCTGCACTGACGGAGTTGGCGAAGGCTTTGGCGCGCCAAGCGGCTCGTGACGCCCTGAACACAGCCAAGGAGGACCCGACCAATGCCGGTCACCATCACCAAGATCCCCCCGAGTAATCCGCCAGCTGCCGAGCTGGATAACTGGCTGACGGTAGAAGCCGTAGCCACAGCGCTCTGCGTTCACCACACGACCGTTCGTCGCTGGATCAAGGCAGGGAAGCTCAAGGCAAAGAAGGTCGGCGGAACCGTGCGCATCAGGAGCTGCGACCTGAACGTCTTCATCAACGGCGAAGACGTTTAATGGCCCCCCAGTGAAAACCCCCTCCTGACTTCAATAAGGAAATACAGGCGGGGGTTTTCACAAATACATATCCCTGCATCACAGCAATCACTCCTGCATATACATTCTAACACATACTCATGGAGGCTAAAATGAGCACGACAACCAAGCCGCCCGGCACCTACGCTGATCTTCTCGCTGATATCACTGCGCTGCAGGACATCGCGGATACGAGAAAGAAGGAGCTGATCGCCGCTGCTCGGTTCATGGCCGAGAAGGTCATCGCCCTCGGTATCGCGGCTCCGATCGGCATCGCGATGCTCAACAGCAAGCTCGCCTCGATCTCCGCAACCACCTTCGGGCTGAAGCGGGCCTCGCTTCAGAACATCAAGTCCCGCTTCCGCTCCGCGCTGAAGCTCACGGGCCGGGAGGTTATGCCGGGCAAGCACACCACCGCGCTGACGCCGGAGTGGCAGGCGGTGATGACCCTGATCCCGACAAAGAGGCGTGCCCGGCCGATCTCTCGGCTCGCGCACTTCGCTTCCGAACGGGGCTGGAGACCGTCCGAGATGGATGACGAGAAGATGGCGATCTTCGAGACGGGGCTAAAATCCGCCATCACACCGCATGCCGGTCAGGTCTACCGCCGGACCTGCAAGGCCCTGAACGACTTTGCGGCGCAGGTCGAAGGTTGGCCGATCTCACCGGTGCCCCCGCCAGAGCCGTGCGCTGCTAAATCGCTCATCTGGTCGGAGCTGCCGAGCCATTTGACGAGCGAGGCCGAGGCGTTGTTCGAGGCGAAGCGCAAGTCAGCGACAGGAGTCCCCTCTCTGCTGTCCTTCGAGACGATGGCCGAGTTCGCTGCCGCCGAGGCGTCGGGTCAGGGCAAGCCTTGGGCAGACGCAACGGTCGGGAACTACCGATACGCCCTCCAGCGCCATCTGTCGGTTCTGGTTCGAACAGGGTTGATCGACACGGTCGAAGACATGCGCGCCGCACTTAATGCCAACCTCGTTCTTGCCTCGGTTAAGTACATTATCAACCAGGACGGTCGGCTGCGCTGGATGCATTTCCGGATCGCCGCAGCTTTGACCACCATTGGCTCGGCGGTGGGCATCGGTGACTACGACCTGAAAGCGCTCCGGGTGCTGGAGATGAACATTCACAAGAAGCTCGGAGGAGGCGGCACAGGCCTCTCTGAGAAAGCCAACAAGGTGCTGGCGGCGACGGCCAATCCTGAGACGCGCTTCAAGTTGCTGACCCTGCCGCAGACCTTGATGACAGAAGCGATCAAGATCGCCGAAGAAAAGCCCGCTCGCGCTGCTCGGACGATGCGGTCCGCCGCAGCACTGGAGATCCTGATCGTCGCCGCGATCCGGATGAAGAACCTGCTCGCGCTTCGGCTCGACAAGCATTTCCTGAACTGGGCGGACGCGTCGGCCAAGAAGCTCGTCGTTCTGATTCCCGGCTCGGATATCAAAGGCGGCAAGGGCATTACCTTCGAGCTGCCGGCCCCCTCCTCGACGGTGATCCGGACTTATGTGATCGAGTACCGTGGGAAGCTTCCAGGCGCCGAGACGCCGTGGCTGTTCCCCGGCACCAAAGGCAGTCACCTCGACAAAACCACCATTGGAGAGCAGCTGCAGCGCTCGGTACTCGAAAAGGTCGGCATCAAGATCCACATGCACGCGTTCCGCCACGTCATGGCGCAGATCCTGCTCGACGCCTATCCGACGGCATATCAGACCGTGAGCACGATCCTCGGACATAGCTCGCTCGACACCACCACCAAGTACTACTCCGCGGTCGACCAGAAGAAGGCGATGCAGGTTTACGATGACCTGATCGCCAACCTCCGCGGCGGCAAGACGAAGAAGAAGCAGAGCTAGGCGGTCGAGACGATGACCGCGCTCGATCACACCATGACCCGTATCCGGCCGGTCTCCAACTGGCCGGAGGAGGACCGGACACGGTGGTTCGCCTCTTGCCAGGCAGGACCATCCGACTTCCTCAAGAGCCTCGAGACAGCCGCGCTGCTGGAACCCAAGACTGAGAAGAGTGCCGCTTCTTACGAAGAGACGACGCGGCTGAATCTCATCGACGCCTGGGGCCAATACCTTGAGTATCTGGCCCAGTCGGAGACGCAGGCGCTCAGTGGGTCGATCAAGCTGCGTGCGGACCTCGACCAGATCTTCGGATACCTGAAGGAGCTTGAGCGTCTCGGCCGCGCTCCGCAGACGATCGGAGCACGAGCAAACTCGATCGCAATGTTTCTCTCCGTGACGTGCCCGGAAGTAGACACTGCAGATCTCCGGGCACTGGCAGCCCGGATGAAACGCGGTGCCCCAACCGTCTCCAAGTCCGGCCGGATCGTAGCCCCAGTGGTCCTGATTGGCCTCGGCGAGAGACTGATGCAACACGCTTGGAACCAGACTGTCGACGAGACACCCACAAAGGATGCCGCTACCACCTTCCGAGACGGCCTGCTGATCGCCCTGCTGGCACAACGCCCGATTCGTCGTCAGAACCTAGCCGACCTCGAGATTGGCTCCTCGTTCACGTGTCAGGCTGGGCAATACGAGATTCATCTGACCGCCGAGCAGGTGAAGACCGACTATCCGATCGATGTGCCGTGTCCGAAGGCTTTGACGACGCCGATCGAACATTATCTGGCGATCTTCAGACCGGTCCTCCTCGGTAAAGACTCTTGCCAACACCTTTGGGTGTCCTCAGGCACAGGGCGCCGGCTGACGGCGATCGGGATCTACCAGGCGATTCGGAGGCGCACACGCGACGCTTTGGGATTTCCCGTGAACCCTCATCTGTTCCGGGATTGCGCTGCCACCTTCATGTATCTTCAGTCCCCGGAACTTGCATGGATGATCGCCGGACTGCTCGGTCATGGAAATCTTGTGACGGGCAAGAAGTATTATATCCAGGCTCAGAGTAAAGCCGGGCATGAGCAGTATCAGGGCCTTATCGCCGCGATCCGAGATGATAAGCCAATGGCCACAACCGTTTCCACGGCTTCGCAAGATCTCGGCGACTACATTTGAATCTTTGACATAGTGCCCTGACGGTTCAAACTGCCCGTGAGCCTACGCCAAGGAGGGCATGGTTCAGGTGCTTTGACCTGATGATGGAGCCCTCCCGTGCGCGCAGCGATCTACGCCAGATACTCTTCCGATAATCAGCGCGATGCTTCGATCGAGGATCAGGTTCGGCTCTGCGCGCTCCGGATCGAGCGCGAAGGCTGGTCGCTCGCCGGCGACTTCAGTGATCGGGCGTTATCCGGAGCTTCCATGGTCCGGCCGGGCCTTCAGGCCCTGCTTGAAGCTGCCCGTGCCAAAGGCTTCGAGGTGCTGGTCTGTGAGGCGCTAGACCGCCTCAGCCGCGACCAGGCCGACGTCGCCCAAATCTACAAGCAGCTACGGTTCTTCGGCGTTCAGATCGTCACCCTGTCCGAGGGACCGGTCAGCGAACTGCATGTTGGCCTCAAGGGTACGATGAACGCGCTGTTCCTTCAGGATCTCGCCGACAAGACCCGACGTGGCCTGAGAGGCCGCGTCGAGCAGGGATGCTCAGGCGGCGGCAACGCGTACGGCTACGATGTGGTCAGGGACATCGGATCTGACGGAGAACCGGAACGCGGCAAGCGGGTGATAAACGCCGCGCAGGCCGAGATCGTGCGGCTGATCTTCACGTTGTTCGCGGCTGGGCATTCGCCGCGCGCGATCGCACAGCAGCTGAACGACGAGGGTGTTCCCGGCCCCTCCGGCACTCTCTGGCGAGAC